>NZ_JBEPOC010000001.1:0-2400000 GCF_040546585.1 Marmoricola sp. OAE513 | reverse complement strand
CTGCGGGCGAGCCCGCAGGCAGCACAGAAAGCACTGTCGTCCTCGAACGGGGCCCCGCAGCTGACGCAGGAGAGCAGCATCCACGCACCTTTCCTAGGTACGCGAGAGGTTACAGCGCCAGCTCGTCCGCGAGCGCGCGCAAGAGCTTGGCGGTCGGCGCGGCGACCTTGCCGTCGGGGTGCCGGCCGTGCCGGTAGGCCTCCTCGACCCCCTCGAGGAGCTTGATCACGTCCTCGACGATGCTGACCATGTCCTCGGGCTTGCGGCGCTGAGCCTTGCCCTGCGCCTTGGAGACCGACGCCGGCGCGTCGAGCACGCGGACCTGGTGGGCCTGCTCACCCTTGCGGCCGGAGAGGATGCCGAACTCGACGCGGGTTCCCGCCTTGAGGGTCGTGATCCCTTCGGGAAGCGAGGACGACCGGACGTACACGTCGTCCCCGTCCTCGCGCGAGAGGAACCCGAAACCCTTCTCGGCGTCGTACCACTTGACCTTTCCGGTGGGCACCAGCTCGGCCTTTCTCTTGCGTCGAATGCGAAGGCACAGAGTACGTGGCCCCGCGCGGCCGTGGCGACCCGGTTGATCAGGGAGCGGGCGCTCAGGCGTCGCGACGGGTGAACAGCACGAAGGACGCCACCATCACCGCAGCCGAGACGCCCCCGAACACGAGGAAACCACCGAGGGCGCTGAGCGGGTCACCCCAGGTGCCGACCGGGTCGCTGAGCACGTCGACGAGGTGCGCACCGGCGTCGAACGGCCGGAACCGCAGCAGCTCGGTGTTGTCCCGCAGGCCCGGTACCAGCCGGAAGAAGACGAGCAGCAGGTTCTCGATCAGGAACGGCCACAAGAAGATCGAGACCAGGGCGAACGCCTGCGAGCGGGTGACCGAGGTGAACGCCATCGCCAGCCAGGTGAGCACCACCAGGTAGACGAGCTGCTGGCCGATCGCCTCCCAGGTCCGCGAGCTCAGCACGTGCACGTACTCGTGCAGGAAGATCGTGCCGACCACGCCCGAGAGAACCAAGGTCACGACGGCGACGACCGCCACCCAGGCGCCGACCACGAGGAACTTCGCGAGCCACAGGTGGGCCCGCGAGTTCAGCGCGGTCAGCGAGGCGCGGACCATGCCGTGCCGGTACTCGTGGCCCCACGCGAAGATCCCGATGATCGCCAGGACGAAGCAGATGACGCTGGGGATGAGGCCGCTGGCCGCAAGCTGCGTCGTGACGATCGGACCGAGTCCGTCGAGGTCGTCCGCGTTGACCCCGCTGGTGGTGAAGTCGTGGTGGATCCCCCACGAGAACAGCGTCGAGATGCCGACCCCGAGGAACACAGCGAGACCCGAGAGCCACCAGGTCGACCGCAGCGTCCGGATCCGCACCCACTCGTAGGCCAGGGCGTCCCTCATCGAGCACCACCTCCGGGTGCCGTGGGGCGACCGAGCGCCTGGAACTCCTCGGAACCCGCGGTGCGTTCGAGGAACGCCTCCTCCAGCGTCGCGACCCGCGGGCTGAGCTCGTGCAGCCGGATGCCGTGCTCGAACGCCACGTCGCCGACGGTGGCGATCTCGACGCCCGTGACGACCAGGGAGCCGTCCTCGCCCGGAGTGACGGCCGCGCCCGCGGCGACCAGCAGCGGCGCCAGCGTGGATCCGTCGGGCGTCCGGACGATGATCGCGTTCTGCCGCGAGCTGCTGACGAAGTCGGCGATCGGGCCGGTGGCGATGAGGGCTCCTCGACCGATCACGACCAGGTGATCGGCCATCAGGGCCATCTCCGAGAGCAGGTGGCTGGAGACGAAGACGCTGCGTCCCTCGGCAGCGAGACCCTGGAGGAAGACCCGCATCCACTGGATGCCCTGGGGGTCCAGGCCGTTGGCAGGCTCGTCGAGGATCAGCGTGTGCGGGTCGCCGAGCAGCGCGGCAGCGAGTCCGAGCCGCTGGCCCATGCCGAGCGAGAAGCTCTTCGGCTTCGAACGGGCGACCTCGGTCAACCCCACGACGGCCAGCACCTCGTCGACCCGCTTCGCGCTGATCCCGTTCGCGGCCGCGAGCATCCGCAGGTGGTTGCGCGCCGTGCGGGTGGGGTGGAAGGGCTTGGCCTCGAGCAGGGCGCCGACCTGGCGCATCGGCTGCTCGAGGTCGGTGAAGGCCTGTCCGTCGAAACGGGTGCTCCCGGCCCCTCTGTCCAGGCCGAGCATCAGCCGCATCGTCGTGGACTTGCCTGACCCGTTCGGACCGAGGAAACCGGTGACGCTGCCGGGCTCGACGTCGAAGGACAGGTCCACCACCGCCGGCTTCCCGGCGTAGGACTTGGCGAGCCCGCGGGCCGCGATCGTTGCCATGGCACCAGCCTGCCAGTCCTCGGGTTACCGGATCCGAAACCCACCTCCGTAGAATTGGCCGGATGTCTGTCCTGAGCCCAGACGAAGGGTCCTCGTCCGTGGCCCCGCGCACCCTCGCCGACCAGCTCCGCAGCTGGCCCGACGAGCGGATCGCCGCGCTCCTCCAGGCCCGCCCCGACCTGGCCGCGCCCGCGCCGACGGACTCCGCTCAGCTCGCCTCGCGAGCCGTCGTCCGGGTCTCGGTGGCTCGTGCGCTCGACCTGCTCAACCGGCTCCAGGCCGAGACCCTGCTCGCGGTCGTCCAGGTCGGCCCCGCACCGACCAGCGTCATCCAGTCCGTCGTGAACGCGAGCCCTGCGGCGGTTGCAGGAGCGCTCGACCGGCTCGGGGAGCTGGCCCTGATCTGGGGCACCGAGGGAGGCCTGGCGACCCACGACCGTGGTCGCCGACGCCGTCGGCCTCCCACCCGGTCCCACGCCGAGCCAGGTCGTGCAGAGCCTCGGCGAGATCGACGACCGGGCCCGAACGATCCTGGACCACCTGGACGAGACGGAAGCGGCGGGGACCGTGACTGACGCCCGGCGCGTCGTGCGTCCCGCCGACGCGTCCACCCCGACCGAGCACCTGATGTCCCGCGGTCTGCTCCAGGCACGCGACGACCGGCACGTCGTGGTGCCGTGGTCGGTGCGGCTGCACCTGCGAGGCGGGCGATCGACCCGCGAGTCGCTCGACCTCCCGCCCGAGCTCGCGACGAGCACGCGGGACGCGAGCCTGGTGGACCGGGCGGCGGCGGGTGCTGCTTTCGAGTTCACCCGACGCACCGAGATGCTGCTCGAGACGTGGAGCACGAAACCGCCGGCCGGTCTGCGCACCGGCGGACTCGGCGTCCGCGACCTGCGCGCCGTCGCCGACCTGGTGCACGCCGACCTTGCGACCGCGGCGTTGGTGGTGGAGACCGCGGCTGCGGCGAGCCTGCTCGCCGTGGGGATGAACGACGACCTCGACGCCGCGTGGCAACCGACCGATGCCTACGACGTCTGGGCAGCCCAGCCCACCGCCGATCGGTGGCTCGCCCTGGCGCGGGCGTGGACCGAGAACAACCGTCTGGTCTCCGCCATCGGCGGACGCGACGGGGACCGGCCGATCAACGCGCTCTCTCCCGGGCTGGAGCGCGGGTGGCTGGTCGGCGACCGGCACTCCACGCTGGCCGCGCTGCTCGACCTCGCTCCCGGGCATGTGCTCGCTGCCGGGACCGGGACCGGCACCCTGGTCGACCGGCTGCGCTGGAGCTTCCCGCGACGGCCGGAGACGCGCCTCGAGCTGGTCGCCACGATCCTCGACGAGGCCTCGGCGATCGGACTTCTCGGGCTCGGCGGCCTCAGCTCGTTCGGCCGGGCGCTTCTGCAGCGCGAGGACGCCCGTACGCCCCTGGTCGGCCTGCTCCCCGCTCCGGTCGACCACGTCCTCATCCAGGCCGACCTGACCGCGGTCGCGCCCGGACCGTTGGAGCAGGACTTCGCCCGGCGGCTCGGCCTGCTGGCCGACGTGGAGTCCCGGGGCGGTGCCACGACGTACCGGTTCAGCGTGGACTCCGTGCGTCGGGCCTTCGACTCCGGCTGGTCGACGCTGGAGGTGAAGGACTTCCTCGCCGCGTCCTCCCGCACCCCGGTGCCTCAGGCCCTGGACTACCTCGTGGACGACGTCGCTCGCCGGTTCGGCACCCTGCGCCTCGGGGTTGCGGAGTCGTTCCTGCGCAGCGACGACGAGACCGCACTGACCGAGCTGATGCACCACGCCGAGGCCGCCTCGCTGCGGCTGCGTCGGATCGCCCCCACGGTGATCGTCTCCGACGTCCCGCTGCAGGTGCTGCTCCCCCGGCTGCGCGAGCTCGGCGCCGCTCCGGTGGTCGAGGCCGCCGACGGCACCGTCCGGGTCGCGCGCCCCGACGAGCACCGCTCCCGCACCCCACGTCCGGCTCCGTCGGCAGGGCTCTCGGAGGCACGGCTGGCCGCGCGCACGACCGCGGTGATCTCCGCCCTGCGTGCCGGTGACCGAGCAGCCGCGGAACGCCCGGCCCGAGCCGCTGCCAAGTCACCGGCCGACGTGATGTCAGCACTGCGCGAGGCCGCCGAGGCACGTACCGAGGTCTGGATCGGCTACCTGGACAACCACGGCACGTCGGTGGAACGCGTCGTGCGACCGCTCGAGGTCGGCGGCGGCCAGCTCTCGGCGTACGACGAGCGCAACGACGAGGTGCGCTCGTTCGCCATCCACCGGATCAGCGAGGTACGCCGCCGATGACCCGAACCACTCACCAGCACCGGAGGAACGCGTGAACGACGGCCCCCTGATCGTCCAGTCGGACAAGACCGTGCTGCTCGAGGTCGACCACGAGCTCGCCGGCGAGGCCCGCCGCGCGATCGCCCCGTTCGCCGAGCTCGAGCGCTCCCCCGAGCACGTCCACACCTACCGGCTCACCCCGCTGGGACTGTGGAACGCGCGGGCCGCCGGGCACGACGCCGAACAGGTCATCGACGCCCTCCTCAAGTACAGCCGGTACGCCGTCCCGCACGCGCTGCTGGTCGACATCGCCGACACCATGGACCGCTACGGCCGGTTGCGGCTGGAGAAGCACCCGACCCACGGACTCGTCCTGGCCACCACCGACAAGGCTGTCTTCACCGAGGTGATCCGCAGCAAGAAGGTCGCTGGGATGCTGGGCGAGCAGATCGACGACCTGCCCGGCTCCGAGGGAACCATCGCGGTGCACCCGAGCCAGCGTGGCAACCTCAAGCAGGCGCTGCTCAAGCTGGGTTGGCCCGCGGAGGACTTCGCCGGGTACGTCGACGGCGAGGCGCACGCGATCGCACTCACCGAGGACGGGTGGGAGCTCCGCGACTACCAGAAGCAGGCGGCGGAGTCGTTCTGGCACGGGGGCTCGGGAGTCGTCGTGCTGCCCTGCGGGGCCGGCAAGACGATCGTCGGTGCTGCAGCCATGGCGCACGCGCAGGCGACCACGCTGATCCTGGTGACCAACACCGTCAGCGCCCGGCAGTGGAAGTCCGAGCTGCTCAAGCGGACCAGCCTGACCGAGGACGAGATCGGCGAGTACTCGGGAGCGGTCAAGGAGATCAGACCGGTCACGATCGCGACGTACCAGGTGCTCACCCTGCGCCGGAAGGGCGTGTACCCGCACCTCGAGCTGCTCGACGCCCGCGACTGGGGCCTGGTCGTCTACGACGAGGTGCACCTGCTGCCGGCGCCCATCTTCCGGATGACCGCCGACCTCCAGGCGCGTCGCCGGATCGGTCTGACCGCGACGCTGATCCGCGAGGACGGCCGCGAGGGAGACGTCTTCAGCCTGATCGGACCCAAGCGGTTCGACGCACCGTGGAAGGACATCGAGGCGCAGGGCTGGATCGCCCCCGCGGACTGCGTCGAGGTCCGGGTGACGCTACCGGAGGGCGAACGGTTGGCCTACGCCACCGCTGAGCCCGACGAGCGCTACCGGCTGGCGAGCACGACGTTCAGCAAGACCCGGGTCGCCGAACAGCTGGTCGCCCAGCACGAGGGCGAGCAGACCCTGGTGATCGGGCAGTACCTCGACCAGCTCGACGAGCTCGGCGAGCACCTGGGGGCACCGGTCATCAAGGGCGAGACGAGCGTGAAGGAACGCGAGGAGCTGTTCGCCGGGTTCCGCTCCGGCGACATCAACCTGCTGGTGGTCTCGAAGGTCGCCAACTTCTCCGTCGACCTCCCCGAAGCCGCCGTTGCGATCCAGGTCAGCGGGTCGTTCGGCTCACGGCAGGAGGAGGCCCAGCGCCTCGGCCGGCTGCTGCGACCGAAGGCCGACGGCAAGACGGCCCGGTTCTACACCATCGTCTCGCGCGACACGGTCGACGCGGACTTCGCTCAGAACCGGCAGCGGTTCCTCGCCGAGCAGGGGTACGCCTACCGGATCGTGGATGCCGGGGACCTTCCGGCCTGAGGCGGCGTCACGAGCGGTTGACGGGGCGTGCGGGGGCAAGGCGGAGGACGGAGGCGGCCCGGGTTTGGCCGCCGACCGACGACAACGCAGCCAGCGTGCGTGCCGTCAGCCGCACAGTAGCCGTGTCAGGCCGGCAGGTCCCCGTGGACCTGCCGGCTTGAGGCGGCGACGATCCTCAGCCCAGCGAGATCCGCTGGGTGCCGGTGAGCAGCGCACGCAGGCCCGTGGGCACCCCGGTCGAGACCTTGGCGGTCGAGCGTCCTGCGCTCGAGGCCGGCGGCCGCGGGACAGCAGGGCAATTCAGGTCGGAACGGCGACCCGACTGACGCGTCGGCAGCGCACCCGTGGCCAGGTAGCTCGCGATCCGGTTGTCGACGCACGCCACGCCGCTGAGCGAACCCGCGTGGGTGGTGCCACCCACGCCGGCGATCAGCGCAGAGCCCTTGAAGATGTTGCGCAGGTTCAGGGCACCGGAGTACGGCGTGGCCGCATCCTTGGTCTCGCTGATCAGCAGGATCTTCGTGGCCCCGAGACCCGCGCCGGTGATCGGGACCTTGCCTCGCGAGGGGGCACGCCAGGTCAGGCACGGCATGTTGTACCAGGTGTTGTCCCACGCCAGGAACGGTGCCTTCTTGTGCACCCTCCAGGTGTCCTTGACCTGCTTGCCCTTGCTCGGGCGGCGCTGGTCGGTGCACTGGACGCCGAGGTACACGGCGTACCCGTTGTCGTTGTCCGCACCCTGGTTGCCCGAGCGGTACATCGAGTAGAGCGGGTAGCCCTGGCCCTTGCGCACGAGCTTGGAGTACGCCGAGCCGATGCTCGCCCAGTCGTAGACGTAGTAGCCCGCTGAGAGCATCGCGTCGGTGAGCTCGTCGGGGCCGAGCCTGCCGCCGGCCTTCGGGTGCTTGTCGAGCTTCTTGAGCAGCTTGTTGTAGCCGGCCCGGATCTTGCTGCCGTTCTTACCGAGGTGGAAGACCTTGTCGTGCTTGGCCATCCACCGGAAGAAGATGTTGATGTTCTTGTCGAACGCCTTGCTCTGGTCGAAGTTCGAGCCGTACCAGTAGCGCGCCGGGTCGACGACGCCGTCGAGGACGAAGCGGCCGACCTTGGACGGGTAGAGAGTGGCGTAGACGGCGCCGAGGTAGGTGCCGTAGGAGAAGCCGTAGAAGTTGAACTTCTCGACCGCCGGCTTATTCAGCGCCGGTGCTGCGTCGTGCAGCGCCTGGCGCAACGTCTCCATGTCACGCGCGCTGTCGCGGGTGGTCATGAAGGGCAGCAGGTCCTTGGCCGTGCTCTTCGAGCACGCGGTGGCGTAACCCGCCGTCTTCTTGAACCAGTACGCCTTGAGCTTCTTGGTCTTCGGGACGAAGTTCGGCCGGTTGTTGCCGAAGTAGTTCGCGTTGCAGTGCAGCGCCGGCGTGCTGGCTCCCACACCACGCGGGTCGAAGCCGATCCAGTCGTAGCGCTTGGCGGCCGTGCCCGGAACGTACTCGCGGAGCACCGGGTACGGCGTTCCGGCACCACCGGGACCACCCGGGTTCACCACCATGATGCCGGCGTAGGCGCCGGCGAGCGGGTCGGCCGCGAGGCGGGTGATCGCCAGCTTCACGGTCTTGCCGTTGTCCGGGTGGGCGTAGTCCATCGGGACGGTGAGGGTCGAGCACTGCAGGTCACCGCAGTTCTTCCAGGCGGCCACGGTCGGCGTGAACGCCGGGCCCGCCTTCACCTGGTCGGAGGCTGCTGCGACGTTGGTGAGTCCGGCCAACGAACCGACCAGGACAACAGCTGCCAGAGCAGCGACGACACGCTTCACACGAGTTCCTTTCCCGATGTACCCGGATCACGATGTCCCGCCGCAGGCGGGATGTCCACCGGATCGGGAGGATTGTGACCTCCCGACGTCGAACCGAAACGCGGGACCTCAGTCCACGGGGACGCCGAGCGCCCGCTGGTGGGCGTCGTCGAGCAACAGCCTCCAGGACCGTACGGCGCCGGGGTCGACGTACGACTTGGTCCAGGAGCCGTCCGGGCGGACCTCCTGGGACACCGCGAACTGACGTACGCCGGCGCGGACCAACCACGGCACGTGGTCGGGTCGGAGGTCACCCGAGGCCAGCAGCAGCGCGGCCAGGCGCGGCGAAGATCCGACCCGGCCGATGAGCTCGTCGGCACCGAACGCCAGCCCCCGGCTCGATCCGGCCGAGGCGACCGCGTCGAGTCCGGGCAGTCCGACCACGTCGCGCCAGGCACGACGGGGTTCGAACGCGGCATCGAAGGCACGGTGGAAGGTCCACGGAATGCCCGCGAGGTCGTTGGCCAACGCCTGGCAGGACTCCCGGTCGATCTCGTTCTCGCGATCGAGGAACCCGAACGAGACCCCCTCGGCCCCGAGCTCGCGGTACCGGCGCGCGAGTGAGACCAGCTCGGCGTACGGGTTGGACTCGAGGGTCGGCGCGTCCCCGGTCTGCAGCAGCACGCGGACTGGGAGGTCGGTCTCGCGGAGCACTGCGGACACGGCCGCAGGCTCGGGCGAGCGGCCGCCGCGCTCGGGTTCGACCATCAGCAGGAGCCGGTCGGCCTCCCCTGCCGTGGCCGCCTGGGCGTCGCGCGGATGCAGGACCGCGACCTCGAGCAGGGGCGCGGATTCGGAGTGGGGGGACACAATGGCCATCGTGGCATTCGAAGACCCGATCGTGAGCGCACGCGCACTCGTGTTGCACGACCTCGAAGCAACCGGCGTGGCCGACCCCGAGACCGTCTCCCTGCTGGAGGAGTCGGTCGCCCACCGCGCGTGGTGGGTGGAGCAGTGGCCGGGCGGCCACCAGTTCGTCGCAGGGCTGGTCGCCCAGGACGTGCAGGACGGCCTGCTGGAGCGATCAGGACGCTGGCCGCTGTGCCCCGCGTGCGAGGACAGCACCCACGCGCTGCACGTCGACCCCGACCTCGGCGGACCCGACCCGACGTGGGTCTGCGAGGAGGCAGGCATCGTGGTGGCGCCTGTGGGGTCGTTGTAGCAGTTGCTGGCGCGTGAGCGTCAGCGGAGGTGTTCGGGGCGTAGAACAGGTACCCAGAGGGTGTAGCGGTCGGCGCGGTAGATGCTGCGGGTGACCTCGACCGCGACCTCGCGGCAGAACGAGCGCCGAGAGATGTGCAGCACGGGAGCACCGGGCTCGAGCTCGAGCGCCTCGGCCTCGTCCTCCGTGGCGACCGCGGCGACCACGGCGACCACAGAGTCCTCGCCCCAGGTCGGCATCAGGTCGCGGTCGGCGAAGAGGTAGTACAGGCTTGACGGCAGTGCCTCGTCGAGGAACCGCGGGAACGTGTCCAGCGACAGGTACACGTGCTGGATGGCGATCGGCTGGCCGTCAGCCAGTCGCAGCCGCTCCCAGTGCACGATCGGTGAGCCGACCTCGGTCTCCAGCGCACGCGCCAGACCGGGACCGGCGGTCTCGCGGCGGGCGAGCAGTGTCTTGGACTCCGGCACCTTGCCACGGCGCTCCATCTCCTCGGAGAAGGAGGACAGCCGCATCTGCATGTCGATGAGCGGCTTGGTGACGAACGTGCCGCGACCGGGGATCCGCTCGAGGAGGCCCTGGGCGACCAGGCCGTCGAGAGCGTGCCGCACGGTCATCCGGGCGACACCGAACTGCTCGACCAGGTCGCGCTCGGACGGGGCCGGACTGCCGGGCTCGGCGTCGACGATGAGGGAGCGGACGTACTCGCGCACGAGCAGGTGCTTGCGACCACGTTGGGTGGCCGGAATGCCGTGCTCAGCCAAGACGCGCTCCCCTCAAATTCCCTCGCAGAGCCCCCGCTCCGTCGCCACCCTAGCGATGACTAGGCCAGTTGGAAGTTGTTTTGAGAGCATCGGCCGCCATCGGGGCAATCCGGACGCGATTATCCGGATGCATCACGTCGGTTCCCGGTGACAGACTCGAACCCGATGACCTCGCCCACCACCTCCCGCCCCACGATCGCATCGTTCTGGCACGACCTGCCGCGCGAGGGGAAGCTGCTGCTCTCGGTCGTGGCGTTCGAGTTCATCGGCACCGGCCTGGTACTTCCGTTCTGGGTGGTCTACCTGCACGAGATGCGCGGCTACTCCCTCGACGTGGTCGGCATCCTGCTCGCCGTGATGTCCGCTGCCGGGGTCGTCGCCGCTGCACCGACCGGAACCCTCATCGACCGGGCCGGCGCGCGGGTCGCGATGATCCTGGTGCTGGTCTCCGCGATCGTCGGGCAGACGCTGGTCGCGTTCGCCGACGACCTGGTGACGACCACCGTCGCGGTCTCGATCATCGGCGCCGGGTTCGGCATGGGCTGGCCGACCTCGCAGGCCCTGGTGGCCACCGTGGTCCCGTCGCCGATCCGGGCCCGCTACTTCGGCATCAACTTCTCGCTGCTGAACCTCGGCATCGGGATCGGCGGGATCATCGGCGGTTTCGTCGCCGACGTCGACCGGCTGATCACCTTCCAGTGGATGTACCTCGGCGACGCGATGAGCTACCTGCCCAGCCTGTTCCTCATCCTGTTCCCGCTCCGGCACATCGGGAAGCCGGCCGCCTCCCCCGGATCCGGGAGCGGGAACGACGGCGCCAAGGTCAGCTACCTGCAGGTGCTCAAGGCACCGGCGATGGGGACGCTGACCGTGCTCACCTTCGTCTCGGCGTTCGTCGGCTACTCGCAGCTCAACGCGGGGATGCCGGCGTACTCGCGCGCGATCAGCGACGTCTCGACGCGCGGCCTCGGCTTCGCGTTCGCCGCGAACACCCTGGTCATCGTGCTGCTCCAGCTGCTGGTCCTGCAGCGCATCGACGGCAAGCGGCGTACGCGGGTGATCGTCGCGATGTCGGCGCTCTGGGCGACCTCGTGGGGCTTGCTCGGCGCGAGCGGCATCGCCCCGGGCACCGTGTCCGCCACCCTTTTCGTCGCCGCGTGCGCGTCCGTCTTCGCGCTCGGCGAGACCCTGCTGCAACCGACGATGCCGGCGATCGTGAACGACCTCGCACCCGACCACCTGCGCGGGCGCTACAACGCGCTGACGGCCGGTTCGTTCCAGTGCGCCTCGATCCTGGGGCCGGTCGTGGCTGGGTTCCTCATCGACCAGCGGCTGCACCTGGAGTACCTGGGTCTGCTCGTCCTCGGTTGCGGCCTGACGGCGTGGCTCGCAGTCGCCCGGCTGGAACCGCAGCTGGACGACGTCGCCAACGGCACCGTCCCTGCCACCGAGCCGGTGGTCACCGACACGTCCGTCTGATCGAACATGTGTTCGATATCTGGGCTATGCTCGTGCCATGACCCTCGCGTTCCAACCCAGCCTGTTCGGGGAGACGGAGCCCGCGCTCGCCGACCTGGCCGGACTGACGCGCACCCACCTCAGCCACGGTGCCTGGGTGGACGTGCTCCCCGGCTGGCTCGCCGGCGCCGACGAGGTCTTCGAGCGTCTGGTCGAGGCGATCCCGTGGCGCGCCGAGAGCCGCGAGATGTACGACCGAGTTGTCGACGTCCCCCGCCTGGTGCACACCTACGGCATCGGGGACCCGCTGCCCGACCCCGTGCTCACCGAGGCCAGGGACGCCCTCAGCGCCCGGTACGCCGACGAGCTCGGGGAACCGTTCGTGACCGCCGGTTGCTGCTACTACCGCGACGGCCAGGACTCGGTCGCCTGGCACGGCGACAACATCGGTCGCGGCCGCAGTCACGACACCATGGTCGCGATCGTCTCGCTGGGCAGCCCGCGCAAGCTGCTGCTGCGCCCGCGCGGGGGTCCGACCGAGCTCAGCCACGCCCTGGGGCACGGCGACCTGATCGTGATGGGCGGCTCCTGCCAGCGGACCTGGGAGCACGCGGTGCCGAAGACCTCGCGACCGGTCGGTCCGCGGGTGAGCGTTCAGTTCCGGCCGCGCAACGTCTTCTGATCAGACGAAGACGAACGACTCGACCTTCGACATCACCCCGGCGTTGAGGCCCTGCCGGGACACGTAGACCCGGTGCTCGCCACTCTTGGCGTTCGGGAACGGCAGGTGGAAGGTGCCGTTGGCGGCGATCTTGCCCGTGCTGATCGTCGTCCAGACACCGGCGTCCTTGCGCTGCAGGACGACCTTGGCGCCGACGGTGAACGGCTTGCTCAGACTGCCGTCGGCCGAGCCCGGGTTGCCCGAACCAGTGGACTGCATGAGGAAGTCGTTGTTGCTCACTTTGAAGAACGAGGTCTTGCGCAGCGCAGCGACCGTCACGCTCTTCGACCTCGCCTTCTTCAGCCCCTCGAACGCGGTCGCCACGGCGCGGTACTTGTAGTAGCCCGGCGTCGATTTCAACGTCACCTTTCCGGAGTACTTCCCGGCGCTCTTGGCCTTGACGGTGGTGACCGTCTTCCACTTCTTGCCGACCTTCCGCTGGATCTTGACGTTGGCGCCCTGGGGCGTCTTCGTCACCTTGCCGGAGATGGTGATCTTGCTGCCGGCGAGCGCAGCGGTCGGGTTCGCCGCGATCGTGATCGAGCGCGTCGTCGCCGCATTGGCGGACGGAGCCATCAGGAGGGCGCTGAGCACCAGCGCGACCAGGAGCGCGAGGGACGGGTACCGGAGGGGTCGAGACATGGCTGAAGCCTAGGCCGGATCGTGCTGGAGTGCGTCAGTCCTCGGCGAGGACCACGACGCGGTCCTCCGCCGAGATCGTGAAGGTCTCTGCCTTGCCCGGGTTGACGAAGACACCCGACGGGCTCACCTCCGAACCGATCCTGTCGACAGCTCGATACCCGAACGCGGTCTCACCACGGCGCCGGGCAGCCTCGACGATCGTCGCGAAGCTGACCGTGCTGCCAGCCCGCACGTACCAGTCCGCCGGTCGCAGGTAGATCTCGGCACCGTCGGCGTCGAGCAGGTCGATGAAGACCGGCTCGAGGCGACGGTCCTCGGAGAGCTGCGAGAGCATCAGGCTGAGGATCTTGTCGCTCACGATGACGTCGTCCACCGCAGCCACCTCGGCCAGTGCGCGGTTCCGGTCGTCAAGGAGCTCGCTCACGACCGCCGGGCTCTCCGGGCCGTCGCCGACGATGTCCCGCACGTGCAGCAGGGTCACCAGCGTCCGCGCATCGGCCTGCTGGACGTCGAGGTCGTCGGAGTAGCAGAGCACGATGATCTGGTCGAGGTCGGTGGTGACGTACTGGTCGAGGACCGAACGCGCGGTCGTCCGGCCGCGCACGATCGTCGGCGTCAGGTTCGCCAGGTCGGGCAGGACCGGCTCCCCCATCTCGGTGAGGATCGTCAGGGTCGAGCCGGGCTCGGCGTACGCGTCGAGCTCCTGGACGACGGTGTAAGCGCGCTCGTTCCAGCCGAGCAGCAGCGCCTGGCTGGGCTGTTCACCACGGCCCTCGACCGCGGTGATCGCACCCTCGTCGACGGCCGCCGAGCTCGCCGGCGGGGAGTTCAGCGCGGAGTCGTCCGAGGCGACCACGATCAGCGCCTGCTCGCCGATGACCGTGTCCATCGCCGGGTTGAGCACGGCGGTGCCGTCGGCGTCGAGCAGGCCGATGACGGCCACGTTCTCGATGTCGTTGAGCACGTCCCCGTAAGCGCGGGCACCAGCACCGTGCGCGGAGTGGAAGTAGATCTCGTCGCCGTCGAAGTCGAACAGCTCGGTGTAGACCGCGGCGGCTCCGGACTGCCGGGAGGTCTGCACGATCAGTCGGGCGACCGTGCCGCGCTTGTCGACGATGACCGCACGGCCCTTGGCGAGCATCCGTGCCGTCCCGAGGTTCTCGGGGTCCGAGATCTCGGCGACGATCGGTGCGCCGTCCTGGCTGTTGTGCGTCAGCGCCAGCAGGGTCTTGATGACCTCGCTGTCCGGGTCGTCACCACCGGAGCCCAGGACGATGATCGAGCGCGCTGCCTCCGGGCTGCTCAGGGCGAGGTCACCGAGATCGATGGGCGACCCGGACCGGCACACCACGCGGGTTCCCTTGAGGTCGGGAAGCTTCTCCCGGATGTCCTCCTCCATCTCGACCTTGTCCCGGTCGGCGAGGATCACCACCACCGGGCTCTTGGCGCTCTCGTTCGCGACGGCGAGCTCGGCGAGGATCGTGTAGACGGCCTCGGACCAGCCGAGGATCACGGTGTGCCCGCTCTCGATCACCCGGGAGCGGCCACGCTGCAGGTCAGCGATCTTCGCGTCGATCCCGGCAGCGATGATGCCGATGAGCGCGCTGACGATGAAGAGGCCGGCAAGGGTGAGCGCGAGCATCGTCAGCAGGAAGCGCCAGGTGCCGCTGTCCCCGGCGACCGTGCCAGGGTCCAACGCGTGCATGAGTGCCTGGAACAGCTCCCAGAAGAAGCCCTGGTGCTGCGCCCCGGGATCGTCGTCGCGCATGTTGAACAGCGCGACGATCGTGCCGAAGACCAGGATCAGGACGAACGTCGCCGCAGCCAGCCAGGCGACCAGCGCCGGCGTACCGCGGGCCATCGAGTTGTCGAACGCGTAGCGCAGGCGCTCAGCCCCACCGACCTTGGCCGCGGATTGGCGACGCGGGCCGGAGCTGGCCCCGATCGCACCCTTGGTCCGTGCCCGCATCTGACGTCCGGTCTGTCCCATGCGGTGCATCCTCCCGCAGGCGCGCGAGAGGCGTTGCCGGAACGAAAAGAAGCAGGACCCCGGTCGAGACCGGGGTCCTGCCTGTGCCTTGTCAGCGGTGGATCAGAAGTCCATGCCGCCCATGCCGCCGGTCGGGTCGCCCATCGGGGCGGCCTTCTCCGGCTTGTCCGCGACGACCGCCTCGGTGGTGAGGAAGAGCGCGGCGATCGACGCAGCGTTCTGCAGCGCCGAACGGGTGACCTTGGCCGGGTCGATGATGCCGGTGGCGATCATGTCGACGTACTCGCCGTTGGCCGCGTTGAGACCCTGGCCGGCGGGCAGGTTGCGCACCTTCTCCGCCACGACGCCGCCCTCGAGACCAGCGTTGACCGCGATCTGCTTCAGCGGGGCCTCGGACGCGAGCTTCACGATGGCAGCACCGGTCGCCTCGTCGCCCTCGAGCTCCAGCTTGGCGAAAGCCTTGTCGGCAGCCTGCACCAGGGCGACGCCGCCGCCGGCGACGATGCCCTCCTCGACGGCCGCCTTCGCGTTGCGAACGGCGTCCTCGATGCGGTGCTTGCGCTCCTTGAGCTCGACCTCGGTGGCGGCACCGACCTTGATCACCGCAACGCCGCCGGCCAGCTTGGCCAGGCGCTCCTGCAGCTTCTCGCGGTCGTAGTCGGAGTCCGACTTCTCGATCTCGGCCTTGATCTGGTTGACGCGACCCTCGATCTGGGCCTCGTCGCCGGCGCCCTCGACGATGGTGGTCTCGTCCTTGGTGATGACGACCTTGCGCGCGGTACCGAGCAGCTCGATGCCGGTCGACTCGAGCTTGAGGCCCACGTCCTCGGAGATGACCTGACCACCGGTGAGGATGGCGATGTCCTGCATCATGGCCTTGCGGCGGTCACCGAAGCCCGGAGCCTTGACGGCGACGGACTTGAAGGTGCCACGGATCTTGTTCACGACCAGGGTCGAGAGCGCCTCGCCGTCGACGTCCTCGGCGATGATCAGCAGCGGCTTGCCGGACTGCATGACCTTCTCGAGCAGCGGCAGCAGGTCCTTGACGGTCGAGACCTTCTGGTTCGCGATCAGGATGTACGGGTCGTCGAGGACGGCCTCCATGCGCTCCGGGTCGGTCATGAAGTACTGGGAGATGAAGCCCTTGTCGAACCGCATGCCCTCGGTGAGCTCGAGGTCGAGGCCGAACGTGTTCGACTCCTCGACGGTGATCACACCTTCCTTGCCGACCTTGTCCATCGCCTCGGCGATGGCGTCACCGACGGTGGTGTCGGCGGCGGAGATCGACGCGGTAGCCGCGATCTGCTCCTTGGTCTCGACGTCCTTGCTCATCTCGAGCAGAGCGTCGGAGACGGCCTTGACGGCGTTCTCGATGCCGCGCTTCAGCGCCATCGGGTTGGCACCCGCGGCGACGTTGCGCAGACCCTCGCGGACCATCGCCTGGGCGAGCACGGTCGCGGTCGTCGTGCCGTCACCGGCGACGTCGTCGGTCTTCTTGGCAACTTCCTTGACCAGCTCGGCGCCGATCTTCTCGTACGGGTCCTCGAGCTCGATCTCCTTGGCGATGGACACACCATCGTTGGTGATCGTGGGGGCGCCCCACTTCTTCTCGAGCACGACGTTGCGGCCCTTGGGGCCCAGGGTGACCTTGACGGCGTCGGCGAGCGTGTTCATGCCACGCTCCAGACCGCGCCGGGCCTCCTCGTTGAAAGCAATCAGCTTCGGCATAACTCTTGCGATTCCTCACGCAGATGAGTGGGTGGCCGATCGGTCGCCCGCGACGGACGGTCCGGGCTGACCCGCCGGACCCTTCCCGGCGGCGCCTTCGGACCTCGACGTTCTCGGCCCTGGGGTGGTGCTGGTTGTCACTCTCGAAGGGAGAGTGCCAATGTCAATTGTTAGCACTCGACCCCTGAGAGTGCAAACGTTCAGGAGCGGGCCAGCACGCCGGCGACCGCCGCCGCGAACGCCCTACCATTCTCGGGGAGCTCCTCGAGGTACAGACCCGGCTCGGTGACCTCGAGCTCGCTCACCGCGAGGGTCCCGTCGGCGAGCCGGAGCAGGTCCACCCGCGCGTACACCAGAGTGGCGTCGAGGATCTCCTCGGCGGCTCGGACGGTCCGCCGGGCGAGGTCGGAAGCCTCCGCGGTCCGGGGCACCGGTGCCGTGCTGCCGCCGTACTCCTCGTGCACCCGGATCTCCTCGCCGGCCGGCAGCTTGCGCACCATCGAGCGCGGTTCGCCCCCGATGACGTAGACCGAGTACTCCCCCTCGGTGCGGACCGAGGCGACCAGTGGCTGCACGATCCACGGACCGGCCCCGAGTGCGGACTCGTCGAGGCCCTCGGGACCACCGTCGGTCCCGTCGAAGACGACCACGCCGCGGCCTCCGGCACCCACCCGTGGCTTGACCACGGCGGTGTCCCACGCGGCGATCGCCGCGGGCAGGTCCTCCTCCCCGTCGACCGAGATCGTCGGCACGATCGGCACGCCGACAGCGTCCAGCTCGAGGAGGTAGGCCTTGTCGGTGTTCCAGGCGAAGACGTCGGCACCGTTGAGCAGCTTCGGGACCGAACGCGCCCAGTCCAGGAACTCCTCGAGCCGGACGTCGTAGTCCCAGGTCGACCGGACGGCCACCAGCGCCGACTCCCAGTCGACGTCGGGGTCGTCCCAGCGGACCCAGCGCGCCTCGACGCCGCGATCGGCCAGCGCGGTGTCGAGAGCCTCGTACCCGGGCTCACCGTCGGGGAAGGCGGAGCACGTCACCAGCAGCAGGTCGGTCATGGGGTCCAGCCTCTCAGGCAGAGCTCCTCAGAGGTCCAGCCGGTAGACGCGGCAGGCGTTGTCCCGCAGCAGCTTCCGCGGGTCGGCGGAGGGCAGGAGCTCCAGCAGGGTGTCCACCGTCGTCGAGATCGAGATCGTCGGCTTGTCCATCGGGAAGTTCGACGCCCACAGCGTGCGGTCCGCACCGAAGAGCTCCTGAGCACGGGTCACCAGCGGGGCCACCGCGTCGCGGTACCGCGTCGCGCTCACCGGCCCGGTCCAGCCGAGGACCGGCATCCCGAGACCGGAGTGCTTGGCGACCACGTTGGGCAGCGCAGCCAGGGCGGCGATCTCGTCGGACCAGCGCGCGAGCAGGTCGCGCCGGTCAGCCTCGGTCTGTCCGGTCCAGCGTCCGCGCGGCCCGAAGATCCCCACCGGGGTGGCGTAGTGGTCGAGCACGATCGTGGCTTCGGGATACTCCCGGGCCAGGGTGACCACCTCACCGAGCTGGTGCGAGTACACCCAGGCCTCGAAGCTCAGACCGCGCTCGGCGACCGCGGCGAAGCCGGCCAGGAACTCACGGCTGGTGAGCATCCCCTCGTCGGCCCAGGAACGCACCCCGCGGTCCGGGTGGTGCGCGGCCGAGCACCGGATGCCGCGCACCGGCCCCGCAGCGAGGTTGCGGTCCAGGAGCGGCCGGACGTCGGGGTCCCGCGGGTCGGCATGGCACACGATCGCACCGAGACGGGGAAGCCCGTCAGCCCCGAACGGCAGCGTGCCGAGCCAGGTCGTCTCCCCGGCCCCACCGAGGACGCGATGGTCCTTCCACGCCGCCTCGACGTGCACCACCGCCCCGACCGGCAGCTCGCCGGCGTCGGCGGCGTAGTCGGTCGGCAGGTACTCGTTGATCACGTTCACCGGGTCGCCGACGAACTCGCGGTCGCCCCGCGGCAGGAGCGCCTCGATCACCGGCCGCAGCACAGGCAGGCGCCGGACCAGCTTCGCGGGCGTCGAGACGACCCGCGGTGTGGTGAACGGATCCCACTGGTGGATGTGCGGGTCGACGATTCGCAAGCCGTCCGGGAGGGTCGTCATCGCCTCAGCCTTCCAGACGACGACGCCGAGCGGCGCTTCCTCAGGTCGCGGCTTGCGCCCTGGCGAGCCGGGCATCGAGCTTCACGGCCCCGTACGCGAGGCCGAACATCAGCACCCCGACCCCGAGGCAGTTCACCAGGACGATCCCGTACCCGTGCTCGCCGACGTCGATGAACGGGTACGGGTACCAGTCGACGAAGGCGCCCCGGACCAGCGTGTAGAGCAGCCAGAAGACCGGCAGCCGCAGGAACGGCACGAGATCGTCGGTCGTGGCGCGACCGCGCGGCCCGAACACCAGCCAGCCGACGAGTCCGAGCAGCGGCGCGACCAGGTGCAGCAGCTTGTCGGCGAGCAGGTCGGCACCGTCGAGGTCGAGAAGCGGGCGCAGGAAGAAGAAGTGCACGATGCCACCGCCGAAGCAGAGCACCACGGCGTTGAGGCGCAGCGCCCGCCAGACCCTGGTGTCCCGGTCGCGTCCGAGCGCGAGCGTGAGCGCCGACCACGCCACCAGGACGTTGCTCCAGATCGTCAGGTAGGAGCAGAACCGGATCAGCCGGGTGCCGGTGTCCGGGCGGTTGTTCTCGTCGAGCACCTTGTGGCCCTGGAGGACGAGGACGAGCTGGAGCACGACGGCGAGCGCCGCGACGGCGAAGGTGACCGCGTGGAACGCGCGAGCGCGGGTCACGGGCGGAGCAGCTGCCCGGCGAGCGCGAAGTCGTACCCGGCGCAGAGCGGCGCGTACCACCCGGGCAGACGCGAGTCCGGGCTCGGCCCCTGGCCGAAGTCGAACAGCGCGTGTGCCGCCCAGCCGAGGGCGAGCAGCCGACGGCCGGTGACCGGCGCGCGCCCGGCGGCGACGGCGGCCAGTGCGGTCGCGCCGACCACGACGGCGCCCTCGACGAGCAGCGCGACCGAGCGCTCGTGCTCGCGGCGTGCGGCCGGGTAGATCACCGCAGCGGTGACCAGTCCGACGCCGGCGCCGATCACCGGTGCGCGACCACCGCGTCGACGCAGCGGTTCAGCCGTGACGGCTCCGAGTGCTGCTCCTGCCGCGAGGGCGACTGCCTGGTTGCTCACGGTCTCACTCTGCCAGCACGGCGCACGAACGACGAGACCCCCGGAGCAGTGCTCCAGGGGTCTCGGTCGAGATCGTTCCGATCAGCCGCCGGCGACGGCGGGGATGATCGAGATGGAGGTGCCGGCCGGGGTGGCGGTGCCCAAGCCGTCGAGGAAGCGGACGTCGTCGTTGCCGACGTACACGTTCACGAACCGACGGATGTCGCCGCCGTCGTCCAGCACCCGGGCCTTGATCCCGGGGTGGTTGGACTCGAGGTTGTCCAGCACGTCGCCGAGGTCGGCGCCCTCGGCGACCACCTCGGACTCGCCCCCGGTGTAGGTGCGCAGGATGGTGGGGATGCGGACGGAAACGCTCATGGTTCTCCTCGAGAAGTGGTGGTCAGACGATGCCGGACGCGGCGAACGCGTCGTACGTCGGTGCGATGGTCGCCACGGGACCGACCTGGCCCGAGATCGCGTCCAGGGTCTTGAGGCCGTGACCGGTGTTGATGACGACGGTCTCGAGCTCGGGGTCGAGCTGTCCGGTCTCGACGAGCTTCTTGAGCACGGCGACGGTCGTGCCCCCGGCGGTCTCGGTGAAGATGCCCTCGGTCCGCGCCAGCAGGACGATGGCGTCGCGGATGGCGTCGTCGGTGACCTCCTCGACCGCACCCCCGGTACGGCGGGCGATGTCCAGCACGTAGATGCCGTCAGCCGGGTTGCCGATCGCCAGCGACTTGGCGATCGTGTCCGGCTTGACCGGGCGGATCGCGTCGACGCCGGCCTTGAAGGCCGTGGCGACCGGACCGCAGCCCTCGGCCTGCGCACCGAAGATCTTGTACGGCTTGTCCTCGACGAGCCCGAGCTTGATCAGCTCCCCGAACGCCTTGTCGACCTTGGTCAGCTGCGAGCCCGAGGCGACCGGGATCACGATCTGGTCGGGCAGGCGCCAGCCGAGCTGCTCGGCGATCTCGTAGCCGAGGGTCTTGGAGCCCTCGGCGTAGAACGGACGGACGTTGACGTTGACGAACGCCCAGCCGTCCTCCTCGCCGGCGATCTCCGAGGCCAGCTTGTTGACGTCGTCGTAGTTGCCCTCGACGGCGACCAATGACTCGGTGAAGATCGCGGAGTTGACCTGCTTGGGGGTCTCGAGGTTGCTCGGGATGAACACGACGGTCTTGATGCCCGCACGCGCGCCGGCGGCGGCGACCGCGTTGGCCAGGTTGCCGGTCGAGGGGCAGGCGAAGACCTTTGAACCGAACTCGACGGCGGCGCTGAGGGCGCACGCGACGACACGGTCCTTGAAGGAGTTGGTCGGGTTGGTCGAGTCGTCCTTGACCCACAGGTCGGCGATGCCGAGCTCGCGGCCGAGGTTGTCGGCCCTCAGCAGCCGGGTGAACCCGGGCTCGGTGTTCGGCGAGGACTCGATGTCGTCGGGCACGGGAAGCAGCGCCTTGTAGCGCCAGATGTTCGCGGGGCCGGCCTCGATCTGCTCGCGCGTCACCGACGGGAAGTCGTAGGCGATCTCGAGCGGACCGAAGCACTCCAGACACGCGTAGTGCGGTCCGAGCTCCTGGGTGGTGCCGCACTCCCGACAGATGAGTCCGGTGGCGTGACCGAAGGCGCCGTCGCGAAGCACGGTGCCGGTCGATGTCTCAGTGACGTTGCTCAAAGGAGGCCTCCTTCTCATCTTCCCCGGGCCGACTCTCGGACCAGGACGGATTTGGCACCACACCGCACGGTTCCGATCCGACGATCCGGAGACGGAGGCTCGAGCGGCGGTTGCCGGGACTTCAACGGGCCGTTCCCTCAGTCCCTCTCGATGAGCTGTGCACCAGCGTAGAGACGATCCCGCCTCCGGTGCACATCGATTCCGAAATCTGAGACCGATGTCTCAAATTGCGGACATCACGGGTTCGGCCGCGCGAGCCGGTCGTGCAGGACCTCGAGGAAGTCCATCACCCCGTCGGGCCCGTCGACGACCGCATCGCAGAGGTCCCGCAGGGCGGACTCCTCGTCCGAACCGGACGCGACCAGCAGGGCGGGCATCCCCTGCGCACGCAGCTCGCGCACCGCGGTGAAGGCGGGAACGTCGCCGAGGTCGTCACCGACGAAGACGATCCCTCCGACGTCGTGCTCCGCGACCAGCGACCGCAGCGCGATGCCCTTGTCCATGCCGCCTGCGCGGATCTCGATGACGTAGCGGCCCGGTTCGACCGTCAGGTTGCGCGCCTGCGCCGCCGCGGTCAGCACCGGGAGCAGGGCGTCGAACGCGGCCTTCGGGTCCGCGCAGCGCCGGGTGTGGACCCCGACGGCAAGACCCTTCTCCTCGATGTGCGCGTCCGGAGTACCGGCCTGTCGGAGGATCCGCGGCAGATCCCCGATCAGGCTGGCCAGTCCGCTCGGCGGCTTCGGTGAGACGACCCGGCGTCCGGCGGAGGTCCAGCGCTCGTTGCCGTACTGCCCCAGCACGACGAGCTCGTGCCCGTGCCGACCGATCTCGTCGCCGACGTCGTCCAGCCCTCCGAGCGCCAGGACCTGCCGGGCCGGTCGGCCGGTGATCACCGCGATCGTGCGGACGCGGTCGGCGAGCCTGGTCAGCAGGTCGCCCGCGCGCTCGTGGATGTGCGCGACCTCGGGGTTGCCCACGATCGGCGACAGGGTCCCGTCGAAGTCCAGCGCGATCAGCAGACGAGCACCGACTGCCACGACGGCGTCGTACTGGTCCGCGTCCTCCGGGGCGCTCAGCTCCATGGCTCCACTCTCGCAGAGGCGGTCGAGCGGTTGACTACTGGTAGTCGGTGGTGAGGATGACGGTCAGCATCTTGGGGTTCATCGGTTCGAACGAAGCCTTGATGCGGGTGATGTCCAGGTCGGCCGCGAGCAGCTTGGCAGCGGCTCGCATCTTCGGGCCGTAGTAGACCGTGCTCGCGTCGACCGACCCGTGCCAGTTGTCGGTCTTGAAGATGTTCCAACCGGCCTTCTCGGCCCGGGTCGCGGTCGCGCCGGCGAGCCCCTTGATGTTGGTGTTGTTGAAGACCACCACGGTCGTCTTGCCCTTGTTGACCGGCTTCGGGGGCTTGGGAGTGCTGG
Organism: Marmoricola sp. OAE513; assembly: GCF_040546585.1. Lineage (NCBI taxonomy): Bacteria > Bacillati > Actinomycetota > Actinomycetes > Propionibacteriales > Nocardioidaceae > Marmoricola > Marmoricola sp. OAE513. The sequence continues at coordinate 2,377,076 of NZ_JBEPOC010000001.1, read as the reverse complement.
GGGTGCTCACCGGCCCACCGGGCCCCTCGGTGATCGGAGGTGTCGTGGGGGTCGGGCTCGGCGGCACGGTCGAGGTCGCGGCGGGCGACACCTTGGCCGGGCCGTTGTCGTCGTTGCCCTGGGTGGCGATGAAGCCGAGACCGGCGAGCGCGACGGCGGAGATGCTCAGCACCATCACCCGGGTCGGCAGGACCACACCGGCTGCGTCACGGGCAGCACCTCGGGTCGGGCGTCGCGAGGACATCAGGTGCTTAGAGCTCGAACCCGAGACGGCGGGCGGAGCGCTGGCGCTGACGAGCAGCGCGGAGACGACGCAGCCGGCGCACCAGCAGCGGGTCGTGCTCGAGCGCCTCCGGACGGTCGATCAGTGCGTTGAGCACCTGGTAGTACCGGGTCGAGCTCATGTCGAACTTCTCGCGCACGGCGGCCTCCTTGGCCCCGGCGAACTTCCACCACTGCCGCTCGAAGTCGAGGATGCCCTGATCGCGCTCGGACAGGAGACCCGACTCCTCGGGCTGCCCGGAACTCAGTGCTTGGTTGGCGACCATCGTCGTCGACTCCTCGGGGTGCTGCAGGTGGACGTCTCTCATCCTAGGGGACGAACCACACGGATGTCATTCGATCCGCTCGGGCGCGTCCCGGCGCTCGGACGCCCCCGCTAGGGTGGATCACGTGACTGGATCCAGCCGCCGCCGCAAGACAGCAGTCCCGCGCGCCGACCTGGTCATCGTGGCCAACAGGCTGCCGGTCGACCGGCTCGTCGGCGCGGACGGCGCGGTCAGGTGGCGCCGCTCCCCCGGCGGCCTGGTCAGCGCCCTCGCGCCGGTGATGAACAGCCAGGACGGCGCCTGGATCGGATGGCCCGGCGACGTCGGTGAGGACCTCGAACCGTTCGAGAACGACGGGATGACCCTCGTCCCGGTGAGCATGTCGGCCGAGGAGTACGAGGAGTACTACGAGGGCTTCTCCAACGCGACGCTCTGGCCGCTCTACCACGACGTCGTCGCCAAGCCGGAGTTCCACCGGGAGTGGTGGGACGCCTACGTGACGGTCAACCGCCGGTTCGCCGAGGCAGCCGCCGCGGTCGCCGACGAGGGCGCGATGGTCTGGGTGCAGGACTACCAGCTGCAGCTGGTGCCGGCACTGCTGCGTGAGCTGCGCCCGGACCTGCGCATCGGCTTCTTCCTGCACATCCCGTTCCCGCCCGCCGAGCTGTTCTCCCAGGTGCCGTGGCGCCGCGAGCTGCTCGAAGGTCTGCTCGGCGCGGACCTCGTCGGCTTCCAGCTCTCCGGTGCCGCGCAGAACTTCATCCGGCTGGTCCGGCAACGGGTCGGCCACAAGACGCACCGGGACTCGGTGTACCTGCCCGACGGTCGGGTCGTCACGGCCAAGGCGTTCCCGATCTCGATCGACACCGCCCAGTTCGAGGAGCTCGCCCGCTCCGAGGCCGTCCAGGCCCGGGCCGCGCAGATCCGCGAGGACCTCGGCAACCCGCGCAAGATCTTCCTGGGCATCGACCGACTGGACTACACCAAAGGCATCTACGCCCGGTTGCGCGCCTTCAGCGAGCTCATCCACGACGGCCACTTCAGCGTGGAGGACGCGACCTTCGTGCAGGTGGCGAGCCCGTCGCGCGAGCGCGTCGACCAGTACCGGATCCTGCGCGACGACATCGACCGCCTCGTCGGCCACATCAACGGCGACCTCGGCCGGATCGGTCGCCCGGCGATCTCCTACCTGAACGCGGCCTTCCCGCAGGCGGAGATGGCGGCGCTGTACGTCGCCTCCGACATCATGGTCGTGACGCCGTTCCGCGACGGCATGAACCTGGTGGCGAAGGAGTACGTCGCGTGCCGGTACTCCGACGACGGCGCGCTGGTGCTGTCCGAGTTCGCCGGCGCCGCCGAGGAGCTCAAGCAGGCCTACCTGGTCAACCCGTACGACATCAACGGGATGAAGGCGCAGATGCTCGACGCCTACCAGGCCGACGAGAAGGACCTCAACCGGCGGATGAAGGCGATGCGTCGTACGGTCGCCGAGAACGACGTGGAGCACTGGGCCAACGCCTTCCTCGCCGACCTGCGAGTCGCTCGACCGGGTCACGCGAAGCAGGTCAAGCCCGCACGGCGTACCTGACCGGGTCTGGACCAGTCGGCCGCTCGGCGACGCCGAGCTGTGGAAACCTGGCCGGGGCCAGGACCCGCGCCCTAGTCTGCGCGGATGAGCCGCAAAGTCCTCAAGGCGAACGACTCCGCCTGGTTGTACGCCGAGTCGCACCGCACGCCGATGCAGGTGGCGATGCTCGCCACCTTCCGCGTCCCCGAGGACCGACCCGACTTCGTGCGCGACCTGGTCTCCCGCTGGCGGGAGGTCCGCGAGTTCGCGGCTCCCTTCAACTACCTGCTGAAGATGGCCCCGCTGCCGAGCTGGAAGGAGCTCACGCCCGAGGAGATCGACCTGGACTACCACTTCCGGCACAACGCGCTGCCGCGCCCCGGATCCCAGCGCGAGCTCGGCGTCCTGGTCTCGCGGTTGCACTCCCAGAAGATGGACCGCCGGTACCCGCTGTGGGAGTGCCACATGATCGAGGGTCTCGAGGACGAAGCCGGTCAGCAGTGGTCGATGTACATGAAGGTGCACCACTCCCAGATCGACGGGGTCGGGGGCATCCGGCTGCTGCGGCGGATCCTGTCCGCGGACCCGGAGACCCGCGGCATGCTGCCGCCCTGGGCCGTGGGCACCCACGGCCCCGACCAGTCCGGGCTCCCGCCCAAGGAGAAGGCTCCCGTCCCCGCCCAGCACCAGACGGCGCCGATCGCGGCCGCGGTGTCCAGTGCGAGCGCGGTGGCCGGGTCGCTCGGACGGACCTACAGCGAGTCGTTGATGGGCACCCAGGACGCCGACCGCGCCGTACCCTTCCGCGCTCCGAAGACGGTGTTCAACGGCCGCATCCACACCCCGCGCCGGTTCGCCACCCAGCACTACCCGATCGACCGGCTCCGGGCCGTGTCCACGGCCACCGGAGGCAGCCTCAACGACGTCTTCCTCGCGCTCTGCGGAGGAGCCATGCGTCGGTACCTGACCGAGCTGGGCGACCTGCCGTCCGAATCGTTGATCGCGAACGTCCCGGTCTCGGTCCGCGAAGCGGGAGACGGCGCCGGGGTCGGCAACGCGATCACGTTCCTCTACTCGAGCCTCGGCACCGACGTCGCTGCACCGGTCGAGCGGATCCGGGTGATCCAGGCCTCCACCAAGCTCGGCAAGGAACGTCTGCCTCAGGTCGGCTCGCTCGCGATGGACGCCTACACCGCGGTCCTGATGGCGCCGTTCATGTCGCAGTCGATCCTCGGCTTCGGGGGCCGCGGCCGACCTGCCTCCAACGTCGTCATCTCCAACGTGCCCGGGCCGGCCGAGGCGCGCTACCTCGACGGCTCCCGGCTCGAGGAGATCTACCCGGTCTCGCTACTCTTCAACGGCCAGGCGCTGAACATCACCGCCGTGTCCTACGACGGCGAGTTCAACATCGGCTTCACCGGCTGCCGCGACTCGATCCCCTCCCTGCAGCGCATCGCTGTCCACGCGGGCGAGGAGCTCGAGGCCCTCGAGGCGGCGCTCGGCCTCTAGTCGCCCATCCGGTCGAGCACCGGGCCCTCGTCGAACGCAGGCTGCGGGTGCATCACCCGGGTGATCTCCTCGGCCAGCTCGGGACCGAGCTCACCCCACCCGTCCTTGTAGCCGTAGACCGCGGCCAGCGAGCGGGCCTCGTAGTTCCCGCAGAAGATGTCCACGTCGCGGGCGGTGATCAGACCGGGGTGCGGCACCCCGACGGCCGCCGAGACCTTCATCAGCTCCTTGCGCAGCGTGGTCACGTAGTTCGCGCAGCGTTGCGACTTCAGCGTCGGGTCGAGCCCGTGCACCAACCACTTGTTCTGGGTGGCGACCCCGGTCGGGCACGTGTCGGTGTGGCACTTCTGCGACTGGATGCAACCGATCGAGAGCATCGCCTCGCGCGCCACGTTGACCATGTCCGCGCCGAGCGCGAACGCCACCACCGCGTTGTCGGGAAGCCCTAGCTTGCCCGAGCCGATGAAGGTGAGCTCGTCGGTGAGGTCCATCTCGGCGAACGCGCCGTACACCCGCGCGAAGCCCATCCGGAACGGGACGGCGATCGAGTCGGCGAAGATCAGGGGCGTTGCTCCGGTGCCGCCCTCGCCGCCGTCGATGGTCACGAAGTCCACGCCGCGATCGCCGCGCGCCATCAACCGGGTCAGGTCGTACCAGAACTGCATCTCCCCGACGGCCGACTTGATCCCGACGGGCAGGCCGGTCTCCGCCGAGACGTGCTCCACGAAGTCGAGCATGCTGTCGACGTCGCCGAACGCGGTGTGCCGGGACGGGCTCGAGCAGTCCTGACCTTCCGGGATCCCGCGGATCTCGGCGATCTCCCGGGTGACCTTCGCCGCAGGCAGCAGGCCACCGAGGCCGGGCTTGGCTCCCTGGCTCAGCTTGATCTCGATGGCCTTCACCGGGGCCGAGTCCACGACCTCCTTGAGCCGCTCGACGTCGAAGTTGCCGCTCGCGTCGCGGCAGCCGAAGTACGCCGTTCCGATCTGCAGCACGAGGTCGCCGCCGCTGCGGTGGTAGGGCGAGAGTCCGCCCTCGCCGGTGTTGTGCAGGCAGCCCGCTCCGGCCGCACCCTTGTTCAGCGCGACGATCGCGGCGCTCGACATCGATCCGAAGCTCATCGCCGAGATGTTCACGACGGACGCCGGCCGGAACGCCCCGGCTCGACCTCGCGGCCCGCCGAGGACCTTGGCGCTCGGAAGCCGGCCGGACTTGTCGTGGTCGTCGGGGAGCTTGTCGGCGAAGGTGCGGTGCTTGATGTAGGCCAGGCCCTGGGTGTGCTCCACGTCGACGTCGGTGCCGAACCCGAAGTAGTTGTTCTCCTCCTTGGCGGAGGCGTAGATCCAGGTGCGCTGGTCCCGGTTGAACGGGCGCTCCTCCTCGTTGCTGGTCACGATGTACTGCCGCAGCTCCGGCCCGATCGTCTCGAGCCAGTAGCGCGCGTGCGCCAGCACCGGGAAGTTCCGCATCAACGCATGCTTCTTCTGGGTGAGGTCCCGCACGGCGACGACGCCGATCGCGACCGCCGCACCCCCGGCCAAGCGGCTCAGTCTCATGGGCCCTGTCCTACCTCTCCCGACGGCGCCTGTCCACGACCCGGTGATCCCGTTCCCACGGTCCAGGGAGCGGACGATGCGCCGGTTCAGGGCTTTGTTGGTAATTTTCGCCCCATGGATCTGATCCCGAAGCCGGACCAGGTCGCCTCCGCTGCCAGCAACGTCGCCCACAAGGTGCTGTACGGCGGGCTGGCGGACCTCCGACCGATGCCCCGGACCCTCATCGACGACGGTCCGCTCCGCGAGGTCTACCACTACCGACCGCAGAAGCAGGTGCGGACGACCGGCGACCCGGTCCTCCTCGTCACCCCGCTCGCGGCTCCAGCGATCTGCTTCGACCTGCGTCGCGACTGCTCCCTGGTGGAGCACTTCGTGAAGGCCGGTCGACCGACCTACCTGGTCGAGTACGGCGAGGTCTCCTTCAAGGACCGCAACTTCGGGCTCGAGCACTGGGTGGACGAGGTCATCCCCGAGGCGATCCGCGAGGTCAGCGCGCACGCCGGCGGGCGTCCGGTGCACGTCGTCGGCTGGTCGCTGGGCGGCATCTTCGCAGCGCTGGTCGCGGCCTCGGACGCCAAGCTCCCGATCGCGTCGCTGACGATCGTCGGGTCTCCGTTCGACGTCCGTGAGGTTCCGCTGGTCGCGCCCTTGCGCCCGATCCTGAAGATCACCGACGGCGGCATCGTCACCCGGATCTACCGCGCGATGGGCGGTGCTCCGAAGCCTCTGGTCCGCCGCGCCTTCCAGCTCAGCAGCGGCACGAAGCTGCTCACCAAGCCGATCGCGACGCTGCAGCACCTCGACGACGCCGAGTGGCTCGCCCAGATCGAGGCGGTCGACCGGTTCACCGCGAACATGATCGCCTATCCCGGCCGCACGTTCGGCCAGATGTACCACCGCGTGCTCAAGCACAACCAGCTGATCACGGGAAAGGTGAACCTCTCGGGCCAGGACATCAAGCTGTCCGACATCAAGGTCCCGGTCCTGGTCTTCGCCGGCAACACCGACGGCATCGCTCCGATCCCCGCAGTGAAGGCTGTCGTGCCGCTGCTGACCAACGCGCACGAGGTCAGGTTCGAGATCGTCCCTGGCGGACACCTGGGCATGCTGACCGGCCGCGCCGCCCGGCAGACGACGTGGGTGGTCATGGACGAGTGGATCGCTCAGTACTCCACCCCGGACGACCGCGAGCAGAAGCCGGTGAAGAAGGTCGCGGCCAGACCCGCCAAGAAGGTTGCGAAGAAGGCTGCGAAGAAGGCACCGGCGCGAAAGACTGCAGCCGTGAAGAAGACCGCCGCCAAGCCGGCCGCCGAGGTCGCGCCCGACCGCTCCGCGATCGGATCCAACCGCGACCGTCGGTTCTCCTCCTCGTCGTCGCGCGACCTGGCGCCCAAGCGATGACCCGTACCCGTCACCTCGTCCGGGGCGCAGCCCTGACGATCGGCTTCTCGCTGCTCGCGGCATGCGGCTCCGGTGGGTTCGGGTCGGCCGAACCGAGCGCGCTGCCAACCTTGAAGGTGCAGAAGTACGTCGCCCTGGGCGACGGGTTCGCCTCGGCGCCGTACCTCGGCGCGGACACCTCGAAGTCGCTGAAGTGTCTGCGTTCGAAGGAGAACTACCCGCACCTGGTCTCCACGGGAGTGTCCGCCAGCGTTCTCGTCGACGCCACCTGCGTAGGGGCGACGACGAAGGCATTGACGTCGGCCTCGAAGGCGCCCGGAAGCAAGAAGGAGCTCCGCCCGCAGTTCGACGCCGTGGCCAGCGACACCGACCTGATCACGATCGGGATCGGCATCGAGGACGGCAACCTGCTTCAGGACATGTTCCGCATCTGCACGGCAGAGCCGTGCGGCGACGATGTCCTGGCGCCCACGATCCTGAGGGCGACCACCGCGTACGGAACCAGCCTGACGACAGCCCTTCGGACGCTCCAGGACGTCGCGCCCAGGGCCAAGATCATCGTCGTCGGCTACCCGCAGCTGATGCCGAAGACCGGCCTGTGCGACGCACTGCCCGACATGACGGACGTGCAGCTGAACTACGCCGCGACCGTGCTCGACAAGATCAACACGCTGCTGCGATCTGCAGCGTCGCAGACAGGGTCGACCTTCATCGACGTCGCCGAGCTGTCTGCCGATCACACCGCGTGCTCGGACGTTCCGTGGGTCAACAGCTTCCGGACGAAGCCGGGCAAGCAGCAGGCGTTCCACCCGGTGGAGGCCGAGCAGCAGGCGGTGGCGGACGCCATCCTGGACGTCGTCCGCTCCACTTCGCAGGCCCGGTAATAATGAAGGCGCCATGACGCCTCCTGCTCCTGCCCGTGCACCACGGCGCCGACGTTCTGCTGGCGCGGTGGTCCTGAGTACCGCGCTCCTCGTGGTTTCGGGGTGCGGCAAGGAGGAGCCACCTCCACCCGCGCCCACACCGTCGAACAGCGAGTACGTGGCGATGGGGGACTCGTACACCGCCGTCGCCGGTGACGGTCCGTACCGGGACTCGAGCTGCTACAGAGCGTTCGACAACTACCCCTCCCTCCTCGCGGAGAAGGAGAACCTCGTCGGGTTCACCGACGCGTCGTGCGGTGGCGCCGACTCCGAAGACCTGGAGAACACCCAGTACCTCCCGAGCGGCGGCGCCAACCCCCCGCAGCTCGAGGCGGTGACCAGGCAGACGAAGCTCGTGACCCTCGGCATGGGGATCAACGACAACGACCTCGGCACCATCGTGACCCTCAGCTGCTACTCGCTGACCAACAAGGTGTCGGAGACGTGCCGGGCGTACCTCGACCGGCCCGAGTCCGAGCTCGACGACCTGGTCAAGAAGATGGGTACCGGGATCACGAAGAACCTGGCTGCGATCCGCGCTGCCGCTCCCGACGCTCGGATCGTGCTGATCGGCTACCCGCGATCGCTCCCCGACAAGGGCGTCTGCGACTCCGAGCTGCCGCTCCCGGGCCAGGCCGCCGAACGCGCGAGAAGGATGGCGGTCGCGGTCAACGACGAGCTCAAGCAGGTCGCGAAGAAGGAGCAGGTCGACTTCGTCGACATGTACGAGGCGTCCACCGGGCACGACATCTGCTCCGACGAACCCTGGGTCAACGGCCAGCAGACGATCGCCGGCGAGGCCCTCCCGTTCCACCCGTTCGAGGCCTACCACGTGGCGGTCGCCGACAAGCTCTCCGCGCTGCTCGACGCGTCCTAGGTCGACGGGATGGGCGCACTGACCGACCTGGTCGCGAAGGGGCAGATGGCGCCGGACTGGGCAGCCGCCCTGGCGCCCGTCGAGGACGACATCACCCGGATGGGTGCCTTCCTGCGCGCCGAGATCGCTGCTGGTCGCGGGTACCAGCCCTCCGGGGACAAGGTCCTGCGCGTCTTCGCCCGCCCCCTGGCCGACGTACGGGTCCTGATCGTCGGCCAGGATCCCTACCCGAACCCCGGCCACCCCGTCGGGTTGAGCTTCTCGGTGGCACCCGAGGTCCGCCCGCTGCCGCCGAGCCTGGTGAACATCTACAAGGAGCTGGTGTCCGACCTCGGCGTACCGGTACCGGCCAACGGTGATCTCTCCGCCTGGGCCGACGCCGGGGTGACGCTGCTCAACAGGACTCTGACCACCGCCCCGAACATCTCGAACGCCCACCGGGGCAAAGGGTGGGAGCCGGTCACCGAGCGCGCGATCGACGTCCTGGCCGCACGCGGCGGACCACTGGCCGCGATCCTCTGGGGAGCCGACGCCCGCAAGCTGCGACCCCGCCTCGGGGCCGTCCCCTGCGTGGAGTCGGTGCACCCGAGTCCGCTCTCGGCGCGCAACGGGTTCTTCGGCTCACGCCCGTTCAGCACGGTCAACGCGCTCCTGGTCGCCCAAGGGGCGGACCCGGTGGACTGGGCACTGCCTGCGGAATAGTCGCTAGTCGTTGAAAGTTGAACTAGTATGACCGCCATGACCGAACCCCGGATGCCTGCGCTCTACATCGGCCACGGCGCTCCCCCGCTCCTGGACGACCCCGTCTGGTCGGGACAGCTGAAGGACCTCGCCGCGACGATGGCGCGGCCGACGGGGATCCTCATCGTCAGTGCGCACTGGGAGTCCGCCCCGCTGGCACTCAGCGCGAGCGGCCCGGGCACCGAGCTCGTCTACGACTTCGGCGGGTTCGACCCGCGGTACTACCGGTTGCGCTACGACACCCCCGACGCGAGCGCCTTGGCGCAGCGGGTCGCCGCGATGATGCCGGACACCGAGCAGGTCCACCAGCACGCGAGCCGCGGGCTCGACCACGGCGCCTGGGTGCCTCTGAGCATCATGTACCCGGAGGCGGACATCCCGGTGCTGCAGATGTCGTTGCCGACCCACGATCCGTTCAAGCTGCTCACCCTCGGCAGCCGGCTCCGCGAGCTGCGCGACGAGGGCGTGCTGGTGATCGGCTCCGGATTCCTGACCCACGGTCTCCCGTTCCTCAAGGAGTTCCGGATCGAGGCCGAGGCACCCGGCTGGTCGAAGGACTTCGACCTGTGGGCCGCCGAGGCGTTGGGCCGCGGTGACGTCAACGAGCTCGCGGCGTACCAGACCAAGGCGCCCGGCATGCCGTACGCGCACCCCACCGTCGAGCACTACACGCCGCTGTTCGTCACCCTCGGAGCCGCGCTCGACCCCGAGGCCCCGGGCGACCAGGTGATCGACGGCTACTGGATGGGTCTGAGCAAGCGCAGCCTGCTGGTCGCGTGAGCGCTGCGGTTTCACACCATCTGGCGTGAAACCGACAGATTGACCCGTTGCAACGTGCCGATCTGTCGGAATCACACCGGAGGGTGTGATTCCGACACGACGTCAGTGGCCGAGGATGATGCTCGCGGCCTTCTCGCCGATCATGATCGCGGGGGCGTTGGTGTTGCCGCCGGTGATGCTCGGCATGATCGAGGCGTCGGCGACGCGCAGGCTTTCGACGCCCTTGACCTTGAGGTCGGGAGTGACGACCGAGAGCTCGTCGACGCCCATCCGGCAGGTGCCGACGCCGTGGTAGATCGACGTCGCGCGGTTGAGGATCTCGTTGCGCAGGTCGCTGCCCTGCAGCCCGATGCCCGGGTGGATCTCCTCCTTGACGTGGCCGCCGAACGCCGGGTCCGCCATGATCGCGCGGGTCATCTCGGAACCCTCGAGCAGCGTGTCGAGGTCGGAGGTCTCGGCCAGGTAGTTGAAGTCGATGAGCGGCGTCGACGTGGGGTCGGTGTTCGCCAGCCGCAGGGTGCCGCGGCTGCGCGGGTAGATCAGCGAGACCAGCACGGTCATCGCGGTGCGCGGGTCGACGTCGTGCATGATCGGTTCGTCCTGGTTGGGCGACACGTAGGACCACGGCAGCATGTGCAGCTGCAGGTCCGGCACTCCGTTGACCGAGTGCGAGGTCTTGACGAAGCCCACGGACTCGAAGACCGAGTTCGCGAGGAACGTCGTCCCCGGCCGCAGGATCTCCTTGGTGATGCCCTTGGCGAAGAAGGTCGGGCTGCCCTTCATCTTCGTCGACGTGGTGTGGAACGTCAGGGCGTGGAACATGTGGTCGTGCAGGTTGTCGCCGACGGGCAGGTCGGAGACGACCTGGATGCCGTGGTCCTTGAGGTGCTGGGCGTGACCGACACCGGAGAGCATCAGGATCTGGGCCGACCCGACGAACCCGGCCGAGAGGATGACCTCCTTGCCGGCGCGGATGGTCCGGTTGCCCTTCTTGTCGGTCACCTCGACCCCGGTCGCGCGACCGTTCTCGATGACGACCTTGTTGACCATCACCTCGCTCTGCAGCTCCAGGGTGGCCGGCTTCAGGTTGTGCACGTAGCCGCGCGAGGCGCTGTACCGCAGACCGTCGGCAGCGTTCTGCTGCATGTAGGAGATGCCCTCCTGCGAGGCGCCGTTGTAGTCCTCGTTGATCGGGACGTCGAGCGCGTTCGAGACGGCGTTGATGAACTGGTGGGTTCCCTCCTGGGGGAACTTGCACTTCGAGATCCGGATCGGACCGCCGGCGCCGCGGTAGTCGTCCGCGCCACCCTCGAAGTCCTCCATCTTCTTGTACGCCGCGTTGACCGAGTCCGCGTCCCACCCGGTGTTGCCCTCGGCCGCCCACGAGTCGTAGTTGGCGCGGTTGCCGCGCACGTAGACCATGCCGTTGACCGAGCTCGAGCCGCCGACGACCTTGCCGCGCGGGACCGGCATCTTGCGGTCGAGGATGTGCTTCTGGGGCACCGAGTAGAAACCCCAGTCGACGGTCTTCTTGATCTGCGGGACCGCGTGCATCGGTCCGATCATGCCCGGCTTGTTGGTGAGGAACTTGTCGTCCTTCTTGCCCGCTTCGAGCAGGATGACCGAGTGACCGGCCTGGGCGAGTCGCCCGGCGACGGCGCTACCGGAGCTGCCCGACCCCACGACGATGTAGTCGGCTTCGTTGGAGCGCTGCTTTGCCATGGTTTCAGTCCTCATTCGTACGCGCAGTGAGCCGGGTCACGCCCGGGCCGGATAAATGTAACAAGTTCTAGTTTCTCCTGCCAGAGCGGGACGAGGGCCGGAGGTCCCGACCTGGGGTGACAGGATCAGGGGATGCGCATCCTCTCGATCCAGTCAGCCGTCGCGTACGGCCACGTCGGCAACAGCGCGGCCGTCTTCCCGCTGCAGCGCCCTGGGCCACGAGGTGCTCGCGGTGAACACGGTCCAGTTCTCGAACCACACCGGGTACGGCGCGTGGCGCGGTCCGGTCTTCCCCGGAGCCGAGGTGCACGAGGTCGTCCTCGGGATCGAGGAGCGCGGAGCCATGACCGACATCGACGTCGTCCTGTCCGGCTACCAGGGCAGCCCGGAGATCGCGGAGGTGATCCTCGATGCCGTGACCCGGGTCAAGGCGGCGAACCCGGCAGCCGTCTACGCGTGCGACCCGGTGATGGGCAACGCCCGCAGCGGGTGCTTCGTGAACCCGGCGATCCCGCCCTTGATCAAGGACCGGATCCTGCCCGCAGCCGACCTGCTCACCCCGAACCAGTTCGAGCTCGGCGAGCTCACCGGGCGGCCGGAGCTCGGGACCGACCGGCCGCCACTGGCCGCCGTGCTCGACGCCGTCGCCGTCGTCCGCGATCGCGGCCCCGGCACCGTGCTGGTGACCAGCATCGAGCACGAGGGGCTGACCGAGGAGGAGACCGGCATGCTCGCCGTCACCGCCGAGGGCGCGTGGCAGGTCCGGACTCCCAGGCTGCCGATGAAGGCCAACGGATCGGGCGACGTGACGGCTGCCCTCTTCTCCACCCACGTCACCAGTACGGGCGACCCGTGCACCGCGCTCGCGCGGACCGTCTCCAGTGTGTTCGACCTGCTGGAGAACACCTTGACGGCCGGCTCGCGCGAGCTGCTGCTGATCGAGTCGCAGGAGACCTACGCGCACCCGCGCCTGCAGTTCGTGGTCGAGCAGGTGGGTTGAGGATCAACGACGCACGCGGGCAACCCGGCGGCGCAGACGTGTGCGTTCGGACCGACTGAGTCCGTCCTCGCGCACGGCCAGCATCTCCAGGTCGACACCGAGCTGGTCGGCGACGACCCGTCGGTTCTGCGACCAGGCCAACGCCGCCGCGAAGTCCTCGAGGGGGATCAACCGGTCAGCAGCCAGCCGGTCCGCCTGTGCTTCCTCGCGCCGCTCGAAGTGGCCGTTCAGAGTCCGCGCGTGGCCGAGGTCGAGGTGCGCGACCGCGTGCGCCAACGAGCTGCGGCGGGCATGAGCACTCTGCTCGCGCTCGATCAGGATGATCCTGCGCGTCCAGCAGAGAACCTCGGGGACGAGACCGCCGAGGTCGACCGTCGCGACGACCCAGCCCGGGTAGCGCTCGGCGACGTCGGCGGCAGGGTCGTAGGTCAGCGTTCCCGGAGGGTGAGCTCGATCTGCCATTCGATGATGCCCCGAACCTTGTCCTTGATCTCGTGCCACTGCTCGTCGGTCAACCCTGCCGGTCGCCGGAAGCGCAGGGCGTCGTCGTGCTGCTCGCCATCCTCGTGGCGACCACCGACAGCGGTGACCAGCTCGGGAGCCGGTCCACCCATCGCGATCGACCGCAGGGTGCCGGGCGCCCACCCGAGCGCCTTCTCGATCCGTCCCTGCGTGCCGATCTTCGGCCACCGCTTGCCGTTGAGGAAGTCGCCGATGGTCCCGGGATCAGCGTTCGCCTGCGCCACCAGCTGGGTGTTGTTCCACTCGTGCTGGGCCATCCACGCCGCGACAGCCTGGGCTGCGCGCTGCTGGTTCTTGGTCTGAGCCATGGATCCTCGGTGCTGGGAGCCGGGAGAACGGACTACCGGGGTTGATCTCGGAGTACTGAGGCAACCCCAGAGGCCTCGACCTTGTACACCTGGGATGTAGTGGCGGAATATTTCGGCACAACAAGGCACACTTACCCCGAACGCCACGGATCTTTCGGGTGTTATCGCGCCAGATCCGGGCAATCTGGTCTCGATCGCCTCGATCTTCTGGGGCTTTCTGGGAACAAGATTTCCTGCAGTAGAACCTGTTCCACTTCCCGGTCGCGCGGACTACCGTGAGCCGCATGACCCAGACCGCCACCGACACCTTCACGGTGACCAACCCCGCCACCGGGGAGTCCGTCGGCACGTTCCCCGTGCACACCGCCGAGGACATCGCGGAGCGCCTCGCCAGCGCGCGCGAGGCCCAGGTGTGGTGGGAGGGCCTCGGGTTCGCCGGGCGCAAGAAGCGGATCAACCGCTGGATCGCCGCGATCGCCCAGCGATCGGACGAGATCTGCGACCTCGGATTCGCCGAGACGGGTCGGCCGCGCGGAGACGTCCAGTTCGAGCTGATCGCCGGTCTCGAGGACCTCCGTTGGGCCGCTGCTCACGCGAAGCGGGTGCTGAGGCCCCGCAAGGTCTCCCCCGGGATGGCCCTCTTCAACTTCGGCGCCGAGGTGTCCTACCCGCCGCTCGGGGTCGCCGGCGTCATTGCCCCCTGGAACGTACCGATCTACACGGTGCTCTGCGGCCTGGCGTACGCGCTCGCCGCCGGCAACGCCGCGATTGTGAAGCCCAGCGAGTACGCGCCGGCCAGCTCGGTGCTGGTCATGGACGCGTTCTACGACGCCAACCCCGACGCACCTCGAGGCCTGATCACCTGGGTGACCGGTTTCGCCGAGACCGGCTCCGCCCTGTGCAAGGCCGGCCTCGACAAGATCGCCTTCACCGGATCGGTCCCGACCGGCCGCAAGGTGATGGCGGCGTGCGCGGACAACCTCACCCCGGTGCTGCTCGAGCTCGGCGGCAAGGACGTGACGATCGTGGCCGAGGACGCGAACGTCGAGAACGCAGCCCAAGCCGTCGTGTGGGGCGGCTTCTTCAACGGAGGTCAGGCCTGCGTCGGCATCGAGCGCGTCTACGTCACCAGGGCGGTGCGTGAGCCGTTCCTCGCCCGGGTCAAGGAGATCGCCGAGCAGGTGACCGCCGGGCTCGGCGAGAACGACTCGTACGGTCCGATGATCGTGCCGGCCCAGATCGACGTCGTACGCCGCCACGTCACCGAGGCGATCGCCGCGGGTGCGACCGCCCTGGTCGGAGGGGTCGAGTCGATCCGCGCTCCCTTCGTCGACCCGGTGGTGCTGGTCGACGTACCGGAGGACAACGTCGCGGTGCAGGAGGAGACCTTCGGTCCCGTGATCGTGATCAACACGGTCGCTGACGTCGAGGAAGCGATCAGCAAGGCGAACGCGACGCCGTTCGGTCTCGGCTCCTCGGTGTTCTCGGCCAAGCGGGGCAGGGAGATCGCCCGTCGGATCAAGGCGGGCGGGACCACCATCAACTCGGCGCTGACTTTCGTCGGGATGCCGTCGGTGCCCTTCGGGGGGATCGGCGACTCCGGCTTCGGCCGCTTCCACGGCGACGACGGTCTTCGCGAGTTCGCCGCCCCCAAGGCGACGACGAACAAGAAGTTCCAGCTCGGTCCCGACATGCAGAGCTACCCCCGTCGATCCGAGGACTTCGACCAGGTCCGCAAGATGGTCAAGCTCCGCTACGCCAAGCGCCGCGGGGTCTAGCGACCGACCGCCTTCTCCAGCTCGGCCTTGTTCATCCTCGACCGTCCCTTCACGTTCTTCTTGCGGGCCTCGGCATAGAGCTGGTCCCGCGTGCGACCACCGGCGCCGCGGTGCGAGCGAAGCCCTCCCCGTCGGGACGACGAGATGTCCTCGGTCGAGGTTCGGCTCGCCTCCTTTGCCTCGCCGTGCCTCGCGCGCTCCTTGTTCACCGTGCGGGCCGCGATCTCCTCGGCCACGTCCTCCGGCTTCCCCCTGTCGGTCAGACCGTCCTTGATGTGCTCGTACTGCCGCTCCCGCTTCTTGCTCCACTGTCCCTGGGGCATCTCAACTCCTCCTGTCACTCGGGCACGGGGTAGTTCGCGTCCCGCAGCAGCCGCGCGAGGTGCGCCGCGTTCGCCGCCAGCGTGCGGGTGGTGCCGGCCGTCTTCTCCGGGGCCTCGTCCAGGTCCTGGTAGTCGACCGATCCCATCGCCTCGCCGACCCAGTAGGTCACCGCCTGGGCGGGCACGGTGAACCCCACGTCGACCAGCGCCTGGGCGACCTCGGCCGTGACGTGGTGCGCGCCGTCCTCGTTGCCGACGACCGCGATGCCGGCGACCTTGCCGAACATCGAGGGGCGACCGGCGTCGTCGGTCTCGCTCAACTCCGCATCGAGACGTTCGAGTGCCACCTTGGCGACCGAGGCGGGCTGGCCCATCCAGATCGGGGTGGAGACCAGCACGATGTCGGCGGCCAGCACCTTCTCCCGGATCGCCGGCCAACCGTCGCCGTCGCCCTCGTCGGTGGTGACCCCGAACGCCACGTCGTGGTCGACCACTCGCACGAGCTCGCCGACACAGTCGTGGCGCGCGAGCTCGTCCAACACCTGCTGGGCGAGCAGCGAGGAGCTGGATTTCTCGTCGCCCTTCTTGAGCGTGCAGACCAGGGCCAGGGCTCTCAACGTCGTCATGGGGGCCCCGTGCCCGATCCGGAGCAGCTCATGTCAGGATGGGCCCAGCAACTCACGGATCCAGGTCATGAAGCGGCCGCAAGGTTCCCACGCACGGGGGGCGTCGATGCTCACGCTGTGCTCAGCACCAGAGCAGCTTTCACCAGGTTCGCAGCGGGACGAACGCGTCGTTCTCGTCGATACTGACCTTGTCGTCCACCCAGGCGGCGCCGAGCGCGAGCTGCAGGCGACGCTCACTCCACGTACGGAACTGCGGGAGCTCTCGCAGAGCGCCAGCCGTCGCCGGCCCTCCGGCGACCAGAGCAGAGATCACCTCGCTCTCGTCCGTGGGTCCAATCCGGGCGTTGCGCAGGTCGCGAATGTCCGTCATACCGTTGCCTTACCCCCTGAGCCTGCCCTTACTCGTCACCAGGAGCTCGACCGTGCCCACTAACCGCGATGCAGAAGAGTTCGCCGAGATGGCTCTCCGTCTCCACGACGAACCCGGCGTCGAGGAGACGGTCGACCTCGTCCTGGAGTACGCGCTGAAGGCGGTCGGCTGCGACTACGCCGGTGTCATCTTCGTGCACTCCAAGACGCGCGTGGAGACGATCGCCGCGACCGACCCGTTGATCGAGCGGCTGGACGAGATCCAGATGGAGGCCGGCGACGGACCGGACCTCGCCGCTCTCGAGGACCGGATCAGCATCATCGTCGACGACACCGCCACCGAGACCCGCTGGCCCGGTTGGGCAGCCATGGTCGCCTCCGCGGGCGTCCGCAGCCTCTTGAACGTCCGCCTCTACACGGCGGGGACGACCATCGGCACGCTGAACCTGTACGGCACCCGGCCGCACCAGTTCAGCACCGACGACCAGCAGGTGGCGCACATCCTGGCGCGGCACGCCGCGGTCGCGATCGGGGCGGCCCGCACCGAGGAGAACTTGTGGCAGGCCGTCGACGCGCGCAAGCGGATCGGCCAGGCCCAGGGGATCCTGATGGAGCGGTACGACCTCACGCCCGACAAGGCCTTCGCCGTCCTCCTGCGCTACTCGCAGGACAAGAACATCAAGCTGCGGGCAGTCGCCGACCAGCTCGTCGAGCACGGCTCGCTGCCCGACTGAACCGACTGTCGGGCACCGAGCAGTCCCGCGGCCCGAGCCGGAGGCAGATCCGGCTCGGACCGCGGGACTCTCAGCACATCTCCCTGGCCCCGGCCAGCCGGTGGAGCACCGAACCCACCAGAAGACGGAGGCGGAACCAGGTCAGCACCGGCCCGGGGACCGGGTTCAACTCGCCACCGGCAAGGTCGGCATCGCGTCGGTGAGCTCACCGAGCTCGCTGCGCAGGGTGCTGAGGATCCGGGACTGGATCCGGGAGACCTGCATCTGGCTGACGCCGATCTCCTCGCCTACCTCGCTCTGGGTCAAGCCGTGGACGAAGCGGAGCTCCAGCACGCGTTGGTCGCGCGGCTTCAGCTTGGCCACGAGCGGCCGCAGCATCGCGCGCGCCTCGCTGCGCTCCATGTCCGGGTCGTCCGCACCGAGGAAGGCGCCGAGCGTGGCCTCGGAGCCCTCGGCGTCAGCCCTCACTGCTGCGTCCAGCGACGCCGGGGAGTAGCAGTCGTTGACCTCGAGGGCCTCGAGCGCCGTCTCCTCGTCCACGCCGGTCTCGGCGCAGAGCTCGGAGATCGTGGGTTCCCGGCCGAGCTCCTGGACCAGCTGCGGTCGAGCCTTCGCGATCGCCTGGTGCGCCTCCTGGACGCGACGGGGCGGGCGGACGGTCCAGCCGGTGTCACGGAAGTGCTTGCGCAGTGCGCCGAGGATGCTGGGCACGGCGTAGGCGAGGAAGTCTCGCCCGAACTCGGACCGGAACTTCGGCACGATGCGGACCAGAGCAAGACGGGCGACCTGGTTCAGGTCCTCGGAGTCCAGGCCTCGTCGGCCGTAGCGAGACGCCAGAGCGTCCGCCACTCCGAGGTTCAGGATCACGATCTCGTGGTGGAGCCGCTCGAGTTCGAGCGGGTCCGTGCACCTGTCGACCTGCTCGAACAGCTCGCGGGTCTTGGTGGACCGGTCACGGTGGTCGACGTCGACGTCCGTGACGGGAAGAGAGGAATCGGTTGCCGTAGGCATGGGATTGCTCCTGGGAGGTGTCTGACGCTGAGTGAGCCAGTGATTTGACTCGGCGTCAGGCAACGCACAGGAGGTCTACCCCAGCAGGTGGGGCTCTGAAACCTTCCCGGGTCAGCGAATTGTGACCGAGAGGATCGCGGCCACCACCAAGCAAAGGCAGCCGAGCACGAGCGGAGCGCGGTCGAAGGCCGACTTCCGTGCCGGCGGGTGGATCACGTGGATAGCCATGGTCGTCAGGTACCCGGATCAGGCTCGCCCATGCGCACCGGGAGTGATCCTCCGGGCCGCGGCGAGACCGAGGTCGAGCAAGAGCGTCACCAGCGGGGGCGAGGAGACGGTGCCCTCGTGCCACGTCAGAGGTGCCGAGAACTGGGTCATGGGCGTTCCTTTCGTAGGGCGCCTCAGTTCCCCCGTCGCCCCAACTCATGCACCTGGTCGCCACCGGCTGCCAGGACGACCACGCCGCTGTCCCAGTCGACGCACTGAACGGCCGACCAGTCGACCAGACGGATGTGCCGGTGCAGCCAGGCGACCGCCCGGGCCACCAGCCACGGACCGTTGAAGTCGCCCCGGTCGTAGCCGAGGAGGGAGCCGGGGCGCCCGGGGCCGACCACCAGCTGGTCGACGACGAACCGGTCCCCGTCGGGGCTGAGCCGTACGTCGAGCACCTTGCCACCGACGGCGTCGGAGGCGACCTGCATCCCGACCAGCTCACCCATGCGGCGAAGCTCGTCACCACCCTTGCCGCGGGGCTGCCGGTCCAGCAGGCCGGCGCGCCCGACCGACAGCTCGACGGCGGACCCGAGGTGGCGGACCACGGTGAGCGGCAACGACAGCGGGACGTCGCGGTCGGCGTACTGGATGCCCAGACTCACCCAGCGCGCGCGCAGCCAGTGACCAGATCGGCTCGAGAGCCGGGGCACCAGCGCTGCGGGACCGACGAGGATGCGGGTCACGGCCGGGGCGCCGCCGTCGGCGTACAGGGTGATCTCGAGGTCGTCCACCTTGCAGACGGCCAGTCCTTCGACGTCGACCACCTGGCGGTCGAGGAGGTGCAGCGCCGCGTCGAGGTGCTCTCCGTGCAGCCTGTTCGTCATCACGACCCCATCCCGGTCACCAGCAGCAGGGGGATCGCCGCCACGGCCGCGACAACCACCAGAACGAGGTAGAACGTGCCCAGGGTGTTGGCCAGCCGCCCGTTGGTCTGCTCCCCCATGTAGTCCTTGTCGTTGGCCACCACCAGGATGGGGAAGTAGGTCAGGGGGAGGGCGACTGCGGACGCCACCACGGACACCTCGGTGACCAGGATCGGGTCGACGCCGGTCATCAGGACGCCGACGGCGAGCAGGACCGCCGCCACCAGCACGACGTGGAAACGGGTCGCCTCACCCGGACGGACGTACTTGCCCCACTGCCAGCCGAGGTACTGCCCGATGCTGTAGCCCGCGGACAGCCCGGTCTCGCACGCGGCCCCGAAGGTGGCTGCCACGAACCCGACGAGCACGACCGCGATGCCGATCTGCCCCAAGGCGATGCCGACCGGCATCCCGACCTGGCTCAACGAGTCGACCTCCACGTCCAGCGGACCGAACACGGTCGCCGCGCAACCGGCGATCGCCAGCGACAGGAGTCCTCCGAGCGGGAACCCGACGAGGACGTTCGCCCGCATGGTGCCGAGATCCTTCTCCGTCCAGCCCTCCTCGACGCCGCCGGAGGAGAAGAAGAACACCTCGTACGGCGTCATCGCTGCACCGAACAGCGCGACCGCGTAGTACGCGTAGGTCGCCCAGCCCTCGTCGCCCGGCTTGTCGGCGGTCGCCAGCTGGTGCAGCAGGTCACCCCACTCCGGCGAGAGCTTCCACAGGGCGACGCCGAACACGACCAGGGCCAGGCCGAGCAGGCCCAGCACGTTCTCCATCAGGGAGAACTTCGCACGCCACAGCACCAGCCAGACCAGCAGGCCGACCAACGGGATCACGAGCAGGTCGTTGACGGCGCTGGCGAGGGTCAGCGCGAGGGCCACGCCCCCGATCTCGGCGATGAACGTCAGCACGGTGACGACCAGCGAGGACAACAGGTTCAGCAGGCCCATCCGTGGGCCGAGTCGTTCGCGGACAAGATCGAAGGTGGCCCGGTTGCTGCACACGGCGACTCGACCTGACATCTCGGCGAACACGCAGATGCCGAGCACACCGACGACCACGACCAGGCCGAGGGAGAGCCCGAAACGTGCACCGACCTGGGCATTGACCACGAGGTCGCCGATGTCGACGAAGCCACCGATCGCGGTGAGGATGCCCAGCGCCAGCGAGAGGAATTTCTTCACGGTGTCGCACCCACGGCGTCCCGCGCGGCGACCGCGTCGTCGTACGCGCGGCGCAAGTCGGTCAGCGCGGCCCGACCGCTCCCGGCGCTCCCGGTCACCGCGGTGCCGGCGGCGTGCAGCAGCGCGACCGCCTCCTGGACCCGTGCGAGGACGTCGCGGTCGCGGTCGGCCAGCGACCTCGGCGGGCGTACGTCGACGAAGGCGGTGAGGTCCTTCTCCAGCGCATCGGTCGCGTCCTGGAGGGCGACGACCGCGTAGCTCTGCGGGAGGTCGCCGGCGTCGCGACCCTCGAGCACCGTCCTCGCGGTGCCGAGCGCGCTGATCGCGCTGCCGAGGACCTGGTCCGCGTCGTCGCGCCACTGCTGCGCGGTCGAGGCCGACCCGACCCGTGGCGCGCACCCGCCCAGGGCGATCACGATCAGCGCCGCCAGGAGCAGCGCCAGAGCTGTGCCAGCCCACCGACGATCGTGCACCCGGATCCGGTACCCGGCCGCCCCGCGAGGAAACGACGCGGGAGTACTGCGCAGACGCGGACGGGGTACTGCCCCTGCATGCATCCAGGCACCCGCGACGACGTGACCTCCGACCCCGCCCGTGACGACGAGATCGGCAGCGACTGGACCACCGAGGGTGGCGCCACCGAGGAGGGACCTGCCACCGACACCGACGACGACTCGTGAGACTGCGCACCGTCTCCTGCCAGCAGCCCGGCTGGCGCAGAGTCCGCCGAGGACGCGGGTTCAGCTACGTCGACGCCGGCGGCAACCCGCTGACCGAGGAGCAGGCCCAGCGTGTCCGCGCCCTGGTGATCCCGCCGGCGTGGACGGACGTGTGGGTCTGCCCCGTGGCCAACGGACACCTGCAGGCCGTCGGCACCGACGACGCCGGACGCCGCCAGTACCTCTACCACCCGCAGTGGCGCGTCCAGCGCGACCTCGAGAAGTTCGAACGGGTGCAGGAGATGGCCAGCCGTCTCCCGTCCATGCGCCGCAAGGTCCGACGCGTGCTGGCGGAACCGCTCGAGGGCACCTCCCCCACCCGGGAGCAGGCGGTCGCCGCAGCAGTCCGCCTCATCGACCTCGGGTACTTCCGTATCGGTGCGGAGTCCTACGCCGCGGAGAACGGCAGCTTCGGACTGAGCACCCTGCAGCGCAACCACGTACGACGCGAGGGCGACGGTTTCGCCTTCGCCTTCGTCGGCAAGTCCGGCATCGAGCACGACGTGCACATCGCGGACCGGCCGATCACCCCGGTGCTCGACCGGCTGATGCGCTCCCGGCACCGCGAGCAGATCCTGCTCGCCTCCAAGGTCGGCGCCCGGTGGCGTCCGCTCGCTCCTGATGAGATCAACGAGACGATCCGGGACCTGCTCGGCATGGACGCGACCGCCAAGGACTTCCGCACCTGGCACGCGACGGTCACCGTCGCGCGCGAGCTGAGCCAGGTCGTCGCGACCACCGCCGCCGCACGGCGCCGGGCCGTCCCCGCGGCGATCGACGTCGCCGCCGGCGTGCTCGGCAACACCCGCAGCGTCGCTCGCAGCTCGTACGTCGATCCGCGCGTGATCGATCTCTACGAGGAGGACGCGCTCGGCGTGGTGCCGCGAGGCCAGGCGGCCGGAGAAGCGGCTGTGCTCACCCTGCTGCAGACCCTCGAGGTGCGCTCACCCGCGGCCTGAGGCTTCGGACCCGCCACTACGGGTACGGGAGACCTCCCCGAGCACAGGAGGAACCATGAGCACCGAGAACAACGGTGGCGAGCCGGAGGCCGAGCAGCATCGCCGCACAGGGGTGGCCACCGTGGTCGCCGCCGTGCTCGTGATCGGGCTGGCCCTGATGATCGTCATGTACTTCATCGCGCAGTAGCCCGCTCGCCCACTGTCGTGGTGCGCACCTGCGGGAGCGCGGTGGGGTGCTCCTGCTGGAGCCACTCGAGCAGCTGCTCGCGGAGGTCGCACTTGAGGTCCCAGGCGGAGGACGCATCGGCTGCCGATGCGGTGACCCGCACGACCATGGTCAGCTCCGTGCTGCCCGTGACCTGCAGGACCCACTCGCGACGGTCCCACAACGGGTTCGCCTCGACCAGCTCGCGGGTCCGGCTGCGCATCTCCTGGATCGGTGCCGACGGGTCGACGTGCAGCTCGACAGCGGCGATCACCCGGGACTCCGAGCGCGTCCAGTTCTCGAACGGCGTCGTGGCGAAGTAGGTGGCCGGGAGCACGAGCCGGCGCTCGTCCCACAGGTGCACGACGACGTAGGTCAACGTCAGCTCCTCGATCCGTCCCCACTGCCCCTCGACCACGACGATGTCGTCGAAGCGCAGGGCGTCGGTGAAGACGAGCTGCAGACCGGCGAAGACGTTGCTCAGCGTGGTCTGGGCGGCGAGCCCGGCCACCACGCCCGCCAGTCCGGCAGAAGCCAGGACCGAGGCTCCGTAGGTCCGCATCGTGTCGAAGGTCATCAGGATGGCGGCGAGCGCGATCACGGCGATGATGACGGCGCTGAGTCGCCGGATCACCCCGAGCTGGGTGCGGACCCGACGCGCGCGCCGGTTGTCCTCGACGTCCACCTTGACCCTGCTCAGCACGGTGTCCTCCACCAGGAAGAGCACCTTCGCCGCCAACCAGGAGACCGAGGCGATCGTCACGATCACCAGGGCGTGGCGCAGCGGTCCCTCTGCCTCGCGAGGGAGCCCTGCGGCGCTCAGTGCAGCGAGCTCGCCGACCGCGACCAGCGTCGCGCGCCAGGCCGATCCGCACTGCTCGTGGATCCGTCGCAGCGCCGGCTGGCCGGAGAGGCGGGCGACGACGTCGAGCACCTTCCCGGTGAACCAGCCCACGAGCAGGGTCCCGACAAGGGTTCCGGCGAGCACGAGGGTCGGACGGGCAGTGACGAGGTCGAGCACGGGCGCCTCCCAGCGGGTCGGTGGTGGTTCCCCGAGCCCCTACCCGACCGCGCCGTGACTTACGCAGGTCGCGCCCGGGCGTGAGTCACCTCACGAGCTCTGCGAGGAGCCGCCCCGACCGGGAACGCTGTCCGCCTTGACCGCGTTGCGCTGGCCCAGCGGACGCGGCTCGCCCGTCGTGGTGTCGACGACGGTCTGCTCCTCCGCCTCGGCGTTGAGCTCGGCGCCGAGCAGGACCACCAACATGGTCATCCAGAGCCACAGCAGGAGCACCACGACACCGGCCATGGCGCCGTAGGTCTTGGCGTAGGACCCGAAGTTGTCGACGTACAGGGAGAAGCCGAGGCTGGCGACCAGCCAGACCAGGGTCGCGCTCACCGCACCGACCGAGACCCAGGAGAACTTCGGGGAACCCCGGTCCGGGGCCACCCGGTACAGGACGGCCAAGCCACCCATCATGGCCACTAGCAGCAGGATCCAGCGAGCGGCCTCCAGCCCCCAGCGCGCCGGGCCCGAGTCGACGAGGTTGTCGAGGACAGCCGGCGCCGCGGCGACCAGGGCGAGGGTGAGGGAGCCGAACACGATCGCGCCGGCCGTCAGTCCCAGGGAGAGCAGCTTCTTCTTCACGAAGCCGCGCTCGTCCTTCTCGTCGTAGGCGATGTTGATGGCGGTGACCAGGTTGCCGACACCGCCGGCCGCGCTCCACAGCGCCAGCGCCAGGGCGACGACCAACCCGATGCCGAGCGACTGCTGCGAGCTCGAGGTCAGCTGGTCGACCTGCTTGGTGATGATGCTCGTGGCATCACTCGGCCATCCCGGCGGTCCAGTCCGCGACCTGGGCGCGGATGTCAGCCGGGTCCCGCACCAGCCCGTAGAGCAGCACGGCCGCGATCAGAGCAGGGAACAGCGCCATGAACGCGTAGAAGGCGACCCCTGCCGCCAGCAGGGTGACCTGGTCCTCCTTGCCCTCCGCCCAGGCACGTTTGGCGACCTGCACCCAGCCGCGCCGGGGGATCTCGGTGGGCGCCTCGGCGTGTGCGCCCGGAAACCTGCGCTCGAGCGTGTCTGGGGTGGCCATGGCGGTGAGGTACCCGCTCGTACCGCGTCCACACCTTGCGTGGGGCGTCGTCCTGAGGGTAGAGGTCAGTGCATGGACCACGACGGTGGGTTGAGCCCGGACACGGTGACGCGCAACTGGGACGAGCTGCTGCAGGAGATCAGGGTCATCGAGACCGGGGTGCAGATCCTCACCGGGTTCCTGCTGACCGTCCCGTTCAACTCGCGGTTCGAGGACCTCGACGACTTCCAGCGCACGCTCTACCTGTTCGTCCTCACCGGTTCGGTCGCGACGACGGCACTGGTGGTCGCTCCGGTCGCCTTCCACCGCGTGCTGTTCCGCAAGCACGCTCGCCTCTGGTTGGTCGAGGCGGCCAACACGTGCGCCAAGGCCGGCCTCGTCCTGCTCGGCCTGACGATCAGCGGCGTGCTGTTCCTGGTCTTCGACGTCGTGGTCGGCGACCTCGCCGGCGTGGTCGCGTTCGTCGTTGCCCTGGGATTTTTCGCGGCGCTCTGGGCTGCCGTACCGGTGGCGGGCCGTCGTCGTCGGGCTGGCGGCGAGGGGGCCTAGCTCCCCGGCCACTCCCCGGTCCAGCGCTGGAACACGCGTGCCCCCGCCCGGTCGACCGCTGCCTTCACGGAAGCGAAGATCGCGCCCTGGAGAGCGGCCGCCAGCACCACCTGCCCGACCGAGTAGCGGGACTCCAACGGCTGCGGCGCCTGGTCCGAGGGCCCGGGGACGACCCGCCCGTACACCTGCTTGAAGACCTGGCCGGCCACCACGCCGCCGGCCACGCTGCCGACCAGGCCGATCGGCCGGTACAGCACCTTCGCCGACTTGTGGCGCGAATCGCTGCTCATCCGGAACCTTCCTCGTCGATCACGTGCATGGCGGCCTCCTCGGCGCTGGCGCCGGCGCCGTCGATGCCGACGTCGGAGGCGATCTCGTCCTTCGAGGTGTCCTCTCCGAGGCCCTCGTCGGGAGCGACCAACCGACCGCTGCGCACGTCGCCTGCGAACGACTCGGCAGGGTCGCCGAACTCGTCGTCGAGCGCCGCGCCGTCGCCGCCGAGCGGATCGACGTCCGGCTCCTCCTGCGCCAAGCGGTCCTCGATCGTCTCGCCCTCGGCCTGCTCGCGCGGAGTACGCCCCTTGGGACCCGAGGCCATCGGGCGCTCCGGAGGCGAGTAGCCCTCGTCGAGCACGTCGTCGACACCTCGGTCGTCCAGGGTGTCGCTCGGCTGCAGCTGGTCTTCGGTCATGCGGCGTCAGTTCCCCGAACAGCACCCACCAAACCCGCTAGCGTGCGGCCCATGACCCAGGTCCGGCTCGACGTCACCGACGGCGTGGCCGTCGTGACCCTCGACGGACCTGCGAGGCTCAACGCCTTCTCGTCGACGACCGGACGCGAGCTCAGCGCGGCCTACCGGACCTGCGACGCCGACGACGAAGTCAAGGTCGTGGTGCTGACCGGCGCGGGCCGCGCGTTCTGCGCCGGCGCCGACCTGAGCCCGTCGGCGGACTCGTTCGGCGCCCCCGGTGATGACTTCTCGGCCTCGCCGGTGGACCCGCCCGCCTTCGGCGTGCGCAAGCTCGTCGTCGCTGCCGTGAACGGGTCTGCGATCGGGATCGGCCTCACGCTCGCCCTGCAGTGCGACCTGCGGATCGTCGCGGCGGACGCCACCCTGGCCATCCCCCAGGTGCGGTTCGGGATGATCGGTGACGGACACAGCCACCTGACGCTTCCACGGATCGCGGGCCGGGGCGTCGCCGCCGAGATGCTGCTCACCGGACGGTCGATCACCGGAGCCGAGGCGTTCGAGCGGGGGATCGCGAACCGCGCGGTCCCGGCCGACCAGGTGCTCGAGCAGGCCCTGGAGCTGGCGCACGACGTCGCGGTGAACGCGAGCCCGGCCTCGATCGCGCTCAGCAAGCACATCTTGTGGGCAGACCTGGACGCGCCCGACGTCGAGCGCCGCGAGACCGCCGCCCACCGCGTGCTGATGGCGCACCCGGACGCGCAGGAGGGGGCTGCCGCGTGGCGGGAGAAGCGCTCACCCCGGTGGGGCTTCGCAGTCAGCGACCTCCCCGGAGAACCGGACCTCTAGGCCGGACCGTCACCGGGACGGAGCTCGGCGCGCAGCGTGCGGATCAGCTCCTTGCCCGCGACGTCGAGGAACTCGTCCTGGTACCGGTCGCCGATCTGGACCAGCGCTACGTCGGTGAAGCCTGCGTCGACGAACTCGCGCACCGAGGGAGACCACCTCCGACAGGTCGGGGCCGCACGGGATCGCTCCCGCGACGTCGTCGGGCGTGACGAACTGGGTCGCCCCGGCGAACGCGGCCGGACCCGGCAGCTCCGCGTTGACCTTCCAGCCTCCCCCGAACCACCGGAACTGGTCGTGGGCGATCTCGACCGCCTCGTCCCTGCTCGGCGCCCAGCACACCGGGAGCTGACCGATCTTGCGCGACGAGGTGTTCCCCCGGACCTCGTCCCAGGAGCGGACCAGGTCGGCATCCGGCTCCACGGCGATCAGGTCATCAGCGAGGTCGGCCAGGCGTTCGACCCCGTCTGAACCCGACACCGCGGCAGCGATCGGGACCGGCTTCTCGGGCACGTCCCACAGGCGCGCTGAGTCCACCTGGAAGTGCTTGCCCGGGAAGTTCACGTACCCGCCGCCGAGCAGCTCGGAGATGATCACCAGGGCCTCGACCAGCATCTCGTGGCGCACGTTCACCGCCGGCCACGGACCGACGATGTGCTCGTTGAGGTTCTCCCCCGCCCCGACGCCGAGGGTGAAGCGGCCGTTGCTCAGCAGGCTCGTCGTCGCGGCCTTCTGCGCCACCACCGCCGGGTGGTAGCGCAGGGTCGGACAGGTCACGTAGGTCATCAGCTCGACGCGCTTCGTGACCTGGGTGACCGCGCCCAGGACGGACCACGCGTACGGCGAGTGCCCCTGGCTCTCCAGCCACGGGAAGTAGTGGTCGCTGATCACCTCGAAGTCGAACCCCACCTCCTCGGCACGCTGGGCGTACCGCACCAGGTCGTTCGGGCCGGACTGCTCGGACATCAGGGTGTAGCCGATCTTGGTCATGCAGGTCGGGTACCCCGTGCGCCACGGGCTAGTCGACCTCGACGTCCCGACGGCTGCGCAGGTCGACCAGCACGGTCCGCAGCAGGTCCCGCGGGAGCTCGAGCTCGCCCGCCTTGTGCCGCGATGCCAGCTCGGCGAAGAAGATCTGCGGATCGGCCGCTGCGAGCTCGAACAGGTCGGCCGCCTCCTCGCCGTCCAGCTGCGCTCCGAGGTACTCCACGAGCTCCATCCGGAGCCGGTTGCGCGACTTCTCCGTCAGCGGCGCGGCCGTCGGTTGGTGGACTTCCCGCCACGCCGCCAGCGACGGGTAGACGGTGAACACCAGGTCGAGCCGGGTCAGGTTGAAGAGCCGGAGGAGGTTCGCGTTGGCGCAGGCGATCACGAAGGAGCCCCCGGCCGCGTGGGCACGCCGACGCCCGCCGATCAACGCACCCAGCGCCGTGGAGTCGAGGAACTCCGTCGCCGCGAGGTCGATGACGAGCTTCGTGCGTCCCGCCGAGATCAGGTCCGAGATCCGGTCGCGCAGCGTCGTGTACGACGACAGGTCCAGCTCGCCCCGCACCGCCAGGACGTCGTGATCGCCCTCGGTGGTGTGCTCGATCTCGATCTCCACACGTACCTCTTCCCGCTCTGCTCGGTGGGCGTCATGCTCCCACGTAACGCGTGATGGCAAACTTCGTTGGTCACCTCGGTACAACCAGCTGCCATCCAGGTGTCGACGAAGCGGCAGGAGCCGTCCGTGCCCGACCAGCACCAGCCCGACGACGCGTGCTCCCTCGCTGTCTCCGGGGAGATCGACATCGCCTCGGTCGAGGACCTCCTCGAGGACGCCCGGCGTTGCCTCGAGCAGGGTCCTCAGGCCATGACCCTCGACCTCGCCGGAGTGACGTTCATCGACTCCAGCGGTCTGGGTGCCCTGGTCCGGATCCGCAACGACGCCGCCCAGCAAGGTACCCAGGTCACCCTGGACCGGATGCCTGCGACGGCGCGTCGACTTTTCCAGGTCTCCGGCCTCGACCAGGTCTTCGAGATCCGCGACGAGGACGAGGCGTGACCCCGGGGACCGAGCCCGGGAACCAGACTCAGCCCCGGACCCAACGCACCTCACGCACGCGCAGGGTGAGCCCGGTCGCCGTGGTCATCTGCGTGGTGGGTCTGGCTCTCACCAGTCTGGCCACCTACGCGACGTCACGCGTGGACTACAACACCGAGCAGCGTCTTCTCGACGTGCAGACCAAGCAGGTCGGCGCGGTGCTGTCGACCACGGTCCTCGTCATCCGGAGCACCCTCACCACGGCGTTGACGGTGCAGCCCATGGCGGGCAGCGGCGACGCGTCAGCATTCAGGAAGGCGGTGAGGTCCTCGGTCGGGCCGGGCAAGCTCTTCGCGTCCGCGTCGGTCTGGCGTCGCACCGGAGACCGGATGGTTCGGCTGGCCAACGTCGGCGAAGCACCCTCGTTG
This sequence comes from Marmoricola sp. OAE513, assembly GCF_040546585.1. Taxonomy (NCBI): domain Bacteria; kingdom Bacillati; phylum Actinomycetota; class Actinomycetes; order Propionibacteriales; family Nocardioidaceae; genus Marmoricola; species Marmoricola sp. OAE513. The sequence continues at coordinate 2,347,939 of NZ_JBEPOC010000001.1, read as the reverse complement.
AAGGTCGGGTCACCCGCGCAGCAGAAGTACCTGCGAGCAGCGTTCGGCCAGCCCGAGTTCATCGTGCGGCCGATCACCCTGCCCCAGAAGCGTCGGATCGCGTACGCGCTCGCTGCCCCGGACTCGTCGTACGTGGTGTACGCCGAGCGCGCCCTGCCCATGAACCGACGCTCGCCGGTCGACTCCGACAGCGCGTTCTCCGGTCTCCACTACGCGATCTACATCGGTTCGCGCGCCACTCCCGCTGCGCTGGTGGCGACCGACGTCGCGCCGTCCTCGCTTCCGTTGTCCGATCCGCGGGCGACGGCCACGGTGCCGTTCGGGAACACCGTCCTCACGGTCGTCACCTCACCCCGGCACCACCTGGGGTCCGCCCTGAGCAGGCGTCTGCCGGTCGTGCTGCTGCTCGGCGGTCTGTTCCTCACCGCGGTCGCGGCGTTCGTCGGTCAGCAGTTCGCGCGTCGCCGCGCCAAGGCCGAGGAGGCGACGGCGCTGGTGACCGACCTCTACAGCCGGGTGGACGCCCTCTACGGCCAGGAGCGCGAGCTGTCGGTGCGCCTGCAGCGGGCGCTGCTGCCCCCGGTCATCCCCCACGTCCCGAACCTCGAGGTCGCGGTCGAGTACGTCGCGGGTGCGCACGGCGTCGACATCGGCGGCGACTGGTACAGCCTCATCGCGCTGGGCACCGACGAGTTCGCGTTCGTGGTCGGCGACGTCTCCGGCCGCGGCATCGACGCCGTCGCGGTCATGGCGCGGGCACGGTTCACGCTGCGCGCCTACCTGCTGCGCGGCGACAGCCCGTCGACCGCGCTGGAGATGTGCTCGCACCAGTTCGACATCACTGCCGACGGCCACATCGCGACGACCATCGTCGGAGTCGGGAACTGGCGCACGGGAGAGATCACGGTGGCCAACGCGGGCCACCCGATGCCGCTGCTGCTCACCGACCACAGCGCTGACTTCGTGGAGGTGGCCACGGGGCCGCCCCTGGGGACGGGACCGACGTCGTACGGGTCGACCACCTTCTCCCTGCCGGCCGGCTCGACCCTCTTCTGCTTCACCGACGGGTTGATCGAGCGGCGGGGCGAAGGCATCGACACCGGGATGGCGCGCCTCGCCGCGACGGCCGGGGCCTCCCGCGGCTCGGTCGACCACCTGGTCTCGGACACGGTGAGCGCGCTCCGCTCGACGGATGCCGAGGACGACATCGCCGTCCTCGCGTTGCGATGGGTGCCGGAGTCGTGAGAGCCACGTTCCCTGCCGACCTGCGGGCACCGGCCCAGGCGCGCAGCTTCGTGGCCACGCAGCTGGAGGGCATCGGTGACGACGAGACCTTGGGCGAGGACCTCGTCCTCATCGTCAGCGAGCTGGTCACCAACGCCGTGCGAGCGGGGGCTGCGCGGATCGACGTACAGCTGAGCACCACCTCGGACCGCATCGACCTGCAGGTCACCGACGATGCCGAGGGGTGGCCCACCCCGAGACCTTCGCTCCCCGGCGACACCGGCGGCCGCGGGTTGGCCATCGTCGAGCAGCTCGCCGACACCTGGGGCACCCAGAAGCGCAACCCCGGCAAGACGGTGACCGCGACCTGGTTCCGCGACACCCGGAGCCACTAGTCTCCGAGCACTGATCCCCTCCCGGAGGTGCCCTGTGCAGCGCGTACTCGGTCTAGCCATCCTGCTGGTCTTCGGCATGCTCAGCCTTCCGCTGGCTGCACTGGGCTTCGACGAGGAGGGCAGCGAGAACTGGATCCTGCCCGTCCAGCTCGGCGGCATGGCGGCGATCGGGGCGCTGGTCGCGCTCGCGATCCCACGGCTGGCGCGGGAGGGATCCTCGCCTGCGCGGCGTGCCGTCGTCGGCGCGGGGTGGGGTCTGCTGATGGCTGTCGTCGGGGTGGCGACGTTCTTCCTGATCCTGAACGGCTTCGACGGCGCCTAGGACAACTCGGAGCCGATGACAGGACTCGAACCTGCGATCTTGGTCTTACAAGGACCCTGCTGTACCAACTCAGCTACATCGGCCTGCCGGGGCGACCGGCAACGCCCATCGTACCGACGTCGGGGCGCTCGGACTCCTCGGTATCAACGGGCTCGGACCCCGCACGACGGCTCGGGACGACCTCGGCGGCCAACCACCAGCCGACGGCGACCAGGACCATCAGCACGACCAGCACTACGGAGAACACGGGACCAGCTCCTCGACATCGTGGATCAGGGACGCTGCCGCCACCAGACGAGCGCCGCGGCTGCGAACGCGGCGCCGAGAAATGCGGCGACCACCGGCGGCTTGGGCAGCCCGGCGGGGGTGGTCGCCCGGTCGTGCAGACGGTGGACGGCCTCCGCACTGCGCGCAGGAACGTCGAGCTTGGCGCTCAGGCTCGTGGCGGTCTTCTCCAGCTCCGCGCGACGGCGGCGCACCTCTGCCTCCAGCTGCTGGACCTCGCTCACGGGCGGACCTCCTTCAGCACGGCCACGTCGTCGGACAACCCCTCGATCGCGCGCTTCGGCACCGGCGGTGCGCCGCGTTTGACCTGCGCCTGCCCGACCACTGCCAGGAAACCTGCGACCACCAGGAGGCCGGCCGTCACGATCAGCGCCGCCAACCACCCGTCGACGACCTCCGCCAGCGCCAGGATCGCGGCTGCGAGAGCGGTCCCGACGGCGAACAGCGCCACCACCCCGGCCGCGCCGAGCATGCCTGCCCCGATTCCCAGGCGCTTCCCCTTCTCGGCCACCTCGGCCTGGGCGAGCCGCAGCTCCGCGCGGATCAGATCCGGTACCTGCTCGGTCAGGTCGCCCACGAGGCGTCCGAGAGAGCGACTGTCCGGCTCGTCCCCGACGGGTGCCGGCGTCCCCTCGTCGTGCGGTCGCAACGGGTTGTTGATGATGACTGCGCTCATGCGTTGCATGTACCCGTCCCCGGCGATCCGACACGAGCGCAAGAAATCCTGAGAACTTCACCCTCCGGGTGACCGGACAAACCGGACTTCGTGAAGAATGGCCGTGTGAGCCACCTGCTGCACCGCCCCCACCACGACGGCTCACCGCTGTACACCTCCGCGGAGAGCGCACCCCTGGGCAGGGCGATCACCGTCCGGGTGCGCACCAGTACCCACGACCCGGTCGACGCCGTCTGGCTCAGGACCGTCCGCGACGGCGAGCCCTTCTTCGACCCGTGCACCCGAGGCGCCACCGACGGCGCGGACATCTGGTGGACGGCCTCGGTGCCGGTGCACAACCCGACCCAGCGCTACCGGTTCATGATCGTCACGGGCGAGACCTTCCGCTGGCTCAACGCTTCCGGTGTCGTGGACCACGACGTCCCGGACGCGCAGGACTTCACGGTCTCGGCGTACGGCGGACCTCCTGCCTGGGGGCGCGATGCCGTGGTCTACCAGGTCTTCCCCGACCGGTTCGCGCGCTCGGCCGCCGCCGACGTGCGCCCGATCCCGGAGTGGGCCGTGCCTGCGCAGTGGGACGACGCTCCGATCCACCAGGGCCCGCACACGCCTCTGCAGTTCTACGGCGGCGACCTCGACGGGATCACCGAGCACCTGGACCACCTCGTCGACCTCGGGGTGGACACGCTGTACCTGACACCGGTCTTCCCGGGGGAGAGCAACCACCGCTACAACGCCAGCACCTTCGACGAGGTCGACGAGCTGCTCGGCGGGGACGAGGCCTACCGACGCCTGGTCGACGCCACCCACGACCGCGGACTCAAGATCCTCGGCGACCTGACCAGCAACCACACCGGCGACACCCACGAGTGGTTCCTCAAGGCGCGGTCGGACAAGCGCAGCCAGGAGCGGAAGTTCTACTTCTTCTCCGCCGACGGAAGCTACGAGACGTGGAAGGGGCACCACACCCTGCCCAAGCTCGACCACGCCTCGGGGGCGCTCGGCGACCGGTTCCGCCGGGTGGTCGCGCGCTGGCTCGAGTTCGGCTTGGACGGCTGGCGGATCGACGTCGCCAACATGACCGGTCGGCTCGGCGCGGTCGACCGTGCTCTCGACGTCGCCCGCGAGATCCGGGAGGCGGCGGTCGCCGTCGACCCCGAAGCCCTCGTGCTCGCCGAGCACGGCCACGACGCGACCGGCGACCTCGCCGGTGACGGCTGGCACGGGACGATGAACTACTACGGGTTCTCCTTCCCGGTCTGGGAGTGGCTGCGCGACCCACGACGACCCACCCCGAGCTTCGGTCTCCCTGTCGACCTTCCCCGGCGCGGAGGCGCGGCGATGGTCGCAGCGATGCAGGCCTTCACGGCGAGCTTCGGCTGGCGGGCGACCCAGGCCAGCTGGAACATCCTGGGATCGCACGACTCCCCCCGGATCCGCACGATCACCGGCTCAGCCGCGTTGCACCACCTGGCCGCCGTCCTGCAGTTCACGCTGCCCGGGGTACCGATGATCTTCGCCGGGGACGAGCTCGGCCTCGAGGGCGTGAACGGCGAGGACTCCCGACGCACCATGCCGTGGGGCGACGAGATCGCGTTCAAGACCCGGACCCGCGACGTCTACCGGGCACTGGCCGCCCTCCGCCGGGAGCACGTCGCACTGACCCGCGGCAGCCTGCGGTGGGCGCACGTCGCCGAGGACGAGGTCGCTTTCCTGCGCGAGCACGAGTCCGGCACGCTGCTGGTCCAGGTCCGTCGTACGCCGGGAGAGTTCACCGAGCTGCCCGGCATCGTGCTCGAGGAGCACCTGTTCGGACTCGGCGAAACCGGACCGACTCCACGAGCCGCCGTGTGGAGTGTCCGGCCCAACGCCTAGTGCGACTGCCAGGCGTCGTCGTCCGCCGTACGGCTGGTGACCGCCTTGGGGAGCTTGCCGTCCGCGAGCTGCCGCACCGACACGGCCTCGAAGACCTCGCGCAGCGAGACCCGGCCGGCGATCCAGACGTGCTGCAGCACGGCCGCCGAGTCGTTGTAGTTCACCGCCTCGGGACGCAGTCCGTAGACGGAGACCAGCGGGCCGTCGACCGCGCGGATGACGTCGGCGACGGACACGTCAGCGGCGTCCCGGCTCATCCGCCAGCCACCGGACTGACCGCGCTGGGCGATCACCACACCCGCCCGACGGAGGTCGGCCAGGATTGCCTGGAGGAAGCCGTGCGGAATGTCCTGGAGACGTCCCAGCTCCTCCGCGCTGACCGGGGCAGCGTCGTCCCGGCGAGCGATCTCGATGAGTGCTCGCAGGGCGTAGTCGGACTTGGCTGTGACGCGCATGGGCTAAGTCTCTCAGATCGCTCAACTCAATGGATCCAACTGGGACACGTGCCGATGGACGCGTGTCGGGGGTTCAGCCCTTGCGCTTCTCCGCCACCGCGTAGAGCGCGATCGATGCAGCGACGCCCGCGTTGAGCGACTCCAGCGAGGACGCCATCGGTACCGAGACCAGCACGTCGCAGGTCTCCGAGACCAGGCGTCCCAGGCCCTCGCCCTCGGACCCGACGACGATGACCAGCGGCCCGTCGGCGAGATCCAGGTCGGGCAGCGAGACCTCCCCGTCGGCGGCCAGACCGATGACCATGCAACCCGCGTCCTGGTAGGCCTTCAGCTGGCGGACCAGGTTCACGACCTGCGCGACCGGGACCCGTGCAGCAGCCCCGGCGGAGGTCTTCCACGCCGACGGCGTCATCCCTGCGGCACGGCGCTCCGGAATGACGACACCGTGCGCACCGAAGCCCGAGGCTGACCGCACCACGGCACCGAGGTTGCGCGGATCGGTCACGGAGTCGAGCGCGACGATCAGCGGCTTCTCGCCGCGCTCGTCCGCGAGCTCGAGGAAGTCGTCGGCGTGCGCGTACTCGTACGCCGGCACCCGCGCCGCGAGGCCCTGGTGCACCGCACCGGCGGTCATCCGGTCGAGCTCGACCCGGGGCACCTCCATCAGCGAGATGCCGAGGTCGGAGGTGAGCTGGAAGGTCTCGCGCAGGCGGGCGTCACGCTCGGCGCCCTCGGCGACGTACACCGCGATCACCGGCATCTTGGCGCGCAACGCCTCGACCACCGAGTTGCGCCCGGCGACCCACTCGGCCTCACCGGGCTTGGCACGCCGCTTCGGTCGCTTGGCCTCGGCGCGCGCCGCGCGCTCGTTGGCCTTGTAGACCTTGTGGTTCGGGCGGTCCTTGGCCTTCGGCGTCGGACCCTTGCCCTCCAGGCCGCGCTTCACCCGTCCACCCGAACCCGCGGTCGGGTTGCCCTTGCCGGACTTCTTGATCGCGCCACGTCGCGCGCTGTTGCCTGCCATCAGTTGCTACTTTCCAAAGTCCACCGCGGCCCCGCCGCGGTGTCCTCGATCTCGATGCCGGCAGCCGCGATCTGGTCGCGGATCGTGTCGGCGGTGGCGAAGTCCTTCGCCTCTCGTGCTGCTTGTCGGGCCTCGAGCAGTCCGCGCACCAGCACGTCGACTGCCGTGCTCAGGCGCTCCGAGGAACCGCCCGAGTCCTGGGTCCAGTGTGGATCAGCCGGGTCCAGACCCAAAACCGAGAGCATCGCCCGGACGTCGTCGGCAGCCCTGGTAGCGCCGGCGGCATCGCCGTCGGCCAGCGCCGAGTTGCCGGCGCGGACCAGGTCGTGGATGACGGCGACCGCGGCCGGAGCGCCGAGGTCGTCGTCCATCGCAGCGACGAAGGCCTCCGGCAACGTCCCGTCGGCGGCGACACCCCCGGCCTTCTCGACGAAGCGCTCGATGCGCTGGAAGGCCGAGGCGGCGTCGCCCAGCGCCTCGAACGAGAACTCGACGTGCGAGCGGTAGTGCGCCGCCACCATGTAGTAGCGCAGCTCGATGCCGCGGACCTTCTTGAGCACCTCCGGGACGAGCAGCGAGTTGCCCAGCGACTTGCTCATCTTCTCGCCGGACGTGGTGATCCACGCGTTGTGCAACCAGTACGACGCGAACCCACCACCCGCGGCGCGGGACTGGGCCTGCTCGTTCTCGTGGTGCGGGAAGCGCAGGTCGACGCCACCGCCGTGGATGTCGAACGCCTGGCCCAGGTACTTGCCGGCCATCGCGGAGCACTCGATGTGCCACCCCGGACGACCGCGACCCCAGGGCGCGGGCCACGACGCCGTCACCGGCTCGGAGTCGGACTTCCAACCCTTCCAGAGGGCGAAGTCACGGGGGTCCCGCTTGCCCCGCGGGTCGGCGTCGGTGGCCGCCTCCATGTCGTCGATGCCCTGGTGGGTCAGCTCGCCGTACGACGGCCAGGACCGGACGTCGAAGTAGACGTCACCGGAGTCGTCGGAGGCTGGGTAGGCGTGACCCTTCTCGATGAGCAGCTCGATGAGCTCGATCATCTCCGGTACGTGCCCGGTCGCGGCCGGCTCGTACGTCGGAGGCAGCACGTGCAGGTCCGCGTAGGCACGGTCCAGCTCGCGCTTCATGTCGTAGGCGAGGTTGTACCAGGGGCGACCCTGCTCGGCGGCCTTGGTGAGGATCTTGTCGTCGATGTCGGTGATGTTCCGGATGAAGGTGACCTCGGACCCGGACGCGATCAGCCAGCGCCGCAGCAGGTCGAAATTCACCGCCGAACGCACGTGCCCGACGTGGGGCTCGCTCTGCACCGTCAGACCACACACGTAGATGCCGGCCTTGCCCTCTTCCAGGGGCACGAAGTCGCGGACTTCGCCGGTTGCGGTGTCATAGAGCCTCAGGGTCACCGGGGAAGTCTATTGGTCCCGAGGCTATGTGAAAATTGATCACTTATGTGACAAGTGGGGTTACCGTTCTCAGGTGCCCTTCCCCGATCTCCGGCCACAGCTCGCGCGTGCGATCGCGTACCCGCGCGTCGCCGTCAGCCTGGTCGCCCTCGTGCTCGGCCTCGGCGCCCTGGTGGTGATACGCCCGGACCTGAGCAGCGGCCCGGTCGACTCGGTCCGCCTGGCAGCCACCCCGGTCAAGAGCAGCTACGGCGCCTTCACCAGCACCGCCGACTTCGCGCGCGGCACCCGCGGCGGGACGACCATCTCGGCGGGCACCGTCCACCTCGGCTCCCCCGTCGGGACCCGCAAGATCGGCGACAAGAGCTACGAGTACGCGACCTGGACCTCCCCGTGGGTCACCCCGAAGCAGACCTTCACCCAGCTGGTGCCGTCCTGGACCGCGAGCACCCCGACCGGCTCCCTGGTCCAGGTCCTCGTCACCGTCAGGAACACCGCGGGCACGGTGAGCAGCGCCAAGAAGCTCGGCACCTGGACGCTCGGTGACTCCGGGTTCAAGCGCACCAGCGGCAGCACCCAGAAGGACGCCGTCGCCCGGGTCTCGACCGACACCGTCGTGGCTGGGCCGAAGGCGCTCACCGGCTACCGCCTCACGGTCCGGTTGCTCCGTCTGCCCCGAGGGGCGGCACCGAGCCTGAACGCGATCGGCGCCGCAACCGCGACCCCGTCGACAACGCTGCCCGCGACGTCGGTCCCGCTCAGGAGGACGGCTGTCAGCCTGGCCGTCCCGGGGTACAGCCAGATGACCCACCGCGGACACGCTCCCCAGTACGGCGGAGGTGGCGAGGCCTGGTGCTCGCCCACGTCACTCTCGATGGTGCTCGGCTACTACGGCCGCCTCCCGGACCCGACGTCGTACGCCTGGGTCCCGAAGAAGTACGCCGACCGCTGGGTCGACCACGTCGCCCGACTGACCTACGACTACGCCTACCGGGGTACCGGCAACTGGCCGTTCAACACCGCGTACGCCGCCACCCGCACCGGCAACGCCTTCGTCACGCGACTCACCAACCTCCGCATGGCCGAGCGATTCCTCCGCGCAGGCATCCCCGTGATCGTCTCGATCAAGTTCGGCAAGGGCCAGCTCCGCAACGCCCCCATCACCGCCACCGCCGGCCACCTCGTCGTCCTCACCGGCCTCACCGCCGCCGGCAACCCGATCGTCAACGACCCCGCAGCCCCCACCAACAAGAGCGTCCGCCGCACCTACAACCGCGCCGAGTTCGAACGAGCCTGGCTCCGCGGCTCCTGGGGCACCGCCTACATCGTCACCGACGCCAAGCACCCGCTCCCGAAGCGGCCAAAGGGCATCCACAACTGGTAGGCACCACCCAGGCGGGAAAGTTCACCAGCGCAGCGACGCGACCTCGGAGCCGCGGAGGTGGGGTGCGCGACGTCCGGACGCCCGCGGGGGCGGCGGAGCCGTGGATGGGCCTGGCCCCGTGGAGCGAGGAACGAGCGGAACGGTGGTTGGCTCAGCCGCCCCCGCGGGCGGCCGGGTGGCGCGCGGGTTGCGGTCAGGTCACCACGTCTCGGCAAGCTCGACGACCGGGGACCTCACCACGTCTCGGCAAGCTCGACGACCGGGACGCTAGACCCCGTATCCCCCGTCGACGTCCAGCTTCTGCCCCGAGATGAACCCCGCCCGGTCAGAAGCCAGAAAGCACACGGCCTCGGCGATGTCGACCGCCTGCCCGAACCGCCGCAGCGGGATGTTCCCCCGCGTCACCTCCAGCGCTCGCTCGTCCAGCTCCCCCGAGCTGATCAACCGGTCCGCCATCCCGTCGGTCAGCATCCCCGGACCGACGCAGTTCACCCGCACGCCGAACCGCCCCTCCTCCGCGGCGAGACCGCGCGCCAGCGCCTCGACCGCCGCCTTCGGAGCAGCCGACAACCCGTCACGGACGGGGTAACGCGAGGTGGCAGCCGTCGTCACCGCGACCACGCTCCCTCGCGCCTCGCGCAGCGCCGGCAGCGCGGCGGAGACGACCCGGAAGAACGCGCCGGTGTCGACCTCGAGCTGGGTCGACAGAGCCGCCGGGTCGACCTTGCTGAGGTGCGTCATCGGCACGTGCGGTCCGGCTGCGTAGACCAGCGTGTGCAGGCCGCCGTACCGGGCGACGACTGCGGTGACCGCGTCGACCACCGCGGCGTCGTCGAGGGTGTCCAGCCCCAGCGCCTCGCCTCGTACGCCGTGCGCCGTCGCCTCGGAGACCGCCTGCTCGGCGGCCCGCCGGCCGGACCGGTACGTCGCGACCACCGCGCTGCCGCGCTCACCGAGCATCCGCACGACGGCACGGCCCAGGCCGCCGCTGCCCCCGACCACCAGTGCCGCGCCGGGACGGTCGGAGAAGTCGGCGCTCAGGTCGGTTCCCATGCCCGCAGCGTAGGACCTTGCTCCGGGCAGCACCGGAGTTCGGGTCAGACGACGTCGAAGTCGATCTGGTGGAGCCCGGTGGCACCGCTCGGTTCCGCCGCGTTCTCGACGTCGGTCTGCACGACCCCGGTCATGTCGGTGGCTCGCACCACGAGCACGTGCGCACCGGTCCCGACTTCCAGGTCGGCGGTCCACTGCACCCAGGCATCGCCGGTCCTCGTCGTCGTGCCCACGCGGGCGGTCACCCACGGGCCACCGTCGAGCTGGTACTCGACCGCCCTGATCCCGGCGTGCGGCGACCACGCGACGCCACCGATCTCCAGGGTGCCGGACGGTACGTCGTCGCCGTCGCGGGGCAGGTCGATCCGGGACTGGGTGCGGACCGGACTGCCCTCGTCCCAGCCTTCCTCGGCCGACCGGGTCGACGCCTCCTCCGCCGTGGTGACCTCGAGATCGACGACCCACTTGGTCGTCGTCGCGTAGTCGTAGACACCGGCGACGACCGTGCGCGCGGGGAACCCCTGACCCACCTCGAGCACGGCACCGTTCATGGCCAGTGCGAGCATCGCCGTCCGGCCGTCGGTCAGCAGGTCGAGGGGAACGGCACAGGTCCAGCCGTCCTTCCCGGTCTGCACGACGGTGTCGGCCGCGGCCTGGACGCCGGCCTGCTCGAGGATGTCGCCCAACCGGATCCCTGACCAGTAGGCGTTGCCGACCTTCTCCCCACCCACCTCGTTGGTGGCCGCGCACATGGTCACCCACGCCTCGATCATCGGCAGGTTCACGAGGTCGGAGTAGCTCAGCTCGACCTCGCGGTCGACCATCCCGTGCACCCGCAGCGTCCAGTCGTCGATCTCGATCACCGGGTCCGAGATCGACGCGCGCACCTTGTAGAAGGAGCGGGCCGGGGTGCGCCACGAGCTGATCCCGACGACCCCGAGGCGCGACCCGGCGGGCACCGAGCCGCGGGTGATGGGCAGGCGCAGCAGGCGACGAGACCTGTCGACCGCGTTGCGCTTGGACCGGCTCGAGAGACCTGCCACGCCGACCCCCGCGGTTACCAGGACGACCCCGCTGAAGAAGCCGAGCAGCTGCCGGCGCGACGGGTCGACCTCGTCCGGCGCAAGGCTGCGTCCCACGGTCCGCACGAGCAGCCGGGACACGACGATCCAGGTGACCATCGCGACCACCGGGCACATCGCCGACTCGATGGACCGGTCGATCCGGAGGGCGGAGACCACCCCGATGCCCGCCGTCGCGACGTACACGACGTCTGCGACCAGAGGGCGTCGCAGCGCGAGCACACCGACGACCGCGAACACCACCAGCAGGAGGATGATCACCATGATGTTGCCGAGCGGCAGACCCACCGAGCTGGTCTTGGAGACCAGCCAGCGCATGACGACGCCGGGCGTTAGGTCGACGGCCGTGGTGCGCGCAGCGCGCACCGGGCCCGCGCCGGCCTGGAGCAGCCAGGCGGTCGACTGAGCAGTCACGATGCCGGCAGCGCCGGTCAGCAGACCCGCCAGGGCGAGGTAGGGCGTGGTCCGCTTCACACGAGCCTCCGGGGAGGCGCCGACGCCGCGGCGACGGCGGGAGGAGCGGGGATCACCGCCCCATCGTGCAGCATCCGCCCCGAATACCCGGCATGATCACGGGCGCAATCGTCACTTCGTTCCTCAGCAGGCGTTGGCGCCACGGGTGTGGCCCCGCGCAAGCTCGGACACTCGGTAGCCTCGTCCCGTGGATCTCAGAACGGGTATCGGAACCGACGTGCACCGTCTCGTCGAGGGACGGCCGATGACGATCGCCGGACTGACCTGGCCGGAGGAGACCTCGGGGCCCGAGGGTCACTCCGACGGCGACGTCGTGCTGCACGCGATCTGCGACGCACTCTTCTCCGCCTCAGGTCTTGGCGACCTCGGCAGCAACTACGGGACCTCCGAGCCGCAGTGGTCCGGCGCTGCCGGCGACGCCCTGCTGGCGGAGACCCTGGTGCGGGTCCGGGCAGCGGGCTGGACGGTGTGCAACGTCGCGGTCCAGCTGGTCGGCAACCGGCCGCGGATCGGGGGCCGCCGGACCGAGGCCGAACGTCACCTCGCCGAGACCCACGGCATCGCGGTCTCGTTCTCCGCGACCACCACCGACGGCCTGGGCCTCACCGGTCGCGGCGAGGGCGTCGCGGCGATCGCGACCGCACTGCTGCAACGAGATACCTGAGACACGGTGTATCAGGTACTTTCCTTCCATGAAGACCTTTGACGGCCTGCGCCTCGACGTGCGCACCTACGGTCCCGAGGACGCGCCGCTGACCGCCGTGCTCGCGCACTGCTGGACCTTGAACCAGGCGGACTGGCACTACCAGGTCCGGGACCTGCAGCGGGAGTTCGGCCACCGGATCCGCATCGTCACCTGGGACCACCGTGGCCACGGCAGCTCCGACGAGACGCCGAAGGCCGACTGCACCATCGCCAACCTGGCGCGCGACATGAGCGACGTCATCGACGCCTACGCGCCGACCGGGAAGCTCGTCATCGCGGGACACTCGATCGGCGGCATGACGACGATGGTGCTCGCCGGTCAGCGCCCGGAGCTCTTCGACCGCGTCGTCGGGGTCGCCTTCGTCGCGACCTCCTCCGGCGAGCTCGACACGATCACCCTGGGTCTCCCCGAGATGGGCCCGTTCGTGCGCGCCCAGATCCCCCGGATGCTCGCGCTGCGCTCGCGGACACTCACGAAGAAGGCACGTCGTCGCGCACCGATCATCGAACGCCAGGTGATCCGGCGCTTCCTGTTCGGACGCCCGATGCGCCTGGTCGACGCCGCCCTCACCGTCGAGGGTCTCATCAACTCCTCCGCCGCGACCGTGGTCGGCTTCTACGAGGACTGCCTGCGCCTCGACGCGGTCGAGGCGCTCAAGGTCTTCGACGGCATCCCCACCCAGGTCCTGGTCGGCACCCGCGACGTGCTGACCACGCCCGCGCACGCGCGCAAGATCGCCGAGAACATCGAGGGCGCCGTGCTCACGGTGATCCCCGACGCCGGCCACATGCTGCCCCTGGAACGCGACGAGCTGGTCTCCGGCGTCCTGATCAGGTTGATCCGCCCGCACGTGTGAGACTGCGCCGGTGAAGACCGCGATCGTCCTGCTCGCAGCAGGGTCCGGCCGACGCGTCGGCGCGGAGAAGAACAAGGTGCTGCTCCCGCTCGGCGGCAGCCCGATCCTGGCCCGCAGCGTCCGCACCGCCCTGGCGGTGGAGAGCTGCACACGGATCGTCGTGGTGGTCCGCCCCGAGGACCGCGACGAGGTCGGTGCCGCACTGGCACCGCACCTGGGCCCGTACGACGTCTGGCTCGTCGACGGCGGCGAGGAGCGGCACGACTCCGAGACCAGGGCGCTGGAGGCGCTCCGGACCGACATCGACGCGGGCGAGCTCGACGTCGTCGCGATCCACGACGGGGCCCGTCCGCTCGCGTCAGCAGCCCTGTTCACCGCAGTCGTCGCTGCAGCCGACCGGTACGGGGCGGCCGTTCCGGTCCTGCGCACCGTGCCGCTGAGCAACGCCGACGGCAGTCGCGCGCCGAGCGGGCTGGCAGCCGTCCAGACACCGCAGGCGTTCGCCGCTGGTCCGCTGGTCGCGGCGTACGACGCGGCTGCCGCCAACGGTTTCCGCGGCACCGACACGGCCGCCTGCCTGGAGCGGTACACCGACCTCGCCGTCCACGCCGTCGACGGCGAGGCCGCGAACATCAAGGTGACGTTCCCCGAGGACCTCGCGCTGGCCGAGGAGCTCCTGGTCAGTCAGGCGCCGAGCTCAGCGAACGACTGAGGGCCTCCAACCCGGTCAGGTCGTCCTGACCGGAGATGCGGCGCCCGATCGCGGGAGCCTCCAACCAGAGCAGGTCGCCGAGATCGGAGAGTTGCGCGACCAGTGCCGGAAAGTCCGTCGTGTCCAGGCCGTCGACCCGGGCCAGCACCGAGCCGGGCACCACCACCGGGCTGGTGACCGCGCGCAGTCCGGAGCGGTCGACCGTGGCGCCGAGGACGTCGCCCTCGCGCAGCTTCACGGTGTCGGTGACCGGCCTGAACGCCACCACGGTCTGCCCGGTCTCCCGGCACCGGTCGACCGCACGCGCGAGGAAGTCGGCCGGCACCAGCGGGCAGAGCGGGTCGTGCAGCAGCAGCGGCCGGCCGGACTCCTTGACCTGCTCGAAGGCGACGGAGGCGTCGAAGAGCTGCACCCCGGCCTCGCCGACCGCCCAGGAGGCGGCCGCGACCAGCGACTCGCCGTGCACCAGCGCGAACGGCAGCGATCCCCGGCCCTCGACCGGGACCCAGCCGAGTGCGGCCATCTCCTCGTCGTCCACCCGCCCAGCAAAGCAGAACGCCCCCGATCACCAGGATCGGGGGCGTTCGACAGCAGCAGTCGCGTGGGCTCAGCTCGCGAGGACCTCGTCGAGGATGGCCTCGGCCTTGTCCTCGTTGGTGTGCTCGGCCAGTGCCAGCTCGGAGACGAGGATCTGACGAGCCTTCGCGAGCATCCGCTTCTCGCCGGCCGACAGTCCGCGGTCACGCTCGCGGCGCCACAGGTCGCGAACGACCTCGGACACCTTCATCACGTCACCGGAGTGCAGCTTCTCCAGGTTCGCCTTGTAGCGGCGCGACCAGTTGGTCGGCTCGTCCGGGACGATCGCGCGCAGCACGTCGAAGACCCGGTCCAGTCCTTCCTTGTCCACCACGTCGCGAACCCCGACCAGGTCGAGGTTGCAGGCGGGGACTCGTACAACGAGGTCCTGCTGGGCCACGATCCGGAGTACGAGGTACTCCTTCGGCTCGCCCTTGATGGTGCGCATCTCGATGTCCTCGATGATGGCGGCCCCGTGATTCGGATAAACAACCGTTTCGCCGACGGTGAAAGTCATATGCAGTTAACCCCTTTCAAGGTGACCAGTCTAACACGGCGTACGGCGCGTCGATTTCGCGTTTGCGCAGGTCAGGCCGCTAACGAGGCCTTGACAGGGATGTGCTGTGTGTGCGTCAACGGACCGAGGTCCGCCGAACGTCGCGTCGCGTCGCACTCCCCGCGGACGCACGACATGGATAGTTTTCGTCCATGACCGAGTCAGGCACGACGCAGCGCCGCAGGCAGCGGATCACCGACCTGGTGCGGTGCACGCACCCCAAGCAGGCCGTCCTGGCCGCCGCGGTCATGGGCGTGCTGGCCTCGCTCACGGACCGTCCCGCGCGGGATGTGCTCGTCGTCATCGGCGCCGTCCTCGTCGTCCAGCTCTCGCTCGGTCTCTCGAACGACCTGTGCGACCTCAAGCACGACGATCGCGCCCAGACGCCGGGCAAGCCGCTGGCCGCCGGCCTCGTCGACCCGAGCAGCGCCAGCTACTGGATGATGGTGCTGATCCTGCTAGCGGTCCCGCTCGCGGTCTCCAGCGGCGTCGTCGCCGCGATCGCCCTGCTGGCCACGCTGCCGATCGGCTGGATCCACAACCGCTGGCTGCACCGGACCCCGTTGTCGTTCCTCGGCTGGATGCTCACCTTCGCGCTGTACCCGGCCTTCCTGGCGTACGGCGGCTGGGCCGGTGGGCTGCACGGCTCGGAGCCCACCTGGGCGGTCACCCTGCTCGCCGCGGGACTCGGGCTCTGCGTGCACTTCATCACCTCGCTGGGGGACCTGGTGGCCGACAACAAGTCCGGCGCGCGCACCCTCCCGCTCCGGACCGCCCTGCGCCTGGGCGCTCCGCGGCTGCTGTTCCTCACCGTGGTCGCCACGGCAGCAGCACTGGTCGGTCTCGTCGTCGCTGCCGCGTCCGTGGGCCTGCGCCAGTGACGGTAGGCTGCTGCCGCCCCACACCCACGTTTCGCACGCCTCCTGAGAGGACACGAGTTCTCGTGAAGTCCCCCTTCAAGCGCCGTACGGCCCTTGTCGCCGTCCTGATCGCTCCTGCCCTGGCGGCGTGCGGCTTCGGCGCGCAGACCGACCAGCCCTACCAGCCGGCCCAGGGCGCCTACAAGCGCTCCGCGAGCGCCGAGATCCACAACGCGGTCGTGGTCGCGGCGGAGAACGGTTCGGGCACGTTCGCGGGCAGCATCGTGAACAACACCAACGAGGAGCTCGCCCTCACCGGCGTGACCGGCGACGGCATCACCGCGACCAGCGACGGCGTGAAGATCGCCCCGAACGGGATCGTCAACCTGGCCACCCCGGTCAAGGGTCTCCCGCAGCTCTCGCTCGCGGGCTCCGCGATCAAGGTCGGCGAGCACGTGCGCCTCACCTTCACGTTCTCCGACGGGGACTCGCTGACCGTCAACGCCACGATCGTGAGCAACGACCCCGAGGACGGCAACGAGTACCTCGAGGTCCCGATGGCTCCGACCGAGACTCCGGACGACAAGGCCACGGACGAGGCCACCGAGAAGCCCGGCGACGAGGCCACCGCGCCCGCCGACGAGGAGACCGAGCAGGCCGAGGGATGACCTCCACGCTCGTCCTGCTCCGCCACGGCGAGAGCGAGTGGAACGCCAAGAACCTGTTCACCGGCTGGGTCGACGTCGCGCTGACCGAGAAGGGTCGCGCCGAGGCTGTCCGCGGAGGTGAGCTGCTGGTCGAGGCCGGGATCCTGCCCGACGTCCTGCACACCTCGCTGCAGCGGCGCGCGATCACCACCGCCGCCCTGGCCCTCGATGCGGCGGACCGGCACTGGATCGAGGTGAAGCGCTCCTGGCGCCTCAACGAGCGGCACTACGGCGCGCTCCAGGGCAAGGACAAGAAGCAGACGCTGGAGGAGTACGGCGAGGAGCAGTTCATGCTCTGGCGGCGTTCCTTCGACGTACCGCCGCCGCCGCTGAGCGACGACGACCCGTACTCCCAGGCCAACGACGCCCGGTACGCCGACCTCGGCGAGGACCTGCCGCGCACCGAGTGCCTCAAGGACGTCATCGCCCGCTTGCTGCCCTACTGGAACGACGAGGTCGTCCCCGACCTGGCCGCCGGGCGCACCGTGCTGGTCGCAGCGCACGGCAACAGCCTGCGCGCGATCGTGAAGCACCTCGACCAGATCTCCGACGAGGACATCGCCGGCCTGAACATCCCCACCGGGATGCCGCTGGTCTACGAGCTGGACGCCGATTTCAAGCCGACCGTCCCCGGCGGTCGCTACCTCGACCCCGAGGCTGCTGCCGCTGCGGCCGCCGCGGTGGCCAACCAGGGCAAGTGATCAAGGAGGCGTCAGCGGCCTTGATCGTCGGTCATCGAGCAGCGAGCGCATAGGCGAGGAACGAGCTCGGCGACCGAGCGCGCGAGATGTGGTGAGGGACGCGCGGTCCCAGCCACGTCAGCTGGTGAGGTAGGTCGGCTGCTCGCCGGTCACCAGGAACACGACCCGGCGGGCGATCGAGACCGCGTGGTCCGCGATCCGCTCGTAGTAGCGCCCCAGCAGGGCGATGTCGACGGCCGGCTCGACGCCGTGCTTCCAGTCCGACCCCAGCAGCTCGCGGAACGAGCTGCGACGGAGCTTGTCCATCTCCTCGTCGACCTGCTCGAGCTCCTCGGCGGCGGCGACGTCGGAATCGGCGATGACGTGGCCGACCTTCGCGATCATCACCTCGGCGACCGCGGCCATCCGGGCGATCGTCGGGACGACCTCGTCGGGCACCGCGACGTCGGGGACGCGCAGCCGGGCGATCTTCGCGACGTGCACCGCGAGGTCACCCATCCGCTCGAACTCGCTGACCATCCGGAGCGAGGCGACGAGCATGCGCAGGTCGCCGGCAACCGGGTTCTGGAGCGACAGCAGCTCGAAGCTGCGGTTCTCGATCGTGACCCGGAGGGAGTCGATCGCGGCGTCGTCGGAGATCACCTGCTCGGCAACCGTCGCGTCCCCGTCGAGCAGGGCGCCGGTCGCCTGGGAGACGGCGTTCCCCACCAGCTTGGTCATGGTGAGCAAGTCGTCCCGAATCGAGTCGAGTTGGTCTGCATAGGCATCGCGCATGACCCTCACCCTAGGCGCGGCGGGTGAACAGCAGGGGGCGTTGTGTGAACGGGGGGCGAACAGTCCTTGAAAGCCATAGCGAGCGGCCGAACCACTGGGTGAAACCCTGCGTACGATTCCCGGTGTGAGCCCGACGACCCAAGCGTTGCTGTTCGCCCTGCTCGGCGCAGCCATCGGTGCTGGTGTCGTCCTCGCCTGGCGGATCAGCGAGACGCAGACGCACCCCCGCAACGTACCGGCAACGCCTGCCAGCGCGCTGCCGCCGGGGGTCGCCGCCGTTCTCTCGGTCCTGCGAAGCAGCGCCCTGGTCGTGGACGCCAGCGACCAGGTCCTCAAGGCCTCGGCACCCGCCATCGCGATGGGTCTGGTGCGTGAGCGCCGGCTCACCGTCCGCGAGCTCGAGGAGCTCGTCCAGCAGGTACGCCGCGACGGCCAGATCCGCGAGACCGAGGTCGTGATGACCCGGGCGCCGGGGACACCGCCGCGCTACGTCACCGCGCGCGTCGCCCCGCTCAGCTCCCAGCTCGTGCTGGCGCTGGTCGAGGACCGGACCCGTGAGCGCCGCGTCGAGTCGATCCGACGCGACTTCGTGGCCAACGTCAGCCACGAGCTGAAGACCCCGGTCGGAGCCATCCGGCTGCTCTCCGACGCCGTGATCGATGCCTCGGACGACCCCGAGGCGGTCCAGCGCTTCGCCGGTCGGATGCACACCGAGAGCGAGCGCCTCGCCCGCCTCGTGCAGCAGATCATCGAGCTGTCCCGACTCCAGGGTGACGACCCGCTCGACGAACCGGTCGCCGTCGAGGTCGACGCGATCATCACGCGCGCCATCGACGAGAACCTGACCGACGCGAACGCGAAGAGCATCTCCCTGGTGCACAACGGCGAACGCGACCTGACGCTGCTCGGCAACAGGGAGCAGGTCGCCGTCGCGATCGGCAACCTGGTCGCGAACGCGGTGGCCTACTCCCCCGAGGGCTCCTCGGTCGTGGTCTCCGCCAAGCCGGGCGACACCACCGTGGACGTCTCCGTCACCGACCAGGGGATCGGTATCCCCGCGACGGAGATCGACCGCATCTTCGAACGGTTCTACCGGGTGGACCCTGCCCGGCACCGTTCCACCGGCGGCACCGGCCTGGGGCTGTCGATCGTCAAGCACGTGGCTGCCTCGCACGGCGGGGACGTCCGGGTCTGGTCCGTCGAGGGCCAGGGTTCGACGTTCACCCTCACCCTTCCGAGGAAGACACCCACCACCAACGTGGAGGCAACAACATGACCCGAGTCCTGGTAGTCGAGGACGAGGAGAGCTACAGCGACGCCCTGTCGTACATGCTCCGCAAGGAGGGCTTCGACGTGGCGATCGCCGCCACCGGCCCCGACGCACTGACCGAGTTCGACCGTGCCGGCGCGGACATCGTGCTGCTCGACCTGATGCTTCCGGGCATGCCCGGCACCGAGGTGTGCCGGCAGATCCGGCAGACGTCCAACGTCCCGGTGATCATGGTCAGCGCGAAGGACGACGAGGTCGACAAGGTCGTCGGTCTCGAGCTCGGCGCGGACGACTACATCACCAAGCCCTACTCACCGCGCGAGCTGGTCGCCCGGATCCGCGCGGTGCTGCGCCGAGGCACCGAACCCGACCTGGCACCCCTGACGCTCGAGGCCGGCCCGGTCCGGATGGACACCGAGCGGCACGTCGTCACCATCGACGGCGAGGACGTCCGGCTGCCGCTCAAGGAGTTCGAGCTCCTCGAGATGTTCCTGCGCAACCCCGGCCGGGTGCTCACCCGCGGTCAGCTGATCGACCGGGTCTGGGGATCGGACTACGTGGGCGACACCAAGACGCTCGACGTGCACGTGAAGCGGCTCCGGGCGAAGATCGAGCCCAGTCCCGCGGAGCCGGTCTTCCTCACCACGGTGCGAGGACTCGGGTACAAGCTCGACCTCTGAAGGCCCGGTACATTCGACCAGTGCGCAGGTCCTCGCTCATCCACGACAGTCTCGGCGTCCCCGACCTGCTCCGCCGCGCGCGGATCCCGAAGGACCTGGACGCGGTCACCACGGTCGGTGACGAGGTCGACCCCACCGACGTCGGGATGACCCGCGACAACGTCGAGGCGATCTGGGAAGCCGCCCGGAACCTGTACCGCTCCGGCATCCACCCCGCCGTCGCGCTCTGCGTGCGCCGGGAGGGCCAGGTCGTCCTGGACCGCGCGATCGGTCACGCCAGTGGCAACGGCCCCGATGATCACCGTGACGCCGAGAAGGTGCTGGCCACCCCCGACACCCCCTTCTGCATCTTCTCGGCCACCAAGGGCACGACGGCGACGCTGATCCACCTGCTCGACGAGAAGGGTCTGCTGCACATCGGCGACCCGGTCGCCGAGTACCTCCCCGAGTTCGCCCGCAACGGCAAGTCGAACATCACGATCGGTCACGTGCTCTCGCACCGCGCGGGCATCCCGAACGCTCCGAAGGATGCCCTGACCTTCGACACGATCGACGACTGGCAGGCCCAGCGCGAGTACATGTACGACGCCAAGCCGCTCTCCCGTGCCGGGACCAAGCAGGCGTACCACGCCGTGTCCGGTGGCAGCCTGCTCGGCGAGGTGGTCCGCGAGATCACCGGGCGCAGCATCCGCGACGTGCTCGCCGAGGAGATCCTCGAACCGCTCGGCTTCCGCTGGATGAACTACGGCGTCGCCCCCGAGGACATCGGCAAGGTGGCGGTGAACTACCCGACCGGACCAATCCCGGTCCCGCCGCTGAGCACCTTCCTGACCCGCGCGCTCGGCGTGCACCCGGACGAGGCGACTCGGATGTCGAACGACCCGCGGTTCCTCACCGCCGTGCTTCCCGCCGCCAACGGGGTCGCCACCGCGAACGAGCTCGGTCGGTTCTACGAGGTGCTGCGCTGCGGGGGCGAGCTCGACGGCACCCGGGTGATCGGCGAGCGCACCCTGCGCCGGGCGCGGGTCGCGCAGTCGCACCTCGAGGTCGACGGCAGCCTCGGTCTGCCGATCGCCTTCAGCTACGGCTACATGCTCGGCGGCAAGGTGCTCAGCCTGTACGGGCCGAACACGACCAAGGCGTTCGGCCACCTCGGCTGGATCAACATCATGGGGTGGGCCGACCCCGAGCGTGCGCTGTCGGTCGGGCTGATCACCACGGGGAAATCGGTCATCTACCCCGAGCTCGCGCGGTTCTGGGAGATCGGCCACCGGATCGGCCTGG
Source organism: Marmoricola sp. OAE513 (assembly GCF_040546585.1). Taxonomy (NCBI): domain Bacteria; kingdom Bacillati; phylum Actinomycetota; class Actinomycetes; order Propionibacteriales; family Nocardioidaceae; genus Marmoricola; species Marmoricola sp. OAE513. The sequence continues at coordinate 2,326,596 of NZ_JBEPOC010000001.1, read as the reverse complement.
AAGCGGCACCGATCGGCTGAGGCTGCTTGCGCGGTCCGCGACAATGATGGAGTGACCAGCGCGCTTCCGACTGCGACCCCGACCGCGGACTCGATGGCCGACGTCCTCGGGGACCGGCGCTGGCTGGTCCTCACCGGTGCCGGCGTGTCGACCGACTCCGGGATCCCCGACTACCGCGGGCCGGGAGCTCCGGTCCGCCGGCCGATGACGTACGCCGACTTCCGGCGTACCGAGGCGGCGCGGCAGCGCTACTGGGCGCGTGCCTACCTCGGGTGGTCGGCGATGGGGACCGCCCTCCCGAACGCCGCGCACTCGGCGCTGGTCGGTCTGGAGACGGAGGGGCGGCTGTCGGGCCTGATCACCCAGAACGTCGACGGCCTGCACCGGGCGGCCGGGCACCGGGACGTCATCGACCTGCACGGTCGGCTCGACCAGGTGATCTGCCTGGGTTGCTCGACGACGACCGCGCGCGCCGAGCTGCAGTCCGTGCTCGCCGACCTGAACCCGGGCTTCGGTCCGGACGCGCTGGTGCAGCTGCCCGACGGCGACGTCGCGCTGGAGGAGACCGCCACCTTCGTGGTCGCGCCGTGCGGCCGGTGCGGTGGCGACCTCAAGCCCGACGTGATCTTCTTCGGCGAGAGCGTGCCTCCGCCCCGGGTGCAGGAGTGCCAGCGGCTGGTCGAGGAGGCCGAGGCACTCGTGGTCCTGGGCTCGTCGCTGCAGGTCTACAGCGGCCGGCGGTTCGTGAAGCAGGCGCACGCACGCGGCATCCCGATCGTGATCGTGAACCGCGGCGAGACCCGCGGCGACGAGCTGGCGAGCCTCAAGGTCGACGCGGGCTGCGCCGAGACCCTCACCGGCTACGCCACGTCGACGACCCGCGCGGTGTGAGCACCTGACCGGTTCGTCCCCGGGGGCGGCATCGGCATGGCGTCGTCCGCGGAGTCCTCGACGAGCTCACCTCGACGCACCCGGACGGCGATGATCCCCTCGAGCCGGACGATGCAGTGGTCCTGGCCGTCCTCGAGGACGACACCTGCCGTGTCGCTGCCGACGATCCGGCCGCTGAGCCAGACCCCTCCGACCAGCACGTCGACGACGTGCCCCTCGTCGTGAGCTCGGGTCAGTGCCCGCCCGACGGTGTACAGCATCGAGGTCTGCACGGCTCGCCCTCCTTGGCTTCGTGAATCGTGCTGACCTCCACTGTCACCCCGCGCACCCCCGGTCCGGGGCCGTTCGGCGAAGGTCGGGACCAACGACCCGTGCTCGCTAACCGGCCGGCGGCACCTTCGGCTTGCGCCGGGTGACGAGGACCCCGCCGATGCACACAGCACCGCCGACGAAGGCGAGGACCGGCGGGACCTCGTCGAGCAGCACCCAGGCCAGCACCGTGGCGATCACCGGCACCAGGAACGTGGTCAGCGACTGCTTGCCGGCGTCGGTGAAGCGCAGGGCGAACGCCCAGGTGAGGAACGCGACGGCCGTCGGGAAGAGCCCGAGGTACCCGATCAGCAGCAGAGTCTGCGCCGATCCGTGCGTCACCACGTCCGACAGGTCGCCCACCCACGGGAGGCACACCACGACGCCGATCCAGCAGGCGTAGCAGGTGACCTCGAGTCCGGTGAGACGTCGCAGCAACACCTTCTGGCACACCACACCGATGGCGTAGGTAGCCGCTGCGAGCAGGGCGAGCAGCACGCCGTCCAGGTCGGAGCCTCCGTCGCCGCGCATCGCACTGCCGATCACGACCACGCCACCGAAGGCGACCGCCATGCCGAGCAGCAGCGACCCGGTGAGCTTCTCGCCGAGGAAGAGCGCCGCGAGCAGCGCGATCAGGATCGGGCCGACCTGGACCACCATGGCGGCCGTGGCGGCGTCGATCTTCTGCTCGCTCGCGTTCAGGGCCAGGTTGTAGATGCCGAACCACGCGACCCCGCAGCCGAGCAGCAGGAGGATCTCGGTGCGGGTGAACCGGTTGCGCGGGGAACGCAGCAGCACCACCGAGAGCGCCAGCGCCGCGATGAGCAGCCGGCCCAACGAGAGCGCACCCGGGCTGACCTCGTGCCCGAGGTGCCGGATCGCGACGAAGGCCGAGGCCCACAGCAGCAACGTCGTCGCGATCGCCGCGACCGGCTGCCAGGCCGGCGGTGCGGTGGTGCTCGAACCGGCGGGGGGAGCTGGGGTCGTCGTCACTGATCGAACCTAGGCGACCGGGACGTCCCGCGGCACACCATTTTCGGACGGCGACCCGCAGGATCCGGACAACATCGGCGACCCGGTGATTGTCCGTCCACCGGGGTGCTGACACCCTGTCCGGCATGAGCGAGGAGAGCGCGAACCCCCGTCGGGTGCTGTTCGGGATCATCGGCGCGATCGTGCTGATCGGCGTCATCGGCTTTGCGATCTCGCGGTCGGTCGACGACGAGCCCGAGGGTGGTACGTCGGTGGTCGAGCCCGGCGCGAACGTGGACAAGTTCAGCGCCGAGGGGATCTGCGCCGCGGATGCCGTGGTCCGGTTCGACGTCGAGACCTCGGCGAAGAGCGGCTCCTTCACCGCGACCGCCGCCGTCGAGAAGTGGCTCGGCGCGAACGAGACCGCCCGCTCGACGAACATCGACGAGGACACCAAGCGGGTCGGTCTGGCCGAGCCGGGCAAGCAGCCTCGGGTGGTCCTGACCGTGAAGCGGACCGACAACCTCTGGCGGGTCACCGAGACGGCGGCGTGCCTGGAGAAGGCCACGGGTCGGTCACCGCTCGCCTTCTTCGAGCTCGGCACGAAACGTCTCGGTCCCCAGGACGGCGACGTGAAGGCGGGTGCGCTCGTCGGCCAGGCAGAGATCGACAGACTGACCTCCGAGGCGGGCGGCAGCTTCATCTCGCGCGGTCGCGTCGCCCCGATCTCGGTCTTCGAAGCGACAGGCAGGCCGGTGGACTACGCGATCGTCCGGGACCACAAGCCGGTCCTGCTCTCGCGGGTGGTCCAGCGGGGTTAGTCCGCGGCCGGCTCCACCTCGAGCCAGCCCCGGAACGCCTCCAGGTTGGCGGTCGACTCGCCGTTCGCGATCCGCCAGTTCCACTCCTTGCGGATCGCCGAGGCGAAGCCGAGCTCGAGCAGCACGTTGAAGGACTCGTCGGCGTAGGACAGCACCGACCCGAGCAGCCGGTCGATCTCCTCCGGGGTGACCACGCTCAGCGGCAGCCGCGCGTCCAGGAAGATGTCGCCGACCGCGTCGAGGGCGAAGGCCATCGCGAACATCTTCATGTTGCGCTCGAGCATCCACCGGTACACGGCTTCGAAGTTCTCGTCCGGCTTGCGGCACACGAACGCGTGCAGGCTCAGTGCGTGCGCGCCCACCTCGATCCGCACCGGGATCTTGAGCTTGCGCTCACCGGGCAGGACGACGTCGACGATGCCGGGCGTCAGCTCCTCCCAGTCGATCCCCCCGTCGGTCAGCGCCGCGCGCAGGACGTCCGCCGCGCTCATCGGACACCCTCTGCGGTGAGGACCTGGACCGCACGCTGGTAGACCTCCAGCGTCGCGTCGGCCGTCCGCTCCCAGCTGAAGCCGGACGCCTGCGCGACCGCGCCCATCGACAGCTCGGCGCGCAGCGCCGGCTCCGCGATCACGCGGCGGAACACCCGGGCGTAGTCGGCCGGGTCGTGACCCTCGACCAGGAAACCGGACTCGCCGTCGACCACGGCGGTGGTCAGGCCGCCGACAGCGGCAGCGACGACCGGAGTGCCGACGGCCTGGGCCTCCACGGCGACGAGCCCGAAGCTCTCGTTGTACGACGGCACGCACACCAGGGTCGCGGCGGCGTACCAGTCGACCAGCTCGTCGCGGCGCACGGGCGGCACGAACCGGACGACGTCGGCGATGCCCAACGAACGCGCCAGCCCGACCAGGGCGTCAGGGTGCTCCAGCCCCGTGCCCGACGGTCCGCCGATGACGGCGACCACGAGCCGGTGGCGTAGCGACGGGTCCTGGCGCAGCAGCTCGGCGGCGGCGCGGAGCAGCACGTCAGGCGCTTTGAGCGGCTGGATGCGGCCCACGAAGGCGAGCACGTGCGCGTCCTGGCGCACCCCGAGCCGGGCGCGCGCAGCGGCCATCGAGGTCGGGCGGAAGGCGTCCAGGTCGACACCGGGGTGCACGACCTCGACCTTGGACGGGTCGGCGTCGTAGCGGTTGATCAGGTCCTTCGCCTCGTCGACCGTGTTGGCGATGAGCATGTCCGCAGCGGCGACGACCTGCTCCTCGCCGATCACCCGCGCCGGCGGCTCGGGAGCGTCGCCCTCGGCGAGCAACGCGTTCTTGACCTTGGCCATCGTGTGCATCGAGTGCACCAGCGGCACGCCCCACCGGTCGCGGGCGAGCGCGCCCACCTGTCCGGAGAGCCAGTAGTGGCTGTGCACGGCGTCGTAGTGGCCGAGGTCGAACTGGGCCTCGGTGCGCAGCACCTCGCGGGCGAACACGCAGAGCTGGCCGGGCAGCTCGTCCTTGGCCAGACCCTCGAAGGGTCCGGCGACGATGTGCCGCACGTTCACGCCGGCCGAGACCGGGACGAGCGCGGGCAGCTGCGAGTCGGTGGCGCGGGTGAAGATGTCGACCTCGATGCCGCGGGAGGCGAGCCGCTTGGCCACCTCGGTGACGTACACGTTCATGCCGCCGGCGTCACCCGTCCCGGGCTGCTCGAGGGGCGAGGTGTGCAGACTGATCATCGCGAGACGACGGATCGACGGCTCCGCGCCGTGCGGCTCGTCGTGCGTGCGCGCTGCGTTCACCTGGCCTCCTCCCCTGGCACCGATCACCGACACAACCACCGGTCATTGTTGCCCATTCCCCCGTGCCAGGATGGGAAACCCCCTTCCGCGCAGTCCCCGAGGAGCCCCTGTGAGCACCGATCAAGCCCGAGTCGCCGTCGTCACCGGTGCCAGCAGCGGGATCGGCGCCGCCTCGGCCCGGGCTCTCGCCGCGGACGGGTACCGGGTGGTCTGCGCGGCACGGCGTACCGACCGGATAGCCCAGCTCGCGGAGGAGATCGGCGGCACCGCGGTCACCTGCGACGTCACCTCGGCGGCGTCGGTCGCCGCACTGGCGGACAGTGTCGGGGACCGCCTGGACGTCCTGGTCAACAACGCCGGCGGTGCCTTCGACGCCGCCCACGTCGCCGACGCCGAGATCGAGACCTGGCAACGGATGTACGAGGTGAACGTGCTCGGCGTGGTCCGGGTGACCCAGGCGCTGCTACCGGCGCTGCGCGCTACCGGGCACGGCCTGATCGTGAACATCGGCTCGACCGCGGGAACGAACACCTACGTCGCCGGTGGCGGCTACACCGCGGCGAAGCACGGCCTGCGCGCGGTCAGCCAGACCCTGCGCCTGGAGCTGAACGGCGAACCGATCCGGGTGACCGAGATCGCGCCCGGGATGGTGCACACCGACGAGTTCGCGCTGACCCGGCTCGGTGACGCGGACCGTGCGGCTGCCGTGTACGCAGACGTGGACAGCCCGCTGGTCGCGGCGGACGTGGCCGAGGCCGTGCGCTGGGTCGCGACCCTCCCCCGGCACGTGAACGTCGACGAGATGGTGCTGCGGCCGGTCGCCCAGGCGGCGCAGTTCCAGCTGCACCGGGGGCCGATCTTCTCCGACTAGCGGCGCAGGTACTTCCGGATCCCGGCGACCACTGCTGCGGCGTACGTCTGCTGGCCCTTGCCGCTGGAGAACCTCTTCGCCTCCCTGGCGTTGCGCATGTTGCCGAGCTCGACCATCGCGATCGGCACGTCGGACTTGTTCAACGTTCCGAGGTCCGAGCGGATCACCAGACCGGTGCCGCCGGCGAGGTAGTTCGACCGCTTCACCCCGTGCTGGTCCAGGCCGGCGCGCAGCGCCTTGGCCAGCCTCAACGACCGCTTGGCGATGTCGTTCGTCCACGGCTTGCGCGACTTCGGCGCGATCACGTGGAAACCGCGGCCGGACGCACGGGTGCCGTCGGCGTGGAGGCTCACCGTGAGCGACGCGTGCACCTTCTCGCCGAACCTGCCCCGGACGTCGACGCACGGTCCCCACAGCTTCGGGCTGTTCCGCGTGCGGGTCATCAGCACGGTGGCCCCGAGCGCCTCGAGGCGTTTCTTCACGGCCGACGCGATCGCGAAGTTGGCCGTCGCCTCCGGGTAGCCGCCGTTGGTCGAGGTCCCCGTGGTGTTGCACGGCTTCTCGAAGCCCCCGGCCGGGACGAGCCTGTTGATCTTCGCCGGGAAGCGGTGGTTGCCGAGCTGGTGACCCGGGTCGAGGGCGATCCGGATCCCGGCCAGCGGCCGAGCGGTCGTCCTGGCGACCAGCGTCTCCGGTGCCACCACGGTCTGCCCGGCGACGACCGCGACCCGGTCGGGCCGGTCGTCGTGCACGCGCTCCGCTCCGGGAGCCGACCCCGAGGTCAGCACCGCGGTGAGCCCGACGGCGACGACCGCCGTCGCGGCGAGAACCGAGCGGATCAACGCTGCAGGCCTTCGGCGATCTGCTGGACCGCGTCGTGGATGGCCGCTGCCGCCGCCGCGTGCATCTCCGGACCCCGGCGGAAGGGGTCGGGCACGTCCTGCTCGACCGAGCCCGCGGCGGAACGGTGCGCACCGGCCCACTTGACGACCTCGGCCGGCGAGGTGGCGTCGTTCATGCCGGTCAGCGCAGCGAACTCCAGGATGGTGAAGGTGCGCCGCAGCGCACCCGGTGACTCCGAGAGCACCTGCGAGCGCAGGTCGCGGGTGGCCGTCAGGATCAGGTCCGCGCCCTCGATCAGGTCGGGGGTCAGCTGGCGGGCGGCGAAGCCCTTTGGATCGCCGCCGTAGCCGACCAGCTCCGCCGCGGCGTACTTGCTCATCGCGTAGCCGACCATCGCCCCGACCCCGGCGCTCGAGACGGTGAACCGGTCCGTCGGCAACCGGGCCGCCAGCAGCCGTTCTCCCACCGGGGAGCGGCAGACGTTGCCGATGCAGACGAACAGCACCGAGAACGTGGGGGCGCCAATTGGCGGTGGCAGGTCGGACACGAGACTCACGATAGACTTCGGGGTCGTCGTTCGACGCACTCACCCAGCATCAGACCCCGTTATCGAGACCTGTCTCACTCCTGCCCGGAAGGCACCACTGCTCATGAGCACCACCACCCGTAACGACCTGCGCAACGTCGCGATCGTCGCGCACGTCGACCACGGCAAGACCACGCTGGTCGACGCCATGCTCCTCCAGGCGGGCGCGTTCACCGAGCACCAGGCCGAGGGCGTCTCCGAGCGGGCGATGGACTCCGGCGAGCTCGAGCGCGAGAAGGGCATCACCATCCTCGCCAAGAACACCGCGGTGCACTACGCAGGCCCGGCCGCCGAGGGCAAGCCGATGACGATCAACATCATCGACACCCCCGGTCACGCCGACTTCGGTGGCGAGGTCGAGCGCGGCCTGTCCATGGTGGACGGCATCGTGCTGCTGGTCGACGCGTCCGAGGGTCCGCTGCCGCAGACCCGGTTCGTGCTGCGCAAGGCGCTGAACGCCGACATGCCCGTCATCCTGGTCGTGAACAAGACCGACCGCGGAGACGCCCGGATCGCCGAGGTCGTCGACGAGACCTACGAGCTGTTCATGGACCTGCTCGACGAGTCGCACAGCCAGGACGCGCTCGACTTCCCGGTCGTCTACGCCTCGGGCCGCGCGGGCATCGCCTCGCTGACCGCGCCGGAGAACGCGACCATGCCCGACGGCGACAGCCTCGAGCCGCTGTTCCAGACGATCCTGGACACGATCCCGGCCCCGACCTACACCGAGGGCGCACCGCTGCAGGCGCACGTCACCAACCTCGACTCCAGCCCGTTCCTCGGTCGCCTCGCGCTGCTGCGCATCCACGAGGGCAACCTGAAGAAGGGCCAGAACGTGGCCTGGATGAAGCGCGACGGCACCTCCAAGACGGTCAAGATCACCGAGCTGCTGGTCACCGAGGGCCTCGAGCGCAAGCCGGGCGAGAGCGCCGGCCCCGGCGACATCGTCGCCATCGCCGGCATCCCGGACATCACCATCGGTGAGACGCTGGCCGACCCCGAGAACCCGGTCGCGCTGCCGCTCATCCACGTCGACGAGCCGGCCATCTCGATGACCATCGGCACCAACACCTCGCCGCTGGCCGGCAAGGGCCCGACCAAGAACACCAAGGTCACCGCCCGCCTCGTCAAGGACCGCCTCGACAGCGAGCTGATCGGCAACGTGTCGCTCCGCGTCCTCCCCACCGAGCGCCCCGACGCCTGGGAGGTCCAGGGCCGCGGAGAGCTCGCGCTGGCCATCCTGGTCGAGCAGATGCGACGCGAGGGCTTCGAGCTCACCGTCGGCAAGCCGCAGGTCGTCACCAAGGAGATCGACGGCAAGCTGCACGAGCCGACCGAGCGCCTCACGATCGACGCGCCCGAGGAGCACCTCGGCGCCATCACCCAGCTGCTCGCGCTGCGCAAGGGGCGTATGGAGCAGATGACGAACCACGGCACCGGGTGGGTGCGGATGGAGTTCCTGGTCCCCTCGCGCGGACTGATCGGCTTCCGGACCGACTTCCTCACCCAGACCCGCGGCACCGGCATCGCCCACCACATCTCCGAGGGCTACGAGCCGTGGGCCGGGCCGATCCAGTCCCGCTCGCAGGGTTCCCTGGTGGCCGACCGCGCGGGCGCGGCCACGGCGTACGCGATGACGAACCTGCAGGAGCGCGGTGTCATGTTCGTCGAGCCGACCACCGAGGTCTACGAGGGCATGATCATCGGCGAGAACTCGCGCGCCGACGACATGGACGTGAACATCACCAAGGAGAAGCAGCAGACCAACGTCCGCTCCTCCACCTCGGACAACTTCGAGAAGCTCATCCCCCCGAAGAAGCTCAGCCTCGAGCAGTGCCTGGAGTTCTGCCGCGACGACGAGTGCGTCGAGGTCACCCCGGACACGGTGCGGATCCGCAAGGTCGTGCTGGACGCCGGCGAGCGCCTGCGTACGGCGGCCCGCGCCCGGACTGCAGCGAAGAACGCCGCCGCCAACTCCTGAGCACCGAGTCGTTGAGCGTCGCGCCTGGCGGCGCTCAGCGGTTGTAGACCGACCCGGTGGTGACGATCGACTTCGAGGTGATCGGCACGTCGGCCTCGCACGCCACCGGGTAGGTCCCGTCGGCGAGCGGCCAGCGGTCCGGGTCGATCTCGGCGATGCCGGTCAGCTTCTTGGTCGTGGAGACCGAGCGCAGGTAGGACGTGCAGGCCTTGTCCAGCTGCGCCAGGACGCCGGCGGGGACGTCGACGTACCGACCGTCGGGACCCAGGCGGATGCCCTTCTTCCCCGGGAACCGACCCGCAGCGACCGGAAGACGGACGTCGAGGATCGCGATCGTCTCGCGGTCGTGCTTGCGGGCGCAGTCCAGGTACACGAGCTTGCGGCTGTCGATGCAGGTGCGCAGCGAGGTCGGGAAGCGTTTCGAGAAGACCGCCGCGTAGCTGAACTTCACGGCCTTCTTCGAGGTCACCGTGCACGCGTAGACCCGCTGTCCGCGTTCCCACTGCTGCGGCGACGGAGGCGCCCACCCCAAGGTCACGCCGTCCGGGAACGCCGGCTCGGCGATCACCCCCTCGAGCTTGGTCTTCTTCGCCGTGCTCGCGAGAACCTTGTTCATGCAGGCCTTCTCCACCGACTCCGACAGCCGCCGGTAGGCAGCCTGGTTCGGCTGCAGCAAGGAGGCGTAGCTGGTGACCGCCGGCTTCACCGAGGCCACCGGCACGACCTTGTAGATCTCGACGTGGTGCGCGTCCCCGCAGGCCTCGGTCTCGGTGAACGCCGGCTTCGCCGCCAGTGCGTTCGCCGCGTCGAAGTAGGTGACTGCGTACTTCTCCGACAGCTTCAGGATGTCCTGGGGGTCCGCGCCGAGCGTCTCCGAGGTCCAGCAGGTCTTCGCGGCCAGCGTGACCTCGGCTCCGTCCTCGCCGCCGCCACCGCCACCGCCGGTCTTTCCTCCCGGATCACCACCGCAGCCGCTGAGGAGCACGAGCGCAGCGACGAGCGCGCCGACCAGCGCCGAGGTGGTGCCAGCCGCGCGGGGCATGCTCAGTACGCACCCTCGGACACCAGGACGGCCTTGACGGTCTTCACCATGATCACGAGGTCGATGACCATCGACCAGTTGTCGACGTAGTAGAGATCGAGACGGACCGTCTCCGCCCAGGACAGGTCGGAGCGGCCCGAGACCTGGCCGAGGCCGGTCATGCCCGGTCGCACCAGCATCCTGCGGTGGGTGTCCTTCTCGTACCGCTCGACGTCGGCGGGGAGCAGGGGCCGTGGGCCGACCAGGCTCATCTCGCCCTTGAGCACGTTGAGCAGCTGGGGGAGCTCGTCGATCGAGTACTTCCGGATGAACCGACCGAACGCCGTGATCCGCGGGTCGTTGGTCATCTTGAACAGCACCCCGTCGACCTCGTTGTGCTGCTCGAGCTCGGCGCGCAGCGCTTCGGCGTTGACCACCATCGAGCGGAACTTGATCATCTTGAACTCGGTGCCGCGGATGCCGACCCGGGTCTGCCGGTAGAACACCGGGCCGCGGTCCTGCACCCAGATGATGAGCGCCGTGGCGATCAGCAGCGGGGAGAGGAGGAAGACCACGACCGAGGCCGCGGACACGTCGAAAGCGCGCTTGATCCAGCCACCGGCGCGGTCGCTCTGCGGCTCCTCGACCTGCACGAACGGCAGGCCGGCGACGTGCCGCATGTGGACCCGCGGACCGGCGATGTCGGTGAGCGAGGGGACCACCAGCATCTCCATCGAGAGACCCTGGAGCGCCCACCCGAGACGGCGTAGGTCGGCTGCCGAGGAGTACGAACCGCCGGCGACGATCACGGCGTCCGCGCCCTGGTCGATCGCGACCTGACGCACGTCCTCGATGTCACCGAAGACCGGGACGCCGGTCTCGAGATGGTCCTGCGCACCGGGCACGCACATGCCGACGAGGCGGTAGCCCATCCACGGCGCCCGATCGAGCACCTCCACCAGCTCGGCGACCGCGACCGGCGACCCGACGGCGATCGTCCGGATGGCCAGGCGCCCCTGCTTGCGAGCGCTGTGCAGCGTCTGCCGGTCGACATAGCGGACCAGCAGCAGCATGGGAGTGCCGAGGGCGAAGAAGATGAGGACGTACCCGCGGGTCGGCTGGTAGTACGACAGGAAGCCCCCGGCGCAGGCGAGCCCGAAGGTGATCGCCGAGGCCACCGTGATCGCACGGAACTCCTCGAACCCGGTCCCGTAGTTGCGTGTCCGGTACGCGCCGAGGACGACGAGCATGAGCAACCAGGTGATGATCAGCCCGGGGCCGAGCACCGGCGCCCAGTGGAACGGGTAGGGGGGTTCGGGCCACCTCTTGTCGATGGAGCCCTGCCAGTACCAGGCCAGGACCGAGGTGACGAACAGGACGCCCGCGTCGAGGAGGAACACCCCTACCAGCATGTGCCGGATGCGCTCGTTCAGGCGCGGCCGCTGAGTCGCAGCCTCGGTTCCGGCGTCGGTCTCGTGGTCAGGGAGCTGGTCGGTCACAGAGAGGTCCTCACCGGCGCCGCCGGGTCAGCTCCGCCAGGGCGGGCTTGACGTCGAGCAGGTAGACGAAGGCCGCGACCGTACCCAGGATCGAGAGCAGGAAGCTGCCCAGGAGCAGGTGGGCCAGGAAGGTGAGACCGAGGATCCAGAGCCAGCCGGTCTTGGTCAGCTTGTCCGCCGCGTCGTAGGCGGCGGCAGGACGCAAGGAGGCGTCGACGAGCGCCCACAGCTTGACGGCGAGCAGCACGAAGTACACGACGGTCGTGATGCTGTACTGCAGGTCGGCGAAGAACACCCGCCAAGCCTAGAGGGGTTGCCCGCGCCTCGTGGGGAGTACCTCCACATCGGCGTCTCGCGTCGCGCGCCCGGGGACCCAGAGGCGGACGCAGAGGGGGACGCAGAGAGGCCCCCGGGGAGCGATCCCCAGGGGCCCATCAGGTGACGGAGGTCAGCTGGCCTTCTTGGCAGCCTTCTTCGCCGGAGCCTTCTTGGCAGCAGCCTTCTTCGCCGGAGCCTTCTTGGCGGGGGCCTTCTTCGCCGGCGCCTTCTTCGCGGTGCTCTTGGTGGCCTTCTTCGCGGTGACGGCCTTGACGCCGTCCTTGCGGACAGCGGCGACGAACTTCTCGCCCCGCTCGGCCAGGTCGGCGTACGTCGTGTTCAGGTCCTTGAGCGCCTCGTTCAGCTTCGCCTCGAACTTGGCCGGGAAGTCCGCGGCCTCCTTCTGGAGCTCGTTCACGCGGGCCTCGAACTTGGCCTGCGCGTCCTTCGCGTCGGCCTGCAGCTTCTCGACGCGGGCCTTGGCCTCGGCCTGGACCTTCTTGGAGTCGAACTCGACCTTCGAGACGCGGGCCTGGACGCCGGAGACCCGGGTCTGGGCGGCGTCGATCTGCGCCTGGGTCGCCTTGGTCGCCTCGGTGGCGTAGCCGCGAGCCTTCTCGACGGCCAGCTCGGTCGCGCCGGCGGCGGCGAACAGCGGCTTCTTGGCCTCGGTCTTGATCTTGTCGGCGTTGAACTGGGTCTTAGCCATGTCAGCTTCCTTCGGTTGGGTTCACCGGCGGGGTTGTCACCGGCTGGGGGGTGTTCTCGGGGTCGGGGGTGGGAGCGTCGTTGCTCCCGTGCTCCTCCGGCTCAGCACCAGCGGCCTCAGCCCGGAAGGACTGGTACACCGCGAGGAGGGCCTGCTTCTGCCGGGCGTTGAGCACGGGATCAGCGAGTACTGCCAGCTCCACCGACCGGACCTGGTCGTCGTCGGGCTTGAGGATCCCGGCTTGGACGTAGACCTGCTCGGCAGAGATTCGGAGGGCCTTGGCGAGCTGCTGCAGCACCTCCGCGGACGGCTTGCGGAGCCCGCGTTCGATCTGGCTCAAGTACGGGTTGGAGACACCCGCCTGCTCAGCCAGCTGACGCAGCGACATCCCGGCGGCGTCACGCTGCTCGCGCAGGTACCCACCCAGGGTCTCGACGGTCAGACCGACGTTGAGCTTCTTGGCCATGAGCCCATGGTGCTAACTATTGCTAGCACCATGCAAATTGCGGAACGGTGAAACGGGTCACACGGCCCATAAATAGGCAACTCTTCAACCAAACCGGCGCTAGCAAGCAAGGCCGGAACACGCCGTCACCTACCCTGACGAGCATGCTTCCGGTGATCGCTGAGGTCGTCCGCTCCGGCTTCGTCGAGGGCCACCACCACGGCTCGGTGGTCGCCCTCGGGACCGACGGCAGCGCGGCGTACGCGCGAGGCGACGTGGACTCCCCGGTGCTGCCACGGTCCTGCAACAAGCCCCTGCAGGCGGTCGGCATGGTCCGCGCCGGACTCGCCCTGGACGACGAGCTGCTCGCGCTTGCGGCGGCTTCGCACTCCGGAGAGCCGTTCCACGTCGAGGCCGTCGAGCGCATCCTCGCCTCGGTCGGACTCGGGGCGTCGGCCCTGCGCAACCCGGTGGGATGGCCGCTGCTCGACGGCATCAAGGACGACCTGCTCCGCGCAGGCGGCGAGGCGTCGGTGCTCACGATGAACTGCTCGGGCAAGCACGCCGCGATGCTGGCGACCTGCGTCGTCAACGACTGGCCGCTCGAGACCTACCTGGACCCTCAGCACCCGTTGCAGCGCGCGCTCGCGGGCACGTTCGCCGACCTCACCGGCGAACCCGTCGCGCACACCGCTGTCGACGGGTGCGGCGCTCCCCTGCTGGCGACCTCGCTGACCGGTCTGGCGCGCGCGTTCGGCCGCCTGGCCACCAGCGAGGAACCCGCGCTGGCGAAGGTCGCCAGGGCGATGCGGCGCTTCCCGGCGTACGTGTCCGGGACGACCCGGGACGAGCTCGCCCTGGTCACCGCGATCCCCGGCGCGATCGCCAAGGCCGGCGCCGAGTCCTGCTACGTGGTCGCGCTCACCGACGGGCGCGCCTTCGCCCTGAAGGCCGACGACGGAGGCATCCGGGCGCGGCCGGTCGTGATGGCGGCGCTGCTGGATCAGCTCGGGGTCAGCACCGAGGCCGGCGTCGACACCGAGGCCGTACGGCGCACCGGGGCAGCGCCGCTGCTGGGTGGCGACCGGGTCGTCGGCGAGGTCCGCGCGGTCCTTTGAGGAGGCGGCGCTGGACGTCGGGTGGCGGCAAGGCGGCGTCGTGGGAGCATGACGCCGTGACCGCCCAGTTCTGCCCGTCGCCCCGTGAGCTCGACGACCTCGAGCTCCTCCTCAACGGCGGCCTGGCGCCGCTCACCACGTTCGACGACGCGGGTCCGGTCCGCCTGTCCCTGCCGGCCGAGCTGGTCGGCGAGGACGAGGTCGAGCTCGTCGACCCCGAGGGGCTGCCGCTGGCTCGAGTGAGCGCGAACGGCCTGACGGAGCTGGCACGGCCGGCGTACGGGCCGTTCCGCCGGCTGCACCTCTCCCCGGCGCAGACCCGGGAGACCTACCCGGACGCGCTCACCGTCCCGGTAGCGGGCGCGCTCACCGACGACGACCTGATCGCGATCGGCGCGGCCCGGAGGGGTCGCCCGGTCGTGCTGCTCGCGTTCGTCGGCACCGGGACCCCGCAGGACGTCAGCCCGGTGGGCCTGGTGCGGGCGTCGCTCGCCGCGGCCGAGCTGCTCGGCGATGCGCACGTCGTCGCCGTCCCGCTGGCCGCTCACGGAGACCCGGCCGCTGACCACGAGCTCGGCCTCCGGGTGAGCGCGAACTACGCGGCCGGCGAGATCCTCGCGGTCGCCGGGACCGGCGAGCACCCCGACGCCGTCGCCGCCGTCGTCGATGCCGACCAGCCGAAGAATCCCGGCGTCGTCGTGTTCTTCACCGGCCTGTCCGGGAGCGGCAAGTCGACGCTGGCACAGGCGTTGCTGGACCTCGTGCTGGAGCAGGGCGAGCGCACCGTGACCAGCCTCGACGGCGACGTCGTACGCCGGAACCTGTCAGCCGGACTGTCCTTCTCCAAGGCCGACCGGGAGACCAACATCCGGCGCATCGGCTGGGTGGCCGCCGAGATCGCCCGACACCGCGGCGTCGCCATCTGCTCCCCGATCGCGCCGTTCGACGAGACCCGGCAGCAGGTGCGCGCGATGGTGGAGTCCGCGGGTGGCGAGTTCGTCCTGGTGCATGTGGCGACACCCCTGGAGGAGTGCGAGCGCCGCGACCGCAAGGGCCTGTACGCCAAGGCCCGGGCAGGCGAGATCCCCGAGTTCACCGGCATCTCCAGCCCCTACGAAGTCCCCGCCGACGCCGCCGTCGCGGTGGACACCACCGGACGCACCATCGAGGATGCCCTGAGCGACGTCCTCGCCGTTCTCCCGTTCGAGGTAGTCGCCACCGGCTGACCTGCTTCATCCACCACGTTCTGCTTGACCAACAGACATGGACTGACCTGTGCACGACCTCTTCACGCTCGACGCCGCCTCCGTACTCGCCGTCAGCTTCGGCGTCGGCATCGTCGTCGGGCTCACGGGCATGGGCGGCGGTGCCCTGATGACACCCGCCCTGATTTTCCTGGGCATCAACCCGGCCACGGCGGTCGCCAACGACCTGGTGGCGGCGAGCGTCAACAAGTCCGTCGGTGCCGCGGTGCACTGGCGCAAGGGCTCACCGAACCTGCGGCTCGCGGGCCTGCTGATGCTCGGCTCGGTTCCGTGCGCCTTCGCCGGCGGGTTCATCGTCAAGGCGGTCGGCGACACCGAGGCGAAGACCGAGTTCCTCACCGCCGCCATCGGGTACGCACTCCTGCTCGCGGCCGGCTCCTACGCGTTGCGCATCTACCTGCAGCTGCGTCTGGTCAGCTCCGGCAACGTCGTGCCCAGCGCCGAGCCGCACGTCCGTGCTCTCCCGACGGTGCTCGTCGGTGCGATCGGCGGACTGCTGGTCGGCATCACCAGCGTCGGCTCCGGCTCGGTGATCATGGTCGCGTTGCTGCTCCTCTACCCGACGATGACGGCGCTCAAGCTGGTCGGCACCGACCTCGTCCAGGCCGTCCCGCTGGTATTTGCAGCAGCGATCGGTCACGTCGTCAACGAGGGTGTCGAGTGGGCGGTGCTGATCCCGTTGGTCCTCGGCGGCAGTCCGGGCACCTACCTCGGGGCGCAGATGTCGAGCTGGGTGTCGCAGTCGGTGATCCGGCGCGGCATCGTGATCGTGCTGACGCTGACCGGCCTGAAGATGCTCGGCGTCCCGCCGGAGACGATCGGCTTCCTCGGCGCCGGCATCCTGCTGCTCGGTCCGCTGGCCTGGGGCTTCATCCGGCAGCGCCACGGCCTACCGAACTTCGACAACGACGCGACCGCCTGGCGACTGCCCGAGACGCCCGAGCAGCCCGTTCACCGCAACGACAACTCCGGTCCGTAGCATTCCGAACATGCGTCTTCTGCTCCTGCGCCACGGCCAGACCCATGGCAACGCGATCGGCGCCCTGGACACGGCGTACCCGGGGGCGGACCTGACCGACCTCGGCATCCAGCAGGCCGAGAGCGCTGCGCTGGCACTCGCCGACCGTGGCATCACCGGCATCTACACCTCGGCACTGGTGCGTACCGGGCAGACCGGCGCCCCGCTCGCCGAGGCCCTCGGCCTGGAGCCGGTCACCCTCGAAGGGCTGCGCGAGATCTCCGCCGGCGACTACGAGATGGCCACCGACGAGGACTCGATCCTCGGGTACGTCGGCACCGTCGCCGACTGGATCGAGCGGCGCCTGGACAAGCAGATGTCCGGGGCCGAGACCGGTCACGAGTTCCTCGCCCGGTACGACGACGCGGTCGCCCGGATCGCGGCCGACGGGCACGAGGTCGCACTGCTGGTCAGCCACGGAGCGGCCATCCGGACGTGGGTGTCGAACCGCGTCACGGACTCCGAGACGCACGAGATGGCGACCCAGGGCTTCAACAACACCGCGTGCATCGAGCTCGACGGTGACCCGGCGTCCGGCTGGTCGGTCGTGTCGTGGGTGGCCGATCCGATCGGCGGCGCCTACCTCGAGGACGAGACCGCTCCGGACCCGACGGGCGCCGACCTCGACGAGGTCTGAGTGGTCCGTCCGAACCGAAAACTAGAACACGTTCCACTCCTGTGAGACGATGAGCCCCGTCGTACGACGACTCGATACGATGTGCGCTGCCCCGTGCGGGCGCACAGTCACCGAGAGGCCCTCATGTCCCAGACCCACGCCGACTACCGGCTGAGCCAGCTCGACCAGCTCGAGGCGGAGTCGATCCACATCTTCCGCGAGGTCGCGGCGGAGTTCGAGAAGCCCGTCCTGATGTTCTCGGGCGGCAAGGACTCCATCGTCATGATGCGCCTGGCGGAGAAGGCCTTCTACCCGGCGAAGATCCCGTTCCCGGTGCTGCAAGTCGACACCGGCTACGACTTCCCCGAGGTGCTCGCCACCCGGGACAACTGGGTCAACCGCCTCGGTGTCCGCCTCATCGTCGCGAGCGTCGAGGAGGCCCTGGCCAAGGGCATCGTCGTCGACGACGGCAAGACCTCGCGCAACCGCCACCAGATCGGCACCCTGCTCAACGCCATCGAGGAGGAGGGCTTCACCGCCGCCTTCGGTGGTGGCCGCCGCGACGAGGAGAAGGCCCGCGCCAAGGAGCGCGTCTACTCCCACCGCGACGAGTTCGGCCAGTGGGACCCGAAGAACCAGCGCCCCGAGCTGTGGAGCCTCTACAACGGCCGGCTGCACGCGGGCGAGCACATGCGGATCTTCCCGATCAGCAACTGGACCGAGCTCGACGTCTGGCACTACATCGGTCGCGAGGGCATCGAGATCCCCTCCATCTACTACTCCCACCAGCGCCGCGTCTTCGAGCGCGACGGGATGCTGCTCACCGAGAGCGAGTTCAACCCCTGCAAGCCGGGCGAGGAGGCCAGCGAGCGGACCGTCCGGTTCCGCACCGTCGGCGACCTGACGCTGACCGGCTGCGTGGAGAGCACCGCGTCGACCATCGACGAGATCATCGACGAGGTCGCGATCGCCCGGGTCACCGAGCGCGGCGCCACCCGCGGTGACGACCGGTTCTCCGAGGCAGCCATGGAAGACCGCAAGAAGGAAGGCTACTTCTGATGCCCGCCCCCGAAAATGCACGCTTTCACGACGACGAGCAGCTGAAGTCGACCGCGCACAACGTCGGCCGTGGCATGGACCTGCTCCGCTTCGCCACCGCCGGCTCGGTCGACGACGGCAAGTCCACCCTGATCGGTCGTCTGCTGCTCGACTCCAAGTCGATCTTCGAGGACCAGCTCGAGGCCGTCGAGGCCACCAGCGAGGCCAAGGGCTACGACTACACCGACCTGGCGCTGCTGACCGACGGTCTGCGCTCCGAGCGCGAGCAAGGCATCACCATCGACGTGGCGTACCGCTACTTCGCGACGCCGAACCGCAAGTTCATCATCGCCGACACCCCCGGGCACGTGCAGTACACCCGGAACATGGTCACCGGTGCCTCCACCGCCGACCTCGGACTCGTCCTCGTCGACGCCCGCCAGGGCCTCACCGAGCAGTCCCGCCGGCACGCGGTGCTGCTCTCCTTGCTCCGCGTCCCGCACCTCGTCCTCGCGGTGAACAAGATGGACCTCGTCGACTACAGCCAAGAGGTGTACGACAAGATCCAGGCCGAGTTCACCTCGTTCGCGACGAAGCTGAACATCCCCGACCTGCAGGTCATCCCGATCTCGGCACTCGCCGGCGACAACGTGGTGAACCGGTCCGAGAACATGGACTGGTACCAGGGCCCGTCGCTGATGCACCACCTCGAGAACGTGCACGTGGCATCGGACCGCGACCTGGTCGACGCCCGCTTCCCGGTGCAGTACGTCGTACGGCCGAAGTCCGACGAGTTCCACGACTACCGCGGGTACGGCGGCATGGTCGCCAGCGGCGTCCTCAAGCCCGGCGACGAGGTCGTCGTGCTGCCCTCCGGCATGACCTCGAAGATCGCCGGCATCGACCTGTTCGACCGCGAGATCGCAGAAGCGTTCCCGCCGATGTCGGTGACGGTCCGGCTCGAGGACGACGTGGACGTCTCCCGCGGCGACATGATCGCCCGGGTGAACAACGCGCCGAAGCCGAGCCAGGACATCGACGCGATGGTCTGCTGGATGACGAACGAGCCGCTGCGCAAGGGCCAGAAGCTCGCGATCAAGCACACCACCCGCACGGGGCGGGCACTGGTCAAGGACATCCAGTACCGGCTCGACATCAACACCCTGCACCGCGACCAGGACACCAAGGAGCTCGCCCTGAACGAGATCGGTCGGGTGCAGCTGCGCACGACGGTCCCGCTGCTGTGCGACCCCCTACTCGAAGAACCGGACCACCGGCTCGTTCATCCTGATCGACGAGGCGACCGGCGTGACCGTCGGCGCCGGCATGATCAACGACCGCTCCTGACGCAGGTTGGTTGAGGTGCCCGCGCTCAGCGCGGGCCTCGAAACCTGGTGAGCTCTGCGCATAGGTCCGGAGTTTTCGAGGCGACCGCTAGCGCGGCCGCACCTCAACCAACCAGTCAGACCACGTCGACCAGGCGCGAGCGCAGCGCACGCGAGGAGGGCACGTACGCCTGGGCGACCTCGCCCAAGCCGTGCACCGTCGCACCGCGGTCGTCCGCGTCGAGGTAGACCGACTCGCCCCGACGCAGGTCGACCTTGCCACCGGCGTCGGTGGTGATGGTGACGTTTCCGCCGGTGCACATCAGCACGCTGCCGTCACCGCGCACCAGCTCGACGCCCTCGGGCGCTGCGGCGGAGATCTGCGTGACGGCGAGCGCGAAGTTCCCGCCCGCCGGCGAGAACACCTCGGTGTCGTAGTCGAGGAAGTCGGGCGTGACCCGGGCGACCCTGGCCATCCCGCCCTGCAGGCAGGCGACCAGCCCGGCCGTGTCGATGTGCTTGCTGGTCAGGCCGGCCCGGAGGACGTTGTCCGAGTTCGCCATCACCTCGACGCACAGGCCGGACAGGTGCGCGTGGATCACGCCGGTGTCCAGGAACGCGGCCTCGCCGGGCTGCAGCGTCATCCGGTTGAGCATCAGCGCAATCACCACGCCGATGTCCTCCGGGTAGTGCTCCGCGATCTCGACCGCCGTCTGGTACGCGCGCTTGATGTCGAGCCCGACCTCGCTCAACCCGCGGCAGGCCTCGACGATCCGCCGCACCTCCGCGCGGTCGATGTCGGCGGTGAGCAGGTGCTCGATGAGCTTCACGATCGTCGCGAACCCGGGGTCGGCCCGCAGCTCGTCGGAGAGCCGCTGGGTCAGCTCGGTGTCCAGCGGACCGAGAACGCGCAGGATCTCGGCGCTCGGCCGGAAACCGATCAGTGAGTCGAACGTGCTCAGCGCGTAAACCATCTCCGGCTTGTGGTTCGCGTCCTTGTAGACGCGGTGGGGGGCGTCGAGCGGCACACCGGCCTCCTCCTCCCGCGCGAAACCGATTTCCGCGAGCGGCTTGGAGGGGTGCACCTGGAGCGACAACGGGCGTGCGGCCGCGAGCAGCTTCACCATGTACGGCAGGTCACCGGTGAGGTCGGACAACAGACGCTCGCTGCCGTCGTCCTCGAGGACGATCGACGGGGACAGCGGGTGCGTGCCGATCCAGACCTCTGCGATCGGGTCGGTCGAACCACCGTCGCCGAGGAACTGCGGGATCGCGTCCGGCGAACCCCAGTCGTAATTCTTCACGCCGTTGCGGAGCCGATGCATTGCTCCACCCTAGAACAGCGGGGCACGCCCTTTCAGGGCAACCGTGGAGCCCGGAGCGGCCTCAGCCGAGACGCCGACGGACGTGCAGACCCACCTCGGGGTCGACCACGACCTCCTGGGCTGCGGCGATGCCGTCCACCTCGAGCGTCACGTCAACCGGCACCGCTCGCTTGAGCAGGGCCAGGGCGATCGGCCCCAGCTCGTGGTGCCGCGCCGAGGTCCCGACGAAGCCGATCTCGCGGCCGCCGTGGACCAGCGGGGTGCCCTGGGCCGGCAGCCTGTTGTCGGAGCCGTCGAGGTGCAGCAGCGTGAGCCGACGCGGCGGCCGACCGAGCGTGTGCACGCGCGCGACCGTCTCCTGACCCCGGTAGCAACCCTTGTCGAGGTGCACGCCGCGCGGGATCCAGCCGATCTCGTTCGGGATGGTGCGGGCGTCGGTGTCCAGGCCGGCGCGCGGTTCGCCGCGAGCGATGCGCAGCGCCTCGAACGCCCACAGCCCCGCTGCCGGGCCGGCAGCCTCGGCGTACGCCGTGAGCTCGGCTCGCGGCACCAGGTCGTACCGTCCGAAGTCCTCGGGTCCCGGCCGCCAGGCGACCGCGACCTCAGCCGTCACGTCCGCGACCTCGACCCGCAGCATGAAACGCATCCGGTCGAGCCACTCCACCAGCGCGGCAGCAGCGCCGGGCTCGACGTGCGCGGTGAACGCCTCGCCGTCGTCGACGCCGTACAGGGTGTGCTCGAGGTGGCCCTGGGGCGAGAGGACCAGCGTGACCGTCTGCTGGCCCGGCAGCAGACCGGTGAGGTGCTGCGTGGTCAGCGAGTGCAGCCAGTCCAACCGGTCGGGACCGGAGATCCGGACGACCTCGCGGTGCGACAGGTCGACGAACCCCTCGCCCTGCTCCAGGGCCCGTTGCTCGCCGTGGAAGGAGCCGTAGTGCGCGGCCACGGAGGCGTCCACGCCGTTTCCGGCGACGGCTCCGGGGAGGGCGAGCAGAGGGCTGGTCATCACGTTGGTCCCAACGTCGGGGAGGCCGTCCTCATTCCGTGGACCCGACGCAGTCGGCGCACCGGCCGAAGACCGAGAGGTGCCCGTAGTCGGGGTCGAAGCCGTACTCCGCGGCCAGGTCCGCCAGGGCGTGCTCCATCCTCGAGCGACCCACGCTGATCACGCGCGAGCAGCCTCGGCAGACGAGGTGGGAGTGCTCGTGACCCGTGGCCGAGTGGTACGTCGGCGCCCGGTCGGTGAGGTGGGCGTGCCGGATCAGCCCGAGGTCGTCGAGAAGCTCCAGGGTCCGGTAGACGGTGGACAGGTTGATCGCGTCGGACCGGGTACGCACCTCGGCGTAGATCTCGTCCGGGGTCGCGTGCCCGAGTGTCTCGACCGCCGCCAGCACGAGCTCGCGCTGCGGGGTCAACCGGTGACCGCTCTCCCGCAGCCGGGTCTGCCAGTCCGTCACCGGTCCGGCCTCACTGACGCACCAGCTGCGCGTGCGTGTGCGGCTGCAGCTCCTTGCCCATCGCTGCCATGTCGAAGGCGTACAGCAGGTCTCCGTTGACGTAGCCGTAGAGGCGCTTGCCACCGGCGTACTCCTTGGCGGACCCGGTGCGCGCCACGGCGTCGGTGACGATCTCGAAGCGCGGCTGCTCGGGGTGCAGCTCACCGTGCCAGATCTCCACGAAACCGGTGTTGTGGGTCATCACGACCTCGAGGCTGCCGTCCTCCTGGGGCCGGAAGAAGCCCGTCTCCTGGGCCGCCTCGCGCACGTGGTTGCCCTCGGCGTCGATGATCCAGGCGCGGCTCATGAAGTGGATGAAGGGACGCCCGTCCTGCTGGAAGATCAGCTCCTGACCGAACTGGAAGCTGTCGATGCCCTCGTACTCGCCGTGACCGTTGCCGGCCCAGGTGCCGATGATCCAGGCGAGCCGGGCGCAGTTCGGATGGATGTTCTCGGGGATCTCGAACGGCACGTCTCTACTCGTCTCCGGGCTCGAGGGCGGTCAGGTTCAGGAACGCGTCGATGGCGCGCCAGGCCCACGCGGCGACACCGAGCACCACTGCTGCCGTCAGCACCACGAAGAAGGCTTCCACGGGAGCGAGTCTAGAGCGCCCGGTCGCAAACCCGACGGTGATCCTCGCTGCGCTCGTCACCGCGATCTCGCCCTCTCGGCCACGAGCAGGCTGGGACGCTCGTTAGGCTCGACGCATGCGAAGTCTGGTGATCAAGTGCACCGCCGGGACCGACGACGCCGAGCGCTGCAGCCAGGCGTTCACCGTCGCGACCGCAGCCATCGTCTCGGGAGCGCAGGTCAGCCTCTGGCTCACCGGGGAGGCCGCGTGGCTGGGCGTCCCGGGGCGGGCGGAGGACTTCGACCTGCCCCTGGCCGGATCGCTGGCCGACGCCCGCGACCTGGTCCTCGAGTCCGGCGACCTGGTCGTCTGCGCGCAGTGCGCCGCCCGCCGCGGCATCACCGAGGCCGACCTCGCGCCCGGCGCCCGGATCTCCGGTGCTGCCGCCTTCACCGAGGCGATCCTGGCGGACGGCGTGCAGGCCATCGTCTACTGACCCAGGGACTCCTGGTTCAGCTGAACGGGTAGGCGCGTTCGACCTTGCCGCCCAGGGTGGTGGCGAGGTACCCGGACTCGTTGAACTCGTTGGACACGTAGATGTTCACGTTCGGCTCGTCGTCGAACTGCGGCCGGAAGTTGATCGTCACGTAGAACGTCTTCGGGTCCTCGACGTTGAGCGTCCGCTTGGCCCGGGCCAGGTTGCGCATCACCGCCGCGACGTCGAGCCTGCGGAGGTCCACCGACTCGGTGCCCGGGAAGTTCGCGGTCACACCGCCGAACTCGCTCCACTTCCCGTCGCGGTAGATGTGGCCCGAATTCCGCTTCTTGCCCGGGACCGGCACGCGGGCGATCGCGTAGTCGCCGTACATCGTCAGGTCGTTGACCTTCGTGGTCCCGAACGTGCGCTGGTAGACGGTCAGGAAGGACTTCACGCCGGCGGCCGTCAGCCGGAAGCTCTCGCCCTCCGGCTCCTCGGCCGGCGTGCCCTCGGCACCGGGCTCCTCCCCTGGCTCCTCCCCCGGCTCCTCGCTCGGGTCCGCACCCGGCGACGCCGGCTCGGGCAGCTCGGCCGACGTCACGGAGCCCGATCCCGAGTCGGAGTCCGAGCCGGCGAAGACGAACAGGGCGATGCCGCCGGCGGCGACCAGCGCCACGACCAGCCCCAGGATCAGGAACGGCACCGTCTTGCTTCCCGCACCGGTCGCGGACCTCCGCGCGACGTCGGCCTGGGACGTCGGCGTCCAGGTGCTCTGCGGCACCGGCGGAACACCCGCCGGCAGGGTCGCCTCGAGCTGGTCGAGGTCGCGGACGATCAGGTGGAGCTCGTTCATGCTCGAGGCCGAGGCCACGTTGCCGAGGCGGATGTCGCCGTCGGCGGAGCTGATCCTCCCGTCGGCGACGGCCTTCCTGATCCGAGCGCTGACGGGATCCCTGTCGCCGCTCCCCGGAGCGCGGTGCATGTCGTCCATGCGCGCAGCCTAGGGTCAGCGCTCGGGCGCTCGCCAGCCTCCGCCACTCGCTAGCCTCGTCCGGCATGAGAGCAGTGCTGCAGCGGGTCGCTCGTGCCTCGGTCACCGTCGCCGGTGACGTCGTCGGTCGGATCGACGAGCCCGGACTCGTCGTCCTGGTCGGGATCACCCACGACGACGGCCCCGACCAGGTCGCCTGGCTGGTCCGCAAGGTCCGCGAGCTGCGGGTCCTGCGCCAGGAGCGGTCGGTGGCCGAGGCGGACGCCCCGGTTCTCGTGATCAGCCAGTTCACCCTGTACGGCGACGCGCGCAAGGGACGCCGCCCGACGTGGGCCGCGGCTGCTCCCGGGCCGGTGGCCGAGCCGCTCTACGAGCTCGTGTGCCGCGGTCTCGAGGAGCAGGGCACCCGGGTGCAACGCGGCGTGTTCGGCGCCGAGATGGCCGTCGACCTGGTCAACGACGGTCCGTTCACCGTGGTGCTCGACTCCGACTGACCGAACCCAGCGGAAGAATCCGGAAGATTGCGGTCGTTTTGCGTGGATCGAGCAGGTTCGCAAGGCATGATCGTTCCTAGCCGGGACCAGCGTCGCGGCGGTGGACCCTCCCTCGGCCCCGGTCCGACTACACTCCGGTGGTCGAGTGGTACCAGCTACGAATCAGAAAGTTCAGCGTGGATTTCAAGGAACTGCTGCGCACAGTGCAGCGCCGTTGGCTGACCATCGTCGTCTTCTTCCTGCTGGGACTGCTCGGCGGCGGTGCGTTCACCTACGTCCAGACCCCGCAGTACGAGTCGGTCTCGCGCATCTTCATCGCTGCCGACGCCAACGACGGGTCCCCGAGCACCGCGGTGGCGGCCGGGTACTTCGCGGCGCAGCAGGTCCAGTCGTACGCCCAGGTCGCGACGAACACCACGCTGATGACAGATGTGGCGGACAAGCTCAAGCAGGTCGACCCGAGCCTCAACTACACGCCGGACCAGCTGAAGGACAAGATCGAGGCCTCCGTCATCGAGCAGACGGTGATCATCGAGCTGAAGGTCAAGGACCGCAAGCCTGACCAGGCGCAGCAGATCGCCCGCATCGAGGCCGAGCTGCTGACTGCCTACATCGCCAAGGAGCTGAGCCCGAGCGGTTCGCCCGTCAAGGCGACGATCGCCGACCCCGCGTCGTACAGCTCCAAGCAGGTCAGCCCCAAGCCGGCGTTGAACCTGGTGGTCGCCGCACTCCTGGGCCTGGTCATCGGCGCTGCGATGGCACTGCTGCGGGACGTGCTCGACAACACCGTCAGCTCCGCCGCGGACGTCGAGAACACGATCGACGCTCCCGTCCTGTCCAGCGTCGCCTACGACGCGGACGTTCCCCGACACCCGTTGCTCACCGAGGTGGGGAGCCACTCGACGCGCGTCGAAGCGTTCCGGCTCCTCCGCACCAACCTGCAGTTCCTCGACCTCGACTCTCGTCCGCGCGCCCTGGTCATCACCAGTGCCGTCCCGAGCGAAGGAAAGACGTCGACGGCGACGAACCTCGCCATCGCACTCGCCCAGACGGGCCTGCGAGTCCTGCTCGTCGACGGCGACCTGCGTCGCCCCAAGGTCGCCAGCGTGCTCGGCCTGGAGCGCTCGGTCGGTCTGACGACGGTCCTGGTCGGCCGCAGCGAGCTGCAGGACAGCATCCAGAAGCACACCGACTCGGGGATCTACTTCCTGGCCAGCGGTCCGATCCCGCCCAACCCCACCGAGGTCCTGCAGTCCCGCGCTGCCCAGGAGCTGTTCGACCGCGTCTCCCAGATGTTCGACATGGTGATCATCGACGGCCCGCCGCTGCTGCCCGTCTCCGACGCCGCGATCATGGCCCGCGACGTCGACGGCGCGATCCTGGTCGTCCGCCACGGCAAGACCACCAAGGAGCAGCTGAAGCAAGCCACGACACGTCTGGCCCAGGTCGATGCCAACCTGCTCGGTGTCATGGTCAACATGACGCCGAAGCGCGGCGGCAAGGGCTACGGCTACGGTTACGGCTACGGCTACGGCTACGGGCCGGACAAGTCACGTCAGTCGTGAGCCCTCGCGGACGGACGAAGCGATGATCCAAGCCCTGCAAAGGGCGGTCCCCAACGTCGTCGGCCTGGTTGTCCTGTTCGCCCTGCTCGTGCTCGGCGTGTACACGAACAGCTTGTTGCTGTCGGTCGCCGCAGTGGGCCTGGCCGTAGGCCTCACCGTCCTGGTCGCGGTGGGACCCGAGAAGATGGGGATCGGACTCCTCGTCCTCGGGATGTTCACGGCACCGATGAACGCCCTCGGACTGTCCGGCGGGATCGGCGCCTCGGACCTGCTGATGGTCGCCGGATTCGGCCTCCTGATCCCGCGGCTCCTCAGCTCCGGACGGGTGGCACTGCCGCCGCTCTACGTCATCGGAGCAGGGATCTTGTTCATCGGCGGCATCGTCTCGAGCCTGCTGGCCGAGGGGATCGTCGACAGCCTGGTCGGCTTCCTGAAGATCATCGCGGCGACCATGATCCTCGTCTTCCTGCTCAACCTCCTGCGCCCCGGCGACAAGCTGCTCGAGACCTTCGCCTGGGCCTACGTCCTGGGTCAAGGCGTCAGCGTCGCCTACGGCCTGGTCCGGTACGGCGCCACGCACGTGCAGGGTCGCGGGGTCGGCCTGACCTCGCAGCCGAACTTCTACGGGCTCGGTGGTCAGATGGCGTACGCGCTCCTGATCTTCCTGTTCTACCGGGTCGACCCGAAGCACCGCTGGATCGTGGTCGGTGCGATGGGTGTGGTCGGGTACTCGGTCATCGACAGCGGAAGTCGCGCGAGCCTCCTGTGCTGCGCGCTGATCACCGTCCTGTGGCCGATCGTCGAGCGGTCGGCGATCGCTTGGTACGTCATCCTGTCGGGAGCGTTGGTCGCAGTCCTCAGCGCCGACAAGGTGCTCAGCGCGATCGGCCAGGAGACGGTGCTCGACCGTCTCCGCGGCAACAGCAGCGCGCAGTACTCGGACCAGGCTCGAAGTCTCCTGCTCGACCAGGGTTTCACGCTGTTCTGGAAGCATCCGGTCCAGGGCAACGGCTGGGGCGGCGACACCATCCTGGCGTTCCACAACGCGTACCTGCAGGTCGCGGTCGGCGGCGGCGTGATCACCCTCCTGGGTTTCGTCCTGGTGGTGACTGCCCTGGTGCGACCGCTCTTCACCGCGGGCGCCCCCAACCGACTGGCCTACGCCGGCCTGTCGTACGCGGCGTTCGGCATGATCGGGCCCACGCTCTACGACCGGATCGTCTGGGCAGCACTGGCACTCATCCTGGTCTCGTCAGCCAACGTGCGTCCAGAAGTGCGCCCCGAGGGTGCGGAACCTGATCTCGACCTCGACGCCGGGAACGATACGCAGAGCAAGAGACAGCCACCTCGCTGACCTCGGACGTCCTCCCGACGCGTGTGCCCAAAAGCGGCAAAACGCGATGTTCCGACGGCACAGCAGTCCTACACTGACACCGGAGGGCACCGGTCCGGAGGGACGGACCGGAGTACGGGGGCCCGGCTGCTGCGACGCGGCCGCGTCCGTCCGTGACGCCCACATGAGGGAGAACTTCCTTGGCAGCCGCCACCCAGTCGGCCGAATCCACGATCTTGCGGTGCCCGGGCTGCGGCTCGGCGCGGCTGCTGCACTACCCGGCTTCGCGCAAGACAGGCCGGAGCGTCCTGGGCTGTCGCGCGTGCGGGCTGCGCTCCTGGGCCGAGCGGCGCGAGTTCTCCACGCCCGTCTACAGCATCGAGGTCGAGACCGAGGAGCGCGACCTCGGCGAGGAGTACAGCGGATACGCAGACCAGAAGCGGATCGAGACCGTGGAGGCCGCGTGGACGGACACGGCGAAACGGCTGCTCGCGCTGAGCGCTGGAAACGGAAGCGCCCAGCCCCGCCTGTACGACGTAGGGACCGGCGACGGCGCCTTCCTCAAGCTCGCGGAGAACACCGGGTTCACGGTCGCGGGCAACGAGGTGCACGCTGGTGCCGCGCGACTGGCCAAGGCCCGCTACGGCTACGACGTCGAGATCGGCGACCTCTCCGAGCTCGAGCTCGAGCCGATCCACGACGCCCTCACGATGTGGTGCGTCATGGTGCACACCGAGGACGTCGACATGACGCTCGACAACTGCAACAAGCTGCTCAAGCCCGGTGGCACGCTGTTCCTGCAGACGCCCCACTGGACCGCGGCCGACGCCCTCGCCCTCGGTGCCCTGCGCGCCACCCGCGGTCGCCTCAACCGGATCGTGGACCGCCGGGTCGCCTGGCACCACTGGCAGCTGCACACCCGCAAGAGCATCAAAGTACTGCTCGACCGGCACGGGTTCGACACCTTCGAGGTGCGGCCGCGCGGCCGGTACAGCCTCAACTCCGCCCTCTACATGCAGTCGCTCGGCGTCCCGGCGGGCGTGGCGGAGCGGAGCAGCAAGCTGGTCGACCTCGCGATCAAGTACGGTCCGGTCCCCCGGATCGTCCTCGACGTCTACGCCACCAAGCGTTAGCTCTCTGCTGCGGCGAACGCGACCGAGCTGATCGCGGTCGTGTTGCGCGGGCCCTTCTGCACCTTGACGACCGTCAATGTGACCGTGCCGGTCGCCGTGCGCGGGACCCGGATCGACTGGATCTCGCGATCCTCCGGGTTCGGGTCGACGTCCTGGGTTACCTCGGTGCCGTCGTCGAACGTCCAGGTGACCCGGGCGATCCGGTTGTTCTCGGCGTACCGGTCGATGCCGCTCCGTGAGTCGGTCTTGGCATACCCGGGGATCAGGCCGACCTCGCCGATCTCGGTCCCCGCGGGGAGGGTGAACGTGATCGACTCGTTGCGCGCCGAGCCGTCGCAGCGCCAGGCGGTCGTCGGGTCGTCGTCGAGGGTGTTGGCGACGTCGTAGCTGACCGGGTCGTTGGACGAGTCGACGCCGGGGTCCGAGGTGCAGGTCGCCTCTGCCGACTCCGGTGCCACCGGGACCACCTCGCCGTCCCACGCCGCCGGCTGGGACTTCTGGTCCGGATTCCCGTCGGACTTCTCGGACGGCTCGGGGTCCGCCGGAGGGTCGTCGGCAGACTGCTGCACCGACGGCGTCGACGCGCTGTCAGGAGTCTCGTCGACGCTCGACCCGAGCAGCTGCCCGATCCCGTACGCGACCGCGACGAGGACCAGCACAGCGAGCGCCGCGACGGCGATCCACCGCAGGCTCGACCCTCCGGTCGGACCGGGGACGAGGACCTCCTCCGGCTCCGCGACCTCGTCCAGCAGGCCGGTGCCGGTGTCCTCCAGGGCACGCCGGTAGGCATCGCGGTAGGTGTCCGCGTACTCCTCCGGAAGCTCCGGTGGCGTCCCCGGATCATCGATGCCCGACATGGCCGTTGAGCCTACCCAACCGGGGCGGGCCCAACGACCGGATCGCGAGGTCCGGACACGCGGACGCCCCGCCACCCGAGCGGGTGGCGGGGCGTCCGAGGTCCTGCTAGAGCGCGATCTCGAGCTCGGAGACGACGCCGATGGCGGCGGTCACCGTGTTGTCGACCGGGTCGCTCTGCGGTGCGAGCGTCCGCAGGGTCCAGTCACCCGGACCCGCGAAGAACCGGAAGTGCCCGGTCGCCGAGGTCGGGACCTCGGCGGTGAACTCCCCGGTCTTGTCGAGCAGACGTACGTAGGCGCTACCGACAGGTTCGCCACCCCGGGTCACCTGGCCCTGGATGATCGCTTCCTTGGCCACGTCGATCCCGTCGAGGGAAAGACCGCCGGCAGTCGCGCCGCACATCAGGCTTCGCCCGGCTCGTCGCCGAGGGCGATCGGAACGCCGACCAGGGAACCGTACTCGGTCCAGGAGCCGTCGTAGTTCTTGACGTTCTCGTGGCCCAGCAGCTCCTTGAGGACGAACCAGGTGTGCGACGAGCGCTCACCGATGCGGCAGAGCGCGATGGTGTCCTTGCTGTCGTCGAGACCGGCCTCGCCGTAGATCTCCTTCAGCTCGGCGTCGCTGCGGAAGGTGCCGTCGTCGTTGGCCGCCTTGCTCCACGGGACGTTGATCGAGGTCGGCACGTGACCGGCCCGCTGGGACTGCTCCTGCGGGAGGTGGGCCGGAGCCAGCAGACGACCGGCGTACTCGTCGGGGCTGCGGACGTCGACCAGGTTGTGCACGCCGATGGCGGCCACGGCCTCGTCACGGAAGGCGCGGATCGAGAGGTCCTGGTCCTTCGCGGTGTAGGTGGTCGGCTCCAGCTTGACCGGCTCGTCGGTCAGCTCGCGCGCGTCGAGCTCCCACTTCTTGCGGCCGCCGTCGAGCAGCTTGACGTCCTCGTGGCCGTAGAGCTTGAAGTACCAGTACGCGTACGCGGCGAACCAGTTGTTGTTGCCGCCGTACAGGACGACGGTGTGGTCGTTGCTGACGCCCTTCTCGGACAGCAGCGCCTCGAACTGGGACTTCGAGACGAAGTCGCGACGGACCTGGTCCTGGAGGTCGGTGGTCCAGTCGAGCTTGATCGCGCCACGGATGTGGCTGCGGTCGTAGGACGTGGTGTCCTCGTCGACCTCGATCAGGACGACCGACGGGTTGTCGAGGTTCTCGGCCACCCAGTCGGCGGTGACGAGTGCGGATTCGCGGCTCATGCGGTTACTTCTTCCTTGTTCGCTGCTGCATTGGTGGAGTCGTGGGTTGATGCGTGGGTGTTGCGGGATGCGCCCTGCCTCAGGCGCTGGATCAGGAGGTACATCTCGCACCCGAGGCAGAACCCGAACACGGAGTTCAGGAACGCTGCTGCCAGGGCGAAGGCCGAGAAGACGAACCCGAGGGTGTCGAGGTCAGCCAGGAAGCCGCCGAGGGCGACCACCGTGAACACCAGGCCCACGGTCTGGGCGAACCGCGGCGGCCGTGCGTCCTCCAGGTGCGAGGGCGCCGAGAGCCGCGGACGGATCAGCTTCTTGAAGACGTACGCCGTGGGCGTGAACTGCACGCCCCTGCCGGCGCCGATCGCGAAGAACGCCGTCTGGACGGCGAGCAGCACGACGGCTGCGGTGCTCGGGGCCGTCAGCAGGACGGCCGCGAACAGCACGAGGGTGACACCCGCGGTGAACCGCGGACCACGCGGATCGATCTCGTTCGGGGTGGTGCTCATGGGTTTTCTCCTGACGTGGACTGACGGGCCGGTCGGCGGCGGGACGCGGAGCCGTGCGATCGCGCAACGATCGCGGCGGGCTGGTCAGGCCCGGACAGTCCTGTTCTACGACTGCCGCTGAAGAGGCTGGGGCGTCCCGTCAGAACGACGGACACAGTGCCGAGTGCACGCGGCAGTGGTCCACTGCACGGCGCTTCGTCAGCATGGTCGAGAACATGGCATCAGCCTAGGCGGAACGGACAACGCCCCGGAAACCGAGTTCTTGCATCGTGAGACGACAGTCCACGATTCAAGACGTTACGCGGACCAAGATCTCCTCGAAGCGATTCCCGCACCCCTCGAGCGCGAACTCGCGCTCAGCCAGCGCCCGGGACTGCTTGCCCAACCGGGCCAGCTCCTCGTCATCGGCCAGGACCGAGGCGGCCCAGGCCGCGGCGGCGGGCAATGAACCCTCGTTCGGCGGGAGTACGCAGCCCTCGACGTCGTTGACGAGCTGCGAGGCCAAGTTCTCAGCCGGCATGAACCCCAGCACCGGCCTGCCGGCGCAGAGGTAGGACAACGTCTTGGACGGCACCGAGAACGCGCCGGCGTCCTGCTCGAGCAGGACCACCAGGATGTCGCCACTGCCGAGCACTTCCGAGAGCCGCTCGTAGGGCTGGAACGGCAGCAGCGTGAGCGGGACGTCGAGGCGAGCGGCCTCGTCGCGCAGGACCGCCTCGGCCGGACCCTCGTTCACCACGACCAGGTGCACCGGCGTGCCGGCGTCGCGGACGGCCGCGGCGACGCCGACGAGCAGGGCGGGGTTGTGCTTCAGGCCGAGCGTGCCCGAGTAGAGCAGGGTGCGGGTGTCGTCGAGTTGCTGCTCGGCCGACCAGGCGTTGTGCCGGTCGACCGGGAAGATCTCGTCCAGGGGTGCCCAGTTGGGGATCACCGTGGTCTTGTGCGCGGTGCCCCACTCGCGGTGGACGTCGACGAACGAGTCGGCGATGACCACCACGGCAGCAGCGCGGCGCGACACCCAGCGCTCGGCGATGGTGAACAGCGCCGCGACGAGGCGGAACCCGCGCCCGAGCTTCTCGCCGGCGAAGGCCTTGATCGCGACGGCGTACACGTCCTGGTGCCAGAGCACCCACGGCTTGCGCAGGAGCATCATGCCGAGCGCGAAGACCACCAGCGTGGGGATCTGCGCGTTCGACAGCATCGCCACGTCCGCCTTCGTACGACGGACCTGGCGGAGCAGCTGCCAGCCGAGGAGCGACTCGGTGACGACCCGCTTCACGAAGGCGTCCTTCGCGATCGGCTCGCTCGGACCCACCGGCTCGATGACCAGGGTGTCGCCGGGCTCCGCCTCCAGACGGCCCTTCCCCGAGACCCAGGCAGGGCAGTAGGAGTGGGTGACCTGGTGGCCGCGCCGGGCCAGCTCACGGCTCAGCTCCACCTGGAACGGGTGACCTGAGAAGTCGTGGATGAGGAGCCGCATCAGCTGTGCTCAGCCAAGCGAGCGCTTGACCTCGTCGTAGACCCAGGCGTAGGTCTTCGCGAGGCCGTCCGCCAGGGTGATCGACGGAGCCCAGTCGTAGATCTCCTTGATCAGGGTGTTGTCGGAGTTACGGCCCCGGACGCCCTGCGGGGCGGTGAGGTCGTAGTTCCGCTCGCACTTGATCCCGGCGATGTTCTCGACGATGTCGACGAGCTGGTTGATCGTGACGAGCTCGTCCGAGCCGAGGTTCACCGGCTCGTTGCTGTCGCCCTTGAGGATCATCTGGGATCCCTTGACGCAGTCGTCGATGTACATGAACGAGCGCGTCTGCTCGCCGTCGCCCCAGATGTCGATCGTGTGGTTGCCGGTGATGGCGGCGGTGGCGATCTTGCGACAGGTCGCGGCAGGCGCCTTCTCGCGGCCACCGGTCCAGGTGCCGTTCGGGCCGTAGACGTTGTGGTAGCGCGCCACCCTCGTGGTCAGACCGAAGTCCTCCTCGAAGTGGCGGCACATCCGCTCGGTGAAGAGCTTCTCCCAGCCGTAGCCGTCCTCCGGCATGGCCGGGTACGCGTCCGCCTCGACCAGCGCGGTGACGTTGGGGTCGGTCTGCTTGCCGGCGGCGTACACGCACGCGGAGGAGGAGAAGAAGAGGCGCTGGACGTTCTGGTCGCGCGCAGCCTCGAGCAGGTGCGTGCTGGTCAGCACGGTCAGCATGCAGAGGGCCTTGTTGTTCTCGATGAAGCCCATGCCGCCCATGTCGGCCGCGAGCAGGTAGACCTCGTCGGCCCCCGCGGTCGCCTCCTGGGCGTTGTCCAGCTTGGACAGGTCGGCGACGACGTTCTCGACGCCCTCGTGGACCTGGTACCACTCCTCCATCGGCTTCACGTCGACGGAGCGGACCGTCAGGCCCTGGCTCAGCAGATCGGCAACGAGATGTCCCCCGATGAAGCCGCCACCACCAGCGACCAGTACATCAACCTTGCTCACAGCGGATCCTCCTGAGATCACCAAAAGATGTGGGTGCCCGGCCCGAGAAGAGTGGACTGGACCGGCGCGACAACCTTACTGAGCCGGCTGGTACGGCGCAGGCGAATCCGGCAACCGACCAGCGCGCCACCTCCCGGCGTCACCGGGAGCGTAGGCCATCCCTGGCATGCCGGTCCGAGGGCGTCGGAGAACGGATAGGCTGCGCCAATCATGAAGCGCGCACTCATCACGGGCATCACGGGCCAGGACGGCTCCTACCTCGCCGAGCTCCTCCTCGAGAAGGGCTACGAGGTCCACGGCCTGGTCCGCCGGTCGTCCTCGATGAACCGCGGCCGGATCGACCACCTGCACAAGAACCCGGCGCTGCGCCTCCACTACGGCGACCTGACCGACGGTGTCGGCCTGGTCAACCTGATCCGCGACCACCGCCCGGACGAGGTCTACAACCTCGGCGCGCAGAGCCACGTCAAGGTGTCCTTCGAGATGCCGGACTACACGGCGTCGACGAACTCCATCGGAACCCTCAACCTGCTCGAGGCGATCCGGGCGGCCGGACTGGACTGCCGCTTCTACCAGGCCTCCACCTCCGAGATGTTCGGCTCGACGGCGCCGCCGCAGAACGAGGAGTCCAAGTTCCACCCGCGCTCGCCGTACGGGGCTTCGAAGCTGCAGGCGCACTGGGTGACGGTGAACTACCGCGAGGCGTACGGCCTGTTCGCGGTCTCCGGAATCCTCTTCAACCACGAGTCCCCGCGCCGGGGCGAGAACTTCGTGACCCGCAAGATCACCAAGGCGGTCGCCGCGATCTCGGCCGGGATCCAGGAGCACGTCGAGCTCGGCAACCTGGACGCCGTGCGCGACTGGGGTTTCGCGCCGGAGTACGTCGAGGGCATGTGGCGGATGCTGCAGGCCGACGAGCCGTCCGACTACGTGCTGGCCACCGGCATCGGGTACACCGTGCGCGACTTCTGCGAGGCCGCCTTCAGTCACGCCGGGCTCGAGTGGCGCGACCACGTGAAGTACAACGACGGGTTCGAGCGGCCCTCCGAGGTCGATGCCCTCATCGGGGACTCCTCGCGCGCGTTCACCGACCTCGGTTGGAAGGCCCAGACCACCGCGCTGGACCTGGCCCGGCTCATGGTCGACTCCGACCGGAAGGAAGTCGAGCGCCTGCTCGACCGCTAGCCCGACAACGCCGGGCCGTTCAGATCGGGGGATCTAGCAATGCCTGCACCACTGCCGTACCCGGTCCGGGTGCTCGTCAAGGGGTCGTCGCTGGTCGTGATGACGCCCGAGCGCGACGGCGCGCCCGGTGAGTACACCTTCCCGCGGTGGATCCAGAACGGCTTGCTCGACCGCGGCCGTCCGTGCGAGATCGACAACCGTGGTGTCGCCGGGGAACCGACCCGGAAGGCGTTCAACACCTGGGAGGCGCAGGTGATGGCCGGCTGCCCGGACGTCGTGGTCTACGGCTACGCGTACTACGAGTGCATCCACTCGCTGCTGCCGCACTGGCTCGAGCGCTACGTGAACACCTACAACGGCCGGACCGGGCCGGTGCGCACGCGGTTCCGCGGATACCTGGTCCGACCGCTGTGGAAGGTGCTGGCGCAGATGCAGCGCGTCGTCGACGGCCACCTGGCGGACCGCGTCTTCCGGTGGCGCGCGCAGCGGATCGCCAAGAACTACAGCCTGCTGATCCGGCGTACCAGGAGCCGCGCCGCAGGCAGCCCGCTGGTCTTCGTGCTGTCCCTCCTCGGACCAGGCGGACGCGCCGGCGGCTGGTTCCCCGGGATGCAGTCACGCATCGACACGATGAACAAGGCGCTGGTCGAGATGCTCGAGACGCTCGACGACCCCGGGGTCGTCCTCGTGCCGGTCGGCGAGCTCGCAGCGGCGCTGAACCCGCCGGAGGACCCGGTGCCGGACGGGATGCACTACACACCGCGGATGCGACGCAGCATCGGGAACTGGATCGCCGCCGAGATCG
Source organism: Marmoricola sp. OAE513 (assembly GCF_040546585.1). NCBI lineage: Bacteria > Bacillati > Actinomycetota > Actinomycetes > Propionibacteriales > Nocardioidaceae > Marmoricola > Marmoricola sp. OAE513. The sequence goes on along the minus strand of NZ_JBEPOC010000001.1, from coordinate 2,290,703 downwards.
ACCGACGGTTCGACCCGATTCCGCCCGACCGGGCCTCCTGACGCCGGTAATCTGGGACCTCGCCCGTCTCTCGGATCCCTGGAGTGAGTTCCCGATGACCGCCGCTCGACCGTTGCCGATCCGAGTCCTGGTGAAGGGCGCCTCGCTGATGCACGACATCTCCGAGTTCCCGCAGCGGCGGGAGGACTTCATCTTCGCCCGGGTGATCGAGGAGTCTCTGCTCGCTTCCGGCCACGGCGCCGACGTCTGGACCGCCGCGGTGGCCAGCGAGCCGGCCGCGCACGCGTTCAAGACCTGGGAGCAGCAGGTCAAGGCCTGGTCCCCCGACGTGATCATCCTCAGCTACGGCTACTACGAGGTGATCCACCTGTTCCTGCCGCGTTGGCTCGAGCGGCACGCCAACTCCTTCCGCGCCCGCCCCGGCAGGATCCGCACGTTCTACCGCAAGCAGCTGCTGCGGAAGTTCTGGGTCTCGCTCGCCAAGCTGCAAGCCGCGCTCGACCGCCGGGTCGGTGCGAGGTTCTTCGACGGCCGCGTCCGCAAGGTCGAGACCGAGCTGCGCAGCTACATCGACAAGAGCCGCAAGGTCGGCGAGCCGCTGATCATGCTGTTCGAGTTCCTGCCCACCGGCAAGCGCGGCCAGGACTGGTTCCCCGGCATGAGCGCCCGCACCGTGAAGATGAACGCGATGCTGCACCGTCTGGTCGCCGATTACGACAACCCCGAGATCATCCTGGTCCCGATCCCGGAGATCGCCGAGCGGGCGACTCCCGGCATCGAGCCCAACGCCGACGGCTTCCACTACACCGGCCCCGTGCACCAGGCCATCGGCGAGGAGATCGCCGACGAGATCCGGGCCTGGGCCAAGCAGTACCCGCGGCTGCAGCCCACCGACTGAGGCGGGCCGGGACGGCGTACCGGCCCGGGAACGCCTGGGCGCCTGCAAATGTCACGAGTGGTGCTGGTGGTGCTCCCGGTGGGCACACCGGCGACATTCGCATGCCTCCCGGCGCCGGAGCACGTCCCGAGAAGCACGGGACCCCGGCCCGCCCGAGGGCCACCGGGGTCCGCGGGGTCGATCTACTTGGTGCGCTGCAGCCAGAGCGAGGACGGCGGGTTCAGATCCTGGGCGACCGGCGTGTAGTCGGCGAAGCGCTCGATGAGGAAGTCCTCGTTGTGGTGGCGCAGCAGCGGCGTGGAGAGCTGCACCTCGAAGGACTCGTTGAAGGCCAGGAAGGCCTGGACGAGCATGACCTCCTGCCAGTACACCGGCCACCGCTCGCCGAAGAGCCAGTAGTCGGCCGGGTAGGGGTGGTTGTAGGGGAAGTGGATGTCGTGGATGTGCACGATCACGCCCGGCTTCACCCGCGGCAGCGCCTCCATGAAGAGGAACGCGACGTCGCTGTCGATCTTCAGCGCGTGCGAGGAGTCGATGAACAGCACGTCCCCCGCCTCGAGCTCCTCGAAGCGCTCCAGCGGCACGTCCTGCACGAAGCCCTCGACGAGCTCGAAGCCCTCGATCGTCCGCAGCGCGTCGAACGGGTACGGCTCGATGCAGGTGATCTTCAGCGGCGAGCCCTCGGCGGCGTTCTTCTCCGCAGCCAGGCTGGTGTAGTACGTCGAGAGACCGGAGCCGATCTCGAGGTAGCGCTTCGGCTTGTTCTCCCGCAGCGTGTAGTAGAGCGTGCGCGCATCGAACTGCGGGTATCCCGGACCGAACCCCTTGCGGGTGTTGGCGAGGTAGTCGCCGGTGACGCTGACGAACTCGTCTTCCCAGCTGTCGGCGAGGGTGGCCAGGTTCTTCTCCAGGACCGCGACGTTGATCTCGACGCCGGTCAGCGCGCTCGGCTTCTCCCAGCGCTCGCGGGTGGCCTCGATCTCGGAGAGCACCGGCAGCACCGAGTAGTAGTCGGCCTTCTTCACGATGTTGTAGCCGAACAGCCCGAAGAACCACTGCGCGGCGCGGATCCGGCGCTTTCGGATGCCGAAGAGGAAACCGTCGAGCAGGCCGACGATGCTCGCCGGTACGACGCGCGCGACGCGCTGCTTCAACGCCGGAGCAGGAGAGGAGGAAGTCATGCTGGTGAAGCTCCTTGCACCCCCGTGCCGGAAATCAACGAGGGGCATTCTTCCGAGTCCCCCCGCGACACGGACGATACCGGATCACGGCGTCCGGGATGTTTCATCCAGGAGAACTTGTCGGCCCTCCTCAGGAGCGGAAGAAGATCCCGTCCGCCTGCAGCATCTGCCCGGTGGCCGAGGCCCATCCCTGCTCGATGACCTCGAGGTGGAAGCCGGCGTCGTAGGCCAGCGAGATCGCCTCGTTCGCCAGCATGCCCCCTTCGTAGAGGGAGACGAAGGAGAGCTCGAGCTGGAGCCCGACGCTGCGAGCGAGGACGTCCGGTCCACCGGCGAGCACCTGGCGCTCGAAGCCCTGGGTATCGACCTTGAGGTACACGGTGTCGTCGGTGCCGAGGAACTCCGGCGCGACGTCGTCGAGCCGCTCGACCCGGATCGTCTCGGTGCGCACGATGTCGACGTTGGGCTCGGCCTCGCGGTGGGAGTCCTGCATCGGCAGCAACGAGCTGCTGGTGCTGTTGCTCGCCACGTTGATCTGGGCCTCGCCCGCGACGTCGCCGAGCGCGTGGTTGCGGGCGGTCCAGCGCGGATCGCCCGCGATCGCCTCGGACAGCTCGGCGTAGGAGTGCGCGAGCGGCTCGAAGGAGACGATCCGGCCGGCGTACCCGAACTGGCGCAATGCCCGTCCGAAGCCGCCGTCCGCGCCACCCACGTCGAGCACCAGGTCGACCCCGCGCGCGGTGATCAGCTTGTGCCGACGCGCCGCCGGGTGCCGGCGGATCTCGAAGCCACGCTTGTACGCCGCCATCAGGGCGGAGTTGAGCACCTTGCCCTTGAGCGACATCAGGAGGTCAGTCCGCCGTCGACCACGATCACCTGTCCGGTCAGGTACCCGTTGCCAGGCGCGGTGAGGAACTGGCAGACCCGAGCGATGTCCTCCGGGTCTCCCAGACGACCGGCCGGCGTGCGGCGGACGATCTGGTTGAGCTGGTCGGCGTCGAGACCGTGGCTCATCTCGGTCTTCAGGTAGCCCGGCGCGATGCCGTTGACGACGATGCCGCGCGAGCCGAGCTCGCGGGACAGTGCCCGGGTCAGACCGTCGAGAGCCGCCTTGGTCGCGCTGTACGTCGCCAACCCGCGGTAGCCGGACAACCCGACGATGGAGGAGATGTTCACGATGCTGCCGCTGCGGCGGGCGAGCATGCGCTTGGCGACGGCACGGGACACGTACAGCGTGCCCTTGATGTTCAGGTCGACAACGGTGTCGATGTCGTCGTCGGAGAACATCGAGTGGATCCCGTCGCGAGCGACACCGGCGTTGTTGATGAGGACGTCGATCTGCTTCCACTGCGCGACGACCGCCTTGACGAAGGCGTTCGCGTCCTCGGCCTTGGCCAGGTCGGCCGGCATCCACAGGAACCGGTCCTTGGTGGCCGGGTCGCTCATCCAGCCCTCGACCTCGGGCGTGATCGAGCGGGCGCAGGTGGCGACCAGGTCCCCGGACTCGAGGTACGAGCGGACGATCCCGGCGCCGAGACCCCGGCTGCCGCCCGTGACGATGACGACGCGCGGCTCAGCCGTGCTCACTCAGGCGCTCGCAGCGTAGAACGCGAGGATGTCGCCGACGGTCTCCGGCATGTCGCCCTCCGCGAACGGGTCCGAGCCGAGCTCGTCCTCGAGGATCGCGGACAGCTCGGCGGTCTCCAGGGAGTCCAGGCCGATGCCGTCGGCGTACAGCGAGAGCTCGGGTGACAGGCTCGCCGGCATCTTCTCGACCCGGGTCAGGAACTCGGAGATCGTCTTCTCGACGGCGGCGGGGTCGGTGCTCATGGCGTGGCAATCCGGTTCTGTGAGAGGTACAGGAAGTCGTCGTGAGACTAGCCGAACCGACCGGTCCACCTGCCGCGTTCGGAGAATGTGGTCGGGTGTGAGACGGGCGACAGGTCAGGCAGGCGCGAGGGCGCCGAGGACCTGCTGCTTGGTGGGCGCGCCGGTCGCCCGGGTGATCTCCGATCCAGACCCGTCCAGGATCAGCGTGGTCGGGGTGCGCAGGATGCCCAGACGTCGTACGACGTCGAGGTGGTGCTCCGCGTCGACCTCGAGGTGGGCGACTCCCGGGACGATGTGCGCCACGTCCTCGAGGATCCTCCTGGTCGCCCGGCACGGGGCGCAGAAGGCGGAGGAGAACTGGAGCAGCGTGTACCGCTCGCCGAGCTCGCCCTCCCACGGCGTACCGGCCAGCACCGAGGCGACCTCGCCCGTGGCCTCGACCGTCTCGCTCCCGCGGATCTTCTTCGTCCCGGTGAACCTGCCGTCGGTGAGCGCTCGGAAGATCCCGAAGGCGCCCGCGACGGCCAAGGTCGCGAGAAGGAACCAGGCGCCGGTGCTCATGGAGTGTCCAACGCCGCAGCGCGGGAAACATTCCCGACCGGATCACTCGACATAGGGATCACCCTCCCGCGAACGGCGGCAGGAACTCGACGGCCTGGCCCGGCGAGACCTCCACGGACGCCCGGTCCCGGGTGCCGACCGGCTCGTCGCCGAGCAGCACCGAGCAGGTGTCGAGCACCTTCTCCAGGCGCGAACCGGCCCCCAGGCGGGACACCGCGTCCTCGATCAGCCAGGCCAGCGTCACCGGTCCGGTGACCGCCACCTGCTCCTCGCCCACGCCTGCCAGAGCCTTGGCAGAAGCCCAGTACCGCAGTGTGATCTGACCGACGCCAGGCGGAACTGGTCCCGAAGTGGTCTCCATAACGGATATCCTCACGTATCGGCCCATCCCAGCGACACTGAGTCAGAGGGAGGAGTGCACTCACCATGAGCACCCTGCTACTGCTGACGAGCGCCTTGCAGCCTTCCGCCGAGGTGCTCCCGGGCCTGGCCCTGCTCCCCCACCAGGTGAAGATCCTCCCCGCCGAGGGAAGCGCCCTGCTGGAGGCGCCCGACTCCGACCTGGTCCTCATCGACGGCCGCCGCGACCTGGCGCACGCGCGGGACCTGTGCCGGCTGATCCGCACCACCGGCTCGGACCAGCCCGTCCTGCTCGTACTCACCGAGGGCGGCCTCGCCGTCGTCGCGGCCGACTGGGGCATCGACGACGTCCTGCTGGTCACCGCCGGCCCTGCCGAGATCGACGCCCGGATCCGGATCGCGCTCGGCCGCCAGGACGCCTCCCGCGACCCGAACGACCCCGAGGCGCACATCATCCGCGGGGGCGAGGTCGTCGTCGACGAGGCGACCTACACCGCGAAGCTCGGACGCCGCACGCTCGACCTGACCTTCAAGGAGTTCGAGCTCCTCAAGTACCTGGTGCAGCACCCGGGGCGCGTCTTCACCCGCGAGCAGCTGCTCCAGGAGGTCTGGGGCTACGACTACTTCGGGGGAACGCGTACGGTCGACGTGCACGTACGACGGTTGCGCGCCAAGCTCGGACCCGAGAACGAGTCGCTGATCGGGACCGTCCGCAACGTCGGCTACCGCTTCGTACTGCCCCCCAAGGACAAGAGCCGAGAACTCGAGGACGTGCCAGCACCGTGAGTCGTATCCGCCAGATCGATCCCGCAGACTTTGACAGCACCAGCGGCACCGGTCCGGCAGCCGAGGTCCGGCGGATCGCCGAGGCCTGCGACGTGGCCGACGGCGTCATCACCCTCAACGAGCAGGCGTGCCTGCAGCTGAAGTACCGGGGCTTGCGCGACGCGTCCCTCTGGCTCGGTGACGGCGGTTTCGCGCTGCTGCACGGGCAGATCCTGGACCTCGCCGTGCACCCGGACTCCCGCGGCCAGGGGGTCGGACTCGAGCTGGCGCGGTTGGCGCTGGCCGGCACCTCCAGGGTCGAGGCGTGGTCGCACTCCGACCACCCCGCCGCCGCGAAGATCGCCGAGCGCCTCGGCATCCCCCGCGAGCGCGAGCTGCGGATCATGAGCCGGCCGACCTCCTTGCCGCTGGCCGAGGCCGTGGTTCCCGAGGGCATCGTCATCCGCACCTTCGAGCCGTCCGACGAGCCCGAGTTCCTCGCGGTCAACGCGCACGCCTTCGCCCGGCACCCCGAGCAGGGACACATGACCTCCGAGGACTTCCGCGAGCGGGTCAACGAAGCCTGGTTCGACGCCGAGGGCCTGTTCCTCGCGGTCCCCGAGGACCCGAGCGACAAGACCATCCTCGGTTTTCACTGGACCAAGGTGCACGTGGACGAGGACCCGCCGTACGGCGAGGTCTACGTGGTCGCGACCAACCCGAAGGCAGCCGGACGCGGCCTCGGCGGCGTCCTGACGAACGTCGGTCTGCGGTACCTCGCCGACCGGGGGGTCGGCGAGGTCATCCTGTACGTCGACGGCGACAACACCCCGGCCATCGCGGTCTACGACCGGCAGGGGTTCACCACGCTGCGGACCGAGGTGCAGTACCGCGGCGCCACCCTCTGACCGCAGCGGTCAGGCCAGCGCCTCGCGCAACCGGTCGGCGATCTCAGCGGCGTACGAGCGCGCCTCGCGACCGAGACCGACGATGTTGAAGAACCCGTGGATCATCGACGGGTACCGCTTGGTCGTCACGGCGACCCCGTGGTCCGCGAGCAGCTTCGCGTAGGCCTCGCCCTCGTCGCGGAGCGGGTCGAACCCGGCCGTGACGACGTGGGCCGGCGCGAGTCCCGCGGGGAGCTCGGTGCGGCACCCCGGCGAGCCGAGCGGGTCCGCCTTGCGAGCGGGGTCCGGGAAGTACCAGGCGGTGAACTGGTCCATGCCGTCGTCGGTCAGGAAGAACCTGCGCGGACCGAACAGCTCTTGGCTGCGCGACCGGTTCTGGAAGTCGACGGCCGGGTAGATCAGCAGCTGGAAGGCCATCGGGAGGCCTGCCTCGGCGGCCTGGATCGCCGTCGTCACCGAGAGCAGGCCGCCGGCCGAGTCGCCGCCGACCGCGAGCCGGTCGGGGTCCGCGTTCAGCGCGTCCGCGTTCTTCACCATCCACTGGTACGCCGCGAAGCAGTCCTCGACCGCGGCGGGGTACGGGTGCTCGGGAGCCAGCCGGTAGTCGATCGAGAGCACCTGGACGCCCGACCTCTCGGCGAGCGCGCGGCAGGCGCCGTCGTGGCTGTCGAGGTCGCCGAGAGCCATGCCACCACCGTGGATGAACATCAGCGTCGGGACCGGGTCAGCGCCGACGCGCGAGGAGGGGATGTACAGCCGGGCCGCGATCGGGCCCTCGGCGCCGTCGACCACCAGCTCCCGGAGAGCGCCGATCGGCTGGTGGCCGGCGACCATCTGCGCCTGGGTCACCGTGACCGGTCGTGCCTCGGCCGCGCTCATGCCGACCCCGAGGGGTGGCTGGTGGGTCAGGTCCTGGAGCTTGAGCAGCATCTGCGTCTCGACCGCCAGCGTCTGGCCGTCGAGGACCACGGGCTTGCCGAGCAGGAGCCGCTGGACCTTCTCGGGGAGTCCCATCGCGGCGCGGAGCACGACGGTCTCGACCTTGGTCTGCAGGGAGGAGGGCATGCGGCAAACCTACGCCAGAAGATCTCGTCACCGTTTGTTCACCTGTGGATGGGACACTTTTCCGATGAGCATCGACACCCACGTCTCGGACGCCGACGAGGGGCCGCTGGAGTCGGCGCTGCACGTGGTTCCCTTCGACGTCGACCCGCCGTACGAGCCGGAGCTCGACGACCTCGACACCGGGGAGTTCGACGACCGGTTCCTCGACCGCGAGCTGTCCTGGCTGCGCTTCAACCAGCGCGTGCTCGAGCTGGCCGAGAACCCCAGCACTCCCCTGCTCGAACGGGCACGCTTCCTGGCGATCTTCACCAGCAACCTCGACGAGTTCTTCATGGTCCGCGTCGCCGGTCTCAAGCGCCGGATCGCGGCGGGCGTCGCCGTCCGGTCCGCCTCCGGCCTGATGCCGAAGGAGGTGCTGCAGCAGATCTGGGCGGAAGCCTCGGTCCTGATGGCCCGGCACGCCGGGGTCTTCCGGGAGCAGCTGATCCCGGCGCTGGCTGCCGAGGACATCCAGCTGGTGCGCTGGGAGGACCTCGACCGCGACGAGCAGCGCGAGTGCAAGAAGATCTTCAAGGAGCGCGTCTTCCCGGTGCTCACGCCGCTGGCCGTCGACCCTGCGCACCCGTTCCCCTACATCTCCGGGCTCTCGCTCAACCTGGCCGTCCTGGTCGCGAACCCGAAGACGGGCAAGGAGCACTTCGCCCGGGTCAAGGTGCCGCAGATCTTCAGCCGCTTCGTCCCGCTGGGCAACCAGCGCTTCGTGCCGCTCGAGGACGTGATCGGTGAGCACCTCAAGCGCCTCTTCCCGGGCATGGACGTCAAGGCCGTGCACACCTTCCGGGTCACCCGCAACGAGGACCTCGAGGTGGAGGAGGACGACGCCGAGAACCTCCTGAAGGCCCTGGAGAAGGAGCTGCTGCGCCGACGCTTCGGCCCGCCGGTGCGCCTGGAGGTGGAGGAGACGATCGACGAGCGGGTTCTCAACCTGCTCGTCTCCGAGCTCGGCGTCCGCGAGGAGGAGGTGGTGCGGCTGCCCGGCCCGCTGGACCTGCGCGGCCTGCACGACATCGCCGATCTCGACCGTGCCGACCTCAGGTTCGACACGTTCCTGCCCTCGACGCACCGGCTGCTCGCGCCGGTCGAGTCGGCGTCGCCGGTCGACATCTTCAAGGCGGTCGGACGCTCCGACGTCCTGCTGCACCACCCGTACGACTCCTTCAGCACCTCGGTGCAGCGCTTCATCGAGCAGGCAGCTGCCGACCCGCACGTGCTCGCCATCAAGCAGACCCTCTACCGGACCTCGGGAGACTCACCGATCATCGACGCCCTCGTGGATGCGGCCGAGGCCGGCAAGCAGGTGCTGGTGATCGTCGAGATCAAGGCGCGCTTCGACGAGCAGGCCAACATCCGCTGGGCCCGCAAGCTCGAGCAGGCCGGCTGCCACGTCGTCTACGGCATCGTCGGGCTCAAGACGCACTGCAAGCTCGCGATGGTGGTGCGCGAGGAGCCCGACGGGATCAAGCGCTACACCCACATCGGCACGGGCAACTACAACCCCAAGACCGCGCGGATGTACGAGGACTTCGGGCTGCTGACCACCGACGAGGCGATCGGCGAGGACATCGCGCACCTCTTCAACAACCTCTCCGGCTGGTCGCGCAACGCCCGCTACGACCAGATCATGGTGGCGCCGGACTCGGTGCGCTCCGGCCTGATCGAGCGGATCCGTGCCGAGGTCGCGCACCACCAGGCGGGCCGCCCGGCGCGGGTGCGGATCAAGGCGAACTCGGTGGTCGACGAAGCCGTGATCGACGAGCTCTACCGGGCCTCGCGCGCCGGGGTCCCGGTCGACCTGCTGATCCGCGGGATCTGCTCGGTCCGGCCCGGAGTCCCGGGCCTGAGCGAGACGATCCGGGTGCGCTCGGTCCTCGGACGCTTCCTGGAGCACAGCCGGATCTTCTGGTTCGAGAACGGCGGGGAGCCGGAGGCCTACCTCGGCTCGGCCGACATGATGCACCGCAACCTTGACCGGCGCGTCGAGGTGCTGGTGAAGCTCCCCGACGTCGATCTCGTGGCCGAGGTCGGCTCGGTGCTCGACCTGGCCTTCGACCCGGGCACTGCCGCCTGGACGCTGGGACGCGACGGTGCCTGGACTGCTGTCGAGCAGACCGGGGACGCGCCGCTGGTGAGCATGCACGACGTGCTCGTGAAGGCCCGCCGCAAGCGCTGAGCGCATCTTCCGGGGTGTTCGGGGTACTGCCCTCGCATGACCACTACCCACGGAGCACCTCCGAGCAGCGGGACCCGCACCAGCAACCTGTTCTCGATCCTCGCGATCGTGTTCGGTGCCGTCGCCGTGCTCTTCATCCCCATCCTGTTCGGCATCGCCGCCATCGTTCTGGCGGCCATCGCGCTGAACAAGGGCGAGCCGCTCGCGAAGATCGCGATGACCGTGGCGGTCATCGGCACCATCGCCGGGTTCGTGCTCGGCGCGGTCGTGTACTCGTCGATGAACTGACCTAGCAGGTCGCGAACAGCACTGGTCCGCTGTCGAGTGCCGACAGCACGTAGCCGGGGTCCGTCCGCGGCTCCAGCGTCAGCAGCACGGTGGCGCCCTCGGTCCGCGACGACGTCAGCCTGAAGTCGTCGTTGAACGATCCGCCGCGCCCCACGGCCTCGCCGACAGCGAGCTTCGCGCGCGGACGCAGGTTGGACCTCGCCTGGTCGTCGTCCTCGAACTGCTGCGCGACCGTGAGCGTGCGGTCCGGCGCCATCGCCATCACCAGCCCGGACAGCGGCGAGATCTTGCCGGCCCTGGCGACCAGCGCGTCACCCTCCTCCTGACGCTCCGCGTCGGCTGTGCCCATCGAGAGGTCGGCGCAGGCGAAGTCGCGCGACCACAGCATCGCCGCCGCCGGTTCGTCCAACGGCTCCACGACGTCGCGCGCGGACTCGAGGTCACCGAGGGAGTCCTTGTTGCCGAGCGCGACCTGCACGACCTTCTTCGCGTACTCCAGCCCGTCACTGGTGACGATGAGGTGCTCGTCCTCGAGGACGGCGACGTACTGCAGCTCGGGGGTGATGGTCGGGTCGATCGCCGCCGTCAGGTCCACCCCGCCGTCCCAGACACCGTCGTCGTCCTTCGGCTTCTTGAAACCGAGGTCCGCCAGCCGCCCCTTGACCTTGCCGAGGTCGAAGTCGTCGGGCATCCGTACGACCATCGTCGCGCCGTCGTCGCTCTGGGCGAACGCCTCCCAGCTCATCGTCGCCGGCGAGAACCCGAAGTTCTCCTGCAGCGCAGCCGCTGCCTCGTCGATGCTGGAGACCGCGGAGAAGTCCGTGTCGTACGCCTTGCTCGTCATCGCCTCGATGTCGGCGCGCTCCGGATCGTCGCCGAACTTCGCACCGAGCGCCTTGCGCACGGCCTGCCAGTCGGTGAACGAGAGTCGCTTCGTGTCGTTCGGGACCACGTCGAGCGCGGCCCGCAGACCGGTCTCGTCACCCCGCAGCAGCGGCTCGATCCCCACCTTGGAGGCGATCTTCTCGCCCGGGCCGCCGAACAGGACCGTGCCGAGGACAGCAACCAGGACCACACCCGCCGCGACGAGTGAAACGACACGTCCACGTTTGCCCACGCTGACTTCCCCAATGCTCGACTGCCGGTGACACTATCCGCATGGCCCCCAAGGACCCGGAGTCAACCGACGTCACTGCGGCCGGGGCCGTGGTGGTCCGCAAGAACGGCGGCGGCGAGGTGCTGCTGGTCCACCGACCCAAGTACGACGACTGGTCCTGGCCGAAGGGCAAGCAGGACCCCGGCGAGCACATCACCGCCACCGCGGTCCGCGAGGTGCTGGAGGAGACCGGTGTCGAGATCAGGCTCGGCCGACCGCTGACGCCGCAGCTGTACCGGGTCTCCGGCGGACGGCTGAAGACCGTGCACTACTGGATCGGCCGGGTCCTCGGTGACGCCGACGTCTCCGGGTACGCCGCCAACGACGAGATCGACCAGGTCGCCTGGTTCGACCTGGACAAGGCCCGCGCCCGTCTCACCTACAGCGATGACGTCGAGCTCCTCGAAGAGGCCGTACGCCGGCGCAAGCGCACCTCGACCCTGGTCGTCCTGCGGCACGCCCGCGCGATCAAGCGCGCGACGTGGAACGGCACCGACGACGAACGCCCGTTGACCGCCGTGGGACGGGTCCAGGGCCGCAGCCTGATCCCGGTGCTGTCGGCGTACGGGGTCTCCCGGGTGGTCTCCTCGGACAGCCTGCGCTGCCTGCGCACGGTCTCGCCGTACGCCGCGGACCAGGTGCTGCCCATCGAGGCGTCCCCCGGCCTCAACGAGGAGGACTCGACGCCGGTGACCGTAGCGTCGGCCGTCGCCGGCCTGCTCGCCTCGAAGGAGAGCGCCGTGCTGTGCAGCCACCGCCCGGTGCTGCCCGAGATCCTGGAGCGGCTCGGGGTCTCCGAGGAACCGCTGGCGCCGGGCGAGATGGTGGTCTGCCACCACCGCAAAGGGCGGGTCGTCGCGACCGAGCGCTACCAGGTCAGGTGAGCGGTAACTCCAGGTGAACAGCGAGTGACCCGCGTCTCGTTCACCCGTTCTCACGCTCAGCCGGGGGTAAATGGCGGCCTCCCGTTCACCTTGCGTTCACCTGCGTCGTCCGGGCGCGTCACTTCCTCTTCCTACGTTCGGCCGTGACAAGTCGCTGAACAACAGGAGATAGACGTGAACAGCACCGCCATCCGCCGCATCGCAGCACCCAGCATCGCGGCGCTCACCCTCGGGCTCTCGCTCGCCGCTTGTGGCGACAACGCCTCCGACGGCGGCGCCGCTGCCGGGGACCTGAGCGGCAAGCTCGCCGGCGCCGGCGCCTCCTCCCAGGAGAAGGCGCAGGAGGCCTGGTCCGTCGGGTTCCAGGGCCTCAACGAGGGCGTCACCGTGACCTACGACCCGCTGGGCTCCGGCGACGGTCGCAAGCAGTTCATCGCCAAGGGCGTGCTGTTCGCCGGTTCCGACTCCGCCCTGAACGACGACGAGGGCGAGCTCAGCGCCGCCAAGGAGCGTTGCGGCGGCGAGGACCCGATCGAGGTCCCGGCGTACGTGTCCCCGATCGCGGTTGCCTTCAACCTCGACGGCGTCGACGCGCTGAACCTGGACGCCAAGACGATCGCCCAGATCTTCGACAACAAGATCACCAAGTGGAACGACCCGGCCATCGTCGCGCAGAACCCGGACGCCAAGCTCCCGGCCACCGCAATCAGCCCGGTCCACCGCGGTGACGACTCGGGTACGACCAAGAACTTCACCGACTACCTCGGCAAGGCCGGCGACGGTGCGTGGAAGTACGAGGCCGCCGACGCGTTCCCGGTCAAGGGTGGCGAGGCCGCCGAGGGCACCTCCGGTGTCATCGCCGCGATCACCAACGGCAAGGGCACGATCGGGTACGCCGACGAGAGCCAGGTCGGCGACCTGTCGGTCGTCAGCGTGAAGGTCGGCGACACCTACACCGCCCCCTCCGCAGAGGGCGCTGCCAAGGTCGTCGCGATCTCGCCCGCCGCCGAGGGACGCCCCGATGTGGACATGGCCGTGGCGCTCGACCGGACGACCACCGAGGCCGGCGCCTACCCCGTCGTCCTGCTGTCGTACCTGATCGCCTGCCAGCACTACGACAACGAGAACGACGCCGCGCTCGTCAAGGGCTACCTGAGCTACGCGGTCTCCGAGGACGGCCAGGCCGCCGCCAAGGAGAACGCCGGTTCCGCCCCGCTCGACGCCGAGGTGGCCGCCAAGGCCCAGTCGATCGTCGACAAGATCGCCGCGAAGTAAGCAAACCCGGGTGCGTGCGACGGGCTCAGGCCCGCCGCACGCACCGCCGGTTCTCCCGAAGGAACTAACCCCGTGGCCATGACTGAAGTCGAGAAGCCGTCGCCCCCGACGAGCTCGGCACCCGTACGTCGGATCGGCGACCGCATCTTCGCCGGTCTCTCGCGCAGCGCCGCGATCACGATCGTGATCGCCCTCGCTGGAGTCTTCCTGTTCCTGTTCATCGAGGGCTTCCCCGGCCTGAGCCAGGACGCGTCGTTCTACGGTCCGGACTCCACCAACTTCCTCGGGTACGTGTGGCCGCTGCTCTACGGCACCGTGCTCGCCGCCACGATCGCGGTGCTCGTCGCCGCTCCGCTGGCGTTCGGGATCGCCCTGGTGATCAGCCACTACGCGCCGCGACCGGTCGCGGTCACCGCCGGCTACCTGATCGACCTGCTCGCCGCCGTACCGAGCGTGGTCTTCGGCCTCTGGGGCATCAGCGTCCTGGCCGTCAAGATCGCGCCGGTCTACAACTGGCTCTACGAGCACGCGAGCTGGATCCCGTTCTTCGCCGGGCCGCCGTCGACGACCGGTCGCACCATCCTCACCGCGGGCATCGTGCTCGCGATCATGATCCTGCCGATCATCACCGCGATCACCCGCGAGATCTTCATGCAGACCCCGCGCCTCAACGAGGAGGCCGCCCTGGCCCTCGGCGCGACCCGCTGGGAGATGATCCGCCTGTCGGTCTTCCCCTACGCCCGCTCGGGCATGGTCTCCGCGGTGATGCTCGGCCTCGGTCGCGCGCTCGGCGAGACGATGGCCGTCGCCATGATCCTCTCGGCCAGCGGCGGCATCACGCTGAACCTGATCAGCACGTCCAACCCCGCCAGCATCGCCTCGAACATCGCGTCGAACTACAAGGAAGGCACCCCGGCCAAGGTCGAGGTCCTGATCGCGACCGGCCTGGTGCTGTTCCTGGTGACCTTCGCGGTGAACTTCGCCGCCCGCTGGGTCATCGGCCGTAGCGAACGGAAGCTGAACGCATGAGCACCGCTGTCCTCGCCCCGGCCACGCCGCTCGGCCTGGCCCGTCCGCGACTCCCCCGGTGGGCCCCGCTGCTGACGGCCGGCTTAGCGATCGCGCTCGGCGCGCTGGTCATGCTGACCCTCGACTGGGGCGTCGCCGGCTGGATCGCCGTGGCCGCGATCGCGTTCCTGGTCGCGCTCCCCAGCTGGTCCTACGCCGTCGAGGGTCGCCGGGCTGCCGTCGACCGCAACATGACGAACCTCGTGTGGACGGCGTTCATCATCGCGCTGGTCCCGCTGCTGTCCCTGATCTGGACGGTGATCTCCAAGGGTGCGCCGCAGATCAACGGCACCTTCCTGGGCACCTCGATGTTCCGGACGAGCCTGAGCCAGCCGATCGGCATCTACCACGCGCTGATCGGCACGCTGCTGATCACGCTGTTCGCCGCGCTGCTCGCCGTACCGATCGGCATCTTCTCCGCGATCTACCTCGTCGAGTACGGCAACAAGGGCCGGCTCGCGCGCGTCATCACCTTCCTGGTCGACGTGATGACGGGTATCCCCTCGATCGTGGCCGGCCTGTTCGCGTTCGCGCTGTTCTCGCTGATCTTCGGGCCGTCGGTCCGGATGGGCTTCGGCGGGTCGGTCGCGCTCGCGCTGCTGATGATCCCGATCGTCGTCCGGGCCACCGAGGAGATGCTGCGCCTGGTGCCCTCGGACCTGCGCGAGGCGTCGTACGCCCTTGGTGTGCCGAAGTGGCGCACCATCGCCAAGGTGGTCCTGCCGACCGCGCTCGGCGGCATCGTCTCCGGTGTCACGCTCGCGATCGCTCGCGTCGTCGGCGAGACCGCGCCGCTGCTGATCATCGCGGGTCTGACCACCCAGACGAACTGGAACGTCTTCAGCGACCGGATGACCACCCTGCCGGTGCTGATCTTCACGCAGAACGCCAACCCTGGCGTCCCGAAGCCCGGCCACGACATGCTGCCCGGTGTCGAGGTCGCGTGGGGCGGCGCGTTCGTCCTGATCGTGATCGTGATGCTGCTGAACCTCGTCGCCCGCATCGTCGGGAAGATCTTCGCGCCGAAGACCGGCCACTAGAAGCTAAGAAGGAAACGAACTCATGGCCAAGAGCATCGACGTCTCTGACCTCAACATCTACTACGGGGACTTCCTCGCCGTCGAGGGCGTCAACATGACGATCACGGCGCGCTCGGTGACCGCGCTGATCGGACCCTCGGGCTGCGGCAAGTCCACCTTCCTCAGGACCCTGAACCGGATGCACGAGGTCATCCCCGGCGCCCGCGTCGAGGGCAAGGTCCTCGTTGACGGACAGTCGCTCTACGACCCGAACATCGACCCGGTCGAGGTCCGCCGGATGATCGGCATGGTCTTCCAGCGCCCGAACCCGTTCCCGACGATGTCCATCGCCGAGAACGTGCTCGCCGGTCTGCGCCTGAACAACAAGAAGCTCTCGAAGTCCGACGCCGAGGCCGTCGTCGAAAAGGCCCTGCGCGGAGCCAACCTCTGGAACGAGGTCAAGGACCGGCTCAGCAAGCCCGGCATGGGCCTCTCGGGTGGCCAGCAGCAGCGCCTCTGCATCGCCCGCGCCATCGCCGTCGAACCGCAGATCCTGCTCATGGACGAGCCCTGCTCCGCCCTCGACCCGATCTCGACCTCGGCCATCGAGGACCTGATCCACGAGCTCAAGGAGCAGTACACGATCGTCATCGTGACCCACAACATGCAGCAGGCCGCCCGAGTCTCCGAGGACACCGCCTTCTTCAACCTCGCCGCCACCGGCAAGCCCGGCCGCCTGATCGAGATGAACCCCACCAAGAAGATCTTCAGCGTCCCGGACGAGGAGGCCACCGAGGCCTACATCTCCGGCCGGTTCGGGTAGGTCCTTCGGCTTCTGGTCCTGCGGCCCCGGCGCGCCCACACCTGCGAATGTGGCGCACGGGGCCGTTCGGCTACCCAGCAACACCTCCACCGACATTCGCATGTCTCCGGGCAGTCGCCACCGCATCCGCCAGCACCCTCAGCACGTACGCCGGCCGGAACATCACCTGCGACCAGCTGAACCGGACGAGCACCATGCCCAGCAGTGCGAACGCGTTGTACCGCTCGCAGTCGCGGGTCAGCGCCGCACGTTCGCCGTGCCACTCGAAGCTCTCCGCCTCGATGATGATCCCGAGCTCGGGGTCGGTGAAGTCCGGCCACACCTTCTTGCCGCTCGGGAGCTGCACCGTCAGCTGCGGCACGACGTTGAGCCCGGGCACCGTGGACGCGAGCGCGTGCAGCACGGACTCGTAGGCGTTCGCCGTACGGCTGCTCGCCAGCTCGGCGAGCGCGCGCGCCCGTGCCCGGCCGCGACCACGCATCCGGTCGGCGAGTGATCGGAGCGCAGCGTGGGAGATGTCTCCGACCCGCAGCGCGCTCTCGACGATGGGGAGCGACTCCTCCAGCGGGAGCATGCGCATGCAGTCGACGAGCGTCCGACTCCGCGTGGTCACGCCGCCGTTCACATCGCCGGGCGGAAGGTCGGACCAGTGCGGTACGACGATGCCGCGCTCCGACGGCTCGACCCGCCTGTTGCGCGGAACCGTGACATCGGGCAGCTTCGGCACCTGACGCTGAGCCCATCCGTGGTGCTGCGCAGCACTGCGCATCGAGAGCACCCCCCGTACGGCGCTCGCCGCCTTCCGCGCATCGCTCAGGGTCGACGTGACGTACCGACCCCGTCCGACCCTCTCGATGCTCCCGCGCGCAATCGCCCGCTCGACCTCGGTCCGCCCGTACCGCGCGACCAGGTCCGCCCACTGCCCGACGCCGCCCAGTGCTCGCATGTGCCCTGTCAGATCCATCCGCGGATGGTTGTCCGGTTCGGGGGTGGCGTGTTCGGGCCGGGGCTGGGGCTGGGTACAACCGCCCCCACCCCTGCGAATGTGGATGGCGAGCGTGCCGATCGCCCCACCAGCCCCGGGCGCGACATTTGCAGGCCCCCAGGCGACCCGAGGCTGGACCCCAGACCCAGAACCGGCGGACCTACGGCAGCTGGAACACGAACTTCAGCACCAGGTACACCGCGGCGGCGGCGGCGCCGGCGGCGGGGAAGGTGAGGACCCAGGCGGTGAGGATGGTGCGGGCGACGCCCCAGCGGACGGAGGAGAAGCGCTTGGTGGCGCCGGAACCCATGATCGCGGAGGTGATCGTGTGGGTGGTGGAGATCGGGGCGTGGAAGACGAAGGCGGTCGTGTAGAGGACGCTCGCGCCGACTGCCTCGGCTGCGAAGCCGCGGGCCGGGTCGAGGTGGATGATCTTCCGGCCGAGGGTGCGCATGATCCGGAAGCCACCGGCGTACGTGCCGGCGGAGATGGCGGTCGCGGCGGCGAGGATGACCCAGAGCGGGAGGTCGCCGTCGGCGTACGTCGCGGGGTACGCCGTGATGAGGGCCAGGAAGATGACGCCCATCGTCTTCTGGGCGTCCTGGAGGCCGTGACCCAGGGCGAGCGCTGCGGCCGAGAACGTCTGGGCGAGGCGGAAGCCGCGGAAGACCTTGTGCGGGCTGCGGCGACGGAAGATCCACATGATCGAGAGCATCACCACGAAGGCGAACGCGAAGCCGAACAGCGGCGAGGCGACCATCGGGATGACGACCTTCTCCAGGATCTTCGCCCAGTGCACCGAGATGCCGTTGTCGGTGAAGACGCTGGCAATGAGCGCCGAGCCGACGAGGCCACCGATCAGGGCGTGCGACGAGGACGACGGCAGGCCGAAGTACCAGGTGATCAGGTTCCAGGTGATGGCGCCGAGCAGGCCGGCCATCACGATGATCAGACCGTGCGTGCTGTCCGGTACGTCGACCACGTCCTTGACGGTGTTCGCGATCTCCTGACCCAGGAGCGCGCCGACGAAGTTCATGATCGCCGCCAGCGTCAGCGCGACCCGCGGCGTCAGGGCGCGCGTCGAGACCGAGGTGGCGATCGCGTTGGCGGCGTCGTGGAAGCCGTTCGTGTAGTCGAAGACGAGAGCAACGACCACCACCGCGATGACGATGGCAAGCGTCACCGCTCAGGACTCCTTGACGTAGATCTGCTCAACGATGTTCGCGACCTTCTCGAACCCGTCGATCGCGTGCTCCAGGGAGTCGACGATGTCCTTGAGCTTCATGACCTCGAGCGCCTCGTACTGACCGCTGAACAGCTTGGCCAGGATGCGCCGGTAGCTCTTGTCACCGGTGTTCTCGAGCCGGTTGATCTCGATCCAGTACTCCTCGAGGTCCTTCAGGCTCTGCAGCCGGGGCATGGACTCGGCGGTCACCTCGGCGCAGCGCTGCAGCACCTCGATCTGCTCGGTCACACCCTCGGGGAGGTGGTCGACCTCGTAGAGGAGCACCAGGTCGACGGCCTCCTCCATGTAGTCCATGACGTCGTCCAGCACCGACGACAGCGCGTAGATGTCCTCGCGGTCGAACGGCGTGACGAAGGTGCTGTTCACCCGGCGTACGACCTCGTGGGTGGTCTCGTCCGCCTGGTGCTCGGCCTCGCGCATGCGGGCGGCGAGATCAGCACGGTCCTTGCCCTCGTCGAGAAGCTCCGCGAGGAGCGCGGCGCCGTCGACGAGGTGTACCGCCTGAGCGGTGAGCAGCGTGTAGAACGCGGTGTCTACAGGCTTGAAGCTGAACGCCACAGTGAACTCCAGGAGAGCAGGATCGGAACGGCACACATGCTAGGTGGTGATCATGGCGGCAACGCAAGCCGGAGCGCTACCCAGGGTCGACTAACCGGGCCCCTGAGCGGGAGGGGCGGGCCGGGTGGTTACCTGAATCACAGGCAGCCGGCCCTCGGGCCTCAGCCGAGACCGAGCAACCGGTCGATCTCCTCGGCCGTCAGAGGGCCGGTCGACTGGTTCGCAGCGGCGATCAGGGTGGTGGTCAGCTCGACCTCGTCGAGCAGGTCGGAGTCCTCGAGCTCGATGTCGAACGGGTCGCTGCTCACCACTGACCTCCCGGATCCTCGAGGGCGGATGCCCTGGGACGAAACTAGCCCGAATTGCCTGAGGGCTCCGACCAAACGGTCGAAGCCCTCAGAACTGGATGATCGGGGTTACTCGATCAGAGCGGGCGAACGTTCTCCGCCTGCGGGCCCTTCGGGCCCTGCGTGACGTCGAACTCGACCTTCTGGTTCTCATCGAGCGACTTGTAGCCGTTCGACTGGATCGCGGAGTAGTGAACGAAGACGTCGTCGCCGCCGTTCTCCTGAGCGATGAAGCCGAAGCCCTTTTCTGCGTTGAACCACTTAACGGTGCCCTGAGCCATGCTGGTTTTTCTCCTTATTGGGGCGAGAGACGACCACCTCGGTGCCTCTTCACACAGATGCGGTGAATACGTCGTCCCGCCTCGCAAAGAGAAGAAACGCCGTTGGATCACAAACTCCAACTGCGTTGTGTACCGCTGGAACTTGCACCTGCGTGCACGAGCCTACCAACTCAGCGCGTTCTGTCACCCCTCGCGGAGCCTGTGGAGAAGATTGTTCGCCCAGGATTGGACCGGCGTTCCCTCAGCAGGGCGGTACGACGGCTCGATTCGGTCCGCGGTTCGTGGGCACAATGGGGAAATCCGAGTGCGACAATTCGTTGCGAAGTGCGGCATTCGATGGTCAAACATGCAAGGGTTCAGGTTGCTGGTGAGCACCGCTCACCGGCCTGGCCGGTACAGGGAAGGGGTGGGTCGTGGCACGTGGTCGCCGCGCAGGCTCCGTCAACCCTGACGAGGAGCCCAGCAGCCCCACGGACGGCGCCACATCCGGCGACGACGTGATCGATCCGCTGCGGATCGCCTTCGACGACCTCGAGAACGCCGGCGACGACACCGGGACCGGTTCGATCACCCCGGTCGCGCTCCCTGATGCCTACGACCCGCTCGCCGTCCTGCGTACGTCGATCGAGGACGGCGCAGGCTTCGGCACCCTGGAGGAAGACCCCGCCAAGCGCCGCAGGTTCGGCCGTCGCAAGGGCAAGGACACCGCGCCGGCCGCGACATTCAGCCCGGCCGACGACCTCGACCTGCCGGATTTCCCCGCGAAGGCCCCCACCGAGCCGGCCGCGGATCCCGGCGAGGTGACGGCCACGGACGGCGTCGACGACTCCCCGCTGACCGCCTCCGGAGTGGACCTCCCCCGGGTCACGACCTGGGCTGACGACCTCGCTGACGACACCTTCTCGATGGAGCCGTGGGCGACCGGTGAGATCCCGGCGATCCGCGATGTCGAACCCGAGGTCGACCCGCTGACCAACAGCGTCCCGATCCCCGTCGAGCCGCCGACCCCGAGACGCGGCTCCGGCGGTCGACGCCGCAAGGAGAACGCGACCGAGGTACCCGTACCGGAGACGGCCGAGTCGCGCACCGAACCTCCGGTCGACTTCCTGGGGTCCTACCTGGAGGACGACGTCGCACCGAACCCGTTGGACGTCGCTGCCGCGGACATCACCCGGGCCGACGACGAGCGACTCGCTGCGGAGCGCGACGAGCAGCAGCGCCTGAACGACGAGCGCGCGGCGGCGGAAGAAGCCGAGGCTGCCCGGTTGGCCGACGAGCGTCGCGCTGCGGAGGTAGCCAGGGTCGCGGCCGAGCAGGCCGAGGAAGCTCGTCGTGCCGCTGAGGAGGCCGAGGCGCAGCGTATGGCGGAGCAGCAGCGCCTGGCCGAGGAGGCCGAAGCCGCCCGGCTCGCCGAGGAACAGCGCCTGGCCGAGGAGGCCGAAGCCGCCCGGATCGCCGCCGAGCAGGCAGAAGCAGAACGACTCGCTGCCGAAGAAGCCGCTCGCGTCGCGGCCGAGCAGGCGGAGGTCGAACGCCTTGCTGCTGAGGCCGAGCGCCTCGCCGCCGAAGCCGAACGACTCGCCGCGGAGGAAGCCGCTCGCGTTGCCGCCGAGGAGGCCGAGGCGCAGCGGCTCGCGGAGGCGGAGGCTGCACGAGCCGCTGCCGAGGAGGCCGAGGCAGCCCGGATCGCCGAGGAGCAGAGACTGGCCGACGAGGCTGAGGCAGCCCGGCTGGCCGAGGAAGAGCGTCTTGCCGCCGAGGCCGAGGTAGCGCGCCTTGCTGCCGAGCAGGCTGAGGCAGCACGTCTTGCCGAGGAGGCTCGCCTGGCGAACGAGGCCGAGGCCGCTCGCCTGGCCGAGATCCAGCGGATCGCCGACGAGCAGGAGGCAGCGCGCCTCGCCGAGGAGCGCGCCGAGGCCGAGCGCCTCGCCGAGGCTCAGCGTCAGGCCATGGAAGCCGAAGCCGCGCGGCTGGCAGAGATTCAGCGGATCGCCGACGAGGCCGAGGCCGAACGGCTCGCGATCGAGAAGGCCGAGACGGACCGGATCGAGGCCGAGCGTCTGGCCGCCGACCAGGCGGAGAAGCAGCGCCTGGCCGAGGAGCAGAAGCGCATCGCCGCCGCAGCCAAGGCCGCCGAGAAGGCCGAGCGCGACCGGATCGCGGCAGAGAAGGCCGAGGCCCTTCGCCTCGCCGCCGAGCTGAAGGCGGCCGAGGAGGCCGAGGCCAAGCGCCTCGAGGGACGAGCGGATCGCCGCGGAGGAGGCCGCCCGTCTCGAGGCCGAGCGTCTGGCTGCGGTTCGCGCGGAGGCTGCCCGCAAGGCGGCTGAGAAGATCGAGGCGGACAGGCTCGCTGCCGAAGCTGCCGAGCGGCAACGTCTCCAGGCCATCCGGGAAGCGGCCCAGCGGCGCGAGGCTGCTCGTCTGGCAGCGCTGCGCGCGGAGGAGGAGCGCCGCGCCGCCGAGGAGGCAGAGCGCGCGCGCCTCGAGAAGGAGCGGCTCGAAAGGGCCCGCGAGGAGGCGATCCAGCGCGAGAAGGAGCGGCGCGCGGCCCTCCAGGCCGAGCAGGAACGAATCGCCGCTGAGGCCGCGGAGGCCAAGCGCCTCGAGGAGGAGCGGATCGAGCGCGAGCTCGAGGAGGAGCGTCGCGCCGAGGCGGCACGGATCGCCGCGATCAAGGCAGAAGAGGCTCGCCTGCAGGCTGAAGCCGAGGAAGCTGCTCGGATCGAGAAGGAGCGCGCCGACGCGCAGCTCGCCGAGGAGGTTCGGCTCGAGGCCGCACGGATCGCCGCCATCGAGGCCCACCAGACCTGGCTCCGTGACGAGGCCGCCGAGGCGATCCGCATCGAGACCGAGCGCATCACCGCGCAGGAGGCTGAAGCCGGCCGTCTCGAGGGGTTGCAGCTCGCGGAGCTCAAGGCCGAGAAGAAGCGCCTCGTCGCGGAAGCCGTTGAGGCCGCACGCATCGAGGCCGAGCGGATCACCGCCCAGGAGGCCGAGGCCGAGCGTCTGGAATCCGTGCGCCTCGCGGCCATCGCTGCCGAGGAAGCACGTCTCGCAGCGGAGTCCGAGGAGCGCGAGCGGATCGCCGCCGAGCAAGCCGCTGCCCAGCAGGCCGAGGCCGACCGGCTCGAGGCCATCCGTCTGGAGGAGGAGCGACTCGAAGCGGAGCGTGCGGAGGCTGAACGGATCGCCGTCGAGCAAGCCGCTGCCCAGCAGGCCGAGGCCGACCGGCTGGAGGCCGCCCGTCTCGAGGCCGAGCGCCTGGCCGCCATCAAGGCCGAGGAAGAGCGCCTGGAGGCCGAGCGGCTCGAGGCCGAGCGGATCGAGGCAGCCCGTCTCGAGGCCCAGCGACTCGAGCTGGAGCGTCTGGAGATCGAGCGTCTCGAGGCCGAGGAGGCCGAGCGCGTCCGGCAGATCGCCATCAAGGCAGAGGAGCGCCGGCTCGCCGCCGAGCTGTCCGAAGCGGTACGGATCGAGCGTGACCGCGTCGCCGCCCAGCAGGCTGAGGCGGAGCGCCTCGAACGTGCAGCCATCGAGGCCGAGCGCGCCGCGATCGAGGCCGCCGAGCTCGAGCGCCTCGAGGCCGAGCATGCCGAGGCCACCCGTCTCGCGGCGGAACAGGCTGCAGCGGAGAAGGCCGAGACCGACCGTCTGGCCGCGATCCGGGCCGAGGAGGAGCGCCTGGCCGCCGAGCGCGCGGAGGCTGAGAGGATCGCCGCCGAGACCGCAGCGGCGACGGCTGCCGAGGCGGCCCGCCTGGCCGCGGCAGAGGCCGAGGCCAAGCGACTCGCCATCATTGCTGCCCGACGCGCCGAGATCCTTGCGGAGAAGGAGCGCCGCGAGGCCGAGGAGGCCGAGCAGAAGCGGCTCGCCGCGCTCGAGCGCGAGGAGCGTCGCGCCACGGCGATGCGTGAGCAGCAGGAGCGCATCGCCGCGCAGCGTGCCGAGAAGCAGCGCATCGCCGACGAGCGTGCCGAGTGGGAGCGCCAGGCCTCGGAGCGGTCCGCCCGCGCCGTCGCGCCGACCGCACCGGCCCGCGGAGCAGCGACTGCGGCCCTTGCCGACATCACCGGAGTTCCGGTACCTGCCTCCAAGCGCGCGGTCGTCCCCGCCACCGGGACCGGAGCCGTCACCG
Organism: Marmoricola sp. OAE513; assembly: GCF_040546585.1. Taxonomy (NCBI): domain Bacteria; kingdom Bacillati; phylum Actinomycetota; class Actinomycetes; order Propionibacteriales; family Nocardioidaceae; genus Marmoricola; species Marmoricola sp. OAE513. Next base: position 2,266,840 of record NZ_JBEPOC010000001.1, on the reverse strand, counting down.
CGCCGGTCCCCGAGTCCGACGACTCGGAGGCAGAACATCCGGCTGACGAGTTCGTCGACCAGTTCGTAGCCGACGAGCCGGAGCTGGACGTCACCGACGAGGTCGAGGACGAGGCTGAGACCCCGGCCGAGCCCGAGGTCGAGGACGAGGCTCACGCCCCGGCCGAGCCCGAGGTCGCGGACGAGACCGACGACCTGGCAGAACCTGAGGCCGAGGACGAGGCTGAGCCGGAGACCGCGGACGAGGAGGGCGTCGACGAGCTCGTCTACGAGCCGGCCGAGATCGAGGACTTCACGCACGACGACACGATGGTCACCACGCTCGGTGACCTCGAGGACGCCGCAGTGGAGGAGGAGTGGACCGACCCCCTCGACAGCGGCATCATCCCCGCCGTCAGCGACGGCGAGGCCGAGACCGAGCCCGAGGTCGAGGTCGAGAACGAGCCCGAGAACGAGCTCGAGCCGGAACCCGAGGCCGAGCCGGAGGACGCGCACGAAGCACTGGTCGACCCCGAGACCGAGCCCGAGATCGAGAACGAGCCCGAGGACGAGCTCGACGTCGACAACGAGCCCGAGCCGGCCGCACAGCCCGAGGAAGCATCCGCCTCCACCCCGGCGAAGTCCACGGAACCGATCCCGCGCTTCGTCGAGTTCCGTCCCGGCGGCACCCTGAGCTACCTGTTCGGCACCCTGTTCGTGATCTTCGCGGTCGGCGCGGTCGTCGCGGTCGGCTGGGCCGTCTCCGCAGGCGGTTCGACGGCGCTCATCGCTGCGGGCGGCCTCCTCCTGCTGGCGATGGCGACCTGGTGGGCCCTGCTCAACTGGACGCCTGCGATCGTCTCGATCAGCAACGGAACATTGGAGATCTCGCGGGGTTCGGACGCGGTCAGCTGGGACCTCAAGGACCCGGCCACCCAGATCGACATGAGCGGCAAGATCGACTCACGCGCGTGGAAGGCCGTCCTCAAGGACGAGGCCGGCAAGCCGCACACGATCACCCCGGCGACAGTCGACCCCGAGCAGTTCGTGGCGATCGTCGAGCACTACCGCAGCCAGGCCTGACCCTCCGCCGCGGTCACGCCAGGGCGAAGCTCACGGCGGCCTCCGCATGCAGGCGGGTCGTGGGGAGAACCGGCACCGAGAACTCGTGCGCACCGATCATCAGCTCGATCTCCGTGCAGCCCAGGACGACCCCCTCGCAACCTCGGTCCACGAGGCGCCCGACGACCTCCACGTACGCCGCCCGCGACTCCTCGCGGACGACGCCGAGACAGAGCTCGTCGTAGATCACCCGGTGCACCAGGTCCCGGTCCTCAGCCTCGGGTACGACGACGTCCAGGCCGTGGGAGACCAGCCTGTCGACGTAGAAACCCTGCTCCATGGTGAACGCGGTCCCCAGCAGCCCGACCCGCTCCAACCCCAGGGACAGCGCGGCCCGCGCTGTCGCGTCGGCGAGGTGGAGGAACGGGACGGACACGGCCGTCTCCACCGCGCCGGCGACCTTGTGCATCGTGTTCGTGCAGAGCAGGACCACCTCCGCCCCGGCCGCTTCGAGCTGGGCAGCAGCGCCGGCGAGCACCCGCCCAGCCTCCTCCCAGCGGCCCTCGACCTGCATCGACTCGATAGCGGCGAAGTCCACCGAGACCAGGACGAGATCGGCCGAGTGCAGACCCCCGAGCCGCTCCCGCACCAGCACGTTGAGCAACCGGTAGTACTCCGCACTGCTCTCCCAGCTCATCCCGCCGAGCAGACCGATCCTCTTCACCGGTCCAGCCTCGCACGCTCCTCCTAGGTCGCGGCGCGGACCGAGACCTCGAAGCCGTTGACCATCGCGTTGCCGGAGGGCGCGTCGACCAACCGCCCCGGGGAGAGCACGTTGGTGTTCACGCCCGGTCGCCCTGCAGCGACCTCGAGCCGGGCGCCGTCCTTGCCGTGGCCCCAGCCGTGCGGCGTCGACACCACCCCGGCCAGGATGCCGTCGTCGAGCTCCAGCGGCAGCTCGATCGAACCGCTCTCCGAGGTCACGCGAACCAGATCACCCTCGGACAGCCCCCGGCTCGCCGCATCGGTCGGATTCATCAGCAAGGTGCACTGGTTGCTGCCCTTCATCAGGCTCGGGACGTTGTGCAGCCAGGAGTTGTTGGAACGCAGGTGCCGACGGTTGATCAGAACCAGCTCGGGCCGGCCGCGCGACATCCGCTCCTCGAGCCGCGTCAGGTCGTCGGTGATGTACGCCGGCGCGAGCAGCAGCTTGCCGTTGGCGGTGTCGAGCACGTCGGCGATCCGCGGCCGCATCGGACCGAGGTCGATGCCCTCGGGGTGCTCCTGCACCTTCGCGAGCGTCAGCCCGTCCGGGTTCTCGCCGTACCGGTCGCCGAAGGGTCCCGACCTGATCTGCAGGTCGAGCAGGCGCATCGGTCCGCCCTCGGTGTAGTGCTCGCGGGCAGCGGCTCCGTCGACCCCGTGCGCCATCGCGAGCACGTCGAAGAACCCGTCGTCGATCGCCACCACGTCGAAGTCGGCCATCGGAGTCCCGAGGCAGGCGCCCGCGAGGCGGATCAGGATCTCCCACTCCCCCGGCCGCTCCTCGACCGGATCGAAGACCGCCGGCGAGAACTTCGCGCCGCTGCGGACCGCGAACATCCAGATCATGTCGTCGAAGTGCGCGGACTCCAGGGCCGAGAGCCCCGGGAAGATCACGTCCGCGTGCCGGGTCGTCTCGTTGATCCAGAGGTCGACGCTGATCATCGCGTCGAGCCCGGGCAGAGCAGAGTCGAGCCGGTCACCCTCGGGCGAGGACAGGACCGGGTTCCCCGCCACGGTGAACAGCGCCTTGATCTGCCCCTTGCCCGGCGTCGAGATCTCCTCGTGCAGGCAGGACACCGGGACGTGTCCGAGGACCTCAGGGGCGCCACGCACGCGACTGCGCCAGCGACCGAAGTTGGGGACGCCGTTCTCGAGCTCGGGCATCGGCAGGTCGCTGACGGTCCAGGCCGCGGGCAGCGGGAACATCGACCCGCCCTCGACGTCGAAGTGGCCGGTGAGGATGTTGACGACGTCGACCAGCCAGCTCGCCAACGTCCCGAACTCCTGGTTGCACAGACCGATGCGCCCGTAGAGCACGGCCCGCTCCGTACCCGCGAGCTCCCGAGCGAGCCCGCGGATCCGGTCGGCCGCCACCCCCGTGACCTCCTCGACCCGCTCCGGCGTCCACGACGCCACCAGCACACCGAGCTCGTCGAGGGACGCCTGACCCCCGTCCAGGTGCTGCTCGACGTGACCCGGGTTCACCAACCCCTCGGCGAAGAGAACCTGCACGACGGCCATCAGGAACGCGGCATCCGTGCCCGGCACGATCGGCACCCACTCGCTGGCCTTCGCTGCCGTCCCCGTACGCCGGGGGTCCACCACGACGACCCGGCCGCCCCGCTTCTGGATCGCGCCGATCTCACCCATGATGTCCGGGCAGGACAGCAGCGATCCCTGCGAAGCCTGCGGGTTGGCCCCCATGATCACGAACAGGTCGGTGCGCTGCAGATCGGGCACCGGGATCTTCCACATCCCTCCGTACATCAGGTGCGCCCCGACGTTCTTGGGCCACTGGTCCACGACGCCCGGCGAGTAGATCATCGGGATGCCGGACATCCCGATGAGGATGCCGACGTACCGGCTGAGGTCGAGCGCGTGCGCGAGCGGGTTGCCGACGTACGCCGTCACGGCCTCGATGCCGTGCTCGGCGATCACCGGCCCGAGGAGCTCGTCCACCCGGGCGTAGGCCTCGGCGTAGGAGACCTCCTTGAACGAACCGTCGGGCTGCTTGACCACTGGTCGGCGCAAGCGGTCGGGGTCGTGGTGGAGCGCTCCGAGAGTGGTGCCCTTGGGACAGATGTGTCCCTTCGACCACACGTCGTCGGGGTCCGGGGTGATTCGTTCGACCTGGTCGCCCCGCACGTGGACGTTGAGCCCGCACATGGCTTCGCAGAGCGGACAGGTACGGCGGTGCACGATCACGGGGAGCTCGTCCATGCTCGGAGGATACACAGCAATTCCATCACGTGATGGAATTGCCTCGTTTCGTCCGGTGTAGGGTCCGGAACCGTGAGCGCCGAGCCGAGCCAACGACGTACCCAACGAGACCTCCTGCTCGACACCGCCGAGCGGGTGTTCGCCGAACGTGGCATCGAGGCGACGTCCCTGCGCACCCTGATGGCCGAGGCCGGCACCAACGTCGGAGCCATCAACTACCACTTCGGCTCCAAGGACGCCCTGCTCGCAGCGCTGATCCACGCCCGTAGCGACGCGATCCGCAGCGAGCGGGAGGACAGGCTCGCGTCTCTCGAGAGCTCGGATGCTCCCGACGTCGACCTCCTCGCCGCGGCGATCGTCGAGCCCGTGGCAGCGTTGGCCCTGCGCGGAGAGGACGCCTGGATCCGCCTCGTCGACCGGATCGTGCGCAGCCACCGTGAGCCTGGGTGGCAGCTGCTCAACGAGACCTTCGCCCCGCAGGCACAGCGGATGGGTGTGATCCTGCAACGCATCCAGCCGGGCCTGAGACGCTCGACCGTCCGCTTCCGGATGGCCGAGGCGACCTCGATGTGCTTCCGGGTACTCGGCGACCTCGCGTTCGTGCGCGCCAACGTCGGGACGCCGTCGCGGCCCGCCCCGGCCCGCGACGTCGTGGACGATCTTCGCGACGCGGTGGCCGCGATCCTGGCCGGGCGGGAAACCTCGTCGGCCCCCTGAGCACGCGGTGCGCCATACTTTCCCCGGACGCGCTCCGACCGGGCGTCTCGGGCCTCTAGCTCAATTGGCAGAGCAGCGGACTTTTAATCCGCGGGTTCAGGGTTCGATCCCCTGGGGGCCCACCCCGTTCACCCCACCGACGGAGGTTCTCCCATGCCCGGCATCCTCATCCTCGCGCTGATCGCCGTGATCGGAGCGGTCCTCGTCCTCCCGGTCAGCTGGACCGACTCCAAGGGCACCAAGCGGACGCTGCGCGCAGCGTCCGCCGGACTCGTCGTGCTGGCGCTGCTCTGCGTCGGGCTCGCCTCCTTCACGGTCGTCGGCACCCGCAATGCCGGTGTCGTCACGACGTTCGGCAAGCCGTCGGGTCGCACCTTGGGCAACGGCCTGCACCTGAAGGCGCCGTGGCAGAAGGTCACCGACATCGACGGCACGATCACGACCCAGAAGTTCACCGGCGAGGGCGACTGCATCAGCGTCCGCATCGGAGACGGATCGACGGCGTGCGTCTCGGTCGTGATCCGGTCGCGGATCAACCAGGACGCCGCCGACGACATCTACGCCGACTACCGCAACTCCGACAAGGACATCAACGAGAACGTCAACGACGCTCTGGTGCGGACGCAGCTCACCTCAGCACTGGCCTCGGTCTTCTCGACCTTCAACCCGCTGCTCAACACCGGCACGCAACCGGTCTCGAACACCGCCCCGGACCTCCAGAAGTTCAGCACCGAGGTCTCGACGAAGATGGACGGCCTCCTCCGCGCGGTGTCCGACGACGACAAGCCGCAGGTCGACATCAAGTCGATCACCATCTCCTACATCCGTCTCTCCGAAGGTACCCAGCAGAAGATCAACCAGCTCCAGCTCGAGGTGGCCGCCACCCGGGTCGCGGAGCAGAAGAAGATCACCAACCAGCGGCTCGCCGAGGCCAACAAGGCCCTCGCGGACTCGCTGTCGAAGGACCCGAACGTCCTGGTGTCCAAGTGCCTCGACCTCATCGACGACGGCCGCCAGCTCCCGGCCGGCTTCAGCTGCTGGCCGGGATCCGGGTCCAGCGTGGTGATCCCGAGCGCTCGGTGACCGGGTCCACCTAGGCTGCAGCCATGGCCGACCTCAACGAATCCGCGTCCACCACGATCGCTGCTCCTGCTGCGGTCGTCTTCGCGATCCTCTCCGACCCCCGCCAGCACTCCCGGATCGACGGCTCCGGCACCGTGCGCGACTCCGTGTCCGGCCCGGACAGGCTCGTGCTCGGATCGCGGTTCGGCATGAAGATGAAGATGGGCGCGCCGTACCGGATCCAGAACAAGGTCGTCGAGTTCGAGCAGGACGCGCTGATCGCGTGGCGGCACATGGGGCCTGCACCGGTGGCGCTACGAGCTCACCCCGACCGCTGACGGCGGCACCGCGGTGACGGAGACCTGGGACCTGTCCCACTACAACGCGGTCGGGAGGCGGGTGCTGCACGGGCTGTTCGGTGCGCGCACGAAGAAGGCGCTCGCGCGGACGATGGTGAAGCTGAAGGCCGCTGCCGAGGCGGACGCGGCGGCCTGAGCTCAGCGCAGGGCCACCTCGGCGATCACCGCGGCGAGCTGGTCGCCGGCTTCTTCCTGGAGGAAGTGACCGGCGCCGGTGATCGTGCGGTGCGTCTCGCCCCGTGCCCCCGGGACCCGCTCCGCGAAGATCTTCTCCCAGCCACGCGTCGCCGGGTCACCGTCCGAGTACGCCGTCACGAAGGGCCGCTCGAACGTCTCCAGCACGCGCATGGTCCGACGGCCGATCCGGGCTCCGGGGTCGTTGCGGGTGAGCGGCAGCAGCGCGGTCATCTGCCGCAGACCGGCTGAGTACTCCTCCCCCGGGAACGGGGCGTCGTAGGCCGCCAGCACCTCGGGTGCCAACGGCGTTGTGGCAGTCGCCCCGACGAACAGGCTGGCCTGCAGCTCCGGTGCCCGCTGGGTGTACAGGAGGTAGTCGACCAGCGCCTCCTCGAGCACGACGCGTGTCTCACCCGTGCCGTGGACGGCCCAGTTGAGCCGATCCTCCAGCGCCGGGTCCGCGGTGTGCAGGATCGTGTTGGCAGCGACGACGCTCGCGAACCGGTCGGGGTCCGCGGCCAGCACGCTGAAGCCGATCGGCCCGCCCCAGTCCTGCGCGACCAGGGTGATCCGCTGCAGGTCGAGGCCGGTGACGAGACTGGTGACCCAGCCGATGTGCCGGGCCAGCGTGTAGTCCGGACCGCGGGTCGGCTTGTCCGAGCGCCCGAACCCGATCAGGTCCGGAGCGATCACCCGCACGCCGCGCCCGACGAGCACCGGGATCACGTGCCGGTAGAGGTAGGACCACGTCGGTTGGCCGTGCAGCAGCAGCGCGACGGGGCCGTCTGCGGGCCCCTCGTCCACGTAGTGCATCCGGACCGGGTCCAGGTCCTCGGCGACGACGTCGGCGTAGTGCGCCGCGAACCGGTAGCCCGGCAGGTCGGCGAACCGTTCCTCCGGTGTCCGGACGATCTCCACCTCAGTCGACCGTGACGATGTCGTAGACGACCGCCTGCGGCTCGGCCTTCGCGGGGATCTCGTAGACCGCGAAGTCGGACTTGGTCTTACCTGGTCTGATCAGGTCCGAGGTCGAGGCGAGCTGGGTGCCCCGGGCGTCGGCGATGCCCTGGTAGTCGTAGGTCTGGTCGGTCTGGGCGAACTCGCCTTCGTCGGTGCGGAGCCTGGCGATGCCACGCGAGCTGAAGAAGTTCTTCCGGTCGCCGATGTTGGTCACGGCGAGCTCGACCAAGCACAGCTGCTTGCCCTTCGGCGCGACCAGGTCGATGTTCCGGTACTTCTTGTCGAAGCCGACCCCGGGCAGGTTGGCCGCGCACTCGAGGTCGCGGAACTCCAGCGACACCGGCGTCCTCGACGACACCACGCCCTTCGCGCTCGGCGCGGCGACGGTCACGGTGCTGCCCTTGGTCAGCTCCAGGACGTTGCGGCCCTCGTCGTCAGCAGCCGACTTCCGAATGGACGGCTTCTTCGCGTCCCCGTGGTCCCCTCCGCAGCCCCCGAGCAGGGCGAGGGACAGGACGGCGACGACCGGCAGTGCGAGCGAACGATTCACGCGAGCGAGCCTAGTTCGTTCCCCCGGACGAGAACACGTTCTAAAGTGACCCGGTGATCGAAGGAACCTGCGCTGACGCGTTCAGCCCCCTCCACGACCTTCTCGAGCGCAACCTCGCCGACGGGACCGACCGCGGCGCCAGCCTCGCCGTCGTCCACGACGGCGAGCTCGTCGTCGACCTCTGGGGCGGCGAGGCACGCCCCGGGGTCCCCTGGGCCCGCGACACGATCACCCAGGTCTGGTCGGTCACGAAGACGATGGCGGCTCTCGCCCTGCTGACCCAGGTCGAGGCGGGCTTCATCGACCTCGACGCACCCGTGATCGAGTACTGGCCCGAGTTCGGTGCCCACGGCAAGGAGAAGACCCTTGTCCGGCACCTGCTCGGGCACACCAGCGGGATCCCCGGCTGGGGCGCCCAGGTCAGCGTCGAGGACATCCTGGACCTGCCGGCGTCGGAGGCCACCCTCGTCGACCAGCCGGCTTGGTACGAAGCAGGCACCGCGCCGGCGTACCAGATCGTGTGCCACGGACACCTTCTCGACGGGGTCGTGCGCGGCGCGACCGGCCGGTCGGTCGCCGACATCCTGCACGACGACATCATGGCGCCGCTCGGCGGCGGCTTCCGGTTGGGCGTGCCCGACGACGAGCTCGACCTGTGTGCCGACCTCAGCAACCCGCCGCCCTCGAACATCGACTACAGCGTGCTGGGTCCGGACCACTTCCTGATCCGCACGATCATGAACCCGTTGCTGCTGCCGGAGGCCGTGTGCAACACCCCCGCGTGGCGCAGGGGTGCTGTCGGCGGCGCGGGCGGGCACGGCAACGCGCGCGGCATCGCGCTGGCGCAGGCGCTCGTCTCGCACGGCGGCGAGGTGAACGGCGTACGGTTGCTGTCGCCGGCGACCATCGACCGGATCTTCGAGGTCCAGGCCGAGGGCGTCGACCAGCTGCTCAGCGTGCCGGTGAAGTTCGGCGTGGGCTACGCGCTCCAGATGCCGTCCGCGCCCGCCATCCACGAGGGGCGGGTCTGCTGGTGGACCGGGTACGGCGGCGCGATCGTCGTCAACGACCTCGACACCCGCACCACCTTCGCGTACGCCGAGAACAAGCTGGCCGACCACATGGTCGCCTCACCGCGCACCGACACCTACGTGACCACCGCTTTCGACTGCGTCAAGGAGCTCTCGTGACCAAGGTCTGCATCATCGGAGCCGGCTGCTCCGGGATCACCACTGCCAAGCGCCTGAAGGAGTTCGGCATCGAGTACGACCAGTTCGAGCTGGCCGACGAGGTGGGCGGCAACTGGTACTTCAAGAACCCGAACGGGCGCTCGGCCGTCTACGAGTCGCTGCACATCGACACCTCGACGGCGCGGCTGCAGTTCGAGGACTTCCCGGCGCCCGCGGACTACCCGGACTTCCCGCACCACACGCTGATCCACGACTACTTCAAGGCGTACGTCGACCACTTCGGCCTGCGCGACAAGATCGAGTTCAACACCGGTGTCGAGCAGGCCGTGCGCACCGACGTCGGCTGGGACGTCACGCTCTCGACCGGCGAGACCCGGTCCTACACCGACCTCGTCGTGGCGAACGGACACCACTGGAGCCCAAGGTTCCCCGAGTACGAGGGCACCTTCGCGGGCGACCTGATCCACAGCCACGCCTACATCAACCCGTTCGAGCCGGTCGAGATGCGGGGCAAGCGGGTCATCGTGGTCGGCATGGGGAACTCGGCGATGGACATCGCCTCGGAGCTCTCGAGCCGGTGGATGGCCGAGAAGCTCTACGTGTCCGCACGCCGCGGCGTCTGGGTGCTGCCCAAGTACCGCAACGGCATCGCCGCCGACAAGGTGATGGCTCCGCCGGACATCCCCCGGGAAGTCGGCCTGGCTGCCGGCCGAGCGCTGATCAAGGAGCTGGTCGGGTCGATGAGCAACTACGGCCTGCCCGAGCCCGATCACGAGCCGCTCTCGGCGCACCCCTCGGTGAGCGCCGACTTCCTGACCAAGGCCGGGTCCGGTGACATCCACTTCCTGGCCGCCATCAAGGGATTCGACGGCCACACCGTGCACCTGACCGACGGCACCTCGGTCGAGGCCGACGTGGTCATCTGCGCGACCGGCTACGACATGAAGTTCCCCTTCTTCGGCGACTCCGAAGCCGACCTGCACCCGGACTCCGATCACCAGTACCCGCTGTTCAAGCGGATGATCAAGCCCGGCCACGACCACCTCTACTACCTGGGCCTGGCGCAGTCCTCGCCGACGATCGTGAACCTCGCCGAGCAGCAGTCCAAGCTGCTCGCCCGACTGCTCACCGGCACCTACGAGCTGCCGAGCGTCGAGGAGCAGGTGCGCATCATGGAGGCCGACCAGGCCGAGCACACCGCGCAGTACTACGACGCCCCGCGGCACACGATCCAGATCGACTTCGGCCGGTACGTCGTCGACCTGCTGAAGGAGATCGAGGCGGGCGAGGCGCGGGCTGCTGGTTAGGCGCCTCAGACCGCCGGGTGCAGGGCGCGCTGGAGCGCGTCCAGGTTCTCCGCGACCATCCGCTTCACCACGTCAGCGTCCTGGACGAGCTGGGCCCCGTGGAACGTGCCGGGGAACTGGTGCACCTCGACCGAGACACCCGCCTGAAGCAGCCGCAGGGCGTAGGTGAGGCCCTCGTCGCGCAGCGGGTCGTACTCGCAGGTCGAGACGTACGCCGCCGGAAGACCCGAGAGGTCGTCCATCCTGGCCGGCGCCGCGTACGCGTCCGCGGGCTTGCCGCCGAGGTAGTACTCCCAGGACTTGACCGCCTGGACCCGGCTCCACATCGGGGTGCCGTCGAACGCCTTCATCGACGGCGTCTCGAGACGGTCGTCGAGCTCGGGGATGCCGAGCGACTGGAAGGCCAGCGCGGGACCGCCACGGTCGCGTGCCACCAACGCCGTCGCCGCAGCAAGGCCGCCGCCGGCGCTCTGCCCGTGCACGGCGAGACGACTCGCGTCGACCCCGTCGAGGCCGGCCAGGTACTTCAGTGCTGCGTAGCAGTCGTCCAGACCCGCCGGGTACGGGTGCTCGGGCGCGAGCCGGTAGTCGACGTTCACGACGACCGCACCGACGGTGTTCGCGACCAGGACGGCGCCGGCGTGCTCGGTGTCGATGTCGCCGATGCAGAAGCCGCCGCCGTGCAGGTACAGGATCCCCGGCAGGTCGCCGGCGACTCCGCGCGGCCGGTAGACCCGAACCGGGACGCCGTTGACATCGGCGTCGGCGATGTCGAGCTGGTCCTCCCCGGGCGCCGGTCCCGCGGGCAAGAAATTCTGGAACATCTCGCGCGCAGCAGGGATGTCGTCGAAGGCCGACATCGTGTCCGGCAGCATCTCGACCAGCGGCCGCAGCTGGGGGTCGAGGTTCGGGAACGCGGACGCGTCCATCGGTCTACCGGGCCAGGTCCGGGTGCGCGCGGCCGGCGACGAGCGGCATGTCGACGAAGGTCAGGATGCCCGGCTCGGCAGCACACACGTAGGGGATCGAGTTCACGCAGTGCGCGGCCGTGACCACGATGCCCGGGTTGCGCACCAGGCCGGCGGCGACCGACGTCGGGTGCCAACCGTGGATCACCACGAAGGCGTCCGGGTCGCCCTTGACCTCGACCTCGAACCGGACGCCGTCCGGTCCGTACTTCCACGGCGGGTCCAGGTGCTCATCACCCATCAGCCAGTTGACCGCCACGCGGACCACCTTGGTGTCTCCGACGAACGCCTCCCAGGCGAACTGCTGGGCGGCGACCTGCCCCGGCTCGATCGTGCCGATAGGCGAGTCGATCGGTGCGGTGGCGACCGCCACGTGCCGCTCGGAGCGGATCTCGGCCTCGGCGAACCCGAGGGTGTCGAGGCACATCTGCACCGACTGCTCGAACCCGTTGGCGAGCAGCGAGAGCATCGGACCGTTCATCGCCTCCTCCGGCGACTGCCCGAAGCCCATGATGTGCCGCACCACGTCCGGGGCGTTGTAGGTGCGGATGTCGGAGTACTCCTCGCCGCGCACGTAGGTGATCGCCGAGGACAGACCGGAGAAGAAGAGCGGCTGCTGCTCGGTCGCGCCGCCCGGGTCGATCCCGGTGCCGTGCAGGGTGACGCCGCCGGCGATCGCGTGCGGCTCCATGCGCGCGCGCTCCTCCTCGGTCGGCCAGAACCAGCCGAGCGGGGTGACGACGTTCTTGCCCGACTTCAGCAGCGCCGCGACCTCCTTGGGGTTCGGCATCAGCGGCGAGTACAGGACGCAGTCGGCGTCCAGCGCCAGGATCTCCTCCATGCTGTTGGTGGCGATCACGCCGATCGGGTCGGTGCCGAGGATCTCGCCGACGTCCTTGCCCGCCTTGGACTCCGAGTGCACCCAGCACCCGACCAGCTCGAGGTCCGGGTGGAGCAGGATCTGACCGATCGCGGCCTGACCGACACCGCCGGTGGCCCACTGAATCACGCGCAACGTCATGTAGAACACGTTCTAGTAAACGGGGGGTGACGTCAAGACCTCGCCGCCACCAGCTCCGCTGCTGCGTCCAGGCAACGCAGGTCGGTCGTGGCCGGGACCAGGATGAACTCGTCGCAGCCGGCTGCCTCGGCACCGTCGAGGATCTCGTTCAGCACCGCGGCGCTCGAGGCCCGGGCGGTGCCGGCGATCGCCTCGGCGAGCTCGTCGCCCAGGAACCCGAGGTAGCGGGCGGTGAACGCGTGCAGCTGCTCGGCGGAGTCGTCCACGCCGAGGGCGAAGAAGCAGCCACTGACCTTGTGCGGCACCTCGCTCCGGCCGGCCTCGGCCCAGCAGGAGTCGGCGAGGGCGTTGCCGCGGGAGATCTCCGCCGCGTCACCGGCGATGCTGAACCCGCTGATGCCATCGGCCCAGCGGGCCGCCCGTGCCATCGACTTCGGCCCCATCGCCCCTGCCAGGATGCGCGGTTGCCGCGTGACGGCAGGTCCGACCGGCGCGGCCCCCTCGAACGGCGGCTCGCCCGCCAGCAGGCTCTTGAGCTCGGCGACCTTGTCGTCGAGGCGCTGGTGGCGCCCCTTGAACTCGCTGCCCAGAGCGCGGTAGTCGTGCTCGCGGCCGCCGACCCCGACCGCGACCTCGAGGCGCCCCGGGGCGAGGTGGTCGAGCGTGCCGATCTGCTGGGCGACCATCGGCATCGACAGGGGCGGCAGCACCCACAGGTTGGCGAAGATCCGCACCCGCTCCGTGGCCGCCGCGCACGCGCCGAGGGTGGCGACCATCTCCGGGTTGGAGAAGGTGACCCGCTCCCCCGCGGAGACGCTCGAGAACGGACCGGCGTCGATGCCTCGCGCCCAGTCCAAGGTCGTGCCCGGTCCGTAGCCGGGGGCCATCTGCGGAAGTGCGACACCGATCTCCATGCCGCAGACCCTCTCAGAAAAGTCGGAGAACCGCTCAGGTCGGGTCGGGGAGGGCCGATGGTCCCGAATACGACACTCCCAGCCAACGGAGACCCAGCACCATGACGGTCCTGCAGATCTCGCCACGGACGGCGACCAAGAAAAAGAAGAAGAAGAAAAAGGCCAAGAAGGTCGCGAAGACCTATCCGGCCACCAAGGTCCTCGACGCCCGCGCGCTGCTGGTGGTCAACCGGTTCACCGGCGGCTGGACCCCCGGCCTCGGAGCCGAAGTGACCAGGTCCGGCGGCATCGACAAGTGGTTCGCCAAGCAGCTGAGCCCGGCCTCCCTCCCGGACACCTTCTACGACTCCTCGGCGACCTGGTGGTCCTCGAACCTCGCTCCCGCGCTGACTACGATCGCGCGCCACTACGCCGGCACGGAGAACGTCTGGGAGGCCAACGCGCACTACCAGGCCTGGTCGATGATCCGACGGATCGGGTCGGAGCGTCAGGTCCTCGAGACGATGGCGAACTTCTGGGAGCACCACTTCCACGTCCCGACCGACGGCGGCCAGACCGGTGCCTACCGCCAGGAGTACGGCCGGCTGATCCGCCGGCTCGCCCTCGGCAAGTTCGACGAGCTCCTGAACGCCGTCAGCACCGACCCGGCGATGGGTGCGTTCCTGGGCAACGCCACCTCGACCAAGTCCGCCCCCAACGAGAACCAGGGCCGCGAGCTCCTCGAGCTGCACACGGTCGGACGCGAGGCCGGCTACACCGAGGACGACGTGAAGAGCTCGGCCCGGATCCTCACCGGGTGGCGGGTGGACCTCTGGAACACCTGGGTCGCGGCCTACAACCCGGCAGCGCACTGGACAGGTCCGGTCAAGGTGCTCGGGTTCTCGCACGCCAACACCTCTTCCGACGGGCGCGCAGTGACGAAGGCCTACCTCGACTACCTGGCCCGGCACCCGTCCACGGCCCGCCGGCTCGCCCGCAAGCTCGCCGTCCACTTCGTCTCCGACGCCCCGAGCAACGGACTGGTCGAGCACCTCGCCAGCGTCTACCTGGCCAACGACACCGCGATCGCACCGGTGCTCAAGGCCCTGGTCGCGAGCGCCGAGTTCAAGGCCTCGGCCGGCAAGAAGACCCGGACGCCGGAAGAGGACGTGATCGCGACGTACCGGGCTCTGGGCGTGAAGATCACCCGGCCGACGACCGACGAGGCCGCGGCGAACGCGATCCTCTGGCAGGCCAACCAGATCGGGATGACGCCGTTCGGCTGGCCACGTCCCGACGGCCGGCCGGACGTCGCCTCGGCGTGGACCTCCGTGTCCCGGATGCTCTCGTCCTTCGAGGTGCACTACACGATGTCGGGAGGCTGGTGGCCCGACAAGGGAGCGTCCTACAAGAAGCCTTCAGGATGGCTGCCGAAGGCATCTCTGCGCTTCGACGCGCTGGTCGACCACCTGTCCCGCAGCATCCTCGGGCGACCTTCGACCCCGTTCCTGCTCAAGGTCGCGAGCCAGGCGACAGGCATCCCTGCAGCCGCGACCATCACCGCCAAGCACGACCTGGTGAGGTGGCAGATGCCGCGCCTGCTCACGGTCTTCCTCGACAACCCCCTGCACATCGGACGGTGACCACCATGACGACCATCGACTGCTGCACCGAGCTCTCGGGGATGTCCCGCCGCGGCCTGCTCAAGGGCGGAATCACCGCCGCGGGCGTCGGCATGGCTACCTCCCTCTTCGGCGGCACCTTCCTGCAGGCGTCGTACGGCGCCACCCGGAAGGCGGGGAACGTGCTGGTGCTGCTGTCGCTGCGCGGAGCCGCCGACGGCCTGTCGTTGGTCGTGCCGCACGCAGACCCGGCGTACTACGCGGCACGTCCGCGGATCGCGATCCCCAAGGCATCGCTGCTCGCCCGCAACGACACCTTCGGTCTGCACCCGAAGCTGGCTCCGCTGCTGCCGATGTGGCAGGCAGGCAAGATCGCAGCGGTCCACGCGACCGGCCTACCGGCTCCGAACCGCTCGCACTTCTCGGCGATGGAGGAGCTCGAGGACGCAGATCCGGGTTCGGCCGCGCGCGTCGGGTGGATCAACCGGCTCATCGGCCAGGACGACTACCGGCACCCGCTGCAGGCGATTGGGATGGGCATGTCGGTGCCGATCACCGCGCTGTACGGACCGCAGCCCACGGTGACCGCGGCCTCGGTCGACGCCATCTCGTTGGCCGGCGACGACCAGTGGGACACCGCTGACCGGCGACGCAGGTCGATGCAGACCATGTGGGCCGGCGCGGGTGGCGCCATGGGCTCAGGCGCCCGCTCGGCACTCAGCACCATCGCGGACTTCCAGCCGGTGGCGAAGTCCTCGAAGACACCGGCCAACGGGGCGGACTACCCGAGCGACGACCTCGGGCAGGCTCTCCGGGCGGCCGCGCGGATCATCCGGTCCAACGTCGGCACCGACGTTATCGCCGTCGACCACGACGGCGGCTGGGACATGCACACCGACCTCGGCACCCTGGACTGGGGCCGGATGGTCGACGCGAGCAGCCAGCTCGCCTCGGGACTCGCCGCCTTCTTCCAGGACCTCGGAAGCCTCGGCGACAAGGTGACGGTCGTGACGATCTCGGAGTTCGGCCGACGGGTGAAGGAGAACGCGAACTACGGCCTCGACCACGGTCACGGCAACGTGATGTTCCTGCTCGGCGCCGGGGTGAAGGGCGGCTACTACGGCTCGATGCCGTCGCTGACGAACAGCCTGGATGCGGACCTGCCGGTGACGACCGACTATCGCAGCGTGCTCTCCGAGGTCGTGACGAAGCGCCTCGGCGCGTCCACCGCGGCGGTGTTCCCCGGCTTCGCCCCGGAGTCCGTCGGGGCGATCAACGTCTGATCCAGCGCAGTCTGCACGGCTGATCGAGCGCAGTCGAGATCACCCGGAAGATCAGGTCTCGACTACGCTCGACCGCCCGGCTCCGGCGACGGCGAGCAGATCACGACCGGGATCTCGCGGTCGGTGCGCTCGGCGTACCCGGCGTAACCGCGGTAGAGCGTCACGGCGAGGTTCCACAGCCGGTCGCGTTCGGCACCCTCGGCCGTGCGCGCACGGTAGCGACCCCCGTCAGGGCCCACGTGCAGCTGGACCTCCGGGTTCGCGGTGATGTTCAGGTACCAGATCGGGTTCTCCGGGGCCCCGCCCTTGGAGGCGATCAGGATGACGTCGTCGCCGTCGGTGAAGTACACGAGCGGCGTGGTGCGCTCCAGGCCGGACTTGCGACCGGTGTGGGTCAGCACGACGACCTGGTTGGTACCCGTGCTGTTGATCCGACCGTTGCTGACCTTCATGAGAAACGGGTCGATGACGCGCCCGAGGTGCACCAGGTACCAGGTCACCGGACGGAGCTCGGCAAGCTTGGCGCCGACCTTCTCCCGCCTGTTCTTCTCGCGGGTCGGGTCGCTGGCGGGCACGCGGGAGGTCATCGTCCGATCATCGACCACCCCGGGGGCCGCAAGGAAGAGGGTGCCCAGGCTCACCCCCTGATCCGTTCCGCAAAACTGGAACTCGTTCTAGTCTGATTGGCATGAGCCAACCCCCGTTCGAGTACCGCACCGTCGACATGACCGACGAGGAGTTCGCCGAGGAGCAGGCCGTCTACGGCCGGCTGACCGACGCGCTCCGGCGCCTCAACGAGGTCGCCCTGCGCACCACCGTGGACTACGACGCCGTCGAGGAGGCGACTGCCGCGGTCAAGGCGCTCACCGCGAAGCTCGAGACCGAGATGATCCCCGGCAACTTCGGGGTGGTCGTCACGAACAACAGCCGGGTCCGTGGTTACGGCAACACGGTGGTCGGACTTCGCAACGCGATCGCTCCCCCGTTGACGATCGTCCAGGACCGGGTGAAGGGCGGAGCCTCCTCGGAGTTCTTCCTCAACGCCCTGTACGAAGGCCCTCCGGGCAAGGTGCACGGCGGCGTGCTCGCGCTGGTGCTCGACCAGATCTTCGGCGAGGCCGCCGCCGCTGGAGGGACGCCGGGCATGACCGGGACGCTGACCCTGCGCTACCGCAAGCCCACCGCGCTCGGTGCGTGCAGCGCGTCGGCGTGGGTCGACTCCAGCGCCGGCATCAAGACGATCGTCAAGGGCGAGCTGCGCGACGCCGAGGGCGAGGTGACGGTCGAGGCGGAGGGCCTGTTCATCCTGCCCCGGTGGGCCCGCGAGCAGCTCGCCGAGAGCGGGGAGACCCCGCCGCAGTACGAATAGCTCGGTCATCGAGCCTGCCGAGATGTCGTGACGTGCGCAGCGAGGTCACCACGTCTCGGCAAGCTCGACGATCGGAAACTAGACGGTCGCCTTGCCGCGCTCGTTGGAGTCCGTGAGCCGGACCTCTTCGCTCGCCTTCGCCTCGAGCTCCTCGCGCGTGGGGGCGGACGACGGCTCGCTGACCAGGACGCTCGTGCCGCCCTCGAGCCGACCGATCGCCTCCCGGGCGAAGATCTGCTGCTCGGTCGCGGTCCGCTCGGAACGGTCGTTGCCGATGAAGGTGACCGCCCAGTGCAGCAGCGCCGTGACCTGGTTCTTGAACCCGGTGATGTAGAAGAGGTGCACGGCCAGCCACATCAGCCAGGCGACGAACCCGGTGATGCGGAGCTTCCCGACCGTGGCGACAGCGCTGAATCGCGAGATCGTCGCCATGCTGCCCTTGTCGAAGTACTTGAAGGCCGCCTGCGGGGCCTTGCCCCGGACCCGACCGTCGATCTCGCGGGCGGCGTACTGGGCTCCCTGGATCGCGACCTGGGCGACACCGGGGAGGTTGTCCAGGGAGATCATGTCGCCGACCACGAAGACCTCGGGGTGACCCGGCAGGGTCAGGTCCGGGTTCACCGCGATCCGTCCGGCTCGGTCGAGAGAGGCGCCGGTCTGCTCCGAGAGCGTCTTGCCGAGCGGGCTCGCCTGGACGCCTGCGGCCCACACCTTGGTCACGGCCTCGATCCGGCGGCGGGTGCCGTCACGGTCCTGGACCTCGAGCCCGCGCTCGTCGACGGCCACGACCATGGCCCCGAGCTGGACCTCGACGCCGATGCCGTCGAGCTTCTTCTCGGTCCAGGCGCCCAGCTTGGCGCCGAACGGCGGCAGCACCTGCGGCGCGGCGTCGAGGAGGATCACGCGCGCCTTGCGGGTGTTGATCGAGCGGAAGTCCTTCTTGAGGGTCTTGTGCGCGACCTCGGCGATCTGGCCGGCCATCTCGACGCCGGTCGGACCGGCGCCGACGACGACGAAGGTGAGCAGGTGGTCGATGTCCTGGCCCCGGGCCGCCATCACCTCGGCGAGCTCGAACGCACCGAAGATCCGGCCGCGCAGCTCCAGGGCGTCGTCGATGCTCTTCATGCCGGGGGCGAAGCGCGAGAAGTGGTCGTTGCCGAAGTACGACTGACCGGCGCCCGCGGCGACGATCAGCGAGTCGTACGGCGTCACCAGCTCGCGACCGAGCACGTTGGAGGTGACCGTCCGGGCGGTCAGGTCGACGTCGGTGACCTCGCCCAGGAGCACGGTCGCGTTCTTCTGGCGCGCGAGCACCTCGCGGGTCGCCGGGGCGATCTCGCCCTCCGACAGGATGCCGGTGGCGACCTGGTAGAGCAGCGGCTGGAAAAGGTGGTGGGTCGTCTTCGCGATCATCGTGACGTCGACGTCCGAGCGGCGCAGTGCCTTGGTGCCGAACAGACCGCCGAAGCCGGACCCGACCACGACGACGCGATGGCGCTGGTTCTCCGTCTTCTGAGCCATGTCTCCATTGTCCCGCTATCCCGCTCAGGGCCACAATTCTCAGGACGTCTGGTCCGTCACACGGTCCGTGAAACCTGTTCTCGGATGTGGTTTGATCGAGTCGGAGGGATGGGCATCTGCCCTGGAGACCGTCCCCGACCTCGGAGTCCTATCTGTGCCCTGGAACAAGCGAACCCTGGCTCTGCCCGCCAGCCCGCCTTCCGTCAGGTTGGCGCGTGACTGGGTGACCGGTGTGCTCGAGGAGATCGGTCGCCCCGAGCTCGCCGACAGTGCGCGCCTCGCCGTCTCCGAGCTCGTCACCAACGCGATCCTGCACGCGGACCCGCCGATGACCGTCCACGTCCGCGGCACCGTCGACCACCCGCGCATCGAGGTGACCGATCAGTCGATGGTCCCGCCGCAGCAGCGGCACTCCAGCACCGACATCGACCTGGACGACGACTTCTCCTGGTCCACGGTCGGGCGGGGTCTTGACCTGGTGGCCAGCTATGCCCTGCGCTGGGGCGCGGACATCGATCCGCGCGGGATGGGCAAGGTCGTCTGGTTCGAGCCGAGTGCCGACCCCCGGGAACAGCCCGCCGAGGGCGAGCTGTTCGACATGGACGAGGCCCTGGCCGCCCGCCCGGACCAGCACGCCGATCCCGGCACCATGTTCCACCTCCGCCTGCTGAACATGCCGGTCGAGCTGTTCTCGCACCTCCGCCTGCACTTCAACGAGCTCGGCCGTGAGCTCCGACTGCTCTCGATGAGCGAACCCGAGCGCTACCCGATCGCTGTGGAGTTCGCGGACGTCTTCCTCCAGATCGAGCACGAGCGCCGGCAGGTGGTCGGCTTGGAGGAGCTGGAGATCTCGATGGAGAAGGGCGCCGAGACGGTCGACCTCAGCTACTCGATCCCCGCAACGGCTCCTTCCTCAATGGCGAGGGTCAGCGCCCTGCTCGACGACATCTACCGCGACTTCGCTGACGACAGCCTGCTGGCGATGCGACCACCGCCGGCCCTGATGTCGCTCCAGCGGTGGTACCTCGGCGAGTTCCACCGGCAGAGCAGCGGCCACCAGCCGCTCCCGTGGCACGGGCCCACCCGCCTCACCCCCCGGCAAGAGGTCTCGTGACCGAAGCACGACTCCCCGCAGCTCTCGCAGCGGCTGCCGCAGGCGGGGTGATCGGGTCGCTCGCCCGGTACGGACTGACCGAGTGGTTGCCGATCGCCAGCGGGTTCCCCTGGACGACGTTCGGCATCAACGTCGTCGGGAGCGCCCTGCTCGCCGCGGTCGGGGCGTTCACCGTCGTCCGGCGTACGCCGTGGCTCGGGGTGTTCCTCGGCACCGGGATCCTCGGCGGCTTCACGACGATGTCAGCGGCCTCGGAGCAGAGCGTCGTGCTGCTCGAGCACGACGGCGCCGTGCTCGCGGTCCTGTACGCCGGCGGCACCCTGCTCGCCGCTCTCGCGGCGGTCGTTCTGGTGGACCGGATGGCTCCGCGGACCGAGGTGTGAGCGCGCTGCTGGTCGCCCTCGGCGCGGCCGTCGGCGCACCCGCGCGACTCCTGGCAGCGCGCCTCCTCGACGGTACGACGCCCTGGGGCACCCTGACGGTGAACGTGCTCGGCTCCACGCTGCTCGGCGCGCTGGTCGGCCTCGGTGCTGACGGCAACGCGATGCTGCTCCTGGGCACTGGTTTCTGCGGTGCGTTCACGACGTACTCGGCGGTGGCGGTCCAGTCCGTCGACCGTGGGGGTCGTCGGGGCGCGCTCTACGCCGTGGCCACCGTGGTCGCCTGCTCCGGTGCGGCCTGGCTCGGGTACCACTTGAGCTGAACGCCGGTCCGGGCAGGACGCTCAGGCACGGAGGTGCTGGGCGGCGTTGCGGGAGAACTCCCTCATCCGGCTCCCGAGCGCGAACCCGTGCAGGTCCTGGCTCCGCACCAGGAACTCCTCGGCGACGAGGTGCTTGATGATCCGGTAGACCGTCGCCCGGGGCATCTGCAACGACTGGTGGATCTCCTTCGCCGTGATCCCCGGCGGAGCTGCCGCGACGACGTGCAGGATCGAGAGTGCGTTGCTGACCGCCGAGGGCTGGCGCCCGTCGAAGACGTGTTCCTGGCTGGTCGTCACGAGGCGCTCCAGGCGTCCGCGGCGATCGACTGGTCGTGCACGCCCATCCTGCGCAGGGCAGCCGGACGCCGACGCAGCAGTGCCCGGTACCAGCCGATGGCGACCGGGACGACGACCAGGGCGACGACCGCGACCATGGCCGTGTCTCCGCGCTCGCCCTGGAGCCAGATGTTGCAAGCCATCGCGCCGAGCACGACGACCACGCCCAGGGCGGAGGCGATCAACGCCGGCGCACTGACCTCGTTGAGCCGGTGCAGGAAGACCGGTACAGCGAGGCAGACCAGCAGGTAGGCCACCAGCATCACCAGGCCCGAGGTGTCCAGGAGGCTGGCCAGCACCGTCTGTCGCGGGTGGTCGGCGGCCACCAGGAACGCGCCGGGGGCGATGACGAGCGGCGACGTCCAGAGCACTGCCAGGTACGGCGAGTGGTGCCGGTCGTGGGTCCGCCGCAGCGCCGGGGGCAACGCACCCTCGAGGGCGAGGGTGAAGACCAACCGGGTCATCGCGGCCCAGATGGCGAGGATGCAGGCGATCAGGCTGAGGATCCGAACGACCCGGAACAGGGTCGTCACGGTGGCCCCGCCCTCGGGGAACCAGATTGCCTCCATCCGGACCGACTGGTGCAGGGCGTCGAGCATCGCGGCCGGGTCCGCCGTCAGGACCAGCGTGGTGAGGAGGCTGAGCGCGCCGGTGAGCAGCAGGGAGGACGTCATCGCGCGGGGGACGGAACGGAACGGACGGGAGGCCTCGGCACCGTGCGACGCCGAGCACTCGAAGCCGACGAGCATGGCGAGCACGATGCTCGCCCCGCCGGCGATCCTGAGCGGGTCGGCACCCTCCAGGGAGAACGGCTCGGCCAGTCCGGGACCCGCCGCGAGGACGGCGACGACGAGGACCAGCACGGAGGCGACGGTGACGATCTGGATCACCAGGGTGGTCGCGGTGAACGTGCTGACACGCCGGATCAGGAGGAGCCCGCAGCCCAGACCGATCGCGACGACCACCAGGACGTCACCCAGCTCGAACGGTCCGGTCACCCCCATGTCCTGAGCAGCCAGCGAGCGCGCGGTCAGACCAGCGTTGGTCAGTGCGTAGCCGCTCGCGAACGCGTAGGCGAGCAGCATCGCCACCGCGCACATGAGTCCCGCGAACGCCCCGAGACCACGGACCACGAAGGTGTAGAGGGACCCCGACGTCACCACGCGCGAGGTGAATTCGTCGATCACCCGACGCAGCAGCAGCGCGGCCAGCACCGCGAGGACGACACTGAGCCAGGCGCCCGGTCCGACGAAGGCGGTGACGACGACCGGGACCACCAGCGCGGTCGCAGCCGGCTTGGTCGCCGCCAAGGACGGGGCGAGCACGTCGGCCGAGGCGAGCGAACGACGACGTAGGCCCTCGAGGGCCGGAGTCGTCCCGAGACCCTCGGACTCCGGTCGGTCGTGCAGCGCACGGCTGATGGCGTCATGCATGGTGAGCTCGCATCCGTCGACGGTACGAAGTGTCTGTTACGCGCACGTGTCCGTTGTGTCGCGAATCGGTAGCCGCTGGGTCCTGCCACCTAGGCTGACGCGCGTGGAGATCTCCGAGGACGCCTTCGACGAGCTGGTCGCCGAGGCGCTCGACGCGATCCCCGAGGGCCTGGCAAGGCTGATGGACAACGTCGTCGTCCTGGTCGAGGACGAGCCTCCGCCCGACGACCCGACCCTGCTCGGTCTGTACGTCGGCACGCCGCTGACCGAGCGCGACGGCAACTACACGTTCTTCGCCCCCGACCAGGTCTTCGTTTTCCGCGGCCCGCTGCTGCGGATGTGCCGCGACGTCGCGGAGCTCGCCGAGGAGATCGAGATCACCGTGGTCCACGAGATCGCCCACCACTTCGGCATCGACGACGAGCAGCTGCACGAGCTCGGCTGGGGCTGAGCGCACCGAACAGGACGACGGACCCACGGCAGCGCCGTGAGCCCGTCGTGTCCTGCGGTGCCTACTTCTTCTTGCTGACCACCACCGTCTTCACGCCGCTGGACGAGCCGGCGAAGGACGCGTTGCCGACGTACGTGGCCTTGTAGCGCAGGTCCTTGCCCGACGCGGGTGCGGTCGTCGTGAGCTTCACGATCCCCTTGCTCGTCTGGGTCAGGGTCCTGGTCGAGACCAGCTTGTACGCCCCGCCGCCGACCGACTGGTAGATCTTCAGGTCACCGGCCGGGTAGGTGCCCGCCACCGAGCCCGCGACCGCGAAGGTCACGGTCAGCGACTTGCCGCCCTTGGCCGTCGACGGTCCGCTGACGCCCACCGAGGTCGGCCGCTTGCCCACCACGAGGGGTGCCGAGGCGATGGCGCTGGCCTCCAGCACGCTCGTGCCGAGGAACTGGGCCGTCACGGTGTAGCTGCCCGGCGCCAGCGTGGCCGGCAACGAGAACTTCCCGGCCCCGTTGGCCAGCGGCACGACCGTGGTCGTGCTGCCGTACTTCACCGTGACCGAGCTCGCCGAGCTCTCGCTCACCGAGACCTGACCGGTGACCACCGTCCCGAACGTCGAGGACGTCCGCGAGGTCGCCATCAGCAGCGTGGTCGGCTTCTTCGACACCGTCAGCGGTGCCGATGCGACCGGGCTGGCCTCGAGCTCGTCGGAGCCGAGGTACTGCGCCGTCACCGTGTAGCTGCCCGGCGCCAGCGTCGCCGGCAACGTGAAGCCGGCGGAGCCGTTGGTCAGCGGCACGACCACCGTGGAGGTGCCGTACTTGACCGTCACCTCGGCTGCGCCGACGGCACCGACGGAGACCTGGCCGGTCACCGCGGTCCCGTACGTCGAGGCGTCGGTGGAGATCGCCATCACGATCGGTGCCGCGCCCTTCACCAGGGTGATCGACACCGGACCTGACTCCGAGGCCTGTGCGGTGGCAGTGGCACCGAACTTCGCCACGAGGTCGTGGGTACCCGCCAGGAACCCGGACGGCTTGCTGAAGGTCGCGACCCCGTCCACCGTCGGCGCCGACCCCAGCAGGGTGGCCCCGTCGAAGAACTGGACCGTGCCGGCCGTCTCGTCACCCTCCACCGTGGCCGTCAGCGTGACCGCCTGCTTGATCTTCGGCGCCGACGGGGCGAGCTCCAGCGACGTCGTCGTCGTGGCCAGCACCGTCACGCTTCCCGTGCCGGTCAGGGCCGAGCCGGCACCGACCGAGCTGATCGTCGTCGGACCGTACGCCGCGTCCGCCGCCAGGGTCAGCGGGAGCTCGACGACACCGGAGGCGTTGGCGACCCCGACCCCGACCGGCGTACCGGCGACGGAGAACGTGACGCCCTCACCGGGTCGGTAGCCCGAACCGGTCACGGTGATCTGCTGACCGGGTGCCGGGGTGGTGTCGGAGAAGCTGAGCGCGGTCGGGGTGGCCGCCGCTGCCTTCTCCGCGCACGGGTTGCCCTGGACGCCTGCAGGCGGCAGAGCGGTTGCGCTGCCCGTGACGCCATCGTCCTCCCGGACGGTGACGTTGGTGAAGGCCTTGTCGCCCATGACCGCCCCGCTCGTGTTGATCACGGTCGTCTTGACCAGGGTCGAGTTCGACGTGCTGGTCGCTGCGTCACCGAGGATCGGGGCCGTGACGACCTTGCAGGTCTCACCCGGTGCGAAGGCGACCTTCTCCAGCAGGATGCCCCCGCGACCCGTGGCCGAGCCGAGCACCGAGACCCACCCGACCGCCGTGCCGCTGGTCGAGCCCTCACGGAAGACCGCGACGTCCGCCGTCCCCGGGCCGTTGCCCTCCTCCACCACGGTCGGAGCCACGTTCAGCGTCGCCTCCTTCTTGACCACGGCAGTGCCGACCGAGGAGCTCTCGAAGGCGAGGTCCGAGAGCAGCACCGCGCCGGTGGCGAGGGCATCGGCCCCCGTGGCCGCCTTGAAGGAGACCTCGCGGATGTCGCTCACGTTCAGACCCGCCGTCGCCAGGGTGGTGACCGGGACGTTGACCTGGGAGAGCACGACCTTCTTCAGGGTGGTCGAGTTCGCCGAGGTCGGGAAGCGGGTGACCGCGAACGGGTTCAGCGCGGAGACCAGCGAGCTGTAGCTCGCACCGGCGCCGTCCTTGACCGTCAGCGTCACGTCGGTGCCGGTGGTGACCGACTCGTCGGCGGCGACCTTGACCGAGAGCCGCTGGTAGCCGCTCTGGTCGCGCTTGCCGGCCGGGACCGTCACGCGAACCTCGCCGGTGCTGCCGGTCCACGCCATCCGGGTCATCGGCGTCGCCGGGACGTTGCCGCCGAAGCTGGCGGGCGTCCAGTGCGGCACCATCGCGCTCGCCGAGGTGGTGGCGCAGTACGCCAGGTCGACCGGCACGGTGCGCCCTGCCAGGCTGGCGCACGGGGTCGCCGTTGCCGTGCCGACGGTCCGGATCAGCGAGCTGGTCGACTCGAACGTGGTGATCGTGTTCCGCTTGCTGGCCGGAGCCGTCGAGAAGCTGCGGACGTCACGCGGGACGGTGGTGGGCACCGCACCCGAGCCGTCGAACAACGGCAGGAACTGGTTCTCGCCGCCCATCGTCATCCGGAACCAGCCGGCCATCCACGCCGTGCCGACCTGGTACTGCTGGTCGGGCGTGAGCCGGATCGACGTCGCCGCGACCGCAGGGGCCGTGCCGCAGATGGTGTCGTTGGTCCGGGTCGTGCTGTTGCTCCAGTCGTCGCTGGTCGAGTACGGGTACTTCGCCGGCGTCCAGCGGGTGTTGAAGAAGTTGTGGTTCGCCCCCATCACCCACACCGCGGAGCGCAGCACGTCGTCGCCGAACGCGTAGCGGCTGTCGTCGATCATGTGCTGGCCCTGCTGGTTCGAGACGTCACCGTCGCAGTACGGGAGGATCACCTGCATCGGGATGTCCGCGACCGTCATCCGGCCGAAGTCGACGGGAGCCAACGGCAGCACCGAGGTGATGCCCCACGGCGTCGGCAGCGCCTGGTTGAGGGTGACCGCAGCGGTCGCGCCCTCACCACCGCGGGAGTGGCCCATGACGCCGATGTTCGTCAGGTCGAAGCGTCCGACGAGCTGCGCAGGCGTCAAGGTCTCGTCGGGGGTGTCGGCATCGGCCGGGTCGTTCGGGTCCTTCGCGGAACCGAGAGCCTCGGCGAGCGTGACGTCCTTGTCGAACTGGGCGTCGTGGTAGGTCGGGTTCTGGTTCTTGGACGCCTTGTCGAGCATCGCGATGCTGTCCAGGATCAGCTGGCCACGGGCGAGAGCACCGTTGTCGAGGGTGAGCTGGGCATCGTTGGCGTTGATCGCGTTCGCCGCGATCGAGACCACCGCGTAGCCGTGGCTGGCCAGCGCGCGGCCGGTGCCGTCGTACCCCTTGTAGCTGGGGACGTTGATCTGGTTCGCGCCGCACGGCCAGCGGTTCGGGTTGGCCGTGCCCTGGCTGCAGGACGTGTGCCGCCCGTGCAGCAGGATCACGGTCGGGCGGGCGCCGCCGCTGTCGGGCAGGTAGATCTTGCCCTGGAGCTCGCCGCGGATGCCACCGATGCCCGCCATCGGGATGGACTGGGCGCCGAAGTTGTACGTCGCCTCGGTCCACTCGTAGCTGCCGATCGAGGTGGGGTCCTCGTCGATGGCTGCCGCTGCGCTCTCCGGCACGTCGGTCAGAGCCCTGGAGGTGCTCACGCCCGGGGGCTGGCTCGCCCAGCCGGCCTCGATGGTCTCGGCGCTCAGGACAGAGGCGTCGGTGGTGACCAGGGAGAGCTCCTTGCCGTCCTTCGACTCCTTCGCGATGCCGAGGCTCTTGCCGTCGGCCTCGAGCGAGGGCGCGTCGTCGCGGATCGGGAGCGGCTTGTCGAGCTCGACGGTGACCTCGTAGCCGCCGGGGACCTTCTCGACGGTGAAGTTGTCCCCCGAGTTCGAGTCGACGGCGACGGCAGGCGAGATCGTGAACGCGGCGAAGGTGCCGGCGACCAGACCCGCGGAGAGGGTGGCTGCGAGCGCGCGCCACGGACGAGATGTGAGCTGCAAGGGGAACTCCTGAGGTAGAACGGGACGCCGCTGCACAGGGCAGCAACGGCGTCTGGCCGAGGCCGGACCCAGGTTCGCCGACCGCCGTTGAGCCGCCGTGTCTGCCGCGTTAAAGGTTCTGTTCAGCGAATGAGACAACCGCTCGCGGGGGCCTGGACCGATTTGGTCGGCCCTCTGCCGGAGCCCTATGCTGAGTCGGTTCGGAACGCCTCGGCAGTCCGGACGAGGCCCCCATCGTCTAGTGGCCTAGGACGTCGCCCTTTCACGGCGGTAGCACGGGTTCGAATCCCGTTGGGGGTGCGATTGGGAGCGCAGCACCTTCGTGCGTTAACATTCCGTGGCTTCGAAAACAGATCCACTCGAAGTCACAAGCCAGGCCCCGTAGCGCAGTTGGTTAGCGCGCCGCCCTGTCACGGCGGAGGCCGCGGGTTCGAGTCCCGTCGGGGTCGCAGAGAACGAAGCCCGGACCACCAGGTCCGGGCTTCGTTGCGTTCCTGCGCTGGCGCTGTCGGTGCCCTCTGGCATCGTGGTCCGGGTGGAGGACCCTGACCGGAAGACGACGTACGACGCCGAGGACATGGTCCTGGCGTGGCTCGATGCCGCCGATCCTGCGACCGGCGAGGTGCAGGTGAGCGTGCGCCGGGACGGCGAGGCGCGCACGATGACCTACACCCCTGAGACCGAGCCCCGGTTCACCCGCCCGGAGGACGTCACCCGCTTCACCGAGCAGGTCCTCGAGCGCCTGCGGGGGCAGACCCGTGCTTTCGGGACCCGCTACCGGGGTCGAGAGCAGCGCGACGTCACCGTCGTGGCCCACACGGGCTGGCGGAAGGCCACGTACCGCGACGGCATGATCTACCTGCCGCGACGCGAGCGCGGAGGCTCGTGGGCCCTGCGCGGCATGGTCGTGCTGCACGAGCTGGCCCACCACCTGAACACCGGCGTCGACGGGACCATCATCGACTCCCACGGCGAAGGCTTCCGGGCGACGTTCGTCCGCCTCGTCGAGGACCTCGGCTGGGCCGAAACCGCGGCGATGCTGCGCGAGGCGTACGACCAGGTCGGCCTCGACCGTCGACCCGGCAACGACGACGGCATGCTCGCGAAGGTCGGGAAGATCCTCCGCCACGCCGAGGGCGCCGGGACCGAGGCCGAACGCGAGACGTTCTTCTCCAAGGCGCAAGAGCTGGCCGCGGTGCACTCGATCGAGCTGGCGGTGGCTCGCGCCGCCCACGAGAAGGCAGAAGCCGGCCGGGCAACGCCGACCTTCGAGTCCGTGCGTCTCGGGCACCGCAACCAGCGGAGCAACGTGCGCTTCATCGAGCTCATCCTCGCGATCAGCAGAGCCAACGACCTGCGCTGCACGATCCGCGGTGACAACACCGGGGTCACCCTGTACGGGTTCCAGGGCGACATCGACGTGACCAAGGCGCTCTACGCCGTGCTCGTCGTCCAGATGGTCGCCGACGCCGATGCCTACCTGCGCTCCGGAGCGCACCGGCCCGTGCACGGCCAGACTGCTCGCGCTGCGTTCTACGACGGGTGGACCGACCGCATCGGCGAGCGCCTGGCCGACGCACAACGCGCCGCCCGCGCTCGCACGGAAGCGGCCCAGCAACCCACCGGGCCTGCGGCACCTGCGCCCTTGGCCCCGGCTTCGACGGCGCTCGCACTGGCGGCCAAGGAGGTCGAGGTGCACGACTACTTCGACCAGATGAGGGTCGAGCACGGGGTCCGCGGGACGTGGCGCGGCAGCGCCGGAGGCTTCGACGAGCACTCCCTCGGCCGCGGTCAGGCCGCCGCCGATCGCGCGCGCTTGGGGCAGGAGAAGGAGCTCTCCGCCTGAGGCACCGTCGCGCCGCGCTCAGACCACGATGAGCGGTAATGCCTTCCGGTGCTCGAACTCGAACGCGGCGCCCGTGCTGAACCGGGTGACCGCGACCTCCCCGGCCTCCGCAGCCGCCTCGTTGCGGCGTACGACGCGCAAGGTCCAGGTCTCGGCAGGCTCGACCACCGGGGAACCTGACACCTCGACGTCGAGGTAGGGGTCCACGGCCCGCACGAGTGCCTGCAGGGGCGCGAGGCGCTCGGGGCCGACGATGGAGATCCAGGAACCGTCGTGGTGGGCGGGGCTGTGCGAGACCTGAATTGTGCCGTCGGCGACCGACGCCGTCACGTACGCCGCCGGGTTCAGCAGCGGGTGCAGCTCGAGGACGCGCAGCGCACCGGTTTCGTCAGCAGGCAGGTTCAGCGCAGCGCGGATACGCCCGGCCGCGATGCCGGCGAGGCCGGTGAGCTGCTTGGTGGCGATGTCCAGGTACTGATCGGTCTCGGTGCGCCGGTCGATCGCCCGCAGGTAGGACAGGTTCAGCAGGTGCATCTGCAGGCAGACCTCGTCGGCGATGCGGACCAGCGCCGAGTGCGAGAACTCCGCGAAGTCCAGGTCTGCCAGGACGTCGCCGGAGTAGTCCGAGCGCCCCTCGTCGGTCTCGTCGATCGGCGCCAGTTCGGTGAGCGCTGCCTTCGAGCCGCGCAGCGCGGTGCAGTCGGCGGACTCGAACACTTCCGGGTATGACTCGTCGATCTTGACCGTCCACGCGCAGTGCGGGTTCCTGTCGGCCGGAACCCGGGGTGGCCGGTGGATCGGACGGATCTGGGCCCTGGCGTTCGTCGCCACCGCGGTCGCATCGAAGGTCGGGTCCTCGATGTCGTGGCACATCGAGCGGACGTACTCGGGCCCCATCGGCTCGACGTCCATCAGCGCACCGCAGTGGTCGAGGTGGAACTCGCCGTTCCAGCGGTCGTGGATCGTGTAGCGGAAGTCCATGAACTGCGGCGGCGCCCCGATGTCGAGCTGAAGGCCCTTGAAGATCGTGAAGATGTCGACACCCTCGTACTTCAGTGCCTTCTGCATCCGCAGCGTGTAGATCGGGCTGGCGCCCATCCACTCCTCGATCGCGACCTGCGCCATCTCCTCGCGGCCGAAAGCGCTGATGCACCAGGCCATGCCGGACCGGTCGATCAGCTGTCCGATCAGCAGCAGCTCGGGAACCAGCGTGGCGAGCTCGTCGCGGGTCAGGGACTCGTAGCGGCTCGCCGTCATCGGCGCGTGACCTTCACCGGCAGCGAGGCGTAGCCCCGCACGTTCGCGGAGTAGAAGCGCTTCGGCTCTCCCGACACCTCGATCGACGAGACGCGCTCGACGAGCTGCTGCAGCGCGATGTTCGCCTCGAGCCGAGCCAGGTTCGCTCCCAGGCAGAAGTGTCGCCCGCCGCCGAACGCGATGTGCTTGGACAGCTCGGCCTTCTCGCGGGTGATGTCGAACTGCTCGGCGTTCGTGAACACGTCGCTGTCGTGGTTGGCGGCACCGATCGCGAACATCAGCTTCGAGCCGGCGGGGCAGGTCACGCCGCCGATCGTGAAGTCCTCGAGCGTGAGACGGCCGAGGAACTGGCTGGACGCCTCGTAGCGCAGCGTCTCCTCGATCCACGGCTCGACGAGCGCCGCGTCGGCGAACACCGCGGTGCGCTGGTCGGGGTTCGCCGAGATGTTCGCGACCGCGTTGCCGAGGAGCTTGGTCGTGGTCTCGTTGCCGGCGACGACCATGAGGAACAGGAACGCGGTGAGCTCCTGGTCGGTCATCCGCTGGCCCTCGTCCTCCGCGTTGATGAGCGCGTTCACGAGGTCGTCGGTGGGGTTGGCCTTCCGGTCGGCGATCAGCTTCCCGTAGTAGCTGAACAGCCAGCCTGCAGCCTCGAAGCCCGCCGGCGGGACGTCGCGCAGGCCGTCCTCACGGATCACCAGGTTGTCGGCGTAGTGCCGCACCTCGTCGCGGTCCTCCTCCGGCACACCGAGCATCTCGGAGATGACGTCCATCGGGAACTTTCCGGCGAAGTCTGCGATCCAGTCGAACTCGCCCTTCTCGACCGCGGCGTCGAGGTACTTCGCGCTGATCTCGGTGATCCGCGGCTCGAGGTCGGCCACCCGCTTCGGGGTGAACCCGCGGGAGACCAGCTTGCGCAGCCGGGTCTGCTCCGGCGGGTCCATGCCGAGGAACGAGGTCACGTAGTGCGCGTTCTCGTTCCACGAGCTCGGGTCCAGCGAGACGCCCATCCGGTTGGAGAACGTGGTGTCGTCACGGAACGCCTGGTGCAGGTCCGCGTGCCGCGTCATCACCCAGAAGTCGTGCTCCTCGTTGTGGTACAGCGGCGCCTCCTCCCGCATCCGCGCGTACGTCGGGTACGGGTCGTCCTGGAGGGCGTGGTCGTAGTGGTCGAAGTTGATCGGGCAGCCGCCCGCCTTCGCCGCCTCGGTCGCGTCGGTGCTCATCAGTGGCCTTCCATGATCACGGCGACGACGTCGTCGAGCCGCTGGGAGAGTTCTTCGTAGGTCATCAGGCCCATGCCGGCCTGCAGCAGCGCTCCGGAGAACGCCAGGGTCAGGGCTTCCACGACGCGCGGGTCCGACGGCTCCCCGATCGCCTCGCGGAACCGGTTCACGAACTCGGCGCCGATCACCAGCCGGAGCCGCTCGACCTCGGGATCCGTCCCGAGCAGGGCGATGTTCGCGGCGGTGGCCAGGTTCGGCGAGCGACCGAGCATGGCGGCGTAGTGCCGGGTGACCACACGGATCCGGTCGACTGCCGTCGCGCCGGCCGGCTCGGGACCGGCGTCGGTCACGATCTTGCGCCAGAACAGCTCGGCGAACAGGTGGTTCTTCGAGGCGAGGTACGTGTACGCCGTCGCCGGCGACACCCCCGCCCGTTGCGCGACGGTACGGATCGTGAGCGCCTCCGGGCCGACCTCCTCGAGCTCCTGCTCGCCCGCGAGCAGGAGCTTCTCCACGGTCTCGGCCTGACGTGGGTTCAGACCGAGCCGGAGGTGCGAGGTGACGGGTTCGGAGGCCACCTCAGCGACCCTTCGCGATGGTGTCCTCGACGAGGCTGTTCAGCCGCGCACCGACCGGCCAGCCGGCGTAGTGGCAGACCATGATGACGATCTCGCGCAGCTGGTCCTCGTCGAGCTCGCCCGCCTTGAACGCCGCGGGGATCTGGATCGACAGGACGTCCTGGGCGCCGTGGGTGCAGAGCATCCCGATGAGCAGCAGCCGACGGTCACGGTCATCGAGGCCGGGTCGGCTCCAGATGTCGGCGAACAGGTGGTCGGCGGTGTAGCGGAAGAAATCACCGTCCATGTCGGACATGTCGAAGCCGTAGACCTTGTTCATCTTCTCCAGCCCGCGGCGCCTGGTCTCGGGGAGGTCGTCGTACTTGCCCATCACTACTCCTTCGGGAGGCCCAGTGCCGGGCCGAGGTTGTCGAGCGCGAACTGAGCCATCGGTACGTCGACGTGCAACCGGTCCGCGAGCTCGATCGCGTGCGAGAGGTCCTTGGCGCCGAGCGCGTGCACGTGCTGGAAGATCGAGAGCCAGAAGTCGCCGGGCTGGATCTCCTTGGCCGTGTCCCGGAGCATGATCGCTCCGGGACCACCCGTGATCGAGTCGGTGTGCCGGACGACCTTGCCGAGCACGGTCAGGTCGATGCCGGCTGCCTCCGCCAACCGGAGGGCCTCGCCCGTCGCGGTGAACGAGACGAAGTGCAGGAGGTTGCGCGCCAGCTTCGCGGCGGTGCCGCTGCCGATCGGTCCGCAGTGCACGACCTCGGTGCCCATCAGCCCGAGCGGTCCGCTGACGGCCTCGAACGCGGCCTCGGTACCGCCGACCATGATCGCGAGCGTTCCCTCCCCCGCACCCATCGAACCACCGGAGACCGGGGCGTCGACCACCAGCAGGTCGTTGCGGCCCCCGAGGTCCTCCAGACGCGGCGGCAGGTCCGGCGAGATGGTCGAGTGGACGGCCACTACGGTGCCCGGCTTGGCCGCACCGAGGATCTCCCCCATCACGTCGCGCACCTGCTCGTCGGTGTTCACCATCACCGAGATGTACCCGCACTCGGCAGCAAGGTCGCCCACCGACGACGCGACCCGTGCGCCGGCCTTCTCGGCCTCGGCCAGCGGCTCGGGCGCGAGGTCGAAGACGGTCAGGCCGCCCTCCCAACCCGCGAGCCGGAGCGCCATCGGCTTGCCGATGTTGCCCAGGCCGATGAACCCGGCCCTGGTTTCGACAGGCTCAACCAACGGGGAGGTCACGAGCGGAACACCTGACCGCCGTCGACGGCGAGGATCTGCGCGGTGACCCACGACGACTCGTCGGAGAGCAGGAACAGTGCGGCGCCGACCATGTCCTCGACCTGCCCGATCCGCTTGATTGCCAGGCTGTTCTTGACGATGTCGTGCGCGGCGTCGCCGGCCTGGGTGCGGGTCGCCTCGGTGTCCACCGGGCCCGGCGCGATCGCGTTGACCCGGATGCCCTGGCCGCCGAGCTCGTGGGCGAGCTGCTGGGTCAGGCTGTTGGTCGCAGCCTTGGCCAGACCGTAGAAGCCCGAGTACAGCCACGACGCGGTCGAGGACTGGTTGACGATGGAGCCGCCGCCGGTCTTCGCCATGTGGCCGTAGACCGCACGCGTCACCACCAGCGATCCGTCGAGGTTCACGCTCATGAACTTCTTGTAGTAGTCCCAGTCGACCGTGATCAGCAGGTCGAAGGCCATGTCGCCGTAGATGGCCGCGTTGTTGATCAGGCCGTCGATGCGCCCGTACGCCGACATCGTCGCCTCGGCCATCGCGTTGGCGGACTCGGCGTCGGAGACGTCGGTGCGGACGAAGATGGCCTTGCCGCCGGCCTCCTCGATCGCCGCGACGACCTGCTTGCCGGAGTCCTCGTTGAGGTCGGCGACGACGACCGAGGCACCCTCGGCGGCGAGCGCCTTGGCGTACGCCTCGCCGATGCCCTGGGCAGCGCCGGTGACGATGACGACCTTGTTCTCGAAACGCATGTTCATGTCCTTGTCCGTTGGTTGAGGGTTCCGGTGATCGAGCTTGCCGAGATCGGGTGACGTCTCGGCAAGGTCGACGACCGACTACGCGGGTTCGGCGATGGTCTTGGTCTCCAGGTACTCCTCGAACCCGGCGACGCCCATCTCCCGGCCGATGCCGGACTGCTTGTAGCCACCGAACGGCGCGTCCGGGCTGAACCAGACTCCGCCGTTCACTGCGAGCGTGCCGGTACGGATCCGAGCAGCCACGGCCTTCGCGCGGGCGAGGTCGCCGGAGTCGACCGACCCCGAGAGCCCGTACGCCGAGTCGTTGGCGATCCGGACCGCGTCGTCGTCCCCGTCGTGCGGGATGACGACGAGCACCGGCCCGAAGATCTCCTCCTGCGCCAGACGCGAGGAGTTGTCGAGCCCGGCGACGACGGTCGGCTGGATCCAGAACCCGTCCTGATCGATGACCGACCCACCGGTGGCGAAGGTGCCGCCCTCCTCGAGCGCGAGCTTGAGGTAGCCCTCGACGCGGTCGCGCTGGACCGCGGAGATCACCGGCCCGCAGATCGTGCCGGGGTCCGTCGGGTCCTTGGCGCCGATCGACTCCATCGTCGCCGCGGCGACCTGGACGGCCTCGTCGTACTTCTCGCGCGGCACGACCAGACGGGTGGTGATCGCGCAGCCCTGGCCGGCGTGGATGCAGGCGGCGAACGCGGTGGCACCGGCGACCGAGGCGACGTCGGCGTCGTCGAGCGCGATCGCGGCGGATTTTCCGCCGAGCTCGAGGAACACCTTCTTCAGCGTCGGAGCAGCGGCGGCCATGATCGCGCGACCGGTCTGCGTCGAGCCGGTGAAGGAGACCATGTCGATCCGCGGGTCGGTCGTCAGCACCGCGGCGACCTCGTTCGACTTCGGCGCGACGACGTTGAAGACGCCCGCCGGGATGTCGGTGTGCTCCGCCACCAGGCGCCCGAGCTCGTAGGCCAGCCACGGGGTGTCCGGAGCAGGCTTGAGCACGACGGTGCACCCGGCCGCCAGAGCCGGGGCGACCTTCGCGAGGTTGATCTGCGTCGGGACGTTCCACGGTGTGATCGCCGCGACGACGCCGACCGGCTCGCGGCGGACCGTCCGGCGGCTCGGGATGCCCATCGGCGAGGCGACGCCGAGGTCGGTCTCGAACTCGTAGGACTCCGCGGTGTCGGCGACGAAGGTGAGCCCGTCGACCGGACCGTCGAACCCGGCCGCACCGATCATGAAACCGGGCATGCCCACCTCAGCAGTGGTGAGCGCCTTGAAGTCGTCGGCGTTGTCGTACAGCGCCTTCTGGAGCTGACGGATGCAGCGCACCCGCAGCTCGAGGTTCGTCGACCAGTCGGACTCGTCGAAGGCGCGCCGGGCCGCGGCGATCGCTGCCTCGACGTCGTCCGCGGTGCTGTCCGGTGCTTGGCCGATCTCGGCACCGGTGGCCGGGTTGAGGATCGCGTACGTCGCGCCGTCGCTCGCCGGCGTGAGCTTGCCGTCGATCAGCTGCAGGGGTGCGGGGGTGGTCATGCCGTCGCCTCCGTGGCCTCGGCCGTCGAGCCTGCGGAGACGTCGGTCGGGGTCTGGGTCAGGTAGTTCCCGGCTTCGACCGGCGGCGGCCAGACCGGCGAGGGGATGTCCTCGTAGTGGTAGTGCCCGGGGACGCCGTGACCGCTGACGGCCATCCGCTTGAGCAGCGTCTCGGGAGCCTTGTTCGCCTTGATGATCTCGACGAACGTGTGCGCGGTCGACGGCATGTCGAACCAGTCGCGCTGCCAGGCGAACTTGAGCTTGCCCGCATCCTCGCCCTCGGTCTGACGCTCGACACCGAACCAGGATCCGCCGATGCCAAGGATCTCGAACTCCTTGCCGGAGTCGTCGAGGATGCCGGACTTCTGCTTCCAGAAGCCGACGATCATTCCCTTCTGGTCGTCGATCAGCGAGGCCTGGTAGTCGTAGTGCCAGCCGTCAAGGCCGTCCATCTCGATACCGATCGCCCAGTCACGGATCTGATCGCGACCGACCGCCATGAAGTGCTCGTCGGGGGCGTACATCCAGCCGTACGTCGCATCGACGGCGTAGTGCTCGGCCATGATCCGCCAGTCGCCGATGCGCTCGGCCTCGCGGTTGACCGCCAGCCAGGAGTCCCAGAACTCCTCGAGCTCGGCGCGGGTGTAGTCGGGCATGTCAATCCTCCAGGGTGAGAGCCATTGCAGGGCAGTACTTCACGGCTTGCTGGACCTGCGACCGCAGGTCCTCGGGCGGGTTGTCGTCGAGCAGGACGACCTTGTCCTCGGCGTCGTTGAGGCCGAACACGTCAGGTGCCTCGAACTGGCACATCTGGTGTCCCTGGCACAGCTCCAGGTCGGCTGCGACCTTCACGGCGTCTCGACCCCGCTCGACGAACGGCGCCGGTAGCGGACGGTGGCGGGGCTGGCGAGCTGGATCACCATCTTCGAGGTGTCGTCCTTGTACTCCTCCGAAGGCAGCACCATCTCGAAGGTGTAGTCACGCAGCAGCACCGAGAAGATCGCCTTGAGCTGCATCATCGCGAAGGCGTTGCCGACGCAGCGGTGCTTGCCCGCGCCGAACGGGATCCAGGTCCAGCGGTTCTGCAGGTCGGCCTGGTTCGGGTCGAGGTAGCGGCCGGGGTCGAACGCGTCGGGGTTCGGGAAGTCCTCGGCGATCCGGTTGGAGACCCGCGGGCTGGCCCCGACCATCGTGCCGGCCGGCAGCAGGTGCCCGCCGATCTCGAAGTCCTCCTGGGCGACGCGCAGCAGCAGGATCAGCGGCGGGTGCAGCCGCAACGTCTCCTTCAGGGTGGCCTCGAGGTTCGGGATCGAACGCAGCGCCTGGAAGGAGACCTCCGACCCGTCGGCGTACAGGTGGTCGAGCTCGGCCACGATGTCGGCCATCGCTGCGGGGTTGCGGAGCAGCTCGATCAGCGTCCACGCCGCCGTACCGGACGAGGTGTGGTGCCCGGCGAACATCATCGAGATGAACATGCCGGTGATCTGGTCCGCGGTGAAGTGGTCGGTGCCGTCCTCGTTCTTGAGCGAGATCAGGACGTCGAGCAGGTCGCGGTCCTCGCGGGCGACCTTGCCGCGCACATGGCGCTTGTCGATGATCGCCTGCACCAGGTCGACCAGCTTGAGCCGGGCGGCGTCGCGGATCTCGAAGGACTCGACGCCCTTCATGTACGGGTCGACGTAGGCCAACGCATCGGTGCCGCGCTCGAGCTCGTGGTAGTACTCCGCGAACCGGCCGTCGAGCTCGGAGCGGAACGGCATGCCGATCAGGCAGGCCGAGGTGGTGTAGATCGTGAGCTCGGCGAAGAACGCGAGCAGGTCGATCTCCCCCTCCTCGCCCCAGTCGGCGACCATCTGGTTGATCTCGTTCTCGATGGTCGCGGCGTGGCCGCGCATCATCTCGCCCTTGAGCGCCTGGTTCTTCAGCGCCTCCGACCGCTGCTCGGGCGAGGTGTCGAAGACGACGCCCTTGCCGAAGATCGGCGTCATGAACGGGTACGCCGCGGCCTGGTCGAGGATCTCGTCGGGCGCCCGGAAGAACGCCTCGTTGGCCTCGGCTCCGGTGACCAGGACGACGTCGCGGTCGGCGAGCCGGAAGCGGCCGATCTCGCCGCACTCCTCGCGCACCCGGTGCAGCAGGTCGATCGGGTCGTCGCGGAGGTCCTCGAGGTGGCCGTGCGCGTCCTCGGGGAACCGGCGCGACACCTCCTTGATGCCGTCGATACCGCTCCCGGTCATCGAGCTTGTCGAGATGCTCATTTCTCCTCCAGCGGTGCTTCGGGGTTCACTTCGATGAGGTTCAGGTGCACGCCGCGCGGCGCACTGACGACGGTCTCGATGGCGTTCGCGAGCGCCGCCGGCTTGAGGAAGTGCGAGTGGCGTGCGTGCCCGAACTTGATCCAGGCGGTGAGCACCTGTGCGCCCGCATCGGCGTCCCAGTCCCCGCCCATCTCGCTCCAGGTCGGACCTGGCCGGACGATCGAGATCCGGATGCCCGATCCCTCGAGCTCCTGCTGCATCGCGTGCGCCATGCCCTCGAGCCCCCACTTGCCGGCCGCGTACGCCGACATGAACGGCCGGGCGCGCACCGCCACGTCGGAGCTGACGAAGAGCACGTCCCCCCGCTGGCGCTCGACCATCCCGGGGACGAAGGCACGGACCAACCGGTGGGCACCGAGCAGGTTCAGGTCTATCTCGGAGGCGAAGCGCTCCGTGCTGACCTCGTGGATGATCCCCGGCGCGGTGTGGCCGGCGTTCGAGACCAGCACCTCGACCGGACCGAGGTCGGACTCGACGGCCTTGGCGAAGGCGTCGACCGAGGCCTGGTCGGTGACGTCGAGCGGGTGGGCGACGGCCTCGCCACCCTCCGCGCGGATCTGCTCGACCAGCTCGGCGCACTTCTCCACGCGGCGAGCGCCGAGGGCGACCGGGAAGCCGGCGGCCGCGAGGGTGAGCGCCGTGGTGGCGCCGATCCCGGACGAGGCTCCGGCGACGACCGCTGGGCGGCGGTCGGGGTGAAGAGGTTTGGGCATCGAAACCTTCCGATGATCGAGCAGCGAACGAAGTGAGCTCGCGGACGAGATCAACTGGACACTGAACTGGACAGGTGTCCAGTTCTACTGGACGAACTCCCACCGCGCAAGAGCTTCGGCCCGATTCGGCGCCCGGAATCGATCCCGGTATGCTTCTGCGCTGTTGGCCAGGTAGCTCAGTTGGTACGAGCGTCCGACTGAAAATCGGAAGGTCGGCGGTTCGACCCCGCCCCTGGCCACGTCCTCAGACCCCCGTCGCACTGCGGCGGGGGTCTGCTCGTTGTCGTTGGGGCACGATGGGGCCCATGCTGGCAGCGCCGACCCTCAGGACCGAACGCCTCGTGCTGCGCCCGTTCACCTCCTCGGACGCGGCCGACCTGTACGCCCTGCACAGCAACGCGTTCGTGCTCCGGTACTGGGACTCGCCGCCCTGGACCGAACCCGCGCGGGCCGAGAGCTTCCTGGACGGCTGCCGACAGCTGGCCGAGGAGGGCACCGGCGTGCGTCTGGCCGTGGAGAGCGCGGGCGGCTTCCTCGGCTGGTGCAGCCTGACCCGCTGGAACCCGGCGCACCGCAGCGCAGCGATCGGTTTCTGCTACACCGAGACGGCCTGGGGACACGGCTTCGCGACGGAGGCCGCCGCGGCCCTCGTGGAGTGGGCCTTCGAATCGCTCGACCTCCATCGGGTCCAGGCAGAGCTCGATACCCGGAACGTCGCGTGCGCGCGTGTGCTCGAGAAGCTGGGCTTCGTCCGGGAGGGGACGTTGCGCGAGGACTGCGTCGTCAACGGCGTCGTGTCCGACTCCTGGGTCTACGGGCTGCTCGCGACCGATCAGCTCCCTGGAGGACCGCAGCACTCCTGACCTGCACCTTTCCGTATGTCCAGCGCCCTTTGACCCGTAGGATCGACCCCGAGCCCTCTCGAGCAGACGGGACAGGCGGAGCAAGCACGGACGGGAGTCGGTGATGGCGCAGCAGATCGTCGACTTCTTCGACGACCGCGACGAGTCCGACCTGCTCGCCGACGCCAAGGCCGGCGACCTCCAGGCCGCCGACGTCCTGTGGATCCGCGTCCGCCCGGCCGTGCTCGCCACCGCCCGGAAGGTGGCCGGCAACAAGTACGACGCCGAGGACCTGGCGTCCGAGGCGATGACCAAGGTGTTCGCCGCCATCGCCCAGGGCCACGGCCCGTCGGAGTCGGTGCGCGCGTACCTCTGCACGACGGTCCGCAACCTGCACATCACCGCCGTACGCCGGGAACAGCGCACCGGGACGCCGCTCGAGCTCGACGAGGAGCGGGTGCTCAACCTGGTCGCTCCCGAGGCCGACGCGATCGAGTCCGACATCGTCGCAAACGCCTTCAAGAACCTGCCGGCCCGCTGGCGCTACGTCCTGTGGTCGAACCTCATCGAGGGTCGCGACGGCAGCGAGCTCGCCGGCGAGCTCGGCATCAACCCGACGGCCGTGCACGCTCTGAAGTCCCGTGCCCTGGAAGGACTCCGTCAGAACTACCTCACCGAGCACGCCAAGCTCGGCACCGTCACCGAGTGCGCCGACGTGCACCGGGACCTCGCCGCGATCGTCCGAGGCCGTGCCCGGAAGTCCACGAACACCGACCAGGTGTGGGGTCACCTCCGCAGCTGCGAGCACTGCGCCGAGGGCTACCGCGAGCTGAGCGCGATCAACAACCGGATCGGCGCGATCATCGGCGCCCCTGCCCTCGGCCTCGCCGCATTCGCAGCGAAGCCGACCTCGGGCACCCTGGTCGAGCTGTTCAAGATCCCGGCGACCATCGGCAACGTAGCGGTGGCTGCCGGCGTGGCAGGAGCCATCGCGATCTCGGTGACCGCGCTCCCGCACACGACCGAGGCGATCACCAGGCCCGGACCGCAGACAGCACAGGCCCAGCTTCCCGCGCCCGGGGACGATCCCACGGAGCGCGTCGGAGCGAGCAGCAGCTCGACGAGGTCGGGCGCCCAGGGCAAGGGGGGCGTGGCGTCCCCGTCCGACGCCCCGACCCCGACGTGCAGCGACGTCGCCCTGCCCCCCGCGAGCCTGGCAGCGGTGACCGACCACCTCGGTGGCCTGCTGTCGACGTTTGCCTCGACCTCCCAGCCGGCCCTGTCGAACTGCGTCCACGACACCACCCGCTCGGTGAGCGCCGTCCCGGACGTCGGCACCAGCTCGAACGGCTCCGCCCCCGACGTACCGGACCTGGCCACGGTCACCGACGCGGTGCCCGACCTCGCGGTCGACCCGCTCTCCGAGAAGTTTCTCCCGGACCCTCAGGTCCAGGTCGATCCTGCCGATCTCCTAGGATCGAGCGACCCCTCGCTGCTCTCCGAGGTCCCTGTTCTGGGCTCCCAGCCCTGAGGTGGACTAGACAGATCTGTCGGACCGACGTTGGATCCGTGGTTTGGCGTCGTCTCGAAGGTGGGAGAAACAACGGGGGTGTCGCCCGGCCGC
The DNA here is from genome assembly GCF_040546585.1 of Marmoricola sp. OAE513. Lineage (NCBI taxonomy): Bacteria > Bacillati > Actinomycetota > Actinomycetes > Propionibacteriales > Nocardioidaceae > Marmoricola > Marmoricola sp. OAE513. The sequence goes on along the minus strand of NZ_JBEPOC010000001.1, from coordinate 2,225,788 downwards.
TCCTGAACCTCGGCTGGTCGGGCGACACAATCCCACGCACCACGTCCACGTGAACCAACGCCTCAGCTCGGGAGACGCACATGGCTCAGCCGATCAGCAAGGGCCGCCGGCGGCGCGCCGCGGAGAAGACCCGTAAGCGCGACGCCGAGGACACCCTCTCGACCCCCGACGGCACCGCGATCCCGATCTGGCAGTCCGGCGCCGGCGACCCGGTCGCCCATCTCGCCGACGTCTTCGACCAGCTTCCCGGTCGCAGCCGCTCACTCACCAGCCGCTGATCCGGCTGAGTCCAGCTCGAGGCCGTCGCGGGTAACCTCCTCCCCGCAGGCCGCGCACACCGTCCGAGGTCGGTAGACCTCACCGCAGCTGTGCCGGAACACCACCGGCGGTCCCTCGGGACCAGCCAGGTGAGCGTCACCCCAGTCACGCAGCATCGTGATCACCTTGTCGAGGCTCCAGCCGAGGTCGGTCAGCCGGTACTCGAACCTGTCCGGCCTGCTCTGATACTGGACCCGTTCGACCAGGCCGTGCTCCTCGAGCTTGCGGAGCCGCGTCGTGAGGATGTCGCGCGGCGCGCCCGTACGCCGGACGATCTGCTCGAACCGCCGGCTTCCGAGCATCAGCTCGCGGACGGCGAGCAACGTCCACTTCTCCCCCACGACGTCGAGCGTGCGGGCGATCGAGCACGTCCGGACGCCGTCCGGATCGAGTGCGGTGACGAGTTCAGCCATGCCCCCAGTGTAGTGAGTTGGAATACACAATCAATCAGTTTGGTTTTCCAACTCACTGACCTAGCCTGAGGTCACCAACGAAAGAGGGGCACACCATGAGCACAGCGAGCACCACAGCCGTCATCGTCGACGCCGTCCGTACTCCCAGCGCCAAGGGCAAGCCCGGCGGGGCCTACTCCGAGATCCACCCGGTCGACCTGCATGCGCACGCGCTCCGCGCCTTGGTCGACCGGACCGGCATCGATCCGGCCGTCGTGGACGACGTGATCAGCGGCGCCGTCGCGCAGATCGGCGAGCAGTCCGGCAACACGGCGCGGTGGGGCCCTGCTCGGCGCCGGCTTCCCCGAGTCGGTCCCCGGCGTGACGGTCGACCGGCAGTGCGGCAGCAGCCAGCAGGCCCTGCACTTCGCCGCGCAGGGCGTGATCGCCGACGCGTACGACGTCGCGATCGCCTCCGGCGTGGAGTCGATGAGCCGCAACCCGATCGGGTCGCAGTTCGTCGGCAAGGACTTCTTCGGCCCGAAGGTCAACGCCCGGTACGCCGGCAGCCTGGTCCCGCAGGGCATCAGCGCGGAGCTGATCGCGGACCGGTGGAAGCTGTCGCGCCAGCAGCTCGACGAGTTCTCCGCCGAGTCCCACCAGCGGGCCGCGCGCGCTTGGAAGGACGGCCTGTTCGACTCACAGGTGACCTTCGTGAACGAGCTGCACACCGATGAGACCGTTCGCCCGGAGACGACCGCTGAGTCGCTGGCCGGTCTGCGCCTCGCCTTCCGCAACGACGACTGGGCGGCGGCGTACCCGCACATCGACTGGAAGGTCACCGCAGGAAACTCCTCGCCGGTCAACGACGGGTCGGCCGCGCTGCTGGTCACCAACGAGGACGCGGCGACGCGCCTCGGACTGACCCCGCGAGCGCGGGTGCACTCGTTCGCCGTGGCCGGCGACGACCCGGTCTTCATGCTCACCGGCATCATCCCGGCCACCCAGAAGGTGCTCGCCAAAGCTGGCCTCAGCATCGCGGACATCGACGTGTTCGAGGTCAACGAGGCGTTCGCCTCGGTCGTGCTCGCCTGGCAGCAGGAGACGGGCGCGGACCTCGGCAAGGTCAACATCAACGGCGGCGCGATCGCGATCGGTCACCCGCTCGGAGCGTCGGGCGCGCGGCTGACCACCACGCTGCTCAACAACCTGGAGCAGACCGGCGGGCGCTACGGCCTGCAGGTGATGTGCGAGGCCGGCGGCCTCGCGAACGCGACGATCATCGAGAGGATCTGACATGACGGACATCAAGGGGGCGGTCGTCCTCGTGACGGGCGCCAACGGCGGACTCGGCACCGAGTTCGTGACGCAGGCGCTCGACCTCGGTGCGAGCAAGGTCTACGCGACCGCACGCAACCCGCGGGACTGGGGCGACGACCGCGTCGTACCGCTGCGGCTGGACGTCACCGACCCGGCCTCGGTGGCGGTAGCTGCCGAGGTCGCCAGCGACGTGACCGTGGTGATCAACAACGCCGGGGCTGCGACGGGTGCGAGCCTCACCGACCCCGACCTGACCGCGACCCGGGCCCTGTTCGAGACCAACTTCTTCGGACCGCTGGAGGTGGCGAACGCGTTCGCTCCGGCGCTGGCGAAGAACGGAGGGGGCGCCCTGCTCAACGTGCTCTCGGTTCTCAGCTGGCTCGCCCTTGGCGACACCTACAGCGCGACCAAGGCGGCCCTGTGGTCGGCGAGCAACACCCAACGGCTGGCGTGGCAGGCTCAGGGGACGCTGGTCACCTCGCTGTACCTCGGGTACACCGACACCCCGATGACCGCCGGGGTGGGACGCTCCGAAGAACGATCCGGCGGACGTCGTCCGCGACGCGTACGCCGGTCTCGTCGCGGGGGAGTTCGAGGTGCTGGCCGACGACCTCAGCCACCAGGTCAAGGCCGGGCTGGCCGCACCGGTGACCGCGCTGTACCCGCAGCTGGCCGGCTGAGCGTTCCCACCCGGGGGGCACTCGTGCCCACCGGAACGCCGAGAGGGCCCAGATGTCCCACCGGCGTGCGCCGAGGGGGCCCAGATGTCCCACCGGCGTGCGCCGAGAGGGCCCAGATGTCCCGCTCAAACCCGTCGACAGGGCCGGGATGCACAGCCCTCGTCGGTCGGCACACCCCGGTCGGGACATCTGCGCCCGGTCGGCACACCCGGGTGGGACATCTGTGTCCGGTCGGCACACCCGGGTGAGACATCTGTGCCCGGTGGGCTAGCGGCCGACCCGCATCAGTTGAGCGAGCTCGAAGTGCATCGGGTCCGGGTCGCGCCAGGTGCCGCCCCAGGCGAAGCCCCAGCGGTTGAAGATCTGGACGATGCGCGGATCCATGGTCCCCGCGGTCCCGCGCAGGTTTCCCGGGACGTTGAGGTCCACGGCCAGACCCCACGTGTGCAGCGAGAGCCCACGCGTGGGGTCGCTGCCGATGAACCGCGGGACGTAGCAGCCGCCGTACTCGCCGGGATTGATCTCGTCCGCCAGGTCGCTGGCGGCGATCTCGGCGAGAGCGGCGCGCAGCTGCGGCAGCATCGCCTTGCTGCAGGTGACGTTGCCGAGGATCGGCACCCGCTCGGTGCGGATGTACTGGCTGATCCACCGGGGGTCGGGATTCACCGAGCCGTCGGGGTTGATCGTGTAGGAGAACGAGCCGACAGCGGCCGCGAAGCCGCCCGCCGGCACCGCCCGCCCCGACGTGCTCCCCGACGCGCTGAGCGGCTCGACCGCACCGTCACGTCCGGCGAGCTTCTTGAGCTTCCTGACCGCCGCCTCGGTGTCGTCAGCGGCGACCGAGAGCAGCACCGCGTTGCCGGGCGGCATGCCGAGGCGTCCAGCCCAGGCCGAGTTCACCACGGCGTCGATGCCGGACCCGACCACCAGCTCGTCGGTGTAGTAACCGACGTGGGCGGTCAGGGACCCTCCGAGCGGCACGACGTCGCCGGCCAGCGGGACGGAGTCGCGCAGGGTCGAGCGGAGCGCGACCTCCCCGTCTGCGATCCGGTTCCACAACGGTTGGGTGCGCGCGGTCTGCTTGACCGCGAACCGGCGGAAGGCGCCCGGGTCGACAGCCGCGAAGGTGATCGGCCGATCCTGCGAGCGCACCTGGGCGAGGGAGAACTGCACGTTCGCGCCGACGCCCGGGACGGCTCGGATCTTCTTCAGCACCCGCGCCGGGATCGTGTCGGAGCGCCACAGCATGAGCTCGGCCGTCACCACGTCGGCGCGCAACGGACCGGGGTGCGGGACCGACTGGGCGCCCCCGGCAGCGGGAGCTCCGGCGGCCGTCAGGTTGTTCTGGGAGCTGCCGGCGGGCTCCAGCGATCGGCCGCACCCGGCGAGGACGAGGACGGCCAGCAGGCATGCGGCTGCAGTCCCCCGTACTCGTCTCACCCGTCCAGTCTGACCGATGAGACGAATTCTCGCGCTCGTCCGGCGAAGAGCCCGAAGTACGAGACCGGCGGTACTCCAGGACGATGCCGGCGTCCGGGAGCCGTTCCTAGGCTCGAGCGGTGCCCTTCACCCTCGCTCATCCCGCGGCGGCACTCGTCCTCCGCGGCCTCCCGCTGCCCGTCGCCGCCGCCGTCGCCGTCGCGGGGACAATGGCCCCGGACGTACCTGTCTTCCTGAGGACCTTCGGTGAGCCGTACCGCTTCACCCACAGCGTCACGGGCGCCGTGACCGTCGACCTCGGCGTCAGCCTCGTCGGACTCGCCCTCTGGTTCGGCTGGTTGCGCGACCCGCTGGTCGACCTGGCACCCGGGGCGATCCGCGAGCGCCTGCCGGCCTCGGCCGGCTACGACCGACGCCAGTGGCTCCTGGCCGTCCCGGCGTCCGTCCTGGGCAGCCTCACCCACCTGTTCTGGGACGCGTTCACCCACGACGGACGCTGGGCCTCGGACCGCATCGGCTGGCTGCAGCACGAGCACGGACCGCTCACCGGAGCACGCTGGGCGCAGTACGCCTCGAGCGTCGTCGGCCTGAGCATCTGCGTCGCCTGGGCACTGGTGTCGCTGCGCCGCCGGCAACGCCGACGCCGCCCCGCACGGTTTCCGGTCCTGCAGGTGGCCGCACTCGCCCTCGCCCTCGGCGTGGCCCTGATCGCCCCGGCACCCGCTCTGGTCCTGGCACGCAGCCTGACCTGGTCGGTCGGGCTGACCGCTGTCATCGGCACCGTCCTCGCGGCAGCATCCCTCCTCCTGGTGGCCTCCCTCTGGCAGGTCCGCTCCCGCTACGTTGGGGTCCATGAGGACCCCGGACACCAGCGCAGCCACACCTCCTGACCACGAGGTGATCGTGGTCGGCGGCGGCTTCTCCGGCATCGGTGCGGCGATCATGCTCGACAAGGCAGGATTCGACGACTTCGTGGTCCTCGAGGAGGGCGACGGCGCGGGAGGCGCCTGGCACTGGAACACCTATCCCGGCGTCGCCGTCGACATCCCGTCGTTCTCCTACCAGTTCTCCTTCGAGAAGGTGAGCTCGTGGAGCCGTGTCTACGCGCCCGGCCAAGAGCTCAAGGCGTACGCCGAGCACTGCATCGCGAAGTACCGGCTCGACGACCGGTTCCGGTTCAGCAGCGCCGTCGTCGACACCGCCTGGGACGACGGGACAGCACGCTGGACCGTCACCACCTCCGACGGCACGGTGCGGACGACCCGGTACGTCGTGAACGCGACCGGGGTGCTCACGAAACCGAAGCCGCCCGCGATCCCGGGCCTGGAGTCCTTCGAGGGGGAGACCGTGCACACCGCGCGCTGGGACCACGGCCTCGACCTGCGCGGCAAGCGCGTCGCTGTCATCGGGACCGGCGCCTCGGCCGTGCAGCTGATCCCCGCGATCGTGGATGAGGTCGAGCACCTGACGGTCTTCCAACGTACGCCGATCTGGTGCCTGCCCAAGCCGGACGCCGCCCTGTCCGGGCCGATGCGCGCGATCCTCGGTCGCGTCCCGGGAGCGCAGCTGCTGACCCGACTGGCCAGCCAGACCTACGTCGAGCTGACCTTCCCGCTGGCGGCCCACTTCCACCACCCGCTGCACCTCGCGACCTCGGGCGAGCGGCTCGCGCGCAAGGCTCTCCGAGACCAGGTGCACGACCCCGTCGTGCGGGAGAAGCTCACCCCTCGGTACGCCGTCGGCTGCAAGCGGCCCAGCTTCCACAACTCGTACCTGTCGACGTTCAACCGGGACGACGTCTACCTCGAGACCGACGGCATCGAGGCGATCACCCCGAACGGCCTGCGGACGACGACCGGTACCGAGCACCCGGCCGACGTCCTGGTCCTCGCGACGGGCTTCAAGGTCTTCGAGCGCGACAACATGCCCGGCTTCCCGTGCGTCAGCCGCGGCGTCGACCTCGGCGACTGGTGGGTGGAGAACCGGGCGCAGGCCTACGAGGGCGTGAGCGTGCCCGGGTTCCCGAACATGTTCTCGATCCTCGGGCCCTACGGGTACAACGGCTCGTCGTACTTCAACCTCATCGAGACCCAGATGGCGCACATCATCCGTTGCCTGGGCGAGGCTCGGAAGCGGGGCAGCACCGTGATCGAGGTCAGGCAGGAGGCGAACGACCGGTACTTCGCCTCGGTGCTGGCGCGCCGGCCGCGACAGGTCTTCACCGAGGAGTCGTGCGCGGTCGCGAACAGCTACTACTTCGACGAGAACGGCGACACCCCGTTCCGGCCGAGCACGACGATCGAGACCATCTGGCGCGCAGGTCACTTCCCGCTGGAGGACTACGCCTTCGTAGGCTGAGCGGCCTCAACGGGTCAGCAGTCGATGCCGCCGATCTTCGCCAGGCCCTGGAGATCGCCGGGACCGAACCCGAGCCGTCCGACGTTGTCCTCGTTCATCAGCTCGCCGGGGTCGTCGACGTGCGCGAGGCCGAGCAGGTGCCCGAACTCGTGCAGCAGGATCGCCAGCTCCTCCCGGCGACCCGCCGGCGAGTCGTGGATGTCGGCGAAGTCGTCGACGTCCAGCGTGATGCCGCCGGTGACGTAGCGCTCGGTGCCGTTGCCGTCGGGGAAGGAGACGCTGCCCCCGACGCCTGCGACGTCGCCGGCCAACGCCTCGACCTCCTCGGAGTCGGCCCAGCTGACCAGCACCGGGGAGGTCCGCACCTGGCCCATGATCACCGGCACGGTCTCGGCCTCCCACTGCGGTCGGCGCGACGTCGTGCCCTGGTAGTCGAAGCGCAGCCCGCTGGCCTGCTCGACGACCTCCATCGCCTGCTGGACCAGCGCGAGGCTCTTCGGGGGCGCACCCTGCGGGTTCACCCGGATCGCGATCCGCTCGCACGGCGAGTAGCCGACCGGGGTGTTCCGGTCACCCGGCTGGGTCGCGAGGAACTCGTAAGGACCGGTACCGGTGGGAGTCGGCGGCAGGGCCACCCGCTCGGGGCCGATCCCGAGCAGGTCCTGCACCCGCTGGGGCAGCAAAGACGGTACGACGGCGACCATGCCGACCAGTGCGACGGCAGCGACCACCAGGGCGATCAGGCCGGTGCGGTCGACGGAGCGGCCGCGTGCTGGTTCTCCGTAGGACACTCCTGAAGCCTACGGATCAGTCGAGGACCCGGACCGACCCGACCTCGTAGAGCCGCATCGCGAACGCGATCGCGGCCGGCGTCAGGTTCTCGACCGGCACCAGCAGCAACAGGCGCCCAGCGTCGTGGACGGCGGCGACGTTCCCGTGCAGCCAGGCCGACCAGACCTCGTCGTGGTAGCTCGTCAGGACCTCGGTCCCGTCCCACGTCGCGACAGCGACGGGCTCGTGCAGATCGATCATGTCGACCCCTCCCCAGGTCTCGACAGCCGCGTCGTTGCGGCGTATCCCCCAGATCGGCCGCGGCGGGCCGGATCTGTGTCAATAGTACCCAAATACTCATTTCGGACATACGGAAGCCGATCATTTTCGCGCAACCAGGAAGGTTCTACCGAAGGCACAAGGAGGTGCCATGAACGAGAAGCGAACCCCGAGGGACGTTTTCGTCCTCTCCGGCGGAGCCGCGCGCGGCGCGGTGCAGGTCGGGATGATGCAGACCCTGATCGAAGCGGGCATCAAGCCTGTCGGTCTCGTCGGCACCTCCGTCGGCGCCCTCAATGCCGCCTTCGTCGGCTGGCACCCCGACAACGACCGGGTCCACGACCTCGCCGAGCGCTGGTTGCGCCTGACGACCCGGGACATCTTCCCGGGCGGGAACTGGACCCGGTTGGCGCACCTCGCCCAGCGCCACGCCTACCTGTTCTCCTCCGACGCACTCCGGTCCCTGGTCCGGGCATGGATCCCGACCACCCGCCTGGAGGACCTCGGTACGCCGGTGCGGGTCACCACCACGCCGCTGGCCAGCTCCGCGGCCTGCTACCACGACGAGGGGCCGATCGAGCAGCTGCTGCTGGCCTCGGCCGCCGTGCCCGGGGTGTTCGCTCCGGTGGTGCTCACCGACGACCAGGGCCGGCGTACGACGCACGTCGACGGCGGGGTCGCCGACCTCGTCCCGGTCGCCGGCGTGAAGGACTTCAACCCGACCCGGGTGTTCGTGCTCGACGCCACCGTCCCGGCGCGCCTGCCGCACGCCCGGACCCCGATCGAGATCGTCGTCGCGAGCCTCGGGGTCGCGATGCGGGTGCGCCCGGCGCCGGACCTCGGCGAGGGCGTCGAGGTGCACCACCTCACGGCTCCGGACCTGGGCACGGGCATGACCGATTTCTCGCGGACCGCCGACCACCTGGCCCTGGGGCGGCGCGTCGCCGCGGCTCTGGTCGACGGGCTCGACGACACCGCGGCTCCCGGACGCCGGCCGAGGTGGCGTTTCGGTCGGGCCGCCTAGGTCGGGCCGCCTAGATCGAGCGCGACGGTCCCACCGGGTATTGAATGGGGCCATGACGGTCCACTACGAAGCAGCCGACGGAGTCGCCGTCGTCACCATCGACCGCCCGGAGGCGCGCAACGCCGTCGACGGGCCGACCGCCCGGGCTCTCGCCGACGCGTTCCGCGCGTTCGACGCCGACGCGTCGCTGTCGGTCGCGATCCTCACCGGTGCAGGCGGCACGTTCTGCGCCGGGGCCGACCTGAAGGCACTCCCGACCGAACGAGCCAACCGCCTCGCGCCGGAGGGGGACGGACCGATGGGCCCCTCGAGGATGCGGTTGTCGAAGCCGGTGATCGCCGCTGTCGAGGGCTACGCCGTCGCCGGCGGTATCGAGCTCGCCCTCTGGTGCGACCTGCGGGTGGCCGCCGAGGACGCCGTGTTCGGCGTGTTCTGCCGGCGTTGGGGGGTGCCTCTGATCGACGGCGGCACGATCCGGCTCACCCGGTTGATCGGGGAGTCGCGTGCGATGGACCTGATCCTGACCGGACGGCCGGTCGACGCCGTCGAAGCCCATGCCATCGGCCTCGCGAACCGGGTCGCACCGTCGGGCGGCGCGCTCGCTGCGGCCCGGGAGCTGGCTGCTCAGATCGCCTCCTTCCCGCAGGCTTGCGTCCGGTCGGACCGCGCGAGCGCTCGCGAGCAGTGGGCGCTCGACGAGCCCGACGCGCTGCTGAACGAGTACGAGCACGGGCTCGGCGTCCTGCACGAGGCTCTCGAGGGGGCGGCTCGGTTCGCCGGTGGAGCCGGGAGGCACGGCAGCTTCGGGGACGCCTGACGCACGAAAAGCACCGGAACCCGACGCCTGAGCGGCGTCGGGTCCGGAAAGAGCTGGGTACTGCTGCTGAGCGGTGGCTCGAAGATCAGTCGGCTGCGCCGCGCTGCGTCGGGATGACGCCGCCCAGGAGCTCCTTGACCTCGGCCTCGCGGTAACGACGGTGACCGCCGAGCGTGCGGATGGCGCTCAACTTGCCGGCCTTGGCCCACCGGGTGACGGTCTTCGGGTCAACGCGGAACATCGCGGCAACCTCTGCAGGCGTCAGCAGGGTCTCGGTTTCGGAGTTGTGCTGCATCGTGGGGCCCCTTGTCTGGGTGTTTCAAATGCTTGACGACAGAATGAGCATGACACTCACGGCAACTCGTGTAAAGCCGACCAAACGGACATCGCCCTCACGGTCTAGACCGCGGCACAAATCGGGCAGACCGCGCGTAACCAGCCGCGCCTCTGATCGTAGGAGGCGCGCACCCGCGCCCCTCAGCCCGGCGAGCGGAGTCCCGGAGGCATCTGGGCATGCAGGAAGAACCCGAGGGAACAACCAGGCAGATCGACCCGGTCAGTCGCGCGAGGACGACGGCGAGTAGTCCGCCCAGTCGTCGTACGGGTCGGTGTCCGCAGAGGAGGAGTCCGAGGACGAGGAACCGGAGTCCCCGTGCAGCTCGTTCGCCAGTGCGCTGAAGTCGGTCTCGTGCGTCTGATACTTCAGATCGCGAGCAACTTTGGTCTGCTTTGCCTTAGCTCGGCCGCGTCCCATTGGGTCGACCCCCTCGCACACAGGGCCGGCGCACGGTGGCTGCCGGCTGGTTTCGTCATCTCGTGTAGGTAACCGTACCTGGCCCGGTGGCATTCCTGCACATGGGTTCAGCAACTGAGCGGGCGAGCCCGCCCACTTCTGCTACCGGCGGCCCTCGCTCCGCCCCTAGGCGTAGTCGTTGACCAGGCGTACGACACCGGCGTCCTCAGCGTTCTCCGCGGCAGCCACGGCTCCCGCGACCCAAGCCTCGATGCCGTACCCGGCGAGGATCTCGATCGCCGCGTCGACGTCGTCGGCCGGCGTGAGCGCGACCATGCCGACGCCGCAGTTCAGGGTCTTCTCCAGGTCGGGGCGCTCCACGTTCCCGGTCTCCGCGACCAGCGAGAAGATCGGCGGGAGCGACCAGGTCGACCGGTCCAGGGTCACCGTCACCTCGGGGGGAAGCACCCGCTCCAGGTTCGCGGCCAGGCCACCACCGGTGATGTGCGACATCGCGTGCGTGCCCGTTCCGCGAGCCAGGTCCAGGCAGGCCTTGGCGTAGATCCGGGTCGGCTCGAGGAGCTCCTCGCCCAGCGTGCGGCCGAGGTCGTCGACGTGCTCGGTCAGGCTGCGGCCGGCCGTGTTCAGCAGCACGTGCCGCACCAACGAGTAGCCGTTGGAGTGCAGACCGCTCGACGCCATCGCGATCGCGACGTCACCGGGGCGGACCAGGGTGGAGCCGAGCAGGTTCGCAGCGTCGACGACACCGGTCGCAGCGCCCGCGACGTCGTACTCGTCGGGGGCGAGAAGACCCGGGTGCTCGGCGGTCTCGCCGCCGGAGAGCGCGCACCCGGCGAGGACGCACGCCTCGGCGATGCCCTGGACGATCGCAGCGATCCGCTCCGGCACGACCTTGCCGGTGGCGATGTAGTCCGTCATGAACAGCGGCTCGGCGCCGCAGACGACGAGGTCGTCGACGACCATGCCGACGAGGTCGTGGCCGATCGTGTCGTGCTTGTCGAGTGCCTGCGCGATCGCCACCTTGGTGCCGACGCCGTCGGTCGAGGTCGCCAGGATCGGCCGCTCGTAGGACTTCAGCGCGCTGGCGTCGAAGAGACCGGCGAAGCCGCCGATGCCGCCGAGCATCTCAGGACGACGGGCCTTCTCGATCCAGACCTTCATCAGCTCGACGGCCTTGTCGCCCGCCTCGATCGAGACGCCGGCCGCTTCGTAAGTGGACATCAGTTCTGCTTTCTTGTTCAGGCGTCTCGACAAGCTCGACGACCGGCTACGGCCGGTCGAGGGCGTCGGTGGCACCGCCGCCGGCCAGCGAGGCTGCCAGCCCGTCGACGTCGAGCGCGCGGTCGGGGATCACCGCCGCGACCTCGAGCAGGTTCTTGCCGAGCAGCTCGGGCTCGGGCAGCTCGATCGGGTAGTTCCCGTCGAAGCACGCGCGGCAGAGGCTCTTCGACGGAACGGTGGTCGCCTCGACCAGCTCGTCGAGCGAGATGTAGGCCAGCGAGTCCGCACCGATCGAGGCGCAGATCTCGTCGGTCGAGAGACCGTTGGCGATCAGCTCCGCTCGGGTCGCGAAGTCGATCCCGTAGAAGCACGGCCACTTCACCGGGGGGCTGGAGATCCGGACGTGCACCTCGCGGGCGCCTGCTTCGCGGAGCATCCGGATCAGAGCGCGCTGGGTGTTGCCGCGGACGATCGAGTCGTCGACGACCACCAGGCGCTTGCCCTCGATCACGTCGCGCAAGGGGTTCAGCTTGAGCCGGATGCCGAGCTGGCGAATCGTCTGGCTGGGCTGGATGAACGTACGACCGACGTAGGAGTTCTTGACCAGACCGACGCCGTACGGAATCCCGCTGGCCTCGGCGAAGCCGATGGCCGACGGCGTGCCCGACTCGGGCACCGGGATCACGAGGTCCGCGTCGGCGGGGTAGGAACGGGCGAGCTTGCGACCGATCTCCACCCGGACGCTGTGCACCCGCTGGTTGGAGATCCGGGTGTCGGGGCGGGCCAGGTAGACGAATTCGAAGAGGCAACCCTTGGGGTCGGCCTCGGCGAAGCGGCGGGTGCGCAGTCCGTCCTCGTCGACGGCGATCATCTCGCCGGGCTCGACCTCACGGACGTAGGAGGCGCCGACGATGTCGAGAGCGGCGGTCTCCGAGGCCACCACCCAGCCGCGTTCCAGCCGGCCGAGCACGAGCGGGCGGACACCCTGGGGGTCGCGGGCGGCGTACAGGGTGCCCTCGTCCATCCAGACGAAGCAGTAGGCGCCCTTGACCTGCGGCAGCAGCTCGGCGGCGCGGTCCTCCAGCGACTGGTCCGGGTGGTGGGCCAGCAGCGCGGTCACCAGCGAGGTGTCGTTGGTGCTGGTCTCCAGGTTGCGGGCGTGGATGTCGAGCTCGCCGTCGTCGCTCGGCAGGTCCGCGACCATCTTGGCGAGGTCGCTGGTGTTGGTCAGGTTGCCGTTGTGGCCCAGCGCGATCGAACCGTGCGCGGTCGGCCGGAAGGTCGGTTGCGCGTTGTGCCAGGTGCTGGCGCCCGTGGTCGAGTAGCGCGCGTGACCGATGGCCAGGTGACCCTTGAGCGAGGACAGCGTCGACTCGTCGAAGACCTGCGAGACCAGACCCATGTCCTTGTAGACCAGGATCTGGCGGCCGTTGCTGACCGCGATGCCGGCCGACTCCTGGCCGCGGTGCTGCAGCGCGTAGATGCCGTAGTAGGCGAGCTTGGCGACTTCCTCGCCCGGCGCCCAGACGCCGAAGACGCCGCAGGCGTCCTGGGGTCCGCGGTCGTTCGGATCGATCTCGTTGGTCAGAAGTCCATCCCCGCGGGCCACGGGCCGAATCTTACCGGGTCAGCGAGGCCAAGTTGGCCAGCAGCAGCGTTTCCGCGAGACAGACCTTCTCGAACTCGGCGAGGTGCAGACCCTCGTTGGCGCCGTGGGCCCGGGTGTCCGGATCCTCGACACCGGTGACGAGCACACTGGCGGCCGGGAACGCTTCCAGGAACTCGGCGATGAACGGGATCGAGCCGCCCACTCCCATGTCCACCGGACTGACCCCGTCCCAGGCTTCGGTGAACGCGTCCCGCGCGATGTCGTACGCCGGTCCGTCCGCGTCGATCGCGGTGGCCTCGCCGGTGTCGACGACGGTCATCGTCAGCTCCGCGCCCCAGGCGATGTGCTTCTCCAGGTGCGCCCTCAGGCACGCGGCGGCGTTCGTGGTCGTGTCCCCGGGCGCGATGCGCAAGGAGATCCGTGCGCTCGCCGCCGGGACCAGGGTGTTGCTCGCGCCGAACACCTTCGGGGCGTCCAGACCGGTGATGCTCAGCGCCGGTTTGGTCCAGAGCCGCTCGACGATCGGCCCGGACCCGATCCAGCGGATCCCCGGGACTGCGCCGGACTCGGCGCGCAGCCGCTCCTCGGGGTACTCGACGTCGTCCGCGGGGCCGGCGTGCAGGCCCTCGATGACGACGTTGCCCTCGTCGTCGTGCAGGCTGGCGATCAGCCGTGCCAGGGTCATCAGGGAGTCCGGGACCAGGCCGCCCCACATGCCCGAGTGCACCGCGTGCGTCAGGGTGCGGACCTCGACGTCCATCCGGACCAGGCCGCGCAGGCTGGTGGTCAGCGCCGGGACCCCGATGTCCCAGTTGCCGCTGTCGGCGATCACGATCACGTCGGAGGCGAGAGCCTCCTTCTCCTGGGCGAGCAACGCCGGCAACGAGTCGGAGCCGACCTCCTCCTCGCCCTCGATGAACATCGTCACGCCGATCGCGAGGTCCTCGCCGAGCGCACGGATCGCGGCGAGGTGCGCCATGATCCCGGCCTTGTCGTCGGCAGCCCCCCGGCCGTAGAGACGACCGTCCCGCTCGGTCGGCTCCCACGGCGGGGAGTCCCACTCCGCGTGGTCGTTCTCCGGCTGCACGTCGTGGTGGGCGTAGAGCAGGATCGTCGGGGCTCCGGCGGGGCCGGGCTTGTGTGCGATCACCGCCGGGGCGGAACCTTCCTCGGCACGCGCGATCCGGGACTCGAAGCCCTCGGCGGCGAACAGCTCGCGGACCGCCTCGGCACTGCGCTCGACCTCGTCGAGGCGCTCGGGGTCGGCACTGACCGACTGGATCCGGACCAGGTCCTCGAGATCGCGACGGACTCCCGGGAGCACGCCGGCGACGCGGTCGCGCAGTTCTGCGGTTTCCATGCCGTCCACCCTACGGGCGACCGGACGTAAGGAACCTCGGGCCCCGGGCGTCCCCAGACGTGCTGCCCGACGAGACCGGACGATCCTCGACCCGACCGGTGCTCCGCAGTGCCGCCGCCCGGATCGCCGCGTTCGGGCCGCAGGTCCTGGCCACCTTCGCCGTGACGCGGCTGATCGTCGAGCAGTACGGCGTGGACACCTACAGCTCGTTCGCGCTCGCCCTGACCCTGATCGCACTGGCCCCGATGAACGGGCTCGGCGTCGGTGCTGCCGTGACCGACGCGATCGCCGTCGACGGCGTCACGAGCGACCGCGCGCGCCGGGTGCTGCTCACCTCGGCACGGGTGCTCGCCTGCTCCGGTCTGGTGACCGCGCTCGTCGCGCTGGTCCTCACGGCGGTCGGGGCCTGGCCGACGCTGCTCGGCCGCGGTGCCGGCCCGGGGTGGGCATTCGGGGCGGCGCTCGCCGTCTACGCGCTGGCGTTCGTGCCGGGGCTGGGCGCCGACGTGCTGCTGGGCGTGCACCGCAACCACGCGGCAGTCGCTGCTCAGGCCCTGACGGCCCCGCTCGTGCTCGGCCTCGTCGCGATCCTCGTCCTCACCGGCGCTCCGACGGGTTGGGTGCTGATCACCCCTGCGGCAGCACTGGTCGGGTCCAACCTCGTCACGGCCGTCCTGGCCGGCCGGGCCGCGGGCATCTCCTGGTGGCCGGTGCTCGGAGCACTACCGCGCCGGCGGCGGCACCCGGGCGCACGCATCCTTGCCGTCTCGGGGCCGATGCTGGTCGTCTCGGTCACGGGCCAGGTCGGCATGCAGCTCGACCGCGTCGTCGTCAGCCATCTGGCCGGCCCTGGCGCGGTCGCGGCGTACTCGTTGACCGTGCAGGTCTTCGCACCGGCGATGGCGCTGGCAGCGGCTGCCGGCCCACCGCTCTGGCCGGTGTTCACCGAGGCGCGGGCGCGCCACGAGCCGGGCCCACCGATCGGAAGACTGGTCGCCGGGTTCTCCGCGGCGGCCGCGCTCGGCGGCGTTCTCCTGGTGCTGCTGTCCGAGCCGGTCGCCGCGGTCGTCTCGGACCGTCGGATCACCGTCGGGCTCGAGCTGCCCCTCGCTGCCGCCGCCCTGCTGGTCGCGCTGTCCGCCTCAGCGCCGGTGGTGGCGAGCATGATGGACGCCGCCGGCCTCCGGCTTCTGGCGATCGCGGGAGTCCTCGGGCTAGTCGGCAACCTGACGCTGTCGTGGTGGCTGGCCCACCAGATCGGTCCGGCAGGCCCCCTGTGGGCCAGCGCCGTGGTGGTCACGCTCATGACGGCGCCGTTCCTGCTGCGCACCCGCAGCCTCCAGCGGTACCGCGGACGACACCGGAGCAGGCCGACCGAGCTCCCGTGAACAGATCGCCCCGGGGAGGGTCGGGTTGACCGGCTGCGGTGGCGCTCGCTGGGTAGGGTGCATACGGCCACGCGGTCCGACACCGGAAGGGGACCGCCGCGGAACACGGGACGGGGGACGCAGTGACGCAGGAACCGCCCGACCCCGAGAGCGCTTCCGAGTCGGCTCCACAACCGCCCGGGCGCGAGCTTCCCAAGTACAACGCTCTCGAGGACCTCCCCGAGATCGACCCCGACAGGTCGCTCCTGAGCGACGAGGACCTGTCCTGGGTCGACGAGCCGGGGCTGAGCGACGAGGAGATCGAACGTCGACGGGAGCGCCGGGAGGAGCGCCGCAGGAAGGTGCACCGGCGCCGCCGCAACAAGCGGCTGCTCAAGGCGGCCGGCGTCCTGTTCGCCACCTTCGTGGTCCTCTTCGCGTTCTGGTTCTACTGGACGTTCAACGGTCTCGAGCGGATGCCGGCCAGCGCGGGCCAGGCAGGTCTGGACACCCCGGGCACCAACATCCTGCTGGTCGGCGTCAACCCCGAGGAGCCGGACGAGCAGAAGATCCCCGGCCGCGGCTGGCCCCAGGCCTTCGCCGCCAGCGACATGGTGATGGTGCTGCACCTGACCCGCGACAACGACGCGATGTACGTCTTCTCCATCCCCGGCGACAGCCTGCTCCCGATCCCGGCCGACGGTGCCCAGCCGGCCGTCCAGGGCAAGCTCGAGGACGCCTTCAGGCGCGGCGGTCAGGAGCTGTACGTGAAGACCGTCGAGCAGTTCACCGGCGCACAGATGGACCGCGTCGCGGTGCTCAACCTCAACGCCCTGCGCGACATCACCGACGACGTCGGCGGCGTGATCATGGACGTCCCGGTCGCCGCCTGCAACATCCCGGCGGGGCCGCGACGGTTCAACGGTGCCCAGAGTCTCCAGTACGTCGCGCTGCAGAAGTGCTTCGGCGGCTCCGACCTCGACCGGGTGCAGCGGCAGCAGGGACTGCTGCGCGCGTTGATGCGCGGCGCCATCGACAACGGCTCGGCCGCGAACCCCTTCACGATCAGCAAGCTGCTCAAGGCCACGGCGAGCAACTTGACGCTGGAGAAGGACTTCTCCTACCTGAGCATGTTCGGCCAGACCTTTTCGATGCGGGGCCTGCGATCGAGCAGCACGGCGTTCATCACCGTCCCGTACGCCGAGGACCCGTTCGCTGGCGGCGCGGACACGATCACCCTGGACCCGGACAAGGACGCCGAGCTGTGGGACGCGATGCGCCGCGACAGGGTCGGCGAGTACCTCAACCTCAACAAGGACGTCACCGTCCGCTGACGGGTTCGCCGATCAGGTCAGCGGCAGGTACTCCGAGAGGTCGGTGCGCTCGCCCGAGGCACGCACCTTGCCGGACTCGACGGCCTCGGCCCAGCTGAGCTCGCCGGTGGCCACGGCGAGCCAGGTGTCCGGGTCGGTCTCGACGACCGCCCGCGGGGTGCCCCGGGTGTGCCGCCCGCCCTCGACGGCCTGCACGGCGCCGTACGGCGGCACCCTGACCTCGACCGAGTAGCCCGGCGCCTTCTCGGCGAGCCGGGCGAGGTACAGCTTGGTGAGCTGCTTGGGGGTCAGGTCGTCCGACATCAGGCCAGGACGGCGGGGAGGGTCGCGGACCAGGCGGCGCGGACCTCGCTCAGCGGCAGCGTGAACTGGCCGTCGACCTCGACGGCGTCCCCACCGGTCACCCCGAGGGCCGTCGCAGGCACGCCGTGCTGCGCGGCCAGCTGCTGCAGCTTCTCCGCGTCGGCGGAGTCGACGGTGACGACGACACGGCCGGCGGACTCCGCGAACAGGGCCACGAACGGATCTCCCGTCAGCGTGGCGATGATGCCGACGTCGTTGCGCAGCGCCGACTCGACCAGCGTCTGCGCGAGCCCGCCGTCGGAGACGTCGTGCGCCGAGGTGAGCAGTCCGACGCCCTCGGCGAGAAGCTCGGCCAGGGCCTTCTCCGCCGCCAGGTCGACCTTCGGCGGCGTGCCGCCCAGGTGGCCGTGGACGACGTGCGCCCACTCCGATCCCGACAGCTCCTCGCGGGTCTCCCCGAGCAGGAACGCGACCTGACCGGGCGCAACGAAGCCGGTCGGCGTACGGCGGGTGACGTCCTCGATGACGCCGAGGACGGCGACCACCGGCGTCGGCAGGATGGCGGTCTCCCCGGTCTGGTTGTAGAGGCTGACGTTGCCGCCGGTGACCGGGATGCCGAGCTCGAGGCAGGCGTCCTTCAGGCCGCGGCAGGCCTCGGCGAACTGCCACATCACGTCGGGGTCCTCCGGCGAGCCGAAGTTGAGGCAGTCGCTGATCGCGAGCGGGCGGGCGCCACCGGTGGCGACGTTGCGGTAGGACTCGGCCAGCGCGAGCTGGGCGCCGGTGTACGGGTCGAGCTTGGCGAACCGACCGTTGCAGTCGGTCGAGACCGCGACACCGAGGTTGGTCTCCTCGTCGATCCGGATCATCCCGGAGTCCGACGGCTGTGCCAGCACGGTGTTGCCCTGGACGTACCGGTCGTACTGGTCGGTGATCCAGGACTTGTCGCAGAGGTTCGGGCTGGCCGCCAGGCGCAGAACGGTCTCGCGGAGCTCCTCGCCGGTGGTCGGCCGCGGCAGCGCCTCGGCGCCGTCGGCCTGGAGTGCGTCCTGCCAGGACGGGCGGGCGAAGGGTCGCTGGTACGTCGGGCCGTCGTGGGCCACCGAGCGCGGCGGCACGTCGACGACGGTCTCGCCGTGCCAGTCGATGATCAGCCGGTCGCCGTCGGTGACCTCGCCGACCACCACGGCCTCGACGTCCCACTTCTCGCAGATGGCCAGGAAAGCCTCGATGTCGGACGGTTCCACGACCGCCATCATCCGCTCCTGCGACTCGCTCATCAGGATCTCCTCCGGCGCGAGCGTGGAGTCGCGCAGGGGGACCCGGTCGAGCTCGACGTGCATGCCGCCGTCACCGGCCGAGGCAAGCTCGGAGGTCGCGCAGGACAGGCCCGCGCCGCCGAGGTCCTGGATGCCGGCGACCAGGCCGGCGGCGAAGATCTCCAGGGTGCACTCGATGAGCAGCTTCTCCATGAACGGGTCACCGACCTGGACGCTCGGACGCTTGGCCGGGCCGTCCGCGTCGAACGTCTCGCTGGCGAGGACCGAGACACCGCCGATGCCGTCGCCGCCGGTCCGGGCGCCGTACAGGACGACGAGGTTGCCGACGCCCGACGCCTTGGCCAGGTGCAGGTCCTCGTGCCGCAGGACGCCGACGCACAGCGCGTTCACCAGCGGGTTGCCGAGATAGGTCTCGTCGAACACGGCCTCGCCGCCGATGTTCGGCAGGCCGAGGCAGTTGCCGTAGCCGCCGACGCCGGCCACGATCCCGGGCAGCACCCGGGCGGTGTCGGGGGCGTCCAGCGGGCCGAAGCGGAGCGGGTCCATCACGGCGACCGGGCGGGCACCCATCGCGAGGATGTCGCGGACGATGCCGCCGATCCCGGTCGCAGCACCCTGGTAGGGCTCGACGAACGACGGGTGGTTGTGCGACTCGACCTTGAAGGTGACGGCGTAGCCCTGGCCGACGTCGAGGACGCCGGCGTTCTCGCCGATGCCGGCCAGCATCTTGCCGACCGGGGTCTCCTGGGGGATCTCGGAGAACTGCTTGAGGTGCACCTTCGTGGACTTGTACGAGCAGTGCTCGGACCACATCACCGAGTACATCGCGAGCTCGGAGCTGGTCGGTCGGCGCCCGAGGATTTCGCGGATCTCGGCGTACTCGTCGGGCTTGAGGCCCAGGTCGGCCCAGGGCTGCTCCCGGTCGGGGTCGGAGGAGGCGACGGCGACGGTGTCGAGAGTGCTCACGGGGGCAAATCTACTGGGTGCGCGGCCCGCTCCGGCGCCCGCGTCCAGCCGTGAAACCGAGGGTCCGGACCTGCGCGTTCCACTGTGACTGAAGTGACGGATGAGGTTATCGTCTTCTGAATACCCTAGGAGAGCCGTCTTGCCTTCCCCTCATGACACAGCCCCTCTCGGCCCAGCTCGCGACACCGCACCGAGGCGCGTGCGCCGCGCGGTGACCGCGCTGCTGGTCTCGACCCTGGTCGCCGCCGGCGCGATCGTCGCGGTGACCACCTTCCGGCCCGACCCCGAGAACACCGCGTCGGCGACCAACCCGATCACGCCGGGCAACTTCACCGGGTACGGGTTCGACCAGTGCGAGGCCCCGAGCCAGGCGAAGATGACCGCCTGGCGGAAGAGCTCGCCGTTCCGCGCCGCCGGCATCTACATCTCGGGCTCGCTGCGGTACTGCCAGAAGCAGACCTACCTGACGCCGACCTGGGTCTCCACCCAGCTGGCAGCCGGCTGGAAGCTGCTGCCGATCCACCTCGGCGCCCAGGCCTCCTGCACCACCCGGGACCGCTACCAGAAGAACAAGATCAGCTCGAGCTCCACCGATGACTACGCCAAGGCGCGAGCCCAGGGACGGTCCGAGGCGAAGATCGCAGTGGCCGCCGCCCAGCGTCTGGGGATCGTCCCGAAGAGCACGATCTACTACGACCTCGAGGCGTTCAACCCCAAGATCGCCAGCTGCAAGTGGTCCTCGCTGTGGTTCCTCGCGGCGTGGACCAACCAGCTGCACAGCCTCGGCTACGTCTCGGGCGTGTACTCCAGCGCGGCCTCGGGGATGAAGGTCCTCGACGATGCTCGCGTGACGCCCGGCAACCGGATCGCCCTGCCCGACCAGATCTGGATCGCGGACTGGAACAACAAGGCCGACGTGAAGTCGACCTACATCCGGTCCGACGGCTGGCCGGGGGCTCGAATCCACCAGTACCAGGGAGGCCACAACGAGAAGTGGGGCGGCGTCACCATCAACATCGACCGCAACTACCTCGACCTCCGCAACCAGGCGACGACTCCCCCACCGGTCACCACGCCGGAGGGCTCGACGTCCTACGACCCGAAGTGCACGACGGCCTCGATCAACCGCACCTCCTACCGGTCACCCACGCCGACCACCCGACCGGACATGATCATCCCGATGCAGTGCCTGCTCAAGCAGCGCGGCTTCTACCCCGGAGCGGTCAGCGGGCACTGGGGCTCGAAGACCACCAAGGCAGTGGCCGCCTTCCAGGCGAAGGTGAAGCACCCGGTGAAGAAGAAGTTCACCCGCTCCGACTGGGTGGCGATCCACTCCGCCGGAAGCGCGCGCAAGACGCTGAAGCCGGGTGTGCGCGGGGCCGACGTCATCCGGGCGCAGCGTGCCCTGAACGCCGCGACCAGCGCGAAGCTGAAGGTGACCGGGATCTACGACGCCGCCACCCAGAGGGCGGCGGCGGCGTACCAGCGCAAGAACGGGATCAAGCCGACCGAGGGCATCATCGCCAGGCTGACCTGGACCTCGCTGGGGAAGGGCATCTGGTAGCCCGGTAGTCGAGCCGGCCCGGTGGTCGAGACTGTCGAGACCCGGTCAGACGGACACTGAGCCCAGCGAGGTGAAGAAGCCGAGCCCGTCGGTGCCGGGACCGCACAGATCCTCGATCGCGTGCTCGGGGTGCGGCATCAGACCGACGACGTTGCCCGCCTCGTTGCTGATCCCGGCGATCGCACGCTGCGAGCCGTTCGGGTTGCCGACGTACCGGGCGACGACCCGACCTTCGGCCTCGAGCATGTCCAGGGTCTTCTCGTCGGCGACGAAGGATCCCTCACCGTTCTTGAGCACGATGGTGACCTCCTGGCCGACCTCGTACGACGAGGTCCAGGCGGTCCTGTTGTTCTCGATGACCAGGGTCTGGTCGAGGCACCCGAACTTGCGGTGGTCGTTGCGGATCAGCGCGCCGGGGAGCAGGTGCGACTCGCAGAGGATCTGGAAGCCGTTGCAGATGCCGAGCACCGGCATCCCACCCTTGGCCGCGTCGATGACCTCGGTCATCACGGGCGCGAAGCGGGCGATCGCGCCGCAGCGCAGGTAGTCGCCGTAGGAGAACCCGCCAGGAAGCAGGACCGCGTCCACGCCCTTCAGGTCGTGGTCACCGTGCCACAGCGCAACGGCCTCGTTGCCGCCCAGGCGAACCGCACGACGCGCGTCGGCGTCGTCGAGGGAACCGGGGAAGGTGACGACTCCGACCTTCATGCCTGGACCGACACTGCGTAGTCCTCGATCACCGGGTTGGAGAGCAGCTTCTCGGCCATCTCGTTGATCTCGGCGAGGCGCGCGTCCGTGATCTCACCCTCGATCTCGAGCTCGAAGCGCTTGCCCTGACGGACTTCGGTGACTCCGTCGAACCCGAGCCGTGGCAGAGCGCCGAGAACGGCCTTGCCCTGGGGGTCGAGGATCTCGGGCTTGGGCATGACGTCGACGACGACACGGGCCACGGGGCAACTCCTGGGATGCGGGAAGACGACGCGCTCAGTCTAGAGGCACTCCGAGCGGGACCGACGCCGCGTCTCGACAGCTCGACGACCGGGTCAGGTAAGGCTGGCCGCGTACCGCGGCCACATCCCGGCGGCGTACCGGCGCCAGAAGAAACCGACCACCGGCAGCACCTGCCGCGCCAACGGATTGGTGGGGTGGATCTTCCAGCTCCAGGTCACCCGGGTCGCGTCGCCCTCGGGGACGAAGGTGAACTGCCCCTCGACCTTGGCGACCAGGGCCTTCATCGGACCGGTGAAGTCGCTGAGCTGGTAGCGGTAGCTGCCCGGGCGGGAGTACTCGACGAGCGTCTCCAGGTTGCTCGAGCCGTCCTGCAGCACGACGGTCCGGGTCTTGCCGACGGCGTCCCAGCCGCCGTCCTGCCCCGTGCACTCCTTGATCGGTGGGATCACGCCGGCGCGCTCGGTGAACAAGGTCTCCAGCGGAGCGTCCAGCACGCCGGTGAAGGCGGCGTCGAGCGACGCCGGGACGACCGTGGAGAAGCTGAGCAGGTACGGAGACGTCATCGGGACTCCTGGCTGAGGTGGACGGGCGTCGCCAGACTACCGAGTTCCCGAGCTGCTAACCGGCCGTGTTCGTGCTCGGGTTGTAGGCGCAGTCGTCCTTGGTGTTGCTGCCCTTGCTCGGCGACTTGCTCGTGTTGGCGGTGCCGTTCGTCGGCGTACCGGTCGGGGTCCCGGCCGCCTTCTTCGCCGGACGCAGCGCGGCCTTGACGGCGGCGTGCACGAACTCGAAGTCCGGGGCGTTCGGGTCGAAGTCGGCGCTGCGCTCGAAACCGACGGACTTCATCGGCTTGCCCTTGACCAGGGTGGCGAGGTCGACGAACGCGGAGAGCAGCTCCTGCGGGATGTCGGTGCGCACGATCTGCTTGGAGGCCTTGGCCAGCTTGGTGTAGCGGGTGAGCATCTTCGTCGGACTCGCCTCGGCGGCGATCGCGTTGATCGCGCAGCGCTGCCGCTCCATCCGCTTGTAGTCCGTGGAGCCGTAGCGACCGCGGGTGTACCAGAGCGCGTTGAAGCCGTTGAGCCGCTGGTTCGGACCGGGCTCCAGGTAGTCGTCCGGGAGGATGTGCGCGTCGGTGTTGCCGCCGATCGGCACCCGCTCGTTGATGTTGACGGTGATGCCGCCCATCGCGTCGACGAGCTTCGAGAAGCCGGACAGGTTGACCAGCACGTAGTAGTCGACCGGGATGCCGAGCGCGCCGGCGACGGCCAGCTTGATCGCGTCGGCTCCCTCGTTCGCGGTCTTCCCGAGGACGCCCGGGTGCACCGCGGGCACGTTGCGGTAGACCGCGTTGAGGAAGAACTCGGCGTTGTTCGGGGTGCCGTCGGTGAAGCCGTTCGGGTAGAGCTCGGCCAGCTTCGAACCCGGCTGGAACGGCACGTTCTGCAGGTTGCGCGGCAGGCTGAACAGGACCGTCTTGCCGGTCTTGGTGTTGATGCTCGCCAGCATCACCGAGTCGGTGCGCACACCGGGCCGGTGGATCGAGCCGTCGCCACCGAGCAGCAGCACGTTGACCCGCTTGCGGTTGCCCCAGGGGTTCTCCTTGGTGACGTCGGGCGTCGTGGCACTGCCGCCGTCGTCGGGGAACACCTTGAGGATCAGGTCGCGCTGCACCGCGGCGACGTAGCCGGCGTACGCCATCGGGGCGGTGACCGCACCGCACATGACGACCACGAGGAACGCGCCACCGAGCCGCGCGGCCGAGCTGACCACGTCGGCCCGGTTGCGGGCGTAGGTGCGGAGGATGAAGACGACCCACATCAGCCAGACGATCCCGATGGCGAGCACCAGCATCATCAGCTGGTCGGGGTCGAGGAACAGGTCGATGGTCTTCCGCGAGGCGACCTTGACCAGGACGAACGCGCCGATCCCGAGCACCACGGCCGGGCCGAGGGTCGCCAGCAGCGCACGCTTCAGTGCCCGCCCGACCTGGTCGGGTCGGGTCGCCTTGTGCCGTCCCCGGTGCTGGGGGACGTGCTCGGAGTCCCAGGACACGCGCAAGAGCCTAAGTGGAACTTCCAAGCCGTATGACCGGTTGGGCTCAATCCCCGTGGGTAATGTGACGAATTCGGCGTCCCGAAGGGTCTCCGGGAACCCCGGTCAGTCGACCAGCTCGCGTTTGAGGATCTTGCCCGTCGCGGTCATCGGCAGGGCGTCGACGAAGGTCACGATGCGCGGGTACTTGTAGTTGGCCATCTGGTCCTTGCCCCAGGCGACGAGCTCCTCCTCGGTGACGGCAGCGCCGGCGTTGCGGATCACGAACGCCCTCACCTCCTCGCCGTGCGACTCGTGCGGGACGCCGACGACGGCGGCCAGCGAGACGTCCGGGTGGGTCATCAGGACCTCTTCGATCTCGCGCGGGTACACGTTGAACCCGCCGCGGATGATCATGTCCTTGGACCGGTCGACGATGTAGTAGAAACCGTCCTCGTCGCGCCGGGCGAGGTCGCCGGAGCGGAACCAGCCGTCCTTGATCGCCTCGGCGGTCGCCTCGGGGCGACCGTAGTAGCCCTTCATGATGTTGTGACCCTTGATCGCGATCTCGCCGATCTCCCCGGTCTCGGTGACCTCGTTCCAGTCGTCGTCGATCAGCTTGACCTCGACCCCCCAGATCGGGACGCCGATCGAACCGGGGCGAGGGTCCTGGTCGGGGTCGCTGAAGGTCGCGACCGGCGAGGTCTCCGAGAGCCCGTAGCCCTCGAGGATGGTCACGCCGAGCTTGTCCTTGACCTGGGTGATGATCTCGACGGGCAGGCTCGCCCCACCCGATGCGCCGATCCGCAGGTTGCGCGCGATCCGCTCGACGTCGACGCTGCCCCCGGCGGCATCGAGAGCTGCGAGCAGCCCCCACCACATCGTCGGGACGCCGGCGAAGAAGGTGACGTCCTCCTTCTGCATCAGGCCGATCACCTGCTCGGCGTCGAAGCGTGGGACCAGCAGCAGGGTCGCCGCCGAGGCGAAGCCGGCGTGCATCTGGACCGTCGCACCGAAGGTGTGGAACAGCGGCAGGGTGAGCACGTGGGTGTCGCTGGCCGGCAGGTTGCCGAAGAGCCGGTTCATCGTCAGCACGTTCATCATCGTGTTCGAGTGGCTGAGCTCGGCGCCCTTGGCCTGGCCCGTGGTGCCCGAGGTGAACAGGATGATCGCGGTGTCGCTCGGCTCGGTGACCACCGCGTCGAAGACCGGCGACTTGCCGGCGAGCGCCTCACCGAGCGTCTCGGTGCCCTCGATCGAGGACGGAGCCGACGGGTCGGCCATGATCATGAAGAAGTGCTCGAGGCCCTTGCCGTCGGCTTGGGCAGCGAGGAATCCGGCATGGCCTTCGGCGCCGATTGCGAGGTCGGGGGTGCCCTGGAAGCAGAAGTACGCCTTCACGTCCGCATCGCCGAGGTGGTAGGCCACCTCGCGACCCTTGAGCAGGACGTTCAGCGGGACGACGACCGCGCCGGCCTTGAGGATGCCGTAGTAGACGATCGGGAAGTAGGGCAGGTTCGGGCAGCTCAGGGCGACCTTGTCACCGGGCTTGATCCCGCGCTCGACGAGCAGGTTCGCGACCTGGTTCGCGGCGCCGTTCACCTGGGCGTAGGTCAGCCGGGTGTCACCCAGCACCAGGGCGTCGCGGTCGGGGTGGTTGCGGGCGGAGTCCTCGAGCAGGATCGACAGATTCAGCATGCGGCCAACCTACTGGCCCGAGGCACGACCGAGAAGGATCCGCGCGGCCCTCTTCAGGTCCGACCGGATCGCGTACGGCGCCACCGCCGTGACCACCCGGCCCACCAGTGGCGCACGGACGACGGCCTCGGCGCGCACCTCGCAGCCGACAGCCGTCTCCTCGAAGGTCAGCGTGAGCTCGGCAGTGACACCGCGCCAGGTGCCGCGCTCGGTCCAGGTGTGCGGTCGGTCGAGGACCGTCGTCTCCATCGCCGGTCTCAGCCCCGGGGACGTGACGTCGATCCAGGTCTGCCCGACGGACGGGACCTCGGGGCGTACCTGCTCGACCCGACGCAGGGACGACTGCCAGAGCGGTCGGTTCGCGGGGTCGACGAGGAAGTCGAAGGCCACCTCCGCCGGGACGGGGAAAGAGGTCGGGTCAGCGCTCATCCGGACCCCGCCTCCTCAGAACTTCTCGCCGGTGAGGATCTCGTACGCCTCGACGTACCGCGCACGGGTGTGGTCGATGACGCTCTGCGGCAGCGCCGGCGGTCGCTCTCCCGACGCCTTGTCCCACCCGCTCTCGGCAGAGGTGAGCCAGTTCCGCACGATCTGCTTGTCGTACGACGGTTGCGCGCGGCCCGGCAGCCACTCGGCGGCCGGCCAGTAGCGACTGGAGTCCGGGGTGAGGACCTCGTCGGCCAGCACGATCTCCCCGGTGGTCGAGCCTGTCGGGACCCGCGAACCGAACTCGAACTTCGTGTCGGCCAGGATGATGCCACGCTCGCGGGCGATGTCGTCGGCCCGGCGGTAGATCGCCAGGGTCAGCTCGCGCAGTGCCGCGGCGGTGTCGGCACCGACCGCAGCGACAACTGCGTCGTAGGAGACGTTCTCGTCGTGGTCGCCCACCTGGGCCTTGCTCGCCGGGGTGAAGATGGCCGCGGGGAGGCGGCTGCCGTCCTCGAGCCCAGCCGGCAGCGCGATCCCGCACACCTCACCGGTGGCGTTGTAGTCGAGGAGACCCGAACCGGTCAGGTACCCGCGCGCGACGCACTCGACCGGGTACATCGCGAGCTCCTCGCAGTAGACCGCACGATCCCGCACGACGTCGGGGACGTCGGTCGAGACGATGTGGTTCGGGGCGAGGTCGGCGAGCTGCTCGAACCACCACAACGACATCC
Source organism: Marmoricola sp. OAE513 (assembly GCF_040546585.1). Lineage (NCBI taxonomy): Bacteria > Bacillati > Actinomycetota > Actinomycetes > Propionibacteriales > Nocardioidaceae > Marmoricola > Marmoricola sp. OAE513. The sequence goes on along the minus strand of NZ_JBEPOC010000001.1, from coordinate 2,198,788 downwards.
GGGTCAGGATCGCGCCCTTGTCCGGGATGGTGCTGTCGAGGACGTAGTCGTAGGCGGAGATGCGGTCGCTGGCGACCATGAGCAGGCGTCCGGCGTACGGGCCCTCGGTCATCCGGTAGAGGTCCCGGACCTTCCCCGAGTGCAGGTGCACGGCACCGTCGATCGCCGGCGCTTCAGGGATGTTCAGGTCTCCGCTCACGAGAGGAGGGTAGCGAGAGGAATTACCCCGCGACCTGGCCGACCTCGTAGCCGAGACGGCAGGAGCCGTCGTCGTTCGGGCTGGTCGAGATGATCACGGCGTAGCCCGGCTTGGTGAACTGCGCCTGGTGGTTCTTGCCCTCGATGATCTCGCCGGGCTGCTTGGTGAAGCCAGCCTCGACCAGCGCCTTCTCCGCCTCAGCGAAGCACGCATCGAGGTCCTTCGAGACCTTGATCTCGAGCACCCAGCCCTTGGACCCCTCCACGCCGCTGCCCGCTCCCAGGGGGAGGCTGACCTGGCCGTCCAGCAGTGGGACCTCGTCCGGGAAGTCCGACGGGACGCCGCTCGCCGCACCACCCGGCGTGAACGGGAAGTCCGTGGGCAGTCCGCTCGGCAGCGCGGTCGCCGTCGGCGTCACGGACGACGACGCGGTGGACCCGGGCTCGGCCTTCTTCTTGTCGTCGCCGCCGCACGCAGCCGTCCCGAACAACAGGAGGACGGCGGCCAGGGCGACCAGGGCAGCACGAGCGCGACGAGACATGTGCCCGAGCGTACTGAGGCCGAGGCTTAGAGGGAGCGCGACTGCTCTCTCCACAGGTCGGGGTCGTCGCGCCGGAGCCGCTCGCGAGCGCGGCGGCGGTAGCGCCAGATCTGCACGACCCCGATCGTCCAGAGCACGTACTGGAAGCTCATCGCCCACCGGAACGCGTCCGGGGTGTAGTCGGTCGAGCTGCCCGGCGTGCGCCAGTCCAGGATCAGCCCGATCGCGATCACCAGCACCAGGCTGGCGACGAAGCCCGCCTGGTTGATGATCCCGGTGGCGCTGGCCAACCGGTGCGGCGGGTTCGAGGTCCGGGCCAGGTCGAACCCGATCACCGACGCTGGTCCGCCGATCCCGGTGATGATCACCAGGACGACCAGCAGCCAGAGCGGCGCCGGCCCGCTCCACGCGAGCACGACGGTCCAGGTCGCCATGATGGTCGCGACCACCGCGAGCACCAGCGTCGAGCGGTGCCACGGCCGGATGGTGATCAGCCAGCCGAGGAGCGGACCGGTCGCCATGATCGCCACCACCATCACGGTCAGCAGCACGCCCGCGGTCGCCTCGCTGACGCCTTCGCCCTTCACCAGGAACGGGAAGCCCCAGAGCAGCCCCAGCACCGTGGCGCTGAACTGGGTGCAGAAGTGCATCCAGAAGCCGAGCCGGGTGCCGGGGTGCTCCCAGGACTCGGCGAGGCTGCTGCGGATCGCCGTCAGGTTCATCCTCGGCCCGCGCAGGTGCTTCTCCCCCGGGGTGTCGCGCACCGTGAGAAGCAGGGCCGCGGTCATGACGATCCCGAGCGAGGCGGCCGAGAGGTACGCCTTGGTCCAGCCGATGTTGCTGAACGCCCACGTCATCGGAACCGCGGCGATGATCGCACCGAGCTGGCCGAGGACACCGGTCACCTGGACCATCACCGGGATGCGCCGAGGCGCGAACCAGGTGTTCACCAGGCGCAGCACGCAGATGAAGGTCATCGCGTCGCCGATGCCGACGAACACCCGCGCCACCAACGCGAGCGGATAGGTGTCGGCGAAGGCGAAGCCGGTCTGCGCCAGGGTCAGCGTGACAGCACCGGTGGCGAGCACCGCCCGCGGCCCGAAGCGGTCGACCAGCAGCCCGACCGGGATCTGCATGCCGGCGTACACGAGCAGCTGCAGCATCGTGAACGACGCCAGCTGCGCAGCGGAGATGTCGAACCGCTCGGTGGCGGCGAGACCGGCGACCGCCAGGGAGGAGCGGTGGAACACCGCCAGCATGTACACGCCGAGCGCCACGGCCCACACGGTGTACGCCGTCCGCGCCGGGGCAGCGGCAGGGTGACCCGGGGACGTCGACACCGGTCCATGGTCGCAGTCCCCCGACTACCCGCGCGCACGGGTGCTGGCTCAGTCGGCGTGAGGCTGCGACGCCTGCTGGCCGACGAACCAGACGGCGATCTGGGAGCGAGACCGGAAGTCGAGCTTGCGCAGGATGCTCTGCACGTGGCCCTGCGCGGTGCGCTCGGACAGGAAGAGCGCCTCGGCGATGTCGCGGTTGCTCATCCCCTCGGCGACCAGCGCCGCGACCTCGGTCTCGCGTCGGCTCAGCGGGCCTGACCTCGGCTTCACGGCCTGCGGCTCACGCTTGCCGAGAGCCAGGTCGACGACCTCCACGGGGTCCATCGCGAGGCCGCGCGCGTAGCCGGTCTCGTACGCCGCATCTCCCAGCACCGCACGGATCTCCGGTTCCCCGGTCGCGCGGAACGCGGCGATCCCCGGTGGTTCCGCGGGCATGTTCAGCATCCGCCAGAGCGCCTGCGCCCCGCCCAGCACGAGGACCGCGTGCTCGACGTCGAACTGGATCGCCGCCGTCCAGCCGAGGGTCTCGAGCTCCAGCACCGTGGCGAGCCGGTCCCCCAGCGACGTGGACCGGAGGAGCGCGTCACGGCAGAGGTCGACTGCTGCGTCGAGATCGCCCGACATCAGCGCCGTCAGTCCGAGAACCCACCGTGCGTACGCGTCGACGTACGACTCGCCCAGCGGCTCGGTCAGCGCCAGGCAGGTCCGGGCAAGCTCGCCGGCCTGGTCGTAGTCGGCAGCGAAGACGTGGGCGATCGCCGTGTTCAGCGTCGCCTCGAGCACGCCGGGCAGGTGACCCGCTCGCTCGAACGCCGCGCGGCTCGCCGTCATCCGGTCGACGCCCCGGGCGAAGTCCTCGGCCCAGGTCGCGACCACGCCGTCGGCGAAGAGGAAGTAGCCCTGGACGAGGTCGTCACCGCCCTCGAGGAGCTCGGAGGCCTCCCGGACCCGGTCGCTGGCGTACCCGAGGTCGAGCTGGAGGGCTCCGAACCACGCACACAGGCGGAGCGCCTTCACCTTCTCGTCCCGCTCCCCCGGGGTCAGCGCGACCGCACGCTCGATCAGGCGACGAGCCTCGCCGAGGTGACCACCGCAGACCCAGAGCGGCTCGAGGCCCCGGCACATGCGCAGGGCGACCGGCGCGGTCGATGCGTCGGAGAGGGCGTGCTCCAGCGCGAGCCGCAGGTTCGGGTGCTCGGCGCGCAACCGGTCCATCCAGACGAGCTGGTCCGGTCCGAACCAGGCGGCGTCGAGCCGGTCGACGAGATCGGCGTACCAGGCCAGGTGCCGGGCGCGCCACGGCGCGGTGCCACCCGCGACGTCGAGGCGCTCCGCGCCGTACTGGCGGATCGGCTCGAGCATCCGGAAGCGCGATCCGGTCTCGCCGACCCGGGCGACCACCGACATGTCGACCAGGGCGGCCAGCAGACCCAGGACCTCGGTCTCCTCGATGCCGGCACCCGAGCAGATGCTCTCAGCGGCTTCGAGCTCGAAGCCGCCGCTGAACACCGAGAGCCTGTTCCACAGCTCGCGCTCCTCCGGTCGGCACAGCTCGTAGCTCCAGCCGACGGACGCCGCCAGCGAACGCTGGCGCGCCGGTACGTCGCGCAGGTCGGACTGCAGCGCGTCGAACCGGTCCTCGAGCCGACCCAGCAGGGCATCGGGGCCCAGCAGCCGCACCCGGGCCGCGGCGAGCTCGATCGACAGCGGGACGCCGTCGAGACGGGCGACCAGGGCCTCGACGGCAGGAGCGTTGCTCTCGGTCAGACGGAACGCCGCCATCGCCTCGGTCGCGCGCTGCTCGTACAGGGCGGACGAGTCGGAGGGCGACATCGGTGGGACCTGGTACACGGTCTCTGCCGAGATGCCGAGGGGGATCCTGCTGGTGGCGAGCAACGTGAGGCCGGGGCAGGCACCGAGCAGCTGGGCAGCCAGCAACGCGACGGCGTCGACCAGGTGCTCGCAGTTGTCCAGGACGAGCAGACCGGGGCGGTCGGCGAAGTAGGCGGCGAGGACGGAGCCGTCCCAGTTCCCCGGGGGAACCTGCAGGTCGAGCGCACCGGCGACCAGCTCGCCCAGCAGCTCGTCGTCGACGAAGTCCGCGAGCTCGACGACCCACGACCCCGGGTAACCCGCACCCGTTGCAGCGGTCAGGCGACGCGCGATCCGCGTCTTCCCGGCGCCGCCGACTCCGGTGAGGGTCAGCACCCTTCCCGGTGCGAGCAGCCGCTCGACCTCGGCGACCTCGGCGAGGCGCCCGACCAGCGGGGCGTGGCTGCTGGACACCCGCGTACTCACGGACGAAGCGTAGTAATCCGGACCGCGGTTGTCCCGGACTTCCGGAACCCTTTCTCCGAAGGGGTCCCGGAAGTCCGGGGTCACTCCCGGTGCATCAGAGGCAGAGCACGGGGATCGGGATCAGTCCGCAGACGACCGGCAGCACCTCGCCACCGCCGACCAGCCCGGTGACGAGGCTCGTCACGGTCGAGATCAGGCTTGCGACCTGGCCCGCACCCAACGGACCCGGCAGCTCGAGCCCGCCGGCACCGGCCGTGCCGAGCTGGGCCATCACCTGCGTGATCACCGAACCGAGCAGGGCCTGTCCCGCCGTCCCGGCCATGACCTGCTGCAGCTGCGCCGGCGAGAACCGGCCGCCGAGCAGGTTGGCCAGGGTCTCCGCGCCGATGCCGTCGCTGTTGAGTCCGCCGAGCATCGCGGCGAGCTGGTCCTCGTCGAAGGACTCACTGATCCCGGGGACCAGGGCGTCGATCAGGTCGGTCAGCTGGTCGACGTCGAACGACTCACCTGCACCACCGAAGGCCGACGTCAGCAGCGTGAGCAGCGAACCGAGCTGGTCGGCACTGAGGGTGCCGAAGATGCCGGCGAAGGTGTCCCACAAGCCCGTCGGGTCGAAATCGGTCGGGATCGGGAAGTCGCCGGCCAAGCCGCTGAGCTGACCGATGACGTCCTCGATCAGGTCGGCGATGGCGTCCGGCGAGGCCTCACCACCGAGAAGGTCGGTGATCGCGTCCGGGGACAGCACACCGGTCAGCAGGGCGAGCGCGTCCACCGGGTCGAGGTCGGTGCCGCCGTTGAACCCGGCCAGCAGCGCGGCGAGCTGTGCGGGGCTGAGGTTGTCGGTGACGCCCGGCAGCAGCTGCTCGAGGAGCGCGGTGAGTCCGGTCTGGTCGAGCGTCCCGAGGTCCAGGCCGTTGCCGAGACCGAGCAGGCTGATCTTCTTTCCGATGCCCTCCGCCTTCGTGCTCGAGGTCGGCGACGCACACGCGTACCGGGCACGGTCCTTGCGGTAGGAGACGGCCTTGGTCGCGGCGTCGTACCTCGCACGCGCCTTGGCGAGGACCTTCTTGGCCTTCTTCACCTTGGCGGCCCGGTGGGACGTCGCCTTCTTGGCCTTCTTCACAGCCTTCTTGGCCTTCACGACCTTGTGCTTGGCGACCGCCTGCTGGCGCTGGGCCTGGGTCAGGGCGGTCTCGGCCGAGGAGCAGTCGGCGCTCTTCACGCCGGACGCTGCCTGGACGGCCCCCGCGGTAGAGACCACGGCGGGAGCCACGCTGAGCGCGACGGACACTGCGACCGCGCAGGCCACGACCTGGGCGCGCGCAGAGAGGGATCTGGGAATGAGGTGCATGGGATTCCTTCCTGTTCGGACACACGGTCCGGTGACACCCCGTCCGTGGGGTGCACGTAGTACTGGTGCCATCGGCTGCCGGCCCCGGGACCTGAGAAGGTGGAGGGCATGGCTGAGTCCGCAGAAGACCTGTACGCCCGCATCGTCGCCGAGCACGGGACCGAGCCCCGGCTTCCGATGACCCCGGCGCAGACCTGGGACGTCTTCCCGTGGGAGGTTCTCGACGGAGAGATGGTCCCGAAGGTCCTGCCCGCGCCGCTGGTGCGCGAGGCTCCGCGCTCCGGTGATCCCGGGGGCGAGGACTGCTCGACCTGTGCCGGCGAGAGCGGGCCGCTCGGTCCGCTGCTCTGGGAGAACGACGCCTGGACGATCCGGCCGATGCCGCGAGGTGGCCTCCCCCTCGTCCTCATGCTCGAGCCGAAGGAGCACCTCGACTACACCGACCTGTCCGACGATCAGGCCGGCGAGCTCGGTCGCCTCTCGATGTGGACGACGCGGATCATGGAACGGCTCGACGGCGTCGGACGGGTGCACGTGATGCGGATCGGCGACGGTGCCGCGCACCTGCACATCTGGCTGATCGCGCGTCCCGAGCGGTTCAGCACCATCCTCGGCTCGTTCGCGATCGAGTACGACGACATGCTTCCGAAGACGCCCGAGGACTCCTGGCTGGCCGACCAGCGGACCGTCGCGCTGAAGCTCGCTCAGCACGACGGCCGCTCGTTGGTCTGAGCGCGCGGGGACTACTTCCGGTCGTTGCTCCAGTCGATGAAGCCGCTGGGGTCGTGGCGTCCGAAGGTGCCGTGCTCGAAGAGACCGTGCCCGACCTCGCCGTCGCAGGTCGCCCGGGCGCAGTGGTCGATCACGCCGAACGGGATCATGCCCGCCAGGGCCGGGTCGGTCAGGTCGTAGGACACCCGCTCGGAGAAGTTCTCGCCCTTCCAGTGACCGTGCAGCCACTGCGGGTCGCCGCCGTACCCGCCACCCAGGTGCAGCACGACGTGCGTGCGCGGCTCGATGTCCACGACCACCGGACTGCCGTCCTGGGCGGTGCAGGTCAGCACGGCGTGGGTCGGCGTCCGGGTACCCGGCGCGTAGTCGATGTCGATCTTCGGCCAGCCGAGCTGCTCGATCCGGCCGTCCTTCCAGACCCGGGTGACGTCGTTGAGGACCCGGAAGCCGTCGGCGTGCTCCTGGATGATGATGACGATGGAGAACGTCTCGAAGCGCATCGGGACGTAGAGCCAGTAGAAGCCCTCCATGGGCGGGTCCTGCGGCCGTCCAGCCGGCTCGGCCTCGCCCACCGGACGGATGCCCCAGGAGCGGTCGCGGCTGCCCATCCAGTGCTCCGGGTCGATGGTCGTGTCGACCCCGTCGACCGACAGGGTTCCTGACCACGAGCCGAGCTGGGCGAAACGCTGGGCGTCCAGCGTCGGACGGACGTCGGACCCGAGCATCAGGTGCGGCATCTCCTGGACGACCGGGTACGAGCCGTCCCAGGTCAGGTCCATCGCCATGCCCTCGGTCTCCTCGAGGACGATCCGGATCTTCTGCAGCGGTTCGACCACCTCGAGGGCGTACCTGCCGACGCGCTGGTCGAGACGGTTCTGGTCGATCGCGTCGGAGAGGTGCACGGCCGTCTGGGTGTTGCCGCTGCGCAGCAGCACGTAGGCGTCCTTCACCCCGAGGTTCGGGTAGTAGCCGAGACCGGTGACCAGCATCTTGCGGTCCGGGCCGGCGTCCTCGCTGGTGTCCATCGCGTTGAAGTAGCAGCGGTCGTAGAAGTTCCGGTCGCTGCTGGTCACCCGGGTGATCGGCAGCGGGGCCTGGTGAATCGGGTACTCGTCGAGCGGGCCGATCATGCGGTCGCTCCTTCCTGGGCGTCGTTGAGGAGCGACCGCATCAGCGGCGCGTGGTGGAAGAGCGAGTCGACGTCCTCGGGCAGGCCGTCGAGCTCACCGAAGTGCACCTGGCGGGCGCCGGTGCGCATGAAGACGCAGCCCCAGATCACCGCGGAGTAGATCTCGAACCAGCGCAGGTCGCCGACCTCGACGCCAGTGGCCTCGGCGTAGGTCGCGGCGACGTCCTCGGCGCGCAGCACGTCCGGCAGGCCCGGCATCTCGAACACGTCGGTGATCGACTGGAACACCTTGTGGGCGAAGACGATCCAGCCGAGATCGAGCTCGCGTGGACCGATCCCGGCCATCTCCCAGTCCAGGATCGCAACCGGCTCGAAGTCGACGTACAGGGCGTTGCCGATCCGGGCGTCACCCCACGACAGCACCACGTTGTCGGGGTTGTCAGCCGCGGGCCAGTTGGCCTCGAGCCAGGCGAGCGCCTCGTCGATCAGCGGCGAGGGCTTGAGCTCGGCGGCGGCCCAGCGGTACCAGCTGCGCAGCTTCTCGAAGAGCCGGCGCAGCTCGGTGTCACCCGCGTAGTCCTGCACGTCGAGGAAGCCGAAGGTGGTGCGCGCGTCCGGGATCGAGTGCAGGGCAGCGATCTGCTTGACCGTGCTGTCCTGCAGCCGGCGCCGGTCTTCCGCCGGGGCGTCGAAGAACCAGTTGTCGCCGAAGGTGTAGGGCATCACGTCCGGCGGCACGATGCCGTCGATGCGCTCCATGAAGAAGAACGGCTGGCCGAGCACGTCGCCGGTCGGCTCGAGCCAGCGCGGCGTCGGCACCGGGACGTCGGAGAGCTCGTCGACCAGGCGGATCGCCTCGTACTGGTGGTCGAGCCGGTAGACCTGGAAGACGGGGACGTCCTCGGGAGCCGGGGCCATCCGCATGACGAACGGGTGCGAGGTGCGTTCACCGTTCTCGGTCCAGGTGATGTCGGCGAGGATCGTCTCGCTCGACATGCCGTTCGCGTCGGAGGCACCGGACAGGGCGACCTCGGGGTCGGCGCCTTCGGGGAGCTGTCCGGCGATCCACGGCGTCAGCGTCGCCGCCATGGCGTCCTGGTCGCGACTGCTGCGGGTGAGGTGCATGTCTGCGGGTGGCTGCTCGTTGGTCATCCGGCTACAGAACTAGAACGCGTTCTTGCCTGTCAAGAGTTCCGACGGTATTTTCTGACGGTCTTCACTATTTATGTCTCAACTGAGCCCGACGACCGGAGGAGCCGCGGATGAGCGGTCAGACGAAGCGTGGTCGCGGGCGCCCGCAGCAGATCTCGCGCGACCAGATCGTCACGGCTGCGCTCGAGCTCGGTACCGAGGACCTCAAGATGAGCGACGTCGCCCGCGCACTCGACGTCGGCCCGGCGGCCCTCTACAACCACGTCCGTGATCGCGACGAGCTGCTCGCCCTGATGGCGGCGCGGATCATGGAGGAGACCGAGTACGACGACTTCGAGCCCGGGCCCGAGGCCACCTGGCAGGACTGGATCACGGCCTTCGCGGAAGCCGTCCGGTCCGCGGTGCTGGCCCACCCGCAGCTGCTCCAGTACGTCCGCGTCACCAGCCCGCCGACGAGTCTGCGCCTGGACCGGATCGAGCACCTCGCCGCCGCGATGGAGGGCGCCGGCTTCAGCACCCAGGACATCCAGCACGGCGTCCAGCTCGTCTACACCCTCGTGCTCGGCGAGGCCTGGCAACGCACTCTGGCAGGCGGGGGCGAGGACCCGCAGTTCGCCGAATTCGGCCGTGGCGTGCGTGACCGGCCCGGCGACCTCCCCCACCTGGAGGCGATGATCGCCGCCCTGCCCGATCCCGACCTGCAGTTCGGGTTCGCCCTCGAGTGCCTGATCGGAGGTCTGGAGCGGAGGCGCGCCGAAACGTAAAAGACGGGTGTCTTTAGCGACCCACATGACTTACCGGAGGTTGCCCGTGCCTCGCCCCGCTCAGCCCGACTTCCTCGTCATCGGCGCACCCAAGGCCGGGACCACCGCGCTGCACACCGAGCTCGCTCAGCACCCCCAGGTGTTCACCTCGGTGCCCAAGGAGCCCAAGTACTGGCTCTGCGACGATGCGCCGCCGCCGGCATGGTGCGGCCCTGGCGACGCACACTTCCAGCAGGAGTGGATCTGGCGCCGGTCGGACTACAAGCAGCTGTTCGCGACAGCCGACCCGGGTCAGGTCCGCGGCGAGAGCACCCCCTTCTACCTGTGGAGCCGGGGCGCCCACCGACGCATCGCCGAGGCCCTCCCCGAGGTGAAGCTGATCGCCGTGGTGCGCGACCCGATCGACCGGGCCTACAGCAACTGGATGCACCTGTGGTCCGACGGGCTCGAACCCGAGGCCGACTTCGTGACCGCCTTCCAGAAGCAGGACGCGCGGGTCGCCGCCGGCTGGGCCCCGTTCTGGCGCTACCGCGACCTGGGCCTGTACGGCGAGCAGCTCGCCCACCTGCGCGACCACGTGGACCCCGACCGGATCCTGGTCGTGCGCTACCGCGACATCGTCGACGAGCCGCAGGCGACGCTGAACCTCGCGTGCGACTTCCTCGGGATCGGCACCGGCGTGGTCGGGGCGATCCCCGCCGACAACCACCGCACCTACGTCGAGCCGGGGCTGCGGTCCTCGCTCCTGGGGCCTGTGGTCCGCGCCGGCGCCGCGCTGGGCGCCTTCGCCCCGCCGGAGGTCTGGCGGAAAGCCAGCGTCCCGCTCATCAGCCTGCTTGCCGGGCCCCACGAAGCACACCGCCCGCGCCTCACCCCCGAGCAGCGCAGCGCTCTGCCGCCGACCTTCACCGAGGACATCGAGCTGCTCTCCCGGCTGGTCGACCAGGACTTCAGCGCGTGGCTCGACGTGACCAGCCGCGGTTCCTTCCTCCAGCGCCAGAAGGCGGCCCAGAAAGCGGCCCAGAAAGCGGCCCAGAAGGACCCTCAGCCGACCGAGGTCACCAGGTCGTGAGCCCCGTCGGGGCGGGCCGCCTCGAAGTAGAAGCGAGTACTCCCGTCGGGCAGCGGCACCGCAGCGGCGTACCGCAGCGCGCCCTCGCCGTGCGGTGATCCGAGCGGCGCCCGGTCCTCGGGCACGAGCCGGTCGCCGTTCCAGACAGCGACGCCCGTCTTCTCGTACCAGTTCGACGCCGCGTCGGGGCGGCCGTCGTACAGGACCGTCAGGGGAGAGTCACCGATCACGCAGGTGACCCGGGCGCCACGCTCGTCCCACGCACCGGGATGCCCCGCGAGCACCTCGCCGTGGTCGGTCCAGGCGAGGCCGTCAGGACTGGTCAGGCGACGGCTGGTCATCCGGTCCTCGTGCCCGGGGACGTCGAGCGGGTGGCAGCACAGCCACATCTCCCAGCCGCCCTCGATCGGCCGGATCACCGGGTCCTTGACCGCGGTGGACGCATCGCCGGCGAGCACCAGCGCGCGCTCGCCCTCCGCCAGCTCCGCAGGCGTAGCGGCCGTGAGGCTGTCGACCCACCAGTGCTTGGAGTGCGGGGTCGCGCAGGACAGGTAGAGGCGCCAGCCCACGCCGGGGACCGGGATCAGCACCGGACGCTCGAACGACTCCGCGCCGAAGTCCTCACGACGGATCTGGACGACCTCCTCGAAGGAGATGCCGTCCTCCGAGCGCGCGACGTGCACCCCCACACCGCGGCCGTCGGTGAGCGGCCGGCGCTCGCGCCACGTCAGCCAGAAGACACCGTCCACCAGCACGCCGAGGCCGCGCCGGCCCAGTTGCCCAGCCCCGACCCCGGAGCCGGCACGACCACGGTCGCGTCGTCGAAGGAGGGCAGCGGTAGGTGATCGATCAGTGCCATGGACTCAGCCTAGTCAGCACGATTGAGCAGGTATCTTTATCGGGTCACATGACTTTTACTGAAGGTACGCCCATGCCACGCCCCGCCCAGCCGGACTTCCTCATCATCGGCGCCCCGTACGCCGGCACCGCCGCGCTGCTCGAAGCCCTCTCCCAGCACCCCCAGGTGTTCACCTCGGCCCCGATCGAGGACCCGGCGTGGACCTGGAGCGGGCACGAGGCGTTCACCGGCACGGAGGCCGGTCAGGTACGCGGCGGCAGCGCGCCGTTCACGCTGTGGAACCACGCCGCCCACCGCGACATCGCCGCGACGCTGCCCGAGGTCAAGCTGATCTCGATCGTGCGCGACCCGGTCGACCGGGCCTTCAGCAACTGGAGCGCCCTGCGTGCGAGCGGCGAGGAGCACGAGGCCGACTTCCTCCGGGCGCTCGATCTAGAGGACGAGCGCGAGGCGAAGTTCCGGTACCGCGAGCTCGGCCAGTACGCCGACCAGCTCAGCCATCTCTACGAGCACGTCGACCCGAAGCGCACGATGATCCTGCGCTACGTGGACCTGGTCGAGGAGCCGGAGATCGCGGTCGACCGGATCTGCGACTTCCTCGGCGTCGACACCGGACTCATCGGCTCCTACCCCGCCGACACCAACCCGGGCGGAAGCCCCAGCGCCGAGCAGCGCGCCGCCGTGCTGCCGCTGTTCGCCGAGGGCGTCGAGAAGCTGCGCCGGGTCACCGGGCAGGACTTCGGCGACTGGCTCGTCTGAGCCGACCTACAGGATCGCGCCTGGTGCGTACGCCGCGGCGTCGGGATCGGCCTTCACGATCTCCTCGACCCGGCGTACGACGGCCTGCACCTGGTCGACCGCGGCACCGGTGAACTCGATCGGGTCGGCGACGAGCGCCGCGATCTGGTCACGGGTCAGGCCGAGACGGGTGTCCGCGGCGAGCCGGTCGAAGAGGTCGTTCTTGTCCAGGCCCTGGCGCATCTCCAACGCGACGCCGACGGCGTGCTCCTTGATCGCCTCGTGCGCCTCCTCACGACCGACGCCGTTGCGCACCGCGGTCATCAGCACCTTGGTGCTGGTGAGGAACGGCAGGTAGCGGTCGAGCTCGCGCTGGATCACGGCCGGGAACGCACCGAACTCGTCGAGCACGGTGAGGAAGGTCTGGAACAGGCCGTCGGTGGCGAAGAACGCGTCGGGCAGCGCGACCCGGCGCACCACCGAGCAGGACACGTCGCCCTCGTTCCACTGGTCGCCGGCGAGCTCGCCGACCATCGACAGCTGACCGCGCAGGATGACCGCGAGTCCGTTGACCCGCTCGCACGAACGGGTGTTCATCTTGTGCGGCATCGCCGAGGAGCCGACCTGGCCTTCCTTGAACCCCTCGGTGACCAGCTCGATGCCGGCCATCAGCCGGATGGTCGTCGCGAGGTTCGACGGGCCTGCGACGATCTGCACCAGGGCGGAGACGACGTCGAAGTCCAGCGAACGAGGGTAGACCTGCCCGACGCTGGTGAGGACCGCGTCGAAACCGAGGTGACCGGCGACCCGCTCCTCGAGCGCCGCGAGCTTGGTCGCGTCGCCGTCGAGCAGGTCGAGCATGTCCTGGGAGGTGCCCATCGGGCCCTTGATACCGCGCAGCGGGTAGCGGCCCACGAGGTCGTCCAGGCGCGAGAGACCGACGAGCATCTCGTCGGCGACCGTCGCGAACCGCTTGCCCAGCGTGGTCGCCTGGGCGGCTACGTTGTGCGAACGGCCGGCCATGACGAGGGACTCGTGCTCGGTCGCGAGCCTGCCGAGGCGTGCCAGCGTGGCCACCACGCGCTGGCGGACGAGCCTGAGGGAGGAGAGGATCTGCAGCTGCTCGACGTTCTCGGTGAGGTCGCGCGAGGTCATCCCCTTGTGGATGTGCTCGTGACCGGCGAGCGCGCAGAACTCCTCGATGCGCGCCTTCACGTCGTGGCGGGTGATCCGCTCGCGCGCGGCGATCGAGTCGAGGTCCACCTGGTCGACGACAGCCTCGTAAGCCTCGACGACCCCGTCGGGGACGTCGATGCCGAGGTCCTTCTGCGCCTTCAGCACAGCGATCCAGAGCTGGCGCTCCAGGACGATCTTGTGCTCGGGCGACCAGATCGCGGCCAGATCGGCGGCGGCGTACCGGGTGGCCAGGACGTTCGGAACTGCGTTGGACCCGCTCATACCTTGATCTCCCCTGCTGCCGCCTTCGCGGCGATGTCGGTGCGGAACTGCGCACCGTCGAACTCGATCGCCCCGACACCCGCGTAGGCCTTGGCCCGGGCGTCGTCGAGGTCCTTGCCCACGGCAGTGACCGCCAGGACACGGCCACCAGCGGTGACCAGGTTGCCGTCGACCAGCGCGGTACCGGCGTGGATCACGTCGCACTCTGCCGGCCTCTGGGCAGCGTCGGTCCCGAGGATGACGTCGCCGTTGCGGGAGGACTCCGGGTAACCGGCGCTGGCCATCACGACGGCCAGGGCCGAGCCGGACTTCCAGCGCGGCGGCTCGGTCACGTGCAGCTCGCCGTCGGCAGCAGCCTTGAGCAGGACGCCGAGCGGCGAGTCGAGCAGCGCCATCAGCGGCTGGGTCTCGGGGTCGCCGAAGCGGGCGTTGAACTCGATCACCTTCACGCCGCGCTTGGTCAGCGCGAGTCCGGCGTACAGAAGGCCGGAGAAGATGGTGCCGCGACGGGCGAGCTCGTCGACGGTCGGCTGCAGGACACGTTCGAGGACCTCCTCGACGAGGCCCTCGGGAGCCCATGGCAGGGGCGTGTACGCACCCATGCCCCCGGTGTTGGGCCCCTCGTCGTCGTTGAAGATGCGTTTGAAGTCCTGGGCCGGCTGCAGCGGGAAGACCGTGCTGCCGTCCGTGATCGCGAACAGGGAGACCTCGGGGCCGTCGAGGAACTCCTCGATCACGACCCGGTCGCACTGCAGGGCGTGCGCGAGCGCCTCGGCGCGGTCATCGGTGACCACCACGCCCTTGCCGGCAGCGAGACCGTCGTCCTTGACGACGTACGGCGCTCCGAACGCGTCGAGCGCTTCCTCGATCTCGGCCTGGGTGGAGCAGACGTAGGCGAGCGCGGTCGGCACCTCGGCGGCGGCCATCACGTCCTTCGCGAAGGCCTTCGACCCCTCGAGCTGGGCCGCCTCCGCGGACGGGCCGAAGCAGGAGATCCCGCGCTCGCGGACGGCGTCGGCGACACCGGCAACCAGAGGCGCTTCCGGTCCGACCACGACGAGGTCCACGCCGAGGCGCTCGGCGAGGTCGGCGACCTCGACAGGGTTCAGCTGGTCCACCGGGTGCAGGGTGGCGACGTCGGCGATGCCGGGGTTCCCGGGCGCGGCGTGGACCTCGGTCACCGAGGGGTCCCGCGACAGGGCCAGGGCGAGGGCGTGCTCGCGGCCACCGGTACCGATCACGAGTGTCTTCACGCGGCCTAACCCTATCTGCCGCGGCACCGCTGCCCCGAACCCCGACCAGTAACGGATAGTCCCCACCGAGAAGCACCTGTCCGACGACGGATCAGGTGCTTTTCGGTGGGGACTACCGGGCTCAAGCGGTGACGCCCTGCTTGGTGAGGAACTCCAGCGCGGCATCGGCGACGAGCCGCCAGCTGCTGTCGATGATCAGCGAGTGGCCTACGCCGGGGATCTCGACGAACTCGGTGGCCGCAGCGGCGTTCTTGGCCTGCTTCTTGTAGGCCGCGTTCGCCATCGCGAAGGGGACGATGTTGTCGTTCTCCCCCGAGACCACGAGCATCGGGCCACGGTCCACGTTCTTCTTCGCGGCCTTGGTCTTGGCCCAGGGGTTGAAGTTGGCCGTCGCCGCCTGGAACAGCGGGCGTCCCGGCGCCGGGGTGTGCGCGGTCTCGTAGAGGTGACGTGCCTCCTCCTCGGAGACGGCGTTGGCGAAGCCGAACCGGAACTCGTCGAACGTCAGGGTGACGGTCCTGCCGTAGTTCAGCGGGTTGCCCAGCACGGGGAAGGCCGCCTTGAGTGCGGAGAACGGCAGCGGCAGCACGCCCTGGCTGGGGGCCGGGTCGATGGTGATCGTCGCGGCGGCGATCCCGCGGCCGGCGATGATCTGCACCAGCAGGCCACCGAAGCTGTGGCCGATCACGACCGGCTTCTCGTCCAGCCCGGCGATGACCTCGGCGATGTGGTCGGCGACGTCGGGGACCGAGGTGCCGGCGAGCGAGTCGGCGTTCGCGTGGGCCTCGGCGAAGGAGCCCTGGTCGGCGGGCCAGTCGACGGCGACGGTGCTGTAGCCCGCTGCCTCGAAGTACTCGCGCCAGGCGTTCCAGCTCTCGGCCAGCAGCCACAGGCCGTGGACGAAGACGACCGGCTGCTTGCCGGACGCGTTGGCGGCGGCGACCTCGGCGGCCTCGCGGGCGGAGATGGTGGCGACGGTTCCCTGGGTGTTGTTGGTGTTCGCGTTCATGGCCTTGCTCCTTGTCGGTTGTGTTCATTTCTTGTGTAGAAAGAACGTTCGTTCTACTATAGACATTCCCGGGCCCCCTCCGTCAAGCCCCCGTCGATAGGATTCGTCAGTGACGCCGACCACATCACCGCGAGACCGCCTCCTGGAGACGGCCGCCGGGCTCTTCTACGCCGAAGGCATCAAGGGCGTAGGAGTGGACCGGATCCTCGCCGAGGCCGAGACCACCCGGGCGACCATGTACCGGCACTTCCCCGGCAAGGAGGCGCTGGTCGCGGCGTACCTGCAGCGCGAGGACGCGATCATCCGCGGCTACTTCGAGGCGGCAGGCGCAGCGGGCGGTACGCCGGCCGAGCTGGTCGGCCGGGTCATCGACGGCATCGCCGACGACGCGCAGCGCTACCACCGCCGTGGTTGCCCGTTCATCAACGCCGCTGCGGAGTACCCGGACGCGGACGGCGAGATCCGCAGCATCATCGAGCAGCACCGGACGTGGTTCCGCGAGACCCTCACGGCCGTGCTCACCGCTGCCGAGGTGGCCCACCCGATCGAGATCGCTGGGTCGCTCGTGCTGCTGCGCGACGCGGCGCTGGTCGGGGTCTACCTGGACGGCGACGCGGTCGCCGAGACGTTCCGTCGTACGGCGCGGGCCGTGGTGGGACTCGGCTAGCCCCCGCGGATCAGCCCCGTCGGATCCGCTCCTCGTAAGCCGCCCGTGCCGACTGGTCGGCGTCGGCGAGCACGCTGTCGGCCTTCATCAGGCGAGCCATGCCCTCCTTGAGCCGGCGCGGCATCAGGTTCGCAGACTTCACGATGGTCTGGCTGTAGCGCGGCACCCAGGTCTCGGCCTTGGGCTTGCGGATCGTTGCCTCGATGACCTCGGCGACGTCGTCGGCGGTCACGGGCTTCACCCCGCGTGCGGCAGGCACGCCGGACGCGAGCTCGGTCAGGACGACGGTCGGCAGCACCAGGCTGACATCGATCCCTTGCGGGCCGAGCTCCGCCCTGGTCGCCTCGGAGAACCCGACGACGGCGAACTTCGACGCGGAGTAGGTCGCCCCGTTGGGGACGGCCACCCGACCGACCGCTGAGGCGACGTTGACGATGTGACCCCGCCCGCGGTCCGCCATGCCGGGCCCGACTGCTTTGGTGCCGTTGATGACGCCGTGCACGTTGACGTCGATGATCGCGTCGGTGATCGCGGCGTCCTCCTTGAGCAGCGATCCCAGGGGCATGATGCCCGCGTTGTTGACCAGCACGTCGACCGGGCCGACCTCGGCGACCTCGGCGAGGAACGTGGACCACGACGCCGCATCGGTGACGTCCAGCCGAGCGGAGAGGACCGTCGCGCCGGTACGCCCTGCGACCTCGCGCGCGGCACTCGCGGCCAGATCGGCGTCCAGGTCTCCGATCGCGACGCGCGCGCCGGACCGGGCGAGACGCTCCACGGTGGCGAGACCGATGCCTCGAGCCCCTCCGGTCACGACGATGGAAAGTCCTGCGATCTCGGTCTTCATGCGTGTGTCCTCAGGTCGGTGTTCAAGGGAACGAGGTCGACGGGTTGTCCGTCGTTCGGGAACGGGAGCGAGTAGTAGTTCAGGGGCGCGACGTACGACGGGGAGACGGTCCACTCGAAGCGACGCAGCAGGTGGTGCAGGATCAGCTTCACCTCGGCACCGGCGAAGAACATGCCGAGGCACTTGTGCACGCCGCCCCCGAACGGCTCCCAGGCGTGCCGGTGCACCTTGTCCTCGCGGCGGTGCTCGGCGAAGCGCTCCGGGTCGAAGCGCTCCGGGTCGGGCCAGAGCTCGGGCTGGTGGTGCTGCAGGTGCACCATCACCGCCGTGAGCCGGCCCGCCGGGATCGGCTCGCCCAGGACCTCGGTGTCCTTCACCGTCTTCCGGGCGAGCACCGGGACCGGCGGAAGCAGCCGCAGGCACTCCTTCATCACCAGGTCGAAGCTGGGGAGCGCGTCGAGCTCGTCGAGCGTCGGGTTGTCCCCGAGGTGCGCCGCCTCCTCCCGCAGGCGCTGCTGCCACTCCGGGTGCTGACCCAGGTACTGCATCGCCGTGGACGTGGTGATCGTCGAGGTGTCGTGCGCGGCCATCAGCAGGAAGATCATGTGGTTGACGACGTCCGCGTCGCTGTAGGCGTCGCCGTCCTCGGACAGGTGGCAGAGCACCGAGAACAGGTCGTCGCCCTCGGCCGCGCGCTTGGCAGGCAGGTGCCGGCCGAGGAACTCCTCCAGCAGCCGCCGCCCGCGCAGCCCCCTCCCCCAGCGGGTGAAGGG
Source organism: Marmoricola sp. OAE513 (assembly GCF_040546585.1). Lineage (NCBI taxonomy): Bacteria > Bacillati > Actinomycetota > Actinomycetes > Propionibacteriales > Nocardioidaceae > Marmoricola > Marmoricola sp. OAE513. The sequence goes on along the minus strand of NZ_JBEPOC010000001.1, from coordinate 2,180,606 downwards.
GACCGCGACCGGCAGGCGGACGAAGGCCGTCGCCGCCTGGACGCAGTCGATGAAGGCACGGTTGACCCGGTCGAGCTCGCCGGGGTCGGTCAGCTCGACGCCCCCCATGAAGACCTGGGTGGCGAGGTCCAGGGTGAGGTCCTTCAGCGCCGGGTAGGCCCGGAACCCGGGCTCGGGCTCCCAGGCGTCGAGGCCGGCGGCGACAGCTGGACCGAGAGCCGCCGTGTACGTCGAGAGCCGGTCGCGGGTGAACGCCTCCTGCATCAGCCGTCGGTGCCGGTGGTGCTCCTCGAAGTCCAGGAGCATCAGCCCGCCGTCGAAGAACGGCCCGACGAGCTCACCCCACCCGGGCTTGTTGGCGAACGCCTTGTCGGGGTTCCGCAGGGCTTCGCCGCAGGCGTCCGGACCGAGCAGCACGGTCCAACGCTTGCCGATGAAGTACATGTGCGAGACCGGACCGAAGCGCTCGTAGTGGTCGCTCATCATCGCGAGCGGGTCCTTGATGTAGGCGAGGGTCCCGCCCAGGAACGGGAGGCGCCGGCGACGCGGAACAGATCTGACAGACATTCCTGTCAGTTTGTGTCACCAGCCCGGATCCGTCAAGGTGTCCGGATGACCGAACGCAGCTACGGGGGCAAGACCGCGACCGAGCGCGTCGCCGAACGGCGGCAGCGTCTGGTCGACGCGACCATCTCCGTGCTGGCCACCAGCGGAGAGGCGCACGCGACGATGACCGCGGTGTGCGTCGAGGCGGGGCTGACCGAACGCTACTTCTACGAGAGCTTCACCGGGCTGGACGACGCGATGCTCGCGGCGCTGGACAGCGTCTGCGAGGAGATCCTGGCACTCGCCACCAGCGTCATCGAGAGCACGCCGGGCGATCCCGAGTCCCGGGTGCACGCGGTGATGCAGGCGATCGTCGACATGGTCACCGACTCCCCGGCGAAAGTGCGAGTCGCCGTCATCCACGCGAGCGCCAATCCTCGTCTGCGCGCCCGGCGCAACGAGCTGCTCAGCGTCTTCGCCGACTTCGTCGCCCGTGAGGCCTCCGAGCTGTACGGCGACCACGCGTGGCCCGCCGCCCGCGCCCGGGTGCACGGGCTCGTCTACATCGCCGGTTTCAGCGAGCTGGTCGCCTCCTGGCTCAACGGCGACGTCGAGCTGACCCCTGCCGAGCTCGTGGAGACGGCCGAAGGCCTGTTCGCGGCGCTCAGCCGGCGCAGCTGATCCCGGCCCTCGTGAAACCTGGTCGTCACCTGCAGGTGCCAGACTCCCGCTCGTGTCCGACGAACGCGAGATCCTGACCTGGGCGACCTTCGGCGAGGTGGTCGTGCCTGCGCTGGCCCGCCAGGTCCTCGACAGCGGGTTCGAACCCGACCTGGTGCTCTCCGTGGCCCGGGGCGGACTCGCGCTCGGGATGGGTCTCGGCTACGCGCTGGACGTGAAGAACCTTTCCGCGGTGAACGTCGAGTTCTACACCGGCGTCGACACCCGGCTCCCGGTCCCGATCCTGCTGCCTCCCACCCCGGACGCCGTCGAGCTCGACGGCCTGAAGGTGCTCATCGCCGACGACATCGCCGACACCGGCCTGACGCTCGCTCACGTCCAGGAGTTCATCGCCGACCACGTCGCGGAGGCCCGGGTCGCAGTCGTCTACGAGAAGGCCCGTTCGGTCGTCAAGCCGGACTTCGTGTGGAAGTCGACCGAGCTGTGGGTCGACTTCCCGTGGTCGGCCGGGCGCTAGGTACGCCGCGACACCGAGGCCGAGTAGGCCCCCGCCCGGTAGCGCAGGATCGGGTCGTCGGAGATTCCGATCCCGTCGACCACGCGCGTCGGGTCGAAGACCACGACCTCGCCGTCCTGCTCGCGCTGCGGGTCGGGTGCCGTGATCGTCAGGGTGCCGGCGCTGAGCTCTCGCGCCCCCTTCCACACCGACATCGGGTCGTGCGGGTCGTCCCCGGGCGCGGCCACGGTGACGCGCAGGTCGTAGGTCACCGGTCCGGCCACCAGTCGCGCGAGGATCTCCTGGCGCAACCGGTCGGATCCCTCGAACTTCTGGTCGGGCGCGGTGCCAGGCAGCGGCTCCAGGCGGTACCGCACCCACGACTCGGCGCCGTCCGCAGCGGTCCACCGGTAGGCGTGCACCGGGTAGTACGTCGCCTCGGCGTACGAGCGCGGTGGCACGATCGCCTTGGCTCGCACGTTCGCGACCATCGCAGGCAACGCGCTGCGGTGCTTGAGCAGGAACAGCGGAAGGTTCACCGGGTTCCTCGAGGCCTCCACGAAGGCGACGAAGTCCTCGGGCGTCCGCACCGGGAAGCGCGGCGCGGTCTGCCCGAGCAGGTCGGTGGCGGTGCCGTCGGCGAGGCGGAACGAGACCGCCATCCCGCGTACGTCGGGCGCGGTGTCCGGCGTACCGGGGTTGCCGCCGCCGTTGGACCAGCGCACCCGGACGGGAACCGGCTCACCCTGGAGATGACCGGCACGGCAGAGCGCCGCTGCCTCCGGGGAGGCCGCGAAGGTCCCCGCGAAGAAGCCACCTCTCGCGTGCAACGCCCGGTGGCCGGGATGGCTTCCGAAGACTCCGTTGATCCGGTCGATCGCCCGCTCTGGATCCAGCATGACCGCAATCTAGGGGCGGATCGCCACCGCGCGGAAGAGCATGCCGACCACGACGACTGCCGCGCCGACCAGGACCGAGGAGACCGGGAGCGTCACGCCGAGCACGACGCACCCGATCGCCCCGCCGACGGCTCGGGTCCGGACCCGTGCCGACCGGTCGAGCCGGAACGCTGCGATGTTCGCAACCAGGTAGTAGAGCAGGACGCCGAAGGAGGAGAAGCCGATCGCGCCGCGCAGGTCGGCGAGCACGACCAGGACGACGACCAGCAGGCCGACCACGACCTCGGCGCGGGCGGGGGTGCCGAAGCGCGGGGCGACCACGGCGAGCGGCCGGGGCAGGTCTCCCTCACGCGCCATCGCCAGTGCCGTCCGGCCGATGCCGGCCCCGAGCGCGAGCAGAGCCCCGGTGCCGGCCAGGGCTGCCGTGACGCCGACGACCGGCACCAGCGCGTCCGTCCCTGCGGCGCGGGCGGCATCCGCGAGCGGCGCCCCGGAGTCGGCGAGCCCGTCGGCCCCCAGCAGCCCCAGACAGGTCAGCCCGACTGCTGCGTACACCGCGACGGCGACGGCCAGCGCGACAGCGACCGCCCGCGGGATGACCCGGCCGGGGTCGCGGACCTCCTCCCCCAGCGTGGCGATCCGGGCGTACCCGGCGAACGCGAAGAACAACAGCCCTCCCGCCTGGAGGACGCCGTACAGCCCGTGCCGGGCGTCCCAGCCGGCGAAGGGGGCCGGGGCGCCGGAGGTCCAGGCGGCGGCGCACACCACGGCGATTGCGAGCAGCACCAGGGCCACGATCACCCGGGTGGCGAGCGCCGTCCGCGTGATCCCGGCGCAGTTCACGGCCGTGACCGCGACCACCAGCGCGGCAGCCACCGGGCGTTCGTGCCCGGGCGCGACGTAGGAAGCGACGGTCAGCGCCATCGCGCCACAGCTCGCGGTCTTGCCGATGACGAAACCCCAACCGGCGGCGAACCCCCACCACGGCCCGAGCACCTCGCGGCCGTACAGGTAGGTTCCACCGGAGCGCGGGAACGCGACCGCCAGGCGTGCCGTCGAACCGGCATTGCAGAGGGCCACCAGGGCGGCGATGACCAGGCCGATGAGCACGGCCGATCCAGCGGCCTCCGCGGCCGGGGCGAACGCGGAGAACACTCCGGCGCCGACCATCGAGCCGACGCCGATCCAGACGGCGTCGCCCAGGCCGAGCTTGCGCTGGAGCTCCGTCGTGGCCACGACCTCAGCGCTCGTTGACCACCACGGTCTGCTCGCGCCCCGGACCGACGCCGACCGCCCAGAACGGAGCCCCGGACATCTCCTCGAGCGCCTTCACGTAGACCTGCGCGTTCTTCGGCAGCTCCTCGAAGCTGCGGCAGCCGGAGATGTCGGTGCCCCAGCCGTCGAAGTACTCGTAGACCGGCGTCGCGTGGTGGTACTCGGTCTGCGTCATCGGCATCTCGTCGTGCCGGACACCGTCGACGTCGTACGCGACGCAGACCGGGATCCGCTCCCAGGTGTCGAGCACGTCGAGCTTGGTCAGGTAGAACTCGGTCAGTCCGTTGACACGCGCCGCGTACCGGGCGACCACGGCGTCGTACCAGCCGCAGCGACGGGTGCGTCCGGTGGAGACACCGATCTCACCGCCGATCCGCTGCAGGTCGATACCGTCCTGATCGAACAGCTCGGTCGGGAACGGACCGGAGCCGACCCGGGTGCTGTACGCCTTGATCACGCCGATGACGCGGTCGATCCGGGTCGGGCCGATGCCGGCACCGGTGCAGACGCCGCCCGCGATCGGGCTGCTCGAGGTCACGAACGGGTAGGTGCCGTGGTCGACGTCGAGCATGGTCGCCTGGGCGCCCTCGAAGAGCACCGTCTTGCCGTCGTCCAGCGCTTTGTTCAGCAGCAGGCTGGTGTCGGCCACCATAGGGCGGAGCCGATCGGTGTAGGTGAGCAGCTCCTCGACGACGGAGTCGACGTCGATCGCACGGCGGTTGTAGACCTTCGCCAGCACCTGGTTGCGGACCTCGAGCGCGGCCTCGACCTTCTGCCGCAGGATCTTCTCGTCGAACAGGTCAGCGACCCGGATCCCGACGCGGTTCACCTTGTCGCCGTACGCCGGGCCGATGCCGCGGCCGGTGGTGCCGATCTGGTTCTTGCCGAGGAAGCGCTCGCTGACCTTGTCCACGGCCACGTGGTACGACGCGATCACGTGCGCGTTCGAGCTGACGACGAGCTGGGCGACCTCGACGCCGCGCTCGATCAACCCGTCGAGCTCGCGGAACAACGCCTCGGGCGAGACGACCACGCCGTTCGCGATGACCGACGTCGCACCGGGCGTGAGGATGCCGCTGGGCAGCAGGTGGGTGGCGTACTTCTCGCCGTTGACCACGATCGTGTGTCCGGCGTTGTGACCGCCGCTGGTGCGGACGACGTAGTCGATGGGCTGGCTGGTCGCGAGAAGGTCGGTCGCCTTCCCCTTGCCTTCGTCGCCCCACTGGGCACCGAGGACCACGATCGCGGGCATTTGCTCGCCTCCACCTGTTCCGACACAACGAGGGCGGGCTCCCGCGGGAATGCAGAAGAGCCCGTCGCGCAACAGCACGGGGCTCTTGCGGCGTCACGTTACCAGAATTCGGCGTTCAGCCTCCTTCGCTACGGTGTCGGACGTGGAACCTCTGCTTCTCATCACCCATGCCGATGCCGGCAACGCGGACGCCCTCGGCACCGCCCTCGAGGTGCTTCGTGCCGCGGCATCGGTCGAGGTCTGCGAGACGAGCAACCCTGGCGAGCTCGACGGTGCCCTGCACCGCGCCGGCTCGCGGCCGATCGTGGTCGCCGGCGGGGACGGCAGCCTGCACGCGGTCATCCGCACCCTGCACCGGCGCAACGACCTGCGGGGCAAGACCCTCGGCCTGCTGCCGCTGGGCACCGGCAACGACTTCGCCCGCACCGTGGGCATCCCACTCGATCCGGCCGAAGCCGCCGCTGCGCTGCTCGAGGCCGTGCCGACCCCGATGGACCTCATCGTCGACGAGCTCGGCGAGATCGTCGTGAACAACGTGCACGCCGGCGTCAGCTCGTTGGCCAGCAAGCACGGAGCCACCTGGAAGGAGCGGCTCGGGCCCTACGGGCTCGGACTCATCGGGTACCCGCTCGGCGCAGCCATGGCCGCGATCAACCCGCCGTTCCTGCGCCTCCGGATCGAGGTCGACGGTGAGCTCGTCGCCGACGTCGACCGCAAGGTGCTGATGGTCTCGATCGGCAACGGACGCAGCGTCGGTGGTGGCACCGAGCTGAACCCGGAAGCCGACCCGGAGAGCGGCAACCTCGACGTGGTCGTCTCGTTCGCCACCGAGCCGCTGGCCCGCCTCGGCTACGCCGTCGACCTCGTACGGCGCAGCCACCACGAGCGCGACGACGTCATGCACCTGACCGGCGGACGCATCTCGATCGCCGGTGAGGACTTCTGGATCAGTGCGGACGGCGAGATCAGCGGACCCGAGCGGCGACGGACGTGGCACGTGGAGGACGCGGCGTACTCGCTGCTGGTCCCGCCTCACATCAGCGCGTCGTAGCCCTCCCGGCTCGAGTCGCGCAAGAATTCGCCGCACCGGGTCTCCTCGGCGGTCTCACCGATCGCACCGGCCGCCTTGGTCAGAGCGGCCAGGGCGCGCAGGAAGCCGCGGTTGGGGACGTGGTCCCACGGCACGGGGCCGTGACCCTTCCACCCGTTGCGCCGCAGCTGGTCGAGGCTGCGGTGGTAGCCGACCCGCGCGAAGGCGTACCCGGCCACGACGTCGTCGCCCGAGGCCAGCGTCTGCTCCGCGAGCACGGCCCAGGCCAGCGGAGACTCCGGGTGTGCGACGACCACCGTGCGCGGGTCGTCCCCGGCGGCGATCGCGGCGGCTGCCGGGTCCTCCGGGAGGCGCGTCGGCGGAGGTCCGGCCATCAAGTCGTCACCGGTGAAATTCGAAGGGGTCATGGAGTAATTGTCCCAGGTCTGCGGTTGAGTAGTTCCGTGACCCAGACCCAGCCCGCTTCCCCGGCCCCCCAGACCGACAAGGACCCGTGGCCCGCGCTGATCGCGCTGTGCATCGGCTTCTTCATGATCCTGCTGGACACCACCATCGTCACGGTGGCGACACCGGCCATCATCGAGGACCTGGACGCCTCGGTGAACGCGGTCGTGTGGGTCACGAGCGCCTACCTGCTCGCGTACGCCGTCCCGGTGCTGATCACCGGTCGGCTCGGTGACCGGTTCGGCCCTCGCAACCTGTACCTGACGGGTCTGGCCGTCTTCACCGCCGCCTCGCTGTGGTGCGGACTGACCACGACGGTCGAGGGCCTGATCATCGCGCGAGTGTTCCAGGGCTTCGGCGCCTCGATGATGACGCCGCAGACGATGGCGATCATCACGCGCATCTTCCCGATGGACCGCCGCGGTCAGGCGATGGCGCTGTGGGGCGCGACCGCGGGCGTCGCAACGCTGGTCGGCCCGGTCCTCGGTGGTGTCCTCACCGACGCCTTCGGGTGGGAGTGGATCTTTTTCATCAACGTCCCCGTCGGCATCGCCGCCTTCGTGCTCGCGCTGCGGCTGGTGCCCAAGCTGCCGACCAACCAGCACCGGTTCGACTGGCTCGGCGTCGTGCTCAGCGGCGTCGGCATGTTCCTGCTCGTCTTCGGAATCCAGGAGGCGCACCAGTACGACTGGTCGACGATCACCGGCGAGATCACCGTCTGGCGGATGATCATCGCCGGCCTGGTCGTCATCGCGGCGTTCGTCTGGTGGCAGGCGAAGAACAGCCAGGAGCCGCTGATGCCGCTGCGGTTGTTCCGCGACCGGAACTTCTCCGTCGCGAACCTCGGCATCGCCGCTGTCAGCTTCGGGTTCACCGCCATGGGCTTCCCGCTGATGCTGTGGGCCCAGGGCGTCCGGCACTACTCCCCGACCGAGTCCGGGATGCTGCTGATCCCGATGGCGGTGGTCTCCATCGTCGCGGCGCCGGTCGTCGGCAAGCTCACGGACAAGGTGCACCCGCGGATCCTCACCGGCACCGGGTTCACCATTCTCACAGCCGCGATGGCGGTGTCCGCACTGATCCTCGCGGCCGACACCCCGCTGTGGCAGATCCTGGTGGCGATGGGCTTCGTCGGCCTCGGCAGCTCGTTCCTGTGGGCGGTGCTGACCGCGACCGCCACCCGCAACCTGCCGCTGGAGCTCGCCGGAGCAGGCGCGGGTGTCTACAACGCCCTGCGCCAGGTCGGCGCCGTCCTCGGGTCCGCAGGCATCGCCCTCTTCATCGACTCGCGCCTCGCCGCCCAGGGTCTCGAGCAGGCCGGCGGCGGCGAGGGCGCCGTGCAGAAGATGCCGCCGCAGATCGCCGACAGGTTCAGCGAGGCGATGGGCCAGTCGCTGCTGCTCGTTCCGGCCGTGCTGGTCGTCGGCTTCCTCGCGGTGATGCTGTTCGAGCGGCCGAAGCACTTCGGGGCAGCCACGAGCGCCTGCAGCGCCGTACCGGTTCCGGCGGCGCCGGCCGAGTAGGCGGGCGTCCCCGGTCGTCGAGCTTGCCGAGACGTGGTGACGTCAGCGCGGAGGCCGAGCCATCTCGACAAGCTCGATGAGCGGGTTACCCGATCGACTGGCCGTTGCTGCGCAGGTTCTCGCACGCCTCGACGACGCGCGCAGCCATGCCGGCCTCGGCGGCCTTGCCCCACGCACGCGGGTCGTAGGCCTTCTTGTTACCGACCTCGCCGTCGACCTTGAGGACGCCGTCGTAGTTGCTGAACATGTGCGCAGCAGCCGGACGGGTGAACGCGTACTGGGTATCGGTGTCGACGTTCATCTTGATGACGCCGTAGTCGACGGCCGCGGCGATCTCTTCCGGGCTGGAGCCGGAGCCGCCGTGGAAGACCAGGTCGAACGGCTTCGAGCCTGCCGGCAGGCCGAGCTTCTCGGCGACGGCCTCCTGGGCCGCCTTGAGGATCTCCGGCCGCAGCGTGACGCCGCCGGGCTTGTAGACGCCGTGCACGTTGCCGAACGTCAGGGCGGTCATGTAGCGACCGTTCTCGCCGACGCCGAGCGCCGCAGCCGTGGCCAGCGCATCCTCGGGGGTCGTGTAGAGCTTCTCGTCGATGGCTCCGACGACGCCGTCCTCCTCGCCGCCGACGACGCCGATCTCGACCTCGAGGATGATCTTCGCCGCGGCGCTGAGCGCCAGCAACTCCTGGGCGATCTGGAGGTTCTCCTCCATCGGCACCGCGGAGCCGTCCCACATGTGCGACTGGAACAGGGGGGCCTCGCCCCGGGCAACGCGCTCCGCGGAGATCGCGAGCAGCGGGCGGACGAAGCCGTCGAGCTTGTCCTTGGGGCAGTGGTCGGTGTGCAGCGCGACGTTGATCGGGAAGTTCTTCGCGACCTCCGCGGCGTACGCGGCGAAGGCGACCGAACCGGTCACCATGTTCTTCACGCTCGGCCCGGAGAGGTACTCGGCGCCACCGGTGGAGACCTGGATGATGCCGTCGCTGCCGGCGTCCGCGAATCCCTGGAGCGCAGCGTTCAGGGTCTGCGACGACGAGACGTTGATGGCGGGGAAGGCGAACGACTTGGCCTTCGCCGTGTCGAGCATCTCGGCGTACTTCTCGGGGGTTGCGATGGGCATGCGACAGGCTCCTCGGTCACGGTCGGGATCAGGCACACCCTAGACGACCGCGGCCTCAGCCCCTCCAGGCGGACTCGTCGCCGAGATCGGCGTACGTGCGCACCCACGAGTGCATCGCGATCGCCGCGGCGGCCGAGGCGTTGATCGACCGCGTCGATCCGAACTGGGCGATCGAGAAGGTGCCGTCGCAGGCCGAGCGGGCACCTTCGGAAAGACCCGGGCCCTCTTGCCCGAAGAGGAAGCAGACCCGGCGGGGCAGCTCCATGGTCTCCAGGTGCGAGGAGCCCGGCAGGTTGTCGATGCCCAGCAGCCGGACCGGACCGCCCGCGTGCTCGTGCAGGTAGTCCGCGAGCGCGTCCGCGTCCGGGTGGTGGTGGACGTGCTGGTAGCGGTCGGTGACCATGGCACCGCGCCGGTTCCAGCGCCGGTTGCCAACGATGTGCACCTCGGCAGCCAGGAAGGCATTGGCCGAGCGGACGATCGTGCCGATGTTGAAGTCGTGCTGCCAGTTCTCGATCGCGACGTGGAAGTCGTGCCGTCGGGTGTCGAGGTCGGCGACGATCGCCTCCACCGACCAGTACCGGTAGCGGTCGACCACGTTGCGGCGGTCACCGTTCGTGAGCAGTTCGGGGTCGTACTGGGCACCGTCCGGCAGCGGCCCTTCCCAGGGCCCCACCCCGACCTCGGCCGGGCCGTGCGGCATCGGGTCGTACGGCGCCCGCTGCTCGTCGAATTCGCTGCCCGTCACGATCCTCACCCTACGAGTCACCGGGAGGTCAGCCCGCGTTCAGGTAGAGCCAGATAGTCTCAGCCCCGTGATCCTCGATCTGGCCCAGCTGAGCCCGCACATCCTCGGCATGGACTGGATGGACCCCACCTGGTTGCTCGACAAGTTCGGGCAGACGATGTTCTGGCTCAGCCTGCTGATCATCTTCGTGGAGTGCGGCCTCTTCTTCCCGTTCCTGCCGGGTGACACGTTGCTCTTCGCGATGGGCATCTTCATCGCGACCGACGAGATCCGGATCTTCGAGGGCGGCCACGGACTCGACCTGCCGGCAGCCCTGGCGCTGTTCACGATCGCCGCGTTCCTCGGCAACGTCGTCGGCTACGAGATAGGGCGGTTGCTCGGGCCGTCGCTGGCTCAGCGGGACGGCAAGATCCTGAAGAAGAAGTACTTCGACCAGACGAGCGAGTTCTTCGAGAAGCACGGCAACAAGGCACTGGTCATCGGCCGGTTCGTGCCGTTCGTGCGGACCTACATCACCGTCGTCGCCGGCATCACGATGATGGACCGGCGCCGGTTCCTGCTGTGGAGCGGCGTGGGCGCCGTCCTCTGGGTCATGACGATCACCCTGCTCGGGTTCTTCCTGGGCAACACGGTCCCCTGGCTGCGCGACCGGATCGACCTGGTCATCCTGGCCATCCTCGCGTTCTCGGCGATCCCGGTCGCCTACGAGTGGGTCAAGCACCGTCGCAAGCCGCACCCGGCCAAGCCGGTGGCCAACGCAGCCGGCTCAGATGTCGAGGTCTGAGATCCCCACCGCGTAGCGGTACTCGAGGCCCTCGGCCTCGACGACCTCGCGCGCCCCCGTGTCGCGGTCCACGATCACGGCGACACCGACGACGATCGCGCCCGCGTCCCGTAAGGCCTTGACCGCTTCGAGGACCGATCCTCCGGTCGTCGAGGTGTCCTCAACGGCGAGCACGCGACGACCTTCGACCGGCGGACCCTCGATCTGCTTCTGCAGGCCGTGTGCCTTCTGCGCCTTGCGAACCACGAACGCGTCCAGCGTGCGGCCCGCGACCGAGGCTTGGTGCATCATCGCGACCGCGATCGGGTCGGCGCCCAGCGTCAGCCCACCGACGGCGTCGAAGTCCCAGTCCGCAGTGAGCTCGAGCATCGTGCGACCGATGACCGGCGCGGCGACCGCATCCAGGGTCACCCGGCGCATGTCGACGTAGTAGTCGGCCTCGCGCCCCGAGGCCAGGGTGACCTTGCCGCGCACCACGGCCTTGGAGTTGACCTGGTCGAGGAGTACGTCGCGATCTGCCATGGGGCGAAGATTACCGAGCCGGGGCGCTCAGCCCGCCGCGGGTGTCGGCGTCTTCGTCACGATCTGCTTGTCGCGGACCTCGATCAGGTGCCCGAACGCGATCATCCGGTTGTCGGTGTGGAAGATCTCCGAGCAGGTCGTGAGCGTCAGGATCTTCTTGTACATGTCCTTGATGTCGCAGTGCACCGTGTCGGACGGCTTGCAGTCCGGGTCCGGGGCGTCCGGCTTGAGCACCGGCCCCACGCCCCCGTCGGGGTTTTTCGGGAACAGGTCGAGCACCCAGGTGCCGTGGAACGAGATGACCAGGTCGTTCGGGTTGGTGTCGAGCCGGTACACGTAGGTGTGCAGCTTGGTCTCGACGATGACCTTGTCGCCGGGCCGCAGGTCGGGCATGTCGCGCAGCGGCTCGCCGTGGGTGACGCGGTGGCCGGCCAGCGCGTAGTTGCCGGACTTCTTGAGGTCCGGCTGCGCGGTGTCCTCGAAGTGGCCGAAGCCCTTGGCCAGGATGTCCGGCGAGGTGCCCTCGAGGACCGGGATCACGTAGTCCTTGCCGAACTTCGGGATCCGGATCAGCGCGGAGACCTTGCCGTGCGGGCAGAACTTGTCGCAGCCCTCCTGGACGTTCCAGTCCTGGATCGTCTGCTTGGTGAGCTTCTTCTGCTCGCGGTGCGAGATCCAGTTGGTGCCCCAGAGCTGCCAGGCGACGTACCCGAGCAGGCCGAGTCCGGCGAGGATCAGGCCGATGCCGATCCAGAAGGTGATCCGGCGACCGGTGCTCTTCTCCTTCGGGCCCGTGGCTCGGCGCTTGGCGGCCGGCGCCGGCGTCCGGGGCGCGACGCTGTTGTCCACCAGCGGCGGCGCGTCGGCGTCGTTCAGCGTCGGCGGGGTCAGCGGGGCCGAGCCCGGCTCTTCGTGGTCGCTCACCGCCATATTGTGAACTACTACTGTCTACCCATGGGTCGACATGCACAGCGACTGGACGGAATCGGCAGCACGATCTTCGCCGAGATGTCGTCCCTCGCCGTCCGGACCGGCTCGGTGAACCTCGGTCAGGGCTTCCCCGACGAGGACGGGCCGGAAGCAGTCCTCGAGGCCGCGGTCGAGGCTCTGCGCGGCGGACGGAACCAGTACCCGCCCGGACACGGCACCCCCGAGCTGCTCGACGCGGTCGTCGCCCACCAGCGTCGGCACTACGGCCTGGAGCTGGACCGCACCCAGGTGGTCGCGACCACGGGCGCGACCGAGGCGATCGCCGGCGCCCTGCTCGGACTGGTGGAGCCGGGCGACGAGGTGATCGTCCTGGAGCCGTACTACGACTCCTACGTCGCGATGATCCAGATCGCCGGAGGAGTCCGGAAGCCAGTGACCCTCCGCGCCCCGCAGTTCCGGCTGGACCTCGACGAGCTCGCGGCGGCCGTCACCGACCGGACCCGGCTGATCTTGCTGAACACCCCGCACAACCCGACCGGCACGGTGCTGACCCGCGCTGAGCTCGAGGGCGTCGCGGCGCTGGCCGTCGAGCACGACCTGCTGGTGGTCAGTGACGAGGTCTACGAGCACCTGGTCTTCGGCGTCGAGCACGTCCCGATCGCGACGCTGCCGGGCATGTTCGAGCGCACGGTGACCATCTCCAGCGCCGGCAAGACGTTCTCGGTGACGGGCTGGAAGATCGGCTGGGCCAGCGGACCGGCCGAGCTGGTCGCCGCCGTCGAGGGTGCCAAGAACTGGCTCTCCTACGCCTCGGGCGGGCCGCTGCAACCAGCCGTCGCCGTCGCTCTCGACGAGCACGACGCGTTCCACCAGCGGCTCGCTCGCGATCTGGCCGTCAAGCGGGACCGGCTGCACGACGGACTGGCGTCGGTCGGGCTGACCCCGTTCCGCCCGGACGGGACCTACTTCATCACCGCTGACGTGTCCGCCGCCGGCTACGAGGACGGGCGGGCGTTCTGCCTGGCGCTACCCGAACTGGCAGGTGTGGTGGCGATCCCCTCGCAGGTCTTCTACGACGACCGCGAGGCGGGTCGGCACCTGGTGCGCTGGGCCTTCTGCAAGAAGATGACCGTGATCGACGAGGCCGTGAGCCGGTTGCAGCAGGCAGATCTCGTCGGTTAGCGGCGGCCGGCGAACCAGTCCCTGCTCTGCCTGCGGGTCAGCAGTCCGAACGTCGCTGCGACCGCCGCGAGGTGGAAGAAGCTGTTCGGGAAGACCGCCAGCGAGATCATCGCCGCCATGGTCAGCGAGACCAGGTGCACCACCCACGCCCAGTGCTCCCCGCGCCAGGTGAAGACGGCGACGACCGCTGCGACGGCGCACCAGACCAGGATCACGACGCCGCTGATCACGGCAGCCCGGACGATCAGGTCGTCGTCGAAGGCGGGGTCCCAGTTCGGGTTGTCCTTGACCAGGTCGATGACGGCCTGCTGGTCGACAGCGAGGAAGACCAGGAGCACGAGGTAGCCGAAGGCGGTCAGACCGGTGGCTATCCAGGTGATCATGCAGGCAAGGTGCACCGGACGCGGCCGGTCGACCGTTCGCGGCGCGACGGGACCCGGCGACGGCAGCTGGTTCGAAGCCACCGGGGGCGGCAGCTGGTCGAGCCGGAGCGGCGGTCCCGGGGCGGCTCCCCATCCGGGAACCGCACGGGCCTGGGGGGAGTCCGGTCCCCCGGTCGGTCCCGCGGTCGGCGGGGCCCAGGGCGCGGGGGCGTCCGTCGGCGGGGCGACGGGGGGCGGGGCGACCGGGGGCTGGCGACGCTCAGGGCGTGGCGCCTCGCGAGGTGCGGGTGGTCGTCCGGCGAACCAGTCCCGTGCCGGCGCGGTCCAGAGCACCGCTGCACCAGCCCCGATCAGCATCCCGAGGAACGACTCGGTGAACGGAACGGCGAGCACGATCGGCACCGCCGCGACCGAGAGCCCAATCCGGGCGGCCTTGTCCTTCCGCAGCGCGAAGACGCCGAGGATGCCGGTGGCGACCGCAGCGACCGCAGAGATGGAGAAGGCCCACCGCTTGAGGTCGAGCACGTCCTCGACGCTGAGTCCGAGACCCTGGAGGTTGCCCGACCTGATGCTCCTCGCGACGGCTTCGCGCACGTCCAGCGAGTTCAGGCTGCCGAGGGAGTCGAAGACCCCGAGGAGCAGGAACGCCGACGCGATCGCGACCACCCATCCGGCGACGGTGACCTGGCCGGGACGAGGACCGGCGTCGGAGGGGCTCATGCGCCCCATTCAACCAACCCGGGTGGAATGATCCGGCCATGGCACTGGTCGCGACGAACGGGATCCGGCTCGAGGTTCACGAGCACGGCACCGGACCGGCGGTGCTCCTGCTGCACGGGTTCCCGGGGACGTCGTACAGCTGGCGGCACCAGATCGGGCCGCTCGCCGACGCCGGGTACCGCGCCGTTGCTGTCGACCTGCGCGGGTACGGCGCCTCGGACCGCCCGGAGGCCGCGTACCACGACTCCTCGGTGATCGAGGCCGACCTCATCGGCGTGCTCGACGCGCTCGGGATCGAGCGTGCGCACGTGGTCGGCCAGGACTTCGGCTCGATGTACGCCTGGAACCTCGCCCAGCAGCACCCCGACCGGGTTCGCAGCGTGCTCGGCACAGTCCCGCACGGCGGCGAGCCCGGCCCGGTCGCACCGAGCGTCGGGTTCGCTGCGGTCGCTGCACGGCACTTCCTGCACCTGCACTACTTCCAGGAACAGGGTCTCGCCGAGCGCGACCTGGGCGGACCTCACCTGGCCGAATTCCTGCGCCGGCTGATCTGGGCGCTGAGTGCGGGAGGCGACCTGCTCTCGGTCTTCGGACATCCTTCTGCTGGGACGTCGTACCTGGACGCGCTGCCGCCGACTCCACCGCTTCCCTGGTCCTGGTTGGCCCAGGACGAGCTCGACACGATCACCAGCTCCTTCGCGGCCGGCGGTCCGGGACGGGAGCTCGCGGGCGGGCTGCAGGCCTACCGTGCTGCCGACGCCGACTGGGCGCTGGCTCGCCAGCGAGCCGGGACGCCCATCGGCCAGCCCTCGCTCCTGGTGATGGGCGAGCACGATCCCGTGCGCTCCTTCGCGCCACCCGACCTCGAGCAGCAGCGGACGTGGCTGACCGGCCTGCAGGACGTGGTGCTCGTCCCGCAAGCCGGCCACTTCGTCCAGCAGGAGCAACCCGCCGCGTTCAACGACGTGCTGCTCCGCTGGCTCAGTCGGTGACGCGCAGCGCCAGACCGTCGCCTTCCGCGTCCACGACCACGTGCTGCCCGTCGAGCACCGCGCCCCCGATCAGCATCCGCGCGAGCGGGTCGCCGATCGCCGTCTGCACCAGCCGGCGCAGCGGCCGGGCGCCGTACGCCGGGTCGTAGCCGACCTCGGTCAGCCAGGCGCGGGCAGCGTCGGTCACCGTCACGGTGATCCGGCGCACCGCGAGCCGGGCGTCGAACGCAGCCAGCTGCAGGTCGACGATGTGCGCGAGCTCGTCCTTCGACAGCGCGTCGAACATGACGACCTCGTCGAGCCGGTTCAGGAACTCCGGCTTGAACGCCTGCCGCACCGTGGCCATCACCGACTCCTCGCGGGCCACTCCGTCCAGGGTCGGGTCGACCAGGTACTGCGACCCGAGGTTGCTGGTCAGGATCAGCAGCACGTTGCGGAAGTCGACCGTGCGACCCTGCCCGTCCGTGAGCCGGCCGTCGTCGAGGACCTGGAGCAGGATGTCGAAGACCTCCGGGTGCGCCTTCTCGACCTCGTCGAGCAGCACCACCGAGTACGGCCGACGGCGGACGGCCTCGGTGAGCTGTCCTCCCTCGTCGTACCCGACATATCCCGGAGGTGCGCCGACGAGCCGGGCCACCGAGTGCTTCTCGGAGTACTCGCTCATGTCGATCCGGATCATCGCCCGCTCGTCGTCGAACAAGAAGTCCGCCAGCGACTTGGCCAGCTCGGTCTTGCCGACGCCGGTCGGACCGAGGAACAGGAAGCTGCCGGTGGGCCGGTCGGGGTCGGAGATGCCGGCACGCGAGCGGCGTACGGCGTCCGAGACCGCAGCGACCGCGGAGGCCTGACCGACCAGGCGCTGCCCGATGATCTCCTCCATCCGCAACAGCTTCGCGGTCTCCCCCTCGAGCAGGCGACCGGTGGCGATACCGGTCCAGGCCTCGACGACCTCGGCGATCTCCTGGGGTCCGACCTCCTCGGCGACCATGGGTTCCAGGCCGGTGTCCGAGGACAGCCGGGACCCGGCTTCGTCGGCCGCGGCGATCTGCTTCTCCAGCTCCGGGATTCGCCCGTAGAGGATCTTCGAGGCACCCTCGAGGTCGCCGTCGCGCTGCAGGCGCTCGGCCTCCACCCGCAGGGTGTCGATCTGCTTGCGCAGCGCGCCCGAGCCCTCGAGCGAGGCCTTCTCCTGCTCCCACCGCGACTCCAGCCCGCGGAGCTCCTCCTGACGGTCGGCCAGGTCGGTGCGGAGCTTCTCCAGCCGGTCGCGGGACGCGTCGTCGGACTCGCGCTCGAGCGCGAGCTCCTCCATCCGCATGCGGTCCACCGCACGCCGCAGCTGGTCGATCTCGACCGGGGACGACTCGATCTCCATCCGCAGCCGCGAGGCCGCCTCGTCGACCAGGTCGATCGCCTTGTCCGGAAGCTGTCGGCCGGAGATGTACCGGTCGGACAGCACCGCGGCGGCCACGAGCGCCTGGTCGGTGATCTTCACCCCGTGGTGCGCCTCGTACTTCGGCTGGAGGCCGCGCAAGATCGCCACGGTGTCCTCGACGCTGGGCTCGCCGACGAGAACCTGCTGGAAGCGTCGCTCCAGGGCGGGGTCCTTCTCGATCCGCTCGCGGTACTCGTCGAGCGTGGTCGCGCCGATCAGGCGCAGCTCACCGCGGGCGAGCATCGGCTTGAGCATGTTGCCGGCGTCCATCGCGGAGTCCCCGCTCGCGCCGGCACCGACCACGGTGTGCAGCTCGTCGATGAAGGTGATGACACGTCCCTGCGAGGAGGTGATCTCCTCCAGCACCGCCTTGAGGCGCTCCTCGAACTCGCCGCGGTACTTGGCGCCCGCGACCATGGCAGCCAGGTCGAGACTGAGCACCCGGCGACCCTTCAACGAGTCCGGGACGTCGCCGGCGACGACCCGCTGGGCAAGCCCCTCGACGACGGCGGTCTTGCCGACGCCGGGCTCCCCGATGAGCACCGGGTTGTTCTTGGTGCGCCGGGACAGCACCTGGATCACCCGACGGATCTCGGCGTCCCGGCCGATCACCGGGTCCAGGCGGCCCTCCTCGGCACGCGCGGTCAGGTCCACGGCGTACTTCTCCAGCGCCTCGTACGTCGCCTCGGCCTCGGGGCTGTCGACCGTGCGGTTGCCCCGGACGGCGTCGACGACGTCACGCAGCCCGGCCTCGGTGACGCCGGCGTCGAGCAGCGCCGTACGGACCGGGCTCTCGACGACCGTCAGCGCCCGGAGCAGGTTCTCGGTCGCGACGTACTCGTCCTTCATCTCGCCGGCGAGCTCGATCGCCGTGCTCAGCACCCGGGTCAGCGCGGCCGAGCTGGTCGGCCGCGCGACGGTCTCCCCGGACGCGGACGGCAGCGCGGCTGCGTCCGCCTCGAGGCGCCGTGTCAGCGCGTCGACGTCGGCCCCGGCCTTGGTCAGCAGGGACGGGGCGAGCCCGTTCTCCTGGTTCAGGAGCGCGAGAGCCAGGTGCACCGGCTCGATCTGCGCGTTGCCCGCGGTGACCGCCGCGGTGTGGGCAGCGTTGATGACCTCGACGCTGCGCGAGGTGAACTTCGAACCGTCCATGTGTGCACCCTTCCGAGTCCGGCCAACCTAGTGGCCGTGCTGTCGTTCCATCGGGCTCTGCCGAGCCGTCATGAGGACAACGCCTCCAAAGTTGAGTCCATTCCACTCAACTTCGAGAGAAATCCTGCCGGACTCAGGCCGGGCAGGCAACCGGGACCGGGACGACCCCGGGGACCGGTCGGGGCGCGCCGGACCGACACCTTCGCGTGCTGCCGCCCCTGCGGCCTGACGGACTGGGCGGGTCAGGAAACCGCGGCCGGGCCGGCTGCCCGCGCCGGGATCGCCCAGCACAGCAGCAGAGCGAGCCCCGCAGCCGCCAGCGAGATGAGGATCGCGAGCGTGAAGCCGTGCTCGGAGGGGAACGTGAAGCCGCCGACGTCGATGGTCTCGTGCGCCAGGACGGTGCCGACCACGGCCGCCGAAAGTGACGTCCCGACCGAGCGCATCAGCGCGTTGAGCCCGTTCGCAGCCGCGGTCTCGGTGACCGGGACGGCCCCCATGATGAGGGCGGGCATGGCGGCGTAGGCGATCCCGATCCCGATGCCGAGCAGCACCGAGGCGATGCAGACCTGCCACCACTGGTCGTGCAGGAAGAGCATCCACACGTAGCTCAGCGCGAGCACGACGATGCCGAACCCGAGGCTCGTGCGCGGGCCGCGCGCGGCGGAGATGCGCGCGCCGGTGCCCGAGAACAGGTACATCATCAGGCCGCTGGGAGCGACGACGAGACCGGCCTTGATCAGGCTCATTCCCTCGCCGTAGCCGGTAGCCGAGGGAGCCAGCAGCAGCTGGATCGGCATCAGCGACATGCCGTACATCGCGAAGCCGACGGCGATCGAGGCGAAGTTCGTGAACAGCACCTGCGGCTTGGCCGACGTGCGCAGGTCGACCAGGGGTGCTGCGTTGCGCAGCTCCCAGAAGCCCCAGAGGACCAGCACCACGGCAGAGCCGACGAGCAGTCCGAGGGTCAGGTGGTCACCCCAGCCCCAGTCGCCGCCCTTGCTGATCGCGAGCAGCAGCATCACCAGGACGGCTGCAAGCCCGACGGCACCGAGCAGGTCGAAGCGTGCCGGGGTGCGGACCGGGGACTCCGGGATCACCAGCAGCACGGCCGCCAGGCAGAGCGCGCCCAGGCCGGCGGCGATCCAGAACAGGGCGTGCCAGTTCGCCTTCTCGACGATGATCGCGGCGACCGGCAGGCCGACGGCACCGCCGACGCCGAGCGTGGCGCTCATCCGGGCCACGGCAGGACCGATCCGGTCAGCCGGCAGCTCGTCGCGCATGATGCTGATCCCGAGCGCGATCGCACCCATCGAGACGCCCTGGAGCGCGCGACCGACGATCATCGGGAGCAGGCTGTCGGAGAGCGCACAGAGCACCGATCCGGTGACGAGCGAGGCGAGGCTGAGAACGAGCATGAGCCGCTTCCCGACCATGTCGCCGAGACGACCGGAGATCGGCATCATCACCGCAGCCGTGAGCAGCGTCGCCGTGACCGCCCACGACGTGTCCGAGGCGTCGGCGTGCAGGAGGTTCGGCAGGAGCGGCACCAGGGGGACGATCATCGTCTGGGTGAGGGCGACGACGATCCCGCAGAAGCAACCGATGGCGACCACCGCAGTCGGGTGGGGAACCTTGCGGTGTGCGTCGACCCCGTTGAGCGGGGGCGCGGTGTGCGTCATCGTGCGTGCCTCTCGAGCAGTACGGAACGCGGCCGAGCGCGGCGTTCTTGATGTGTATCGTACACATGATGTGTACTGTGCACATCGCTGGATGCCGCACCACGACGGAGAGGAGCATCACACGTGCCCGCACGGACCCAGGTCGATCTCGACCGCACCGTCGAGCTCCTCGAGCAGGAGCTGACCCTCCTCGCCCGGCACCAGCTCAGCTCGGCCGCACACACCCCCGATCTCGTCCTGGACCGGTCCGGATACCAGCTGCTGAGCCGCCTCGAGCTCGAGCCGCTGACGTTGAAGCAGCTCGCCGAGGCGTTCCGGTTGGACGTCTCCACGGTGAACCGTCAGGTCGCGGCACTACGTCGCAAGGGCCTGGCGGAGCGGATCGACAGCCCGGACGGCGGCATCGCCCGGCTGCTGCGCCCGACGAAGAAGGGGCTGGGCATGCTCCACCGGGACCGCACGATGCGGCACACGCAGGTCGGGCACGTGCTGGAGACGTGGGAGCCCGAGGACGTCGCTGCGCTGCACGAGCTTCTGGCCAGGTTCAACGTCTCGATCGAGGATCTCGAGGGTCGGCGCTGGCCCCGCCCCGAATGACCCGACGTACCCGGGGCGGACGTTCCTAGGGATACCCCTGATTCCACCGGGCCCGAAAATCGACATCATCAGGTTGTCCACGTGCACGAGGCACGCCTCCTGAGTAGATCGGTTCATCATGCGCTCCAAGCTCATCTCGGCCCTCACCGTCATCGGCGCGGTCACGGTCCTGGTCCTCGCGGCCAACACTGTCGCCCTCGCGGCGACCGGCAGCTCGTTGCTGGCCGGCAAGAAGACCACCGCCGGCAAGGTCACCACCCTGAAGCGGACCACCTCCGGCACGACGTTCAAGGTGCTGACCAAGAGCACTGCCAACGCGCCGTTCGCCGTCAACGGCAAGGGTCGGGTCACGAACCTGAACGCCGACAAGGTTGACGGCCTGGACGCCGCCGCCCTCCAGAACCGGGCGGTCAGCTACACCCTTCCCGCATTCCCGGCCGGTACCCAGCTCCAGATCTCGCTGCCGGGCCTGCCGTCGGGGCTGTGGCAGGGCACGTTCGCGCTGGTCGCCAACGGGTCCGACCCGGTCGGCTGCGAGTTCGTGACTTCGGACAACAAGTCCTACGGGCTGGTCTTCGGCGTGGACTCGGGTAGCTTCTCCTCGGCCAACGGGACCGCTCTGGTCGACATCCGGGGCGGCAAGACCGTCAAGCTGCACTGCTTCTCGAGCTCGAACTTTCTGTTCAACACCAACTCGGCCACCCCGCAGGTGTACTTCACCCGGGTCGACGGCGTGACCACCAAGGCCGGTCTCAACATCACCCCGTAGCCACCTCCGTACCACGAACGGCCGCTCCGCCCGGGGCGGCCGTTCGTGGTTGGACGGCGAGTTCAGATCTTCAGTCGTCTATTTCTGAACGGGCTGGTTGCGTAAAGATCCGATCGCACACTCCTCGACAGATCGGAAATCCATGCGCTCCAAGATCGTCTCGGGCCTCACCGTCATCGGTGCGGTCACCGTCCTGGTCCTCGCGGCCAACACCGTCGCTCTCGCCACCACCGGAAGTGCGCTGATCGCCGGCAAGACCACCACCGCCGGCAAGGCCACGACCGTCAAGCGGACGACGTCGGGAACCGCCTTCAAGGTCAAGACCAAGAAGAGCTCGAACTCTCCGTTCGCCGTCAACGGACGCGGCCGGGTGGCGAACCTGAACGCCGACCTCGTCGACGGGCTGGACTCCTCCCAGCTCCGTACCCGCAGCTACGTGTTCAAGGCCCCCAACTTCACGAACCAGGACAGCGTCCGGGTCAGGCTGGACCTGCCCAACGGCTCCTACAACGTGACCTACTCGCTCTTCGCGGACGGCGCCGAAGCGGGCGGGGTCGAGTGCTACGTGCTGCAGGACGCCAAGCCGAACCAGGGGATCGACCAGTACACCGCGTGGAGCTCGCAGGTGCACACCACCGGATCCGGTTGGGACCCCGCCCTGACCGGCGCCGGTCTGGTCACCAAGAGCGCCGCGACCGACCTCTCGGTCGGCTGCGACAGCGACACCGGTGACTTCTCGTCGACCTTCCCGGACACGCCGTTCCAGATCGTCGCGACGCCGACCCAGGTCGTCTCGTCCCGGACCGCTCCCTTCGTCACGGGCAAGAAGGCCGCCCGCCGATGACCCCTGCGTGAGGGCCGAGGGTCGCCTCTAGGGATTCCCCTGATTCCGGGGGCGGCCGGATCCGACATCGTGGAGGGAGTCAGGGTGCTCCAGCACCTCTCCCTCATCAGATCGGTTCACCATGCGTTCCAAGCTCATCTCGGCCCTCACCGTCATCGGCGCCGTCACCGTCCTGGTCCTGGCCGCCAACACCGTCGCACTGGCAGCGACCGGCAGCTCCTTGCTGGCCGGCAAGACCACCAGCGCCGGCAAGACCACGACCCTCAAGCGGACCACCCCCGGCACCGCGCTCAAGCTCAAGACCAAGAAGAGCACGGACGCCCCCCTCGCCGTGACCGGCCGCGGTCGCGTCGCGAACCTCAACGCCGACCTGGTCGACGGGCTCGACTCGGGCGCCCTGCGCAACCGGACCTACGAGTTCACCAGCACGGCCTTCACCGGCAAGAAGGGTGTCCGGTTCACGCTCCCGCTCCCCAACGGGGCGTTCACGGTCAGCTACTCCCAGTTCTTCACCCAGCTGAACGCCACGTCCGGCATCCAGTGCTACATCGAGCAGGACACGGTCTCCGGGCCGGGCAGCGACCTGAAGGTCGGCTACTCCTCCTTCATCTACACCGCCAACCCCGAGTGGCGGCCCGCGATGACCGGGAGCGGCGTGGTCACCAAGACCCCGAACACGAAGATCACCGTCACCTGCGAGAGCAACAACGGAACGTTCTCCCGCGGAGACTTCCGGATCACCGCCACCGAGACCAAGCTGGTCTCGACCAAGGCGCTCACCCCGGTCGACGCCGACGTCTTCTGACCCGACCCCGCCTGCCGGGACGTCCGACCTCTACTCGGGGTCGGGCGTCTCGTGCTCGGGCAGGTCGTGCGTCTCGTCGTCGTCGACGAGGCAGGTCTTGCAGAAGTCGATGCCGAACGGCGTGAGGTGGATCGACCGGCGGACCACCTTGGCGAACCGCACCGAGTGCATCGCCTCGAGGACGTCCGGCTGCGCCTCGACGACCTGGTACTCCAGCGGGTCCTCGAGCTGCTCGCGCGAGAACCAGATCAGTCCGAGCCGAAACAGGTTGTTCAGGTACGCCGGCACCTCGTCGAGGTAACGCACTCCGGCCCGTGGACCGATCATGGTCAGCCCGGCCGAGAGCAGCGAGGAGCTGACCATCCCGACCGGGCCACCGGTGCGGACGTCGACCGACGGCTGCGGACCACCGCGCAGGAGCAGGAGCAGGATCCGGGCCTCGTCCGGCGCGACCTCGTCGAGGATCCGCCCGTACGCCGGATGCGCCTCGTCGTCGCTCCACACGTCACGGGACCGGCGCAGCAGGTCCTCGCCACGCTCACGCAGCGACTTCTCGCTGTCCTCGCGCACCTCCCGCTCGTCGGGCGCCATCGCGGAGGTGATCGTCACGCTGGCCTCGAACAGCGCCACCGGGACCGGCACGCCGCTGGAGATGGCGGTGGCGACGTTGGAGATCGCTTTCGTCGCCTCGGCGAGGTCGGAAGCGACGCCGCGGACCAGGTCACCGGCAGCACGCGGGTCGGTCATGGCTCGGGCAAGGTTGCGGGCCGAGCGCGCGCCCGAGCCCGCCACCCAGGACGCGGAGCGCAGCCACGCGGTCCCGGCGATGCGGGCCACTCCTGGCAGCGCGTCCGCCGCGCCCTCCCAGACGGCCGGCGCGCGCTCGTCGCGAGATTCCCTGTCGCTCAACTTCCCCCCACCCCGAAGATCGCCAGGTGGACCACCCCACCCGCGAAGCCCATGATCGCGCCGTGGGCGTACAGCATCCACTCGTCTTCCTTGATCGCGGACCGCATCATGTCCACGAAGTCCTTCGGCGGCAGCTCCTTGGTGCGCGCCGAGACCAGCGTGCGGATCTTGTCAGCCTGACGCTTGGAGAACTCCGGGTCCCGGAACGGCGTGATGGTGCGGTCGACCGCCTCGTTCGCCACCGCGTCGCGGATGCTGTCGAACTTCTTGCTGCCGATCGCGATCCGGACCGCGCCGCGGACCGGTCCGGCCGCCTGGTCGATGGCGGGCAGCATCGCGGTGGCGAGCATCTGCCGGGTCCGGTCGCCGCGCGGGCCGTCGAGCAGGAAGTCGCCGATCCGCTCGAGCGTGATGACGTCGTCGGCGATGATCTGCGCGTACACCTCGGCGGCCTCGTCCTGGCGGCGCAGGAACAGACCGTGCCACGTGATGCCGAGGATCCGTTTGGGCTCGGGCGGCTCGAAGATCAGCCACATGCCCAGCGCGTTGGTGACCCACCCGACGATGACACCGAGGATCGGCAGCAGCCACCACAGGCCGAACCAGTGGTCCGCGACCGCGACCGGGATGCCGAGCAGGAACCCGAAGATGAACCCGAAGGCCACCATCAGGTTGAGCTCCTTCTGACCGAAGTCGCGGAAGATCCGGACGACCAGGGCGGGGTTGGCCTCGAAGTGGTCGATCACCATGATCTTCGGGTCGAGCAGCTGGTCGATGTGCACGCCGATCTCGTCGGTGATGCCGTGCACCACCGTCGGCATCTGCGCCTGCACCCGGGCGATGATCGCCTTCCGGGCGGGCGTCGGGAGGTCGCGCCACAGGTTCGGGTGCTCCCGAGCCATGATGTCCTCGATCATCTTCGGCATGTCCGGCTCGAAGACCTTGACGATGTGCTCGGCGATCTTGTCCGGTTCCAGCTGCTGGTAGAACTCACCGGGCGTCCCGAGCTTCGCGATCGCCTTGTCGACGGCGATGCTGCCCATCTTGGCCGCGCGCGCGGGAACGATGCCCTGCCAGCCGATGCCGCCCTGCAGGAAGCCGGGGACCTCCTGGAGCTTGCGCGGGAGAACGCGAGAGATCTGCTTGAGGCCGGGGACGGTGAAGCCGTGGAACCGCACGGGCGAGAACAGCATGATCAGCCCGGTCCAGTTGATCAGCCAGCCGATCACTCCCGTGAACACGGGGATGGTCGCGATGTGGATCCAGTCGGAACCGTCCACGTGCTGGAAGAACCAGTCGGTCTCCATCAATGCCACAGTCAGTGCCCCGCATCTCGTCGCATGGGTGCTGGTCCTCCCGGACCGGTGCTGAGACTAACGGCTCGGGAGCGGATCGGTCACTGAGCGCTGTGGCACACCGTGGAGAGCTTCCGTTCGCCCACCCGTCACCCGAACGGGTGGAGGGCACCGCCGCGAGGCCGGATGACCGGCAGGTTGGGGCGCCGCTCGGCCAGCGCGGCCGAGGTCTGGTCGAGAGCGGCCTGCAGAGCGCGGGCTCGCTCGAGCAGCTCGGCGTTGCGGGCGCGGAGCGCCAGGACCTGGTTCTCCAGGTCGACGATGCGCCGGACGCCCTCCAGCCCGATACCCGCCGCGGTCAGCTCGGCGACGACCCGGAGCGCCTCGATGTCGTTGAGCGAGTAGCGCCGCCCGCCGCCGCCGGTCCGCCCCGGGGAGACCAGCCCCATCCGGTCGTACTGCCGCAGCGTCTGCGGGTGCAGGCCGGTCAGCTCGGCCGCCACGCTGATCACGTAGACGGGCGTGCTGGGCCCCGGTGCACGTGGTGTGTGCCGTGGCATCACGAGCTCCGTTTCTCGAAGAGTCCGGCGCGCGGGTCGCGACCCGCTCGGGCTTCACGGTACGCCGACACGGCCGCCCGGGTGGCGTCGTCCAGCTCGGTCGGCACCTGCACCTCGACCGAGACGAGAAGGTCGCCCTTCTCCCCTCCCTTGCGGGGAGCACCGCGTCCGCGGACCCGCAGCACCCGGCCCGTCGGCGTACCGGCGGGGATGCGGAGCGTGACGGGCGCACCGTCCAGGGTCGGCACGGTGATCTCGGCGCCGAGCGCGGCCTCGTCGAAGGAGACGGGGGCCGTCAGCGTGAGGTGGTCGCCCTTGCGGCCGAACAGCGGGTGCGCAGCGACCTTGACGTTGACGAAGAGGTCGCCCGCCGGCCCGCCGGATTCTCCGAGGGCTCCCTTGCCCTTCAGACGGATCCGCTGGCCGTCCTTCACCCCGGCCGGGATGCGTGCCTGGAGCGTGCGGCTGGACCGGCCTCTGCCCGACCCGTGGCAGGTGGGGCAGCTCTCGGCGTACACGACCTGGTGGCCGTGGCACTGCGGGCAGGTCTCGTTCATCGCGAAGCCGCCGCCCATGTTGTTCACGACCTGGCCGGCGCCGCCGCAGGTCGGGCAGACGTGCGGCTTCGTGCCCGGCTTGCCACCGGTCCCGCGACAGGTCTCGCACGCGGTCTCGGAGGAGAGCCGCAACGAGATGGTGGTGCCCTCCAGTGCTTCCTCGAACGAGATCGCCGCCTCGGTCTCGAGGTCGGCGCCGCGGCTCGCGCGCCGCTGACCGCGCCGCGGCCGCCGGGCGTGCCGCCCCCGAACATCCCGCCGAGGAGGTCGGAGAGGTCGAAGCCCGCCGCTCCCCCGCCGAAGTTCGGTTGACCGCTCCCGAAGCCGCCCCCGAAGCCCCCGGGCATCCCACCCCCGTAGGTGCGGATGTCGTCGTACTCCTTGCGCTTCGCAGCGTCGCTGAGGACGTCGTTCGCCTCGGCGACCTCCTTGAACCGCGCCTCCGCAGCCGCGTCCCCCGGGTGGGAGTCGGGGTGGTTCTCGCGCGCGAGCTTGCGGTACGCCTTCTTGATCGCGGACGCGTCGGCGTCCTTCGAGACCCCGAGGACCTTGTAGAAGTCCTTGGTGGCCCAGTCAGCCTGTGACATCACCCCTCCTCTCAGTGGTGAAGGTTGGTTGAGGTGCAGGACGAAGTCCTGCCTCGAAACCCGGTGGGGGCTACGCCTCCGGGTCGACCACCAGGACCTGCGCAGCACGCACGACCCGGTCGCCGATCTTGTAGCCGGCCTTGGCGATCAGCTGACAGGTCTGCACCGACACCTCGGCACTCGTCCCGACGTGGGACAGCGCCTCGTGCAGCGCAGGGTCGAACGCGTCGCCCGGCTCGCCGAACCGGACCAGCCCGAGGCCGGCCACGATCCGCTCGAGCTGCTCCGCAACGCCCTTGAACCCGCCCTCGACCTCGCCCGCCTCGCGGGCCCGATCGATGTTGTCGAGCACGTCCAGCATCGGGGTGAGCACCGCGAACACGGCGTTCTCCCGGACCAGGTCGCGGTCGCGGTCGACCCGGCGCTTGTAGTTGAGGAACTCCGCCTGCAGCCGCTGCAGGTCGGCGGTGCGCTCGGCCGCCTCCTGCTGTGCCGCAGTGAGCGGGTCAGCCGGGGCCGCATCCGCCACCCCGCCGTCTTCGAGCAGGTCCGACGGCTCGAGGGGGTTGCCCTCCTCGATGAAGTTGTCGATGCCGGAGATGTCGTCGGGCACGGTGACCTCTAGGTCGTCGGCCCCCTGAGCCGGAGTCTCCTCCGGCTCAGGGGTCGACGGCGTCTCGGTCACTTCTGCTCGTCCTCGTCGACGATCTCGGCGTCGACGACGTCGTCGTCACCATCTGCGGACTCGGCGCCCTCGGCCGGAGCGCCCTCACCCTCGCCCTCGTTGGCCGCGTACAGCGCCGCGCCCATCTTCTGGCTGGACTCACCGAGCTTGGTGATCGCGGCCTTGATCGAGTCGGCCACTGCATCATCCGGGTTCTCGTCAGCGAGAAGCGCCTTCAGCGCGTCCACGTCGGCGGTGACCTCGGTCTTTACGTCCTCGGGCAGCTTGTCGTCGTTCTCGGACACGAACTTCTCGGTCGAGTAGACGAGGCTGTCGGCCTGGTTGCGGACCTCGACGGCCTCGCGACGCTTGGCGTCCTCCTCGGCGTACTGCTC
The DNA here is from genome assembly GCF_040546585.1 of Marmoricola sp. OAE513. Classification (NCBI taxonomy): domain Bacteria; kingdom Bacillati; phylum Actinomycetota; class Actinomycetes; order Propionibacteriales; family Nocardioidaceae; genus Marmoricola; species Marmoricola sp. OAE513. Next base: position 2,152,810 of record NZ_JBEPOC010000001.1, on the reverse strand, counting down.
GGCGTCGCGGACCATGCGCTCGATGTCGTCCTTCGACAGCGCGCTGCCGCCGGAGATGGTCATCGACTGCTCCTTGCCGGTGCCCTGGTCCTTCGCAGCCACGTGCACGATGCCGTTGGCGTCGATGTCGAAGGTGACCTCGATCTTCGGGATGCCCCGCGGAGCCGGCGGCAGGCCGGTGAGCTCGAAGTTGCCGAGCGCCTGGTTCTGCGCCCACATCTGCCGCTCGCCCTGGGCCACCTTGATCTCGACCGACGGCTGGTTGTCGTCCGCGGTCGTGAAGATCTCCGAACGCTTGGTCGGGATCGTGGTGTTCCGCTCGATCAGCGTGGTCATCACGCCGCCCTTGGTCTCGATGCCCAGAGACAGCGGGGTGACGTCGAGGAGCAGGACGTCCTTGACCTCGCCCTTGAGGACACCGGCCTGGAGCGCGGCGCCGACGGCCACGACCTCGTCCGGGTTCACGCCCTTGTTGGGCTCCTTGCCACCGAGCAGCTCCTTGACGACGTCCGTGACGGCCGGCATCCGGGTGGAGCCACCGACGAGCACGACGTGGTCGATCGCGGAGACGGCGACGCCGCCGTCCTTGAGGACCTGCTGGAACGGCTTCTTGGTCCGCTCGAGGAGGTCGGCCGTGAGCTTCTGGAACTCGGCGCGGGTCAGCTTCTCCTCGAAGTGCAGCGGGCCGGACTCGCCGTGGGTGATGTAGGGCAGGTGGATCTGGGTCTCGGCCGAGCTGGACAGCTCGATCTTCGCCTTCTCCGCGGCCTCCTGCAGACGCTGCAGGGCGATCTTGTCCGCGGCGAGGTCGACGCCGTTGTTGTCCTTGAACTTCTTGGTCATCCACTCGACGATCGCCTGGTCCCAGTCGTCACCACCGAGGTGGTTGTCGCCACTGGTGGCCTTGACCTCGACGACACCCTCGCCGATCTCGAGCAGGGACACGTCGAACGTGCCGCCGCCGAGGTCGAAGACGAGGATGGTCTGGTCGGAGTCGCCCTTGTCGAGACCGTAGGCGAGCGCGGCCGCGGTCGGCTCGTTGACGATGCGGCTGACGTTGAGACCCGCGATCTCACCGGCCTCCTTGGTCGCCTGGCGCTGCGCGTCGGAGAAGTACGCCGGCACGGTGATGACCGCGTCGGTCACCGTCTCGCCGAGGTACGCCTCGGCGTCGCGCTTGAGCTTCTGGAGCACGAAGGCGCTGATCTGCTGGGGGGTGAAGTCCTTGTCGTCGATCTTCACCTTCCAGTCGGTGCCCATGTGGCGCTTGACCGACCGGATGGTGCGGTCCACGTTCGTGACCGCCTGACGCTTGGCGACCTCGCCGACGAGGACCTCGCCGGACTTGGCGAAGGCGACGACGGACGGAGTCGTACGCGCACCTTCAGCATTCGCGATGACGGTGGGTTCTCCACCTTCGAGGACCGAGACGACGGAGTTCGTCGTACCGAGGTCGATGCCGACCGCACGTGCCATGTTGGGTTACCTCCGTGGTGAGCCCGGGTTCTCCGGGCGCTGGTTTCCAAAGTCTGGGATTGCGCCGCCCATCGTGCGCCGCGTCCTCCAGTTTGGCAAATAAGTTGAGTGGATTCAACTCAACTCTTGTCAGGGGTCACAACGCAGGTCCCCGCGGGATTTGTTCCACGTTCCCGAAGAATCTTCAGCGCGACCCGGCGGCGCTCTCCAGGCCGACCAGCAGCTTGCGCAGCAGCCCCGCGAGCTGGTCCCGCTCGGCGCGCGACAGCCCCCCCAGCAGCCGGTCCTCGTTGGCCCAGTGCTTGGCGACCAGACGGTCGGTGACCTCGAGCCCGCGGCGCGTGAGCTCGATCAGCCGGCCACGTCCGTCGTGCTCCGCGATCGTGCGGGTCACCAGGCCCGCGGCCACCAGGCGGTCCACCCGCTTGGTCACCGCGCCCGAGGTGACGACCATCGTCGCGGTCAGGCCCGTCGCGGAGAGCCGGTACGGCGCGCCCGCCCGGCGCAGCGAGGCGAGGACGTCGAAGTCGCCGTGGCTCAGACCCTCCTCGGCGAACGGCGGTCGCAAGCCGATGTCGAGCAGCTCGGCTGCGCGGTGGATCCGACCGACCACGCCCATCGGCGAGGGGTCGAGATCTGGGCGCTCGACGGCCCACTGCCCCATGATCCGGTCCACGCCGTCCTCGAGGTTCTCGCGACTCATGCCTTGATCTTATCTTCCATGGAAACTATTATGTTTTCCATGGAAACTAAATCCTCAGCAGGTTACTCCCTCGGCACCGTCCTGCTCACCGCGGTCGCACCGCTGGCGTGGGGATCGACGTACATCGTCACCGAGAACTTCCTGCCGCCGGACCGGCCGCTGTTCGCCGCCACCGTCCGCGCACTCCCCGTCGGCCTGGTGCTGCTCGCGTTCGTGCGGCAGCTGCCGCCGCGGGGCTGGCGACTGCGGGCGGTCGTCCTCGGGCTGTGCAACATCGGCCTCTTCTTCCCGCTGATCTTCCTGTCCGCGTACCACCTGCCCGGCGGCCTGGCGGCTACGCTCCAAGCCACCTCGCCGCTCGCTGTCATGGCGCTGGCCTGGCCGCTGATCGGCGAACGGCCTGCCGGAGTCCGGGTCGGCGCCGCCCTCGTCGGCCTGGTCGGCGTCGCGCTCCTCGTGCTGCGCAGTCCCGGCCACGTCGACGGCCTCGGCCTGGCGGCGGCGTTCGGCTCGGTGCTGGTCTCCGGCCTCGGGTTCGTGCTGATCAAGCGCTGGCCTGCTCCCGTCACGACGAAGTCACCGGAGGGAGTCGGGATGCTCACCCTGGTCTCCTGGCAGCTCGTCGTGGGCGGCCTCGCGCTGCTGCCGATCGGCCTGGTCGTCGAGGGCGCTCCTCCGGCGATCGACGGCCGAGCCGTCCTCGGGTTCTCCTGGATCGCGATCGCCGGGACCGGGCTCGCCTACTTCTGCTGGTTCCGCGGACTCTCCCGGATGCCGGCCGGCGCGGCCTCGCTGATCGGCCTCGTCAACCCGGTCGTCGGGACCCTGCTCGGCATCGCCTTCGCCTCCGAGGCGTTCGGCCCGACCCAGGCGCTCGGGATGGCACTGGTGCTCGGCGGCGTGGTCGCCGGACAGCGCCTGACGCGGCCCCTTGTGCCCGTCGCTTCGCCGGCGGCCGCGGTGGTTGCCGGGAATACCCGCTAGCCGCGTGTTGTCATGCCTGACATGACTTCCGTACCGAACCTGACCCTGAACGACGGCCACACCATCCCGCAGCTCGGCTTCGGTGTTTTCCAGGTGCCTCCGGCCGACACCGCGAAGGTCACCCTCGACGCGTTCGAGGCCGGCTACCGGCACATCGACACCGCGCAGATGTACGGCAACGAGGAGGGAGTCGGGAAGGCGATCCGGGAATCGGGTCTCGCCCGCGACGACGTCTACATCACCACCAAGCTCAACAACGGCTTCCACCGGCCCGACGACGCCCGAGCGGCGTTCGAGACGTCCCTGGAGAAGCTCGGTCTCGACCAGGTCGACCTGTTCCTGATCCACTGGCCGCTGCCGACGCAGTACGACGGCGACTTCGTCTCCACCTGGAACACGCTCATCGAGTTCGCCGCCGACGGCCGCGCGCGCTCGATCGGGGTGTCGAACTTCCAGGTCGACCACCTCGCCCGCCTGGCCGCCGAGACCTCCGTCGTGCCGGCCGTGAACCAGATCGAGGTGCACCCCTACTTCGGCAACGAGACCGTGCGCGCCGCCGGCGAGGCCGCCGGCATCCTCACCGAGGCGTGGTCCCCGATCGCCCAGGGAGCCGTGCTGGACGACCCGACCATCACCGCGATCGCGGACAAGCTCGGCCGGACGCCCTCGCAGGTGACCCTGCGCTGGCACGTCCAGCGCGGCGACATCGTCTTCCCCAAGACGCTCTCGCCGGAGCGGATGCGCGAGAACGCAGCGATCTTCGACTTCGAGCTCGGCGCCGACGACGTCGCCGCGATCACGGCCCTGGACAAGGGCGAGGGCGGTCGCCGCGGACCGAACCCGAGCACGTTCGACTGGATCCCCAGCTGAGCCCGATCAGTCGACGGTGACCGACACCTCGTTCGACGTGGTGTCGTTCGCCGGGTCGTAGACCCGGAACTTGTTCTCACCCTCGCGGCTGGTCTGCACGTAGGTGGCGAAGGAACCGAGGTTCACCTGGAGCTGGACGCCGAAGTCGACCCACTCACCGTCCTCGAAACGCTGGACGAGCAGTGAGACGTTGTCCTGCCCGGCGTACTCACCGGTGAGGTTCACCCGCTCCATCTCGCCGACCGTCGCGGGCGAGATGTGCAGGACCAGATCGCCGTCCTCGGGGGGAAGCGTCGGCAGGTCCGACGGTTCGTCGGTGGGGAGGTCGGTGGGCTCGTCGGTGGCGGCCGGGTCGGTGAGCGCCGTGGTCGGCAGCGGCGCGATCGTGCCGGTGCTGCCCGGGCCGGAGAACGGGTCGTCGTCGGTGGAGTTCAGGTCGAGCGACTTCACCACGAACATGGTGGTCAGACCGATGAAGAGGCCGATCGCCAGGGCGATGCCCAGGAACTTCAGGACGGCGGCGAGGACCTCCTGCTGGCGGTCCTCCTCGGTCTGGTGGTCACTCACGCCCTCCAGAATAGGGTCCCGGCACCAGAGCCCGCGCGCCCCGCTGTGGACAACGAGACATGCCCCACACCCGCTACCGAGGTTCGAGCACGACCACCGGGATGACCCGCTCGGTCCACGACTGGTAGCTGTCGTAGTCCGGGTAGAGGTCGACCAGCTTCGGCCAGAGCACGGCACGCTCGTCGGCGTCGGCCACGTGCGCCCTCATCGGTACCCGGTCGCGTCCCGTCTGCACGACGACCTCGGGATCGGCGGTGACGTTGAGGAACCACATCGGGTTCTCCGGCCGACCCGCCTGCGACGCGACCACGACCACCCGGTCGCCGTCGCGGAGGTAGACCAGCGGGGTGGTCCGCGGCAGGCCGGTCTTGCGCCCGGTGTGCTCGACCAGGCAGATGGGGACGGGGTTCCGGAATCCCGCGCCGATCCGCCAGTGCGAACCCAGGCGCCCGCCCGTGCGCTTGAACAGCCAGACGTTCGCGGCGGCCATGACCTTCATGAACTTCACGGTCCCGGGGTCGTCGAGACCCTTCGGCTTCTTGTCCATCGGCGCGCTCGAACGACCGGGTCACATACCGAGCGCTTCGAAACCGCGGCGCCAGAGCACGGTCTCGTGCAGCTTGCGCGAGCGCCAGCCGGCCTCGGTGCGGGTGAAGGTGTGCCGGTAGATGCCGGTCACCTCGACGGGGAACTTGGAGTCCGGGCCGAAGTCGAACGTCATCGGGTTGTGGAAGTACGCGTTGGCCTGGACCTCTCCGCCGTCGAGGTGCTCGTAGTCGATCTGTCCGATCATGTGCACGCGGCTGGGCGCCACGGCGAGGTTCTCGATCAGCCAGGGCTTCACCTCGGCGAACGTCGCCTCGATGCCACCGGACTCGACGTAGTTGATCGCGGCATCCGGCGTGAACACCTTGTCGAGGCGGTCCCACTCGGCGAGGTCGATGCCGAACGTGTAGTTCGTGATCGCGTCACGGATCTCGGTGCGGTCGAGGATGTCCTGCAATTCCATGCTGCGCTCCTGGATGTCGATCGAGAGGCGCCTTCAGAAAAAAGCCCTCCTTGACTGCTTGATCACTCTAGCCATGAAACTGGAACACGTTCTAGTCTTGCGGGATGCGATTCTCCTTTGCCGAAGGCATGACGAAGACCGAGTACTGGGCGCCGATGGCTCAGGCCTGCGAAGCAGCCGGCTACACCTCGATGACGATTGCCGACTCCCTGATCTACCCGCAGGAGTCCGACTCGAAGTACCCCTACACCGACACCGGTGACCGGGAGTTCCTCGAGGGCAAGGAGTTCATCGAGACGATGATCCTCTGCGCGCACATCTTCGCGGTGACCGAGAAGCTGCGGCTGACGCCGTTCGTCCTGAAGATGCCGATCCGGCCGCCGGTCCTCACGGCCAAGCAGGCGAGCAGCCTCGCCTTCCTGTCGAACAACCGGCTCGGACTCGGCGTCGGCATCTCGCCGTGGCCCGAGGACTTCGAGGCCCTGGGCGTCCCGTGGGCGCGGCGCGGCAAGCGCCTCGACGAGTGCATCGACATCCTGCGCGGCCTGACCAGCGGCGAGTTCTTCGAGTACCACGGCGAGTTCTACGACATCCAGTCGCTCAAGCAGTGCCCGGCCCCGACCGAGCCCATCCCGGTGCTGGTCGGCGGGCACGCTGACGCCGCCCTGCGCCGGGCCGTCGTCAAGGGCGACGGCTGGATGCACGCCGGTGGCGACGGCGAGGAGCTCGACAGGTTGCTGACCCGTCTGGCCGAGATCCGCAAGGAGGAAGGTGACACCCGCGGTCCCGACGAGTTCGAGATCCACGTGATCTCCTACGACGCCTACACCGTGGACGGCATCAAGCGCCTGGAGGACAAGGGCGTCACCGACGCGATCGTCGGCTTCCGGGTGCCCTACATCATGGGACCGGACACCGAGCCGCTGCAGACCAAGATAGACAACATCAACCGGTACGCCGAGGACATCATCAGCAAGGTGTCGCTGTGACGCGTCCGGTCGTCGAGCCGCACCCGGTCGTCGAGCTTGTCGAGACGTGGTGACCGGAATGGCTGACGTTACGAAGGTCTTCTCCGATGCCGTCGCCGAGGCCGAGCAGCTGATCGCGAACCCGCCGTTCGAGATCTCCGAGCAGGAGCGCGCCGAGGGGTACGACTACCTCGCCGGCAGCATCCGGTCCTCGCTGCAGATGGCCTTCGACTACGACCTCGTGCACCCGGTGCTGGTCAACCCCACGCACCAGTACGCCCGGCAGGGTCTGGACAACCCCGACGCGATCTACTTCAACGCCTACCTGACCGAGGGAGCCTCCTACGAGCTCTCCGGCGTGCGCGGCACCGCGGCGGACCTGTCCTTCCAGATCATGGACGGCAACTACTCGCCCGAGGGCGCGCCCACCAGCGTGGCGGCGTTCGACGACCGCGAACTGGACATCGCGGAGGACGGTTCGTTCTCCTGGAAGTTCGGTCCGGAGCTCGGCCTGAAGAAGGGCGCGACGCTGATCATCCGCGAGGTGTTCAACGACTGGAACACCGAGACACGCGGCACCCTGCGGCTGCAGCGGCTCGACACCGCCGGCGTCCCGCGCGAGCCGTTCTCGATGGACAACGTCTCCAAGCGGTACGGCGTCGCGGCGAAGATGCTGCTGGGCAAGATCAAGACCTGGTTCGCGTTCCCCGAGTGGTTCACCTACAAGGAGCCGGTCAACACCCTGACGGCGCCCAAGTCGACTCCCGGCGGGCTCGCGTCGCAGTTCTCCTCCCTGGGGCACTACGAGCTCAGCGACGACCAGGCCCTGGTGATCACGGTGCCGGTACCGCACTGCGACTACTACGCGATCCAGATCGGCTCGAAGTGGTACGTCTCCACCGACTACGAGCACTACCAGTCGTCGCTCACCAAGGCGCAGTCCCAGGCGGACCCCGACGGCAAGTTCCGCTACGTCGTGTCGACGAAGAACCCCGGCATCGCCAACTGGCTGGACACCACCGACCACCCGAAGGGCGTGATGATGCTGCGCTGGCAGCGCATCGAGCGCGAGCTGACCGCCGACGACGGCCCGACCGTCGAGCTGGTCGCCTTCGACGAGATCGAGAAGCACCTCCCGTACTACGACTCGAACCGAGTCACCCCCGAGCAGTACTCCACCCGAATCGCCGCCCGCCAGGTCGGCATCGCACGAAGGATGATCTCTTGAGCAACGAGCTTGGCTACGCAGAAGCACACGACACCTCGATCGAGGACCGCTACACCCCGGCCCCGTTGCTGAAGGGCAAGGTCATCGTGATCTCGGGCATCGGTCCCGGCCTGGGCAAGTCCCTGGCCGAGGAGGCCGCCAAGATGGGCGCCGACCTGGTCATCGCGAGCCGAACCGAGTCGCGTCTCGACGAGATCGCCGAGCTGTGCGAGGGCTACGGGGTCAAGGTCGCGAAGGTCGTCACCGACGTGCGCAGCGAGGAGTCGCGGGCCAACCTGCGCGACAAGACCCTCGAGGCCTTCGGCCGCGTCGACTGCGTCATCAACAACGCGTTCACCATCCCGCCGATGGACCCGATCACGCAGATCGACCCGGTGGCGCTGGCGAAGGTCAACGAGACCAACGTCTTCGCACCGCTGCGCCTCTCGGCTCTCTTCGCCGACGCACTCTCGGAGTCCAAGGGCTCGATCATCATGCTCAACTCCTGCGTCTCGTTCTCCTCGCAGCCCGAGTACGCCGGCTACAAGCTGAGCAAGGGCGCCCTGGAGCACCTCGCGTCCTCGCTGGCCACCGAGCTCGGCCCGCGCGGCATCCGGGTGAACAGCGTCGCGCCGTCGTACATCTACGAGGACGTGAACCGCGGTTACTTCGACTTCCTCGGCGCTGTCGAGAACAAGACCCACGAGCAGGTGTACGCCGAGAAGGCCGCCCCGACCGACCTGCAGCGTCTGGCTTCCTCCGAAGAGGTCGCCCGCGCCACGCTCTTCCTGGCCAGCGACCTGGCCTCCGCCGTCACCGGTCAAATGCTGACCGTCGACTGCGGCGAATTCCACGACTGAGCAGAGAACCGTCACCACGTCCCGTCAGGCTCGACGACCGGTCGTCGAGCCCGACGGGACGCCGCACCACGAAAGCAGAGCAATGAGCGACAACGTGATGACCCGGGAACGCCCGGACGTCGGCAGCTACGAGGACATCGTCGCGGCCGCCGTACGGACCACGGGCATGACCGACTTCGGCGACGGGCTCCACGAGGAAGGTCTGCGGGTCCTCACCGAGGACCTCGCCTCCCCCGAGGCCGGCCTGACCCCGCGCGGCAACTACTTCCACCGCTCCGAGGTGAAGAGCGCGCTGGTCGGCGTCCTGCTGACACAGGCTCAGTTCGCCGCGCACCCTGAGCACGCGGACGTGAAGATCGAACGCCCCATCTTCCTGATGGGCCTGCCCCGCACCGGCACCACGATCCTGCACCGGCTGCTGCACGCCGACCCCGCCTCGCAGGGCCTGGAGATGTGGTTGACCCAGTACCCGCAGCCCCGGCCGCCGCGCGAGACCTGGGAGTCGGACCCGATCTTCAACGCGATGCAGCAGGCGTTCACCGCGCACCACATCGAGCAGCCCGAGTTCATGGGCATCCACTACATGGATGCGACCACCGTCGAGGAGTGCTGGCGGCTGCTGCGCCAGACCGGGAAGTCGAACTCGTACGAGTCGCTGGCGAACCTTCCGCGCTACACCGAGTGGCTCAAGAACCAGGACTGGACCGACGCCTACGCCCGGCACAAGCAGAATCTGCAGCTGGTCGGCATGAACGACACCGACAAGCGCTGGGTTCTCAAGAACCCCTCGCACATGAGCGGCCTGGACGCCCTGATGACGGTGTACCCCGACGCACTCATCGTCTACACGCACCGCGAGCCGGTCACCTGCATCGCCTCGTCGTGCTCGCTGTCGGCCGAGACGACCGTCGGACAGTCCGACACCTACGTCGGTGGCGTCATCGGCCACACCCAGCTGGACCTCTGGTCGCGCGCGTTCCACACGTTCCACGACGCCCGGGGCAAGTACGACCAGGACCAGTTCATCGACATCTCCTTCGGCGACCTCGTCAAGGACCAGGTCGGCACCGCGCGCAGCGTGTACGAGAAGTTCGGCCTGGACTGGACTCCGGAGACGCAGGCTGCCGTCGAGGAGATCGACCGCGAGGCCAAGGAGGGCAAGGCAGCGCCGAAGCACTCCTACGACCTCAAGGACTACGGCCTCACCGAGAAGCAGGTCCTGGACGCGTTCGACCGCTGACCGCAGCGGAGTAGCGCTCCGCCAGAGCACGCACGTGCTCGGCCAGGGCGGGGTCGTCGACGTGGAAGTCCATGCCCAGCATGGAGATCCACACCGCGACGACCTCGTAGCTGTCCCCTCCGGTGACCAGCACGCTGCCACCGTCGGGGTGCGCCTCGACGGTGCCGACCGCCGGGTTGATCCGGCCGAGCACCTCGTCGGGCTCCGCGTCGATGCGGATCCGGGCGTGCACTGCCCAGCCGGTGCGGGCGACCTCGCGGACGACGAAGTCGGTGAGGTCGCCCGGGAACTCGACCGGGACGAACCGGCGGCCCCCCGGCGTCTTCACCCGGAGCCAGTCCACCCGGTACGGCGCCCAGGTGTCGCTCCTCGGGTCGCGCGCGACCAGGTACCAGCGACGTTGCCAGGCGACCAGGTGGTACGGCTCGAGCTCGCGCGGCTCGTCGCGGTAGTCGCAGCGGAGGCCGTCGTGGTCACGGATCGCGAGCGAGACGGCTTCGAGCACCGAGGCGTCGACCTCCGGATCCTCCACGTTGCTGTCGGTGTTGACCGGACCTGCGGTGGTCGCCTTCACCACCGCGGTGAGCTTGCGACGCAGCCGGTCGGGCAGGACCTGCTCGAGCTTGGCGAGCGCCCGTGCGCTGGTCTCCTCGACACCGGAGACGCCGGTGGCCGCGCGGAGCCCGACGGCGACCGCCACCGCCTCCTCGTCGTCGAGCAGCAGGGGCGGGAGCTTGGCTCCGACGCCGAGGCGGTAACGGCCACCCGGGCCTCGGACCGCGTCCACCGGGTAGCCGAGCTCGCGCAACCGGGCGACGTCGTTGCGGATCGTCCGGTCCGAGACGCCGAGACGCTCGGCGAGGTCGGCCCCCGACCAGTCGGGCCGGCTCTGGAGCAGCGAGAGCAGGGCCAACGTACGGGTCGCGGTCTCCCCCACAATATTTCCTCGCGGTCCAGAATTCAGGAATCGTATCTTCCGGAATAGTACCTAGCGTCGGGGTCATGAAGAACAGCCACCACACCGAGGAGATCGTCATGACCCGCACCGTCGACACCAGCGTCCGTCCGTTCACCATCGAGGTCCCGCAGGCCGAGCTCGACGAGCTCGCCCGCCGGCTCGCGAGCACGCGTTTCGCACCGGCCGCCCCCGGGGACTCCTGGGACTACGGCACCCCGGAGTCCTACCTGCGCGACATGGTCACGCGGTGGCAGTCGTTCGACTGGAGGGCTGTCGAGGCCCGGGCCAACGCCGTTCCGAGCTACCTCACCGACGTGGACGGACAGACGATCCACTTCGTCCACGTGCGCTCGTCGGCCGACGACGCCCCCGCCCTGCTGCTGGCCCACACGTACCCGGGGTCGTTCCTGGAGTTCCTGCCGATGGTGGAAGAGCTCGCGAAGGACTTCCACCTGGTCATCCCGTCGATGCCCGGCTTCGGCTTCTCGACGCCGGTCACGGATGGTGGCTGGACGATGGCTCGGACCGCCCGCGCGTACGACACCTTGATGCGGCGCCTGGGCTACGACGCGTACGGCGTGCACGGGTCCGACGGCGGGGCGATGGTCGGACGCGAGCTCGCCGTGCTGAACCCGGAGGGCTTCCTGGGCGCACACGTGCTGCAGCTGTTCTCCTTCCCCTCCGGTGACCCGGCCGAGTTCGAGAACTTCGGCCCGAAGGAGTACGCCGCGCTCGAGCACATGGGGTGGTTCCAGTCGGTCGGTGGCTACAACGCGATGAACGGCTCCCGGCCGCAGACCGTTGCCGCGGGACTCTCCGACTCGCCAGTCGGCCAGCTCGCGTACTCCGAGCTCTTCGAGTCGTTCGGCAACGGCACCTCGCTGGTCACCCCGGAGCAGGTGCTCGAGCAGGTCTCGTTGTACTGGCTGACGAACACCTCGGCCGGATCGGTGCGCTACCACTACGAGGAGGCGCACGCAGGCGCCGAGCCGGTGGTCAGCGCAGGGCGGCTCGGAGTCGCCGTGTTCCAGGACGACTTCCAGACCATCCGCTCGCTCGCCGAGCGCGACAACGCCAACATCCAGCACTGGTCGGAGTTCGACCGCGGCGGCCACTTCGCGGCGCTGGAGAACCCGGACGCGATCGTGGCCGACCTGCGGGTGTTCTTCGGCCGGGCCTGACGAAGCACCGCCGGGCCGGACGGCGAAGGGCCAGGAGCGCGTGCTCCTGGCCCTTCGTGCTGCGTTCGTGCGTCGTCAGCCCTCGTCCACCGTGACGAACGGGGTGCAACGACCCTTTTTGGTGTGGCCCTTGTCGATGTCCTCGACCGTCACCTCGCGGTCGGCGCCCGGCGCGAGCTGGACCTCCACCGACTTCTCGCCGTACACCTCCGAGTTGTTCGGGTTGATGACCGACACGGTCAGGTGGTAGACCCGCGGCTTGCTCGACCCGTTGGTCAGCTTGCCGCTCGCCTGCCACTTGCGCGCCTTGTCCGGCTCGCAGCTGAACCCGGTCAGGTCAGCGATCGCGCCGGTCACGGCAGGTGCCGCGCTCGACGGGTCGTCCGAACCGCCCTTCTTCCCGGACTTCTTGGGCTCATCGCTCGAGCAGGCCAGAGGGACGGTGATCGCCACGAGGGTGGCGACCAGTGCACAACCGTTCCTGATATTCATTCGAAGCTCCTTCTGCTTCAAGCCGCGTGCTTACCGTTCAGCCGCGGACGCTTCTTGCGGTGGGGTGCCACCACGATCACGACGCCGGTCAGCGCCATGAGGATGCCGAGGCCACCGGCCGGCAGCAGCCAGCTCGAGGCGCCGGTCGCCGGCAACACCTGGGTCGACGGGGCTGCAGGACCGCCGGACCCGCCGTTGTCGTCGCCCGGCGTGTCGACCACCTGGCCACCGCACGCCTCAGCTTCGACGCGATCAGCGTCCGACGGGCAGACCGGCGTCTCCGTGGAGTCCCCGGGCGAGTCAAGGGTGCCGCCGGCCGGCGGGGTGCCCTGCGCGTTGGCGGTGTTGACGGCACGCCCCGCCCGGACGTCGGCTGCCGTGATCCGGTACGGCTCGTCGGCGGCACAGATCATCGAGGCGCCCGGCGCCAGGGAGCTCTTCGGGCAGGTGGTGGTGATCCCAGCCGCGGTGAGCTTCGGGTCCTTGACCCGCAGGCCGGTCATCGTCACGTCGCCGGTGTTGTAGACCGTGAACTCGTAGGAGATCTCGTCACCGGCGTCGGCGAACCCGTTCCGGTTGGCATCGACGAGCTTCGAGACGCGCTTGTCGAACGACAGACCCGGCGAGACCGCGGAGCCCGTCGAGCCCGGAACGACCACCTTGTCGGTGTCGGTCACCTTCGGGCCGGTCGGCGGCGTACCGACGACGTTCGCCGTGTTCGAGAGCGACTTGCCGCCCGCGTCGCCCGGCAGGACCAAATAGGGGGCCGTGCAGGTCAACGTCGCGCCGGGGGCGAGCACCGCGGGCTGGCTCAGCGGGGCACAGACGACTGCTCCCAGCTTGCCCGCACCGGTGAACGCGCCCTCGGTGATGGTCACGTCCCGCAGGGTCACGGTGCCGGTGTTCGTCGCCGTGAACGTGTAGAGGATCGTCTCCCCCGCCACGACCAGGGACTTGTCGGCGACCTTGACCAGGCTGATCGACACCGCCTGCGAGAGCGGGGTCGAGGTGGTGTCCGGAGGCGAGGTCACCGGCGGACCCGACGGCGGCGTACCGGTCACGGTCGCGGAGTTCTTCACCGCACCGCTGTCGACGTCTGCAGCCGTGACCAGGTAGGGCGACGACGTGCAGGTCATCGACGCACCCGCCGCCAGGGTCGTCGCCGGGCAGGTGACGGTCAGGGCAGGACCGGCCGGAGCGACCAACGTGTCGGTCACACTCACGTCGCTGACGTCGACGTCGCCGCTGTTGCGGACCACGAAGGCGTAGGTGATCGTGTCGCCGGCATCGGTCTTGGTGTTGCCGTTCACGTCGTCGATCGAGCCGACCTTCTTGTCGACCTCGAGCTTCGCGACCGGGAGGACCGGGGTGTGCACCGAGTCCGGCGGGGTGGTCACCGGCGGGCCGGACGGCGGCGTACCCGTCGCCGTCGCCGTGTTGTCGACCCGGCCTGCGCGCACATCGGCGGCCGTGATCGTGTACGCCCCCGCCGTGCAGGTCATCGACGCACCGGCAGCGAGGGTGGTCCTCGGGCAGGTCACCGCGAGCGCCGGACCCGCGGGCGCCGTGAAGGTGTCCGTCACGACGATGCCGGTCAGGCTCACGTTGCCCGTGTTCTGCACCTCGAAGGCGTAGGTGATCTTGTCACCGGCGTCTGTCCGGGCGTTGCCGTTCACGTCCTCGATCGAGGCGACCTTCTTGTCGACCCGCAGCAGAGAGGTCTGCGCGACTGGCGTGCTGGTCGTCGACGGCGGGGTCGTCAGCGGGCTGCCACCCGACGGCGTCCCGGTCGCGGTGGCGCTGTTCTTGATCGCGCCGGCGTCCACATCCGCTGCCGTGACAACGTAGGGCGAGGACGCGCAGGTCATCGACTCCCCGACCGCGAGCGAGCTCTTCGGGCAGCTCACGGTCAGCGCCGGACCGGCAGGCGCGACGAATTTGTCCGTCACGGAGACCCCGCTCAGGGGCACGTCACCGTCGTTCGTGACGACGAAGATGTACGAGATCCGGTCGCCGGCGTCCGTCTTCGCGTTTCCGTTCGCGTCGGCGATCGAGGCCACCTTCTTCTCCACCGTCAGCGAGGGGCTGCGGTCGATCGGGGTGTGCGTGGTGTCGGGCGGGGTGACGATCGGCGAACCGGTCGGCGGGGTGCCCTGGGCGGTCGCTGCGTTGTCGACCTTGCCCGCGGCAACGTCCGCTGCCGTGACCTTGTAGGGCGTCGCCGTGCAGGTCATCGACTCGCCGGCAGCCAGCGCGGTCTTCGGGCACGTCACCGTGACCTCCGGCCCAGCGGGAGCGACGAGTGTGTCCGTGACGCCGACGTTGGTGAGCGCGACGTTGCCCGCGTTCTCGACCTCGAAGACGTACGCGATGAGATCGCCCGCGTCGGTCTTGCCGTTGCCGTTCGTGTCGTTGATCGAGCTGACCTTCTTGTCGACCTTGAGCGACGGGGTCTGCACGACCGGGGTGGTCGTGGAGTCCGGCGGCGTCGTGACCGGCGGCCCCGACGGAGGCGTACCCGTTGCCGTCGCCGTGTTCTTGACCGCACCCGTGGTGACGTCGGCTGCGGTGACGACGTACGGGCTCGCCGTGCAGGTCATCGACTCGCCAGCCGCGAGGGTGCTCTTCGGGCAGGTCACCGTCAGGGCGGGACCCGCAGGAGCGGTGAAGGTGTCCGACACCGAGATGCCGGTCAGGGTCACCGTGCCGGTGTTCCTCACGTCGAAGGTGTAGCTGACCCGGTCACCCGCATCGGTCTTGCCGTTGTTGTTCAGATCCGTGACCGCAGCGACCTTCTTGTCGACGCTGAGTCCGGAGCTCTGGACGACCGGGGTCGTCGTGGTGTCCGGCGGCGACGTGACCGGGCCACCGGTGGGCGGGGTACCGGATGCCGTGGCGGTGTTCCTCACCGCAGCGGCGTCGACGTCCTGGCTCGTGATCGTGTAGCTGGACGCGGTGCACGTCATCGACTCGCCAGCCACCAACGTGGTCTTCGGGCACGTCACCGCCACGGTCGGGCCGGCCGGTGCGACGAAGGTGTCCTGGATGCTGACGGCCGTCAGGGTGACGTCGCCGACGTTCTTCACGTCGAAGGTGTAGGCGATCTTGTCGCCGGCATCGGTCTTGCCGTTGTCGTTCACGTCGGTGATCGACGCGACCTTCTTGTCGACGGTCAGTGACGGGGTCTGCGCGACCGGCGTGGTCGTGGTGTCGGGCGGCGTGGTGATCGGCGTGCCGGACGGGGGCGTGCCCGTCGCGGTGGCCGAGTTCTTCACCGCACCGGCTCCGACGTCGGCAGACGTCACGGTGTACGCCGACGACGTGCAGGTCATCGACTCACCGGCGGCGAGGGTCCCCTTCGGGCAGGTGACCGTCACGGCAGGGCCGGCCGGCGCCACCAAGACGTCGGACACGGAGATCCCCGTGAGGCTCACGTTGCCCGCGTTGGTCACGTCGAAGGTGTAGCTGATCTTGTCGCCCGCGTCGGTCCTCCCGTTGAGGTTCAGGTCGCTGACCGAGGCGACCTTCTTGTCGACCGTCAGGACAGCGCTCTGGACGACGGGCGTGGTCGTGGTGTCCGGCGGGGTGCTGATCGGCGTACCGGTCGGCGGGGTGCCCGTCGCGGTCGCCGAGTTCTTGACCGCGCCGGCGTTCACGTCGGCAGCAGTCACCGTGTAGGCGGTGGCGGTGCACGTCATCGACTCACCGGCGGCGAGCGTCCCCTTCGGGCAGGTGACCGTCACGGCAGGACCGGCCGGCGCCACCAGGACGTCGGACACGGAGATCCCCGTGAGGCTCACGTTCCCCGCGTTGGTCACGTCGAAGGCGTAGGTGATCTTGTCGCCCGCGTCGGTCTTCCCGTTGCCGTTGACGTCCGCGATCGAGGCGACCTTCTTGTCGACCGTCAGGGCAGCGCTCTGGACGACGGGCGTGGTCGTGGTGTCGGGCGGCGTTGTCACCGGGGATCCCGTCGGCGGAGTGCCCGTTGCGGTCGCCGCGTTCTTCACCGCACCGGCGTCGACGTCAGCTGCGGTCACGACGTACGGGGTGGCCGCACACGTCATCGACTCACCGGCCGCCAAGACCGATTTCGGGCACGCCAGCGTCAAGGCCGGGCCGGCCGGGGAGACGAAGGTGTCCTGGACACTCACCGACGTGAGGGTCACGTTGCCGGTGTTCTTCACGTCGAAGACGTAGCTGATCCGGTCCCCGGCGTCGGTCTTCCCGTTGCCGTTCGCGTCAGCGATCGACGCGACCTTCTTGTCGACCGTCAGCGACGGCGCCTGGTCGACCGTCGTGCTCGTGGTGTCCGGTGGCGTGGTGATCGGCGTGCCGGTCGGCGGGGTACCGGTTGCGGTCGCCGAGTTCTTCACCGTCGACGCATCGGCGTCCGCGGAGGTGATCGTGTACGGGCTCGCGGTGCAGGTCATCGACTCACCCGCGACCAGCGTGGACTTCGGGCAGGTCACCGCGACAGCGGGACCGGCCGGGGAGACGAACGTGTCAAGCACGCCCACCGACGTGAGGGTCACGTCGCCGGTGTTCTTCACGTCAAAGACGTAGTTGATCCTGTCCCCGACGTCGTTCTTCCCGTTGCCGTTGGCATCCGTGATCGACGCGACCTTCTTGTCGATCGTGAGCGACGAGCCCTGTGCCAACGGCGTGGTCGTCGTGTCCGGCGGCGAGGTGATCGGCGTACCCGACGGCGGAGTCCCGGTCGCCGTCGCCGAGTTCTTCACCGCACCGGCGTCGACGTCCGATCCCGTGACCGTGTACGGGCTCGCCGTGCAGGTCATCGACTCACCCGCGACCAGCGTGGACTTCGGGCAGGTCACGCTCACGGCGGGGCCGGCGGGAGCGACCAGGACGTCGACGACCGCGACCGCGGTCAGCGTGCTGTCGCCGGCGTTCTTGACGTCGAAGGCGTAGCTGATCTTGTCACCGACATCCGTCTTCCCGTTGCCGTTGACGTCCGTGATCGACGCGACCTTCTTGTCGATGGTCAGCGACGAGCTCTGCGCCAGAGGCGTGGAGGTGGTGTCCTCCGGGGTCGTCACGACGGGACCTGACGGGGGCGTGCCCGCCGCGGTCGCCCCGTTGTCGACCTTGCCGTTCGAGACGTCGGACGAGGTGACGGTGTAGGCCGAGGAGGTGCAGGTCATCGACTCACCGGCGGCCAGCGTGGTCTTGGGACAGGTCACCGAGACGGCGGGACCCGCGGGCGCGACCAGGGTGTCGTTCACGGTGACACCGGTCAGGGTGACATCACCCTGGTTCTTCAGGTCGAACAGGTAGACGATCTTGTCGCCCGCGTCGTTCTTGCCGTTGCCGTTCACGTCGGTGACCGACCCGACCTTCTTGTCGAGGGTCAGGAGCGGGCTCTGGACCAGCGGGGTCGTGGTCGTGTCCGGAGCCGTCGTGATCGGCGTACCGGTCGGCGGGGTGCCCGTCGCGGTCGCCGAGTTCTTCACCGCACCGGCGTCAACGTCCGCGGCGGTCACGACGTACGGGGTGGCCGCGCAGGTCATCGACTCGCCGGCAGCCAGCGTGGTCTTCGGGCAGACGACCGTCACCCGAGGCCCGGCCGGGGCGACGAGGACGTCGTCGACGGTGACCGCGGAGAGTGCGGTGTCGCCGGTGTTCTTCACGTCGAACGCGAAGCTGATGCGGTCTCCCGCGTCGTTCTTCCCGTTGCCGTTGACGTCCGTGATCGACGCGACCCGCTTGTCGAGGGTCAACGCAGAAGTCTGGACCAGCGGCGTGGTCGTCGAGTCCGGCGGCGTCGTCACGGGGGTGCCGTTCGGCGGAGTGCCGGTCGCGGTCGCGGAGTTCTTGACTGATCCGACGCTCACGTCACCCGCGGTCACCGTGTACGGCGACGCGGTGCAGGTCATCGACCCACCCGGCGCAAGCGACGTCTGGGGGCACGTCACCGTGACGGCCGGACCGGCCGGGGCGACGAGGACGTCGGCGACACCCACGGACGTGAGGGTCACGTCGCCCGCGTTCTTCACGTCGAAGACGTAGTTGATCCTGTCACCGGCATCGGTCTTCCCGTTGCCGTTGACGTCCGTGATCGACGCGACCTTCTTGTCGATGGTCAGCGAGGGCGACTGAACCAGGGGCGTGGTCGTCGTGTCGGGACCCGTCGTGACCGGCATACCGGACGGGGGCGTGCCCGTGGCGGTAGCGGAGTTCTTGACCGCACCGGCGTCGACGTCGGCGCCGGTGACGGTGTACGCCGAGGCGGTGCACGTCATCAGCTCGCCGAGGGCGAGGGTCGTCTTCGGGCAGGTGACCGAGACGGCCGGTCCTGCCGGAGCCACCAGCACATCGGTCACGGCCACGCTGCTGAGCGCGACGTTGCCGACGTTCTGCACGTCGAAGGAGTAGGTGATCCTGTCCCCGGCGTCGGTCCTGCCGTTGCCGTTGACGTCCGTGATCGACGCGACCTTCTTGTCGATGGTCAGCGAGGGCGACTGGACCAGCGGCGTGGTCGTCGAGTCCGGAGCGGTCGTGATCGGCGAACCCGTCGGGGGCGTACCCGTGGCGGTGGCGGAGTTCTTCACCGCACCGGCGGCGACGTCTGCCGTGGTCGCGACGTACCCGGAAGCCGTGCAGGTCATCGACTCACCCGGGACCAAGGCGGTCTTCGGGCAGCTGACCGCGACGGCAGGAGCTGCCGGCGCGACGAGCACGTCGGTGACGCCGACGGAGGTGAGGGTCACGTCGCCGGTGTTCTTCACGTCGAAGGCGTAGCTGATCCTGTCGCCGGCATCGTTCTTGCCGTTGCCGTTCAGGTCGGTCACCGAGGCGACGCGCTTGTCGAGCGTCAGCGCTGGCGCCTGGGCGAGCGGGGTGCTCGTGGTGTCCGGCGCCGTGGTGATCGGCGAACCCGTCGGCGGCGTGCCGGTGGCGGTGGCCGCGTTGTCGACCTTGCCGTTCGTCACGTCCGCAGCGGTGATGACGTAGGCGGACGCCGAGCACGTCATCGACTCACCCGCAGCCAGCGTGGTCTTCGGGCACGTCACCGTGACAGCAGGACCAGCCGGAGACACGAGCGTGTCCGTCACCGAGATGCCCGACAGGGTCACCGTGCCAGCGTTGCTCACGTCGAACGTGTAGTTGATCTTGTCGCCCGCGTCGGTCTTTCCGTTGCCGTTGACGTCCGTGATCGACGCGACCTTCTTGTCCAGGGTCAGCGACGAGGACTGCGCCAGCGGCGTCGTGGTCGTGTCAGGAGCCGTCGTGATCGGCGCACCGGACGGCGGCGTGCCCGTCGCAGTCGCCGAGTTCTTCACGGCTCCGGCGTCGACGTCGGCGGCAGTGACGACGTAGGCGGATGCCGTGCAGGTCATCGTCTCCCCCGCAGCCAGGGTCGCCTTCGGGCAGGTCACCGTGACAGCAGGACCGGCCGGTGCGACCAGGACATCCGCCACAGATACACCGGTCAGGGTCACGTCCCCTGCGTTCTCGACGTCGAAGACGTAGTTGATCCGGTCGCCGGCGTCGGTCTTACCGTTGCCGTTCACGTCCGTGATCGACGCGACCTTCTTGTCGATCGTCAGCGAGGGCGACTGCACCAGCGGCGTGGTCGTCGTGTCCGGAGCAGTGGTGATCGGCGCACCGGACGGCGGGTTGCCCGTGGCGGTCGCGGAGTTCTTCACAGCGCCCGCACCGATGTCCGAGGACGTCACGACGTAGGCGGTAGCGGTGCAGGACATCGTCTCTCCTGCGACCAACGTGGTCTTGGGACAGGTGACGGTCACGGCCGGAGCTGCCGGGGCGACCAGGATGTCCGTGACGCTGACCGAGGTGAGAGTGACGTCGCCGGTGTTCTTCACGTCGAAGATGTAGTTGAGCTTGTCGCCGGCGTCAGTCTTGCCGTTGCCGTTCGCGTCCGTGATCGATGCGACCTTCTTGTCGATCGCGAGGCCGGGCGACTGGGTCAGCGGGGTGGTCGTGGTGTCCGGCGGCGTCGTGATCGGTGCGCCGGTCGGCGGAGTACCGGTGGCGGTCGCGGAGTTCTTCACCGTCGTCGCGTCGACGTCGGCTGCGGTGATCGTGTACGCCGACGCCGTGCAGGTCATCAGCTCGCCGGCCGCCAGGGTGGTCTTCGGGCAGGTCACCGTGACCTCCGGGCCAGCGGGGGCGACCAAGGTGTCAGTCACGTTGACCGAGGTCAGAGTGACGTCGCCCGCGTTCTTGACATCGAAGACGTAGTTGATCTTGTCGCCCGCGTCGTTCTTGCCGTTGCCGTTCACGTCCGTGATCGAGGCGACCTTCTTGTCGATCGTCAGCGACGGGCTCTGCACCAGCGGGGTCGTCGTGGTGTCCGGAGGCGTCGTCACCGGCCCACCGGTCGGCGGCGTGCCGGTCGCTGTGGCCGAGTTCTTCACGGCGCCGGCGCCGACATCGGCAAGGGTCACGAGGTAGGAGCTGGCAGTGCAGGTCATCGACTCACCCGCGGTCAGCGTCGTCTTCGGGCAGGTCACCGTGACCTCCGGGCCAGCCGGGGCGACCAGGGTGTCCGTGACGCTGACCGAGGTCAGGGTCACGTCACCGGTGTTCTTCACATCGAAGACCCAGTTGATCCGGTCGCCGGCGTCGTTCTTGCCGTTGCCGTTCAGGTCCGTGATCGACGCGACCTTCTTGTCCAAGCTCAGGGCAGGCGACTGCACCAGCGGCGTGGACGTGGTGTCCGGTGGCGTCGTGACCGGACCACCGGTCGGCGGCGTACCGGTAGCGGTCGCTGAGTTGTCGACCTTGCCGTTCCCGACGTCGGCGCCGGTGATCACGTACGCCGAGGCGGTGCAGGTCATCGACTCACCGGCGACCAGCGTGGTCTTGGGACACGTCACCGTGACCTCCGGACCAGCGGGAGCAACCAGGGTGTCCGCGACGCTCACCGACGTGAGGGTCACGTCGCCCGCGTTCTTCACGTCGAAGACGTAGTTGATCCGGTCCCCGGCGTCGTTCTTGCCGTTGCCGTTCAGGTCCGTGATCGACGCGACCTTCTTGTCGATCGTCAGCGACGGGCTCTGCACCAGCGGCGTCGTGGTCGTGTCAGGAGCCGTCGTCACCGGCCCACCGGTCGGCGGCGTGCCGGTCGCGGTGGCCGAGTTCTTGACCGCTCCAGCATTCACGTCGCTGGAGGTCACCGTGTACGGCGACGCCGTGCAGGTCATCAGCTCTCCGACGGTCAACGCCGTCTTCGGGCAGGTGACCGAGACAGCAGGACCGGCCGGTGCCACCAGCACATCGGTGACCGAGACAGCCGTGAGCGGGACGTCGCCGACGTTCTTCACGTCGAAGGCGTAGGTGATCCGGTCCCCGGCGTCGTTCTTGCCGTTGCCGTTGACGTCCGTGATCGAGGAGACCTTCTTGTCGATCGTCAGCGAGGGGCTCTGCACCAACGGAGTGGTCGTCGCATCCGGCGGCGTGGTGATCGGGCCGCCCGCAGGCGGGGTACCCGTGGCGGTCGCAGAGTTCTTGACCGCTCCGGCGGTGACGTCGTTGCCGGTCACCGTGTACGGCGAGGCGGTGCAGGTCATGGTCTCACCCGGGGCCAACGCCGTCTTCGGACAGGTCACCGAGACCTCCGGACCAGCAGGGGCGACCAGGGTGTCGGTGACACCGACACTGGTCAGGGTCACGTTTCCGGTGTTGGTGACGTCGAAGACGTAGCTGATGCGGTCACCGGCGTCGTTCCGGCCGTTGCCGTTCAGGTCCGTCACGGACGCGACCCTCTTGTCGATCGTCAGCGCAGCGCCTTGGACGAGCGGGGTGGTCGTCGTGTCCGGCGGCGTCGTGACCGGGGTCCCGGACGGCGGTGTGCCCGTCGCCGTGGCGGAGTTCTTCACCGCGCCTGCGTCGACGTCGGCACCCGTCACCGTGTACCCCGACGCGGTGCAGGTCATCAGCTCTCCGACGGCCAGCGTGGCCTTCGGGCAGGAGACGGTGATGGCAGGGTTGGCGGGAGCGACCAGGACGTCGCTCACGGACACGGAGGTCAGCGGTACGTCCCCGGTGTTCTTCACGTCGAAGACCCAGTTGATGCGGTCGCCGGCGTCGTTCTTACCGTTCCCGTTCAGGTCCGTGATCGAGGCGACCTTCTTGTCGATCGTCAGCGCCGGCGACTGCACCAGCGGGGTCGTTGTCGTGTCCGGAGGCGTGCTGATCGGGCCACCGGACGGCGGGGTACCGGTGGCGGTCGCGGAGTTCTTCACCGCGCCGGCTGTGACGTCGGCCGAGGTAGCGGTGTACGCCGTCGCGGTGCACGTCATCAGCTCGCCGGCCACGAGTGTGGTCTTCGGGCAGGTGACCGTGACCTCCGGCGCGGCGGGGGCGGTGAGGACGTCCGTCACCGAGACGCCGGTCAAGGTCACGTCACCGGTGTTCTTCACATCGAAGACCCAGTTCACCCGGTCGCCCGCGTCGTTGCGACCGTTGCCGTTCACGTCGGTCACCGAGGCGACCCGCTTGTCCAGCGTCAGCGCAGGCGTTTGGACCAGAGGCGTGGACGTGGCGTCCGGGGGCGTCGTGAGACCCGCGCCGGACGGGGACGTCCCCGAAGCGGTGGCGGAGTTCTTGACTGCCCCCGACCCGACGTCCGCAGCCGTCACCGTGTACGCGGTCGCCGTGCAGGTCATCGACTCGCCGGCGACCAAGGTGGTCTTCGGGCAGGTGACCGTGATCGCCGGGCCCGCTGGCGCCACGAAGGCGTCCGTCACGGAGACACCGGTCAGGGTCACGTCGCCGGTGTTCTTCACGTCAAAGGCGTAGGTGATCTTGTCGCCGGCATCGTTGCGGCCGTTGCCGTTCACGTCGGTCACCGAGGCGACCCGCTTGTCGAGCGTGAGCGCAGGGCTCTGCGCAACAGGCGTGTGGGTCGTGTCCGGCGGCGTAGTGACGACAGGGCCACTGGGCGGCGTGCCGGACGCGGTCGCGGTGTTGTCGACCTGGGCAACGCCGAGGTCCGCCGTGGTGATCGTGTACGGCGCGGCGGTGCACGTCATCGACTCACCGGCGACCAGCGTGGTCTTCGGGCAGGTGATCGTCAGGGCAGGACCCGCCGGGGCGACGAACGTGTCGAGCACGCCGACCGAGGTCAGGGTCACGTCTCCCGCGTTCTTGAGGTCGAAGGCGTAATTGATCTTGTCGCCTACGTCGGTCTTGCCGTTGCCGTTCACGTCGGTGATCGAGGCGACCTTCTTGTCCAGGGTCAGGGAAGGACTCTGGGTCAGCGGCGTCGTCGTCGTGTCAGGGGGCGTCGTGATCGCCGTGCCGGACGGGGGCG
Source organism: Marmoricola sp. OAE513 (assembly GCF_040546585.1). NCBI lineage: Bacteria > Bacillati > Actinomycetota > Actinomycetes > Propionibacteriales > Nocardioidaceae > Marmoricola > Marmoricola sp. OAE513. Next base: position 2,128,996 of record NZ_JBEPOC010000001.1, on the reverse strand, counting down.
TGCCCTTCGCCGTGGCGGAGTTCTTCACCGCTCCGGTGTTCAGGTCGGCAGACGTCACGGTGTAGGTGGACGCCGTGCAGGTCATCAGCTCACCGACGGCGAGCGAGGTCTTCGGACACGTGACCGAGACCTCAGGTCCGGCGGGCGCGACGAGCACGTCGGTGACGGAAACCGCGGTCAGCGCGACGTCACCCGTGTTCTTCACGTCGAACACGTAGGCGATCCGGTCACCGGTGTCGGTCCTGCCGTTGCCGTTCGCGTCGGTGACCGACGCGACCTTCTTGTCGATCGTCAGCGCCGGTGTCTGCGTGATCGGGGTGTGCGTCGTGTCCGGCGGGGTCGTGATCGCGGCGCCCGTGGGCGGGGTGCCGGTGGCCGTCGCCGCGTTGTCGACCTGGGCGACTCCGACGTCCGCAGCGGTGATCGTGTAGACCGCCGCCGTGCAGGTCATCAGCTCCCCGGCGACCAGCGTGGTCTTCGGGCAGGTGATGCTCAGCGCCGGGGCGGCCGGCGCCACGAACGTGTCGGACACATTGACCGAGGTCAGCGTGACGTCGCCGGCATTCTTCACGTCGAAGGTGTAGGTGATCCGGTCGCCCGCGTCCGTGCGCCCGTTGCCGTTGACGTCGGTGACCGACGCGACCTTCTTGTCGATGGTCAGGGCAGGGCTCTGCGCCAGGGGCGTCGTGGTCGTGTCCGGACCCGTGGTCACGGGAGAGCCGACCGGCGGCGTCCCGGTGGCGGTCGCGGAGTTCCGGACCGACCCGGCGTTCATGTCGGCCGCGGTGACGGTGTAGGCGGACGCCGTGCAGGTCATCTGCTCGCCCGGGACCAGGGTCGTCTTCGGGCAGGTCACGGTCACCGCCGGACCGGCGGGGGCGACGAGGGTGTCCGCGACGCTCACCGAGGTGAGCGTGACGTTCCCCGTGTTCTTCACGTCGAACGCGTAGTTGATCTTGTCGCCGGTGTCGGTGCGCGAGTTCGTGTTCGCGTCGCTGATCGAGGCCACGCGCTTGTCGATGGTGAGTGCGGGGGACGGCGGTGTCGGCGGCGGGACGCACGCGGCGTTGTCCGTACTGACGCCTTGCTCCTGGGTACCTGACAACGCAGCGGAGTTGTAGAGACCCGTGCCGGACCCGGCACACGCGGTCGCCTGGACCAGGTCGGTGTATCGGAAGGTCGTGGTCACGGTGTAGGTGTGGGTCACGCCGGCCGCGATCGACGTCGACGAAGGAACGATGGTGAAGGTGTACGGCGAGCTCGCCGGGAACGGACTGGCCGTCCCCGCGGCCGCAGCACCGCTGCCGCTGCTGCTCCAGCTCGCGGCCGTGGGCTTGAGGTTCGCGGCGAAGGCCGGCGTGTCGGTCAGGCCGGTGTAGGTACCCGTGGCGTTGCCGCTGTTGGTCACCTTGACGTCGTGCGTGACCTGGTAGTTGCCGTTCGCATCGGGCCCGGTGACCGTCCCTGCCGTCTTGGAGACGTTGAGCACGGGAGCAGGCAGCGCGCTGTTGCTGAGCGTGCAGGTGATATCCGCACCTGCGACCGGAGTCAGCGTCAGCGAGCCCGAGAATGCGGCACCGTTGGGGAGACCCGTCTGCAGGCCCTTGGAGTCGGTACAGGTGATCGTCGCGCCGTACGCGGGCAGACTGGTGGTGCCGGAGGCAGCCTCGGTGAGGAAGTACGGGGTGCCGGCGGTGGCGACGTAGGCGCCTGTGGTTCCGGTGCCGGAGGTGACCGTGGAGCCGGAACCAGCGGTCGTCGCGTTCGTCGCAGAGCTCACCACCGTGCCGGTGGCCGACCCCGTGCGGATCTGCATGGTGAACTCGTCGGTGTCGGCCTTGCGCGCGGTGCCGAGCGTCTTCACGAGCGTGATCCGCGGAGCGCGCACGACCAGGGTTGCCGGGGTCGGCGGCAACAGGTTCGTGTCCACGTTGCTGGGGCCGTTGGTGTAGGTCCCCTCGGCCGCCGCAGTCACGTCCACGGTGATGGTGCACGACGTCTGACCTGCGGGAATGTCGCCTCCGACGACGTTGATGGTGCTGGATCCGGCGGCTGCGGTGGCGCTGTACGCGACGCTTCCTGCTGCTGCGTTGTTCTTGCAGGTGCCGCCCAGGTTCGGCGCTGCGGCGACGACCAGACCGGAGGGCAGGTTGTCAGTGATCGTCCAGTCGTTCTTGGCCTGCAGATCAGTGGTGTTGGTGACGGTGATCGTCAGGGTCGATTTGCCACCAGGGCCGATCAGCGCCGGACTGAAGGACTTGTCGACGGTCGGGGTGACGTCGACGATCTGGGGGAGGTCGAACGAGACATCGTTGCCGCTGCCCGACGTGGTGTTGTTGTAGAGCTGGAAACCGAGGTTCGCCGTGCCGGTCAGGGGCATCCGGATGGCACCGGACTGAAGCTTCGCCACCTGGGTCTCCCCGATCAGCTGGCCTCCCGGGAAGGTGCACGGGTCGAGCGGGGTCTCGTTCGCGCCCGTCCCCAACGTGTCCGCAACCCCGTTCACGAGCAGCGAGAACGTCATCTTCGCGTGAGCCGCGAAGCAGTTGACCTCCGCAAAGTAAGCGGAAATCGCGTAGTAGTGGCCAGGCTGAGCGACGATCGTGGAGCTGGTCTTCAGCTCGTATCCCGCGGCGATGGTGCCCGAGGCCTTGTTCGTGTACTCGGTGAGCACCTGGTTGCTAGCCGCCTGAGCAGCCGTCATCCCCTGCGCCGTGCCGAGTGCGGCCGCCATCGCCTGCAGCTGCTGCCAACCGGCCGGCTGGTTGTTGTTGCACCCTGCGTCCTGGGCTGTCGTGGGCCTCGGGGTCGAGGAGTTCATCACCCAGCCGTTGCACTGCCCACCGGCCGGCAGGTACGGGGTGTCCGCGGTGTAGAGCATCCCGGAGGTGCCCACGTAGCTGGTGAGCGGAATCCCCGAGCTCGTGGCGCTCTGGTTGGAGAAGTCTTCGGAGAAGAGCGGGACGCCCGCCGCGGGAACGCCCGCGGCCACCGGCGTCGTCCGGTCCGCGGTGACCGACTGCGGCGTGGTGAAGGCGACCAGCGCCATCGCGACCACGGCAAGCGCCAGGCCCGAGTTCGTGAACCGGGTGACGAGGGCACGTCCACCAGAGCTTCGTCGAGTGCGGAGCATCATTTCTCGTGACTTCCTTCGGGCCTTGGGGGGCCCGGCGCGTCGAGGTGCCTCGGGCACGCACCAACCCCGGATGGCACGCCACGAGTCACCCTTTGCCGGGCTCTCGCGCAGAAAGACCGGAAGCAGGGTGCTCCGATTACGGGACGTGGGAAGAAAAGTTCACGTCCGGCTGTGGCCCTGGCCACACCGCGGAAGATCCCGAGGGATCAGGAGCGCCGCGAGGTCCGGGCCAGGTAGGCGAGGCCGCGCGGGGAGAGCTCGTAGCCGACCGGGTGGCTGATGGTGAGGCCCATGCCCTTGAGCTTGCGCACGTCGATCTTGAACGGCGCGGTCTCCCGACCCTCGATCTCCGCGAGGTCCGGGGCGCGGCGCTGCGGGTTCTGCGCGATCAGCTCGAGCGTGCGCATCGTCCAGGTGCCGAAGCCGGACGCCTTGTCCAGACGCCCCAACCGTGCGTCGATGGCGGCGACGTCCTCGTCGGAGAGCTCCGCGTTCTCCCGGAGCGCGATCCGCGGGTCCGGGCCGGCGTACTCGAGCTCGATCCGGTACGTCGTCCACGTCTCGTCACCTGCCAGCCGCCTGCGCACGGCGTCCGGGTCGGGGTGTCCCGCGCGGGCGGCGTCGATCCGGGTGATCTTCTCGGGGCGGATCGCCCGGACGGCGACCACCCGGATCACCCCCGCCGAGGTCTTGAACGAGTGGCCCGGCTTCACGGCCTGCTTCCTCCAGCGGCGGAACGCCAGCGTGAGGGTGCCGTCGGCGACGCCCTGAGCGACCTTGGGCGGGAGCAGCATCAGTGCTTGCGTCGTCGGTAGAGGGCGTAGCCGATACCCGCGGCGGCCAGACCACCAGCGATCAGGCCGGGGGTGTTGCGCAGGTTCTTGTACTCCTCCGACACCGTCGGCCAGACCGTCTGGTCCAGCAGCATCCCGGCGTGCTCCGGGGTCGCCTGCAGGTCGGTCACCGGGATCGGTTCGCCGAACACGATCCGCACCTTGCGGGGCAGGGGCCACTTCCGCTTCTCGGTGCCGGTCATCGCGGTCGGGATGATCACCGCACCGGTCTCGATCGCCAGGCGGGTCGCGCCGCGCTTGGGGTTGCCGAGCTTTTCCGGGTCCGAGACCCGGGTGCCCTCGGGAAACAGCGCCAAGACGTCGCCGCGGCGCAGAATCTCGCGCGAGGTCTCCAGGGCTTCCTGGTCCGAGGCACCGCGCAGCACCGGGAACGCCCCCAGCGCCAGGAAGAGGCGGCCTTTCCAGCCCGTGAACAGCTCGGCCTTGCCCATGAAGTGGAGCCGGCGCTTGACCACGGCGGCGAGGAAGAACGAGTCCCAGAAGCTCTTGTGGTTCGGGGCGATCACGACCGGGCCGGTCTTCGGGATGTTCTCGACGCCCTTGGCCTGCAGGCCGAAGAAGATCCGGAGGACCGGGACCAGGATCAGGCGGACGATGAAGTAGGCGACCGGGTTGCTGCCCTTCTCGCGGGCGATCTGGTGCGCTTCCTCGTGGGTGCGGGGCATGGGCTGATCCTGTCAGAGGACAGCCCCCGCGTCAGTCCGCGGACCTGCTGGCCCTGAGCGCCTGCCAGCCCCAGCGACCGAGGACAGCGGCGATCACGAAGTTCACGACGATGAGGATCGAGTGCGCGACGTAGTAGCCGGTCTTCTCGTTGTCGGAGTCGATGAGGGCCTTGATGAACCGCGTGTAGGTCAGCACGTTCCAGACGGCGACGGCGAGCAGGACCAGGGCGTGCTTGCGTTCGAACTTCACGCTGGCAAGCGTACGGCGGTCAGCACTGCGCCTTCCACGTCGCCTCCGCGCCCGCGTGGCCCACCCGGGCCGTCTGGACCAGGACGGTCCCCGCGGACAGCACGGAGAGGATGGCGAGGGCAGCCACGAGCGGCTTGCTCACGTCTCCCTTGCGGTGCAGGAAGTAACCCACGATCGCCAGCACCGCGAGGGGGATCACCAGCCAGATCAACCAGTCGGCGAGATGCTCGTGGTTCTCGATGGCGTCGTGGAGCCCCTTGCACGTCGGACCAGGGTCGACCTTGTCCTTGAGCTCATCGCCCGACGCGGTGGTGAGCGGGACCAGGACCACGGCGAGGACCGCGAGAATGACCGGACCGGGTCCGAACCAGGCGCGGAAGCGCGGGAGGACCGAGGCCAGGGCAACGGTCAGTGCCGCGAGCGGCAGCACGACCACGGTCGCGTGGATGATGAGCGCGTGGACCGGGAGGCCCTGGAACGTGTCGAGCATCGGTCCTCCTGGAGGGTGCAGTCCGGTTGAACCCGAAACTACTCCCTCCGACCGCGAGGATCGATCATCCTTCGGTACTAGTACCTACGCGGTGCGCTTCTTCACGATGATCTTCGCGCCGTGCTTCGGGACCGAGGTGATGTTGCGGACCTTCGCCTCTTCCTTCGTCCCCGGTGGCAGCGTGACGTCGTACGTCGAGAGCACCTCGCGCAGGACCGCGACGCCCTCCATCAGCGAGAAACCTGCGCCGATGCACCGGCGGACGCCCCCTCCGAACGGGATCCAGGTGTTCGTCGCCACCTCGCCCTCGAGGAACCGCTCAGGTCGGAAGGTCAGGTGGTCGGGGTGGTTCGCCTCGGACTCGTGGGCCAGGATGATCGAGGCCGCGACGTTCGCCCCGGCGGGCAGGTCGACACCACCGATCGTGGCGGGTTCCATGAGGTGGCGGACCACCATCGGGATCACCGGGTGCAGCCGCATGGCCTCCTTGAGCACCGCCTCGAGGTAGTCGTTGTCCCCCGCCGTGGCGGCGTCCCGTGCCCTGCGCTCCTGGACAGGGTCCTTGCCGATCTCGTGCAGTGCCCACGCCAGGGCGGTTGCGGTGGTCTCGTGGCCGGCGAGGAGCAGGGTGACCAGCTGGTCGCGCAGCTCCTCGTCCGTCAGGCCGGAGTCGGTGGGGTTGTCCTCGTCGCGGACCAGGAGGAGCCTCGACAGCACGTCGGTGCGGTGCTCGAGATCGCTGGCTGCACGGCGCTCCGCGATCTCGGCGTAGATCACCAGGTCGAGGGCCGCCTGGTTCTCGAAGGCACGGCGCATCATCGGGAGTCGCTGAAGCCGGGGGAAGCCCCAGCCCAGGAAGACCGCCGGGCTGACGTTGACCGTCCTGTTCACCAGCGGCCGCATCTCGGCGAGCCGGGCCTCGTCGGTCACGCCGAAGACGACCTGCAGGATGACTTCGAGGGTCAGCGCGTTCATCCGTTCCAAGGACTCGAACGCCGTCCCCTCGGTCCACGTACCGACCTCGGTCTTCGCGAGCCCGTCGATCATCGACTCGTAACCGCGCAGTGCGGCCCCGTTGAAAGCGGGCATCAGCAGCTTGCGGGCGCGCTTGTGCTGCGAGGAGTCCTGGAGCAGCAGCGAGTGCTCCCCCATCACCGGCCCGAGGATGGCGTTGCCCTTGCCGGCGTGGAAGACCTCCGGGTCCCCCGCGAAGATCTCCCGCACGTGCTCGGGACGGTGGAAGAAGACCATCCAGCGACCCTCGGGCAGGATCTTGATCGAGAACACGTCGCCGTACCTGCGGTGCAGCCGCGGCAGCCAGGTGTGCCGGTACCGCATCAGCATGACGCTCTGCAGCAGGCCCGGGTAGCGAGGGCCCGGAGGCACGTCCTCACCGGTGACCTTGGCGGAGGGGCTCGGACCGAGCGGGCGCATCTTCTCGAAGCGTGCCTCGGTGCGGGGGTCGATCTGGATCGTCATGTCACGGTTCCCTTCGGTCCGCCCATGCTAGGTCGACCGACCGGTCGGGAGTACCTACCCAGGTAGGAGCTTCAGAGCAGGCCCTTGCGCTGCGCGATCGCAGCAGCCTCGGTGCGGGTACTGGCGCCGAGCTTGCCGAGGATGTTGGAGACGTGCACGCTCACCGTCTTGGTGGCGATGAAGAGCTGCTTGCCGATGTCGCCGTTCGACCGGCCCAGCGCCACCAGGGCGAGGATCTCCGACTCCCGCGCGGTGAGCGCCTCGTTGGCCGACGAGGCCCGGGACCGCGGAGTCGTGCCGAGCGTGCGCAGCTCGGCCAGCAGCGGCTCCAGCCCGAGCGCGGTGGCATCCTCGCGGGCCGCGTCGGCCACGACACGCGCCTGCGACGCATCGCCCGCGGCCTGGAGGACGGCGGCCAGCCTGGTCCGCGTGCGGGCCACCTCGGAGCGGTGCCCGAGCTCGACGAAGCGGTCGACGGCTCTCTGCCACGCCTCGACCAGCTCGGCCTCGCCCGGCGGGTCGATGCCGAGCAACCAGCGCAGCCGCAGACCCTCGGCCGACAGCCGCGCTGCCCAGGCGATGCCCTCCGGGCCCCAGTGGGTCGCTTCCTCGGCCTGCAGGGTCAGGGTGCGCCGGCTGCCCTCGAGGATCCGGTCGGCCTCGGCAGCGATCCGTTCGCGGTCGGCCGTCGGGACGTTCACGATGCAGCACGCGAGCGCGCCCAGGGTGATCGCCCCGAGCCGGACGCGGGCGTGGAAGAACTCGCGCCACAGCGAGGTGACCGTCTCCACGATCCGGTCGTGCTCGGCGATGATCGCGTCGACGTCGCTGTCGAGCGCGTGGAACTCGATGGCCGCCGGGCCGGCGGTGATCGCGATCAGCGGGTCCTTGCGCCAGTGCGCCTCGATCTGCGGCAGCAGCGCCACGGCGGACCGGTCACCCCGGGCCGCCTTCACCGTCACGCCGACAGCCGCGAGCAGTGTCTCCGGAACGGCGGGGGGCGCCTGGCCGGTGACGTCGGCGAGGCGGAGCGCCAGGTCGTAGTCGCCGACGATCGCGGCGATCTGGGCGTGCAGGAACCTGCTGTCGAACGCGAACGGGGCCCACGGCTGTCCCAGCCCGAGGCCGACCGCGTAGGCCTGGTCGAACTTCTCGACCGACTCGGCGAAGGCGCCCCGGTCCTGGTACCACCGCCCGAGCAGGAACAGCGAGCGCAGCTCGGCACTGGCGGCACCGGTCTCCTGGGCGCGGCGTACGGCTTCTTCCAGGCCCGAGCGCACGTCTTCCGAACCGCGGGCTCCCAGGGCGGCCAGGGTGGTGATCACCTCGGTCGCCAACCGCGGCAGGTCCTGGGTCTCGGCCAGCGTCAGGGCCTCGGCACCGACCTCGCGGGCCTGCTCGGTGTTGTCGTTGAAGGCGTGCGCCCGGGCGTGCGCGGCGAGGACCGTGGCCCGCAGCCTGGACGGTTCGTCGGGCACCAGGCTCAACGCCTGCTCGGTGAACTCGAGCGGGTTCAGCTTGGTCTCGTCGACCATCACCGCGGTCGCCATCGCGACCAGGAGGCGACCGCGCTGCTCCGAGGGCCAGTCGTCGGCGAGGCCCTCGAGCACCTCGCGCACGACGGAGAACGCGCGGCCCGGGCGGCCCGACGCGATCAGGGCGTCCGACACGCGGTGCCCGAGGTACCCGAGGTCGACCACGACCTCGGTGCGCGAGGCCGGGTCGGCCAGCAGCTCCAGCGCGGTCTGGAAGTGGTCGGCGGCCTCGTCGGGACCGCCCACGGACATCGCCTCGTCGCCGGCCCGGATGCTGGCGCCGACCGCGGTCGCCAGGTCGTGGGCCGCGCGGGCGTGCCGGGCGAGCTCGGCAGCCGTGCCGCTGGACCGGACGTCCCGAGGCCAGTGCCTCGACGTACGCGGCGTGCATCCGGACCCGCTCGCCCGGCAGCAGGTCGCCGTACACGGCCTCGGCGAGCAGCGCGTGCCGGAAGCGGTAGAAGTCGTTGCTGGTGGGCACCAGGATGTTGAGCTCGACGGCCTCGCGCAGCGAGGTCTCGAGGTCGGAGGCGGACACTCCGGCCACCTCGGCGAGCAGCGCGTGGGAGACCCGACGGCCGGAGACGGACGCGGCCCGCACCACCTGGTGCGCCACCTCGCTGAGACGGTCCAGACGGACCAGCAGCAGGTCGGCCAGGTCCTCGGGCACCGAGCTGCCCGACATGGAGGTCGCGCCGACGAGCTCCTCGACGAAGAACGCATTGCCCTCGGCGCGCGCCACGATGCTGGCGACGTCCGCCTCGCGCAGCGGTTCGGGGTGCAGCTGCTTGACCAGCGTCCGCACGTCGCCGGGACCGAGCGGCTCGAGCTGCATCCGGCCGACCCCGGGCATCCGGCCCCACTCGGCAGCGGCGCTGCGCAGCGGGTGCCGTCGGTGCAGGTCGTCGGCCCGGTACGACGCGACGATCGCGACCGGGTTCTCGAACGGGCGGGAGAACAGGAAGCGGATCAGGTCGCGGGTGGAGGTGTCGGCCCAGTGGACGTCCTCGAGCACCAGCAGCAGCGGGGCGGAGGACGCGACCCGGTCGAGCAGTCCGTGCACCGCGTCGAACAGGTCACCCCGTCCGACCGACGCCGAGGCGTCCTGCTCCGAGCCCTGCATCGTCCGACGTCCGGGCTGGAGGGCCCGCAGCACCGGGCGCTCGCCGGCGGCCTCCTCGAGCAGGTCGGGGACCTGGGTCGCGAGCCGGCCCATCACCTCGGAGAACGGCAGGTAGGGCAGCGCGCTGTCGCCGAAGTCGAGGCAGTGCCCGGCGACCACCTGCCAACCCTCGGAGAACGCGACGTCGCGCAGCTCGGTGAGGATCCTGGTCTTGCCGACGCCCGCGTCCCCGGACAGCAGCACCGCGCGGTGGACCGCAGCGGAACGCCCGACGCCGAGGACGGAGGCGAGCTCGTCCAGCTCGGTCTCGCGACCGATCAGCGCCGGGACGTCGTCGGCGTACTCAGGGAGAGGCACGCCACCCATGATGACGGGTGCGACCGACAGCGTCGCCCCGTTATCGCGGACGGCGTCCGGAAAGGACAGGGTCTCGACAGGCACCAACGAGGAGCAGCCCCGCGGTGATGCCAGGCGAAACCCCGCCCCGTCAGGACGCAAGGCCCGGTCGGTCCTGGGTGTCGATCTGGTTGCGGGTCTCCGAGCGGGCGGCACGCCGGCCACGCAGGGGACGCCAGTCGCGGCGCAGCACCTCGCGGCGGTAGTTGGTCTCGGCCCGGTACAGGTCCTGGTTGAACATGATGTTTCTCCTTGTCCGCGGGCACGGCGCCCGATTCGATGTCTTGAGGTTCGTCCTCTGAGGTAGGGCGGGACATCGGGCAGGTGCCTTATTTCCGGTTCAGGCGGCCCGAGGACGTACTTAGGCACCCGCGACGGCGTTGACGGGAGCCCGCTCCCGACGGGAGGCTCTCGCCATGTCCGTGGTGCGCCGTACGTCCGTCGCCGCCCTCTCCGCTGCAGTCCTGGTCCTCGGCGGCTGCGGCGGCGACGACCAAGGGCCAGCGTCCTCCACCCGGGCCACGGGGGCGTCGGCGAGCAGCCAGCCTCCCGGTACGCCGACCGGCCCGGCCGCCTCCGCAGACGCCGACCCGAGCGCAGGCGCGAGCACCAGCGGCGAGCCGACGACATCGGTCGGCAGGGACTGCAGCGCGATACAGGGGATCCCGGACGGCACCTGGGAGGGCCCGCTCACCATGGACGTGCGCGGATCCGGTGGCGGATCCAGCGGCACGTCCGGTTTCGCGGACTCGAAGGGTGCCGGCACGCTCCGCGTCGTCGTCGCTCGCGGGAGGGTCACCGACGGGACCTGGACGCTGACCTGGAAGTCGGAGGGCCACGCCGACACCGGTCGGGCCGCGGCGAGCATCAAGCTGACCGGGAACGTGCGGGGCAGCGTGAAGGGCCCGGCCACCAAGCCGGTGCTGCGGGCGTCCTGGAAGGTCGACGGCACCGTGGAGGTGACCAAGCCGCAGAAGTACAGCGCTCCGGTCAACGAGTCGGGCGAGGACTCCGAGACCATGAAGATCGTCTCGGCCGACTGCGACGAGGTCACCGGGACGTTCCTGCCGTCGTTCAACAGCAAGGACGCGGCAGCGACCTTCACCGGCACGGCGGAGTGGAAGGGCACCCCTGCCGGCTGACGCCGGTCAGCCGGTGGTGAGGCCCCGGCACTGGTACTTCCGGCCCTCGACCGGCTTCCACGCGCTGCCGCTCCACTGGATGAAGCGCCAGCAGTCAGAGATCTTCTTCGAACCGACGTGCATAGGGGCGTGCATCCCGTTCGAGGTCCAGTTGTCGACCTTTCTCATCGCGGCGATCAACGAGGCGCGGCTCAGCTTGCCGCCCAGCTTGGTGGCCTGCTCGGCGAAGAGGCGGGCGGACGACCAGGCGAACAGGCCGAAGAAGGTCGGCTTTGCTCCGGGAGCGACCTGCTGCAGGTACTGGATGTAGAGCTTGATCTCCGGGTTGGAGGCCGCCTCCTCGAACGGGGTGAAGTTCAGGAAGACGTAGGTGCCCTTCGCGGCGTCGCCGGCGAGCTTCGGGTACTCGTCGTTGTACGCCGACGGGTCGAGCAGGAACACCTTCGGCTTGAAGTTGTTCTGGACGAACGCCTGGGCCAGCTTGGCGAACTGGGGCGACGCGGCGATGAACTGCACCGACTGCACCCCGGCCGACTTCATCTGCTGCACGTACGGCGAGTAGTTGAACTCGGCAACGTCGATGCCCTTGACGGTGGCGAACTTGATGCCGCGCTTGGCCTCGTGCTTGGCCTGGCTCTGGCCGTTCGAGGCTGCGGCGCCGATGTTGATGTACAGCATCCCGCCTCCCTTGCCGCCGGTGCGCCGGATGATGAAGTCTGGGACCGCGTTCTGGAACGCGTCCGGTCCGGCAGGTTGCGCCCCGAAGCAGGTCTTGCAGTTGCCGCGCTCGACGGTGGTCGCGATCGCCCGGATGTCCGGGATCCCGCAGCCCTCCGCGGTCTTGGCGCCGCCGGAGTCGAAGGACGACATGGACCCGACCATGGCGAAGTCGTTGTCGCAGCCCTTGGTGTAGCCCTGCTGGTCGCCACCGCCGTCGGTGCGGCTGTCGTAGAGGTCGAGCTGCAGCTTGCGGCCGCAGATGTTGCCCCCCGAGGCGTTGAAGTACGCGACGTACGCGCGGGTCGCCTGCTGGGCTGCGGTGAAGAGTCCGGGCACCGGCCCGCTGATGTCGGAGGAGTTGCCGATCTTCACGACGCTGTTGGTCATGCCGGGCCCGTTCTTGAAGCCGGCACAAGAGACTCCCTTGATTCCCGGAGGCGGCTGCTGGCCCGGCCCGGGCGCAGGGTTCTGCCCCGGAGGCACGGGGTCTCCGCTGGAGTTCGTCGGCTGCTCGCCCGGGCTGGTCGGGTCCGCACCCGGGGCGATCGGGTTGCCGTTCGGTGCCGTCGGATCGGCTCCCGGGACGACGGCGTCGCCGCCCTGCCCACCCTGACCGGGATTGTTCACCGACTGGGCCCGGGCTGCCGTCTTCGCGTCCACCGTGCTGCCTCCGCAGCCGGCGAGGATCGCGAGGACGACGGCGACCAGCGCCGCCGCGACCGCGCTACGAGCGAACCCGACCGTCACACCTTTGTGAGCCATGTCCGCGAACGTAACAGCGCAGAGGCGCTATGTCAGTAGTGACGAAACTATGGTCCCGCGCCGGTGCGGCCGGTGTAGACCATCGCCCGTCGCTACCCTCCACGTGTGGAGTTCCAGCAGGTCGTCGACCGCCGCCAGATGGTCCGCGACTACACCGACGTGCCGGTCGACCCGGCCCTGGTGGATCGCGCACTTCGCAACGCCACCCGGGCACCGAACGCAGGCTTCACCCAGGGCTGGGGGTTCCTCGTCCTCGACACCCCCGAGGACGTGCGCCGCTGGTGGGCGACCACAGCCGGCCCTGAAGCACTCGCCGCCCCTGACGCCTGGTTGCGCGGGATGATGCGGGCGCCGGTGGTCATCGTGCCGTGCTCGAGCCGAGCCGCCTACCTGACCCGGTACGCCGAGGTCGACAAGGCGTCGTCCGCCCGTCTCGCAGTGGTCGAGGGTGAAGCACCGTGGTCGGTGCCGTACTGGCACATGGACGCCGCGATGGCGTCCCTGCTGATCCTGCAGACCGCCGTCGACGCCGGCCTCGGTGGCTGCTTCTCCGGGATCCCGGTCCCGAAGCTGGAGGCCGTCCGCCGGGAGTTCTCGATCGCCGAGGAGTTCGAGCCGATCGGCGTGATCACCCTGGGCCACCCTGCCGGCGAAGCGCGTACGGGCTCGCCCACGCGCCGCGCGCGGAAGCCGCAGACCGAGGTGGTCCACCGCGGTTCCTGGATCTGACACCGATCCCCTGGGCGACCTCTTACGCTGGACCCATGACGACGACCACCGTGAGCAACCAGCGGCGTGCTGCCCTGGTCGTTCTCGTGGTGGCGACGACGATCGCCCTCGTCTGGACCTTCTGGCCCCAGGGCGAGCGCAAGTCGCCCGCTGCGAAGCCTCCGCCTGCCCAGGCCGTCTTGCCCGGGACGGTGCTGAAGTCCTCGGAGTGCGGGAACCAGGCGGACAAGCCGTTCCGCCCGACTCGGATCACCGTGAGCGGAGTCGGCAAGAACTCGCAGGTGCTGGCCCTCGGACGCGACGGCAACAACGTTCCGCGTGCTCCCTCGCTCAGCTCGGCCGGCAAGACCCAGTACGGCTGGGACGACCCGGCCCAGGCGACGAACTTCAGCGACACCCTCAAGCCGGCGGGGGCGCTCCCGGGCAGCGCGAAGGGCAACGTCCTTCTCAACGCCCACACCTGGCCCGACGGCTCCGCCCTGGGCAACCGACTGATGGAGCACCTCAAGGTCGGGGACAAGATCGTGCTCGGCGGCAAGCATGCCGAGCTCTGCTACCGGGTCACCAAGAAGATCGTCATCAAGGCTGCCGACGGCTCCGCGGAGTACTACCAGCAGGACGGTCCGCCGCAGCTCGCACTGATCGTCTGCTCGCCGCCGAGGATCGGTCCGGGCAACTGGGTGCACCGGACCATCTGGTTCGCCTCACCGATGGCGGCCTGACCGCGCTTCGGCCCGCTCGCTGCGCGCGAGCCGCATCACGATGATGCCGAGCAGGATCAGCCCGACCCCCGCGAACGGGACCCAGAGCGGGAAGCTTGTGCCCGTGCCGGGGAGGACGGATCCCGGACCGGCACCGGCCTGACCGCCACCGTCGTCGGGGTTCGCGCTCCCGGGCACCGGAGCGCTGCTCGGCGACGTGCTGGGTGCGTCGGCGGTCGGGACCGTCGAGGCCGTGATGCTGGGTTGGGCGCTGGGCTCGAGCGTCGGCGTCGGGTCGGTGGTCGAGGTCGGCTCGCCCGTGGGGGTCGGCTCGTCCGTTGGGGTCGGGTCCGCCGTGGGAGTCGGGGTCGGCCCGTCCGTCGGCGTCGGGGTCGGGGTCGGTGTCGGCTCGTCCGTCGGCGTCGGCGTAGGCGTCGGGTCCACCGTGGGAGTCGGGGTGGGCTCGAGCGTCGGCGTAGGCGTCGGCGTAGGCGTAGGCGTCGGGGTGGGGTCGAGCGTCGGGGTCGGCGTCGGGGTCGGGTCCACCGTGGGAGTCGGGGTCGGCGTCGGGTCCGGAGTGGTGTCGGCAGTGATCACGAAGACCAACGGCACCGGTTCGCCCGTGACGGTCGGTGCCAGGTTCTCCCGGTCGACGACCCCGTGCGTCAGGTCCTCCCCGGCGACCGCCGGCGCGACGTACGTCGCCGTGACGCTGTGGCTGCTCCCGAGGGTCGTCCCGCCGGCCAGGGCCCCGAGCTGCGCGTCGTAGGCGACCGGGAACCCGTCGAACGCGGCCGGAAGTGCGCCGACGGGCTCGTCGGTGACGCCGTCGGAACGAACCAGCGAGATCGTGACCGGGACCGACTCCGAGGTCGCGACCGGGACCCGGCCCTGGGAGTCCAGGGTTTTCCCGGTGGCCGCCACGGCGACGCGGATCCAGTGCGCAGCAGTGAACGACCCGATCGCTTCGTTGCAGTACGAGGACGTCCCGCTGGGTCCGTCCTGGCAGCCCCACCAGTCGTCCTCGGCAGAGACGACCGCGTTCGTCGAGTTGGCCAGGCCGACCCCGTTGCCGAAGATCCGGTTCTCGCGCAGATCGAACGACCCCGGCCGAGCCGTCCCCTCAGGCGCCACCGTCACACCGGTCTGCCAGCCGACGAGGTCGTTGCCCATAGCCATCACCGCGCCGACGCCACCGCGTACAGCGATCCCGGCGACCCCGGTGCCGTCCGAGCGGAGCTCGTTGCCGAGGATCGAGATCTGGCCGGCGTACTGGCCCTTGACCGGGACGACCGAGATTCCGGTCCCGGTCGCCGTGACCACGTTGTCCGCGACCCAGGAGCTCACCACGGCTCCCGCGATACTGATGCCCGTGCTGGTCGCCGCCCCCGTGCCGCTGATCGTGTTCCCGGTGACGACCGCTGATCCGATCCTCGTCGCGACGGCACCGTCCACGGAGTTCGTCGAGACCAGGATGCCGAAGTCGCCCGCACCGACGTCGGTGATCGTGTTGCCGGTGATCGTCACGTCGGCGTAGCCGCCCATCGCGGCCAGCGCCGCGTTGTAGTCGATGTTCTTGACCGCGACGAGGCGTCCCTTGCTGGTGTTGTCGCGGACGACGACGCGGTTCGTGATCTGGTTCGGCGTGTACTCGTTGAGGAAGACCACGGCCGAGATGCCGCTGCTGCCCTCGGTCAGCACGTTGCGCTCGATGGTCACGTCGCCGCGGTACCCGTCGATGCCGACGCCGTTGTAGTAGGTCGAGGAGATCGTGGAGTCGGAGATCGTCAGCGGCGGCGCCGTCCGGTCGCCCAGCGTCGCGGAGTAGCCGGCGTCGGCGTACACGCCGTAGCTGGGTCGGCTCGGATCCCCGGTGCCCTGGATGTCCATCCGGGTCAGGGTGATCGAGCTGATTCCGGTCGTCACCTGCTTGATCCCGATGGAGATCCCGAAGTAGGTCGTCGCGGTCGTGTTCTTCGACGGGTTGGTCACCGTCAGGTCGGAGATGGCGATGGCGCCGACGCCCTTGGCCGCGGCGCCGGGGAGGATCCGGAAGACTCCCGGCGTCGACCCGACACTGCCCCCGCCACCGTCGAGGATCGTCTGACCAGCTCCCGCGCCGACGATGGTGATCGGCTTGTCGAGGACCACCCCGAAGGTGCTGTAGGTGCCGGCGGCGATCTGGACCGTGTCCCCGGGAGCAGCTGCCGCGACCGCGGGCGCGACCGCCGTGAAGGCACACCCGCTCGGGCACACCTGGAGGGTGGCTGCCGCGCTCGCCCGGTCCGAACCGATGACGGCGACGCTGACGACCACCAACCACGCTGCTGCAAGAGCTCGTGAGTTCCGCATCCGACCTCCGAAGATCCCGAGGCACAGAAAGCGCCCTGGGCCAAGACGCGACCCGGATCGACGGATCACGCGCCCGCACCCTCTATCCATTATTCGAGACAAATCGTCTCGTGATTTGGACGCCGTGGATCAGCAGATCTACGGTTCCAGGGTGTCCGCGCGCCCGCACCCCTGGCTGATGCTGGCACTCTCCACGTTGGGTCAGTCGGCGTCCTCGGCGGCAGTGAACGGCCCGGCGTTCCTGATCCCCGCGCTCCACGACGGCGGGCTCAGCCTCGGAGAGGCCGGCTGGATCGCCGCTGCGCCGATCGCCGGAAGCATGCTCACGCTCGTCCTTTGGGGCGCCGTGGTCGACGCCATCGGCGAGCGCTTCGTCCTCGTGTCCAGCCTGAGCCTGACCGCGGCTTCCCTCGGTGCGGCAGCCGCTCTGCACGACTCGACGGTGCTGCTCGGGCTCCTGCTCCTGGTCGCGGGGGCTGCTGCGGCCGGCACGTCCTCAGCCAGCGGCCGCGTCGTGGTCGGCTGGTTCCCCCCTCGCCGCCGCGGCACGGCGATGGGCGTGCGCCAGATGGCCCAGCCGGTCGGGGTCGGGCTGGCGGCGGTCGCCGTACCGGTCGTCGCTGCGCAGTCCGGCGTCGGCGCGGCTCTGGTGCTGCCGACGGCTTTCGCCGCCGCCACGGCACTGGCCTGCGCTCTCTGGGTCCTGGACCCGCCGCGTCCGCAGCGACCGACCGACGTCGCGGCGTCCAACCCCTACCGGGGGAGCAGCTACCTGAACCGGATCCACGCCGTCTCGATGCTGCTGGTGATCCCGCAGTTCACGGTGTGGAGCTTCATGCTCGTCTGGCTCCAGGTCGGCCGTGAGTGGAGCCCCGGCGCCGCCGGTGGTCTGGTCGCCGTGGCGCAGGTCCTCGGGGCCGTCGGACGCATCGCCGCCGGGAACCTCTCGGACCGGGTCGGCTCCCGCACCCGTCCGCTGCGCTGGGTCGCCGTCGCCGCCGGACTGACGATGGTCTCGGTCGGCGTGACGATCCGTGCCGACTGGGCGGTCGCCGTCCCGCTGATCGTGCTGGCGTCGATGATCACCGTCGCCGACAACGGGCTCGCCTTCACCGCGGTCGCCGAGCGCGCTGGCCCGTTCTGGTCCGGCCGGGCCCTCGGGTTGCAGAACACCGGGCAGTACCTGACCGCCGCAGCCGTGCCTCCGGTGATCGGGCTCCTGATCCCGCTGTGGGGCTACGGTCTGGCTTTCGGCCTGACCGGCCTCTTCCCGCTGCTGGCTGCGCCGCTGGTACCCCGCGACGAGACCGAGATCGGGACCTGACCGCGGCACGTCCGGCACACTGAGCCCATGGACGGCCCCGACGAGCGGCGCAAGCTGCGGACCCGCGCCCGGACGCTGCTCACGGTGGACGAGACCGTCGAGAGCATCGGGCAGACCACCGAGGACCTCGGCCTCGCCCTGGCCGAGTTCAACCAGGCGCTCCACCGCTTCAACAACTCCCTCGACCGGTTCTCCGCAGCGGCCGACGAGCTCAGCACGGTGGCTGCCCGCCTCGACCGGATCGTCGACAAGATCGATCCGTTGCTGTCCGTGGTGACCGCGCCGCTGGGCCTGGCCAGACGGGTGCTGTCACCTCACGGGCGCTGACCCACGAGATCGACCAGCGCTCGGACATCCTTCCCCCGGCCCCCGTGGAGCCCTAGCCTACGTATCCGTAGGCCACGTGACCCGGGCCGCACACCACTCGTTGAGCCACCGACCCGTACTCCTCCCCCGGTGCCGATCAAGGGACAGAACCCTCATGCACGGAACTTTCCGGCTCGCAGCCGTCCGCCTCTCCGTCGTCGCGGCGGTCGCTGTCGCCCTCGTCGTGGCCACCGTGATCTACAACGGGACCGGAGGGCCGACGGGTAACGGCGCCGACAGCATGAAGAAGGCGTACGCCGCCGCTGCCGCCAACAACGCCGCCGCCAAGGCCGGCGACACCACGCTCTACAACGCCGACGGAACGCACTCCCACGACCCGGGGGCCCCGGCGCACGACGACAACGACCCGAAGACCAAGAACTCCGTCTCGCGCTCCGCTCCGACGACCGACAACGACTCCTCGGACCCGACCACTCCCGCCCAGGCTGCTCGCAGCATCGGCGCCGCCGCTGACCAGCGCAACCAGAAGGAGCCCAAGCTCCGCAACGTGTCGGTCGACCCGGCCCAGCCGAGCATCCCGACGAACCGCTACAACCTGTTCAACGCCTGCTACGGCCTGAAGTCGATCACGACCGGCCGCTGGCTCAACGGCCTCACGTTCACGGCCTCGAAGATGAGTGGCGGTTCGGCGATCTTCTTCAAGCCGACCTCGCTCGGCCACTACATGCTCTACACCAAGGCCGGCACCTACCTCGCCGGCGGGAAGGTGCAGGCCCGCTTCGGCACCGCTCCCGGGCCGAAGGTGAACTGGACGGTCACGCAGTCCGGTCCGGGTTCGTTCCGGCTCTTCCTCCCCGGTTCGGGTTACCTGCAGGTTCCCACTTCTGCGGGCGCGATCGCGACGTTCGTCGACTCCCCCAACGACCGGACCCAGTTCCAGCCGTTCCGCCGTACGGGGTGCAAGCCCTTCCCGGAGATCGGGACCGGGGTCTACGGCAAGCCCGCCGCCGGGACCACCGGCATCCAGGAGACCCGCGGCACCGTCGACGCGCACACCCACGGCATGGCCTTCGAGTTCCTCGGTGGCGAGCTGCACTGCGGTCGCCCGTGGTCCCCGTGGGGCGTCACGGTCGCCCTCAAGGGCTGCGAGAACCTCAACGCGGTCACCAGCGGTGCCGTCGAGTCGTTCTTCTCCGGCGAGGCCGGTTCCGACCCGGTGGGTTGGCCCACGTTCAAGAGCTGGCCGGCGCCGGACGCGCTCACCCACGAGGGCACCTACTACAAGTGGATGGAGCGGTCCTGGCAGGCCGGGCAGCGGGTTCTGGTCAACCTGCTGGTCGAGAACAACCAGCTCTGCACGATCTACCCGATCAAGCGCAACTCCTGCGACGACATGACCTCGATCCGGCTGCAGGCCAAGGACATGCACCTGCTGGAGAACTACATCGACGCGCAGCACGGTGGTCCCGGCAAAGGCTGGTACCGGATCGTCACCAACCCGGTGCAGGCACGCAAGGTCGTCAACGCCGGCAAGCTCGCCGTGGTGATGGGCATCGAGACCTCGGTGCTGTTCGGCTGCCACCGCTACCTGGGCAAGGCCACCTGCACGAAGGCCTCCATCGAGAAGCAGCTCACCGAGGTGCGCAAGATGGGTGTCACCCAGATGGAGCTGGTCAACAAGTTCGACAACGCGCTCGCGGGCGTCGCCGGCGACGAGGGCACCACCGGCAACCTGGTCAACGCCGCCAACATCCTGGAGACCGGGTCGGCCTGGAAGATGACCACCTGCAAGCCGAACGACCCCGAGGTGCACGACCGCGACCAGAACCTCGACATCCTGCCGAACCAGGACGCCCTGTTCGGTGCCCTCAAGGCGGCCCTGCCGCAGAGCGTGATCGACGCGCTGCCGGCGGTCCCGGTGTACCCGGCCAAGCACCACTGCAACACCCTCGGCCTGACCGAGCTCGGCGCGGAGACGATCAAGGGCATGGCGAAGCGGAACATGCTCTTCGACCCCGACCACATGAGCGTCAAGGCCCGCAAGCAGTCGCTCGACCTCGTCGAGACGATGCGCTACCCCGGCGTGGTGTCCAGCCACTCGTGGTCGACACCGGACGCCTACCCGCGGATCTACGACGAGAAGGGCTTCATCACGCCGTACGCCGGCGACAGCGAGGGCTTCGTCGAGAAGTGGAAGCGCCACCTGACCTGGGTGAACCCGAAGACCTACTGGGGGTTCGGCTACGGCGCGGACATCAACGGTCTCGGCGCGCAGGGTGCGGCTCGCGGTGCGGACGTGAAGAACCCGGTGAAGTACCCGTTCACCGGACTCGGCGGCGTGAAGGTCTACAAGCAGGTCAGCGGCAAGCGGACCTACGACATCAACAAGGACGGCGTCGCGCACTACGGCATGTACCCGGACTGGCTCCAGGACCTGAAGATGATCGCCGGGCCGAGCATCGTCAAGGACATGTACCGCGGATCCGAGGCCTACCTGCAGACATGGGAGCGGGCGTACGGCGTCAAGACCGACGCGTGCACCAGCCCCTCGCACAAGCACTCGCTGAAGTTCATCAAGGCCAAGGTCAAGAAGGGCGCGAGCTGGTGGAAGGTCGTCAAGACCGTCGGCCAGCCGCACCGACGGCTGGGGTCGAAGTACACGTACTGCACCAAGAACGGCAAGGTGACCGTGAAGTTCACCAAGGCCGGCACGGTGTCGACGATCAGGAAGTCCTGACCCTCGCGCGCGAGTCCAACCCCACCGAAACCGCAGGTCAGTAAGGGTTACCTAAGGTGTAACTCCAAGTTACTCGAAGGTAGCGTTTCTCACACACGCTTCGCGTGCGGCGCGTGATGCAGGGCAATAGTCTGTGCCCGACGCCGTACCTGACCTGACTTGCGCGAACGACCCGGCCTGCACGCCGGAGGGTTGGAGTGACTTCCCTTGGACACCAAGCTCACGCTCATCCTGGGCCTGATCCTCAACATCGCGATCTTGCCGTTCGCGCTGAAGCGGGTGCTGTTCCTGGTCCGGCTCATCACCGGCGGCCAGCCGGCGCCCGACCGCATCGCCGGTGTCACCGGCCGCGTCAGCGCCGCCCTGAAGAACCAGCTGGTCGAGGTCCTCGGGCAGAAGAAGCTGCTCAAGTGGTCGATCCCGGGCATCGCGCACTCGTTCGTCATGTACGCGTTCCTGATCCTCGGCACCGTGTACGTCGAGGCCTACGGGATCCTGCTCTCGACCGACGAGAAGTGGAAGATCCCGCTCGTCGGCGACTGGTGGATCCTCGGCTTCGGCCAGGACATGATCGGTGTCCTCTGCCTCGTCGGTCTGCTGACGTTCTCGCTCATCCGGTACAAGAACCAGCCCGCGAAGCTCGGCCGCAAGTCCCGGTTCAAGGGTTCGCACACCGGTGGCGCCTGGGTCGTCCTCATCATGATCTTCAACGTCATCTGGACGATGTTCCTGTTCCGCGGGGCCGCAGCCGCCGCCGGCAACCTGCCCTACGGCAACGAGGCCTTCTTCTCGCACGCCATCGGCGACGTGATCAACTCGATCGGCCTGCACCACGGGGACACCGGCCTGGAGATCCTCGAGGGCGTCGGCCTGCTGCTGCACATCGGCATCATGCTGGTGTTCCTCATCATCGTGCTGAACTCCAAGCACCTGCACATCTTCGTCGCGCCGATCAACATCATGTTCAAGCGGCCCGACAGCCCCGTCGCGCTCGGTGCCGTCAAGGAGATGATCTCCCACGGCAAGCCGATCACCCTCGAGGACGTCGAGGACATGGACGAGGACACCGTCCTCGGCATCGGTTCCATCGAGGACTTCTCGTGGAAGGGTCTGCTCGACATGGCCAGCTGCACCGAGTGCGGCCGCTGCCAGTCCCAGTGCCCGGCGTGGAACACCGAGAAGCCGCTCTCTCCGAAGATGCTGATCATGAACTCGCGCGACCACGCGTTCGCGAAGGCCCCGTACCTGATGGCTGACGAGGCGACCCGCGAGGCCATGACCCCCGAGCAGCTGACCGAGTACGAGGTCGACCGCCCGCTCGTCGGCGTCTCCGAGGGTGAGTACGCGTGGCACCCCGAGGGCGGCGCGATCATCGACAACGACGTTCTGTGGTCCTGCACCAACTGCGGCGCGTGCGTCAACCAGTGCCCGGTCGACATCGAGCACGTCGACCACATCGTCGACATGCGTCGCTACCAGGTACTCGTCGAGGCGAACTTCCCGGCTGAGCTCAACGGACTTTTCAAGGGTCTGGAGAACAAGGGCAACCCCTGGAACATGAACCCGAACGCCCGGATGGAATGGGCCCAGGGTCTCGACTTCGACGTCAAGGTCGTCGGCGAGGACGTCCAGGACCTGACCGAGGTTGACTGGCTGTTCTGGGTCGGCTGCGCCGGTGCCTACGAGGACCGCGCGAAGAAGACCACCCGCGCGGTCGCCGAGCTGCTCGACATGGCCGGCGTCTCGTTCGCCGTCCTCGGCAACGGCGAGACCTGCACGGGTGACTCCGCACGCCGCGCCGGTAACGAGTTCGTCTTCCAGGCGCTCGCCCAGCAGAACATCGAGACCTTCAACGAGCACAAGGTCAAGAAGGTCGTCTCGACCTGTGCGCACTGCTTCAACACGCTCAAGAACGAGTACAAGCAGTTCGGTATCGAGCTCGAGGTCGTCCACCACACCCAGCTGCTCAACCGCCTGGTGCGCGAGAAGAAGCTGACCCCGGTCGCGGCCCCCGGCCCGACCCGCAAGATCACCTACCACGACCCCTGCTTCCTGGGTCGCCACAACCAGGTCTACTCGCCGCCGCGCGAGCTGCTCCAGGTCATCCCCGGCTCCGAGGTCGTGGAGATGCCGCGGAA
This sequence comes from Marmoricola sp. OAE513, assembly GCF_040546585.1. Lineage (NCBI taxonomy): Bacteria > Bacillati > Actinomycetota > Actinomycetes > Propionibacteriales > Nocardioidaceae > Marmoricola > Marmoricola sp. OAE513. Next base: position 2,106,136 of record NZ_JBEPOC010000001.1, on the reverse strand, counting down.
CTCCGAGCGGTCCTTCTGCTGCGGTGCCGGTGGCGCCCGGATGTGGATGGAGGAGACGATCGGCGAGCGGATCAACGTGAACCGGACCGTCGAAGCCGTCGGGACCGGCGCCGACCAGATCGCCGTCGGCTGCCCGTTCTGCCGCACCATGCTCGAGGACGGCCTGACCAGCGAGCAGGACGCCGGCCGCGCCGGCGAGGAGGTCGAGGTCCTCGACGTCGCCCAGCTGCTGCTGGCCTCGGTCAAGGGCGAGGGCAAGAAGGTCAAGGAGGCCAAGCCGAAGGCGAAGGTCACCACCCCGGCATCTCCGGCCGAGGCGACGCCGGAGACGGCGGCCGAGGTCGAGGCGAAGGCTCCGGCTGCTCCGGCAGGCGGCGGTTCGCTGTTCGATGCCGCTCCGGCTGCGCCTGCCGAGTCGAAGCCGGCTGCATCCGGCGGTTCACTCTTCGACACCCCGGCTCCGGCTGCCGACAAGCCTGCTGAGACGCCGGCAGCCAAGGCCGACCTCGGCGGCGGGTCGCTCTTCGACACGCCGGCGCCCGAGCCGGCCAAGCCCGCGGAGGAGAAGCCGGCGGCAAAGGCCGACCTCGGTGGCGGCTCGCTGTTCGACGTGGCTCCGACCGAGGCGGCTCCCGCTGCTGAGGCTCCGAAGGCTGCGCCCGCCGAGGAACCGAAGGCCGAGGCTGCTCCGGCACCGGAGGCCGACCTCGGTGGTGGCGGCTCGCTGTTCGACATCGTCGCGGAGAAGAAGGCGGAGGCGGCCGCTCCCGCAGCAGCTGCCGAGGAGCCCAAGGCTGAGGCGCCTGCGCCGGCAGCTGAGGCTCCGAAGGCTGAGGCACCCAAGGTCGACCTCAACGCCGGCTCGCTCTTCGACATCCCGGCCGCTGAGCCGGCTGCACCGGCCGCTCCAGCTGCCCCTGTTGCCGAGGAAGCACCGGCCGCGGAGCCCGAGGCTGCCGAGCCGGAGGCCGCTGCGGAGCCCGAGGCTGCCGAGCCCGCGACTGCTGCCGAGCCCGAGGCCGAGAAGGCGCCCGAGCCGGAGAAGCCGAAGAGCTCGGGCGAGGCCAACCAGCCGAAGACCGATGTGAACATCAACGAGGCTGGATCGCTCTTCGACCTCTGACCTGGGCTGAAAGTGCAGGTCAAGCACGCCGACCCGGGCTGAATGTGCAGATACATCTCCACATTCAGCCCGGGTCGGCGCTTTCGGCATTGCTACGGTTCCGTAACTTCGCGTCGTGAGCTCTCGTTGATCTCGCGACACACCGGGAGGAATCACTTGATGCGCCGTTCACTCACCCGTCTGACCGCTGCCTCGGTCGCCGTCCTGACCCTGACCGCCGGCACGGTCGCTGCGGTCGCCGTCGTCGACCACGGGGTCGAGGACGCCCGAACGACGTCGACGTCCACGACGACGCGCTCCGCGTCCGCCCCCGCGCAGGGGACCGTCGAGCGCGGCAACGCCTCGGCAAGGAAGAGCGAGAAGGCCGGCGCCGCCCGTACGACGAAGGTCGCCCGCGCCGCCGCCTGGAAGCCGCGCCCCGAGCAGTACCCCAAGACCGTCACGGTGCCCGAGCTCGCCATCCCGATGGACGACGGCGTCGTTCTGCGCGGCGACCTGATCCTGCCGGCCGATGCGAACGGCAAGGCGATCAACAAGAAGTTCCCGGTGGTCACCACGATCACGGCGTACAACAAGGGCGTCCAGCAGTACGCCGGCGGCCTGGCCGGCGGAAACCCGACGTACCTGGTCAAGCGCGGGTATGCGCAGCTGACCGTCGACGCCCGCGGCACCGGCACCTCCGGTGGTCGCTGGTGCGCGTTCTGCACCCGCGAGGACGTCGACTTCACCGCGGTGATGCAGTGGGCGCACGAGCAGTCCTGGAGCAACGGCAGCACGGCCATGGCGGGGCCGTCGTACATGGGCATCGCCCAGATGTTCGCCGCCGCAGGCCGCCCGGACGGCCTGAAGGCGATCTTCCCGCAGGTCCCCGCTGCCGACGTCTACCGCGACGTGGTCGCTTCCGGAGGACAGCTCGACGTCGGCTTCATCCCGCTCTGGCTAGGCCTGGTCACCGCGACCGGCGTGATCCCGCCGTTCACCAGCGCGCCGAAGGACGCCAGTCCGCTGGTCAACCTGGTCGACCACCTCGTCGGCGCCGGCACCTTCACGGTGCCACTGATCCTGAAGGCCTTCACCGGCGGCGAGCCGGCGTACGACGGACCGTTCTACAAGCAGCGCTCGCCGATCAACGTGGCCGGCAAGATCACCGTGCCCACGTTCTTCGTGAGTGGCGAGTACGACCTGTTCCAGCGCGGAACGCCGCTGCTCTTCGAGAACCTCCAGAAGCGCGGTGTCCCGACCAAGATGATCATCGGACCCTGGAACCACCTGCAGGCATCCGGCGGCGAGGAGGTCGGCAAGGCCGGGCTCGGCACCCTGTCGGAGCTCAAGCTGCGCTGGTTCGACCACTACGTGAAGGGCATCGCCGACCCGGCGCTGGACACCGACATCCCGCCGATCACGTACTTCGAGCAGGGCACGAGCGCCTGGCGCACGGCGAAGACCTGGGTCGGCGACCGCAAGGCCGCCAGCTACCGGTTGAGCGGTACGTCCACGACGGGCGGTACCGAGGGCGGACTCACGCAGGGCGCGGTGACCGCGGGCAGCTCGTCGGTGTACCCGATCCCGGTCGCCGGCCTGTGCACCCGGTCGACCGACCAGTGGACCGCGGGCGCGCTCAGCGCCGGCGGCTTCCAGAACCCGTGCCTGACCGACAACGCACTGAACGACAAGGCCGGCGCGGTCTTCCGGACAGCACCGCTCAGCAAGCCTGTCGCCCTCCAGGGTCCGGTGAACGCCCGCCTGTACGTCTCGAGCAACAGCGGAGACGGCATGCTCTCGGTCGCCCTCGAGGACGAGGCCCCCGACGGCACCGTGTCGCGCCTGACCGGCGGGTGGCAGGTCATCTCGCACCGCGCACTGGACAAGTCGCGGTCGCGCTACCTCGACGGCAAGCTGATCCAGCCGTACCACCCGTTCACCAGGGCGGCGCAGGTGAAGCTGGCCAAGGGCCAGGTCGCCCCGGTCGACGTCGAGCTGTTCCCGACGGGCGCGAAGCTGCTGCCGGGCCACCGGCTGCGCATCGCCGTGCAGGCGTTCGACGTGCCGCACCTGGCTCCCGTCCTGCCGGACCTGCTGAGCACGCTGACCGTCATCACGGTTCACAACTCGGCGAAGTACCCCTCCGAGATCACCATCCCGGGTCGGAAGGACTGACCCGACGCACTTGTCACGAAGGGCCCGTCGAGAGGTGTCTCGGCGGGCCCTCGTGCGTGGTGACGCCATGCTGGCATTGACATGACGTCATTGTGATGTCACAGTGATGTCATGGACATCAGCCCGTACGTCGACCGCCTCCGCCAGGACCTGACCGCCAGCGCCGCTGCCGGGGATGAGCAGATCCAGGCCGCCGCCGAGCGCCTGGCGCTCGCGCTGGACCCGAGCATGCGGCTCAGCCTCATGGAGGTCCTCTCGCAGGCAGCCGCCGAGATCACCAGCGAGATGCGCAGCGGTTCGGTCGACGTCCGGCTCGCCGGCCGTGACCTGGAGTTCGTCGTCGAGCACCCTGCTCCTGAGCCGGTCGCTCCTGCCGCACCGACCGCCGGGGACGAGGAGGACGACGAGGCCGAGGTCGCGACCGCGCGGATCTCGCTACGACTCCCTGAGAGCGTGAAGGCGAGGGCCGAGGAGCTGGCCGCCAAGCACGGCAGCTCGCTGAACACCTGGATCGTCAACGTGCTGCGCCAGGCGACGCGTGAGAACGCCATCACCGTCGACATCGACCTGTCCAGCGTCCCGTTCGGGCCTGACGGCTTCAGCGGCAAGAACCGTGCCACCAAGCGCATGACCGGCTGGGTCTGACCCAGGACCAGAGGAGAGAGAACCATGAAGAAGCAGTTCCCCACCCCCGCCCCCACGTCCCTGTACGTCGAGCTCGGCGCCGGCCTGCTCACCGCGGAGGCGACCGACACCGCGGAGACCACGGTCGAGGTCTCCGGACCCCGGGCGGAGGAGTTCAAGGTCGGGCGGACCGGGGACAAGATCTCGGTCGTCGCCCCCCACGGCCGCTTCTTCGGCCGCGACGCGCACACCGTGCGGGTGATCGTCCCCACCGGCAGCGAGCTGATCACCAAGGTCGGCTCGGCCGACACCGTGACCCACGGCGCTCTCGGCCTGGTGGCGCTGAAGACAGGTTCCGGGGACATCGAGCTCGACCAGGCCAGCGGACCGGTCGTCATCGAGTCGGGATCCGGCGACATCAAGGGCGCCGAGCTCGCCGGCGAGGTGCGGATCAAGTCCGGCTCGGGCGACATCGACCTCGGTGTGCTCCACGGGAAGACCGGTATCTCGACCGGGTCCGGCGACGTCGTCCTCGGCACCGTCCGGGCGCGCACGATCATCAAGACCGGCTCCGGCGACCTCAAGGTGGGTCGCGCCGAGGCCGAGGTGAACCTGACCACGGCGTCGGGTGACCTGACGATCGCCGCGGCGCCCCGGGGGAAGGTCACCGCACGGAACGTCTCCGGCGACGTGCGGGTCGGCATTCCTGTCGGTACACCGGTGTGGACTGACATCAACACGGTGTCGGGCTCGCTGAAGAACCGACTCACCAGTGTCGGCAAGCCTGCCGAGGGCCAGGACTACGTCGAGCTCCGGGCGACCACCGTCAGCGGTGACGTCCTGCTCGAGCACGTCTGAGAAACCGCGAACGAGACGACAGATGGGAGTCAGCGATGTGGCAGACGATCAACGGCACCGAGATGGCGAACGTGATCATCACCGAGCGGGTGCGCAAGGCAGCACGACGCCACCACGCCAAGCGGGTCCAGCGCCACGACTGATCCGGCTCTCGCTGACCCGGATCGGCCCGTTCGCCTGGCTGTGACCCGTTGGATGAGCCTGTCGAAACCCGGCGAGGCTCCGACAGGATCGGCCGACGATCAGATCTTCGTGCGGTGGAAGTTCGCGTACGAGCGCGAGGCCGTCGGACCACGCTGGCCCTGGTAGCGCGAGCCGTACTTCTCCGACCCGTACGGGTGCTCGGCCGGCGAGGACAGCCGGAAGAAGCACAGCTGCCCGATCTTCATCCCGGGGTAGAGCTTGATCGGCAAGGTGGCGACGTTCGCCAGCTCCAGCGTCACGTGGCCGCTGAAACCGGGGTCGACGAAACCGGCGGTCGCGTGCGTGAGCAGGCCGAGACGGCCGAGGGAGGACTTGCCCTCGACCCGCGCGGCGATGTCGTCGGGCAGCGTGCAGACCTCGTAGGTGGAGCCGAGCACGAACTCGCCCGGGTGCAGGATGAACGGGTCGTCGCCGTCCGGCTCGACCTCGCGGGTCAGGTCGGCCTGCTCCACCGCAGGGTCGATGTGCGGGTACTTGTGGTTGTCGAAGACCCGGAAGAACCGGTCCAGGCGGATGTCGACGCTCGACGGCTGGATCATGGCCGGGTCGTAGGGCTCGACGGCGATCCGCTGGGCGTCGATTTCGGCGAGGATGTCGCGGTCGGAGAGCAGCACGCGAGCACGATACCGCCACCGGGCGGTCGCGCAGGAGGACGTCCGGGGCAGAATCGGGCCCATGCCGTTCCACCGTTACGTCGCTCTCGGCGACTCCTTCACCGAAGGGGTCGGCGACCGCGACCCCGCCCGCCCCAACGGTCTGCGCGGCTGGGCCGACCGGGTCGCGGAGGTCCTCGCCGCACAGCCCGGCGCCGAGGACTTCGGCTACGCCAACCTCGCGATCCGGGGCCGCAAGCTCAAGCCGATCATCGCCGAGCAGGTCGAGCCCGCGCTCGCCCTCTCCCCCGACCTCATCAGCATCCACGCCGGCGCCAACGACGTGCTGCGTCCCAAGGTCGACCTCGACGACCTCGCGGCGGCGTACGACGAGGCGGTCGGGCGCCTGACCGCCTCCGGCGCCACCGTCGTGCTCTTCACGATCTTCGACCCGGGGGGATCCGGCATCTACGCCGCGATGCGCGGACGGATGGCGATCTTCAACGAGTGGGTCCGGGAGATCAGCGACCGGCACGGGACCACGCTGGTGGACATGTGGCGGATGCGGGACGGCGACCACGCCGAGGTCTTCGACACCGACCGGATGCACCTCAACGCGTTCGGCCACCAGTACATCGCGTTCGCGGTCCTCGAGGCGCTCGGCGTCGAGCACTCCACCGAGCGGCTTCCCCGGCCGACCCTGCCCGAGCTGACCGCCCGGGAGCGCTTCGCCGCCAACGCCACCTGGACCCGGGAGTTCCTCGGTCCCTGGGTGCACCGCCGCCTGACCGGCCGGTCCTCCGGCGACACGATCGAGGTCAAGCGGCCGACGCTCGCCCCGATCGACCCTGCTTGAGGGCACTACGCACAACGCGAGCGGGACGGACGCTCTCGCATCCGTCCCGCTCGTCGCGGTTCGAGACTCAGGGAGCCTTGGTGCTGATGATGTCGATGACGAAGACCAGCGTCTGGCCGACCAGGTTCTCCTGGTTGATCGCGCCATCGCCGTAGCCGTACTTCGGCGGCATGGTGACGATGACGCGGCTGCCGACCTTCTGGCCCGCGATCGCAGCGCCGAAGCCCTGGACGACGCCGGTGACAGCGAAGCTCGCCGGGGCCTTGGAGTAGCTCTCGTCGAAGACCTTCTTGGTGTTCCAGCTGACGCCGTAGTAGTTCACGCTGACGGTGTCACCCGCGCCGACGACGGCGCCGTTGCCCTTCTTGAGGACCTTCAGCTGCAGCTTGGTCGACGGCTTGCCGGTCAGGGTGACCTTGGGGGTCTTGCCCTTGAAGGTGACCTTGGGCGCGTTCGGCCACGCGGCCGGGGTGAGCGGCTTGACCGCGTCGACGATGTCGGTCACGACGACCATCGAGTCGTCGGCCTCGATCTCGAGGTCGGCGTTGCCGGAGTCGCCGTACAGGTCCTTGGCCGGGAAGGAGGTGACCACGCGCGACCCGATCGGGACGCAGTCGAAGCCGGCGTCCAGGCTGAGCGGCAGGGTGACGTCACCGACGCTGAGCTTGGCGTTCTCGGAGCTGAGCTTCTTGCCGGTGCGTCCGTTGTACGCCGTCAGCACGACGTTGAGCGAGTCGCCCTTCTTGCTGGTCGCCTTCTTGCCGGTGGTGACGACGGTGCGCTCGAGCTTCTTGGTCGAGAAACCCTTCTCGAAGTTGACCTTCGGGTCGACCTTGCCGAAGGCGCCGGAGACCTTGATCTCGCCGCTCTTGCCGCCGGTGGCCACCTTGCAGGGATCCTCGCTGCCAGCAGGCTTGTCGGTCGCGCCGTCGGTAGGCGTCGCGGTTGCGCCGTCGGACGCCGAGGCGGACGCATCGTCCTTGGCCTTGCTGTCCTTGTCCTTGTCGCCGCCTCCGCAGCCGGTCAGGATCAGGGCCGCGACGGCCACAGCCAGGACCGGGGCAGTCCGCCGCCGGGTGAGAGAACGCAACATGCTCAAGACTCATTTCGAAGAAGACAGGGCAGACCCCGGCACGGGGTCCCGGGACAGTCTGCCAAGTCGCCGCAACGTTCGGGCGGCGAACCCGCTTCGCGAGACCAACTCACAGCAAACTCCCAGTCGCCGCCGCGCTCGTGCCGTGAGGTCGGCTACGATCAGTCCTCGTCGCTGGTTCGCCAGGGGCATGCGGATGTAGCTCAGCTGGTAGAGCGCGACCTTCCCAAGGTCGATGTCGCGAGTTCGAATCTCGTCATCCGCTCCATTTCCCCACCAACCTCCCGGATCCGGGCCTAGCCTGGATCGGCGCGTGCGTGAGGGACGCACGCCTCGTCTCGTGGGAGAAACGCATGCGTACTCGACTTCTCGCTGCCCTGGTCGCCGTCGCGGCCCTGCTCGGCACGGCGTTGGTGACCTTGCCGACCGGTACGGCGGAAGCGGCGCCTCCCGCAGGCTGGCCCACGGGAGGTAACGACTGGCACCTCTGCAACGGCTCCACGTACACCCGGTACTGCGTCGTCAGTGCGCAACGCAACGGCGTCGACGTCACGCCGTACGACACCCCTGTCGGCAACATGCTCAAGCCCTGGGTGCGCGGCTTCTCCGTGGGCCACGGGGTCGGCTTCGGCGTCGACCTCTACAGCTCGGGATCGGCGAGCGACAGCGACCTCGGCAACAACACTGACCTGTACAAGCTGGTCGTCAATGTCGGCGAAGTCCGACCGAGGGAGATGGACGGCACCTTCCGCGACGCGTCGTTCTTGATCGGTCGCTACCCCAGTGGCGACTGGAACTTCACCATCACCTTCCGTCCGTCGTCCCGTCACACCAACAGCTCGATCACCTGCACGCTGGGAAGCTGCGGCGACGACTCGACCAAGGCGACGTTCGATCGTGTCGGCTGGGCCGCCGGCGCTGTTGAGGATCTCTCCGGCTACCCGGCTCGCGAAGCGATCAACCGCACCGGATCGATCCGGGCGACCAGCGCGCAGTACGAGAACACCATGTACGACCCGGACACCGACTCGATCATCGTCGACCTCTCGAACCCGCACCGGAAGGGCAACGGCGACGTCATCACGGACGGCACGTACGAGGCGTTCCTGCCGAACGCGTACCTGGTCAACGAGATGAGCATCCCGGACCCGTCGACCGTTTCGCTCGCGTCGTTCGCGATCACGAAGCCGGGCAGCTCCGCGGCGACGTTCTCCCTCGTGCGCGAGACCCGCGGCATCCGGATCAAGATCGCGAACATCAGCTACTCGGCTCCGCGCTTCAAGTTCCGGACCAAGCCGACCAAGCCCGGCAAGCCGCGCCCGTACAAGGTCGTGAAGACCTCCAGGACCACCGCCAAGGTGAAGTTCTCCGCACCGCTGGCCAACGGCAACGCCAAGATCGACAAGTACCAGGCGCGCTGCCACAAGGCCGGCAAGCCGTGGCACTACAAGATCGGCAAGGGCAGTCCGCTCAAGGTCACCGGCCTGAAGTCCGGCAAGGTCTCCTGCCAGGTCCGCGCGCACAACGCCAAGGGCTGGAGCAAGTACTCGGCGTCGGTGAAGAGCTGAGCCTCAGGCCCTCAGGACGAACCTCAGCTCGTCCTCACCCGCCTCGTCACAGGTGAAGCCGGCCTTCTCCAGGACGCGGATCGAGCCGACGTTGTGCGCCGCCACGAACGCGTGCAACGGCCGGCTCGCGACCTCGGCGACGAACGACCTGAGTGCCGAGGTCGCGACCCCGCGGCCCCAGTGATCACGTCCGACCCAGTAGCCGACGAGGTGCAGGTCCTCGTCGATCCAGCTGCCGATGTTCCCCGCGACCTCGCCGTCGACCACGATCGCACGCGTCACCAGTGTCGGGTCGGCCAGCAGCTTCGCCCAGTGCGCGTCGAACTGCGCGCGGTCGCGGCTCGGAAACCCTGCCATGGCGGCCGCCTCCGGGTCTGCCTGGTCGTCGAAGAGGATGTCGAGGTCGTCCGACTCGACGCGGCGCAGGAGAACTCGGTTCTTCAAGGACGCGATCAGTACCTCGACGCGACGACGGATCTCGTCGCGGATCGGGCGCACCGACTCGAGGCCCTGGCCGGCCGGGTCGTCGAGCTGCCAGTCCTCGTAACGCTTGCCGGGGAAGAAGGGGCACTCGTCCCCGCAGCCCATGGTGATCACGACGTCAGCCTTCTGGACGGCGGATTCCGTGAGCACCTTGGGTTGTTCACCTGCGATGTCGATGCCCTCCTCGGCCATGGCTGCGACGGCCACCGGATTGATCTGGTCGGCAGGCTGCGAGCCGGCCGAGTAGACGTCGACGCGGTCTCCGGCAAGGTGCTGAAGAAACCCTGCTGCCATCTGGGAGCGGCCGGCGTTGTGGACGCACACGAACAGGACGGACGGGCGGTTCTGGGCAGTCACGGGGTCTCCTGCGGCAGGGCGGGGTGGGAGTAGAGGAAGCGAACAGCGAGGTAGGCCAGCACTCCACCGCCCACCTGCGCCAGGACGAACCCGGGCACCGAGCCAGGACTGATGCCGGCAAAGGTGTCGGAGAACATCCGGGCGACGGTGACTGCCGGGTTGGCGAAGCTCGTCGAGCTGGTGAACCAGTACGCCGCGGCGATGTACCCACCGACGGCGAAGGCGGTCGTCTCGGTGCGTCCGGAGCGCACGCTGCCGAAGACGACCAGGAGAAGTCCGAAGGTCGCGACGACCTCGCCGAGCCAGAGGTGGCCACCGGTCCTGTCGTGTCCGGAGATGCTGATCGCGTCGAGGTCGAACATGACGTTGGCCACCAGGGCCCCGAGGAACCCTCCCGCGAGCTGAGCGACGACCAGCACCCCGGCGTCCCGGATCCGGACCAGTCCGAAGCCCACCTCGACCAGCGTGACGATCGGGTTGAACGCGGCGGAGACAGGCTGGAGCGCCAGGATCAGGGCGATCAGCGCGGCGCCGGTGATCAGGCTGTTCTCGAGGAGCTGCAACCCGACGTCGTCAGGCGACAGGCGGCTCGCCGCGATCCCGGATCCGATGACCGCCGCCACGAGGAACGCCGTACCGAGAAGCTCGGAGGCCGCTCGACGCCCCAGCGTCACGGGGCCACGCCGCCCAGGAGGTTCGCCAGGTCCGCGAGCGCCGCGGGACGGATCCGGTAGTAGACCCAGACCCCGCGCTTGCTGCGATCCAGCAGACCCACCTCGTGGAGCACCTTGAGGTGGTGGCTGATCGTGGGCTGGGACAGGTCGAAGGCCTCCTGCAGGTCGCACACACAGGCCTCGCCGTCCTGGTGAGATGCGACCAGGGACAGCAACCTGAGGCGCACCGGGTCGGCGAGCGCCTTGAGCAGCGGTGAGATGCGGAGAGCAGCGTCCGCGGACAGGGGCTCGCGGGTCACAGGAGAGCAGCACGCCACCGCCTCGACCGGGGTCAGCGACAGGACAGACTTCGACATATATCTATGTTGACACACGTCTATGTCTTCCTGCATCCTCGTCCAGACATTGACAGTTATCTATCTCTAGGAGTTCCCATGTCCCGCCTTCAGCTCGCCCTCAACGTCGACGACCTCGACACCGCGGTCGCCTTCTACTCGACCTTGTTCGCGACCGAGCCCGCGAAGACCAGGCCCGGCTACGCGAACTTCGCGATCGCCGAACCACCCCTGAAGCTGGTCCTCATCCAGAACGGCGGTCACGGCGGCACCCTCAACCACCTCGGCGTGGAGGTGGAGGACGTCGAGCGCGTCGACGCGGAGCTCGAGCGGCTCACCGCTGCCGGTCTCGCCTCCACCGAGGAGCGCGACACCACCTGCTGCTACGCGAAGCAGGACAAGTTCTGGGTCGAGAACACCCCGAGCGGCGAGCGCTGGGAGGTCTACGCCGTCCTGGAGGACTCCGAGACCTTCGGGGGCGGCCGGACGAGCTCGCAGGACACGTGCTGCGGGAGCGCAGTGTCCGAGGAGCTGCACGCCGACGCGGCGGCCTGCTGCTGACCCTGGTCCGGCTGTCGGCCGCCGCCGACCGCCGGACTACCCTCGGCGAGGTGACCGAGTTCCAAGGCTTCCCCGAGGCAGCGCTCGACTTCTACGACGACCTGGAGATGGACAACACCAAGTCGTTCTGGGAGGCGCACAAGGCGATCTACGCCGAGTCGGTGAAGGCCCCGATGGTCGCGCTGACGACCGCGCTGGAGAAGGACTTCGGGAAGGCCAAGGTGTTCCGCCCGTTCCGCGACGTCCGCTTCGCGAAGGACAAGACGCCGTACAAGGTGCACCAGGGGGCCTTCGTCCCCGCCGGCCCGGCGTGCGGCTGGTACGTCGAGATCTCCGCCCGCGGCGTACGCACCGGGGCGGGTTTCTACGACGCCAGCGGCTCGGACCTCGCCCGGATCCGCACGTCCATCGACGTCGAGGCGACCGGCAAGCAGCTCGAGCAGATCCTCGCCAAGCTGCGGAAGGCCGGCTTCACCGTCGGCGGGCAGCAGCTCAAGACGACCCCTCGCGGGTACGACGCCGACCACCCTCGGATCGACCTGCTCCGTCACAAGTCGTTGACGGTCGGGAAGGACTACGGCTTCGAGCCGGTCATCCACTCGGCCGACCTGGTGAGGGCCGTTCGGGCGGACTGGAAGGCGAGCAGGCCGCTGGTCGACTGGGTCGCCGAACGTCTCGGTGACTAGTACGTTGCGGGACATGACCCTCGTGGCCGTGAACGGCATCCAGCTCAGCATCTCGGACTCCGGCGCCCCGGCGGGCAAGCCGGACGCGCCCGTGCTGGTGCTGGGCCACGGACTGCTGTTCGGCACCTCGATGTGGCGCCACCAGGTCGAGGCCCTCCGGGACACCTACCGCTGCATCGCGGTGGACTGGCGCGGTCAGGGAGCGACCCCCGCGACCGCGGACGGCTACGACATGGACACGCTGTACGCCGACCTGGTCGCCCTGATCGAGCTCCTCGACGTCGGCCCGGTGCACTACGCCGGGCTCTCGATGGGCGGCTTCGTCGGCCAGCGCCTCGCCGCACGCCGTCCCGACCTGGTCCGCTCGCTGATCCTCATCGACACCAGCGCCGGTCCCGAGGACCCCGAGAAGATCAAGAAGTACCGGCTGATGGCCGGTGTCTACGGCCTCTTCGGCATGAAGCCGCTGCTGAGCCAGGTCGCGCCGATCATGTTCAGCCAGGCGTTCCTGGACACCGACGAGGGCAAGTCCACCGTGGCCACCTGGACGGCCGAGCTGGCCACCCAGCAGCGCAAGGGCGTGAAGCAGGCGATCCGCGGCGTCACCGACCGGCTGCCGATCACCGACGAGGTCGGTTCGATCACCGCACCGACGCTCGTCATCGTCGGGACCGAGGACCTCGCCACGCCGGTCGCGAAGGCCCAGGCCATCGCCTCGGCGATCAAGAACTCCCGGCTCGACATCCTCACCGGGGTCGGTCACGTGAGCACGCTCGAGGACCCGGCCCGTGTCAACGCGCTGATGACGGAGTTCCTGGCGGCCCACTAGGTGCTTGCGTCGCCACGTCTCGGCAAGCTCGACGACCGGGACAGTCGGCGACCGGGACCGTCGCCGAAAGGGACAGTCGCCGACCGGGGCGAGTGGGGCACCTCACGCCCGCCGTACGCCGGACACACCCTCCGCGTTCACCCGCCGTCCACCTGCCCGGACCACGCTCGTGGCATGACACGACGCAAGGTCATCTGGCACATCGGCCCCGCCGACCCCGGGACGGCGTTCCTCGCCGACGCCCTGCAGGGGCGTTCGCTCGAGCTCGCCGAGCGGGGTGTCTCCGTGCCCACCGGCGCCTGGCACGAGATCGAGGACCAGATCTGGAAGCACAAGGGCGTCTCGCTCGTCAGCACGCCGGACATCTCTCGCGCCGACGCCGACAAGATCGCGCTGCACCTGACCGGTCTGCGTGACCTCGAGGTACACCTGGTCCTGCTCGTCCGCGACCTCCCCACGCAGGTGTACGCCGCCTGGCAGGCCGGTCTCGCGCACGGCAGCACCACCCCGCTGAAGAAGTACACCGCGCGACTCACCGATCCGTCCCGTGAGCACTGGCAGGCCGAGGAGTTCTGGGCCGGTCACGACCTCGGCCGGATCCTCCAGGGCTGGACCCGCGCGATCCATGCCGAGCGGGTGCACGTGATCTCCGTGGACCAGGACCCCGACGCCAGCTGGACCGCGCTCCTCGGCGCCGCCGGCGTCACCGACCTACCCCGCCCCGAGGCGTTCACCGCCCCGGCCCTGCGCGCCGAGCTCGACCCCGAGTGGGTCCTCGACGTCACCACCGCGTGGGCCAAGCTGATCGCCGACCGCGGTTTCGACCTGCAGGGTTCGGTCATCAACGCGAGCGCTGCCTCAGCCGGCGTCGGCGCAGGTCGCAGCGACCAGCTCGAGGCAGTGGCCGAGCTGCTCACCCGCGCGACCGCCGAGGTCGAGCGGCTCACCGCCGAGGTCGTCGAGCTCCGCGCCGCCAACGAACGGCTCGACGCCAAGAGGCTCAAGCACAAGCGCCGGGTCGAGCGCCTGAGGGCGGACCTGAGTTCCCCCAGCTGATGTCGGTGCCCCGTTCTGGCACTGGTCGGTCTCAGATCGTTCAGCAAACCTCTGAACTCCCCTGATCCCCTTGCGCACAGGGGATTTGGCCTTCGTCACACGACCTGCCGTTCCGCTTGCACGCCTGCTTCCCTAAGCGCATACTTGTTGTTACCGGTCGGTAGCAAAGTCGGCCGTGGCAGGCCCCGTCACGAGGGCACGAGACTGAAAAGGGTGGGTCAGTGAGCCACTACAAGAGCAACATGCGGGACATCGAGTTCAACCTCTTCGAGGTGCTCAAGCGCGACGAGGTCCTCGGACAGGGCCCCTTCGAGGCTGTCGACAGCGAGACCGCCCGCACGATCCTGGCCGAGATGGACCGGATGTCCCGCGAGGACCTGGCCGCGTCGTACGAGGACTCCGACCGCAACCCGCCGGTGTTCGACCCCAAGACGAACGCGGCGCCGCTGCCCGACGCCTTCAAGAAGTCCTACAAGGCCTACATGGACTCCGAGTTCTGGCGCCTGCAGATCAACGAGGACCTCGGCGGCACGCCGGGCCCCTCCACCCTGAACTGGGCCATGGGCGAGCTGATCCTCGGCTCGAACGCCCCGATCTGGATGTACGCCGCGGGCCCGAGCTTCGCCGGCGTGGTGTGGAACAACGGCACCGACCGCGATAAGAAGATCGCCCAGTTCATGGTCGACAAGCAGTGGGGCGCCACCATGGTGCTGACCGAGCCGGACGCCGGCTCCGACGTCGGCGCGGGTCGGTCCAAGGCCACGCTGAACGACGACGGCACCTGGAACATCACCGGCGTGAAGCGCTTCATCACCTCGGCGACCAACGACATGACCGAGAACGTCATCCACCTCGTCCTCGCCCGCCCGGCGGGCATCGAGGGCGTCGGCGGCCCGGGCACCAAGGGCCTGAGCATGTTCATCGTTCCCGAGTGGAAGTTCGACCTCGAGACCGGCGAGCTGACCGGCGAGCGCAACGGCGCCTACGTCACCAACGTCGAGCACAAGATGGGCATCAAGGTCTCCAACACCTGCGAGGTGACCTTCGGTGACTCCTCCGTCGGTGGCGGCGAGGCCGCCCAGGGCTGGCTCGTCGGTGAGGTGCACAACGGCATCGCGCAGATGTTCCAGGTCATCGAGAACGCCCGGATGATGGTCGGCACCAAGGCCATCGCGACCCTCTCGACCGGTTACCTGAACGCGCTGGAGTACGCGAAGAGCCGCGAGCAGGGCGCCGACCTGACCGAGTCGGCCAACAAGGCGGCCCCGCGGGTCACCATCACCCACCACCCCGACGTCCGCCGGTCCCTGATGACCCAGAAGGCGTTCTCCGAGGCGATGCGTGCGCTGGTGCTCTACACCGCGTCGTACCAGGACCGGATCCAGATCGCCGAGCACAACGGCGAGCGCGACGAGCTCGCCGAGAAGGTCAACGACCTGCTGCTGCCGATCGTCAAGGGCTACGGCTCGGAGCGCTCCTGGGTGCTGCTGGGCACCGAGTCGCTGCAGACCCTGGGTGGCTCCGGCTTCCTCCAGGAGTACCCGATCGAGCAGTACGTGCGCGACGCCAAGATCGACACGCTGTACGAGGGCACCACGGCGATCCAGGGCCAGGACTTCTTCTTCCGGAAGATCGTCAAGGACCAGGCGAAGGCGCTGACCCACATCAACAACGAGATCGACGCCTTCATCAAGAGCGAGGCCGGCAACGGTCGCCTCAAGGTGGAGCGCGAGCTGCTCGCGAAGGCTCTCGAGGACGCCGGCGCGCTGACCACCGGCATGATCGGCACCCTGATGAGCGCCGACGAGTCCGCCGAGGGTGGCGACATCAAGAACATCTACAAGGTCGGTCTCAACACCACCCGCCTGCTGATGGTCCTCGGTGACGTCGTCTGCGCCTGGCTGCTGCTCCGCGGCGCCGAGGTCGCGCTGGAGAAGCTCGGTGGCGAGGTCTCCGCTGCGGACAAGGCGTTCTACGAGGGCAAGGTCGCCGCTGCGCAGTTCTTCGCGCGCCAGCAGCTGCCGAAGCTCACCGCCGAGGTCGCGATCGCCGAGGCGACCGACCTGTCGCTGATGGAGCTGGACGAGGCCAGCTTCTGACATCTCGGCAGGCTCGATGACCGGGCTTGCTCAGACGGCCGCTTCACCCGCAAGGGTGGGGCGGCCGTCGTCGTTCTCCGAGGGAAGGACCGGCAGCAGCTGGGGTCTCTTGGCACCCGGTCCCTGCCCGCGGCCGCGCACCTGCTTGACCAGGAAGGGGCCGACGAAGCTGGCCACCCACCAGGCGTCGCGGCGTACGACGCCCAGACCGCGCGGGACCGCCCCGGTGACCTGCGCCCAGGAGTGGTCGCTACCCGGGAGGCCGAAGAGCTCGCAGGCACCTGCGGCGATCCGCTCGTGCCCGAGCGCGCTGCCGTGGATCCGGTCGTGACTCCACATCCCTGGATCCGCAGCCAGGTCGAGGCTGAATAGGTCGAGCACGTCGACGTCGTGGCGCGCGGCTGCCTCACCGACGCGGTCGTTCAGCTCGGCTTCGCGCGGTCGCAGCCAGCCCATCACCGGGAGCATCAGCGCGACGTCGGGGAAGCCGACGGTGAAGACTCGGCAGCCGGTCGCGCGCAGAGCGGCGAACGAGGCCTCGATCTGCGCTGCGGTGGCGGCGAGGTCGAAGTCGTGGCGGAGCAGGTCGTTCATCCCGACGCAGACCGACGCCAGGTCGGGTTCGAGCGCCAGCGCTGCCGGCACCTGGACGTCGAGCACGTGCTTCGCGCGACATCCGCCGACCGCGAGGTTGGCGTAGGTCAGGCCCGGACTGGTGGTCTCGGCGAGCCGTTCGGCGAACCGGTCGGCCCACCCCCGCCAGCGGCCGTCGGGCCCCACATCGTTGCAACCCTCGGTCTGCGAGTCGCCGAGAGCGACGAACCGCTCGTACTGCCCTGCCATGCCTCCGAACGTAACCGCGGACTGCGACTCCCGCACGCGATTTCGGTGTCCTAGGCTGCCGCCATGAGTGATGCCTCCCGCCTGTCCGAGCTCGTCGAGACCTGGCGCACCGCCATCGCCGAGTTCGTCGCGCTGGCCCGTGACGTCCCGGAGGACCAGTGGCACCTGCCGACCGACCTCGAGGGCTGGAGCGTCAAGGACAACGTCGCGCACACGGCCCACCTCGAGGGCGTCCTGGCCGGCGGCCCCGAGGAGACCCTCGCGGTCGAGGAGGCCCCGCACATCAAGGACCTCGGCGGTCTCTACACCGAGCAGGGCGTGCTCGCCCGCCGGGAGCGGAGCATGGCCGAGCTCACCGAGGAGATCGAGACGGCCGCCGCCACCCGGTACGCCGAGCTGCAGGCCGACCCGCCCACCGACGGCAAGGCGTCACCACCTCGCACCCCCGGCGGCATCGGGTGGAACAACGACACGTTGCTCTCCAACCGCCCCCTCGACATCTGGATGCACAACCAGGACATCCGCCGCGCCATCGGCGTACCGGGCGACTACGACACCGTGACCGCACGGCACACGCTCGCCAAGTTCGGCGGCGCCCTGCCGATGGTGCTCGGCAAGCGGGTCGCGCCGCCGGTCGGCACCAGCGTCCGGATCCGGATCACCGACGCGGACGCAACCTGGACCGCCGTGATCGGCGAGGACGGTCGCGCCGCGCTGGTCGAGGGCGTCGACTCGCCGACCGTGGCGATCTCGCTGACCGCCGAGGAGTTCGTCGTGCTCTCCGGTGGACGCCGCGGGATCGAGGCGACCAACCCGTCCTTCGAGGGCGACGAGGCCCTCGGTCGCGCCGTGCTCAGCAGCTTCACCGTCACGCCGTGAGTCCGCGTCGTACCGGCGCGCCCGGTTGGACCCTGGAGGACATGCCGGACCTGACCGGCACCCGCGCCCTGGTGACCGGAGTGACCGCCGGGCTCGGCACCAGCACCGCGCTCGAGCTCGCGCGCGCCGGGGCCGAGGTCGTCCTGGTGGCTCGTTCGCAGGCCAAGCTGGACGCGACCTCCGCCGACATCGCCGCGGCGGTGCCAGGGGCCCGGTTGTCCCCGGTCATCGTGGACCTCGCCGACCTCTCCTCGGTACGCCGCGGCGCGGCCGAGGCGGCAGCGCTCGGTCCGCTCGACCTGCTGGTCAACAACGCCGGCGTGATGGCGCTGCCCTACGCGCGCACGGTCGACGGTTTCGAGATGCAGCTGGGCACCAACCACCTCGGACCGTTCCTGCTCACCGGCCTGCTGCTCCCGCAGCTGGTCGCCTCCGGCGGGGGGCGTGTGGTCACCGTCGGCTCGCAGGCACACCGGATCGCCCGCCGGGTCCCGCTCGACGACCCCCGGGTCTCCGCCCGCCGCTACTCCCGCTGGGGCGCCTACGGCGAGTCCAAGCTCGCGAACCTTCTGTTCGCCCTCGAGCTCGAGCGCCGGCTGAGCGCTGCCGGCCTCCCGGTCACCTCGTTGGCCGCCCACCCCGGGTACTCGGCGACCGAGCTGATGGGCAAGTCCGGAGGCTTCCAGGGAGCGGTCATGGTCACCGCGACCAGGTTCCTGGGCCAGGCAGCCGAGCTCGGTGCGCTGCCGACGCTGATGGCGGCGACCGCGGACCTCCCGGGCGGAACCTACGTGGGCCCTGCAGGGTGGGGCCAGATGGCCGGGCTGCCGACGGTGGTCAGGCCGCGGAGGAAGTTCGTCGGTGACCCGGCTGCTCTCTCGGCGTTGTGGGAACTGAGCGAGATGGCCACCGGCATCCGCTATCCGTGATGTGCTGCAGCTGACGGGGGTCGCACGTAGGGTCGCAAGTCCCTTCTGAGACCGAGGCGGTTGGATCCTTGCTGCACCAGGGAACGCGGTGGGTGATGCGCGTGACCCGCCTGCGTGCGTGCAGCGACGACGTCGGCCGCAGCGAGTTCGTCGGGTCGTTCGAACGCCGACGTCTGACCGCCTCAGCGAGTCGCCTGAGCCGCTGGGAGTACGGCCAGTCAGGCAGCTCCTACCGGTTGCTGCGCGCCTACGAGGACGGCGCCGGCCTGCCGCCGTTCCTGCTGTTCGCGCTCAACGACCGGCAGCGGCGTGCGACCGAGGACGCGTTCTCCCCGACGCCGACCTTCGACGTGACCGAGGGTATCGGTGCCGACGACATCTACCTGATCCTCGACCGGGTCGTGCTGGGGCGCGAGGTGACCGGCTCGGAGTGGTACGCGCTGGCTGCCTTCGCCTCCAGCAACGGCTACTTCTACCTCTCGCCCGCGAACACCCGCCTGATCGCCCGGCGACTGCTCGTCGAGCTGGCGCGCTCGATCGGACCCGGTTACATCCTCCGGTTCGAGGCGATGCACCTGCTGGCCTCGATGCCTCGCGTCGACGTCGCCCTCATCGAGGAGTTCATGGCACTGGTCGCCGCGGACAGCACCGGGATGATCGGCGACGCCGTCAGCCTGGTCCTCCGACCGGCACCCGCAGTCGCACGCGCCCTGGCCCAACAGCTGCGAGACTCCGGAACCGCGGCCGCGCAGCAGAGTGCGGCCTGGATCGAGGACGTCCTCCGCGACCGGAGCGCGCGCCCCGATCCCGCGGTGAAGCGGTCCGAGCTGATCGCCCGCCGCGACCAGATCTGCAGCGATCTTCCTGCCTGGGCCTCCGCGAAGCTCGAGGACGAGATCACCAAGCCCTTGGTCGACACCGCCCTCGGCGGACGGTCCCGCTTGCAGCGGCACGAGGCGTCCTTGCTGCTCATGGTCGCCGGCGTCCAGGAGACGGTCGAGGCGGCGCTCCTCGACGTGTTCGAGGTCGAGAAGGATCCCCTCTGGCGGATGCGGCTGGCGAACCTGCACGAGTACCTCATCCCCCCGGGGGATCCCGGCCGGCTGGAGGCGCTGGCACTGGCCGAGCAGCACCCCGAGGTACGCCGTGCGCTGTGGAACTCCCGCGGCCACTCGCCGGAGTCGATCGAGCCGAGCGAGGAGCTCCTCGACCAGCTCGGAGACCCGGAAGCCCGGGGCAGCGTCACGGTCGCCCTCGGGCTCAGCGGGTCGGTCGACGAGAACCTGCTCGCGCGCTCCGAGGTGGCCGCCGTACGGCCGGTGCTGGAGTGGTGGCAGGAGCAGGGGCCCGCCCTGAATTCCTGAACTGTCCGGTTTTCAAAATTATCGGGGTCGTGAAAAAGCCTTTCCACCCCCTGCGGACGCCTGCATGACTGGCCCGAGCACCACCATTCCCCCCAGTCACAGGAGTGCCATGAAACTCGGAAACCAGGCACGGAGTCTCCGTCGCCGCCTCGCTGCAGGAACCGTGACCAGTGCGGTGGTCACCGGCTTGCTGCTGGTCGCACAACCAGCACCCGCCACGGCCGCATCGATCACCGTCAACCCCGGCGACATCCGCGGAGACGAGAGCACCTACGCCGGTTGGCACCAGGGCTACGCCGACGCCGAGCTCAACGCCGCGATCACGGCGGGGGGCCTGTCGCTGCGCGGGAAGTCCCAGATCATCAACGGCTACGCGAACAACGACAACGCGAACCTGGCCATCGGCGGCGTGAACGCCAACGTGAGCGCCCTGATCGGCACGACGTACAACGTGACCGCGGGCGCCGCGCACTTCCAGCTGCCGCTCTTCGTCGACACCGACGACAGCGACGCCACGGCCGGCGTCTTCACGACCCTGCGCCCGGAGGCGGCGCACAGCGGGAACGCGCCGATCGCGGGCACGGACTCGTGGATCTCCTCGAAGACGATCGGCACGATCACGGCGAACACGCCGACCTCGTTGAACACGATCATCGCGGCGGTCAACGCGCACAAGTCGAAGACGTTGGCGTTCGGTGTCCTCACCGACACCGGCGGCTCCGCGACGGTGCAGGGCATCACCTTCAACGGCGACACCTACACCTTCGCCGCGACGCCGACCACGCAGGTCGCGGTGGACAACAGCGACCTGCAGCCCGAGGAGACCCCGTCGAACTACGTCGACTGGCACCAGGGTTACGCCAACGCGACCGCGCGCGCCCAGGTCACCAGCAACGGTCTCGTGCTGGCCGGCAAGTCGCAGGTCATCAAGGGCTTCAGCAACAACTCCGACACCCTGAACGCCGTGAACGCGAACCTCCAGTTCGTGCTGCCGGAGGCCAGCTACACCGTTGCCGCCGGCTCGGACCCGGTGTTCTTCCAGGTGCCGGTCAAGTTCGACGACGGCAGCGGCCTGAAGTTCACCACGTTGCGCAACAACGGCGCCGGCGCGGGCAAGAACACGTTCACGCTCAACGACAACTGGCAGTCGAGCAAGGCGCTGGACGGGATCCCGGCCAACACCGACGCCAAGCTCAGCGACATCATCGCCGCCCTCGGTGACTACAAGGTCATCGCGGTCGGCGTGCTGACCAACCCGGGCACCTCCGGCACGGTCAGCAACATCACCTTCGGCACCCGGAGCTACAACTTCTCCGACACCCCCGCCGCAGGCACCACGTCGCTGGTCAAGGTCCGTGACATCGCCCCCGACGAGAGCACGTACGCCGGGTGGCACCAGGGCGCCGTCGGCGGCAACGCGACCGCTGCCACCGACTCGAACGTGCTGAACCTCGGCGCGACCAAGTCGCAGGTGATCAAGGGCTACGCGAACAACTCGAGCACCCTGGACGCCCGCAACGTGAACCTCACCGACGCGCTCACCTCGGCGTCGTACACGGTGACCGCGGGCACGGCGTACTTCCAGGTGCCGCTGTTCGTCGAGGACCCGAACTCCGGCAGCACCGTGTTCACCACGCTGCGCCCGGCGAACTCCGCCGCGGTCGGCGCGACCCAGCGGGTCGACGTCGGACAGCAGTGGGTCAGCAGCAAGGCCGTCGGCGACCTGTCGGCCAACACGCCGTACCTGCTGGGCGACATCCTGTCGTCGTTCAAGACCTACAAGGTGCTGGCGTTCGGCGTCTTCTCCGACACCGGCGGCAACGGCCAGGTCACCGACATCACCTGGGACGGCGTCCGGTACACCTTCACGGGCAACCGCTCGCCGATCGCGCTGAGCACGAACCGGACCTCGCCGGCCGGTCGCGCGTACACGCTCACCCTGCCGGGCAGCGACCCGGACGGTGACGCGGTCACGTACTCGACCAGCGCTCCCGGAGCCGTCGTCAACGGCGCGGTGATGACCTACGCACCGCCGTCCGGTTTCGTCGGGAAGGTCAACCTGGTCTACACGGTGACCGACAGCCTCGGCGCCTCGAAGAACGGCACCGTGTCGATCACCGTGGTCCCGGTCAAGACGACCCTCAAGATCTCGTCGAAGACCTACAAGAGCACGGACAAGACGTTCATCCGCGTCACGCCCTCTGCTCCGGGCGGCCTCGTCAACGGAGCCACCGTCGACATCCGGCGCAAGGGCAAGGCCGTCGCCAGCGGCAAGATCGTCAACGGCACGGTGCGGATCAAGGTCGGCAAGGACCTGCCGAAGGGCACCCGCACCTACGGCGTCTACTACCGGGGCACGAAGACGACGACGCCGGTCCGGGTCGTCGCCACGGTGAAGATCAAGTAGCAGCCAACCTCCTCCCCCGTGAGGGCCCGGTCCGCATCGCGGGCCGGGCCTCGTGGTGTCAGTAGGGTGCTGAGGGTGACCGAGTCCTCGCTGCTGCGCCCCATCACGCCGGGCGACCACGCCCTGGTGCTCGACCTCAACGAGACCAACGTCGAGCTGCTCGCGCCGCTGGACGAACCTCGTCTGGTCGAGCTCGTCGCTGCCGCCGAGACCGCCGCCGTCATCTCCCACGAGGGGCGCGACGTCGGCTTCGTGATCACCTTCGCCGACGGCGCCGGGATCGACGGACCGAACTTCGAGTGGTTCTCAGCGCGCCACCCCGGCTTCCTCTACCTCGACCGGATCGTCCTCGACGCCTCGGCGCGACGGACCGGCATCGGGTCGCGGGTCTACGACGAGCTCGAGGCGCGTGCCGCCGAGCGCGGCCCGGTGCTGTGCCTGGAGGTGAACATCGAGCCCCCGAACGACGCGTCGCTCGCGTTCCACCGGGCCCGCGGTTTCGTCGAGGTCGGGCAGCAGGAGGCCAACGGGCACGTGGTCAGCCTGATGGAGAAGCGGGTCGGACCTCCCGGGTCATGAAGATGCTGTTCGGGTCGAGCACGTAGTCGGCGAACGGCCCGCACTCGACGAAGCCGTGGCGCGCGTAGAGCCGCCGGGCCGGCGCGAAGTAGTCCTCGGCCCCGGTCTCGAGGTTGAGCCGGTCGTACCCGCGCTCGCCGGCGACCCGGACCAGCTCGGCGAGCAGCGTGGCCGCGACACCTCGACCGCGGGCCGCCGCCGTGGTGCGCATCGACTTGATCTCGGCCTCGGTCACGCTGTGCTCCTTGAGAGCGCCGCACCCGAGCAGGACGCCGTCGTCGTCGCGCACCGACCAGAAGGTCACCGCGGGCACCTGGAGCCCGGCGACGTCGAGGGCGTGCACGCTCTCGGCGGGCGACGTCGCGAACATGTCCGCGAGGTGCTCGGCGAGCAGGGCGGAGATGTCGTCGCGCGCGGGGTCCTCGACACTGATCAGCACGGGTCCATCCTCCCAAGCCGCGCCGATGATCGTCACTTCGTTCCTCGACGCTGCTCGCACCGCCGCCATCCGAGCAAGCTCGTCTGCGACTCCACTGGGGCGCGTACCCTCGGCCCATGCCCCGCCTCAGCGCCCGCGACCTGATCGGACTCGTCCTCGACGAGGGGTCCTGGACGACGTGGGACACCCCGCCCGAGTACGGCGAGATCAACGAGACCTACCGCGCGGATCTGGCCTCCGCCCGCGAGAAGTCCGGGGTCGACGAGTCGGTGATCACCGGCGAGGGCACCATCCGCGGACGCCGGGTCGCGGTGATCGCGTGCGAGTTCGGCTTCCTCGCCGGGTCCATCGGGCAGGCATCGGCCACCCGCCTGGTCGCCGGCATCACCCGGGCGACCGCCGAGGGCATCCCCCTGCTCGCTGCACCGGTCAGCGGCGGCACCCGGATGCAGGAGGGCACCCCCGCCTTCGTGCACATGATCCGGATCTCGGCCGCCGTCTCGGCGCACAAGAGCAGCGGCCTGCCGTACCTCGTCTACCTCCGCAACCCCACGACCGGCGGAGTGATGGCCTCGTGGGGTTCTCTCGGCCACGTCACCATCGCCGAGCCGAAGGCCCTCGTCGGCTTCCTCGGTCCACGGGTCTTCGAAGCCCTCTACGGCAAGCCGTTCCCCGAGGACGTGCAGACCTCGGAGAACCTCTACGCCCACGGGATCATCGACGGTGTCGTCGAGCCGTGGGAGATCTCCGACCTGCTCGACCGGACGCTGTCGATCCTGCTGTCCCGGCCGGCGGCGCCGGACGAGCCCGCCCCGGACGAGGAGATCGACGAGGTGGACACCTGGGACGCGGTGGTGCGCTCCCGGCGACCGGACCGGCCCGGCGTACGACGCCTGCTGCGGTACGCCGCCACCGACGTGGTCCCGCTCAACGGCACCGGCCAGGGGGAGGCCGACCCGGGACTGATGATCGCGCTGGCGCGCTTCGGTGACGCCCCGTGCGTGCTGCTCGGCCAGGACCGCCGCGGCCAGACCACCGACCGCCCGATGGGTCCCGGCGCCCTGCGCGAGGCCCGCCGCGGGATGCGGCTGGCCGTCGAGCTCGGCATCCCGCTGCTCACGGTGATCGACACCCCGGGCGCAGCGCTGAGTCCCGAGGCCGAGGAGGGCGGGCTCGCCGGCGAGATCGCCCGCAGCCTCGCCGACCTCGTCACGCTCGAGACCCCGACGCTGTGCCTGATGCTCGGCCAGGGCAACGGCGGTGGAGCGCTCGCTCTGCTGCCGGCCGACCGGGTCGTCGCAGCCCAGCACGCCTGGCTGTCCCCGCTGCCACCGGAGGGCGCGAGCGCGATCGTGCACCGCGACACCGTGCACGCCCCGGAGATGGCGCGCGCTCAGCGGATCCGAGCGGTGGACCTGCGGGCCGCCGGCGTCGTCGACCGGATGATCCCCGAGAACCCGGACGCGGCTGAGGAGGCCGAGGCGTTCTGCAAGCGCGTCGGCGCGGTCCTGGAGCACGAGCTCTCCGCGTTGGCGCACTCCGACGTCACCTCGCTCGTCGCCGTACGGTCGCTGCGCTTCGCCACTCCGCCGCCCAGCTGACCCTTTCGGTCAGCACCTAGACACTAGAACCTGTTTCAGTTTCACTAGGCGCGTGAGTACCTACGTGATCAGCGGCGCCGCCTCCGGGATCGGCGCGGCGACCAAGAACCGGCTCGAGCGCGACGGACACCGGGTGATCGGCATCGACCTGCGCAACGCGGACGTCGAGGCCGACCTGAGCACGCCGGCGGGTCGCGTGGAGGCGGTCCGCCAGGTGACCGAGCTGTCGCCGGACGGCATCGACGGCCTGGTGCCGTGTGCCGGGATCGCCGGCTTCACCGGCACGGACCCAGCGCTGCTGATTTCGGTCAACTACTTCGGAGCGGTCGCGCTGGCCGCGGGGCTCAAGCCGTTGCTCGACCTGCGCGACGCCGGATCGGTCGTCCTGATCGCGTCGAACTCGGTGACGTGCCAGCCGGGCTGGGCCGCCGACGACATCGTCGCCGCGCTCCTCGCCGATGACGAGGACACCGCCCGGCGTCTGGCGACCGAGCACGAGGCGGTGAACCTGTACCCGGTCTCGAAGTTCGCGCTCGCCAGCTGGGCCCGCAGGGAGTCCGTCAAGCCGGAGTGGGGCGGCCGCGGGATCCGGATCAACTCCATCGCGCCGGGACTGATCGCCACCCCGATGACCGACGAGCTGCGCAAGGACCCCGTGTTCGGCCCGTTCGCCGACGTCTACCCGAACGCGATGGGCCGGCCGGGCAGGGCCGAGGAGGTCGCCGCACTGATCGCCTTCCTGCTCTCGCCCGACTCGAGCCTGATCATCGGCACCATGATCCTGGTCGACGGCGGCACCGACGCGATCCTCAACGTCGTCCCGCCCCGCAGCGACGAGCGGACGACGTTCCCGTCCTGACACCGTTGTAACAACAGGCTTTGTTAAAAGGAGCCTCCGGGCCCGTACCCTCGGGCCGTTCCAGCCGTTGGAGATGACATGAACCGCCCTCGCCTCGCCGCTGTCGCCCTGCTCGCCTCGATCGCGGTGCTGGTGCCCGCACAGATCGGCGCTGCCAACGGCCAGCTGCCGATCCCGGCGTTGCCGACGGACTTCCTCACCCAGCCCTTCACCGGCACCGCGGTCACCGCCAACCCGCTCCCGCACGAGGCGATCAAGCAGAACCCGCACCTCGCCGCCAACGGCACCAACTCGATGCACAACGACGCCTACGCCTCGGACGCCTACGAGGGACTGGGGCCGCTGGGGCACAAGCTCAAGGCACGGTCCGCCTGGTACGGCGTGTCCGAGTGCGCAACCGTCGCGTTCGACTCCCGCGGCCGGATGGTCGGCCTCTGCGGGGATCTGGGCGGATTCAAGATGCGGCTGATCAACCCGACCAAGCTGACCACGATCGGGTCCGACCTCACGACCTCGAAGCGCAACCTGCTCACCCTGCAGAACCCCTTCACCGACATCTGCGGCGGCACCTACTTCTCGCTCGACGACAACGACGTGGCCTACGTGCTGACGATCGACAAGCAGGTGTGGAAGGTCCGCGTCGACGAGGCCGGTTTCACCAAGCTCGGCAGCTTCGACGCGTCCCCCAAGATGGCTGCTGACGACTGCATGGTCGCCACGCTGCCCGACTGGGACGGCAACATCTTCTACGTCACCCAGAAGGGCCAGGTCGGCGTCATCAACCCGGAGACTGGTTCGATCAAGACCATGCAGTTC
The DNA here is from genome assembly GCF_040546585.1 of Marmoricola sp. OAE513. NCBI lineage: Bacteria > Bacillati > Actinomycetota > Actinomycetes > Propionibacteriales > Nocardioidaceae > Marmoricola > Marmoricola sp. OAE513. The sequence goes on along the minus strand of NZ_JBEPOC010000001.1, from coordinate 2,079,264 downwards.
CCGGCCGGCGAGGGCATCTACAACTCGATCTCCGGCGACGAGTCCGGCGCGATCTACATCGTGACCGACCACAAGCTGTACGCCGTCGAAGCCGACGCCTCCGGGCAGCCACGCACCCGGTGGGAAGCCGCCTACGACCGGGGCACCCAGCAGAAGTCCGGCCAGCTCTCGCAGGGTTCGGGTACCACTGTGACGGTGATCGGCGACGACCTGGTCGCGATCACCGACAACGCCGAGCCGCGGATGAACGTGCTGTTCTACAAGCGCGACGGCGCCAACCCGGGACAGCTGCTCTGCAAGGTCCCGGTCTTCGGGGCCGGCGCCTCGGACACCGAGAACAGCCTCATCTACGCCGGAGGCCTGCCGAACGGGCCGCGATCGGTGATCGTCGAGAACAACTACGGCTACGAAGGTGTCCAGAGCACCATGTTCGGCGCCACCTCGACCGGCGGTGTCGCCAAGGTCTCGATCAACCCCGACAACTCGTGCCAGGTCGACTGGACCAACCCGATCGTCTCGCCGACCCCGGTCCCGAAGGTGTCGCTGGCAGCAGGTCTGCTCTACGTCTACGCCAAGCCGAAGTCGAACTTCCTGGACGACTCCTGGTACTTCACGGCCATCGACGTCCGCACCGGTGCGACGAAGTGGCAGCAGCGCACGGGCAACGGCATCCAGTGGAACAACCACTACGCCGCGATCTACCTCGGCCCCGACGGGACGGCGTACATGCCGACCCTGACCGGGATGATCAGCTTCAAGGACTCGTGACACCGCACACCAGCGCGTGACCTGCCCCGCCCTCCGTCGTTGGAGGTATGGCGGCGGGACACCTGCACCGTGACCCGTCGGAGAAGCGTGGGGATTCCGGTCCTCCGCGTTCAGCACCTGGTTCGGGGGAACAGGGCGCCGTTCGCGGAGGGCCGGTTCACGCTTTTCCGAGTTGTGTGCCTCAGCGCGTCGTCCGCGACGCGCTGAGGCACACAACTCTCCCGGGCCTAGAAGAGCAGCGCGGCGGCCGGGTCCTCCATCATCGAGGCGACGTCGGCGAGGAACCTCGACCCGCTCTCGCCGTCCACGTGCCGGTGGTCGAAGGACAGCGTCAGCGTGCACACGTCACGCACCTCGATCGACTCGTTGCCGTCGCCGTCGGTGACGACCCAGGGCTGCCGCTTCGTCGCACCGAAGCAGAGGATCGCCGACTCCCCCGGGTTGATGATCGGGGTGCCCCCGTCGATGCCGAAGACGCCGACGTTGGTGATCGTGAAGGTGCCGCCGGCCATCTCGGCCGGCTGCGTCTTCCCCTCGCGGGCGACGGTGGTCAGGTCGCCGAGCGCGCCGGCCAGCTCGAGGAGCGAGAGCGAGTCGGCGTCCTTGATGTTGGGCACCACCAGACCACGGGGCGTGGCCGCCGCGATGCCGAGGTTCACGTAGCTCTTGAACACGACCTCCTGCGCGGCGTCGTCCCAGGTCGAGTTGATCACCGGCGTACGGCGCATCGCGCGGATGCAGGCGGCCGCCAGGATCAGCAGCGGCGAGACCTTGATGTCGGCGAACTCGCGGCGCCCGCGCAGCCGTTCGACAAACTGGCTGGTCCGCGTGACGTCGAGGGTCACCCACTCCGTGACGTGCGGTGCGGTGAAGGCGGACGCCACCATCGCGGCGCCCATCATCTTGCGGACACCCTTGATGGGTTCGCGGTACTCCCGGTCACCCGTCGCCGTGGGGCCCCCACTCGTCGAGCGGCCCCCGGTCGTCGAGCCCGTCGGGACGTCCTGAGCCGCCACGCCCACCGCCGCCTCCACGTCCGACCGCGACACCGAGCCGCCGGGTCCCGTCGCGCGGCAGGTCGTCAGGTCGACGCCCAGGTCGCGGGCGAGCTTGCGGACCGGGGGTTTGGCGAGCACGTGGACGGGGGTGTGTGCGCGGGAGGCGGGCGTCTCGACAGGCTCGACGACCGAGGGGGCGGCCACCGTGGTCGCCGAGGCCGCCAGGCGCTTCCTCCGTACGGCGCCACGCTCGGCCTTGTTGCGGCCGACCAGAGACTCGCCCTCGACCCGGCCGGTGGCGGCAGGGTTCGACAGGTCGAGCGTCTCGGCAGGCTCGCCGACCGGGGAGCCAGGCTCGACGACCGGGGAGCCAGGCTCGACGACCGGGGAGGCGACCCCGTCGTTGATCCTGATGATCGGCGTCCCGACCTCGACGGTCATGCCCTCCTCGACCAGCAGCGCCTCCACGACGCCGGCGTACGGGGAGGGAAGCTCGACCAAGGACTTGGCCGTCTCGATCTCCACGACGATGTCGTTGATCTTGATCTCGTCGCCGACCTGGACCTTCCAGGTGACGATCTCGGCCTCGGTGAGACCCTCGCCCACGTCGGGCAGCAGGTAGTCGCTCATCCTCGGTCCTCGCTTCGCTCGTTCACGTCAGCTCCTCAGAACTCGAAGGTGCGGTCGACGGCGTCGAGGATCCGGTCCAGGTCGGGCAGGTAGTCCTCCTCGATCCGCGACGGCGGGTACGGGGTGTCGTAGCTGCCGACCCGGAGCACGGGTGCCTCCAGCGAGTAGAAGCACGACTCGGCCAGCCGGGCAGCGATCTCCGCCCCCATGCCGAGGTTGCGGTGCGCCTCGTGCGCGACCACGGCGCGACCGGTGCGACGGATCGACTCCTCGGCCGGACCGAGGTCCAACGGGGAGAGCGACCGCAGGTCGATGACCTCGATCGAGCGCCCTTCGAGCGCGGCCGCCTCGGCGACCTTCAAGCAGGTCTTCACCATCGGTCCGTAGGCGAGCAGCGTCAGGTCCGAACCCGGCCGCGCGACCGTCGAGGTGAACAGCGGCGCGATGTCGGACATCTCGGCTCCCTCATTCACCTCGACCTTGTCGGCGTGGTACTGCCGCTTGGGCTCGAGGAAGATCACCGGGTCGTCCGAGGCGATCGCCTGCTGGATCATGAAGTAGCCGTCCACCGGGTTCGAGCAGGTGACGACCTTGAGGCCCGGCGTGTGCGCGAACTGCGCCTCCGGTGACTCCGAGTGGTGCTCGACCGCGCCGATGCCGCCGCCGTACGGGATCCGGATGACCAGCGGCATCGTGACCATCCCGCGGGTGCGGAAGTGCATCTTCGCGACCTGGCTGACGATCTGGTCGTACGCCGGGTAGACGAACCCGTCGAACTGGATCTCGCAGACCGGCCGGTAGCCGCGCATCGCCATGCCGACCGCGGTGCCGATGATCCCGGACTCGGCCAGCGGGCTGTCGAGCACGCGGTCCTCGCCGAAGTCCTTCTGCAACCCGTCGGTGATCCGGAAGACTCCGCCGAGCCTGCCGACGTCCTCCCCCATCAGCAGAACCTTGTCGTCCTTCTCCATGGCGGCGCGCAGTCCGGCGTTCAACGCCTTCGCCAACGTCATCCTCGTCATGCCACGACCTCCGCGAACGAGTCGCGGTAGGCCACGAAGTCCGCCCGCTGCCGGGCGAGCTCCGGGGTCTGCTCGGCGTACACGTGGTCGAACATCCCGACGGGGTCAGGATCCGGCAGCGCCTTGCACCCCTCTCGCAACCGGTGGCCCAGCTCGTCGGCCTCCTCGTCGACGTCGGCGAACCACTCCGGAGCAGCCAGGCCGTTGCGGCTCAGGTACACCCGCACCCGCGCGATCGGGTCCTTCAGCTTCCAGTGCTCGACGTCGTCGCTCGTGCGGTAGCGCGTCGGGTCGTCGGTCGTCGTGTGCGCTCCCATCCGGTAGGTGAACGCCTCGATCAGCATGGGCCCCTCACCGTCGCGGGCCCGCTGCAGCGCAGCCCGGGTGACCGCATTGACCGCGAGCACGTCGTTGCCGTCGACCCGGACACCCGGGAACCCGAAGCCGCTGGCCCGCTGGTAGAGCGGGATCCGGCTCTGCCGTTCGCTGCCCGCCGAGATCGCCCACTGGTTGTTCTGGCAGAGGAAGACCACCGGCGCGTTGTACGACGCCGCGAAGACCATCGCCTCGCTGACGTCACCCTGGGAGGACGCACCGTCACCGAAGTAGACGCCGACGGCGGTGTCGCGCTCCGGGTCGCCCGTGCCGACCAGGCCATCGCGCTGCACCCCCATCGCGTAGCCGGTGGCGTGCAGCGTCTGCGCGCCGATCACCACGGTGTAGTTGGCGAAGTTGTACTCGGCCGGGTCCCAGCCGCCGTGCTCGCTGCCGCGCCACAGGGTGAGCACCTGGAGCGGGTCGAGACCGCGGCACCAGGCGACGCCGTGCTCGCGGTAGGTCGGGAAGACGAAGTCCTGCGGCGCGAACGCGCGACCGGACCCGATCTGCGCCGCCTCCTGACCGAGCAGCTGGGCCCACAGCCCGAGCTCGCCGTGCCGCTGCAGCGCAGTCGACTCGGTGTCGATCCGGCGGGTCAGGAGCATGTCGCGGTAGAACCCGCGGATCACCTCCGCCTCGTCGGTACCGTCCGGCACCGCGAAGGCGTAGTCCGGGTGATCGACGCGTTCGCCCTCGGGCGTCAGCAGCTGGACGAGGTCAGGCTCGGGGTGCACAGGGTCGTTCAGGCCCATTCGACTTCTCCTGAGGATCAGCGACGACCGGGGTTTCCGCTCGACGCGTCGGCAGTTCTGGTCCGGATGCCCCGTACATCGGTGGCGCACGAGGTGTGATCCAGACCACGTGTCCCCCTCACCGTAACCGGGCCGGGTGCCGGGAGACGAACCAACCCGTCGGTAACCTTTCTTCTGTCTACCTACTGTCGCCCCGCCGGGAATTCACGTGCGTGCCGACGACCCGGTGCGGCATGGTGATCCGGTGACCGCGACCCCGACCGTGCCTGCGCGAGCAGCCGCAGCAGCCGGGCTGGTCATCACCGCGCTGGTGATCGTGTACGTGGTCTGGGGTTCGACGTACCTGGCGATCCGGGTGGTCGTCGAGGAGGCGCCGCCGCTGACCGGCATGGGCGCGCGCTACCTCGTCGCGGCGGTCCTGCTCGGACTGCTGCTGGCGCTGCTCGGGCGCGGGCAGGGCGGCTGGCGACGACTTCTGGTCACCCGGCGCCAGCTCCTGGGGTGCGCCACCCTCGGCCTGCTGCTCCCGGTCCTGGGCAACGGTCTCGTGTCCGTCGGCGAGGACGAAGGAGCCCCGTCCGGCGTCACGGCCCTGCTGATCGCGATCGCCCCGCTGGTCATCGCGGTGCTGCGGTTCTCCGCCGGCGATCGCCCCCGTCCGTTGAGCGTGCTGGGCATCGTCCTCGGGATGGCCGGCCTCTGCTACCTGGTGTTGGCCGGGCGTGCCGGGGCGGCTGACGAGCACGTGCCGTTCTTCGCTGCCTGCATCGTGCTGTTCGCCAGCATGTGCTGGGCGTTCGGCTCCTGGGTCCAGCCGAAGCTCCCGCTGCCCGAGGACGCGTTCGTGATGACCGTCCACGAGATGTGGACCGGCGGCGCGATCCTCCTCGTCGCGGGGCTGGTGCGCGGCGAACGTCCCGACCCGTTCAGCTACTCGGCCGACACCTGGCTGGCCTGGGGCTACCTGGTGGTGTTCGGGTCGATGGTCGCGTTCTCGGCGTACGTCTGGCTCCTCGGCAACGCCCCGATCTCGCTGGTCGCGACCTACGCCTACGTGAACCCCGTGGTCGCGGTGGTCCTGGGATACCTGATCCTCGACGAGCCGGTCACCGGTGCGATCCTGGTCGGCGGAGCGGTGATCGTCGTGGCGGTGGCGATCGTCATCACGGCGGAGCGGGTGCGCACCCCCACCGAGGCGAACGCCTGACCCGATCGGACTATGTCCGGTTTAGCCATTTCGGCATTCTTTCGCATGATCTGGTCCGTTAGTCCCTTTCCGGACTACCCTGAACGCAGGGGCCGCCGCATCGGGGGATGTGCGGTGGTGGGAAAGAGGGAACCGATGAACGTGCTGTCGGTCGGTGCGGGCTCGCTCGCGCACGGCGTGCACTACGCCGTCCTGGTGATCGGCCTGCTGGGCCTGGGAGTGCTCCTGGGGCCGCAGCTGGTCGGAGGACGGCGGCTCCAGCCACCCCGCGACGAGCACGAGGGTCGCGTCGCCGAGCTGCACCGTCAGATCGCTTCCGGTTCGCTCGGCGTCGCCACGGTGGCGCCGCCGCTGGTCTTCTCGACCGTGCGCCGAGCGACCGGCGCCGCACTGCTGCCGATCGCCGTGATCAGCTCGACGGCCGCGTCCGGCGTGCACGCCGCGATGGGGCCGGCGCACTTCCGCGAGCTCCCGCTCTTCGGTCTGTTCTTCGCCTTCTCGGCGATCGCGCAGATCCTCTGGTCCGTCGCCGTCGTGCTGACGCCGTCGCGCAGGCTGCTTCTCGTCGGCCTGGTCGGCAACGCCGCCGTCGTCGCGCTCTGGGCCGCGACCCGCACCGTCGGGCTTCCGCTCGGTCTGATGCCGACCCCTGAGGCTCTCGGTCCCTGGGACCTGGCCTGCGCCGGCTGGGAGATCGCTGTCGTCGTCGCGTGCGTCCGGATGCTCCGGCTCGGCCGCGCGGTCGACCTGCGGTTGTCTTCCTTCGACTTCTGGCCCCGCTCGGCGTGCGCCTGGATGATCGCCTCCTCGGTCCTCCTCGGGGCCCTCACGGTGAGCGGGGCCGGAGCATGACGTCCTGGCAGATCGGTATGGCCTGCAACGCCGTCATCATGGTCGCGTACTTCCTGATCACCCTCGCGATCGTCGTCCCGCTGGCGAAGAGCCACCAGCTGCGGACCAACCCGCTCGGCGCCGCCACCGGCGCGATCTTCTTCACCTGCTCGGTCCACCACGGTGCGCACGCCCTGCACATGCTGCTCCCGACCTTCGGGATCAGCGACACCCAGGGACTCGCGATGCGGACGGCCTGGGGCTGGCCGCTGGCGATCTGGGACGTCGTCGGCGCGCTCACCGCGATGTACTACTGGACCCTGCGCCGCAACTACTCCTCGCTGATGCACGGCGCCCAGCTCTTCGACGACCTGCGCCAGCGCGAGCGTCAGGCCCTCGAGCTCAACGACACCGTGCTGCAGGGACTGGTCGTCGCCAAGATGGCCCTCGACCTCAACCAGCCGGGCCGCTCTCAGGAGGCGCTGACGTCCTCCATCGCCGCAGCGAGCCGGATCATCACCGACCTCCTCGGGTCCGCCGAGAGCGGGCACGGCCTCGTCCGCAGTGCTCCTGCCGCTCTCGACATCCCTGAGCCGACCACCTCACCTGCAGAAACGAGCACCCGCGAATGACCTCCGAGATGGTGCAGACCGACACGCTGCGCGTCGTGATCGTCGACGACACCGCCGACCTCCGCGAGCTGCTGCGCTTCGCCCTGATCCGGGGCGGCATGACCGTGGTCGGCGAGGCCGGCGACGGCCAGGCCGGCATCGAGATGGTTCGCGAGACCGTCCCGGACATCGTGCTGCTCGACCTCTCGATGCCGGTGATGGACGGGCTCGAGGCGTTGCCGCACATCCGCGCGCTCGCCCCGGAGGCACGCATCATCGTGCTGTCGGGCTTCGAGGCCGCGCAGATGGCCGAGCGCGCCATGGCGACCGGTGCCGACGGCTACCTGCAGAAGGGCACCTCGCTGGGGCGCATCCTCGACACCATCCGCGACATCGTCGACGGCCGCCCGATCGGGCCAGTCCCCGTCGACACCTCGACGCGCATCTCGTTGGCGCCCACGACGTCGCGGCCCCGTGTCGCGCCGGCGCCGGTGGTCGAGCCGTCCGCGCTGGACGCCTTGTCCCTGGCACCGTTCGGTGTCATCGAGGTACGCGCTGAGCCGCCGTACCGGCTGGTCTCCATCAACGAGGCCGCCCGCGCGATCATCGACGCCGAGGCCCGGGTCGGCGAACCCCTGCACAGCATCAACCCGGAGATCGCCGCTGCGATCGTCAACACCAGGCTGACCGGTGACGTCGAGTTCGAGGCGACCCTGCACGACAGCCCGATCCAGGTCACCCTGCGGCACAGCGCGACGTCGCTGCTGCTCTACCTCCAGGAGATCGGCGAGGCGCTCGGTCAGGTGCGCAACGCGATCGCCACGACCGCGCACGAGATCCGCGGTCCGGTCGCCGTGCTCTGCGCGATCACCGAGACGCTCCTCGAGGACGACCTCGAGCAGGTGCACGTCGACCGCATGCTGCACTCGATCTCACGGCAGGCCCGCCTGCTCGACGGCATCACGGGCGACCTGCTGGTGGCCGCCCAGGTCCAGCGCGGCACCTTGCGCATCGACAGCCAGGACATCGACCCGGCCGTCGTCGTCGAGGCGGTGATCGAGGACCAGCCGCTGCACACCTCCCTCGTCGAGGTCAGCGATCGGCGCTGGATCCGCGCCGACCCGCTGCGGCTCCAGCAGATGCTCGGCAACCTCATCTCCAACGCCCACAAGTACGGCGAGCCACCGGTCCGCATCCGGATCCGGCCGAGCACCGAGCACGACTGCCTGGTCTGCATCGACGTCGAGGACCAGGGCAGCGGCGTGCCGGAGGAGTTCCGGCCGCACCTGTTCCGCGAGTTCTCCCGTGCCGGTGGCACCGCCAAGGTCGGCACCGGCCTGGGCCTGCACGTCGTGCAGACGCTCGCGCAGGGGCAGGGCGGACTGATCTCCTACGCACCCGGGCGCAGCGGCGGGTCGGTCTTCACGCTGAGCCTCCCCGAGGCGCTGCACCGCAACGACGAGCGCTGAGGCGACGAGCTGCCAAGCAGACGAACGCGCCGCGTGCCCGGGAGCTCCCACTCCCGGGCACGCGCCTTTCCGAAGCCGCGTTGGAGCGTTTCAGTGACGGCCGTGCACCATGGGGGGGTTGGCACTGACCGCCCGATCCAACGTCTGGGGGCTAGCTTCGGCGTCTGTGGTGCTCCCTCCCCTGGCGTCGCGGCTGCTGCTTGGGGTCACTAGATTGCAGGCGACCGGTCCGGCGCAAGAGGCGGCCTGCCCGGGCCTGCTGCTGGCCTAGCCCGGCCAGCCGCCCGGGTGACACCCGAAATCACCCGCAACCGGGACTCGCCCCGCCAAATCGCCCTCCCCGGCACGCCCCTAGAGTGGTCGGGTGACCCGTCGCAGCCCCACTCTCGGAGTCGGGCTGGTCGTCCTCGGGGCGACGCTGTTCACGGTCAACGCGGGCGTCTCGCGGGTGGCCCTGCGTGCCGGTGTCGACGCCGCGATGCTGACCTCGATCCGGGCGACCTTCACCTTCCTGATCCTGCTCGTCGTCGCCCTGGTGTTCCGCCGCAGCTCGCTGCAGCGTCCTACCGGCCGACTGCTCGTCCTCGTCCTCGCGCACGGCCTGGTCGGGGTCGCCGCACTGCAGTGGACCTACTTCGTGGCCATCGACCGGTTGCCCGTCGGGATGGCTCTGCTGCTCGAGTACCAGGCACCGATCCTCGTCGCGCTGTACGCGCGGGTGGTCCTGCGCGAGCAGGTCAGCAGGTCGCTCTGGGTGGGTCTCGTGCTCGCGGTCGGCGGTCTGGCCGCAGCGACGGAGGTCTGGCAGGGAGCAAAGTTCGACGGGCTCGGCGTGCTCGCCGGGCTCGCGGCTGCGGCGTGCTTCGCGGCGTACTTCGTGATCGGCGAGACGGCGATGTCCGGCGACGGCCCGAGGCTCGAGCCGCTCCAGCTGATCCTGTGGTCGTTCGGTGTCGCCACGGTCGCGCTCAACGTGGTCGTGCCGCTGACCGGGTTCGACACCGGCTCGCTGGGCGACCGGGTCTCGCTGCTCGGTCGTCTCGACGGCGGGCACCTGCCGTTGTGGGTGGTGCTGGGGTGGGTCGTGGTGATGGGCACGGTCATCCCGTTCTTCGCCGAGCTGTTCGCCCTCGGGTTCGTGCGGGCCACGACCGTCACGGTGATCGCGATGCTGGAGCCGATCGGCGTCTCCGCGCTCGGCTGGGCCTGGTTCGGGGAGTCCCTCGGCGTGGTCGCGGTCATCGGCTGCGTCGCCGTCGTGGCCGGCATCCTGGTCGCGCAGGCCGCCCGCAACGCCGACCCGGAGCACGTCCACGAAGCACCGCCGGCACTGACCTGACCTCCGGCCTGATCGCTAGGGTGAGGTCATGACGAAGTTCGTGATCTGGCTCATCGCCAACGCCCTCGCCGTCGGTGCGGCCGTCTGGCTCTTCGACGGGATCAGCCTCGCCGGGGCGGACACCGACACCGACAAGATCGTCTCCCTGGTCATCGTCGGCGCGATCTTCGGAGCGATCACCGGGTTCGTGCGCCCGGTCGTCAACCTGCTCGCCCTGCCCTTGATCGTGCTCACCCTGGGCCTGATGCTGTTCGTGACCAACGGGCTGATGCTGCTCCTGACCAGCAAGGTCGCCGACACCTTCGGGCTGCACTTCCACGTGGACGGCTTCTGGACCGCGGTCTTCGGCGCCATCGTGATCTCGATCGCCGGCGTCATCGTGAACGCGATCCTCCCCGAGACCAGCTGACCCGTTGAAGATCGCCGTCGTCTGCCTCGGCAACATCTGCCGCTCCCCCACCGCCGACGTCGTCCTGAACGCTCGCCTCGCCGAGGCCGGGCTCGACGACCGGGTCACCGTCGAGAGCTGCGGCACCGGTGGCTGGCACGTCGGCGAACCGATGGATTCCCGGACCGCCGCCGTGCTCACCGATGCCGGGTACGACGCGAGCCGGCACCGGGCGCGGCAGTTCGGGCCGTCGTGGTTCGACCACGACCTGATCCTGGTGATGGACTCCAGCAACGAGGCGGACGTCCTCGACCAGCTGCCGACCGGGCTCCACGACCGGGTGCACCTGTTCCGCGAGTGGGATCCCGAGGTCGTTCCGGGCGGCGCGGTGCCCGACGTGCCGGATCCCTGGTACGGCGGTACCCAGGGCTTCCGCGAGGTCCTCGCGACGGTGGAGCGGACCTCCGACGCACTGGTCGCCGAGCTCGAAGCCCGCCTGGGCGACTGAGTCAATCCCCGCCCCAGGGCTGGTCACGTCACCAGCCGAGGGCAAGGATGACCGTATGACCCGGATGAGGACGGTCGCAGAGCGCGCCGAGCAGCTGCTCGGAGCCGCGGTCGTGTCCACCTCCCCGGTCGCCGGCGGCGACACCTGTACGTCGACACGCCTCCGCCTGAGCGACGGCCGCTCGGCCCTGATGAAGACCCGGGCGCACGCACCCGTCGGCTTCTTCGAGTCCGAGGCCCGCAGCCTGGAGTGGCTGGCCGAGGCCGGGGCCGCTCCGGTTGCTGAGGTGCTCGGCGTCCAGGAGGACTGCCTGATCCTCGGCTGGATCGAGCCGACCAGGCCGTCCCCGGAGGCGGCGACCGAGTTCGGACGTGCGCTCGCCGCCCTGCACTCCTCAGTGGTCGCAGAGTTCGGCGCCGAGGCCGACGGCTTCATCGGCGTGCTGCCGCTGCCCAACAAGCCGGCCCCGACGTGGCCGGAGTTCTTCGCCGTCCGCCGGATCCTGCCGTACCTGCGGCTGTGCACCGACCGCGGCCAGATCTCTCCGGAGGACGCGAAAGCCGTCGACGGCGTCGTCCGCCGGATCGTCGACCTCGCCGGCCCGAGCGAGGAGCCGGTGCGCCTCCACGGCGACCTCTGGTCCGGCAACCTCGTCTGGAACGTCGAGCGGCACGCGGTGCTCATCGACCCGTGCGCGTACGGCGGTCACCGCGAGACCGACCTCGCCATGCTCGCGCTCTTCGGGATGCCCCAGCAGGCGCGCGTGCTGGCGGCGTACGAGGAGGCGAACCCGCTGGCCGACGGCTGGCAGGAGCGGCAACCGCTGCACCAGCTGTTCCCGCTGCTCGTCCACGCGGCCCTGTTCGGCGGCCGGTACGGCGGGCTGGCCGGCGACGCCGCGCGCAAGCTCCTCTGAGCCGTCGACCCCGAGTCTCAGCGCACTCTCAGCGGCTAGTGGCACTCTTGAGCCGTGAGTACTGACGCGAAGCCGCACGTCCTCGTCGTCGACGACGACCGCGCGGTCCGGGAGTCCCTGCGACGCTCGTTGGAGTTCAACGGCTACACCGTCTCGATGGCAGCCGACGGTGCCGAAGCGCTCGCCGGCATCAGCAGCATCAACCCGGACGCCGTCGTGATGGACGTGATGATGCCGCGGCTCGACGGCATCGAGACCACCAAAGCCCTGCGCTCGGTCGGCAACCACGTCCCGATCCTCGTGCTCACCGCCCGCGACGCCGTCGGCGACCGGGTCGAGGGCTTGGACGCCGGAGCTGACGACTACCTGACCAAGCCGTTCGCGCTCGACGAGCTGCTCGCGCGCCTGCGGGCGCTGCTCCGACGCGTCTCCACCGAGACCACCGAGCCCGACGAGCGCCTCGAGTTCGCGGACCTGACGATGGACCTGGCCTCGCGCGAGGTCGTCCGCGGCGGACGCTCGATGACCCTGACCCGGACCGAGTTCACCCTGCTCGAGCTGTTCCTGCGCCGACCGCGCCGCGTCCTCGAGCGCTCCTTCATCCTCGAGGAGGTCTGGGGTTTCGACTTCCCGACCACCGCGAACAGCCTCGAGGTCTACATCGGCTACCTGCGCCGCAAGACCGAGGCGGAGAACGAGCCGCGTCTCCTGCACACGGTGCGCGGGGTCGGCTACGTCCTGCGTGAAGAACCGACGTGAGCCCAGGAACGGACGCCGCGTGAGCAACGGCGACAAGACCACGGGCAGCGCCTGGACCGGCCTGCACTACCGGCGCTCGCTGGCCAGCAGGGTCACGTTGCTGACCACGGTCGCCGTGGGCTTCGCGGTCAGCGTGGTGGCGTTCGCGGCGTACGCGACCGTGCGCACGCAGACGATCAATTCGCTCGACGAGTCGCTGCGCTCACGGGCCAACCAGGCGGCTTCGCGCGACACCCTCGACGTGCTCGCCGAGCAGCGGATCCCGTCCTGGGCGCTCGGCGCCGCCGACGTGAAGATCATCTTCATCAACGCGAGCACCAACCCGGCGTTCCTGCAGAGCGCGGACACCAGCGACACCTTCGGCCTGGGCCGCACCGAGATCCGCGTCGCCCGCGGCCTGGAGGAGGACTCCGCGCGAACCGTGTACGCCGCGGGCGAGCGCTGGCGGGTGGTCGCGGTGAACGCCGGCGAGGACCAGGCCCTCGTGCTGGCGCAGTCGTTGGAGTCGACCGACCGGATGCTCGACCGGCTGGGTCTGGTGATGCTGCTCTTCGGCATCGCCGGCATGATCATCGCCGGCCTCGCCGGCTGGGCGGTGGCCCGCAACGGTCTGCGGCCCGTACGACGCCTGACCGCCTCCGTCGAGGCGATCGCGCGCACCCAGCGTCTCGAGCCGATCCCGATCGAGGGCAGCGACGAGGTCGCCCGGTTGGCGTCTGCCTTCAACGAGATGCTGCGCGCGCTCGCGGCTTCGCAGCACCGGCAACGACAGCTGGTCGCCGACGCCGGTCACGAGCTGCGGACGCCGCTGACGTCGCTGCGGACCAACCTCGACCTGCTGGTGCAGGCTGACGCGCAGGCAGGACTGTCGGCGGAGAGCCGGGCCGAGCTGCTCGACGACGTGCGTGGCCAGATCAACGAGATGACCACGCTCATCGGCGACCTCGTCGAGCTCGCCCGCGAGGAACCGGTCACCCCGACGGTCGAACCGGTCGAGCTCACCGCGGTGGTCCAGCAGGCGATCACCCGGGTACGCCGCCGCGCCGACATCGAATTCAACGTCCGGATGGCGCCCTGGTGGGTGACCGGCGACGCCGACGCGCTGGAGCGTGCGGTCACCAACCTGCTCGACAACGCGGCGAAGTGGAGCCCCGCCGGCGGGACCGTCACGGTCACGCTGCACGAGGGCACCCTCATGGTCGGCGACGAGGGCCCCGGCATCGCTCTGCAGGACCTGCCGCACGTCTTCGAACGCTTCTACCGCTCGACCGAGTCGCGCTCGATGCCCGGCTCGGGACTGGGTCTGTCGATCGTCCGGTCGGTGGCCGAACGGCACGGCGGCATCGTCCGCGCTGGCACCGGGCCGGGCGGCGGAGCCGGGTTCTGGTTCAGCGTCCCGGGCAGCTCGGTGCCCCCCACTGACAACGACCGGGAAGTCTTGGTCGGGTCGTAGGGACCTCAAAGCGTGCTCTCAGGATCGCTGGGCACGATCGAGGCATGACGGATCAGAACACCCCCGAAGGCAGCGAGAACCACTCCCCGGCTGGGAACGCCGACGGATCGGGTTGGTCCGTCTCGCCACCGCCCCCGGCTGAGACCACGTCGAACCTGTTCGACAAGTTCACCCAGCCGCTGCCGCCGTACCAACAGCCCGTCTCCACCGCGACTGCGACCGCACCCGCACGTCGTACCGGAGGCATCGCGGCGTCGGTCCTGGCGGGTGCTCTGCTGATCGGCGGAGCGGCCGGGGTCGGTGGCTCCGCCTGGTACAACGCGTGGCAGGGCGACGACCCGGTGGTCAACGTCGGCGCCTCGGCGTCCGACCCGGTCAAGGCCACGAACGCGGCCAACCTCCCGGCCGGCTCGGTGGAGAAGGTGGCCGCCTCGGTGCTCCCGTCGGTGGTCAAGATCAACGTCACCGCGCGGTCCGGATCGGGATCCGGCTCAGGGGTCGTCCTGGACGAGGACGGCACCATCCTCACCAACAACCACGTGGTCTCGCTCGCCGGTGACGGCGGCTCGATCACCGTGAACTTCAACGACGGCAAGACCGTCAAGGCCAAGGTTCTCGGCACCGACCCCGTCACCGACATGGCGGTCATCAAGGCCGAGGGCGTCTCCGACCTCACTCCGGCCAAGATCGGGAAGTCCAGCGCGCTGCAGGTCGGCCAGGCGGTCGTGGCCGTCGGGTCGCCGTACGGGTTGAACGCCACGGTGACCACCGGCATCGTCTCGGCGCTCAACCGGCCCGTGTCGGTGCAGACCGAGGAGCAGCAGACGCCGAGCAACCCGTTCGGCTTCGGACAGGAACAGCAGCAGTCGTCCGGCGCGGACAGCACCACCTACCCCGCGATCCAGACCGACGCGGCGATCAACCCCGGTAACTCGGGTGGTCCGCTGGTCGACATGAGCGGCCAGGTCGTCGGCATCAACTCCTCGATCCGCACCGGCGACTCGACGGGGTCGAGCTCGGGCGGTTCGATCGGTCTCGGCTTCTCGATCCCGATCGACGAGGTGCTGCCGGTCGTCAACCAGATCATCAAGGGCGAGGACCCGACCCACGCGCGGCTCGCGATCACCGTCTCCGACGTCGAGTCCTCGACGCTGGCCCAGGGCGCGCTGGTCCGCAGCATCGAGAAGGACGGCGCCGCCGACAAGGCCGGCCTCAAGGCAGGTGACGTGATCACCAAGGTCAACAGCGACCTGATCGACGGCTCCGAGTCGCTGATCGCCACCATCCGTGGGCACCGACCCGGCGAGGCCGTCGAGCTGACGGTCCTGCGGGGCGGCAAGACCCAGAAGATCACCGCCACGCTTGGCTCCGACGCCGACTCGGCGCAGAGCTGACCCGGTCGTTCGTTTCTGGACGTTCGACCTCACGCCGGTCGTCATGTCAGGACGCCTCTCCCACCCCCTGGGGGCGTCCTGGCGGGACGGCCGGCGTTCGGCGTTCCAGGCGCCGTGCGTTCTAGGCGCGCAGCACCTTCTCCATCGCCTTGCCCTTCGCGAGCTCGTCGACGAGCTTGTCGAGGTACCGGATCTTCTGCATCAACGGGTCCTCGACGTCCTCGACGCGGATCCCGCAGACGGTGCCGGCGATCAGCGCGACGTTCGGGTTGAGCGTCGCGGCGTCGAAGAACTCCTCGAAGGTGGTCCCTGCGTCGAGGTGCTGATCGAGCGCCTCCTGGTCGAAGCCGGTGAGCCAGGTGATCACCTGGTCGAGCTCAGCCTTCGTGCGGCCCTTCTTCTCGACCTTGGCCACGTAGTGCGGGTAGACCGAGGCGACGCTCGTGGAGAAGATCCGGTGCACGCCGTCAGCGTAGGCCATGATTGCCGGTCGCCGGGCCGGGTACCTGAGGCCCGGTCGAGGTCGGACCAAGCCGGGGTTCTACCGCGCCCAGGGAGGCGATCAGGGTGACCAGCGTGAACCGAGCCCGTGACGGCCTGGCTGCCGCCGGCGGCAGCGTCCTGTCAGGTGCGGTGGCCGTCCTCGGCGCCGCCACCGGCAGGATCAAACCGTTCCATCCGCATGGGCAACTGCACGCGGCTCGGCTCGTCCGACGTGGCTCCCCCCGGGGCGGGACGCCTTCGGGCGTCGCCTGGATCGACGAGGTCGGGGAGGATGAGGCTGTGGTGCGCCTCTCGGGCGGCGTCGGCCTTCCGCAGGGCTGGCCCGACATCCACGGCCTGGCCCTGGCCACCGGGAACGGAGCCGCGCGTGCAGACGTCCTGCTCGCCGGGACAGGCACCGGCACGGTGACCCGGCACGTGCTGCTTCCGACCCGGCGGGCGTCGGCGCACACGCTCACGACGTTGCTGCCCTACCGGGCTCCGACCGGACCGCTGTACCTCGGAGCCGAACCGCAGGGCGAGGACTTCACGTTGACCTGGGCCAGGTCGAACGGTCCGTGGCACGCGTTCGCCCGCCTCGAGGTCGGCGACGTGCTCACGTCGGGGGACACGATCACCTTCGACCCGGTCCTGCACGTGCCTCAGGGACTCGCGCAGTACGGCTGGGTGCGCTCGCTGCGGGAACCGGCGTACGCCGTGGCGCGGCTGCGCTCAGGACGCTCCGTCGCCGAGAGCTGACCTTCAGCCGAGGTAGTAGTCGGGAGGCATCTGCCGAGTGGACGGCGCGGGCGCGTCGCTCCGTGTCGTGGTCAGGTCGTCGGCGTCGCTGTCGCGGGTCATCTGCACTCCGGTGAGGAGGAGGAGCGACGCTGGTTCTGAACGCCGGCGACGGCTTCTTACCCTCGGCGGTGAGAACCATGCGCGGGCTCGCGTACGTCGCCGTAGGGGACGGGAAAGCTCGGGTGAAACACTTCGCGTGGTCCCGACATGGAGAGGGTATGAACTCGATGACCTTGTCCCCGTCGGAGCGCGAGCAGCGCTTCCGGGCGCTGTACGGCGCGTCGTACGCCGACCTCCTCCGCTTCGTGCGCAGACGGGTGCACCCGACGCACGCGGAAGATGTCGTCGGTGACGTCATGCTCGTCGCGTGGCGTCGGCTGGACGACGTGCCCGACCAGATCTCGGACGCCCGTGCCTGGCTCTTCGGCGTCGCCCGCAAGACGCTCCAGAACACGCGGCGTCGTGAGGACAGGCACGATGCCGTCGCGGTACGCCTCGCCGAGCTCCGGTACGACGACGCCCACGGCGACCACCCGGACCTGGTCGCGTTCCGGAGCGACATCGCCGCGGCCTGGCCCGCGCTGAGCGCGAAGGAGCAGGAAGCGATCGCGCTCTCCGCCCTGGACGGACTCAGCGCGCCCGAAGCGGGGGCCGTGCTCGGCATCTCGGCCACGGCTTTCCGGATCCGACTCTCCCGCGCCCGCCGCGCTCTGCGACGGCACGTCGGGACGACCACCTCCAGCTCTTCCGCCCCCGGCAATCCCGCCTCCGAGAGGACCCTTCCATGAGCAAGCACGACACCGAAGCGGTTACCGCAGCGCTGCGCAGTCTCGACCCCGCGGCCACGGCCCAGCTCTCCAGCGAGGAGCGCCTGAGGGCCGAGGAGACCTTCACCCGGATCGTGGCGACGCCGCACGACCAGCCGGTCGCGTCCGAACCGGCTCGTCCTCGACGGCGCCGTGCCCACCTGCTCGTAGCAGGAGCGCTCGCCGGCGCTGCCGGGATCGCCGCCCCAGTGCTCCTCAGCGGAGGTACCGCCTACGGTTCCTGGACGAAGACACCCACGACGCTCGACGCCTCCGAGGCGGCCGAAGCCGCCGCCACCTGCCGGTCGGTCCAGGACCTGCCGAACCGCGGAGAACGTGTCGCCGTGGCCGAGCGACGCGGTGGGTGGACCTACGTCGTCCTCAACGGTGCGACCACCGAGACGGTGTGCCTGATGCCGCAGGACCTCATCGGCAAGGATCCGGCTGATCGCAGCCAGTTCTTCGGCAGCCACGACACCGACAGGCCGGCGCCCCCGTCCGTCGAGGCGGACGGGATCGAGGAGACCGGCAGCATCCAGGGAAGCACCGACGAGGGCTGGTTCGTCTCGGTCGAGGGCTACGTCGGCGCGGACGTCACCGGCGTCACGGTGCACACGTCGTCGGGACTCGAGATCGAGGCCTCGGTGACCGACGGCCGGTACGCCGCGTGGTGGCCGTCGGAGGAGCAGAGCTCGGAGAACCCCGCCGAGACCTGGACGTACACCGTGCACCTGACCGACGGGACCATCCGAAAGGTCGGCTGACCTGGGGACAACCAGATCGGAGAACCAGATCGGCCGTACGCCCGGACATCGCGTCCGGGCGTACGGCCGGTACTTCTCAGCGCTCGATCAGCACTTTCGGATCTTGGAGATCTTGATCGGCCCGCCGTTGCCGGCGTTCATCCCTCCGACGCCGCCCTGGAGCGAGTAGCCGCCGGTCTTGGGGACCTTGACCGCGCCGACCTTGGAGTACTTACCCTTCGCGATCATCGCGGAGCGCCAGGTGTCGGTCGGCATGTCCTTACCGGCCTGGATGACGAACAGCGAGCCCATGTGCTTGCCGCTCGCGACCTTGCGGGTGTCGAGGCGTCCGTAGACCTTCCACGCGTCGCCCTTGTCGACCTTGCACACGCCGAGCTTGGCCTTCTCGAACTTCTGGACGACGGTGAAGTGCTTCTTCTTCGCCTTCGCGGCGTCGGCGTGCGTGCTGGAAGCCGTGGCGGCGGTCGGTGCGAGGACGGCCAGGACTGCAGCCGATCCGACGATCGCCGTGGTGAGGTTCTTCAAGTGCTCCTCCTGAGCATCTGTGACCCTGATGGTCGGTGAGCGTCGAGCGTAAGCGCGACGACGTCTCCATATGCCCGAATCGGGTGAATCGGACATCGGACAGCGCGCACGTCGGGGATCAGTTGCTGAAGCTGACACCGCTCAGCTGCTCCGAGGCCACCCACATCCGCTTCGCGGCGTCCTGGTCCTCGAGCGGCTTGTACAGCTTCTGCTCCGCCGGCTTCCCGGCCGAGGTTCCCCAGGCCGGAGGGGCCGTAGAACCGACCGCCCACGGCCTCCGGGGAGGTGGCGGCGTACAGGGCGGCCATGCCTGCCGACTCCACGGTCCCCACCACCCCGAGCTTCGACATCAGGCGGACGACGCGGCGTGCGCCGGTGTCGCGGGAGCGGCCGAGCTCCGGCCGAGCAGCCAGCAGGTTCGTCGGCGCAACACCCGGGTGCGCGATGTTGCTGGTGATGCCCCAGCCCTCGGCCAGGCTGCGCCGGTGCAGCTCGAGGCCGAACAGGCCCAGCGCGATCTTGGACTGGCGGTAGGCCTTCATGCCGTCGTACTCGCGGCTCCAGGACAGGTCGTCCCACCGGATCTCCCCGCGGGCAGCGGCCACGCTGAGCTGGGAGGTGACGCGCGCGTTGCCCGCACGCAGGCTCGGAAGCAGGTGCGCGACGAGCGCGAAGTGGCCGACGTGGTTGGTCGCGAGCTGCACCTCGAACCCGTCGACGCTCGTCTGACGCTCGGGCGGCGTCATCAGCCCTGCGTTGTTGAGCAGCACGTGGATCGGCTCGCCCTCGTCGTTCAGGGTCTTGCCCAGCTCAGCGACCGACGTGAGCGAGGAGAGGTCGAGGTCGCGGAGAGAGACAGTCGCGTCGGGGTGCACGCGGCGGATGGCAGCGACGGCGGCGGCGCCCTTGGTGCGGTTGCGCACCGGCAGGATCACCTCGGCACCCGCGCCGGCGAGGTGCGTCGCCATCACGAGTCCCATCCCGTCGCTGGCTCCGGTGATGACCGTGCGCTTGCCGGTGAGCTCGGGGATCTTCATGTCAGGCTCCTTGCCGTCGGTTCGTGGTTGCACGACGAGTCTGCGCAGAGGAACAGATGCCGATCCACGGTCGGTCGATCCAGGGATCGGCGGTCCCTGGATGGCAGCGCCGGGGCCTGCGAGGGTGGGGTCCTCACGAAAGGAGGCGCGGTGGTCGACCGAGCAGAGCTGGCAGGTTTCCTTCGCGGCCGACGCGAAGCGCTGCAGCCCGAGGACGTGGGTCTCCCCCGCGGGCAGCGTCGGCGCACCAGCGGCTTGCGGCGCGAGGAGGTGGCGGTGCTGTGCCACATGTCCACCGACTACTACTCCCGCCTCGAGCAGGAGCGCGGACCCCAGCCGTCCCAGCAGATGATCGCGTCCATCGCGCAGGGGCTGCACCTGAGCCTGGACGAGCGTGACCATCTCTTCCGGCTCGCCGGCCACCACCCACCGAGCCGCGGGGCGGACAGCGAGCACGTGAGCCCTGGGATGCTTCGGATCCTGGACCGACTGAGCGACACGCCCGCTGAGATCGTCACCGAGCTCGGCGAGACCCTGCGGCAGACCCCGATGGGCGTCGCCCTCGTCGGCGACCTGTCCGTGCACCGCGGGCCGGCCCGCAGCATCGGCTTCCGCTGGTTCACCCAACCGGAGACCCGGAACCTCTACGTCCCCGAGGAGCGGGAGTTCCTCTCCCGGATGTTCGCCTCCGGCCTGCGCGAGCTCGCCACCCGGCGGGGACCCGGCTCCCGGGCAGCCGACTTCGCCGCCCGCCTGCGGAAGGAGAGCGCCGAGTTCGAGGCCCTGTGGCAGCTCCACGAGGTCGGCATCCGACCGAGAGAGGTGAAACGTTTCCAGCACCCGCTGCTGGGTGTTCTCGAGCTGAGCTGCCAGACCTTGCAGGACCCCGAGCAGGCGCACCTGCTGCTGGTCTACACGGCGGTGCCGGGCAGTGAGACCTACGAGAAGCTGCAGCTGCTGTCGGTGGTGGGCGCTCCCTGAGAACGCGCACCACCCCGGGACCGGACGCCCCGGGTGCACCCGCCCCGGTCACCCGTCCCGGTCCTGCCCGCGTGCCAACCTGCTGCGGCGGTCCTCCTCCCTCTTGGAGTAGGTCGCCGCCCGGATGGCCTCGTCCGACTCCAGCCCGCTGCCGAGGGTTCCGCGCCCGCGCTCGTCCAAGACGCGTTCCCGACGTCGGTTTGGTCCCCGCTCCTGGAACGCGCTGCCGGCCTGGACGGCACCGGGTGGTCGTCCTGGTGCGACGG
The DNA here is from genome assembly GCF_040546585.1 of Marmoricola sp. OAE513. NCBI lineage: Bacteria > Bacillati > Actinomycetota > Actinomycetes > Propionibacteriales > Nocardioidaceae > Marmoricola > Marmoricola sp. OAE513. The sequence continues at coordinate 2,058,178 of NZ_JBEPOC010000001.1, read as the reverse complement.
CCACGCCGCACACCGGTTCGCCGCGGCCCTCCAGCCCGACGTCGTGGAGTCGGGCGGGCGACGAGGCACGGGGACACGATGACGGGGACGCGATGACGGGGACAGCAGTGGTCACCCTCGCCCACGGTCGGCACGACCACCTGATCCGCCAGATCCGGTCGCTCGCCCTCGGCCGTCGACGCCCCGACCTGCACGTGGTGGTCGCCGTTGCCGACACGCAGATCCGAAACCTCCCGGAGCTGTGCAGGCACAGCGTCGTCGTCCTCGACACGGCCACGGACCCACGGGGCCTCCCGCTGGCCGCCGCGCGCAACCTGGGCCTGCGCGCCGCGACGGACGCGGGGTGCGACGTCCTGATCGCCCTGGACGTCGACTGCCTGGCCGGTCCTACCCTGGTGAACGGCTATGCCGACATCGTCCGTGCGCGTCCCGACGCGGTGTGGTCCGGTCCGGTCACCTACCTGCCGCCTCCCGGCCCCGAGGGGTACCCGTTGCAGGATCTGGGTTCGCTCGACTCCCCCCACCCGACACGCCCCGCACCCGAACCCGGGGAGTACCTGGAGAACGCTGATCCCTGCCTTTTCTGGTCCTTGTCCTTCGCGCTGTCGGCGGACGCGTTCGACCGGTCGGGCGGCTTCGATGAGGCGTACGTCGGCTACGGCGCCGAGGACACGGACTTCGCCCAACGGGCAACCAGGGCCGGGCTCGGACTGGGCTGGGTCGGATCGGCCCGCGCCTACCACCAGCACCACCCCGTCAGCGCTCCCCCCGTCGAGCACCTGGACGACATCCTCCGCAACGCCCGGCTCTACCACGATCGATGGGGCACGTGGCCGATGCACGGCTGGCTGGTGCAGTTCGAGCGGTGCGGACTCGTGCGGCGTACCGAGCAGGGCTGGAGCCGGGTCTGATCGCGTACCGCGAGGACCCCTAGAGAGCCGCCCGCACCCGAGCCGCCTTCCACAGCGTCTCGGCGTACTCCTCGTCGACATCGGAGTGCACGGTGATGCCGCCGCCGGTGCCGAGCCTCCACGGGCCTTCGGCACCTCGGTAGAGCGACCGGATCACCACGCCCAGGTCAGCACGGCCGTCGCCCGAGATCCACCCGAAGGCGCCGGCGTAGATGCCGCGCGGCGCGGTCTCGACCTCGTCGATGATCTCCATGGTGCGCAGCTTCGGGGCGCCGGTCATCGAGCCGGCGGGGAACATCGCGCGCAACGCGTCGACCGTTCCGACGTCGTCACGCAGGCGACCGGTCACGGTGGAGACGAGCTGGTGCACGCTGGGGTAGGACTCGACCTCCATCAGGTGCGGGACCTGGACGGTTCCCGGCTCGCAGACCATCGACAGGTCGTTGCGCAGCAGGTCGGTGATCATCAGGTTCTCGGCCCTGAACTTCGCATCGGTGGCCAGGCGCTCGCGCAAGGCCGCGTCCTCGGCTGGCGTGGCGCCGCGCGGGGTGGTGCCCTTGATCGGGCGGGTCTCGACCCGGCGGTGCCGGTCGATCGTCGCGAAGCGTTCAGGAGAGGCCGACAGCAGCCAGACGTCGCCGTGCCGCAGGACGCCGGCGTACGGAGCGGGGTTGGAGGACCGCAGCCGCCGGTACACCTCGACCGGGTCCCGGTCGGAGGCCTGCTCGACGCGGTAGGTCAGGTTCACCTCGTAGGAGTTGCCGGCGTGGAGGTGCTCCTGGACGACCGCGAACGCGTCGGCGTACGTCGGCGGGGTCGGGTCCTCCGCATCGTGCAGGTCACCGGGAGCGGGCGCGGGAACGCGCCCCTCCTCGACCCGCACGGTCCGTGCGCGCATCCAGATCGCGTCGGGCAGACCCGGGGCGCTTCGGGCGGGCAGGTCGGCGCGGGCGGCGTACCCGAAGTAGCCGACCCAGCTCGTGCCGGCATCACCGTCGAGCCGCTCCTGCAGGGCGGCGAAGATGTCGTCGCCCACGACCTTGCCGCTCGGGTGCTCGACGACCTCACGGCGTGCGGCGTCGTAGACCAGGGACAGGTCATCGGGTTCGAGCCAGCCCATGATCGAGCGCTCGCCGGACCACGGCTGCGACCCGCCGCCGTCGAGCCAGAAGCAACGCTCGTGCTCGGCGGCGATCCGGGCGAACTCGTCGGCGGCACTCACGGTGCACCCAGGAAGTTCGCGACGAGCCGGGCGCCGTGCTGCGACAGGACCGACTCGGGGTGGAACTGGACTCCGTGCAACGGCAGGGTCCGGTGCCGCACGCCCATCACCACACCACCGGCGTGGGCCGTGACGACCAGCTCGTCGGGCAACCTCGTCGCGGCGAGCGAGTGGTAGCGGACGGCCTCGAACCTGGCGGGCAGTCCCGCGAAGACCGCGACGCCGTCGTGCTCGACGACCGCCACCTCGCCGTGCGCCGGAGCGATGCGCTCGACGGTTCCCCCGAAGGAGGTCACCAGCGCCTGCATGCCGAGGCACACGCCCAGAACGGGGTTGCCGAGCTCGAAGATCGCGCGACCCAGAGCGAAGTCGGCCGGGTCGGCAGGATGACCGGGCCCGGGCGAGAGCACGACGTGGGTGTACGCCGCCGCGCGCTCGAGCACGCCTGGTTGGTCGTGCTCGACGACGTCGGGGAGAGCGCCGGTCACGCCGGCGATGAGGTGCACCAGGTTCCAGGTGTAGGAGTCGTGGTGGTCGACGACGAGGACGTTGGCGTTCATGTCACCGGGTTTCGAGGCACCCGCTAGCGCGGCTGCACCTCAACCAACCTGTCCGACCTGACCCGTGCCGACGACGTCGAGGAGGAGACGCTGCAGCAGGGCGACGCCGTTCTCGGTGAGGATCGACTCGGCGTGGAACTGCACGCCGCGGAAGTGCGGGCCGGCGACCAGGTGGACATCACCGGTGGCCGGGTCCGTCTCGACGCGGACGCCCTCGGGGAGCGGGTCGCCCTCGTGCACCCGACCGACGAAGGTGTTGTAGAAACCGACGACCTCGTCGCGACCTCCGACCGACACCGTCGACTGCGTGCCCTGGAAGACGATGTCCTTGAAGGCCAACGGAATTCCGAGGCGGTGGCAGAGGACCTGGTGACCGAGGCACACCGCGAGGAACGGCTTCCCGCTCTCCAGCAGTCCGTCGACCGCGCCGCGGAAGGTGGCGATCTTGGCGCTCGCCTCGTCCCGGGGGTCGCCCGGTCCAGGGCCGACCACCGCCATGTCGTAGGCGTCGAACGCACCCGGGACGAAGTCCTCGTGCCGGATGATCGTCGGCTTCATGCCGAGCACCGCGAACACGTGGTGCAGCATGTTCGCGAAGTCGTCCTCGCCGTGCAGGATCGCGACCGAGCGGCCGACCAGCTCCGGGGCCGGCGCAGCACCGCCCTGGTCGGTCAGCCAGAACTTGGAGAGCCGCTGGTTGCGGGAGTTCAGCGCGATCAGCACGTCCTCGTCGGTGGTCAGGTCCTGGATGGCGGCCGGCGCTCCGGCGGCCGCAGCCGGCACCAGGCCGAACGCGGAGAGGATGCCGCTGGCCTTGGCCATCGTCTCGGCCACCTCCGAGCGCGGGTCGGAGTCGCGCACGAGCGTGGCGCCGGCGGTGACCTTGAGCGCGCCGGTCGCGGAGACGTCCGCCGTGCGGATCAGGATCGGGGAGTCGGCCGTCTGCGCACCGTTCTCGTCGCGGCCGATCAGCGCCAGCGCTCCGGCGTAGTAGCCGCGGCCCTCGGGCTCGTACTGCTTGATCAGCTTGCAGGCGTTCTCGACCGGGGCACCGGTGACGGTCGCCGCGAACATCGAGTCGCGCAGCACGTCGCGCACGTCGCGGTGGGTGCGACCGGCGAGCAGGTACTCCGTGTGCACGAGGTGCGTCATCGGCTTGAGGAACGGGCCGAGAACCTGACCGCCCTCGTGGCAGATGTCGCACATCATCTTGAGCTCCTCGTCGACGACCATGAAGAGCTCGTAGATCTCCTTCTCGTCAGCGAGGAACTCCAGCAGCTTCTCCTTGCGCTGCTCGGGCTCCAGGCCGCGGAGCCGGAAGGTGCCGGAGATCGGGTTCATCCGGACGTCGCCGCCCTGGACGCTGACGTGCCGCTCCGGTGAGGCGCCGATGAGGAAGCGCTCGCCGGTCCAGAAGCAGTAGGTCCAGTAGGCGCCGCGCTCGTTCTCGAGCAACCGGCGCAGCACGGTCAACGCCTTGGCCGCACCTGTTTCCGGGCCCCAGTCCTCGAGCTGCGCGCGGTAGTGCCGACCGACCACGAGGTTGGCGCCCTCCCCGTTGCCGATCTCGTCGGCGATGATCTGCTCGACGACGGCGGCGTACGCCTCGTCGTCGGTCTCGAAGCCGCCGCGGTCGGCGAAGCCGATGTCCTCGTCGGGCAGCGCCGCCAGCAGGTCGGCCAGCGGCACCTCGACCTCGGACTCGATCGCCACGACCGCCAGCGGAGCGCCGTCGTCGTGCACCTCGAAGCCGCGCTCGGCGACCTGGCGGAACGGCACCGCGACGAGAGCGTCGTACCGACGTCCAGGCTCGGCGGGGCCGTCCCCGACGGGAACGTCCGCGAGCTTCTCAGCCGCCACCAGCGGGCCGCCGACCAGCGTGACCGTCGCACTGTCGCGTACCCGGATGACCGCCCACGCCTGCTGCCCCGTCACCTGCTCGAGGGCGGCCCGGGCATCAGGGCGGGCGGAGGGCTGGGTCGCGGTCATGGCCAGACGCTACCAACGCCGCGCGGCACCCTCAGAGGGGTTTTGCCGCGGCGAGACGCGCCGGGGTGTCGTCGTCGACCGCGGCGAAGAACCCGCCCACCGCGTCGACCATGTGGCCGAACGACTCCGCGGCGAACAGGACCTGCTGGTAGTGGGTGATGTCGTAGTCGATCGTCGCCATCTGGGCGAAGTCGAGCGGTCGGATCTCCATCGAGCGGAACTCCTCGATCTCGCCGTACGACGACAGGATCCCCGCGCCGTACGCGCGCAGCTCGTCGCCCTCCCGGAGCACCCCGAACTCGATGGTGAACCAGAAGACGTCGGCGACGGCCTTGAGCGCCTCGGGTGTGCTGACCCGTCGGGCAGCCGCCCCCGCGAGCCGGTTGAGCTCGGCCACCTGCGGGTCGGCGAGCAGGTTCCCGTGGCCCATCACCTCGTGCAGGATGTCCGGCTCCGGCGTGTACAGCGGTGCCGCGTGGTGGCGCAGGTACTGGGTCGAGTGGAACACGCCGTCCTCGAGCGAGCCGTAGAACTCCTCGAGCGGCACGATGCCCGGCGCCGGCACGTAGCGGAACCCCGTCAGCGGCTGCAGGCCGGCCGACACCTCGTCGAGCTGCGGCACCCGGTCGCGCGGCAGGTCGAGCGCCTGGACGGCGTCGCGGAACGGCGTGCAGGCGTACTTCTCGTGCAGCGGCTCGAGGTGCTCGCAGACGGTGCGCCACACCTCGTGCTCGATGTCGGTGTAGTCGATCCGCGGCGTGGAGGCCGCCGGGTCCCACGCCAGCGCTGCGGCCGCGATCGCGTTGCGTCGGCGCTGGTACTCCGGGTCGTCCAACCCGGGGTGCCCCTCGACGAGGTGGACGGTGACCTCACCGTTCTCGTCGGTGGTCACGGGTGAGTAGAGCTGAGCTTCCTCGAACATGGCGCCTCCTGTCCGACGAGCACAGCATCGGGACCCGGACACGGCAACGTGTGTACCCACGGATGGGCAACGTGCGCAGATGTGCCAGTCGAGGGGATCCTCAACTAGGCAATCTGATCAGTCAGGACCGTCGGTACGCCGGCGCCCGCCGGCTCGGCAGCGGTTCGTTGCTCGCCAGCAGCGGCAGCATCCGCGGGGCGATCAGCACGGAGAGCACCATCACGCTGGTCGACCGCACCACCGAGGACGCCTGGTCGATCCGGACCAGGGTCGCCTGCAGCTCGGGGTGCGAGCGGGTAGCGACCCGGCAGAGCACGTCGTACGAGCCCGTGGTCACGTACGCCTCGAGCACCTGCGGGATGTCGGCGAGGTCGCGCGTCACCTCGTCGAGGGCACCTTGCGAGATCTCGAGCGTCACGTACGCCTGCACCTCGTACCCGGCGGCCGCAACGTCGAGGCTCGGCTCCCAGTCGGCGATGACACCCGCCTCGGTCATCCGCCGGAGGCGGCTGGCGACGGTGGCGCGGGCGACCTTGGTCTGCCGGGAGAGCTCGAGGTCGCCGGCACGCGGGTGCTCGGCGAGCGCGGAGAGCAGGGCGATGTCGATCTCGTCGAGCGCGGTGGCCTCAGGCATGGCACTTGCTTACCAGATTGTGCAGTTCTCACGCAGCATCAGCGCGAGATCTGCACACCTTGACCACCATCAGATGCACATGTTGCCGCCGTTACAACCGCGGTGCTGTGCTGCAGCCATGGCACTCGCAGACACCCTGACCAACGAGGAACGGCTCGCAGAGCTGGACCTGGCCACCCTCCAGCAGCTCGTCGGACTTGTCGAGTACGACGACGCGCAGGACCCGTTCCCCGTCACCGGCTGGGACGCGGTGGTGTGGGTCGTCGGCAACGCGACGCAGACGGCGCACTTCTTCGTCTCCGCCTTCGGCATGAACCTCGTCGCCTACTCAGGCCCGGAGACCGGTAACCGCGACCACGTCGCGTACGTGCTCACCAGCGGGGCGGTGCGCTTCGTCATCAAGGGCGGGGTGGACCCGCGCAGCACCCTGCTCGACCACCACCGCAAGCACGGCGACGGCGTCGTCGACATCGCGCTCGAGGTCCCCGACGTCGACCGCTGCATCGCACACGCCCGGTCCGTCGGGGCGACGGTGCTGGAGGAACCGCACGACGTCACCGACGAGCACGGCACCGTGCGCATCGGCGCCCTCGCGACGTACGGCGACACCCGGCACACCCTGGTCGACCGCAGCCGGTACGACGGTCCGTACCTGCCCGGGTACGTGGCTCGCACCTCGACGTTCGAGAAGCGCGACGGCGCGCCCAAGCGACTGTTCCAGGCGCTCGACCACGTCGTCGGCAACGTCGAGCTCGGCAAGATGGACGACTGGGTCGAGTTCTACAACAAGGTCATGGGCTTCACGAACATGGCCGAGTTCGTCGGCGACGACATCGCCACGGACTACTCGGCGCTGATGTCGAAGGTCGTCGCGAACGGCAACCACCGGGTGAAGTTCCCGCTCAACGAGCCGGCCATCGCGAAGAAGAAGTCGCAGATCGACGAGTACCTCGAGTTCTACGACGGCCCCGGCGCGCAGCACCTGGCACTCGCCACCAGCGACATCCTCGCCACCGTCGACGCCCTGCGGGCGGAGGGCATCGAGTTCCTCAGCACCCCGGACTCGTACTACGAGGACCCTGAGCTGCGCGCGCGCATCGGCGAGGTCCGGGTGCCCGTCTCCGAGCTGCAGAAGCGCGGCATCCTCGTCGACCGCGACGAGGACGGCTACCTGCTGCAGATCTTCACCAAGCCGCTCGGCGACCGTCCGACGGTGTTCTTCGAGCTCATCGAGCGGCACGGCTCGCTCGGCTTCGGGAAGGGCAACTTCAAGGCGCTCTTCGAAGCGATCGAGCGCGAGCAGGAAGCGCGCGGGAACCTTGACGTAGTCGAGAATGGGCGCAGCTGATGGCGCACTACCAGCGCGTCGGGAACGTCCCGCCGAAGCGCCACACCCAGCACCGCGCCGCGCTCGAGAACGGGGCCGGCGGCGACCTCTACTACGAGGAGCTGATGGGCGAGGAGGGCTTCTCCTCGGACTCCTCGCTGCTGTACCACCGCCACGTCCCCTCGGCGATCGTCGAGGCGCGCGTCTGGGAACTGCCCGACCAGGCCACCGTCCCGAACCACCCGCTGGTCCCGCTGCACCTGAAGCTGCACGACCTCTGGAACGACGACGACTGGCGCGACAACGACGCGGTCACCGGTCGGCGTCTCGTGCTCGGCAACGGCGACGTCCGGATCAGCTACGCCGTGGTCGGGGCCACCTCGCCGTACTACCGCAACGGCATCGGTGACGAGTGCGTGTTCGTCGAGTCCGGCACCGCCGTGGTCGAGACGGTCTTCGGCTCGCTCGAGGTCGGCAGCGGTGACTACGTGATCCTGCCGCGGGCGACGACGCACCGGTGGGTGCCGACCGGGGATGTCGCACTGCGGCTCTACGCGATCGAGGGCAACAGCCACATCGCGCCGCCGAAGCGGTACCTGTCGAGGTACGGACAGCTGCTCGAGCACGCGCCGTACTGCGAGCGGGACCTGCGGGTGCCGACCTCCCCGGTCCTCGAGCCTGCCGAGACGCCGACCGACGGGGAGACCGAGGTCTACATCAAGCACCGCGGCAACGGTCCCGGCGGACTGGCGGGCACGGTCCACGTCGTCCCGCAGCACCCCTTCGACGTCGTCGGGTGGGACGGCTGCCTCTACCCGTACGCGTTCAACGTCGCCGACTTCGAGCCGATCACCGGCCGCGTGCACCAGCCGCCGCCGGTGCACCAGGTCTTCGAGGGGCACAACTTCGTGATCTGCAACTTCGTCCCGCGCAAGGTCGACTACCACCCGCTGTCGATCCCGGTGCCGTACTACCACTCCAACGTCGACTCCGACGAGGTCATGTTCTACGTCGACGGCGACTACGAGGCCCGCAAGGGATCGGGCATCGGCAAGGGCTCGATCAGCCTGCACCCCGGTGGCCACAGCCACGGGCCGCAGCCAGGCGCGTACGAGAAGTCGATCGGCGTCGAGTCCTTCGACGAGCTCGCCGTCATGGTCGACACCTTCCGGCCGCTGGAGATCGGCGAGGCGGGCCGCGCCGTCGACGACGGCGTCTACCTGACGTCCTGGACGAGGGGGAACCAGTGAACGACGCAGCACTCTTCGGCCTGACCAACCTCCCGTACGGCGTGTACTCGCTGCCCGGGACCGCGCCGCGGGTGGCGACCCGGCTCGGCGACGACGTCGTGGACCTCGCGCTGCTGCTCGACGACGACGTGTTCGCCCGCCCCAGCCTGAACGCGTTCATGGCACAGGGGCGCCGCCGCTGGGACGAGGTCCGTACGGCGATCCGGTCCGCGCTGGCCGACGGCCTGCCCGCCGACGGCGTCCACCCGATCGCGGACGTCACGATGCACCTGCCGTTCGAGGTCGCCGACTACGTCGACTTCTACGCCTCCGAGCACCACGCCTCGAACCTCGGCCGACTGTTCCGACCCGACAGCCCGGACCCGCTGATGCCGAACTGGCGGCACCTGCCGGTGAGCTACACCGGCCGCTCGGGATCGGTCGTCGTCTCCGGCACCGACGTGGTGCGCCCGTGCGGACAGCGCCTGCCGGCTGGTGAGAGCGCGCCCACCTTCGGACCGTCGGCCCGCCTCGACATCGAGGCAGAGCTCGGCTTCGTCGTCGGCACCGGCAACGCGATGGGGTCGACGATCACCACCGACGACGTCGAGGACCACCTGTTCGGCGTCGCGCTCTTCAACGACTGGTCGGCCCGCGACATCCAGGCCTGGGAGTACGTGCCGCTCGGCCCGCACCTCGGCAAGTCGTTCGCCTCGACGCTGGGCGCGTGGATCACCCCGCTGGCTGCGCTCGACGCTGCGCGGATCGACGTACCGGGCCAGGTCCCGGCGCCGCAGGGGTACCTGGCGATGGACCCGCCGTGGGGCCTGGACATCGGCCTGGAGGTCTGGCTCAACGGCGAGCTGATCAGCTCGCCGCCGTATGCGACGACGTACTGGTCGCCCGCGCAGATGCTCGCCCACCTGACCGCGAACGGGGCGCCGACCCGAACGGGTGACCTGTTCGCCTCCGGCACCGTGTCCGGCCCCGAGCTCGACGAGGTCGGCTCGCTGATCGAGCGCGGCAAGGGCTTCCTCGAGGACGGCGACGAGGTCGTCCTGCGCGCCACCGCACCCGGAGCGAACGGCACCCGGATCGGGCTCGGCGAGGCTGCCGGGCGTATTCGAAAGGCACACGCATGACCACCACGATCGAACGCACCTCGATGAAGGACCTGCTGGTCCGCTACGAGAGTAAGGCACCCGAGATCGTCTTCGAGTGGAACGACGCGGAGACCGAGGCACGGGGCTGGGTGGTCATCAACTCGCTGCGCGGCGGCGCCGCAGGAGGTGGCACGCGGATGCGGCGCGGCCTGGACCGCAGCGAGGTCGAGGCGCTGGCCAAGACCATGGAGGTGAAGTTCACCGTCTCCGGGCCGGCGATCGGCGGCGCCAAGTCCGGCATCGACTTCGACCCCGCCGACCCGCGTCGCGCCGGCGTGCTGGAGCGGTGGTTCAAGGCGGTCACCCCGCTGCTCAAGGCGTACTACGGCACCGGCGGCGACCTCAACGTCGACGAGCTGCACGACGTCATCCCGCTGACCGAGCGCTACGGCCTCTGGCACCCGCAGCAGGGCATCGTCAACGGGCACTTCGCCGCCGACGAGCGGGAGCTGGTGCAGCGGGTCGGGATGCTGCGCCTCGGCGTCTCCAAGGTGGTCGAGGACCCGCGCTACACCCCGGACCGGGAGGCGAAGTACACGATCGCCGACCTGGTCACCGGGTGGGGCGTCGCGGAGTCGGTCGTGCACCACTACGGCATCTACCAGCCGACGGGGAGCGTGCGGGGCAAGCGCGTGGTCGTCCAGGGCTGGGGCAACGTCGGATCCGCGGCGGCGTACTACCTGGCCCAGGCCGGGGCCGTCGTCGTCGGGATCATCGATCGCGACGGTGGCCTGCTCGCGCCCCAGGGCCTCACGCCCGAGGAGGTGCACGGGTTGTTCCTCGGCAAGGTCGGCAACACCTTGGTCTCCCCCGACCTGCTGCCGTTCGACGTCGTCGAGGAGCAGGTCTGGGACCTGGGCGCGGAGATCTTCCTGCCGTGCGCGGCCTCGCGGCTGGTCAGCCACCAGCAGGTAGAGCGGCTCGTCGCCGGTGGCCTGGAGCTGATCTCGGCCGGCGCCAACGTGCCGTTCGCCGATCCCGAGATCTTCTACGGTCCGACCTACGAGTACGCCGACCAGAACGTTGCGGTGATCCCGGACTTCATCGCGAACTGCGGCATGGCCCGGGCGTTCACGCTGCTCATGGGCGGCATCGGCGAGGTGAGCGACGAGGTCATCCTCGGCGACGTCTCGCGCACGATCCGCGTCGCGCTGGAGAAGTGCCACGAGCGGTCCGCAGCGCCGACCGGACTGGCGGCGACCGCACTGACGCTGGCGCTCGACCAGCTGGTCTGAATTTCCGTCGCGGGGGCGGTCGGGCCTGGGCAGAATCAACCCATGACCGACCGCACCCGGATCCGCCGGCTCCCCGAGAAGGCGGCCACCGAGCTCGAGGACCTGTGGGCCGTGCTCGACTCAGCCCGGGTCGCGCACGTCGCCTTCGTCGCCGACGGCCGACCACTGAACATCCCGACGGCGTACGCGCGCGACGGGGACCGGCTGCTGCTGCACGGCTCCACCGGCAGTCGCCTGTTCCGGACGCTGGCCGCCGGGATCGAGGTGTGCGCGACGGTGACCATCCTCGACGGCATGGTGCTCGCGCGGTCGGCGCTGGAGTCCTCGATGCACTACCGCTCGGCGATGGTCTTCGGGAAGCCGGAGACCGTGGCTGCCGAGGACAAGACCGCGGCGCTCGAAGCGATGTCGGAGGCGTGGATGCCGGGGCGCTGGCCCGGCCTGCGACAGCCGACCACCAAGGAGCTCGCCGGCACGATGGTGCTCGCGCTGCCGCTGACCGAGTGGTCGGTGAAGATCAGCGATAAGGACGTCGAGGACCTGCCCGAGGACCTCGACCACCCGGTCTGGGCGGGCACGCTCCCGATCCTCACGACGTACGGCGACCCCGTCCCGGCCGACGACCTCCGCCAGGACATCGCGGTCCCGGACTACCTGGCGGGGTGGACGCCGTGAGAGCGCTTCACCGCGCTGCCTGAGCGGTGACCGCTCGCCGCACCTCGGTCACCCCGGAGACCATCAGGCCGTCGGCGCCCTTGCCGAGGGCGACGTTCGCCGCCCGCGCGTCGGGGACCACGTGCGCGATCACCGGCTTGCCGAGGGACCGGATCTTCTTCCACACCTGCGGGCTCGCCCGGTAGGACATCCCGAGCAGATCAGCGTCCTCGTGGTGGTGCAGGAAGTCGTCGTCCTGGCCGAACGCACGCCAGGTGGTGTAGCCGCGCTCGCGCGCCTTGGGCAACCACGGCGAGGCACCTGCCCGCCAGGCCTGCTTCGCCACGACCGTCCGGGTGGCATCACCGGGCAGCGCGTCGAGGATGTCGAGCAGCTCGTCGACGTGGTCGCCGGCGCGTTTCGGGTCGAGGAAGAGGATCGCCTTGCCGTAGTAGGCGTCCAGGAACTCCCCGAGCGTCAGGTACCGCTGGTGCCCCGGCGTCCCGGCGTCGGATGCGGCCGCGAGGATACGGTGCTCGTCGATCTCCGCCCACGTGCTGTCCTCGACAGCGACGTCGCCGACCCCGGAGGTGCGGTCGAGGTCGCTGTCGTGCAGGCCGAACCAGGTGCCGTCCGCGCTGCGCGCCAACGTGATCTCGAGCGCCTGGTAGCCGGCCTCGAGCGCTCGGTCGTAGGCGTAGCGGCTCATCTCGGGAAAGTCTGCCGAGCCACCGCGATGGGCGATGCGGCCGTCCTTCTCCAACCAGGACTTGATCTGGGGTGGCAGCGGCCGGGACTCCGTCGACGTCGACGTCCGTACGTCGATGCTGCAGCCGACGGTGAGGATCGCGAGCACCACCACGCCCGCGATCCTGACCGACCAGTCCTTCAGCTCCATTCTTCGAGCCTGCCCCACGCCCGGTAAAGACCGTGCTCGCAGGGGGTTAAGAACGTCCTAACGCGGCTTCTCCCGCCAGCTGCGCTCGAACGGCAACCGCCACGCGTGCGGGGCGATCAGCTGGTGGATCGCGTTCGGCCCCCAGGAACCGGCCGAGTACGTGCGCACCGGCGGCGGGTCGTCGAGCAGCGGCTGGGACTTCTCCCAGAGCGTCTCGACGCCGTCCGCCGTGGTGAACAGCGTGTGGTCGCCCCGCATCGCGTCGTAGATCAGCCGTTCGTAGGCCTCGAGGACCGAGGAGCTGCTGTCGGTCTCGTTCGTGGCGAACTGCATCGAGAGCTTCTCGAGCTTCATACCCGGCCCCGGGCGCTTGCCGTAGAAGGAGAGCGACATCTTCGACTGGTCGGCGAGGTCGAAGGTCAGGTGGTCGGGACCGTGGGTGCCGGCGTTCGAGCCCGCGGGGAACATCGTCAGCGGCGGCTCCTTGAACGCGATCGAGATGATCCGGGCACCCTCGGCCATCTTCTTGCCGGTGCGCAGGAAGAACGGCACGCCCGCCCAGCGCCAGTTGTCGATCTCGACCTTGAGCGCGATGAACGTCTCGGTGTCGGAGTCGTCGGCGACGGCCTCCTTGCCGCGGTAGCCGGCGTACTGGCCCCGGACGACGTTGCTCGGCTCCAGCGGGCGCATCGAGCGGAACACCTTGTTCTTCTCGTCGCTGATCGGCCCGGGCGCGAGCGAGGTCGGCGGCTCCATCGCCATGAACGCCAGCACCTGCATCAGGTGGGTGACGACCATGTCGCGGTACGCACCGGTCGACTCGTAGAACGCGGTCCGCCCCTCTAGCCCGAGCATCTCGGGGACGTCGATCTGCACGTGGTCGATAAAGTTGCGGTTCCAGATCGGTTCGAACAGACCGTTGGCGAACCGGAACGCCAGGATGTTCTGCGCGGCCTCCTTGCCGAGGAAGTGGTCGATCCGGAAGACCTGGCTCTCGTCGAAGACCTGGTGCACCCGGTCGTTGAGCAGCTTCGCGGAGACCAGGTCGGTACCGAACGGCTTCTCCATGATGATCCGCGAGCGCTCGACCAGGCCGGCCTCGTCGAGCTGGCGGATCACGTCGAGCGCGGCCTTCGGCGGCACGCTCAGGTAGTGCAGCCGACGGATGTCGGTGGCGATGATGCCGACCGCCGTGGCCAGCTGCGCCTCGGCCCACGACACCGTCTCGGCGAGGGTCTCGGGCCCCGAGGACTGCGGGACGTAGGTGAGCATCGGGGCGAACCGGTCCCACCGGGCGTCGGTCAGGTCGCCCTTGCCGAACTCCTCGCAGGCGTCACGCGCGAACTTCACGAACCGCTCGGTGTCGAGCTCCTCCAGCGAGGTCCCGATGATGCGCGCGTCCCGCAGAAGACCGGCCTCGAACAACCGGAGCAGGCCGGGCAGGAGCTTGCGTCGAGCGAGGTCCCCGGTGGCCCCGAACAGGACGATGACGTGCGGGTGGTCCATGTCTCGAGGCTACTCCGACGTTGTTGCCACCCCGTTAACGCCGACCCGGCAAGGATGTGCACCTGTTGGGCGCCGACCCGGCAGGGATGTGCAGGTGCTGGGTGGCGAGCCGGCATGGATGTGCAGGTGCACCCGCACATCCATGCCGGGTCGGCGGGAGAGACCTGCACATTGGTGCCGGGTCGGCGGGAGAGACCTGCACATTGGTGCCGGGTCAGGAGGAGGAGACGGTGACCATCTGCTGGGTGGCGCGGGTGTAGACGACGTACAGGGTCGCCGTACCGGTGGGCGACTCCGACTCGATCTCGGCGGGCTCGACCACGACGATGCCGTCGAACTCCAGGCCCTTGGTGTCGAGGCCGGTGAGCACGACGACGCGAGCGTCCTCGCCCTCGGTCATGCCGTCGACCTCGGACCATCCGGCGACCCACCTGCTGACCTCGGCCCGGCGCGCCACCGGGACGACGATGCCCACCGTGCCGTTGACCGCGCCGACCAGATCGGCGAGCGCACGCCGGGTCGCGCCCTCGAGGTCGGCGTCGACGACCTCGCTCGGCTCGACGCCGGTCGAGCGGACCGCGTTCGGCAGGTCGGCGTCCAGGCCGACGCGCTCGGCGTACCGAGCGGCGAAGGCGTAGATCTCCGAGGAGTTGCGGTAGTTCGTGGAGAGGTGGAACTCGTGCTGCGCCTTCGTCCCGAGCGCTTCGGCGCGGGCCTTGGTGGCCTCGGCGGGCACCGGCCACGAGGACTGCGCAGGGTCGCCGACGATCGTCCAGGTGGCGGTGCGTCCGCGGCGCCCGACCATGCGCCACTGCATCGGCGTCAGGTCCTGGGCCTCGTCGATGAGCACGTGGGCGTAGCCGTCGTCCTCGACCCGGTTCGTCGGCGGGCTCCAGGTGCGCTGGCCGCCCCACTCCTTCTCGGTCGCCAGGGTCAGCTCGGAGAGCGACGAGTCGGCCAGCTCCAGCGGGTCCTCCTCGGCGTCGTTGACCAGCGGCGGATCGCCGAGCAGGTAGCGCAGCTCGTCGACCAGCGGGATGTCGTCGACCGAGAGGTCCTCGCCCCAGGACTTCGCGAGCAGGCGCACGGCCTCGTCGTCCAGCACGCCCTCGGCGACGCGGGTCAGCACGTCGTGGTCACCCAGCCAGCCGAGCACGGTGGCGGCGTCGAGCACCGGCCACCAGGATGCGGCGAAGTCGAGGAACGCGTCGCTGGTGCGCATCTCGTCGGCGAAGTCCTCCTTGGTGCGCTCGCGCGCACGCTCGGACTTCACCTGACGCCAGAGGTGGTCGATCAGGGTCGAGGCGACCTTGGTGGTCGACCGGTTGCGCGGGCCCATCGAGAGCAGCTGACGTCGCACCTGCCCGAGCTCGCGCGGCCCGAGGTGGAGCACGTCGTCGCGGTAGAACACCCGGAACTCACGGGGCCCGCCGGGCACGGACTGGCGCGAGGTACGGCGCAGCAGCTCGGCCATCTCGACGGCGCCCTTGACCTCGGCGACCCGGGGGTCGTCGCGCCGGGTGGCCTTGAGACCGTCGACGACGTCACCGAGCGAGCGCAGCGCCACCGCGGTCTCGCCGAGGGACGGGAGCACGCGCTCGATGTAGCGCATGAAGACCCCGGAGGGACCGACCACCAGGACGCCGCCGGTCTCGTAGCGTCGCCGATCGCCGTACAGGAGGAACGCGGCGCGGTGCAGCGCGACGACTGTCTTGCCGGTGCCCGGGCCGCCGGTGATGAGCACGACGCCCTTCTCCGGAGCGCGGATCGCCTTGTCCTGCTCGGCCTGGATGGTGGCGACGATCGAGTGCATCGACCGGTCACGCGCGCGGGAGAGCTGCGCCATCAGCGCGCCCTCGCCGACGATCGGCAGGTCCTTCGACGACTCCGCGTCGGCCTCGGGATCGAGCAGGTCGTCCTCGACGCCGACGACGGTCTCACCGAGGCTGCGCAGGATCCGTCGGCGGATCACGCCCTTCGGCTCGGCCGGGGTTGCTTGGTAGAACACAGCCGACGCGGGGGCCCGCCAGTCGATCAGCAGGATGTCGTGGTTGTTGTCGCGCAACCCGATCCGGCCGACGTAGCGCGGCTCCGGGTCGACCTCGTCACGCATGTCGAGACGCCCGAAGACGAGGCCTTCGTGGGCCGCGTCCAACGTCGCGATCCTCTTCGCCGCCTGGAAGAGCATGGCGTCACGCTCGACCAGGCCGCCCTCGTGACCGAGCTGACCCCGGGCGCGACCTTCCGCCGCGAGCTGTTCGGCCGACCGGGCCGAGTCCGCCAGCTGGCGGTAGACCGTGTCGACGAATTCCTGCTCGCGCGCGATCTCGCGAGCGGCGACGTCTTCGTTCAACTTCGGTCCTTGTCAGAGCGGAACGGGGATCGATCACTCTACCGGGCAGTTGTTGCGCGTTTGGGGGAGATCCCACAATCCAGCCATCAGGCCAGGTCGTGGATGAAGTCTCCCAGCTGCGTGAGGTTGCGGCACTCGACCATGTTCAGGATCTTCGCGTACTCCTGCGCAGCGGAGTCGCCGGTGTTCCAGTGCCGGGGCGACTCCGGGTTGAGCCACCAGGTGTTCCGGGCCTCGTGGACCATGTCCTTGATCACCGGCATCGCGAGGTCGGAGTAGTTCGAGCGGGCGTCGCCGAGGATGAGCAGGTTCGTCTTCGGACCGAGCGCGTCGCCGTGCAGCTCCTGGAAGCGGGTGAACGCGCGGCCGTAGTTCGTCCGGCCCCACAGGCTGGCGTACTGCGCACTCGCAGCCAGCGACGCCATCGTCTCGATCGGGTCGGCGCCGGGGTGGAAGCGGTCGCTGACCTCGTGGATCTCGTCGACGAACGTGAACGCGCGCACCCGGTTGAACTGCTCGCGCAGCGCGAAGACCAGCATCAGGGTGAAGTTGGCGAAGTTCGCCACCGACCCGCTGACGTCGCAGAGCACGACCAGGTCGGTGCGGCTGGGTCGGCGCGGCTTGTGGTGGGTCTCCAGCGGCACGCCCCCCGAGGAGATCGACGCCCGGACGGTACGCCGGAAGTCGAGCTGACCACGTTGCCGCGACGCCTTGTGCTTGTTGATCCGGGTGGCCAGTCGGCGCGCGAGCGGGCCGATCTCGCGGCGCATCGCCTCGAGGTCGCTCTTGCGGGCGGAGGTGAAGTCGATCTGGTCGATGCTCTTGCGCACGGTGTACTTGGCGACGTGCTCGGGGCCGCGGACCTCGGCCGCGCGGCGGCGTACCTCCGCGTCGACCATCGCCTCGAAGGCGTCGACCTGCGCCTGCACCAGCGTACGCATCGTCGGGTCGGTGTCGAGGTCGGCCATGAGTCCCTGGAGGACGCGCTCGACGAGCTCGTACGGAGACACCCGGTTCATCACGTTGTACGACGACCAGCGCTGCTCGCCCGGGCCGCGCCCGCGGATCAGGCCGAACCGCTGGACGGCGTCGCGGGCCAGCATCTGCAGCGCGTCCGGGTCGCCCATGCCGAGGGCGTTGACCAGGGCGTCGCGGAACTCGGCGAGGTCGGCGGGCCCGTCGCCGGCTCCGGTCATCGAGCTTGCCGAGATGTCTTCCGGCGTCTCGGCAAGCTCGACGACCGACTCGTCCGTCACCCGCGTGGGGTCACCGACCAGCGCCGGGAAGTAGAGGTCGAAGACGTGGTCGAAGC
Organism: Marmoricola sp. OAE513; assembly: GCF_040546585.1. Taxonomy (NCBI): domain Bacteria; kingdom Bacillati; phylum Actinomycetota; class Actinomycetes; order Propionibacteriales; family Nocardioidaceae; genus Marmoricola; species Marmoricola sp. OAE513. Next base: position 2,040,263 of record NZ_JBEPOC010000001.1, on the reverse strand, counting down.
CGGCTCGGTGCGGCTGCTTCTTGACCAGGGTGGCGGCGTACGCGGCGCGGACCAGCTCGCGGTCGTCGAGGCCGAGGGTCAACACGGCGTCCGCGGCGTCGAGGCCTTCGGACAGCGAGACCGGGAGACCTGCCGTGCGCAGAGCCTCCAGGAACGCGATGTGCCGGTCGAGCAGCGCCATGCTCAGGCCAGGCGGAGCTTGAGCTCGCGGACTGCCCGGTCGATGTCGCTGGTGTGCTTGAGCACCACGCCGAGCGTGGCGTCGATGGTGGCCGGGTCGAGCGTGCCGGTGCCGAGGGCCACGAGCGTGCGCGCCCAGTCGACCGACTCGGCGATCGACGGCGCCTTGCGCAGCTCGAGCGCACGCAGCCGGGTGACGGTGTCGACGATCTGGCGAGCCAGCTTGTCCTCGATGCCCGGGACCTGGCCCACGAGGATCGCGTGCTCGCGCTCGGCGTCCGGGTAGTCGATGTGCAGGTAGAGACAGCGGCGACGGACCGCCTCGGACAGCTCGCGGGTCGCGTTCGAGGTGAGCAGCACCATCGGACGACGAACGGCCGAGATGGTGCCGAGCTCGGGGATCGTCACCTGGAAGTCGCTGAGCACCTCGAGCAGCAGTCCCTCGACCTCGACGTCGGTCTTGTCGACCTCGTCGATGAGCAGGACCGTCGAGGTCTCCTTGCGGATCGCGGTCAGCAGCGGCCGAGAGAGCAGGAACTCCTCGGCGAAGATGTCGTCGTGCGTCTCGGACCAGCTCTGGTCGCCGTTGGCGGCCTGGATGCGCAGCAGCTGCTTCTTGTAGTTCCACTCGTACAGCGCGCGGGCCTCGTCGAGACCCTCGTAGCACTGCAGCCGGATCAGCTCGGAGCCCGTCGCCTTGGCGATCGCCTTCGCGAGCTCGGTCTTGCCGACCCCGGCCGGCCCCTCCACCAGCAGCGGCTTCTCGAGCGCTCCCGCCAGGTAGGTCGTCGTCGCCGTCGCCGGGTCGGCCAGGTAGCCCGCAGCAGCGAGCAGCTTCTCGGCATCCGCCGCGGAGTCGAACCAAGTCACCGGCTCATCATGCCCTGCGGTCGCCGTCCCGTCCGTGGCGCGGGTCACCTATTCGTTCGCTGGTCCCACCGGGTGCGTGGTTGCATGGCCGGGTGGAGTACGGCGTACTCGGCGCGCTCCGCGTGACCGACGGGACTGCGGTGCTGACCCCGCGCGGGCAGCGGCCACGGGACCTCCTGGCGATGCTGCTCCTGCGGCACCCGAACGCGGTCGACGCCTCGGTGCTTCTCGAAGGCGTCTGGGGAGACGATGCAGCCGAGCTCGCGCCCGCCGTCGTCCACACCGTCGTGGCCCGGTTGCGACGCAGCCTCGGCGAGGACCAGGTCGAGACCTCCGAGGTCGGCTACCGGCTCCGACCCGGCACCGCCGTCGACGCCGTCGCCTTCGCCGACCTGGTGCGCAGCGCTCGCGCGCTCGAACCGGCGCAGGCCTCCGAGAGCATCGAGGTGCTGCGCACCGCGCTCGCCCTCTGGCGCGGGGACCGGGCTTTCGACGACGTCAGCGACCACCTCGTCACCGCCGAGCGGCAGCGCCTCGACGCCCTGCGCGCCACTGCTGTCGAGAGTCTCGCCGAGTCGTTGCTGACGCTGCCCGACCCGACCGGCTGGGTCGAGGCCAACGAGCGGGCCGAGGCTCTGATCGCCGTCGACCCGCTGCGCGAGCGCCCCTACGAGCTCGTGATGCTGAGCGCGTACCGGGCCGGCCGTCAGGCCGACGCACTCTCCACCTACACGCGGTTGCGCACCGCCCTGCGCGACGAGCTCGGCATCGACCCCGGACCGGGCGCCGTGGACCTGCAGCGCCGGATCCTCGAGCAGGACCCCGCGCTCGGCGGCGAGGTGCGTCGCGTCTGGACCGAGCCGGCGACCGCACCGGAGCGCGGCCTGACGGGCGCGGCGACCGCCGGTGCCGACGTACCGCTGCTCTTCGGTCGCGACGACGAGGTGGCTGCGCTGACGGAGTTCGTCGCAACGGGGCACGGTGCGTTGGTGATCACCGGACCACCGGGAATCGGCAAGACGGCCCTGTGGGAATCGGGTCGGGCGCAGGCGCCACGCGACCAGGTCGTGCAGGCCCGTCCCGGCGAGGAGGAGGTGCGCTACTCCTTCTCGGTGCTGGCCGACCTGCTCGACGGGGTCGACCTCGACCGGCTCACCGAGCTGCCCGAGCGGCAGCGCGAGGCGCTCAGCGGGGCGCTCGTGCGTACCGACGGGACGAGCGAGCCCGACATGCACGCCATTGCTCTCGGTCTCGCCGCCGCGCTCGACGAGCTCGCGCGCGAGGCTCCCCTGCTCGTCGCCGTCGACGACGTGCAGTGGATGGACGCCGAGTCGGCGGAGGCGCTGACCTTCGCCTCCCGCCGCGTCGACCGCAATCGGGTCAGGTTCCTGCTGGCCCGCCGCGACGGGCACGACCGCACCGCCCTCGAGCAGGCCTTCCCGGCAGCCGTACGGCGTGACGTCGTGGTCGCACCGCTGGACGCCGACGCGACCGCCCAGCTGCTGCGGTCCTTGGAGGTGCAGGCCCCGGCCCGCGTGGTCCGCCTGGTGCACGAGCAGTCCGGTGGGAACGCGCTGTTCATCCACGAGCTCGCCCAGGTGCTGCGCGAGCGCGGCCTGCCGGAGAAGGGTCAGCCGCTCGGCGTCCCGACGGATGTCGAGGAGCTGCTCGGCCTCCAGGTCGACGAGGTCCCCTCCGACGAGCGCACCGCAGCGCTTGCCGTCGCGCTGGAGAAGAACCTCACCGAGGACGTCCTGAGCACCCTGACCAGCCGCGAGACCGTCGCCGCGACCGTACGGCGCCGCCTCCTCGTCGTGGACTCGACCACCGGTCGCGTCCGGTTCCGACACCCCCTCATCGCCGCGCTCGCCCGTGACCGGAGCACCCCCGCCCAACGCCGGTCGCTGCACCGGTGGTTGGCCGACCAGGTCACCAACCCGGACAGCCGCGCCCGCCACCTCGGCCTCGGCCACGACCAGCCCGACGAGGACCGCGCCGCCGAGCTCGCGCACGCCGCCGGCCAGGCGCTGAGCCGGCGCGCGTTCGAGACCGCGGTCGAGCTGACCCGGCTGGCGCTCGAGCAGACGCCCAGCGACTCCCCCGATCGGCCGCAGCGGATCGTGAACCACGCACAGGCCCTGGCCGTCGCGGGGTGGACGCAGCACCTCACCGACTTCCTGCTCCCGAAGATCGACGAGCTGCCCGTCGGGCCACGCGGGCACGCCTGGCTGATGCTGACCAGCGGGGTCGTGGAGACGCTGGACCGGGTCGACGAGCTGGCCTCGTTGGCGTTGCGGGACAGCGGCGAGGACATGGTCCTGCGCGCCCAGGCGCTCTCGCTCCGGGCCTCGTACGCCGCCGCCGCCCGGGTGACCGACCTGGAGGAGGCAGTCCGCTGGGGCGAGGAGGCCCGCCGGCTCGATCCGTCCGCGACGGCCGGCGTCGCCTGGGTACGCGCCGTCACCGGCGCGGCGATCGACCTCGACGAACCCGATGACTCCGAGGTCTCTGCCCTGCGCACGGCCACGGCCAGCGGGATCAGCAGCGCCCGCGCCATGCAGCACAGCTGGCGCGGCGAGCTCGCCCAGGCCCGCGAGATCCTCGTGCGCGAGATCAACGGTGCGGACCGCGAGGGGCGCGGCCTCGACACGTCCGAGCTCCAGCTGCACCTGGTCGAGGTGCACGTGCGCGCCGGCGACCTCACGACCGCCGAGGCGATGCTGGGCCTCTGGGGAGAGGTCAACGAGAACGTCCACGAGTCCGCCGACAACGAGCGGATGCGTGCCCTGATCGCGGCGCTTCGTGGGGACCCGGAGGCGGCCGAGCGGCTGGCCGAGGTGGCGCTCGTCGAGGCGGACCGGTTGTCGGTGCGGTGGGCCCGCCTCGAAGCCCTGCGTGCCCGCGGCCTCGGTGCCCAGTTCGCCGGGCGGCTGGACGACGCCGCGCGCGACCTCGGCGCCGTGTGGTCCTGGTGCGAGGACGAGGGCGTAGCAGACCCGGGCACCTTCCCGGTGGTCGGCGACCTCGTCTCGGCACTGGTCAGCCTCGACCGGGTCACCGAGGCCGAGGCGGTGCTCGCGCGGCTCGCCACCCTGAGCGTCGACCAGCAGCACCCGTGGGGCACCGCCACCACGACTCGCTGCCAGGCCCTGGTAGGACGAGCAGCGGGCGAGCTCGACAGCGCCGAGGCCTCGGCACTGCTCCGGGTGGCCGCCGAGGAGTACTCCCGCCTCGGCATGGTGGGCGACCACGCCCGCACGCTGCTCGAGCTCGCCGACTGCCTCCGGGTCAGCGGCGAGCTGGAGCAGAGGACCGAAGCCCTCGTCGCCGCCGCGGACGTCTTCGAGTCCAGCGGCGCCACCGGCTGGGCCGAGCGCACCCGGGCGCTGCTGGCCGGCTAGCTCAGCCGGCGACCTCGCCCTCGGCCGGCAGTGCCGCGGACAGGTAGGTCGCGAGAAGGTCCTCGATGGTCTTCTCCATCGACTCCGAGAGCGTGCCGACCACCGCACCCATGGCGAGCTCGCGGAACCGGGTGAGCGTCGCGACCAGCTCGCTGATCTCGGCGACGCTCGGATCGGCGACGTTGAGGAACCGGTCCCCGACCTGGCGGACGGCCTCGTTGACCAGTGCGCGGGCGATGTCGTCGACGGCCATCGCGACCTCGCTGTGCAGCTTCACCAGCGCCTCGGCCGGCATCCCGAAGCCGCGCATCTCCGCGAAGGAGCGCAGCAGCTCGGGGCGGCGTACGAGCGCCTTGGCGCCCTTGACCTCGACCAGGCCGACGTCGATGTAACGCTGCAGGGCGTTTTTGTCGACGGTGAGCGCGCGGACCTCGGCCAGCGTCATCGTCACCGGAGCGTCCTCGAGCCGCGGCGGCACCAGCGCGCGCTCCAGGCCGAGCACGTCGGCGAGGTCGCGACCGCTCTCCCAGGCGGTGAGCATCTCGGTGATGTGCCCGCTGGTGTAGCCGCGCTCCAGCATCGAGGTGATGATCTTCAACCGGGACAGGTGGCTGTCGTCGAAGATCGCCACCCGGCCCTCCCGCCGCGGCGGGTGCAGCAGCCCGCGTTCCTGGTAAGCCCGGATGTTGCGCACGGTGACGTTGCTGGCCTGCGCCAGGTCGTCGATCCGGTACGTCGTCCCCTGCTGCGGCTGCCGGGTGCGGCCCAGCGACAGCAGCTGGCGCACCGCGGCGTCGACGGTTCCCTTGGGGTCCCGGGCGAGCTGACGCTGACCACGGCGCAAGGACTCCAGGACGGTCTCGACGGCGCGCAGGTTGAGCGACGGCGCTGCCACTAGACGGCCGCCAGCGTGCGGTCCGCGGGGATGTTCCACAGCCTCCGGGCAGCGTTCGAGGCGACGTCGTAGTCGCGGATCCGGAAGTCCTGCATCTGACGAAGATACTGGCTCGCGAACCCTGGATACATCGAGGCGTTGAAGCCGTCCTTGGTCAGGTACCAGCTCGTGCAGCCGGACATCCAGGTCGTGCTGCGCAGCCGCTTCTGCATCGAGACGTTGTAGCCGTCCTGGACGTCCTTCTTCACGTCGATCCAGCGCAGGTCCTGCTCCACGACCGCCCGGATGCCGGCCACGGCGTACTCGATCTGCCCTTGGGCGTAGACGAGCAGCGAGTTGTGTCCCGGCCCCGAGTTCGGGCCGCAGGTGAAGAACAGGTTCGGGTACCCGTGCGCGCTCGCGCTCTTGTACGCCTCCGGGTGCCCGGACCACTCCTCCTGGAGCGACTGGCCGTCCAGCCCGAAGATCGGGTACGGCGGCCCCTCGAGGTGCACGTCGTACCCGGTCGCGAAGACGATCGCGTCGACCTCGTGCTGCAGCGCGTCGGCCGTCTGGATCCCACGCGGCGTGATCTTGGCGATCGGCCAGGTGATCAGCTTGCAGTTGTCCTGCTGCAGCGCTGGGTAGTAGTCGCTGGACATCAGCATCCGCTTGCAGCCGGCCCGGAAGTCCGGCGTCAACTGGCGACGGAGCCACCTGTCCTTCACGGTCATCCGGAGGTGCAGCCTGCCGGCCTGCTGGATCAGCGTGGTGACCGGGGTGTCCCACACCAGCCCGGTCGCGGCCGCTTCGTGGGCGAAGAAGAGCGCGCTGCGCGTGACCTGCTGGACCAGCGGAAGCTTCTCGAAGACCGCCTTCGCGAGCTCCGGGGTCTCCAGGTCCACGCGCGGCATCACCCAACCGGGTGTGCGCTGGAAGACCTTCACCGAGCCGGCCACCTTCACCAGCTCGGGGATGATCTGGACCGCGCTCGCGCCGGTGCCGATCACTGCGATGTTCTTGCCCGCGAAGTCGTAGTCGTGGTCCCACCGCGCGCTGAGCACCTTGGTGCCCTGGTAGTCCTCGATGCCGGCGATCTTCGGCAGGCTCGCGTCCGAGAGCGGGCCCGAGGCGACCACGACCGTGCGGGCGTAGAGCTTCTTGCGCCCGCAGCTGACCTCCCAGCGCGCCTCGGCCTTGTCGAAGACCAGCTTGGTCACCTCGGTGTTGAAGCGGATGTCCTTGACCAGGTCGAACCGATCGGCGAGCTCCTCGATGTGCGCGAGGATCTCCGCGCTCGGCGAGTACGCGCGCGACCAGCCGGGGTTCTTCGCGAACGAGAACGAGTAGAGCTGCGAGGGGATGTCACAGGCCGCGCCCGGGTACGTCGCGTCCCGCCAGGTGCCGCCGACACGGTCCGCGCGTTCGAGGATGACGAGGTCGTCGACGCCCGCCTCGCGCAGCTTGATCGCCGTACCGAGGCCGATGAAGCCCGCACCGATGATGACGGTGGTGTGGACGTGGGGACTGCGCTTGGGTCGTCGCGTCTCGACAGGCTCGACGACCGGTCGTCGAGCCTGTCGAGACGTCGAAACCGTGGTCGTGCTCATGCGGCGTTCATCCCCTTCTTCACCGTGCGCGTCACCGGCTCGTAGGTCAGCTCCTTGAACCAGGTCGGGATCGGGCGGAACAGCGCCTTCGGGTAGTACTCCGACAGCGTCACCATCGAGTTCGCCAGCAGGTGGTACGGGTGCTGGGGGTTGACCACCATCTTCGCGTGCTGGCGGATGACCTGGAACAGCGGAACGCGGTGCGTGAACTCGCCGCGGTTGCCGAGCTTCTCGAACCGCTCCATGGCGCGGTAGAGCTTCTCGGGCTGCAGCCCCATGTCCATGATGTTGTTGCGGATCCGGTTGAGGAGCGGCAGGTACATCAGGGCGCCGATGATGAGCGCGGGCGTCGCGACGTTTGACACGAAGTCGATCGCCAGCTTGCGTGCCGTCGCGTGCCCGATCATGTCGAGGACGGCGAAGTCGACGGCGATGTGCCGGGACTCGTCGTTGTTGATCTTCTCGAAGACCTGGTGGCACACCGGGTCGTGCACCTCCTCGAGCAGGAACTTCAGCAGCGCTCCGTCGAGGGCCACCTCGAGCATCGGGATCACCGTGCCGAGCACCGAGAGCGGCATGTCGTCGGCGTACGTGTCGAGCCACTCGATCGCCATCCGGATGTTGACGTTCGGCTCCGGGATCTCGCCGTCCTCGAGCATGCCCCAGCGCTTGAGCAGGGCGAGCTCGGCGTTCGCGTGCCGCTGCTCCTCGGCGTGGAAGTACCGGTAGATCTCCGCGATGGTCGGGTTCGGAGCCTTCTTCGCCATTGCGGCGAAGCCCCGGGCACCGACGTTCTCGATCCAGCAGAGGTCAGCCATGAACGCCTTCAGCTTGGGCCGGAACTCGTCGCTGATCGTCTCCGCGCCCGGTGCCTCCCAGTCGATGTCGGCGAGGGCCCACTGCTTGTCCTTGATCTTCTGCAGCATGTCTTCCATGTTCAGCGCGGGCTGGACGGTGGTGGCCATGTCAGTGCTCCTTCTCGGTGGTGCGCGTCTCGGCCAGCTCGACGACCGGGCCGGTGTCGGGCAGGGAGTCGTCGCTGATCGGGCCGAAGCGCTCGAGCAGGCCGGCGACGCGGGTGTAGGTCTGCGGCAGGGTGCGCTTGATCTGCCAGCCGATCTTGGCGTCGATCTGAGGCATCACGTACAGCCCGCCGCGGTCGTGGGTGTCGAGGCAGACCCGGGCGACCTTGGCCGGCGACATCCCGAACTGCATCAGCTTGCTGGCCGCCTCGGACGCCTTGGCGTTGATGCGGCCGGAGGTGACGATGTTGGTCTTCACGAACGTCGGGCACAGCACCGTGACGTTCACCCCGGTCCCGGACAGCTCCGCCGCCAAGGTCTCGCTGAGCGACAGCACCCCTGCCTTGCTGACGTTGTACGCCGCCATCCGTGGGGCGGCCCCGAAGCTCGCAGCTGACGCGACGTTGATGATGCCGCCGCGCTGCCCGTCCAACGCCTGTTGCCGCAGCAACGGGGCGAACACGTGGCACCCGTGGATGGGACCCCAGAGGTTGATGTCGAGGGTCCAGTGCCAGTCCTCGATGGGGGCGTCCCCGACGACGTTGCCGCCGGCTCCGACGCCGGCGTTGTTGATCACCAGCGTGGGCACGCCCTCGAACCAGCGGCAGGCCTCGGCCGCGAGGTCCTGGACGCTGTCCAGCTTCGAGACGTCGCAGTGGACGGCGACCGCGGTGCCGCCCTGGTCCTCGATGGCGGTGACGGTGCGCTGGGCACCGACCATGTCGATGTCGCTGACGACGACCTGGCCGCCGCGCCGACCGAGCTCGACCGCGAACGCCTGGCCGATGCCGCTGGCGGCTCCGGTGACGATTGCCCGGGCGTTCCGGCTGATCTTCGTCACAGCGCGAGCCTCCGAACGCCCGAGCTTGCTCGAGGCTGAGGAGGCGAAGCGCTGTTGACGAGCGTAGCGAGGATCATGCGGTGTCTCCTTCTCGTGCGTGCGCCGCGTTCTCGCGGCGGTCCTCGGCGGCCTGGTGAGCAGCGACGACGAAGCGCGCCGCGCGCCGCAGGGCTTGGTCGGCCTCCGGCACCATCCGGGCCGCGGCCTGAAACACGTGCATCTGGCCGGGCCAGATCTCGAGTCGGACGTCGGTGCCGGACGCGGCGAGCATGTCGGCGATGTGGTGGGCGTCGGCGGCGAGGAACTCCGCCCCTCCCGCCTGGATGAGCGTCGGCGGCAGCACCTCGCCGTCCTCGACGACGTGCGTCAGGCGCGGGTGCAGCGGGTCGGTGTCGCGCAGGTAGTGCGCCAGCAGCTTCCGGACACCGGCGGCGGAGATCATCGCGTCCGGGATCGCCTTCTCGCGCTCGGCCATGAGGTCGCAGGTGACGTCGGCCAGCGGCGAGAGCAGCACCATGCCGGCCGGCAGCTGGCGCCCCTCGCGCACCAGCCGCAGGCAGAGGTCGAGCGCCAGGTGCCCGCCGGCGGAGTCGCCGGCGACGACGACCTGGTCGGGCGTCCAACCCTGCGCGAGCAGCCAGTCGTAGGCGTTCTCGATGTCCTCGGGCGCCGCCGGGAAGGGGTGCTCGGGGGCGAGCCGGTACTCGACGCTGAAAACCGTCGTCCGGCTCTGGCTCGCGAGGCGGCTGACCAGGGGACGGTGCGTCTTCGTCGAGCAGAGGTTGTAGCCGCTGCCGTGGATGTAGAACACGACCGCACCCGGGCGCGGGGTCGTGGGCTTGAGCCACTCCCCCTGGACCCGGCCGAACGCCTGCGTGGTCGAGTCGACCGCGGTCATGGTGACGTCGGTTGCGGAGACCGCGGCACCGGCCATCAAGCCGGCCAGCACCCGGCGGGTGACCCGGACACCGAGCTCGCCCTCAGGAACGATGTGCTCGAGCGGCCGGACAGTCAGATTGGTCGCCCAGTGGGCGAGGCGGGCACGCGCCGAGGGCGGGTGCGGGGTGAAGCGGGTGAGAGTCTGCACCCCCTGATGACACCACCAACTGTGCCATTGGTCAATGGTCAGGTTGCCAGGAGTCTGCTCGCCGCCTCGCCGAGCTCACCGGCGTCGGCCGCGGCGCGGATCGTCGCCTGGTTCGCCTTCGACAGCCGGTCGAAGCGTGCGAACAGGCGCTGCTGGGCGGTGTCGCTGAGCCGCTCGAACGCCACCTGCGCCCGGTCCCAGTCCGCCGTCCCGGCGACCTCGGCGAACAGGCCGTCGAGGGTCTTGTCGGGGAGGGTCTCGACGACTCCGTCGATCGCGTCGCTCCACTCGAGCAGCGGCACGATCTCGAGCAGGTCGTGCGCGGACGCCACCCCGAGGGCGGCGTGCAGCATGTCCGGGGTGACGACCCCGACGAACCGCGCCATGCCGGCGTACTCGCCGCGCGCGAAGAGCTCGTCGGCGATCCCCTCGACCGTCTTCACGGGCACTGCGGCGACGATCGGACCCATCCGGCTCGGGTCGAGCGCGAGGGCGAGCTCGGCGAGCTCGACGGCGCTCAACGACGTGGCGATCTCGGTGACCTTCCGGTGCGGCAGGTTCGCGATCACGCGGTCCAGGTTGTCGTTCCACTCCAGCAGCGGGACGACCGCGAGCAGGTCCTGCGGTGTCGCGACCTCGAACGCCGCGAACAGGGCGTCGACGGTGACGGTTCCGACGAACTCTGCCATCGTCGCGTACTCCTTGCGACCGAAGAGCTCCTTGGCCACCTTGCCGATCGGCTCGGGCGGCAGCTGCTGGACGACCGGCTTGGAGCGCACCGGGTCGAGCGCGAGCGCGATCTCGGCGAGGTACCTGATCGACACCCGCCCGATCAGGTCGCGGGCCTTGGCGGGGTCGAGCATCTCCGAGACCCGGGCCGCCATCACCGGCGGCAGGAACTTCTCGGCGAGCACCCCGGCGACCGGCCCCGGGATCGTCTTGGACAGACCGGCGACCCGGGCGAACTGGCGCTGACCGTCGGCGAAGAGCGTCCCGCTGATCTGGTCGTGCAGGATCCGCAGGTCGGCGGCCGGGACGTCGTCGAGACCCTCGATCTCCGTCGCGTCCACCCGCAGCAGCCGGGCGATGCGCCCGATCTGGGGGCCCGCGGTGGTCATCCGAGCAATGCCTTCTTGACGATGCCGCGCACCGCGAAGGGCACGCCGGCGATGGCCTTCTGCACCGACGCCTCGGTATCGGACTCGAGCCGGCGCTTGGCCTCGGCGACCTGCGCGGCCAGGCGCTGCTGCACCTCGGGGGGCAGCGCGGCAACCGACGCGGGCGGCGCAGCGCCCAGCACCGCGGTCAGGTCGGCATCCGGCTCCAAGGGTCCCCCGTTCGTGCCACTGAGTGGTGGCAGCGTTGCCGAGGAACGCGTGGCCGTCAAGGACCAGCGCACAGGCACTCGCCAGGAAATCACTCCGGGCCGTCCGTCACCTCACCAGTGACGAACGGCCCGGAACGGGAGGGGATGCCGGTCAGTCGACCGGGCGCAGCTCGTCGGCGTACGACAGGGAGATGCGCCGCAGGACGCCGTCTTCGTTCACGGCGTACTGGCCCATCCGCCACAGCGGCGGCGAGTAGGCGTGCACGGAGACCGAGCCGTGCACGGCGCCGCTCAACCGGTGGATGTGGTCGGCACCGAAGGAGAACACCTCGCCCTCGGGGATCCGCTTCTCACGCGCCCCGTGCAGCAGGGTCAGGTTGCTCTCGACCAGCTCGCCCGCCACCACGGCGACCGCGCCCTGGGACACGTCGTGGTCGTGCCATCCGGTGTCGTTCTCCGGCGTCCAGCACAGCAGCCAGACGTCGACGTGGGCGTCGCGGTGCAGCGACACGTACACGCGTTCCTCCGAGTCGAACGCGACCAGGTGTCCCCACGAACCGGGATCCGCAGCGATGGAGCTGACCAGCTCCTCGAGCTCCTCGCGGCTCAGGTCCCTGCCACCGGGCAGGACCTGGAGCGCCGAGGGCTCGAGCGTTGCCGTCACGACGCCACCGCCCACGTCAGGTCGCTCGCCGGCGTCGGCGCCAGCAGACGCTGCGGGTTGCGGACCCGAAGCGCGAGAGTGGCCGCGTCGCCGAGGAACTCCCGGACCGGGTCGCCGTACGGGCGGTCGCTGCCGAGGACCAGGGCGTCGATGCCGAGCACCCGGGTGAGGGCGTCGAGGGCCCGCGGACCGTAGCCGGAGCTGTCCACGAAGACCTTCGGGGCGATCGGCTTGTCGACGCCGCCGCGCTGGATCTGGCGCTCCTGGTGCAACGGCGCCAGACCGGCGCCGGCCGCGAAGACCAACCGCAGGTCGCCGAAGAGACTGATGCCTCCGAATGCCTGCCAACCCCACCAGGCGGCGCTCATCTGCGCGGTGTACCCGACCGTCGGGCGCCACCACCCCGGCACGGGCTCGCGCGGCTTGCTCGCCTCGGCGCCCGGGTGGATCAGCACCGGCTTGCCGGCGACCTCGGCCGCGAGCAGCAGGGCTCCGATCCGCTCCCAACCGACGGGCGTGGAGACCAGGGTCGCCGGGATCTGGAGACCGACGAACTTGTCGTCCGCGAGCAGCGTGTGCAGCGCGCCGATGTCCGGGTCGGTCGACGGGACCGAGGCCCACGCCTTGAAGTGGTCCGGGAGCTCGCGGACCCCGCGGTGCCAGGCGTCGATCAGCAGGCCGGCCTGGGGACGCGGGAGGTCCTCGATCCCCAGCGGAGCAGAGAGGCTGAGGCACGCCGTGCCGACCTCCGATTCGTGGTCCGCGGCGATGCGCCGCTCGACGTCATGTGCTCCTGGGTCGATCTCGTACGGCGCTTCGCCGGCGGTGTACAACGTCCAGCCGCGCAGGTACGGAACCTGCGTGCGGGCGCGCAACCGGTCGACGAACTCGTCGGTCCACAGGTGTTGGTGGACGTCGATCGCGCGGTGGTTGTTCTGGGGCATGTGACTCAGCCTCCTCTCTTAATGTAGTAAGTGAGTAGACTTTATCAGACATGGTCCAGCGTCAAGCCCCTGTGCCCATCTGCTGGGCGACCACACGTTCCTCGGGGGTCCCGGCCGCGAGGCCGGCAGCGACGGAGGCCCGGTCCTCCTCCGAACGGTTCTGGCTGAGCTTGGCCTTGGCCTCGACCCGCTCGACGCGCAGCTCGATGCCGACGATCGCGCGGAGCTGTCCGTCGACGAACTTCTCGGGGGCGTCCGCCACTGTCCACGGCTCGGGACGAACCTGTTCGTGACGGTCGGTCAACGAGGTGACGGCGCGGCGTACGAACTCGGGGTCGTCGTGCAGGTGGACCCGGCCGAGGAGGTGCACGGTGGAGTAGTTCCAGGTCGGCACCACCCGGCCGTGCTCGGTCTTGCCGGCGTACCAGGACGGCGTGACGTAGGCCTGCGCCCCGGTGCACACCATCAGTGCCGGCGCGCCGTCGACGATCTCGCGCCAGTGGTCGTTGGCCCGCGCGATGTGGGCGATCACGGTGTCGCCTTCCCAGAGGACCGGCAGCAGCGTGGCGCGCGGGTAACCGTCGGCACCTACGGTCACGAGCTCGGCGGAGCCGACGCCGGCGACCATCGCGCGGACGTCCTCCTCGTGCTCGACGACGTTGGCGCGGGGTACGTACATCGCGCCAGATTAGTGCTGCACGAGGGTCGACCGCCTACGGTTATCCGACGACCCGCACGCAGCCGAGAGGAGCAGCTCCATGACCAGCACGATGCACCGAGCCGCCCGCGCGCTCGCCGTCGCGGCGCTGCTGCTGTCCGCGGCCCTCGTCGCCGGTTGCGGTGACGACGAGACGAAGGTCCCCCGGCTGGCGATGCCCGACTTGGTCGGCAAGAGCATCGGCGACGCCGAGACGCAGACGTACGACGCCCTGCACACCTCGCTGATCTACTACGACCTGTCGCCGGCGAACCGAGCCAGCGCGAACGACTGGGTGATCGTCGCGACCTCTCCCGAGGCCGGCAAGCGGACCCCGAAGTTCGAGAAGGTCTACGCCTGGGCGCTGAAGAAGTCCGAGTACGACTGGTTCAGGAAGAACCCGTCGATGCCGAAGCTCCCGAACGGCGCCAGTGCCGCGAAGCTGCTCGGCAAGGGCGGTCTCCTGGAGCCCGTGGCTGACCTGGTGAAGGTCCGCTACCAGCCGGGCAAGGCGCCGAAGAAGGCCGAGGCAGATCCGGCGGACACAGCTGCGTTCGTGCCAGACCGCGGCCTGCACCCGGACCTCTCGGCCGAGCCCGTGGCCGAGTTCGGCCTGCGCAACGGCCTGCGTGTAGCGCCGACCCGCGGCACGGTGGCAGTCGGGGCTCTCCCGCCGACCGGGGCGCTGAGGATCGGCCAGTTCCTGGTGCTGCTGGTGGTCGAGAAGCCTCCGGCGAAGCCGAAGAAGCCGGAGACACCCGACTTCGACGTGCCCGTCATCGAGACACCGGACATTGACACCGGCGGTGGATCCGGCGGCTCCGGCGGTCCCGGCGGCGGCATGCTCGGCGGCGGCATCGACATCCCTGGCTGCCCGAAGCAGATCTGCGGCTGAGACCGGTGCGCGCTCGGGTCGTCGTTCCGCTCGTGCTTGCTTCGGCGCTGCTCGCAGGGTGCAGCGACGACAGCCCGCCGCGTTCGGCCCCGCCGCCGAGCCCGTCGCCGACCGCGACCGCGCCGTCCCCCACGCCGAGCGCCACCCCCGCCCCGCGCGAGGTCTCCGTTCTCGGCCTCGCTACCCAGCAGCTCACCGGCAGTGACCTGAAGCTGGGCAAGGTCCGCGAGCGCACGGCGACCTACACGTCGTACGACGTCACCTACCGGAGCCGGTCGACCACGACCGCGGGCACCAGCGACACCTTCCGGATCTCGGGAGTGCTGAACGTGCCGCAGGGCACGGGTCCGTTCCCGGCGGTCGTCCTGGCCCACGGCTACATCGACCCGGCCGTCTACGTCCGCGGCCAGGGCATGACCCGCGAGCGCGGCTACCTCGCGGCGCGCGGGTACGTCGCCCTGCACGTGGACTACCGCAACCACGCCGAGTCCGGCGACGACCCGGACCTCAACGTGCACATGCGCTTGGGCTACACCGCCGACGTGATCAACGCGGCGAAGGCGCTGACGTCCTCGAAGCGCGTGCCGGTCGACGCCGACCGGGTCTACCTCTTCGGCCGCTCAATGGGTGGCGGCGTCGGCATGAAGGCCCTCGAGGTCGCACCCGGGCTGTTCCGCGGCGCGGCCCTGTGGGCGTCGGTCTCCTCGCTGGAGTCGGAGAACTGGAACCGTTTCACCCGCAACCCGACCAACCGTCAGGCGGCGCTGAACGGCCAGGTCGTACGCCGCAACGGCACCCCGCAGCAGAACCCCGCCTTCTGGCGTGACAACTCAGCACGCCCGTTCTTCGACCGGATCACCGAGCCGGTGCTGCTCGTGCACGGCCGCAACGACGACACCTGTCCTCCGCGCTGGGCGCGCGCCACGAAGCGCGCGATGGACGCCGCCGGGGTCGACGCCCAGCTCGCCTGGTACGACGACGGGCACCCCTTCGGGTCGGCGTTCAATGCCGCGATGGACCGGACGGTCGGGTTCTTCGCGAACGCCGGTCGGTAGCGTGACCGCGTTCGTCCGTTGTCACCTCACTCAGGAATCCGGCCGCAACGACCTGCGTGGCGCCATCACCGTGCACCAGCACGGAAGCCCCGCCCGGTTTCCCGGACGGGGCTTCGCTGGCGGTGACGGAGGGATTTGAACCCTCGGTGGGCTTGCACCCACAAACGCTTTCGAGGCGTTCTCCTTAGGCCGCTCGGACACGTCACCGCCGAGAACGTTACCGGAGGTGAGCGCCGGTGCCGAAATCGCCCTCGTCGACCGGTCGAGCCTGCGATGCAACGTGGTTGCAACGTTGCCGGGCGCACGCTCGGGCAAGCCTGCGGGGACCTACGACCCTGGTGAACTCACCCATGACGATGTCTACTGAGGACATGACCACACGCTCGCCCCAGGGGCAGATGCGTGCAGAAGTCGCGGACTCCTGGCACCTCTCTGCTGCTGCCGGTGTGTCCGCGGACAAGGTCGAGGCCCCGATCACGCTCGCCGAGGACGCCCTGCGCGACCACCGCGCCGCCCACCCGCTGGCCCAGGTCTTCCCGCTGCTCGACGACGTGCTCGGTCAGGCGGCCCGCGACTGCGACGCGATCATGGCGGTCTCCGACGCCGAGGGGCAGCTGCTCTGGGTGTGCGGCACTCCGGTCGCCCTGCGCCGGGCGGAGAAGATCGGCTTCGTCGAGGGCAGCAACTGGGACGAGCGGCTGGCCGGCACGAACGCTCCGGGGCTGGCGCTGCGCCTCGACCGCCCCGCCCAGGTACGCCGCGCCGAGCACTTCCGCCGTTCGGTGCAGAACTGGAGCTGCGCGGCGACGCCGATCCACGACCCGACCTCGACGAGCCTGCTCGGCGTCCTCGACATCACCGGCAACGACGACATCGCAGTCCCGCAGACCCTCGCGATGGTGCGGGCCGCCGCCCGGATGGCCGAGGCCGAGCTCGCCCGGGAGAAGCTCAGCCGCAGCTCGTACGCCGAGACCGCCCCGGGCGCGCTGCACCTGGTCATCGAGTCCCTGGGCCGCAACGACTCGCTGCTCACGGTCGACGACGGCCGCGGGCACCGCAACCAGCTGCGACTCTCGCCGCGGCACAGCGAGATCCTGCTGCTGCTCGCCTCGGCTCCCCGCGGCCTGTCGGGCGACGAGCTCGCCGTCCTGGTCTACGAGGACGACGGGGCCTCCTCGACGCTGCGCGCCGAGCTCAACCGGCTGCGCAGCCTGCTCGGGGACGACGTGCTGGACTCCCGCCCGTACCGGTTGGCTGGTTCGGTGACCGCAGACTGGTTGGCGCTGGAGGCGCACCTGGTCGCGGGCGACGTCCGGGCGGCGATGCGGGCCTATCGCGGACCGATCCTGCCGAGGTCGACGGCACCGGGCGTCGTGCGGCTGCGCGAGCAGCTGCACATGAGCCTGCGCGAGGCCGTGCGCACCAGCGGCCAGGCCGACCTGATGTCCACCTGGACCCGGTCGAGCTGGGGCAGCGAGGACTACGAGATCTGGCAGGCCCAGCGGGACTGCGTCGGAGCCGGGTCACCGATGCTGGCGCTCATCGACGGGCAGCTGGCCCGGCTGGACCGCGAGCTGATCTGACGCCTCGTGACGCAGGCCGCGTTTGGTTGTCGGTGGCCCCGGCGAGGATCGACCCATGGCCATCGCACGCTTCCCCTCGCTCGTCATCGACTGCCCCGACCCCGCCGTGCTCGCGGACTTCTACGGGACGATGCTCGGCTGGCCGACGACCCGGACCGATGCTGACGGCGGTTGGGCCGAGGTTCGCGCCGACTACGGTCAGGTGATCTCGTTCCAGCGGGTCGACGACTACACCCCGCCGGCGTGGCCCGGTCAGGCCAAGCCCCAGCAGACCCACCTCGACGTGCTGGTGGACGACCTCGACGAGGGCGAGGCAGCCGTTCTCGGGCTCGGCGCGACCAAGGCGGAGCACCAGCCGGGCGAGCGGTTCCGGGTCTTCCTCGACCCTGCCGGTCACCCGTTCTGCCTCTGCCTGGACTGAGGCCCAGCGGACGCAACGTCGCCGCAACGTCGTGATTCCTACGGTGTGAGCCACACCACTTCTCACTTCTTCAGGAGTCAACGATGACTGTCTACGCACCTCCGGGAACCGCCGACTCGCTGGTCGCCGTCAAGCCCCGCTACGACCACTTCATCGGTGGCGAGTGGGTGGCCCCGGCCTCTGGCAGCTACTTCGAGAACATCAGCCCGGTCAACGGCAAGCCGTTCACCGAGATCGCCCGCGGTACCGAGGCCGACATCGAGAGGGCGCTGGACGCCGCGCACGCTGCGGCACCTGCCTGGGGTCGTACCAGCCCGGCCGAGCGCGCCAACATCCTCAACAAGATCGCCGACCGGATCGAGGAGAACCTCGAGCTCCTTGCCGTCGCCGAGACCTGGGACAACGGCAAGCCGGTCCGCGAGACCAAGGCTGCCGACCTCCCGCTGGCGGTCGACCACTTCCGTTACTTCGCCGGCGCGATCCGCGCCCAGGAGGGTGGCATCAGCGAGATCGACGCCGAGACCTACGCGTACCACTTCCACGAGCCGCTCGGCGTCGTCGCGCAGATCATCCCGTGGAACTTCCCGATCCTGATGGCGACCTGGAAGCTCGCCCCGGCGCTGGCCGCCGGCAACGCCGTGGTGATCAAGCCCGCCGAGCAGACCCCGTGGTCGCTGCTGGTGCTCTTCGAGCTGATCGGTGACCTGCTGCCCGCCGGCGTGGTCAACATCGTCAACGGCTTCGGCGTCGAGGCCGGCAAGCCGCTGGCCTCCTCCAGCCGGATCGCCAAGGTCGCGTTCACCGGCGAGACCACGACCGGCCGGCTGATCATGCAGTACGCCAGCCAGAACCTGATCCCGGTCACCCTCGAGCTCGGCGGCAAGAGCCCGAACATCTTCTTCGAGGACGTCGCTGCCAGCAATGACGCGTTCTACGACAAGGCTCTCGAGGGCTTCGCGATGTTCGCCCTCAACCAGGGCGAGGTCTGCACGTGTCCGTCGCGGGCGCTGGTGCAGGACTCGATCTACAGCGACTTCGTCAGCGACGCCGTCACGCGCCGTGGAGAAGATCATCCAGGGCAACCCGCTGGACGACAACACGATGATCGGCGCGCAGGCGTCCAACGACCAGCTCGAGAAGATCCTGTCCTACCTCGACATCGGCCGTGCCGAGGGCGCCCGGGTCCTGACCGGCGGCGAGCGCAACGTCCTCGAGGGTGACCTGGCCGAGGGCTACTACGTGAAGCCGACGATCTTCGAGGGCGACAACTCGATGCGGATCTTCCAGGAGGAGATCTTCGGCCCGGTCGTCGCACTCACCGGTTTCAACGGCGAGGACGACGCGCTCAAGATCGCCAACGACACCCTCTACGGCCTCGGTGCCGGTGTCTGGTCGCGCGACGCCGGCCTCGCCTTCCGGATGGGTCGTGGCATCCAGGCCGGCCGGGTCTGGACGAACTGCTACCACGCCTACCCGGCGCACGCGGCGTTCGGCGGCTACAAGCAGTCCGGCATCGGCCGCGAGAACCACAAGATGATGCTCGACCACTACCAGCAGACGAAGAACCTGCTCGTCTCCTACAGCCCGGACAAGCTCGGGTTCTTCTGATGTCGATCTCCACCAAGCGGGTGGAGGTCACCGACGAGGCGGCGGAGCTCCTCCGCCGCCTCGTCGGCCAGTACGGCCCGCTCATGTTCCACCAGTCCGGCGGCTGCTGCGACGGGTCTTCCCCGATGTGCTTCCCCGCCGGCGACTTCATCACCAGTGAGGCCGACGTCCACCTGGCCGAGCTCGATGTCGGCACGGAGGCGCCGATCCCCTTCTGGATGTCGAGGGCACAGTTCGCCTACTGGTCGCACACCCACCTGACCGTGGATGTCGTCCCGGGGAGAGGTTCGGGCTTCTCGGTCGAGGCACCCGAGGGCGTCCGCTTCCTGATCCGGTCACGGCTCTTCACCGACGAGGAAGCCGAAGCACTCGACCCCTGACCCGGGCCTGGGCCCGGGCACGGGTCAGGAGTACGGCGAGCCGCAGTCCTGACACTCGAACCGGGGTTCGAGGGTCCCGAGCTCATGGTGAAGCGCGTCCCGAATGACCCACAGGTGATGGTGGTGGGCGTCGTCCGCCGGGACGACCCGCAGGTGCCGCGCCCCGGGGGCGACCTCCGTCAGCAGCGGAGCGACCTCCGGCGAAGTCGCGTCGAGTGCGAGCGTCACACCACTCGCCGCCGCTCGACGGGCACGTCCTCCACCACGACCTCGCGACGGTAGCGGTCGCGCACCGCGAAGGAGAGCGCGATGGCCAGGACACCGGCAATGATCAGGATGGCGCCCAGCGCGCCGTCGTTGATGAAGTTCAGGTCGACGGTGATCACGTCGAAGGCAAGGATGGCCCCGAGAACCAGGAGCACGATTCCAAGTCCGATGTACATGTCTTCTCCTTCGTAGGCCGCGGCCCGAGCCGACGTGGGTGGATCAGCACGCCGGTTGTTCCCGCTGGCCCGCCCGCCCAAACAGTCGAGTAGCGGTAGCGATTTGAGGCCGCGTTTTGTCACCGCCGGCAGGTGTGATCCGAGCAACCTCGTCGACTTCGGCTGGCTCGCGGGTTTGGTGACCGGGCCAGCGGGAATGCTGGCTGAGACTTATCAGAGGTCCTCTCTTCCCGCCTGCTTTGGTCCGTGGAAACTCGTGTCGACAGGGCTTACGTGCGACCTGCGCGGTCTGGACTGCCGCCTCCGCGCCGCCTGACAACAGCTCGACCCTGCACGGCGTCGAGCGCCACTTCTCCGCGAGGACACCGCCATGTCACCCACCCAGAATCGACGCGCGCCGGAAGGCAGCCCGAACATCCCTCCGCTCCGCCGCGTCGCCGCCACCGCGCGCGACCTGCTCAGCGAGCGCTCCACCGACTCGACCCTGGAGCGGATCCTGCTCCTCGCGGTCGAGGTCATCCCGGGAGCCGCCGACTCCTCGATCAGCCTGCGTCATCGCGACGGGTCCATCGAAACACCCGCCGCGACGAGCGAGCGAGGCGCCCACGCCGACCGGCTCCAGTACGAGACCGGCGTCGGCCCCTGCCTGTCAGCCCTCAACGAGCACGAGATCGTCTCGGCGCCCGACCTCAGCAGCGACGACCGGTGGGGCTCCTGGGCACCGAGGACCAGCGTGGAAACCGGGGCCAGGAGCATGCTGTGCTTCCGGCTCTTCACGAACGAGAAGGTCCTCGGCGCCCTCAACCTCTACGCCAACCAGCCCCACGCCTTCACCACCGACGACGTCGATCTGGGCAGAGCCTTCGCCGCCCAAGCAGCCGTCGCACTCGCCCGCGCCTCCCAGATCGGAAACCTCGAGGCCGCCCTCGACAGCCGCTCGCGGATCGGGGAAGCCGTTGGCATCCTCATGGAGCGCTTCGACCTCACCTCGGACAGAGGGTTCGAGGTGCTCGCCCGGTACAGCCAGAACGGCAACCGAAAGCTGCGCGACGTCGCGACCGAGCTCGTCGAGACCCGGCACCTGCCCCACGAGCTCGAGCCTCCCGCCCCGCACTGAACCCGGACTACTTGTCGAGCAGGATCGCCACCTCGGGCACCGGTGCTCGCGACGTGCGGAACTGGTTGATCGGATGCGCGCTGTCTGCGTACCCGAACGAGATGCCGACGACGACCTGCCGGTTCCCCGGGATGCCGAAGTGGTCGTGCAGGAACGGAGAGTACCCGGCGAGCGCCGCCTGCGGAGCCGCGGCGAGCCCGAGCGCCTGGGCGCCGAGCAGGAAGTTGCTCACCCACAGCCCGCAGTCGACCGCGCCGTAGATCCCGAGATCGACCTCGGTCGTGACGATCGCGACGTGCGGGGCGTCGAAGAGCTCGAAGTTCCGAAGCATCTGCCTCAGCCGCGCCTCGCCGTCGTCCTTGCTGATCCCGACGCTGTCGTAGAGCTGGAAGCCGCACTCGCGCCGACGTGCCTGGTAGTCGCCGGAGTACGCCGCCGGGAACGCGATGTCGGGCTCCTGCGGACGCACGAGCAGGTGCTCGGCGAGCGCCTTCTTGAACCGGGCTGTTGCCTCACCGCTGGTGACGACCACCTGCCACGGCTGGGTGTTGCACCACGACGGCGTCCGCTGCGCCAGCTCGAGCAGGCTCACGATGTCGGCAGCCGGCACCTCGTCCGGCAGGAACTGCCGGCACGTGTAGCGGTCGTCGAGCAGGCTCTTCAGGACGTCGAACGGGTCAGTCACCGGGGCTCCTCGAAGGTGGTCTCATTTTAGAACTTGAGGCTAAAGCACGGAGTTTCAAAATGGAACTGCTGCCGTAGGATCGGGCCCATGCGCTACGAGGAGCACGCCGACGAGTTCTGCTCGATCACCCGACCTCTGGTGGTTCTCGGCGACCGGTGGACGCTTCTGCTGCTCAAGCACGCCTTTGCCGGCGTACGCCGCTTCAACGCTTTCCAGACCTCCCTCGGCATCTCGCGCAGTCGCCTCCAGAACAGGCTCGACCGGCTCGTCGAGCACGAGATCCTGGTGAAGCAGAAGGCCGAGGACGGTGCGCACGAGGAGTACCGGCTGACCGAGAAGGGCATGGACCTCTACCCCGTGCTGATGGCGTTGCGCGACTGGGGCGACGCCTACATGGCTCCCGACGGTCCGCCGGTGCACTACCGGCACCACGACTGCTCCGGAGAGGCGCGCGTGCAGCTCGCGTGCGACCACTGCGACAAGCCGATGACCGCGCGCGACGTCACGCCCGAGGTCGGGCCGGGGCTGGCTGTGCTGGGGCTGGAGATGAACACGCCCGCGCTGGGGTGAGGGCGGCGGGCACGGCACCCCGTCTCGGCAGGCTCGACGACCGAGCCACCACTCTCGACAGGCTCGACGACCGGGTCAGCGGTGCTGGGCGAAGAACTCTGTCAGCAGCGCGGTCGACTCCTCGGCCAGCACCCCGGCGATCACCTCGGGGCGGTGGTTGAGCCGGCGGTCCCGGACGACGTCCCAGAGACTCCCGGCCGCACCGGCCTTGTCGTCGTACGCACCGAAGACCAGGCGGTCGACGCGGGCGAGCACGATCGCGCCCGCGCACATCGTGCACGGCTCGAGCGTGACCACGAGCGTGCAGCCCTCCAGCCGCCACTCGCCGCGCGCGGCAGCGGCCTCGCGCAGGGCGACGACCTCGGCGTGACCGGTCGGGTCGGCGTCCCGC
The DNA here is from genome assembly GCF_040546585.1 of Marmoricola sp. OAE513. Classification (NCBI taxonomy): domain Bacteria; kingdom Bacillati; phylum Actinomycetota; class Actinomycetes; order Propionibacteriales; family Nocardioidaceae; genus Marmoricola; species Marmoricola sp. OAE513. Next base: position 2,017,598 of record NZ_JBEPOC010000001.1, on the reverse strand, counting down.
TCGCGCACGTTGACGCCGGTGCCGATGATCGTGCCTGCGGGATCGAGGACGACGGCACCGATCGGCACGTCACCGGAGGCGGACGCCGTACGGGCGTGCTCCAGCGCTTGCCGCATGGCGGCGTCCCAGTCGCCGGCAACCATCAGTCGTCGAGGAACTCGTCGAACTCGTCGCCGAAGCCGACGACCTCGGCGATCTCGGCGAGCACGTCCTCAGGGAGGAGGTCGAAGTCGTCGAGCAGCTCGCCCATGTCGGCCGCCGACAGACCGAGGTCCGCGAGGATCGCGAGATCACCGGCCGGCGCCTGCTCCTCCTCGTCGACCTCCACGTGCACGCCGAGGTGGTCGACCACGGAACGCGCCAGTGCCCAGTCCGGAGCCGCTGTCGCGTCGGAGAGCAGGACCCGGACGAGGGTGCCCTGCGCACGGACCAGGATCACGAAGTCCTCGTCGATGGCTATCAGCGCCAGCGCTCCGCTCTCGCCCGGGTAGCGCCGGAGCTCGCGGGCGATGGCGTCGACGTCGTCGAGGGCGTGGACCGGCAGCTCGGCCAGGTTCCAGGTGCTGTCGTCGAGGTAGGCGACGACGGCGAAGTCGATCGCACTGATCTCCGCGTCGGTCACGTCGGACATGTCACCCACCTCCGTTCGTCTGCTCGCGCTGCACGGTCACCACTGATGGTTGCAGACGCAGAGCCGGGAGGCGAGGACGATTCGGACTGCGTAACCTTCCTTTCATGCGCCTGCACGTCGTCGATCACCCCCTGGTCTCCCACAAGCTCACGACGCTGCGTGACGAACGCACCGCGTCCCCGGAGTTCCGCCGCCTGACCGACGAGCTGGTCACGCTGCTCGCCTACGAGGCCACCCGGGACGTGCGCGTCGAGGACGTCACCGTCCAGACTCCTGTCGCTCCGGCACACGGCGTGATCCTCAGTCGGCCGCGTCCACTGGTCGTCCCGATCCTGCGCGCCGGACTCGGCATGCTCGACGGGATGATGCGTCTGGTGCCGAGCGCCGAGGTCGGGTTCCTCGGCATGGTGCGCAACGAGGAGACCCTCGAGGCCTCCACGTACGCCGAGCGGCTGCCCGAGGACCTGACCGGTCGTCAGTGCTACGTCCTCGACCCCATGCTGGCCACCGGGGGCACCCTGGCCGCCGCACTCGACTTCCTCGTCGACCGGGGCGCTGACCACATCACCGCCATCTGCCTGCTCGCCGCACCCGAGGGCGTGGAGAACCTCAGGAAGGGCATCGAGCACCTGGACATCCCGATCACCGTGGTCACCGCCGCCTTGGACGAGAAGCTCAACGAGAAGGGGTACATCGTTCCCGGTCTCGGTGACGCTGGTGACCGGCTGTACGGCCTGGCCCAGTAAGACCGTCAACCCGTCCTGACCCGGCTGCCCGCGACGACCTCGTCGGCGGCGTCCGGGGCGAACCCCGCCCCGGGCGAGGTCATCAGCGCGACCAGGTTGGCCACGTTCTCGGCGTACAGCTGGGAGGCGAGGGTCGGCAGCTGCCGGGCCACGTCGACGTCGCTCCACACGGTGACGCCCGCGATCTTGGAGGTGCTACCCGGTTCGGCTCCGGCGACGTTGCCGCCGGCGATGTCGACGACGACCGAGCCGGGTCGCATCGCCGCGACCATCTCGGTCGTGACCAGCACCGGCGCCGTCCGGCCCGGGACCACGGCGGTCGTGATCACGACGTCGGCCGCAGCGACGTACGGCTCCAGCAACCGTTGCTGCTCGGCCGCCCGCTCGGGCGTCATCTCGCGGGCGTAGCCCGCCGCACCCTCGAGCACGGGCAGCCCGAGGTCGACCGGGGTCGCCCCGAGCGAGGCGATCTCCTCCGCCGAGGAGCTTCGGACGTCGTACCCGCTGACGTTCGCGCCGAGACGACGGGCGGTCGCGATCGCCTGGAGACCGGCCACGCCCGCGCCGAGCACAAGCACCTCGGCCGCGGGCACCGTGCCGGCGGCGGTGACCGCCTGCGGGAAGAACCGAGGTAGCAGCTCGGCCGCGACCACGACAGCGCGGTAGCCCGCGACCAGTGACTGGGAGGTGAGCGCGTCCATCGGCTGCGCCCGGGACAGGCGCGGCACCTGGTCGAGCGCGAACGCGGTCGGAGCGGAGGTGGCCCGGAGGGTGATCGCCGCAGCACCGGCCTTGAGCCCGGTGACGATCTCGGGCGGCAACGCCTGGACACCCAGCACCAGGTCCGCTGACGCCACCGCGCCGCCATCGACGACGGCACCGGCCTCGACGTAGCGCTCGTCGGTGAATCCGGCGAGGACGCCCGCACCCGGCTCGACAGCGACGTCGTAGCCGAGCGTGAGGTAGCGCAGGACCAGGTCGGGCACGACCGCGACCCGGGTCTCCGGGCTGCGCTCAGCGACGACCGCGATCCTCATACGAGGACGGTAGTGCAGCAGGTCGCGTGGTCCGGTCAGCCCGGGTTGGCGCCGACCAGCGACCCGATGCCGTAGGTCACCAGCATCGCGAGGAGTCCTCCGACGACGTTGCGGATGATCGCGCGGCGGACGTCGGCCTCGGCGAACCGCGCCGAGGCGAACCCGGTCAGCGCCAACGCCACGGCTACGGCGACGACGGTGGCCCAGGCGCGCAGCGCCGGGCCGAAGACCATGATCGTGAGCAGCGGTAGCGCCGCCCCGAGGGTGAAGGCGATCAACGAGGCGGACGCCGCCTGCCACGGGCTGGTGAGCTCGTCGGGGTCGATGTTGAGCTCGGCATCCGCGTGCGCGGCGAGGGCGTCGTGGGCGGTGAGCTGCTCGGCGACCTGGATGGCCAGGTCGTCCGAGAGTCCCTTGTCGCGGTAGATGCCGGCGAGCTCGGCGAGCTCGTCCTCCGGGTCGTCGAGGAGCTCCTGCGCCTCCTTGGCGAGAAGCGCCTCCTCGGTGTCGCGCTGCGTGCTGACCGAGACGTACTCTCCCGCCGCCATGCTGAGCGCGCCCGCGACCAGCCCGGCCGATCCGGCGATGAAGATCGTGTGCCGGTCGGTGGTCGCGCCCGCGACACCCATCACCAGGCCCGCAACCGACACGATGCCGTCGTTCGCGCCGAGCACGGCGGCGCGCAGCCAGTTCAGCAGCGCCGAGGTGTCCTCGTGGTGCGGCTCGTGGTCGTGGGGCCCGATCTCCGCGTCGGCGGGCAGCTCGCCGGGAGGGGTCTCTGCAGTGGTCACCGGGTCAAGGAACCACGCGCGGGTGCGCGCCCGCAACGAAGGCAGTACTGGCTCACCCGTGGGGTGGCTGCCTACGCCGCCTTCGGTCGGACCTTCCAGTCCATCCGGTAGCGGGTGCGGAAGTCTCCAGCATCCACGCCGGTCACCGAGACCCGCACCCGGCAGTGCTCACCCGCGACCACGACCTTGCAGACCGAGGACGCTCCTGGCTTGCCGACGAGGTAGGAGCAGGTCGCAAGCACCGGCCCACCGCGGACACGACGGGACACCCAGGTCGTGACGTCGTCGGCCAGGTGTCGGCCGTCGACGCCGAACTCGGCGATTGCGTCATCCAGCTCGACGTGCAGCGTGCCGTAGCCCTCAGTGCTGGTGACGGTCACCGTCCCCGGCACCCGGACGCGACGACCGTCGCTGAGTTCGGAGGTCTTCACGCAACGCACCGAGGCGTCCACCTCCCACTCCAGGTCCGGGCAGTCAACGGCTCCGGTCGCCATCTCCGCGTGCTCGGCCTCGAGCTGCTTCTCGGCGAGCTCGCCGACGCGCGCGCCCGGGAGGAAGTCGATCCTCGGAGCGTCGGACTCGGCGCTCTGCGGTTCCTCCGTCGAGCCGCACCCGGCCGCCGTCAGGACGACGGCGAGCACGAGCACCAGGGCCGCGCGCACTCACGCACCTGCCTGCAGGGTGGCCGTCAGCTCCCCGACCCACGCCGGCACGAGCTCGCTGGCCAGGCCCTGCCGGGAGACGCGGAAGTCGCTGTTCGCGGCACGCTCGAGGTTGAGCTCGAGGGTGTCCGCGCCGCCCGCGGCGGCATAGTCGACGAACCCGGCGGCCGGGTAGACGACGCCGGAGGTTCCGATCGAGACGAAGAGGTCACAGCTGAACAGGGCCAGGTGGATGGTGTCCATCTCGTACGGCATCTCGCCGAACCAGACCACGTCCGGTCGCAACGCGTGTGCTCCGCACGCGGGGCAGGGCGGCTCGTCGAGCAGGGTCCCGAGCCACGGAGTCCGCTGGTCGCAGGCTGTGCACCAGGCCGCGCGCAGCTCGCCGTGCATGTGCAGGACCCGCTTCGAGCCGCCGCGCTCGTGCAGGTCGTCGATGTTCTGGGTGACCAGGAGCAGGTCGTCGCCGAGCACCTGCTCGAGCTCGGCCAGCGCCCGGTGCGCAGCGTTCGGCTGGACCCGTGCGAGCGAGGCGCGGCGCGCATCGTAGAACCGTTGCACCAACGCGCGGTCAGCATCGAAGGCTTCGGGCGTCGCGACGTCCTCGGGTCGGTGGCCCTCCCACAAGCCGTCCTCGCCGCGGAAGGTGGGGACGCCGCTCTCCGCAGAGATACCGGCTCCCGTGAGGACGACGACCTTCACGAGAGCTCGGAGAGGAACGACGCGGGGATCACTCCCGAAGGTTATCCCGCGACCGGTCGCCGACTCCGTCCGGCGAGCAGACCGAGCGCACCGGCCGAGATGCAGGCCAGCGCGACTGCGGCGGTGAACCACGGGAAGATCGCGTCCAGGCCCCACTGCGTGGCTGCCCAGCCCGCCAGGATCGTCGGCACCGCCATCGCGCCGTACGCCAGTACGTAGTACGCCGACATCACCTCACCACGCTGGCCGGCCGGGACGACACTGCCCAGGTGTCGCAGGGAACCGCCGAAGGCGAGGCCGAACGACAGCCCCATGAACACCGCCGACGCCGCGACCAGCCAGGCCTGGCCGCTGTCGAGCGCGAGCAGGCTCGCGACCAGGGCCGCGGCCGTCGCGAAGTCACCGACGATCGCTGCGGTCCGCGGCACGAGCCGTCCTCCGAAGGCTTGGCTCACCGCAGCGGCACCCGCCATCGCCGCCACCACTACGCCACCGAAGACGACGCTGTGGATGCCGGTGCGCAGGCCGGCGAACGACGGGAAGAGCGAGAGGTAGACACCGAGCACCGACCACGACGCCATCACCCCGAGGACGGCGAACCGGAAGTCGTCCTTGATCTCGGCAGGCACGCTCGGGCGCGCGATCCGGATCGGCTCGATCGTGGGGGCGAGGTGCGTCTCAGCCATCAGCAGCAGGTTGAGCAGGAGCAGCAGCACGACCAGACCGATCACGGCGTACGGCGTGACCATCGGGTCCGGACCGAACTGCGCGAGCAACGAGGCCGACAGGATCGTGATCGCGATGCCGACGTTGAACATGATCCCGGTCAGGTGGCCCGTCCGGGCGCCGTCGTCGGGCCGCAGGTCGAGCAGTGCCGCGCTGCCGACGACGACCGTGGCGCCGACGGCGGCGCCGTGCAGCACCCGCGCCACGAACAGGGCCGCGATGCCGTGCGCGGTCATGAAGACGATCAGTCCGACGATCATGGCCAGGGCCGCCGCGATCAGGATCGGCTTGCGCCCCAGGCGGTCCGAGGCCTTGCCGGCCACGAGCACCGAACCCAGCGCCGCCACGGCGTACGCCGCGAACACGAGCGTGGTGGTCAGCGGAGCGAGGTGCCACTCCTCGGCGTAGATCCCGTAGAGCGGGGCGGGCGCGCCGGAGACCCCGAGCGCGACGGCGAGCAGCGCGATCAGCAGCGGGTAGGAGCTGATCACCGGCTCCCGGCGCCGACCGGTGGCCGGCGGAATCGTGAGGGTGCTCGCGCTGTTGTTCATGGTGACTCTCCTGCCGCTGAGTTCGATGATCGTCGAACGTGACAGGAGGTGTAAGTTCGATCCTGATCAAACTATTCCGGAGGTCCTGATGCCGACGACGTACGAGCTCCCCGCGGTGCTGCCCGTCGGCACCGTGCACCAGGTCCTGACCGCCCTGGCCGACCCGGTCCGTCTGGAGATGGTGCGGCGGATGGCAGCCGAGGGCGCACCCGTCGCCTGCGGGCTCCTCTACGAGGGCATCAGCAAGTCCACCGCGAGCCACCACTTCAAGATCCTGCGCGAGGCGGGCATCACCGAGCGCGTCGTGATCGCCGGCCAGACCCACCAGAAGCTGCGCCTCGAGGAGCTCGAGACGAGCCTGCCGGGTGTGGTCAGCTCGGTCGTCGCGGCCCCTCGCTGACCGGAGCTGTCCGGACCAGGCGGCTATCCTCCCCGGCATGAGCGATCCCGGGATTCCCCCCGACCAGCCGGACCTGAGCCAGCCTGACGCGCCTGACGCGCCTGAGCCCGCCGCGCCGGCGCCGGCGGCGCGCAGGAGGTCCTGGGTGCGCCCGGTGGCAGTGACGCTCGGTCTGCTGCTCGTCCTGGTCGGCGGCGGCAGCGTCGTCCTCAACGCGGTCAAGGACGACGATCCGAAGATCAGCTACCCGAAGAAGTGGGACTCGCGGATCCTGCCCTACGTCAAGATCGTGGAGAAGGAACGCGGGCTGACGTTCAAGCACCCGGTGAAGGTGAAATTCCTCAGCGCGAAAGAGTTCGAGAAGACCGTCCGCTCGGACAAGAAGGACCTCGACAAGGACGAGAAGAAGGAGATCGAGCAGACCACCGCTCTCTTCCGGGCGTTCGGCCTGATCGACGGGTCGGTCGACCTGTTCGACGCGTTCAACGACGCCCAGGGCTCCGGGACGTTGGCGTACTACTCGTTCAAGGACAAGGCGGTGACGGTGCGCGGCTCGAAGCTGACCCTCGCTGTGCGCGCCACCCTCGTGCACGAGCTCACCCACGTCCTGCAGGACCAGCGTTTCGACGTGGGCGACCGACTGACCGCGCTGCGCAAGAAGGCCGAGAAGGGGACGCCGACGACGGCCGCCGACGCACTGGACGCGATCGTCGAGGGTGATGCCGAGCGCACCGCCGAGCTGTACCGGGCCTCCCTCAGCAGCAAGCAGCGTGCTGCCCTGGAGAAGGCCGAGAACGCCGACCAGAAGGACGCCTCGTCGAAGCTGGACAAGCTGCCGGGCGTCGTCGTGACGTTGCTCAGCGCTCCCTACGCGCTGGGCCAGGCACTCACCGAGGCGGTCGCGAGCGAGGACAAGAAGGACGTTGACGACCTGCTGCGCGACCCGCCCACCGACGACTCGGTCCTGCTCGACCCGCTGACCGCGATCGGCGGTACCCAGAAGGCGCAGTCCGTCGCGATCCCAAAGGTCCCCGGTGGCAACAAGAAGTTCGACAGCGGCCAGATGGGCGCGCTGATCACCTACCTGATCCTGGCCCAGCGGATCCCGTTGCGCGACGCGCTCGCCGCAGCCGACGGGTGGGACGGTGACGCCTACGTTGCCTACGACACCGAGCTCGGCGCCTGCGCGGAGGTCGAGTACGCAACCGACAGCACCGAGGCGGGCACGCGCCTGCGCAAGGCCTTCACGCGCTGGGTCCTGGCCGCCCCCGGAGAGCCCGGAAGCATCGGCGGCAAGGGTGACCGCGTGAGCTTCACGTCCTGCGACCCCGGCAAGAAGGTCAAGGTCGCCAAGGACGCCGCCTCCGACGCCCTCCAGCTGGTCGCCACCCGGGGCTACCTCGGCGTCGGCATCATGAAGGCCGGTGTGCCGGCCAAGGGTGCTCAGTGCGTCGCGCAGGGGATGGTGCAGCGGTACTCGCTGGCGAACCTGAACGACCCGACGTTCGGGGCGAACGACAAGACGGTGATCGCGAAGATCCGCGAGCTGAGCCAGGCCTGCGCTAAGCAGCTGGGCTAGTGGCTCAGTAGTACCAGGGGTACGGCGACCAGTCCGGGTCGCGCTTCTCCAGGAACTGGTCGCGACCCTCCTGCGCCTCGTCGGTCATGTACGCGAGTCGGGTGGTCTCGCCGGCGAAGAGCTGCTGGCCGACCAGGCCGTCGTCGATGAGGTTGAAGGAGTACTTGAGCATCCGCTGCGCGGTCGGGCTCTTGCCGTTGATCAGGCGACCCCACTCCAGCGCGGTCTTCTCCAGCTCGGCGTGCGGGACGGCCTTGTTGACGGTGCCCATCCGGACGCCGTCCTCGGCGCTGTACTCCTGGGCCAGGAAGAAGATCTCACGCGCGAACTTCTGGCCGACCTGGCGGGCCAGGTACGCCGACCCGAAGCCGCCGTCGAAGGACCCCACGTCAGCATCGGTCTGCTTGAAGCGACCGTGCTCGAGGCTCGCCAGGGTGAGGTCGCTGACCACGTGCAGCGAGTGACCGCCACCGGCGGCCCAGCCGTTGACGACACTGATGACGACCTTGGGCATGAACCGGATCAGCCGCTGGCACTCGAGGATGTGCAGCCGGGCGAGCTTGGCCTTGTCGATCGTGCTCGGCTCCTCGGCACCGGTCTCGCCCGAGGTGATGGTCTTGTCCTCGTACTGGTAGCCGGCCTTGCCGCGGATCCGCTGGTCGCCTCCGGTGCAGAACGCGTGCTTGCCGTTCTTGGCGCTCGGTCCGTTGCCGGTGAGCAGGACACATCCGACGTCCGCGGACATCCGGGCGTGGTCGAGGACGCGGAGCAGCTCGTCGACGGTGTTCGGCCGAAAAGCGTTGAGCACGTCGGGGCGGTCGAACGCGATCCGGACCGTCCCGTGCGCCTTCGCCCGGTGGTAGGTGAGGTCGGTCAGGTCCTCGAAACCCGGGACCGCGTCCCAGTCCTCCGGGTCGAAGATGTCGCTGACGCCGTCGATTGCACTCATGGGGGCAGGCTATCGGCCGCCGAGCGGGCACAGATGTCCCGCCCAGGCCCGCCGAGCGGGCCGGGATGTCCCGCCGCCGTACGGCGAGCGGGCGCAGATGTCCCACCTAGACCCGCCGAGAGGACTGGGATGTCCCGCCGCCGTACGGCGAGCGGGCGCAGATGCCCAGGTCTCGAAAAGCGACCCGGGACATGTGCGCCACCTCGGTGGACCTGGGCGAGACATCTGTGCCCGGTCGGGAATGTTGGGTAGGGGTCAGGGCATTGACCCGGTATGACACTCCAAGGAACGTACGTCCCCAGCAAGGCTGACTGGGTCCGCGAACAGGTCGAGGCGTTCGAGGCCTCCAACGGCGCCGAGGCGAACACGCTCCAGGGCGGACCGCACCCGATCGTCGTCATCACCTCGGTCGGCGCCAAGTCCGGCAACCTCCGCAAGAACCCGGTGATGCGGGTCGAGCGGGACGGCAAGTACGTCGCGATCGCCTCCAAGGGCGGCGCCGACGAGCAGCCCGAGTGGTACTACAACTTCGTCGCCCACCCCGAGGTCGACCTGCAGGACGGGCCGGTCAAGAAGACCTACTCGGTCCGCCTCCTCGAAGGTGACGAGCGGGCTGACTGGTGGGAGCACGCCGTGAACACCTGGTCGACCTACGCGTCGTACCAGGAGAAGACGGAGCGGGAGATCCCGGTCTTCCTCCTGGAGCCGAAGGACTGAGCGGTTGGGTCACCGCATCTCGGCAGGCTCGATGACCGGGGCTGCTCGGTGACCGGGGCTGCTCGACGACCCTGCTAGGCGTTGCGGCGCAGGCTGCCCGCCATCGCGACCAGGTGAGCCAGTCTTGCGATCTCGGAGTCGAGGAACTCTGGGCCGCCGCGACGGCCCACGACGACCAGCTCGTCGGCGGTGACCGGAGAGGCTGCGACGACGAGGTCGGACCACGCGTCGGGAACGTCGATGTTGGAGGCCTTCTCGAGGTTCTCCGGCCACACCACACCGCCGGGGACCACGGTGGGGGCGGACGGCGTGCCGTGCACGATCACGCCGCTGTCGCCCTCACGGGTCAGGTGCATGCCCCAGTCGACGCGAAACACCTCGGGCACGGCATCGACGAGCTTCTCCACGGCGGTCGCCGGGTCCTGGGTCATCGACTCGACCGCCTCGAGATCGAGGAACAGGTTGCCGCCCGCGGCGTACCGGGAGATCCAGAGGACGCGGACGCCGTCGAGAGCAGTACAGGCAGAGACGATGCTGTCCGGCATCACGCCGTGGTCGGGGGTGATGAAGACGTCGTCGATGGCGACGCCGTCGTCCTTGCCGACGATCTCGATCGCTTCGATGTTGGCCCCGGACGCACCGATCGCGCTCGCCAGACGACCCAGCGAACCGGGGACGTCGGGGAGCTCGACACGGAGCAGGTAGGACATGTCTCGACCCTAACCAACGTGCGTTTCCGCGGGGTTACCCGTCTCAGCGCACCAGCTTGAGGTTGAAGTCCGCCGTCCCCAGGGCGCCCATGAGCCTCACCCAGAGTGGGAGCCACATCTGCTTCGCAGATGGAGCCGACTCGTTGGTTGGTGATGCCGGAGCGCCAGCGGAGGCGTCAGCAAGCAACGAGTCGGTGAACGCGGCACCGTGCAGACCCCGCCGGGATCGCCGAGCCGGTCCCGATGACGGCGATCCTCATGGCTCGAACAATAGGCTCGGAAGATGACCTCCGTGCTCTGGTTCCGACGCGACCTGCGGCTCGCCGACCACCCGGCGCTGACCGCCGCAGCAGCGAGCGGTGACGTCGTCGGCCTGTTCGTCATCGACCCGGTGCTCTGGGAACGCTCCGGGCCCGCGCGCCGCGCGTGGGTGGCGGCGTCGATCCGCGCACTGGCCGATGCCACTGACGGAGCACTCGTTCTCCGCGTCGGCGACCCGGCGGTGGTCCTCCCGGAGGTCGTCGAGTCGGTGGGCGCGACGACGGTGCACGTCACCGGCGAGGTCACGCCGTACGGGCGTCGGCGCGATGCGCGCGTCGCAGCGGCGCTGACCGAGGTCGGTGCGACCGGCCACCCCAGCGGCACGCCGTACGCCGTCGACCCGGGGACGGTGCGCACCCAGCAGGGCGGGCCGTTCCAGGTCTTCACGCCGTTCTCCCGCGCCTGGCGTGATCACGGGTGGCCCGACCCGCTTCCCGCACCGAACGTCGAGTGGCGCCGGATGCGCAACGACGCCGAGGCGACGAAGCTCATCACCGACGCGATCAGGGATGCCCCGGAGGCGATGCCGGAGGCCGGAGAGCACGCTGCCCGCACGCAGTGGGACCGGTTCCGCGCCGATGCGCTCGAGGACTACGACACCGCACGCGACCTGCCCGCCGTCGAGGGCACCTCGCGCCTCTCGCCGTACCTCAAGATCGGCGCGATCCACCCGCGCCAGCTGCTCGCCGACGTCGGGAAGACCAGCCGGTACGCGACCGAGATCGCGTGGCGCGACTTCTACGCCGACGTGCTCTGGAACCGTCCGGAGACCGCGTGGTCGGACCTGCGCCCGCTGGCGATCCCGTACGACGACCCGGCCGACGACCTCGAGGCCTGGCGCACCGGGACCACCGGCTTCCCGATCGTCGATGCCGGCATGCGCCAGCTCGCAGCGGAGGGCTGGATGCACAACCGGGTCCGGATGATCACGGCGAGCTTCCTGACCAAGGACCTGCACGCGTGGTGGCCGACCGGCGCGCGCTTCTTCCTCGACCAGCTGATCGACGGCGACGTGGCCTCGAACAACCACGGCTGGCAGTGGGTCGCCGGCACGGGCACCGACGCGTCGCCGTACTTCCGGGTCTTCAACCCGATCACGCAGGGCAAGAAGTTCGACGCCGACGGCGACTACGTACGCCGGTGGGTCCCCGAGCTCGCGCACCTCCCGGGCAGCGCCGTGCACGAACCGTGGAAGCACCCGCTCGGGTACGAGGGCGACTACCCCCGGCCCATCGTCGACCACGCAGTCGAGCGCCAGGTCACCCTCGACCGGTACGCCGCCCGCGAGCGCTGACGCCCTCGATCCGGGTCGCCACCGTCGCTGCGAAGTCGCTGCAGCGTGTCCGGGCGCTCAACGCACCGTGAAGGACCTGCTCGCCCCGGAGCCGTTGACCGTCGAGGAGCCGGCGTAGGCGAAGACGACCTTGTAACCGCCCTTCGCCTTCACCTTCTTGAAGACTGCGGTCGCCTTGCCTCCGGCGAGCGTCGCGGTAACGGTCCTGACCTTCCTGGTCCCCTTGAACAGCGCCGCGGTGACCTTGCCGGTCGGGACCAGACCGCTCGTGGCGCTGACCTTCGCGCCGGCCGTCACCTTCTTCTTGGCCTTGGAGTACCTGACCGACGGTGACACCTTGCTCGGCGACTTGGCGAACGCGACCTTGTCGACCTGCTTGCTGTTCGACGGCATGTGGCAGTCGAGGTTGGAAAAGGCACCGGCGCTCGACCCGTTCGCCTTGGTGAACTTCAGGGTCACCTCGAGATCGCCCGGCAGGTAGGTCGTGGAACCGGCGGCACGCGGCGCCAGGCGCGGGAGGGCCGCCAAGGCGGTGACCTCGACCGGTCCGGACGGATCAGCCGGCATGGACCGTTTCACGATCTTCTGGGAGACCGACATCGGGGCGCCGTTCACCGTCAGGTTCGAGACGATCGTTCCCTCGACCCATTCCGCGTCGAGGGACGACGCCGCCAGCTTGGCCAGGTCCTTCGGGATCTTCGCCAAGGTCTTCAGCGTGGGGGTGTACCCGGTGCCGAGGTAGACCGTGGACGGCGCATTGGTTCCCGCGCCGACCTCGAAAGCGGTCGGGCCCACCGGGAGCGGCAGGTCGCACGAGTAGGTGAGGTATCCCGTGTCCGCGTGCACCACCGCGGGAGCGACCAGCCCTCCGGAGACGAGTGCTGCGACGAGAAGACGACGGACCGTGACGACGCGCATGGTGATCTCCTAGCGGTGGCCCCCCACAGGCTGTTGGAGGGAACCTACCGACGTTTGATCAACTGCTCAATACCTCGCGGGACGTGTCGTGACGTCACTTCTTGGTGACGGACCTCGACCCGGTCGAGCCGAGAACGGCCGCGTTGCCGCCGTACGTCCAGACGACCTTCCAGGTGACCGCACTCGCGCGCTTCTTCACGCCGGTGAAGACTGCGGTCGCCCTGCCCTTCGACAGGGAGACCGACTTGCTCGCGACCTTCTTGGCACCTCGGTAGAGCGTCGCGGTGGCAGCGCCCGTCGGCACCACGCCGCTGGTCGCACTGAGGGTCACGTTCGAGACGACCTTCTTGGTCGACGCCTTGCGCGCGATGCTCGCAGCGACCCTCGTCGGTGACTTCTGGAGCGTGGCGGTTCCGATCGTCTGGTTCGGCGAGGTCGTGGTGCACTGCGCGTCCACGCTGCCCACGTCGTCGCCCGCCCGCGCCTGCGCTTTGGTGCGGTTGTAGCCGGTGAGGCTCAGCTGCACGACAGGCGTGCTGGTGCTGGCGAGCGTCTTGTAGGTGACCTTCTTGCCGAGGCTCCCGGTGACGGCCGGCAGCGACGTGGTGATGGTCGCGGTGAAGGCCTTCGCCGTCTGCGGGATGTCGGTCCGTGGGAACACGAACGGCACCGCCTTGGAGACCCCGCCGATGCTCAGCGTGTAGCTGCCGGTCGCCGACGCCGACTTCACTCCGAAGAGCGCCGCGAGGCCGACGATGTTGGACGGGATCGTCGCCTTGATGGTCAGCTTCGGGCCCTTGGCCGCCGACACGTACGCCGCGCCTCCGATCTCGACGCTGAAGTTCAGGTCCAGCTCCTGGTCGAGCCCGTCCGCCTTGCAGTGGTGCGGCGCCGAGACGGCGGTCGCGTCAGCAGGGGTGACCGTGAGTCCAGCGATCGCCGTCACGAATCCGAGGACGAGCAGGATCGAGAGGACGAGCGAGTAGCGGCGACGCCGGGTCAGGTTCATGGTGAGAACTCTGCACGTACTGGCGCTTTATAACAAGGGTTTGTACTACGAGTTTAGGTTCGATCTCGCCGATCTCGGTCCGTCAGCTGCCGAAGTCGCCGAAGGGGGCGAGCAGGTCGGTCGGCGTCTTGTCCGATCCCTCGTAGTACCGCACCAGCACGGTGATGCCATCGGTGATCGGCAGCTTGGTCGGCCCGAACGTGCCGGTGAAGGTCTCGGTCTGGCCGGCGGCGATCTCCGCCCGGTCGTCCGGCCCGAGGCGGGCTCCCTCCTTGCAGCTCTGTGCCCTCGCCAGCGGGGTGATCTGGAGGTCCTTGTTCGCCTTGGCGAAGGTCAGGCCGGTGGGATCGATCGCTCCTGAGGGCTGCACGTTGGTACCGAACCGCACCTCAGGCACCGGCGCCGCCTTCTTGCCCTTGTTCTTGATCTTGATCGTGAAGTGCAGGTTCGTCATCGCGGGCGACGACGGAGCGGCGACGCAGGTGTCCGGTGAACCGACGGCGACCAGGTCGGTGAGCGTCTCGACCGAGATCTCGTACCGGGAGCCGTCCGCCGTCTTCCACTCGTTGCCGTACGACGCGTTCGCCGTCCCGGGCACGTCGGCCTTGGTCTCAGGCTTCTCCTCGTCGCCGGTGACGGCGAGACGCGCGGCGAGTGCGAGGGCGAGCACGACCACCCCGAGCACGAGCATCCCGGGGGTCGTTCGGGCCCAGCCCAGGAAGCCGGCCAGCGGGCCCGGTGACCCCGTGGCCCTGCCACGCGCCCGACGTCCAGGAGAGGCTGCTCGCTCGGGACGGGCGGCGCGGCGGGGTGCGGCGCGACGCCGCCCGGGCTTGTTCGGTTCGTTCGTCACAGGTGAGTCTCCGGGGTGCAGCCGGGTTCAAGGGAGGTAGCCGACAGTACGCGATCGGGACCGCCCACAAGGGCGGTCCCGATCGATTCGATGCTGCGCGGACTCAGCCTCCGAAGAAGCCCAGCGCCGGTGCTGCCTGACCCGCGATGATGGCGAACTTGCCACCGACCACGATCGAGCCACCGCTCGTCCGGCTGAGCGCGTAGACCGTCCCGTTCGGGTCCGGCTTGAAGCTCAGCGCGGAGTCGCTGCCGGCATCCAGCGCCGCCAGGTTGGACCGCGACGCCCCGCCCGCGTGGCCGAAGTCACCGCCGACGAACACCTGGCTCCCGATCAGGTAGACGGCGTTGACCGTGCCGTCCACACCCGGGTTCCAGGCACCGGCCGTACCCGTGGCGGAGTCGACAATCGCGACGTGGTCGCGGGCGTCGGAGCCGACGTGGGTGAAGGCGCCACCGAGGTAGGTACCGGCGCTGTTGACCGCGATCGCGTTGACCGCACCGTCAGCGTCCGGGTCGAACCCGGTCGCGCTGCCGGTGGGGTCAATCGCTGCCGCGTTGTTCCGGGTCGCTCCGCCTGCGTGGGCGAACGAGCCACCGACGTAGACGTTGCCTCCGGAGACGGCCAGTGCCTTGACGGCACCGTCCGTGCCCGGGTTCCACGAGGTGGCGCTGCCGGAGGTGGCGTCGATCGCTGCCAGGCTGGCCCGCGCCGAGCCGCCCGCGTTGGCGAAGGTCCCGCCCACGTAGACGTTCGACCCGTCGGCCGCGACGGCGTTGACCGACGCGTCCGCTCCGGGGTTCCACGACGTGGCGGTGCCCGTGCTGCCGTCGATCGCAGCAAGCCGGTTCCGAGCCGCACCACCGGCGTTGGTGAAGTCACCACCGGCGTAGACGGTGCCACCGTTGAACGCCAGGGCCCGCACGGTGTCGTTGGCGCTCGGGTTCCAGCTGGTCACGCCCGAGTTCGGGTCGAACTCCGCCAGGTTGTTCCGGGTCTTCCCACCCAGGACGACGAAGTCACCGCCGACGGTCACGTTGCCGGCTGCGTCACGGGACACGGACCGGACCGTGCGGCCGGCGTTCGGGTCCCAGTTGCTGTCGACCGCCGGCAGCGTGGCCGAGGTCAGCGCACCGATGTTGATCTTGGCCAGGCGGTGCCGGACCAGGGTCGTCGCGCCACCTGCGCCGGTGTTGATCGTGGTGAACCCACCACCGACGAGCAGCGTGCTGGACGTGGCGTTGCCGTACCAGCTCAGGCTGGTGACCCGGACCGTTCGGGTTCGGCAACCAGGTCTGCATCGGGCCGGAGTTGTTGTTGTTGCCGGCGCTCGTGTTGCCACCCAGAACCGTGCAGGCCACCTCGGCCAGGTTCTTGGTCGCCACCCCGTTCACGCTGGTGAAGTCACCACCGATGTAGATCGAGATGTTGGAGATGCCGCTCCCGGTTCCCGGGGCGATCGCGTTGACCGTCTGCGCGCCACCGGCGATGTTCGGCGCCCAGCCGAGCAGCGTCGGGGACGCACCGGACTCGCCGACCAGGAGCGCGTTGTTCCGGGTCGCCGTGTTCGTCGGACTGGCGTTGTTCACGACCCGGAAGTTGCGGTCGAAGCGGCCACCCACGGCGACGAAGCCGGAGGAGAGCCAGGCCACCGTGTTCACCGTGGCGTTCGGGTCGGCACAGGCCGAGGTGCCGGACGGCACCCCGATGCAGACGCCGGCACTCCAGTTGGTCCGGGGCGCCGAGGCCAGCTGCGGACCGTTGAAGGTCAGCGTGGCCGAACCCAGCAGCGCCGCCTGGGTGCCGCCGGCCTGACTGAACTGACCGCCGAAGTACACGGTGCTCGACGCGTTCACGCTGAGCGACTTCACGACGCCGTTCGGGTCTCCACCGGCGAGGTAGACCGGGTTGGCCGTGTTCGCCGGATCGATGAACATCAGGTTGCTGTGACCGCCGTAGCTGAAGTCACCGCCCACTGCGAGGACCTTGCTCGTCGCGCCGGACGCCCGGGTGAGGGCGCGCACGGTGCCGGTCAGGCCGCTGTAGCAGTAGTTCTGGTCCACCGAACCGTCGGAGGAGATGTGCGCCAGCGACGGGCACTGGACCCCCTTGACCTGGGTGAACGACCCACCGAGGAAGTACCCGCCCGCGCCGTCCGACACGGTGGCCAGGACGCCACCGTTGGCTGCACCCGCCGTGGCCGAGGCCAGGCTCACGTTCGATCCGGTGCCACTGTCGGAGATCAGGCCCGAACCGCCGGTCGGCGCACCGACCGTGTCGAAGGAGCCACCGACGTACGTCGTGGTGCCGGAGCCCGGGGTGGTCGCCTTCACCTCACCGTCGGGGATCTGGGTCACGTTCTTCGCGGACAGGTCGTTGAACAGCACCACACCGGTGGTGCCGCTCGCCTTGGCGGTGTCGCCGTTCAGGCCGTGACCGGTGACGACCACGCGAACGGTGCCGCCGTCGTCGGTCGGGTGCACGAGCTGGTACGTCGCGCCGGTGGCCCCGGCGATGTCGGCACAGTTGTCGCCGGCCGCGTCGCAGAGCTGCCACTGGTAGGTGAACGGGCTCGTCGTGTAGTCCCAGGTACCCGCGGTGGCGGACAGGTTGTCACCCGTCGCGACCGAGGCGCCCACGGCGTTGGCAGGGCCGTTCTTGATGCCCGGCGCGGTGTTGTTCACCGGAGCCGGCGGGATGAAGACCGGAGCGCTGTAGTTGACCGGAGTGCTGCCGCCGATGTTGCTGGCGGTGACGCCGACCCGGATCTGCAGACCCTTGTCCGCTGCCTGGAGCACGTACGTCGCGTTCGTCGCACCGGCGATGTCGGCACAGTTGTTTCCGGCCGCGTCGCACCGCTGCCACTGGTAGGCGAACGTCGCCGCACCGTTGTTGTACGTGCCGTTCGTGGTCGTGGTCGCCACGCCCACCTTGCGGTTCGCACCGATCACCGGGGCGGTCGCGATCGTCGGCGGCGGCGGCAGCGTCACCACGGCGGTCTGCGCCGAGGTGGCCGTGGCCGAGCCGTCGAGGTTCGTGCCGGTCACCGCGACCCGGATGGTCTTGCCGAGGTCGGCCGCCACCTGGGTGTACGTCGAGGCGGTCTCACCCGCGATCGGAGCACAGCTGGCACCCGCGGCGTTGCAGCGCTGCCACGCGTAGGTGAACGTCGGAGCGTTCGGCGCGGCCGGCGTCCAGGTGCCGTTGTTCGCGGTGAGGGTGGCCTGCTGGTAGGCCTGGCCCGTGATCGCGGGGGCGACCGTGTTGACCGGCGGGATCGAGCAGATCACCGGCTGCAGGTTGTACGTGCCGAGCGGCGACAGCGAGCTGTAGCCGACGGCCGTGCCTGCGGGGCAGGTGATGGTGCCGGTCTTGGAGTCGATCGGGGTACCAGTGAGCAGACCGAAGGTCGACGTGTTGTGGTACGTCGCACGACGGTTGTTCGCGGAGAAACCGGTCGGCAGCGTGTAGTTCGGCAGACCCGTCAGGGCCAGGACCGAGCCACCCGCGATGCAGCCCTCGGCCGGCGCACCGGCGGAGTCGAGGGCGAGGCGACCCGAGCCGACCGTGGCGGTCGACGGGGTGGCGCTGCCGTTGAACGACGTACCCAGGATGTGGGAAGTCGCACCGAGGGCGGCGACGCCGGTGCAGGTGTTGACCGCAGCTCCCCCGATGGCCACGTTCTGCTCGGCCAGGGTCTTGGAGCTCGCGGTGAAGGACGTCGAGAACTTGTCGGTCGACGCGGAGTTCGGCGAGCAGGTGCCGTCCGTGATCGAGAGGCAGGTGCTGAACGTCTTGGGCGCCGTGGTGGAACCGAGGTTCGGCGTCTCGGTGGCCGCGGCGTCGCGACCGGCCGAGCCACCCAGCGTGATGCTGGTGCCGAGCGCGAAGGCGTGGCTGTAGGAGTCCGACTCGGTCGGGGCCGAGTAATTCACCTTCACACCGGCCGAGGCGATCGGGCCGTCGACGTGCGTGGTCGCCGGGACGTTCTCGAACCGGTCCCGGATCGCGATGCCCGAGCAGGCACCGATGCAGACCTCGTTGGTGACGATCGGCTTCGGGGCGTCGGTCAGCAACGGCGGGAACGTCGGCAGGTCACCGGTGGTGAGGTTCAGCGCGGCCAGCGAGACCGGCGGGATCACCAGGTTCTTGCCACGGTGCACCGAGTAGGTGTTGTCGATGTTCAGGCCACCACCGCTGGCGGTGTCGATCGTCGCGGCCGAGGTGTAGATGACCGGCGCGGTCGACTCGGTGGTGTTGTAGCCGAAGTTGATGACGTTGAGCAGGCCACCGCTGATCTGCACCGGCAGGACCGGCTTGGCGAGCGGCATCTTGGTGATCGACTGGGTGACCTTGATGCCCGAGATCGAGGTGCCGGAACCGGTGAGCGCGAAGCTCGTGGTGCCGCAGAGGTCGAACAGGCCGTCGTTGTCGACGTCGATCGGGGTCGGGACGTTCATCAGCGCCTTGGTGGTGGTGACGATGGGGGTCGTCGAGCCGGGCGCGGTGTAGCTGGTCGTCCAGTTGTACTTGAGCAGCAGCAGGAGAGCGCTGGCGATCGGGCCGGCGGTCGGGATGCTGTTCACGGACGCGAGCGTCTGGTCGTACAGGTTCGAGTACGAGTCACGCAGGAGCTTGTTGGTGTTCTGGTCGGTCTGCTGGATCACCGGGGCGGCAGCGGTCCACAGGCGCGTGGTGTCCACGCCGACGCCGGGGATCAGCGACGACGGCACCGCGAGCAGACCGCAGACGGGGGTGACGATGTTCTGCGCGACCTGCAGGCCGGTGGTCAGTGCCAGCGGGAGCAGACCGGCGACCTCTCCGGTGGCCTGGCTCTGGATGTCGGTGACGTTGGCGAGAAGCTCGTCCTGAGCACCCTCGAGGTCGAGCGCCGCGGCGGCAGCGATCGTGTTCTCGGCGCGGGTCTTCAGGTTGTTGATCGCCGTCATCGAGGCCTCGGTGGCCTTCGCCTGGACGACAGGAGCAGCGACGGCCGCTCCGCCCTTCAGGCCGTTGAGCAGCGAGGTGAGGCTGGTGCCGGCCTGGGTCAGTCCGCCGAGCAGGTTGGTCACGCCTCCGACGCCCGAGGGGTTGGTCCCTCCGAGGTCGACCGTCTTGTTCGGCGTGACGTCGGTGCCGGTGTTGTCCTCGACGTGGACGGTCACTGCCGTGGTCGGGTTGCCCGCGCTCGGGATCGGCAGCACGACGCCGAGGAGCGCGAGAGCCGGGGAGGCGATGCCGAGCGCACCGACCAGGACCCCGACGAAGATGGCGAGCCGCAGGCGCGAGCGACGAGCTCGGCGCGTACCGGCAGAGTGTTCGGACATGCGTGTTACCCCCGTGGTTCCCCTGTCCCCCACCGAGCGGTGGGAGCCAGCGAATAGTTCACCCGCCCGGAGACGAGCGTCAACGGAATCCGTTAGAACCACCCGGCAGGACTACGAGGCGCAATTCGGACGTCGTTCGGGTCGGGTTTCCCCCTGCTTGCCTGCCCGGGTCGGCCGCGCGACCCGGGAACTGACAGAAAGCCCTGTCCCACGCGGGAAACGCCTGGTCGGCGCCGATTTCACTGCTGTCCGGTTTGTGACTGACGACGCTGTTGGTGCTGCGGTTACGAGTGTGACACGCGCGGTCTAGTCCGGATTACGAGCCTGAAGACCCCCGCAATCCGGAGATTGCGGGGGTCTTCAGAAGAGTTGCGCAGGTGCTCGATCAGAAGCCGAGGTCGCGACCGATGAGCTCCTTCATGATCTCGTTCGAGCCGGCCCAGATCTTGGTGACCCGCGCGTCGCGCCAGGCACGTGCGACCCGGTACTCGTTCATGTAGCCGTAGCCGCCGTGCAGCTGGACGCAGTGGTCGAGCACCTCGTTCTGGACCTGCGAGGTCCACCACTTGGCCTTGGCCGCGTCGATCGGCGTGAGCTTGCCCTGCGTGTGCGCCATCACGCACTGGTCGAGGTGCGCCTCGGTGACCTCGATCTTGGTGACGAGCTCCGCGATGAGGAACTTGTTCCACTGGAAGTTGCCGATCGACTGCCCGAACGCCTTGCGGTCGTGGGCGTACTGGATGGTCTCGAGCAGGATCTGCTTCGCGTGCGCGACGTTGGCGATCGCGCAGTTGAGCCGCTCCTGCGGTAGGAACTGCATCATCGAGATGAAGCCGGTGTCGAGCGGCCCGATCAGGTCGTCGTTGCTGACCCGCACGTTGGTGAAGGAGAGCTCGGCCGTGTCGGACTCGGGCTGGCCGACCTTGTCGAGCTTGCGACCGAGCGCGTAGCCCTCCTTGGTGGTGTCGACGCCGAACAGCGAGATGCCCTTGGCCTTCTTCTCCGGGCTGGTGCGGGCCGCGACCACGACGAGGTCCGCGCTGAAGCCGTTGGTGATGAAGGTCTTCGACCCGTTGATGATCCAGTCGTCGCCGTCGCGGACCGCGGTGGTCTTCAGGTTGGCGAGGTCGGAGCCGACGCTGGGCTCGGTCATGCCGATGGCGCCGAGGATCTCGCCGGCGGCGTAGCCCGGGAGCCAGCGCTTCTTCTGCTCGTCGTTGGTCAGGTGCACCAGGTACGGCGCGACGATGTCGGCGTGGATGCCGGTGCAGGAGGCGAGCGCCATGTTGACCTTGGCCATCTCCTCGGCGAGCACCGCGTTGAACCGGTAGTCGCCGGCCTCCGATCCGCCGTACTCCTCGGGGATCTCCAGGCCGAGGAACCCCTGCTTGCCGGCGCCGAGCCAGAACTCGCGCGGCAGGGCGTGCGCCTCGGCGTACTCCTCGACGTGCGGGGTCACCTCGCGGTCGAGGAACTCCTTGACGGAGGCCCGGAATGCTTCGTGGTCGTCTTCGTAGATGGTGCGTTCCATGGGCTCATCCTAGGCGGGATCTACTCGTCGGTAATGAGGCGTGGGACACGGTCGTATCGTCGTGGTGTGAGATCGAGGTCGGTCGCTGTCGTTCTGGTCGCTGCTGCCGCCGTGGCCGTCGCCGGGTGTGGCTCCTCGAGGGCGGAGCAGCCGAGAGACTCCGTTCCGTCGGTGGGCGTGACGACGCCGGCCGCCCCATCGAGCACGCCGACGAGCACACCGTCGAAGGCTCCGCGACCCGAGGTCGGCACCGTCCCGCCGCCGTGGCTCGGGACCCGTGTCCTGGAGAGGACCGCCGACGGGTTCGGGGTGCAGCAGCCGACACCGAAGGCACTGCGCAACCGTCGCTTCACGTTGCCCGACACGACGGATCCTCTTCCTGGCAAGGGATTCGTGTCCCGCGTCGACTCGCCCGCCCCGGCGTCGGTGATCGCGCGCTCGACCTGGGCGCCGGGGTGCCCGGTGGCCGCCACCGATCTCGCCTGGGTCCGGTTGGCCTTCTGGGGGTTCGACGACCAGCGGCACTTCGGCGAGCTGCTGGCGAACGCAGACGCCGCCGAAGACCTGGTCTCCGTCTTCCGCTCGTTGTACGAGGCCCGGTTCCCCATCGAGGAGATGCGGATCACCACCAAGGCGGAACAGACCGCCGCGCCCACGGGCGACGGCAACGACACCGGGTCGTTCAACTGCCGCCCGGTGCGGGGTGCGACGACGTACAGCCAGCACGCCTACGGACTCGCGGTCGACGTGAACCCGTTCCAGAACCCTTACGAGAAAGGGGATCTGGTCCTTCCGGAGCTTGCAGGCGCCTACACGGATCGATCGTGGAAGCGGCCCGGGATGGTCCTGCCGGGAGGTCCGGTGGTGCGTGCCTTCGACTCGATCGGGTGGACCTGGGGTGGGACGTGGCGGACCCTGAAGGACCTGCAGCACTTCAGCGCGAACGGCGGGTGACCTACCGGCCGAGCGCGGTCGCCAGCCGGCTCCGCAGACCTGAGGCTCGTTGCACCTTGAGCGCGATGGCCGCGCGCAGGGCGTCCTCGGTGCCGATGATCGTCACCTCGTCCTTGGCCCGCGTCACCGCGGTGTAGAGCAGCTCGCGGGTGAGCAGCCGGGAACCGTCGGCCGGAAGCACGACCGTCACCGACTCGGCCTCGGAGCCCTGGCTCTTGTGGACCGTCATCGCGAACACCGTCTCCAGTCCGGTGACCCTCGTCGGGGCGAACAGGCGGACGACGTTCTCGACCCGGAGCGCGACGCGCAGACGCCGGTCGGGCATCTGGACGACGACCCCGATGTCGCCGTTGGAGATCCCGAGGCCGCGGTCGTTCGAGGTCACCAGGACCTGGCGTCCGGCGTACCACTCCTCGCGCCGGAGGATCTCGTCACGGTCGACCAGCAGCTGCTCGATCTGCTGGTTCCAGCCGGCCACACCCCAGGGACCGACACGGTGCGCGCAGAGCAGGCGGTGCCTGTCCAGGGCTGCGAACAGCCGGGGGCCCGAGGTGGCCTCGTCGTAGTCCAGCGCGAGCTCGGTGACGGTGGACGCGGCCTGCACCAGCTCTTCACGGACGTCGTCCATCGCCGGACCCAGCGGGTCGACCAACCTGACTTGCGCGACGGCCCCGTCGGTCAGCAGGGCAACAGCTCGCTCGACGGACTCGGCGTTGTCGCCGTCGCGCAACGACTGGGCGAGCTCGTCGAGCGGGTGCAGGTCGCCTTCCTCCGCGTCGGGGTCCTGGGCGATGCGGTGGTTGACCGTGAGCTTGGCGACCGGCGACTTCTCCGCGGGCAGCTCGTCGAAACCCTCGACGAGGTCCTTGAGCACCGCGCCGGCCTCGACCGAGGCGAGCTGGTTGGGGTCGCCGACGAGGATCAGCCGGGTGTCGTCGCGGACCGCCTCGAAGAGTCGTGCCATCTGCGAGAGCGACACCATCGAGACCTCGTCGACGACGATCACGTCGTACGGCAGCGGGTTGGTGCGGTGGTGCTTGAAGCGGGTGCCGCTGTCCGGGCGCCAGCCGAGCAGGCGGTGCAGCGTGGTCGCTCGGAGACCGTCGAGGTGAGCACGGTCCGCAGGTTCGAGCAGCTGAGCGGCGTACGCGACCGACTCCCCCAGGCGAGCCGACGCCTTGCCGGTCGGGGCGGCCAGCGCGATCCGCGGAGCGCGCGGTTTGCCGCGTGCATCGCGGGCGGCGAACTGCTCGGCCAGCAGGACGAGCATGCGCGCCACCGAGGCCGTCTTGCCGGTACCGGGTCCGCCGGTCAGGATCGTCGTCCACTGCTCGGCGGCCTTGCGGGAGGCGACCTTCTGCTCGGCGTACTTCTCCTCGGGGAAGAGCCGGTCCAGCGATGCGCCGAGCAGCGGCACGTCCACCTCGGGAGCGCGCTGCCCGAGTCGCTGCAGCAGGTCGCGGAGGACCTGGTCCTCCTCACGCCAGTGCCGGTCGAGGTAGAGCAGGCGACCGTCGGGGTCCTCGACCAGGTGCAGCACCGTGCCCGGCGGTCGATCGGGCTGACCGGCGATCGCGATGCCGGCGACGAGCGGGCTCCCGGCTACCTTCGCCACCCACGGGCCCACCTCCGGCCACGGCACCGGGTCGTCGAGCTCGAGCGGCTGCGCGGCGATGGTGTCGAGGTTGACGCAGACCGCGCCGAGGCGGGCGCCACGGACGGCGAGCGCTACCGCGAGCAGGACGTCCTGGTCGGCCTCGCCCGCCAGCGCACCGAGACGGTCGGCGACGTGCACGTCGGCCGCCTCCAGGACGCCCGCGCGGTTGAACACCGCGAGCAGGCCGGTGGCCCGGTGCGCGATTCCGCGCGCGACGAGCCCAGCGGGCTCGGTGCTCCGGACCTCGGTCATCGCGCGGCCTCCCCGTCGAGGATGTCGGACAGCGCGATCACCAGGGCCACGGGGGGTCGCCACGAGAACACTCCGCACGGGACGCCGTCGACCTCCGGCGTCGCCGCGCCGACCATGCCGCGGACGTAGAGGTAGAGCACGCCACCGAGATGCGTCTCCGGGTCGTAGCCGGGCTGGCGCCAGCGCAGGTAGCGGTGCAGGACGACCGAGTAGAGCAGCGACTGCAACGGGTAGTGCGAGTGCAGCATCGAGGCGGTGACCTTCTCCGGGGTGTAGTCCCAGGCGGTCTGCGGCCGGCCGCGCTCACCGAGCGTGTTGGTCTTGTAGTCGACCACGACGAAGCGCGGGGTCGCCGCACCGGGCACCCGCAGCACGACGTCGATCGAACCGCTGAGGTAGCCGCGCAGGACCTGGTCCCCCAGGCCCGGAGCCTCGAGCTTGTCGGCGTACGCGCGCATCGGGTCCTCGGCGGGAAGGTGGGTGCGCAGCGCGGCCGCGAACGCCTTCAGCGGCAGTCCGCGCTCGCCGACGCCCGCGTCGCCGTGGGCCATCGGGATCTCGAAGTCGAGCTCGCACAGCCGGTCCTCGCGACCGATCGCGGTGAGCGGCAGCCCGTCGACGAGCGGTCCCAACGAGGTGTGCTGCATCGGCAGCAGCGCGTCCGCGAGCTCCTCGCTCGTCGCCGGGACCGACCACCACCGGCGCTCGTCCTCGACCTTGGCGAGAAGCTCGGCGCGCAGGTCGACCGCCTTCGGATCGGCGTGCTCGAGCACGGCGTGGACCAGGGAACCGAAGGTCGCGCTGCCGGCCATCGCACTCATCGGAGAGATCATCGTCTCGTCGATCTCGACGTCGGCCTCGACGACCGCGACGGTGTCCTCGACCGGCTCGTCCTCGTCTGTCGTGCCCTCGGTCTCCGGCTCGCTCTGCAGCGGTCGGGCGGCGAGCTCCTCGGCACGGATCAGGCCGCTGTACGACGTGCGCCGCCACTCGGTGTCCACCCCGCGCCCGAACGTTCGCGCAGCCAGCTCGGTCGGCGCCTCGGCCAGGCTGACCCGGGTCCGGTCGATCTTGCTCTCCTCGACCCGGAAGGCGCCCAGTGCCGCCCACCGGGTGAGCACCTCGTCGGCCTCGTCGTCGGTCGTGCCGAACGCGGCGCGGTCGGGGACGGCGGAGTCCTCGGGGCCTCGCCCGAAGAGCAGGCGGGTCAGGGCCCCGTTCGGTCCGTTGTACGTCGGCGCCCACCAGGTGACGACCTGCGCGCGCGCCCGGGTGAGGGCGACGTACGCGAGCCGGAGCTCCTCCTGGGCTTCTTCCGCGCGCGCGAGCGCCTTGGCCCGTGGGCTGTCTGCGACGTCGAGGCAGGGCAGGTCCCCTTCGTGGTACGCGTGCACCGTCGGCCAGTCGCGCACCGGGCGGTCGAAGAGCTGCGGCAGGTAGACGACCGGGTACTCCAGCCCCTTCGAGCCGTGGATCGTCACGAACTGGACCGCCTTCGCGTCGACGTCCAGCCGTCGCCGACGGGCGTCGTTGCGGTTGCCCTCGGCGATCGCGTCGCGCAGCCAGCCGAGCAGGCCGGTCACGCCGAGCCCCTGCTCCTGGGACGCCGCGTGCAGCAGCTGCCCGACGTGGTTGAGGTCGGTCAGCAGGCGCTCGCCGCCCTCGGTCGCGAGCACCCGCGGCGCCATCCCGGCGGCGTGCGCGGCACCGGAGACGGCGGCGACCCCACGGGAGCGCAGCAGCTCGAGCCAGCTGCGCACGCGCTCGGCAAGCTGGTCGGTGCGCTCGTCGTCGGCGAGGACGAGCTCGTCGGGAGTCAGGCCGAGGAAGGGGGTCAGCGCGGCCGCGCGGATGCGACCGGAGAGCTGCGGCTTCTCCATCGCCTCGAGCAGCCGGAGCCAGTGCTGCGCCGCGGCACTGGTCATCACGCTCTCCGCGGCACTGATCACCGACGGGATCCCGCGCTTGGCGAGCTCTGCCTGGATCCGGGGGGCGTCGTCCTTCACCGAGTGCAGCAGGACCGCGATGTCACCGGGGTCGAGCGGCCGCCCGTCGAGCAGCACGCCCTCGGCGAGCTGGCGCGCGACGTCGCCGGCCAGGTCGGCTGCGATCCGGTCGCGCACCTTGCCGATGTTGATCGTGCCGGACTTGGTCAGCGTGAAGCCGTCGCGGCGTACCTGGCGCAGGCGCACGCCTCCCCCGGTCGACAGCGAGGACCGCTGCCGGTCGGCCGCGACCTCGTGCACCCGGATCCGCTCGTCACCGAGCTGCGCACCCTTCATGAGGACCTGGAGCGCCTCGACCACCGGGGCGTCGCTGCGGTAGTTGGTGCCGAGGGTCTGCACCGTGGCGTCCCGCACCGCCCGCAGGTACGTCGGGGTGTCACCCCCGCGGAACGCGTAGATGGCCTGCTTCGGGTCACCGATCAGCACGAGCCGGGTGCTGGTCGTGAAGGCGTGCCGGAGCACGTCCCACTGGACCGGGTCGGTGTCCTGGAACTCGTCGACCAGGACGACGTCCCAGCGGGCGCGCATCCGCAGGGCCGCGGCGGTCACCGGGTTCTCCTCGGTCGGCGCCAGGGCCTTCGCCAGGCGCGACAACATGTCGTCGAAGGTGAAGATGCCCGCGCGACGCTTGCGGGTCTCGATCTCGGCACGGACGCCCTCGGCGAACGCGACCAGGGCAGCTGCCTCCGGGCTGGCGTCCTCGACGGGCCGCAGCGCGGAGTGGCTGCTCTCGACCCCGCGACGAGCGGCATGACCAGCAGCCTTGTAGGTGACCGGAGGGTCGGTCGCACTGTCGGCGTACAGGCCCAGGAACAGGTCGTCGACCACCTCGTCGCGCAGGTCGGTGATGTCGTCGCGCAAGGTCTCCGAGGAGTCGGAGTCCCCGGCCACACCGAGCGAGCGGAGGACGGCGTGGCAGAACTCGTGGGTGGTCGCGATCGTCGCCGCGTCGTAGTTCGTGATCGCGTCGAGCAGACGTCGGCGGCGTTCGGCGATCTCGGCGTCGCTCAGCGACGACCCGTCCGGAGCGCGGGTGAGGATCGCGACGTCGTCGGCCGCGGCCCGGGCCACGTCGGGGTCGGCGAGCACCTCGGCGGTGTGCACGAAGCGTTCGCGGACCCGGTCACGCAGCTCCTGGGTCGCTGCCCGGCTGAAGGTGATCACCAGCAGCTTGTCGAGCGGCGCGATGTCCTCGGCGACGAACCGGGTCGCCAGCGCCGCGACCGCGTAGGTCTTGCCCGTACCCGCGCTCGCCTCGAGCACGGTGGTGCCGATGCCGGGCAGCTCTCCGGCCAGGTCGAAGGTGCGGGTGCTCTGGTCGGACGTCATCACTCCACCTCCGCCTGCAGAGCAGCGGACCAGGCCCGGACGGCGATCTCGTCGAGCAGCGGGCCGACCTCGCCCTGCTCGGCGAGGACCTCGTCCAGCGAGGGCTTGCGCCCCCAGGCGGCGAGCATCTCGCTGCTGCCGTTCTCCCGTCGCCACTTGTCGCCGAGGTCGCGCTGGACCATCCAGGCAGGCTTGCTGGACCCGGCCGCGCGAGCCGCCGACCGCGAGGTCTCGGCGGCGTACGGCAGCACCCGGGTCAGCGCGAGGTCGTAGAAGCCGACGAGGTCGGCGAGTGCCTGGCCAGGATCGACCGGCGTCCCGTAGGTCGCTCGCACGGGCTCGTCGCCCTCCTCGGCACGACCGATGACCCGGGCGACCCAGGGACCGCTGTGGGCAGCCGACAGGGCGACCAGGCTGATCCAGGCGTCGAGCCGGTGCTTCGCGCTGAGCCGGGAGAACGTCGCGCGGACCAGGCGGGACCCGTAGAGGTCGTTGACGGTGCCGACCAGACGGCGACCGTCAGGGAGCGCGAGGTCGATGTCGATCGCACGCGCCTTCTCCGACTGGGTGGCGGAGGCGAACTGCTCGGTCAGCGGTGCTGCCGCGGTGGCGAGCTGGTGGGTCTGGCGCCAACCGAACCGACCCGGCGGCATGGTGCCCCGTCGCCACTCCGCCTGCATCGCATCACCGGGGGCACGGCCGGCGACCATCTCGGCGAGCATCCGATCACCCACCTGCCAGCGGGAGAGACCGCCGAGCTCGACAGGCATCGAGTCGGAGACCTCGTCCTCCTCGCGCGGGAGGTCGATGCCCAGCCGGAAGCGCAGGAACCCGCGCACCGGGTTGGAGACGACGCTGATCAGGTCGGTGAGCTCGATCGTCTCCAACGGTGCCGGACCGGCGTCGAGGTCGGCCGGCAGCGGGGCCGGCTGCCGCTCGCCCGCCGCGGCCCGGGCAGCGCGCGCCGCATCGGGGTCGAAGGAGAACGGAGCACCACCGTCGGCGACCAGGTACTCGGGGTGGAAGGACTGCGACCGGTGCTTGCGCACGACGGTGTCGGTCCCGGTGCGGTCGACGACGTCGAGGAACTCGCGCAACGGGATCGACGGCGGCCTCTCCAGCCCGGAGGACTCGCTGAAGCCGGTGTAGGTGATCACCAGGGTGTCGGTCGCGGCCATGACCGCGTCGAGGAACAGCTGCCGGTCCTCGCTGCGGGCGTCGCGCTCGCCGACCCGCGGCAGGCGCGCCAGGACGTCGTCGCCGTCGGAAGCGCCGCCGCGCGGGAACACGCCGTCGTCCAGACCGAGCAAGCACACCACCCGGTGCGGGACCGAACGCATCGGCGTCATCGTGCAGACCGTCAGCGTGCCGGTGCGGAAGTTCGCGCGGGTCGGCCGACCCGCGAGCTGGGAGCCGAGCAGCGACCGCACGTCGGGGAGCCGCAGGGTCAGGTTGCCCGAGGTCGCCTGCGCCTCGGCGGACACGGCCAGACCGGCGAGCTCGCGGCGGACCTGCGCGAGCTGCCACTCGTCACCGTGCGGCACGTCCGCCAGAAGCTCGACGCCGTCGGCGAGCACGGACATCCAGTGCTCGACGTCGTGCTCGCCGGTGAGGTCGGCGGTGAGCGCCGCCAACCGGTCGATCGCCTCGGCGAACCGACCGGCCAGGCTGATGTCGGTGGTCGAGACGTCGTCGAGCGGCAGGGTCGGTCCCAGCCACATCGCGGAGTCGTCGGAGAGCGCGACGCCGGTGAGGATCCGGTCGAGCCCGAAGCGCCAGGTGTTCTGCGAGAAACCGGCGAGGCCGTAGCGCTCGCGGTCCTCGGCGTTCCAGGCCCAGCGGATACCGGAGCGGGTGACCCACTCCGTCATCGTCTCCAGGTCGGACTCGCTGAACCCGAAGCGCCGGCGTACGGGATCGGTGGCGAGCAGGTCGAGCACCCGGCTGGCCTCGGCCCGGCCGTCGGCGAGGTCGACCAGGCGGGACAGCACGGCGAGCAGCGGGTTGGTCTGCTGCGCCGAGCGGTCTGCGAGCATCACCCGGAGCTGGTTGCCCGGGTGTCCGCCCGCGACCGCATCACCGAGGCCGAAGGCGCCGCTGATGAGCGGTGCGTACTCGTCGATGTCCGGGCACATCACCAGGATGTCGCGGGGCTCGAGCGTCGGGTCGTCGGCGAGGAGACCGAGCAGGACCTCGCGGAGCACCTCGACCTGGCGGGCCGGACCGTGGCAGGCGTGCACCTGGACCGACCGGTCGGAGACGTCGCGGCGCTCGGGAGCGCGGTCGGCCGCGATGTCGGACTGCACGTGCCCGAGGAGCGTGGCCGGACGTGCCGGCGACTCCAGCACGTGCTCGGTCACCGCCCCGGCCGCGACCAGGGTCGCCTCGGTCTCACGGATGTCGCGACCCATCGCCGCGAGCAGGGGGTGCCGGATGTCGACGTGGCTGCGGTCCTCACGGCGCCAGCCACCGGACGTCCGGCCGCGCAGCTCCTCCCACAGCGGGGCTGAGGGGTGCGGCAACCAGAGGTGGACGTCCCGGTCGCGACCGAGGGCAGCGAGCAGGGAAGCCTCGGTGGCGGCGATCCGGGTGTGGCCGAACAGGGAGATGCGCGCAGGCAGGTCGAGCGCGAGCGAGCCGGACTCGAGGTCCGCGACGACACGGGCGTGCCGCACCACCGGGCTCGGCCCACCGACGGCAGCGACCGTGCGACGCCAGAGCTCCGGCTGCCAGGCGAGGTCGTCGGGCAGGGTCGTGCCACCGCCGTCTCCTGTGCCACCGGCCTCCCAGTCGGCCAGGAGCGCGGGGCGCTGCACGGCGTACGACGCGAACAGGCCGGCGAGCCGGCGGGAGACGGCGAGGCGGCGCCCGCGGCGCAGGTCACCCTCCTCGCCGGCGACGCCGTGGCCGAGGTGATCGCCGAGCACGCGCGCCCAGGGCTCGCCGACCGCGGCGTCGATCACGCGCAGCAGCGGCCACATCAGGGCGTCGGTCGACCAGGGGTCCTCGTCGCGGGTGCCGAGCACCTCGGCGATCAGCGACCCCGGGGACCGGAAGTCGACACCGGCGCACACACCGTCCTCGCCGGCCGGGCCGTGGCCGAGCTGGTGGGACAGCCGCTGGGAGAGCCAGCGCTCGACACCGCGCGCCGGAACGATGACGAGCTCCTTGGCGAACGGGTCCGGCAACGGGGTGCGCAGCAGGTCGGCCAGACCTGTGACGAGCAGGTCGGACCGCTCGCCTCGGTGCACCAGGAACGCCACGTGCGGAGCCTAACGAGCGCCCGAGCTTGCTCGAGGCCGAGTGGGCGACAGCACGATGACGAGCGAAGCGAGGATCACGGGTTCAACCTAGTGGGAGGGGGCGACACGTACGGCCCCGGTCGTCGAGCCTGCCGAGATGCCACCGGTCGCACCGACTGCGCAGACCTCACCACGTCTCGGCAAGCTCGACGACCGGGCTAGGACGACCGGGCTAGGCGAACGGGTTGGGCGTGGCCCCCGGGAGCTTGGCGAGCAGCTCCTGCGCCTGGCCCAGCAGCTTGTGCTCGACCAGCACCTCGTACCGGGTCGCGACCACCGCGGTCACCGAGGAGAAGTCGCGCTGACCCCGCGTCGCGAGGTAACCGAGCAGCGACCAGATCGTGCCGAACGCCGCACCCATGAGTGCCGTCGAGGCGAGCATCGCGAACACGTTGTCGTTGTCGCCGAAGAAGGAAAGGATCAGCCCGACGAAGAGTCCGAGCCACAGACCGGACATCGCACCGAGGCCGGCGACCCGACCGTTGGTCAACCGACCGGTGATGCGCTCGATCTGCTTGAGGTCGGTGCCGACGATCATGCAGTTCTGCACCGGGAACTGGTTGTCCGACAGGAAGTCGACCGACTTCTGCGCCGCGGCGTAGTCGTCGTACACCGCGAGCGACTGCGGGAACTCGAGGCTCAGGAGCTTCTGCGAACGGGGCTGCTGGAGGTTTGCCATACCTCCATCATGCTCCTGCCGTGGGCGCGCTCAGGCGCCGGTCGAGCCGCCGGCGACCTCGTAGGACCACAGCTCGCTGGCGACACCGACGGGACCCTGTCCGTCGCCGTGCCCGTGACCGTGCCCGTGGCCCGCACCGTCGCCGTGCCCGTGGCCCGCACCGGCTGCGCCCGCCGTACCGCGGTGACCCTCGCCGAAGGCCGCCGAGGTCAGCCAGGCCTGGAACGACTCCTCGTCACGCCACCGCGTGACGACCAACCACTGGGTGCGCTCGTCGGTCGGCTTGAGGAGCTCGAAGCCCTCGAAGCCCTCCTGCCCGTCGACCGCACCGGCACGCGCTGCGAACCGGCGGGCGAGCTCGTCGCCGCTGTCGGCGGGAACGGTGATGGCGTTGATCTTGATGATGCTCATGGCGCCAATCTACTGACCGTTCAGCAGGCTCTCGAAGTCGCCCATCGCGGCCAGGTCGCGGTCGAACTGGTCGAGCCTGCTCGCGTGCGGGCGTGCGGCCACGAGCGCTGCGAGCTCGGCCGCGGCGCGGTCGACCCGGCCTCGCAGGCCCGCGCCGTCCCCGGCGAAGTCGTCGGTCGCGGCGAACACCGCGGTCGGGACGACGACCGCGTGCAGGTAGCTGAACAACGGCCGCAGCGCGTGCTCGAGCACGAGGCTGTGCCGCGGCGTACCGGCGGTGGCGGCGACGAGCACCGGGGTGCCGTCCAGGGCGCCCGTCTCGAGGACGTCGAAGAACGTCTTGAACAGTCCGCTGTAGGACGCGCTGAAGACCGGCGTCACGGCGATCACCGCGTCCGCCTCGACCACGAGCTTCTGCGCGGCCGCCAGCTCGCCGGTCGCGAAACCCGTGAGGAGGTGGTCGGTCAGGGCGTGCGCGAGCGGGCGCAGCTCGACGTGCTCGACCGTGACCTCCTCCTTCGACGCCGCGACCGTCGCGGCGGCGAGGAGGTCGGCCAGGAGTCGGGTGCTCGACGGGTCGGACAGCCCGGCGCTGATGACGACGAGGTGGCGGGTCACTGGAGGCTCCCTTCGGGCGTCTCGGCAAGCTCGACGACCGGGGCGGCGTCGGCGACCGGGGCGGCGTCGACCACCGGGGCCGACTCGTGCTTGCGGAGCTCGGCGACGACCTCGCCCAGCAGGTCGAGCTGACGCAGGACGGCGTCCAGCGGCAGGCCGGCGTGGTCGACCAGGAACAGCTGCCGGTTGTAGTTGCCGGCGTACTCCTTGAACCCGAGCGTCTTCTCCACCGCCTGCTCCACGGACCCGACGGTCAGCGGGGTCTGCTCGGTGAACTCCTCCAGTGACGGGCCGTGGCCGTAGACCGGGGCGTTGTCGAAGTACGGGCGGAACTCCTTGACGGCGTCCTGGCTGTTGCGTGCCAGGTACACCTGGCCCCCGAGCCCCACGATCGCGTCCTCGGCCTTGCCGTGGCCGTAGTGCTCGAAGCGGGAGCGGTACAGCGCGATCATCCGGGCGGTGTGCTCGGCCGGCCAGAAGATGTGGTTGGAGAAGAACCCGTCGCCGTAGTACGCCGCCTGCTCGGCGATCTCCGGGCTGCGGATCGAACCGTGCCAGACGAACGGCGGGGTACCGTCCAGCGGGCGCGGGGTCGAGGTGAACGCCTGCAGCGGCGTGCGGAACCTGCCCTGCCAGTCGACGTTCTCCTCGCGCCACAGCTTGTGCAGCAGCGCGTAGTTCTCGATCGCCAGGTTGATGCCCTCGCGGATGTCCTTGCCGAACCACGGGTAGACCGGGCCGGTGTTGCCGCGGCCGAGCATGAGGTCCATGCGGCCGTCGGTGAGGTGCTGCAGGTAGGCGTAGTCCTGCGCGAGCCGCACCGGGTCGTTGGTGGTGATCAGCGTGGTCGAGGTGGAGAGCTTGATCCGCTCGGTCTTCGCAGCGATGTGCGCCAGCAGGACCGGCGGGTTCGCGGGCGCCGCGAACGGCGGGTTGTGGTGCTCGCCGGTGGCGAAGACGTCCAGGCCGATCTCCTCGGCCTTCTGGGCGATCGCGACGGTGGCCTTGATGCGCTCGTGCTCGCTCGGCGTACGACCCGTGGTCGGGTCGGTGGTCACATCGCCGACGGTGAAGATGCCGTACTCCATCAGATCCTCCTCGGTCCTGGATGACGATCCAGGTAGTTGATCATTCAACAAACGGGTGCGGATGTCCATTCCCGCGGCAGGGACGAGCCGTAACCGGGGTCGGTTCGGGATCGTTGAGGCGTTCATGCGCCGCTTCTCACGTCGACTCGTCCTGCTGCTCGCCCTCGCGACCGCAGCCGTGACGGTCGTCTCGCTCGGATCCGCTGCCCCGTCGAACGCGGACCTGCTCTACAAGGTCCAGACGCTGCACTTCAAGGTGCCGGTCGGGCACGACGGCAAGTACTGCGACATCGTCGGCGACGTCTACAAGCCGATCCTCGCCAGCGGCAGGAACAAGGTCCCGGCGGTGATGGCCACCAACGGGTTCGGGGGCTCGAAGGACGACCAGGCTCAGTTCGGCAGGGGTTTCGCTCAGCGCGGGTACGGCTTCCTCTCCTACTCCGGTCTGGGCTTCGGCGGATCCGGCTGCAAGATCACCCTCGACGACCCGGACTACGACGGCCTGGCCGGTTCGGTGCTGATCAGCTACCTCGGCGGGGGCGACCACATCGCGTACCTCGACGCCAAGCACACCAAGCCGGCCCCGCCGGTCGACTGGATCCAGCGCGACAAGTACGACCACAACGGCGACAAGCGGACCGCCGATCCGCGTGTCGGCATGGTCGGCGGCTCGTACGGCGGCCAGATCCAGTTCGCGATCGCGTCGCGCGACGCGCGCCTGGACGCGATCGTCCCGATCATCACCTGGAACGACCTCACCTACTCGCTGGGGCCGAACAACACCTCCCAGGTCGGCATCGGCACCAGGACCCGCACCCCCGGTGCCACCAAGCTGACCTGGGGACTCGGCTTCTCCGCCCTGGGCATCGTGAACGGTCTGCAGCACGCGCCGGAAGACCCGACCCGGCTGCTCCCCTGCCCGAACTTCGCCGACTTCGTGTGCCCGGCGCTGGTGCACGCCGGCACCCTCGGCTACTTCGACGACGCCTCGGCCAAGGCACTGCGGCACGCATCGGTCGGCAGCTACATCTCCCGGATCAAGATCCCGACCCTGGTCATCCAGGGTGAGAACGACACCCTGTTCAACCTCAACGAAGGCATTGCCAACTACTCCGAGCTGCAGCGTCGCGGCGTCGAGACCAAGATGATCTGGCAGTCCTGGGGACACTCCCAGGGCACCCCGGCTCCGGGCGAGTTCAGCCGCGACAACCTGAACCCGGTCACCCAGTACGAGACCGGCCGGATCTTCAGCTGGTTCGAGAAGTACCTGCGCGGTCGCGACGTCGACACCGGCCCGGAGTTCGCCTACTTCCGCGACTGGGTGAAGTACAGCGGCAACGCCAAGCCGGCCTACGCGACCTCGTCGACGTTCCCGGTCGGCAGCCAGAAGCCGTTCTACCTGTCCGGCAAGAACCTGGTGAGCTCGGCCGTCGGCCTGACCCGGGCGAGCCAGGCGATCATCACCGCACCGGCCGGCGTACCGACCAACCTGAGCACGCTCGACGCCATCGGCTTCTTCGCCAAGGCTCCGGCGCTCGAGGGCGACCTGCCCGGCACGACAGCCACCTGGGACACGGCGGCACTGACCCGCAGCGTCGCGGTCGCCGGTACGCCGAAGCTCACCCTGAAGGTCGACTCCCCCATCGCGGCCGCCACCCAGGCGATCGGTCCGGCCGGCCAGCTGGTGCTCTTCGTCCGCGTCCAGGACGTCGGCCCCGACGGCAAGGCCACCGACATCAACATCCTCAACGCCCCGGTCCGTGTCGCGGACGTGACCAAGCCGTTCAACGTCAAGCTGCCCGCGTTCGTGCACCAGTTCGGCACCGGCCACCGGATCCGGTTGGTCGTCTCGTCGAGCTCGGTGAACTACCGCGGCGGTCTGCTCTCCAACGTCGTCACCATCCCGTCCGGCAGCAGCAGCCAGGTGCTGACCCTGCCGGTCGTCGGTTGATCAGTCGCAGCAACAGGGGGAACGATGCACAGGTTCAGGACTCACGTATCCCGTAGCGCTCCCAGAAGCGGCGGAGCGGGCCGGGTGCCCACCAGTTCCATCTGCCAAGCAACTTCATCGTCGCGGGAACGAGCAGCGCTCGGACAATCGTCGCGTCGACCAGCAGCGCGACCAGCATGCCGACGCCGATCATCTTCATGAACACGATGCCGC
Organism: Marmoricola sp. OAE513; assembly: GCF_040546585.1. NCBI lineage: Bacteria > Bacillati > Actinomycetota > Actinomycetes > Propionibacteriales > Nocardioidaceae > Marmoricola > Marmoricola sp. OAE513. The sequence goes on along the minus strand of NZ_JBEPOC010000001.1, from coordinate 1,981,684 downwards.
TGGTCGAGAACCCGCCGATGACCACGGCGAGCAGCAGAGCAGCCGAGGTGATGATCCGACCGGTCTTCTGAACCCCGACCGCCACCGCGTCGGTGTTCCTCTCGGACGGTGACATGCCGGAGCCGGCCGTCCTGTCCCACTGCTCGCGCACCCGACTCAGCAGGAAGACCTCGTAGTCCATCGACAGTCCGACCAGGATCGCCAGCATGAAGATCGGCTGGGTCGCGTCGAGGAAGCCGGTCGAGCTGTAGTCGAGGAATCCCTCGAGCCGGCCGTCGGCGAAGATCCAGGTGATCACGCCGAAGGACGCGCTGATCGAGAGCAGGTTCATCAGCACCGCCTTGACCGGCAGCACCACCGAGCCGAACGCGAGGAACAGCAGCACCATCATCACCGCGATGATGATGCCGGCCATCCAGGGCAGGTGCGCCTTGATCGAGGCCAGCAGGTCGACCGTGTCGGCACTCAGACCACCGATGAGAACTTTGTCGCCCCCGGGGCCGGGCACGTCGCGCAGGTCCTCGACGATGTCGAGGGACTTCTGGTCCTGGCTGTTGCCCGCCCAGGTCGCACGGAGCAGGGTCTTGCCGTTCTCCTGGGCGAGCACCGTGGCGTCGACGTCGACAGCCGCCGTCGCCTTGCTGATGTAGGCGGTCACCTCGTCCTGGTCGGTCGTGTCGAGCAGGACGTTGGCCGAGGACTTCTCACCCACGAACTTGTCGTTGATCTCCTCCGCAGCGATGTGCGCCGGGTGGTCCGGCGGCAGCACCCGGTAGTCGACCGAACCCCACTTCACGCCGAGGAACGGCGAGGCGACCAGGAGCAGCAGGCCGACGATCGCGACCATCACGATGACCGGACGCTTCATGACGGCGTGGGCGAGGCGGGCCCAGGCGCCGTGCTCGGTGTCGGTGCTGACGGGCTTGTTCTTCTTCCACGGCATCCGGCCCTTGTCGATCCGCCGACCCAGCAGGACCAGCACCGCCGGGAGGATCGTCAGCGCGGTGACGACGCCGATCAGCGTCGCCGCGATGCCGCCGTACCCGAGGCTGCGCAGGAAGTTCTGCGGGAAGACGAGCAGGGCTGACATCGCGGCAGCGACGGTGAAGCCGGAGAACAGGACGGTGCGCCCCGCCGTACCGAGGGTGATCCGCATGGCCTTCTTCGGCGCCTCGTCGTCGTCCTCGGGGAGCCCGGCGAGCTCCTCACGGAAGCGGCTGATGATGAACAGCGCGTAGTCGATCGCCAGACCCATGCCGAGCAGGGAGATGACGTTGATCGAGAAGATCGAGACCTCGCCGAAGTTGGTGATCAGCCGGACGATGCCGAGCGCACCGAGCACCGAGATCGCGCCGACCATCACCGGCATCGCAGCGGCTACGAGGCTGCCGAAGATCAGCAACGACAGGATGAGCACGATCGGCAGCGTGATCAGCTCGGCCCGCGCGAGGTCCTCGCTGACGGTTTCGTTGACGCCCGTGTAGACGGCCCAGGGTCCGGCGATGTGCAGGCTGAGCCCGTCGTCGACCTCCTTCTCCAGGATGGGCAGGATCAGCTCGTTGTTGTCGCTCTGGTCGTCCTGGCCGTCGCCGGCCAGGGAGATCAGCACCTGGACGGCATGACCACCGTCACCCACCAGCCCGGCGTCCTTCCCGGCCGGCATCCACGGTGTGAGCACCGAGGTCACCGCGGACTCCGGGATCCGCTCCAGTCGGGCGTCGACCGCGGCGCTGAACGCCGGGTCGTCCGCCGTCAGGGTCTTGCTCTGGTAGAGCAGCACCACGTCGACGTTCTTGTTTCCGAACGCTTCCTGCTCCTGGACCAGCTCCTTGGCCGCATCGCTGGCCGGGTCGTCGAAGCCGCCCTTGCCGAGGGAGTCGAAGACACCGAGCCCGTAGCCGGCGGCGGCGATCGTGACGACGATCCCGGTGACCAGCACAGCGCGGGCTCGGTGGAGGAGGACCTGGGTCCAGCGGTTCAGCATGACAACTCCTGCGAGTCGAGTACGTCCGGTGATCGCGCGGGCCCGGTGTCAGGCCTGCCGAGATCTGTTTACAGCGTTAACTGTAAACGGTGTAAACTACGATTCGTCAAGTCAGATTGCTGTGACCCCCGTCGCGGACCCGAAGGAGCCTCGTGCCGACCAATCGCGAGCAGGCGCACGCCGCGACCACGGCGCGCATCGTCACCGCCGCGCGCACGCTGCTGGCCTCGCGCTCCGAGGTGACGCTGCGTGCGGTGGCCCGCGAGATCGGCATGACCGCGCCGGGCCTCTACCGGTACGCCGCCAGCCACGAGGACCTCATCCTCATGGTCGCGCTCGCGATCGACGCCGACGTGGCGAACCGCATCAAGGTCGTGGCCGACCAGCAACCGGCCGACGATCCGGCTGCGCGCCTGGTCGCCGCGGCGGTCGAGTTCCGGCAGTGGGCGTTGGGCAACCGCGAGGAGTTCGCGCTCGTCTTCACCAACGTGGACGTCGAGTGCCTGGACGACCTCAACGACGACTCGTCCACCGGCGTGCTGTTCTCCGAGCTGCTGTTCGCGCTCTGGGTCGAGAAGCAGTTCCCCATCCCGCGGCTCGACGACCTGGACCCGGGTCTCGCCGAGATCCTCCGCGACCCGCAGACGCCGGCCGACGTGACCGGCGTACCGGACGAGCTCCGGGGTCTGATCTGGGTGCTCGAGCGGTCGTGGTCCCGGCTCTACGGCACCGTGACGCTCGAGGTGTTCCGCCACGTCGATCCGCGCCTGGTCGAGCAGGCGCACCTGTTCCGCGCGATGATCGAGGACCAGGCCGGACCGCTGGGACTGGTCGAGGACCTGCCGCGGTTGCGCGACCTGATCACGCGGCTGCTGTCGGCCTAGCGGCCGTTGGCTCTACCTGCTCTGGCTCTACCTGCTCTGGAACAGCCCCATCAGGTTGCCCTCGACGTCCTTGAAGTACGCCGCGTAGCCGATGTCACCGACCTCCTGGCGCCCGAGGATCGCGGACCCGCCGAGCGACTCGATCGTGGCGAGCGCCTCGTCGATGTCGTCCACGTCGATGGTGATCACCGGACGGTCCGTCGGCGACTCCCGCTTGAGCATCCCGCCGCCGATGTAGCCGTTCTCGGTCGGCCGACCGGTGCCCTTGTCGGTGGGGCCTGACTGCACGATCGAGTAGTGCGCCTCGGGGAAGTCGAGGATGCGCCAGCCGAAAGCATCGGCGTAGAACTTCTGCGCGCGGTCCTTGTCGTCGTAAGGGATCTCGAAGTGCACGACACGTCCAGTCATGGGGGCATCGTACTGGGCCCGCAGTCGTGTGCCTCAGCGCGTCACCGGTGACGCGCTCGGGCACACAACCCCTACCCGATCGCCTTCGCCGCAGCCCGGCCCGCGGTCCGCCCGCTGAAGATGCAGCCGCCGAGGAAGGTCCCCTCGAGCGCGTTGTAGCCGTGGACGCCGCCACCACCGAAACCGGCGACCTCGCCGGCGGCGTACACGCCGGGGAGGGGCTCGCCGTCGGGGCGGAGCACGCGGGCGTCGAGGTCGGTGTGCAGGCCACCGAGGGTCTTGCGGGTGAGGATGTTGAGCCGCACCGCGATGAGCGGACCGTTCTTCGGGTCGTTGAACTTGTGCGGCGACGCCACCCGGATCAGCTTGTCCCCCCGGTAGCTGCGGTGGCCGCGCAGGTAGGTGATCTGGATGTCCTTGGTGTACTCGTTGTCGAGCTCGCGGTCGCGCTCGGTGATGGTCTTGGTGAGCCCCTCGACGGTGATCAGGTCGTCGCCGGACACCTTGTTCATGCCGGCGACGAGGTCGGTGATGTTGTCCGCGACGACGAAGTCCTCGCCGTGCTGCTTGAACGCCTCGACCGGTCCGGGTGCACCCGCCTTCACCCGCGACAGCAGGAGCTTGATGTCCTTGTTGGTCAGGTCGGGGTTCTGCTCGGAACCCGACAGCGCGAACTCCTTCTCGATCACCTTCTGGGTCAGCACGAACCACGAGTAGTCGTAGCCGGTGCGCATGATCGCGCCGAGGGTGCCGAGGGTGTCGAAGCCCGGCAGGTACGGCGCCCCGAACCGCTCGCCGGTGGCCGACAGCCAGAGCGACGAAGGCCCCGGCAGGATCCGGATGCCGTGGTTCTCCCAGATCGGGTCCCAGTTGCGCAGGCCCTCGGTGTAGTGCCACATCCGGTCCGGGTTGATGATCTCGGCGCCGGCCGCCTCGGTGATGAACTGCATCCGCCCGTCCACGTGCGCGGGGACGCCGGCCACCATGAACTTGGGCGGCTCGCCGAGGCGGTCGACCGGCCACTGCTTGCGGACCTGGTCGTGGTTGCCGCCGATGCCGCCGGACGTGACGATCACGGCCTGGGCGGAGTAGGTGAAGTCGCCGATCTCGGTGCGGTTGGATGCACGTCCGCGCTCCATGTCGTCGTCGGCGAGCAGCGCTCCGGTCACGCCGGTGCAGGTGCCGTCGGTCATGACCAGGTCGTCGACCCGGTGCCGGTGGCAGATCTCGACGAGGCCCTTGGCGACGGCCTCGCGCACGCGCCGCTCGAACGGGGCGACCACGCCGGGGCCGGTGCCCCAGGTCAGGTGGAACCGCGGGACCGAGTTGCCGTGCCCGCCGGCGAGACCGCCGCCGCGCTCGGCCCAGCCCACGACCGGGAAGACCCGCAGGCCCTGGTCGTAGAGCCACTGGCGCTTCTCCCCGGCGGCGAACCCGACGTACGCCTCGGCCCACTTGCGCGGCCAGTGGTCGGACTCGCGGTCGAACTGGGCGCTGCCCATCCAGTCCTGGAGGGCGAGGTCGTAGGAGTCCTTGATCCCCATCCGTCGCTGCTCGGGGGTGTCGACGAGGAACAGCCCGCCGAGCGACCAGAACGCCTGACCACCCAGGCTCTGCGCCGGCTCCTGGTCGAGCAGGAGCACCTTCTTGCCCGCGTCGGCGAGCTCGGCGGTGGCGACGAGACCGGCGAGACCGGCCCCGACGACGATGACGTCGGCATCAGTAGGCATGCAAGGGAGGCTACCCAGTGGCCCGACCCGCCGCTGCACGTCCGCCTAGTCTGGGTGGCATGGCAGAGCCCTCCGCGACCCTGCGCGATCCTGCGCACCGGGTCTCGCCGCGAGCCCCGTACCTCTGGCTGCTCGGCGCCTCGTTCCGATCGCTGTTCGTCGCCGGTGTGGGCGTCCTCGCCGTCCTCGCCTGGGGCGCCTCGATCCCGACGTGGGCCTGGATCGCGTACGTCGTCGCGGCGGTCGCCTACACCCTGGTGATGCCTCAGTTCCGCTACCGGGTCCACCGCTGGGAGACCACCGAGACGGCCGTGTACACCCAGCGCGGTTGGCTCTCGCGCGAACGCCGGATCGCGCCGATGTCGCGGGTGCAGACGGTCGACTTCCAGCAGACCGTCGTGGCGCGGCTTTTCGGCCTCGCGAGCGTCACGGTCACCACCGCCTCCGCCGCCGGCCCGCTGCAGATCGAGGACCTCGACGCCGACGTCGCCCAACGCCTGGTCGACGACCTGACCCGGCGAGCGGAAGCCGATCGGGGCGACGCCACTTGAGCACGCCGAGCTCCGAGCCGCCGCCGGGGCAGCCGCCGGGGCCGCAGACCGGGCCGGAGACCGAGCTGGAGCACGACGCCGTCTGGCGCCGGCTCGACCTCCGGATGCTGCTGGTGCACCCGGTCAACGAGGTGATCCGGTTCCTGCCGTTCCTCGTCGGCGTCTTCCTGCTCGGCTCCGGCGGCGAGGATGGCGGCCCGTGGCACTACCTGGGCGTCGCGGTCCCGATCGCCATCGGTCTGTTCCGGTTCTTCAGCACCCGGTTCCGGATCACGTCGGGTCAGATCGAGCTGCGTCGCGGCATCCTCGGGCGCAGCGTGCTCACCGCCCCGCTCGACCGGGTCCGCACCGTCGAGCTGACGGCGTCCCCGATCCACCGGGTGCTCCAGCTGGAGAAGGTGGTGATCGGGACCGGCAGCGCCGGGAGCGGCTCATCGGGCGGCCTGACCCTGGACGCGCTCGGGAACGCCGAGGCGCACCGGCTGCGTGCCGAGCTGCTCGACCGCGCCGGGAGCACTGTCCCGGCAGAGCCCGGAGAGATCGCGTCCGTCGCCCCCGGCGAGGTCCTGCTCCGCTTCGACCCGGGTTGGGCCCGGTACGCGCCCCTGACCACCTCGGGCCTGCTCGTCGCGCTGGCCGCCGTGGGCGCCGCCGCCGGGCCCTTCTTCGGCAACAACCTCGAGGTCCGCGTTGCGAACTCCTCGGCCGTCGACCAGGTGCGCGAGGTCGCGCTGCCGCTGCTCCTGGGCGCCGGACTGGTCGGTCTCCTCGTCATCGCCTCGGTGCTCGGCATCCTGGGTTACCTGCTCGGGAACTGGGACTTCACGCTCACCCGCAACAGCACCCAGCGGACCTTCGACGTACGTCGCGGGGCGCTGACCACCCGCGCCACCACCATCGACCTCGACCGCCTGCGCGGTGTCGAGGTGCACGAGCCGCTCGGCCTGCGCCTGGCGGGAGGAGGTCGGCTCAACGCGGTCGTCACCGGCTTCGGGCGGCGTACGGCGGAGAGCAAGTCACCGCTCGTCCCGGCTGCTCCGCAGCAGGTCGTCCACGGCGTCGCCGAGCTCGTGCTCGAGGAGCGGTCACCCCTGGAGGTGCCGCTGAGCCAGCACGGTCCGGCCGCGCGTCGCCGGCGCTACCTCCGCGCGGTCGTGCCCGGGCTCGTCGTCGTGGCGGTGCTGGTGCTCGCTGCCGCAGCGGGCGACTGGCCCTGGCCGCTCGCCGTGCTCTCCCTCGCGCTGCCGGTGGCGGGCGCGTTCCTGGCGCGCGACCGGTACCGCCGTCTCGGCCACGCGCTCACGCCCGGTTACGTGGTGGTCCGCTGGGGATCGCTGCGCGGTCGGCGCGACGCGTTGGCCCGCACCGGGATCATCGGCTGGAACATCACCCAGACGTTCTTCCAGCGCCGCGCGGGCCTGGTCAGCCTGACGGCCACGACCGCAGCAGGGCAGCAGTCCTACGAGATCCTCGACGTGCCCGAGGACGTGGCGGTCGCGTTCGCTGCGGAGGCCGTGCCCGGCCTGGTCGAGCAGTTCCTGACCCGGCAGGAAAGTGCACCTCCAGCCCGCTGACCTGGCAGCAATGTGCAGCACGCTGCGCACATTGCTGCCAGGTCAGCGGGGTCTATCTGCACATTGCTGCCGGGTCGGCGTCAGATCAGCTTCTTGAACACCGGCATCGGGGCGTGCTTCATCACGACGCCGAGCGGTGCCCACGGCAACGCCGGTACGGCGGCCGAGCCGACCTCGCGCTCGATGGCCGACACCATCGCCTTCACGCCCTTCTGGGTGCTCGCCATGAGCGGTGTCGACTGCTCGACCTTTTCGTTCATCTCCGAGGCGATGTAGCCCGGGTAGAGCACCGTGACCTTGATCGGCTTGCCGTACAGCTCGGCGCGCAGGCCCTCGGCGAGGTGGGCGACGCCGGCCTTCGTGGCGGCGTACGTCGTCAGCGTCTTGGGCATGCCGCGCACGGCCGACATCGAGCTGATCATCACGAAGTGACCGGCGTTCTGCTCGCGGAAGATCTCCATGGCCGCCTCGGACTGGCAGAGCGCCGCGACGAAGTTCGTCATCGCGGTCTCGCGGTTGGCGTCGTACCGACCGGTGCCGAGCGGCGCACCTTTCCCGAGGCCGGCATTGATGATGATCTTGTCGATCGTGCCGAAGTCGGTCTTGAACGCGCGGAACACCTCGAAGACCTGGTCGTCGTTCGTCACGTCCAGCGCGCGCAGCTCGACGCGGCGGTCGGGGTCCGCAGCGAGGATCTCGCTCTTGAGGGCCTCGAGCTTCTCGGTGCGCCGGGCGCACAGCGCCAGGTCGTACCCCTTCGCGGCGAACTGCCGGGCCATCTCGGCGCCGAGTCCGCTGCTCGCGCCGGTGATCAGGATGGTCTTGCTCATGGGGATTCCTTTCGGCTCACCGCGTCTCGACAGGCTCGACGACCGGTCAGCGGTAGGTCACGGCGCCGGCGACGGCGTCGAGGTGGGACTGGTCGTTGTAGGTCAGCAGGTTCAAGCCGGTCGAGCCGGAGACCACCCGGGTCAGTGCCGAGTTCACCGTCATCCGGTTGAGACGGCCCCACAACCCCCGCAGCTGCGTGTCCAAGGAGCCGGGATCGGCGAGCACCTCGGCCACCGCGAGCCCGATCGGACCGCCGGAGGTGAACACGGCGACGGTTCCGACCGTGGCCAGCTCGACGGTCCGCTCGAGAGCGTCGTGCACGCGAGCCGCGAAGTCGGCGAAGGTCTCGTCGTATGGGCGGTCCACGCCGGCCATCCACGCCTCGGTCGCCTCCTCGAAGAGACGCTGGAACTCGGCCTTGGTCGGCTCGGGCCCGTACTCGTGCGGGTGCATGGCGAGGACGGACAGGAAGTCGAACTCGTCCCACCCGGCGTCGATGCTCGGCTCGGCCGACCAGCCGGCGGCGGCTGCACAGGTCTCGGCGGTCTCCCGGTGCCGGCGCATGGTGCCGTGCACGACAGCGTCGACGCCGATCCCGCGAGCGCCGAGCGCCTCGCCGAGCAGGCGCGACTGCTCGAAGCCGAGCGGCGAGAGCGCGTCGTAGTTCTCCGCTCCGAAGGACGCCTGGCCGTGCCGGACGAGAAGGATCTGGCCCACCTAGATCGTCCCCGCGATGACCCGGAGGCAGCGGTCCTCGTAGTAGTGCACCGCCTGGCCGAACATCGCGTACATCTCGTTGGTGGTCTGGCCGTGGAAGTAGCGGTAGTAGATCTGCTGGGCGATCACGGCGAAGCGGAACAGTCCGTAGACCTCGTAGAACTTCCACTGCTCGGCGTCGACGGAGTAACCCATCTGGTCGCAGTAGTACTCCACGAACTCCGCGCGGGTGAACATCCCCGGCACGTTGCTCGGCTGCCGTCGTACGAGCTGGAAGCCCTCGTCGTCGTCGGCCTGCACCCAGTAGGCGAGCGTGCCCCCGAGGTCCATCAACGGATCGCCGAGGGTGGCCATCTCCCAGTCGAGGACGCCGATGACCGTGCTCGGGTCCGACTTGTCGAGGATCACGTTGTCGAACCGGAAGTCGTTGTGGATCACGCAGTTGGCGACATCGGCCGGCATCCGCTCGGCGAGCCAGTCCATCACCTTCTCGAACCCGGGAGCGTCGTCGGTGACCGCGTTGCGGTAGCGCCCGGACCAGCCGGTGATCTGGCGCTCGACGTACCCGGTGCCCTTGCCCATCGCCGCGATCTCCGGGATCGACGTGTCGACCCGGTGCAGCTTGATCAGGGTGTCGACGAAGGTGCGGCACAGCGCCCGGACCTGGTCGGGATCCAGGCTCTCCAGCTCGGGGGGAAGGTCCCGGCGAGGGATCAGTCCGTCGACGCGCTGCATCACGTAGAACTCCGAGCCGATCACTGACTCGTCGTCGCAGAACGCGACCATGTCCGGGACCAGACCGAACGGCCCCTTGAGCGCGGACTGGATCCGGAACTCGCGGCCCATGTCGTGCGCCCCGGCAGCCTTCTTGCCCGCTGGCGGCCGTCGCAGGATCAGGTCCTGGTCAGCAGTCCGCAACGAGTAGGTGAGGTTCGAGGCGCCACCGCCGAACTGCTGGATCTCGACGTCGCCGACGAGGTGGACGCCATGACCGGCCAACCAGGTGCGGACGGCGTCCAGGTCGAACGCGTCCTCCTCGCGGACGGAGCTGGCGCCCTCGATCTCACTCATGTCACTCCATCGCGTTCAGTCGGGCGGCCTGCTTGCGCATGATCGCGTTGTACCCCTCGCGGTCGGCGACCTTCAACCCGTACGCCGCCTGCGCAGCCTCGTCCGGGAGGATCAGCTCGTCGCCGTTGTCGAGCCCCGCGAGCACCGCGGCCGCGATGTCGTCAGCGCTGACCGGCGAGTTCGCCACGAGGGCGCCGATCACCGAGCCGACCGCGACATCGGTGCCCTGCATGTTCTCGATCAGCGGGGTCCGGAAGTACGACGGGCAGACCACGGCGACCTTGATCCCGTACTCGGCGAGCTCGTGGCTCATGGTCTCGGAGAACGCGACGACCGCAGCCTTCACAGCGTTGTAGGAGCCCATCCCGGCGGGGTGCACCAGTCCGGCGAGCGAGGCGGTGTTCACGATCGTGCCCGACCCCTGCCGCTTCATCATCGGGACGAAGGCACGGGTGCCGCGGACCACTCCGAAGAGGTTGATCTCGGTGATCCACTGCCACTCGTCGAGGCCGGCGACGTCGATGCGGCCGCCGCCGGCGACACCGGCGTTGTTGAAGAGCAGGTCGACTCCGCCCCACTCGCGGTCCGCCCAGGCAACGGCGTCCGACCAGTCCTGGTCCGAACGGACGTCCAGCGTCAGGTAACCGACCCCGTCGATCGGCTCGTCGGGCAGGTTGACGTCGGCGCTGAGGACCTGGGCGCCCCGGGCCACCAGGGCGCGGCAGAGCGCAGCTCCCAGCCCCGACGCGCCACCCGTCACGACGGCGCGGGTCGGTACCTGGCCGGGCTCGACCCGCGGAGAGGTCGAGGCGACCGGGACGTTCGCCTCGTCGGTGCGCTCGGACATCAGAGGTACTTGCTGATCTCGATGCGCGCGACGACGCCGCGGTGGACCTCGTCCGGCCCGTCGGCCAGACGCAGCGCGCGGGCGTTGGTCCACATCGCCGAGAGCGGGAAGTCCTGCGACATGCCGCCACCACCGTGCAGCTGGATCGCCATGTCGATCACCTGCTGCGCGACGTTGGGGACGATGACCTTGATCTGGCTGACTTCCGACAGCGCGTTCATCGGGCCGCCGACGTCGAGCTTCCAGGCGGCGTTGAGGACGAGAAGCCGGGCCTGGTCGATGGCGATACGCGCGTCCGCGATCCGCTCCGGGTTGCCGCCGAGCTTGATCAGGGGCTTGCCGAACGCGGTGCGGGACATCCCGCGCTTGATCGCCAGCTCGAGCGCGACCTCGGCCTGGCCGAGCAGCCGCATGCAGTGGTGGATCCGGCCGGGGCCGAGACGGCCCTGGGCGATCTCGAAGGCCCGACCCTCCCCGAGCAGGATGTTCGCCTTCGGCACCCGCACGTTGTCGAAGGAGACCTGGCCGTGGCCGACCGGCTCGTCGAAGACGTTGTTGGTCGACAGCATCCGGTCGATGGTCACGCCCGGGCTGTCGAGCGGGACGAGCACCATCGTGTGCCGGTGGTGGCGGTCGGCGTCGGGGTCCGCGAGGCCCATGAAGATCATGATCTTGCAGTCGGGGTGACCGACGCCGGTGGAGAACCACTTGGTGCCGTTGATGAGCACCTCGTCGCCGTCCACGATCGCGGTCGCGGCCATGTTGGTGGCGTCCGAGGACGCGACCCCGGGCTCGGTCATGCCGAAGGCCGAGCGGATCTGACCGTCGAGCAACGGCTCGAGCCACTCCTTCTTCTGCTCCTCGGTGCCGTACTTGAGCAGCACCTCCATGTTGCCGGTGTCCGGGGCGTTGCAGTTGAAGACGTACGGCGCCAGGAAGGTCGCGCGGCCCATCAGCTCGGCGAGTGGCGCGTAGTCGGAGTTGCTCAGCCCGGCGCCCCCGTGGGTGCCGAACTGCTCGGCGTACGGCTGGTCGTGACCGACGGGGAGGAAGAGGTTCCACAGACCCTGGGCGCGGGCCTTGGCGCGGAGCTCGCCCATGATCGGGGACTCTGCCCACGTGCCCGCGGCGCGGGCCTCGGCGACGTCGCGGTGGTAGGCGTCCTGCACCGGTTCGATCTCGTCGGTGACGAAGGCCGAGACCAGCTCGGCGAGTTCAGCGGCGCGCGGGGAGAGCGAGAAGTCCATGACGCTGACAGTAGCGCTGTCACAGTGGTGAGGAAACAGCCGGGCGTCGCTAGCTCGCTGCGTCCGGTGCGGCGAAAGGCAGCGTCCGAGGTCACCACGTCTCGACAAGCTCGACGACCGGGGGACGTCGCTGGCGCTAGTCGCAGGCGCTCTCCGTGCGGACCCCGTTGGGGGCGGCAACCATGCCGGGCGTGTGGTTGAGGACCACGTCGCCGTCCTGACCCTTGGCGGTGATCATCTCGACGGTCACGTTGGTCTGCTCGCCCGGGCTCAGCGTCACCGGGAGGAAGGCGACCTGGTGGCCGAAGTGCTGGTCGGCGGTGACCGACGAGTCCTTGCCGTCGACGCTCATCGAGGTGATCGTGCCGCCGTACGAGCCGTAGATCCGCAGGTTGAACGCGATCCGACCCTGCTTGGCGAACTCGCCGGTGCCCAGGACGTACGGGCCGAGCGGCTTGAAGTTCTTCGGCATCGTCGACTTGAACGCGATGCTCGCGCGCAGTCCCTGCGAGCCGTTCTCGCGGCACTCCACCGCCGTCACCGAGGTCCGGTACTGGAGGTAGTAGTCCATCTTCCCGGCGGTCGCGTCGTTGATGTACATCCCGACGACCGGGGTACTGCCAGTGTCGCGGGTCAGTCCGCCGCTGATCGCTGTCCCGGCCAGGCGCGCCTGCTCCTCGGGCCGGTTCGACCAGAGCATCACCCGGTGCTCGCTGGTGCTCGTGCCGAGGCCCTTGACGGCTGTCTGCTGGCTGCCCTGGCCGGACATCACGGCGTTGAAGATCGTCTTCGCGGCGGCCTTGAAGAAGTCGTCCTGGCCGGTCGGGTCCTGGGTCTGCACGTAGACCTGGTTGAGCAGCTGCGGCACGACGGTCGCCGCGGTCAGCGTCTTGCCCGCCACCTGCACCGGTCCGGTTCCGGCCAGCATGTACGCCAGCGCGACCGGGTCGACGGAGACGACGCCGTCCACGTCCACCCCGATCTTGCGCTTGACCATCACCCGGGCGACCTGGGCAGCCTGCGAGAAGTCCGGGGTGAAGTTGAGGTCGCGGGCGTCCTGCGCCATTGTGCTGTACATCCGCTTGGTGTCCTCGGGGAGCTTCACGACCGGGGCGGGGAAGGGGTTGAGGTCGCCGGCCGACCCCTGCCAGCCCATCGTCAACCGACCGCCCTCCGCGTGCAGGATCGCGAGCGACCCGGGAAGCCCCCCGGTCGAGCGCAGCTCGGCCGGGTTCTGGATCATCAGCAGGTAGTCGCGGGGCCCGGACTCGCCGAGCATCTGCGGCAGCAGGTCGAAGGCGGTAGCGGTGGCGGTGGAGGCCGAGCGGGCGTCGCCGAACTGGTCCTGCAGCTTGCCGACCATGTCGTTGAAGGGGAACAGCAGGGACCCGGCCCGGATGTCGTCGAGGTCCTTGCCGGCTTTCTCGATCGCCGCGGCGGCGCGGTCGACCTCAGGGGTGAGCTTCTTGACCTCGGCGAGGTTGATCCTGCCGTCGAACGGCTTGAAGGTGCCCTTGTCCAACGCCTCGGTGAGCTTGAGCGCGACCGGGGCATTGACCGAGGTGGCTGTGTCGAGCACCTCCGAGACCGTCTGGACCGCGCCGATGTTCCGCCCGAAGTACGGGATGTGACGCCCGAGGTCCCACAGCGGTCCCCCGGTCCGGGCGTGCGCCCGGTGCGCGTTCTCGCGCAGATCGGCCAGCGCTGAGCTGGCCGCGGCGAAGTCGCCCGCCTCGATCAGCGTCTTCACGCGGTCGGCGTCCTTGCGCGCCTCGAGCAGCGCGCGCGAGGCGGTGATGGCCTGCCAGGCGAACAGCACCACCAGGAAGAACGCGATCAGCACCAGGCCGATCACCACCTGTCGGCGGGAGATGTCCAGCTTCTGCGAGAGCGCCACAGAGGGAAGGTTAGACGGTGTGCCCCGGAAGCTCGGCGTGCTCCGCGCGACGACGAGCCACGATGGCGACGGTCGCACCCGACAGCAGCAGCCCGAGACCACCGAGCAGGACGGCTCGGTCCGGACCGCCGGTGTTCGCGAGCGACGCACCGTTCTCGCTCGGAGCAGCCGCTCCGCTGGCCTTCGGAAGCACCGTGATCGTCCGGCTGTCCTCCCAGGTCTTCGCAGCCGTCGACACCGAGCGACCGGAACCGCCGGCGTTGTCGTAGCTGCAGACGCCGGTCAGCGGAACCTTGGTGATCGAGGTGACCTCGGGGGCGGTGAACTTGGTGGCGAAGTCGGTGCCGCTGGAGGCCCGGCTGTCACCGTTCCAGTCCACCTCCCAGACACAGTCCACGTTGGACGCGGCCGTGGCGGTGAACGAGTCACCGGCGTAGATGACCTGGTGGTCGCTCGAGAGGCTGATCTGAACGTCGGGATAAGCCTGAGCGGTGGGGGAAAGCGCGAGCGAGGCCCAGATCGCGGCAATGGCCACGCCCAGGGCAAAGGCGAACTTCTTCATGATCGGACTCCCAGAACGAACGACATGAGGCCCGAAGACTCCCCCCGGATTCTTCGGTGGCTACAGGGGCTCAACGAGAGGAAGTGGGCAAAGTTACGGACGGGACGAAATTTCTCCGACCCGCCCCGGAACGTCGCGACTCTCCGGCGCTCGGGGCGGTGTATGCGGCAGGGTGGGGCCACCGCGCGCCGCGTCGGCACGCCCGCTCACCACGGAGATCCCATGAAGAACGCCGTCCTGGCCGGCCTCGGTGTCCTGCTCCTCGTCACCGCGGCCTGCGGCGGTGACCCCGCCCCGTCGGAGACCGAGGACGGCAAGCGGATCGTCGCGTCCGTGTCCGCGGCGCTCATCGCCCCGGACCAGGGAGTCGGGTCCCGCGACGCCCGGTGCATCGCCCGACGGTTCGTCGACGACTTCGGCGTGAAGAAGCTGGTCTCCTCCGGGGTCGTCGGCAAGGACTTCGCCTACGACTCCTCGAAGCTCACCAGCGGTGACTCCGCCGCGATCGCCGACGGACTCGCCGCCGCACGGGGCCGGTGCCTGGAGGTGAGGGTCGCCGCCTCGATGGCGAAGGTGATCGGGACCGAGGGCGGACTGGTCAGCGACAAGAAGGCAGGCTGCGTGGCCCGGGACTTCACCCGCGCGGTCGGCCTGGAGAAGCTCATCGCCGGCCAGGTCGTCGACACCAAGCTCGGGTACGTCTCCAACGGCGCTCTGCAGGACCCCGCGAACGCCACGGCGTACGCGAAGGCGCTCTCCTCCTGCCTGGGTGAGAAGAAGGTGAGCGCGGCCGCGCAGAAGGCTGTCGAGGCGGCGTTCGAGGCAGGCAACGGCGGACCGACGACGACCAACGTGAGCTGCCTGGTCGGTGACTTCATGGACCGGGTCGGCGTCGGCGGCCTGTTCGCCAACCAGCTCGTGACCGACACGGGGGTCTTCAACACCGCAGGCGCCCGGTACGACGAGAAGTCGGCGACCGCGCTGGCCGACGCGATGCTCGGCTGCGTGGACGCCCTGAAGTCGGAGGCGGACGCGGCGGTGGCCTCGGACCCGGAGCTGGATGCCACGAAGCTCGAGGCCTGCCTGAAGAAGAACATCACGCCCGTCTACCTGCGGGACTACTTCCTGGTGAACCAGCTGCTCGGCAAGGACCAGAAGGCCCAGCACGCGGCAGCCGTGATCCAGAACCGCGCGAAGGCGTGCCAGCAGGAGCAGAAGTAGCAGGCGCGACCGGGGTCAGCTGGCGACGACCGCGATCACCCGGGACCGGGTTTCCGGGACCGCCCACGCCCGCGCCGTGCCCAGCAGCCGGTACGCCGACCAGCACCCGAACGGCACCGCGAGCAGGAGCGGCAACCGCCAGTCGGGGCTGAGCGCGCTCAGCGAGAACACCAGCCCGACCAGGGTGGTGCGCAAAGCGAGCCGCGAGCTGTAGCTCGCCATCACCACCGGCGGGGCCGGGGTGGCCCGCGCACTGCGGAGGTCGACGGCGTACGGGCTGGCGACCGACCAGTGCAGCGCAGAGGCGACCACCTGGGCGGAGACGACCACCGTCGCGGCGAGCACGGCGGCGAGCTCGGAGGACGTCGGCACCCCGGCGCGCACTCCGGCCAGCACGATCGTCAGCGCAGCTGCCACGACCAGGACCTCGAACAGCACGACGACCTTGGCGGCGAACGCGATCCTCGGGTCGGCCGGCAGCGAGTCGCGCCACAGCGCACCGCGTCCGTCGAGGCACCACGCGTTGACCCCGAACAGCAGCGCGCCACCGGAGGCCACCAGGCCCGGCAGGATGGTGACCAGGTGCCACTCGAGCGCGCCGGCCAGCGCCACCGCCCCGGGCATCAGCCCGAGGACGAGCAGACCGCGGCGCAGCGGCACCGCCCTCCAGATCGAGGCGCGGTCGATCCGCACCATGGCGACCAGGTCCGAGGTCGGGTTGGCGAGCGCGCGCCGGTGGCCCGACTCGAGCCGGACCTCCTCACGCATCGGCCGGAGCAGGGCCCAGCGCGCCGGGACGAGACCGGCCAGGACGACCCCGGCGCCGAGGGCCAGGAGCGCGAGCATCCCGAAGGTCCACGCGCCCCAGTCGCCGCCGCTGGCGCGGCCGGCGAGCAGGTAGATCCGGACCGTCGGGCTGTGGTCGAGCAGGGACGTCAGCCGGTCTGTCAGCACCAGGGCCCCCAGGCCGCCGCCCGCGAGGGCGACCAGGGCCCGCGCGGTGGCGATCCCGTGCACCCCACGGCGGATGCCCTCGAACGTCCACCCGACCAGCTGGCCGATCGCGGTGGCGACGACGATCCAGACCAGGACCGGAAGCGTGCTGAGCAGCAGGTTGTCCGGGCCGAGCACGTAGGACGTCGTGCCGAGCAGGGTCCAGGCCTGCAGCAGCCACGCGATGTTGAGCGGGGCGAGCAGCAGGGCTCCAAGGTGCTCGGTGACGGCCGAGACCGGGAACGCGACGAGCTGGTCCCGCGGGACGACCTCGCGTCCGCCGCCGGAGCCGATCGCTGCGAGCGCCGCCAGGACCGCGAAGCTCAGGTACAACGTGGGCAGCACCGCGACGAGGTCGCCGACGTGGTTGGCCTCGAGCGGTTCGCGGAGGTACGCCGGAACGACGATCGAGGCGACGGTGAGAGCGGCGACCAGACCCCCGCCGAGACGGAGCCGGCGGCCGGACTCCACGCTCATCCCCGTGCGCCGGAACTGCAGCAGCGCCTGCAGGTCACGGGCCCCTGCGACGAGGGGGCGCGGGTCAGTCCAGGAGCGAGCGGTAGGCACTGGCGCCGGCCTCCCCGGTGAGTGCGTGGGCGGCCATCTCGGCGACGGCCGATCCGCCGCGCAGGACGAGGGCCTCCTCGCAGACGTCGACAGCGAGGTCGCGCAGGTGGGTCGAGATCAGGACGGCGGCACCGCGGGACTTCGCCTCGGTGACGACCTTCTGGGTGGCCTCGACCCCGAGCGGGTCGACACCGTCGAAAGGCTCGTCGAGGAGCAGGACGCCAGGCTGGTGGAACGCGGCCAGCACGACCGAGAGCCGCCGACCCATGCCGTGGCTGAACCCCCCGGTGACCCGGTGTGCGACACCGGCGAGCTCGAACTGGTCGAGCAGGTCGCGCGCACCGTCCTCCCAGTCGGTCAACCGACGCAGGCGCGCAGCGAGCTGGAGGTGCTCCCACGGTGTCGCCCGCGGGACCAGACCGCCGACATCGGGGCAGTAGCCCGTCGAGCGCTTGGCCCTCAGCGGGTCGGTCCGGACGTCGACGCCGTCGACCTCGACGGTCCCCTCGGTCGGAGGGATCACCCCGGCCAGCACGCGCATGGTCGTCGACTTGCCGGCGCCGTTGCGGCCGAGCAGGGCCGTGGCCTGCCCGCCGTACGCCGCGATGTCGATCCCGCGGACTGCTTCGACGGTGCCGAAGCGCACCCACAGGCCGCTGATCCGGATCCGCTCATTTCTGACCATTCAGACATTCTGCCCTGCGGC
Source organism: Marmoricola sp. OAE513 (assembly GCF_040546585.1). Classification (NCBI taxonomy): domain Bacteria; kingdom Bacillati; phylum Actinomycetota; class Actinomycetes; order Propionibacteriales; family Nocardioidaceae; genus Marmoricola; species Marmoricola sp. OAE513. The sequence continues at coordinate 1,963,894 of NZ_JBEPOC010000001.1, read as the reverse complement.
CCGCTGACCTGGCAGCAAAGTGCACGTAAAAGCAGCCGACCTGGCAGCGAAGTGCACGTGCACTTTGCTGCCAGGTCAGCGTTCGTGATCAGGCGGGGAAGGACTCGCCCTTCTCCGCCATCTCGACCAGACGGGCGGTCGGCCGGAACCGCTCGCCGTACTTGTCGGCCAGTTCGTTGGCACGGGCGATGTAGCCGGTGATGCCCTTGCCGCCCTTGCCCTCGTAGCCGGTGATGAACTGGGCGGCACCACCGGTCAGCGCCGGGAAGCCGATGCCCATGATCGAGCCGATGTTCGCGGCGGCGGCAGACTCGATGACGCCCTCCTCGAAGCACTTGGCCGTCTCGAGGGTCTCGATGAAGAGGTACCGGTCCTTCAGGTCCTCGATGTCGGCCGGCTCGGGGTTGGACGGGAAGACTTCAGCGAGACCGGGCCACAGGTCGGCGCGCTCACCCTTCTCGTCGTAGTCGTAGAACCCGGCACCGCGGATGCGCGCCGGACGACCGATCTCGATCATCTTCTCGATGACCGCGACGCCCGGGTGGACCACGTAGTCCGGACCGGCCGCGTCCGCGGTCGCCTTGTTGATCTTGGCCATCAGCTCCATGTTGAGCTCGTCGGTGAGCTGCAGGGTCCCGACGGGGTAGCCGGCCTGCGTGGCTGCGCGCTCGACGGACATCGGGTGGACACCCTCACCGAGCATGGCCAGACCCTCGAGCACCATCGTGCCGATGACGCGCGAGGTGTAGAAGCCGCGCGAGTCGTTCACGACGATCGGGGTCTTGCGGATCGCGGAGACCACGTCGAGCGCCTGGGCGACCGCGACGTCGGAGGTCTTCGCACCCTTGATGATCTCGACGAGCGGCATCTTGTCGACCGGCGAGAAGAAGTGCAGGCCGATGAAGTCGGCCGGACGGCTGACACCCTCGGCGAGCTCGGTGATCGGCAGCGTCGAGGTGTTGGAGCACAGCAGCGCGTCAGCGTTGATGTGCGGCTCGATCTCGGCGAAGACCTTGGCCTTGAGCGCCGGGTCCTCGAAGACGGCCTCGATGACCAGGTCGGCGCCGGCAGCGTCGGCCGGATCGGCGGTCGGGGTGATCAGGCCGAGGATCTCGGCCTTCTTCTCCTCGGTCATCTTGCCGCGCGAGACGGCCTTGGAGAGCAGCTTGTCGGAGTACGACTTGCCCTTCTCGGCGGCCTCGACGGAGATGTCCTTGAGCACGACCTGGATGCCCGCACGTGCAGCGGAGTACGCGATGCCGGCGCCCATCATGCCGGCGCCGAGGACCACGGCCTTGGTCGGCTTGTACGTCGGCACGTCCTTCGGCCGCAGCGACCCGCCGGAGATGGCGGACAGGTCGAAGAAGAACGACTGGATCATGTTCTTCGCGTTCTGACCGGTCACCAGGCTGGTGAAGTACCGCGACTCGATCTTGCTGGCGGTCTCGAAGTCGACCTGCGCACCCTCGATGGCCGAGGCCATGATCGCGCGCGGCGCCGGGTACATCGCGCCCTTGGTCTGCTTGCGAAGCAGCGCCGGGAACGCCGGGAGGAAGCCGGCCAGGGCCGGGCTCGACGGCGTACCGCCGGGCATCTTGTAGCCCTTGCGGTCCCACGGCTGGGTGGCCGCGTCGGGGTTGTCCTTGTTCTCCAGGATCCACTTCTTGGCGGCCGGGACGAGCTCGTCCTGGGTGGCGACCAGCTCGTCGACCAGGCCCTTGTCCTTGGCCGCGGCCGGCTTGAAGCGCGGACCCTGCAGCAGGATGCTCATCAGACCGTCCTGGATGCCGAACATCCGGGTGATCCGGGTGACGCCGCCGCCACCGGGGAGCAGACCGAGGGTCACCTCGGGCAGGCCGAGGTCGATCTTCTTGTCGTCCACCACGATGCGGCGGTGACAGGCCAGCGCGATCTCGAGGCCACCGCCGAGGGCGGCACCGTTGATCGCAGCGACGACCGGCTTGCCGAAGAGCTCCAGCTTGCGGAGGTCCTCCTTGATGCCCTGGCTCATGGCGTAGAGCACCTCGGCGTCGTCCGGGGTGGCCGACATCATGCTCTTCAGGTTGCCGCCGGCGAAGAAGGTCTTCTTCGCGGACGTGATGACGACGCCGGTGACGTCGTCCTTCTCGGCGTACAGGCGGTCGATGGCCTCGACCATCGACTCCTTGTACAGCTCGTTCATGGTGTTGGCGGACGCGGTCGGGTCGTCGAGGGTGAGGGTGACGATCCCGTCCGAGTCGCGCTCGTACTTCACAGCAGATTCAGTCATGGGTATTTCCTTCTACGTTCAGGGGTCTCGGCAAGCTCGACCACCGGGGTGGGAGAACTCAGACGAGTTCGACGATGGTCGCGATGCCCATGCCGCCACCGACGCAGAGGGTGGCGAGGCCACGCTTCTGGTCGCGGCGCTCGAGCTCGTCGATCAGGATGCCGAGGATCATCGCGCCGGTCGCACCCAGCGGGTGACCCATCGCGATAGAGCCACCGTTGACGTTGGTGATCTCGTCGGTGATGCCCATGTCCCGCATGAAGCGCATGGCGACGGCCGCGAACGCCTCGTTGATCTCGAAGAGGTCGATGTCCTTGACCTCGAGGCCGGCCTTGGCCAGCGCCTTGCGGGCGGCCGGAGCCGGACCGGTCAGCATGATCGTCGGGTCGGCGCCGGAGACGGCCGTGGAGATGATCCGCGCCCGCGGGGTCAGGCCGAGGTCGACACCGACCTGCTCGGTGCCGAGCGCGACCAGGGCCGCACCGTCGACGATGCCCGAGGAGTTACCGGCGTGGTGGACGTGGTTGATCTTCTCGACCCAGTGGTACTTCTCTAGGGCGACGTCGTCGAAGCCCGCGTCGTTGCCGATGCCGGCGAACGACGGGTTCAGCTTCTGCATGCCCTCGACGCTCGACTCGGGCTTGATGAACTCGTCGCGGTCCAGGATGGTCACACCGTTGCGGTCCTTGACCGGGATGACGGACTTGTCGAACAGGCCGTTGGCCCACGCCTTGGCGGCACGGTGGTTGGACTCGACGGCGAACGTGTCGACGTCCTCGCGGCTCCAGCCCTCGAGGGTGGCGATCAGGTCAGCACCGATGCCCTGCGGCACGAAGCCGGCGGCGAACGCGGTGGCCGGGTCGGACGCCCAGGCGCCACCGTCGGAGCCCATCGGGACGCGGGACATCGACTCGACACCACCGGCGAGGATCAGGTCCTCGAAACCGGAGCGGACACGGCCGGCGGCCTGGTTGACGGCCTCCAGGCCGGACGCGCAGAAGCGGTTCAGCTGGACGCCGGCGACGGTGTCGGGCAGGCCCGCAGCGAGCGCGGCGGTCTTGGCGATGTCGCCACCCTGGTCGCCGATCGGGGACACCACGCCGAGCACGACGTCGTCGATCCGGTTGGTGTCCAAGCTCGGGTTGCGCTCCTGCAGAGCGTCGATCAGACCTACGACGAGGTCGACGGGCTTCGTCCCGTGGAGCGAACCGTCCTTCTTGCCCTTACCGCGCGGCGTGCGGATGGCGTCGTAAACAAAAGCTTCAGGCTGTGCCATGACCGTCCCAACTAGTCGTTGAATGGGGTGGAGCGTGATCCGAGCGCGCCGGAGAGGCGGCCGCGCCGTCTCCCATTGTGACAGTAGAACTGTCAACGTCAATGGGCAGGTTGCTGTGGGCCACGTCACGGGTGCTTGCCGCCGCTCCACAAGGCCGCTGAGCTCAGTTGAACGCGTCGATGCCTGTGACGCAGGCGGGGAGGCCCAGCTTCTGCGCGGGATCAAGCACCACCGCCGGGAACCGGTCGCCGTCGTGGCCGCGCGCCTCAACGGCGTCGCGGAAGGCATCGAGCCAGGCGCCGACCTCGGCTGATCGACGGTCCGGCGGAGTCAGCCGCTCCAGCTTCCTCAGCAACCGACCCGGTTCCTCGCCGGCCTCCTGGATCGCCGTGTCGACGCCGTACTCGTCCTCGACGGCGTCAGCCGCATCGCGGTCGGACTGGATCTCCGCCATCCGCTTGATCGAGGCCTGGCACGCCCGGGACGCATCCGAGCGGAAGTCGTCGAGAGGCTGGGTCTTGTCGCAGCCGGTCAGCACGAGCAGCGCGACGACGGGAACGACGATCAGGCGGCACACCCCACGACCGTAGTCGTCCTTCGGGCCAGCACACCGGCACCTGAGGAGGAGGCGACCCGGTTGTCCCAGCCGGGAGACTGTGCGCATGCCGAAGAGTCGATCACGCCTGACCCGCCGCGGGATCGTCCTGCTGGCGGCGCTCCCGCTGCTGGTCGCACTCGTCGTCGTGGTGGTCGCGCGGCAGCTCGGCGAGTCCGACTGCACCGTCGAGGTCGGCACGCGGTCGGTGGATCTCGACCAGGACCAGGCGGAGCGCGCGTCGCTCGCCGTCGCGAAGGTCGTGCGGGCATCAGGGTCGGCGCGCAGCGCGGCGAAGGCGGTCACCTCGAGCACCGGACTCGTCGGTCCGGCGGCTACCGTCGTCGGCGGCGCGCTCAGCGGGCGGGACCGCGGAGCGCTGTTCTGCCGGTACGGCGGGGGCGGCTCGGAGTCCGACAAGCTCAATGTCGCGGGTCTCACTCACCGCGCCGCGGCGGTCCGCACCGACATGGCGAAGCACTTCGGTTCGCTCCCGCTCGGCGGCTTCGCCCCGGGTGGCGTGAACAGCGGCCACATGGTCGGCTCCGCGCACTACGAGGGGCGTGCGATCGACGCGTTCTTCCGACCGATCACCAAGGCCAACAAGCAGGACGGCTGGGCGCTCGCGCAGTACCTGGTCGCGAACGCAGACCGGCTCGCGCTCGCGACCGTCATCTTCGACGGCCAGATCTGGACCGCTCGTCGGGCCGGCCAGGGATGGCGCCCGTACGCCGTCAGCCACCGGAACCGGTCGACGAAGACCATCAAGATCCTCGAGCACCGCGACCACGTGCACGTCGACGTGGCCGACTGACCGGCGTAGGTTCGAGCCGTGCTCAAGTGGATCGCCGCCTCCGTCGGGGCCGTCGCCCTGGCTGCAGGGCTGCTGCTCTTCGAGCCGTGGCGCGCGTTCACCAGCAGCGAGGTCGACGAGGCGGCGCCGATGAGCGAGCGGCTACCCGCCACCGCGGCGCCCTCGGCAACGGGCAGCCCGGCGACCGCTCCACGGCAGGACCGCGTCCTGTCGACGGGCGAGTTCGTCGATGCCGAGCACGGCACCGACGGCACCGCGAAGGTCCTCGAGCTCGCGGACGGTCGTCGCTTCCTGCGCCTCGAGGGGCTCTCCACCTCCGACGGCCCTGACCTGCACGTCTGGCTCTCCGACGGGAAGCCCGGCGGGTCGTGGGGCAAGTACGACGATGACGAGTACCTGCGCCTCGGCAAGCTCAAGGCCACGAACGGCAACCAGAACTACCGGATCCCCGACGGCGCCGACCTGAGTCGCTACCGCTCAGCGGTGATCTGGTGCGACCGGTTCAACGTCGCCTTCGGGACCGCGCCGGTCCGCGTGGCCCAGGACGGTCCGACCGGGGCCAGCTGATCCGGCGAAGAACCTGACCCTGGCGCGTAACGAAAGCGGGCTCCGCATCGTCTGCTCTCCGGACCGTTTCAGGGGAGGCACCGATGCGCAGCACCACCACGGTCGCGGCCGTGCTGGTGGTTCTCGTGCTCCAGTCCTGCGGGAGCAGTGACGCGGGCCGCCCTACGGTGGACGACATCATCGCCGCGATGCCCCGGTACGGCGACGGCACCCGCGCCTACGCGCGGTGCATGGCGGAGGCGCTGCACGCGTCGGCGCTGAGCGACGAGACCTTGAGGGCGATGATCGCGGACGAGGACTACGAACCGCCTGTCGCCCAGCGCACGACCGTGCGCGCGGTCAGCGGTCAAGCCTTGTCGGCGTGCTCGCACGAGCTCGTCGACAACAGCCCCGTTCGTTGACGCGGAGGCCGTCAGCCCTTCTGGAAGAGCACCCGGTACGCGTTCGAGTATCCGTGCTTGCTCGCGTACGACGCGGTGGCCTTGTCGATCACCCCGGCCGCGAGGTACAGCGGGATCGAGACCAGCACGCCCACCTTGTGCCACAGGTTGCGGAGCTTGCTCGGCGGCCCTGACTTCCACGGCACATCGGTGTTGCCGAACCAACGCTCCGACCACATCGCCACCGCGCCGAGGACGTCGATCGGCCAGTGCGGCTCCTCGGTCTGTCGCTCGACGGTCCTGAGACCGACCTCCTCCGCAGCCCGGCAGAGGTTGTCGATCGGCATCAGGTTCAGGTGCTGCGGCTGCAACCACGGAACCCAGTACTTGCCGAGCACCCGGCCCCACCGGCTCTCCGGGTTCGGGAGCTCGATGACCAGGTGACCACCCGGGAGCAGAACCTCGGCCGCTGCAGCGAGCTCGACCTTCGGGTCCAGGGTGTGCTCCATGTAGTGAAACATGCTGATCGCATCGTAGGTCTCGCTCAGCTCAGCGACCATCTCCGGGAAGATGCCGGTGTGCGCCTGCGAGACCCAGCCGTTCGCCTTGGCGATCTCCGCGCCCTCGCTCATGTCGAGCCCGTGGAAGTCCGTCTCCGGCAGCACCGCCGCTGCCTCGCGGCAGAAGTGACCGTGGCCGGTCCCGACGTCGAGCCAGCGGGTGGGCCGCGCGTGCTTGGCGACGAGCTCAGCCCGGTTCGCGCAGACCTCCGTTGTTCGCCTCGAAGGTCGCGGCCATCCGTTCCTCGCCGAGGCCGTCGTACAGGTCGCGGTAGTAGAAGTCGAGCCCTTCGCTGTTCAGGCGTGGGTTCTGGAACGTGTGGTGGCAGTCCTGGCACTCGTCGAGCACGAAGGTGCCGGGCTTGTGCTGGACCAGGTCCGGAGTCTTCAGGCGCTGCTTGAGCCTCGCTCCCCCGCACCAGGGGCACTCCGTCCTGCGCGGCTCGAGAAACCTGTCGGTCCCCCCGGCGAGGTCGGCGAGGTACTGCGGCCGAAGGGTCGCGACGGCGTCGGGCCCAGCGGGGGAGACGGAATTCATGGCGTCAGTTTAGGGGCGCCCCGCTGTCGTGGCGCCGCAATGGTCAGGCTGCAGCCTTGTTGCGCGCAGCCTGACGATCGCGTGCCTCGATCGCGCGGCGCACCTTCGCCCCGCCCGTCGTCATCTTGTACAGCTTGGCGAGCTGCTTCGGCGCGTTGGCCGGCGTGGTCTCCGCGAGCCAGCCGTTGGGCAGCGAGAGCCGGACGATCTTGTGCCAGGCCGAGTACACCTGCTTCGGCAGCGACCCGGACGTGTAGGTCAGCTCGTACTTCTCGAAGAGCGCCTGGACCTTCGGAGCGATCTCGGCGTACCGGTTGCTCGGCAGGTCCGGGAAGAGGTGGTGCTCGATCTGGAAGCTCAGGTTGCCCGTCATCAGGTGCATCGCCGGACCGCCGGAGATGTTGGCGGAGCCGAGCATCTGTCGCAGGTACCACTCGCCGCGGGTCTCGCCCTCGATCGAGGCCTTCTCGAAGGTCTCGACGCCCTCGGGGAAGTGGCCGCACATGATCACCGAGTGCGTCCACAGGTTGCGCACGACGTTGGCGGTGAAGTTCGCCGCCAACGTGGGCAGGAACGACCCGGTGGGAATCGACAGCGCCGGGTGCACGACGTAGTCCTTGGTGGCCTGCTGACGGATCTTCGCCCATGTCTGCTTGGCCTTGGCCTTGAACTCCGGGCTGCGCTTCTCCTTCGGAACCGCCAGGTTCTTGCCGAGCTCGAGGTCGTACGCCGCGATGCCGTACTCGAAGAAGCAGGCGTTCACGAAGTTCCACAGCGGCTGCGCCAGGTAGAACGGGATCCAGCGCTGGTCCTCGTCGACGCGCATGATGCCGTAGCCGAGGTCGTTGTCCTTGCCGACGACGTTCGTGTAGGTGTGGTGCAGCTCGTTGTGCCCGTGCTTCCACTGCTCGGCCGGGCTGGCGTTGTCCCACTCCCAGGTCGTCGAGTGGATCTTGGGGTCACGCATCCAGTCCCACTGGCCGTGCATGATGTTGTGCCCGATCTCCATGTTCTCGAGGATCTTGGCGATGCTCAGGCCGGTGGTGCCCGCGAGCCAGGCCGGCGGGAAGATCGAGAACAGCAGCAGCGCACGGCTGCCCGCCTCGAGACCGCGCTGGGTCTTGATGACCTTGCGGATGTACGCCGCGTCGGCGGCACCGCGGCTGTCCAGGACGTCCTGGCGGATGGCGTCGAGCTCGATGCCGATCTGCTCGATGTCCGCCTCGGTGAGGTGGGCGATCGGGTTGTCGGGCTTCTTCTGGATCGTGGTCATTTCTTGCCTCCCAAGGTGCACGGCCCGGCGGCCGCGGTGATGCAGGTCTGGATCGGGACGCCGCCGGCGGCCGAGCTGATCGGGTCGGCGGTGGTGATGGCGCCGTTGCGCAGGTCGCGCACGGCCCCTTCCTCGAGCGGGACGACACAGCCGAAGCAGACGCCCATCCGGCAGCCGCTCGGCATGAGGACGCCGGCGGCCTCGGCGACGTCGAGGAGCGGGGTGGCACCGTCGGCCTCGACGGTGACGTCGCCGATGGTGAGCGTCCCGCCGTCACCGGCGTCGATGAAGGACGACCGGAACTGCTCGGTGAACAGGGTCAGTCCCGCCGCCTCGTGGTGCGCAGTGATCGCGTCGAGCAGCCCGCCCGGCCCGCAGGCGTACGTCGTCCGCTCGGCCAGGTCGGGCACGAGCTCACTGAGCTCGGCGACGTCGAGGACGCCGTGCTGGTCGTCGTACCGGGCAACGAGGCGGATCGCGCCGTGGGCACCGAGCTCGCGGAGGTTGTCGAGGAAGATCGACTCCGGCTCGCTCGGTGCGACGTGGACCACGACGATGTCGAGGCCCGCGCTGCGCGGCAGGTCGACGACACCCGAGTCGGTCACCGGGAACAGGTTGCGCAGCATGCCGACGACGGGGGTGACACCCGAACCCGCGGTGACGAACAGCAGCCGCGTGGTGGTGGCCAGGTCGAGGACGAAGTCGCCCGCGGCCTGCTCGAGGTGCACCAGGGTCCCCGGGACAGCCTGGTGCACGAGGTGGTTGCTGACCTTGCCGTCGGGCACGGCCTTCACGGTGATCGAGATGTGCCCGTCGGCACGGGGACCGTGGGTCAGGGAGTACGCGCGCCACTCGCGGACGCCGTCGACGTCGAGGCCGATGCGGACGTACTGACCGGGGACGTGACCCGCCCAGTCCGCTCCCGGCTTGAGGACGATGGTCGCCGCGTCGCGGGTCTCCGGCTGGACGGCGACGATGCGCGCTCGCAGCTCCGTCCCGGAACGCAGCGGCGCGACCAGGTCGAGGTAGTCGGCCGGCACCAGCGGGGTGGTCGCGGCCTCGGCGAGGCGCGTCAGCCGGTGGCGCAGCGAACGCTGCGGCGCTGCCGGAGTCATCAGTGCTGGGGTCATGGCTCAAGCCTGACTGCCGAGCGGATCAAATGCATGACCTCATCACGTGAATCGACCGCTACTCTTTGTTCGTAACGAACAAAGAAGGGGTGTTCTGGTGAGCGCAGCGCGCGACGAGATGGCCCTGCGCCTGCCTGCCGAGGTCGCCCAGCAGATGCGGCGCGACATGGCCGGGGTCGCCGAGCAGACCATCGGCGCGGTGATCACCGAGGTGCCGAGCTACCGGGACCCGTTCAAGGGCCAGATGGGCCGCAACATCGAGACCGCGGTCAAGGTCGCGCTCGACGGGTTCCTCGACCTGGCCTCCCGCGCCGAGGGCATCGATGCCGGCGAGCAGATCGAGGCCGTCCTCGAAGCGGCGTACGCGCTCGGGCGCGGCGAGGCGCGCAGCGGTCGGACGATGGACGCGCTCGCCCAGGCCTATCGCGTCGGCGCCCGCGTCGCTTGGCGCGAGATGAGTGCCGCCGCGGTGAACAGCGGCCTGGAGGCGACCCAGCTCGCCCGTCTCGCCGAGCTCGTGTTCGCCTACATCGACGAGCTCTCCGACGCGAGCGTCAGCGGGCACGCCGACGAGCTGGCCACCTCGGGCCGCCTGCGTCAGAGGCGCCTCGACCGGCTCGCCGTGCGCCTCGTCGAGGGATCTCCCGAGGCCGACCTGGTCGCCGCGGCGGAGCGTGCCGACTGGGACCCGCCGAAGCTGCTCACTGCCGTCACGCTCCCTGATGCCAAGTTCCGGTCGCTGCGCGGCCAGCTCGACGCTCGCGCCCTGCACGTGCCCGACGAGACCGCGGCGCAGGACCTCGGACCCGGGTTCACCGTGGTGCTGGTCCCCGTCGGCACCGGCCGTGCGCGGGCGTCGATGCTCCGGGTCATCGAGGGCGCGGACGCGATCATCGGACCGCCACGGCCGTGGTCGCAGGTGCGGGCGTCGTACTCACGCGTGGTGCAGACCCACCGCCTCGGCCTGGCCGGCGACACCGATGACCACCTCGCTGACCTCGTGGTCGGCGCGGACGCCGAGGCACGCGTCGACCTGCGCACCAAGGTTCTCGAACCGCTCGGCGAGCAGAGCGAGGCCTCGCGCACGAAGCTGACCGAGACGTTGCGAGCATGGCTGCTGCACCAGGGCCGGCGCGACGACATCGCGGCAGCGCTGTTCGTGCATCCGCAGACGGTGCGCTACCGCATGGGTCAACTGCGCGACCTGTACGGCGACCGGCTCACCGATCCGGACTTCGTCAGGGAGGCGACGATCGCTCTGGGGTGAGCGTGGCCTGCGCCTTGCGTGCGACCAGGAGCGCAGCGCCCGACGCCAGCAGCAGCCACACCGTCGCAACCGCGAAGACCGGGAGCTCGAGCAGCACGCCGTACACGTCGCGCCAGTTCAGGGCCCACACACCGAAGAGCCCCGCGCTGACGATCGCTACCGTCAGCGGCTGCAGGTCCCGGAAGCGCGGGAAGAGTGCCGCGAGTCCGATCGGGATCATTCCCAGCGCCATCGCGTAGTACGGCAGCGTCAGGCCGAACGCGACCCCGAAGGAACCGCCACCCTCGAGCTCGTCGATAGCGGCGGCGTCCGACGGCGAGTAGCGCAGCCCGTAGCCGAGGACGAGCCACCCGGCGACGAGCAGGATGCCGGCGCATGCACGCGACGCGTACTCGGCGCGGGTGCTTCGTGACCCGGGCTTCACGGCTGCCCGTGGGCCAGGAAGTCGGCAGCGTTGCGACGCAGCCGGAGCTTCCGCAGCTCCGAGGCGACCATCAGGACCGCGACAACGCCACCGCCGACGAGAGCATCACCGACCACGGCAGCCTGACCAGTCACCCACCACGCCACGGCCAGCGCCGAGAGGTAGCCGAGCAGGACCAGCACGTAGTCCCGGCCTTTCATCGCGGCGTACTTCTCCATCACACGGTCGTGCTCGGCCCGGGCGTCCACCACGGCAGCCTACGCCCGATACGAGCGCTTTGTCGGTTTCCGACCTAGGTCAGGACGAGAAGACCGAGCACGCACAGCACGCTGATCACCAGCGCAGCCAGCCAGCTGCCGGTCGCCCAGACGACGAAGCCGAAGACGACCACGAGGACCAGCGCCAGCAGGGCGACGATGATCCAGGCCGTGCGGAAGTCGTCGTCGTACTTCAGCCCGGTGCGCCAGCCCATGGGGTCAGTCTGCCCCACACCGGTCCTGGCTCAGCCGACCTCGGGCTGGACCGCGGCGCCGCTCTCGATGAGGGCGTCGACGTTCTCGATGCCCCAGGCCGCCAGGGCGTCACGGGTGTGCTGACCGGCTCCTGCAGCCGGGGGCAGCGACAGGCTCGCCCCGGTGCGCGAGAACCGCGGCGCGGGCTGCGGCTGGATGAAGCCCTCGTGCTCGACGAAGACCTCGCGGCTCTTCATGTGCGGGTGCTCGAACGCCTCGGTCAGCGGGATGATCGGCGCGACGCAGGCGTCGGTGCCGTCGAAGACCGCACACCACTCGGCCTGCGTCTTCTCCTTGAACTTGGCGGTGAAGACGTCGCGCAGCTCGTCGACCTTGTCGAAGTCCCAGCGGTCCGGCGCGGTCGCCCGCACGTCCAGGAGGTCCAGGAGGATCTCGTAGAACTGCGGCTCGAGAGCACCGACCGACATGTGCTTGCCGTCGGCGGTCTCGTAGATGTCGTAGTACGGCGCGTAGCCGTCGAGGAGGTTCGCGGCGCGCTCCTCCTTGTAGTTGCCGCCGGCGAGGAAGGCAGCGGTCATCGCGTTGAGGTTCGCGGTGCCGTCGACGATCGCGGCGTCGACGACCTGTCCCTTGCCCGAGACCTTCGACTCGAGCAGCGCGGCGAGGATGCCGACCACCAGGTACATCGAGCCGCCACCGAAGTCGCCGACCAGGTTGGTCGGGAACTGCGGACGGTCCTTGGTCTGCCCGAGGCCGAAGAGGGTGCCCGTGATGGCGATGTAGTTCATGTCGTGACCCGCGGCGTGGGCCCACTCACCCGTCTGACCCCAGCCCGTCATCCGGCCGTAGACGAGCTTCGGGTTGCGCTCCCAGCACGCGTCGGGACCGATGCCCATCCGCTCGGTGACGCCCGGACGCATGCCCTCGACGAGAACGTCCGCGTCCTCGACGAGCTTGAGCACGGTCTCGACGGCGGCAGGGTCCTTGAGGTTGAGCGCGACGCTGGGACGACCGCGGTTGAGGAAGTCGTGGCTGCCGCCGGTCAGCGCCTGGCCGCCGGGGCGCTCGATGCGGATCACGTCCGCGCCGAGGTCGGCCAGGATCATGCACGCGTGCGGGCTCGGGCCGATGCCGGCGATCTCGACGACCTTGACGCCCTTGAGCGGCCCCGTGCCCTGTCCCAGTTCAACTCCAGTCATGCGGCTGATCATGACAGATTTACTGTCACGGTTGTCCAGGGGTCCCGACGATCGTCGTTCCGGCGTACGGCGCGTGGCTGCGGTTGATCGCGGCTATCGTTGCGGCGTCAGCCGGCTCCGCCCGCCGGCTTCTCCCCCTGGCTAGGAGCATTGGTGACCCCCTGCGATTGCTGCGGATCCTCCGACTGGAACCCGCTGTTCGTCGAGAACGGCATCCAACTCGGCAAGTGCCCGCACTGCGACCTGCACTCCATCGAGCACATCCCGGACGCCGACGCGCGGATGACGGAGATGGAGGAGGGCCACTACGCCGGCGACCTGGAGGTGCTCGACGCCGAGAGCCAGATGACCATGGAGAAGGTGATGGCGTCGATGTTCCAGCGGTACGTCGACATCGCGAAGCCCCTGGTCCCCGGCGGTACCTGGCTCGACATCGGCTGCGGCGCGGGCCTGCTCATCGGGCTGGCCCAGAAGGCCGGGTACACCGGCGAGGGGCTGGAGCTGAACGCGGCCCGCCGCGAGGCGGCCATCAAGCAGACCGGGGTCACCGTGCACTCCGAACCGGTCGAGCTGCTGAAGCTGCCCGACGACAGCTACGACGTGATCTCCCTGATCAACGTCTTCTCGCACCTGACCTCGCCGACCGAGACGCTCGCCGAGCTGCGCCGGATCCTGAAGCCGGGCGGCGTCCTGGTCATGGCGACCGGCGAGATGACCGACGGCGTGCAGAAGTCCCACGTCTTCAACTGGAACCTCGGCGACCACCTGTACTTCCTCGGCGACCGCACCATCGACGTCTACGCGAAGAATCTCGGGTACGACGTCGTGGAGCACCGCCGCGCCTGGCTGCCCGACGAGATGTTCTCCAAGGAGTGGCTGACGGTGAAGGGCCGGTCGAGCGCGAAGAACGCGATCAAGACCGCGGTGCGGATCACCCCCGGCGGACTGAGGCTGCTGCGTGCGGTGATGCTGCGCCGGCAGGCCGACAGCAAGGCGCACTCCGGCGTCTTCGCGCTGCGCCCCTCTGCAGGCTGAGCCTTCGCTCAACCGACGGTAGGCGGAAGCACCCGCCGCAGGAACTCCCGGGTGCGCTCCTCGCGCGGCGCCGAGAAGATCTGCGACGGAGGGCCCTGCTCGAGGATCCGCCCCTGGTGCAGGAAGCACACCTGCGTCGCGACGTCGCGCGCGAACGCCATCTCGTGCGTGGCCAGGATCATCGTCATGCCCGCTTGCGCCTCGGCCCGGACGATCTCGAGCACCTCACCCACGAGCTCGGGGTCCAGCGCCGCAGTGATCTCGTCGAGCAGCAGCAGCTTCGGTTCGGTGCACAGCGCCCGGACCAGGGCGACCCGCTGCTGCTGACCGCCGGAGAGCTGGTCGGGATAGGACTTTTCCTTGTCGGCCAGCCCGAAGCGTGCCAGGAGGTGCCGTGCGCGCTCCTCTGCCACCTTCTTGCTGATCCCACCGACGCGGACCGGGGCCAAGGTGCAGTTCGCCAGCACCGAGAGGTGCGGGAAGAGGTTGTAGGCCTGGAAGACCATGCCGACGTCACGGCGTACCGACCGGGGGTCGACGCGGGGGTCGGAGATCTCGTTGCCCTCGAAGAGGATCGCACCGTCGTCGATCTCCTCGAGCAGGTTCAGGCATCGCAGCAGCGTGGACTTTCCCGACCCCGACGAACCGATCAGGCAGATCACGTCGTGCTTGTGCACCGTCAGGTCGATGTCGTGCAGGACGACGTTCGTGCCGTAGGACTTGCGGAGGCTCTGCACCTCGAGCAGGACGTCGTTCATCGGCCTCGCTCCCGTCGCAGGGCCCGTCGGCCGAGGAAGTCGGTGAACCTCGCGAGCGGGACCGTCAGCGCCAGGAAGAACAGACCGGTGACCAGCAGCGGGGTGTAGTTGAAGTTGTAGTTGCCGTAGTCCTGCGCGGCGAAGAGGGCCTCGAAGACACCGACCGAGGCGACCAGCGAGGTGTCCTTCTGAAGCGACACGAAGTCGTTGAGCAGCGGCGGTGCGACCCGGCGCAGCGCCTGGGGCAGGACGACGTACCGGGTCGTCTGTGCTCGACCCAGGCCGAGCGCCTCCGCACTCGAGATCTGCGAGGGGTGGATCGAGTCGATACCGGCGCGGATCACCTCGGCGACGTACGCGCCGTAGCAGAGCACCAGCGCGAAGATGCCGAGCGTGGTGACGTCGGTCGGCACTCCCTCGATCCCGAGAGCCGGGATCCCGATGCACGCGATGAACACGACCAGCAGCGTCGGCAGCCCGCGGAACACGTCGGTGTAGATCACCGCGACGATGCGCAGCGGCGTCAGCCAGGGCGTGACGGTGTTGCGCGTGACCGCGACGAGCGTGCCGACCACGAGGATGATCACCTCGCCGATCACGAACATCTTGACGTTGATCCAGAAGCCCTTCGCGATGTCGGGGAAGGCCTCCTTGGCGTGGTGCCAGGACAGGAAAAGCTCCTTGAACCGCTCCCACCCGGGGGAGGTCCCCACGATCGTCGCCACCGCGATCGCGGCCAGCACCGTGATGCCGGCCGCGATCAGGAACTGCTTGCGCCGCAGGCCGCGGCGTACCTGCTGACGTTCCAGCTCACGTGGGCTCGGCGCCCACGCGTCGGTCACCGAGGACTACTTCAGGACGGGCACGTCGACCGTCTCGGAGAGCCACTGCTTCTCCAGACCAGCCAGGGTGCCGTCGGACTTCAGCGACTCCAGCGCCTGGTTCACGCAGCCGGTCAGCTCGGAGCCCTTGCCCAGCAGCAGACCGAACTCCTCCTGCGTGCCGGTCGTCGGCTGGAACTGGCCCAGGATCGAGGAGTCCTCGATCTCGGCGGCGGTGATGTAGAACGCCGTCGGCAGGTCGGCGACGATCGCGTCGACCTGGCCGTTGAGCAGCGCCTGCTTCGCGACGTTGGTGTCCTTGAAGACGACCGGGGCCGTCTTCGGCTTGATCTCGTCGCGGATCGCGGTCAGCGACGTCGTACCGGTCTGGGCGCCGAGCTTGAGGTCGGCGAGGTCGGCCAGGGAGCCGGCCTCCACCTTGTCCTTGTTCAGCACGATGACGGCCTGCGCGGCGGAGTAGTAGCCGTCGGAGAAGTCGACGACCTTCTGGCGCTCGGGCGTGATCGAGATCTGGTTGATGTCGAAGTCGAACTTCTTCGGGCCCGGCGCGTAGGAGTTGTTGAACGGCACCTTGGTCCAGACGACGTCGCCCTTCTCGAAGCCGAGCTTGTCGGCGACGGCGTAGGCGACAGCGGACTCGAAGCCCTTGCCGTTGGTCGGGTCATTGTCGGTGAACCACGGCTCGTACGCCGGGGAGTCGGTCCCGATGGTCAGCTTGCCGGCCGTAGTCAGCGGCAGGTCGGCGACGTCGCAGGAGGACGACGAGGAGGTCGCCTTCTTGTCGTTGCCGTCGTCCTTGACGTCACCGCACGCGGTGATGGAGAGGGCGAGCAGGACGGGCAGGGCTACAAGGGCAGGCTTCAGGCGCATGCAGGGATCGTAGGCGCGGCGCGGCCGACGAGCCAATGTAGACCTATCTAGTGGACTTGTCGTAGATCACTCTGCAACCAGTTGCATAGACAATGCAACGAGTTGCACACTCCTGACGTGGCTCTCGAACACGCACTCCTGGTCGCCCTCAGTGAACGTCCTGCTGCAGGGCTCGAGCTGACACGCCGGTTCGACCGCTCGATCGGGTTCTTCTGGAGCGCGACGCACCAGCAGATCTACAAGGTCCTGCGTCGGATGGAGACCGACGGCTGGGTGACGGCCAAGACGGTCCCGCAGACCGGCGGGCCGGACAAGCGCGAGTACACGGTGACTCCCGCGGGCACCCGGGCGCTGGCCGACTGGATATCGACGACCACCCCGCGCGCCGGTTTCCGCAGCGAGATCGCGGTCAAGATGCGGGCGGCGTCGTACGGCGACCGGGAGGCGCTCAACGCCAACCTGCGTGAGCTCGTCGCGGACCACCAGGTCCGGCTCACCCACTACGAGGGGATGGTCGCGCGCGACTACCCCGAACCGACCCGGCTGACCGGGCAGGACCTCGACACCTACCTGGTGCTGCGCGGCGGCATCCTCCAGGAGACCTTCTGGATCGCCTGGCTCAACGAATACCTGGAGGCAACGGCATGACGTACGAGCACCTTCTCTCCCCGCTGCGGATCGGCGACCTGACCCTGCGCAACCGCGCGGTGATGGGCTCGATGCACACCGGACTGGAGGACTTCGTCTGGGACATGCCCAAGCTCGCGGCGTACTACGCGGAGCGGGCGGCCGGCGGCGTCGGCCTGATCATCACCGGCGGGTACGCGCCCAACAAGCGCGGATGGCTCAAGCCGTTCGCCAGCGAGATGACCAACCGGCTGCAGGCGCACCGGCACGTCCAGGTGACCGACGCGGTGCACGAGGCCGGCGGCGCGATCGCGATGCAGATCCTGCACGCCGGCCGCTACTCCTACGTGCCGTGGTCGGTCTCGGCCTCCGCGAAGAAGGCGCCGATCAACCAGTTCAAGCCGAGCGCGCTGTCGACCAAGGGCGTCGACCAGACCGCCTCGGACTTCGCGAAGGCGGCCGGCCTGGCTCAGAAGGCCGGGTACGACGCGGTCGAGATCATGGGGTCCGAGGGCTACCTGATCAACCAGTTCCTGGCCGAGCGCACCAACGAGCGCACCGACGAGTGGGGCGGTACGCCGACGCGGCGGATGCGCTTCCCGGTCGAGATCGTGCGGCGTACGCGGGAGACCGTCGGTGCCGACTTCCCGATCATCTACCGGATCTCGCTGCTCGACCTCGTCGAGGGCGGTCAGACGTGGGACGAGGTCATCGAGCTCGCGCTGCTGCTCGAGGACGCCGGTGCGACCGTGCTCAACACCGGCATCGGCTGGCACGAGGCGCGAGTGCCGACGATCATCACGCAGGTCCCGCGCGGGGCGTGGACCTGGGCGACCGCGCGCCTGAAGAAGGAGGTGGCGATCCCGGTCTGCGCGTCGAACCGGATCAACACCCCCGAGCTCGCCGAGCAGGTGCTGCTCAACGGCGAGGCCGACCTGGTCTCGATGGCGCGGCCGCTGCTCGCCGACCCGGAGTTCATGAACAAGGTAGCCGCCGAGCGGACCGACGAGATCAACACCTGCATCGCCTGCAACCAGGCATGCCTGGACCACGTGTTCCAGAACAAGAAGGCGTCCTGCCTGGTCAACCCGCGGGCCTGCCACGAGACCGAGATCGTGCTGACCCCGACGGTGCGACCGCGCGAGGTCGCCGTCGTCGGCGCCGGCCCGGCGGGCCTGTCCGCCGCGGTCTCGCTCGCGGAGACCGGCAACAAGGTGACGTTGTTCGAGAAGAACCAGCACCTCGGCGGGCAGTTCCGCCTCGCGATGCAGGTGCCCGGCAAGGAGGACTTCGCCGAGACGCTGCGGTACTTCACCCGCCGGCTCGAGGTGCTCGGCGTCGACGTACGGCTGGGGACCGAGGCGTCGGTCGCGGCGCTGTCCGGCTTCGACGAGGTCGTGATCGCGACCGGCGTCGCGCCCCGGGTGCCGGTCATCGCCGGCATCGACCACCCCAAGGCGGTGCTCTACTCCCAGGTGCTCGACGGTTCGGTCGTGCCCGGCAAGAAGGTCGCCGTGATCGGCGCGGGTGGCATCGGCGTGGACGTGTCGGTCTTCCTCACCCACACCGAGGAGACGCTCGAGGAGTGGCTGGAGCACTGGGGCGTCCTGGACCCCGAGGACCCCGAGAGCATGTACAGCCGCGGTGGCCTGACGCTGCCCGAGCCGCGCCGCGCTGCGCGCGAGGTCACGCTCATCCAGCGCAAGACGTCGATGATCGGCAAGGACCTCGGCAAGACGTCCGGGTGGGCGCACCGCTCGGTGCTCAAGCAGTCCGGCGTGACCCAGATCAGCGGCGCGACGTACGACCTGATCGACGACGCGGGTCTGCACCTGACCGTGGACGGCCGGACCCAGGTGCTCGACGTGGACCACGTGGTGATCTGCGCCGGCCAGGAGTCCGTGCGCGACCTGTACGACGAGCTGGTGGCCGCCTTCGATGCTGGTCGAGCCCAGTCGAGACCTCGCATCATCGGCGGCGCCGACGTGGCCGCCGAGCTGGACGCGAAGCGGGCCATCGAGCAGGGCGTCCGGCTCGCCGCTCGTTAGGGACGACGCCTAACGTGGAGGCATGGCCGAGACCCAGCGTGAACCGGTACCCCGCGTCGACACAGGCGAGCTCGACACCGCGCTGGCGTTCCTGGACTTCGCGCGGCACTGCCTGATCAAGAAGCTCGAAGGTCTCGACGAGGAGCAGCTGCGGCGTCGTCTGGTGGACTCGGAGACGAACCTGCTCGGGTTGGTCCAGCACTGCGCCGCCGGGGAACGCTGGTGGTTCGCGCACCACCTCGGTGGCGATCCGTCGTACGCCGAGACGGACTTCACGATGCTGGTCCCGGAGGATCGCACTGCGGAGGAGGTCATCGCCGACTTCCACGCCGCGGTCGCCGAGAGCGACCGACACATCGCGGCGGCAGGTTCACCCGAGGCGCTGACCGCCCTGCATGTCGACGGTCAACCCAAGACGTTGCGCTGGGTGCTGGCGCACACGACCAGCGAGCTCATCCGGCACGTCGGCCATGCCGACATCCTGCGCGAGCAGGTGGACGGCACGACCGGCCGCTGAGCAAGTTGTGTGCCTGAGCGCGTCATCGGTGACGCGCCCAGGCCCACAACTACGCGTGCTCCGTGTCCGGCTCGTGGTCACGGTGCGAGACCGGCTCGACCTGGAACGTCGGGTGGTCGATGCCGAAGTGCTCGTGCACGCACTCGGTGAGGTCGTCCAGGATGCAGCCGACGCCGCGGCCGGCGAGCGCCTCGTCGGTGACCGTCACGTGGGCCGACAGCGCCGGCATGCCCGACGTGATCGTCCAGGCATGCAGGTCGTGGACGTCGACGACGCCGTCGACGCCGCAGAGGTGACGGCGTACGTCCTCGATGTCGAGGCCCGCGGGAGTCGCCTCCAGGAGCACGCCGAGCGCCTCGCGCAGCAGCGCCCACGCACGCGGAAGCACGAGCACCGCGATCACGAGCGAGGCGATCGAGTCGGCCCGGAGGAAGTCGGTGGTCAGCACGAGGATGCCGGCGACGATCGCAGCGACCGATCCGAACGCGTCGCTGAGGACCTCGAGGTAGGCGCCCCGCATGTTGAGCGAGGAGTCCTTGCGCCGGGTCAGCAGCGCGACCGAGACCAGGTTGGCCACCAGGCCGATGACCGCGAAGACCAGCAGCTGGCCGGCGTCGACGTCGACCGGGTCCACCAGTCGACGCGCACCGGCGTACGCGAGGTAGCCGCAGAGCCCGAGCAGCACCAGGGCGTTGAGGACCGCGGCCAGGATCTCCACGCGGTGGTACCCGAAGGTCCGCTGCGGGCTGGCCGGCCGGGCGGCGATCAGCGACGCCGACAATGCGATCACGATGCCGGCGGCGTCGGTGAGCATGTGGCCTGCGTCGGCGAGCAGAGCCAGCGATCCGCTGATCCAGGCGCCGATCGCCTCGACGACGACCACGGTCGAGGTGAGGGCGAGCACGAAGAGCAGACGCTTGCGGTCCTCCGCACGTCCGCTCGCGTGGGAGTGTCCGTGGTCGTGACCGGCACCCATGGGAGCAGCCTAGGCAGCCGAACCCGGCCGGGGCGTCCTGCCACAGTCGGAAAGCGGGAGGATGGCGGGGTGAGCATCGACGTACGACGAGGAGCAGACCGGTTCGTGACCGCGGCCGAGGGTCGGACGACGCGGCACTCCTTCTCGTTCGGGCCTCACTACGATCCGCGCAACCTCGGGTTCGCCGCGATGGTCGCGCACAACGACGAGAACCTCCCGCCCGGCACCGGGTACGCCGACCACCCGCACTCCGACCTGGAGATCGTCACCTGGGTGATCGAGGGCGCGCTCCGGCACCGCGACGACGTAGGGCGCGACGGAGTGCTCGAAGCGGGGTCGGTGCAACGCGTCAGCGCCGGCAGCGGCATCGTCCACTCCGAGGTCACCGAGCCCGGCGTCCGCACGCGGTTCCTGCAGACCTGGCTGCGGCCGGACGACCCCGGTGTCGTGCCGTCGTACGCGCGGGACGTGCTCCCTCTGGCCGGCGGGCTGACCGAGGTGGTCGGCCACGACCGACTGGGAATCGGTGTCGCAGGCGCTCGGCTCTACCTCGCGGACGCCACCGACCGCCTGGCCCTGCCCGAGGCTCCGCAGCTGCACGTCTACGTCGTCGGCGGCGAGATGCGCCTCGGCGATCATGTCCTGCAGGACGGTGACGCTGCCCGGCTCACCGATCAGGGTGGACGGGTGCTGGAGGTCGAACGGCCCGGCTCCGTGGCAGTCTGGGCCTTCGGACGAAACTGACAGCAAGGAGACCTCGGTGAAGCTCCCCTGGAAGCGCGACTCGACCTCGGACCAGGACGTCGACGTCCTGCTGGCCGAGGCGCACGCCGCCACTCCGCCTTCCGGCCCGTTCCGGATGACCGTCGCCGACGTCTTCCGGATCACCGGGCGCGGCACCGTCGCGACCGGGACCGTGGAGTCCGGGTCCGTCGCGGTGAAGCAGGACGTGCGGGTCGTCCGCGACGGCTCGATACTCGGTTCGACCACCGTCACCGGCGTGGAGATGTTCCGCAAGAAGGTCGACGTCGCCAGCGCGGGCGAGAACGTGGGACTGCTCGTGAGCGGTGACGTCGGCGACAGCCTCGCGCCGGGCGACGTGCTGGAGTCCTGACGCGGGTCAGTCCGTCGTCGTGGAAGCGCCGATCCCAGCACGGTCCTCGGCCGGCACGTGCTCCTCGATGAAGCGTCGCGCCATCCGGGTGGACGGGTGCACGAGCACCGCAGCGAGCACGATGATCCCGGCGATCACCAACCAGCCGCCCGCTCCCCAGCTCATCGCCAGGAAGGTGAACACCGCCGGAGCCCAGACCTTCCCGAGGGTCATGCTGAGCTCCGCGGCACCCTGGTAGGCGCCGCGCTGGCGCGGGTCCATCAGCTCAGCCTCCAGGGCCCAGCTCGCTGCCGACAGGTAGAGCTCGGCGCCGGTGACCGTGACGTGGCCGAGCCAGACCAGGGCGATCGTCAGCCAGCCGATCGTGTCGTGAGTGGCCAGGGTGATCAGGCAGGAGACGACGAAGAAGGTCGTCGAGATCCGGACCGCACGCAGCGCGGTCGGAAGGTTCTGCACCCCGCGAGCGGCAGCCATCGGCAGGAAGATGCACATCACCGTGTTGGTACCGAAGAGGAACGCCAGCAGCACCCGCGGCGCATCGGTCTCCTCGACGAGCCACAGCGGGATGACGATGTTCAGCAGGACCTGGTTGGTCCAGAAGACGCCGATGAAGAAGGTGGTCAGCATCCAGCCGGGGTTGCGCAGCGGGCCAGGGCCGGGCACCTTCGCCCGCCGCTCCTCCGGCGTGCGGTCGTCGTGGGAGGCGCGGGGCAGTCGCAGGATCGCGAGACCGTTGACGACGAATGCGGTCGCGGTGAACCAGGGCAGGGCGTGCAGCACGTCGTTGGAGTGGAACGCGAGGGCGATGCCGCCGAGCAGCGAGCCGAGGGTGAAGCCCACGTTCAGCGCCGAGTACATGTACGCGCGGGAGCGGACACGCTCGTCAGCCGGCAGCACGTCCAACGTGTACGCGCCGTGCGAGGCCTGACCGAGCGCTCCCGCGACCTCGACGGCGATCGCCATCACGACGTACCCCTGGAAGCTGTCGATGAACGGCCACACCAGGAACCCGGCCGACTGCGCGAAGGCGCTCATCGCCCAGGTGCGCCGAGGGCCGATCCGGTCGACCAGCCGGCCCATGGGCCACGCGGCGACGAAGGCCGCCAGGCCGGCGAGAGTCAGGCCCAGGCCGACCTGCGCCGCGCTGAGTCCGACGATCTGGGTGAAGAACACCGCCGACCCGGTCATGAAGGTGCCCTCGCCGAGTGCGAACAGCAGCGACTGCACCGAGAGCCGACCAGCGAGGGCCGAGGGCGGTCGGGCGTGACGGAGCAGTGCGGTGAGCATCAGCGCTCACTCTGCCTCGGACGAGCCTCCGGGGCACCTCGATTTACGGGCCGAGGTGGGTCGAGCTCTACTTGGTCGCCTCCACGGCGAGCTGCGCGCCGCCCTCGTGCGTGCGGACGTCGATGCCGTCGAACTCGGGGTGCTTGCTGCGACCGGCCTCGGTCTGGACGACATCGGTGAAGCCGGCCGCCTCGAGCTCCGCCTTGAGCGTCTCGAAGTCGAACAGGTAACCGGTGTGGTGGCCGAACTCGGCGATCGGGATCCGGGTCAGGTCGGTCGGGTGCTCCACGACCAGACCCATCGCGCGGTAGTGCTTGGCCGGCGGGCTGTCCAGGGCGGCGGCGCCGGAGAGGTACAGCTCGACGTGCGCGCGCAGGTCCGGGGTGACCAGCCGGATCACGCCGCCGGGCTGCAGCGCCTTGTACGCCTCCCGGAAGAACGCGCGGTTCATGTCGAGCGTGATGTGCTCGATCACGTTGTCGGAGTAGACGTGCGAGACCTCGCCGGGCCCGAAGGGCCACGGGGCGGTCGCGTCGAGGTAGTTGCGCACGGTCGGGCCGACGTTGGTGACCACCCAACCCTCACGCGGCGTGACGCCTCCGATCTCCAGCTTCACCGGTCGCTCGGCCTTGGCGTAGACCGCTCGGCCGCGCGCTTTGGCGAGTGGAGTGTTCAACGCGAGGACGATGGGCCGGGCGACGGCCTTGACACGAGGATGCACGGGACAAACCCTACTGGGATCGGGGACCAATCGTGCCGAACCGGAGAAACCTGGTCACCCGGTTCGGCACCGCGGGCTAGAACCTGCCGCTCGCGTCCGGCATCAGGTCGTTGCGGAGGAAGAAGCCGTCGCACTGGAGCATCCGACCGGTTCGCGGGTCGGCGAAACCGCCTTCCAGCGCGAAGATCCCGAAGCCCGCGTTCTCCATCCGGGCCACCAGGTCGCCGAACAGCTGCGCGCCGTCGTACAGGGGGACCATCGACAGCTCGAGCTGGACCGCGGCGAACGACGCGAGCAGCTCACCCGCCCCGTCGAGCACCTGGCTCTCGTACCCCTGCGTGTCGATCTTGAGCAAGGTGGTCGCTGCGTCGACCCTCTCGCTCGCGACGATGTCGGCGATCGTGACGAGAGGGACCTTCTCGGCCCGGACGTACTCCGATCCAGGAGCGGCCAGGGAGTGTGCGTCCGTCATGGGCAGCACCGAGGAGGAGTAGGAGTTCGCCGACACGTTGATCTCGATCTCCCCCGGCTCGCTGCCTACCGCGGTGTTCAGGGCGGTCCACCCGGCGTCGCCCGAAGCACGCTTGGCCAGCAGCGGAAAGGCGTCGCTCAACGGCTCGCAAGAGATGATCCGGCCCCGGTACCCACTGGCGCGCAGGGAGGCGCCGTACTGACCGATGTTCCCGCCGATGTCGAGAACCGTGCCGAGCTCGAGCCACTTCATCGCGGTGGCGATCTGCACCGAGAACGGATTCCGCACCAGGTCGAGGTTCCGCTTCTGGAGCGCCGAGTGGAGCATCACCTTCGCCTGATCGACGATGCGACCGGATCGCTTGCCGGGGCTACTCACAGTTGTTCTCCTCGATCGAGCGGAATTCCGAAAACTATCACCGGGCCGACCGCCCGGTTCCGCGCGCGACGCGACCGTGCTCGTCGACCCCGAGGATGGTCATCACGAACTGGTCCGCGGTCGCCATCGGGATGTTCGACTGGTCCGGGGTGGCACTCTCGCCCCGCAAGATCCGGCTGATGCCGGCTCCGATCCCGGCTGCCGAGAACTCGGTGGCCTCGCCCCCGTTGGTAGCGGCCACCTCGCGCGCCCGGACCGTCGACCCGGCAGTCACGACCGGGACGCCGGCGGCGAGAGCCTTGCCCTGGATCCCGCTCGGGCCGTTGTTGGTCATGATCAGCGCGACCGCGTCGACGCTCGCCACGAACCGGTCGAGCTCGTCGTTGGACAGGAACGCGTCGCGCTTCACGATCCGCGCCTTCTGGTCCTCGGGAAGCGCGTCGTACCAGGCGCGGACGACGTCGTCGAAGCCCCCGGCCAGCACCAGGTCCGCGTCGGCGCCGGACGCCAGGATCGCCTCCCAGGTGAGCTGGGGGTTCTTGCGCTCGCCGACGTTTCCGAAGATGCCCACGAGGTGGCGGGCGGACGGAAGCCCGAGGTCCGCTCGCAGCTCCGCTCGGTCCCGGGAGTGGTACGCGTTGATGGCGGGGTCACGGGCTCGCTTGACCAACCACCCGGGGGCGGTGTCCTCGCGTCCGGCGAAGCCGGCGACCCGGTGCAGCGAGCCGCGCGCCATCGCGACCAGCGCGAGGGTGCCCTTCGTGGTGCGCAGCTTCCAGCCGACACGGTCGGTCAGGCGCAGACGTGCCGGGTAGCGGGTGAGCATGAAGACGACGCGTGGCTTCTTCTCCAGCGTACGCAGCGCCTTGGGTGCCAGCAGCCACCACTTCTTGAGGCTCTGGTCCGCGTCCATCAGCACGACGGTCCCGACGTCCTCGCGGCTGCAGACCTCGATGATCGCGTCGACGATCTCGCGGGTCGGCCGGGACGAAGCCGCTGAACCGCTCCTCGGTGCGCAGCTCGCGAGCGCCGAGCTGCTCGCGGTAGTTCTCGGTCTCCCGCGCACCGACGCTGGTGAGCAGAACGGCATCGCCCGACCGCCGCACGACCTCGAGCACGTGCGACACGGCCTCGAAGCGGTGACCGCGGGAGTCGGGCTCGACGATCAGGGTGAGGCTCATCGGACGACCGTCCCGGCACGGCTCTCGACACGGCGACCGAGCTGCTCGTGCAGGTTCTGCGCCCAGATCTTGGGGGTGAGACGACTGGCCAACGCCCGTGACCCGTCCGACATCGACTTGAGCCGCTCGTCGCTCATCGAGCTCATCCGGACCATCGCGGAGACCAGCTCGGCCTTGTCGTCGGCAGCGAACGCCCACCCGTTGAAGCCGTCCTGCAGCAGGTGGGGCACGGCGCCGACGCCGTCGGAGCAGATGATCGGGAGGCCTGCGATCGCGGCCTCGTGGACCACGACGCCGTACCACTCGATGTGGCTGGGCAGGATGAAGCCGGAGCACTCGTGCATCAGGTCGACGAGGTCGGCCGGCTGGACGAACCCGCGCCAGTCGATGCCGTCGCGGTCCTTGAAGTGGTCGCGCTCGGGGCCGTCACCGGCGACGACGAGCTCCCACGGGTCGTCGACGACCGTGCGGTACTCGGCGTACGCCTCGGCGAGCAGGACGGGGGCCTTGTGCCAGATCAGCCGACCGGTGAAGAGGAAGCGCTTGCGGCCGGCGATCTCGGCCTGCTCCCGAGCGCCCCGTTCGAACAGATCGGTGTCGGCGGAGTTGGCGCCGCGGATGATCTGCTTGCCCTCGAATCCGATCCGCCGCGCGAAGAGCTCAGACCGCTCGCCGGGAACCCAGACCGCGTCGAAGAGCGGCTTCACGTAGAACGGGCTGGCGACGACCCCGAGGTACTGCTTCCAGCGGCCGTGCCAGAAGTTGCTGCTGAACATCACCCGCACTGCGCGGTTCCTGAACGCCTTCATCACCGCCCGGTAGCCCTTGCCGTCCCACGACCACATGATGATGACGTCGGGCTCGAAGTCCTCGATCAGCGGAACGAGGACGTCGGGGGGCGGGCTGCCCTGGGTCGACTCCCCGTTGTCGGTGGTGTCGGTGCGATCCCAGACGTGGCGCTGCACCGAGCCGGTGAAGGTCGACTTGTCGAACGCCGCGTACTTCATCGACGACGGGTGCACGAGCAGCAGCTCGTTGCCGAGCGCGGCCAGCTCGCTGAAGCACTTGTCCTGGTACGCCGTCAGGCCGGTCATCAGCACGGCGATGCGCACAGGTCAGTCCTTCGGAGGTCGCGGTGGAGGTCGGGAAACGGTAGCAACCCCGCCTCCTCCGCGACTCACGAACTAAGGGATGAGTACTCCAGGGTTCAGGACACCCGTCGGGTCGATGCGCTCCTTGACGGCGCGCAGCATCTCGACGCCGACCGGGCCGATCTCCTCGGCGAGCCAGGGCTTGTGGTCCTGACCGACCGCGTGGTGGTGGGTGATCGAGGCGCCGTTGTGCACCATCGCGTCCGAGGCGGCCCGCTTCGCGACGTCCCACTGCGGGAGCGGCTGGTCCGAGGCCTTGGTGGCGACGGTGAAGTACAGCGACGCACCGGTCTCGTAGACGTGCGAGATGTGGCAGAGCACCAGGGTCGCCTCGCCGAGCGCGGCGACCAGGGCGTCCTTGACGCTCGTGTAGACGTGGTCGAGGTTCGACCAGAACGTGACGGTCTCCATCGTCTCGACCAGGACCCCGACGTCGAGCAGCGAGTCGCGCAGGTACGGACCGTGGAAGCGACCCTCGGACCAGGCCTGGCCGCTGTCGGGTCCCTGGTGCTCACCACCGAGTCCGGTGAGCAGCGCCGTCACCGCCAGCCTCTTGGCCTCGACGGTCTCGGGTGTGCCCTCGTAGCCGGTGATCATCAGGCAGCCACCCGAGCTTTCACCACCCACCTCGGCGGGCTTGGCCAGGTTGATCGCGGTCTCGTTCTCGTCCGAGAGACGCAGCACGGTCGGGAGCATCCCGGACTGCGCGAGGGTGCGCATCGCGGCCGCGCCCTCGGCGAACGACCCCCAGCGCCACGCCTCGTAGGTCTTCACCTCGGGCAGCGGACGGACCCGCACGCGGACCGCCGTGACCACGCCGAACGCGCCCTCGGAACCCATCACGAGCTCGCGCAGGTCCGGGCCGGCGGCGTTGGCCGGAGAGTTGCCGAGCTCGAGGGTGCCCTGCGGGGTGGCAACCTTGAGGCCGACCACCAACGAGTCGAACCGGCCGTAACCGGCCGAGGACTGGCCCGAGGAGCGGGTGACGGCGAAGCCACCGATCGAGGCGTACTGGAAGGACTGCGGGAAGTGGCCGAGCGTGAGGCCCTCGGCCGCCAGCAGCGCCTCGGCGGCCGGTCCGCGCAGGCCCGGCTCGAGCACCGCGGTCATCGAGGTGCGGTCGACCTCGACCAGCTTGTCGAAGCGCTTCAGGTCGAGGCTGATGACGCCGGCGAAGCCGTCGCGACGAGCCGCGAGACCACCGACGACCGATGTACCGCCACCGAAGGGGACCACAGCAACGTGCTTCGCCACGGCCCAGTCGATGATCGCAACGACCTCGTCGTGGGTGCCGGGCCGTACGACGGCGTCCGGGGAGTCGGTGCCGTCACCGGCGCGCAGCTTGAGCAGGTCGGGCGTGGACTTGCCGCGGGTGCGGTGCAGGCGGGACTCGTGGTCGGTGAGCACGTGCTCGGCCCCGACGATCTCGGCCAGCTCGGCGACCAGGGCGCTGTCGAGCGGGTCGGAGAGCCGGACGTCCTCGGCGGGGACAGCCGGGGTGTCGCTGGTGCCGATGAAGGTGTCGACCAGCGCGAACGCGCTCTCGGCCAGCGGGCCGGCGTGCTCCGGGTCCCCCCAGCGCGACCAGTGCATCTCGGCGGACGTCGGGTCGGAGATCGGGCTCGGGTGAGTGTTCATGTGTTACAGTGTTACACATGTCGTCACAGCGTCACAACCCTGACTCGCCGAAGTCTTCCGAGGACCTCGCACTGGACGCCGCGCGCGCGTCCATCCTGGACGTCGGCTGGAGCCGCACGACGCTGACCGACGTTGCCCGTCGGGCCGGTCTCTCCCGGATGACCCTCTACCGGCGCTGGCCGCAGATGTCCGCGCTCCTCGGCGACCTGATGACCCGCGAGTGGGTCACCCTCGTCGACATCGACGTGAGCACGACAAGTCACCGCGAACGCCTCGTCCGCGGAATCGTCGGTACCGTCCGGGCGCTGCGTGCCAACGAGCTCTTCACCCGGATCGTCGAGCTCGACCCGGAGATGCTCCTGCCCTACCTGCTCGAGCGTCGCGGCCGGTCGCAGGAGCTGGTGCTCGACGTCCTCGCCGCCGAGATCACCTCCGGCCAGGCGGCCGGCGAGATCCGCACAGGCGAACCGCACGTGCTCGCTCGTGCGCTGCTGCTGGCCGCGCACGGCTTCACGCTCTCGACCCAGACCATGGTCGGCGTCGACGCGTCCGACGACGACTTCGCGGCCGAGCTGGCCGCCCTGGTGGAGAGGTACCTGGCCCCGTGAGCGACATGGCAACGACCCCCGCCACCGGGAAGATCACCGCGGGCAGTACCGGCATCCCGGAGAGCACCGACGTGCTCGTCATCGGCCTCGGCGTCACCGGCGCCGGCGTCGCCCTCGATGCGGCCAGCCGCGGACTCGACGTTGTCGCCGTCGACGCGTTCGACGTCGCCTGGGGCACCTCCCGGTACTCCTCCAAGCTGGTGCACGGCGGTCTCCGCTACCTCGCCAAGGGTCAGGTCGCGATCGCCCACGAGAGCGCTGTCGAGCGCGGCATTCTGATGGAGACGACCGCTCCGCACCTGGTGCACCCGCTGCCGATGATGATCCCGCTGACCAGCGAGGTCTCCGGCTTCCAGGCCTTCCTCGCCCGTCGCGGCGTCGGCGCCGGCGACCTCCTGCGCAAGGTCGCTCGGACCAGCCGCACCACGCTGCCCAAGCCGCGCACGATCAACGCCACCGAGGCCCGCGCCCTGGCCGGCGTGATCCGGCGCGACACCCGCGGCGGCGTCCTGTCGTGGGACGGCCAGCTCGAGGACGACGCCCGCCTCGTCGTCAGCATCGCCCGTACGGCGGTCGCCCACGGAGCCCGCGTGCACACCCGCACCCGGGTCCTCGAGGTCACCGGGACCGGAGCTCTGCTGCGCGACGAGCTGACCGGCGAGGAGCGGCGCATCTCCGCGAGGACCGTCATCAGCGCGACCGGCGTCTGGGCCGGTCACCTCGTCCCCGGCATCACCCTCAAGCCGAGCCGCGGCACCCACGTGGTGCTGCGCGCGAGCAGCCTGCCGAGCGTCCGCTGCGCGATCATGGCGCCGGTGCCCGGGTCCTCGAACCGGTTCGTGTTCGCGCTCCCCCAGCCCGACGGAAACATCTACCTCGGCCTGACCGACGAGGAGGTCGAGGGCGAGATCCCCGACGTGCCCGAGGTGCCCGAGGAGGACGTCACCTTCCTGCTCGACGTGATCTCCCGGGTGCTGGAGAAGCCGCTGACGCGCGACGACGTCGTCGGCGCGTACGCCGGCCTCCGTCCGCTGCTCAAGAGCGAGGGGTCGACCGCCGACCTGTCCCGCAAGCACGCGGTGCTGACCTCGGAGACCGGCGTGATCACGATCGTCGGCGGGAAGCTGACCACCTACCGGCGGATGGCGCAGGACGCCGTCGACGCCGCGGTGAAGCAGAACGACCTCCGTGCCGGTCCGTGCCGGACCAAGGCGTTGCCGCTGCTGGGCGCGGCGGATGCGACCACGCTCGCCCGGCTCGACGCACCCGCTCGCCTCGTGCGCCGCTTCGGCACCGAGGCACCCGCGGTGCTGGCGAACGCGCTGAGCGTGGGACTCAGCGAGGAAGAAGCGCTGGCGTCGGTGAGCGCGACGATCCCGGTGACGATGGCCGAGCTCGTCTTCGCGATCACCCACGAGGGCGCCGCCGACGTCGACGACCTGCTGGACCGGCGTACGAAGATCGGCCTGGTGCCGGTGGACCGCGAGGTCGCCCTGCCGTTCGCGCAGCGCGCGTTCGAGCTGGTGACGGCACACACCGCGCGCCCGTAGGGACGTCTCGGCAGGCTCGACGACCGGGCGTCTCGCTCGTCGAGCTTGCCGAGACGAGGTGCCGAACCCGCAGACCTCAGAGGCTGGGGCGCACCAGACCGTTGTCGTAGGCGTAGACGATCGCGGCCGGGCGGTCGCGCAGGTCGAGCTTGGTGAAGATCCGGCCGACGTGGCTCTTCACGGTCAGCTCGGAGATGAAGAGGTCCTCGGCGATCTCGGTGTTGGAGCGTCCGCCGCCCATCAGGCAGAGCACCTCGAGCTCGCGGGTTGTCAGCACGTCGTGCTCGTTGGGCGCCGCCTCGGTCGCGGGCGCGCTCTGCCGGTAGCTCGACAGCACCCGACCGGTCACTGCCGGATCGAGCCAGGAGTCCCCGGCGGCGACGGCACGTACGGCCCGGATCAGGTCGTCGGCCGAGGAGTCCTTGAGCAGGAACCCGGCTGCTCCGGCGCGCAGCGCCCCGGAGAGCATCTCGTCGTCGTCGAAGGTCGTCAGCACCAGGACGGGCGGCGCGTCGCACCGGGCCGCGAGCGCGCGGGTCGCCGTGATCCCGTCGACCTCGCGCATCCGCAGGTCCATGACGACGACGTCGACGCCGTCCGCGGCGTCGAGCACTGCGGGGAGCTCGGAGCCGTCACCGCACTCGGCGACGATCTCGAACCCGTCGCGCTTGCGCAGGATGCGTCGCAGACCCGAGCGCACCAGCTCCTGGTCGTCGACGAGGACGACCCGGGTCTCACCGCCCTCGGTCACCATGCCAACCGTCCGTGGCGGTGGGCCGTGCGCAGCGGGCAGGACAGCAGGCCGTTGCGCTCCCGGAGCGGCACCCGGAGGTCGACCAGCCAGTCGGTCGCGACCTGCGCGGCGTCCAGCGTCGCACCCAGCTGCTCGGCCCGCGCCCTCATCCCGGCCAGACCGGACCCGGTGCCGTCGCTGAGGACCTTGCCCGGCAGCGCGTTGCGCACGACCAGGCGCGCCTCGCGGCTGGTGACCGAGAGCTGCACGTGCGCGGTGCTCGCGGGGGCGTGCTTGGCGATGTTGGCCAGCGACTCCTGGGCGATCCGGTAGAGGCCGAGGCCGGTGGCCTGCGTCAGCCGCTTCGGGTCTCCGGACTCGGCGTACTCCACCGCCAGACCGGCGCGCTCCATCTGGGCGACGAGGTCGGCGATGTTCGACCCGTTCGGCAGTGCCTGGGTCTCCGCCGGGCCGTCGGCCAGGGTGCTCACGGTCTGGCGGATGTCGGCCATCGCCTGCCGACCGACACGTTCGGCATCGGCCAGGGCGTCGTCGATCTCGGTGACCGTCTCGGTGTCCCCGGTGCCGTCGAGGTCGCCGAGGGCGTGCCGGGCCCCGGTGATCTGGAGCAGGGTGACGCTGAGCGAGTGCGCGACCAGGTCGTGGATCTCTCGCGCGATCCGCTCCCGCTCGGCAAGCGTCGCTCGGGCGTACTCACCCTCGCGCGCGGCTCGCTCGGCGCTCAGCGCTCGCATCTGCCACAGCAGCATGTAGCCGACGACGAAGCCCAGCGGTACGTCGACGAGATGGACCGGCGTCCCGTCCAGGCCCGGGCCGGTCGCGACCGCGAGGATCATGGCCAGCGAGGCGCCACCGATGATCAGGCCGTTGCGCACGCCGTCCCGGGCGACCACCTCGGCGGTGATGAGGGCGAGCAGGGCGGGAGCGACGTCGAGTGCGGTCCCGGCGGGGACCGGGTTCCACAGCAGCAGCGCGGCAGCGCCGAGCCCGGCGACGGTCTCGAAGGTGTGCGACAGGTGCCGGTTGAAACCGATCATCCAGACGCCGGGCAGCACGACGAGCAGCAGTGCCAGCGTCTCCGGCTGCACCGGCCAGAGCGCGTCGCGCAGGCTCAGCGCGATGCCGACCGCACCGACCTGCCCGAGGATCGCCACCACCGGGATCCACCACGGGTAGGCGAGTCCGTGCGCCTCGATGTGCTCCTCGATCCGGGTACGCAGCCAGCTCGGCCGCGTGTCCGCGGGCTCGGCTGCGAAGGGGTCGTGAGGGCGCACGGAACCAGAGTATTCAGCCCCAGGGGTCCTCGGCATCACTCCGCGGTGGTGTCCGGTCGCGTGCGGGCTCCTACCAGGGTCGTAGTCCGAATGGGTACCCCAGCGCGATGGTTGCAGCAGCGCGCGTCCGTAGTTTCGTCGTACCGAACGCACACGACAGAGGGTGATCCCCATGAGCTGGACCCAGACCCACCGCCGCTGGCAGGCACTGCAGGAGATCGAGGCACTGGCCAACGCCGGCTGCACCGACCTCCCCTGGAACACCGAGTACGCCGAGATCTTCGGCGACCGCGAGGCACTCGCCGACGTCCTGCGCTACCGGGTCCGGCTGACCCGGGACACGCAGCTCGACAGCCACCTCGCCGAGGCGGTGCTCGAGGAGCAGCGCCGCCGGCTGGAGGCCCGCCAGGCAGCAGTCCTGACGATGCTGCGGCGCTTCGACGCCGGCGACGCGTCGTACGCTCAGGTCGTGCGCGAGCAGACCGTCCTCCCCGGCCCGGTCACCGCGGCGTGACCTCGGTCCCGCGCGCCGCCGCTGCCTGGACGCTGGCGCACGGCATCCAGCGTGCGGGCCTCAAGTACGCCGCTCGCAAGGGACAGGTCACCGCACAGCTCGCGATCGACCCCGTCACGATGGCGGACCCGTTCGCGGCGTACGAGCGGTTGCGCGGGAGCACGATCGACCGCGGTCCGGTCGTCAACGCGACCGTGGACCACGCCACGGCGAACCAGATCCTCCGCAGCGACGACTTCGGCACCGGCGCCGGCAAGGCCGAGCTGCCGCGTCCCCTGCAGAAGCTCTTCGACCTGGTGGCCGATCCGTACACGCTGAGCCCGGTCGACCCTCCCTCGCTGCTCGCGACCGACCCTCCCGAGCACACCGCTCACCGCAAGCTCGTCTCCGGTGCCTTCACGGCGCGCAAGGTGATGCGCCTCAACGAGCGCGTCGAGGAGGTCGCCAGCGAGCTGCTCGACAAGATCGTCGCCGAGGGCGGCTCGACCTTCGACCTCGTCGACCGGTACGCCGCACGTCTTCCCGTCGCGGTGATCGCCGAGCTCCTCGGCATCCCTGACGACGAGCACGACCAGTTGCTCGCTTGGGGCAACCGCGCCGCGGTCACGCTCGACCCGGGACTGACGTTCCGGCAGTACCGGTCTGCGGCCGACGCGCTGCGCGAGATGCACCACTGGTTCGAGGCCCACGTCGAACGGCTGCGCCGCAAGCCCGGTGAGGACCTGCTCAGCGGCCTGGCCCAGATGACCGGCGACGACGCGATGTCGCCGCTGGAGCTGCGCGCCGTCGGACTGCTCGTCCTCGGCGCCGGGTTCGAGACGACGGTCAACCTGATCGGCAACGCGGTCGTCGACCTCAGCGCCCACCCCGACCAGCGTGCGATGGCGCTCGAGGAACCCGACCGCTGGGGCAACGTGGTCGAGGAGGTCCTGCGCTGGGACTCCCCGGTACAGCTGACGATGCGTGCCGTCGTCCGGGACACCGAGGTGGGCGGCGAGCAGCTGCGCGCAGGCGAGGCGGTGCTCGTGCTGCTGGGCGGCGCGAACCGTGACCCGAAGGTGTTCGAGAATCCGGCGCGCTTCGACGTGACCCGCGCCAACGCCGATCAGCACCTGGCGTTCTCGGCGGGGGCGCACTTCTGCCTGGGAGCGAGCCTGGCCCGGCTCGAGGCGACGACCGCGCTGCGGCTGCTCTACAACCGCTTCCCCGATCTCGAGGTCGCCGGCACCCCGGTTCGCCGGGGCACTCGGGTGCTGCGCGGGTACGAGCACGTGCCGATCTCGACCAGGGCTTCCGTGGCGACCTGAGCCGTCTCCCCACCTTTTCAAAGGGCCTTTCTGGGTCGATTTGTTCGGATATTCTGGGTCGGTGCGGAAACTGGGGCTCGTCGCGGGCGTGGGGGTTGCCTGGCTGGTGACCTTCATCGTCATGGGCGGAAACGGGCTGCCCTCGATCGACTTCTCCGCGGAACCGTCCTCGACCGTGTCCCCCGGACCCCAGGCCGGACCCAACGGCCCGGCGGAGACCGCGACTCCGATCGGCCCGAACTCGAACCCGACGGCGACCGCCACGAGCCAGGCCGGCAGCGCCGCGCTCAAGGCCGAGGCGCTGGCCAGCGTCGCCCCGCTCGGCGGTGCCACCCTGGCTGCCCGACCGAAACCGCGCCGGATGCCGCCGCCGGTCGCCGACTTCCGGATGGCGAGCTTCAACGTGCTCGGCTCCTCGCACACCCGCGGCAAGACCAAGCGGCCGCAGAAGAGGTCCGGCGTCGCGCGGATGGCGCAAGGCACCCGGTACGTCGTGGACAACAAGATCTCGCTCGTCGGCTTCCAGGAGCTGCAGCCCGACCAGCGGCGGACGTTCCTCAACGGGACCGGCGGCAGGTACGGCCTGTACCCCGGCGGCAGCAGCCTGGACGGCGACAACTCGATCGCGTGGCGCAAGGACACCTGGGACCTGGTGAAGGCCCAGGGCATCGCGATCCCCTACTTCGGCGGCCACACCCGGGACATGCCGCTGCTGCTCCTGCGGCACAAGGCCAGCGGGATCACCATCTACATCCACAACGTGCACAACCCGGCGGACACCAAGGAGTACGGCCGCCAGGGTCGTTGGCGTGCTGCCGCGACCGCCCGTGAGGCGAGCCTGCTGCGCGACCTGAAGGACGACGGCTACCCGGTCTTCATGACCGGCGACATGAACGAGAAGCAGTCCTGGTTCTGCTCGGTCGCCGGCCCCGGGGACATGCGCGCCGCGGCGGGCGGCGAGGGGGCCCGCAACGGCTGCAGCGTCGCCGGCGGCTACCGGATCGACTGGGTGATCGGCTCCCACGACGTGCAGTGGACCGGCTACACCGAGGACAAGAGCGGCGCGGTGAAGTCGATGACCGACCACCCGATCATCATCGCGGACGTGCGGATCAACAGCCGGGACTTCCCCAAGTCGGTCACGCGCCCCTAGGGCTGGACCGCCGCCTGAGCCGCCGGTGGACCGCCACGGACCGGAAACAGCGATTTGGGTCTCCGATCTGTCACTCGACCCTCGAAAACCCGCGCCGTTGCTGGGTCCACCCACGCCGACCGCAATTTTGCCACGTTCGAGATGCGCGCTGCGGGGTATCACTCCTGCACCCCGAAACCCGGGAATGAACAACTCGAAGATGGAGGAGCTCTCATGCCCAGCCTGCTCTGGATCCTTGCCGTTCTGCTCATCGTCGGAGGCGTCGTCACCCTCATCCAGGGTTCGCTGCTCTTCGGCATCCTGCTCATCGTCGCCGGGCTGCTGATCGGTCCTGGTGGAGTCTCCGTCTTCAACGGCCGCGGCACGCGAGCCTGACCCTCCTCTTCCCCGAAAGGAAGCACCCATGGCTATCGGAACCGGAATCGTCCTCCTTGTCGCCGGCCTGATCCTGGCCCTCGACGTGATCCAGGTCGACCTCGACTTCATCGACGACGGTGCCCTCGGCACGATCCTCATCGTCGCCGGCGTTCTCGCGATCGTCCTCTCGCTGATCGTGAACGCGCAGCGCTCGCGCCACACGGTCGTGGAGGACCGCGTGGTCGACGATCGCCGGGTGCGCTGAACCCAGCTCCTGAACGACACCCCCACCGGTCTCCGGTGGGGGTGTCGTCGTTGGTGACCCTTGCCTCGGGGGCTCCGGTCCCGACTTAATGAGTCCATGAGCGACAGCCGTCCGACGCGGAGGTTCCGAGGGTCCTTCCTGCACCCGGACGCCGTCCGGCTGCTGGCCTTCATCGTGTCGGTCATGGTGCTGTTCCTCGCTGCTCGCCAGGGCCAGTCCCAGGCCGTCATGTACGCCGCGTTCGGCGGCTTCCTTGTCGTTGCCACCTTCTGGGTCCACGGCCTCGACATCAACTGGGTCGAGCTCCGAGCCGACTTCCGCAACAAGTGGCTGCTGCTCGGAGCACTGGCTCTGCCGGTCGTGACCTCGGTAGCGATCGGTCTGCGCCTGGAGTCGTTGCGGTCGACGCTGACCCTGGGTGTTTTGATCTCGACGTACGTGGCGGCCGGGCTCGGCATCCGCAAGCTGCGCTGGATCGTCCTGCAGGGCGACGGAGCCTCCGACGCCCGGCCCTTCGACCGCGCCGTCAACGCGGTCCTGCGGGTCGCCTTCCGGTGGCAGGTCCTGCTCGCCACGGTCGTCCTCGCCTACGGGTCGCTCTGGTTGCTCGGCCGGGCACCGACGTGGGTCGCCGTGCTGGCGCTGGGTCTCACCGTCGCACCCGTGCCGGCTCTGCTCGGCGTCATCTCCGAACGCCGCATCATGGCGTTGACCCGGGACACCGCGGGCCCGCGACTCCGCTGGTGGATCGGTGGCGGCGCAGCCGTGGTGGCTCTCAGCGTGGCGATCGGCCTGATCAGCCTCAGTCAGACGCGCTACCTGCTCGCGCTCGTCGTCGTGGTTGCTCTCCTCACCTGGGCCATCACGGTCGGCAGCCTCGCCGACATTGCGGCCGCTCTCGCCGTCCTCGCGCTGATGGGCGTCACGCCCGGGTCGCAGGAGGTCAAGCCCGAGGTGTTGTCGGTCAAGGCATCGACTCCGAAGTCCGGGCCCGAACCCGTGATCGTCTCCTTGGGCGACTCCTACAGCTCGGGCGAGGGCGCAGCGCGCTACCTGGACGAGACCAACGTCGCCGGTGGCAACCAGTGCCGGCGAGCCGCGACCGCCTGGCCGGTCCTGGTGGCCCAGTCGCTCGGAGCACACCGTCTGGTCTTCCGCGCGTGCTCCGGAGCTCGGGCCCGGAACCTCGTCGGCCAGCCCCAGGACGACGAGCAGTACGCCGGAGAGGGCATCCAGGTCACGCGCGCCCTCGACGAGGTACGCGCGGCCGACCCCTGGCTGAACCCGTCCCTGGTCGTCCTGAGCATCGGCGGGAACGACGCCGGGTTCCGGCAGATCGGTTCCTCGTGCCTGTCACTGGGCAGCTGCAACGACGACGAGGTGACCCAGTACTTCTTCGGCAACCTGGCCGACGTGGAGTCGGCGCTGCGCGCGACCTACCTCGCCATCGCCGACGAGTTTCCCGCCTCGCCGATCGCGGTGATGCCCTACCCCGACGCGTTCGCCACCGACGCCGGATGCGCCCGGGCACCCGTGGAGTCGGGTGACATCCGGTTCGTCCGCCGTTTCACCGCTCGGCTGGACGGGCTCATCGAGAAGGTCGCCACCGAGACCGGCGTCTATTACGTCGGACCGATGCGTACCGCCTTGGCCGACTCCCACCTCGCTCTCTGCGACGACTCCGGGACTCCCGGGCTGAACTTCCTCGACCTCCGCGGGGTCGGCGGTGCGGCGCAGAACCGGTTCAACCCCGGCAACTGGATCCACAACAGCCTTCACCCGAACGAGCGCGGTCACGCCGCACTGGCCACCGCCTTCACCGGGTGGCTCTCGGCGCAGACGCGCGACGCCGGCAGCGAGAAGGAGATCTCCGGCCTCGGTGCGCTTCTCCCCCCGGCGGCCAAGCGTCAGGCGGACGGTGTCGAGGACCCGCCCGCGAACGTCCCCGTGCCGACGAAGAAGTCGACGACCCTGTGCTTCGAGCAGGACGGCGGGGACTGCGGACCCAAGGCAGATGCCTGGGCGCTGCGGCGGCTCGCACCGGGCGCGACTCTTCCGTTGATCCTCCTGCTCGTGTGCGCCGGCGGGGCCTGGGCGCTGTCGATCGGCGTGAGCGCGGCGCGGTTCCGGCGGAGGTACGGACCGGCGGCGAGCTAACTCGTTCGGCGTTGCGCTCCACGGGCCCGCGTTTCAAGCCCCCCGCAGTGGGTAAATGCCCGATGCTCACCCCTCCCCCGACCAGTGGTCAGCCCAGATCACCCGTCACGCGAAGCCCCTGCGCACCCCAGGAGATCTCTGTGCCCACTTCCTTCCGACGTCGCGTCCTCGCCGCCACCTCCGTCCTGGTCCTCACCACGTGGGGAAGCACCGCGACAGCGTTCGCAGACTCCGACAAGGGCAACAACGGCAACGGCGCCAAGGGTTCCCACGGCACCAGCACAGCCCCGGGCCAGACGAAGAACCACCCGACCAAGAAGAACGGCAACGGCACCAGCACATCCCCCGGACAGACGAAGAACCACCCTCCGAAGAAGAACGGCAACAGCGGCTCCCACGGCCCGGCCACCGCGCCGGGTCAGAACAAGGGCGGCCCCGGGGCCGGGACCGCGAACGGAGATCCCGCGGGCAACAACGGCACCATCAAGATCACCCCGATCGGCGAGCGGGACGACATCCCGGACAACAACCCGCACGTGACCTGCGGGTTCCAGATCGAGTGGTACGGCTTCGACCAGGGCGACTACTACTCGCAGGTCTCCTTCGAGATGCAGGCTCCGACCGGGGACGCGACCATCACGCCGAACGGTCCGAGCTCCGTCTTCGTCGGCGGCGACCCCGCGAGCGGAGCAGGAACTGCCACTGGTCTCGATGCCCGAACTACCTATCTGCCGACCTTCACGGGCACCCCGCACCCCAAGCAGGGGTTCCACGTGAAGGTGACCGTCGCGACCCCGTTCTCCCAAGGCAACGACAGCAAGTCGAAGGTGTTCTGGGTGCAGCCGTGCGCCGGCACGACGCCCCCGGTCGTCACGCCCCCCGCCGTGGACACCCCGGACACCGACACGCCCACTGGTCCCAACGTCGAACCCGTTGTCGACGTGCCCGATGTGGTTGCTGGGCCGACGCGGGGCGTCGAGGCACGCGTGCCGACGGAGATCGACGCGGGCCAGGACGGTACGTCGGTCCTCGACCGGATCCGCTCCCCGCTGCCGCTGCTGATCGCAGCCGTGGCACTCGGCGGCGTCCTGCTCTGGTCGCGGCACCGCGCCCGTGTCGTCAACTAGGCCCGCGAGGCGGCGTGGAGCAGCACCGCTGATCGCGGGGGTGGTCGTGGTCATCGCCGCGGTGGCCGCGTACTACCTGCAGACTCCACAGGAGGCCGTCGGCGACGTCCGACGGAATCCCGCGGGGGCAACGCAGCCGACTCCTCCTCGCACCGCCGTACCTGCGGCTCCCGAGCCGGGCATGCCGACGCGCGTGGTCATCCCGACCCTGGAGGTGGATGCACCGGTGGTGCCGATCAAGGCCGCAGGGCGGGCCCTTGTCCCGCCCGGCGACCCGCAGCAGCTCGGATGGTGGGCCGACGGCGCCCGCCCGGGTGCAGCTCGGGGTAGCGCCTTGGTGACCGGCCACACGGTGCACACCGGCGGCGGTGCCCTGGACCACCTCGATCAGCTGAGCCGCGGTGACCTGGTCCTGGTCAGGACTTCGCGCGGCTGGATCGAGTACGTCGTCCGCGGTGTCGAGATCTTCAGCAAGGGCATCACCGCCCAGCGGGCCCAACAGCTGTTCAGCCAGACCAGCCGGGGCCGCCTGGTGCTGACCACCTGCACCGACTGGGACGGGGTGCGCTACCTCAGCAACACGGTGGTCACCGCCACCCCGGCGTCCCGATAGGTCGTTCAACCGCGCGGCCGTCGGGCGGATGGTCCGAGACCGCCCGGTCAGGACGGACCACCAGCACGAGCCCGTGCACGCTCAGTCAGCCGCCGGGACCACGACCACCTTTCCCTGGAGGGCGCCCGCTGCTGCGTCGGCGTGCACGCTCGCCAGGTCGCTCAACGGGACCCGCCGTGCGATGTCGACGGTGAGCTCACCGGCATCCACGCGCGCCACCAGGTCCGCGAGCTGGTCGTGGTCACTCCTCACGTACAGGTCGATCCCGCGCACTCCGCGATCGGCGTCGCTCGGGGCGGGCATCCACACCGTCGTGCTGACCACCACACCGCCGTCGCGGACCCGGTCCGCCAAGGCCGCGAATCCGTCGGGGTCGATGGGAGCCAGGTTCAGCAGCACGTCGACCGGCTCGGTCAGAGACGCGGCGACCTCAGCAGCGGTGTAGTCGATGATCTCGTCGGCTCCCTGCTTCGTCACCAGGGCGCGAGTGCCGGGACTCGCCGTGGCGATGACGTGAGCGCCGGCAGCCTTGGCCAGCTGGACGGCGTAGCCCCCGACCGGACCGCTCGCGCCGTTGACCAGGATCCGCTGACCCGACTCGAGCCGGGCGTGCTCGAACAGCGCCTGCAGAGCGGTCAGACCGACCAGCGGCAGGGCCGCGGCGTCGGCGAGCGGGATGCTCCTCGGAGCGAGGGCCAACGCAGTGGCGTCTGCGACGACGTACTCGGCGGCAGCGCCGTCGTCCACGAAGGGCAGGAAGCCGACGACCCGGTCGCCCTCGCTCAGCGCGGTGACACCGTCACCGAGTGCGGCGACGGTCCCGGCGACGTCCAGTCCGGGGATGTGCGGCAGCGTCAGCGGCATCGGGCCCTGCATCAGTCCCGCGCGGATGTTGCCCTCGACGTTGTTGAACGTCGTCCCTGCGACTCGGACCAGCACCTGGCCGTCGCCCGGCGTGGGGACCGGAACGTCCTCGTAGCCCAGGACGTCGGGTCCGCCGTACTCGTGGAATCGGATGGCTTTCATGGTGAACCTCTTTCATCGTCAATGTGCTTCGAACTTGAAGCACATTGACGACGCTAGCACTGCTTCACATTCGAAGCAACTGTTTCGAATGTGAAGCACCCGATACGATGCCTTCATGGCCTCCACCCCGTCCTCCCTGTCCGCCGTCCAGCTCCGTGCGTACTTCGCCCTCACCGAGGTGGCCGGACTCCTGAAGCACGCGGTCGAGCAGCAGCTGCGCGATGTCGGGGACCTCAGCTGGGTCCAGTTCCAGCTGCTGGCCCGGCTCGGCCTCGACTCGGCGACGGGCAGCGAGCGGATGACCGACCTGGCTGACGGTGTCGTCTACAGCCGCAGCGGCCTGACCTACCAGGCGGGTCTGCTCGAGAAGGCCGGCCTGGTCACCCGGGCGCCCTCGGCCGACGACGACCGCGGAGTGACGGTCAGCATCACCGGCGCGGGCCGGGACCGTCTGGCCACCGTGATGCCTGGCCACGTCGAGGTCATCCGTCGTCAGCTCTTCGAACCGCTGTCAGCGAAGGACACCGACGCGCTCGCCGACCTGCTGGTCCCCGTTCGCGATCACATGCGCGCAGCACCACCGCGCTCCGCGACGCCGCGACGCCGCCGGGAGTCCTGAGACGCGAGCAGGCACACCTGCCGGTGCCGCGCGACGGTACGGATACTCAGCTTTCCGAGAAACAGGGTGCAAGACTCCTCGCGTGAGCACCCCTCAGTCCCCCGCCGCCGCCGCAGTGGAGGACCGCCTGTTCGCAGCCCTCGCGGTGCTGCGGGTGATCGTGCTCGCCAACGCGGTCGGCCTGAACATCTACCGGTACGAGACGTTCGAGGGGCACCTCGACGCGGCCGTGTGCGTCGCGGTGATGATCGTGTGGAGCGGCATCGCGACCTGGGCCTACCGCTCGCCGCGGCGCCGCACGGCTCCCCTGCTGGTGGTCGACCTGGCGCTCGCGGTCGGGCTCCTCCTGGCCACCTACTGGATCAAGGGGCCTGAGTTCCGCACGACGATGCCGAGCTCGTGGATCGTGGCGGCGCTGCTCGCGTGGGCGATCCACTACCGGCTGCGCGGCGGACTCGTCGCGGGTGTCGTGCTCGCGGCTGCCGACCTCTCGCTGCGCGCGGACCTGCGCAACTCCGACTACGGCAACGCCTTCCTGCTCATCCTCTCCGGCACGATCGTCGGCTACCTGTGTGCGTCGCTCCAGCAGATGGCGGTCGAGCGCGAGGTCGCCGAGCGGGCCGCCGCCGCGGCGGAGGAGCGTGCCCGGCTGGCGCGCGTGGTGCACGACGGGGTGCTGCAGGTGCTCGCCCTGGTCCAGCGTCGCGGGCGCGAGCTCGGGGGTGCCGCCGCGGAGCTCGGCGAGCTCGCCGGCGAGCAGGAGCGCGAGCTGCGACGGTTGATCCGGGTCCAGGACTCGACGACGGGGACCGCCAGCACCGTCGACCTGACCTCCGAGCTCGCCAAGCTCGAGGCTTTGCCGGGGGTGACCGTGTCGACACCCGGCGTTCCGGTCCTGCTCCGGGGGGCCGTCGCGAGCGAGCTCGTCGCGGCGGTGCGCGCCTGCCTCGACAACGTCCAACGGCACGTCGGCGAGGGTGCACCGGCGTGGGTGCTGCTGCAGGCATCCCCGACCAGCGTGGAGGTCTCGGTGCGCGACGACGGACCCGGCATCCCCGCCGGACGGTTGGCAGCAGCGGCCGAGGACGGGCGACTCGGGGTCGCCGAATCGATTCAGGGGCGGATCGCCGCTCTGGGCGGGACAGCAGAGCTGAGCACCGGGTCGTTCGGCACGGAGTGGGAGTTCACCGTCCCGCGGACCTTAGGGTCGGCGACATGAGCGAGTCCGAGGAGACGCCGATCCGGGTGATGGTGGTCGACGACCACCCGATGTGGCGCGACGCGGTCGAGCGTGACCTCGTCCAGGCCGGCCTCGAGGTCGTCGCCGTCGCGAGCAACGGCCGCGAGGCGGTCGCTCGGTTCCCCGCGGTCCGTCCGGACGTGATGGTGCTCGACCTCCAAATCCCGGCGCCCAACGGCATCGAGGTCACTGCCGAGGTCGCGCGCCAGTGCCCGGACACGAAGGTGCTCGTCCTGTCGGCCTCCGGCGAGCAGGCCGACGTGCTGGCGGCGGTCAAGGCGGGAGCGACCGGCTACCTGGTGAAGTCCGCGTCGCGCGAGGAGCTGCTCGCCGCCGTACGGACCGTCGCCCACGGCGACCCGGTCTTCACCCCGGGCCTGGCCGGCCTGGTGCTCGGCGAGTTCCAGAGGATCTCCGACGAGCCGGCCGCCGAGACCGGTGAACGGCTGACCGACCGTGAGACCGAGGTGCTCAAGATGGTCGCGAAGGGACTTTCCTACCGGCAGATCGCCGAGCGCCTCGTGATCTCGCACCGCACCGTCCAGAACCACGTGCAGAGCACGCTGCGGAAGCTGCAGATGCACAACCGGGTCGAGCTGACGCGGTACGCGATCGAGCGCGGGCTGGACGAGGACTGACCGCTAGCGAGCAGCCCGCAGGAAGTCCGCGAGCACCGGGCCCGCCGTCTGCGAACCCGACTCCCCGATGTCGACGAATACCGCGACCGCCAGGTCACCCTGGGCGCCGACCATCCAGGTGTGGGTCTGCAGCGGAGTCTTGCTACCGAACTCGGCGGTGCCCGTCTTCGCGATGATGTCGGGCGGCTGCAGTGCCGAGAGGAACCGACCCGAGCCGTCGGTGACCACCGCGTGCATGAGCGCCCGCAGGCTCGTGGCCTCCTCCGACGTCAGCGGTTTGGCCGGAGAAGCTGTCGCTTTGTCGACACCAGCAACGAGGTTCGGCACGACCGTCGAGCCGTGCACCACGCTCGCCACCACGGTCGCCATCGCCATCGGTGACGCCAGCACCTTGCCCTGACCGATCAGGTCGGCGGCAGCCTCGGTCTCGCTGGCGGGAGCCGGCACCTGCCCGAAGTAAGCCGGGAACCCGATGTCGTGATCCTCGCCGAACCCGAGCGACGCGGCAGCGTCGGCCAGCGCCGTCCCCTTGATCTTGCCGCGCGAGGAGATGAACGCGGTGTTGCAGGAGTTGGCGACCGCGTCACGCAGGGTGATCTTCCCGATCCGGTTGGAGGGGTAGTCGGAGTAGTTCTTGAACTGCTTGCCGTTCACGGTCTCCCGCGCCGGGCAGCTCACCGACGTCGTCGGCTTCATGCCGAAGCGCAGCAGTGCCAACGAGCTGATGATCTTGAAGGTCGAGCCCGGGGCGTACTGCCCGAAGGTGGCGGTGTTGTAGCCCTTCGACCCGGGGCCGCTGGCCGCCACCAGCACCTCGCCCGTCGAGGGCTTGATCGCTACCAGCGCGCTGGCCGGCCCGTACCTGTCGAGCAGGTCCTGCGCCTTCGACTGGAGCTTGCGGTCCAGCGACAGCTGGAGGTTCGTGCCGTCCACCGGCTCCTGGGTGAACAGCACCCGGGGACTCACGACTCCGGTGTTGCCGTTCTTCTGCGCGGGTTCCTGAGCGGTGACCTTGAAG
Source organism: Marmoricola sp. OAE513 (assembly GCF_040546585.1). NCBI lineage: Bacteria > Bacillati > Actinomycetota > Actinomycetes > Propionibacteriales > Nocardioidaceae > Marmoricola > Marmoricola sp. OAE513. The sequence goes on along the minus strand of NZ_JBEPOC010000001.1, from coordinate 1,919,294 downwards.
CCTCGGGTGCCGGCGAGCTCACGGTCGTAACGGAGCTGGAGGCCCGAGAGCCCGGTGTCGTCGCCGATCGCGAGACGGCCGTCGCTCTTCTTGATCAGGTCCGCGGTCGCGGGTCCGACGGTGCCGAGCAGCGCCGCGGCGAACTCCTTGGACGGCGCCAGCGGCAGCTTGTCGGCGATCGAGCGCGCCCCGGGGATGTCGTCCAGGGCGGCCAGCGTCGACTGCTTGACGTCGTTCTCGCGCTGCACGATCGCCTGGACGAACGCCTTGGGCCCGGCCTTCGACACCTGCTTCACGAAGGGCTCCGGGGTGACGTCGAGCAGCGCGGCCAGACGTCGGGCGGCAGCAGGCAGATCGGCGCCCGGGTTCTTCTCAGCCGCCTGCGCCTTGTCGATACCAAACCGTATGACGTCGCGGGGCTCGACGATCGGCTCGCCGTTGGCGCCGACGATGTTGCCGCGAGTCGCCTTCAGGCCGGTCACGGCGATGGTCTCGCCGTCCTTGAGGGAGGCCTCGAGGACCGTCGGCTTCCAGACGACCTGCCAGGTCGAGCCCTTCTTGGTCAGCGCCACGGTCGTGCTGTGCTTCCAGCCCGACAGGTCCCAGGAGAGCTCGGTCGTCGCCTTGCTCCCGTCCACCTCGACCTCGCCCGCCTCGACCTTCGGCCCGAGCCGTTGCAGCGGCTTCGCCAGGGAGGTGTACGCCGCAGCGGCGGTGGTCGTCGTGAACGCCGTCTCCTTGACGTCGCCCTTCGTCAGCGCGACGGCGAACGCGTCGGCCGCCTTCTGGGCGCCCTTCTCGTCCTCGCTCGGCCCGCCGCACCCGGCGACGAGCAGCACCAGCGCCACGGGGACGGAGAACAGGGACGTACGCCGGAGCCGAGAAGTCATGCCCCGATACGACCAGACGGTCGGGCCGCGTTCAAGGTGGATCCCCCGCAGGCATAGCCTCCTTCAATGCAGATCAGGGGGCTCTTCGCGGACACCACTCCGCTGAGGAATGCGCACTTCCGACGCCTCTGGACCGCGAACATCATCACCGTCGTCGGCGCGCAGCTGACCGTCGTCGCGGTGCCTGCGCAGATCTACGCGGAGACGGGGTCCTCGGCGTACGTCGGGCTGACGGGTCTCTTCGGCCTGGTCCCGTTGATCGTCTTCGGCCTCTGGGGCGGAGCGCTCGCCGACGTGATGGACCGCCGCACCCTGCTGATCATCACCACTGGCGGCCTGATCGCGACCAGCGCTGCGTTCTGGGCCCAGGCCGCGGCGGGAGCCGGCAACGTCTGGCTGCTGCTCGGGCTGTTCGCGGTGCAGCAGGCGTTCTTCGCGGTCAATCAGCCAACCCGCAGCGCGATCCTACCCAAGCTGCTCACCCCGGCTGAGCTTCCTGCAGCGAACTCCCTCAACATGACGGTGCTCCAGGCCGGCGCCATCGCCGGTCCGCTGGTGGGCGGCGTGCTGATCCCGGTCGTCGGTTTCTCCTGGCTGTACCTGATCGACACCTTCACCTTGTTCGCCACGTTGAGCGCCGTGGTCAGCCTGCCGGCGCTCCCCGTCGAGGGTGCGGTCGGAACAGCCGGCCTCCGGTCGGTCCTCGACGGCCTCGGCTACCTCCGGGGACACCCGGTGCTGCTGATGTCCTTCGTGGTCGACCTGATCGCGATGATCTTCGGCATGCCCCGGGCGTTGTTCCCGGAGATCGCGCACCTCGACTTCGGCGGACCGTCCGAAGGTGGTCTCGCCTTCGCGCTGCTGTTCGCGGCGATCCCGCTCGGAGCCGTCCTCGGTGGCGTGTTCTCCGGGTGGGTCTCCCGCGTCGAGCGGCAGGGCTTCGCGGTGGTCGCCTCGATCGTCGTCTGGGGTCTGGCGATCGCCGGCTTCGGTGGTGCCGTCGCCCTGGCCGACACCGGGGCACGCAACGTCATGCTCGCGCTCGCCGTGCTGATGCTGGTTGTCGCCGGCGCTGCCGACATGGCTTCGGCTGCGTTCCGGATGAGCATGCTGCAGGCCTCGGCGTCCGACGCCGTGCGCGGCCGGTTGCAGGGGGTGTTCATCGTGGTGGTTGCCGGCGGTCCGCGGATCGCCGACGTCGCGCACGGCGGAGCTGCGGCCGTGGTCGGGACGGCGACCGCCGCTGCCGGCGGTGGACTGCTGGTCGTGGTGCTCGTGGTCGTCGCGGCGTTCGCGGTGCCGACGTTCATCCGGTACCGATTGGCGCCGTCGCCGGATCAACCGGTCTAGTTCGTGCACCGAGAAGTACCGGAACGGATTACGGTGGGGTCTTCCCGTTTCTGAACCTGAAGGACCTCCCGTGCGCTCCCACCTCCGGCTGCTCCTGGCCATCCTCCTCGCGACCACCGTCGCCCTCGGCCTCACGGTCACCTCGGCCCAAGCCGCTGGCATCCCCAAGGTCTCGAAGGTCTCCAGCGCCGGGCAGGACTGGTACAACGCGAAGCTCAAGATCCGCTGGAAGGCCGTGTCCGGCGCGACGTACCAGGTCCGCTGGGCAGCCTCGAAGTCCGGCCTCGGGCGCGCGACCCCGATCACGGCAACGTCCTCCTCGACGAGCACCTCGACGCTGAGCAACCGCTGCGTGGCCTGGTACGTGCAGGTGCGCGCGCTCAAGGCCGGCAAGGTCGGCGCCTGGTCGAAGGCGAAGAAGCTGAAGTTCAAGAACAAGGCCCCGGCCGTCGCGAAGACGAGCACCGGCGGTCAGACGAGCACGACCGCCGCCAAGGTGAGCTGGAGCTACACGTCGTACGCCGCCAAGTACCGGCTGCGCTGGTCGGCGGCGCCGTACGGGCTGTGGAAGGGGTACGACAAGTACACGTCCTGGTTCGGCAAGACCGCGCGCAGCGTCTCGATCAACCTGCCGAAGACCCCAGCCGCCAAGGACCGGTTCCTGAGCCCGGCGTACGGCAACCCGATCTTCGGACAGCTGCAGACCAACAACGGCTGCACCCGGACCACGCGCCAGACCCCGTTCTTCCCGGTCTTCTCCAAGCCGCGGGACCCGGGCACCTCGGCGACCGGGTACGGCTTCGCGATCGGCTCGTACAACGTCGAGCTGTTCCCGACGTCGGCGAAGAACGCCACCAAGATCAACAACCTGGCCGACAACATCGCGGCCCGCAACCTCGACGCGGTGCTCCTGCAGGAGGCCACCTTCACGACCGCGTCCAACATCGCGAGCCGACTCGCCTCGGGTGAGGGTCAGAGCGGCTGGAAGGTCGTGACCGCGGGTGACGACGGGTACGTCGGGCAGCAGATCCTGTACCGGTCCAGCAAGTTCACGGTGGCCGGCAGCGGTCTGGTCGGGCAGCGGAAGGACTCCAGCCTCACCACGCCGCTGCTGACCCCGTGGGCCCGCCTCACCCCGGTGGCTCCTGCCACTGGTTCGCAGGACGTCCTGGTCGTCTCGGCACATCTCGAGTCGTCCTCGAGCACGAGCATCCCGACCAAGAAGAAGTCCGCCCACGACCAGTCGGCGGCACTGCTGCGCGAGCTCGCCGCGAAGGCGCCCACGGGCATCCCGACGATCGTCGGCGGCGACCTGCTCGGCAGCTTCGGCGCGTACTGCGACGAGAACAGCGAGCCGGCCTGCGTCGGCGAGGGTCAGCCGACCTTCGTCCGTGCGGGCTACTGGGACGCGCAGAGCGCGGTGACCAAGGTCGGTCTGAAGTACTCGACGGTCAACAAGCACGCCACCAAGCCGGCGGTCTCGAAGGTGGGCGTCGGTGGTCGTGCCGACTATCTCCTGTTCAAGGGCTTCACCGGGATCCGGCGCTACGAGAACGTGAACCGGGTCTACGGCAAGGCCACCAGCGCGTACCAGTCGGACCACAACCTGATCACGGCGAGCGTGTACGTGCCGTTCCTGTCGACTCCCTGACGGAGCCGCAGCAGTCCCTGCGCTGGGTCACCGCGTCTCGGCAGGCTCGACGACCGAGCGAACCCCCGGTCACCACGTCTCGGCAAGCTCGACGACCGAACGACCCCGGCCACCGCGTCTCGGCAGGCTCGACGACCGGGGGCAAGCTCGACGACGGGGCAGGCTCGGCGAGCGTCTACTCGCTGACGGTGACGCTGCTGATCTTGTCCGCTGCGATCTGGGCCGGGGTGAAGGCGAAGCTCACCCACTGCTGGTCGCTGAACATCTGCGTCTGGTCGCTCGACCACGGCGAGTTCGGGTTGTCCGACTGGCCGTAGGTCAGGATCGTCTTCGCATCGACCCCGCCACCCGGGAGGAACGAGATCGCCTGGATGTGCGAGGACCCGTAGGTGATCGGCTTGAGGTACCCGGTGTTGGCGAGCACCCCCCGCGACGCGAGCGCGTTGGCGTTGCCGGCCTGATCGCCGTTACCACCGCCGAGCGGGATCGCCGGAGCACCTCGGTCGCCGGCGACCTGGACCTCGCCCCAGGTCGCGTCGACCGGGATGTTGTTGGTGCGCAGGTAGGCGATCGCCTGAGCCATGGCGCGGATGACCTTCGGGTCAGCTGTCTTGGGAGTGTTCGGGGTGTCGACCGGGTTGGCTCGCGAGAACCCGACGCTCCACGGGCCGCTCGAGAGCAGACCGTTCTTCGGCAGCCGGGTCACGAACTGCTCGAAGATCGCGTACCCGCGACTCTCCTTGTTCGACGTCTTGTCCCAGGCAGCGAGCACCGGGCAGGCGTCACCGCCGTTCGCGGCGAGGCAGACCTTGACGAGGTTGTCGGTGCCGAACACCTCGGCCGCCATCACCCGGTTCTCGTGCTCGAAACCTCGCAGCTGGGTCGGGCTGATCTTGCCGACCTTGAGGGCGTCGATCACGTAGTGGTCGACCATCCGGGTCCGCATCGTCCGGACGCACTGCTCGCACCCGATGATCCGGGCGAAGCCCTCGAGCTTCTCGTCCGGGTTCGGCAGCCAATAGGAGTCGTTGGCGTTCATCACCCAGTCGCGGCGGACCGTGGACGGCAGGTTCTTCGACCCGAAGATGCCCGGGCGCTCGGCGTCGGCGTCCGCGCCCCACTTGCACAAGCTGTCGGCGAACGTGCCGTCCAGAGCCGGCAGACCGGCCAGCTGCTGGAGCACCCTCCCGATCGGGGTCATGCACTTGTTGGCCAGGTTGTTCGACACGTTCGGGACGACCGAGTGGTCGGCGTACAGCACGTCACCGTTGCGGTCGGCCGCGGTCGTGTTCACCCACGGCATGCCGCCGGCAGCGTCCTGACGCTCGAGCAGGTCTCGGACGTCACTCGCACCGCCCATCTCCAAGAAAGTGTCGATGGTGCGCAGCTGCTCGCCGTTGGCGTCGCGGATCGCGAAGAAGCTGAGCGGCGTCCAGCCCATGAGCTGGCTCGGTGAGTCGATGACGTAGCCCTGCGGGGTTCGGTAGAACGTCGTGCTCCGGCTGCCGAGGGTGCCATCGCTCTTCTTGATCGTCACCGTGACGTTGCGCTTCTCGACCTGCTTCAGGAGCCCGTTCGCCGAGAGGTAGGTGAACGGCGAGAGGACCGTGCGGTACTCGTACGGCGCGAACCGGTACGCCGTCGAGACCGTGTGGCTCCACGCGACGTTGTTGTTCCACCCGATGTTGACCACCGGCGAACCGATCAGGCTTCCGCCGGCGACGTCGTACTGGCCGGGGATGGTGAGCTGCTGCTGGCTGAACCGGAACCTCCCGTTCCACGGGAAGTGCGGGTTGCCCAGCAGCATGCCGGACCCGGTGGTGCTGGCCTCCGCGCCGATGGCGGTCGCGTTCGATCCGAAGTTCTCGTCGGTCTTGAGCGACTCGGTGAGCTCGTCGGCGTCGGGGAGCTCGGGCGGCACGATGCCGAACGTCGCCAGACCGGGCAGGCCAGGGTCACCCAGCGAGGGCGGCGTCGCGCCGACGATCTCCTTCAGGAAGTTGCCGGTCGAGGCGATGATGTTGGCCAGGTAGACGCCGTACCAGACGTCCAGGGCGGTGGCGTTCGGTTGGATCCAGGCCGCGTTCTTGCACGCCGGGTCGGTGATGCTCGAGGCACCGCCACTGTCGCGCAGGTACTTGTTCACCCCGGCGGCGTAGCCGGCGACCATCTGCTTGGCCTTCGCACTCGGACCGGCTTTCGGGTCAGCCAGGATGCCCTCGACGACCTTCCGGTTGTGGAGATCGGCGACGAGCGCATCGATCTGGAAGTTGGTGCCGTTGATGGCGACCCCGTCGTCGAACTTGGCGTCCGGACCGAGGTACTTCGAGCGCTCTCCGCGCCCGGTCAGCACGACGTCGGCGAGAGCACAGATCGAGGTCTCGGCCGCGGCGTACCCGGAGCCGTAGCCCAGGGAGCCCCAGTCGTTCGCGGTGATGTGCGGGATGCCGTGCTCGGTGCGGGTGACCGTCGCGGAGTACGTCGGCGGGGCCGCCGTCGCCGTCGAGGTCGCGGAACCGTTGATCGCGATCAACGAGACGGTCAGTGCGGCTGCGGCGGCACAGGCCAGCCGACGGGTGTGTGAGGTCACCATGTCCCCTCAACTGAAACTGAGGGGTTCCGGTTACGGGTCGGTAACCAGGTTGCGGCTACGTGAGCCTCAGCGGCCCTTCCACTGCGGCTCGCGCTTCTCGGCGAAGGCGATCGGACCCTCCATGGCGTCCTCGCTGGAGAAGACCCGCATCATCGCTGCGTCGCTGTCGGCCCAGGCGTCCTTCTCCGAGGCGATGGCACCGTCGCGCAGGCCGAGCGCGACCTGCTTGCTGCCCTGCACCGACAACGGTGCGTTGGCGGCGATCTTCTGCGCCAGCGCCACGGCAGCGGAGAGCACCTGGCCGGCCGGGACGACCTCGTTGACCAGACCCCACCGGAGCGCCGTCGCTGCATCGATCGGGTCGCCGGTGAGCAGCAGGTGCATGGCGACCTTCTGCGGGATCTGGGCGGGGAGCCGGATGACACCGCCGGCGGCGGCGATCAGCCCGCGCTTCACCTCGGGCAGCCCGAACCTCGCCGTGTCGGCAGCGACGGCGAGGTCGCTGGCCAGGACGAGCTCGGTCCCCCCGCCCAGTGCGGTGCCGTTCACGGCAGCGATCACCGGCTTGGCGATCGGGTGCTGCACCATGCCGGCAAACCCCCACGCCTCGGTGCCGACCGGGTTCAGGCTCTCGCCGCGCGAGATCGCCTTGAGGTCGGCGCCCGCGCAGAAGGACTGGTCGCCGGCACCGGTGAGGACCACCGCACGGATCTCGATGTCGGTGTGCGCCAGCTCGAGGGCGTCGCCCAGGCCCTGGGTCAGCTCGCCGTTGACCGCGTTGCGGGCCTCGGGGCGGTTCAGGGTGATGACGAGGACGTGCCCGTCGCGCTCGGTGAGGACAGCACTCATGACTTCTCGATTCTCTCCAGGACGACGACGTGCACGGTATCGCCCACCTCCTTGCCGATCTTGACCCGGATCGCCGACTTCACGGGGAGCTTGTGGTTGCCGTCCCCCAGGGCCATGAAGGAGCTCTCGAACGGCTCGCCGTCGACGGTCCCGCGGACCTTGACCAGGCCGCGCGTCCCGAAGAACTCCGCCGACTCCGGCCAGACGACGTACGACCACCCGCCGGGCTTGTCGCTCTTCACGACCTCGGCGTCGAACTCGACCAGCGGCTCAGTCAACGGAGGAGTCCTCGTCGACCTGATCGACGAACGCACCGACCAGCGCGGCGAACTCCTCGGCCTTCTCCACCTGCGGCATGTGCCCGGCGTCGACGAACAGGTGCGTGCGCGCCTTCGGCAGCGCGGCGGCCGCGGCCTCGAAGTGCTTCGGCGGCAGGATCCGGTCGTCGTCACCCCAGACGACGAAGACAGGGATGCCGGTGGCGGCGAACCGACGAAGCAGCTCCCGGCGCCACCCGTTGCGCACCCCGACGACCGGGGCGCCGAGCGTGGCGGCCGTGCCGAGGAACGTGCCGCGGAAGTCGGCCTGCTTGGCCAGCTTCCCGGCGTGCCGGAACTGCTCGGTCGTGGCGAGGGTTCGGTCGTAGAAGAGGTCACGGATCGTCTCGGCCCCGGCTTCGCGGGCTTTCGCCCCGAACCGTCCGGCGAGCCCGGGCAGGGCGGCAAGGGCGCCGTACGTCATGGGCAGGGGCGAGATGTTGACCTCGCTGCCGAACCCGACGCTGTTCACCAGGGTCACGCTCGCGACCCGGCCGGGGTGGTCGACGGCCAGCGTCATCGCGACGCCCCCGCCCAGCGAGTTGCCCATCACGTGCACCGGAGCCTCGATGCCGAGAGCGTCCAGCAGCCCGACCATCGCCCTGCCGAAGGCGGGCAGCCCTGGGCGCTCGCGCCCCCTGCGGCTGTAGCCGAAGCCGGGCAGGTCCGTGCTGATCACGCGGCGATCAACCGCAAGCAGGTCCTGAGCCTCGTTCCAGTCCTCCAGGCTGCGGGCGATCCCGTGGATCAGGAGGATCGGGACACCGTCCTCCGGTCCGCTGACCCGGACCCGCAGCGGCACGCCCCCGACGTCGACCGTCGTCGCATCGGGGTGCGGGAAAGGACCGCTCACAGCGCGAGCCTCCGAGCGCTGCCGACGAGCGAAGCGAGGATCACGCCGACGCCTTCACCTCGGTGTCCGCGCCCCGACGGGCCGGGGTGAACTTCAGCGTCTTGTGCAGGTCGCGGCGCATCGTGGTGGCCGAGTCGAGCAGGTAGTTCTGGCGCACCCGCCACGCTCCCGTGTGACCCTGCTGCGGCAGGTCCCCGAGAGCGCGCTGCACGTAGCCCGACGCGATGTCCAGCAGCGGGCGACCCTGGAGCTCGATCTCCGGCACCGGGATGACCGACTCGGCGCCGACCTTGTCCATCTCGTTGATGACCTTGCAGACCAGCCGCGAGGTGAGGTCACCGCGCAACGTCCAGGACGCGTTCGTGTAGCCGACGCAGAGCGCGAAGTTCGGCAGGCCGGTGAGCATGCAGCCCTGCCAGACGAAGTTCTCGTGCAGGTCCACCTTCTCGCCGTCGACGGTCGGCACGATGCCGCCGAAGAGCTGGATCTTCAGGCCGGTCGCCGGGACGACGATGTCGGCCTCGAGCACCTTGCCGCTCTTCAGCCTGATCCCCTCGGGGACGAAGGTGTCGATGTGGTCGGTCACGACGTCGACCTTGCCGCGGCGGATCGCCTTGAACAGGTCGGCGTTCGGGACGGCGCAGACGCGCTGGTCCCACGGGTTGTACGTCGGCGTGAAGTGCTCCTTCACCATGGCCTCGTCCTGGAGCACCTTGGTCGTCATGCCGAGCAGGACCTTGCTCGCGAGCTTCGGTGCGCGCTGGCAGAACTGGTAGACGCCCATCTGGTAGGCGATGTTCTTCGTGCGCACGATCTTGTGGGCCACCGGCGCCGGGAGCGTCGCGCGCAGGGTGTCGGCGATCTTGTCCTTCTGCGGGACCACGCCGATCCAGGTGGGGCTGCGCTGCAGCATCGTGACGTGGCCGGCGTCCTCGGACATCGACGGGACCAGCGTCACCGCGGTCGCGCCGGATCCGATGATGACGACCTTCTTGCCGGTGTAGTCGAGCTGCTCGGGCCAGAACTGCGGCTTGACCACGAGGCCGTTGAAGTCCTCGATGCCCGGGAAGACCGGCTCGTGACCCTGCTCGTAGTCGTAGTAGCCGGAGCAGGCGTAGAGGAACGAGGCGGTCAGCGTGCGCTTGACCTTCTTGGCGCTGCTGCTGTCCTCGACGTGGACCGTCCACAATGCGTCCGCCGAGGACCAGTTCGCGCTGACCACCCGGGTGCGGAACTTGATCTTCTCGTCAATGCCGAACTCGGCGGCCGTCGCCTTGATGTAGCTGAGGATCGACGGACCGTCGGCGATCGCGTTTTCGTCGCTCCACGGCTTGAACGGGAAGCTCAGCGTGAACATGTCGGAGTCCGACCGGATGCCGGGGTAGCGGAACAGGTCCCAGGTGCCGCCGATCGAGTCGCGGGCCTCGAGGATCGCGTAGGTCTTGTCGGGGCACTCGGTCTGGAGCCGGTAGCCCGCGCCGATACCGGACAGGCCGGCGCCGACGACGAGGACGTCGTAGTCAGGGGTGCTCATGCGTTGCTCTCTTCCGCGGCGACTGGGTTCCGCCATCGAGACTAGCCGTCGGGACCCCGGTTCGTAACTGTGAGTTACGTCTTATTGACGAAAGTTCAGTAAGACTCAGCGACGTCGTGCGCGATTGCAGAGGCCCTGTCCGTTGGTCGCCGCGTAGCAGCCCGGCACGTCCCAGGTAGGCGGTGGCTGGTTGACCGCGGAGCGCTGGCTGTACGTCGTCCGGGCGAGCGTCCTGCCCTTGCCGTCGATGTTCTTGAACGTCACGCAGCGCGAGGTCGCCCGCTTCGAGGTCCGCCACGCGTAGGCCACGTGCTTTCCCTTGCGGGGATGGCTGAGTCGCACGTGCACGACGTTGCCGACGAGGTTGTCGGCGCAGACCACGAGGTTGACTGCTTTCCTGGTCACGGTCAGCGACGAGCTCGGACGGCCCACGAAGGTCTTGGCCTCCCGGGAGCCGAACGGCAGCACCGCGTAGCGCTCGACCTCGTGCCCGCCCAGCTTCAGCACGTCGTACCGGGCGGGGAGGGAGAGGTGCAGGTGCGGGCCGGTCCACGACGTCGCGCAGGTCGACTTCACGTACGACGTCGCGAGCCTGCCCAGCCGCTGCCCTTTCGCGACCGTCCCCTTGACCAGGGTGCTGCCGGTCGCGAGGTGGGAGTACCCGACGACCCCCAGGCCGGGTGAGTCGACGAACACCGAGGTCTGGGTCGGGGACACGCAGGTCTTCACGATCCGACCGGCCGCGACGGCGTACACGTCCAGCGGTGAGCCGTAGATCGGGGAGAGGTCGATCGACGTACCGGCCGGGACGATCCCGCCTCCCAGCGCGCCGCCGTGCCACATCTGCCCGACCTGCCAGGTGCCCGAACCCGGGGCCCCGACGGACAGCGAGGTGGCCGAGCGGGCACCGGGGACCACGAGAAACACCGCGGCCAGCGCCAGGGCCGTGGCCACGACCGTGCGCACGACCGTGTGGTGCGGGAGCCTCCCGAGCCGGATGGTCACGGTCCTACGCCGTGGTCACGGCTTCCTGGGTGTGGGCGGGCAGGACGCACGCGGCGTCGAGTCCGAGCACGCGGTTCAGCCGACCGAAGGCGATCCACGACCCGAGGCACATGCTCAGCTCGACGACCTCGTTCTGCGAGTAGTGCGCGAACATCCGCTGCCAGAACTCGTCATCGAGGTTGTGGTGGTCGGTGGCGAAGCGGAAGGCGTACTCGGCCGCGAGCCGGCTGCGCTCGCTCAGCACGGTGGAGGTCGCGTAGTTGCGCACCTCGTCGTCGAAACCGGCCTCGACGGTCACGCCGTCGCGGTCGGTGCGCCAGTCCTGGCAGAAGATGCAGCCGTTGACCTCGGCGATCATCAGCCGCGCGGCCTCGAACTCGTGCAGCGACAGGGTGCTGTCGGCGTACACGGCGCCGGAGAACTTCACCGCCGCCATGCCGATCTTGGGCACCATCTCGCCCCAGACGTAGGAGATCGGGTCCTTGCCCTCGGGTACGTCGACCAGCATGCGGTGCCTCTCTGGGGTCCCCTGCGAGTTCCGGTTCTGCGCAGTTCCCCCAGTGTGCCTCCCAAGCAGTTGCTTGGTAAGGGACTCGGCTGATTTTTCTCGTCCCCGTCCGCGGCGTACCGTGGAGGTATGTCCCTCCAGGAGCCGGCTCGCAAGGTGCCCAAGCACCTGATCGACCCTGCCACCCTGGCGGACCACCGCGCACTGTCGAAGCAGCGCCAGCAGGACCGCGCGCAGGACCTCGAGAAGCTCGCCAGGGTCAAGCAGTGGGTCACCTCGGCGCTGGTCGTCACGACGATGTTCCACCTGTCGGTCGGCCTGATCATCGCCGCGATCTTCATCGACGAGGACCGCACCGATGCCCGCATCGGTCTGAACGTCATCGCCGCGATCCTGCTCGTCGCCGGCATCGCCGGCGCTCGGGCGATCCACGGCAAGAAGCCGGTCAGCCTCTGGCTCGCCCTCGGCCTGGTCATGCCGGCCGTGGGGTTGTTCCTCACCTTCCGCTGAGCGCTCGTCGAGCCTGCTAACTGGTCGTCGAGCCTGCTGACCGGTCGTCGAGCCTGCTGACCGGTCGTCGAGCCTGCTGACCGGTCGTCGAGCTTGCCGAGACGTGGGGGCCCGGGCTCAGACCTCACCCCATCTCGGCAGGCTCGATGACCGGGCACCTCGACCAGGGCTCAGGCCGGTCTCAAGCGCGCAGCGAAGAACGCCAGGATCTCGTCGCGCGCCTGCACCGTCGGCTGACCCTCCTCGTCGATCAGGTGGGCGGTGACGACGCTGTGCGGGGTCTGCACGATCTCGGCGAAGAACGGCGGTGGCGCCGGGGAGGCAGCGGTGTCGGGGAGGACCATGCCGGTGAAGCGATCGCCCAGCGCCGCCTGGTACGCCGCGAACCGCTCGGCCCGGCAGTGCCGGTCGCCCTCGAACCGGTACGCGAGGACGGCGAGATCGTCCCGCTCGATCCGGGCAGCGACCTCGACCAGCTCCTCGGGCGCCATGTTGATCCCCGCGGGGTCGTCGAACGGCAGCGACGGCTGGCACAGCACCGGGGCCAGCACGGCGGGTTCCAGCGTCATGGTCAGCGCGAAGTTGCCGGTGAAGCACATCCCGATCGCGCCCACCCCGGGACCACCGCACTCCCCGTGCGCCAGCCGTGCCAACCCGCGGAGCCAGGACGTGACCGGGCTGGAGTCGGCGGAGGCGAACGCCCGGAACTCGGCGCTCATGCACGCGCGCTGCAGCACCTCCATTCCGGCGGCCGCTTCCGGGTACGCACCGTCACGCCCGAAGAGCGAGGGCAGGTAGACGGTGAACCCCGCCTCCCGCACCCAGCGCGCGAACCGGGCGACGTGCGGGCTGATGCCGGGCATCTCGGTGAGCACCACGACGGCGGGTCCGGTGCCCGCGACGAGCACGGTCTTGGAGATGCCCTCGAGGGTCACCTCGCGGCGCGCGAAGTCCTCCAACGCGTCGTCGAGCACAGCCATCGGTCCTCCAAGGTCGGGTCTTGCATTTCACCTGCGCGGCGCTCACGATGGGAGTGTCTGATTCGACATTGTTAGGGCCTAATCCGTCATGGTTGATCTCACCGTCGTCGTCCTGGAGGGCGCCTACCCGAGCAGCGTGGCGATCACGCTCGACCTGCTCGGAGCCGCCGCCCATCTCGCCCCGCGGCTCGGGGTCGCCACGCCGACCTGGCGGGTCTGTTCCGTCGACGGCGGCCAGGTCGAGCTCACCGGCGGGACCAGCGTGGCGACGACCCGCTTGCCGCGACGGAGCGAGAGCTCGGCCTGGGTGGTCCCGGGCCTGGGGACCGACACCCTGCCCGCCGTCCGCGAACGCCTCGCCCGACCGGACGCGCGCGCGGCCGCTGCCGGGCTGGCGCGGCACGCTCGCGCAGGCGGCACGGTCGCCGCGTCCTGCTCAGCGGTCTTCCTCCTGGGGCAGGCCGGGTTGCTCGAGGGCCGACGCGTGACGACGACGTGGTGGTTGGCACCGTTCCTCGCGACCGACGTCCCGACCTGCACCGTCGACGCCGACCGGATGGTCTGCACCGACGGCAACCTGATCACCGGCGGCGCGGCGCTCGCACAGACCGACCTCATGCTCACCGTGCTCCGACGCCGCTACGGCACCGAGCTCACGGATGCGGTCGCGCGCGCACTGCTCGTCGACGCACGCCAGGCGCAGTCGCCGTACGTCGTGCCGGAGCTGCTCGCGAACGGGGACGAGGTCGTCGCCCGCGTGATCGCCGCGGTGGAAGCCGGGCTGCCGGACCCGCCCGGGGTCGCCGCCCTCGCCTCCGGGTTGTCGATGTCCGAGCGCACCCTGGCCCGGCACGTCACCCGCGCCACCGGGCGGAGCACGCTGGCGCTCATCCAGGCCGTCAAGGTCCGCCGCGCTCGAGCCCTGTTGGAGACGAGCCGGCTCAGCGTGGAGCAGGTGGCGCTGGCCGTCGGGTACGCCGACCCCACCGCGCTGCGGCGGGCGATGAAGAAGGCTGTCGGGGCGACACCGAGCAGCTACCGCGCCGGATGATTCCGGACAATTTCTGATTCCAGCAGTACCGGAACCCGGGATCTGCCTAGGATCTCGGTTCGATGAAGTTGCGCCCCCTCCCCCTCGTCCTGGCACTGCTCGCCGTGCTGCTCCCGGTGACCACCGTGCCGTCGGGCGCTTCCGCGACCGGACGGTGGAGGGTCGACCAGACCATCACCCTGCTCGGCGACTCGTTGACCACCCGCGGCCGCGACGACCTCGTCCGGCTCGGTGCCGACTGGCGCATCGAGGACGCCCCGGGTCGTCCGATCGACGCGCTCCCTTACCGGATCAAGGCGCGCCTGGCCCAAGGGGCGAACCTCCGGATGCTGATCGTCGCCTACGGCTCGAACGCGTCCCCGGACTACGACGCCGACGACCTGCTCTCCGACCTCGCGCTCGTCCCGTCGAGCACGATCGTGATCCTGGTGTCGCCGTACAAGCTGCCGTCGTACTACGACCCGAAGGCGCCGGCGTACCAGAACCCGATGTACATCAACCGGTACGCCGCGATGTTCGCCACCGTCGCCGCGAAGCGTCCGCACACCTGCGTGGCTCCGTGGGCGGCCTACGCGAAGGCTCACCCGAAGCGTCTGAAGGGCAGGCACGGAGGTGGCGTCCACCCCGACGCCAAGGGTCAGAAGGTCTGGGCGCAGATCATCAAGAACGCCCAGAACACCTGCCGCTGACCGTGCTGCCGCACGGCGGGTCAAGCGCACCCGCCCATCGTAGGGTCCCGACTTTCCTGTGAATGGTCCTCATTTCCTCAACCGGTCCTGGACGTTGCCGAAAGGAAGGTCCAGGCGGCGCAGCGGGGGAGGACGCCGCGCCGCCTGACATCCCTGCCGAGCCGTGCGCTGTGTCTAGTCGTCTGGAAGTCCGACCGTGGTCAACATCAACGAGACGTCCCGGCGCCGCCGGCCCCGAACGTCTGCAGCCGGCGCTGCTGGTCTCCTGCTCCTGGCTCTGGTGGTGCCAGGCGGAGCGGCGCCGGTTGCAGCACTCACCCCGGGTGTGCCCGCACTCGGGTCGACGACCGTGGTCGACCGACCTTCGTCGTACGACGCGCAGACCACGTGCCGCAAGACGCCACGGCCCGGAACGGTCGCCCTGGCGGCCTGGCTGCAGAAGACCTATCCCGCGACGGGTTCGCTCGGCATGATCCGGGCCTGCGGGACCGGAGGCACCAGCGAGCACAAGGACGGTCGCGCCTTCGACTGGGCGGCCGACGTGAAGAAGCCGAAGGCGAAGAAGGCGGCGTACGACTTCATCCGCAAAGCACTGGCCACCGACGCCGCCGGCAACCAGCACGCGCTGGCCCGCCGGATGGGGATCATGTACTTCATCTACAACGACACCATCTGGTCGTCCTACCGGGGCTTCACCCCACGGCCCTACCTCAACTCGGGCTGTAAGACCAAGAAGAAGTGCGACCGGAACCTGCGTCACAAGAACCACGTGCACATCTCGCTCGGGTTCGCCGGCGCTGCCGCGCAGACGTCCTGGTACCGGGCACGCGGCGTGAAGTCGGTGCCCGTGCACTTTGCGGGCACCAGCGAGCTCGACCCCGACAGCACGGCGGTGACCGGGCTGACAGCACCCGCGACCGGCGCAACCGTCGCTTCGACCTACTACCTGCGCAAGGGCGTGACGTACCGCTTCGTCGCCACCGGCACGGTGAAGTACGGCGCGGGCCTGGTGGGTGATGCCAACTGCACCGCCGGTACGCCGGACTGGACGGCGACCGACCGGCTGCCGGTCTCCTCGGTGAGCGCACGCTGGCTCAGCACGGGCAAGCAGCTCGGCTGGCACCCCGGCGGTGGGAACAGCAGCTCGGGCAGCGACCACGACGACAGCCCCTACGCGCTGCCCCTGCCGACCAGCCACGGGCTGGTGGTCGCGGGCGGGCTGATGTGGGGGACCGAGTGCCGGGCCGACCACACCTACGAGGCTTGGTACACCCCGCCAACCAGGCAAAAGCTCACGGTGAAGTACGTCGACCTGCCGGCCGGCGACAACACCGGGAACCTGTCCCTGTACGTCGCCCGCGACGACATCACCGCGGCGTCGCTGGCGCGGAAGTGACCCGGACCTTGTCCAGCTCCCAGTAGGCGCGCATCGAGGTGATCAGGCCGGCGGCGTCGGTCCGGTAGACGGTGACGAGGTCGACTGCGGCGCTCCATCCGTCGGCGAAGGTGGTCGTGAAGGTGGCTTCCTGCGCCGAGGAGTCACCGGAGGCGTACGACGTCCGGACCTCCACGTCGAAGCGCGAGACCGGGGCGATCGCGACGTCCCAGAAGTGCGCGATGCCGGTCGGGCCGTGGTGACCGAGGCCCTCGGGATCGAAGATCGACGGACCGACCGGGTCGAAGATCTCGCACTCGTCGGCCCAGAGGTCGAGCCACGCCTGCTTGTCGCCGGCGATGGCGCAGCGCAGAGCGTTGCGCTGGGCGTCGCGCGCGGGGTGCGGCTCGTCGGTCGCGAGCCAGGTGACGGATCCGCGGTCGGAGGTCATGGACCGCAGCGTAGGACTCAGCCGTTGATTCCGGCCAACGTCGCCACGTCGCGCACCCGGTCAGCGGCCTCGGGTGCCATCGGGTTCAGCAGGAGCGTGGTCACGCCGGCAGCCGCAAACTCCTTGAGCTGCTCGGCGATCTCGTTCTCGGTCCCGAGCAGGGAGACCGCCCGGACCAGCTCCTCGGGGACCGCGAGTGCGGCCTCGGCCTTCTGGCCCGAGAGGTAGAGCCGCTGGATCTCGGCCGCCTCCTCGACGTAGCCGTAGCGCTGGGCGAGCTGGTTGTAGAAGTTCTTGTCCGCAGCACCCATGCCCCCGATGTAGAGCGCGAGCTGGTCGCGGATCTTGCCGAGCACGGTGGGGGTCGGGTCGCCGACGGCGAAGGACACCTGCAGCATCACGTCGAGCGGGCCGAGCTCGGGGTCGCGCTTGGCGTAGCCCTTGTCGAGGGCCTCGCCCCAGGCCTCGCGGTAGTGACCGGGGTGGAAGAACAACGGCTGCCAGGACTCGGCCAGCTCGGCGACGAGGGCGACGTTGGCCGGCCCGAGAGCGGCGACCGAGATCGGGATCCGCTCACGCAGCGGGTGGTTGATCAGCTTGAGCGGCTTGCCCAGTCCCGTCCCCTGGTCGGCCGGCAGCGGCACCGTGTAGTGCTTGCCGTCGTAGGTCAGGGGTTCGCGGCGCCACACCTTGCGGCAGATCTCGATGGTCTCGCGGGTCCGGCCGAGCGGAGCGTCGTACGGGAGGCCGTGGAAGCCCTCGACCACCTGCGGTCCGGACGCGCCGAGGCCGAGGGTGAACCGTCCGCCGGAGACGAAGTCGAGGCCGGCCGCCGTCATGGCGAGCAGCGCGGGGGTGCGCGAGTACACCTGCAGGATCGCGGAGGCGAGCTCGAGCTTCTTGGTCCGCGCGGCGAAGTAGCCGAGCTGGCTGACCGCGTCGAAGGAGTACGCCTCCGCGACGGCAGCGAGCTCCAGGCCGGCGTTCTCGTAGTCCACCAGTAGGTCCGCGGTCTCCTCGAAGCCGCCGGCGTAGTCGACGATCATGCCCAGGCGCATCGGGTTCTCCTTCGTTCGGGGGTGAGGTTCAGCCGGTAGCAGAGACGTCGTGGTTGACCGGGCAGCCGGGGAACGTGCCGACCTCGTCGAGCGGGAACGTACCGCGGACCGACTTGGGGTAGGTCCGGACGCTGGTCAGGTCGCGGGCCAGCTTGTCCTTCCGGCGCGGCGGCAGGAAGCGCTCGATCCGTGCGCGTCCGCGGAAGATCGCCCGGGTGATGAGCCGCTCGACCCGCGTCGGTCGAGGCAGGCCGAGCGCGCGCAGCAACGGGTCGTCGAGCAGACCGTAGGCGAGCCGCTTCACCACCGGGGTGGGGAAGAAGCTGAACGGCCGGAAGGTCGTGAGCAGCTCCAGCGTCGCGACCGCGACGTGGTGCCCGCCGCGGGACCAGCGGAAGTGCTCGGCCTCGTAGGCGTCCTGGAAGGCGGCGAACTCGTCGTACGTCGTCGGCATGTCACTGATGCCCATGTGCCCGCCGAGGTTCCGGTAGACCGCCGCGCTCGCCTCCCGCTCGGCGGCGGTCGTCGCGCGCCAGCCCCACCGGTCGATCCACCGGATCGGTTCGACGACGAACGTGCACAGGACGTACAGCATGTCGTCGTTGCTGATGTCGTACGCGCGGTGCATCTGGTTCATCCGTCGGACTGCGGCGCGGCCCCGCGGGTGCTCCATGCCGTGCTCGATGGCGGCGTCGATGAGCATGACGGTGTCGTCGTACCGCTTCTGGGTCTTCTCGGTGAACTCACCCGTGCCGTAGAGGACCTCGCCGATGCTCGGCACGGCGTACGTGCGGAAGAGCGCGAGCCCGAGCGCCTGCGGCACGTCCCAGGGGAACTCCCGGTACGCCGTCACGGTGTAGATCTCGCGGGCGTGGGTCGCGGGGTCCATCGCTGCGATCCGGTCGCGGTTCGCGTAGCGGTTCAGCATCGCCCCTCCAGGCCTCGTCCAAAAGATATTTACGAATATGTTTTGAGGAAGATACGCTCGGATACGTTCTGGAGTCAACAGCGAGATGCACCGCGGGAGGGCCTGATGACCGTCACCGATCGCGACGGGTTCTACCGTGCCGCGATGCGCGTGCTGGCCCGCGACGGTCGCGAGGGGCTGAAGATCAACGCGCTCTGCGCCGAGCTCGGGGTCACCACGGGTTCCTTCCACCACTGGTTCGCCGGGTGGCCCGGTTTCGTCGAGTACCTGCTCGAGCGCTGGGAGCAGGAGGAGACCCTCCGGCTGGCAGAGATCGCCGCCCAGCAGTCGAGTGCGACCGAGCAGATCGACACGCTGCGGCGCTTCGCGCTGAGCTTCCCGCACGACGCCGAGGCGGCGATCCGCTCGTGGGCGCACCTCGATGCCGACGTGGCTGCGGTCCAGCGCCGGGTCGACACGGCGCGCGAGACGGCGATCTTCGAGGCGATGGTCGAGGCCGTGCCGGATCCTGCGCTGCGGCGTACCCGGGCCTCGCTCGCCCTGGCCGTGCTGATCGGCTACCAGCAGCGCCACGACGTTCCGGAGGCGCCGACCCTGCAGGTGCTGCTCGACGAGCTGCTCCTGCTGCAGGGCCTGACCGAGGCGCAGCAGACTTCGTAGGGCGCCGCGCTACTGCTCCGGCAGTGCGTCCGGGTCGTTCCTGGCTTCGGCCTGGCGCACCTGGTCCCGGACGCGCTTGCCGACGACCTTGGTGAACAGCACGCTGACCGCGAGGCCGACGATCACCGTCCCCGCCGCGACCGGTGCGATCACGGCCAGGTCCGCGGAGCTCTTCACCACCAGGCCGGTCAGGTAGAGCAGCAGCCCGCCGGCGAGCAGGAAGAATCCGATCCGCTTCTCGGCGAGCAGCAGGGAGTGGGTCGACAATGCGTCGTCCTCACCGAGAGCGGAGCCCTCCTCGCCGATGTTCTCGCGCAGCTCGGCGACGGACTCGGCGTTGTGCGCGTGGGCAAGGACCCCGGCCCCGACGAGGTCGAGCGCGACACCGCTCACGACCAGTACCTCCGTCAGCAGCGACACGCCACGCCCTCTCCCTGGGTGGCCCCGACCTCACCGGGACCGCGCGTTCCTTAAGCCGTCGGTGTCGCCAGCGCCGTGATCAGGTCCGCCGTCATCGACGTCACCCGCTCGTCGAGCTCGGTCGGCGTGAAGCCGAGCCGCACGACGACCAGCTTCTGCGACGGTACGACGACCAGCCACTGCCCGTCATGACCCTCGCCGAAGTAGGTGTCGGCCGGCAGCTCCTTGGCGAACAAGGTGCCGTCGGCGCGCTCGTTCGCCCACCATCCCGTGGCGTAGCCGGGGTCCTCGTTCTCCTTCACGTCCACCGCGATGGTGGAGGCGTCCATCCAGCCCTTGGGCAGCAGCCGGGTCCCGTTCCAGACGCCGTCCTGCAGCGCGAACTGGCCGACCGCCGCCCAGTCGCGAGGGCTGGCCCACATGTAGGAGCTGCAGACCGGGGTGCCGGAGCCGTCAACCTCCATGACCGCGCTGGACAGGCCGAGCGGTGAGAACAAGGTCTGCCGCGGGAAGTTCGCGCCGCCGTTGTCCTGGGCGAGGATCGAGCAGAGCAGGGTGGTGCTCCCGCTGGAGTACTGCAGGTGGGTACCAGGGTCGTGGTCGAGCTCTTGGGACGCGACGTACTTGCCCATGTCGGGCTCGGCGTAGAGCATCTTGGTGATCGGCGTGCCGAGCGAGTAGGTCTCGTCCCAGTCCAGACCGCTGGTCATCTGCAGCAGCTGCCGCACGGTGATGTTCGCGCGGTCGTCCTTCCACTCCGGACGAAGGTGGTCGTCGTCGAGCCGGACCTTCCCCTCGATCACCAGCCTGCCGACCATCAGGCTGGTGATGCTCTTGGTGATCGACCACCCCAGCTGCGGCGTCGTCGCGTCGAATCCCTTCGCGTAACGCTCGGCGACGAGCTTGCCGTCCTTCGCCACCAGGATCGCGCGAGTGCCGAGATCCTCGCGCTTGCCCTTCGACAGGTCGTCGCCAAAGCCGTCCGCCAGAGCAGCAGTGACGGCAGCCGACGGAGCAGTCACGACCGCGTCGGTGAACGGGTTGCCCGTCGAGCTCACCGCTGTCGCCTTCGGAAGGCTGGGCGGTTCGTCGGAGATCGTGCAACCGAAGCCCGGCGTCGACCAGGCGCGCTTCTTCGCGAGCAGACCCAGGATGCTGGCCTTGGCGCCGTCCCCGTCGGCCTGCGCCTTGAGGACGGGGACGAGCGGGTTGGGCGGGAGGTCGTCCTCGGCGTCGGCGCGGTCGGCGACCGACTTCAGTGCGCAGGCGTTGTGCGCGGCGTACCCGGTGCCGGTCAGCAGCATCGGCCGCTCGTACCAGTAACCGCCGACCAGGAGAACCAGCACGGCGGCGACGACCGAGAGCAGGATCTTGCGGGAGCGGCGCATGGGCCGAGGCTACCGCGCGCGTCCGGAATGTCCGGTTGACCTCGCGCATCCCTCGCCGGGAAAAGGCGCACCCGCTGACGTCTCGGGTCGTCAGCGGGCGGCACCTGAATGGTTGCACGTTCAACGACCTCGGGCAAGCAGAACGGCAGAACCTGCGGGAACCCGGTGGTCCGCGTCACACCTTGCGGGTGAAGCTCAGGTGGGTGACCCCGCTCGGCGAAGGGACGGCTTCGATGGTGAAGGTCTCCTCGAGGCCTTCGAGCCCGTCCCAGAGGCGAGCACCACGGCCCAGCAGGATCGGCACCTGGACCACGTGCATCTGGTCGACGAGCCCGGCGGCGAGGAAGTCCCGGACCACGCTCGCGCCTCCGCCGATCCGTACGTCGAGCTCGCCGGCCGCCTCGCGCGCGACCGCCAACGCCTCCGCCGGGGACGCGTCGAGGAAGTGGAAGACGTTCCCACCCTCGAGCTCGAAGGACTCCCGCGGGCGGTGGGTCAGGACGTAGACCGGCGTGTGGAACGGCGGGTTCGGCCCCCACCAGCCCTGCCAGTCCGGGTCGTCCTGCCAGCCCGGAGGTCCGAACTTGTTCGACCCCATGATCTCGGCACCGAAGCCGATGCTGTGCCGCTCGGCGAAGTCGTTGTCGAGACCGGCGCTGCCGTTCTCGGCGTCCCAGAATTTGGTAGCCATCATCCACCGGTGCAGCCGCTGTCCGGCGTGGCCGAACGGTGTCTCGAGCGACTGCGGCTCACCGCTGCCGAAACCGTCGAGGGAGATCGAGAAGTTGTGAATCCGTACGAGTGACACGGTTGCTCCTAGGTGGGTCGGGACCCTTCACCCGGACGTCGAGCGGGGTCGAGAGATTTCGACATGACGTCAGGACCTGGCGTCCCGAAAGAACGCCATCAGTCTCGGCAGGTAGTCCTTCAACGACCGGTCGCCGTACATCCAGGCGTGGGTCCCGTACGGGTAGTCGTGCCAGCCGATCTTCACGCCGGCGCGGTCGGCCGCCTGCTTGAAGCACAGGTTGGACGCGTGCAGCACCGTCTCCAGGGCGACCGTGCCGACCACCGCCGGATCGGTGAGGTCGTCCTTCCCGGGCAGGCCGCTGCTGGTGTAGATCTCGACGTACGTCCCGGACAGCTTCGCCACGTTCGAGGCGGGGTCGCGCGCCTTCCAGTTCGCGGCATTGCCGAGCGGGTCGCCGAACGGCGCGAACGGCTGCACGCCGTTGAGGCCGACCATGATCCCGGCGATCAGCACCGAGGCGCCCAGGCGGCAGACGGGGTTGTCGTAGATCGCCGTCGCGCCCGAGAACGACGCTGCAGCGCCGTAGAGATCGGGGTGACGCGCCGCGTACGACATCGAGCCGAAGCCGCCCTGGGAGATGCCGAGGATCGCGCGGCCGGTCCGGTTGGGGATGGTGCGGTAGCGCTGGTCGACCCACCTGACGAGCTCCGCGGTGTGGAACGTCTCCCAGTCGGCGACGCCCCTGCTCGTGCGCCGGTCCGCCCAGTTCGTGTAGAAACCACCACCGTCCGCGTCGTAGGTGCCGTCCGGGACGACGACGATGACCGGGAGCGCCTTGGTCAGGTTCACCGTGTCGAGGTTGGTGAGCCAGACGTCAGCGAGGTTGCTGGTTCCCGGGAGGGCGTAGAGAACCGGGTAGCGGCGCTTCGGGTGCGCGGCGTAGTCCGTCGGCAGGACGACGTTGATCCGGAGCGGGACCTTCGCGGACATCGCGAGCGAGGGCGTCGTGACCTTGAACTTGGTCACCCGTGCCGACTCCCGTTGCTCGCTCACGACCCGGATCGCGCTCGCTGTCCCGGCTGGACCAGTGGCCGCGGGCTGGGCCGAGACCAGCGACGGGACGGCGAGAAGGCCGAGCACCAGGACCGCGAGGAACGCACGCTTCATCGGACACCCACTGTCGTTCGGAGTCCCCCGCCCGGGTGAGCCTAGCCCGGCTTCGACACGCCTGTCCGGCCAGATTGTCAGCGACGGCCCTGCAGTGCCGCGAGGCTGTGAGCATGCGCAGCCCCAAGGTCGCCGTCGTCGGCGCGGGAATGTCCGGGATCTGCCTGGGAGCACTGCTCCTCCGCGACGGCATCGACGACTTCACGATCTACGAGAAGACCGACGACGCGGGCGGGACCTGGCGCGACAACACCTATCCCGGCATCGCCTGCGACGTGCCCTCCCGGTTCTACCAGTACACCTTCGCGCGGAACCCCGACTGGAGCCGGGTGATGGCGCCCGGTGCGGAGATCCACGCGTACTTCGACCGGGTCTCCCGGGAGCTGGGCGTCCGCAGCCACATCCGGTTCGGGACCGAGGTCGCGATGGTCGCCTGGACGGGTGAACGATGGCTCGTGACCTCGAGCGACGGCGCCGCGGAGGAGTACGACTTCGTGGTCTCGGCGACCGGGATCCTGCACCACCCGCGCTACCCCGAGATCCCCGGACTCGAGGACTTCGCCGGTTCGGCGTTCCACTCGGCGCGCTGGGACCACAGCGTGCCCCTGGACGGGGCGCGGGTCGCGCTCATCGGCACCGGCTCGACAGGTGCTCAGATCATCGGCAACCTCGCCGACCGCGTCGAGAAGCTCACCGTGCTCCAGCGCACGCCCCACTGGGTCATGCAGATGAAGAACCCGGAGACCTCGCGGTTCAACGCCTGGTTGCACCGCACCGTCCCGGCGTACGACCGCCTGACATACCACGGCTGGAGACTCTTCATCGAGTCGTTCTCCCCCGCCCTGCTCCATCCCGGTCCGATCCGTCGGTTCGGGAGCTGGCAGATCCGACGGCAGCTGAGGAAGGTGAAGGACCCTGTTCTTCGCGAGGCGCTGACGCCGCCCACTGAGCCGATGTGCCGACGGCTGGTGATCTCGTCGAACTTCTACGACGCGATCCAGAAGCCGACCGTCGAGGTCGTCACTGCGAGCATCGAGCGGATCGAGCCCGAGGGAGTCCGCACCAGCGACGGTGTCCTGCACCCGTGCGACGTCCTGGTGCTCGCCACCGGCTTCGACGCGCACGCCTACCTGCGGCCGATCGCGATGACCGGTCCTGACGGGACCACCCTGGAAGACGCCTGGGCGTCGTACCCGCACGCGTACCGGACCGTCGCCGTGCCCGGCTTTCCGAACTTCTTCATGTTCATGGGTCCGAACTCTCCGGTCGGCAACTACTCCCTGGTGGCGATCGCGGAGGCACAGGCGGGCTACATGCTCGACTGGATCCGGCGGTGGCAGCGCGCGGAGATCGACTCGATGGCACCGACGACTCAGGCGACCGACGCGTTCTACGACGAGATCGCCGCGGCGACGCCCGACACCGTCTGGGCGACCGGCTGCACCAGCTGGTACCTCGGCGAGGCCGGCAACCTCGAGGTCTTCCCGTGGGCGCCGAAGCGGTTCCGGGCGCTGATGAGCGAGATCGAGGACGAGGACTTCGCGACGACCCCCGCCGCACGCTGAACTTGCAAGCCGGTCAGCGCGCCATGTCGACGAAGCGGCTGTAGTGGCCCTGGAAGAGCACCGTGACGTCGCGGGTCGGGCCGTTGCGGTGCTTGGCCACGATGATGTCGGCCTCGCCCGGGCGGGTCGACTCCTTCTCGTAGGCGTCGTCGCGGTGCAGCAGCATCACGATGTCCGCGTCCTGCTCGATCGAGCCGGACTCACGCAGGTCGCTCATGGCGGGGCGCTTGTCGGCGCGCTGCTCGGGACCACGGTTGAGCTGGGAGAGCGCGATGATCGGGAGCTCGAGCTCCTTGGCGAGC
Organism: Marmoricola sp. OAE513; assembly: GCF_040546585.1. NCBI lineage: Bacteria > Bacillati > Actinomycetota > Actinomycetes > Propionibacteriales > Nocardioidaceae > Marmoricola > Marmoricola sp. OAE513. The sequence goes on along the minus strand of NZ_JBEPOC010000001.1, from coordinate 1,894,449 downwards.
AGCTTGATCTGCCGGGAGAACTCGGAGACCTCGAGCTGACGGGACTCGACCTTCTTGCCCGAGCTCATCAGCTGGAGGTAGTCGATGACGATCAGCTTGAGGTCGTGGCGCTGCTTGAGACGGCGCGCCTTGGCGCGGATCTCCATCATCGTGAGGTTCGGCGAGTCGTCGATGAACATCGGCGCCCCGGAGACCTCGCTCATCTTCGGCGCGAGCTTGGCCCAGTCGTCGTCGGTCATCGGGCCGTTGCGCAGGTGGTTCAGCGGGATCCGGGCCTCGGCCGAGAGCAGACGCATGGTGATCTCGGACTTCGTCATCTCGAGGCTGAAGAAGCAGCTGGTCATGTTGTTGTGCACCGACGCAGCACGGCACAGGTCCAAACCTAGAGTCGATTTGCCCATAGCGGGGCGCGCCGCCACGATGATCATCTGGCCGGGGTGCAGGCCGTTGGTCAGGTCGTCGAGCTCCGCGAACCCGGTCGGTACGCCGGACAGCCCGCCCTCGCGGCTGGAGATCGCCTCGATCTCGTCGAGGGTCGCCTCCATGATGTCGCTCAGCGGGACGTAGTCCTCCGAGGAGCGGTTCTCGGTGACCGAGTAGATCTCCGCCTGGGCGGCGTCGACGGTGGCGTCGACCTGGCCCTCGCCGGCGTACCCGAGCTGGGCGATCTTGGTGCCGGCCTCGACCAGGCGGCGCAGGATCGCCTTCTCCCGGACGATCTCGGCGTAGTAGCCGGCGTTGGCCGCGATCGGGACGCTGGCCGACAGCGTGTGCAGGTACGGCGCGCCCCCGACGCGGACCATCTCGCCGCGGCGCGCGAGCTCCGCGGAGACGGTGACCGGGTCGGCCGGCTCACCGCGGCTGTAGAGGTCGGTGATCGCCAGGAAGATGGTCTCGTGCGCCGGCTTGTAGAAGTCGTGCGCCTTGACCGACTCGAGCACGTCGGCGATGGCGTCCTTGGAGATGAGCATCGAGCCGAGGACGCTCTGCTCGGCCTCGTTGTCCTGCGGGGGCATCCGCCCGGTCCAGGTCTCCTGGTTGGTCGGACCGTCGCCGTAAGCACCGCCCGGGTCGCCGCCGAAGGAGGGCTGGCTGGGGACGTCGGGGTAGGCCGGAGCGGGTGCTCCACCGAAGTCACCTGACTCAGTGATGCTCACGTGTCGATCTCCCCGTTCCCTGGTCCTCCAGAGCCGGTCCCGGCCCTGCTCCGCGCCTGTCATCCGAGGATGACTCGGACCCCCGACAGACCCGGATCGCGTGACACTAAGTCCTTGCGTGGAGAGGCACCAAGCCCGGTATCCACAGCACCCTGTGGAAAACCCTGTGCACGGTGTGGAGCACGCCGCATTTCCTGTGCACAGGGTGGTGGTTTCACTGTGGACCGCGCCCACCGAATGATGCCTGGCAGGCCGCTGACCTGCAGTAATGCCTTTCCACGGGCTGTGGAGAAAAGATTTCCATCTCGAATCTGTTCACTGTTTCGTCATCTGGGACACGGCAGTTTCTATGTCGACAAAACGGCTGAGTGATTCAAATACCCACAGGCAGAGACGGTTATCAACAGGCCTCGGACAGGCCTTAGCCTCGCCTCCATGTCCCCCGCCGCCTCCGTCGACCGCGAGATCCTGCGGCTGGCGGTCCCGGCCTTCCTGGCCCTGGTCGCCGAGCCCGCCTTCCTGCTCGCCGACTCGGCCATCGTGGGTCATCTCGGCACCCCGGAGCTGGCCGGTCTGGGCATCGCGGGGGCGGTGCTGACGACCCTGATCAGCCTGTGCATCTTCCTGGCCTACGGCACGACCGCGTCGGTCGCGCGGCGCATCGGCGCGGGCGACCTGCGCGGGGCGATCTCGTCGGGGATCGACGGGATCTGGCTGGCGGTCGTCATCGGTGTCCCGATCACCGTCGTCGGCCTGGTCGCCACCCCGGGACTGGTCGGGCTCTTCGGTGCCGGCGACGAGGTCTCCCACCAGGCCGAGCTGTACCTCCGGATCGCCGTGGTCGGCGCTGCGCCGCTGCTGGTGATGCTGGCCGCCACCGGCATCCTGCGCGGCCTCCAGGACACCCGAACGCCCCTGGTCGTCGCCGTCGGCGGGAACCTGGTCAACGTCGGCCTGAACCTGCTGTTCGTCTACGGCCTCGACCTCGGCATCACCGGTTCGGCGCTCGGCACGGTTCTGGCGCAGATCGGGTCGGCGGCGGTGCTGCTGCTCGTCGTCGACCGGGCGGCCCGTCGGCACGAGGCCGACCGGCGCCCGACCGGACGCGGGATCCGCGCCGCCGGTCGCGCCGGCGTACCGCTGCTGCTGCGGACGGTCACGCTGCGGGCCAGCCTGCTGGTGATGACGTACGGCGCCACCACCCTCGGCGAAGCCGACCTCGCCGCGATGCAGATCGCGCTGACCGTCTGGACGTTCCTGGCCTTCACGCTCGATGCGATCGCCATCGCCGCCCAGGCCCTCACCGGGCGCCACCTGGGGGCCGGAGACCTGGACGCGACGAGGACGGTCACCAGGCGGATGCTGCGCTGGGGCCTGGTCACCGGCATCGCCACCGGGATCCTGCTCGCCGCAGGGTCCCCGGTCCTCGGGCACCTGTTCACCGGCGACGACGAGGTCCGGCGCCTCCTGGTCGGGGTCTTCCTGGTGGCCGCCGCTGCCCAACCCGTGGCCGGCATCGTCTTCGTCCTCGACGGCGTCCTGATCGGAGCGGGCGACGGTCGCTACCTGGCCTGGGCGGGACTGGCCGTGCTGGTCGTCTTCGCGCCCGCGGCCTGGGTCGCACTCGCCTGGGGCGGGACGCTGGTCTGGCTCTGGATCGCGTTCGCCACCGCGTTCATGGGTGGCCGTTGCGTCGTCCTGCTGGCACGCGAGCGAACCCCGGCGTGGATGACCGTAGGGTGACTGGCGTGTCACCCCTCCAGCGCATCGCGATGGGCCTCGTCATCGTCGTCGGCAACGCCTACTTCCCGGCGAACCCCCACCCCTCGTGGAAGACCTACGACGGCCTCGCGGACCCGCTGGGCTGGCTGCTGGTCCTCGCCGGGCTGGTGCCGCTCGCGCGCACTGGACTTGCCTTGGACGGCGCCCGCTGGGCGGCGTACGTGGCGACCGCGGTCAGCATCCCGATGTTCCTGCCGCAGGTCCGCCACGAGCTGAACGACTCCGGCGAGTGGGCCCTGAGCCTTCCCCAGATCATCTTCTGCCTGCTTCTGGCCAAGGAGGTCGCCGAGCAAGCGGCGACGAACCACCCGGATGCCTACATCGCTCGCCGGTTCGGTCTGCTCCTGTGGGCCTACGCTTTGGTGGCGGTGCTTCCCGCGATCGTCATCGGGGCCGAGCTGCACGACTTCGACACCGCAGCCCTCGGGTTCGCGGTGCTGACCAACGTGGCGTTCATCTTCTACCTCTTCCGGGTGCACCGCCGGACCTGGCTCGGTGGGCCGGGCCCCCTGGAGATCCACCCGAGAGCGCCCGGGAACGACGGAAGCCGCCCCGACTAGCGGGACGGCTTCCTCGTTGATCGAGCTGTGCGCCGATCAGGCGGAGACGACGTTCAGGTTGACCTTCGCCTCGACCTCGTCGTGCACCTTCACCGTCACGGTGTGGGTGCCGAGCGACTTGATCGGGTTCCCGACCACGATCGTGCGCTTGTCGACCTCGCCACCGCCGGCGACGATCGCCGAGGCGATGTCAGCGGTCGTGACGGCGCCGAACAGGCGACCACCCTCGCCGGCGCGGACCTTCACCTGGAAGGTCGAGCCCTCCAGGGTGGCCTTGACCTCGGCGGCGTGGTCGGCGTCGCGCACGCTGCGAGCGGCACGCGCCTTCTTGATCGACTCGATGGTCTTCTCGCCACCCTTGGTCCAGCGGATGCCGAAACCACGCGGGATGAGGAAGTTGCGGCCGTAGCCGTCCTTGACCTCGACGACGTCGCCAGCGGCACCGAGGCCGGTGACTTCCTGAGTGAGGATGAGCTTCATGTCGTGACTCCCCCTTCTCAGCGTCCGGTGGACGTGTACGGCAGCAGGGCGACCTCACGGGCGTTCTTCACGGCCGTGGCGACGTCGCGCTGGTGCTGGACACAGTTGCCGGTGACCCGACGCGCGCGGATCTTGCCGCGGTCGGAGATGAACTTGCGCAGGAGGTTGGTGTCCTTGTAATCGATCGCGGACTCCTTCTCCTTGCAGAACTGGCAAACCTTCTTCTTCGGCTTGCGGATGACTGCCTTCGCCATTGTGGTGCTCCCTTTCGTGAGCCCGGCTCAGTGCCGGAATGGTGGGCGGATGGATGAGTTGTTCGTCAGAACGGCGGCTCTTCGGACGCCCCGGGCACGGCCCAGGGGTCCTGCGAGGGTGCTGCCGGAGCGCCACCCTGCTGACCGCCCCAGCTGCCGCCACCCTGCTGGGGGGCGGACTGGGGAGCGGCTGGCGCCGACTGCGCGGGCTGCGAGGCCCACGGGTCGTTGCCGCCGCCGGAGAAACCGCCGCCGTCGCCGCCGCTGCGGGTGGCTCGGGTGACCTTGGCAGTCGCGTACTTCAGGCTGGGCCCGACCTCTTCGACGTCGAGCTCCATGACCGTGCGCTTCTCGCCCTCGCGGGTCTCGTAGCTGCGGGCCTTGAGCCGCCCCTGGGCGACGACACGCATGCCGCGCTGCAGGGACTCGGCGACGTTCTCGGCGGCCTGACGCCAGACGGAGCAGTTGAGGAACAGCGTGTCGCCGTCCTTCCACTCGTTGGTCTGACGGTCGAAGTTGCGCGGGGTCGACGCGATCGTGAAGTTCGCGACGGCCGCACCCGAGGGGGTGAAGCGCAACTCCGGGTCGCCGGTGAGGTTGCCGACTACGGTGATGAGGGTCTCGCCTGCCATGGGTTTCTCCCTAGGAATTCGTGCTTCGGGCTACTGAGCTGGGCTCAGTGAGCGTCGGGACGAAGGACCTTAGTGCGAAGCACCGACTCGTTCAGCGTGAGCTGACGGTCGAGCTCCTTGACGGTGGCCGGTTCGGCCGCGAGCGTCACGACGGCGTAGATGCCTTCGGCGTTCTTGTTGATCTCGTAGGCGAGACGACGACGTCCCCAGACGTCAACGTTCTCCACGGTTCCCCCGTCGTTGCGAACGACGTTGAGGTACGTGTCGAGCGACGGTGCAACCGTCCGCTCCTCGAGTTCAGGATCAAGGATGATCATGAGTTCGTAGTTACGCATAGCGTTGTCCACCTCCTTCGGACTTGGCGGCCACGGCGTTTCCGTGGCAGGAGGGCTGTGCGGTTGTCCGCTCCCATCGGGAGAGAGGACGCGCAAGAGTAACCGGAACCACGGGTCTGGAGCCAATCACCAGCCGCAGGACAGGGACGCCGACGGAGGTTTGCAAGGGGGACGACGGCGGCTTGGGGGAGCTTGTGGATGCTCAGCCCTGCAGAACGAGCGCATAGGTTGAGGCCATGGACCTCGGACACCTGAGCAGCGCGGCACTGATGCTCTCGGGAGCAGCCGGCATCGCGATCCCGGAGCGGGTCACGGCCGCCCTCGACCTGCCGCCGACCAGCCAGCGCGGCCTGACCGAGGCACGCGCCGGGCTCGGCGGGACGTACGCCGCGCTCGGTGGGTACGGCCTGCTCAGCGGATCGGCCGGAGCCCAGCGCGCGGTCGGCTACACCTGGCTCGGAGCGGGCGTCGTACGGCTGGCGGGGCTCGCGATCGACAAGCCGCGCACGGACAGCGCGTACTGGGCCTACCTCGCGGCCGAGCTCGGGCTGGGTACGGCGGCACTGCTGGCGGCGCGCCGTCGGTAGGCCCTCCTAGGCTGGTGCCATGACCCGCATCTCCATCGGCGCCCACGTCGACCAGACCGATCCGATCGCCGAGGCGAAGGCGCGCGGCACCACGCTGGTGCAGTTCTTCCTGGGCGACCCGCAGGGCTACAAGGGCCCCGAGATCGCGTACGCCGGCGGGGCCGCTGCGCTCAAGGCAGACGCCGAGGCCGCGGGCATCGACCTGTACGTGCACGCGCCGTACATCGTCAACGTGGCGACGACGAACAACCGGATCCGGATCCCGAGCCGCAAGCTGCTCCAGCAGCACATCGACGCGGCGGCGGAGATCGGGGCGAAGGGGCTGATCGTCCACGGCGGGCACGTGAACAAGGACGACGACCCGGCCAAGGGGTTCGACAACTGGCGCAAAGCCGTCGAAGCCACCGACCTGAAGATCCCGCTGCTGCTGGAGAACACCGCCGGCGGCGACAACGCGATGGCGCGACACCTCGACCGGATCGGCTCGGTGTGGAAGGCGATCCAGGAGGCCGAGGGCGCCGAGAACGTCGGCTTCTGCCTGGACACCTGCCACGCCTGGGCGGGAGGCATCAGCCTCACCGACGCGGTCGAGCAGATCCACGCGATCACCGGTCGCATCGACCTGGTCCACGCCAACGACAGCCGGGACTCGTTCGACTCCGGCGCCGACCGGCACGCGAACTTCGGAGCGGGTCAGCTGGACCCGGACGAGTTCGCGGGCGTTGTCCGGGACGCTGCGGCTCCGGTGATCTGCGAGACCCCGGGCGGGGCCGAGGAGCACAAGGAGGACTTCGCGTGGCTCAGCTCCCGCCTCTGACCCGGCGCGGGCTGCTCGGCCTGTCCGGGCTGGCGGCGGTGCTGTCGGCCTGCGGCTCAGGACCGGAGAAGACCGGACCTCCGACCACGAAGGGTCGCGGTCGCACCAAGATCGTCTACGGGAGCGACCACCCCGACCAGTACGGCGTCCTCCGAGTCCCGGACAGGAAGCCGCTCGGCCTGGCCGTCCTGGTGCACGGAGGGTTCTGGCTCGACCAGTACAAGGCCGGGCTGATGGATCCGATGGCCGACGCGCTGCACGACCTCGGGTACGCGACCTGGAACGTGGAGTACCGCCGGGTCGGCACCGGAGGCGGCTTCCCGGCCACCTTCGACGACATCGCGGCGGCGTTCGACAAGGTGGCCGAGCTGGACCTGCCGGAGGGGCTCGACGTGTTCTCGATCGGTCACTCCGCCGGTGGGCACCTGGCTGTCTGGGCCGCGTCGCGCACGGACAGCACGCCGGGCGGAGCACCCAGCGTCACCCCAACGACGACCATCTCGCTGTCCGGCGTCCTCGACCTCACCTCGGCCGGCCACCAAGGGATCGGCAACGGAGCTCCCCAGGGCCTGATGAACGGCGATCCCGACCAGGAGGCTGCGGCGTACGCGCTCGGCGACCCGGCAGCGCTGGTGCCGGCGAAGGGACGCATCGTCGCGGTGGCCGCGAAGGACGACGACATCGTGCCGCCCGACCAGAGCAGCACCTACGTCAAGCTCGACTCAGGTGCCGGTGGCGACGGGGCGCTGGTCAGCGTGCCGGGCGGGCACTTCGACCTGATCGACCCGAGCAGCGACGCGTGGGCGCAGATCGCGCAGCTGTTCCCCGGCTAGTGCGCTGACGGCTCGAGACCGAGCTTCGCGCACGCGGACTCGTAGAGCACGACGACCTCGCGGCGGATCTCGGCACGCTCGCTGATCGGCCCGGAGGGCCAGGCGACACGGACCTCTTCGGTGGCACCGTCGACGGTGGCGGTCCAGACGCCGGCGGTCTCGTCGAGACCCGACATGACCGCAGCGGTGGCCTCGGGCCGGGCGAACGCCTTCACGATCCGCAGGCTGTCCTCGGTGTGGTCGTCGTTCATGTGGGCGCAGACGGCCGTGACGACCTCGGGGGCGAAGGTGCTCATGATCACGACCCTAGCGACGGGTGCACCGAGGAGTTCTCCCCAGCCCCTAGGCTCGTGGCGTGACTTCCCCCCTCGAGGTCCGGACGATCTCCGGCGCCGACCACCTCGCCTTCCTCCGCACCCAGGACTCGGCGAGCTTCCTGCAGACGCCGGCGTGGGCGCAGGTCAAGAAGGAGTGGAAGGCCGAGTCCGTCGGCTGGTTCCGCGGCGCGGACCTGGTCGGCGCAGCGCTGGTGCTCTACCGCCAGCTGCCCAAGGTCAAGCGCTACCTCGCCTACCTCCCCGAGGGCCCGGTCATCGACTGGGCCGACGGAGACCTGGCCGCCTGGTTGAACCCGATGGCCGCGCACCTGAAGAAGCAGGGCGCGTTCGGCATCCGCATCGGACCTCCTGTGGTGACCCGACGCTGGGACGCCGCTGCGATCAAGGAAGGCATCGCCGACGACGCGACCACGACCCTGACCGCGCTCGCGCCGACCGAGCGCAGCCAGTCCGGCGCCGCTGTCGTCTCCCAGCTCCGCGAGCTCGGCTGGGTCTGCCAGTCGGTCGCGGGCGGGTTCGCGGCGGGTCAGCCGCAGTACAACTTCCAGGTCCCCCTCGCCGACGACGACGGTCCGCTGACGCCGGACCAGGTGCTGTCCGGCATGAACCAGCTGTGGCGTCGCAACATCAAGAAGGCCGCGAAGGCAGGTGTCGAGGTGCGCGTCGGGACCGCTGCGGACCTGCCGGCGTTCCACGACCTCTACCGGCTGACGGCGGAGCGGGACCACTTCACCCCGCGCCCGCTGAGCTACTTCGAGGTCATGTACGACGCGCTCAGCGCCGAGGACCCCGACCGGATCCGCCTCTACCTGGCCGAGCACGAGGGCGACCTGGTCGCCTCCACGATCTGGATCCGGGTGGGCACGCACGCCTGGTACTCCTACGGCGCGAGCTCGACCGAGAAGCGCGATGTCCGCGGCTCGAACGCGATCCAGTGGCAGATGATCAGCGATGCCCTCGAGGCCGGCGCGACCGTCTACGACCTGCGTGGCATCACCGAGACGCTCGCCTCCGACGATCCGCACCTGGGCCTGATCCAGTTCAAGGTCGGCACCGGTGGCGAGGCCGTCGAGTACGCCGGCGAGTGGGACCTGCCGCTGAACAAGGCGATCTACGCTGCCTTCCAGCTCTACCTGAAGCGACGGGGGTGACCGGATGAGCCTCGTCCTGAACGTCGACGGCGACCGCTGGCGCGCGCATCTGCGCGCGATCGCGGAGAAGCGGTCCGGGCTGGTCCCGGTGATCAAGGGCAACGGCTACGGCTTCGGCCTCGGCCGGTTGGCGCGCAAGGCCGGCTGGCTCGGCGTCGACGTCGTGGCCGTCGGGACGCCGTCCGAGCTCAGCGAGGTCGCGAACCGGTACGACGGCGACCTGCTGGTGCTGACCCCATGGCGCTCCTTCGACCTGCCCCCGGAGTCGGTCCCTGCCGCTCGGCTGATCCACACCGTCGACCGGATCGAGGACCTGCGGGACCTCGCCGCTTCCGGCGACCGTCCGCGGGTCGTCCTCGAGCTGATGACCTCGATGAAGCGGCACGGGTTCACCCCGCGCGGTCTGCGCGAGGCGGCAGCGGTCGCACGTGCGGGCGGCGTACGCCTCGAGGGCTCCTCGGTGCACCTCCCACTGGGACGCGCCGGAGGGAACCTCGCCGAGGCCGAGACCCTGATGACCGAGCTGGTCGCTGCCGGCCTGGCCACCACGGTGTGGGTCTCGCACCTGGGTGTCGAGGAGGTGGCGAGGTTGGAGCAGCACTACCCCGAGGTCACCTTCCGCCAGCGAGTCGGCACCGAGCTGTGGCTCGGCGACCGCGGCGCGCTCGCCGTCCGGGCACACGTGCTGGACAGTCACCCGGTCGAGCGCGGCGAGGTCTTCGGCTACCGCGGGCGGACGCTGCCCCGGACCGGCACGATCGTCATCGTCTCCGGGGGCACCGCGCACGGCATCGGCCTGGAAGCCCCGACCGGGGACTCCGGCGCGAAGGCCCGGGTTTCGGCACTCGCCCGCGGCGGCCTCGACGCGGTCGGGCTCGCGAAGTCGCCGTTCACCCTCGGTGGCAAGGCGCGCTACTTCGCCGAGCCCCCGCACATGCAGGCCTCGATGCTGTTCCTGCCGGCGGGCACCAACGTGCCCGAGATCGGCGAGACTGTCGAGGTCCGGGTGCGGTACACCGCGACGTACTTCGACGAAGTCGAGATCAGCTGAGGGTTTCGACAGGCTCATCCACCGGACCAAGGCTCAGCTGAGCCGGGCCTCGACCCGTTCCACCTCGGACCACTCCTCGTCGCTCCACTCGCTCTCGTCCGGTTCGGCGACCCAGATGTCGCGGACGACCAGCGCCACCAGGTACAGCTCGCCGAGCAGGCGCGCGACGATCGCGAGCTGGTAGACCGTCGGGTTCTCGCCCGAGGACGGCGCCAACCAACCGCCCAGGTAGAACCAGACCGAGGCGAAGTAGACGAGCTCGGTGGCCTGCCAGATGAGGAGGTCCCGCCAGCGGGGACGCGCGAGCACGGCGAGCGGCAGCAGCCACAGCACGTACTGTGGCGAGTAGACCTTGTTCACCAGTAGGAATGCCGCGACCACGAGGAAGGCGATCTGAGCGACCTGCGGCCGCTTCTTCGCCATCATCCCGAGGGCGAGGATCGCGCCGCAGGCGACCACGAAGAAGGCGCCGGACCAGACGTTGATCGTGTGCGCGGTGACGGTCGCGCCGTGCTGCTGGAGGACCAACCAGAGGGACCCGAGGTCGGCCCCCCGGTCGGAGTTGAACGACCAGAAGAGCTTCCAGGCCTCGGCGTTGCTCGCCATCGCCGGCAGGTTCGCCGCGATCCAGGCCACCAGCGCCGCCACGGCGGTGACGCCGAAGAGCGACGGCTTGCGTCGCCGGATCGCGTCGATGAGGAAGGCCCCGAGCAGGAACAGCGGGTAGAGCTTGGCGGCGACGCCGAGCCCGACCATGACACCTGCAAGCACCGGCTTCCCGCGCGCCCACGCCCACAGCGCCCCAGCGGTGAAGAGCACCGCGAGCAGGTCCCAGTTGACCAGCCCGGTGACCAGCAAGGTCGGCGAGGCGGCGAACGCCATCGCGTCCCACGGACGTCCGGGACTGGCGCCGGCGAGGAAGTACGTGGCGCCGAGACCGCACACGAGCAGCATGATCGCGGTGACCAGGAAGTAGGTGTTGACCTCCTTGGCCATCCCCGGCAGACCCCAGAGCGCGCCGGACTCCGTCTGCGCGCGGACCTCCTGCGGCGGACCGGACGGCATCCACGAGGTCACGATCGAGGCACCCCACGCGAAGTAGGACGTCAGGACCGGGTACTCCATCGTCTGGTACCGATCGGTGGTCTCGGCGTAGGGCCAGCGGTGCTCGGCGAACCCGCGGCCCGTGTAGAGGTAGGGCACGTCGGAGTAGCACATCTTGCTGTAGCGGACCTTCTCGTTCGACCAGTTGGTCTGGCCGCACGGGTACTTCTGGACCAAGCTCAGCATGAAGACCACCGAGAACACCGCGAGCAGCACCCGGACCGGGGTCCACCAGCTGTGCGGTCGCCCGCGCGCGCCGACGGGACCGCCCACGACCTCGCTCAGCGCGGTCGCGACCGGATCGTCCCGGGTCGGCTCGTTCACCCGCAGGGGTTCGGGTTCAGCACCCCGCAGGTCGACGACGGTTGGCCGGTCGGGGTGCTCGACGGCGTGGGCGGCGGAGGCGTCGAGGCCGGCGGCGTCGGCGGCAACGTCACGGGGTTCGTCGGCAGGTTCGTCGGACCGGTCGGCTTCTTGGTCGGCTTCTTCGTCGGCGTCGGCTTCGCCGGGGCGTGGCCGTTCGACGGCGCCTTCCCGTCCAGGTTCGCCGGCTTCGGGAAGTCCTCCTTCTCGACGCCCTCCATCACCCGGGTCATCAGGTCCTGGAAGGTGCGCGCGGGGAACTCGCCACCGTAGAACGTCGGCATGTAACCCTGCAGAGCACCCGATCCCTTGCCGCGCACGTACATCACCGCGGTGGCGACCTGCGGGGTGAACCCGACGAACCAGGAGGAGACGACGTCGCCGTCGTCGTTGGTCGCCGTACCGGTCTTGCCCGCGACGGGTCGGTCGGAGAGCCGGGCGTTGCGGCCGGTGCCGTTGCTGACGACCTTCTGGAGCGCGTAGCTGGTGTCAGCGGCGACGTCCTCGTCGATCGCCTTCTTGCTGTCCTTCGGCACGGCGTAGAGCACCTCGCCGTCGCTGGCCCGGGTGACCTTGGAGATGACGTGGATCTCGTGGGCGACCCCGCCGTTCGCGATCGACGCGTAGGCGTTCGCCATCGAGATGGGGCCGATCGTCGCCGAGCCGAGCGCGACACCGACGTTCGGCTCGAGGCCCGGGGAGTCGGCAGGGATGCCGAGTGCGACGGCGGTGTCGACGATCTTGCGCGGGCCGTTGGGGATCGCCTGGGTCATGTCGACGAACGCAGTGTTCACCGAGTTCTCCGCCGCGGTGAGCAGGCTGATCCGCGAACCGTAGCTCTTGCCGCGACCCTCACCCTGGTTGTTGAAGTCGATGCCGCCGATCTCGTACGGCGAGTTGCCGTCGAAGGTGTCCTTCAGGCTGTACCCCGCCTCGAGGCCGGCCGCGATGGCGAAGGCCTTGAAGGTGGAGCCCGGCGGCCCGCCGTACGCCGCCCAGTTGATCTGGCTCTGCAGGTAGTCCTGTCCGGAGTAGAAGCCCATCAGGCCACCGGTCTTGACGTTGACCGAGGCGGTGGCGACGTGCAGCTGCTTGGAGCTCAGTCCTTCGGGGCGCTGCTCGGCCACGGCCTGCTTCGCCGCGTCCATCGCCTTCTTGGTGAAGGTCGTGGTGACCCGGAGGCCGCCGCCGAGGATCGCGGACTCGTCGAAGCCGAGCTTGGCCAGCTCGTCCTTGACCATGTCAAGCATGAAGCCCTTCTGGCCGCCGTACAGGTTGCTGGTGCGCTGCTTCTTGATCTTGGGCAGCCGGTCCACGATCTTCGAGGCCACGTCGGCGCTGAGCTTGCCGGTGGTCTCCATGCCGTTGACGACGTACTTGTAGCGCGCGAGCAGGGCGGCGCGGGACTCGTCGCTGCGGTCCGGGCTGAGGTAGTTCGGCGAGTTCAGCACCGCGGCGAGCATCGCTGCCTCGTCGGGGTCGAGGTCCTTGGCCTTCTTGCCGAAGAAGGCGCCGGCGGCCGCCTGCACGCCGTACGCGCCACGACCGAAGTAGACGGTGTTGAGGTAGCCCTCGAGGATCTGCGACTTGGACTGCTGCTGCTGGATCTTCAGCGACAGGATCGCTTCCTTGGCCTTGCGCTTGAGGGTGCGCTCCTGGGTCAGGTAGAGCAGCTTCACGTACTGCTGGGTGATCGTCGAGGCACCCTGGGTCGAGTTGCCCTGCGCGTTGGAGAACGCGGCCCGCACGATGCCCTTGAGGTCGATGCCGTTGTTGGTCCAGAAGGAACGGTCTTCGGCGGCGACGACTGCGTCCTGCATCACCTTCGGGATCTCGGCGAGCGGGATCGACTCCCGGTTCTGGGTGGCGAACGAGCCGAGCGAGCTCTTGCCACCGGCGTAGAAGACCTTGGTGGTCTGCGCCTGGAAGTCGGAGTTCGGGTTGGGGATCTTCGTCGACCGGTAGGCGAAGTAGAAGATCGACATCATCAGCACGGCCATCACGACGCCGACGATGGTGGCCCACTTGAGTCCCTTGAGGGCCCACTCCTTCTTCGTGAGCGGCTTCTTCGGCTTCCCGGGACCCTTGCCCTTCGCCGAACCCCTGCCCTTCGCTGGGCCCTTCGCCGGGCCCTTGGCAGAACCGCGGGCGCTGGTGGCTCGGCGGGACCCGGCGCTGCTGGCGGACCGGCTCCCGGGGCGCGGCGGCCGGGGCGTGTTGGCACTCACTGTGTCGTACTCCAGGGGGAAGGGTGCTGGTCAGGTCGGTAGGCCGGACCCCTGGTCGTCGCGGTGAGACAGGGCCCGGTGCTAGATCGAGGGTACGGCGTCGAGCCACAGCCGTCGTGATCGTGGCTCGTCGTGAGCAGCGTCTCACGCGTGAACACGCCGTGAACTGGACGACTGATATATCGATCCGATAGGTTCTTTCGATAGGCCGCGTCGATAGATGCGGTCGATACCTCCCCTGATGGAAGCAGAGATCCATGCCGAGCAAGGGCGCCACCCTCGAGCTTGCAGTGCTCGGACTCCTCCAGGAGTCCCCGCTGCACGGCTACGAGCTGCGCAAGCGGCTGAACCTGCTGCTCGGTTGGACCCGCCTGCTGTCCTACGGTTCGCTCTACCCCGCTCTCAAGCGGATGCTGCGCGCCGGCTGGATCACCGAGGTCGTCGCCACCAGCCCGACCGTCTCGCGCCGCGCGCGGATCGTCTACCAGATCACGCCGGCGGGTACGGAGTACTTCGCCTCCGAGATCACCGACGCCGGCCCAGCCGCGTGGGAGGACGAGAACTTCAACATGCGGTTCGCGTTCTTCTCGCGCACGGACGCCGCCGTCCGGCTCCGCATCCTCGAAGGTCGCCGCTCACGGCTCCAGGAGCGCCTCGACCGCGCCCGGGTGCTGAGCAGCGGCGCCGACCGCTACCAGACCGAGCTGCGGCGGCACGCCGCCGAGTCGGTGGAGCGCGAGGTCCGTTGGCTCACCGACCTGATCGAGGCCGAGCGTGGCAACCACGACCGCGGCGGGAACGACCGCGCCCCCCAGACTGCGCCGCCTCAGAACGTCGCACCGCAGAACCCGTAACACCTCAGCTCCACACCGAAATCAGTTTCAGCACCAGCAAATCGAAGGAGAAGCCATGGCGAAGGTTCGCGTAGGCATCGTGGGAGTCGGCAACTGCGCCAGCTCCCTGGTCCAGGGCGTCGAGTACTACAAGAACGCCGACCCGAGCGACACCGTGCCGGGTCTCATGCACGTCATGTTCGGCGACTACCACGTCCGCGACGTCGAGTTCGTCGCCGCGTTCGACGTCGACGCCAAGAAGGTCGGCTTCGACCTCTCCGACGCGATCAACAACTCGGAGAACAACACCATCCGCATCGCCGACGTCCCGCCGACCGGCGTGATCGTCTCCCGCGGCGTCACCAACGACGGCCTCGGCAAGTACTACCTCGAGACCATCGAGGAGTCCGACGCTCCGGCCGTCGACGTCGTGCAGACGCTCAAGGACGCCCAGGTCGACGTGCTCGTCTCCTACCTGCCGGTCGGTTCCGAGATCGCCGACAAGTACTACGCCCAGTGCGCGATCGACGCGGGCGTGGCCTTCGTCAACGCGCTGCCTGTCTTCATCGCCTCCGACCCCGAGTGGGCCAAGAAGTTCGAGGACGCCGGCGTCCCGATCATCGGTGACGACATCAAGAGCCAGGTCGGCGCCACCATCACCCACCGCGTGATGGCGAAGCTGTTCGAGGACCGCGGTGTCGCGCTGGACCGCACCTACCAGCTCAACGTCGGCGGCAACATGGACTTCAAGAACATGCTCGAGCGCGAGCGCCTGGAGTCCAAGAAGGTCTCGAAGACCCAGGCCGTGACGTCCAACCTGAACGGTCCGCTGGCCGGCAAGGTCTACGACAAGAACGTGCACATCGGCCCGAGCGACTACGTCGCGTGGCTCGACGACCGCAAGTGGGCCTACGTCCGCCTCGAGGGTCGCGCCTTCGGTGACGTTCCGCTCAACCTCGAGTACAAGCTGGAGGTCTGGGACTCCCCGAACTCGGCCGGCATCATCATCGACGCGATCCGTGCGGCGAAGATCGCCAAGGACCGCGGCGTCGGTGGCCCGCTGCTCTCGGCGAGCTCCTACCTGATGAAGTCCCCGCCGGTGCAGCGCCCGGACGACGAGGGCCAGGCCTCCGTCGAGGCGTTCATCCGCGGCGAGGTCGAGCGCTGACCTCAGCTGAACCGTGCTGATTTCGGGTCGAGCCCCGGACCACCTGGTCCGGGGCTCGACTGATTCTTCTCTAGGATCGCGAACGTGACCCAGACCGAGGCGCCTCCTGCCGGGAGCCTGCGCGCCGGCTGGCGTGCCCTGGTCGGTTCGCCCGACCGGGTGCTGGTCCCGACCCTGGTGCTGGGCACCGTCGGGATCGCCGTGCACGTCGTGCTGCAGCACCTCATCGGGATCGCGGTCGCCGGAAGCCGTGACTGCGGCCGCCAGTACCTCGGCGAGACCTTGCGCATCCCCTGCGGTCCCAGCGACCAGCGCGCGCAGCTCGCGCTCGTGGTGGCGATCTTCGCGCTGGTGCTGGTCGGGCACCTGGTTGTCGCGGGGATCTACCGCGCCGGCCTCGACGTCGTCGACGGGAACGAGCCGGGGTCGGCGTTCAACCGAAGCCTGCCGTGGCCCCGCGTCCTCGGAGCCTCCGCCGTGCTCGCGACCCTGCTCACCGTGAGCACCGTCTTCCTGGTGCTGCCGGTGCTGGTGCTCGGCTTCTTCGCCCGGTACGCACTGCTGTTCGTGATCGAGCAGGGGCAGTCGCCGTTCGCGGCCCTCGCCTCCAGCTGCAAGCTGGTCGCCGCTGACTTGGTCGGCGAGCTCGGGTTCGTCCTGCGCGCGGCAGCCGCCCTGCTCCTCGGCGCGCTGCTGCTCGGTGTCGGCCTGTACGTCGTCGTCCCGGTGGTGCTGCTCGCGCAGGTCCAGCGGTTCCGCGTGGCGACCGCGGATTCCTGGCTCTACTGACCAGGCCTCAGCGCGGGCCGTGGGTGTTGAGCCAGAGCACCGGCTCGTCCCACTGACCGGCGAGGTCGGCGATCGCCGCCAGCGCCTTGCCGGTGTACACCGGCTCCAGCTCGAGCCCGAGACCCGCAGCACGCTCGACCATCGCCGTCGAGGCGGGTGTCGGGTCGCCGTACGTCGTGCCGAGCCAGTCGTCGCGGGTGCTGAGGTCGCTGGCCGCGAGGTGCGGCTGCTCGCCGGCGCCGCGGTCGCACAGCAGGTCCGCGGTCCTGTTGGCCAGCGCCGCGATCACCGGGGCGTCGAGCGGGAAGGAGTCGTTGACCACGACTCCGAAGACCTTCGTGCGCAGACCGGCGATCCGGAAGCCCAGCGCCAACCCCGCCGCCGTACCGCCCGACCCGATCGCGGTGACCACGACGCCTGGTTCCGGCAGCTCCCCGGACTCGACCTGGGCAGCGATCTCGAGTGCGGTCTCGACGTAGCCCAGGCTCCCGACCGCGTTCGAACCGCCGGCCGGCAGGTACCAGGGCACCTTGCCGCGACGGATGTTCGAGGCGATCAACCAGGGTGCGGCCATCTTCAGCTTGCGCACCGTCGGGAACCGGTGCAGCTGCGCGCCGGACGCCTCGAGCCGCGCGAGCTGCTGGCGGACGTGGTCGTCGACCGGTTGGTCGACCAGCCCGAGCACCGTGCGCAGCCCGTGCTCCCGACCGTAGAGCGCGCAGGCCAGTCCCCAGTGGGTGCCGATCCCGCCGACCGTGAACAACGTGTTCGTACGTCGCCGCCGCGCCTCGGGGATGATCCACTCCAGCTTGCGGACCTTGTTGCCCGCCCAGGCCCCGTCGCCGAATGCGGCTTCGTCCTTGACCAGCAGGTCCACGCCGGGCACCAGACCCTCGACCCGCCGTACCTGGGTCGGGCTGGCGCCGAGCCGGACGTGCTCCAGCGCGAGGCCCGGGAACCGGTCGTGGAGGTGGGTCACCGGCTCAGCGCTCGACCGTGGCCTTGATCCGGGCGAGCGTCGAGGCCATGTCGTGCTCGAGCGTCGAGGTGAACTTCGGGACACCGCCGAAGGCGACCTTGGTGAGCCGGACCGACACGTCGGAGATCCCCTCAGGTGCTTCCCGCGTCGAGGTCAGCGTGGTGCCCCCGTCGGCGTTCGGAGTCAGACGCAGGCTCCAGACCGTGTAGTTCTCCTTGACCCGCCACGCGATCTCGCCGCGACCCTCGGCGTCCGGGGCGTCGAACCGAACCACCTTGGACTGGGTCGGCCAGACCAGCAGGCCCTTGCGGTTGATGTTGAGGAACCTGGCGCCGAGACCCTCACCGCCGCGCGGGATCGACTTCGCGGTCTGCGGGCTCCACCGGGACATGTTGCGCAGGTCCGAGACCTGCGCCCACACCTGCGACGGCGGGGCGGCGATGTCGATGCTGGCCGAGATCGGCGCGACGTCGGTGAGCGGCATGGGGGTCTCCTCGGTGGCTGTGCGCGGTCCTGGGAACGCCCCGATGCTAGCGGGAGGGCGAGTTGACCTTTTCCCCACGAACCTCTCCCGCCACACCTACCCTGGAACGTGGTTCGGGGGGACCCACGCCACCTCCCAGTGCAACTCCGAGGTACATCGTGTCGGTCCGAGTCCTGAACCCGGTCAAGCCCCCGCTCCGATTCCTGGTCGCCCTGCTGGCAGCCGTGCTGGCGGTCGGCGCGCTGAGCGCTCCCGCGGACGCGGCCACCAAGCGCTCGCTGAGCATCAAGGCCAGCCCGAGCGCTGCCGTGGTCGGCAAGACCGTGACCTTCTCCGGCACGTTGACCAAGTCGCCGAAGGGCACCAAGGTCACGATCCAGCGCAAGGTCGGCACGAAGTGGGTCGCCGCGAAGACCGCGAAGACCTCCACCTCCGCAGGCCGGTACGCCGGCAAGGTGATCCTGCCGCGCAAGGCCGGCACCTACGCGTTCCGTGCCGTGGCCGCGAAGAAGGGCAGCCTGTCGGCCGCCACCTCCAAGACCCTCAAGGTCGCCGCCCTGACCGGCGTCACCGCGACGATCAAGGCCAGCCCCACCACCGTGACCGCCGGGGCGACCTCGACGGTCTCCGGCGCCGTGAAGCCGTTCGTCAAGAACACCACCGTGGTGATCCAGAAGTTCGTCAACGGGAAGTGGCTGGGCACCGGCGCCACCGCCAAGCTGAGCAGCAAGGGGACCTACTCGAAGGCCGTAGTCACCAAGGACACCTCGGTCTACCGCGTCTTCGTCCCGCGCGTCGGACTGAAGTCGTCGGCCGTCTCGGTCGGCACCGCCGTGATCGCCAACCCGGTCATCGCCACGACCTCGCTGCCCAACGGCTCGCAGGGAGCGCCGTACAGCGCGACCGTGAAGCAGGTCGGCACGGCCGCCGGCACCTGGAGCGTGACCCCGGCGCTGCCGAACGGGCTCACCCTGAACACCACCTCCGGTGCCATCACCGGTACGCCGACAGCCGCGACCCCGCAGGCCGCGTACACCTTCCGCTTCGCCCAGCCGGCCCGGGTGACCGCCTCGAAGGCGATCAACCTGACGATCACCGCCCCCGTCCCGCCGACCATCGCGACGAGCTCGCTGCCCGAGGGCGACCAGGGAGTCGGCTACACCACGACGCTCACGGCCCAGGGCAACCCGGGCGGTACCTGGACGGCCGCGCCCCTGCCGGCGGGCCTCACCCTGAACGCGGGCACCGGCGTCATCTCCGGTACGCCGACCGCCTCGGGCACGACCAACGTGAACATCGGCTTCACCCAGACCAGCACCGGTCTCGCAGCACCGGGCAAGCAGTTGGCGCTCACGATCAACCCGCCGCCGGCGCCGTCGATCCGCACCGTGACCCTGCCCAACGCCTCGCAGTTCGCGGCCTACTCGTTCACGCTCAAGGCCTCCGAGCCGGGCGGAGTCTGGAACGTCCAGTCCGGCAAGCCGGTCGGCATCGACATCGACGCCGCCACGGGTGTCCTCAGCGGCACCAGCGCGATCGCTGGGACCTACACCACCGTGATCACCTACGCGGTGCCGAGCAAGCCGGTCGCGTCAGCGACGTACGTGTGGAAGGTGGTCGCCACCGGGTTCCCCGCCACCAGGGCGGCGGTCGAAGCCGGAGGCAGCTCGACCTGCCGGATCAACCAGGACCGCACGCTCGACTGCTGGGGGTACGACGACGCCGGCCAGCTCGGGGACGGCGGCGTCCTGACCGTCGACCCCGCCGGCGTCTCCGCGCCCACGCAGGTCGGTACCGCCACCGACTGGACCGCGATCAGCGTCAGCGACGACGACCTGCCGACCGAGGGCCACGCCTGCGGGCTGCGGGGTGACGACGCGTACTGCTGGGGCTCGAACAAGAAGGGCATGCTCGGGAACGGGGTCGCCAACGGGTCGGAGACCGCGCCGGTCGCCGTCGCCGGCGGCCGCGACTGGCAGAGCATCTCGGCCGGTTGGACGCACACCTGCGGTGTCACCACCGCCGGCGAGCTCTACTGCTGGGGCGAGAACACGTTCGGCCAGCTCGGCACCGGCGGCGGCGACGCCAGCTCGCCGACCCGGGTCGGCAGCGCCTCGGACTGGGAGTCGGTGTCGGCCGGCTACACCACGACCTGCGCGGTGAAGGCCACCGGCGGCCTGTTCTGCTGGGGCATGGGCTCGCGTGGCCAGCTCGGCACCGGGAACACCGACTCGCAGGCGACTCCGGCCAAGGTCGGCACGGCAGCCTGGACCGGCGTCCAGGTCGGTCCGGGGCACGCCTGCGGCCGCCAGGTCGACGGCACCCTGTGGTGCTGGGGCACGGCCGCCAACGGGCAGCTCGGCAACAACGTCAGCCTGAACGACACCAGCACGGACGAGCGGAGCCCGCGCAAGGTAGGCACCGCGACGACCTGGGTCTCCTTCGCCACCGGGAAGGGCCACACCTGCGCGACGAACACGGCCGGTGAGCTCTGGTGCTGGGGCGCCAACGGCGAGAGCCAGCTCGGCGACAACAGCGTCACCAACCGCCTGGTTCCGACCAAGATCGGCTCGGGCACCGACTGGATCTCGGTCTCGGCGGGCGCCACGCACTCCGCTGCGGCCCAGGAGAACGGCGACACCTACGTCTGGGGCAGCAACTACAAGTCCAAGGCGAACGCCGGCGCGGGCACGGCCCGGGTCGCGGTGCCGACGAAGGTCGTCGGCTGATCCACCCGTAACGCATCGGCGGCCCCTGACGCTCTGCTGTCAGGGGCCGCTCTGCGTTCCCGGCTCTGCCCAGCGGATGACGCAGTTTGTCCGCATTCAGGCCTCCCAACGCCTACGCTGGGTGGCAAATCGTCTTCCCCTCCCGCGTACAGAGGCAACTGATGTTCTCGAGAATCAACGCTTTCCGCATCGTCGCTGCGCTCGTCGCCGCCTTCCTGATCGTCACCGGGCTGCAGTCAGCGGCGTCCGCCGCGACCAAGCGCAGCGTGAGCATCGCGGCCTCGCCGGCCGTCGCCCCGGTCGGCACGTCGGTGACGTTCTCGGGCAAGGTCACCAAGTCCCCCAAGGGCACCAAGGTGACGATCCAGCGCAAGTCCGGGAAGAAGTGGGTCACGGCCGGCTCGACCAGGACGGTCAGCTCCGCCGGCAGCTACGCCGTCCGGCTCACCCGCCCGAAGTCGATCGCCACCTACTCCTACCGCGCCTCGGTGAAGAAGAAGGGCAGCCTGAAGGCCGCCACCTCGAAGTCCGTCTCGGTCGCGGCCCTGCGCCGCACGTACGCCTCGCTCTCCGCCACGCCTGCCTCGACCACCGCGGGGAGCACGACGACCCTGGCCGGAACGGTCTTCCCGTTCGCCAAGGGCACCGTCGTCACCCTGCAGAAGAAGGTCGGCTCCTCCTGGACGACGGTCGGCACCACCTCGGTCACGGCCAACGGCACGTTCAGCAAGGGCATCGTCCCGGTGACCTCCACGATCTACCGGGCCTCGGTGCCGCGCGCCGGCAGCAACGCCCCGGTCCTGTCCAACGAGCGCTCGGTCACCGCGAAGCCGCTGATCACGACCTCGAGCCTCACTGCCGCCACCCGGCTGGGCAGCTACTCCTTCAAGCTCAGCTCGTACGCCGGCTCGGTCGGCACCTGGACGGCCGCGCCGCTCCCTGCCGGCCTCACCCTCAACGCGACCACCGGCGTCATCTCCGGCTCGCCGACGACCATCGGTGACACCAACGTCGTCATCGGGTTCAAGCAGACCAGCACCGGTCTGAACGCCGCGACCAAGACGCTGACCCTGCGCGTCAACCAGGCGGTGGCGCCCACGATCAGCACGACGACGCTGCCCAACGGCACCGTCGGGACGCCGTACTCGACCACGCTGGCCGCCAACGGCGCCACCGGCACCTGGACGGCCTCGCCGCTCCCGTCCGGCCTTGCTCTGGACGCCGCCACCGGCACCATCTCCGGTACGCCGACCGTCGCCGAGACCAAGCAGGTCATGGTCGGGTTCACCCAGACCAACACCGGCCTCTCCGCGACGCCGAAGACGATCGCCCTGACCGTGGGTGAGGCGGCGAAGCCGACCATCACCACGACGGCGCTCGACCCGGGTACCAAGGGTGCGCCGTACAGCTTCCAGCTGACCGCGAGCCAGGCCGGTGGCAACACCCCGGCCGTCGGCACCTGGACCGCAGCACCGCTGCCTGACGGCCTGACACTCAACGCCGCGACCGGCGTCATCTCCGGCACCCCGGAGCCGACCGCGGTCGACAAGCAGGTCGTCATCGGCTTCACCCAGACCAGCACGGGTGTGGCCGCGACCAGCAAGACGCTGCTGCTGCAGATCGACCCGGGCGCGAACCCGGTGATCAGCACGGCGTCCCTGCCCGAGGCCACCCGGTTCGTGTCCTACGACTTCACCCTGGCGGCCCAGGGTGCCCCGGCGGGCACCTGGACGGCGGACGGCCTCCCGGCCGGCCTGTCGCTGGAGGCGTCCACCGGCAAGATCACCGGGACCATCACCGGGACCGCCAACCTGGGTGACAACCCCGTCACCATCGGGTTCACCCAGACCAGCAACGGTCTGGCGGCCACGCCGAAGGTGCTGAACCTCAAGGTCAACCAGGCAGCGGCACCGGTCATCGCGACCACGGTGCTGACGCCCGCCGACCGGTTCTCGCCGTACAACTTCCAGCTCACGGCGACCCAGAACCCGAACGCTGCGGCGGGCGGTACCTGGACGGCAGCACCGCTGCCGGCCGGCCTGGAGCTGAACCCGACCACGGGTGTCATCTCCGGTACGCCGACCGCCGCCGGGGACACGCAGGTCGTCATCGGGTTCACCCAGACCAGCACCGGTGTCGCCGCGATCAGCAAGACGCTGACGCTGCACGTCAACCAGGTGGCTGCCCCGGTGATCGCGACCGGTGCGCTGCCCGACGCGACCCGGTACCTGCCCTACGAGTTCACGCTCACCTCGCAGGGGAACGTCGCGGGCACGTGGACGGCCACCGGTCTCCCGGGCGGCCTGGTGCTCAACCCGGCCACCGGCAAGATCACCGGCACGGTGACCGCTGCCGACCAGGTGGGCAACCACGAGGTCACCCTCGGCTTCACCCAGACCAGCAGCGGGCTCTCGGCAACGCCGAAGGTCCTGGTCCTCACGGTGAAGCAGGCCGTCGCACCGGTCATCACCACGACCGTCCTCCCGGACGCGCTGCGGTACCACGCCTACTCGACGACCCTCACGGTCGCCGGGAACCCGGCGGGTACCTGGACGGCATCGCCGCTGCCGGCCGGGATGACCTTCAACACCGCGACCGGGGAGCTGTCCGGAACGCCGCGTCTGGCGGGCGACACGAACATCAAGTTCGACTTCGTCCAGACCAACTCCGGTCAGGCCGCGGCGTCGAAGACGCTGGTGCTGCACGTCGTCCAGTCGGCGCCGATCATCACCAGCCCCTCGACCCTGCCGCACGGGACCCCGCTGCAGGGGTACTCCTACCAGCTGGAGGTTGCTCCGGCCCCGACCGGCACCTGGACCCTGCGACCGGGCAGCAACCCCGCCCTGGGCCTGACGCTGAAGAGTGACGGCCGGATCAGCGGCTCGACCACGCTGCCCGGCAACTTCACCTACATCGTGCGGTTCACCGAGACGGGCACCAACCTGTTCACGGAGAAGACCTTCTCCATCAAGGTCTCCTGAGCACCAGCCGCGCACCCACAACTGAACAGCTCCACCACGCCCACGGGGTAGGGATCTCGCCTACCCCGTGCGGGCGTTCTCACCTAGCCTGAAGATCTTCCTCCCACGCACTTCTCGAGGCACCGATGCACCTCCCGCACCCGTTCCGCCTGACCGCCCTGGTCGTCGCAGGTCTGCTGCTGACGACCGGCTTCCTGGCGACGGGCCTCGGTGCCCCGGCGTCCGCCAAGACCAGGAAGGCGACCATCTCGCGGTCGGTGAGCATCAGCCAGTCCGCGTCGACGACCCTGGTCAAGGGCGCGGTCACGTTCTCCGGCAGGCTCAGCAAGTCTCCGAAGGGAAGCACGATCACGCTGCAGCGCCGGATCGGGTCGACCTGGGTCGGCATCAAGTCGACGAGGACGACCACCAGCGGTGGCGCCTACAAGGTCACGCTCACCCAGCCCGGCTCGGCCGGCACCTACGCCTACCGCGCGTACGCCCCCAGGAAGAAGAAGCTCCGGGCCGCTGCCTCGCGCACGGTCAGCGTCCGGGCGCTGAACAGGACCACCGTCACCCTGGTCGCGAACCCGACGCTGATCCCGGCCGGGTCGAGCACGACCCTGACCGGCACGGTCAAGCCGTTCGTGCGGAACACCCTCGTCGCGGTGCAGAAGAACTTCAACGGCACCTGGACCAACATCACCACCACGGCGCTCGCTGCCGACGGCACCTTCAACAAGGTCGTCGCGGTCGGGCCCACGACCCCGATCCGGATCTCGGTCCCGAACGCCGGGAACAACGCCGCCGCGGTGTCGCCGACGGTCACCGTGTCGACGACCCCGGTGGTCGCGACGCAGACCCTCCCCACGGCCACCCGGACCGTCCCCTACTCGGCGAGGCTCACCACCATCGACGGGTACACCGGCACCTGGACCGCGAGCCCGCTCCCGGCCGGACTCTCGCTGAACCCGAGCACCGGCGTCATCTCCGGCACCCCGACGACCGTCCAGTTCACCGCGACCGAGGTGCAGTTCACGCGCACGAGCAACGGGGACACCTCGCCCCCGAAGACCGTCGGCATCACGGTCAACCAGGCGCCCGCGCCGGTGATCACCACCAACGCGCTCGCGAGCGGGAACCGCACCCGCCCCTACTCCGTGACCCTCACCGCGCAGGGCAACCCGCCCGGCACCTGGACCGCGGCACCGCTGCCCGACGGGCTCTCGCTGGAGGCCTCGACCGGCAAGATCACCGGCTCGCCGACGACGATCGGCGACACCGACGTCACCGTCAACTTCACCCAGACCAGCACCGGTGTCGCCGCGGTGCCGCACACCATGAAGCTGCACGTCGACGAGGCGCCCGCGCCCGTCGTCACCACGAGCACCCTGCCCAGCGCGAAGCGTCTCTCGCCGTACTCGGTGACGCTGGCCGCAACCGTGACCGGCACCGCCGGAGGAACCTGGGCGGCCAGCCCGCTGCCCCCCGGCCTCTCCGTCGACTCCGGCACCGGCGTCGTCTCGGGTACCCCCACGACCGTCGGCACCACCAACGTCGTGCTCACCTTCACCCAGACCAGCACCGGCGTCTCCGCCAGCAGGACCGTCCCCCTGCAGGTCGTCCAGGCCGACCCCCCGGTGATCAGCACGACGTCGCTGCCCAGCGGCAAGCGGCTGACGCAGTACTCGTTCACCCCGAGCGTCACGGGCAACCCTGCCGGGAGCTGGGGCGCGACCGGGCTCCCCAGTGGGCTCTCGATCGACGCAGGCAGCGGTGAGATCCTCGGGACGCCCACCGTCCTCTTCGACGGCACCGTCACGCTGACCTTCACCCAGGCGAGCACGGGCGTCACCGGGACCAAGGCCCTCGCGCTGAAGATCCTCCAGGCCGACCCGCCGGTCATCGCCACCTCGTCGCTGCCGACCGCCACCGTCGGGTCGGCGTACACGACGACGCTGACCGCCACCGGCAACCCCGCGGGCACGTGGTCGACGAGCACCCTGCCGGCCGGCCTGTCCCTGAACACCAGCACGGGCGTCATCTCCGGCACCCCGACGACCTCGGGAGCGACCAGCGTCCAGATCGGCTTCAAGCAATCGAGCACGAACGTAGACGCCGCGGTCAAGACGATCACCCTGACGGTGCTGCCGGGCATCGAGCAGACCAGCCTGCTGCCGGGGAGCGCGGGCGCCAACTACTCGCTCGACCTCAAGGCGCTGGACAACAACCAGACCGGCACCTGGACCGCCGCGCCGCTCCCGGCCGGGCTCGCGCTCAACAAGGACACCGGCGTCATCTCCGGTACGCCGACCACCGCCGGCACCACCAACGTCGCGATCGCCTTCAAGAAGACGAGCAGCGGTCTGACCTCGGCGACCAAGACGCTGCCGCTGGTGATCAGGGCCGTGATCGGCACCGGCACCCTGCCCGACGCCACCGTCGGGGCGGCGTACTCGGTCACCCTGGCCGCCAACGGCGGCAGCAACGGCACCTGGACTGCCGCGCCGCTCCCGGCCGGGCTGTCCCTGAACGCGGGCACCGGTGTCATCTCCGGTACACCGACCGCGGCCGGCACCACCAACGTCGTCATCGGCCTGAACCGGGGCGGCGTCGACTCCGCGACGAAGACGCTCGCGCTGGCCGTGAAGCCGATCATCACCACGACCTCGCTGCCCGGTGCCTCCGACGGCGTCGCGTACTCGGTGACGCTGGCCGCCACCGGCGGGGCGGGCACCTGGACCGCAGCACCCCTGCCCGACGGGCTGAACCTGGACGCCAGCACAGGCGTCATCTCCGGTACGCCGACCGAGGCCGGCAAGAACAACGTCGTCATCGGGTTCACCAGCGACGGCGTCGCGGCCAGCACCAAGAACCTGCCGCTCGACGTGAAGCCGGTCATCACCACGACCTCGCTGTCCGAGGGAGCCGTGGGCGCGTCGTACTCGGTCACGCTGGGTGCCACCGGGACGGGGACCTGGACGGCGAGCCCGCTGCCGGCGGGCCTGACCCTGAACGAGACCACCGGTGCCATCACCGGCGCTCCGACCGACGCCGGGACGACCAACGTCGTCATCGGGTTCACCCGCAACAACGTCGCCGCGACGACCAAGACCCTCGCACTCGTGGTCAGGCCGGTCATCAGCACGAGCTCGCTCCCGGCCGGCACCCGCGTCTCGCCGTACTCGGTCACGCTCGGTGTCGCTGCCGGCGGCGCGGGGACCTGGACCGCGTCGCCGCTCCCGGACGGCCTCACCCTGAACCCGTCGACGGGTGCGATCACCGGGACACCGACGACCGTCGGGTCGACCAACGTCGTCATCGGATTCACCCGCAACGGTGTCGCTGCGGCCGGCAAGACGCTGGCCCTGGTCGTCAACGAGGCCGCCAAGCCGGTGATCAGCACGACGTCCCTGCCCAACGGCACCCGGGTCTCGGCGTACTCGTTCAAGCTCCTCGTCACCGGCAACCCCGCCGGCACCTGGACCGCGTCACCGCTCCCGGACGGACTGAACCTGGACGAGAGCACCGGCGTCATCTCCGGCACCCCGACCACCGTGCAGAGCGTGGACGTCGTCATCGGGTTCACCCAGACCAGCACCGGCCTGGCCGCGACCTCCAAGACCCTCACCCTCCAGGTCGTCCAGGCAGCTGCCCCCGTGATCAGCACCGGCTCGCTGCCCTCGGGCTCGGTCAACGTGAGCGGCTACTCCACCACGCTGACTGCCACCGGGAACCCCGCCGGCACCTGGACGGCGTCACCGCTCCCGGCCGGGCTCTCCCTGAACGCCGGCACCGGCGCCATCACCGGCACGCCGACCGCGTCCGGCACCACCGCGGTGCAGATCGGCTTCACCCAGACGTCCACCGGAGTCGCGGCGACGCCCAAGACCCTCAACCTGCTCGTCAACGCGGCGATCACGACGAGCACGCTGCCCGACGCGACCCGGACGCTCTCCTACAGCACCCAGGCCGCAGCCGTCGGTACGCCGGCGGGCACCTGGGCGGCCGACAACCTCCCCGCCGGCTTGAGCATCAGCGCCGGCGGTCTCATCACCGGGACGCCGACCACGGTCGGCACGACCAACAACGTCGCCCTCAAATTCACCCAGTCCGGCAACGGCGGTGCGCCGCAGGTGACGCGCACCGTCGCGATCACGGTCCTCGAGGTCGCCGGACCGAGCATCACCACGACCAGCCTGACCGCCGCCGACGTGGGCCAGAGCTACACGAGCAACACCCCGGCGGTCACCACCACCGGCCCCGCGGCCGGCACCTGGTCGGCAACGGGGCTGCCCAACGGCGTCAGTGTCGCGGGAAGCACCGGTGTCCTCTCGGGCACGCCGACCGCGTCGGGCACCTACACCGTCGCGCTCAAGTTCACCCAGACCAGCAGCGGTCTCTCGCACACCAAGAACCTGAGCCTGGTGGTGAACGCGGCGATCTCGACGAGCACGCTGCCCAGCGGCACCCGGACGATCGCCTACCCGAGCACCCAGGTCGCCGCCGTCGGTACGCCGGCCGGCACCTGGGCGGCCGACAACCTCCCCGACGGCCTGAGCATCAGCAACGCCGGCGTCATCTCCGGCACCCCGACGACCGTGCAGACCAAGACGGTCACGCTGAAGTTCACCCAGACCGCCAACGGCGGCGCGCCGCAGGTGACCCGCAACGTCAGCCTGCAGGTCGTCGAGGCGGCCGAGCCCGTGATCAGCACCAACGCTCTTCCCGCAGGCACGGTCAACACCTCCGGCTACTCGGTCACGTTGACGGCCACCGGGAACCCGGCGGGCACCTGGACAGCGAGCCCGCTGCCCGCCGGCCTGTCGCTCAACCAGAGCACCGGTGCGATCACCGGGACCCCGACCGCATCCGGCACGACCGCGGTGGTCGTCGGATTCACCCAGACCAGCACCGGACTGTCCGCCGACACCAAGACACTCAACCTCGTCGTCAACGCAGCGATCTCCACCGCCGCCCTCCCCGACGCGACCCGGACGCTCTCCTACAACACCCAGGCCGCAGCCGTCGGCACCCCTGCCGGCACCTGGGCGGCCGACAACCTCCCCGCCGGTCTGAGCATCAGCAACGGCGGCGCGATCACGGGGACCCCGAGCGCCGTGGGCACCTCGAACGACGTGGTCCTCAAGTTCACCCAGACCGCCAACGGTGGTGCACCGCAGGTGACCCGGACGGTGTCGATCACCGTCAACGAGGCGCCCGCCCCGGTCATCACCACGAGCACGCTCGACCCCGGGACCGTCGGGACCGCGTACTCCTTCACCCTGACCGCGACCGGCAACCCCGCGGGCACCTGGTCGGCCACCCCGCTGCCGGACGGCCTGAACCTCAACACGTCCACCGGCGCGATCACCGGGACGCCGACCACGGCCGGCTCGACCAACGTCGTCATCAACTTCACCCAGACCAGCACCGGACTGTCCGCCACCCAGAAGACCCTCGTGCTCGCGGTGAAGCCGGTCGTGACGAGCACCTCGCTCGACACCGGCACCGTCGGATCGGCCTACTCCGACAGCCTCACCGCCAACGGCGGCACCGGCGGTACCTGGACCGCCACCCCGCGCCCGGCCGGCATCGCGATCAACGCGAGCACCGGGGAGCTGTCCGGCACCCCCACCGCAGCGGGAACGACGAACGTGGTGGTCGCCTACACCGTCAACGGCCAGACCTCGGCGGGCAAGACGATCGCGCTGGCGGTGAAGCCCACGGTCACCACGGCCTCGCTGGCCCCGGCCGCCACCGGGACGGCGTACTCGGTGACGCTGGCCGCGGCCGGAGGCACCGGGGGGACCTGGACCGCCACCCCGCGCCCGGCCGGGATCAGCATCGACGCCAGCACCGGGGAGCTGTCCGGCACCCCGACGGCGGCCGGGTCGACGAATGTCGCCATCACCTACACGGTCAACGGCCAGACCTCGGCGACCAAGACCCTCACGCTCGCCGTCAAGCCGGTCATCACCACGGCCTCGCTCCCGCACGCGACCCGCACCGAGGCGTACTCGTTCACCCTCGACGGCACCCAGAACGGAACCTGGACGGCGTCCCCGCTGCCCGACGGCCTCTCGTTGAACGCGAGCACGGGCGCGATCACCGGCACACCGACCACGGTCGGCAGCACCAACGTCGTGATCGGCTACACGGTCAACGGCCAGACCGCCGCCGGCAAGACGATCGCGCTGGTCGTCGACGAGGCCGACGCGCCGGTGATCACCACCTCGACGTTGCCGAACGGTCAGGTCGGGGTGGGTTACGACCAGACCGTGCACGCCCAGGGCGACCCGGTAGGGAAGTGGACCGCGACCAGCGGCCTACCCGCCGGGCTGGACATCGACGAGGACACCGGCGAGATCACCGGGACCCCGACGTCCCAGGGCACCGCCACCGTGACGCTCCGGTTCACCCAGACCAGCACGGGGCTGGCGGCGACCCCGAAGAACGTCAGCCTGACGATCGACCCGGCCTAGGTGGCGGCGGCCCACTCCAGCAGAGCGGCCTTGGCGTCGTCGTAGCTCATCGGTCCGTTGTCGAGCCGCAGCTCGAGCAGGAACTTGTACGCCTCGCCGACCTGGCGCCCGGCGGGGATGCCCAGGATCTCCATGATCTGGTTGCCGTCGAGGTCGGGTCGGATCGAGGCGAGCTCCTCCTCCTCCGAGAGCCGCGCGATCCGCTCCTCCAGCTCGTCGTAGGTCCGGCTGAGCCGCTCGGCCTTGCGCTGGTTGCGCGTGGTGCAGTCGGCGCGGGTCAGCACGTGCAGCCGGTCCAGCAGCGGACCGGCGTCCCGGACGTAGCGGCGTACGGCGGAGTCGGTCCACTGACCGTCGCCGTACCCGTGGAACCGCAGGTGCAGCTCGACCAGCGTGCTGACGTCGTTGATCTCGTCGTTCGAGAACTTCAGCGCCTGCATCCGCTTCCGGGTGATCTTCGCGCCGACCACGTCGTGGTGGTGGAACGTGACGGTGCCGTCGCCGACGAGCTTGCGGGTCCGTGGCTTGCCGACGTCGTGCATCAGCGCGGCGAAGCGTGAGATGAAGTCCGGACCTTCGCCGGGCAGTCGGTGTTCCAGGTCGATCGACTGCTCGAGCACCGTGAGCGTGTGCTCGTAGACGTCCTTGTGCCGGTGGTGCTCGTCGCGCTCGAGCATCAGCGCCGGCAGCTCGGGCAGCACGTGCTGCGCCAGTCCGGTCTCCACCAGGAGAAGCAGACCGGTGCGCGGGGTCGGCGAGCAGATCAGCTTCACCAGCTCGTCGCGCACCCGCTCGGCGGAGATGATCGTGATCCGCTCGGCCATGTCCGTCATCGCAGCCCTGACCTCGGGCGCGACCGTGAAACCGAGCTGGGAGGCGAACCGGGCCGCACGCATCATCCGCAACGGGTCGTCGCTGAAGGAGTCCTCAGGGCGACCCGGTGTCCGCAGCACCCGGTGCGCGAGGTCGACGATGCCGCCGTACGGGTCCTCGAGCTCGCGGCCGGGCAGGCGGAGCGCCATCGCGTTCACGGTGAAGTCGCGACGCACCAGGTCCCCGGCCAGGGAGTCGCCGTAGGACACCTCCGGCTTGCGGCTCGAGGCGTCGTAGGCCTCGGAGCGGTAGGTGGTGATCTCCAGCTGCCAGTCGCCGTACCGGCAACCGATCGTGCCGAAGTCGCGGCCGATGTCCCACACGGCGTCGGCCCACCCGCGGACCAGGCGCTCGGTGACCTCGGGGCGGGCCGAGGTGGTGAAGTCCAGGTCGTTCTGGAGCCGGCCGAGCATCGCGTCGCGGACCGGCCCACCGACCAGGGCGATCTCCTCGCCGGCGGCCGTGAACCGGGCCCCGAGCTCCTCGATCACCGGTGCGATCCGGAGGAGCTCGGCGACGGCACGGTCCTGGACCTGCGTCATCAGCAGAGGGCCGTCAGGAGGCACAGCGGACATGGGACGTCACTCTATCTGCGACGGACCCGGTTGCCCGCACCGGTTGCGACGGACGAAGGACGGGGCAGAAGTCGTTAGCATCGCGGGTGTGAAGCAGCCCCGACGCCAGCCCGGACGCCGTCCCGGGCTTCTCGCGGTGGTGCTGCTCGCCCTGCTGTCCGCCCTGGTCGGACCGTTGCTCACCGACTCCCCGGCGCGCGCCGCCGACCCGGTCGCGACCGGGAGCACGGCGCTGTCGGTGCACCTCGCCCGGCTCAGCCCGGCAGCCATCGGGACCAAGGGCACCCTGGTCCTGGCCGGCACGGTCACCAACGACTCCGAGGACACCTGGAACGCGGTCAACGTGCACCCGTTCCTCAGCCGTTCCCCGATGACCACCCGCGACCAGCTCGCCGCCGCGGCGGCCTCCGACCCGGAGACCGAGGTCGGCACCAGGCTGGTGGAGCAGAACGAGTTCGTCGCGATCGGCAACCTGGTCCCCGGCCAGACGGCCGGCTTCCGGATCGCGCTCAAGGTCAAGAGCCTGATCGGGACCGCGATCACCGGGGAGCAGGGCGTCTACTGGATCGGCGTGCACGCGCTCGGCCAGAACGCCCAGGGCGGCGCGCGCGAGACCCTCGGCCGGGCCCGCACGTTCATCCCGCTCGTCCGCAGCAACGAGCAGACCTCGGTCTCCGTCGTGGTCCCGGTGCGCGAACGAGTACGCCGCGACGCCGACGGCCGCGTCTTCGGCACGACCAGCTGGTCGAGCTCGCTCGCCCCGACGGGTCGCCTGGGTCGGCTGGCCTCCTTCATCGCCTCTGCCGGAACGCACCCGGCCACCCTGCTGATCGACCCGGCCGTCGTCGACGCCGTCAGCGACCTCAAGGACGACAACAAGCCGCTGTCGTTCGGCAAGGCCGAGGACGAGGATCCCGACGACGAGCCCACCTCAACCCCCAGCGGGACCACCTCTCGCTCCTCGAACCGGCTCGAGCCGATCGACCGGGCCAACGCCGAGACCTGGCTCAGCCGCATCGTCACGGCCGCGCAGACGCACACCACCCTCGGCCTCGGGTACGCCGACCCGGACGCGAACTCGCTGGCCCGCCGTCGCCCGACGCTCCTCAAGCTGGCCGACAAGCTCGCCGCCCAGACGTTCACCGCGCTCGACATCCCGGCCGTCCCGGCCCTCGCCCCGCCGGGCGGCTGGTTCGACGACGACCTGCTCGCGGCCGTCCCGAAGGAGTCGATGATCCTCGTCGAGGACCACGCGGCGCCGCGCACCCGGACCCGGTGGCGCACCACCGAGCAGCAGGACCTGGTCTTCAGCGACAGCCAGGTGGCCGACGGCGGACCGGGGCCGACCTCGCCGACGGACGCCCTCGCCTACCGGCAGCGGATCCTGGCTGACGCCGCACTGCGCCTCCCGGAGCGGTCCACCTCGCCGCTCGTGGTCCAGCTGCCGAACGACTGGGACCCGGGCACCGGCTGGGAGCTGGCCGACTTCTTCAACTCCTTCGACCAGCCGTGGCTGAACCTGGTGCCGCTCGCGCCGACCACCGACTCGACCACGCCGACCTTCACCGCCACCCTCGGCTACCCGCGATCGGTACGCCGCGCCGAGGTCCCGCTGGACAACATCACGGTCGCGCGCACGCTGACCCAGACCACGACCGTCCTCTCCAGCCTGCTGCAGTCGGAGAACACGATCGCCCACGACCTCGCCGGCGCTGCCCTCAGCGCGGTCTCGAACCACGCACGCAAGGAGGAGCTGCTCGCCCGCCAGCAGGTGCTCGCCACCAACACGCGGATGCGCAACCGGCTCGCGAAGGTCGAGGTGATCGGGACCGAGTTCGTCACCCTGTCGGGCGGGTCGGGAACGCTGGCCGTGACCCTGGTCAACGGGCTCGACCAGCCGATCGAGGTCGGCGTCGAACCCCAGACCTCGGACCCGGACGTCAGGATCGACTCGACCAAGCCGGTCCGGATGGCCCCCGGTGAGCGGACCGTGCTCCGCCTGGACGCGAAGTCCTCCAACATCGGCGTCACCGAGGTGGTGCTCAGTCCGGTCACCGAGGACGGCACCGAGCTCGGTACCCCGCTCAGCTTCCGGCTGCGCACCAGCCAGGTGGGCATGTTGATCTGGGGAGTCCTCGGCGCCGGGGGTCTGCTGCTCGTCGTGATGATCGCCCGCCGGATCCGCAAGGGTCTGCGCGAGCACCGCTGGCGGCGTGCATGAGCCACGTCGCGCCCGGCCCGGATCCGGAGGACAGACCCGAGCCGACGGTCCTCGGATCGAGCGCGGTGATGGCGGCCGGGACCATCGTGTCCCGGCTGAGCGGTTTCGTCCGCGCGACGTTGCTGGCGGCGGCGATCGGGACCCAGCTGCACGCCGACATCTTCAACATCGCCAACACGATCCCGAACATGCTCTACATCCTGCTGGCCGGCGGCGTGTTCAACGCCGTGCTGGTGCCCCAGCTGGTGCGAGCCATCAAGAACGACCCCGACGGCGGCGCGGCGTACACCAACCGGGTGATCACCCTGGCGGTGCTGTTCCTCGGTGCCGTCTCGGTCCTGCTCGTGGTCGCAGCGCCGCTGGTGATGCGGGTGCTGGTGGACCCGTCCTTCTTCGAGGAGTCCAGCTCCGCCGAGCTCGACTCCCTGGTGACCTTCGCGCGCTACTGCATGCCGCAGGTGTTCTTCTACGGGATGTTCGTCCTCGTCGGACAGGTGCTCAACGCGCGGCGCAGCTTCGGCCCGATGATGTGGGCGCCCATCGCGAACAACATCATCTCGGTGGTCGTGCTGGTCAGCTACCTGGTCGTGATCGGGCCGGCGCGCGGGGAGGAGCTCGACGGTGCGTTCTCCGGCAGGGCCGAGGCGCTCCTCGGCATCGGGTCGACGCTCGGCATCGCAGCCCAGTTCCTGATCCTGGTGCCGTACCTCAAGCGCTCGGGCTTCACCTTCCGGCCACGCTTCGACTTCCGCAACTCCGGCCTCGGTCACACCTTCCGGCTGGCCTCGTGGACCGTGCTGTTCGTCGTGGTCAACCAGGTCGCGTACACGGTGGTGGTCCGGATCGCCTCGAGCGGTTCGGCCGACGGCGGCACCGGCTACACGATCTACTCGAACGCGTTCCTGCTCGTGATGGTCCCGCACGCGATCATCACCGTCTCGCTCGCCACCGCCGTCCTGCCGCGGCTGGCGGGTTACGCCTCGAATCAGCGGATGACCGGTCTGGCGCTCGCGGTCAGCTCGACGATGCGCTCGACGTATGCGCTGGTGCTCCCGGTGCTCGCGATGCTGCCGATCGTCGCCACCGACGTCGCCAACCTGGTCTTCAAGTGGGGCTCGGCGAACAAGTCCTACACCGACCTGGTGCCGACGCTCTCGCTGTTCGTCCTCGGTGCCTTCTTCTTCACCAGTCACTACCTGGTGCTGCGCGGCTTCTACGCCCTCGAGCAGAACCGCCGGGTCTTCTTCATCCAGTGCGTGATCGCGGTCGTCAACATCGGCGCCGCCATCCTGCTCACCCACGGCGCCGACCCGCAGGAGACCGCGCCGCGGCTGGTGATCGCCTACACCCTGGCGTACGCCGTCGGCGCGGCGCTCTCCTTCCGGCAGCTCTCGGTGCAGACCCACGGTCTCGGCGGCGGCGAGCTGGTCCGGTTCAGCGTCCGGATCATCATCGTGGTCGGCCTCGCCGCCGCGACGGCGCTCGGCGCCCGCGAGCTCGTCCAGCTGCTCCTCGACGGCACCGGCAAGGTCGAGGTGATCCTCCGGCTCGCCTGGGTCGGCGCGGTCGGCGGGCTGGCCTACCTCTTCTTCGCCCGGCTGTTCCGGCTGACCGAGGTCACCGAAGTCGTCGGGCTCCTCACGTCGCGGTTGGGCCGCTCGGGACGCTGACGACCCTACGATGGGGCCGAGCACCGAAGCCGAGAAGGAGCGAGCAGCCGATGTCGATGAGCCCGGGCACGATGCTCGACGGCCGCTACCGCATGGAGGTGCTGCTCTCCGAGCACGACGGGGCCCGGTTCTGGCGCGCGACCGACACGGTGCTGGCACGCAGCGTCGCGGTGCACGTGCTCCCGAGCGACGACCCGCGCGCGCCTCGGGTGCTCACCGCCGCCCGCGCGTCGGCGGCGGTCAGCGACCCGCACTTCCTGCGCGTGCTGGACTGCGCGGACGTCGACGGCCTCACCTGGGTGATCAACGAGTGGGGCGACGGGGTCTCGCTCGACGTGATGCTCGCCCGCGGGACCCTGCCCGCCCTGCGCGCCGCCTGGCTCACCCGCGAGGTCGCCGAGGCGATCGTCGCCGCCCACCGACAGGGCCTGTGCCACGGGCGCCTGAACCCCGAGGCCGTGCTGGTCACCGAGTCCGGCTCGGTCAAGCTGATCGGTTTCGTGGTGAACGCCGCCTTCGAACGCGCTCCCGCGACGACCTCTCCGTACGGCGAGCTCAGCCCGCGCGACGCCGACGTGGTCGACCTGGCCGGCATCCTCTACGCCGCGCTCACCGGGAAGTGGCCCGGGGTCGCACCGTCGGCGTTGCCGGCCGCGCCCCGGGAGGGAAGGCGACCGCTGCGACCACGGCAGGTCCGCGCCGGCGTGCCGCGCACGCTCGACGCGATCTGCGACCGGGTGCTGCACAAGGAGGCGTCGGTCCACGCTATGCCGATCGAGACCGCCCTGGAGATCGCTGCCGCGCTGAGCGACTTCGTCGGCGACCCCGCACTGGTGGCACCGGTCGACGTCCCGAGCATGCACGACGAGCCCACGTCCCCCGAGTCGGCGGAGGTGCTGGACCCGCTGGAGACGGCACTCGTTCCTCCCGTGCAGGCCGCACTCGCGGTGGAGCCGGTGTCCGAAACGCCGCAGGCCGAGCCGGAAACCAAGGCGGAGACCGAGCCGGAAACCG
Source organism: Marmoricola sp. OAE513 (assembly GCF_040546585.1). Classification (NCBI taxonomy): domain Bacteria; kingdom Bacillati; phylum Actinomycetota; class Actinomycetes; order Propionibacteriales; family Nocardioidaceae; genus Marmoricola; species Marmoricola sp. OAE513. Next base: position 1,857,997 of record NZ_JBEPOC010000001.1, on the reverse strand, counting down.
AAACGGGAACCGAGCCGCGGCCTGAGCCTTCCGCCGTCGTGCCGTCCCGGCCGGCCGCACGCCCCGCAGCACCGCTCGCTGCTCCCGTGCCCGAGGCCCCACCAGTCGCCCCACCAGTCGCCCCGCCAGCCGCCGCGCCAGTCGCCCCACCGACCTCCTCCCCGGCCGCCCCGGCCGTCCCGCGTCCGCCTGCCCGTCCCGCTGCTGCCGCCGAAGATCCCGACGCCACGATGGCGGCCCCGGCACCGTTCACCCCTTCCGGTCTGGAGCACTTCGAGCCCGAGGAGTGGGTCCCCGCGACGCCTCCGCCGCCGTTCGAGAAGCCGGTCGCGCGACCGCTGTTCGCCGAGGAGGAGCGGCGGGTCCCCGCCACCGCTGCGGCCGTGGCCGCGCCGACGACCAGCACCGGGTGGCCGTTCGACGACGAGCCGAGCCGACCGGCGTACGCCGAGCCGCCGCGACGGCGGCGCCGTGGCCTCAAGGTCTTCCTGGCTGTTCTCCTCGTGCTCGCCGTCGCTGCTGCGGCGTACGTCGCCTTCGTGGCCGGCAAGGACGACGGTGACGACGCCCCCGCCACCAGCACCGGTACGCCGACCGCCACCGTGGCTCCGCCCTCAGCGACCCCCGTCGTCACCGGCACTCCCGTGAAGATCGAGGACGCCGGTGACTTCGACCCCGAGGGCGACCCGCCGTCGGAAAACCCGGGTCAGGTCAGGCGCGCGTACGACGGCGACCCGGCCACGGGCTGGACTACCGGCACCTACAACAGCGCCGGCCTCGGCGGCCTGAAGAGCGGGGTCGGCATCGTGGTCGACCTCGGCTCGGACAGGGCGGTGACCTCGGTCGAGGTGACCCTCGTCGGGGAGCCGACCGACGTCGAGTTCTACGCCAGCCCGGCAGGGGCTGACGCCCCGCCCGCCGAGCTGGCCGACACGACCCGCGTCGGCCGCGTCGCCGGAGCAGAGTCCTCGGCCACCGTCCGGTTGGAGTCGGTGCGCACCCGCTACCTGGTGGTCTGGCTGACCCGGCTGCCCCCGGTCGGCGGCGGCTTCAAGGGGCAGATCGCGGAGATCCTGGTCCGGTCGTGAGCGCGGACCTCACCGAGCTCGATGATCCCGGACTGCTCGCCGCGCACAGCGCAGGCGACCCGGACGCGTTCGGCGTCCTGTTCACCCGTCACCGCGACCGGCTCTGGGCCGTCGCGCTGCGCACCACCGGCAATCCGGAGGACGCCGCGGACGCCCTGCAGGAAGCCCTGATCTCGGCGTTCAAGCGCGCCGGTGACTTCCGCGGTGACGCCCAGGTCACGACCTGGCTGCACCGGATCGTGGTGAACGCCTCGCTCGACCGGCTGCGCCGCAACAAGGTCCGCGCCGCCCAGCCGCTGCCCGACGACCTCGAGGACCACGCCATCCGGGGAGCAGTGCTCGGCACCAGCGAACCCGCCGACGACCCGGCCGAGTCCAGCGTGCGCAGCGAGCAACGGACCGCCGTGCTCGCCGCGCTCGCCCGGCTCCCCGACGAGCAGCGGGCCGCGCTGGTTCTCGTCGACATGGAGGGGTACCCGGTCGAGGAGGTCAGTCGGATGCTCGACTGCCCGACCGGCACGGTGAAGAGCCGCTGCGCCCGGGGACGTCACCGGCTGGCGGGCATCCTGGAGGAGATGGGCGTCACCGGAACCGCGACCGGCACGACCGCGTCAGACCAGGGAACGACCACGATCGAAGGGGGGGCACGATGAGCGAGCTCGGACCGGGCGAGCAGGAACCCGACTTCGACGACGCCGCGCACGACGCCCTCCGTGGTCTCCTCGCCGACGCCCGCGCCGACGAGCCGCTCCCGCCCGACGTCGCCGCGCGTCTCGACGCGACCCTGGCCGGGCTGGTCGCAGCCCGCGTCGCCGAGGAGGTGGAGGCGGTCAACACCGTCGTACCGTTGCGGCGCAAGCCGCTCGCCCCTCGGCTGCTGGGCGCTGCCGCGGCGATCGTGCTGGTCGGCGGGATAGGGGTCGGGCTGAGCCAGATCTCCACCAACGGCGGCGACGCGGACTCCAAGTCAGCGACCGCGTCCGACGCCGGTGCGAGCAGGGAGGAGGCGCCGGGGGCCGCCAGCGACGGCGTACCTGAGACTGCCGCCGGATCGGGCGGCAACCCCGCGGCGCCCCAGGAGCTGAACCAATTCACCAGCACTCCTGCCCGGTTCACCGCCGCCGGCTTCGACGAGCAGGCAGCGGCGTACGCCCGGACGACCACCCGGCTCTACGACCTCAGCCACGGCTATGCCGACCCCCCGCCGACCAGCGCGGGCAAGGACGGCGCGAAGAACGACGCGCGCGCCACGCAGAAGCAGCGCCAGGACGGGATCACGAGCCTGCTCGCCGACGTCGCCGCCAACGCGTCGTGCGCCGGCCCTGAGGTCGACGACGAGTCGGTCGTCGTCCGGATCCTTTTCGACAAGTCCCCGGCGACGCTGGTGCTGAGGCCGCAGACGAAGGGCGGGCAGGTCGTGGAGGCCTGGTCCTGCGACGGCGCCACGAGGCTCGCGAGCACGACCGTCGATCCCTGAGGTCCATCCGGTGGCGCGCCCTGGGATCGGGAATGCCGGGTGCTTAGGATCTGTTCTGGGAGCGACTGGTTCGCGACCCACCAGCAGACCTTCTACGGAGCAGGCAACCCATGTCCGACAGCACCCGCAACGTCATCATCATCGGCTCCGGCCCGGCCGGTTACACCGCGGCCGTGTACGCCGCCCGCGCCAACCTCGAGCCGCTGGTCTTCGAGGGTGCCGTGACCGCCGGCGGCGCCCTGATGAACACCACCGAGGTCGAGAACTTCCCCGGGTTCCGCGACGGCATCCAGGGTCCGGCACTGATGGACGAGATGCGGGCCCAGGCCGAGCGCTTCGGCGCCGAGCTGATCGCCGACGACGTCATCGAGGTCGACCTCACCGGCGACGTCAAGGTCGTGAAGACCGAGGAGGGCACCTTCACCGCGAAGGCCGTCATCCTCGCGATGGGGTCGGGCTACAAGAAGCTCGGCAACCCCGACGAGGACCGGCTCTCGGGCCACGGCGTCTCCTGGTGCGCGACCTGCGACGGCTTCTTCTTCCGCGAGCAGCACATCGCCGTGGTCGGCGGCGGTGACTCCGCCGTCGAGGAGGCGACGTTCCTCTCGCGCTTCGGCTCCAAGGTCACCCTGATCGTGCGCCGCGACGAGCTCCGTGCCTCCAAGATCATGGCCGAGCGGGCGTTCGCCGACCCGAAGATCGACATCGCCTGGAACTCGGCCGTGGAGACCATCCACGGTGACGAGAAGCTCACCGGCCTGACCCTGAAGGACACCGTCACCGGTGAGACCCGCGAGCTCGACGCCACCGGGCTGTTCATCGCGATCGGCCACGACCCGCGCTCCGAGCTCCTGGGTGGCCAGGTCGACCTCGACGACGAGGGCTACGTCCTGGTCCAGGGCCGCTCCACCAACACCAACCTGCCGGGCGTCTTCGCCTGCGGCGACCTGGTGGACCACACCTACCGCCAGGCGATCACCGCGGCCGGCAGCGGGTGCGCCGCGGCGCTGGACGCCGAGCGCTTCCTGGCCGACCTGGAGCACCTCGCCGCGAAGGTCGCCGCGACCGTCTGAGAACCCCTGGGGCAGACTCGGGGAAGAAATGTCCCCGCCGCCCTGTTTGATCAGTAGCAGACCAACCGACAACTGAGGAGCAACCATGGCCGACCTGAAGGCCGTCACCGACGCCGACTTCGAGACCGAGGTCCTGAAGGCCGAGAAGCCCGTTCTCGTCGACTTCTGGGCGGAGTGGTGCGGCCCGTGCCGCCAGGTCGCCCCGATCCTCGACGAGATCGCCAAGGAGCACAGCGACAAGCTGACCCTGGTGAAGATGAACGTCGACGAGAACCCGGTCACCCCGGCGACCTACCGCGTCACCGGCATCCCGACCCTCAACGTCTACGTCGGCGGCGAGGTCGTGAAGCAGATCGTCGGCGCGAAGCCGAAGGCCGCGCTCCTGCGCGAGCTGGCCGACATCATCGGCTGACCACCCAGCACCTCTCCCGCGCGCCCGGACCCCTTGGCCTGTCACTAGGCTGGTGTTCCGGGCGCGCGGCTGTTTGAGTAAGAGTTCACCGCCCAGCGACGTCGAGGAGGGGGATCAGCAGTGAGCACGGTCTTCCGCAACGGCGACAGCGGTCCCGCCGTGACCCAGATCGTCGGGTTGCTGGCCGCCCTCGACCTGCTCGAGGGGGACCTGCCCTCGACGTACGACGAGCGGGTCGAGATCGCCGTCCGTACCTTCCAGCAGCAGCGCGGTCTGCACGTGGACGGCATGGTCGGGGTCGCCACCTTCCGCCGCCTCGACGAGGCCCGCTGGAAGCTCGGTGACCGGATCCTGACCCACCTGCCCGGCAACCTGATGGCCGGCGACGACGTCTTCGCGCTGCAGCGGCGGCTCCTCGAGCTCGGCTTCAAGGTCGGCCGGGTGGACGGCTACTTCGGTCCGGAGACCGAGGCCGGGCTCCGCGACTTCCAGCGCAACGTCGGGGTCGCGGCCGACGGGACGTGCGGCCCGAACACCTTGAAGATGCTCGCTCAGCTCGCTCCGATCGTCAGCGGCGGCGCCCCGAACGCGATGCGCGCCCAGGAGCGGATCCGCGACGCCGGTCCCCAGCTCGGCGGCAAGATCGTCGTCATCGACCCCTCCCCCGGGCAGCACCTCCCCCCCGAGTACGCCGAGCGGGCGGCCGAGGTCGTGCACGACCTCGCGACCCGGATCGAAGGACGGCTGGTCGCGACCGGCGTGCAGGCCTTCCTCACCGCCTCGCGCTCGGGACGCCACCGCGCGCCGGCCGAGGGGACCCACGCGGAGGAGACCGAGCGGGCCACCTTCGCCAACCGGGCGAACGCGCACCTGAGTATCTCCATCGCCGTCGACGCCTCGACCAACCCCGAGGCCTGCGGTGTGGCCACCTACTTCTTCGGCTCCGAGGAGCACAACACCTGGTCCTCGACGGGCGAGCGGTTCGCGAGCCTGGTGCAGCGCGAGATCGTCGCTCGTACCGACCTGGTCGACCTGCGCTGCCACGCCAAGGCGTGGGAGTTCCTGCGGCGTACCCGGATGCCCGCCGTGCAGCTAGACGCCGGCTACATCTCCAACCCGGGCGACGCCCGGCGTCTGGCGGACCCGGGGTTCCGCGACGTCCTCGCCGAGGCGGTCGTCGTCGCGGTGCAGCGGTTCTACCTGAGCCCGGAGGCCGACGCGCACACCGGGATCCTGCGGCTCAGCGAGCTCCGGTCCGCGTTGAGCGGCGCCGCTCCCGACGTCACTCGCTGACCTCCCGGGGGCTGACTCGCGGGTTCGGTTCCGGTGCCGGGTTGAGCGCCGGCCGTACGACGCCCAGGAGCCGCTCAGCGGCCGTCTCGAACTCCTCGCGCCAGGTCACCGTGGTCCGCAGGTCCATCCGCATCCGCGGGTACTCCGGGTGCGCGCGGTGGGTCCTGAACCCGACCCGCAGCAAGAACTCCGCCGGCAGCACGCAGACCTCGGCGCTCGGACGGAGCGCACCGAACGTCTCCACCGCCCCGATGCCGCCGTGCTTGATCACGTCCTTGGCCATCGACTGCACCAGCAAGCGACCGTAGCCCCGTCCGCGGTAGTCGGGATCGACGTACCCGCACCCCAGGAGGACGGCGTCCGAGCTCACCGGGGCGGTCGCGAAAGCGTCCCCTCCCGGTAGGAACGTGGCCGGTGCCCACGACAGGTGCCCGACCGGCGTCCCGTCGACCACGACCACCCGGCCGACCGACCCCCAGTCGCGCAGCATCGTCGAGACCCACGCAGCCTTCTCCTCGACCTCGTGACCCCGGATCTGGCGTCGGCGTACCGGGGCGAACTCCCAGGCCACGCACGCGGAGCAACCTCCGGGCAGCTGCGCCAGGTTGTCGAGGGTCAGGCGTTCGACCTTGCGGGACACCTTCCCAGGATGACTCAGGTGCGCAACGTCGACAAGAAGTCGGCGATCCGCCCGATGGCCTCGCTCAGCATGTCGACGTCGGGGAGCGTCACCAGCCGGAAGTGGTCGGGCTCGAACCAGTTGAAGCCGGTGCCGTGCGTGACCAGGATCTTCTTGGCCCGGAGGAGCTCGATGACGAACTGCTCGTCGTCGTCGATCCCGTACATCGCGGTGTCGATCTTCGGGAAGCAGTACAGCGCTCCCATCGGCTCGACGCAGCTGACGCCGGGGATCTCGTTGAGCAGCTTCCAGGCGAGCTTGCTCTGCTCGTAGAAGCGTCCGCCGGGGCCGATGTACTCGTTGATCGACTGGTACCCCCCGAGCGCCGTCTGGATCGCGTGCTGGGCAGGCACGTTGGCACACATCCGCATGTTGGAGAGCAGCGTCAGGCCCTCGAGGAAGTCCTCGGCGAGGTGCTTGGGACCGGAGATCATCACCCAGCCCGCCCGGTACCCGCAGACCCGGTAGGCCTTCGACAGGCCGCTGAAGGTCAGGCACAGGACGTCGTCGCCGGCGTACGTCGCGGTGTGGTGGTGCACGGCGTCGTCGAACAGGATCTTCTCGTAGATCTCGTCGCTGAAGACGACCAGGTTGTGCCGGCGCGCGATATCGACGAGCCCCTTGACCGTCTCCTCGCTGTACACGGCGCCGGTGGGGTTGTTCGGGTTGATGATCACCAGGGCATGGGTGTTCTCGGTGATCTTGGACTCGATGTCGGCGAGGTCCGGGTTCCAGCCGTTCTCCTCGTCGCACTTGTAGTGCACAGGAACTCCACCGCCGAGCGTGACGGCACCGGTCCACAACGGGTAGTCCGGAGCAGGGATGAGGATCTCGTTGCCGTCGTCGAGGAACGCCTGGAGCACGAGGCTGATCAGCTCGGAGACGCCGTTGCCGATGAACACGTCGTCGACGTCGGTCTCGGTCAGACCACGACCCTGGTAGTACTGCGCGACCGCGGTGCGTGCGGAGTAGATGCCGCGCGAGTCGGAGTAGCCCTGCGCGTCGGGGAGGTTGTGCACCATGTCGGCGACGATCGCCTGTGGAGCCTCGAACCCGAAGGGGGCGGGGTTGCCGATGTTGAGCTTGAGGATCTTGTGACCCTCGGCCTCCAGCCGCTGTGCCTCGACCAGGATGGGACCCCGCACGTCGTAGCGGACGTTCTGCAGCTTGCGGCTCTGGACGATTCGGCGCATGGGGCCCAGTCTCGCAGAACCGGACCGCTCGTCGCCTGGGGTTATCACGCTCCGAGCCGGGCCGTAGGGTTCCCCCATGCGCGACATCGTCTACCCGGCCGTCATCGCCACTGCCCGGACCTGGTTCCGCCTCGGCGACGTCAAGATCAACATGACCGGCGCGGAGAACATCCCGCTGACCGGAGGCGCCCTGGTGGCGGTCAACCACCTCTCCTTCGTCGACTACGTGCTCGCCGGGTACCCGGGCGCTGAGCGCAAGCGCCTGACCCGGTTCATGGCGAAGAAGGAGGTCTTCGACCACCCGATCGGCGGGCCGGTCATGCGCTCGTTCCACCACATCGCGATCGACCGCGCGTCCGGCCAGGGCGGGATGGACGAAGCACGTCGCTACCTCGACGCCGGCGAGCTGGTCGGCATCTTCCCCGAGGGCACGATCTCGCGCAGCTTCGAGCTCCAGCCGCTGAAGACCGGTGCCGTCCGCATCGCCGCCGATGCTGGCGTGCCGCTGATCCCGATCGTGCTCTGGGGCACCCAGCGCTTCCTGACCAAGGGCAAGCCCCGCGACTTCAGCCGGCACAAGACCGTCGGGATCGAGGTCGGTACGCCGATGCTGCCGACACCGGCAGACGACCCCGTCGCGCTGACCGCCGAGCTCGAGGCCACCATGAAGGCGATGCTCGACCGGCTCATCACGGCTCACCCTGCCGACGAGCAGCCGCCCGGCTCCTGGTGGCTCCCGGCGTCCCACGGCGGCTCCGCGCCGACCCCCGAGGAGGCAGCCGCGATGTACGCCGAGGAGCGCCGTCTCCGCGCGGAACGCAAGGCGAAGAAGAACCAGGCGGGCTGAAACCGCTGGTCAGAAGCTTGTGCCGATAAGACCTTTTATATCTTTGTCGACAAATAGTTAGATCGCTGAAGAGTTGGGTCGACTGAAGTCAGCCGTTGCGCGGGTCGATCACGCCGACGATCCGCTCGAGGTCCCCGAGCGACGCGAACTCGATCGAGATCTTTCCCTTGGCCTTCCCCATCGTGACCTTGACCCGGGTGTCGAGGCGGTCGGAGAGACGATCGTTCAGCTCGCTCAGGCCAGGCGCCGTGGGACGGTTCGCCTTGAACCGGACGGTCTCACCGTCGTCCTCGGAGATGTCGCCGACCGCGACGATCTCCTCGAGACCGCGGACCGAGATACCCTCGGCGACGACGCGGGCAGCGAGCCGGTCCTGGGCGCCCGCATCGGGGACGCCGAGCAGGGCCCGGGCGTGGCCGGCCGAGAGCACGCCCGCGGCGACGCGACGCTGGACCGCCGGCGACAGCTTGAGCAGCCGCAGGGTGTTGCTGATCTGGGGACGACTCCGCCCGATTCGGGTGGAGAGCTCCTCGTGGGTGCATCCGAAGTCGTCGAGGAGCTGCTGGTAGGCGGCAGCCTCCTCGAGCGGGTTGAGCTGCGACCGGTGCAGGTTCTCCAGGAGCGCGTCCCGGAGCATGTCGACGTCCTGGGTCTGACGGACGATGGCCGGGATCGTGTCCAAGCCGGCCGCCGTCGTGGCGCGCCAGCGGCGCTCCCCCATGATCAGCTCGTAGCGCTCCTCGTCAACCTTGCGGACGACGATCGGCTGGAGGAGGCCCACCTCCTTGATCGAGTGCACCAGCTCGGCCATCGCCTCCTCGTCGAAGACGGTGCGCGGCTGGACCGCGTTCGGGACGATCGCGGCGATCGGCAGCTCGGCGAAGTACGCGCCGGCGACCAGGGCCGGCTCGGTCGAGGTGGTGGCCGGCCGAGGGACCGGGTCTCCCCCGACGGCGGCAGCGGCCGCAGCCCCCTCCTCGACCTGAGGCTGCGTCGGGATCAGGGACCCCAGACCTCGTCCGAGTCCACGTCGCTTGTCGCTCATGCCCCTGCTCCCTTGACTGCCATCTCACGCGCTGCTTCCAGGTAGCTGAGTGCACCCGGAGAGCCTGGATCGTAGGTGATGACGCTCTGGCCGTAGCTCGGGGCCTCCGAGACGCGGACCGAACGCGGGATCGACGTGCGCAGGACCTGGTCCTTGAAGTGCTCCCGGACCTCCTCTGCCACGCCGGAGGACAGGTTGGTGCGTCCGTCGTACATGGTGATGAGGATCGTCGAGATCGACAGGTCGCTGTTGAGGTGAGCCTTGACCATCTCCACGGTCTCGACGAGCTGACCCAGGCCCTCCAGGGCGTAGTACTCGGCCTGGATCGGGATGAGCATCTCGACTCCCGCGACGAGGGCGTTCAGGGTGAGCAGGCCGAGCGACGGGGGGCAGTCGATCAGGACGTAGTCGAGACGGTCCTCCGCCTCGGTACCGATCTTGTCGTAGGCGGCCAGTGCTTTCTTCAGGCGGCTCTCCCGGGCGACGACGCTGACCAGTTCGATCTCCGCGCCGGCCAGGTCGATCGTCGCGGGGACCGTGGACAGTCCCGCGATGTCAGGGTGGTGCTGGACGGCCTCGCTGATCGGCAGCCCGTCCACGAGCACGTCGTACGACGACGGGGTGCCGCGACGGTGCTCCGCCGCCAGGGCGGTCGAGGCGTTGCCCTGCGGGTCCAGGTCGACCACCAGCACACGGAGGCCGCCCTGGGCGAGAGCCACCGCCATGTTCACCGTGGAGGTCGTCTTGCCGACACCACCCTTCTGGTTCGCGACCACCATCACCCGCGTACGGGCCGGGCGCGGCAGCGGGTCGTTGAAGCTCGCTCGCTCCCGTGCACGCAGCTCCGCCTCAATCGCTCGGGCGAGAGGCGTCGAGGTGTCGCTGTACGACGGCGGGTTGGCGTCGAGGTCGGCGGCCGTCTTGAACGCCGGCGCGCCACCCTCTCCCAGATCCTTCTGGGGGGCTGCCTCGGGCGTACTGGGTGACTCGGTCACGGTGTGCTCCTGTACCGATGTTTCACGTGAAACAGACGAAAGGTCTGTGGATAACTGGACATGATCTGTGGACAGCCCCGCTTGGAGTGCCTCTTTGACCGGTGGATAACTTTGTGAACGTGTTCTAGACCGGTGTGGGCGAAGTCGCCCACGCCGGACTACTTCTTGACGATCTCCACGACGCGAACGGGCTGCTCCAAGAAGTCCGCGCCCAACTCCTGGACCCGGACGAAGCGCCCGCGTTCGCGTTCGATGATCTTGCCGGCGGTGGCAATCTCGGTTTCCGCCGAAGAGCCTTTCATGGCCAGGAACGACCCGCCAGACCTGACCAGGGGCAATGACCACCGGGCCAGACGATCCATCGGGGCGACCGCCCGCGAGGTGACCACGTCGAACTGCGCAGAACCGTGGACCTCTTCCGCGCGGCCACGACGTACGGTCACGTTGTCGAGCGCCAGCTTCTCGCAGGCTTCGTCGAGAAATGTCGTCCGTCGCAGGAGCGGCTCGATGAGGGTGATCTGAAGATCCGGTCGCCGGATGGCCATGACCAGTCCCGGCAATCCCGCACCTGAACCGATGTCAGCGACGCTGGCGCCTGGGGCAACAGCGTCGGTCACAACAGCACAGTTGAGGAGGTGGCGGTCCCAGAGGCGCGGGACCTCACGCGGACCGATCAGGCCGCGCACGATCCCGTCGGTCGCCAGCAGGTTTGTGTACGCCTCGGCGATCGAGAGTCGATCCAGAAACACCCTCTGCGCCACGACCGGCGTAGAGGGTGCCTCTGCATGATCCGTGGTTTCACGTGAAACGTCGTTGCGCGACGTTTCACGTGAAACGGAGTGGGCGTTCACGCGGGGAGGACCACCACGTAACGACGGGGCTCGACACCCTCGGACTCGGAGTTGAGGCCAGCAGCGGCAACAGCGTCGTGCACGACCTTGCGCTCGAACGGGGACATCGGGTCCAAGGACACCGACTCACCGGACTCCTTCACCTGCGCCACCACAGACGCAGCCTGCGCCTCGAGCGCCGTACGACGAGCTGCTCGGTGCCCCGAGACGTCCAGCATGAGGCGCGACCGTTCGCCGGTCTCGCGGTAGACGGCCAGCCGGGTCAGCTCCTGGAGAGCCTCCAGCACCTCACCCTTGTCGCCGACCAGCTGCGGAAGGTTCGCGCCGACGATCGAGACGGTGGCACGGTCACCCTCGACGTCCATGTCCAGGTCACCGTCCAGGTCCGCGATCTCGAGAAGCTCCTCGAGGTAGTCCGCCGCGATCTCCCCCTCCTGCTCCAGGCGCTTGGTGCGCGGAAGGCGAGCGTCGTCGCCGGACTCGTCAGACTCGACCGCCACGTCCGCAGCGTTGGTGTCGGTCTCCTGCACGGACTCGGGCGCTTCGTCGACGACTGCCTCGGTCTCGGTGGTCTCGCTCACTTGGTGTCTCCCTGATCAGTACTGCCACTCTTCGGTGACGGGTTCTTGGGTCCGGACTGACCGGACTGGCTACCGCGGCGCTGCTGCCGCGACTGCTTCTTGGGCTGCTGGCGCGTCGCCGGCCGACGCTCCTCCTCGACCACGGTCGCTGTGACCGTCCCGGCCGCAGCGTCGACCTTGCCCTTGGCCGCATCGCGCTTCTGCTTCGCGCGGAACGCCTCGGTGTTGGGAGCCGGGTTGTTGCGGATGACGTAGAACTGCTGGCCCATCGTCCACAGGTTCGAGGTGGTCCAGTACAGGAGGACACCGATCGGGAACGCGATACCGCCCACCGCGAACACCAGCGGCAAGATGTACAGCAGCAGCTTCTGCTGCTGGGCGTACGGTCCGGTGAGGGCGTCGTCCGGCATGTTCTTGCTCATCAGCTGGCGCTGGGTGAGGAAGGTCGTTGCCGTCATGGCGATCACCAGCACGATGGCGATGACCTTCACGACCGTCACGTCGGCATTGAGGAAGGTCGAGGAGATCTCGCCGCCGAAGAGCTTCGCGTTCGCAAGCAGCTGTGCACGGTCATCGCTCAGGATGCCGTGGCCCTTGCCCTTCTTCGCGGCCTGGTCGAGGAGTCGGAACAGCGCCAGGAAGATCGGCATCTGCACGATCAGGGGCAGGCACGAGGAGAACGGGTTCGTCCCGGTGTCCTTGTAGAGCGCCATCGTCTCCTGGGTGAGGCGCTCGCGGTCGTGGCCGTACTTCTTCTGCAGCTCCTTCACCTTCGGCTGCAGCAGCTGCATGTTCCGGCTGGACTTGATCTGCTTCACGAACAGCGGGATCAACGCCGCCCGGATGACGAGGGTCAGGCCGACGATGGAGAGCGCCCAGGACGCACCGGACTCCTCGCCGAACAGCGCACCGAAGAGCTCGTGCCAGCCGACGAGGACGACCGAGACCACGTAGTACAGCGGCGTCATGATGAAGCTGCCGATATCGCCGAGGAAACCCACTCAGACTCCTTGAGTCGTAGTCATCGCGCCCAGCTCGTGCTGGACACCTTCATGCACCGCTTCCGCGGCCGAGACCTTCTTGGCCGGCACGGGGTCGTACCCGCCTGCCGCCCACGGGTGGCAGCGGCCGACTCGCCGTACTGCCAGCCAACTGCCCTTGATGCCACCGTGCTCGGTGACCGCTTCGAGTGCGTACGCCGAACAGGTCGGGTGGTACCGGCAGACCTGGCCGTACAACGGGCTGATCGCGAACCGGTACACCTTCAGCAGACCGATCAGCACAGCACGCAGTGGGGACCTCATCGCGACGTCACCCTGGCTGCCTCACGCTGGAGACAACGATCGAGCTCGGCCGCTAGATCCCCGAAGGTCGCACCGGCTGCTGCGGGCAGTGCGCGCACGACGAGCATGCTGCCGCTGGGTAGCGAGGTGACTCGCTCCCGCATCAGATGGCGTAGTCGGCGCTTCACACGATTCCGGGTCACGGCCGGGCCGACTGCCTTCGCCACGACGAATCCCACCTGGGGAGGCGATTCTGTCGCTTTGTCAACATTCGGCACCAGGAGATGTACGACCATCAACGAGCCACCGGAACGGCGACCCCGCCGGACCACCAGCCGGAAGTCAGCTCCGTCGGTCAGACGGTTGCGCGAGGGAAGCACATCAGGCCACGGGCCTCAGACAGCGAGGCTGTTGCGGCCCTTGCGGCGACGGGAGGACAGGATGGCGCGGCCGGCGCGGGTCCGCATCCGCAGGCGGAAGCCGTGCACCTTGTGACGACGACGGTTGTTCGGCTGGTACGTACGCTTGCTCACGAGTTCTCTCCACGCGATTTGTAGGGAATCCCTCTGCAGGGACGGGTCCATCACCGGGTCGCACGACAGAACGTCGCCAGTCACACATCTCGAACAACTGGCACCGCCTGCCAACGCAAAGGACCTCAGCGAGGCCCGGTCGTGGACATGCGGCACCGGTCGAACCGGTTTCGACCTTCCAACGGTACGTGGGGGCCCCGCACACGGTCAATTCGCGGGGGACTTGTCGTTCGCCAGCATCTCAAAAGAGACGATGCTGCACCTTGGCCCGGCGATATTCACAGCGACACGCCGTTGAATCCTCGAAACCTGTGGACAACGGTTGATCCAGCCGTGGACTAGAGCCTAGAGTCCACCTCTCCGGCCCGCCTGTGAAACGCGATTCGACCGCTCGATTTCCCGCTGGCGCACCCTGCACAACCTGTGGACAAAGGTGTGGATCGGACAACAAGGACGAGGGAGCGAGAAACGCACGTGGAGTCAGCAACAGGCGGGAACAGCGGGACCGGGCGAGAGCTCGACGCACTGTGGCCGGCGATCCTCGACAGTCTTGCCCCCAACCAGCGCGCTTGGCTCTCCTCCAGCCAACCGGTCATGCTCGCCGAGAACACCGCAGTGATCGCGGTGCCGAACGAGTTCACCCGCAGCCAGCTCGAGGGTCGACTGCGCACCCGGCTCGAGGACGCTCTCAGCGACTCGCTCAACCGGCCGATCCGGATCGCGGTCAGCGTCGACGAGTCGCTCTCGACTCCCGACGACCTGGCCAACCTGCCGCACACCGAGGCCGTCGCCAACCCCGACACCGCGGAGGCGGACAACACCGTCGCCCCCGAGATCGGGCCCGCCACCGCGCTCAATCAGGAGCCACAAAGAGACTCGTCACTTAATCAACAAGGATCTTTGTCTACAAATATCCTGGGGGGTGCATCGCTCACCACCGGGATCCCGGACAGCCCGCTCAACCCGCGGTACACCTTCGAGACCTTCGTGATCGGGTCCTCGAACAGGTTCGCCCACGCAGCTGCCGTCGCCGTGGCCGAGGCACCGGGCAAGGCCTACAACCCTCTGCTCGTCTACGGCGACTCCGGTCTGGGCAAGACCCACCTGCTGCACGCGATCGGTCACTACGTGCGAAGCCTCTACACCGGCGCGAAGATCCGGTACGTGTCCTCCGAGGCCTTCACCAACGACGTCATCAACGCGATCAAGGACGCGAACACCGCTGCGTTGCAGCGCCGGTACCGCGACGTCGACGTCCTGCTGATCGACGACATCCAGTTCCTCGAAGGAAAGCAGCAGACGCAGGAGGAGTTCTTCCACACCTTCAACACGCTGCACAACGCCAACAAGCAGATCGTGATCAGCTCGGACCGACCGCCCAAGCGCCTCACCCAGCTCGAGGACCGGTTGCGCAACCGCTTCGAGTGGGGACTGCTCACCGACGTCCAGCCGCCCGACCTCGAGACCAGGATCGCGATCCTCCGCAAGAAGGCCGCCGCCGACCGCCTGCACGCGCCGGCCGACGTGCTCGAGTTCATCGCCTCCCGGATCCAGACCAACATCCGAGAGCTCGAGGGCGCCCTGATCCGCGTGACCGCGTTCGCGAGCATCAACCACCAGGAGGTCGACATGACCCTGGCGGAGATCGTGCTGAAGGACCTGATCCCGGAAGGCGGCGAGCCCCAGGTGACGGCCGGGCTGATCATCGCGCAGACCGCGTCGTACCACTCGTTCAGCATCGAGGACCTGTGCGGGCCGAGCCGGACCCGGGCCCTGGTCACGGCACGCCAGATCGCGATGTACCTCTGCCGCGAGCTGACCGACATGTCGCTGCCGAAGATCGGCCAGCAGTTCGGCGGCCGCGACCACACCACCGTCATGAATGCCGAGCGCCGGATCCGCAAGGACCTGGCCGAGCGGCAGACCACCTACAAGACGGTCAACGAGCTCACCATGAGGATCAAGCAGCAGGCCAAGCAGGTCTGAGGCACACCCGCCGAACCTGTGGTTAACCGCGGCTCACGTCGTGGAGCACCTGGGGACGACGTGTGGAGAAGCAAGCACAACCGTGCACAACCCGAAGTACAGACCACAGGAACTTGTAGTTGGCCGGCGCTGGATCCACAGGCGCTGAGGACAAGAAAACTGTCGATGACCTGCAGTTACATGTCTTGTCCACAGAATCCACCGGCCCTACTACTACGACTAGATCTATTCATTCATCCCTCGCCGCGCAACAACCGGAACGTCCCCTCCTTGGGGACAACCTCCCCTCGAACCGGTCCGCGTGGCAGGATGCCCATCCCGAGACGTGAGACCTCACCTCGCGGCAGACCTGCAGGAGGCAACACCCGTGAAGTTCCGTGTCGAGCGCGATGTTCTCGCTGACGCCGTCGCCTGGACGGCCCGCGCCCTCCCCCTGCGCCCGAGCGCTCCGGTGCTCGCCGGCCTCCTCATCGAAGCCGGCACCGTCGACGGCACCGACGGCCTGCAGCTCTCCACCTTCGACTACGAGACCTCCGCGAGGGCCACGCTCAACGCTGACGTCTCCATCGAAGGACGCGCGCTCGTCTCCGGTCGTCTGCTCGCTGACATCTGCCGGAGCCTGCCCAACAAACCCGTCGAGATGCAGATCGACGGCCCGAAGGTCAGCCTGACTTGTGGCTCGGCCCGCTTCAGCCTGCAGACCATGCCGGTCGAGGACTACCCGTCGCTGCCGCCCATGCCCGAGTCCCGCGGCAAGGTGAGCAGCACCGAGTTCGCCCACGCGGTCGGCCAGGCCGTCACCGCTGCCGGTCGCGACGACATGCTGCCGGTCCTGACCGGGGTGCGGCTCGAGCTCGACGGCAGCTCGATCTCGATGCTCGCCACGGACCGCTTCCGCCTCTCCCAGCGTGAGCTCGAGTGGAACCCGGGCACTCCCGACATCTCCACCGCCGCCCTGGTCCCGGCCAAGGTCCTTGCGGACACCGCCAAGTCCCTGACCGGCGGCGCTGAGATCTCGATCGCTCTGTCCAGCTCCGGCGCGGGAGAGGGGATCATCGGCTTCGAGGGTTCCGCCGGTGGTGGCATCCGCCGTACGACGACACGCCTGCTCGACGGCGAGTTCCCGAAGGTCCGTTCGCTGTTCCCCAGCGAGCACCTGACCCTCGCCGTCGTCAGCCGTGAGGACCTCATCAACGCGGTCAAGCGGGTCGCCCTGGTCGCCGAGCGCAACACCGCGGTGCAGCTCGCCTTCGGTGACGGTGTCCTCGTCCTCGACGCCGGTTCGGGCGAGGAGGCGATGGCGAGCGAGTCCATCGAGGCCAACATCACCGGTGACGACCTGACCACGGGCTTCAACCCGCAGTTCCTCCTCGACGGACTGACCGCGCTGGAGACGTCGCACGTCGAGCTGGCGTTCACGACTTCTGCGAAGCCTGTCGTACTCTCGGGAGTGGATTCACTCGAAGCGAGCAGTGCAGACACGGGCTCGAGCTTCAAGTACCTGCTGATGCCGCGCCGTCTGCTCTCCTCCTGATCCTGGACTCAGCTCAGGGAAGGACGTCCCGCGCATGCACCTAGGACTCGTCGGCCTCGGCAAGATGGGTGGCAACATGCGCACCCGGTTGCGCAACGGCGGTCACACCGTCGTCGGCTACGACCGCGACCAGAGCATCTCGGACGCGGCGTCCCTGGAGGCGATGGTCGCCGAGCTGCCGGGCCCGAAGGTGGTCTGGGTGATGGTGCCGGCCGGCGCGATCACCGACAGCGTGATCACGGAGCTCGGTGAACTGCTCACCGAGGGCGACCTCATCGTCGACGGTGGGAACTCGCGGTGGACCGAGGACATCCGGCACGCCGAGGCGCTCGCTGCGAAGGGCATCGGCTTCGTCGACTGCGGTGTCTCCGGCGGAGTCTGGGGTCTGGAGAACGGCTACGCGCTGATGGCGGGCGGCACGGCCGAGGACATCGAGAAGGTGCAGCCGGTCTTCGACACCCTCAAGCCCGAGGGCGACTTCGGCTGGGTCCACGCCGGCAAGGTCGGCGCCGGGCACTTCTCCAAGATGGTCCACAACGGCATCGAGTACGCGATCATGCAGTCCTACGCCGAGGGCTGGGAGCTGCTTGAGACGGTCGACATCGTCGACAACGTCACCGAGGTCTTCCGCTCCTGGAAGGAAGGGACTGTCATCCGGTCCTGGCTGCTCGACCTGCTGGTTGCTGCGCTCGACGAGAAGCCTTCCCTGGAAGGGATCCGAGGCTACGCGGACGACTCCGGCGAGGGACGGTGGACCGTCGAGGCCGGCATCGACAACGCCGTCGCGACCCCGGCGATCACGGCCGCCCTGTACGCGCGGTTCGTCTCGCGGCAGGACGACAGTCCGGCGATGAAGGCGATCGCCGCCATGCGCAACCAGTTCGGTGGTCACGCGCTGCACACCGAGCCGCCCCCGGGCGGGGACGCCTCCCCCGAGTAGCACCACCGTGTACGTCGCCCACCTGAGCCTGCACGACTTCCGGTCCTACGCAGGCGTCGAGGTCGAGATCGGCCCGGGCGTCACCGCGTTCGTCGGACGCAACGGCCAGGGGAAGACCAACCTGGTCGAGGCCATCGACTACCTCTCCAGCCTGTCCTCGCACCGGGTGGCTGCTGATGCGCCGCTGGTCCGACAGGGCGCGAGCCAGGCGATCGTCCGCGCCGCGGTGGTGCGTGACGAGCGGCGCGCGGTGCTGGAGATCGAGATCAACCCCGGGAAGTCGAACCGCGCACGCATCAACAGGTCGCCGCTGCCCAAGGCCAAGGAGCTCCTCGGCCTGGTCAAAACCGTCGTCTTCTCCCCGGAAGACCTGTCGCTGGTCAAGGGTGATCCGTCGGACCGACGCCGCTTCATGGACGACCTCCTGGTCCAGATCTCGCCCCGCTACGCGGGGATCCGCGCCGACTACGAGCGAGTTCTCAAGCAGCGCAACTCGCTCCTGAAGACCGCCCGGGCCAACCGGCGCGGCCGGCAGTCCGACGAGACGCTGATCTCCACCCTCGCCGTCTGGGACGCCCGACTCTCCGAGCTCGGCGCCGAGATGATGCGGCGCCGGACGCAGCTGGTCGAGGACCTCCAGCCCCTGGCCGGCAAGGCGTACGAGGCTGTGGCTCGGGGAGCGAACCGCGACGACGCCGTGCTCGTCTACCGGCCGAGCTTCGAGCTCAGCGGCGACGGCACCCCGCTGGAGGACCAGCTGCACGCCGAGCTCCAGCGGCGGCGGCCCGACGAGCTCGACCGGGCGCTCACCCTGGTCGGCCCGCACCGCGACGAGCTGATGGTCTCGCTCGGGGACCTGCCGGTGAAGGGGTACGCGAGCCACGGCGAGTCCTGGTCCTTCGCGCTCGCGCTGCGGCTCGCGTCGTACGACCTGCTCCGGTCCAGCGGCGACGACCCGGTGCTGATCCTGGACGACGTGTTCGCCGAGCTCGACGCCGGACGCCGTGCGCAGCTGGCCGACCTGGTCGCCGACGCCGAGCAGGTGCTGATCACCGCAGCCGTCGGGGAGGACATCCCCGAGCAGCTGCGGGGTCGCCGTTTCACCGTCGCCGGGGGCGAGGTGACCCTCGATGGGTGAGGACGAACGTCCGGGGGACGAGACCGGCGCGAACCCGGGGGACGTCTCGGCAAGCTCGACGACCGGGGGCAGCTCGGGGACCGTGGGCGGCGCGGCGGACGAGCACGACGAGAGCGGGCTCGACCTCGCCCGCAGCATCGCGCGCGGGCTCGCCGGCAAGACCGGACCGCTGCGCCGGCGTACGGGCAAGGCACCCCAGCGGGTGCAGCCGAGGTCCAGCTCCTCGCACCCCGACGACCGGGACCCCCAGACCCTGGACGCCTCGCTCGGGCGGTTCGTCTCCGAGCAGGGCTGGCAGACCGAGCTCCGGGTCCACGGCGTGTTCACCCGGTGGGGGGCGATCGTCGGCCAGGAGGTCGCCAACCACGTCACCCCCGAGTCGTACGCCGAGGGACGGCTCGTCGTCCGCACCGACTCGACGGCCTGGGCGACGCAGATGAAGATGCTCGCCGGAACCGTCGTACGACGACTGAACGAGGAGCTCGGGGACGGCACCATCGAGGTCATCGACGTCCTCGGCCCGCACGTCCCGAAATGGACCAGCGGGCGGTTCCGGGTCAAGGGCCGCGGGCCGCGTGACACCTATGGGTGATCGGTGTGCTCCGGCGAGCAGCGGGAGGGCCTCAGTGCCGATCTGCGGGCCTCACGGACGTACAGGACCTCACCTCCCGGCCTGAAATCGGGCCAAAGGGCCACTCTGGGCCCTCACAGGGCATCTTTTTGGCGTTGTTCCCCCCATTCGGCGTACGGCACCCGTGATTTGAGGCCCCTGACGGGTAGACTGAGCCATGGTCGTCCGAGCTGAGAGGCGCTACGCGGACGGCCATTTCTGTGTCATCAGCGCACAGTCCGGGCAACCAGTGAAGAGGGAACAGTGGCCGACGAAGTCCAGACCGAAGGCAGCATCGGATCCGCGGTCGAAGAGGGCAGCTACGACGCCAGTGCGATTCAGGTCCTCGAGGGTCTCGAAGCGGTTCGCAAGCGTCCGGGCATGTACATCGGTTCCACCGGTGAACGGGGTCTGCACCACCTGATCTGGGAGATCGTGGACAACGCGGTCGACGAGGCCCTGGCCGGCTACTGCGACACGGTCAACGTGACGCTCAACGCCGACGGCTCGGTCAGCGTCACCGACAACGGTCGCGGCATCCCGACCGACACCGCGCCCGGCCAGGAGCTGCCCGCAGCAACGCTCGCCCTGACCGTCCTGCACGCGGGCGGCAAGTTCGGTGGTGGCGGCTACAAGGTCTCCGGCGGTCTGCACGGTGTCGGCTCCTCGGTGGTCAACGCGCTCTCGGACAAGCTGCACCTGCAGGTGAAGAACCGCGGCTTCCTGTGGGAGCAGGAGTTCTCGCTCGGCAGCCCGGACTACGCCCTGCGCCAGGTCCGTCCGCTCGAGGACGGCGAGCGCACCGGCACCACCGTCACCTGGTGGGCCTCCCCCGACATCTTCGAGACCACCGACTACACCCTCGAGACGATCTCGACACGGTTCCGCGAGATGGCCTTCCTCAACAAGGGCCTGCGGATCGAGCTGCGGGACGCCCGCCCCAAGGCCGAGGAGATCGCCGAGGCCGTCGAGGACGGCACGGTCGACGACACGGACGGCGTCACCGGCGTGGCCGAGGC
This sequence comes from Marmoricola sp. OAE513, assembly GCF_040546585.1. NCBI lineage: Bacteria > Bacillati > Actinomycetota > Actinomycetes > Propionibacteriales > Nocardioidaceae > Marmoricola > Marmoricola sp. OAE513. The sequence goes on along the minus strand of NZ_JBEPOC010000001.1, from coordinate 1,837,420 downwards.
CGCGTCGGAGATCCACTCCACCGACGTCGACGGGCACAAGGCGCTGGAGCAGGTCTTCGAGTACGAGCGCGGCCTGGTCGACTACGTCGAGTTCCTGAACCGCCGCAAGGCACCCATCAGCGCGATCATCTCCACCGAGGCGGAGACCGGTGACGACGCGCCGAACCCGATGAGCCTCGAGCTCGCGATGCAGTGGCAGGCGTCGTCGTACAACGAGTCGGTGCACACCTTCGCCAACACGATCAACACTCCTGAGGGCGGGACGCACGAGGAAGGCTTCCGTGCAGCCCTCACCTCGCTGGTCAACCGGTGGGGCGAGGAGTGGGGCCTGATCAAGAAGAAGGAGGACCGGCTGACCGGTGACGACATCCGCGAGGGTCTCACCGCGATCATCAGCCTCAAGATCTCCAACCCGCAGTTCGAGGGCCAGACCAAGGCGAAGCTCGGCAACACCGAGGCCAAGGGCTTCGTGCAGTCCGTGGTCAACGACCAGCTCGGTGCCTGGCTCGAGCAGAACCCGGCCGAGGGCAAGGAGATCATCCGCAAGGCGCAGGCCGCTGCCTCGGCCCGGATCGCGGCGCGCAAGGCGCGCGACCTGGCGCGCAACCGCAAGGGGCTCCTCGGCGGTGGCGGACTCCCCGGCAAGCTCTCGGACTGCCAGTCGACCAACCCCGAGGAGTGCGAGGTCTTCATTGTCGAGGGCGACTCGGCCGGCGGTTCCGCCCGTCAGGGCCGCGACCCGCGGGTCCAGGCGATCCTGCCGATCCGCGGAAAGATCCTCAACGTCGAGAAGGCGCGCATCGACAAGGTGCTCGCGAACACCGAGGTCCAGGCGATCATCTCGGCCCTCGGCACCGGCATCCACGAAGAGTTCAACATCGAGAAGCTGCGGTACCACAAGGTGGTGCTGATGGCTGACGCCGATGTCGACGGCCACCACATCAACACCCTGCTGCTGACGCTGCTCTTCCGCTTCATGAAGCCGCTCATCGAGCAGGGCTACGTCTACATGGCGCAGCCGCCGCTCTACCGCATCCGGTGGAACAAGCCCGCCGAGCACGAGTTCGTCTACTCCGACGCCGAGCGGGACGCGATGATGGCCGACGGCATCTCCCAGGGGAAGAAGCTGCCCAAGGAGAACCCGGTGCAGCGCTACAAGGGTCTCGGCGAGATGAACGCCGAGGAGCTGTGGGAGACCACCATGAACCCGGACGCGCGGCTGATGCTCCAGGTCACCCTGGACGACGCCGCCCAGGCCGACGAGATCTTCTCGACCCTGATGGGTGAGGACGTCGAGCAACGCAGGTCGTTCATCCAGCGCAATGCCAAAGACGTTCGCTTCCTCGACATCTGAGTAGGAAACCTCCATGACCGAGACCCCCACCGAAGACGCCGCCTCGAACGGCCCCAGCGGCCGGATCCAGCCGATCGAGCTGCAGACCTCGATGCAGCGCGCGTACATCGACTACGCGATGGCGGTCATCGTCGGCCGCGCGCTGCCCGACGTGCGCGACGGGCTGAAGCCTGTCCACCGTCGCGTGCTCTACGCGATGTACGACGGCGGCTACCGGCCGGACCGCGGCTTCTCGAAGTGCTCGCGCGTCGTCGGTGACGTGATGGGTCAGTACCACCCGCACGGCGACACCGCCATCTACGACACCCTGGTCCGGCTCGCGCAGCCGTGGGTGATGCGCGCGCCGCTGATCCACGGGCAGGGCAACTTCGGCTCGCCGGGCAACGACTCGGCCGCGGCCATGCGGTACACCGAGTGCCGCATGGCGCCGCTGGCCTTGGAGATGGTCCGGGACATCACCGAGGAGACCGTCGACTTCCAGCCGAACTACGACGGTCGTTCCGAGGAGCCGACCGTCCTGCCGTCGCGCTACCCGAACCTGCTCGTCAACGGGTCGGCCGGCATCGCGGTCGGCATGGCCACGAACATCCCGCCGCACAACCTGCGCGAGGTCGCCGAGGGTGCGCAGTGGGCGCTCGAGCACCCGGACGCGACCCGCGAAGAGCTGCAGGACGCGCTCATCGAGCGGATCAAGGGACCCGACTTCCCCAACGGCGCGCTGATCGTGGGCCGTCAGGGCATCGAGCAGGCCTACCGCACCGGTCGCGGCTCGGTCACCCAGCGCGCGGTCATCGAGATCGACGAGGACAACAAGGGCCGGACCTGCCTGTCCATCACCGAGCTGCCCTACATGGTGAACCCGGACAACCTCGCGCTGAAGATCGCCGAGCTCGCCGACTCCGGCAAGGTGCAGGGCATCTCCGACGTGCGTGACGACTCCTCTGGTCGCACGGGTCAGCGGCTGGTCGTCGTGCTCAAGCGCGACGCGGTCGCCCGGGTGGTGCTCAACAACCTGCTCAAGCACACCGAGCTGCAGACCAACTTCTCGGCGAACATGCTCGCGCTGGTCGACGGTGTCCCGCGCACCCTGACCATCGACCAGTTCATCAGCAGCTGGGTCGCCCACCAGATCGAGGTCATCCAGCGCCGGACCGCGTACCGGTTGCGGAAGGCCGAGGAGCGCGCCCACATCCTGCGCGGTCTGGTCAAGGCGCTCGACATGCTCGACGAGGTCATCGCCCTCATCCGGAGCTCGCCCGACGCCAACGACGCACGCGTGGGCCTGATCGCGCTGCTGGACATCGACGAGCTCCAGGCCAACGCGATCCTCGACATGCAGCTGCGATCGTTGGCCGCCCTGCAGCGCCAGCGGATCATCGACGACCTCGCCGAGATCGAGCTCGAGATCGCCGACCTCAACGACATCCTCGCCAACGTCTCCCGCCAGCGCACGATCGTGGGCGAGGAGCTCGCCGCCATCGTCGACAAGTACGGCGACGACCGGCGGACGCAGATCATCGCGGCCGACGGCGACCTGTCGATGGAGGACCTCATCCCCGACGAGGACCTGGTCGTCTCCATCACGCGCGGCGGTTACGCCAAGCGCACCCGCGCGGACCAGTACCGGACGCAGAAGCGTGGCGGCAAGGGCGTGCGCGGGGCGTCGCTGCGCGGTGACGACGTGGTCGAGCACTTCATCTCGACGACCAACCACCACTGGCTGCTGTTCTTCACCACGGCCGGTCGGGTGTACCGGACCAAGGCGTACAACCTGCCCGAGGCCTCGCGCGACGCGAAGGGCGGTCACGTTGCCGGACTGCTCAGCTTCCAGCCCGACGAGAACATCGCCCAGGTGCTGGCGATCCGTGACTACGAGCAGGCGCCGTACCTGGTGCTCGCCACCCGCAACGGGCTGGTCAAGAAGACCCGGCTGGGTGACTACAACAGCCCGCGGCAGGCCGGCGTCATCGCGATCAACTTCCGCGAGGACGACGACGAGCTGATCGGCGCCGAGCTCGTCCACGACGAGGACCACATCCTGCTCGTCTCCCGCAAGGGCCAGGCGATCCGGTTCCCGGCCGCCAACGACCAGCTGCGCCCGATGGGCCGTGCGACATCGGGCGTCACGGGCATGAAGTTCCGCGAAGGCGACTCGGTGCTGTCCATGTCGGTGATCCGCGCCGACCAGGTCGCGAACGAGGAGCTCGACGAGGGTGCCGAGGGTGCCGAGGTCCAGGTCCAGTACGTCTTCACCATCACCGACGGCGGCTACGCCAAGCGGACCCGGATCTCGGACTACCGGACGCAGTCCCGCGGTGGACTCGGGATCAAGGCGATGGCGCTGACCAACGAGGACCGCGGCGGACTCGTCGGCGCGTTCATCGTCGTCGACGGCGACGAAGTCCTGTCCATCACCTCCGGTGGTCAGGTCGTGCGCAGCCCGATCAACGCGGACTTCCGGGCGACCGGCCGCTCCACCCAGGGCGTGAAGTTCGTGACGCCGAAGAAGGGTGACGAGGTCGCCGTGGTCGCCCGCAGCGTCGAGCGTGCCGGCGAGGAGGACGACGAGGTCGAGGGCGAGGTCGAGGGCGAGGTCGTCGAGGGTGCGGATGCAACAATCGACCCGGCAGCACCGGTCGCCGAGCCCACCGACGGCTCCGAGGTCGTCCCCGACGCTGCTGACGACACCGACACCGAGGAGAGCTGATGGCCGGCAACACCGACTCCAAGGAGTCGCTGGCGTCACGCTTCCGCAAGGACGCACCTGCCCCGAAGCAGCCCGCACCCGCGCCCAAGCAGGTGCGGCAGGCCAGGCTCCGGCTGGTCCAGATCGAGCCCTGGTCGGTGATGAAGGCCGCGTTCCTGCTCTCGGTGGCCATCGCGATCGTCACCGTCGTCGCCGTGGCGATCATCTGGGGCGTGCTCGGCGCGGCGGGTCTGTGGGACTCGATCAACTCGATCATCCAGGACTCGATCGGTGACAACAAGGGAACGCCGTTCGACATCGAGAAGTACCTCGGCACCTCGCGGGTGCTCGGCTTCACGATGATCGTGGCGGTCGCCGACGTCGTCCTCATCACGGCGATCTCGACGCTGGGAGCGTTCCTCTACAACCTCGCCGCCACCCTGGTCGGCGGCGTGGAAGTCACCTTCGCAGAAGACAAGTGAGCGGCCGGTCAGCGGAGGCCGACCTCGTTTTGTAGGGGTCGGAGACCATGGGGTAATCTTCGCTGTCGGTCACGCAGTCCGCTGCGGATCACCCGGGCCTATAGCTCAGCTTGGTTAGAGCGCTTCCCTGATAAGGAAGAGGTCGGAGGTTCAAGTCCTCCTAGGCCCACCCCGCATCCACCTGGAGGTCGGAATGAAGAAGTTCCTGTTCGTGGTCGTCGCTGCTGTCGCCGGTGTCTTCGTCAAGAAGAAGATCGACGAGGGTCGCAACGAGCAGGCACTCTGGCAGCAGGCCACGGACCCGGTCGAGAAGGCCTGATCTCCACCACGGGGCCTTGGCGCAATTGGTAGCGCACCTGCTTTGCAAGCAGGGGGTTAGGGGTTCGAGTCCCCTAGGCTCCACCATCTCGACATGACGCGCCTGCGACGACTGCTGCGACGACTGCCGGGCCGGCTCCGCCGGGAGCCCGCGGCACCGGCAGCGAAGGTCAGGAAGCCGAACCCGCACAAGGCGTTCAAGAAGAACCAGATCGCCAAGGCGGTCCACGAACCGTTCGGCCCTGCGTTCGGGCACGACCTCGAGGCCCGCTTCCTGCACGGGTACCTGAGCCCGGGTGACGTCGTCATCGACGTCGGCGCGAACGCCGGTCAGTACGCCGCGGTCATCGAGGACGCGGTCGGCCGCGAGAGCCTCACGCTGCTGGAGCCGCTCCCCGATCTCGCGGCGACGCTGCGCCAGCGCTTCCCCGGCGTACGGGTCGAGAACCTCGCGGCCTCGGACGTCGCCGGCGCTGCCACGATCCGGATCCCGAGCATCGAGGGCAGGGAGTACAACACCCGGGCGACGCTCAACGACCACACCGAGCCGGGTCAGGGCGGCAGCCGCGAGGTCGCCATCGTCACCGAGCCGCTGGACTCGGTGGTCGAGCGGCTCGGACTCGGCAGGATCGACCTGGTCAAGGTCGACGTCGAGGGCCACGAGCCCGAGGTCGTCCGGGGCGCGCGGCGGACGCTGTCCGCGCCCGACGTCCTGCTGCTGATGGAGATCGAGGCGCGGCACCACGACTTCCCGATCACCGAGGTCTTCGGGCTGATCACCGCACTCGGACTGCGAGGCTACGTCTTCGACACGAGTTCGCTGACCGTGATGTCGATCGACGACTTCGCGGTCGAGAAGCACCAGCACGTCGAGGACCTCGTCAACCGTGCCTTCGTGAAGTACCTCAACAACTTCTGGTTCGTGGCCCCGGCACGGGAGCGCGAGTTCCTGGAGGCGGCCGAGGCGTTCCTGGCAGACCTGCGCACCAGCAGGTAGCTGGGCCAGGTGCGAGGTGACTCGTTCGCTAGCGGAGTAGAACACGTTCTAGGTACCGTCAGTGCTTATGAGTGCTGAGCAGCGGATGAGCAAGGCCGAGTCGTTGGCACGCGTCGGTATCGCCTACGTGGTCGCTTTCGGCGCCGGCGGTGCCTGGATGGCGTGGGGACCTGAGACCGACCACCTGTGGTTGGACGGCCTGATCGCGGACCTGATCGCGACCGCGGTTGTCTTCGCCGCGAGCCGGATGCACCGCAACTCGAGCTTCTACGACGCGTACTGGAGCGTGCTGCCTCCCCTGCTGATGCTGGCCTGGTGGATCGAGTCCGGGACGCCGGCCGACGACACCCGCACCTGGCTGGTCGCCGTGGTGGTGCTCGTCTGGGCGGTCCGGTTGACCGGCAACTGGATCTACGCCTTCCCCGGCCTGCACCACGAGGACTGGCGCTACCCGCTGCTGCGCGACAAGGCCGGTAAGGCCGAGGCGGCCGTGGACCTGATGGCCATCCACGTGTTCCCGACGTTGCAGGTCTTCGCCGGCATGCTGCCCGTCTACGTCGTGCTGACCCGGGCGTCGGAGGACGTCGGCTGGTTGGACTACGTCGCGCTGGTCGTGGGCCTGGGCGCGGTCGTGCTCGAGTACGCCGCTGACGTCCAGATGTACCGGTTCGCCGACACCCGCCAGCCCGGCCAGGCGATGGACTCCGGCCTCTGGTCGTGGTCACGGCACCCGAACTACTTCGGCGAGTTCAGCTTCTGGTTCTCCCTGGGGCTCTTCGGGCTGGCGGCGAACCCGGACGACTGGTGGTGGGTCTTCGTCGGCGCGCTCGGGATGTACGCCATGTTCCAGGGAGCCAGCATCCCGATGATGGAGCAGCGCAGCCTCGAGCGCCGTCCGTCGTACGCCGACGTCATCGCGCGGGTCCCGCGCTTCTTCCCGCGGCCGCCGAGGAAGAAGGCCGCCGCGTGACCCAGGGCGGCCCTCGTGACAGGACCAGGCCGAAGGTCGTCGTCGCCGGTCTCGGCGACACGGGCCTGCTGACCGCGATCCACCTGGCGAAGCGCGCCGACGTCGTCGGCATCTCCTCCAAGCCGGGACTCGTCAGCGGCCAGGAGCTCGGCGTCCGGCTGACCCGGCCGAGCGACTGGGCCCGGGACTACTGGATCTCGTTCGACCGGTACCGCAAGCTCGACGGCGTCCGCACCGTGCACGGTTCGATCCTCGGCGCGGACCTGGACGGCCGCACCGTCACGGTGGCGGGACCCGACGGAGGCGAGACCACCGAGTCCTACGACGCCCTCGTGATCGCGACCGGGGTGACCAACGGGTTCTGGCGAAAGCCCGAGCTGCAGTCCGAGGCGGAGGTCGAGGGAGCTCTCACCTCCGCCCACGACCGGCTCGCATCGAGCAGCACCGTCGTCGTCCTCGGTGGCGGTGCGGCTGCCGTCAGCTCCGCCCTCAACGTCGCGCGCACCTGGCCGGACAAGAAGGTCCACCTCTACTTCCCGGGTGAGCGCGCACTCCCCCAGCACCACCACCGGGTGTGGACCACGCTGGCCGGTCGGTTGGACGACCTCGGCGTCGAGGTGCACCCGGGCCACCGCGCGGTGATCCCCGACGGCTTCGCCTGTGACGAGATCACGGCGGGCCCGGTTGCCTGGAGCACGGGCCAGGACCCGGTCGACGCGGACGCCGTGCTCTGGACGATCGGCCGGGTCCGGCCGAACACCGGGTGGCTCCCCGCGGACGTGCTCGACGAACACGGCTTCGTCGCGGTTGACGAGCACCTGCGGGTCACCGGTCGGAACGACGTCTTCGCGATCGGCGACGTCGCGGCCACGGACCCGCTGCGCAACTCGGCGCGCAGCCGCGCCGACGGCCTGCTCGCCGACAACGTGATCGCGGCGCTCCGTGGTGGCGCGCTCAAGACCTTCCAGCCGGCCAAGCGCCGGTGGGGATCTGTCGTCGGCGTCCAGCCGAACGGTCTCGAGGTCTTCGCGCCGACCGGCAAGGGCTACCGCTTCCCGGCGTGGACGATCAACACGGTGCTGCAGCCGTGGATCGTGCGTCGCGGCATCTACGGCGGCGTGCGCAAGGGCTGATCCGGGGCGCGACCGGGTGTCTCATTCGCTCGGTAGTTGAAAGCATCACTACAGCAACTGCCGAGAAATCGTGGGTTCGTAATGTCCGTTTGGGGCCTCTCGGGCGATGACCCCACGACGTTAGGAACTCCCCTTGAAGTTGCTCACCACGAAGCGCTGGAGCGCTCTCGCCGTGACGGCCCTGGCAGGCGCTCTGCTGGTGCCACTCGCACCGACGGCCACCGCGACGCCGTCCCTCGCGCCGGCGGCAGACCCGTCGGCCCTGCCCGACCCGACGGCTCGCGGCACCTACACCGCCGCCGTCGTCCAGGAGGCGAAGCTCGGCACCGCTGCGCTGCAGGAGCCGGACTCCTCCGGCGCCGCGCCGACCGCGGGTACCGCTCGGGCGCCCGAGTACTTCGAGATCCGGGGCCAGCTGTTCTACCCCTCCGACCGCTCGGAGCCGTCGCCGGTGATCGTGCTCGTGCACGGCAACCACGGCTCCTGCGACGCCGGCCAGGACAGCACCACCGCGACCTGCACCGCGTTCAAGCGGAACGAGGCCGGTTACGCCTACCTCGGTGAGAACCTGGCGACCTGGGGCTACACGGTCTTCTCGCTCTCCCAGGACCAGCTGATGATGCGGCAGGACAACAACAAGGGCAAGGGCATGCACCAGCGCCGCAAGCTGATCGCGGCCGCCCTGGACGCGCTGACCCTGGCGAACACCCCGGGTGGTGTTCCGGTCACGGCCAACGCGACGATCGGGACGACGCTGTCGGGCAAGCTCGACATGACCCGCATCGGACTGATGGGCCACTCCCGCGGCGGTGACGCGGTGACCAGCTTCATCGACTACAACCGGGAGCGGACCGACGGCCCGCGCTACCCGTTGCGCGGTGTGATCTCGCTGGCGCCGGTGGACTACGAGCGGAAGGCGCCGTACGGCACGCCGTACATGACGATCCTGCCGTTCTGCGACGGCGACGTCTCCAACCTGCAGGGCGCGCGCTTCTACGAGCGCAGCCAGTACATCAATCCGAAGGACCCGTTCCCGCGGATCCAGTCCTCGCAGCTCGGAGCGATCCACAACTGGTACAACACCGTCTGGTACGCCGACGGCGGTGCCGACGGCCAGGCCAACAACGACGCCGCCTGCGGCAACTCGGCCCCGTTCGCCTCGACGAACGTGCACCCGAACAACCTGCGCCTGTCCGGTTCGGCCAACCCCAAGGCCATCACCGCGCGGCCAGGCAGCACCAACGGCAGCCAGGACCAGGAGAAAACCAACAACTACGTCATCGACAACGACGACACCTACAACCCGCTGGTCAACACCAAGATCTCCGGCGACCCGGCTCGGATGGGCGACCAGGAGAAGATCGGTCTCGCCACGATGGCCGCGTTCTTCCGGCGCTACGTCGGTGGTGAGGGTGCCTTCGAGCCGTACATGACCGGCGAGCTCTCCGACACCGCGTCGCACCTGCAGATCCCTGCCTCGGCCTGCCCGACCAGCGAGTCCGGCACCCGGGTGCCCTGCAAGGAGTACGTCTCGACGAGCTACTTCCCAGCCAAGGGTGAGCGCGTCGACGTGATCCGTCCCGAGGTCGAGAACCCGCTCGGGCTGAACGCGCTGGGCGGGAAGCTGTCCGGTGACGGCTTCGCCTACCCCTACCTCGACAACGGCGCGGTCTCGCTGCCCGAGAAGACGGCGGGCGGCTACGACTGGTGCAACCCCGAGCCCGACGACTTCGCCCCCGCGCAGCTGGGCAAGAGCACCCAGCCCACCGGCGCCAAGGCCTGCCCACTGCCGGGCAAGGCGGCACTGGGCGGTCAGAACGGCATCCGTGAGAACGCTCCGGTCAACCACTCCTACGGGCGCCAGCTGGCGCTCGCCTGGGAGGCCGGCCAGGACGCCGAGCTCACCGCCGACATCCCGGACGCGTCCAAGGACATGTCGGGGCTGAAGGCACTGGCGATGGGCGCAGACGTCAACTTCTTCGACACCCGCAACCCGGGCGCCGACGAGCGTGGCGACAACACCAAGACCGGCACCACCGAGGCGCCGATCTGGGCCAACGAGAAGCCGCAGTCCTACGACCCGGAGAACTCCACGCAGGACTTCCTGATCACGCTCACCGACACGAAGGGGAAGACGGCGTCGGTGCACGCCGGCGACGAGCGCTGGGGCAATGCCCTGCACATGTCCACCGGCACCAACACCCCGAACACGCACATCGTGCTGGACCAGATCCGGGTCCCGCTCAGCGAGTTCGCGGACGCGGGCGTGGACATCAGCTCGTTGGACAAGATCTCCTTCGAGTTCGGTGCTGACGGGACGCCGCAGTCGGGGTCCATCCAGCTCGCGGACGTGCGCTTCCAGGAGGCCACCGCGGCGAACCCGCTGATCCTCTCCGACGGCAACGCCGCGAACGGCGCCGGCAGCGGTCCGGCCGGCACCGGACCGGACCCGGCCGACCTGCTCGAGGACTACGACGTCAGCGCGGGCAACCTGAAGCTCGTCGACACCGTGGCCGACCCGTACTCGAACACCTCGTGGGTGGTCGACGACGACAAGGAGCAGTGCCCGAACGCGAACTTCACCTCGATCCAGTCCGCGATCGACTTCGCCGCCCCGTGGGACACGATCGTGGTCTGCGCCGGCACCTACGAGGAGTCCTCGACGCCGGTCTACCACGCCAGCAACCCGGTGGCGACAGGCTCGACCAACGGTCTGACCATCACCAAGCCCCTGAAGATCAAGGGCGCCGGAGCTGACAAGGTCACCATCGAGCCGGACCAGTCGCTCGACACCCTCGCCGGGGTCAAGCCCTACCTGCGCGACGGCGGCGGCAACGTCATCACGGTGTCGCGGCAGTCGCTCGGTTCGACCGACACCAACGAGATGTTCGTGGACATCTCGGGGGTCACGGTGGTGGCCGGTGACACCTACGCCGAGGCCGGCATCGCCTTCTTCGGTGCGGCGGGCCGGGTGTCGGAGAGCGTGGTCGGGCCGATGAAGGTCGCCACGAACGCCGACGACCTCGCGGAGAACCCGCACGGGTGGGGCATCGTCAAGACGGGCCTCATCCAGGGGTCCGGCGCCGGCACGGTCGAGAACGAGGTCACCGTCACCAACAGCCTGGTCACCGGGTACCAGTCCGGCGGCATCCTGTTCGACGGCGCTCGCGGTGCTGACGGAAGTGCGGACAACCTGGTCCGGACCAACGTCAAGCAGCACGGCTACGTGACCAACACGGTCGTGAAGGGCAAGCCGGGCACGGTCGTCCCGCAGACGGGCATCAAGTACGCCGGCGGCGCGGACGGGTTCGTGAAGAACAGCCGGATCACCGGCAACTACTTCAAGCCCGACCCGTCGAAGTCCTACGGCATCCTGCTCACCGACGCCGGTACCGATGCTCCTGGTTCGCTGACCGCGACCGGCAACATTGTCACCGGGAACGGGTTCGCGGCGTACAACGCCAACGCGGACAAGTCGGCTGTGCGCCAGGGTGCTCCGTTCGCGCTGAGCAACAGCTACGTGGGTCAGGGTGCCCCGGTCGCCGGTGGACCGGCCAACCCGGACACCGGCCTGGAGGCGATCTCCGGTCCGGACACCACACCCGCGGCCACGGTCACCGTGCCCGGTCGGCTGACCTCGGCACCGGCCGCGGTGCCGACGAAGGAGGGCGGCGTCGGTGACGACGACCCGACCGCAGAGCTGATCGACCCGGGTACGGGGCTGACGGTCAAGCCCGGCCAGACGGTGTACCCGCTGGTGCTCGGTCGTGACGACTTCGCGGTGAAGTCGGCTGCCCTGCTGGTCGACGGCAAGACGGTGGCCACGGAGTCGCAGGCGCCGTACGCGTTCACCTGGACGCCGACCACAGCCGACGCCGGCAAGACGGTCACCTTCGCAGGGGTCGTCACCGACTCCTCCGGTCAGGAGACCACGTCGGGCACGCTGACGGTGAAGGTCGCCAAGGCTCCGCCGATCAAGCCGACGCTGAACGGCGCCGGCGTGGTGAAGAACAAGAAGAAGGGGACGGCCGTCCTCAGCGTCAAGGTGAACACAGCGGGCACCATCACGCTGACCGGCGGCAAGGTCGTCACCGTCACGAAGAAGGCGGCGGGTGCCGGGATCATCCAGATCCCGATCACCGCGAAGTCGGCGTACAAGGCACCGCTGAAGCGGAAGGGAAAGATCACGGTCTCCGTGACCGTCACCTTCAAGGCCGAGGGCGGGACCAAGGTGGTGAGCACGACGTTCACCTTGGTGAGGAAGAAGAAGTGATGCCGCTGACGGCATGACCAGAAGGGCCCCCGGGGAACTGTCGTGATCTCCCGGGGGCCCTTCGTGGTTCGCGTCCGTGCTGCTCAGGCCGGCGCCGGACCGCCGAGCTCGAAGTCGGCGAAGTCGAAGCCCGGTACGACGACGCAGCTGACCAGCACGGCTTCGTCGACGGGGCGAGCCGCCTGCCAGGCACCGGCCGGCACGAGCAGCTGGGGTCTCTGTCCGGCTGCGAGGTCGGAGCCGAGGATCGTCTCGGCAGGCTCGACGACCGGGTCCACCGGGTCGTCGCTGATCCACAGGCGCAGCGGCCCGCCGCGGTGGTGGAACCAGAGCTCGTCGCTGGCGACCCGGTGCCAGGCCGAGGAGTCCCCGGGTAGGAGCAGGAAGTAGATGGCCGTGCCCAGCGACCGGGTGCCGGCCGCCGTCTCGGTGGTCGCGTCGTGCCGGTAGGTCTCGGCGTACCAGCCACCCTCGGGGTGCGGCTGGAGATCGAGGTCGGCGGCCCAGTCGGGAAGGTCGGTCACGGTGCTCCTAGGTGGTGGCGTCGATGATCCAGGGGAGGTCGAGGCCGAGCAGGACGGCGTCGGCGGTGGCGAACTGGTGGCCGTCGATCTGGGCCTGCGCCAGCAGCATGCGGTCGAACGGGTCGTGCCCCTGCAACGCAGGAATCGTGGTGAGCCCGTTCGCGTGATCCTCGGTGAAGGCAAGAGGCCGGATGCCTTGCTCGCGCACCAGGCGCGGGAACTCGGACGGCACGGTGACCTTGCGGCGCTGTCCCTTGACGGCCAGCTCGACGTAGCTGATCGCGGACGCGAGCACGCCGTCCGCCTGCCGGATGGAGTCGGTGGCTCGACGCCCGACAGGGCGTACGCCGGTGACGACCCAGAGCAGGACGTGGGTGTCGAGGAGGATCACGCCGGGAAGATCTTGTCGTTGAACATCGCCGCGACCTCCGCATCGGCCTCCGGGCTGAACGCGGACTCGTCGTACTCGACGAGGTGCGCGAGCCCGCCCCAGACGATGTCGACCTTGGGCTTCACCGCCGACAGCTCGGCCACCGGCTTGCCCGCACGCGCGATGACGATCGTCTCCCCGTTCTCGACCCGCTCGAGGAGCTTGGAGAGGTGGGTCTTCGCCTCGTGGATGTTGACCATTGCCGTCACGGGTTCAGCATAGGACTTAGTCCGACTTAGTCCACAAGGTTCTGCACAGGTGTGGATTGCGCTCATCTCTAGAACAGGTTCTAGTTCTCCTGCTACCGTCCGAGGCAGCGTCCGCCCGATCCCAGGAGAACCTCATGTCCGACCCCCGCGTCGTCGTCATCACCGGAGCCGGTTCCGGCATCGGGTACGCGACTGCCGAGCTGTTCCGCGACCTCGGCGACAAGGTCTACAGCCTCGACATCAAGGGCACCGGGCCCGAGGGCACGACGTTCGTCGAGTGCAACGTCGGTGACCGCGCGTCGGTGAAGGCCGCGATTACCGGGATCGGTGACGCCGAGGGCAAGATCGACGTGCTGGCCAACGTCGCCGGCATCGTGCAGTTCGGTCGCTTCGACACGATCACCGACGACGAGTGGGACCGCATCCACGCCGTCGACCTCAAGGGTCCGTTCATGGTCATGCAGGAGGCACTCCCCTACCTGCGCAAGACCCGTGGCGCGAACATCGTCAACGTCTCGTCGGTCGCCGGCCGGGTGCCGCAGGGCTACACAGTCGGCTACTCCGCCGCCAAGGGCGGACTGACCCAGATGACCCGGTCGCTGGCGCTCGAGCTCGCTCCCGAGCGGATCCGCGTGAACGCGATCTGCCCCGGCACCGTCGACACCCCGATCGTCTCCGAGGTCGCCGAGAAGTACCCGGACGACCTGGACCCGCGGGTGGCTGACCGGCTGATGATGATGCTGCCCGGTCGCGCGATCGCGCCGGCCGAGCTGGGTGCGTCGATCGTCTACCTCGCGTCGCCGGCCGCGCGCATGATCACCGGCTGCGTGCTGGCCCACGACGGCGGGATGAGCTGAGTCCCGGTTGATCGAGCGTAGTCGAGATCATCGAGGTCTCGACTACGCTCGACCACCCGGGCGGCCCCGGTCGTCGAGCTTGCCGAGACGCCCTGACGTGTCTGCCTGACTAGTCGGTCACGCCCTCGAGGGCGTCGAACTCGAGCGCGTCGTGGGCGCAGAAGATGGTGACCTCGTTGCCGTGGTCGGCGTGCAGAGACCGGATCCGGTCCTGGTTCGCGAGCCGCGCCTTCTTGTCCATCTGGACCGCGCTCTGGAAGATCGAGAGGCCGCTGGGGCAGGTCGGTGGGGTCTGCTTCTCCCCGTGGTTGAAGTAGGAGTCGCCGGCATGCAGGAACCACCCGCCTGACGGACGGCGTACGGCGACCGCGACGTGCCCGCGGGTGTGACCACGCGTCGGTACCAGCAGCAGGTCCTCGCTGACCCGGGTCACCGACTCGAACCCGAACCAGCTCTCGCCCCCGGCGTCCACGTCGTGCACGACCCAGCTCGGGCCGTGCGCCCACTGCGCCTCGATGTAGCGGTTCTTCTCCTTGGCCGAGGCCCGCTTGCGGGCGGCGTCGAGCTCGTCGGCGAAGACGTGCACCCGCGCTGTCGGGAAGTCACCGATGCCCCCGGCATGGTCGAGGTCGAGGTGGGTGAGGACGACGTCCTTCACGTCCTCCGGCGCGTACCCCAGCGCGCGCACCTGGGCGACCGCGGTCTCGCCCGGGTCGAGCGATGCCCCCATGAGGGCGATGAACGCCTTGCCCATCCGCTTCTGGGCGAGGTCCTCGGTGCCGAAGCCGCTGTCGACCAGCGTCAGCCCGTCCGGCCCTTCGATCAGCAGGCAGTGGCAGACCATCCGGTCCGGGGTCAGTCCGAACGGTGCCCGCGGGGCCATGGACGCACAGTTGAGGTGCCGGATCAGGGAGGTCACGCGGAGATCCTCGCACCCCACCCGTAGGCTGACCAGGTGTTCACGACCCTGCTTCGTCCGAAGTTCTGGGCGGGGCACCTGGCGATGATCGTCTGCGTCTCCGCCGCCGTGGGTCTGGGGATCTGGCAGCTCGACGCCTGGCACACCCGCCGCGCGGACGCCGCCCGCGACATCTCGAACCTCAAGCCCGTCGGGCTCGGCACGGTCATGGACGGCGACAGCTCGTTCCCGGGTCGCTCGGTCGGCCGCCCGGTCAGCTTCGCCGGGACCTGGCTCGCCGACTCCACGCTCTACATCGCCGACCGGTACGTCGGGAAGAAGCGCGGCTACTGGGTGGTCACGCCGGTCCGGGTCGACGGGTCGCAGTCGGTGATGCCGGTCGTGCGCGGCTGGTCCGCGAAAGCCGAGTCCGTCGCCCCGACCGGACCGGTCGAGGTCACCGGGTGGCTGCAGGCCAGCGAGGGCAGCGGTCCGGTCGACGACGACCCGCACGACGACGTCATCCCCATGATGCGGCTGGCGAGCCTGGTCGAGCACGTCGACGCCGACCTCTACAGCGCCTACGTCGTCGCACGCGACGTCACCGGGCAGGGCGGCCCGGAGGCCGGTGGTCTGCGTTCGGTCTCGGCCGCCGCGGTCCCCGACGTCTCCGGCTTCACCGCGCTGCGCAACCTGCTCTACGCGATCGAGTGGTGGGTCTTCGGGGCATTCGCGTTCTTCGTCTGGGCCCGCTGGTGCGCGGACTCGTGGAAGGACGAGGGCGAGTCCGAGGTCGACCCCGCTGCAGCGGCGGAGGTGGAGCCCGCGTGAGCGGCCTCCTGGTCGCCGGCACCACGTCGGACGCCGGCAAGAGCATCGTCACCACGGGCCTCTGCCGGGCCCTGCGCCGCCGCGGGATCGACGTGGCGCCGTACAAGGCGCAGAACATGTCGAACAACTCGATGGTCTGCGCCGATACCACCCTCGACCGGTTCAGTGAGATCGGGCGGGCGCAGTGGATCCAGGCGCGCGCTGCCGGCGTCGAGCCCGAGGCGGCGATGAACCCGGTCCTGCTCAAGCCCGGTGGTGACACCCGCAGCCACGTCGTGGTGATGGGTCAACCTGCCGGGACCCTTTCCTCCACGAACTGGGAGGACGGTCGGGTCGAGCTCGCCCGGGCCGCGCACGCGGCGTACGACGACCTGGCCTCGCGCTTCGACGTCGTCGTCGCCGAGGGCGCCGGCAGCCCGACCGAGATCAACCTGCGCGCCGGCGACTACGTCAACATGGGCCTGGCGCGGCACGCCGGGCTGCCGACCGTGGTCGTCGGTGACATCGACCGGGGCGGGCTCTTCGCGGCGCTGTTCGGCACCGTCGCCCTCCTCGAGCCGGCGGACCAACGACTGATCGCCGGCTTCGTGGCGAACAAGTTCCGCGGCGAGCTGTCCCTGCTCGCGCCGGGCATCGACGAGCTGACCCGGCTGACCGGCCGCCCGACGTACGGCGTGCTGCCCTGGCACCCCGGCCTCTGGCTCGACTCCGAGGATGCCCTGGACCTGGACGGCCGTCGGGCCCGCACCGGCGAGGCGCTGCGGGTCGCCGTGGTCCGGCTGCCGCGGATCAGCAACTTCACCGACGTCGACGCGCTGGGCCTCGAGTCCGACCTGGACGTCTTCTTCGCGACCTCGCCGCGCGACCTGCTCGGTGCTGACGTGGTCGTGCTGCCGGGGACACGCGCCACGTTGTCGGACCTCGCGTGGCTTCGCTCCCGCGGTTTGGACCAGGCGATCTCGACCCACCAGGCCGCTGGTCGCGCGGTCCTCGGGATCTGCGGCGGCGCCCAGATGCTGGGGACCCGCATCGAGGACCCGGACGGGGTCGAGGGCAAGGCCGGCGCGTCGGTCGACGGGCTCGGCCTGGTCTCCGCCACCACGACGTTCGGCGCGGACAAGGTGCTCCGGCTGCCCGAGGGGACCGGACTGGGGCAGCCGGTCTCCGGCTACGAGATCCACCACGGGCGGTTCAACGTCGCCTCGGGGGACGCCTTCCCGGGCGGGGCGCGCGTGGGTGCCGTGTTCGCGACGATGTGGCACGGAAGCCTGGAGAGCGACGGGTTCCGCCAGGCCCTGCTCGCCGAGGTCGCCGCGGCGTCCGGTCGGGTCCGGTCGCCCTCAGAGGTCGTGTTCGCCGAGCGGCGCGAGGAGCGGCTCGACCTGCTCGGCGACCTGGTCTCCGAGCACCTCGACGTCGACGCGCTGCTGGACCTGGTGACGAGCGGCGTCCCGGCCGACCTGCCGCTGCTGCCGCCAGGGAGCCAGCGCTGAGGCTGGGCGTCTCGGCAGGCTCGCCGACCGGGCTTGGCTCGGCCCGGTTCAGCAGACCGGACCGGCGTCGGGCATCGCCCGGCTGATCAGGTCTGAGAAGGCCTCCCGCACGTCGCACCCGCAGGTGACGGTCCTGGCGAAACCGATCCGGAGGTCGTTCTGGATCCCGCAGTGCCGGATCCGCAGGACCAGGCCGTAGCGGTCGATGCCCAGCGCTCGCACGTCCTCGGGGTCCTCACTCCACCCGAGGTCGAAACGAGCCAGCCCGACGAGGAGCTCGCCGTGGTCGGCCTGCAGGTGCGGGAGCCACTCGGCCTCGTAGCCCAGCAGGGGGTCGGGGAAGGCGCACCGGTACTCGTCGATCCCGATCTGGCGCGCTGCCGGCTGGGAGTCGTCGGTCTCGCAACGCCACGCGAGTGCGACCCTCTCGGGGACCAGCTGGACGAGCCGGGTCGCCCCGTCGGGCTCCTCGGAGCCGGTCAGGTGCAACCGCATCCCGGCCGGCAACGGCTCGGCGACGTCGAACACGCGACCCGACAGGGTGACCTCGCCGCGGATCCGATCTGCCTGCGGCACGGTTGCCACGTCGACCACGGTGGCGGTGATCTGGTGGTCGTCGAGCTTCTCGGCGAAGTCGGCGGGCGCCTGGAACAGGACCGACCCGTCCGGGACGACGCCGTGGCGGTGCACGTCGAGGGTCAGCTCGGGGGAGGCGACCCGCAACGTGGTCGCGGTCGCCACGACCGTGCGTGCCCGCTCTGCTGGGGAGAGCGCGGGCAGGTTCGTGGACAGGGCCCCTCGGCGTTCCTGGAATCGACGCATGAGGTAAGGCTAACCTAACCTCACAAGCGAGGCCAGGGTCAGTAGTTCCACCCGTGCAGCGCGAGCGCCGCCGTCGCGACCACGATCGCGACGCCGACCAGCTGCAGGCGCCAGGTCGTCGCCGGCCTGGGCTGGTCGTCGTCGGCGAACACCTGGACCGACGCGAAGATCGCAGGCAGCACGGCCGCCGCGACGAACGCCGCCTTGAGCTTGTTCAGGTCGCCGTCCGCCTTGCTGATCGCGAAGGCGACTACCAGGCTGCACCAGACCACGAGCACCAGGACCTGGGTGAGCCCGGCCGGCAGTCCGGAACGCAAGGTGGGTGCGAGGGCGCTGCGGGAGCGGACCGCCGCGAGCAGGTCCGGGACCGCGAACAGCAGCACACCGACCCACAGCTGCCAGCAGGAACCGATCACCGCGATGCCGACGAGGGCGAAGAGAGCGGTGCGCACCAGGAAACCGAGCACGAGCGCGGAGGTACGCGGCTCGGGCATGTCCTCGAAGACCTCGGTCGCGCGCAGACGCTCCGGGTAGGCGACGTCGACCAGCCACCCGAGCAGCACCCGGCCGGCGACGGCGAGGCCGGTGATGACGGCGACGCTCGAGGCGTCCGCCGGGAGACCGGTCCCCGTCCCGGCGATGACGTCCATGCCGGCGGCGATCCGCTGCGCGAGCCAGCCGCAGACCAGGGCTGCGATGACGACGTCAGCCAGGCGGTCCCAGCGGAAGCGCCAGCCCTGGCCGGCGCGCCGGATCGGTCGCAGCAACGAGGCGATCAGCGGCAGTCCGGTCCACAGGAAGCCGAGCACGATCACCACGCCGATGCCGTGCTTGTCGAGGTTGCCGGCGACCCCGACGGTGAAGGCGAGGCTGGCCAGGAAACCGGCGGAGGCGTCCAGGGCGCCGAGCACGATGATGCCGACGAGGATGCCCAGAGCGGGCGGGACGGCCTGGCCGCCGGTGTCCTGAGCGCCGGCGATGCCGAGCGCGACGCCACCGATCGGGAACAGCCACCACAAACTGCCGAGCATGGCGCGGATGCCGACACCGTCGACGGAGAGCCGGCCGAGGAACGGGCTGAAGCGGGCCACGACCGGCGGCGCCGTACGGCTCCAGAAGTCGGTGGCGTCGGTGCCGAAGGCCGCCCAGGTGGGAGACTGGTCACCCCAGCCGACCGTCTCGAGCTCGGACTCCTCACCCGGGTTGCGACCGGTGAAGGACGCCGAGGATGCCGGCCGTACGCGCGAGAGGGCACCCGGTCGGGAGAGCGAGAGGACCGCGAGCGCGAGCACGAGCAGCTCGAGCAGGTTGTTGAGGCCACCGGAGATCGGCTTCTCGACCTCGGGCTCCTCCGGCTCCTCGGGGGTGACCGGCGGCTGCTCGACCTCGGGTGTCGGCGTCGCGCTGGGCGTCGGGGTCGGGGTGGCGCTCGGCGTGGGAGCTGCGGTGACGGAGAAGGCGAACGACGCCTCGGGAGAGACACTGCCGGGATCGCTCGGGTCGACGACCCGGGCCACGATCGTGTGCTTGCCGGTCGCCAGCACGTCGGTCAGGCGGCACGACCAGGCACCGGATCCCGACGAGGTGCAGGTGGCCGCCGGGTTGGACCAGTTCCGCGATCCGGACGGGTCGACCAGCAGCTGGACGGTGAGGCCGCCGGCGCTGGTGCGGCCCTTGATGGTCAGCGGCTGCTTCTTGGTGCTGACCTTCTTGGGGCTGGAGAAGCTCGGCGTACCGGGGGTGCCCTTGCCGACGACGTTGATGCTGGTGCTGGCCGACCGGGACCCGCCGCCACCGCTCTCGGTCACGGTGATCCGGTGGGTGCCGGAGGTGCCGCCGATGTCGGCCGCGGCGCGCAGGCTGCAGGTGAAGGAGGTTCCCGAGGTCGAGCAGCTGCTGCCGCTCTGGCCGGCCACGACCCCGCCGTTGGAGGTGACCCGGGCCCGGACGCCGAAGGCGCCGCCGTCGAAGTTGCCGCGGACGGTGAAGCTGCCGCCCTCGTTGACCGATCCGGAGGTCCCGGTGATGCGGAACCGGCTGGAGATGCTGCCGCTGCCCGAGCCGGTCCGGGTGGTCGAGCCGCTCTTCGCCGTGGCGGTCACGCGGATCGACCCCAGGCCGAGGCGGCCGCTGCCGAGCGTGCAGCGCCAGGTGCCGAGGCCGTTGATCGCGCCCGCGGGCCTGCAGGACATCGAGCGGGTGCCGATACCGGAGTTGGTGATCTTGGCGGTGAGCTTGCTGTTGTCGAGACGGTTGAAGACGGTGACCGTGTACGGGCGGGGCTGGCTGGAGTAGCTGGCCGACTTCACCGAGACGACCGGGCTGTCGCCGGCGGCGGTGGAGGCGGCGGGCAGGCCGAGCACGACCAGCGCGGCCAGGAAGACGCCCGTGAGCGCTCGCTTCATCGGATCCCTTTTTCGTTTCGGTGGTCGTCCGGAGCCCCGAGTTGCGGCCAGACACAGTGATCTTCCCGTGTCTTGCGTCGAATTCTGGAACTTTCGCCCTTTCGTGACGCAAGTAATCAACTTGTTCTGTGTGGGTTGCACCGCTGAGGATCGGGTGCATGCAGGCACTCGCAGACCTCTCCTGGCCGAGGTCGACGGCTCGTCTGGAGCTGCGCCCCGCGACCGCCGACGATCTGGACGCACTGTGGAAGATCCGTCGGCAGCCCGTCGTGGCGACCTGGATGACGCACCTCTCCGACCGCTGGGAGGACTTCCACCGTCGCGCCCAGGAGCCGAGCTGGTTCCCGGCGACGTTGGTGCTCGAGCGCGACGGCACGGTCATCGGGGACCTGATGCTGCGCATCGAGAACCCGTGGAGCCAGGGCGAGGTCGCCGAGCAGGCCGTCGGCGTGCAGGCCGAGATCGGTTGGTGCCTCGACCCGTCTTTCCAGGGTCACGGCTACGCCACCGAGGGGGTCGCCGAGCTGATCCGGATCGCCTTCGAGGACGTCGGCCTGCGCCGGGTGACCGCGCTGTGCTTCAGCGCGAACGAGCCGTCCTGGCGGCTGATGGAACGGCTCGGGATGCGGCGCGAGGCGCACAACGTGCGCGATGCCCTGCACCGCAGCGGCGAGTGGATGGACGGGTACCTCTACGCGCTCCTGGCCGAGGAGTGGCGGTCTCGCCAGGACCCGCAGCCCCGGGGCTGAGGACCGCCCGAGTACCTTCGGGGCGTGAAGAACAACCTGCTGGTCTACCGCGTCCTGGCGAACGTGGTCGGCGTCCTGCTCATCGTGCTCGTCCTCGTCGGGCTGCCGCTGAACGAGCTGCACCGGGTCAACCCGGCGTGGTTCACCGAGGGGACCGACGCCCAGCAGGCCGGGGACTGGATCTCCAGGACGCTCGGTGTGGCGCACGGCTGGCTGTACATGCTGTTCCTCTTCGCCGCGTTCGCCCTGGCGCGTCGGGCGAAGTGGCCCGTCGGCTTCACCGTGACGACGCTGCTCTGCGGGACCATCCCGATCCTGTCGTTCTGGTCCGAGCGCCGCGCGGCGCGACGGATCGAGGAGGAGTTCGCCGAGGAGCTCGCTGCCTGAGGCTGGCCCAGCTCAGTCCCCGCTCAGGCCCGGCTCAGCCCTTGCGACGCCGGGTGCCTCCCCACAGGCCGACCCCGATCCCGACGACCGCGCCGCCGAGGCCGATCAGCTGCCCCGACCGCGACATCTGGTCGTGCACCCGGACCCCTCCGAGCAGGTCCGCGGCGTCCGCACCTCCCGAGGCCAGGAACCAGCCACGGGTGTCGCGCCCGCGCAGGGCTGCGTGGATCAGCAGCCCGCCGATGAGGGCGTCCCGGTACCCCATCGAGTGCAGCAGCAGGTACGCCGTCGGCTTGGGAGGGGGTTCGGGGTCGCCCCAGAACTTGTTCGCCGGCTCGGGTGCGACGAGGAACGAGACCCCGGAGGCGAATCGGATGGTGCCGGCGGTGAGGGCGGCGTAGTCGACGGTCATCGATGGATCGTAGGGCGATGACCGACGCTGCGGAAGGTGTTGTCGGTTTCACACCAGCTGGTGTGAAACCGACAGATCAGCCCGTTGCACCGTGCAGTCGAGTCAGGATCGTGCAGGTGAGCGGCTCAGCGACCCTTGCGCAGCTTGCGATCGGCCGTGTCGGTCATGACCTCGTCGAAGAACGACGTCAGCGAATCGGTCGGCGGCTCGGGGATCGGGGTGACCTCGTTGTCGCCGGCCCACGGCTCCTCGACGATGTCCTCGAGCGGCTGGGTCGCGGTCGCGGCCTCGCTCACCGGGTCGGGCGTCGGCTCGGCTGCGGGCTCAGCTTCGAGGACCGGTTCGGGCAGCGGCTCCGACTCGGGTACGACGGGAGCGGGCTCGGGGGCAGGCTCGGCTTCGGCGACGGGCTCAGGGACCGTCGTCCCAGCCGCTGCGGGGCTCTCGGTCTCGAGGCGCTCGAGGGCCTCGGGCTCGACGACGGGATCGGGGGCGGGCTCGGCAGCGGGCTCGACCGGCGCAGCGGCGGCGGCAGCGGGGGCGGGGTCGGCGGAAGCCGGGGTAGCAGGTGCGGCCGGGCGCGGGGCGGGCGATGCCGTCGGCCCGGAGGAGCTCGAGGAGGACTTCGCGGCCTTGACCGCCGCCGCTCCGAGGCCCAGCAGTGCGGCGAGGACGAGCTTGCGACCGCGGCGGCGCTTGCGCGGCTTGCCACTGATCAGCTCGCTGGCCTGAGCTGCCAGAGCCTCTGCCTTCTTCGATGACCGCCCCATGGTTCCCCTCCGGTGTTCGTGGCTTCCTCGCCTCGATCATGCCTGCCCCCCGCGGAGATGAAAACCTTGGGGTCCGTGGGAGGATCTGGACGAGATTCAGCCAGTTAGTACCCCACATCTTGGAAGGCGACCCATGTCGGACCTGAAGGCCACGCTGCACACCAACCGCGGCGACATCGTGATCAACCTGCTCCCGAACCACGCTCCGAAGACCGTGGAGAACTTCGTCGGCCTCGCGGAGGGAACCAAGGAGTACAACGCCGACGGTGGCAAGACCGGCAAGTTCTACGACGGGCTGGGTTTCCACCGCGTCATCGACAACTTCATGATCCAGGGTGGCTGCCCGCTCGGCACCGGCACCGGTGGCCCCGGCTACCAGTTCGCCGACGAGTTCCACCCCGAGCTGGCCTTCACCAAGCCCTACCTGCTGGCCATGGCGAACGCCGGCCCGGGCACCAACGGCTCGCAGTTCTTCATCACCACGGCGCCGACCACCTGGCTGAACAACAAGCACACCATCTTCGGCGAGGTTGCCGACGAGGACAGCCGCTCCGTGGTCGACGCGATCGGCACCACGCCGGTCGGCGCCGGTGACCGCCCGATCGACCCGGTCATCATCGAGTCCGTCGAGATCACCCGGGGCTGATTGTCCCGACATGAGCGACCCCACGACAGCCGCGCCGGTCTGCTACCGGCACCCGGACAGGGAGACCTGGATCCGGTGCCAGCGTTGCGACCGACCCATCTGTCCTGACTGCATGAACTCGGCTGCGGTCGGGTTCCAGTGCCCCTCCTGCGTCAAGGAGGGTGCCAAGCAGACGCGGACCGGCCGGCTGCCGTACGGCGGAGGGGTCAGCGCCAACCCGGCGTTGACCACCTTCGTCCTGATGGCGATCAACCTCGCCGTCTGGATCTCGATCGCCAGCACCGGCGGATCCGGATCCTCCGTCGTCCAGAAGCTCGCGCTCCTGCCCCAGGGCGCGCTGTTCCAGGGCAATGACGGAGAGATCGTCAGCGTGCAGGGCGTGGCGGACGGCGCGTGGTGGCAGATCGTCACTGCCGGCTTCACCCAGGTAGAGGTCTGGCACATCGCGGTCAACATGATCAGCCTCTACGTCGTCGGCCCCCAGATCGAGGCGATCCTGGGCCGCACCCGCTTCCTCGCGGTCTACGGCATCAGCCTGGTCGGTTCCTCCGCGGCCGTCATGCTGCTCTCCGACCCGAACAGCCTCACGGTCGGAGCCTCCGGCGCCCTCTTCGGCCTGATGGGCGCCCTCCTCGTCATCGTCCTCAAGGCGAAGATCAACGCCGGCCCGATCATCAACGTCATCGGCATCAACGTCGTCATCACCGTCGTCGGCCACGGCTTCATCTCCTGGCAGGGCCACCTCGGCGGTTTCGTCGTCGGAGCAGCCGTCACCGCCGCCCTCGTCTACGCCCCTAAGGCCAACAGAACAGTCATCCAGACGGCCGGCCTGCTAGGAATCACCGCAGTGGTCGTCGCCCTGGTCATCTTCAGGGCCGCAGCACTCGCGTAAACCCCCATCCTGGTGCGCCGCGAGGCGGCGACGACGGCCAGGGCCCGGAGCGGCCAGCATCAAGCCGACGCGTGGCGCCGCACGCAGTGCCGTGCGCGCCACCGCCTGTAGCGGCGACTCGGGCCGGCAGCTGGCGCGAGGAGCACTGTCAGGCGCCGCCGCACCCCCAGCCGCCAAAGCCGCCCGCAGGGCAAATCCCCCTGAAAACCACGAAAGGTTGTCCCCAACCTGGGGACAACCTTGTGGAGAACTACAACGGTGTCATTCCCACTTGGTGGCGAACGTGAACCCCACCGCCATGAAGGCCACACCGACCACGAGGTTGAGCTGGTCGAGCTTGTCCATGACCGGGACGTGCGCGGTCGCGCTCTGGGCGACGAAGTAGTACGTGACGATCCAGGCGAGGCCGATGAGGAAGCAGCCGAGCATGCCGATGACGACGCCGCGGCCGCGGCCCAGCGGAGTCTTGGGGTTCGCACCGACGATCAGGCCGAGGAAAGCGAGACCGAAGCCGATGGCGTAGTTCCACCGCTTGATGTCGGACATCCACTCGAACGGGGTGTCCGGCTTCTTGGTGCCCAGGCTCTTGCTCCACTCCGCGGCGTCCATGGCCTCGTGGGTGTAGAAGGTGATCCACGCGATTCCGGCGATGACCAGGAGGACTGCGACGACGCAGCGCACGATGGAAGTCTCGTAACCGCTGAGCGTGACAGTGGGGTTACGGGCGGCGGGCTTGGACACAGCAAGGCTCCCAGGTCAGGACGAGAAGATTCGAGTACGTCGGTTAGCGTAGTCACCGCCGGCTCACTTGTGGGGAGCGGCCAGGTAATCACGTGTTTCGGAGCCGGTGGGAGTGTGGTCCAGTGCGAGCGGATCGTGCGACCAGGCTCGCGTCGCTGGAGCGCTGGCGGGACCTGTTCCGGATCCGTCTGCGCGGGCGGTGGCGCCCGGCCGCCATCGCCATGTTCGTGTTCGCCGGCGCGCTCTTCGTGACCACCTCCATCAACTCCAAGGGCCTGGACCTGCGGGAGTCGAGCATCACCGACCTCGACCACGTCGTGCGCTCCGAGCGGGACCATGCCAAGGACCTCCAGGACCGGGTCGCCTCGCTGAACCGCGAGGTGGGCTCGTTGAGCCGCCAGGTCAGCAACACCCGCGTCGAGCAGCTGCAGGCGGAGGTCGACGAGCTCCGCGATCCCGCAGGCTTCTCGGCCGTGAACGGACCGGGGCTGACGGTGACGTTGACGGATGCTCCGAAGAAGGAGATCGACGCCGCCAACGCGGACCCGAACGACGAGCTGACGCCCGACGACCTGGTGGTGCACCAGCAGGACATCCAGGCGGTGGTGAATGCGCTCTGGGCCGGGGGCGCCGAGGCGATGACCATCCAGGGGCAGCGCGTGATCTCGACGACCGGGGTGAAGTGCGTCGGCAACACCGTCGTGCTGCACGGCGTCCCGTACTCGCCGCCGTACCGGATCTCCGCGATCGGCGACGTGGACGCGCTGCAGACCAGCCTGGACGACAGCGACTACGTGAACGCCTACCTCCAGTTCGTCGACGTGTACTCGCTGGGCTACCAGACGGAGGCGAGCTCGCGACTGGAGTTCCCGGCGTACGAGGGTGTCGCGACGTTGAAGTTCGCGAAGGCGGGCGACGCCCCGCAGCAGGTCCGGGACTAGCCGAGGAGCTTCGTGGGTCACTCGCACGCGCACGCCCACCGGGACGGTCCGGGCGACGTCCCGCTCGCACGCGGACCCGTCCGGGTCCTGCTGGTCTTCCTGGCGCTCGCCGCCGTCGCGACCGTGATCGGGGTGGTGGCGCTCTGGCCGGACACCGGCAAGGTCGACGCACTGCGCGACAAGGCCCAGTTCACCGCGCCCGGCGTGACCTTCGTGGACGCGACCGTCGAGTCGGTGTCCACGACCTGTCCTGACCAGGGCACCGGTACGGGCGAGGGTGCTGACCCGGGCGGGGGTCCCGGGGACGCGCCCTCGTGCGGAACCGTCACCGCGACTCTCGACGAGGGACCGGAGAAGGGTGCCTCCCAGACGGTCGGCGTACCGACGGCGGTGGCCGAGTCAGGCCTGGCCGGGGGCGACCGGGTCCGGCTGGTGCGGGTGCCCGGGGACGCCGGTGCGCCGGCGTCGTACTCCTTCGACGACGTGCTCCGGCTCAAGCCGCTCTGGGTCCTGTGGATCGCCTTCATCGTCGTGGTGGGTCTGGTGGCGCGACTGCGCGGGATCCTGGCTCTGGTCAGCCTCGGCTTCGCCGGGTTCGTGCTCCTCAAATTCATGCTGCCCGCGCTGCTCTCGGGTTCCTCGGGGATGGCGGTGTCGCTGGTGGGGTCCGCGGCGATCATGTTCGTCGTCCTCTACCTCGCGCACGGACCGTCGGCGCGCACGAGTGCAGCCCTGGCCGGGACGCTGCTCGGCGTCGGGGTCACCGCCGCGGTCGGGGAGATCGCGATCGGAGGCGCCAACCTGTCCGGGTTCGGCGACGAGGGAGCCGCGCTGCTCTCGGCCTTCGCGAGCACGCTCTCGTTCCAGGGCATCTTCACCTGCGCGCTCGTCGTCGCCGGTCTGGGCGTCCTCAACGACGTGACGATCACCCAGGCCTCCGCGGTCTGGGAGCTGCGCGAGGCCGGCCCCGAGCTCAGCCGCCGCCAGCTGTTCACCAGCGCCATGCGGATCGGGCGCGACCACATCGCCTCGACGATCTACACGATCGTGTTCGCGTACGCCGGCAGCGCGCTCGCCGTGCTGATGCTGCTCTCGCTCTACGACCGCCCGGTCTTCGACCTGCTCTCGACCGAGACGCTGGCCGAGGAGGTCGTCCGCACGCTCGCGAGCGGCATCGGTCTGGTGCTCGCGGTCCCGATCACGACCGCGATCGCCGTCGCGACCGTCGCGGGACCCGCAGCGCAGGGTGGTCGAGCGTAGTCGCGACCCCGTGCGTCACATGGTCTCGACTGTCCGCTCACTCCGTTCGCTGCTCGACCAGCCGACCGTCTAGGGCACCGGCAGGGTCGGGTCCTCCGTCGGCGTGTTCGTGGGCGGCGGCGGTTCGACGTACGTCGAGACCTGGATGAAGATCGGCGTCTTCACGTCCTGCTTCGTCCCGGCCGGCAGGGTCTGGAAGAGGACCTCGCCGGCGGGGTGCTCGGCGTCGCCGGCAGCCGGCTGCACGGTGACCTTGAAGCCGGCTTCCCGCAGGATCTTCTTCGCGTCCTCCTCCGACAGTCCGACCACGTCGGGGACGACCGGCGGGCCCTCGGAGACCTTGAGCGTGACGGTCTTGCCGAGCTCGAGGGTCTTGCCGACCTCCGGGCTGACCCCGACGACCTCGTCGAGGCGCTCGTCGCTGGTCTGCTTGACGGTCTTGATCTTGACCACGAAGCCGGCCTCGCGGAGCGCCGCCTCGGCAGCACTCTTCGTCTGGCCGACGACGGGCGGGATGGTGGCGGTCTCCGGCGGGGCCTTGCCCTTGGAGACGACGAGATCGACCGAGGTCCCCGGGGCGACGAAGCCGTCGCTGGCCGGGTCGGGGTCCTGCGAGAGGACGTTGCCCGCGGGCTCCTCGTCGTTGAACTCCTGGGTGATCTCGCCGACCTCGAGCCCGGCGTCGGTGATCGCCTTCTCGGCCTCGACCTGGGTCATGTTGGTGACCCGCGGCAGCGAGACCTCCTCGGGGCTGTCGTTGCCGAGCACGTCGCGGAGCATCAGGCCGCCACCGATCAGCAGCGCCAGCACGATGAGACCGATGATCACGTACGGCGCGACCTTGCGGCGCTCGGGCTCCTCGGTCCACTCCTGGGCACCGGGCACCACCGAGGTGGCCGCGGTGTCGGTCGGCAGCGTCGCGACGACCGGGACCGGGGGCGTCACCGGGACGGGCGGAGCCTGCACGGGACGCCCGGCCAGGAAGCGGTCGACGTCCTCCTTCATCGCGGCGGCGCTCTGGTAGCGGTCCTCGACGCGCTTGGCGAGCGCCTTGGCGACGATCTGGTCGACCTCGGGCGGCAGGTCCGCGTCGAAGGACGACGGGGCAGGAGCCTGCTCGCGCACGTGCTGGTAGGCCACGGCGACGGGAGAGTCCCCGACGAACGGCGGTCGGCCGGTGAGCAGCTCGAAGAGAAGGCAGCCGGTCGAGTACACGTCCGAGCGGGAGTCGACGGTCTCGCCGCGGGCCTGCTCCGGCGACAGGTACTGGGCGGTGCCGACTACCGCGGCGGTCTGCGTCATCGTGCTCTGCGCGTCGGCGACGGCGCGGGCGATGCCGAAGTCCATCACCTTCACGTCGCCGGCCGGCGTCAGCATGACGTTGCCGGGCTTGATGTCGCGGTGGATGATTCCGGCGCGGTGGCTGTAATCGAGAGCGCCCAGCGTCCCGGAGGTGATCTCCAGGGCGCGCTCGGGCAGGATCTTGCGCCCCTCGCGCAGGATCTCGCGCAGCGTGCGACCAGCGACGTACTCCATGACGATGTAGGGCTGCGCGACCGGCTGACCGGTGGCGGCGTCGTCGGCCATCTCCTCGCCGGTGTCGTAGACCGACACGATGGCGGGGTGGTTCAGGGACGCGGCCGACTGGGCCTCGCGGCGGAAACGGGCCTGGAAGGTGGCGTCACTGGCGAGGTCGGTGCGCAGCCTCTTCACGGCGACGGTACGACCGAGCCGGATGTCGGTGCCCTTGCGGACCTCCGCCATGCCGCCCCTGCCGAGCAGTTCGCCGATCTCGTAGCGCCCGCCGATGCGGTGTGGCTCAACCATCGAGGTGTCCCCTCATTCGTTCCTGTGCGTTCACATCATGACGGAGCCGTGGTCGGCTCTGCCCCTGCTGGTCGGTGTGCGGCTGGGTCATCGATCGAGCACCGCTTCCATGACGGCCTTGGCGATCGGCGCGGCGAGGCCGCCACCGGAGATCTGGTCGCGCTCGACGCCGGCGTCCTGGATCAGGACGGCCACCGCGACGCGTGCGTTGTCGGCCGGCGCGAACGAGGTGAACCAGGCGTACGGCGGACGCTTCGGCGCACTCTGCGCCGTACCGGTCTTGCCGGCGACCGCGATGCCCGGGATGCGGGCGGGGCGGCCGGTGCCGTTGTCGACGACGGAGACCATCATCTCGGTCAGCTTGCTCGCCACACCGGCGGAGATCGCCTGCGGTGAGTCCGGGTTGAGCGGCTCGGGGTTGAAGCCCTTGATGACGTCGAGGTCCGAGGACAGGATCTCGTTGACCAGGTACGGCTTCATCACGCGTCCGTTGTTCGCGATCGCCGCCGAGACCATCGCCATCTGCAGCGGCGTCGCGGAGACCTCGAACTGGCCGATCGCCGAGTACGCCGTCTGCGGTGCGTCGACCTTGGTCGGGAAGATGCTGGTGACCTGGGAGGTCAGCGGGTCGTCGAGGTCGGTGAAGTAGGACTTCTTGTTGAACCCGAACTTCTCGGCCTGCTCGCGCAGCGCGTCCGCCCCGAGCTTGAGGCCGACCGAGCCGAAGGCGACGTTGCAGGAGACGTCGAGCGCGCGGGTCAGCGTGATCTTGCTGGCACCGCAGGAGCCACCGTTCTCGTTGGGCAGGTTCTTCGAGGTCAGCGGGAGGTCGAGGGACGCGCCACCGGGCACGAGGCTGTCGGGCGTGAACTTGCCGCTGGACAGGGCCGCCGCGGCGGTGACGAGCTTGAAGGTGGAGCCCGGGGGCAGCCGCTCCTCGATCGCCCGGTTGTTCAGCGGCACCAAGTCGTTCTTGAGCAGGCGCAGGTAGGTGGCGTTCGCCTTCGGGAAGTCGTGCGTCGCGAGCCGGTTCGGGTTGAAGGTCGGGCTGGAGACCATCGCGAGGATCTTGCCGGTCGACGGCTCGATCGCGACGACGGCGCCGCGGACGTTGTTGCCGAGCTTCTTCAGGCCCTCGTACGCCGCCCGCTGCGCAGCCGCGTTGATGGTCAGGCTGACGTTGCCGCCGGCCGGCGGCTTGTTGGACAGGATGTCGCCGACCCGGTTCACGAAGAGCTCGGGCGACTCCCCGGTCAGCACGCTGTTCTCGCTGGCCTCGACCGCACCGATCCGGCCGCGCGCGAAAAAGCCCGCCACGTGGGCGTACTCGGCACCGAACCGGTAGGTGCGAAGGTACTTGAACTCGTCGTCGCTCTTCTTGCTGTGCGCGACTGCCCGGCCGTTGACCAGGATGTCGCCGCGCGGGGCGGAGAAGGCAGCGTTGGAGACCCGGGCGTTGTTCGGGTGCTTGGTCAGCGAGGTGAGGTCGTCGGCCTTGAAGAACTGCAGGTACGTCGCGTTGGCGATCAGCGCGAGGAACAGCACCAGGCAGCCGGTGGCCAGGTTGCGGATCGGTCGGTTCATCGCATGGTCACCACCTGGGTGGAGTCCATGTCGTCGTCGGACTCGCCGAACTCCGGCGGAGGTCGCCGGGCCTGGTCGGAGATGCGCAGCAGCAGCGCGATGATCACCCAGTTGGCGACCAGGCTCGAACCGCCCTGGGACAGGAACGGCGTGGTGAGCCCGGTCAGCGGGATCAGCTTGGTGACGCCACCGATGACGACGAAGACCTGGAGTGCGAGCACCACACCGAGACCGGCCGCGATGAGCTTGCCGAAGTTGTCGCGGCAGATCAGCGCCGTGCGCAGGGAGCGCTCCACCAGCAGGCCGTAGAGCAGGATGATCGCGACGACGCCCGTCAGCCCGAGCTCCTCACCGAAGGACGGCAGGATGTAGTCGGAGTAGGAGAACGGCGTCTTCTGCGGGGAGCCGAGACCGAGGCCGCGGCCGGTCAGCCCGCCCCAGGCCATGCCGAACATCCCGTTGATGATCTGGGTCGCGTCGTCCGGGTGGGCGAACGGGTCCAGCCAGTACTCCACCCGCTGCTGGACGTGGCCGAGGAACGGGTAGGCCAGCGTCGCGCCGGCCGCGAACAGTCCGCCTCCGACGAACAGCCAGCCGGGACGCTCGGTGGCGACGTACAGCATCACCAGGAACATCCCGAAGAACAGCAGCGAGGAGCCGAGGTCGTTCTGGAAGACCAGGATCGCCAGGCTGATCCCCCACATCGCGAGGATCGGACCCAGGTCGCGACCGCGCGGAAGGTCGATGAACAGGAACCGGCGACCGGCCAGCGCGAGCGCGTCGCGGTAGAGCACCAGGTAGCCGGCGAAGGCGATGACGAGCAGCACCTTGGCGATCTCACCGGGCTGGAAGCTCAGTGGTCCGAGATGGATCCAGATCCGCGCGCCGCGGATGTTCGTACCGAGACCGGGCACCAGCGGCAGCAGGAGCAGCACGACCGCGGAGAGGCCCGCGGTGTAGGTGAAGGCCTGCAGCCGGCGGTGGTCGCGCAGCACCACGAGGACGGCGATGAACAGCATCACGCCGAGCGTCATCCAGATCAGCTGGCCGGGGGCGAACTCGCGGGCGTCGGAGTTCGCCGCCTTCCGGGCGATGTCGATGCGGTGGATCATCGCCAGGCCGAGGCCGTTCAGTGCCGCGACGACCGGGAGCAGGATCGGATCGGCGTACGCCGCCTTCCACCGGATGGTCAGGTGCGCGGCGACGATCAGCGCGGTCAGCCAGCCGCCGTAGGTGTAGATGTCAGCGGGCACGTGCCCCTGGGCGCCGAGCCCGACGCACGCGTAGGCGCCGATGCCGACGGCCAGGCTGAGGACGAGCAGGAACAGCTCGGCCCCGCGGCGCTGGCGGTGGACGAACTCCATCAGCGGGCCCTGTCGGGGGTCCCGCGTCTGGGTGGGCGGTGCGTTGCGGCCGGCCATCGTCAACCGGACCGTTCGCAGCCGAGGTTCTCGACGTACTTGGTGTCCCACTCCAGGACCTGGACCGGGCCACCCTTGACCGTGTTGATCGAGGCGAGCTTGTCGCTGACCGCCGGCCACTCCTTGCGGTGGAAGCCGAGCAGGTGCAGCGGGCTGGTGTCGGCCGGGGTGGAGGCGGTGGAGCTCGGGCGGATCTTCGCGCAGCGCGCGTCGTGCACGTAGGCGTCGATCTGCGCCAGGCTGCTCTTGTCGACGCCGTCGGTGATCTTAGCGGTGTACTCGCTGCCGAGGTCGTCGAGGGTGAACCCGGTCGAGCGCACCTCCTCGCTCAGCGTCACCAGCGGGAGGTCGAGGTCGACGCCGCGGTAGATGCGCACGTCCTGGCCGTCGGCCTTCACGTAGTAGCGGGTCCGGGTGTACTCGTACCCGCCGTAGCCGGCGCCGGCGAGGATGCCGAGGACGACGACGAGGGTCACCAGGCGGCGCAGCCAGACCCGGCGCGGCGGTGGCTGCGGTGCGTAGCGGATCGCCTCGGGGTCCACGGCCGCCTCGGTGACGGTGAGGACGCGGGCGTCGGCGTCGGTCAGGTTGCCGGTGCGGTCGTCGGTGATCTGCAGGTGCGGCGACGATGCGGCGGCACCGACGACCAGCGGTGCCTGCGTGCTCGGGGCGTCGCCGTCGAAAACCTCGGCGACGACCACGGTGACGTTGTCCGAGCTGCCGGCGTCGAGCGCGGAGCGCACCAGCCCGGTCGCGACGGCGTCCAGGTCGTCGCCGGCCAACAGCGCGGTGAGCTGCCCGTTGTCGAGGACGCCGGAGCAGCCGTCGGAGCAGAAGAGGATCCGGTCGCCCGCCTGCAGCGGGACCTCGAACAGGTCGGGCTCGGGCTCGTGGACGCTGTCGACCGCCTTGAGGATCAGGTTCCGGTGCGGGTGCACCCGGGCCTCCGCCTCGGTGATCCGGCCCTCGTCGACGAGGCTCTGCACCAGGGAGTGGTCGGAGGTGATCTGCCGCAGGGCGCCCTCGCGGAGCAGGTAGCCGCGGCTGTCGCCGACGTGGCCGACCTGCAGGGCCGCGCCGTCGAAGAGCGCAGCGCTCACGGTGGTGCTGGTGCCGTCCATCTCGGGGTGGGCGTCGACGATCTCCGCGAGCCGGTCGTGGGCGAGGTGGATGGTCGCCGCCAGCGCGCTGAGCCCGTCCTGCGCATCCGGTACGTCGAGCTTGCGCAGCACCTCGACGCAGGCGCTGCTGGCGATGTCGCCGCGAGCCGCCCCGCCGACACCGTCGGCCACGACGACCAGGTGGGGTCCGGCGTACCCGGAGTCCTGGTTGTCACGACGCACCCGACCGACGTCGGAGGTCGCGGCGAACCTCAAGGAAAGGCTCACTTGCGCAGCTCCATGATCGTCTTTCCGATCCGGATCTGGGTGCCGAGCGAGATGGCGGTGGCCTGCGTGATCCGGCTGGTGCCGATGTAGGTGCCGTTGGTGGAGCCGAGGTCCTCGACGTACCACTGGTCACCCGAGCGGGCGATCCGTGCGTGCCGGGTGGAGACGTAGTCGTCGTCGAGACGGATCGCCGCGTCGCTGCCGCGGCCGATGAGCAGCGGGGCGCCGGCGAGGTCGACGACCAGGCCCTTGCTGCTGCCCTCGAGGATCGCGACCTGGGTCGGGTCGCCGCGGCGTGCCTTCTGCGGCTTCGGCTTGGACTTGCCGGCCTGCTTCGCCGCGCGGCGCTCCTGGGCGCGACTGGCCTCGCGGGCGGCGCGTGCCCCGAACATGTCGGTGCGGATCACCGAGATCGCCGCGAGCACGAACAACCACAGCACGGCCAGGTAGCCGAAGCGGATCAGGCCCAAGGTCAGCTCGGACACGCTCAGCCCTCCCGCAGGTGCAGGGTCATGGTGGTGTTGCCGATGCGGATGATCGCGCCGTCCGACAGCGCTGCGTTCTGCACGCGCTTGCCGTTGACCAGCACGCCGTTGGTCGAGCCGAGGTCGTGGACGCCGACGCGGGCACCCCCCTCACCCTCGGTCACGCGGAGCTCGAGGTGGCGGCGCGAGATGCTCGGGTCGTTGACCCGCAGGTCGGCGTCGCTGCCGCGACCGACCACGATGCCCGGCGGTGCCAGCGGCATCATGTCGCCGTTGACCTCGAGAACGGCGGTCGCGCGGCGTACCTGGGTGTGGCTGATCTCCGGCCCGGTCTGACTGACCTTGGCCATCGTCTTGCTGCTCACCCGGAAGCGCCCGGTGGTCAGGTCGGGCGCGATCTCGAAGGAGATGCCGACCGGCCCGGTGAAGACGTAGGACTGCGCGGTCGCGTGCTGCTGGAGCAGCTCGACCAGCTCGTTGGGCAGCGCGGAGCCCAGCGCGCTCAGGCGCTCGTGGTCGGGCTCGGAGAGCTCGACGGTGAAGTCGTTCGGCGCGAGCCGGCGGTCCCGGCTGAGCACCTGGGCGGCGTTGTCGACCTCGCGCGCCAGGGCCGAGGAGATCTCCACCGGCTGCACGGCACTGCGGAAGGTCCGCGCGAAGACACCCGAGATCATCTGCTCGAGGCGTTGCTCGAAACGCTGCAGTCCGCTCACGGTCTCCACCTCCTTCGCACGTGCGTCAGCGCGCGGTCTAGTCCCGCGGGTCAGTTTGATCGTATCGGGCCTTGCGCAGACCGTCGTACTCCCCGGTTTGGGCGCGCGAGTCGGTCTGGGATAACCTGTCCCCGCTTCTTTGCGCGAGTGGCGGAACGGCAGACGCGCTGGCTTCAGGTGCCAGTGTCCGAAAGGGCGTGGGGGTTCAAATCCCCCCTCGCGCACACCTTGCAAGGCCCCGGACCCGTCCGGGGCCTTCTGCGTTCCCGGGTGGCACCCTGGAAGTCATGGACTCGGAGACGCGCAGCTACCGCACCGGCGACCGCGAGGTCGTCTTGGACATCACCCGTGACGCCGCGGCCTTCGCCGCCGATCGCGGGGACGGGCTGCTGCACCTCTTCGTCCCGCACGCTACCGCCGGCATCGCGATCCTCGAGACCGGAGCGGGGAGCGACGACGACCTGCTCGCAGCGCTCGCGGACCTGCTCCCGGCGGACGACCGCTGGCGGCACCGGCACGGCAGTCCGGGGCACGGACGTTCCCACGTGATGCCGGCGCTGATCCCGCCGTACGCGAGCGTCCCGGTGCTCGGGGGTGAGCTGCAGCTGGGCACGTGGCAGTCCGTGTGCCTGGTGGACCTCAACGTCGACAACGAGGTGCGTGAGGTGCGGTTCTCGTTCCTCGCCGGCTGACTGGGGTTTTGGGCACGGAGACACCCAGAAAATCAGGACGAAAAACCCCGCCGTGTTGCCAAAATCCGCGCCGTTACTGGTTCTAGTGTGGGCCGGGTCGAGGACGTGTCAGACCACATCTGTAGGTTTGCCGACTTGACGGGCACCGTTCCGCGCAGCCAGCGTGGAGAAGCCTCACCGAGCTGACAGTCGAAAGAGAGTCATCATGACGAACAAGAAGGAACTGATCGAGAAGGTCGCCGCCCGCGGAGACCTCACCAAGGCTGACGTCGAGCGCGTCGTCGACGGTCTGCTGGACGAGATCGGTGCCGCCCTGGGCGCCGGCGACTCCGTCGCCATCGCCGGTTTCGGCACCTTCGAGGTCCGCCACCGCGCGGCCCGCAAGGGTCGCAACCCGCAGACCGGTGCCGAGATCGACATCGCCGCGAGCAACGCCCCGGCGTTCAAGGCCGCTGCGGCCCTGAAGAAGCGCGTCTGACGCCAGCTTCTGCCACCAGCACTGCGGCCACGACCTCCCCGAGAGGTCGTGGCCGTTTGCTGTTCCTGCGGGTGGTTTCGGCGAGCTCAACCGGCGATGACGGCGACCGCCGCTGCTCCGGCTCCCGCGAACACCACGACGGTGAGCAACCACCCCCAGGGGCTGCCGACCGTGCGGGTCTCGCCGTTGCCGAAGAGCAGCTGCGTGCTCGAGACCGGTTCCGGTACGCCGGCCGCCTGGGTCGCGGCGACGTTCACCGCGGCGCGCACCAGCGGTGGCGGTGCCAGGCCCGCTCCGGCGAGGCCGGCTTCCCCGGTACCGGGGAAGAAGTAGTCCTTCATCGCGTACCCGGCGTACACGAGACCGCCGAGCGCCATCGCCCAGAACAGGACCCCGCAGAGGATCCACGCGCCGGCCCCCGAGACCACTGCCTGCGCGTCACCCTCTTGGACGGGGTCGATCCCCAGATCGATGAAGTTCCAGCCGAGCGCCCCGAACATCGCGGCCCACAGCAGCGGACCGACCCCGCTGATCCGTTCGTCGCTCCACGCGTCGGACGCCGCGATGAGCAGCCAGGTCAGCGCGAGCCCGACGAAGGGGGCCACGAACATCACCCACATCTCCTGCGAGCTGCAGGTGTGCCCCGCCGCGACCTCGTACGGGCCGCCGCTGGAGCACGAACCACCGTGCTCGACCATGACACTGCGCATGCCCAGGTAGA
The DNA here is from genome assembly GCF_040546585.1 of Marmoricola sp. OAE513. Classification (NCBI taxonomy): domain Bacteria; kingdom Bacillati; phylum Actinomycetota; class Actinomycetes; order Propionibacteriales; family Nocardioidaceae; genus Marmoricola; species Marmoricola sp. OAE513. The sequence continues at coordinate 1,800,631 of NZ_JBEPOC010000001.1, read as the reverse complement.
GCGCGGTCAGGGCCGCCGCCACCCCGGCGGCGCCGAGGGCGACCCCCGCGAGCGACAGCGGCCGCCTCACGAGTTCGCCCAGTCGATCCAGACGACCTGCGGGTCAGCGGAGTCGACCTTCACCGCGACGTTCGCGCCGGGGACGGCCTTGCCGAGGAAGATCTGCTCGACGATCTGCTCCACGGTCACCGGGTAGGGCACCCCACCGGTCGGGAAGACGGTCAGCTCGAGCTCCACCGACGGCTGGAAGTTGACCAGCGCGCCGGTCTGCTGCGCGGACACGATCGAGGCGGTCGCCGACGTACCGGTCAGTGCGAGGTTGGCGGCCTGGGTCGCCTGGGCCATCATCGCGTTGGCCTCCTGCATCCGGGCCATGCCGTCCTTCATCTGCTGACCCGGGTCCCAGGTCTTGTTGATCTCCTTGGCCTGCTTGTTCAGGTCGCTCATGCTCTTGAAGAAGCCCATGGTTCCGACCTCAGCCCTGCAGGTACAGGTCGCGGAACTTGGTGCCGACCACGCGGTCGGACTGCATCCGGGCGCCCCAGCCGGCAGACGCGGCGTCCCAGTCGGCCGGGCTGATCCCGTACGCCGCCGCGGCGGCGTGGGCCTGGGCGGCGTCGCCGGCGCCCGCACCGAGCTGCTTGCACAGGGTGGCGTACTGCTCGATGGTCACGCCGTTGATCGGCGTGAAGTCACCGGCGCCGGTCGCGGCCGCGGCGGTGTTCGCCGCCTGCGCCTGGGCGGCCGCCTGCTGGGCAGCAGCCTGCTGGGCGACGGCCATCTCCTGCGCCTGCGCGGCCAGCTGCTGGCCCTGGGCGATCATGCCCGGCGCCTGCTCGACCATGTTCTTCATGTCCTTCATCTGCTTGAACAGACCCATCACGTTCTCCTTGTCTCTGGCCGCGGTAGTGCGACGGGTTGAAGCCTGTCGCTGATTCACGTCCCCGCAATCAGGGAAACCCCTAAACTCACCCCCATCGGGGATCGGGCGGACCAGAAGGGGTCCCTTGTGGGTGCGATTTCGGGCGACAAGAGCGGACACCTCGCAGACTTGCAGGCCGCCGGGGGTGGCCTGCTGATCGAGGGCGATCCCGGGATCGGCAAGACCCGGATCTGGACCGATCTGGTCGCCGAGGCCAGGTCCTCCGGCTTCCGCGTGCTCACCTCCTGCCCGGTCGAAGCCGGCTCCCGGCTCACCCCCGGGGGCCTGATCGAGCTCCTAGCCGACGTGTCCGACGAGGTCATCGAGAAGATCCCCGGCCCGCAGGCCAAGGCGCTGCTCACCGCGCTGATCCGGCGCGAGCCGGACGGCGCCGCCCCGGATCCCGGCATCGTCGCGGTCGCCCTGGCGTCGGTGCTCGACCTGCTCGCCGCCGAGTCGCCCGTGCTCGTAGCCGTGGACGACCTGCAGTGGCTCGACCCCAACACCGCGGACGCGCTCGGGTGGGCCGCGCGTCGGCGTACCGAGGGGGTCCTGTTCCTCCTCACAGCTCGTACGCCGCTCGCCCCCGAGCTGCCGGCCCCCGCCCGGGACCTGGCAGCCCTCGACGCGCTGGCCCGGCACCGGGTCGAGGCCCTGGACGACGACGAGGTCGGCGCGCTGATCCGCGCGCGTAGCGGACACGACCTGCCGCGCAGCGTGCTGACCCGCGCCGTCGAGGCCAGCGGCGGCAACCCGTTCTTCGCCGTCGAGCTCGCCCGGATGTGGGCCGGCGCGACGTCGGACTCTCTCGACACGCTGCCGGTGCCGCCGTCGCTGCGCGCGCTCGTCGACGCCCGTCTGGCCGAGCTGACCCCGGAGAGCCTGTCCGCGGTGACGGCGGCCTCGGCCCTCATCGCTCCGACCCGGGCCGTGCTGGCCGAGCTCGGCTTCGCCGACGCCGACGTGGTCGCCGCCGAGCGGGCCGACGTCCTGGTCGTGGACCGCGGGCAGGTCCGGTTCGCGCACCCGCTGATCGCCGCGGCGGCGTACGACGCCCTGACCGGCAGCGAGCGCTCCGCCCTGCACCGGCGGCTGGCGACGGTCGTCTCCGGTCCGGAGAACCGGGCCCGCCACCGTGCACTCGGCGCCGAGGGACCGGACGAGGAGGTCGCCGCTGAGCTCGACGATGCTGTCGCGCGGGCACTGGCCCGGGCCGACGTGCACGCCGGGACCGACGCAGCCAGGCTCGCGCTGCGTGCGACCCCGGAGGGATCCGCGGGGCTCGCGGCCCGGGAGTACCGCCTGGCTCGCCTGCTCTTCGTCGCCGGTGACCCCGAGGCCCGACCGCTGCTGGAGAGCTTGTGCGAGCCGCAGGTGCCGGCCGCGGTGCGCGGGCCGGCCCAGGTGACGATGTGCGAGCTCGCCTGCTCGACCATCTCGCACGAGGTGGCCGAGCGCTACGGCCTCGACGCGGTGGAGACCGCCACCGCGCTGGGCGACGACGCCCTGCTCGCGGAGGCGTACATCTACCTCGCGCAGGCGCACCAGTTCGCGCCGCACCGTGCCCGCGCCGACGCCCGCACCGCCCAGGAGCTGCTCGAGGCGACCGACGACCCCGACCCGTCGCTGCTCTCCAAGGCGCTCGCCCTGGCCGCCGGGATCGACTTCAGCCTGGGCCGCGGGCTCGACCACGCTGCGATGGAGCGCGCCAAGAAGCTCGAGGCCGACGCCGGCGCGCCCGCCGAGGACCGGATGATCGGCTACTACGCCGCGCAGTGCGTGTACGCCGACGATCTCGACCGGGCCCGCGAGCTCATCGAGGAGTGGTCGCGGGTCAACGCCGAGCACGGCTACGACCGGGACCAGACCGGCGTGCTGATGTGGACCACCGCGCTCGAGCTCGCTGCCGGCAACATCGCGGAGGGTGAGCGCCTCGCGGCCGAGCACGTCGCGCTGGCCGAGCTCACCGGTCAGGCGCATATGGCGCGGTTCGCGCGGCACAACCAGGGCCTGGCGGCCTTCCAGCGCGGCGACTTCACCACCGCGGCCCGGATCGGTGAGCAGCTGGTCGCCGAGGGGGAGAACGGCGCCGGCGACCGGATCGAGTCCCTCGGCCGACGGCTGACCGGCGACGCGGCGCTCGCCTCGGGCGACCCGGCCACGGCGCTCACGCACTTCAACAGGGTCGAGGAGCTCCGCAGCCCGGAGATGTGCGACCCCTCGGCACTGACCCACCTGCCCAAGCTGATCGAGGCCCGCCTCGCGGTCGGGGAACACCTGGGAACCGAGCTCGACCTGTACGAAGGCCACGCGCGCGAGTCCGACCGCGCCAGCGCCCTCGCGCTCGCAGCCCGCTGCCGCGCCACTGCAGCGCTGGTCGCCTCCGACGAGGAGGGTGTGCTCGCGGCCCTCGACGAGGCGGTCAGGTACCACACCAAAACCGGCTACTACCCGGTCGAGCACGCCCGGACGCTCATCCTGCGCGGGGTGGCGCTGCGTCGGTTCAAGAAGAAGGCACCGGCCAAGGACGCGCTGGCCGAGGCGCGCGACCTGCTCCTGGGCCTCGGATCTCTCGGGTGGGTCGCCATGGTCGATGCCGAGCTCAGCCGGCTCGGCGCGGGGGCCCGGCCCGACGACGGCCTTACCGCGACCGAGGCCACGGTCGCCGGGATGGCCGGTGACGGCATGACCAACAAGGAGATCGCCGCGGTGCTCTTCCTGTCGCCGAAGACCGTCGAGCTGCACCTCACCCGGACCTACCGGAAGCTCGGGGTGCGCTCGCGGACCGAGCTCGCCGCGCACCTGCGGGCCGCTGAGACGGACTGAGCAGCGCGCGCGCCTGTGGAAGACGCTGTGACACTTTTTGAACCCGCGGCGCTGTCTTCAGATTCCGATTTGTGAGTCCCCGCTCAGGCACGGTTTGAGCGTGAATTCCTGGCCTAGACACCTCTTTCCGTCGAGTGGCTCGCGGGGGGTTCCAGTCGTTTGATGAGCATTCGGATGTCTCGTTTTGCGACGTGGGGTCCGGGGGGATTTTCGGCTCCTGCTCGGGGTTGAGAAGGCAATGGCCGCGGGGGGCCGCAATCAATCGACGGAAGAAAGTCTTGGGGGTAAGTGATGACCCGCAGTAATGCACCGAAGAAGCTGGGCCTGCGTCGCCTGGCGACGTTCACCGCCGCGCTCGGCGCGCTCGTGATGTCCAGTGGCGTCGCGCTGATGGTGACCGCCTCGCCGGCCAACGCCGCGAAGACCCCGGTCTACGTGTGCCACGCGACCAGCTCGGACACCAACCCGTACACCTACATCGTCGTCGACGACGACTCGGTGAAGAGCAAGGGCCACCTGGAGCACCGCTCGAACCCGAACAAGACGTGGAAGACCGACGGCACCTTCGACGGCAAGAGCCACGTCGCCGGCCAGGCCAAGCCCGACATCATCGGCGACTTCGTCGACGACAAGGGTGTTTCCCACGTCTACGACGGCGTCGTCACCAAGTCCCGCTGCGACGGAGCCGTGGTCGTCACGACCGAGGCCACTGCCGACATCGAGTACACCGAGCCCAGCTGTGCCGCCCCGACCGCGGCTGACTTCGAGGTCATCGGCAACAACCTGGCCCCGGCCACGTACACGGGCAGCAAGACCCCCGGCGGCTCCATCACCGTGACCGCGCACGCGGCCCCCGGCGCCACCTTCGAGGGCGGCGGAACCACGCTGGTCTTCCCGCAGCACACCTTCGACCCGGCTGTCGACCCGACCGCGCCCCCGTGCGTCGTCGTTGACGTCCCGGGCGTCGCGACCGCCTCGGTCGACTACGTCGAGCCGTCCTGCGCCAACAACAACGTGCCGTCGGTCGTGACCAACGGCACCAACGTCGAGTTCGTCACCGTCGGGGACAAGATCCCGGGCGGCAAGGTCACCGTCACCGCGAACGCGGTCGGGAACAACGAGTTCGCCGTGGGCGACCCGAAGACGAAGGTCTTCGACGAGCACACGTTCGGCCCGGCTGAGGCCAACTGCGTCCTGGTCGAGGTTCCCGAGACGCCGGTCGACACCCCCGTCGTCGACACGCCGACGGACACCCCGATCGCCACGCCGACCCTGGTCCACGCCGGTCTCACCGCGCCGGACCTGCGCAGCGAGCAGGGCCTGGCCCTGCTGCTGACCGGCATGGTGCTGATGATCCTGGCCGCCGGCCTGGGTCTGGCGCGACCGATCGCACGGGCACGCAGCTGATCCACTAGCCCTGGGGGCGGCGTTCGGAGTTCCACTCCGCGACGTCGCCCTCAGGGCTACTTTTGAGGTGTTTGCGCGGGTCTGCGCAGGTACAGGTGAGGATTGTGGGAAGCACAGAGGGTCAGGACGGGGCGTCTCCGGACGAGACGCCCGTCGGCGTGCTCTGGACCTGGACCCCGGAGGTCGCCGACTCGGTCGCCTACGACGAGCCCGCGACGCCCCTTGCTTCCCTGGCGCCTCCCCTGGACCTCGACGAGGTCACGCCCGTGCCGGCTTCCGCCGACGTGGGGGTGCTGTGGGACTGGGTGCCCGACCCCGAGGCTCCGGAGCGCACCGAGCTCGTCGAGCCGACAGTCGTCCGCCCCTTGTTCAAGCTCGACCCGGATCTGGTGCTCGCGCCTCCGGCCCTGCTGCCGGCGCCGATCTTTGCCGATGCCGTCGACGACGAGCACTGGGCCGGCGTCGCCCGCGCACACCGCAGGCGCCGGCGTACCCGGATCGCGGTCGGCTCAGCGCTGGTCCTGGCGTGCGCCGTCCTGCCGTGGGCGGCACCCCAGGTCCCCGACCTGTTCGCCGACGCCGTGCCGGCGAAGGCGACACCGACGGTCCCGGACCCGACGATCGAGCCCCCGGCCCCGCTGCCCTCCCGGACCGCGACGAGCAACCCGCTGGAAGGGAAGCGGCTCGCCTCGGCGGGCAAACCGCTCGAGGTGGTCGTGCCGCGGCTGCACGTGCGGTCTGAGGTGGTACCGATCAGCGGGCAGACCGGCGAGCTGGTGCCGCCTGACGACCCCCAGCTGCTCGGCTGGTGGCAGGAGGGCCGCGGCGTTGGCGTGGCCGCCGGGTCCTCGGTCGTCACCGGTCACACCGTGAGCACCGGCGGCGGCGCGTTCGACCACCTCGGCAAGCTGGTGGTCGGCGACAAGGTGAAGGTCAGGACGTCCCGGGGAACGATCGAGTACGTCGTGACGGCGTCGAAGAACTACTCGGTGGCCAGGCTGGCCGCCCGCTCGGCATCGATCTTCCGGCAGGACGGGCCGGGGCGACTGGTGCTGATCACCTGCAGCGACTTCGACGGGCGGGTCTACCGGTCCAATGCCGTCGTGTACGCCGAGCCGGTGGCGGAGCGACCGCTCAACAGCTGAGTGGTCTATTCAGAGATAGACCAGCTGGATCGCTCTTTTCCTTTGTCCACGCGTGCAAATACGGCAGATCTCGCCGGTTACCACTAGCAGCGCCGTGCGATCAGAAAGTGTCACCGAGAGCTACAGCGTGCCTAGACCGAATTGCCCAGATGTCCGATTCACGACGTGTCGGTCCCGTCCCAGACCTAACGTCTTTCACACCTCAGCAGCACCTTGCTGCACCAAACGTTTGGAGATTTACATGCTCAGCAGTGCTGTGAACCGGGCCCGCGCGGCCCGCCGCGAGGAGTCGGGCTTCACGCTCATCGAGCTCCTGATCGTCATCGTCATCCTCGGCGTGCTGTCGGGCATCGTCGTCTTCTCGGTCCGCGGCATCACGGACAACAGCAAGGAGTCGGCCTGCAAGGCGGAGGTCAAGACGGTCGCCGTGGCGATCGAGGCCTACCGCGCGGACAAGGGCACCTACCCGACCACCGTCACGATCCTCGGAACGACCGGCTTCCTGCGCTCGTCCGACACCAAGTACGTGAACGACGCGCTCGGCGCCAACGGCACGATGACGCTGTCGAGCACGCCGGGCACCTGCACCGCCGGCTGATCCAGCCTGACGCACCACCAGCAATCCAGGAGGGCCGTAGCGGCGCTACGGCCCTCCTCCTGGTTCCACCTCGGAGGGGTTCATGTACCACCAGCTGCACCGCATCGGTGACAACATCGACCACCTGCTCGAGGCACTGTGGCAGGCGCGCGGTACCGACCTGCTGCTGACGGTGGGCCTCCCTCCGATGCTCCGCGTCAACGGGTCGCTCGAGCCTGTTCCCGGAGCCGACGCCCTTCGCGCCGAGGACACCGATGCGCTTCTCGGTGAGGTGCTCACCGCCGAGCAGGCGCAGTCCTGGACTTCTGAGCACGAGTACGACTTCTCGTTCTCGTGGCGCGAGCACGCCCGCATCCGCGGCAATGCGTTCACCCAGCGTGGGATGACCGCGGTTGCGCTTCGGATGATCCCGCGGGCCATCCCCAGCCCGGACGACCTCGGTCTGCCCGCGATCTTGCGCGAACTCGCGATGACGCACCAGGGCTTGATCCTGGTGACCGGGCCGACCGGCTCAGGCAAGTCGACGACGCTGGCCTCGCTGATCGACGTGATCAACACCAACCGGGCCGCGCACATCATCACCGTCGAGGACCCGATCGAGTACGTCCACGACCACAAGCGCTCCGCGGTGAACCAGCGCGAAGTCGGCACCGACACCGGGACCTTCCACAAGGCCCTGCGCTCGGTGCTGCGCGAGGACCCCGACGTCCTGCTGGTAGGCGAGATGCGTGACCTCGAGTCGATCTCGTTCGCGCTCACGGTGGCAGAGACCGGCCACCTGGTCTTCGCCACCTTGCACACGAATGACACCGCTCAGTCGCTCGGCCGGATGATCGACGTGTTCCCGGCTGAGCAGCAGGCTCAGATCCGCGTCCAGCTCGCCTCGGCGCTCAGCTGCGTTGTCTACCAGCGATTGGTGCCCCGGGTGGGCGGCGGCATGGTTGCTGCCTACGAGGTCCTGGTCGCGAACTCCGCGGTCCGCAACCTGATCAAGGAGGGCAAGACCCACCAGCTGCGCAACTCGCTGCTGACAGGGTCGCGGGAGGGCATGGTCTCCCTCGAGCAGTCCCTCTCTGCCCTGGTCCAGCAGGGGATCGTCTCCGAGCAGGACGCCGTCGCGCGCAGCCTGTATCCCAAGGACATCGAGACGCGCCCGCGTCTGACTGCCAGCATGGGTCGGTGAGCAGGTACCGATGAAGTTCAGCCGTCGCAAGAACGTCGAGGTCGACCGGACCCCGACCGGACCGACCCGCGCCGAGCGCGACGTCCGGCTGGCCGAGACCCTCGTCGACGCGGGAGTCGTCAGCCGCGCCGAGGTCGACGCCGCTCTGGTCGCGCCGGGCGGCGGCACCGTCGCTGACCGCCTCGTCGCCCGCGGTGCCATCTCCGACGTGGACCTGGCCAAGTTCCTCTCGTCGAAGTCGGGCTTCCCGCTCCTGGACTTCCGCGACGTCACGCCGGCACCCCTCGCGCTGATGACTCTCACGCCCGAGCGCGCGGCGGAGCTGCAGGCCCTGCCGATCAAGGTCGACGACCAGGCGGTGACGGTCGCCGTCGTCGATCCCGCGCCCGAGCACCTGAACACCGTGGCGGCGGCGATCGGCCGGCAGATCAGGGTCACCGTCGCGTCGCGACGGGACCTTCAGGTCGCCCTCGGCTCGGCGTACAGCGCCACGAAGGACGTCGGCTCGCAGGTCAAGGAGTTCGAGGCTCGCGACGCGCATGCGGCTCGAGGCTTCGCGACTTGAGGAGTCGAGCGCGAGCGACGAGGCACCGGTCGTCCGGGTCGTCCAGATGATCATCACCCAGGCCCTGCGCGACCGCGCCTCCGACATCCACATCGAGCCCTTCGGCGACCGGGTCCGGGTCCGCTACCGGATCGACGGTGCGCTCAACGACGTGCTCGACCTCCCGGGGTCCATCGGACCGGCGATCGTCAGCCGGGTCAAGATCCTCGCCGAGATGAACATTGTCGAGCGGCGCCGCTCCCAGGACGGCCAGATCTCGATGGACGTGGAAGGCCGCGGCGTGGACATCCGGGTCGCCACCACCGCAGTCGTGGGTGGTGAGAAAGTCGTGATGCGGCTGCTCGACAAGAGCCGTCCTCTCTTCCAGCTGGCCCAGCTCGGCATGCCTGCCGAGACGGCTGCCCAGTTCAGCGCCCTGATCAGGTCGCCGTACGGAATGGTCATCTGCGCCGGCCCGACCGGCGGAGGCAAGACCACCACGCTGTACGCGTCTCTCGGCGAGCTCGACAGCGTCGAGCGCAACATCATGACCATCGAGGACCCGGTCGAGTACACGTTCGACTCCATCAACCAGATCCAGATCAACGAGCAGGCCGGGGTCACGTTCTCCGGTGGTCTCAAGGCGATCCTGCGCCAAGACCCGGACGTGATCCTGGTCGGTGAGGTCCGTGACGTCGACACCGCTCGCATCGCCGTCCAGTCCGCGCTCACCGGTCACTTCGTGCTGTCCTCGCTGCACGCCACCGAGTCGGTGTCTGCGCTCTACCGTCTGCTCGACATGGGCATCGAACCGTTCCTGATCGCTTCGTCCGTCACCGCCGTCATGGCGCAGCGTCTCGTCCGCCGCAGCTGCACCTCGTGCCTGGAGACCTATGACCCCACGCCGGAGGAGCTGGACTTCGTGCGCACCTTCGGCGGGCAGGAGCCGCCCGGTGGATACGTCCGCGGCACCGGCTGCAACTTCTGCTCGCACACCGGATACCTGGAGCGGATCGGCGTCTACGAGCTGCTGGTCGTGACCGACGAGGTCCGCGAACTGATCATCGACCGGGTCCCGCACGACGAGATGCGCAAGCTGGCGATCAGCCAGGGCATGCGCACCTTGCAGGAGCAGGCTGTCCGGCTGGTCGTCGACGGCACCACGACGGCCTCCGAGGTCATGCGTTCCATCTACGTCGCAGGAGTCTGACGATGCCCAAGTACGCCTACGTCGGCAGCAACATGGCTGGGGAAGCCGTGAAGGGCACGTACAAGGCCGGAAGCCGCGGCGATGCCGAGGTGGCGCTCTACGAGCAGGAGCTGCGCGACCTGAAGGTGACCGAGAAGGTCAGCATCCTCCAGATGGAGATCACCGGGCCGCGGATCACCAAGGCTGAGGTAATGCACCTGTCTCGGCAGATGGCAGCCTTCCTGCGTGCCGGTCTGCCGATCCTGGACGCGGTGCACTCCATCGGGGCCGAGTCCGAGAACTCTTCGGTCCGTCGGATGATGAACGACATCGAGGACGGGCTCCGGTCGGGAGACCGGTTCTCCGACTGCCTCGACCGGCACCCGAAGATCTTTCCGGACTTCTACCGCGGCATCGTGCGTTCCGCCGAGCTCACCGGCGAGCTCGACACCGTGCTGGCCCGGCTCGCGCTGTACCTGGAACGGGATCTCGAGGCGCGTCGGAAGATCAAGTCCGCGCTCACCTATCCGTTGGTGATCGCTGCCATGTCGATGGTGACCGTCGTCGTCCTCGCCGTGTACGTGCTGCCGAAGTTCAAGGACTTCTTCAACGACCTGGACGCCGAGCTCCCCCTGCCGACCCGGATGCTGCTCGCGGTCACCGACTTCCTCGGCGCCTTCTGGTGGGCGCTCGCCGGCGGCGTTGTTCTCCTCGTGCTGATCGGGTGGGTCGTGCTGCGGTTCGACGGCGGGCGCTACGCCCGGGACGCGTTCCTGCTCAAGGTTCCGGTTCTCGGCGAGACCATCCAGTACGCCCTGGTCGAACGGTTCTGCCGGGTGATGGCCTCCATGGTCAGCGCAGGTGTCAACCTGCCGGACGCGCTCAAGGTGGCCACCGAGTCGCTGCGCAACCGGGTCTACATCCGCCGGCTCACCGAGGTCGGAGACTCGATGCTCGAGGGGCAGGGCATCGCATCGCCCTTGGCGCGCACGCGGCTCTTCCCGGGCTCGGCGACGCAGATGTTGCGCGTCGGTGAGGAGACCGGCTCCCTGGACAGCCAGCTCGAGGTCACTGCCGAGTACTACGAGGTCGAGCTCGACTACAAGATCAAGAAGCTCACGGCGCTCTTCGAGCCGGCGGTGATCATCACCATGGGTCTCGTCGTCGGCTTCGTCGCAGTGGCGCTCGTCTCGGCGATGTACGGCGTGTTCACCCAGGTGGACGTCTGATGCTCGCGATGCGAAGGCGGGTTAAAGACGAGCGTGGGGAGTCCCTCGTCGAGGTCCTCGTCGCGCTCGGAATTCTGGGTATCGCAGCTGTCGCCATTCTGGCTGGCCTGCAGCTTGCGGCGACCGCATCAGACATCAATCGAAAGCAGACGTCAGGGGGCGCCTACGTGCGTGCCTACGCCGAGAAGATTGAGTCTTACCTGAAGACGAACGGGAACTACGTCCCCTGCGCTGCAACCGACAGCTACAAACCCTCGACCGTCGGGTACACCGAGCCGCCGGGCTACTCGGCATCGGTGGAGAGCGTTCAACTCCTGACCGCCACGGGCGCTGTGTTTGCGAGTGGGTCGCCGTGTGGCGACAAGGGAGTGCAACGGCTGCGCATCAAGGTCGTTAGCACCGGAAGTGGAACGGGCGCCACGGAGTTCCTCACGATCGTAGTGCGCAAGAACTGCGGCAAGGGAACGTCATGCGCGTGAGGCGGCGGAGCGGTCGGACCTCAGACGATCAGTCTGGCTTCTCGTTAATCGAACTGATCATCACCGTATCTATCGTTGGCTTCATCGTGGCCGCACTCGCGAACGTGGTTGTCGTGTATTTGCGGACGACAACCGCCACGGAGGCGCGGCTTACCCAATCCCAGGATGTGCAGCTCGTGGCGGCTTACTGGCAACGCGACGTCGCCAGCGTCGGCCTGCGTGATAGTTACGACACAACCAGCAAAACTTTCCCTCTGCTTCCCTCGATCAACACACCGACTCCTGCTGCATGTCAGCTGGCAGGGACTCGCGTGATTTCTCTGGCTTGGAGCAGGTACGGGTCGCTGGACTCGCTCGCACCGACGACAACGATCAGCGTCAGCTACTACGCCCAGCAGGACGGCCAGGTCTACGACCTGATCCGCGTGCGATGCGACGCGGGGGTCATGCACGGGCCCCGAGCGAAAGTGGCCAGCAACCTGAAGGCGGTCCCTGTGCCAAGCTGCGGCGTGCCCTGCACCGGGGTCCCAGGATCTGCTGGCGGACCGAACTATGTGGACCTCCCGCTCTCGGTGATGGATCCCGACGATAAGAACAGCTCGAGCTACGAAATCACGCTTACCGGTGAATTGAGGCAGTCATGACGACACCCGACCAGAGGGCTCGGCGCCTCGATGATGAAGGCGCGATTCTGATCATCGCGATCTTGGTCGTGACGGCGGTCGCGCTGGTCACGGGCGTCGTTCTGACGCAAGGCAATGGAAGTCTTCGAGCGGCGGTCAAGCTGCGCGATGTCGCACGACAGTCCTACACAGCTGAGGCGGCGACCCAGGTCGCGGTCAACGCGCTTCGCACTGGGTACCGGCTGGATCAACCAAACACGCCTTGGTATTACACCAACGCTGAGAACACAGGCTGCTTCGGGCCGAACGCCACGAACGCGTCTCCGGGCACCCTGCCGATGAACGGTCTCATCCCGCAGATCACATCGCTAGATGACAAGGGCCGAGCAGAGACGCAGTCGACGATGTCGGCCGTCGTCGTCTGTGAGCCTGAGAACGATACGGGCGAACGGGGACTCGCAGTTCCGGTCAGCGTCGAGCAACAAGCCGGGGTACGCAGTGGTCGCGCTTGCCGGGGACGTCGACGCTACCGGGAGCAAGGCCCCCGGCCTCCTCGTGCGCGGCGGCATCTACGCCAACGGGTCGGTCAAGGGTCTGGTGAACGTCATTGCAGGTGGAGTTCGAGCAACCGGATCGTGCGACGCCACGGTCACTGCGTCGCCAAAACTTTGCGGGGGCGGGGTGACTCCGGTCCCAGACCCGAACTACTCATCGGAGTTGGGGAACACCGTCCCTGACCTGAGAACCCCACCAACCTCGTGCACGAGCGGGGTAGCGATTTTCGAGCCCGGCTACTACGACAACGCCAAGAAGTTGAATGCGGCTACCAACCTTTGCTCGACGGCTTGGTTCAAACCGGGCGACTACTACTTCGACTTTCACGACCAGGCATGCGCCAACGTGTGCCCGGACAACGTGTTTGATGCGAGCTCCAACGTCTGGACGATCAGCGGGAAGACGGTGGTCGGCGGGACCCCGGTCGACGCGAACGGTAACAACCTGGCTCAGCTCCCGAGCGGAGCGACGGTACCGGGAGCCTGTCGCAATCCGATTACCAATGTGAACACGAAGGGTGTGCAGTTTGTGTTCGGCGGGAGTAGCCGCATCTACATCGACCAGAAGTCCGACGTAGAGCTTTGCGCGACGTATCACCCGGACAGGCCGCCGATCGCAATTTACGGACTGAAGTCTGGGCAGACTCCCACCGCGACTGCGGCCACCGGGCTCACTCTCGGCACTGTTCAGGCATCGGGCTCGTTCGGGGGCACCGCTACCCCCACCAGCCTCGCCCCCGGCGGTTCCGTGGCTAGCTGGACGACGTCGAATGCGAACGCACAGACGACCACCCTCACAGTGAAAGGATTCACCCCAGGCGGTGCTACCCCACCTCCGGTTCCGGGAGCGATTCTGCAATCCGCCAAGCTGCGCATCACCCACAAGGACGCCGACGGGACGGCGAACTCGGCCTCGAGCGCGAAGCTCACGATCGGGTCGTCGACCACCGCGGCGATTGCCGTGCCCGCCTCGGTGTCGACGACGACCACTGAACTAGTCTTCGACGGGTCGACGAACGCTGCGATATTCAACTCCTTACAGACGGAGGTGCACGACAACGGGTTCGGCAATGTCGCCGTCGCCTACACGGCGAACGCGAAGAAACTGAACGGTGTGACCGAAGTTGATGCGATCACGTTCGACCTGACCTACTACCTCCCGGTGCTCAGGAGTCAGGTCGGCACCTGCATCGATGGGACGGCACCAGCCTGTCTGTTCTTGGATATGAAGAACGGCAACAACATGACGAAGGCATACGTGCAGGGGACGACGTACGTACCCAAGGGCGACCTCCAGATGCTGCTGGGGAACGCAGCCTCCGAGATCATGAAGTTCGGCGTCGTCGCACGTCAGGTGTCGTTGCAATTCTGGAACGGGAATTCGAGTCAGACCGATCCGGTCATCGAGGTTCCCAGCGATTCGCCAGGCTTCGGTTTCGAAACGACATTGGTTCGCCTCTCGGTGTACGTGTGCTCTGGTTCGACGTGCAGCGTCGATCCGGCCAATTTGGCGTTGAGATCACGCGTCAAGATCTTCGACGAAGGCGGAACACCTGGCCCGGGGCATCGCCAGATGAGTATCCTGAACTGGGACCACACCCGCTGAGCCCCGACCATGCCCAGCTCCTCACCGCCGCAGCTCTCGCCGGGCTCCTCGGCCTGCTGGTGGGGTCATTCCTCAACGTCGTCGCGCACCGAGTCCCGCGCGGGAAGTCAGTCGTGCACCCACCCTCGGCGTGCCCGCACTGCGGCAACGCGATCCGGAACCGGCACAACGTCCCAGTCCTCGGGTGGCTCATCCTGCGCGGACGCTGCTTCGACTGCCAGGAGCCGATCAGCGTCCGCTATCCCCTGGTCGAGCTCGGCACGGGTCTGATCTTCGCCGGCATCGGCGCGAGGTTCGCCGACGAGCCGCGGCTGCTGGCGGCGTACCTGGCCTTCACGGCCCTCGCGGTCGCGCTCGCCCTGATCGACCTCGACGTCCGCCGGCTCCCCAACGCCCTGGTGCTGCCGGCGTACCCGGTGCTGGCCGGGCTGCTGCTGATCGGCTGGGACGGCCACGCGCTCTGGCGCGCGGGCGTCGCAGGAGCGTCCCTTTTCGCGTTCTACTTCCTCGTCGCGATGCTGGCCCCGGGAGCGATGGGGTTCGGCGACGTCAAGCTGGCCGGGGTCGTCGGCGGGATGCTCGGCTACCTGTCCTGGGGAGCGTTCCTGACGGGAGCGTTCGGCGCGTTCGTGCTCGGCTCGCTGGTCGGCATCGGGCTCTTGGTCACCGGCAGGGCAGGGCGCAAGACGGCGGTGCCGTTCGGACCGTTCATGCTGGCAGCGGCCGTCGCATCGGTCCTGGGCGCAGGCGGCCTCGGGGAGGCCTACCTCAGGTCACTGGGACTGTGACTCAGCGCTGCTCGAAACAGAGCACGCAGGAGTGCGGGTCATGCTCGATGTTGGCCTGGTGGAGTCTGTCGCAGTAGCCGTAGAGATCGGCGAGCTTCCGCTCGGCGGCGGCGATCGCGGAGAGAGCCGCCGGTGCCTGGGTCTCGGTGGCCAGGTCGTGGTGGAGA
Source organism: Marmoricola sp. OAE513 (assembly GCF_040546585.1). Classification (NCBI taxonomy): domain Bacteria; kingdom Bacillati; phylum Actinomycetota; class Actinomycetes; order Propionibacteriales; family Nocardioidaceae; genus Marmoricola; species Marmoricola sp. OAE513. The sequence goes on along the minus strand of NZ_JBEPOC010000001.1, from coordinate 1,785,371 downwards.
CTGACTGCTGCGCTCATGGGGTTCCCTCCCGCTGTCCGACCGTCGATCCGTGACGGCGTTGGTCCAAGTGTTCCACAAATCGGACAAAAAGGACATGGCTACAGGTCCTGGATCTGACGGCGCGCGCGGAGCCGGGCGATCAGGCGGTCGACGTCGCGCTGGGTCAGGTCGTTGACGCGACCCAGGCCGTTGCGGAGGGCCTGCAAGGGACTGACCGGCACCGGCTCAGCCGCCTCGGCACTCTGCTGTTCGTCGTCCATCGTGGAGCTCCGTTCGAGAAACCACGAAGGCGGCGTCCCCTGGGATCGCCGCCTTCGTGGAAGAGCGTCAGTTCGCCGGAGCCTTCGGCGTCTTCGTGGGCTTCGGCGTCTTGGTCGCGTTGGCGCCCGTCGTGGGGTGCGGCTTCTTGGTCGGGTGAGCCTTCGGAGTCTTGGTCGCGTTGGCGCCCGTCGTGGGGTGCGGCTTCTTCGTCGGGTGCGGCTTCTTGGTCGGGTGCGGCTTCTTGGTCGGGTGAGCCTTCGGCGGCTTCGTGCCGTTGTCGCTCGGGCTGGTCGGGCCGCCGGTCGGCTTGGTGCCGGGGGCGCCGATGAGCGCGGTGCAGTACGCCGCCACGTTATCCTTGCCGCCCGCAGCCTTCACTAGCGCCGCGAAGGCGGGAGTGTCGGCTGCCTTGCCCGGGTTGGAAGTCGCGCCGGCCTGGAACTTGGTGCACTGGCCCTTGAGCGACGGGCTGGGGGACGACTTCGGTCCCTTGGTGGGCTTGGGCGCCTTCGGGGTCTTGTTGTGCCCCGGAGCAGAGGACGACTTCGAGTGGCTCGGCCCGTCGACACCGGGGACGAAGTCCGGCAGGTTCCCGGTGGGACGCTGCGAGCGCGACGCCACCTCCGGCGACGAGGGTGACGGCAACACCGGCGACGAGAACCTTCGCGGCGGCCATGCGGAGACGGATCTGCTGCACGAGGGTGACCTTCGCTGGAGTAGGAGCAACGGCGAGATGAGTGCTCCGGAACATCGCGACGGCGTCGGCTTCCCTGTTCAGCTCGAAGCCGGTCGCGGGAGCGGTGGCCGCAGCCAGGATCGCGTCGACCTCGTCCACGCCGGAGACGCCGGTTCGGTCGAGGGCCTGGGCCGCCGACTTCCGGGTCACTCGCTGCTTGCGTCGCATACTCATCTCACCTCCTCAGCGGTCGTTCCACCAGATTTGTCACTGGACGGCCTGTCAGATCGCTCCGCGAGCGTCTTCAGACCACGGTAGGCGGCGGTACGGACGGCACCGGGGCTCCGTCCCAGGATCTTGGCTGCGGTCTTGGCGTCCAGTCCCATCACGGCGCGCAGGAGCACCGCCTCGGACTGCTCGGTGGGGAGCGAGGAGATCAGCTCGATGGCGTCTGCGGTGGAGACCAGGGCGGCGACGGTGGCTTCGACGTCGTCGTCCGCCGGCCGGTCCGGGAATTCCTCGATCGGTCCGGCCGACTGGGGCCGTCGCCCCTTGGCGCGCAGGTGGTCCAGCGCGCGGTGCCGGCCGATGGTCGTGATCCAGCCGCGGAAACCGTCGGCATCTCCCTTGAAGGAGCTCATGTCCCGGCATGCCTGCGCCCAGGTGTCCGAGGCGACGTCCTCGGCGTCGCTCACTCCGACGAGGCCGGAAAGGTAGCGCTCGAGGCGGGGCTGGATCGTGCGGTAGACGATCCTGAAGGCCTCGTCGTCACCGCGCAGCATGCGCTTGACGACGTCGTCGAGAGGATCAACGGGTCGGCCCACAAGGGAAGTTTCTACGCCATTCGTCCACCTTTGGTGTCGAAACCCCGATGCCGAGGCTTGTTTCCCGTGAACCCGAACGCCCCGCCACCCGGGGATGGGTGGCGGGGCATCCGAGGTCGGGCGCTGGGGGTGGCCTGACCTCCCCGGGTGCGGCGACCCTACGGCTGCGAGCCCGAGTTCGTGGGCGATTCGGAAAGTCCGGAATCTCCATCCCTGCAACGAGAAACGCCCCGCTGCCTCGAAAGGCGGCGGGGCGTTCATGATCGGGTCTCGGGTCCCGATCGAGACGATTAGAGCACCACGAAACAGTTGCAGGAAACCCTCTCGGCGAATCTGGTCTCGAATGTCTAGGCATGCGTGAACGTGCAGTGACACCGAGGTCGAGACGGGCGCTGTTACTGCGAAAGGCACAATCAAGACGTGGAACCGATCACCGAAGCCGAGGCACGAGCGTCGTTCGTCAACTGCTCGAAAGGCGACGCGAAGCGGCTGAACATCCCGCTCGATCTCGACGAGCGCCCGTGGGCCGACCTGGACTTCCTCGGGTGGGTGGACCCGAAGGCGCCGATGCAGAGCTGTCTGGTCGTGCCCACCGAGGAGCACGGCCTGGTCGGTCTGGTGCTCCGTCGCAACACCAGCGCCGGCGGACGCCGCGCCAAGATGTGCTCGCTGTGCACCACGACGCACTCGGGTCAGGGCGTCTCGTTGATGGTCGCCGCCCGTGCCGGAAAGTCGGGGCGCGACGGCAACACGGTGGGCCTGGACATCTGCGCGGAGCTGGAGTGCTCGGCGTACGCGCGAGGACTGCGGTCGGCTCCGGCCATGAGCACGGCGCACGAGACGTTGCTGCCCGAGCAGAAGGTCGAGCGTCTGCAGCGCAACCTGCTCGAGTTCGTCCGTCGGGTGCTGCGGGACTGAGGTCCCGGGAGGTACTAGCACCATGGTCCGATGGCGGTGCGTACCGCACTGCAGGGACCGTAGGACCAGTCAGCAACAACGATCTTGGTAAGGACTGGTTCGGATGATCAAGTACCTCGTAGCGACCGGCGCGCTCCTCGTCGCCGGCGTACCGGCCGCCGTCGGCATGGCCGGCAACGACTCCTTCAGCCGGGACGTCCCGGTCCGGGTCCCTGAGCAGGCACAGACCAGTACGCCGTCGGCAACCCCGAGCTCGGAGGCGGACGACGACGGTACGCCGGACCGCGGACGCGGCGACGACTCGACCGACGGTCCGACGAGCGGGCCCACCTCGGGTCCGACGCCCGACGACCACGGTCGCGGCGGCCACGGGTCGGACGACGGTCCCGGTCACGACGCAGGCGACGACCACGGTGGTCGGTCGGGTCACGGCGGTCGTGACTCCGCGGGCGACGACTCCGACGACGACAACGACCGGGGATCGAACAGCGGACACGGGTCCAGCGGGAGCGGTTCCAGCGGCAAGAGTGGCGGGTCCGACGACGGTGCTGACCACGACGCGGACGACGACCACGGCAGCGGCGGTCACGGGTCGGACGACGGTGCTGACCACGACCTCGACGACGACCACGGCAGCGGCGGTCACGGATCCGACGACTGACCCGACCTGCAAGGTCCCACCACCCACAATGGATTCCATGACCAGCGATCCTCCGGACGCGCGCGCCCCTGAGGGCGGCGTCCACGACGGCGCCACCCGGAAGCTCTCCGGGCGGGCGCCGTGGGTTGTGGTCGCGCAGCGGCGCGGCGACCTCGACGGTGACGTGCCCGCACCGCGCCGGATCGTGCTCACCGTGGCCGGCATCGCCCTGCTCGTCCTGGTCGCCGTCAGCGTCCTCGGTGTCTTCGCCGCTCGGACGCTCGCGGAGCGGCAGTCGGTCAACGACGCTGCGAACACTGCCGATCTGCTCGCCGAAGCCGTCGTGCAACCCGCCCTGCAGAACGGCATCGTCACGGGCGACCCGGCCGCGCTCGCGAGCTTGCAGGAAGCCCTCGAGGACTACCTCTCCTCCTCGTCGCTGATGAGGGTGAAGCTGTGGTCCCGCGACGGGAGGATCGTCTACTCCGACGAGCCTCGGCTGATCGGACGGCAGTTCACCCTGGACGAGGAGGAGCGCGAGGTCTTCGTCCACCCGCGCACCACGGCCGAGGTCTCCGACCTCGAGGAACCGGAGAACGTCTACGAACGCGGGCAGGGCAAGCTGCTCGAGGCCTACCGCCCGGTGTGGACGCCCGACGGCACCCCGATGCTGTTCGAGTTCTACTCGCCGTACGACGAGGTCGACCAGCGCACCTCGCAGCTGTGGCGCGGGTTCGCGGGCGTGACGGTCAGCAGCCTGCTGGTGTTCACCGCGCTGATGATCCCCCTGCTCTGGCAGCTGCTCACCCGGGTCCGTGGAGCTCAGCGGCAGCGTGAGGCCCTGCTGGAGCGCGCGGTCGACGCGTCGGCCGACGAGCGCCGGCGGATCGCCGGCACGCTGCACGACGGAGTCGTCCAGGAGCTGGCCGGCGCTTCCTTCGCCGTGAGTGGCGCGGCGTCGCGGGCCGAGGGACTCGGTGACGAGCAGCTCGGTACGGAGCTCCGCGGCGCGGCCGACACCCTCCGGCTCAGCATCGGCGGACTGCGCACGCTGCTCGTCGACATCTATCCCGAGACGCTCGAGTCGGCCGGGCTCGTCGAGGTGCTGCGCGACCTCTCCACGACGTTGCGCTCGCGCGACATCGACGTGCACCTCGAACTGCCCAAGTCCGACCTCGGCCTGGGCGCGGAGGCGGACCGGCTCGTCTTCCGGATCGTGCACGAGTGCTTCCAGAACGTACGCCGGCACTCAGGAGCCCAGAACGTGTGGCTCCGGCTCGCGGGGACCGAGGGGTCCGGTGCCGTGGTCGAGATCGCGGACGACGGCATCGGCTTCGACGCCGAGGCCGTCCTGGGGCACCCCGAGGAAGGCCACTTCGGGCTGCGCGTGCTCGCCGACCTGGCCAGCGCGTCGGGCGCCGAGCTGGCCGTGTCGTCCGCGCCGGGTGCCGGGTGTCGGTGGAGGCTGACGCTGTGAGCGAGACGATCTCCGTGCTGCTCGTGGACGACCACCCCGTCGTCCGCACCGGCCTCGCCGGCCTGCTCGGCGCTGTCGCCGATCTCGACGTCGTCGGCGAAGCGGCCGACGGCGTGCAGGCCCAGGAGCTGGCGCGAACGCTCGCCCCGGCGGTGATCCTGATGGACATCTCGATGCCCGGAACTGACGGCATCGAGGCGACCCGCCGGATCCTCGACGACGGGTACTCCGGCGCCGTGGTCATGCTGACCTCGTTCTCCGACAAGGCCCGGGTGACCGAGGCGCTGACGGCCGGCGCCGTGGGTTACCTGCTCAAGGACTGCGAGCCCGACGAGGTGGTCGCCGCGATCCGGTCCGCCGCCGAGGGTCACACCCCGTTGGACCCGCGAGTGGCGGGCGCGCTGCTGCCGTCCCGCCGTACCGAGCCTGGCGCGGAGCTGAGCGCCCGGGAGCGTGAGGTGCTCGACCTGGTGGCCGAGGGGTTGGCGAACAAGCAGATCGCACGTCGCCTCGGGATCACCGAGCGCACGGTCAAGGTGCACCTCGGCAACGTCTTCCGCCGGATCGGCGTGGCCGACCGGACCAGTGCCGCGCTCTGGGCCCGCGCCAACCTGCGCCCCTGACGCCGAGCGGGCACAGATGCCCCGCGTGGTCGCGCCGAGCGGGCACAGATGTCCCGCGCGGTCGCGCCGAGCGGGCACAGATGTCTTGCCAGGTCGCGCCGAGCGGACGCAGATGTCCGCTCGTGATGTTCAGGCGAGGTAGCGGTCGAGTACGGCAGCTGCCGCACGCAGTGCATCGGCCGCATGCACCTGACCGTGCCCATCGAGGTCGGCGGCGGCGTTGAGCCGCTCGGCCCGCTCGCCGTCCACGATGCCGCGCACGTCCTCCTCGGTGAGGAGGCGACGCGCGACCTCAGCGGCGCCGAGGCCGTGGACCGCTCCGGCGATCGGGCCTTCGACCAGAGGCAGCTCCGCGTCGCCTACCGGTTGTGCCTCGTCATTGGCGATGGCGGAGAGCACCGTACGCAACACCTGGGCGACGTCCCGGTCGCGGTCGCGCATCGCCTGGGTCAGGTCGGCGCGCAGGCGCTCGACGAGGCTGGTCTCCATGGCGTTGAGGGTAGTGATCTCGACATCCAGGGCGAGCATCTGCGCCCGCTCGGCGTACGGGGGTGGGGCATCTGTGCCCGCTCGGCGTACGGGGGTGGGGCATCTGTGCCCGCTCGGCGTACGGGGGTGGGACATCTGTGCCCGCTCGGCGTACGGGGGTGGGACATCTGTGCCCGCTCGGCGTACGGGGGCGGGGCATCTGTGCCCGCTCGGCGTACGGGGGTGGGACATCTGTGCCCGCTCGGCGGCTACCTCGGGAACGCGGCGTCGTAGAGGGCGCGCAGCTCCTCGCTGGAGGGGCCGCTCAGCCCGCAGATCGACACGTTGCCGTCGGTGGCGCCGACGATGTAGTTCTGGCCGACCTGGAAATCGACGGGCAGCTCGCTCATGTTCAGGTCAGGCTCGTTGACGGTGACTCGGTCGGTGGCCCTTCCCGTGTAGAACCGGGTGGGGGGTCGAGAGTGACCAGCCCGTCTTTGACCGAGACAACACGCCCCTCGAAGGCGACATCCTGGTTTGCGGCCGTCTCGGGTGACGGCACCATGCACTTGCCGAGAGCAGGGCGGGCGCTCAGCTCGGTGACGGTCGAGCTCGTCACATCCGGGCGGTCGCCGGTCTCGGGAGGTTCGCCGTCGTCGTCCAACGTGATCCCGACACCGATGGCGATCGCCACGACAGCCGCGGCGGCTGCGCCGAGCAGCACCACCTTTCGCCTGCCGTCGGGGTTCGTGTCTTCGTTCTGGCCCATCGTGTCCTCCAGGAGCTCGTTCAACGCGGTCGCGTCGAGGGGCGCGAGCGAACGGGCCGGGTCGGCCCGGCCGAGCATCTGCCGGTCGTCGTCAGTCATCGTTCGCTCCCTTCGGTCCTTCATGTCCGGTGACCTCGTCGATCTTTCGCAGCTGCTGCTTGAACTTCCCCCGCGCCCGGTGCAGCCGGATGCTCGCGGCGTTCGCGCTGATGCCGAGCACGGTGGCGATCTCGGCCGGCGCCAGCTGCTCCCAGGCCCACAGCCGGAGCAGCTCCGCCTCGCGCTCACTCATCGCGGCGAGCGCTTCGCGCACCCGTTCGTCGGCCTCGTCGGTCGGCGCCACCTCGACAGGCGGGTCGACGATCGCGATCCGGTTCGCCAGCCGCCGTTGCCGACGTGCACCGCGCTCGGCGTTCGCCAGACAGTTGCGGGCGACGCCGTACGCCCACGGGAGCGGGTCGGAGGGGAGCCCGTCGAGGCGTCGCCAGAGCACGAGGAGGACGTCGCCGAGCACGTCGTCGGCCGTCGACGGGTCGGTACGCCGCGCGAGGAACCTCCGCAGCGGCTCGACGACCTCGCCGACGACCTGCTCGAACGCAGCACGTCGCGCGTCCTGGGTCTGGTCCACGGAGGTCACGTCATCCCATGTCCGGCACGTGCGGTGGTCTTTCGCCCGGTCTCCACCGGCTCACCGGCAGGTGCTCACGAACGGCTTGCCCTTCAACCGGTCGTCGAGGAACGTCACGGCCGCGGGGTACAGGCCGATCGATCCGCCGATGTGCTCGGGGACCAGGGTCGGCACGAACTTCACCTGCCCGCCCCGCGCGCACCAGTCACGATTCAGGTTCACCGCCTGCCGGTAGGGCAGGACCTCGTCGAGCACGCTGTGCCCGAGCATCACCGGCACCGTCGGCGCGGTCCGGCCGAGCTTCATGTCCGCGAGCGCGGCGGCGAACTCGGGCCGGGCGGTGAGCTCCTCGATGGTGCTGCCGTCGGTCGTCATCTTCCGGGTGGGGAAGTACTGCTGGGTCGCGATCGCGTCCGGGATGCAGGTGTCGTTCAGCCGGGCGAACCGCTGCTTCCCGTACGCCGACAGGGAGGAGTCGATCGGCAGGTCGGGCCGGCTCACCCGCAGGCCGATCGTGGTGTAACCGAGCAGGAAGGACTGCAGGTTGCCCTCGAGGTGGTGCGCGAGCATCACGAAGTCGGCGGCGGCAGCCCCCACGAACCCGGCGACCGGCTGCACGTCCGGTGCGTACGTCGGCTGGAGCTCGAGCGCGCCGGCCGCTGCGGTGCCGCCCTCGGAGTACCCGGAGATGACGACGGGCGCCGTACGGCTGACGCCACCGGTGCTCAGGTTGCGCGCGGCGCGGACCGCGTCGAGGACCGCGTGGCCGAGGTCGACCCGCTGGACGTACGGGTGGTCACCGGGCGTTCCGAGACCGGGATAGTCGGTGATCACCAGCGACCAGCCCTTCGCGAGCATCAGCTCGATGAACGGCATCTCGTACTCGGTCCCGAGTGCCATCTGCTTCGAGGGCGCGCAGCGGTCGGCGAGGCCCTGGGTCCCCACGGCGTACCCGACGACGGGGCGCTCGCCCCGACCGCTCCAGCGGGCGACCGGGGTGAGGACGGTGCCGGTGACCGCGACGGCTTCGCCGGCACGGTTGGTGCTGACGTACATCATCCGGCGAGCGGTGACCGGCACACCGATCAGGCCGGTGGGCTCGGCCTTGACGACCGTGTGCTCCTCCTTGACCACGTCGCCGGGCACGGCGCCGGCCAACGAGGTCGGAGGCGTGTAGAAGTCGACCGCGACCTCGGCGACCGAGGGTGCCGGCGCTGCAACGAGCGCGCTCCCGAGGAGCGTCAGGGAGGCGGCGAGAAGGCCGCTCGTGCGTCGCAGGGTCCGAGGCATGCGCCTCAGGCTAGTCCCAGGGATCCCGCTGGCCGGACTGCTGCAGGTGGGCGACACGCAGCCCGCGCCGGGCCCGGAAGGCCAGCGCACCGACCGCGTTGGGCGTGAGGTCGAGCCGCTCCCCGATCCAGGCGGCACTCCGGTCCTCGACCTCCGACCACCACAGCACCCGTTGCCACCGCTCCGGCAGAGCACCGAAAGCGCGGCGCAGGTCGACGAGGTGATCGGCCGGCTCCACGTCGGGCCCGGGCATCTCGGCCTCGTCGGGGACCTGCCGACGGAGCTCCTCCTCGATCAGCCGCCGCTGCCGGATCTCGCGCCGCACGAGGTCGAAGTGCGCGGACCGGACCGCGGCGTTGAGGTAGGCACCGACGTTGCGGTCAGGCCCCTTCCCGGCGCGGATCATGCCGAGCACCTTGGTGAACGCAGTCGAGACGAGGTCGTCGACGTTGTCGGGGCCGGCGAGGACGCGCGCGCAGCGCCGCGCGCTCTCGGAGTGCCGGCGGTAGAGCACGTCGACCCCGGCCGGGTCGAGACGTTCCCGCAGCGCGACGATGATCCGGACGTCGTCGAGATCGTCCCAGGCGATGGTGTTCCTCATGGTGCAGCTCCCCCTTGTTTCCGGTGCACCACGAGTCTTCGATCGGCGGGGTACCCGGCACATCCGCCGAATTGCGTGTTTCCACGGGGCAGGTACCTGCTTTCAGCAGCCGACCGGTGGGTAGAGGGGCGCGATCTTGAAGCGCAGCCGCTCGTCGCAGTCGCGGTCCAGGTCGCGCTCGAGGCCGGCGGCTAGCTCTGCCTCGAGGCGGCTCGGGTAGGGACCGGCGTAGTCGACGGCACCGGTGACGACGTCGCAGCACGACACGATGTGAGGGAGGTCGGCCTCCCGGACGCGCTCCCAGGCCTCAGCCTCGAGCAGTCTGGCCGAGAGGCGTTGGAAGTCGGAGCCGCTCAGTTCCATCGGGACTCACCCGTTCCCTTCCTGGTCGTGATTCCTTTCCCGGCCCAGACGCCCGTCGGGGGTGGTCGATGACGCGACCTCCGTGGTGCGTGCGGAACTCCAGCGTTTCTCCCCGGTACGGCGGACGCGGACCTCGACGAGGACCGGCCGTGCGTCGGGTGCCACGTCGAGCGCGAAGCGGGTGACCTCGGCCGGTGGGACGACGTGGCTCGAGCAGACGACGTGCTGCCGCACCCCTCGGCAGCGCCAACCGCCGGCGGAGGGCTCCCGGTGGACGAAGGTCGCACCGGCACCGGTCACCTCGACACGGACCTGGACCGCGCCGGCAGCACCCTTGATCGGGAATTCCAGGTGGGTCCACCGAGACGCGGTCCCGGAGATCGAGACCGGGACGGGACGGGCCAGTCGGACCGGCCCGTCGGTCCGGAGAGCAGCGGCCGAGGCGCTCGTCGGCGTGCTCGTCGTCCGGGCAGTCGCCCTGGGCGGGGTAGTGACGGGCGGTGTAGTGACGGGCGGGGCCGTGACGGCGGCGGTCGGAGCCGCCCGCGTCGGCCGGGCAGGTGCCTGGAAGTCCGTCCCGGGCCCGCCGAGCCCGAGCGCGAGGGCAGCCACCGCGGCGACGGTGGCGGTCACCGCGACGCCGGCGCCGACCGTCGCGCCCGACGACCAGCCCTGCGGAGGCCGGGGTGACAGCAGCGGCAGGCTGTCGACGTACCGGCCCAACGCGTCGGGGGAGAGGCTGGCGAACGCCGCGAGCGGGAGGATCACCAGCCCTCGCACGCTCGACCGCTTCTCGGGCTCGTGGTCGTACTCCATCTCGCGGAAGTACGCGTGCCGCAGTCCCTCGCGCGCCCGGAAGGCGAGCGCGGCGACGGCGTTGGGCTTGATGCCGAGCAGCTCGCTGATCTGGTCGTGCGAGGCGTCCTCCACCGTGGAGAGCCAGAGCACCGTCTGCCACCGCTCGGGCAGCGACTTGAGCGCCTTCTCCATCACCGCGCTCTCGACGACCCGCTCGTCCGGGCCGGGAGCGTGGTCGGCACGGTCGAGGGCCTCCAGGTCACCGACCGGCGTGGTCCCCGAGTCGCGACGTATCAGGTCCACGTGCGCGTGCCGGATCGTCATGATCAGGTACGCACGGAACGCCTGGGTCGGTCCGCCGCCGCGCGACATCGCCGACCACACCCGCGCGAACGCGTCGCTCACCAAGTCCTGGGCGTGGGCGTGCCCGGCGAGCGTGATCGCGAAGGCGCGGGCGGAGTCCTCGTGGCGGCGCCACAGCTCGGCGTACGCCTCGGCGTCGCCGGCGCGGGCCTGCTCGGAGAGCTCCTGGTCGGTGGCGGTCGGGTGACTCGAGGGGCCGGGGTGCATACGGGACTGACGGTGTCGCGTCGCTTTCCCTTATGGCGGCACCGTAAGCAACCGCCCCGCGGGAGCGTCTGGGACCTGTGAACCCGGGTCGGCAAGCCCATCGGGTTCATGTGCCGGGGCCCACAACCCGGCACGGACGGAGGGGATGCCACCCCCGGCCATCCCCTCCGTCCTCGGGCGCTAGCGAGGAGTAGTTGCATGAAGGACCTGGCGAGCTCGGGCGAACGACGCCGGCCGTCCGACGAGTGGCCGCACGGCACCGGTCTGTACGCCGTCCCGGACTTCGACCGGCTCGCCCCCGAGGACGTGCTGGCGCTGATCGTCCGGTGCGCCCAGGAGCCCGACGTGCACACCCCGCACGTCGTGGTGCTGCGTGAGGTCGACGGCGAGCGGATGGAGATCCACGGGCCGTACGCCGGCGGCAGCGAGGCGGTCGCCGTCGCCTACGACCTGCTCGAGACCTGCACACCGGGGAGCGGGGTCTGCCCGTTCGAGATCGCGGTGGTCCCCGCGACGTGACGGCGAGCGTCGTGACAAGGATGGATGTCGCCCGCGTCACGACGATCGTGGCGCTGGTAGGAGCGGCCGTGGTGACCGGTACTGCGAGCGGGCCGAGCCGGGCGCAGGGCGCCGCGCTCGTGAGGTCCGTCTCGAGCCCAGCCGCGGAGCGGGTGCTGTTCCGCGAGGACTTCGAGGACGGAGGTCCGAGCCCGACGCTGGTCACCGCGTCCGGCCGGTACGCCGCCGACCCGGCCTGGACGACCGCGTGCAACGGAGACGTGGTCGCCCACGCGATGCCGGCCTCCGAGGTCTCCGCCACCACCTGCACCGAGAAGTCCGCGGCGTCGAACGCGGCGGCGTTCGCCCAGATCCGTGAGCTGGCACGGGCGCTGGGCACCGGCCCGGTCGGGGAGCGCTCAGCCAACCACGCGCTCGCGGGCTACACCGACGGTGCCGATCCGGGCGCTGACCGCCTCGTGCTCGGCACCCGGCAGCCCATCGCGCTGCCGTCCGGTGCGGACGCGCACTTCCTGGCGGTCCGGCTGAGGACGGCGGCGGTGAATTGCGACCACCCGGGGCCGCGCTACCGGATCGAGGTCGTCGACGGGGCGGGCCACCCGCACGAGACCGGAGAGCCGCTCGACGGATGCGCGGGCCCAGGACCGGTCGTCGTCGGAGAGCACCGGACCGGAGCCGTGCTCGTCCCCGGTCGCACCGCTGGTCTCCACCTCCGCAACGCCAACGGCAGCGGCACCGGCAACGACGGGGCGATCGACGACCTCGCCCTGCTCGACGTCACGCCGACGCTGCGGCCGAGCTTCAGCCCGACGTCGGTTGCCCCGGGCGGGTCCAGCACGTTGACGTTCACGGTGCTCAACACCTCCGAAGCCGGCACCAAGCCGGGCTTCTCCGTGATCGACGAGCTGCCGGCCGGCCTGCGCGTGGACGCGGTCCCGGCGTTCGCCACCACGTGCACCGACGCCGACCTGACCGCGGTGGGTGCGAGCACGCTGCGGTTGCACGGATCACTGGCCGAGGGTCAGGAGCTGTGCACGTTCTCGCTGCGGGTGCGTGCCTCGGTGCCCGGGTCGTCCGTGATCGGCGCCGGGTATCTCCACGACGCCGCCGGTCTCGAGCCGGTCGGCTCGGCGACGCTGCAGGTGCGGCCGGTGCTGGAGCTCCGCACGTCGGCACGCACGGTCAGCGCCGTCGAGGTGGAGTGGACCTTCGAGGTCACCAACACCGGGCCCTCCCGGATCGCGACGATCTGGGTCGTCGACGACACCGCCGGACCCGTGGTCTGCCCGACAGGTCCGGTGCTGCCGGGGCGGACGGTCGCGTGCCGGGCGCACGCGCCGTACGTGCCGAGCGCCGGTGACGTCCGCCGGGGCGTGGTGCGTCGCACGACCGCGGCTCGCGGGCCGGGCGTCTCCTCGGTCGACGTCCGGACGGTCACCCGGTTGCGCTGACCCGCGGGGTGCGTGCAGCGCCGAGCTCGCCGAGGACGGCGGCGGTGACCCCGAACGCGAAGTACAGGCCCGGCAACCACGGAGCGACACCGCCGAGGCTGTCCGCGTCGCTGGCGTACGAGAACAAACCCGTTGCCGCGCCGATCATCTCCAGCACCGGGCCGACCAGGGCAGCGACGAGACCGACGTACGCCGCCTGGACGTCGCCGAAGGTCGCCCAGGTCAGGGCACTCAGCGCGAGGATCAGCACGGTCACCGAGAAGAGGGACGACCCGTGCAGGATGCCGGTGAGCGCGTAGATCGCCAGCACGGCCGCGACCGCTCCGATGCCCTGCTGGAGGCTGCGGTCGGTCCGCGGGCTCGGGAGTCGCAGCCGCGTCTCGGCGAGCACCACGGTGGCCACGCCGGTGGCGAGCGGGAACCACAACGGGCTGCTGCCGATGACCGGGACGGCGGAGTCGGCGTACCGGGTGGTGAAGGTGTCGACGTGCACGCGGTCCCCGACCAGGCCGGCGACGGCACCGAGGGCGAACAGCAGACTGCGGGTGTTCCAGGAGAGGCTCACGGGGGTCACCGTAACGAGAGATTCACACGCAGCGTCTTGCCCCACCGGTGGCACCTCGGGAGGATCAGCAGATGGTCGACCTGTGGAACGTGATCGCGGCCGAGCGGGGCGCGCTCGCCGACGACCTCGCCGCTCTCACCGACGAGCAGTGGAAGGCACGCTCCCTCTGCACCGACTGGACCGTGCGCCGGGTGGTGGGTCACCTGACCGCGACCGCACGCCTGACGCCGCGCCGGTTCGTCAGCTCCTTCGCCCGCTCGGGGTTCAGCATCAACCGCTTCGCCAACAACGAGATCGACAAGCACCTCGGTCCGGGCAACGTCGCGACCCTCGCCAACTTCCGCGGTGTCCAGGACCTGACCACCTCTCCGCCCGGACCGAAGCAGTCCTGGCTCGGTGAGGTGATCGTGCACGCCGAGGACATCCGACGACCGCTCGGGATCGCGCACACCTACCCCGGCGACGCCGTGCAGGAGGTCGCCGAGTTCTACAAGACCTCGAACGCTCTGATCGGGACGAAGACCAGGATCTCAGGGTTGTCCCTGATGGCGACCGACGCCGATTTCCGGCACGGTACGGGTGAGGAGGTCGCCGGGCCGATGCTGTCCCTGGTGATGGCCATGACCGGGCGCTCCTCGACGTGCGACGACCTGACCGGCCCCGGGGTGGAGACCCTCCGCTCCCGAGGCCGCTGACCTCCCTCCCTGCAGCACCCCGATCACAGGAGTCCCTGATGGAACGCTGGGCCGAAATCGTCCTCCGCCACCGCAAGTGGGTGGTGGCCTTCTGGTTGGTGATCATGGCGAGCGGCATCGCCGTGTCCCAGACCGTCACCGAGCGGATGACCGTCGACTTCAAGCTGCCCGGTGAGCCCGGCACGAAGGCCGCGGACCTGATCGTCGCGAACTACGGCAACGGCGGGCACACCAGCCCGGCGCTGGTCTCGATCACGGTGAAGAAGGGCGAGACGGTCGAGCAGAACAAGGCCGCCATCCACGCCGCGTTCGAGCAGCTCGTGCCCGACCTCGCGAAGCCGTCGAAGCCCGGCGAGAAGGACGCGCAGCCGGTGCGGGTCGTCGACCTCACCGACACCGTCGACGTCACCAACCCCGCGGGCGACCCGGCGTTCACGACGAAGGACGGTCGCACCACCTTCGCCTACGTGTTCTACCCGTTCCCCCGCGACGCGACCTCGGTCGTGCCCACCGACCGGATCCAGGACTCGGTCGACGCGTCGATCGCGAAGTCCCTCCCGGGGGCGAAGGCCGGCGTGACGGGTATCGACCCGCTGGCCGTCGGCGACGAGCAGTCAGGACCGGGCGTCCTGGTCGAGACGTTGATCGGCGCCGTCGGCGCGCTGGCGGTGCTGGCGTTCGTGTTCGCGTCGTTGCTGGCGCTGCTGCCGCTCCTCATCGCGGCGGGTCTCGATCCTGACGACGTTCCTGCTGCTGCTCCCGCTCACCTACGCGACCGACGTGTCCTTCATCGTGCAGTTCCTGGTCGCGCTGATCGGCCTCGGTGTCGCGATCGACTACTCGCTGATCCTGGTCACCCGGTGGCGTGAGGAGCGCGACCACGGCAAGGACAACCACGACGCCGTCGTCGAGGCGATGAAGCACGCCGGGCACGCAGTCCTCTTCAGCGGCATCACCGTCGCCATCGGCCTGCTGGCGCTGGTCGTGCTGCCGGTGCCGTTCATGCGCAGCATCGGGATGGGTGGTGCGCTGATCCCGTTCGCGAGTGTCGCGGTGACGCTGTCACTGACCCCGGCGATCCTCGGCGGGATCGGCCCGAAGATCGACTGGCCGAAGGTCCGTCACGAGAACACCGCCAGCCGGTTCTGGAGCCGGTGGGCCGCGATGGTCGTCCGCCGCCGCTGGTTCGCCGCGGGCGGGGCGTTCCTCCTGCTCGGCGCGCTGATCGTGGCGTTCGCCGGCATCAAGATCGGTGCGCCGTCCTCGGACTCGCTGGCCAAGAACGGGCCGGCGTACGACACCGTGCAGCTGCTGGAGCAGGGCGGGGTCTCCACCGGCTCGCTCACGCCGATCGAGGTGCTCGTCGGCACCGACGAGGCCACCACGGTGGCGACGAAGCTGGGTGAGGTCGACGGCATCGAGCGCGCGCTGGTGCCCAGCGGGACCAGCGAGAAGAACGGCAAGACCGTCGTGCTGGTGATCCCCGAGGACGAGACCGTCAACAGCAAGACCGTCGAGCCGGTGCGGGACGTGAAGAAGGTCGCCGACGACCTGCCCGGCGTGATCGGGGTGACCGGCTTCGGCATGGCGCAGGTCGACTTCCTGCACGGCGTCTACGGCAACTTCCCGCTGGTGCTCGCCATCATCACGCTGCTCACGTTCGTGCTGCTGGTGCGCGCGTTCCGGTCGTTGCTGCTGCCGCTCAAGGCGGTCCTGCTGAACCTGGTCTCGCTCGCGGCCGTGTACGGCGCGATGCGCCTGTTCTGGCAGGACGGCTTCGGGTCCGACGAGCTCTTCGGGATCCAGGAGACGGGCGCGATCACCTTCTGGGTGCCGCTGATGCTGTTCGCGTTCCTCTTCGGGCTGTCCATGGACTACGAGGTGTTCATCCTCGCCCGGATCCGCGAGGAGTACGACAACGGGCACAACACCGACGAGGCCGTGATCGAAGGGATCGGACGCACGGGCCGGCTGGTCACGAGTGCTGCGCTGATCCTGTTCCTGGCCTTCGCCGCGCTCGCCTCCGGACCCGGGACGGATCTCAAGATCATGGCGACCGGACTCGGTGTCGGCATCCTGCTCGACGCGACGGTCGTGCGGTCGCTCCTGGTGCCGTCCCTGGTCTCCCTGTTCGGCAAGTGGAACTGGTACCTGCCCGACTGGGTCGCCAAGGTCCTGCGCGTTCCCCCGTCGGTCCTGCACGACGAGACCCCGACCCGGGCCCCGGAAACAGTCTGACGACACGCCGCATGACCTGCGGGTGTTCGGGTAGTGACGGGAGGACCGTAGAACTCAGCCGCCACGGGTTTTCCCGTGCACTGTCCGCCAGGAGCTCACCATGGCAATTGGACTCGGGATCGGCCTCTTCCTCATCGTGCTCGGCATCGCCTGCGAGTTCGTCGTCGCACACCTCGATGCGCCCACGGCGCCTCGACCGGCAGTTCCGGCAGGGCGCTAGCCCCGTCGTACGGATCAGCTCTCGGGGCTGATCTGTCGAAGCTCGTAGCGGGTCGTGTACCTGTTCTTCGGGTCCAGCTCCTTGATCAGCGCGATCAGCTCGGCGTGGATCTCGATCAGGCGCCCGTAGTTCTCGGACTCCGCGATGTGCTCGATGCCGGCCACGACCGGTTTGAACCAGCGGCGGAACGACTCGTCCTTCTCGAACTTCGCGACGAACTCGGCGTACCCCATCACCCGAGGGAGGCGGCCGATGTCCTCGATGACGTCCCAGCTGAACATCAGCTCGCCGATCGCGCGCTGCTCGACGTTGAAGAACAGGAATCCCTCGTCGTACTGGCTCTCGCGGAGCGTGGAGCGGACGGCGTGGATCAGCTTCGAGACCCTCGGGTCCCGGTCGCCCTCGCCGCTGGAGCTGAGCACCACCTGGCGGCGCGCTTCGATCCAGCCGAAGTAGTGCGCGAACAGGAACGAGGTGCTGGTGACGACGTAGTCGCCATGCGACTGGTAGCGCTCGACCAGCGGCACCCACCCGGTCCGCACGATGTTGTAGATGCGTGACTGCAGCTCGGCGGCCGCCTGCGCCAGCGGCTCGTAGACCCGGCCGGCCGCCTCCTGCGCGGTCGCCTGCCGGAGGTCGCGCTCGCGCTGGTCCTCCAGCTCGTGCCGGATCTTGATCGAGCGGTTCGTGAACCAGCCGGACAGCACCACGCTCGCGATGCTCAGTGTCATCGCGGCGACGGCGAGGCCGGTCTGAGTCGACATGGCCGGAGCCTAGGCCGCACCGGTGGGCGATGCCTAGGTCAGCGGGTTCGCGATCTCGTCCTCGGGCAGACGCCAGAGCAGGATCGCTGCGACCGCGAACACCGTGGGCGCGATGCCCGCGATGAAGAACGTCGTGCGCAGACCGATGAGGTCGGCGACCGGACCGGCCAGCGCCATCGACACCGGCATCAGGCTGACCGAGACGAAGAAGTCGAGCGAGGCGACCCGTCCCAGCAGGTCGGGCGGCACCCGGCGCTGCAGCAGTGTCCCCCAGATCACCATCGGCCCGGAGAAGAGCACGCCGAGCACGAAACCGCAGGCGACCACGACCCAGATGTGCGAGGTCACGCCCATCACGACGAACGGAACGCAGCCGACACCCCACATCAGGTTCATCACCGTGAGGTAGCGCCGTGGCATCGGGCGCGACGCCATGATGATCGAGCCGATAGCGCCGCCGACGCCGAAGGCGGCGAGCACCAGGGCGTGGTCGCGCGGGCCGCCACCGAGCTTGTCCTTGATGAGGAACGGCACCAGCACCTCGAGCGGACCCATCATGACCAGGACCATGAGGGAGGCGAACAGCAGCGTGGCGAGCAGCCAGGGCGTGCGCACCATGTAGCGGAACCCCTCGGCCATGTCGCTGATCGCGGAGGCGACCGGGTGCTGCTCGGTGAGGGCCTCCAGGTCGCGGCGTACGGGTGTCTTCGGCACCACCGCGAGGGCGAGCACCCCGGCGGCGGAGCAGACCGCGGCGACGGTGAAGGCGCTGCCCGGTGACGCGGCGCCCACGATGACCCCGGCGAGGCCGGGACCGATCGCCTGGCCGATGGTCGGGCGGACCATGCCCTCGAATCCGTTGACGGCGAGCAGGTCCTCCTCGGCGACCATGGCGGGCAGCCACGCCGAGTACGCCGGGTAGTAGAACGCCATCCCGGCGCCGCTGACGAACGAGACCACCGCGAGGTGCCAGATCTCGGTGGTGCCGGTCAGGGACAGCAGCGCGACCAGGGCCATCCCGGCGAGCTCGATGGTCGCGACGACGAGCAGGATCGACTTCTGCGGGATGCGGTCGGCGACCACGCCACCGAGGAGGGCCGGCAGCACCACGCCGACCGCGGCGCAGGTGGAGACGATCGAGAGCTGTCCCGGTCCGCCACCGATCCGGATGACCTCCCAGACCAGCGCGACCACCCAGACGCCGGCCGCCAGCGTCTGGAGCACCAGTGCCAGCGCGAGCTTGCGGTACGACGGAGACCGGAACGGCGTCAGTGCGCGGGGGAGCGGACGCCCCTGCTGGGTCACCTCGGCCTGCTCGGTCATGCGTTCAGTGTCACCGCCGCGACCGACAACCGCGAGCGAGTTACCGGCTCAGAACGCGAACGTCACCCCGGTCGCAGCCTCGCTCTCCTTCCAGAGGCGGGCAGCGAGGTCGTCGTCCTCGGCGTACGGGTTGAGTCGGGCGGGTCCGATCGGTCCGCGGCTCTCGCCGATCCACTGCGGTCCGGTGTAGGACCCGGGCTCGGCCAGCGTGGCGGCGTACAGGGTCGGGTTCGCTCCGGCGGCCGCCGGCTGGAAGAGCAGCGGGAGGATGAACGGTCCGACGGTGCGGAAGATCCAGTTCGCGCCCATGCCGTCGGGGTCGATGATCAGGCCCGTCGAGGAGACGCCGGGGTGGGCGGCCGTCGAGGTCAACGGGCTCCCGGCAGCGGCGGCGCGCTTGTGCAGCTCACGGGCGAACATCAGGTTCGCGAGCTTGCTCTGGGCGTAGTACTTGTTGGCGTCGTAGGTCGCCTCGGGGTTCGCGTCGACGACGCCGGCGTCCCCGCCCAGGTGGGCGATCGACGCGATCGTGACGACCCGCGGGGCGGGCGCGGCCAGCAGCGCGGGGAGCAGCCGACCGGTCAGGGCGAAGTGTCCGTAGTGGTTGGTGCCGAACATCAGCTCGTGGCCGTCCTCGGTCTCCCGGTACGCCGGCGGCCGCATGATGCCTGCGTTGTTCACCAGCAGGTCGAGCGGACCGGTCCAGCGCTCGGCGAAGGCCGCGACCGAGGCCTGCGAGGCCAGGTCGAGGTGCTCGACCTCGGTGTCGCCGGGCATCTTCGCGGCAGCCTCGGCGCCGGCCTGCAGGTCGCGGACCGCGAGCACGACCCGGGCGCCGTGGTCGGCGAGGTGCCGGGAGGCGTGGAAGCCGATCCCGGAGTTGGCGCCGGTGACGACGGCGATCTTCCCGGAGAGGTCGGGAAGGTCGGCGGGCTTGAAGCTCACGGCTGGTGGACCAGGTCGGCGTAGTCGGGGTGCTTGCCGATCCACCCCTTGTAGAACGGGCAGATCGGGACGACGTCGTACTGGCCCGCGGCGCGGATCTCGTCGAGCGACTGCCTGACGATGGCGCCGCCGATGCCCTGACCCTCGAATTCGTCGGCCACCTCGGTGTGGGTGAAGACGATCGACGAACCGCGCAGGTGGTACTCGGCGAAACCGGCCAGCCGACCGTCGACGTGCGCCTCGTAGCGGCTCAGCTCGGTGTTGTTGGAGACCTCGACATCGCTCATGGGGACCACGCTACTCAGCAACGTTTCAAACGCGTGACGCGGGGAAGTCATCTCCTGATCGCCCTCCCTTTACGACCTCGCAAACTGCTGATATCCATGATCCGGGGGACTGTCACCAGCGTTGTTTTCTTACTCGGACGAAAGCAGGCCCCCTCCATGCGGATCTCGGTCAACGGTGCTGCCCGCGCCACCATCCTCAGCGCGATCGCAGCGCTGTTCCTCGCGCCCCTCGCGATCGCGCCGACCGCCCAGGCCGCCGTCAACCACCTCGTCATCAACGAGGTCTACGGCGGCGGCGGCAACACCGGCGCGCAGTACTCCTACGACTTCGTCGAGCTGTACAACCCGACCGACCAGGCGATCTCGCTGAACGGCAAGTCCCTGCAGTACCGCTCGGCGACCAACACCGGGACCGGCCTGACGACGCTGTCCGGCTCCGTGGAGCCGCACGGGTACTTCCTCATCCAGGGGGCCGGTGGGACCTTCACGCCGGCCGACCTGCCCTCGCCCGACGCGGTGAGCAGCATCAACCTCTCCGGGACGAACGGGACCGTCTTCCTGGCGAGCACGACCTCCCTGGTCACGCTGACCGCGGGATCGTCGGTCGCGAACACCAGCGTCATCGACCTCGTCGGGTACGGGAGCTCGAACACCTTCGAGGGCACCGCGGCCGGGGCGCTGTCGAACACCACGGCAGCCTCCCGCAACGCGCAGCACGACGACACGGACGTCAACAGCGCCGACCTCACCGTCGGTGCCCCCGCACCCCAGAACTCCGACGACAACCCGGTCGGCTCCGAGCCCGCGGTCGAGAAGACCATCCCGGAGATCCAGGGGAGCGGCTCCGAGAGCCCGCTGGTCGGGAAGAAGGTCACCACCCGGGGTGTCGTCACCGCGGCGTACCCGACGGGCGGGCTCAAGGGCTTCACGATCCAGGTGCCGGGGACCGGCGGTGACCTCGACCTGTCCGAGCACACCACCTCCGACGCCGTGTTCGTGTACGCCGGCAACATCGCGCCGGCGTCGTACCCGGAGATCGGTGACTACGTCGAGGTGACCGGTGCGGTCAAGGAGTTCAGCGGACTCACCGAGATCCGCCCGGTCGTGGTCGACAACATCACCGAGCTCCCGGACAACGTCGCGGCGCCGACGCCCGCCGTGGCGACGTGGCCCGGCGGCGCTGCAGCGCGGGAGTCGCTGGAGAGCATGCTGTTCGCACCGAGCGGGCCGTGGACGGTCGCCGAGGTCTACAACCTGAACAGCAGCGGGCAGATCGACCTGGCCCGCGGCACCACCCCGCTGCGCGTCCCGACCGACGTGGCCCGGCCGAAGACGGCGGCAGCTGCTGCGGTCGCCGCGCAGAACGCCGCCAAGTCGGTGACCCTGGACGACGGCGCCACCCTTGACTTCTTCGGTGCCGCCAAGAACACGGCGCTGCCGTGGATCACCCAGACCAGCTCGGTCCGGGTCGGCGCCTCGGTCGACTTCACCAAGCCGGTGATCGTCAGCCAGTTCGACGGCTGGAAGTTCCAGCCCACCGAGCAGCTCAACGCGGCGGACACCAACAACGTCAAGCCCGCCTCCTTCGAGAACACCCGCACCGCCCACCCCGACCCGGTGGACGGCCAGCTCAAGGTCGCCAGCTTCAACGTCCTCAACTACTTCACCCAGACCGGACCCGCCTGGATCGCGGCGGCGCAGGGGAACACCTGCACGTCGTACAAGGACCGGGCCGGGACGCCGATCGCCACCGACACCTGCAGCGGTGACGGTCCGCGCGGTGCCTGGGACGACACCAACCGGCTGCGCCAGCAGGCCAAGATCGTCAAGGCGATCAACGCCCTCGGCTCGGACGTCGTCTCGCTCGAGGAGATCGAGAACTCCCGCAAGTACGGCCCGAACCGCGACGCTGCGCTGAGCACCCTGGTGGACGCGCTGAACGCCGACGCCGGGAGCGACCTCTGGTCCTTCGTCCCGACGCCGACCGCGGCGCAGCAGCCCTCGCTCGCCGAGCAGGACGTGATCCGGACGGCCTTCATCTACAAGAAGGCCAAGGTCGAGACGGTCGGCAAGTCGCGGATCCTGGTCGGGAACGCGGCGTTCAACAACGCGCGCGAGCCGCTGGCGCAGGTGTTCAAGCCCAAGAACGGCACCCTGTCGCAGCAGTTCCTCGTCGTGGTGAACCACTTCAAGTCGAAGAGCTCCGGTTCCGGCGCCGACGCGGACCAGGGCGACGGGCAGGGCGGGTCCAACGCCTCGCGCGTCGCGCAGGCCAAGGCGCTGGTGACGTTCGTCGACCAGCTCAAGACGTCGACCGCGACCAAGCGGGTCTTCCTCACCGGTGACTTCAACTCCTACACCCAGGAGGACCCGATGAAGGTCCTCTACGACGCCGGCTACACCGACATCGGATCGACCTTCGCCGACGAGTACACCTACGTCTTCGACGGCGAGGTCGGCTCGCTCGACCACGTGCTCGCGAACAACGACGCCGTCGCCGACGTCCAGGGTGCTTCGATCTGGAACATCAACTCGGTCGAGTCGGTGGCCTACGAGTACAGCCGGTACAACTACAACGCGACCGACTTCTACGTCGCCGACCCGTACCGCAGCAGCGACCACGACCCGCTCGTCGTGGGCTTCGACAACCCGTCCTCGGCGGCGTCGGTGGTGCCGCTGAACCTGCTCGGCATCAACGACTTCCACGGACGCATCGACACCAACACGACGGCGTGGGCGACCACGGTCGAGCAGCTGCGCGAGGCCGGTGGCGAGGCCAACACGCTGTTCCTCTCGGCGGGAGACAACATCGGCGCCTCGTTGTTCGCGTCCTCGACCGCTGACGACAACCCGACGATCGACACCCTGAACGCTCTCGGTCTGGACACCTCGGCTGTCGGCAACCACGAGTTCGACAAGGGCTTCTCGGACCTGACCGGTCACGTGACGACCCGTGCGGACTGGGACTACCTGGGCGCGAACGTCTACCAGAAGGGCACCACGACGCCGGCCCTGCCGGAGTACAAGGTGTTCACCCGCGGCGGGATCAAGGTCGGCGTCATCGGCGCGGTCACCCAGGAGGCACCGTCCCTGGTGACCCCCGGCGGCATCGCCACGCTCGACTTCGGTGATCCGGTCGTCGCGATCAACCGGGTGGCCAACCAGCTCACCGACGGCAACGAGGCCAACGGCGAGGCTGACGTCATCGTCGCCACCTTGCACGAGGGCGCCGGCGAAGGTGCTCCGGACGGCGCGACGCTGGCTCAGGAGGTGGCCGAGGGCGGGGCCTTCGCGCACATCGTGAACGACACCAGCGCGAAGGTCGCCGCGATCTTCACCGGGCACACCCACAAGCAGTACGCGTGGGACGCACCGATCCCGGGCCAGAGCGGCAAGACCCGCCCGATCGTGCAGACCGGTGAGTACGGGAACAACGTCGGTCAGGTGCGCCTGCTCGTCGACCCGACCACCAAGCAGGTGACGTCGTACTCGCAGGCCATCGTGCCGCGCGGCGCCGTGGTGGACACCGACTACCCGCGGGTGCAGGCGGTCAAGACCGTCGTCGACGCGGCGCTCGCCCAGGCAGCGACGATCGGCAACGTGGTCAAGGGCAAGGTGTCCACCGACATCACCACCGCGTTCGGTGGGGGCTCGTACGTCGACGGCAAGTACCAGGGCTCGAACGCGAACAACGACCCGAAGTCGGGCCGTGACCAGCGTGACCTCGAGTCGACCCTGGGCAACCAGGTCGCCGACGCGCTGCTGGACAACCTGAGCACCAACGGGGCCCAGATCGCCATCATGAACCCGGGCGGTCTGCGCGACGAGCTGTTCTACAAGCAGAGCGTCGTCAACGAGGGCGACGGCAACGTGACCTTCGCGGAGGCCAACGCGGTGCTGCCGTTCGTCAACAACCTCTGGACGGTGAAGCTCACCGGCGCCCAGCTGAAGAAGGTGCTCGAGCAGCAGTGGCAGCCGGCCGGCTCGCAACGGCCGTTCCTGCACCTGGGACTGTCGAAGAACGTGTCGGTGCAGCTCGAGCCGTCGGCCGCGGCCGGCGACCGGGTGAAGTCGATCCGGGTGAACGGCGCGGTCGTGAAGCCCACCGACGTCTTCACCGTCGGGACGTTCTCGTTCCTGGTGACCGGCGGCGACAACTTCACCGAGTTCAAGAACGGGACGAACGCCGTCGACACGGGCAAGGTCGACCGGGACGCGTGGATCTCCTACATCACCGACCACAGCCCGCTCGCGCCGCGCTTCGACCGTCGCGAGGTGGAGGGCACCGGTTTCCCGGCGTCCATCGCCCCGTCGGCTGCGGTGAACTTCTCGCTGAGCCGTCTCGACCTGACGTCGATCGGCAGCCCGTTGAACACGACGGTCGCCGGCGTCCTCAAGACGCCGTCGGGCGAGACGTCGGTGGGCTCTTTCCCGGTGACCGCCGGGGCGGCGACGATCGCCTTCACCGCGCCGGCCTCGGTGCCTGAAGGCTCGTCGTACGTGTTCACGGCGCAGCCGAGCGGCACGACGGTGACGATCCCGGCCGAGCCGAGCCCGGTGGTCCCGCCGGGTCCGAAGGCCACGACGACCAAGGCGTCCATCTCCACGCCGACCACGGTGGTCAAGTACAACCGGCCTTATCTCCAGGTCACCGTGTCGAGCACGGGAGCGACCGTCGAGGGTGGCACCGTCCAGGTCCTCGACGGGGACTCGGTGCTGGCGACCGGGACGGTCAGTGCCGGCAAGGCGACGATCCTGCTGCCGCAGTTCCGGGCGACCGGGACGTACTCGCTCGTGGTCAAGTACCTCGGGAACGACGCGTTCAGCCCGTCGCAGGGCACCGCGAAGCTGACCGTCGTCACGGCGGGCGCGACGGTGCGCGGGTCGGTCACCCCGAACCCGGTGAAGGTGGGGAGGCAGGCCACCCTCAAGGTGACGGTGCAGTCGGTGCTCCCCGCGAACGGGTACATGAAGATCACCCGGAGCGGGAAGCTGCTCGGTCTCATCCAGATCAAGAACGGCGTGGGCAGCTTCAAGCTCCCGGCGTTCAAGACCAAGGGCACCAAGGGGGTGACGGCGACGTTCCTCGGGAACGACTTCGTCGGGTCCGACGACGCGAAGATCTACTTCACCGTCAAGAAGTAGCGCGAGAGCGAGCGGCGGCCCGGGAAGTTCCCGGGCCGCCGCTGCGTTGCGACCCCATGGCCGTCCCCGAGCTGCACCCGCTGCTGCGCGACCGTCGGAGCACGCGGCAGTACGACCCGACCCACGAGCTCGACGACGGGGTGCTCGTGCAGCTGCTCGAGGCGGCGCGGTGGTCGCCGAGCGCGGGCAACTCCCAGCCGTGGGCGTTCCTGGTCGCTCGTCGTGGCGACGAGGCGCACGACAAGCTCGTCGGGACGCTGAGCCGCGGGAACACCTCGTGGGTGCCGACGGCGAGCGCGGTCCTGATCTCGCTCTTCCGGGCCGGCGCCGACGAGGACCCGACGTTCGCCTACAGCGACTACGCGGCGTACGACCTCGGGCAGGCGGTCGCGCACCTCACGGTGCAGGCGCAGGCGTCGGGGTTGTCGGTGCACCAGTTCGCCGGGTTCGACCACGCCCGGGTCGCCGAGCTCTTCGCCGTCCCGCCGGCGTGGCAGGTGACGACCGGCATCGCGATCGGGTTGCACCAGCCGCGCGAGGAGGAGAGCCGACCTCGGGTACGCCGGGAGATCGGCGAGTTCGCCTTCAGCGGGACGTTCGGGACGCCCTTCACGCCGTAGTTTGGCCGGATGCGTGTCCTCTTCTTCGTCGTCCTCGCCGTGCTGGTGAACCTGCCGTACGTGCACGAGAGCTGGACCGACCACCGGGTGCGGTCGCAGGGGCGGGACGTCGAGGCCGTCGTCCTGAAGGTCCAGCAGGTCGACGACGGCTACCTCGTCGACTACCGGCTGCCCCGGTCGGTGGACCGCGAGCAGCGCACCTACTCGGCGTCGATCGACGTGGAGACCTACGAGCAGGCCGACGACAGCGACCGCATCGCCGTCCGGGTGGTGCCGGGAGAGCCGAACGCCAACCGCCCGCAGGGACTGGTCGAGAGCTCGCTCTTCCAGGTCATCGCAATCGTCGGCGACGTGACGCTGCTGCTGGCCGCCGGGTTGCTCTGGTACCGGCGCCGGAATCCCGGTGCGCTGCCGTCGGCACCGTGACCCAGGCCACGAAAGTTTACAAGTAGCAGGGTCTTGTCAAATCGCTTTACATTCCTTACGGTTGTGTCAAGTGGTCAGGACATTCACCGGTCCCGGCCTGTGGCGTAAGGAGAGATCGATGGCGATCAGCGACATCCCCAACTCGACGGTCCCGGAGGGGTCGACCGAGGTCTGGAAGGACAGCAAGCGCTACCTCTGGCTGATCGGCCTGGTGGTCCCGAGCCTGGCGTTCGTCGCGGCGATCGCCTACATCGTCACCGGCGTCGGGGCGGTGCTCTGGATCGGGCCGATCATCGTGCTCGGCGTCGTTCCGGCGATCGACCTGGTCGTCGGCCTCGACCGCGCCAACCCGCCGGACGACGCCATCGAGGCGCTCGAGAACGACAAGTACTACCGGTGGATCACCTACCTCTTCCTGCCGATCCAGTACCTCGGCTTCGTGGCGGCGATGGCCGTCGTCGCCGACCAGAACCCCGCCGGCTGGCTGGTGAACACCCTCGGCCTGCACGACTGGGGCGTCGGTCTGCCGTTCGGCGACCGGCTGATGGCCGAGAGCCTCGGCCTGTCGGTGGTCGACAAGATCGGTCTCGCGATCTCGATCGGCGTGATCGGTGGCATCGGCATCAACACAGCCCACGAGCTCGGTCACAAGCGCGAGGAGAACGAGCGCTGGCTGTCCAAGATCGCCCTGGCGCAGAGCTTCTACGGCCACTTCTACATCGAGCACAACCGCGGCCACCACGTCCGCGTCGCGACTCCCGAGGACCCGGCCTCCAGCCGCTTCGGCGAGAGCTTCTACGCCTTCTGGCCGCGCACGGTGGCCGGCTCGCTGAAGAGCGCGTGGCACCTGGAGAAGAAGCGGTACGCCCGCAAGAACAAGCACCCCTTCCGGATCGGCAACGACGTGCTCAACGCCTGGCTGATGTCGGCCGTGCTGTTCGGCGCGATCATCGTCGCCTTCGGCTGGGAGGTCACGCCGTACCTGCTCATCCAAGCCTTCATCGGGTTCTCGCTGCTCGAGGTCGTCAACTACATGGAGCACTACGGCATGCTGCGCCAGAAGGTCGGCACCGGTGACAAGCAGCGCTACGAGCGGGTCGACCCGAGCCACAGCTGGAACTCCAACAACATCGCGACCAACGTGCTGCTCTACCACCTGCAGCGGCACAGCGACCACCACGCGAACCCGACCCGTCGCTACCAGACGCTGCGCGACTTCGAGGAGTCGCCGGTGCTGCCGACCGGGTACGCCGGGATGATCGTCCTGTCGCTCTTCCCGCCGCTCTACCGCCGGGTGATGGACCCCCGGGTCCTGGCGCACTACAACGGCGACCTGACGCTGGCGAACATCCAGCCGAGCAAGCGGGCGAAGATCCTCGCGAAGTACGGCCTGACCGAGCACGAGCACGAGCTGGGAGCCGACCTCACGGTGGCCGACATCGCGAACGCGGAGGTCCTGGCTGCCAAGTGCCCCGGCTGCGGCTACACCTACGAGGTCGCGGTCGGCAACGAGCTCGAGGGCTTCGCCGCCGGCACCGCCTGGGCCGACATCCCGGCCGACTGGTGCTGCCCCGACTGCGGTGTCCGCGAGAAGGTCGACTTCGTCCCGACCGAGCCGACCCGGGTGCAGTCGTGAAGATCGTCCTCGATCGCGACCTCTGCGACGGGCACGGGATGTGCGAGGCGATGGCGCACGACTACTTCGAGCTCGACGACGACGAGATGCTGACCATCCTCAACGACTCGCCGCCCGAGGAGGACCGGGCCAAGGTGCACGCCGCTGTCCAGTCCTGCCCCGCCCTTGCGCTGACCCTGCAAGACTGACGCCATGAGTGCCGACACGACGATCACCCCGCGGGCGGGCCTGACGACCCTGCTCCCGGGGCTCGCCGGCGGTGCGTCGGGCGGCACCGGGAGCACCTGGCGCGAGCGGCTGATCGTGGAGGCCGCCGAGCTCACCAAGGCCGGCGGCTGGCAGGCCATCACCATGGCCAAGCTCGCCGACCGGGTGGGCGTCAGCCGGCAGACGGTCTACAACGAGATCGGCTCCAAGCAGCAGCTCGCCGAGGCGATGATCATGCGGGAGCTCGAGGTCTTCCTGCGCGGCGTCGACGCGGCGTTCGCGGCGAACCCCGACGACCTGGTCGAGGCGATCCGGCAGGCCGCAGCGGCGGTGCTGACCAACGCCCGGTCCAACCCGCTCCTGCACGCGGTGCTCTCGGCGAGCCACGGCGCGGAGAGCACGCTGCTGCCGCTGCTCACCACGCAGGTCGAACCAATCATCTCGGCCGCCGGGGTGCTGATCCGCGGCCACCTCGCCGCCTACCGGGTGGACCTGGCAGAGGACCGGATCGATGCCCTGGTGGACATGGTGATCCGGCTCCTGCTCAGCCACGTCACGGCGCCGAGCGGCACGCCCTCCTCGACGGCGGACGACATCGCGTACATCGCCGAGAAAGTCCTGCACGGCTCAGGGAAGTAGAGCGTCCATCTGGCCCATCGCAGCGGTGAGGCCCTCGACCATGCCCATCTCGACGGCCTTCTCCATCTCGGCGCGGTTCGCGTAGACCGAGGTCATCAGCAGCCGCGTGCCGCCCTCGAAGCTGCTGAGGCGCACGGCGCACTCGCAGACCGGCATGTCGTCGATCGGGGTGCCGGACTCGTCGGCGAACCCGTCGTTGAACTCGAACCCGTGCGGGGCATCGACGTCGGTGATCCGCCACCAGCCGCGGTACTTCTCGCCCTCCGGACTGGTCATGTAGTACGCCGCGGCGCCGCCGGGTGTGAGGTCGTGCTCGTCGAACGTGGCCGGGTACGTCGGCGGACCCCACCACTTCTCGAGCTTGCGCGGGTCGGCCCACAGCTGCCAGACGTCCTCGAGGTCGGCCGCGAACTCCGCGGTCGCGGTCAGGGTGAAGGTGTCGTAGTCCTTGGTGATGTCGATGACGGTCATCGGTCAGTTCCCTTCGGTCGTTCCTCGGTGTCTTCGTTGCCTGCCAGCAGGTCGGCCATCCGGTCGAGCCGGCCACGCCAGGTGGCCTCGAGGTGGTCGAGCGCGAGGCGGGCCCGCCGTACGGCGTCGGGGTCGGTGTGCACCACGGCTTCCCGTCCCTTCCTCTCCTTGGTGACCAGCCCCGCCCGCTCGAGCACCGCCACGTGCTTCTGCACGGCGGCGAAGCTCATCGGGTAGGCGTCGGCCAACCGGGAGACCGACAGGCCGTCGGTCGCCGAGCGGCGCAGGATGTCGCGCCGGGTCGCGTCGGCGAGCGCGTGGAACAGCTGGTCCACGACCTCGTCGGGAAGCGCCTCGGGTCCGGCGGTCAGCACAGTCGGTCTCCTCTATGTACAACCAGTTAGTTGTAGGTTAGCGAAACACCGCGACGCGGTCAAGGGTCTGATTCCTGTCGGGTATGTCCGGTTCCTGGCTAGCATGGCTCCGGTGAGGGGGGCTCGGATGGGAACGACGACGCGTTGGTGCGCGCTCGCGCTGGTCGGCGCGCTTGCTGTCGCCGGCTGCGGTGGCGCGCCCGCGAAGTCAGCCGCGAAGCCGAGCTCGTCCACCTCGACCACGTCCTCGGGCTCCGAGGTCGCGATGCCGCGGCCCGGGAAGTTCGACCCTCCGATCCAGTCGCCCGACATCCTGATCCAGAGCGGTGAGCCCCTGTCGAAGGACGTGCTGACGACGGCCAGGTCCACCAAGGGCGTCGTCGCGATCGAGCAATTCTCGATGGCGACGTTCTACGCCGAGGAGAACGAGATCACCTACGCGGCCGTCGACCCGGCCACGTTCCGCACGTTCACCCTCGGGCCGACGGCGGCGCTCAACGAGGTGTGGGACCGGGTCGCCGACGGCGAGATCGCGGTGCGACCCGACCTGCAGAAGTCCGTGGTCGGCGCCGACGACTACGTGACCATGGGCAACGACGACGACGCCGAGAAGGTGCACGTCGGCGCGTTCGCCCCGCTGGTCGACCGGTCGAAGATCGGCGCGATCGTCAACGAGCGCTGGGCGAAGAAGCTGCACATGCCGCAGGGGAACGCCCTCGTGCTCTCGACCGGCAACGGATCACCGGCGCCGGTGCTCAAGGCGCTGCGCACCGCTCTGGGCAACCGGGCGACGGTGACGCTGCTGGCACCGAACATCGACCCCGGCGCGGCCCAGCTCGCCGTTCTGACCGGTGGTTCGGTCTCCCGCGCCGTCGGGTCGTTCACCTACACCGCGAACAAGAACGGGTCGGTGAACCCGGACCCGCGCTGGGTCAACGCCTACATCCGCACCGAGCAGGTGCCCATCCTCGGGACCGTCCGCTGCAACAAGGCCATGCTGATCCAGCTGCGGGCGGCGCTGACCGACGTGGTCCGTGCAGGACTGGCCAAAGCGATCCACAAGAACGAGTACGGCGGCTGCTACGTGCCGCGGTTCATCGCCAGCGACCCGTCCCGCGGGCTGTCGTTCCACACCTTCGGCACTGCCATCGACCTGAACGTGCCGGGCAACCTGCGCGGCGTCCCGGGGGACATCAACCGAACCGTGGTGAAGATCTTCAAGCGCTGGGGCTTCAACTGGGGCGGCGACTGGAACTACACCGACCCGATGCACTTCGAGCTCGCCCGGATCGTCGCGGTCCGCTAGCTGTTGCGTCTCGGCTCGTAGGCAAGCGGCGCACTCATCGCGGCAGGCCCTGACGTCCGCCTGAGTGGTGACCGGCTCGAGGTTCTGGGGGTGTCTTGAGCCCGGCGAGCGTGAGGTCCAACGCGGTTTCAAGGTGCTGGGCATCCCCGGTTGCCATCAGGACCTGGACGCCGCCCTGGATGACGGCGACGATCGCTTTCGCAGCGGCGGCAGGGTTGTGACTCCGGTCGATCTGGCCCGTTGCCTGCATGGTTTCGATTCCGTCCCGAAGTGCCTGCTCCCAGGCGCGCATCAGCTCGATAATCACGGCGTGGGAGCCGGGCGAGCTCACGTTGACCTGGACCATCAGGGCGTGGAGAGGGCAGTCGGGACCCTGGGCCTTGTAGCGGGAGACGACCGCGTGCCGCCAGGCATCCCACGCGGGCCACGAGTCGAGGCGCGAGAGGTGCGGCTCCTGGTCGGACAGGACACGAGCTGCTTCGAGTTCAGCGATGGCGAGCAGCAGCTCCTCGCGACCACCCGGAAAGTAGTGGAACAGCTGACCCTTGCTGGTGCCGGTACGAGCGAGCACATCATCGAGGGTGGTGTTGACGACGCCCTCGGCGCGCATGAGTTCCGAGGCCCCCTCCACCAGGCGTGCGCGGGTCGCTGCGCCCTTGGCACTCAGTCCAGTCACGCTTCGAGGATGGCAGCAAGATTCTGGACTTGGAAGTCCATTTTCTAGTTCCTACCGTCCTCGGTATGGACAAGCTCAGCGGTAAGACTGCACTCATCACCGGATCCACCAGCAACATCGGCCGCGCCATCGCGCTGCGGTTCGCAGCAGAAGGTGCGCACGTCGCAGTCTCAGGCCGCGACCCTGATCGCGGAGCAGCTGTCGTTGCGGAGATCCGCGCCGCCGGCGGTCGCGCTGACTTCGTGGCAGCGGACCTGGACGGCAGTCCTGACCGTTCCCAGAAGCTTGCCGACCAGGCCATCGCGGCGCTTGGCCGTGTCGACATCCTGGTCAACAACGCTGGCATCTATCCGGCCGGCACGACGCTCACCACCGACGCCTCGACCTTCGACCAGATCTTCGCCGTCAACGTGAAGGCTCCGTACTTCCTGACCGCGGCGCTGGTGCCGAGCATGGTCGAGCGCGGCAGCGGTGCCGTGGTCAACCTGGGCTCGTGGATCACCAGGCTCGGTGTCCCTTCGGGCTCGGCCTACTCTGCATCCAAGTCAGCGGTCGAAGGCCTCACCCGAGCCTGGGCCGCCGAGTTCGGACCGCAGGGCGTTCGGGTCAACGCAGTCTCACCCGGCGTCGTCGCCGAACCTGGTTCCGAGCTCGCACGCCTCGCGGTCGGCATGATGCGGGGAACCCCCGCCAACGAGGTCGGCCACCCCGGTGCGATCGCCGGGGCTGCGGTCTACCTCGCCTCGGACGACGCCGCTTTCGTGCACGGCACGGTCCTCGATGTCGACGGTGGTCGACTCGGGGTGGCGGTCGTCGCGAGCAGCTGATGCTCGGTCGCGCGCCGGTCGGGGCAGACCGTGCTTGAATTTCGCCCATGGGCGATCTTTCGAAGATCGAGAAGTTCGTCGGTGAGTACTCCCTGAGCTTCGAGTGCCGCACCCCGGTCGATGACGTCGTGCGGGAGCAGGGCGACGAGCCGAACGGTCACTTCTGGGAGACCGTTGCCGAGTTCCTTGCGCCGGTGGAGTTTGCGGAGCTGGAGCCTGATTCCGAAGGTTCCATGTTCTCGGTGTCAGGAAAGAAGCGCCATCTACGCCGGTTGCAGAAGCGGCTCGAACCGGTACTTCAAGATCCGGTGCGCCTGCGCGAGGTGCTCGCTGCCGCGAAGGCGGCAGGTTTTCAGATCGAGGGCTGACGACCCGGGTCTCGACAGATCCGGTCGTTCGTGCGGCCCGGGACCTCGTAAGGTTCGACGCTAGTCCTCTGCGGGCGACCTCAGCCGGCGCCGCTCGAGGTGGCTGGTCCCGGTGACCACGCTCAGCGGCGGCACGTCGGACGCCACCACGGCCCCCGCACCGACCACCGACCCGCGACCGATCCGCACGCCGGGGGTGACGGTCGCGGCGGCACCGATCCAGACGTCGTCCTCGATCACGATCGGCGCATGGGTGAGGAACTCGTAGCGCTCGTCCAGCTCGACCGGATGCCCGCCGGTGCTCAGCGTGACGCCAGGGCCGATCATCACCCGGTCACCGAGGGTGATGCCGCCCAGGTCGAGGAAGTAGCAGCCCTGGTTGATGAAGACCTTCTCGCCGAAGGACGCGTTCATTCCGTGGTCGCAGTAGAAGGGCGGAAGGATCGTCAGCGAGTCGGGGATGCCGTGGCCGAGGATCTCGCGGAGAAGCGCACGGCGCTGGTCGACGTCGTCGTACGGGAGGGAGTTGAGGCGGGCGCTCAGGGCCATCACGACCCGGACCCGGTCGGCGACCGCCTTCGACTCCGGTGTTCCTCGGGGGATCCTCTGCTCGCCGCGCACCACCCGATGCTGGCACACGGCACAGGTCCAGTGCTGCCCGGCGCCTCAGTCGATCAGCGCGACCTTGAGGTCGGCGGGGACGAGCAGGCGGCGGGTGATCAGGCGTTCGGCGACGAGCACGGTGAACGTCTGCGCGGCCATGATCCCGAAGAGCACGAGCGCCTGCGCCGTCGCTGCCATCACCGGCGTACCGCCGCCGAGCATGACCCCGATGAAGGCGCCGGGCAGGGTCACGACTCCCGTCGTGGTGACCTGGTCGAGGCCCGGCAGCAATGCCTCCGGTGCGCGGGGGTGAACGATCTCGCGCGCCGAGTCGCCGGGGGACATGCCGAGGGCGAGGCCGGCCTCGTAGAGGTGGTGCTCCTCGCGCAGCGCGGGGTACGCGCGCCTCCCGACCAAGGTGTTCGCGGTCATCGCGTTACCGATGACGATGCCGGCCACCGGGATCACGGCGATGCCCTTCATCGGCACCGCACCGGTCGCGAGGATCACGGTGAGCGCGGGAACGACACCCGCGGCGATCGCCAGAGCCGCCCAGTGCCAGGTGCCCGGTGAGCCCGTACGCCGCGACGTGGTCAGCACGGCCATCGCGAACATCAGGGCGACGAAACCGAAGGACAGCGCGAGGTCCTCGATCACCCAGCGGATCAGCAGCGCCACGACGGTGAGCTGGAGGAGAGCGCGTGCGCCCGCGATCGCCGAGGGCCACGCCAGCTGGTAGCCCGCGACCTGGTGGGCGAGCAGGGTGATGAGCATCAGGATCGCCAGCGCGATGGCCACCGGCCAGCCGGGTTCGATGCTCACGTGAGCAAGCGTAGGGCGGCGACGGCGTGCCGGTAGGGTCCGAAGCATGCGCGCAGCCCAGGTAGTCCGGCTCGACGGCCCGCTCGCCGTCGAGATCAACGAGATCGAGGAACCGACCGAGGTCGGTGTCTTCGGCCCGCAGATCCTCGTCGAGGTGCACGCGGTCGGGGTCTCGTTCCCCGACCTGCTGATGAGCAAGGGCGAGTACCAGCTGAAGCCCGCCCTGCCGTTCACCCTCGGGGTCGACTTCGCCGGCGTGGTGCGCAGCGCTCCCGAGGGCACCGGCTTCGCCGCAGGGGACCGGGTGGCGTGCGTCGGAGCCAACGGCGGGGCGACCGAGCTGGTCGGTCTGGGCAAGGACACCGTGTTCCCGCTTCCCGGCAGCTTCACCTTCGCGCAGGGCGCGGCGCTGCCGATGAACTACCTCACGGCACAGTTCGTCCTGAAGGAGCGCGGCCAGCTGCTCCCGGGCGAGACCGTGCTCGTCAACGGCGCCGCCGGCGGCGTCGGCACGGCGACCATCCAGGTCGCCAAGGGGTACGGCGCCCGCGTCATCGCCGTCGTCTCCAACCAGGAGAAGGCCGACTTCGCTCGCGCAGCCGGGGCTGACGAGGTCGTCCTGGTCGACGGTTTCCTCGCTGCGGTGAAGGAGCTCACCGGTGGCGCCGGCGTCGACCTGGTCGTCGACGTCGTCGGCGGCGACATGTTCAAGGACTCGCTGCGCTCGCTCGCCACCCAGGGCCGGCTGCTGGTGGTCGGCTTCGCCGGCGGCTCGATCCCCGAGGTGAAGATCAACCGGTTGCTGCTCAACAACACCGACGTCCGCGGCGCCGCCTGGGGCGAGTACGCGATGACCCGTCCCGGGTACATGACCGCGCAGTGGCGCGAGCTCGAACCGATGATGGCCTCCGGCGTGATCGACCCGCCGATCGGCGCGACGTACCGGCTGGAGGAATTCGGCCGGGCGCTGCAGGAGATGGACGACCGCCGGACTCTCGGCAAATCCGTTCTCACCGTGCGCTGAGTCCCTACGATCTTCGGGACCCCTCCGGAGGAGACACCGATGAAGCGCATCCTGTTCCGCACCTGCACCGCTGCCGCTGCCGCCTTCGCGCTGGCTCTGTCGCTTGCCGCCTGCGGGGGTGACGACGACTCCCCGAAGGCCAGGAAGGAAGCGCGGGCGGACTTCAAGAAGGACGCCGAGAAGATCTGCACGAAGGCAGTCGCCGACATCAAGAAGCTGCCCGAGGAGCTGGGACCGGACCCGTCGCAGGCCCAGATCGCCAAGATCCTCGACAAGGTCGGCGACGGCTTCCTCGCCGAGGTGGCCGCCCTGCGGAAGCTGGACCCGCCCAAGGCCCAGGAGAAGGCGGTCGAGGAGTGGCTCGACGCGTTCGCCGCGGCGGCGGAGGAGACCAAGAAGAAGGGCGCGAAGCTGCTCGACAACGGTGCGGCGTCGCCGTACGCAAAGCCGGACGAGCTGGCGCGCAAGCTCGGCATCGACGGCTGCCTGAGCAGTGCCAGCTGATCCCCGGGCGACCCCTTAGGCTCGGAGCACCACATCCAAGGAGAGTCCATGAGGAACACCACCATCCGCACGTTCGCCGCCGTGGCGTGCTCGGTCGCGCTCGCGACGTCGTTCGCCGGCTGCGGCAGCGACAGCAAGGACGACAAGGGTGACTCCAAGTCGCTGTCGGTCGCCGAGTTCAAGGAGCAGGCCAACAAGCTCTGCAAGGAGGCCGACGAGGACGTCAAGGAGATCGGGACGACCCTCAGTGCCACCTCGGGCAAGGACGAAGTCACCGACGCACTGAAGAAGGCAGCCGACCGGGTCGACGACGAGGTCGACGACATCAAGGACCTCGGCATCCCCAGCTCGATCGAGGACGACGTCGAGGACATGCTCGACGCGGTCAACGACGCCACCGACACCATCCGCGAGAAGGGCGCCGCGCTGCTCAACGAGCAGCAGTCGCCGTTCGCTGCCGCCAACGAGAAGGCCAAGGCCCTCGGCCTTGACGACTGCGCCGACAGCACCCAGTGACTCTCCCGCACCACCCCTCCAGAGACCGCCGAGAAGGAGACTTCATGAAGAACACCACCATCCGCTCGCTCGCCGCCGTGGCGTGCTCCGTCGCGCTGGCGACGTCGTTCGCCGGCTGCGGCAGTGACAGCAAGGACGACGACAAGGGCGAGTCCAAGACGCTGTCGGTCGCCGACTTCAAGGAGCAGGCCAACAAGCTCTGCAAGGAAGCCGGCGAGGACACCGCGAAGTTCGGCGAGGACATCTCGGAGAGCTCGAGCGACGCCGACGTGTCCGATGCCATCGACAAGACCGTGGACCGGAACAAGAAGCTCGTCGAGGACATCGACGACCTGGAGGCGCCCGACTCGATCGAGGACGATGTCGACAGCATGCTGGACAGCGTCGAGGACGGCCTCAAGCAGATGGGCGAGGTCTCCTCGCTCCAGGACCTGATGGCCTTCGACCCCACCGGCGGTTCGTTCAAGGACGCCAACGACAAGGCCACCGCGCTCGGGCTGCCCGACTGCGCCGGCTGACGTTCGCACCACCCGGATGAGGAGACCTGAGAGGGCCCGCGCTGCGCGCCCCTCTTGGGTCTCCTCATCTAGTCTTTCCCCGTGACGATTCTCGATGACGCCCGCGAGGGCATGGACCTCAGCATCCGCCCGCAGGACGACCTGTTCGGTCACGTCAACGGGACCTGGCTCGACACCTCGGAGATCCCGTCCGACCGCGCCTCGTGGGGCCCGTTCGTGATGCTCGCCGACGTGGCCGAGGAGCAGGTCCGGGTCATCATCGAGGACTGTGCCGCCGGGCGCATCGAGGGCGAGGACGCGAAGAAGATCGGCGACCTGTACGCCAGCTTCATGGACGAGGCCCGCGTCGAGGAGCTGGGGGTGAGCCCGCTGACCGGGGTCCTCGCTGCGATCGACGGCCTCGACAGCCTGCTCGACCTGGCGTCGTTCCTCGGTGACTTCGAGCGCACCGGCGGAGGCGGCATCTTCGGCTCGTTCGTCGACACCGACGACCGCGACTCCGACCGCTACCTGGTCAACATCAGCCAGGGCGGCATCGGCCTGCCCGACGAGTCGTACTACCGCGAGGAGAAGTTCGAGGAGATCCGCGGCAAGTACGTCGACTACCTCACCACGCTGCTCACCCTCGCCGGCCGGCCCGACCCCCGCGCGACGGCCGAGACGGTGTTCGCGCTGGAGAAGCGGATCGCGGAAGGGCACTGGGAGCGCTCGGAGACCCGGGACGTCCTGAAGACCTACAACCTGACGTCGTACGCCGATCTCACGGCGTCCCTGCCGTCGTTCGACTTCGAGGTCTACGTCCGCAACCTCGGCGGCGACGAGAAGACCTTCGCCGAGACGGTCGTCCGACAGCCCTCCTTCCTGTCGCACCTGGAGACGGTGCTCGCGGAGACCCCGATCGAGTCGTGGCGCGCGTTCCTGGCGGTGCGCGCGATCCGCTCGGCCGCGGGCTACCTGCCGGACGCGTTCGTGCAGGCGAACTTCGACTTCTACGGCCGCACCCTGTCCGGCACCCCTGAGCTGCGGGCGCGCTGGAAGCGCGGTGTCGGCCTGGTCGAGGGCGGGCTCGGCGAGGCCGTCGGTCGCGAGTACGTCCAGCGGCACTTCCCGCCGCGCAGCAAGGAGCTGATGGACGAGCTGGTGGCCAACCTCCTCGAGGCGTACCGGCAGAGCATCACCGCGCTCGACTGGATGAGCGAGGAGACCAAGCAGCGGGCGTTCGAGAAGCTCGACACCTTCGTGCCGAAGATCGGTTACCCGGTGAAGTTCAAGGACTACTCCGAGCTGTCGATCAGCGCCGACGACCTGGTCGGCAACGTCCTGGCGATCACGGCGTTCGAGACCGACAAGCAGCTGAAGAAGATCGGAGCACCGGTCGACCGTGACGAGTGGTTCATGCTGCCGCAGACGGTCAACGCGTACTACAACCCGGGCACCAACGAGATCTGCTTCCCCGCAGGCATCCTGCAGAAGCCGTTCTTCGATCCCGACGCCGACCCGGCCGAGAACTACGGCGGCATCGGCGCGGTCATCGGCCACGAGATCGGCCACGGTTTCGACGACCAGGGCGCCCAGTACGACGGGCACGGCAACCTCAACGACTGGTGGACCGCCGAGGACAAGGCTGCCTTCGAGGTGAAGTCGAAAGCCCTCATCGCCCAGTACGACGGCTTCGAGCCGCGCAACCTGCCGGGTGAGCACGTCAACGGCGCCCTCACGGTCGGCGAGAACATCGGCGACCTCGGTGGCCTGACGATCGCGCACAAGGCCTACGAGATCTTCCTCGACGGCGCCCCGGTGCCGGAGGCCGACGGCGAGACCGGCTACCAGAAGCTGTTCCTCAACTGGAGCTACGTCTGGCGGACCAAGCGGCGGATCGAGCTCGAGCAGCAGTACCTGACCACCGACCCGCACAGCCCGCCGGAGTTCCGCGCCAACATCGCGCGCAACCTCGACGAGTTCCACGCGGCGTTCGGCACCCAGCCCGGTGACGGGCTGTGGCTCGACCCCGAGGACCGCGTCCGGATCTGGTGACCGGGCGGTGATCCGTCGCCTGGCCTTCCTGCTGATCGGCGTCCTCGCGGTCGCCGGCGGGATCGTCGTCGGCGTCCGGGTGCTGGGCGGGGACGCCTGCGCGGTCGAGACCGTCGAGGACCCCCGGAGCCCGCTGCAGAGCGTGGCCCGGATGAAGGCTGCGCCGGACGAGGACCGGGACGCGCTGGCGACGGCGCTCGGCTCGGCCCCCGAGCCGTTCGGTGAGCTGCGTGCCGGGTTGGACTACTACTACGACCAGTACCTGCACCTGTACGGCGTGAACGGCGGCGTGCTCGCCTGGACGAACGACAACGCGCCGGTCACCTACCTCGACGACGGCACGTTGAAGCCGCGCTGGTCGCTGCGCCCCGCGACCAAGCGCACGGCCTGGGACACCTCGCAGGACCGGTTCCTGCTGCTGGGGTTGTCGAAGTCCGCGCCCGTGACGGTGTCGTCGCACGACCTGAGGTCCGGTGAGCAGAAGTGGTGCGCCGAGCTGTCGGGGAAGCAGCGGGCGGGCGAGCCGGTGGGGACGGCGTTCCTGCCGGGCGGCGACGTGGTCGTCGCGCTGCCTGCGACGCGTGACCGGATCCAGGTCAGTCGTCTTGCGGGCGACGACGGGAAGGAGCTCTGGTCGCGCACGGTCACGGCTGGGCGCGCGGACTTCGTGGACCTGGTCGGCGACGTGCTCGTGGTCGGCGGTGAGGAGGAGTTCCGACTCGCCGCGGCCCCTTCCGGCAAGCAGGTGGACAACGCCGTGGTCACCCTGGACCCGTCGAGCGGTCGCCAGGTCGTCGCCTGGGGTGGCGGCGACGCCGGCCTCGCGCACGTCGTCGGAGCCACCGGCTCGACGATGGTGGTGACCACCCGCCTCGGGGAGGGCGTCGACCTGGCGGCGGTCGACGATCAGCTCGCCGAGAGGTGGACAGTGCGCCTGCCCGACGGGGCCTACGAAGCCACCCTGCGCGGCGACGTCGTCCTCACCCGGACCCGCACCAGCCTGGACGCGTACGACGCCGGGAGTGGCAAGGTCCTCTGGCGCCGGGCCCTCCCGCAGGACCGCACCTACTTCCCCTACGGCTTCGCGCTCGGGCAGATGCCGTCGCTCGACGGGACACACGTGCTGGTCCCGACCACGAGCTCGCTGGAGATCCTCGACGTGACGGACGGGACCTCACGCTCGGTGCCGTTGCCCACCGACGGGGTGTCGTCGACGTACTGGCCCTACCAGCTGCTGGCCACGCCCAAGCACCTCGGTGTGCTCACCAACACGGGCACCGCGGTGGTGACCCGGGACTGACTCGGTCGTTAGACCGTGCGTGAGAAATCGGGGAGCGGGCCTTGCCGTGCTGCTGGCGATCACGGTGGCCGCGTGCGGTGGCATCGACCCGGGCCGGGCGCCGCTGAACGCGAAGACGGACGACTTCTGCGCGGCGTACAGCAGGGTCGCGAAGGCGACAGCGAGCACGTCCAGCGACAAGCTCGAGGACTACCTCAATGAGCTCGCCCGGTTCGGCACGCCACGGGGGATCCCCACGGCGGCGCGCAACGGCTTCGAGTACGTGATCGACCCGGACCACAAGTTCTCCGACGGCGGTCAGCTCAACGACCTCGCGGCGCAGACCTCGGCCGCCGGTCAGGACGCGGCCGCCCTGAAGGCCTACGCCCGGACCACCTGCTGACCGCCCCGCCGAGCCCTGTCGGCGTCGTGGGATAGAACTGCTGCATGGACCGAGCCGAGGTACGCGCAGAAGCCGAGAAGCACCTGCGGGCCCTCGTCGGGTCCGACGACGCCACCCTGTACGACGACCAGTGGGCGGCCATCGAAGCCCTCGCCGTCGACCGCCGTCGGGCCCTCGTCGTGCAACGCACCGGCTGGGGCAAGTCGGCCGTCTACTTCGTCGCCACGGCGCTGCTGCGCGCCCGCGGTGGTGGTCCGACGGTGATCATCTCGCCGCTGCTCGCGCTGATGCGCAACCAGATCGAGGCGGCCGAGCGCGCCGGCATCCGTGCGGTGACCATCAACTCCACGAACATCGAGCAGTGGCAGGAGTCGCACGCCCAGATCGCGGCCGGCGAGGTCGACGTGCTGCTGGTCAGCCCCGAGCGGCTCAACAACCCGGGCTTCCGCGACGAGGTGCTGCCGCGCCTGACCGAGTCCGCCGGCCTGCTCGTCATCGACGAGGCGCACTGCATCTCCGACTGGGGCCACGACTTCCGCCCCGACTACCGGCGGATCCGGCAGATGCTCACCGACCTGCCCGCGGGGATCCCGGTGCTGGCCACGACGGCGACCGCGAACGCGCGCGTCACCACCGATGTCGCCGAGCAGCTCGGCGAGGGCGTTCTCGTGCTGCGCGGCGAGCTCGACCGCGAGTCCCTCGACCTCGCGGTGATCCAGCTTCAGCGACCCGAGGAGCGACTGGCGTGGTTGGCCGACCACCTCGGCGAGCTGCCCGGTTCGGGGATCATCTACACGCTCACGGTGGCCGCGTCCCAGGAGATCTCCGGCTTCCTGCGTGACCGGGGGTACGACGTCGCGGCGTACTCGGGGCAGACGGAGACCACCGAGCGCCAGGCCCTCGAGCAGGACCTGGTCACCGGTCGGCTCAAGGCGCTGGTCGCGACCAGCGCGCTGGGCATGGGTTTTGACGCGAAGCTCGGGTTCGTCATCAACGTCGGGGCACCGTCGTCACCGGTCGCGTACTACCAGCAGGTCGGTCGTGCGGGCCGTGGACTCTCGGGCGACGCGCACGCGAGCGTGGTGCTCCTGCCGGCGTACGAGGACCGCGACATCTGGCGCTACTTCGCCTCGCTCGCGTTCCCGCCCGAGCAGCACGTGCGCACGGCTCTGTCCGCCCTCGACGCGCACGGCGGGGCGATGTCGACGGCGCAGCTGGAGACGTACGTCGACCTGTCCCGCAACCGGCTCGAGATGATGCTCAAGGTGCTGGACGTCGACGGAGCCGTCCGGCGGGTCCAGGGCGGGTGGACCTCGACCGGGCAGGAGTGGGTCTACGAGCAGGAGCGCTACGACCGAGTCGCCGCGGCCCGTCGAGACGAGCAGGCGCTCATGCTCGAGTACGTGAGCACCGACCGCTGCCGGATGCGGTTCCTGCGCGAGGCGCTCGACGACCCCGGCGCGAAGGACTGCGGCCGCTGCGACAACTGCGCCGGTCCGACGCTCTCGTCCTCCGTCTCGCAGGCGAGTGTCGCGGGTGCCGGCGACCGCCTGACCCGGCCGGGTGTCGCCGTTCAACCGCGCAAGATGTGGCCGACAGCGTTGGCCAACCTGGGCATCGACCTCAAGGGCAAGATCGCCGAACCCGCGGAGGAGGGTCGCGTGGTCGCGCGGCTGACCGACCTCGGGTTGGGTCAGGCGTTGCGCGACCTGTTCCGACCCGGGAGCCCCGACCAGCCGGCACCCGCCGACCTGGTCCAGGGTCTGATCGCCACGCTCAGCGACTGGCAGCCGAAGCCGGACGGCATCGTCGGGTTCGAGTCCCGAAGTCACCCGTTGCTCGTCGGCAGCCTGGTCGAGGGGCTCTCCAAGGTGGGCCGGATCCCGGTGCTGGGTCGCCTCGCGATCCGGGACGACTCGATCGGCACCGGGCACGGCGCGACCAACTCGGCGCAGCGGATCGCGGCGGTGTCCCGTCGCTACGAGCTGGTCGACGACGGGGTCGCCGGCCGGCGGGTGCTGCTGATCGACGACCTGATCGCCTCGGGTTGGTCGATGACGATGGCGGCGCACTGGCTGACCCAGGCGGGCGCGGCGGCGGTGCTGCCGCTGGCGCTGGGGTCGGAGACCTAGGCAGCGACGCTGCTCAGCGCCACGGTCGCGGGAACTGTCACAGGTAGCCCGCGCCTGTCCAGACGATCTGCCGAGCGAGGTGACGCGTACCCGTCGGCGAGCCGCTGAGCGAGGTGGAGAGGGATCCCACCACGTCAGGAGTCACCCATGCTCAGCCCCCAGAGGCTTGCGGCGGCCTTCGCCTGTGCCGCCGTCGCGCTGGTCGGTCCGGCCGCGTTCGCCGACACCGTCTACAACGACCTCGACAACAGCATCGACACCGGCCTGGAGTCGCTCGCCCTGACCTACGACACGGTCGCGGCGACCGGGACCAGCGGAACGGCCACCCTGGCCATCCAGGTGAACGGCAAGCCGGACCACCCGGGCTGCAACATCCAGGGCGGGGCGCACTACATCGCCCTGAACCCGGTGGTCGCCAACCCGGCGGTGGCGTCGGTGATCCTTTCCAACGACGGCGTTCTCGACGCGTGCACCGACACGCTCACCGCGACGGTTCAGGCGCTCGGCCTCGGGTCCACGAACGTCTCCTTCGTCATCGACGACGCCCGCACCAACAACGACCCCAAGCTGACCTTCCGGCTCGACGAGTCGGCGTTCACGGTCAACGTCACCGCGGGCAGCACGCCGCCGCCCCCGGTCGGCTGCGACGCCGACCCGGCCGCACCGGCCTGGGCGAACGCGATCCTGCAGAAGGCCGGCATCAAGGCGAAGGCGGGCAGCACCAACTACGTCTCGACGATCGCTCAGGAGATGGGCAAGGGCGCGACCTTCGGCGGCTTCGCGAAGAACGCCCACCCGCAGTACGAGAACGCCGTCCACGCCCGGCTCCAGCAGCTGACCGGCAAGACGCTGCCGTCGGCTCAGGCCTCGGCCCGTCCCGGGTGGGAGTGCGCTTCGCAGTAGGGAGTCGTACCAGGGTCCGCCGCTCCTCGGCAGCGGCGGACCCTGGTCACCCGACGTGCACGTGCGGGCGCTGCTCGCGGTCCTTCTCGGCACGGCGGATCACCTCGCGAGTTACCGGCGCCACCTC
Organism: Marmoricola sp. OAE513; assembly: GCF_040546585.1. NCBI lineage: Bacteria > Bacillati > Actinomycetota > Actinomycetes > Propionibacteriales > Nocardioidaceae > Marmoricola > Marmoricola sp. OAE513. The sequence goes on along the minus strand of NZ_JBEPOC010000001.1, from coordinate 1,741,898 downwards.
CCCTACCCCGAACAGCAGGAACCGGAGGAGGTTGGTCGCCGGACTGCCCTCCGTCCACTCGAAGTAGACGTGCGGACGCACGCCGGTCCGGTCCCGGATGTCGAGGAGCAGCGCGGCGATGGCGTTGGGCACCGATGGTGACTCCATCCGGATGACGCGGTAGCGGTCGTGCACCACCTCCCCGCGTGCCTCCAGGACACTCTCGAAGTCCGACGGGTCGGTGACCGTGACCTCCACGAAGATCACGTCGGCTCCGTCGGGCAGGTCGTTGTCGAGAAGGATCTGCTCCCGTTTGAGCTGGTACTCCTCGGGACCGCCGTGGTCGGGCTCGTGGGCGAGGATCCGGATGTCGCGGCGGGCGCAGTCACGCAGGAACATCTCAGCGGTCGCGTCGATCTCGACCTTCGTGGTGCGCAGCTCGAAGGCCCGGCGGACCCGCGAGAGCACCGAGCTGACCACGATGGCGAGGATGAACAGACCGCCGATCTTGGCACCGTCGGGGCGCTCGATGACGTTGTCGACGGTCGTGTAGGCGAAGACCGCGGCGATCAGCGCGAACACGACCGTCTGCTTGCGCTGACCCGCTCGACGAGCCGACAGCGTCACGGCGACCGCGGCCGAGGTGATGAGCACGAGGACGCCTGTTGCGTAGGCACCGGCCTGGGCGTTGACGTCGGCCTTGAAGATCCAGGTGATCGCGAACGCGGTCGCGGTGAGCACCATGACCAGCGGCCGGATCGCGCCGGCCCACTCCGGCGCCATCCCGTAGCGGGGCAGGTAGCGCGGGATCAGGTTCAGCAGTCCGGCCATGGCCGAGGCGCCGGCGAACCAGAGGATCGCGATCGTCGAGACGTCGTACACGGTGCCGAAGCTGTTGCCTAGATAGCCGTGGGCCAGGTACGCCAGAGCACGCCCGGATGCCTCTCCGCCGTCCTCGAACTCCGCCGGAGGGATCAGCCAGGTGGTCACCAGGCTGCTGGCGATCAGGTAGGTGCTCATGATCGCGGCGGCCGCCAGCAACAGCTTCTTGGTGTTGCGGATCCGGCCGACGGGCCGTTCCTCGGTGTCACCCGGGTGGCCTTGGACGTGGGTCATCACTGCGACGCCGGTCTCGAAGCCCGACAACCCCAGCGCCAGCTTGGGGAACACCAGCAGTGACATCCCGATCATCGCGAGCACGCTGCCGTGCTCGACCTGGAGCAGGTTCGTCCAGTCTCCGACGACGTGCGGATTCGCGAAGACGTGGCCGAGACTGACGGCGATCACGACGAAGTTCAGCGCCAGGTAGGTGGTGACGAGGAAGACCGCGACACCGATCGCCTCACTGAATCCGCGGAGGAAGACGCCGCCGAGGATCGCGACCAAGCCGATCGTGATCGCCAGCTCGTGGCCGTGGATGAACGACGGCACGTGCGGGTTCTCGACGACGTGGGCGCTGGCGTCAGCGGCCGACAGCGTGATCGTGATCATGAAGTCGGTCGCGGCGAAGCCGAGGAGAACCAGGACGAACAACTTGCCGCGCCAGAACGGCAGCAGCTTCTCCAACATCGAGATCGAACCCTGCCCGTGCGGGCTCTCGGCGGCGACGCGTCGGTAGACCGGCAGCGCGCCGAAGAGGGTCAGCAGGACCAGCACGACGGTGGCGATCGGCGCGAGGGCGCCGGCGGCCAGGGCTGCGATGCCGGGTTGGTAGCCGAGGGTGGAGAAGTAGTCGACCCCGGTCAGGCACATGACCTTCCACCAGGAGTGCTTGCGCTCAGTTGTACTCACGCTGGTCATGCAAGCACCGGGACCGGCCTGTCCCGACCGCCCTAACAGGTCCCTAACGAGGCGCGCGTTAGGAAGTCGTCAGGGACGCCGCCGGCCGCCTGGACCTGGGTTCGACTGGAACCGTGAAGACGTTCGAACCCTCCCGTACGACGACCCGGATCCCGGTCCGCACCGACCCGGGGCTCCGTTTCGCGTGGGCGCACGCCGTGCTCGCGGTCGTGCTGCTCCTCGCTGAGGGGATCCGCCTCGGCGTCGTACCGACCGAGGTCTCGGCCGCCTCCGCGATGGTCCTCGTGGGCGCCGGGCTCCCGCTGCCGTTGCGCCCCGTCCTCGGACTGGTGACGTGGGCGTTCGTCACCGGCTTCGTCGTGAACGAGCTCGGTGAGCTCACCCTCGCTGCCAGCGACCTCTACCGGTTGGGCGCGCTGGTCGCAGCCGTCGGCCTGGTCCCGACCCTCGTACGGCGCCTCCGGCGATGAGCGGACGACGATGAGCGTGCACACTGATCGGGTGGCACGACGACGCGAACGCGGTGAGCTCGACCGGGGACGTCGGCTCGCGGGCTTTGCGATGGCACTGATCTCGCCGCCCCTGCTCGCCCTCGTCCTGCACCCGCTGTCCGACCGGGTGAACCTGGTGAGCGACATGCTGCTCTTCCTGCTGCTGACGGTCCTCGTGTCCCGTGTCGGTGGCCTGCTGCCCGCTCTGGTCGCCGCCGCCGTCGGGTCGTTGCTCATCAACTACTACTTCACCCCGCCGTTCCACACCCTGGAGGTGCGCGACGCCAACAACGCGCTGGCGATCGGTGTGTTCATCGCGGTCGCGATCCTCGTGAGCTCGGCCGTGGACCTGGCCGACCGGCGTACGCGACAGGCTCAGTACCTGGCGCCGCTCGCCGAGGCGAACAAGATCCGCACCGCCCTGCTGGCCGCTGTCGGGCACGACCTCCGCTCGCCGCTCGCGGCCGCGAAGGCGGCGGTCTCCAGTCTCCGGTCGCGTGACATCGACCTCGTCGCCGAGGACCGCGACGAGCTGCTCGCTGCTGCGGACGAGTCGCTCGACCGCCTGGCGGGCCTGGTCGACAACCTGCTCGACATGAGCCGGCTGCAGGCCGGGGCGCTGGCGATCCAGCTGACCCCGACGGCGACCGACGAGGTGGTGGCGCGCGCGCTCGAGGACATCGGTCCCGCCGGGACCCGCTTGGTGCTCGACCTCGGCAGCCCGTCGCCGGTGGTGCTCTGCGACCCCGGTCTGCTCGAACGTGTGCTGGTGAACCTGGTCGACAACGCCTTGAGGTACTCCCCGGACCACCCGCCGCAGGTGCACGCGTCGACGGCCGACGGGACCGTTCAGCTGCGGGTCGTCGACCACGGGCCGGGCATCCCCGTGGCCGAGCGCGATCGCGTCTTCCTGCCGTTCCAGCGCCTCGGTGACACCGACAACACCACGGGCATCGGCCTGGGTCTCGCGCTCTCACGCGGGCTCACCGAGGCGATGGGCGGGACCCTGGAACCCGAGGAGACCCCAGGCGGCGGACTCACCCTGGTGATCACGCTCCAGGCCGGTGACGAGTCCGTCGCAGAGCCGGGTCTCGTCGAACGGACGACGTCATGACCACGGTGCTCCTCGTCGAGGACGACCCGCAGATCCTGCGCACCCTGGCGATCACCCTGCGGGCGCGTCGGTACGACGTGCACACGGCGACCACCGGCGCCACCGCCCTCGCTGCGGCCGCAGCGCACCCGCCGGACCTCGTGATCCTCGACCTCGGGTTGCCGGACATGGACGGGACCGCCGTGGTCGCCGGTCTGCGTGGATGGACCAGTGTCCCGGTCCTGGTGCTCTCCGGCAGGTCGGACAGTGCCGACAAGGTCGACGCCCTCGATGCCGGCGCCGACGACTACGTGACGAAGCCGTTCGGTATGGATGAGCTCCTGGCACGCCTGCGTGCGATGGAGCGCCGCGGTGGTTCGGTCACCGAGGACCAACCGGTCGTGCCGTTCGGGACGAGCTCCGTCGACCTCGCTCTCCGGCGGGTCACCGCAGCGGACGGGACCGATGTGCGTCTCACCCCGACCGAGTGGCACCTGCTGGAGGTACTGGTCCGGAACCCCGGAAAGCTGCTCAGCCAGAAGCAGCTGCTGCTGGAGGTCTGGGGACCCGGATACGAGACCGCCCAGGGAAACCTGCGGCTCTACATGGGCCAGCTCCGGCGCAAGCTCGAGGCCGACCCCGCGCGACCGGTGCACCTGCTCAACGAGCCGGGGATGGGCTACCGCTTCGAGCCGTAGAACGCCGAACGGCCCGGCACCGAGGGGAGGTCGGTACCGGGCCGCCCGAAGGGGCTGAGTCGATCAGCCGAATGCGCGACGGATGATGAAGTTGATGTCCGTCTGGTCGATCAGGCCCACCAGGTTCGCTGCCCCAGGGCCGTAACCGGCGACGCGGAGCTGGCTGCCGGTGTGCTGCTGGCTGCCGCCGGCAGCGGCGGTGCCGTAGGCCACGATCATCTCGGAGCCCTCGTTGGTGGCGAGCTTCACCGTCAGGCCGGGGGTGTTGCCGTCGACCAGCTGGCTGGTGTGGGCGTGGTCGGCGGTGACGATGACCAGGGTGTTGCCCTGCTTGCGCGCGAAGTCGAGAGCGCTCTTCACGGCCTCGTCGAGCTGCTGGGTCTCACCGATCTGGCCGCAGGCGTCGGCGGCGTGGTCCTGCTTGTCGATCGACGCGCTCTCGACCTGGAGGAAGAAGCCCTTCTTCTTGCCGTTGGCGTTCTTGGTGAGCAAGTCGATCGACTTGTTGGTCATCTCCTTGAGCGTCGGCACCGCGGCGAACGCCGGGTTGTCGGTGCAGGCCGCGGCCGGGAGGTTCGCCCCACCGCTCGTGGCGGCCGGACCGGTGAGCTTGACCGGCAGGTTGCCCGGCGCGAAGAGCGCGAGCAGCGGCTTGTTCTGGTTCGCGGCGGTGACGCCGGCCAGCGCGGACTTGTCGGTGATCCAGTTGTAGCCGCGGGCGACGGCCTGGGCCTGCAGGGTCTGGCCGACGTACGGGCCGGCCTGGGCGAGGTCGGCCGGGGTGCTCGCGGTGAAGGTCGCCGAGCCGCCACCCATGGTCACGTCGGGGCGGGTGGTCAGCAGCTGCTCGCTGATCGAACCCTTGCCGCCGTTCTGGAGCGCTGCCTCGGGGCAGTTCGCCGTGGTGGCCTTCGGTCCGTAGCAGGACCGCAGGCTGATGTGCGCCTCCTGGACGGCCGGGGTGGCGTCCTGGATCTCGGAGGTGGTGATGTTGCCGGTGGCCTTGCCCTTCTTCTTCGCCAGCTCCAGCAGGTTCTGGTGCGCGACGCCGAAGCGGTCGACGCCGACGGCGTTGTCGTAGGTCTTCACGCCGGTGGCCCAGGCGGTGCCGGTCGCGGCGGAGTCGGGGACGTAGTCGGCCTTCCCAGTGGCCTTGTTGACGCTGTAGTGCGTCATCTGACCGGTCATCGGGAGGGCGTCGATGCCGGGGAAGGCGCCGCCCGCGCCACGGAGGTAGTTGCGGGCCACGGTGATCTCGGAGTCACCCATGCCGTCGCCGATGAACAGGATGACGTTCTTGGCCTTGCCGTACTGGATCGCGCGGTCGATGGTTCGCGTCTGGTCGCCGGCCTCGCGGCGGGCACCGCCGACCTGGTCGATCTGGCCCTGCGCGTGCCGGTCGAGGACCGGCCGGAGGAAGGTGGCGTCGGCGGCGGCGGTACCGCCCACGATCGCGGCGACGAGCGCTGCACCCAGGGAGGTGCGGAGCGCTGCGGTGCGGAGCTTGGACATCGGGGTCCCTTCGAGAGTGGTCGTGCGTACCCACGAAGGCAATCGGGCCCAGGGGACCTCAGGGTTGCGGTCCGGTGATCATTCGGTGACGGGTTCGGTCTCCGCGCGCAGCTTCTCCAGGCGCGTCCGGAGCAGCTCGACCCGGTGGCCGTTCCCGTGCAGGTCGACGTACTGCTGACCGAAGACGGCGAGCAGGGCGTCGTCGAGGCGGCGTACGGCGCCGGGCGGGTACTTGTAGGCGAGCCGCTCGTTGATGACGCTGCTGTCGACCGAGGTGAGCAGGCCGGCCAGCTCCTCGAGCGAGGTGATGCCGAGCTCGAGCAGGAGTCCGGAGATCCAGGCGTAGTGGTCGGTGCGCGACCAGCCTGCGTCGGCGTACTGACCGGAGAGGAAGGCGGCCAGGTCCTGCGCGGAGAGGCGCGGGTCGCCCGGGTCCTCGCCGTCGCGGTGCTTCGGCGTCGCGGCCTGCAGTCGGTCGCGGATCTCGGAGAACTCGCGGTCGGCGAGCTCGAGCAGTCCGGCCGCCAGCGTGAAGCGCCGGTCGAGGTCGGGGACGTACTCCTGCGGGATGGTGCCCTTGTAGCGGATGTCGTGCTCGAACTCCGCCCACGCGTGCTGCAGCACCGTGCGGATCTGCACCGACGCCGGACGGATCTTCGCCGGCCCCGCGGTCGGCTTGAGGTCGACGAGCACGTGCCGGCTGGCGTAGCCGAAGCTGCCCTTGCTCGCGGTCTCCAGAGCCATGTCCCGGTCGTCGAGCACGACCATCTGGTCCGCCAGCAGGTCGGCGACGGCGGCGACGTCGGCGAGCACGTAGGTGATCACCCGGACGCCGACCTGGTCGGTGATCGCCGACGGGTCGGTGCGGTTGGCCTTCGAGGCGAACGACGCGACGCTCTTGGTGCGGCCGGTGACGGACAGGTAGTTGATGCCGGCGTCGTCGAGGAGCTGGGTGATCAGGTGCACGTAGAAGTCGGTGACCTCGGGCAGCTGCGGCTGCAGCTCGGCGTACGCCTGGACAGCGCTGTGGACGGGTCCGGCCGGCTCGGGCTGCTCGATGTCGGTCACCCGGACATCATGGCGCGTCCGGAGCGGAGGTTGTGAGTACCGTGGAGGGATGACCTCCCTCGCAGCGCGCACGATCGATGCCCTCCGTCACGAGAACGACGTCCTCACCGCTCTCGCCGCGACCTTCACCGACGCCCAGCTGACCGGCCCCTCGGGCGCGTCGGAGTGGACCGTCGCCCAGGTGCTCTCCCACCTCGGCAGCGGGTCGGAGATCTCGCTGGCCGGCTTCCAGGCGGCGCTCGGTGAGCGCGACGTCCCGGGCGACGACTTCAACCCGAGCGTCTGGGCTCGGTGGGACGCGATGTCCCCGACCGAGCAGCGCGACGGGTTCCTCGAGCACAACCGGATCCTGACCGAGGCGCTGGAGTCGCTGACCCCGGAGCAGCACGAGTCGGTGGAGGTGCCGATCGGCTTCCTGCCGGCACCGCTGAGCATCGCCGGCGCAGCGGGTCTGCGGCTGAACGAGGTGGCCCACCACAGCTGGGACGTCCGCGTCGCGGTCGACCCCGAGGCCGGTCTCCTCGACAGCAGTGCCGCCGTGCTTCCCGAGCACCTGCGCGGCGGCCTCGGCTTCCTGCTCGGCTTCATCGGCAAGGCCGACGTCCTCGACGAGCGCGTGGTCCTGGCCGTCGACGGTGCCGACTACAGCCTGGTGATCGACGACTCCGTCAGCCTCGGGGCAGCCGGTGACGCGGCGACGGCCACGTTCGCCGGGTCCCCCGAAGCGGCGCAGCGGCTGATCACCGGGCGGCTCGGAGCGGCGTACACGCCGGAGAGCGTGACGGTGACCGGCAACGTCACACTCGACCAGCTGCGCCAGGTCTTCCCGGGTTTCTGAGGACTAGCCCACGAGCCCGTGCTCGTGGGCGAACACGACGATCTGTACCCGGTCGCGCAGGGCGAGCTTGCGCAGGATCGCGCCGACGTGGGTCTTCACCGTGGACTCGCTGGCGAACACCAGACCCGCGATCTCGGCGTTGGACAGACCGCGCGCGACGGCCTCGAAGACCTCGCGCTCCTTCTCGGTGAGCTCCAGGTACGCCGACGGGGTCGGGGTCGCCTCGATGAACTGCTGGTCGAGCAGCGTGGTCAGGTCGGTGGGCGCGAGGACGGCGTTGCCGGCGTGCACGGTCCGGATCGCGTCGCGCAGCATCACCGGGGTGGTGTCCTTGAGCAGGAAGCCGCTGGCGCCGTGCCGGATCGCGGTCGCGGCGCGGTCGTCGAGGTTGAAGGTGGTCAGTACCAGAACCCGCAGCGGCTTGGTCCGCTTCGCCGCCCGGTCGGGGGCGAACAGCTGCCGGGTCGCCTCGACACCGTCCATCTCGGGCATCCGGATGTCCATCAGCACGACGTCGGGGTCGAGCGCGTCGACCTGGGCGATCGCCTCGAGACCGTCCCCGGCCTGGCCGACGACCTCCATGCCCTCCTGGGCGTTGACGATCACCGCCACGCCCTCGCGGAAGAGGTCCTGGTCGTCGACGAGCAAGACCTTGATGTTCTCGCTCATCACGTCACGACCGTACGCATCGGGACCCAGGCAGTCGCGCTGAAGGTCGGCCGGTCGAAGGGGCCGAGCTCGAGGCGCCCGCCGGCGGACTCCAGGCGGCGGCGCATGCCGACCAGTCCGTGGCCACCCTCAGTGGGCGGCCCGGGGATGTCGGTGCTGTTGACCACCTGGATCCGCAGCCACTCGCGCCACTCCAGCTCGACCTCGAGCGGGCTCGTCCGGCTGCCGTGCCGGATCGCGTTGGTGAGCATCTCCTGCAGCACCCGGTAGGCGACGGTGGCGAGCTCGGGCGGCAGCGGCCTCGGCGTCCCGACCTCGGTGAACCGGACCTCGTGGCCGCTGGAGCGCACTCCCTCGACCAGCTCGCGCAGGTCGCCCGGACCGGTGAGCGGCTCGTTGGTCGAGGTGAGCACCTGACGGACGTCCTGCAACGAACCGCGCGCGGAGCTGGCGATGTTCGCCATGGAGCGCCGCAGCTCGGAGGTGTCGGCCTCGTCGAGGTACTGCGCCGACTCGGCCTGGGCCAGGATCACGGCGAGGGAGTGGCCGACGACGTCGTGCACGTCGCGGGCGAGCTGGGTCTGCTCCTCGCGCAGACGCGCGATCTCCTTGGCCTGCTCAGACTCGCGCAGCGCTCGGGCAGCCTCGCGTTCGGCCACCTGCTGCGAGGCCTCGGAGGCAGCCGCGCGGCTGCTGAACCGCACGGTCAGGCCGATCAGCCACGGCACCGCGAGCACCACCATGCCGAGCACGGCGGCGCCGAGCTGCCAGGAGTCGGTGACCCGTTGGACGGTGTCCATCAGGCGCCGGAACTGGGCGGCGTCGACGACCGGTCCGAGGATGTTCGTGTTCACCGCGATCACGGCGATGGCGCCCGCCACCGGGATCGACAGACCGCTGAGGATGACGGTCGCGGTGTGGCCCCAGCGGGCGGCGCCGAACGCGACGGCCGCCACGGTGAGCTGGACGTACATCACCGGGATCGACGCGGACAGCTCGTAGCCGCAGACCGCCCAGACGATGGCCAGCCCCAGCGATGGCGCCCGTCGACTCAGCCCGACGGCGAGCGCGGTCGCGAGCGCGACCCAGACCAGCGCGACCCGGGACGGCTGGAAGTCGACGGCCGAGTACGGCACGTAGTCGGTGCTGAGTGCCTCGCTGAGCCCGAAGCCGAGGACGACGAGACCCACGAGAACGTCGGGGACCCACTCGCGCCAGTCGATCGGCGCCCGGTCCCTGGTGGGGGCCGTCGTCATGCAGCCATCATCCCTCAAGAACGTCCTGGACCAGGAGGTCCAGCAGGTCTCCGTACGACGTGCCGCCGGCGGCGAACATCTTCGGCACCTGCGACTGCTCGGTGAAGCCGGGGAAGGTGTTGACCTCGTTGAGCACCGGGCCGTTGCTGGTCAGGAAGAAGTCGACGCGTGCGACACCCGCGCAGCCGAGCGCGTCGTACACCGCGAGCGCGGCGTGCTCGAGCGCCTTGAGGTCGGCCTCGTCGAGGGCTGCCGGGACCTGGAAGACGGCGCTGCCGTCGTACTTGGTGGCGAAGTCGAAGAGTCCGTCGGTGACGATCTCCAGTGCGGGCGCGACGATCCGGGTGCCGTCGGAGCGGCCGAGGACGGCCAGGTCGATCTCGCGACCGACGACGAGGTCCTCGACCAGCACGCGCTCGTCCAGCGCGAGCGCGGCGCGGAGCGCAGCCTCGAGCCGGTCGGGCTCGGTGACCAGGGCAACGCCGTGGCTGGAGCCTGCTGCGATCGGCTTGACGACGACCGGGTGCGTCCAGCGGTAGGAGCGTGCGGTCGCCGCGGTGAGCATGACGCCCGGTGCCGTCGCGACGCCGACCGCCTCGGCGACGAGCTTGGTCGCCCACTTGTCCATCGCGAGTGCCCCGGCGCGGACGCCAGAGCCGACGTACGGGACGCCGGCGAGGTCGAGCAGTCCGGCGAGGGTGCCGTCCTCAGCCTTCGGGCCGTGCAGGACGGGGAGCACGACGTCGCAGGTCGTGAGCAGGTGGACTGCTCCGGCGATGCCGAGGAGATCCCCGCGTCCGTCGCGCCACCCGCCGTCAGGGTCGATCGTCAGCCGGACGACGTCGTAGCGCGTGGGGTCGAGCGCGGCTGCCACCGACGTTGCGGACGCGAGGGAGACGTCGTGCTCGCAGTTCTGACCGCCGCCGAGCACGGCGACGCGGATCGCGCTGCTCATGCAGTCCTCCGCACCAGCCGGCCGCCGAGACCGGTGACGATCTCGTGCGGGAGGAGGCCCGACCAGCCTGCCCAGTCGGCCACGGTCGGGCCCCCGCTGCCGCGCGGACCGATGACCGTGACCTCGTCCCCGACGTCGGCTCCCGAGCTGCCGAGGTCGACGACGGTCATGTCCATCGAGATCCGTCCTGCCACCGGGGCGTGGACGCCGCGGACTCGCATCCACGCCTCGCCGGACGCGAGACGGGGCAACCCGTCGGCGTACCCGAGCGGCACCAGGCCGAGGCGGGTGGCGGCTGGAGCGGTCCAGCTGTGGCCGTAGCCGACGGGAGTCCCGGCGAGCACCGAGCGGACCTCGACCAGCGGCGCCGTCACGGTGAGCGCGCCGCGGAGCTCGGTCGTCCCGGTCGGGTCGATGCCGACCAGGCCGGCGCCGACGCGGCTCATCGTGTGGTGGCTCAGCGGGTCCAGCAGGGTCGCCGAGGTGGCGGCGAGGTGACGCTGGGCCGGACGCAGCCCGGCCGCCCGGGCAGTCATCAGACCCCAGGCGAACCGGGTGCGACCGGTGCTGTTGGACGGGTGCGCCGGGTCGTCGGCGCAGCCGAGGTGGCCCATCATCCCGACGACCTGGACCTGGCCGAGCAGCTCGGCGCGACGGGCTGCGCGGCACAGGGCCGCCCACTCGCTGGGGGAGGCCCCGTCGCGGGCCATGCCGGCGTCGAGGTGCAGGTGCACCCGTGCACGCCCGCCGATCTGCGCCGCGGCGTGCGCCAGCGCGTCGAGGTGATCACGGGACGGGACCGCGACGTCGAGGTCCGCACCGATCGCCGCGGCCCAGTCGGCGTCGACGGGGTTGAGCCAGGAGAGCACCGGGGCACTCAGGCCCGCGGCGCGGAGGGCGAGGCCCTCGGCGATCGCCGTGACACCGAGCTGGGAGGCACCGTGCGCCAGGGCGGTGCGCGCGACGTCGGCGGCGCCGTGCCCGAAGCCGTCCGCCTTGACCACCGCCATCAGCTCGCCCGGGGTCCGTCGCGCGAACGTCTGGGTGTTCGCGGCGATCGCGTCGAGGTCGACCACCAGCTGCGGGCCGGTCAACCGGGGACGGGTCCCCTGCACGCTGCGCAGCACCGTGACCGCCGGGCTCACGCCGCCTCCTCGGTCCGCGGGCGCAGCCGCACCGGGCCGTACAGCGCGGTGGGGGCGCCGGTCATCAGCGCCCAGTAGCGATCGCCGAAGGACCAGTGCCACCACTCGGTCGGGTAGTTCACGAATCCTGCCGCGCCCAGCACCTCGGCGAGCAGGGTGCGGTTGGCCCGGGCTTCGGCGCCGACCTCGGCATCGAAGTAGCACCGGCCGCCGGACTGCTCCGGCGTCGCGTCGATCGGTGTGCCGAGGTCCAGCTCCTCGCCGCAGGCGTCGACGAGGGTCAGGTCGACCGCGGCGCCGGCGACGTGCGGCGCGACACCCAACGGCGCGACGAACCGGCTGGTGAGGCGATCCAGCTCGTCGCCCGAGATGCCGGGTCGCTCGGCGCACACCTCGGCGGAGTAACGCGCGATGATCGCGAGCTGGTCCTCGACCCGACGGTGTCCCTCGACCACCCGCAGACTGACGCCGGCGGGCAGCAGCGCGTTCGCGTCGGCGAGCCGGGTAGCGAGGCCCGCGCGGACCAGCGACTGCGGCCGACCGAAGAAGGCGTCGAGGGTGACCAGCGGTTCGCGGCACTCCAGGACAGGCACGGCGGCGACGGCGGGGTCGGACAGGAGGATCGTCATGGTTCAACCCTCGGTCGTTCCCCCGGTGCGGTGCCTCCACCTGAAGTACCGTCCTGCTGTCCTCAAGGACGAAGCCCTTCGACCTCGGAGCCCACCGTGCCCTCTCGGAACCGCCGTACCGACACCCCGTGGATCCCGGGCGACCTCACCGACAAGGTCGTGCTCGTCACCGGGGCCAACGGCGGTATCGGGTACTGGACCGCGTTGGCGCTGGCCCGCGCCGGCGCTCGGGTGCTGATGGCGTGCCGGTCGCTGCCCAAGGCCGATCAGGCGTACGCCGACATCAAGGCCCAGGTGCCCGACGCGCAGCTCGAGATCATCCCGCTCGACCTGGCCGACCTGGCATCGGTCCGCAAGGCTGCCGACGACGTCCTGGCCCGCACCGACCGGCTCGACGTCCTGGTCAACAACGCCGGCGTCGCCCTGGTGGCGAACGCGCGGACCACCGACGGCTTCGAGTCGCACCTCGGCGCCAACTTCCTGGGTCACTTCGCGCTCACCGGTCACCTGATCGATCTTCTGGTCGCGACGCCGGGAAGCCGGGTCGTGCACGTCGGCAGCCTCGCTCACCGGACGGGTCGGCTGCGCTACGAGAACCTCGCCTTCGAGCCCGGGCGTCGCTACCACCCCTGGACGGCGTACGCGCAGAGCAAGCTGGCGAACACGACCTTCATGCTCGAGCTCGAACGGCGCCTGCGCCTGGCGGGTGCTCCGACCATCAGCGTCGGCGGGCACCCGGGCGCCTCGTTCACCGGGATCGCCGACCGGATGTGGATCATCCGGGTGCCTGGCATCAGGCCGATCGCCGCGTGGCTGGAGGGCAAGGCCCTCAACGTGCCGGAGCTGGGTGCCGACGCGTCGGTGCGCGCCGCCACGGAGCCGGGCATCCTCGGCGGCACCTACTACGGGCCGTCGGGTTTCGGCGAGGTCAACGGTGCTGCCGGCCCGGCGAAGATCAGCCCGCGGGCGTACGTCGACGGAGCCCGACTCTGGGAGGCCGCGTCACGGTTGACCGGGGTGCACTTCCTCGACTGACCGGGAACGGAGTGTCCGACCCCGGCGTTAGATTGCAGTCCCCTTCCCAGAACACCCGGAGGCTGCTGCGTGAGTTTCGTCCCGCTCGAAGGTCAGGCCACCTTGCACCTGGCCGATCCGCCGCGGGACAGCGAGATCGAGTTCAGCGGGCCGCGCCGGGTAATCCGGTTGCCGATGAAGGGCGCGATCCCGGTACTCACCCGGGCGCTGCGGGTCCAGGACGCGCACGCCTCGGTCTCGCTGCTCGGTGCCGCCACGATGCTGGCGATGAAGTTCGTCGCCGCCGGTCAGCTGCGCCGGTCGGACACCGGTGAGGCCTGGGAGGTCGGACCGTTGCCGCCCGTCGACGAGGACCGCGTGCGCGAGCTGGCCGCGGCGCGGGCGCACGGCGACCTCGACGCCGCGGCGGCCGAGACGGTCGTGCGCGGACTGCTCGACGCGGTCGCCGACACCATGACCCGGCAGCCGGCGCGCTCGGTGACCGGGGGGATCGCACCGCGGACGGCGCCGTCACAGACGCTGGAGGATCGGCTCGCCCGCGCGACCGCTGAGCACACTTCGGACGCACACCTGCCCGCCGAGGTCTACCTCAGCCTGCGCGTCGAGGCTCCCGAGGAGCAGCTCGAGGCCGGCACCCTCAGCATCGTCCCGCAGGTGCACGAGCTCGACGTCGCCACGCACGTCGTCGACGCTGCGGAGCTCTGGCTGGCACCACCCGGTGAGGCCGGGGGCCACGGGTTCTCACGCAAGGCCAAGGTCAGCGCCGGCGTCGCCCTGCGGCGGGCCGCGCTCGCCTGGCCCGCCCTGGACCGGCTGCTGCGCCGCCAGGTGCCGGACCGGCTGGTGCTGCAGCCGGAGGAGCTCACCGACCTTCTCGACGTCGGGCTGGAGGCACTCGCCGGCATCGGCGTCGAGGTCTACTGGCCGCGCGGTCTGCGGCAGGAGCTGACTCCGCAGGCCCGCATCGACGTCAGGTCCTCCGACGGTGGTGGCGCGATCCGTGAGGAAGCGCTGATGACCGGCCTCTTCGGGTCCGAGGCGCTCTTCGGCTTCGACTGGCGTCTCGCGCTCGGCAAGGACCCGCTCACCGACGACGAGATGGCAGCGCTCGCCGCCGCCTCGACGCCGATGATCAAGCTGCGCAACAACTGGGTGGTCGTCGACCCGAGCGTGGCCCGCAAGGCGCGGGCGGCGTTGAAGAAGGGCGCGAAGCCCATCGCCCCGGTGGTCGCGCTGCGGGCGGCGCTGACCGGCGAGATCGACTTCGACTCGGCCACCGTCGAGGTGCACCCCGGCGCGACTCTGGAGAAGGTCCGCGAGCGCGTCGTCGGGGCCGCCACCCGTGCGCCGTACGACGACCCGGTCGGGCTGGACGCGACCCTGCGCGACTACCAGCGGCAGGGGTTCACCTGGCTGGCCGAGCTCACTCACGCCGGCCTGGGTGCTTGCCTGGCCGACGACATGGGGCTCGGCAAGACGATCACGCTGATCGCTCTGCACCTGCACCGGCGCCAGACCGGGCAGGCGAAAGGCCCGACGCTGGTCGTGTGCCCGGCGTCGTTGATGGGCAACTGGCAGCGTGAGGTCGAGCGGTTCGCGCCCGGCGTACGGACCCGTCGGTTCCACGGGTCCGCTCGTGACCTCGCTGACCTCGGTGACGGTTTCGTCTTCACCACCTACGGAACGATGCGTCGCGACCACGAGGCGCTCGCCGCGGTCGGTTGGGACCTGGTCGTCGCCGACGAGGCGCAGCACATCAAGAACGCCACCTCCTCGACCGCGCGCAACCTGCGGCTCATCGACTCGGCCTGCCGGGTGGCCCTGACCGGGACGCCGGTGGAGAACAACCTGACCGAGCTGTGGGCGATCCTCGACTGGACGACGCCCGGTCTGCTGGGCTCGCGCAACGCCTTTCGGAAGGTGTGGGCGGCACCGATCGAGAGCGGGGTCGACCCTCTGGTGGCACGGCAGTTCGCGCTGCTCGTCGAGCCGTTCCTGCTGCGCCGCCGCAAGTCCGATCCCGGCATCGCGCCGGAGCTGCCGCCGAAGACCGAGACCGACCAGGTCGTCGGACTGACCAGCGAGCAGGTCGTCCTCTACGAGGCGTTGGTCCGCGAGGCGATGGACCGGATCGAGAACGCACCCGAGGAGGCGCGCCGCGGCCTGGTGCTCGCGCTGCTCACCGGGCTCAAGCAGATCTGCAACCACCCGGCTCACTACCTGCGGCAACCGAACGGACGGATCAAGGGACGCTCGGAGAAGATCGACCTGCTCGACGAGCTGCTCGGCACGATCCTCGCCGAGGACGGGTCGGTCCTGCTCTTCACCCAGTACGTCGCCATGGCCGAGCTGCTGGAGAAGCACCTCGCCGCTGCCGGGGTGCCGACGCTGTTCCTGCACGGCGGGACGCCGGTGAAGCAGCGCGAGGCGATGGTCGACGCGTTCCAGGCCGGCGAGGCTCCCGTCTTCCTGCTCTCGCTGAAGGCCGGCGGCACCGGGTTGAACCTGACCCGGGCCGACCACGTGATCCACGTCGACCGCTGGTGGAACCCGGCGGTCGAGGACCAGGCCACCGACCGCGCGTACCGGATCGGGCAGACCCGTCCGGTGCAGGTGCACCGGCTGATCACCGAGGGCACCATCGAGCAGAAGATCGACGAGCTGCTCACCCGCAAGCGCGGACTGGCCGAGTCGGTGCTCGGCAACGGCGAGGTCGCCCTGACCGAGCTCTCCAACGCCGAGCTGCGCGACCTGGTCACCCTGCGGCGGAGGGTGAACGATGCCTGAGGCCGGCAACGACCCGATGGTCTTCCCCCGCGCCGGTCGGCAGCGCGGGCCGTCCGCGCGGAGCACCACCTGGTGGGGCAAGGCCTGGGTGCGCAGCTTCGAGGAGACGGTCGTCGAGCCGAACGACCTGATCACCGCGCGTGCGTTGTCGCGCTCGGGCCGCCTCGGCGCCGTCATGATCATCTCCGGGATGGCCTCGGCCGTCGTCGACCCGGGTACGTCCACCGCGATGATCGCCCAGGTCCGGGTACGCCGTCTCGAGGAACCGCAGTGGCAGCGCTTCGCCGCCGAGCTCGCCCGCGAGGCCGGGCACCTCGCTGCGCTCGAGACCGGTGACCTGCCCGTCGACCTGGTCGAGCACCTCGACGAGTCCGGTGTCGAGGTGATGCCGGGTCCGGGTGACTTCGACTCCGCCTGCGAGTGCGACGCCTGGATCCAACCCTGCGTGCACGTGCTCGCGCTGCTCTACCAGCTGGCGTGGAGCATCGATCGCGACCCGTACGCGCTGCTCCTCCTCCGCGGCCGCACCCGCGACCAGGTGCAGGACCCCGGCGCTGCGCTGCCCGTCGAGGCCGATGACGCCGCCGCGCGGGCAGCGACGATCCTGGCGCTGGCCGAGGACGCACCGGGTGGGCACGGGCTGGCGGACACCGCGGTGGCGGCGTACGACGACGAGGTCAGCCGGCTGCTCTAGTCCTGGGCCGGAGTTCTCCGGAGTTGGCTCTCCGCGGGCGGATCTGGTGGTTGACTCCAGTCATGTCACGTCTCGGGTTTCTGCGCTTCGGCGTCGTCGCGGTCCTCTGCACGGTCACGCTGTCCGTGGCCGGTCCGGCGTCCGCCGACCAGTACTCCGATCTGGAGAGCGCTTCGGACGGCGGAGTTCCGGGCGGGTTCGTCGCCTTCTTCGTGATCGTCGCGTTGTTCGCCGTCGGAGCCACGATCTGGAAGGTCGTCGTCGCTCGCGACCTCGCCCGGCAGTCGGGCATGGACCCGGACGTCGCCACCGGCATGACCCTGCTCGACGACAACGGCCTGAGCGCGACGTACCTCGCCTCCAGCCTGCGTACCAACCGCCCGTACGAGGATCCGAACCTGGAGCGGCGCACGCCGCCCGAAGCGCCGAAGGGCACCGCGACGGAGCGTCTCGAGGAGCTCAAGCGCCTTCTCGACGCCGGACTCATCACGCTGGTCGAGTACGACACGCGACGTACGAAGATCATCGACTCGCTCTGAGCGCGAGACATCTGAGCCCTCTCGGCGTCCGTGCGCGAGACATCTGGGCCCTCTCGGCGTCCGTGGGTGGGACATCTGGGCCCTCTCGGCGGAAACGACCGCGGGGCCGGCCGGCTGCTCGCCGACCGACCCCGCTGATGGATCGTGACTACTTGACCTTGCCGGCCTTGATGGTCTTCACCACCGTGGTGTAGCCAGCTCGTGCCAGGGTGATCCTGACGCTGATCTTCTTGCCCTTGTCAGCCTTCTTCACCTTGTACGCCGACTTGGTCGCGCCGGAGATCGGGCTGCCGTTGCGGAGCCACCGGTACGAGACCTTGGCACCCGGGGTGCAGCTCGGCGGGGTCGCCCGGAGCTTCTTCCCGACCTTGGTCTTGCCGGAGACCGAGCCGCCCTTGACGGCGAGGGTCCCGGCCTTGACCAGCGCGGTGGGCGCGGTGGTCTTGCTCCGGTTCAGCGCACCGGGCTTCGACGCCGTCACCTTGACCCGCAGCTGTGCTCCGAGGTCACCCGCACCGGCGGTGTACTTCTGCTTGGTCGCGCCCGAGATCGGCGAGCCGTTGCGGAGCCACTGGTAGGTGTACGCGAGGTCCGGACCGCTCGGGGTCCAGGTGCCGTTGCCGGCGGTGAGCACCTGCCCGACCTTCGCGGTGCCGGTGATCTTCGGCAGGGTGACGTTCTCGAGCTCGACGAACGCCTGGTCCGCGATCGGCTCGGTGGCCGCGGAGGTGACGGACTTGCTCGCGAGACCTTCGGCGCTCGCGGTGACCCGCACGGTGACCTTCAAGCCCGCCATGCTGGGACTGGGGGTGAAGGTCGGCTCGTTCCCGCCCACGGCGTACGGACCGACCCGCCAGACGTAGGACAGGTCGACGTCCGCAGGGTCCCAGGTCCCCGGGTTCGCGATCAGCTCGTTGCCCACGATCGGCGCCCCGGTGATGGTCGGAACGGTGAGGTTCTGCACCGTCCCGGCGGGGGTGCCGAACCTGAGGTCCACCGGCATCGCCGTGCTGCCGGACGCACCGACGGCCACGGTCCGGAGGTTCTTCTGCGTGTTGGACAAGGTCCCGCTGACGTCCGAGTAGTAGCCGGAGTCCGGGACGCTGCCGTCGCCGGGGTTCGCCACGCCGGCGCACTTCCAGGCGTTGTCGATCGCTTCCTCCTCGGTGTCCCCGTTGTACGCGTCGGCGTGCACGGCGACGTCGAAGTCGCCGGAGGAGAGGCCCTCGACCGAGAAGGTTCCGTCGGCCTTGGTGAAGGCGTAGCGCGACGTGAGGTGGTCGTCGGTCGTGTAGACCTGGACGAGACAGCCGGGAGCGGCTCCACCGTCCGCGTGCAGGACCTTGCCGGTCAGCACCGCGCCCTGGGTCATCGTCGCGTTGACGTTGGTCCGGACCTGACCCTTGGCGAGCGTGACGGTGGTCGCGGCAGCCAGCCCGGCGCTCTCGCTCACGCCGTTGTAGTACTGGCCGGCCAGCGGGCTGATGGCACCCTCGCGCGCGAACTGCACCTTGTAGCTGCCGGCGGGAAGTCCGCCGATCTCGTAGTAGTCGCCGTCGCTGTAGGTCCCGGCGACGACCTTGCCGGTGCTCGCGTTGACGGCATCGACGCGGATTCCTTCGTCCTCGTCGACGTCGACGCCTGCCGGCACGTCGATCGTGCCCGCCACCGTCGCGCCCTGGAGGAGCTGGATGTTCTTGCCGCCGATCGTGTCCTCGTAGCTGTTGACCTTGATGTCCGTAGCAGCGTCCAGGCTCGGGACGTTGCCGTAGAAGGTCGGCGAGTCGACGTAGTCCTCGTCCTCGCTGTAGCCGGTCGCCTGGATGCGATAGGTGCCCGGGGGGAGCGCCACGGAGTAGACGCCGTCGTCGACCTCGCCGTAGGCGTCGGAGTACTCGAACCTGGTCCCCACCTTCTGGAAGATCGTCAGGTCGCCGTAGGGCACCTTGGCCCCGGTGTGGTCGCGCACGGTTCCGGTCACCACGCTGAGCTGGGTGACGACCAGGTTCACGTTCGCCGTGGTGTTGGGCACCGTGACGGTGGCGTTGACCGAGGCACGCGAGTAGCGGTCGGTGTCGCTGGTGGAGACCTTGTAGGTCCCGGTGGGCAGACCGTTGACGGTGTAGTTGCCGTTCGCGTTGGTCTGCCCGTAGCCGACGGTGCCGTCCTCGTTGGAGACCCGGATGCCGAGGCCCCGTGCCGGGGTGCCGTTGCGGTCCTTGACCGTGCCGCTGATCGCGCCGCCGACATCGAGCTGGAAGTTGATGTTGTTCTTGGTCTCGCCGACTGCGACCACGACCGGCGTCGCGGCCGACAGGGTGTGCACCCCGTCGTAGTACTCGGGCTGGTAGCCGTCGAGGTAGACCGCGATCGCGTAGGAACCGGCCGGCAGTCGGCTGAAGGAGTAGTTGCCGTTGACGTCGGTCTCGTCCTCGTCGACCCCGTACCAGGAGCCGGCGTACGGCATGAGCACCTCGACGGTCGCTCCGGCTGCCACCCCACCCGCGGCCTTCGTCGCCTTGCCGGTGATCCCGGACGCCTTGACCATCGTCACGTTGGCGGTGGTCGTCGCACCGCCGGTGACCGTGATGGTGCCCGCGCTCGCGAAGCTCGTGGTGCTGGGGTAGTAGGTGCCGACGTTGGGCCCGGTCCCCTCGACGTAGATCTTGTAGCCGCCGGCGGGCAGGCCGCTGAAGGTGAAGTGCCCCGTGCCGTCCGTCTCGGCCTCGTCGTAATAGTCGTCTCCGCCGGCAGCGTCGACGATCTCCACGAGAGCGCCCTCGAGCGGCGTCCCGACCGAGTTGGTCACCTGACCGGAGACCGTGCCGGTGGTGGCGGCCCGAGCGGCCGGCGCGGCGAGCGTGAGCATCGCGAGCGCGAGGAGAAGCGTGGAGAGGACGGAGGTGAGAACACGACGAGGTTCCCGAGAAGAAGCGAGACGCACAGCGGACTCCTAGAAAGCGGCGGTCCGGAATCGTGACACCGGCCGGTGCTGCGCGCGCCGGAACACCGAGATCCTGAACTCCGAAACTAGACCAGTGCTTCTCGGAACCTCCCCACAACCGGACAGGACGGGCGTACCAGTCCTCGTCAGCGGTGGGAGGGGATCAGCCGAGCAGCGCCCGCAGCGCCATCCCCGCCAGGATCTCCTGCATGGCGTCGTCGGAGACGAGCGCACTGTGCGGCGTGGAGTTGATCAGCCCGAAAGCAGCGTGGACGGTCGCGCGTGCCGGCGCGGCGGCGAGCTCGGGTCGCAACGACCGCAGCACCTTGACCCAGACCTCGACGTACTTGCGCTGGGTGTCGCGTACCTTCTCGCGGGCCTCGAGCGGCAGGGCCGACCAGTCCCGGTCCTGCACGACGATCAGGGCCTTGTGATGGAGGGCGAAGTCGACGTGCCACGCGATCAACGACTCCAGGGCCGCCTTGTCGTCGCCGGCGTCGCGGACGCGCTGGCGTCCCTCGCGGAGAAGCTCCTCGCTGATCGAGACCAGCATCTCGGAGAGGATCGCCTGCTTGCCGCGGAAGTGCTTGTAGAGCGCAGGGCCCGAGAAGCCGCAGGCAGCGCCGAGATCGGCGATCGAGACACCGTGGAAACCGTGCTCGGCGAAGAGTCCGGCCGCGGTCTCGAGGATCTGCTCACGGCGGGTGGTCACGGGAGGATTCTAAACGGTTAACGACCGTTCACCGACCCACGGTCCGCAGCTGGTCGAGCGGCCGTCGGCGAACTTCGACGAACGACTTGAGTTAATGATCGTTAACCTGGCACGCTGGGCCCCGTGACTTCCTCGATGCGAGATCTCGTGACCGAGCTGCGCGAGCGGCTGGCTGTCGTGCGGCAGGGCGGCTCGGAAGCTGCTCGTCGCAAGCACACCGACCGCGGCAAGCTGCTCGCCCGTGACCGCGTCGACGTGCTCCTCGATCCGGGTTCGCCGTTCCTCGAGCTGAGCCCGCTGGCGGCCTACGGGATGTACGGCCGCGAGGGCGACGACAACGCCGTCCCGAGCGCCAGCATCGTCACGGGCATCGGTCGGGTCGCCGGCAGACCGGTCATGGTGGTCGCGAACGACGCCACCGTGAAGGGCGGCACCTACTACCCGATCACGGTCAAGAAGCACCTGCGTGCCCAGGAGGTCGCGCGCGCCAACAAGCTTCCGTGCATCTACCTGGTGGACTCCGGCGGCGCGTTCCTCCCGATGCAGGACGACGTGTTCCCAGACAAGGAGCACTTCGGCCGGATCTTCTTCAACCAGGCCAACATGTCCGGCGAGGGCATCCCGCAGATCGCTGCGGTGATGGGTTCCTGCACGGCAGGCGGTGCCTACGTGCCGGCGATGGCCGACGAGAGCGTGATCGTCCGCGACCAGGGCACGATCTTCCTCGGCGGTCCGCCGCTGGTGAAGGCCGCGACCGGGGAGGTCGTCACGGCCGAGGAGCTCGGCGGCGGCGAGGTGCACGCCAAGCGCAGCGGCGTCGTGGACCACCTGGCCGAGGACGACGCGCACGCGCTGGCGATCATCCGCTCGATCGTGGACACGCTGCCGGAGCCCGAGCAGGTCGCGGCAGGCGAGGCCGACTTCGACGAGCCGGCGCTGGACCCCGAAGGTCTGTACGACGTCGTGCCCACCGACACCCGCACGCCGTACGACGTCCGCGAGGTGATCTCCCGGATCGTCGACGGATCCCGCTTCCACGAGTTCAAGGCCCTGTACGGCGAGACCCTGGTCTGCGGCTTCGCCCGCATCTGGGGTCACAAGGTCGGCATCGTGGCGAACAACGGCATCTTGTTCTCCGAGTCCGCCCTCAAGGGGGCGCACTTCATCGAGCTCTGCAACCAGCGCGGCGTACCGCTGGTCTTCCTGCAGAACATCAACGGCTTCATGGTCGGCCGCGAGTACGAGAACAACGGCATCGCCCGCGACGGCGCGAAGCTGGTCACCGCGGTCGCCTGCTCGGTGGTCCCGAAGTTCACGGTCGTCATCGGCGGCTCGTTCGGCGCCGGCAACTACGGCATGTGCGGGCGGGCCTACGATCCGCGGTTCCTCTGGATGTGGCCGAACGCGCGCATCTCGGTGATGGGTGGTGAGCAGGCCGCGGGCGTGCTCTCGACGGTCAAGCGTGATGGCATCGAGGCCGCTGGGGAGAGCTGGTCGGCTGAGGACGAGGAGGCGTTCAAGGCGCCGATCCGAGACCAGTACGAGCGGCAGGGCTCGCCTTACTACGCGACCGCGCGGCTCTGGGACGACGGGGTCATCGACCCGGTCGACACCCGACGGGTGCTCGGGATGGGGCTGGCCGTCGCCGCCCGGGTCCCGACGCCGAAGCCCAGCTACGGAATCTTCCGGATGTGATGACGATGACTGGACGTCCCTTCGGCACCCTGCTCGTCGCCAACCGCGGCGAGATCGCGATCCGCGTCATGCGCACCGCCCGCGCGATGGGCCTGCGCACCGTCGCCGTCTACTCCGAGGCCGATCGCCAGGCGCCGCACGTCGCGTACGCCGACGCCGCGGTCCTCATCGGTCCCACCGTCGCGACCGAGTCCTACCTGTCGGTCCCGGCGATCCTCCAGGCGGCCGCGGACACCGGTGCCGAGGCGATCCACCCGGGCTACGGCTTCCTCTCCGAGAGGGCCGAGTTCGCCCGGGCGGTCGTCGACGCCGGTCTCGTGTTCGTCGGTCCGTCGGGTGACGTGATGGAGCGGATGGGCCGCAAGGACCACGCCCGGGAGATCGCGATCGCGTCCGGGGTCCCGGTGGTCCCCGAGTTCGTCCCGGGTGCCTCCGACGTCTCGTTCCCGGTGCTGGTCAAGGCTGCTGCCGGTGGTGGCGGGAAGGGCATGCGGATCGTCCACGACGCGGCCGACCTGGACGCGGCGATCGCCGCCGCGAAGCGGGAGGCCGCCAGTGCCTTCGGCGACGACACCATCCTCATCGAGAAGTACGTCGCGCGCGGTCGGCACATCGAGGTGCAGGTGATGGGTGACGACCACGGCAACGTGCTGCACTTCTACGAGCGCGACTGCTCCACCCAACGGCGGCACCAGAAGGTCCTTGAGGAGGCGCCGGCGCCGACGATCAGTGCCGCCATGCGCACCCTGCTGACCGAGTCCTCGGTCGCGCTGTCGAAGCACGTCGGCTACGTGAACGCCGGCACGGTGGAGTTCCTCGTCGACGACGTTGCGGACGAGGCGTACTTCCTGGAGATGAACACCCGCCTCCAGGTCGAGCACCCCGTCACCGAGGCCATCACCGGCCTCGACCTCGTCGAGCTCCAGCTCAAGGTCGCCATGGGGGAACGGCTCCCGCTGACCCAGGACGACGTGACCGTCACCGGCCACGCCATCGAGGCCAGGGTGTACGCCGAGGATGCGTTCAACGGCTTCCTCCCGCAGGCGGGCACGGCCGAGCTCGTGCGCTGGTCGCCGCGCGCCCGCAACGACGTGGCGCTCGTGTCGGGCCAGGTCGTCAGCAGCTCCTACGACCCGATGCTCGGCAAGGTGATCGCGCACGGACCCGACCGCGCAGCGGCCCGACGCCAGCTGGTCGGCGCGCTCGACGGCACGACGATCCTCGGCCTGACGACCAACGTCGGCTTCGTCCGGGCGCTGGCAGCGAGCCCCGCGTTCCGGGACTGCGAGATCGACACCGCATGGCTCGACCGCAACCCGGACGAGATCACCCCGTCCGGCGCGAGGGTCGCCGCGGTGTTCGCGGTCTGGGCGATCGCCGACCACGAGATCGGCCTGCGGCCCGGGCACCCGTTCGGCACCGCGGACGGCTGGCGGCTCTCCGGTCCGGCGGCCCCGGCCACGATCGGGTTGGTCGTCGACGGCGAGGAGACCCGGTGGACGGCGTCGTGGAAGCGGGTCGTCGGCCCGTACGGCGACGTCCCCACCCGTCTGGTCTCGCGGGAGGACGGCTTCCTCACCCTCGAGATCGAGGGGCGGATCCGGGAGGCTGCGGTCCGGGTGCGTCCGCGCGAGGTGGACGTGGTCTTCCTCGGCAACACCTTCACCTTCCTGCGGCCCGACCCGTTCGCACCCGGTGCGGGGTCGGGGCCCGGTGACGGGTCGGTTCTCTCCCCGATGCCGGGCACCGTGCTCGCGGTGGACGTGGCGGTCGGGGACACCGTCGTCGCCGGGCAGCGGCTCGGCGTGGTCGAGGCGATGAAGATGGAGCTGGCGTTGACGGCGCCCTTCGACGGAGCCGTCACCGCGGTCGGCGCGAGCGTCGGCGGTCAGGTCCAGCTCAAGCAGGAGATCTTCACGGTCGCGGTCGTCGAGCCTGAGTCCTCAATCGTCGAGCCTGCACCCGCGGTCGTCGAGCCTGCCGAGACGTCAGGAGACGCGCAGTGACCGACGACCAGACCAGGGACGTCACGATCTACGAGG
Source organism: Marmoricola sp. OAE513 (assembly GCF_040546585.1). NCBI lineage: Bacteria > Bacillati > Actinomycetota > Actinomycetes > Propionibacteriales > Nocardioidaceae > Marmoricola > Marmoricola sp. OAE513. The sequence continues at coordinate 1,717,317 of NZ_JBEPOC010000001.1, read as the reverse complement.
TCGGCGCGCGCGACGGCCTCCAGAACGAGAAGGGCATCGTGCCGGTCGAGGCGAAGGCCGAGTTCATCGGCCGCCTGCTCGCGGCCGGCCTTCCGGTCGTCGAGGCCACCTCGTTCGTGCACCCGCGGTGGGTCCCCCAGCTCGCCGACGCCGGTGACCTGATGGAGCTCCTCGGAGAGGACGGTCGGCACCTGCCGGTGCTCGTGCCGAACGAGCGCGGACTCGACCGGGCACTCGAGCTGGGGCTGGAGCACATCGCGATCTTCGGCAGCGCCACCGAGACGTTCGCGCAGAAGAACCTCAACCGCAGTCTCGACGAGCAGTTCGCGATGTTCGAGCCGACGGTCACCCGTGCCCGCGCGGCGGGCATGGACGTTCGCGCGTACGTGTCGATGTGCTTCGGAGACCCGTGGGAGGGAGCCGTCCCGGTCGACCAGGTCGTCGGCGTCGGCAAGCGGCTCTTCGACCTCGGCGCGAGCGAGCTCTCCCTGGGCGACACCATCGGCGTCGGCACGGCCGGCCAGGTCGGCACGCTGCTGGACGTCTTCAACGCCGCCGGTCTGCCCGACGACGTGCTCGCGGTGCACTTCCACGACACCTACGGCCAGGCACTTGCGAACGCGTACGCGGCGTACCAGCACGGCATCCGGACCTTCGACGCCAGCGCCGGCGGCCTCGGTGGCTGCCCGTACGCCGAGTCGGCGACCGGGAACCTCGCGACCGAGGACCTCGTCTGGATGTTCCGCGGACTCGGGGTGGAGACGGGGGTCGACCTGGATGCTCTTGTTGCGACGAGCACCTGGATGGCGGGCGTTCTCGGGAAGCCGAGCGTGTCCCGCGTGGTGACGGCGCTGAGCTGAGCAGGAGCGGCTGAGCGGGCTACTTCCGCTTCTTGCGCTTGCCGCCGGGGCTGCGCGGCAGGAACTCGCGGTCGACGTACCGACCGATCTTCCAGGTGACGTACGCGTCGGTGCCGGCACCGACCACTCCGCCGACGACCGGCACCCGGCGTCCGACGGTGGTGGCGAGGCGCTTGCCCGCGGCGCGGGTGATCAGCTCGGCGGCGACCTCGTTGGCGAGCAGCGCGTTGAGCGAGGAGTCGAACACCTGCGCGCTGGCCAGCTCCATCGGCGTGCCGGGCAGGGTGCGGTCCTTGACCAGCTTGGTGATCCGGTCCTCACCGAGCAGACAGGTCAGGATCGCTGCTCGGGTGCGCGGGTCGGCGAGGTCGTAGCCGCGCAGGTGCACGATGCCGGCGACCATCCGGCACTGGATGAGCGCCAGGCCGGTGATGTTCGTGGGGACGGTGAACGCCATCGTCACCAGGCCGCCGATGTTGGTGACGAAGCCCTGGAGCCCGGCGTACCGGACGTGGTTCTCGATGACGTCGTGGGTGCCACGTTCGAGGTCGCCGTCGTTCTCAGCCAGCTGCTTGTCCGCCGCCGAGGCTGCGCTGGGCAGCGGACCGACGCCGACGATGGCCTTGTCCAGGGCCTGGTGCACGAAGGCGGCCGACAGGTTCGGCGCGAGCTGGGGGATCTTCGGGGCCAGGACGGCCCCGATCTTCTTGGCGGTGCTCATGGGTTCCAGCCTAGGGGGATCATGTCTGCATGCCGATCGACCCCGGACCCACCCACTGGCAGCTGCCGGTGCCCGGCCCGCGTGCCGGCGACCTGATCGCCATCGGCGGCGACCTGGCCCCTTCGACCGTGCTGGCGGCGTACCGGGGCGGGCTCTTTCCGATGCCGGTCGAGGCGGGTTCGGAGATCGGCTGGTGGTCGCCCGAGTGGCGCGGAGTGCTGCCGTTGGACGGGCTCGTCGTGTCCCGGTCGCTGCGCAAGTCGCGGAAGAAGTACACGGTCACTTCCAACCAGGCGTTCGCCGACGTCCTCGCCGGCTGCGCCGACCCGGGCCGCGACGGGGTCTGGATCGACGAGCAGATCACGGCGGCGTACCTGCAGCTGCACGCGATGGGCTGGGCGCACTCGGTGGAGACCTGGCTCGACGGCGAGCTCGTCGGCGGGCTCTACGGGCTGGCGATCAACGGCCTCTTCGCCGGGGAGTCGATGTTCTCCCGTGCCACCGACGCGTCCAAGGTCGCGCTGGTGCACCTCGTCGAGCTGCTCACCGACGAGCACGCCGGGGTGCGGGTGCTCGACACCCAGTGGCAGACCGACCACCTCGCGACGCTGGGCGTGGAGGAGATTCCGCGCGCGGAGTACTTCGAGCGTCTGAACTCCGCCCTCGCACTGCCGCTGCCGGCAGCGTTCAGAACGCCCTGACCAGATCGAGCGCCAGGACGCCGAGGGCGACCAGGACGTAGGCAGTGGTGGCAGAGCGGACCAAGGTCAGGCGTCGAGCGGGTTCGGTGCCGAGACGCTCGAGGATCCAGTCGATCGCCGGAAGCACCAGGACCCCGTGGAGCGTGACACCGTGGAAGTCCTTCACGAACCCCGTGACCCGGTACACCACGTCGGCGGTGTTGGCGTCGGCGCGGGCGATCGACCCGCGCGCGATCATCGCTGCTCCTGACAGCAGCCCCACGATCAGGAGCGCGAAGCCTGCGCGGTAGGCGGCCTCCGTGCTCGGGCCGCCCGTCGTTCGCCCCCGTACCGCAGCGACGGCGAAGATCCCGAGCACGAGGATCAGGACACCGCCGCCTACGGCCAGCGACATCGCGACCGCCGTGTTGAGCGGCGTCGATGTGTTCAGGTGGGACGGTTGGTGGCGCCAGGCCTGCAGCGTGATTCCGCCGACCTCGACGACGCAGTCGATCGCGAACACCCACAGGAGCGTCGAGCGCCCCGGCACGTCCAGCCGCCGGGCGAGCCAGACGACGGCGGCCAGCGTGACACCGAAGGACAGGCCGAAGGTGAACGGCTTGCGCCAGGAGACCGGTCCGCCCCACGGTCGGTCGTCGAGAGCGAAGACACCGAGGTGGACAAGTCCGGAGACGACGAGCAGTCCGGCGATGCCGAGCAACAGGCGGTTGCTCCGTTCCGTCATGGTCGGTTCAGTCCCGAGCCGGGCTGCGCAGTCCGAGGGTGGCGCCCAGGGCGGCCGCCGCACCGACGCCGATCAGCTGGACCACCTGACCGACCGCGATCGTGGTGCCGTGGTCGCCGACGAGGTTCTCGAAGCCCTCGCCGTTGATGCCCGAGACCACGAAGCCGACGAGGACGAAGACGCCGAGGACGCAGCCGAGCCACGCGGTCCAACGACGACGCACCGCGCTCACGACGACGGCCCCGACGGTGAGGATCACCAGGCCGGGGGGAACGACGATCGGGAACTCGACGCCACCAGCCCACAGGAGGGAGATCCCCAGGGCGCCGAACGCCAGCGCAGCCGTCAGAAGGGCTCGATGGGCATATTCGTTCATAGTGTGAACTATTACATGACTGACGCGTCGTGCCAAACTGTGCGTCGTGTCCCGACCGTCCAGCCTCGCCCTGCTGCTGTCCCAGCTGGGCAGTCACGTGGCAGGTGAGTTCGCCCGCCGGCTGGAGCCTCTCGGTCTCACGCCCGCCCACGTGGGAGTGTTGAGGACGCTCGCCGTCCGGCCCGGGATCAACCAGCAGGAGCTCGCCGAGGTGATCGGAGCCGTGCCCAGCCGGGTGGTGAAGCTCCTGGACGAGCTCGGCGCTCGCGGACTGGTGGAGCGGCGGCGGAGCGAGATCGACCGTCGCCACCACGAGCTGCACCTGTCGCCCGCTGCGAGGTCGAAGCTCGACGCCGTGATGGCGACGGTGGTCGAGCACGACCGCGCGATCGGCGCGGGTCTCACCGCTGAGGAGAAGCGGGAGCTGGTCGCCCTGCTGGGCAAGCTTGCCGAGGCCCGCGGCCTGGGCGGACTGGCGCACCCGGGTTTCCGGGGGAGTGAGACCTGACTCAGGGCTCGGAGATCTTCACCATCATCTTGCCGGTGTTGGTCCCGGTGAAGATGCCGTTGAGAGCGTCGACGCACGACTCGAGCCCGTCGTACACGGTCTCGCGGTGCACCAGCTTCCCCTCCAGGTCCCAGCGACGCAGCGCGGCGAACGCCTCGTCGAAGTGCTCCCACTCGTTGAGCGCGTTGAAGCCCTGCATCGTCGCGGTCTTCGCCAGCAGGTTGACGTAGTTCGACGGGCCAGGGTGCTCGCCGGTGAGGTAGCTGGAGATCACGCCGCACAGGACCACGCGGGCGTTGTGCGCCAGCCGGCCGAGCACAGCATCGAGGATCTCGCCCCCGACGTTGTCGAAGTAGACGTCGACGCCAGCCGGGCAGTGCTCCTTGAGTGCTGCGTCCAAGCCCTGCCCGCCCTGGGCGGCTCGGTAGTCGATGCACGCGTCGAAGCCGAAGTCCTCGACGACCGCTCGGCACTTCTCCGGTCCGCCGGCGATGCCGACGACCCGGGCGCCGGCGATCTTCGCAATCTGGCCCGCGACCGATCCGGTCGCGCCGGCGGCGGCCGAGACCACGACCGTCTGGCCGGCCTGCGGCTTGCCGACGCCGTGCATGCCGAAGTACGCCGTGGCGCCGGTCGGACCGTAGAGCGAGAGCACGGCCTGGTGGTCGGCGACGTACTCCGGGTCCACCGGCGTACAGAAGAGGTCGTCGCGCACGATCGTGTACTCGCTGAAACCGGCGAGCATGGTGACCACGTCACCGACGGCGTACGCGTCGCAGCGCGACTCCTCGACGACGCCGATCCCGGCGGCGCGCACGACCTCCCCGATCTGCACCGGCGGGAGGTAACCGGGCTGGTCGTCGAGCCAGGTGCGCGCGGCGGCGTCCACCCCGACGTAGGTGATCCGCACGAGGGCCTCCCCGTCGGCCGGCTCCGGCACGGGGACGCTGACCAGCTCGGTGTCGTCGGGGACGACAAGACCCTCGGGACGGCGTCGCAGGACGATCTGTCGCTGGGTCCGGGGCACTAGAAGACCGTCGGCTCGCCGGCGTCGGCGACCATCGGGCGGCCGGCTGCCTGCCACTCGAGCATGCCACCGTCGATGTTGACCGCGTCGTAGCCGTTCTGCACCAGGTAGCCGACGACCTGCCCCGAACGCCCGCCGACCTTGCAGACCACCAGGACCTGGCCGTCCTGCGGGATCTCGGCGATCCGCTCGGGGATCTCGTTCATCGGGATGTGCACGGCGTCGGGAGCGTGGCCGTGGGCCCACTCGACCGGCTCGCGCACGTCGATCAGGGTGACGCCTGCGGGGAGGTCGGCGGGGACCTGGTCGATCGTGATCGTGGGGATGCTCATGGGGCAAACCTACGTCAGCGGCTACTTGAGCAGCTTCGACATCCGTCGGTCGGCCAGCGGCTTGCCGCCGGTCTGGCAGGTGGCGCAGTACTGCAGGCTCCGGTCGGCGAAGGAGACTTCCCGCACCACGTCGCCGCAGACGGGGCACTTCTCACCAGTGCGACCGTGCACCCGCATGTTCGACTTCTTCTCGCCCTTGAGCTCGCTGGCCGCCAGTCCGTCGGCCCGGGCCAGCGCGGCCCCGAGCTCGGCCTTGATCGTGGCGTGCAGGAGCTCGAGCTCCTCGGGCGTCAGGCTGTTGGCCGGCTTGAACGGCGACATCTTCGCGGCGTGCAGGATCTCGTCGGAGTAGGCGTTCCCGATGCCGGCGATGTTGGACTGGTAGCGCAGCACGCCCTTGATCTGGGCACGGCCGGCGTCGGCGAGGACCTGGCCGAGCACGTCGACGGTGAAGTCGTCGGACAGGGCGTCCGGGCCGAGCCGCGCGATGCCCTCGACCTCGGCGGGGTCGCGGACGACGTACAGGGCCAGGCTCTTGCGGGTGCCGGCCTCGGTGATGTCCAGGCCGCTGTCGTTGTCCAGCACGATCCGAGCGGCCAGCGGGGACTTGCTGTTCGGCTTGGCCGGGAGCTTGGGCACCTCGTCCTTCCAGCGCACCCACCCGGCCAGCGCGAGGTGCAGCACCAGGTAGGTACCGCCCACGTCGAAGACCAGGAACTTGCCCTGGCGGGTCACGCTCTCGACCATCGCTCCCGCGAGTGCGCTCACGGGCGGGTCGTAGGTCTTGAGGCAGCTGAAGTTGGCGATGTCGACACGGACGATCGCTCGGTCCTTCAGGCGCTGGCTCAGGTCCCGTGCCAGCGCCTCGACCTCGGGCAGCTCGGGCATGAACCGAGCCTAGCGAGTGCTCCGGCCTGCGCGTGGTCCCCTCAGCAGAAGCCGAGGATGTGCTCCAGCGCGCTGCAGTGCTTCGTAGGCGTCGGGGAGGGGCTCGGCGGCGGCTCCGAGGCCGGCGGTTCCTCGGACGGTGCCGGATCCGACGGCTCCGGGTCGGGGGCGGGATCGACCGTCGGCTTCGCGGACGGCTTGGGCGTCGGTTTGGCGGCCTTGGTCTTCTCCACCTCGGCGGTGGGCTCCTCGGTCGGCGACGCGATCTCGAGCGGCCCGGCGACCGAGACCCCGTCGGTCGGGACGGTCTCGCTCGGTCCGACGGGCGCGCCGAGGGAGTCCCCGGACGTCGCAGGGGCGGGCGACGTCGTAGCGGCCTGCGGACCGGCCTGGGCCGATGCCGGCGAGGTGGTGTCCGGGTTCTTCGTCAGCAGCAGTCCGACGACGATCGTGACGCCGAGGGCCAGCGCACCGACGGCGAGGAGGCGGTGCCGGGCGTCGCGCGCGACCTCGACCAGGCCGGGACGCTCGACGATCAGCGGCTCCGGCGGGGGCTCGAGCACGGCGGCCTCGGCGGGCTGCAGGATCACCGAGTCGAGGGCAGGCAGCGGCGCCTCCGCCACGGCGGGCGCGACGGGTTCGACCACCAGCTCGACCGGCGGCTCGACGAAGAGCGGAGCCGGGGTGTCGACGTGGTGCAGCACGTCGGGTGCCACCAGCGAGTCCAGGGCCACGTTGCTGAACGCGAGCTCGTGGAACGCCTCGGTGCACCAGGCACAGCTGCTCAGGTGCACCCAGTTCTCCCGGGCGAACCCGTCGCTGGTGACACCCATGGTGTTCCGCATGATCGCGATGTGCGCGGCACGGCAGTCCGGGGTCGGCGAGACGTCGAGGTGGTTGGTGAGGAAGGTCGTCTGCAGGACGGTCAGCGCGTGGGTGACCTCCGCGTCGTCGGTTTCCGGGCCGCCCGCGAGGGAACGACGCAGGGCCGCGCGGTCCTCGTCGGTCAGGTCGGCGAACGACGAGGTCATCCGGACGGACTCGAAGAGCTCGGGGTGCTCGGAGTCGGCGTGCATCAGCATCGGGGGGTGGTCGTCCTCGCCGAGCTCGCGCACCGCCGAGCTGACGAACGAGGCGACGTCCTCGCGCGGACCGCGACCGATCGCGATCAGCGAGACGGTCCCGACGAGCGCCTCGGCGGCCAGGCCGGGGACCTCCGGCGGATCGACGTACAGGCGCGCCGCGGAGAGGGCGGTCTGCCAGTACCGGACCCAGAGACGGGCCGCCGACTCGAGGTCACCGCGACCGATTCCGTCGGTGACTTCGGCGTCGCTCAGCGAGTCAGACGCGAGTTTGATGGCCATTCGTTGACATCTCCCGATAGGTGCAACGTGCTTGCGATCGTACGTGCGGGTCCGGGGGACCGCGAATCGACGTCCGCGATTCGGCGGCGAAACGGACATTTCGCACCTAGGCTCGCGCTATGTCTTCTCTCGTCTTTCTCGGAGCTGCGGCAGTCGCCTGGGGTTGTGCGTGCTTTGCCCTGGGCTACCGGATCGCGCAGCGTCGGACGACCTAGGCCATGGTGTTCGGTCCGGCGCGTCCGAGGGCGATGTCCCTGGACAACACCGTGGCGCGAACGGGAGCGGACGACGACCGGGTCTGGGAGCGGCCGGACTGGGCTTCGCGGTCGGGGAGTGACACGCGCTAGCCTTCGCTAGCCGAATCTAGGGTATCTGCTAGATAGCCGGATACTGTCCGATCATGGACCCGATCCGGAACCCGTACGCCCCCGGCGCCGGACAGCGCCCGCCCGAGCTGGCAGGTCGCGCGGAGCAGCTCGACGCCTTCGACATCGTGCTCGAGCGGATCGCCAAGGGCCGGCCCGAGCGCTCGCTGGTGCTGACCGGGCTGCGCGGCGTCGGCAAGACCGTGCTGCTCAACGCGCTCCGCTCCGCCGCCGTACGACGCGGCTGGGGCACCGGCAAGCTCGAGGCACGCCCGGACCAGAGCCTGCGACGCCCGCTCTCCAGCGCGCTGCACCAGGCCGTGCGCGAGCTCGGGCACCCTGAGGCCGACCAGGTCGCCGGGGTGCTCGGGGTGATCAAGGCCTTCGCCCAGCGCGACTCGGCTCCCGGGACCAAGCTGCGCGACCAGTGGAACCCGGGGATCGACGTGGCGGCGGCGAAGGGGCGGGCCGACTCCGGAGACATCGAGATCGACCTGGTCGAGCTGTTCACCGACGTCGGCGGGCTCGCTGCCGACGTCGGCAAGGGCATCGCCGTCTTCATCGACGAGATGCAGGACCTCGGCCCGGACGACGTCTCGGCGCTCTGTGCCGCGTGCCACGAGATCAGCCAGTCAGGGCTGCCGGTGATCGTGGTCGGCGCCGGGCTGCCGCACCTGCCGGCCGTGCTGTCGGCGAGCAAGTCGTACTCCGAGCGCTTGTTCCGGTTCCAGCGCATCGACCGGTTGGCGCGCGACGCCGCCGACGTGGCGCTGTCTGCTCCGGCGGTCGAGGAGGACGCGGCGTACGAGGAGGAGGCCCTGGCTGCGCTGTACGTCGCGACCGGCGGCTATCCCTACTTCATCCAGGCCTACGGCAAGGCGGTCTGGGACGTCGCGCCGACCTCGCCGGTGACCGCTGCCGACGTGGCCGTCGCGGCACCCGAGGCCGAGGCCGAGCTCGCGGTGGGTTTCTTCGGAAGCCGTTACGACAGGGCGACGCCGGGGGAGCGGGAGTACCTGCGCGCGATGGCCGACGCGGCACTCGCGCTGGACGAGCTCGACACCGCTTGGGACGGGATGGGTGAGTCCGTGAGCACGGCCGAGGTGGCGGCCGTGCTCGGCAAGAAGCCGCAGTCGCTCTCGCCGGCTCGGGATGCCCTCATGAAGAAGGGGTTGATCTACTCCGGCGAGCGCGGACGGATCGCGTTCACCGTGCCGCACTTCGGGAAGTACCTGCGCGAGCGCGGCTGAGTCCATACTTGCCAAAGTGGAAAGTGGAGGTCCATACTTTCCATTATGGAAACTTCGAGGCCCACGCCGGCTGAGGCGGCCGCCGCTCTGCGCGACGCCGAGGTCTCGCGCGACAAGCTGGTCGGCGACCTGGTGCTGCCGCCGCTGTTCCACCTCTCGATCGGCGCCGCGATCGTCGCCCAGATCGTCACCGGCGCGATCGGGATCGCTCGGCAGGATGGTCCCGGGATGCAGGTCGTCGTGCTCGGCGTGGCTGTGTTCTACGGCGTCGGGGCACTGCAGCTCGTCGCCTTCCGCCGTCTCAACGGCGTCTGGCTCGGCGGCCTGGTCAGCCGGGTCGTCTTCGGTACGGCGTCGCTCGCCTCGACCGTGTACGCGCTCACCTTCGGAGCTGCCGTGTGGGCCGCCTTCGAGGACCTCTGGTGGGCGGTGGGGATCTGCGCGCTGCTCGGCGGCGTCGGCTACGTCGTGAGCGGCGTGCGGTGGATGCGCACCTACCGCGCCGACCCTGTCCGGCACGGCCGCGGCGAGACGATGCTGATGCTCGGCCTGACAGCCGTCTCGGTCGTCGTCCTCGGAGTCCTCCTGGTGGTCCAGAGCTGATGGGGGAGAGCTGATGGGGGAGCTGGACCGCACCCTGCAGGCTCCCGCGCGGCTCAGGCTGATGACGATGCTCGCGACCGTCTCGGAGGTGGAGTTCGTGACGCTGCGCGACGGCCTCGACGTCTCGGACTCGGTGCTCTCCAAGCACGTCGCCGCCCTCGCCGAGGTCGGCTACGCGCGCAGCCGCAAGGGAACGCTCGCCGGCCGTCGTACGACGTGGGTCGCGATCACCGGGAAGGGTCGGAAAGCGCTGACGGCGCACGTCGCCGAGCTGCGGGCGATCATCGGAGACCTGTAGGCGAACCGGGTGCCCGGCCGACCGCTACCCTTCGGCATGGCCCAGACGATGAAGGTGCGCCGAGCGATCGCTCGCAGCGTCCTGCAGGTGACCCGTTGGAACCTCGTCGGCGAGGCTCCGCCGGAGGCAGGCATCCTCGTCGGCGCCCCGCACACGTCGCGCTGGGACTGGGTCGTCACGATGTTGATGACGTGGAGCCACGGCAGCCAGCCGAGCATCCTCATCAAGCACACCTACTTCACCGGGCCGATGGGTTCGATCCTGCGGCGCACCGGCGGCATCCCGTTGGACCGGGAGAACCCGGGCGCGACGATCCGGGCGCTGCTCAAGGAGGCCGACGGCCACCCGAACTTCCTGCTCGCGATCGCGCCCGAGGGCATCCGTGGCAAGGGCGAGTACTGGAAGGCCGGCTTCTACCGGATCGCCCAGCAGACCGGACTGCCGATCACGCTGGGGTTCGTCGACGGCCCGAGCAGGAGTGTCGGCATCGGCCCGACCTTCCACCCGACCGACGACATCGTGGCCGACATGGACCTCGTGCGAGCCTTCTACGCCGACAAGGTCGGCATCGTCCCGGAGAACGGGACCGTGCCGCGGCTGCGCGAGGAATCCGCATAAGTCGTGTGCCCAGCGCGTCACCGGTGACGCGCTCAGGCACACGGGTCACCAGGCGGCGGGCTTGTAGTCCTTCAGGAAGCAGCCGTACACGTCCTCGCCGGCCTCGCCGAGCACGATCGGGTCGTAGACCCGCGCCGCGCCGTCGACCAGGTCGAGCGGCGCGTGCCAGCCCTCCGCGGCGATCCGGAGCTTCTCGTGGTGCGGGCGCTCGTCGGTGATCCACCCGGTGTCGACGGCGGTCATCAGGATCTTGTCGGTCTCGAACAGCTCGCCCGACGAGGTCCGGGTCATCATGTTGAGCGCGGCCTTGGCCATGTTCGTGTGCGGGTGCCCGGCGCCCTTGTAGCGACGGCCGCCGAACTGACCCTCCATCGCCGAGACGTTGACGATGTACGCACGGCGCGCGCCGTTCTGCACGGCGGCCCGCATCGCCGGGCGCAGCCGCGAGTTGATGAGGAACGGCGCGATCGAGTTGCAGAACTGGACCTCGAGCAGCTCCAGCGGGTCGACCTCGTCGAGCACCTGGGTCCAGGAGTTGTTGTCCTGGATGTCGGGGATGAGGCCACCCGCGTCGATCGCCGTCCCGGCGAGGTGCGCGTCCAGGGAGGCTCCTCCCGCCTTGAGCGCGAGAGCGGTCAGCGACGCCGCGGTGTGGGCCGCGAGCGCGTGCTCGCTCGACTCGCCCTCGTGGTGGGCGACGGCGGTCTCGGCGAGCGCTCCCGCGATCGCGGCCGGGTGCGCCTCGGAGATCCGGTCGAAGGTCACCATCTCGGGAAGCGCGTCCAGCTCGGGGAGCGGCGCGACCTCGCCTTCGATCAGGTGCGAGTAGGACCCGGGCAGGCGCCGTACGGTCTGGCAGGCGTTGTTGATGATGATGTCGAGCGGGCCGTCGGCGGCGACGTCGTCGGTCAGCGCGACCACCTGGGTCGGGTCCCGCAGGTCGATGCCGACGATCTTCAGGCGGTGCAGCCAGTCGGCGGAGTCCTCCATGGCGGCGAACCGGCGTACGGCGTCCTTGGGGAACCGGGTGGTGATGGTCGTGTGCGCGCCGTCGCGCAGCAGCCGTAGCGCGATGTACATCCCGATCTTCGCGCGACCACCGGTGAGCAGCGCGCGCTTGCCGGTGAGGTCGGTGCGCTGGTCGCGCTTGGCGTGGCTCATCGCGGCGCAGGTCGGGCACAGCCAGTGGTAGAACGCGTCGACCAGGGTGAAGTCCTGCTTGCAGATGTAGCAGCCGCGCGCGGTGATCAGCTCGCCCGCGAAGGCGCCCGGGGCCGTCGAGACCAGCGGGATGCCGGCGGTCTCGTCGTCGATCCGCATCGGCGACCCGGTCGCGGTCTTCTCGATGATGTCCTGGTCGTGCTTGATGCGGACCTGCCGGATCTCGGCCCGCCGGGCCTTCTTCAGCATCTTGTACATGTACGACGCCGCCCGCTTCACCGTGCGGACGTCGGGGTGGTCGGGGTCGAGCTTCTGCAGGTCGCTCAGGACGCGAAGAGTCGTCGCCAGGTCGTCCGGGTCGATCGCGTCGGTCACCGACGAATCGTATGCCGGTGCGCGACAATGGCTCGCATGGGAGGTAGGCCGCAGGTGGTCGCGCACCGGGGGGCGAGCGCGGACAACGCCGAGCACACCCTCGGGGCGTACGTCGCCGCGCTCGACCAAGGTGCCGAGGCGCTGGAGTGCGACGTGCGGCTCACCGCGGACGGCCATCTCGTCTGCGTGCACGACCGCGACCTGAAGCGCACCGCCCACCAGAAGCGGGTCGTGTCCTCGATGGAGCTCTCCGAGCTCGAGCAGCTCGACTTCGCGTCCTGGAAGCACCCCTGGGCCGACCTCGACGACGAGGCGCCTGACCTGGACCCGGAGTTCGGGAAGGTCCTGACGATGCGCCGGCTGCTCGAGACGGTGGCGGCGTACCGGCGGCCCGTCGAGCTCGCGATCGAGACCAAGCACCCGACCCGGTACGCCGGGCTCGTGGAGCGCCGCCTGGTCGAGCTGCTCGACGAGTTCGGGTGGGCCGGCCAGGACTCGCCGGCGCGGATCATGAGCTTCTCGTGGATCGCCCTGCGCCGCGTTCGCCGGCTGGCCCCCGACCTGCGCCTGGTCTTCCTCATGGACGGCCCGTCCGACTGGGTCCGGGTGCGGCCGTTCGCCGATCACGACTGGATCGCGGGACCGGGGATCAAGCTGCTGCGCAAGCACCCCGAGCTCATCGAGCGGATGCGGGCCTCGGGAGCCGAGGTGCACGTGTGGACCGTGAACAAGCAGGCGGACATCGACCTGTGCCTCGAGCTCGGCGTTTCTGCCGTGATCACGGACAAACCGGGCGAGACGTTGCGGTACCTGGATCGTTGAAACCGGGTTTCAGCGGTTCCGATGCGGGGAACTGTCGGGGAAGTCGCCTGGCACTCAGGCGAAGTACCTGACGAAGGAAATCGTTTGTCCTGCTCCCTTGCAGCGCCCCTGCAGGGACCCGTTTCACTCAGCCTGCCGTTCACCTCCCAGAGCGCGGGCGAGGTGCGACGCGCCCTGGTCAGCTGGCTCCGCCACCACGGCTCGCCCGAATCGGTGATCGACGATGCCCGCCTCGTCGCGACCGAGCTGGTCGCGAACGCGATCCGGCACGCCGATCCGCTGCGCAACGCGACCTTGCTGGTGCGCTGGCGGCAGGAGGGCGGCGACCTGGTCCTCACCGTGGCCGACGGCGGCGGTGCGACCGCGCCCACGCTGCGCGTCGTGACCAACGAGTCGGAGTCGGGTCGTGGGCTCGCGATCGTCGAGGCGCTGGCCGTGCGGTGGCACGTCGAGCGCAGCAACCAGGTGCACGCCGTGCACGTGCACCTGCGGATGGACGGCTCAGGACAACCCTCCCTGGACGACGCGCTCTGACCTCTCGCTAACCTCGACCCATGGGTAAGAGTTCTCGCAAGAAGGCACGTTCCGCAGCAGCCTCCGCCGAGGGCGCCGCCCCGGGTGCGGTCGGCCCCCGGCAACCGTGCCCCTGTGGCTCGGGCCGCCAGTACAAGTCCTGCCACGGCAACCCGTCCGGTCCGCCGCCGGTCTTCAGCGCGCGGCCGTTCGCCGGTCTCGCCGGCGAGAGCGACCTGATCGCGCTGCGCGAGTTCGTGCCCGCCGCGACCGCGCCCCTGAAGGTCAAGGGCAGCGACCGCTCCGTCACCCTCTGCTCGTTGCTCCCCGGTGCGGTTCCCGCGCTGGTCCGCGACAACGGCTCGATCTTCCTGGGCCTCCAGGTTCAGCACGCGTACGGCGACCCGAGCCGCGACCTCGCAGCGGTGCTCAACGCCGCGCTCGAGGCGGAGCCCGGCACCATGGTCGGCCTGACCGAGAATCCCGGTGAGGGTCCGACGCTGCAGGACCTGGTCGAGGGCGACCTGGTCGTCACCGTGCACGACGGCTTCGACTACTGGCTCGACGGACTCGACGACGCGGACGGCAGCATGGCCGCGGTGCTGGAGCAGGCGAACGCCGCGGTGGCGCCCACGGTCCGCCTCGACGGGGTCGACTCGGCGTACTGGACGGCTCTCGGGGAGCGGGAGTACCTGCGCTGGGTGCGGCCCGAGGACGAGGACGTCCTGCTCGACGCGCTGGCCCGGCTGCACGCCGCCGGCGAGGACCACCTGGTCGAGGGCGGCAAGCTGATCGGCATGTTCCGGGCGCACGGCGTGCTCGTCCCGGTGTGGGACCTGCCGCAGGGCACCGGGGCCGAGGCCCTCGTCGGCCCGGTGGCGGACTTCGCCGCCAAGATCAGCGCGACGCTCGCGGACGCCCGTCCGCTGGAGACCGCGGAGCGCTCCGCGCGGGCCGGACTGACCAGCCGTCAGCTCACCATCCGCTGAACTGGTACAGCCGAGTTTCGCAATCCTTGGCACAATTCGATGACGTGTTCTAGAGTCTGATTTGCCCGGTCGGTGTTGCATCCCCCGTCAACATCGGCCGGGTCTTTCAATTCCCGCGTCGGTCGCGTGTCGATCGGACCTCAGTCGCGCAGCACCGGGCAGCTCATGCACCGCGGGCCGCCCCGCCCCGAGCCCAGCTCGGACCCCGCGATCGCGATGACCTCGATGCCCGCCGCCTCGAGCCGGGTGTTGGTCTCGAGGTTGCGCTCGTAGGCGACCGCCACCCGGGGCGCGAGGGCCAGGGTGTTGTTGCCGTCGTCCCACTGCTCTCGCTCGGCCGTCACCGCGTCCAGGCCGGTGTCGATCCGGTGCAGCACGTCGATGTCCATCGCCCGGGCCGCGGCCTCGAGGAAGGGTGCCGCAGCAGCGACCTCGAGGTCCTCCCCGTCGCCGGTGACGGCGTACGCCTGCAGCCGGTCGGCGACGTTGGGGTACATCACGATCTTGTCGACGTCGACCATCGTCGCCACGGTGTCCAGGTGCATGGTCGCCCGCTCCTGCGCGATCGGTACGGCGAGCAGCGTGTGCGCCAAGCCGCGGTCGAAGGCCTGCCGGGCCAGTCGCTCGGCGCCGGCGGGGGTGGTGCGCTCGCCGACCCCGACCGCGATCACGCCGGGGGAGAGCAGCAGCACGTCCCCACCCTCGACGTACTCGTGGTGCGGTCCGTGGATCCGCGGTGCGCCCGCGAAGCGCGGGTGCCGGGAGTAGATCAGGTCGGTCAGCCCGCTCTCCCGCTCGCGCGCGGGCATCTTCAGCGAGGTGATCGCGACCTGGTCGCCGATCCACACGCTCGAGTCGCGGGTGAAGAGCAGGTTGGGCAGCGGGTCGATGAGGAAGTCGTCGTCGGCGAGGAGCGACGTCACCAGACCGAAGCCGCCGCGGACCTCGTCGTTGCGCAGGCCGGCCGTCAGGACGAGGGTCAGCGCCTCCGGGCTCAGGTCGGTGAGGACCGAGCGCAGGTAGGTGCGCAGGGTGTCGCCGAGGTGCAGGGACCCCAGGACGTCGGTGATCGCGTCCTCGCGGGCTCCGGGGTCCGCCGCGAGCGCCTCGGTGAGCAGCTCGGTCAGGTAGAGGACCTCGACGCCGCGGTCGGTCAGGGCTGCGGCGAAGGCGTCGTGCTCGTCCTGGGCCCGGCTGACCCAGGGGATGCCGTCGAAGAGGAGCTTGTCGTTGTTGCGCGGGGTCAGTCTCTTCAGCTCGGGTCCGGGTCGGTGCAGCATCACCGTGCGGAGCCGACCGACCTCGCTGCTGGCTCCCCAGGAACGACCACTGTGAAGGGACATGCCAGGAGCCTAGTTGCAGCGGTGGCTGTCGACCCCGACGACGAGCACGGGCCGGGGTGCCGTCGTCAGGAGAACGCGATCTCGTAGATCGTCAGCGCCTCGAGGATCAGGCAGATACCGCCGCCGAGGTAGTAGACCAGCGAGAGCCGGATCCGCTGCAGCAGGAAGCGCCCCGCGAGCACCGCGAGGCCGGAGACCGCCAGCAGGGCGAGCCACGCCCCGAGGAAGACGCTCACCGGTTCGTCGTACTTGCTGACCAGGCTGATCGTGAGCAGCTGGGACAGGTCGCCCCACTCGGCCGCGAACAGGACGATGAACGAGGCGCCGATCGCAGCCAGACCGGTCTTGGCGGCACGGGCGTCGGCCTTGGCGGCGAACTCGTCCTCGGTCCCGGCCTCCTCGGCATCGGCCTTCGGTGCCTCCCGGAACAGCAGGATCGCGCCGGCGAGGAAGATCACGGCGGCGACGACCTTGACCGCCGTGTCGGGCAGGAACGTGATGACCCGACCGACGCTCACCGCGATCAGCGTCTGGATCAGGAAGGCGAGACCGACGCCGATCCAGACGAAGCGGCCGGGGTAGCGCGTGGAGAGCACCAGCGCCGCGATGAACGTCTTGTCGGGGAGCTCGACCACGAAGATCGCTGCGAAGCTGAGGGCGACGACGGCGATGTCCATGGGGCCAATCTACGGACCGGTGCTACCTGCTCCGGAAGTCGGATGCCGGGTAGACGCCGAGCACCTTGACCTCGGTGGTGAAGAAGGCGAGCTCCTCCAGCGCGTTCTTCAGCGCGGGGTCGCCCGGGTGGCCGTCCACCTCGGCGAGGAACTGCGTCGCGCCGGTGAACTGCCCGTCGACCATGTAGCTCTCGAGCTTGGTCATGTTCACGCCGTTGGTGGCGAAGCCCCCGAGCGCCTTGTAGAGCGCGGCCGGCAGGTTGCGCACGTTGAAGATGAAGCTGGTGACGACCGGACCGTTGCCCCGGGGCGCCTCGACGTAGTCGGGAGACAGCACGACGAAGCGGGTGGTGTTGTCGTCCTCGTCCTCCACGTCGTTCGCGAGGATCTCCAGACCGTAGATCTCCGCAGCCAGCGGGGGCGCGATCGCGGCTTGCGTCGGATCGTTCGCCTCGGCGACCTCGCGCGCAGCGCCGGCCGTGTCGCCGGAGATGATCGGGTTCAGCCCGTGCTCGCGGATCACCCGCCGGCACTGACCGAGCGCGTGCACGTGGCTGTGCACCGTCTTGATCGTCTCCAGGCTCGCACCGGGGACGACCATGAGGGAGAACTGCACGCGCAGGAAGTGCTCGCCGATGATGTGCAGGCTCGAGGACGGCAGGAAGTGGTGGATGTCGGCGACCCGGCCGGCGATCGAGTTGTCGATCGGAATCATCGCGAGCTCGGCGTCGCCGCCCTCGACCGCCGCGAAGACGTCCTCGAACGACGCGCACGGGACGGGCTCCCAGTCGGGGTAGTGCTGCTTGCACACCAGGTGGGAGTTGGCGCCGGGTTCGCCCTGGTAGGCGATGCGGCGCTGTGGGGTCGCAGGCTGTTCGGTCACAGGGCGATGCTCCCACGGCACGCCGCCGGGGGAGGACCGGGTTTCGCGCCTAGGGTTGGTCAGCGTGAGCCTCACTGTCTCGGTCCTCGCGCTCCTCGTCGCGCTGGCGGCACTCGGTCTGGAGCTGGCGCCGCGCGTGCGACGCTCGCGCCGCGACCCGGGCGACGTCTCGGACCTGCCCGAGGACGCGCTCGGCCTGCGGCACGAGGTGGCCGCGCTGCGCGCGGAGGCGGCGACGGCGCTGAAGAACCTCGCGGTCGTCCGGTACGACGCGTTCGAGGACACGGGCGGCAAGCTCTCCTGGTCGCTGGCGCTGCTCGACGACCGCGGCGACGGTACCGTGCTGACCTCGATCCACGGACGTACCGAGGCACGCACCTACGCGAAGACGATCACCGGCTGGGTCTGCGAGCAGCCGCTCTCCCCCGAGGAGTCCGACGCCGTCGAGCGCGCCCGGGGTCGGTAGTCCCAGGTGGGGACTATCTCGGTTCGAGCAGGAAGACCGGGATGGTCCGGTCCACGCGCTCGGCGTACTTGGCGTAGTTGGGCCAGGTGCGCAGCATCGCCGTCCACGCGGCGTCGCGCTCGGCTCCGGCGAGCTCACGGGGGACCGCGGTGTGGGTGGCCCCGTCGATGCCGACCTCGACGGTCTGCGCGGCGCGCACGTTGAGGACCCAGACGGGTTCCTTCGGACCACCGAAGTTGGAGCCGGCGATCAGGTGACCGCCCTGGTACGGGACGCACAGCACCGGCGTGGAGCGGGCGACACCGGACTTCCGGCCGACCACGGTGAGCATCAGGCTGGTGAGCCCGGCGATCCGGACGAAGGTCCAGCGACCGCGGGTGATCCGGGCGAGGAGCTTGTCCATCGCGGTGATCTGCTTGAGGAACCGCGGCACCCAGGAGAGCCCGCCGATCCAGATCGCCACCGGCGTGAGCACGTTTGCCATGGGCGTGAGACTAACGGGGGACGCGGACGAGCAGACGGCCGTGGTCGCACTCCGCGCGCAGCTCGCGACCGGGCTCGATCAGGTCGCCGTCGAGCTGTCGCGGCGCCGCGGCGGAGGCCCGTACGACGACCGTGTGGCCGGTCATCCGGGTGAGGCTGGCGTCGGTGCGCTTGTTCTTCGTCAGGATCCTCGCGGCGAGCGGCAGCCAGGACAGGAACCGCCGGGGGTAGAGCAGCACCACGTCGAGCTGGCCGTCGTCGATCTCGGCATCGGGGATGAGCGGCATGCCCGCCTGCAGGCTGCCGACGTTGCCGATCACGATCGTGCGGGCGCGGTGCTTGGTGAACTCGCCGCCGTCGATGGAGATCTCCACCTTGATGGCCGGGAACATCAGCGCCTTCAGACCGGACCAGGCGTAGGCCAACCAGCCGACCTTCTTCTTGAAGTCCTCGTTGACGCCCTCCATGATCGCGGCGTCGAAGCCCATCCCGGCCATCACCAGGAAGGTCGCGTCCTCCATCTCGTCGCCGGAGACCCGCACCATGTCGATGGCGCGGTCCTGGCCGTTGAGGCCGACGTCGACCGCGGCCCGCAGGTACAGCGGGATCGAGAGGTTGCGGGCGAGCAGGTTCCCGGTGCCGGCCGGAATGATTCCGACCGGGATGCCCGTGCCTGCAAGCTCCTCGCAGACCGCGCGGATGGTGCCGTCGCCGCCGATCGCGATGACCAGGTCGGCGCCGGACACGGCCGCCTCGTGGGCCATCGAGTAGCCGGTGTCCTCCGCGGTGGTGTGCCACCACGCGACCTCGGCCCAGCCGGACTCGGTCGCCATCCGCTCGACCATCGCCCGGAAGCCGGCCGGGTCGTCGACCTTGATCGGGTTGAGGATCGCGGCGACCTTGCGACGACTCGGCGGGACGGTCTCCGGCAGCGGGTCGGCCTTGAGGGCGGTGGACCGCGGCTGCGGGTCGAAGAGCAGCAGGGCCAGCAGCACGGTGGCGGCCCCGAGCAGGTAACCCCCGACGACGTCGGAGAAGTTGTGCACGCCCAGGAAGATCCGGTCGATCCCGATGAGCAGCTCGACGGAGAGCGCGAGCACGTAGGTCAGGCGGCGCAGGCCCCGGCGACGCACGAGCATCCGGGCGAGCACGATGGCGATGCCGGCCGCGGCAGCGATCGAGCTGGAGTGGCCCGAGGGGAAGGAGGAGCTGGTCAGCACGTCGATCGGGTCGTCGAGGAACGGTCGGTCCCGGTCGATCACGACCTTGCAGAGCGTGGTGATCAGCGAGGTCGACGTCATCACGATCACGACCCAGATCGCGGCCCGCCGGTGGTTCTTCGCGAACAGCGCGACGGCGACGACGACCGTGAGCCCGAACATCGGCCAGAACGCGGTCGCGTGCCCGATCCCGAGGAAGAGGTGACGGGCCCACTCGTGGTCCCGGGTGAACTCGTAGGGGTCCTGGCCCAGGGTGCGGTCGAGGTCGAGGATCCCCTGGGCGTCCTGGCCGACGAGCGACATCAGCAGCACGTAAGCGGCCGAGCTGACCAGCGCCAGGAGCTGCGCCTTCTGCCGCTGCTGAGGGGAATCGATCACGTCCGGATGCTACCGGGCGGGCCCTGTCGCAGGATCGGCGTCACCGGCTCCGTCAGGGTCCCCGAGCGCGAGCAGACCGCTCATCACGACCACCGCTCCGAAGAGGTAACCGGCGATGATGTCGGAGAAGTTGTGCACGCCCAGGAAGATCCGGTCGGCGCCGACCAGCAGCGCCAGCGCCAGGGCTGCCGCGATGATCAGCCTCCGTCGCCGCACCTCGCGGACCAACGTCACCGCCATCACGATGGCGACACCGGCCGCCGCCGCCGCGCTGGTGGCGTGGCTGGAGGGGAACGAGTAGCTGTGCAGGATCTCGACGGGCTCGCGCCAGTGCGGGCGCTGCCGCTCGACCACGTCCTTGAGCCCCCGGGTGAGGGGATCGGTCACTACCAGGGTCACCATGGCCCACGCGGCGGGTCGGTAGAGGTGGCGCGACATCAACCACCCGGCGCCGGCGGCGCCGTACAGGACGATCCACGGGGGTGCGGTCGCCTCTCCGATCCACTTCCAGACGGTCAGGGTGCTGCGGTTGTCCTCGGTGAGGTCCTGGGGCTCCCGGCCGATGGCGTGGTCGATCTTGTCCATCGCGTCGGAACCGAGGACGGCCAGGACCGTGAGCGCGACCAGGACCGTCGTGCACCCCACGATCCACCAGGCCAGGCGTCGTCTGCTCGCCTCGGTCACGATCACTGTGCTGCCCCCGTCCGGCCGGCGCGCTGCTCGATCCTGACTACGATGCTCTTCGACGCCGGGGTGTTGGAGACCTTAGCGACCGCGTCGAGCGGCACGAGCACGTTCGTCTCCGGGAAGTACGCCGCGGCGCACCCGCGGGCGGTCGCGTACGCGACGACGCGGAACTCCTCGGCCCGCCGCTCGCCGTCGCTCCACACGCTCACCAGGTCGACGAGGTCACCGTCGGTGATGCCCAGGGCGGCCAGGTCGTCGGGGTTCACGAACACCACCCGGCGCCCGGCCCTGATGCCGCGGTAGCGGTCGTCGAGCCCGTAGATGGTGGTGTTGAACTGGTCGTGGCTGCGCACGGTCTGCAGCAGCAGGTGACCCTCGGGGACCACCAGCGGGTCGAGCTCGTTCACGGTGAACCGGGCCCGGCCCGTCTCGGTCGGGAACTCGCGCCGGTCCCGGGGCGGGTGCGGCAGCGCGAAGCCGCCCGGCTGGTGCACCCGCTCGTTGAAGTCCTCGAAGTCGGGGACCACCCGCGCGATCCGGTCCCGGATCCGGTCGTAGTCGGCGCAGAGCGCTGCCCAGTCCTCGGCCTCGTCGGGGAACAGGTGGGCCGCCAGGCCGCTCACGATGGCGACCTCCGAGCGCAGGTCCTCGCCCGCCGGGTCGAGGCGGCCACGGGAGACGTGCACCATCCCCATCGAGTCCTCGACGCTGACGACCTGGGGGCCGGAGGCCTGCTCGTCGCGCTCGGTCCGTCCGAGGCACGGCAGGATCAGTGCCTCGGTCCCGCAGATCGCGTGCGACCGGTTGAGCTTGGTGCTGACCTGGACGGTCAGGTCCAGTCCTGACATGGCGGCCGCGGTGGCCTCGGAGTCCGGGGTCGCCGCGACGAAGTTGCCGCCGAGTCCGAAGAACGCCCGGACGTCGCCGGACCGCATCGCGCGGATGGTGTCGACCGCGTCCAGGCCGTGCTCGCGCTGCGGCTCGAAACCGAACTCCGCACCGAGGGCGGCGAGGAAGTCCTCCGGTGCCTTCTCCCAGATGCCCATCGTCCGGTCGCCCTGCACGTTGGAGTGGCCGCGGACCGGGCACAGGCCGGCCCCGGGCTTGCCGATGTTGCCGCGCAGCAGCATCAGGTTGGTGATCTCCTGGATGGTCGCGACAGCGTCGCGGTGCTGGGTCAACCCCATCGCCCAGCAGACGACCACCTGGTCCGAGCTGCGGTAGCGCTCGGCGAGCGACTCGATCTGGGCGCGCTCGAGACCGGTGGCGGCGAGCACGGTGTCCCAGTCGAGGTCCTCGAGGTGGGTGAGGTACTCCTCGTACTCCGAGCAGTACGTCGTCACGAAGTCGGTGTCGACCGCACCGGCGTCGACGGTGAGCCTGGCGAGGGCGGCGAACAGGGCCTGGTCGCCGGAGAGCCGGATCTGCAGCAGCTCGTCGGCCAGCTCGGTGCCCTTGACCAGACCGACCGGCGACTGGGGGTTCCGGAAGCGCCTCAGGCCCGCCTCGTCGAGCGGGTTGATCGTGATGATGTGGGCACCGTTCTTCTTCGCCTTCTCCAGCGCACTGAGCATCCGCGGGTGGTTGGTGCCCGGGTTCTGACCGACCACGAGGATCAGGTCGGCGGCGTGGACGTCCTCCAGCGAGACCGAGCCCTTGCCGATCCCGATGGAGTGCGCGAGGGCAGCGCCGCTGGACTCGTGGCACATGTTCGAGCAGTCCGGCAGGTTGTTCGTCCCGAAGCGGCGGACCATCAGCTGGTAGAGGAACGCCGCCTCGTTGGAGGTGCGGCCCGAGGTGTAGAACGACGCGGCGTCGGGGCTGGGCAGTGCGCGGAGGCGCTCGGCGATCAGGGCGAACGCGTCGTCCCAGGAGATGGGCCGGTAGTGGTCGGCGCCGGGTGCGCGGTGGACGGGCTCGACGATCCGTCCCTGCTGGCCGAGCCAGTAGTCCGACCGCTCGGCGAGGTCGCTGATCGGGTGCTCGGCGAAGAAGGCCGGCGTCACCCGTCGCAGGGTCGCCTCCTCGGCAACCGCTTTCGCGCCGTTCTCGCAGAACTCGGCCGGGCTGCGGTGCTCGGGGTCCGGCCAGGCGCAGCCGGGGCAGTCGAAGCCGTGCTTCTGGTTGATCCGAGCCAGGGTCAGGGCCGTACGACGCACGCCCATCTGGTCGTTCGACATCTGCAGCGCCTTGGTGACGGCGGTCAACCCGGCTGCCCCGTGCTTGCGCGCCCCGACCTCGAGGTCGCTGTCGTCCGGGTCGTCCCGAGGTGGGCGTCGCGTCATCCAGTCATTGTGCTCGATGACCGGAGCGACCGATATCCTCACTCGTGTGATCGATCCCCGCGTGCTCCGAGAGAACCCCGACCTGATTCGTGCCGCCCAGGCGAAGCGTGGTCTCTCCGACGACGTGGTCGACGTGGCGCTGTCGGCGGACGACGCGCGCCGCGCCGCGATCGCGACCTTCGAGGCGCTGCGGGCCGAGCAGAAGGCGCTGAGCAAGCAGATCCCGCAGGTCCAGGGCGACGAGAAGGCAGCACTGCTGGAGAAGACCAAGGCGCTCTCGGCCGAGGTCAAGGCCGCCGAGGCGGCGCAGGGAGAGGCCGAGACGGCCTGGCAGGACGCCATGCTGGCGATCCCGAACCCGGCCGCCGAAGAGGCGCCGGCCGGCGGCGAGGAGGACTTCGTGGTCCTCGAGACCATCGGCGCTCCACGTGATTTCGTGGCCGAGGGTTTCGAGCCCCGCGACCACATCGAGCTCGGCAAGATGCTCGGCGCGATCGACCTCGACCGCGGCGCCAAGGTCTCCGGATCGCGCTTCTACTTCCTCACCGGCGTGGGCGCCGAGCTCGAGTTCGCCCTGATCAACCTCGCGATGGAGCAGGCCCGCGAAGCAGGCTTCACCCAGGTGATCGCGCCGTCGCTGGTCAAGCCCGAGGCGATGGCCGGCACCGGCTTCCTGGGGCAGGCGGCGGACGACGTCTACCGGATCGAGGGCCAGGACATGTACCTGGTCGGCACCTCCGAGGTGCCGATGGCGGCGTACCACTCCGACGAGATCCTCGACGGCGCTGCACTGCCGCTGCGGTACGCCGCGTTCAGCCCGTGCTTCCGCAAGGAGGCCGGGTCGCACGGCAAGGACACCAAGGGCATCATCCGGGTGCACTGGTTCGACAAGGTCGAGATGTTCGTCTACACGACGACGGAGGACTCGTACGCCGAGCACCAGCGCCTCCTGCAGTGGGAGAAGGACTTCCTCGACAAGCTCGAGCTGGCCTACCGGGTCATCGACGTCGCTGCGGGCGACCTCGGCCTCTCGGCGCAGCGCAAGTTCGACTGCGAAGCGTGGATCCCGACGCAGGGGAAGTACCGCGAGCTGACCTCGACCTCGAACTGCACCGAGTTCCAGACCCGGCGGCTCAACACCCGCGGCCGGTTCGAGGAGGGCACGGCTCCGATCTCGACGCTCAACGGCACGCTCTGCGCGATGACGCGGACGATCGTCGCGATCCTGGAGACCCACCAGCAGGCGGACGGTTCGGTGCGGGTCCCGAAGGCACTGCAGAAGTGGCTCGGACGCGAGGTCCTCGAGCCGGTGAACCCGGCTGGTCGAGACGTCGCGGCCGGTCGAGCGTAGTCGAGACCATGACCTGGAAGCCCAAGCTGGTCGCCCTCGACATCGACGGCACCCTGCTGATCCCGGACTTCGAGAACGGGTTCAGCTCCGAGGTCGTCACCGAGGCGGTGACCGACGCCGTCCTGGCTGCCGCCCGTGCGGGCGCGCACGTGGTGCTCGCCTCGGGCCGGGCGCCGCTGAGCATGGCGGGCGTCGCCGATCGCCTGGGTCTGACGGCGCTCGTCGCCGACCTGACCGGCCAGCGTCTGCACGTCGTCGCGTCCAACGGCTCGGTCGTCTTCCGGCACGCACCGATGCAGGTGGTCCACGAGATCCGCTTCGACGCGAGCGACGCCGTCCGCACGGTGCTCGAGCACGTGCCCGCCGCGGCGGTCGCCGTCGAGGAGCACGGCGTCGGCTACCGGGTGAACCGGCTGTTCCCCGAGGGGGAGCTCGACGGCGAGATGATCATCTGCGACCTCGAAGAGATGATCTCCACCGACGTCAGTCGCGTGATCATCCGCGACCCGGACTCGACGTCCGAGGACTTCGTGAACCTGGCCAAGCAGCTCGGCCTGCACGGCACCAACTACTTCATCGGCTGGACCGCCTGGCTCGACCTCGCGCCGGAAGGCGTCAGCAAGGCCAGCGGCCTGGAGTGGGTGTGCCGCGACCTCGGTGTCGATGCGGCCGACGTGCTGGCCATCGGCGACGGGCGCAACGACATCGAGATGCTGGGTTGGGCCGGCCGCGGGGTGGCGATGGGCCAGGGTCCGCAGGTCGTGCACGACGCCGCTGACCACGTGACGGCGACCGTCCAGGAGGACGGCGCCGCTCTGGAGCTGCGGCGTTGGTTCCCCTGATCGACCCGGTCCTCCGCACGGTGCGCCTGCGCCTGGAGCTGATCACGCCCGACGAGGCGCGCGCGATGCTCGCCGGGGGGCGCGGGCCCAACTTCCACCCGGCCTACCCGCGCAAGGACGACCTGGACGCGTGCTCCCTGGTCCCGGCGGAGGGGTCGCCCTGGGGCCCTCGGCACGTCGTCCGGGCCTTCGACTCGCTCGTGGTCGGCTCGATCGGCTTCTTCGGACCGCCGGCTCTGGCCGACGACGGTGTCGCGGAGGTCGAGATCGGCTACGGCCTGGTGACCGATGCTCGCGGGCACGGCGCTGCGACCGAGGCGGTGCGCGGACTGCTCGAGCAGACCGACGCTCTCGGCATCCGGGTGCGTGCCAGCGTCGAGCCGGCCAACCGCGCGAGCGTCCGGGTGCTCGCGAAGTGCGGGTTCACCTCGCTGCGCGGGTCGGACGACGAGGGGAACCTCGTGATGGTCCGACCGCTGCCCGCAGGCTGACCGCGGCGCCGGCGCAACCTGCGCCGGCGCAACCTGCGCCAGCGCGGCCGCCCCTCAGCCAGCCGGGGAACGGAACCCCGGGTCGCGCCCGATGAACCCCATCAGCCGGTCCATCGCGGAGGCGTCGTCGGGCACCGGCACCTTCGGCCCGTACTGACCCGAGGCGCGCAGCATCTCGTCCATCGGCTCCATGCCGGCGAGCATCTCGGCACAGCGCTCCTCGTCGAGCGCCACGCCCTGGCCGGTGGCCCGCGCGAGGTCCCAGGTGTGCATGAAGACGTCGGCGGTGTAGAACCGCGAGACGGCCTGGTCCAGCGGGACGTCGCCGAGGTGCGGGTTGCTCAGCACCTTGTCCGACGTCGCCGGGTCGTCGAGCAGGGCCTGGACGGCGTCCGCGTGCGCGGTCCACGCGCGCACCGGATCCTCGTCCACGGCGGGGACCGGGGGCAGGGTGATGCCGGCGCCCGACTCGAGGAAGGCGGGGAACCACTCGACCAGGTGCCGGACCACGTCGCGCGCGTTCCAGCCGTCGACGGCAGCGGGGTCGTCCCACGTCGTGGGGGCGGCGGAGCGGACCAGCTCGGTGAACTGCCCGGCCACGGCGCGGTGCTCTGCTGAGGGATCGGTCATGGCACGTATTCAACCGAATGGTTTAGTAAGCGTCAAGGGGTCGACGGTTAGGCTCGCGAGGTGTCCTCCGCTCCTCGCCCCGGGCCGGTCCGGCTCGTTGCCACTGATCTGGACGGCACCCTGCTGCGCAGCGACGGCACGGTCTCCCCACGGACGGCGGAGGCGTTGATCGCCGTCGAGGAGGCCGGCGTCGACGTGGTGTTCGTGACCGGTCGCCCGCTGCGCTGGGCCGAGGAGGTCTTCTCCTACGTGGGTCGTCACGGGTTCGCGATCGTCTCCAACGGCGCCCTGGTCTGGGACGTCGCCCGCTCGGCCGTCCAGCGCACCCGGGCGATCGAGCCGGCGGTCGCGCTCGAGGTCGCCGAGCGGCTGCGCGCCGCCGTACCGGACTCGCACTTCGCGGTCGAGACCCTCGCCGGCATCGCCCTGGAGCACGGCTTCATGGAGCGCTACCCGCTCCCGCCGGGGAGCGT
Organism: Marmoricola sp. OAE513; assembly: GCF_040546585.1. Classification (NCBI taxonomy): domain Bacteria; kingdom Bacillati; phylum Actinomycetota; class Actinomycetes; order Propionibacteriales; family Nocardioidaceae; genus Marmoricola; species Marmoricola sp. OAE513. The sequence goes on along the minus strand of NZ_JBEPOC010000001.1, from coordinate 1,690,613 downwards.
CCGCGGCACCGCGGCGGAGATCCTCACCGGGCCGGCCTTCAAGCTGCTGGCCCGGCACGAGTCGCTCGACCCGCAGGAGTACTGGGATCGCGCGGTCGAGGCCGTCGGCGACCTCGTCGAGGTGACCTGGTCCTCGACGACGACCCTGCTCGAGATCAGTGCGTACGACGTCACGAAGGCCTCGACGCTGGAGCTGTTCTGCGCGGAGCGCGGGATCACCGCGGCCGAGGTGGTCGCTCTCGGCGACATGCCGAACGACCTGCCGATGCTGTCCTGGGCAGGCACGTCGTACGCGATGGCCAACGCGCACCCGAGTGTCCGCGCTGTCGCTACCCATCTCGCAGCGAGCAACGACGAGGACGGTGTGGCCCAGGTCATGGAGGGCCTCCTCGACACGTCTCCGGCACCGGGTTGAGGATGGACGGATGGTGCTCTCTCCCGCTGAAGTCGACCAGGCCCTGACGACCGTCCCGGAGTGGACCCGTGAGGGCGAGGAGATCGTGCGCACCGTCGAGGCTCCGTCGTTCCTCGAGGGCCTCGACCTGGTCGCGGCGGTAGGACGCCACGCCGAGGAAGCCGATCACCACCCCGACATCGACATCCGGTGGCGCACGCTCACCTTCCGGCTCATCACCCACTCCGCCGGCGGGCTGACCGAGCAGGACTTCGAGCTCGCCCGCACGATCGACGGCCTGCTCTGATGAAGCGGATCCTGCTCGCCCTCGGCCTGGTCTGCGGCCTGCTGCTGCTCACCCCGACGGCCGCGTTCGCGTGCAGCTGTGCGGCGCTGTCCGCGGTGGAGAAGGCCGAGGGCGCCGACACCGTGATGGACGCGACCATCGCCTGGAAGGCGAGCAACGGCATCGAGACGACGTACGGCGTGGACGTGCGGGAGGTCTACAAGGGGAAGGCAGCAGAGTTCGAGAAGCTCCGCACCTCGGCGAGCAGTGCGTCCTGCGGCCTGGAGAACCTGGCGGAGAAGCAGCGCTACCTGTTGTTCGCGAACGGCGAGCACCCGGGCCAGATGCGGGTCGGGCTGTGCAGCGGCTCCGAGCCGTACGACGCCACCACGGCGGCCGAGGTGGCTGACGCGACCGGGGAGCCGACGGGCCCGTTCGTCACGCCGCCGAGCAAGCCCGGGCCGACCGACGACGACCAGATCGCCGGCACCTCGGTGTGGACCGTGCTGGGCACCGGCGCGGTGCTGGCGCTCGTGCTGGGCGGCCTGATGTACCTGCGCCAGAAGACCTGAGGCTAGAGGTACATCCCGCCCGAGCTGTTCTGCGCGGCTGCGTCCGGTTGGTCGGACGCGCCGCCCGCTGGCGGCATCGCGCCCGGCGGCAGGGCCCGCTGCATCTGCTCGAGCTGGGCGCGCGCGGCCATCTGCTGGGCGTAGATCGCGGTCTGGATCCCGTGGAACAGGCCCTCGAGCCAACCGACCAGCTGAGCCTGGGCGATCCGCAGCTCGGACTCCGACGGCGTGGTACCGCCGAACGGCTCGATGAGTCGGTCGAGCTCGCTTCCGAGCTCGGGAGCCAGGCCCTGCTTGAGCTCGGAGATGGCGGTGGAGAGGACGCCGGCCAGACGGTCGCGCCCGGCGTCGTCGACCGGCGCCGCCTTCACCTCGTCGAGCAGCATCCGGATCATGCTTCCGATCCGCATCACCTTCGCGGGCTCCTCGACCAGGTCGGTGACCTGCTCGCCGTCCTCGTGCCCGTCCCCGCTGCCGTCGGCAGCAGGAACGCCCTCCGGGTCGATGATCATCACGCGGGGGTCCTGCGCGTCGGACGGGTTCTCGGGCTGCTGGCTCGACATGACGACGAGCCTAGCCCTCCCATCCAGACCTCCGTCCGGCGGACAACTGGTTGAATACCGGCATGACTTCGCGGACCCGGCTGGGTGCCCTCGCTGCTGTTCTGACCGCCGCTCTCGTCCTCTCGGGCTGTGGTGGGGACGACGACTCCGAGAAGCCCAAGGCGTCGGACGAGGGCACCACGAAGGTCGTCCTGCCGGACGCGAGCGGTGAGGTCACCGCCAAGGTCGACGGTGACGGCGACGGCATCAAGATCACCAACGAGGACGGCGAGACCGTCGTCGGCAAGGGTCTGCCGGACGGCTTCCCGAAGGACGAGATCCCGATCGTCGACGGGGACGTCGTCGGTGGCACCAAGGGCAACGCCGCCGGTCCGTACTCCTACACGGTGCTGCTCCAGCTCGACAGCGGGTCACCGGCCTCGGTGATGGCCGACATCACCAGGTCGCTGAAGGCGAAGGGGTTCGCCGCGACGCCGGGGATGAGCGTCGACCAGATGAGCACCGCGATCTTCCGGAGTTCGAAGTACGAGGTCGGCGTCAACGTCGTCCGCGCCGACAGCAAGATCTCGGTGACGTACGTCGTGAAGCGTGCCGCCTAGCGCTCCGCGTTGAGCAGCACGATCTTCCCGGTGTGGCTGCCGGAGTCCATCAGCCGGTGTGCCTCGGCGACCTCGGCGAGCGGGAAGGTCGCATCGACCATCGCCCTGATCGAGCCGTCCTCGACCAAGGGCCAGACGTACTCCTCGACGCCGCGGCAGATCGCCGACTTCTCCTCGCTCGGGCGCGCGCGCAACGACGTCGCGATCACCGCTCCCCGCTTGCGCAGCAGCGCGGAGATGTCGAGCTCGCCCTTGACGCCACCCTGCATGCCGATGATGACCAGGCGCCCCTCGGTGGCGAGCGCGCGGACGTTGCCGTCCAGGTACTTCGCCCCCATGTTGTCGAGGATGACGTCGGCTCCGCCGGCCTCGGTGAGGATCTGCACGTAGTCCTCGTCGTGGTAGTTGATCGCTCGGTCGGCGCCGAGGGAGAGGCAGAGCTCCTGCTTCTCGGCGGTGCCGGCGGTGGTGAGCACCCGCGCACCGAGCGCCTTGGCGAGCTGGATCGCGAACGTGCCGATCCCTCCGGCGCCGCCGTGGACCAGGAAGGTCTCGTCCTGCTGCAGGTTGGCGATCATGAAGACGTTCGACCAGACGGTGGCGGCGACCTCCGGCAGCGCCGCGGCCTGGGTCAGGGTGAGCCCTGTCGGCACGCGCATCAGCTGCCCGACCGGGACGGCGACCTGCTCGGCGTACCCGCCGGCGGAGAGCAGTGCGCACGCCTCGTCCCCGACGGACCAGTCGGTCACACCCTCGCCGACCGAGCGCACCCGACCGGCGCACTCCATGCCGAGCACGTCGCTGGCGCCGGGCGGGGGTGGGTAGAAGCCTTGCCGCTGCAGCAGGTCGGCGCGGTTCAGCGACGCGGCGACGATGTCGAGCACGACCTCGCCGGGACCTGCGACCGGGTCGGGGAGATCGGTGAGGACCAGGGCCTCGGGGCCGCCGGGCTCGGGGGCGATGACTGCGAACATGAGTCGAGGCTAGCGAGCCGCCGTCAGCTCACGCGCCAGCGGATTCGTACTCGTCGTCGATCTCCGCGCTGTCGTCGATCTCGACGTCCACGTCGTCGTCCTCGTGCGCGATCGAGTCCGAGGACTTGTCCCAGCGCAGGGCGAGGTCGGTCGCGGCAGCGGCGAGCTGCTCGAGCTTGTCCGGGTCGCCGTTCGAGCGCGCCGCGGCGTACCCGAGCAGGAAGGTGGTGATCGGTGCCGCAGGGCGCTCGACGTTGTGCGCGGCGTCCTTGGCCACGTCGAGGATGAGCGCCTCGTCGAGATCGATCTCGACGTCCAGCGCGTCACAGAGCTCGTCGATCCAGTCGTGCAGGTTCACCTGACAACGATCACCCAGGCCGGGGATCGGCGCAAGAGCAACGGCTCAGTCTCCGAAGGCCTCGCGCAGCGCCAGCAGGTCGTCCCAGGTGTCCACGTCGCGGGACTCCGGTCCGAAGGCTGGGACGTGCTCGAGCCGCAGCGTGCCCACCAAGCGGCGCATGGCCAGCCCGTGCTCCTCCTCGTACGACGGCCGCACCCGCTGGAGTGCCTCGAAGGAGTACACCGCGCACAGGTACTGCAGCCTGCGGCCTGCGTCGATCAGCGCGGCCCCGTCGAACCGCTCGTCGGAGGTCACCGCCTCCACCAGTCGTCGGATCGTGCTGCTGGTGACCAGCGGCATGTCGACCGCGAGCACCACCAGCAGCTCGGGGCGCCGGGCGAAGCATGCCATGCCGGCCAGAACGCCGGCAGCCGGTCCACCGCCCGCGGGGTCCTCGCGGGTGAACGTGACCGGACGCGTCGTCGGCACCGGCTCGCCGACCACGACCACCTCGTCCACGTCGAGCAGCGCGCCGATGGCGTGCTCGAGCATGGTCAGACCACCGAGCTCGATGGAGGCCTTGTCGGCGCCGCTGAGGCGCACGGCGCTGCCGCCGGTCAGGATGACCGCGCCGGTCCTCGGACTCTCCATGAGCGGCAGTCTGGCACTCTTGCGGGGTGGGTGCAGTCCTGGACGTCGAGCTGTGGCAGCACGCGTCTGCCCTCGACGCGGCGGAGAACCGGGCGGCCCTCGACCTGATCACCGAGCAGACCCGGGCCGACCTGGTCGTGCTCCCCGAAGCGTTCGCGCGGGACTTCGGGGACCCCGGCAGCTCGCTGGCCCCGTACGCCGAGCCGCTGGACGGCCCGTTCGTGGGGGCCCTTCGTGCCGCGTCGCAGCGCAGCGGAGCCGCGGTCGTCGGCGGCATGTTCGAGACCAGCGATGATCCGGATCGCCCGTTCAACACCCTCGTCCTGGCCCAGGGGGACCAGCTGACGACGTACCGGAAGATCCATCTCTACGACTCCTTCGGCCAGCGCGAGTCCGACGTCGTGATGCCCGGCCCGCTGGACCCGGTGGTCGCCGACGTCGCCGGAGCGCGGGTGGGGCTGCTCACCTGCTACGACCTGAGGTTCCCCGAGCTCGCCCGCGCACTGTCGGCGCAGGGAGTCGACGTCCTCGTCCTCCCGGCCGCCTGGGTCGCCGGCGAGCGCAAGGTCGAGCACTGGCGGACGCTGCTGCGAGCCCGTGCGATCGAGAACCTGTGCTGGGTGGTGGCCGCGGCTCAGCCCGGCCCGCGCTACTGCGGGCACTCCCTCGTGATCGCCCCGACCGGCGACGTCGTGGCCGAGGGCGGCGAGGGGGAGGAGTGGATCACCGCGACCCTCGAGCTCGACCAGGTCGCCGACACCCGGCGGCAGAACCCGTCGTTGCAGAACCGGCGGCTCTGAAGGGTTGATATTCTCGGTAGTCGATCTCGTGAGCACTCCAGACGAAGGTGGCAGACGTGTCTGGTCCTGACGGCACCCCGGAGAGTCCTCCGGAGCCCGCTCCTGGACGACGCCGCGCCGATGTGTCCCGGCCGGCCGCCAGGCCTGCGAACCGACCGCCGTCGACGAACTTCCCGCTGATCCCGGCGAGTGGCCGCCCCGCTGCCCGGCCGGCAGGGGGTGCCCGTCGTGCCGACGTACGGCGCCCGGACCCGCTGACCGACCCGCTCACCGTCGCCCGGACCGCGCAGGTCTCGGCCCCGGCTCCCGCTGCCGAGTCGGCGACCGGCACCCCGACGACGCGTCCGGCCGGACGTCGGATCGCGGCTCCCGCCGACCGTCGACCCGACGTCCCGCACGACGACCCGCTGGAGGCCACCGGGTCGCACGCGCGCATCACCGAGCCGATCGCGGATCCTCCTGAGGTTCCGGTCGTCATCCCGGCGAAGACGGCGAAGCGCGGGCTCTTCCGCCCGGCCCGACCGAAGCCGACGCGCAAGGCGGTGCCCACCGCTCCCGCTGCGAAGGCAGCCCCCGCCGCGGCACCGCCTGCTGCGGCGCCCGCACCCGCGCCGGTCGCGAAACCGGTGACCACCCCGGTCAAGCCTGCTCCGGCGACCAAGCCGGCTGCCCGGCCCGTCGCCCAGCCGGTCGCCCAGCCCGAGCCCGTCGCCCCTCCGAAACCGGCTCCGGTAGCCAAGCCGGTCGCCCCTCCGCAACCGGCTCCGGTGGCCAAGCCCGTCGCCACGCGCGTGACCAAGCCCGTGGCCAAACCGGCGGCCAAGCCCGTCGCCCAGCCGGTCGCCCAGCCGGTCGCCCAGCCTGAACCGATCACCCCGCCGAAGCCGGCTCCGGTCGCCCAGCCCGTGAGCCCGCCGGTTCCCGGCGCTCCGAAACCCGCGCCCGCGCCGGCGACGCCCGCGCCGGCACCGAGCAAGCTGCGCCGGCGTACCGAACCGCGACCGAAGGTCGACCGACCGGCGGCCCGGTCCGCGGCCCGTGCTGCTCGTGCCGCGACCGCTGCGCCGGCTGCGCGCCAGGCCGTGCGCGAGGCCACCGAGGCCGCCGCGGCGGCCGCCGCCGCGCCGGTCCCGAGCGCGCTCAACCCCGCTGCAGCGCGCACCGGTGAGCCCGGTCCCGCCGCTGTCCGACGACTCGAGCTGCGCGAACGCGTCGGCTCGGCCCGCAGCACCTCGCTCACCGAGAACGAGTCCTGGATCCTTGCGCTGCTCGTCGGTGCCGCTGCCGTAGCGGCCGCCCGCCTGGTGCCGGACCTCCCCGAGGTCATCCGGTACGTCGGCGGCGGTCTGGTCTCCTGCGCCCTGGCGTGGGGTCTCGCCGTGCGCACCGGTGGTCGTCCGGTCTGGGCGACGACGTTGACCGCCGTGCTCGCGGTCGGAGCCTTCGGCACCCAGTGGTCGGCCCTGCTCTCAGGTGCTGCGATCGGCACCGGTGTGCTCGCCGCGACCCTCGCCTTCATGACCACGGTCCCCGCCGCGACGTTCGGCATCGCCATCCGCGAGGTGCTGATCGCGACCGCCATCTCGTGGGTGGGTGCACTCGGTGTCCTCGGCTACGCGGACAACAAGGACCAGGACGTCGACCGCTTCGGGTACGTCGTCTTCGCGTTCTCGCTGATCGCCGCGTTCGCGCTGGTCTACCGGCTCGGCGCCGGTCTGCACGGACTCGGCCGCCGCGGCTACGCCATTGCCGGGGGAGCGGTTTTCCTGCTCTTCGTCGCGATGGCCTACACCGAAGCGATCTCCCAGTGGGGCTCCCGCGACCTGGTCGACAGCCTGGACGACCTGCGCGCGACCCTGCGCGAGAACCTCGGGGCCGTGGCGCACCCGATCATGGCCCTGCTCGGCTACCCCGCGCTGGCCTGGGGCGTCTTCATGCGCGCTCGGCGCCGCCAGGGCTGGTGGGTGTGCGCCTTCGGTGTCGCCGCCACCGCGCCGACCGCGACGCGGTTGATCGCCACCGACCTCGGCGTCGCCAGCGTCGTCCTCGGCGCGGTGTACAGCCTGGTGATCGGCCTGGTCATCGGCTACCTGGTGATCCGGATCGAGCAGTCGTTCACCGGCTCGCACGGGCGTCGGGCCCGGCGGGACGAGGAGGCCGTGGCGCACCGGCCGGAGCCGCGTCGCACCCGGCCGCTGCACTGAACGCGCGAGTAACCAGCGCTCCCGGCTAGGGTCCGGATCATGGTCGAGACCTCAGAGATCCTCGCGGAGATGGTGGCCAGCGTGCTGTCCGTCGCGGTTGCCCCCGGGGACCGGGTCGAGGCCGGCGGCACCCTGATGCTGCTGGAGTCGATGAAGATGGAGATCCCGGTGCTCGTCGAGGTCCCGGGGGTCGTCCGCGAAGTCCGGGTCGTCGCCGGTGACCTGATCCAGGAGGGCGACGTGCTCGCGGTTCTCGAGCGCTGAGCACAACGGGTGTCGTATCCGGCTGCTCCTGTTCGTAGCAGTGGTGAGAGGCAGCCGACCCGGGTGCCGCACCGACCGCAGGGGATGGACCGATGACGCAGCCCGTGGCACGCCGCATGTTCGAGCTGACCGAGCCGATCTCGCTCGTGAACTTCTTCTCACCCGAGCCGAACGACGCGATGGCCGAGCTCGGTTTCGCGAACTACTGGGACGGCTACTTCGCCGGTCGTTCCGCCCCGCTGGGACGCGTTCCGGCGGAGGTCGTGCACGCCGCCTTCTACAACTTCGCTCCGGGCGAGGTCGCGCGTCACCTGCCCAAGGTCTGGGAGACGACGACCCCGGAGGACGCGCACGCCGCCCGCGAGCGCGGGTGCGTCGCAGCACTGCGCGCGATCCTCGGCGACCTCGCCGCGACGCCCGGACTCGCCCGTGCCGCGGAGCTGCTGACCCAGGCGTCGGTCAGTGCCCCGACCGACGGTCGGATCATGTACGCCGGCCTCCGCGCGCTCCCGGTGCCCACCGATCCGGTGACCCGGTTGTGGCACGCAGCCAACATGGTGCGCGAGCACCGCGGAGACGGACACATCGCAGCGCTCGTCTCCGAGCGCATCGGGGGTCTCGAGGCACACGTGCTCTGCGCGCTGGACAACGACATCTACCCGGCCGAGTCGTTCGGACGGATCCACCACCTGCCGAAGACGCTGCTCGCCGACGTCATGGGCGGCCTGCGCGAACGCGGCCTGGTCGACACCGACGGGCGGTTCACGTCGGCCGGACGTGCGACCAAGGACAGGATCGAAGCGCTCACCGACGAGCTCGCCGAGGCGCCGTACGACGCCCTGACGGCAGCCGGGCGCGACGAGCTGATCACCGTGCTCGAGCCGGTCGCAGCAAGGCTCCAGGTCGTGGGGTCGGACTCGGACGCGGCGCGCAGCAACTAGACTCACTCACCTGAGGGCGGTTCGCCGTCCCAGGGAGGGGTGCCGGAGCGGCCTATCGGAATCGCCTTGAAAGCGATCGTGGGGAAACCCACCGGGGGTTCAAATCCCTCCCCCTCTGCCAGTGCCGGATGTTTGCCCGATAACCAGTTGGCTCGCGCGCGCAACCGGGGGACAATGGAACCCGAGCCTCGCGCACTCCGCGCACGTGTCAGGGGCTGTACCGAGGAGCACAGGATGACGGGCAACCAGGAGATCACTCCAGCGTCCTCGCGCTGACCCCTTGGTGGTCGGCGCATCCGCCGAACCCTTCGGAGTCTCCTGTGCCTACCTCTGCTTCAAGCTCTGTCGCCCTGCGCGACGTCTCCTTCACCTGGCCTGACGGTGCTGTCGTCCTCGACGGCGTCACGGGTGCGTTCGGTCCTGCGCGGACCGGACTGATCGGCGCCAACGGCGCCGGCAAGTCGACCTTGCTCCGCCTGGTTGCGGGTCTGCTGACCCCGACGTCCGGGAGCATCGCGACGGCGGGGAGCGTCGCGTACCTGCCGCAGCACGTGACCACGACCCCGGACACGCGGATCGCCGACCTGCTCGGGGTCGGGCCTGCGGTCGACGCGCTCCGCGCGATCGAGGACGGGTCGACCGACCAGCACCACTTCGACGCGGTCGGCGACGACTGGGACGTCGAGGAGCGGGCGGTCGCCGAGCTCGCCGGCCTCGGTCTGCCGACCGGCCTCGACCGAACGGTCCCGACGTTGTCCGGCGGGGAGACGATGCTCGTCGCCCTGACCGGCATCCGGTTGCAGCGGGCCGGCGTCGCCCTCCTCGACGAACCGACGAACAACCTCGACGAACCCACGCGGGAACGTCTCTACTCACTGGTCGACTCCTGGTCAGGTGCGCTGGTCGTGGTCAGCCACGACCGGCTGCTGCTCGACCGGACCGACGCGACCGTCGAGCTGCGCGAGCACACCCTGACCACCTTCGGTGGTCCGTTCAGCCAGTACGCCGCGCACCTCGCCCACGAGCAGGAGGTCGCCCAGCAGGTGCTCGCCACCGCCAAGCAGGACCTCAGGAAGCAGCAGCGCGAGCGCATCGAGGCGGAGGTGAAGATCTCTCGCAGCGAGCGGAAGGGTTACAAGGACCGGGAGAACCGCAAGTTCATGGGGGTCGTCTTCAACGAGCGCCGCAACAGTGCGGAGAAGTCCCAGGCCGGACGACGCGGTATCCACGACGACCGGATCGCCCGGGCGCGCGCCGCCGTCGACGCCGCCGGTCGGGCCGTCCGCGACGACGACCAGCTCAAGGTCGTCCTGCCGGATCCCGGCGTACCGGCTCGTCGGCGGATCGTCGCGGTGCGGTCGACCGACGGTCGTGACCACGTGCTGCACGGTCCTGAGCGGGTCGGGCTCACGGGCCCCAACGGAGCCGGCAAGACCACGCTGCTGCAGCAGACGCTCCCGCTCGCCGAGGTCCCGGTCGCATTTCTGCCCCAGGCGATCGTCCTCGACGACGACGCCTCGGTGTGGGAGACCGTGCGGGCCGTCGCACCCGAGACCGATCCCGGCGAGCTGCGCAACCGGCTCGCGCGACTGCTGCTGCGCGGCGAGATGCTCGACCGTCCGAACGGCTCGTTGTCCGGCGGTGAACGTCTGCGCGTCGCCCTCGCAAGCCTCGTGCTGGCGGCCCCGGCACCACAGCTGCTCGTGCTCGACGAGCCGACCAACAACCTCGACCTCGACGGCGTCGGCCAGCTGGTCGGTGCGCTGGCGGCGTACCGGGGTGCGCTGCTGGTCGTCAGCCACGACCGGACGTTCCTCGAGGAGCTGGAGCTCGACGTCGAGCTGCAGCTGGAGCCGGGCGGTGTGCTCACCCGGGTGCGGTGAGGTCTACTCGCTGCCGCCGATCTCCATGGAGACGGAGTCGTAGACCAGGTCGTGCATCTTCTGCCGGTAGTGCTCCACGTCGTGCAGGAGCCGTCTGACCTCCGAGGCCACCCGGTCGGTGTCGAGCCGGTCGAGCAGTCCGGTGCCGAGAGCGGTGATGCGGGCGAGCAGCTGCTGCCGCTCGCGGTCCGACCCGCTGCTGCGGGCTGCTAGCCAGCCGTCCCACGAGGCGAACCGTTCGTCGCTCAGGGCCTCGCGGACGGCGGCGAGCTGGTTGCGCGTCATCAGTCGCCAGTTCGAGGCCGTGCGGCTGCTTCCGAGGGTGTGCTGCAGGTCCGAGATTGCTGACTCAAGCGTCATGAGCCACCACCTCCACGAGGTTCGCCGTGCACAGTGGGACCTAGAGTGTGACCCACGCCACACCCGTAGACAAGACCCCGGGGACGAAAGGGGACCTCTGGCCCGGGCCGATTCGCCGTACGCCGGGCCGAACCGATGTAATCGGGGGGTGACTCCGAACGACCGCCGCGACTACGGCCTGGCGCCCCAGCTGCGGGCGCGACTGATGGGCGCGTTCCTCGTCGCCCTCGGGGTGCTCCTGCTGCTGGTCACGATCGTCGTGGTCGCCTTCGATCTCCCCGGTGACGTCCTCAGCGGACTGGTCATCCTCGCGGTCGTCGGCGTCTTCACCCTGGGCTTCCTGCTCGGCCGCCGCTGGTACGTCGTGCGGATCGACGACATCGGCTACCAGGTGCGGTTCGTCCGCGGCGCCGGCGAGAAGAACGCGAAGTGGTCCTCGGTCGAGGACCTGGCCACCTCCGAGCTGCACGGCACGCGGTGCGTGGTGATCCGGCTCCGCGACGGACGCTCGACGACGATCCCGGTGACCCTGATCGAGGGCGACCCGGAAGCGTTCGTGTCCGAGCTGATGCGACGCCTGAACGGGCAGCACGGCAACAGCAAGCGCTGACCGCCGGCCCAGGACCCGATTTCCCGAGGTCGGCTCGGAGTGGGTAACCTTTCCCTCGCTGTCTTGGAGGCGTCGCCTAGTCCGGTCTATGGCGCCCGCCTGCTAAGCGGGTTTGGGGCTACAACCCCATCGAGGGTTCAAATCCCTCCGCCTCCGCCGAGAAAGCACGCAGAGCCCCACCTGGTTATCGCCGGGTGGGGCTCTTCGCGTCGGGGCACGTGCAGCGGCCACCGGGCGACCGGTACGTCCCGATTGCATGAACCTGCAGAAAGGTGAACTGCATGTTCATGAGGTAACTGGTCTACTTCCGGGTCGCGCGATGCCTTCACGACAATGGAGTCATCCGGTGGCATCCCCTGAGCAACCGGGACAACTGAAGGACAGAAACACATGAACAAGAAGTTCTTGGCCCGTGTTGCAGCCACGATCCTCGCAACAGGTCTGGCCACGACGGGCGTGATCGCCGGGAGCTTGGGCCCGGCGAACGCTGCTCGTGACGGTCAGCGCTACCACTGGAAGGCACCGACGTCCCCGATCACCGTGGACGACAGCGGCACCGGAAGCGGCGGCGTCCTGCGGACGGACACCGGCTGGGGCTGAGCCGACAGGCACAACTGAAGACCAGAGACGAAGACGAGGACCACCCCCCAGGTGCTCGTCGGGCCCCCTCGGGTGGGCCGTCTCATGACAGGAGCGGAGAGGACCCCCAACTCTCCGCTCTTGTCATGTCTGCTTCGTGGGCTTGTCCCGCATCTTCTCGCGCAGCTCCTGCTGCCCGATCGCGTAGCCGAGCTGGAAGCGCGTCTCGACGTTGTACTCGGCCTTGAGCGAGGCGACGTAGCCGGCGTACGTGCGGGTGCTGACGCCGACGCGCTTGGAGCTGGCGTTGTCGCTGTGGCCCTCGACGAGCATCCGGATCGTCATGTTGTGCACGTCCTCGGCGATCTCGCGCTCGGTCGTGCTCTCGCGGTCGGTGAAGACGTGCGCCCGCTCCCAGGACCGCTCGAAGATGTCGGCGAGGTAGTTGACCAGGTTCGGGTCGTGGATCACGATCGCGACGTCGGAGCCGTCCATGCCCGGGATCATCGCGAGTCGACGGTCGACGACGATCATCCGGTTGAAGAACTCGTCCAGCGTGCGCACCTCGGCGCCCAGCTTGGTGACCTCCTCGACGTACTCGCGGGTGGCGATGCTGCGCCGCGCCGAGTGCTGGTAGAGCGTCCGCATCTTCACCCCGCGACCGAGCGTCCGCTTGTCGCGCTCGAGGGCGACGTCGAGCACCGCGGCGGACCTCGCGCCGTCGGGCTGGGCGGTGAGCAGCTCGGACTCGGCGTCTCCGAGAGCGGCGACGATGAAGCGGTTGATGTTCGGCAGCCCGCGGATCTCCACGATCGGCAGGTCGCTGGGTGCCGTACGCCGGAACGCCAGCCCGAGCTCGGCGAAGGTGGTCGCCCACCCCGTCGACTCGGCGAGGAGCTCGGCGGCGCGCTGCCCCATCGGGGCGACGACGCGTGACTGCACGATGGCCGGGTCGACGGGCAGGTAGGTGTCGGTGGCCGGGTCGATGGCGACGAGCCCGAGGTCGAGCAGGAACGCGAACGAGGCGTGGTCGACGCCGCCGGGGACGATGTGCTCGTCGTCGTGCGCGATCGAGCCCTTGAGGACGATCTTCTGGTACAGGTCGCCCGCATCGTTCTGCAACAGCTCGCGCTGCTCTGCAGTGAATTCGGGCGTCATAGGTCCAATATTGCAGAAAAGTGCAACGGGCCCGCACCCCCGTGGGTGCGGGCCCGCAAGCGGTCTAGCGGCGGGTCAGAGACCCAAGCGGGCCTTCAGGCCGTCGAGTTCGGTCCAGAGCACGGACGGCAGGTCGTCGCCGAACTTCTCGAACCACTCCTGGATCTGCGGGATCTCGGCCTTCCACTCCTCGACGTCGACCGCGAGGGCAGCCTCGAGCTGCTCCTCGGTCATGTCGAGACCGTCGAGGTCGAAGGTGCCCGGCGCCGGCACGTGGCCGATCGGGGTCTCGACCGCGGCGGCCTGGCCGTCGATGCGCTCGATGATCCACTTCAGGACGCGGCTGTTCTCGCCGAACCCGGGCCACATGAAGTTGCCGTCGGAGTCGAGGCGGAACCAGTTCACGTAGAAGATCTTCGGCATCTTGGACGCGTCGTTGTCCTTGCCCATGTTGATCCAGTGGCTGAAGTAGTCGCCGGCGTTGTAGCCGATGAACGGGATCATCGCCATCGGGTCACGACGCACGACGCCGACCGCACCGACCGCGGCAGCGGTGGTCTCCGACGACAGGGTCGCGCCGAGGAAGGTGCCGTGGGTCCAGTCGCGGGCCTCGGAGACCAGCGGGATCGTCGTCTTGCGACGGCCGCCGAACAGGATCGCGTCGATCGGGACACCGCGCGGGTCGTCGTACTCGGCCGCGAGCATGTCGCACTGCTTGATCGGGGTGCAGTAGCGGCTGTTCGGGTGGCTGGAGAGCTCGGTCGACTCCGGCGTCCACGGCTCGCCCTTCCAGGAGGTCGCCTTGGCCGGCGGGTTCTCCAGGCCCTCCCACCAGACGTCGCCGTCCTCGGTGAGCGCGACGTTGGTGAAGACCGAGTTGCCCTTGTTGATGGTCTTCATCGCGTTCGGGTTGGTGTGCTCGTTGGTGCCCGGCGCGACGCCGAAGAAGCCGAACTCCGGGTTGACCGCCCACAGGCGGCCGTCGTCACCGATGCGCATCCAGGCGATGTCGTCGCCGATGGCCTCGACCTTCCAGCCCGGGACGGTCGGCTCGAGCATCGCCAGGTTGGTCTTGCCGCAGGCCGACGGGAACGCCGCCGCGATGTACTTCACGACGCCCTGCGGCGAGGTGAGCTTGAGGATGAGCATGTGCTCGGCCATCCAACCCTCGTCGCGCGCCATGACGCTCGCGATGCGCAGGGCGTAGCACTTCTTGCCGAGCAGCGCGTTGCCGCCGTAGCCCGAGCCGAAGCTCCAGATCATCCGCTCCTCGGGGAACTGGACGATGTACTTGGTGTCGTTGCACGGCCAGGCGACGTCGGCCTGGCCCTCGGCGAGCGGGTGGCCCACGGAGTGCAGCGCCGGCACGTACGGCGCGTTGGACTCCTCGAGCTTGCGCAGCACCTCGGTGCCCATCCGCGGCCATGACCTTCATGCTCGCGACGACGTAGGCGGAGTCGGTGATCTCGATGCCGAACATCGGCTTCTCAGCCTCGAGGTGACCCATGACGAACGGGATCACGTACATCGTGCGGCCCTTCATGCAGCCGGCGTACAGCCCGCGCATGATCTCCTTCATCGCGTTCGGGTCCATCCAGTTGTTGGTCGGCCCGCAGTCCTTCTCGTCGACCGAGCAGATGAACGTCTTGTCCTCGACACGCGCCACGTCGGTGGGGTTGGAGGCCGCGTAGTAGCTGTTCGGCTTCTTGTTCTCGTCGAGCTTGATGAAGGTGCCGGTGCCGACCAGGAAGTTGGTGAGCTCGGTCCACTCCTCGTCGGAGCCGGTGCACCAGTGGATGGCGTCGGGCTGGGTGAGCTCCGCGATCTCGGAGACCCAGGCGAGGATGTCTTCGCGCGTGGTGGGCGCGGTCGTGCTGGTGGGAGCGGTGGCAGTCATGCCGGTGTTCCTTTCGATCGCGATCAGGACTCACGGGGACGTGGCCGGACCGGCCGCCGAGCGCATCGACGGATCTTGAAAGTGGATGGTCCGATCCCCGCGACGCTGCAGCGATCGATCTGAAGAATTTAGACCGGGTTCTGGTGGGTACCTATTGGATCGATCAAGTCCCGCCCAGGCCTGCCGCAGAGGTGACGGCGGCCACCCGATTTCGAACAGGGATCGACCTCCGCTAGAGTATGCGGGTCCTCGTGCGGAGCACCGGGACGAGCGGCTGTAGCTCAACGGATAGAGCATCTGACTACGGATCAGAAGGTTTGGGGTTCGAATCCCTACAGCCGCGCAGAGAGCCTGAATGTGGAAGACCCCCGAAACGCTTCACCTCGGGGGTCTTTCACATTCACGGCGAACAAGCGGCTGCCGACGAGCGAAGCGAGGAGCACAGCCGCGCAGCGAGACCACATGAGAGAACCACCGACACGCCTCACCTCGCGGGCGCTCGCGTGCGGACCCCGCCGCCGGGGTACGGCGTACTCGTGCAGCCGACGTCGCAGGATGACCAGCTCGCGGGATTCGTCCGGGTCCGCGGGGCGAGCGAGAACAACCTGCGCAACGTGGATGTGGACGTCCCTCGAGGCGCTCTGGTGGTCTTCACCGGCGTCTCCGGTTCGGGCAAGTCGTCGTTGGCCTTCGGGACGTTGTACGCCGAGGCGCAGCGTCGCTACTTCGAGTCGGTCGCGCCGTACGCGCGGCGCTTGCTCCAACAGGTCGGCGCCCCGCACGTCGAGGAGATCACCGGCCTTCCCCCTGCTGTCGCGCTGCAGCAGCGGCGAGGAGCGCCGACCAGCCGATCCTCGGTGGGCACGATCACCACGTTGTCCAACCTGCTGCGGATGCTCTACTCGCGGGCCGGGACCTACCCCCGGGGAGCGCCGAGGCTGGAGGCGGAGGACTTCTCGCCGAACACGCCTGCGGGTGCCTGCCCGACGTGTCACGGTCTCGGCACGATCCACGACGTCGTCGAGTACCTGCTCGTCCCCGACGACTCCCTGAGCATCCGGGAAGGTGCGATCGCCGCCTGGCCCGGCGCGTGGCAGGGGGCGAACCTGCGCAGCATCGTCGCGGGACTGGGGATCGACGTCGACCGACCCTTCGCCAAGCTGCGCAAGAAGGACCGCGACTGGCTGCTCTTCACCGATGAACAACCTTCGGTCCTCGTCCAGCCCGAACGGGACCGCGTCGACCACGGCTACTACGGCAAGTTCTGGAGCGCGCGCAAGCACGTCCTGCACACGCTGGCCGAATCAACCAGCGAGCGGATGCGCGAGCGTGCCCTCCGGTTCACCCGCAGCCTGCCGTGCCCGTCCTGCGGGGGGAGCGGGGTGAAACCGGAAGCGCTCGCCGTCCGCTTCGCTGGGCGCAGCATCGCCGAGGTCAACGCGATGCCGCTGGGTCAGGTCGTCGACCTGCTCCGCCCGGTGGCCACCCTGGACCACCCGTCTGCAGCGGTCCCGACGGCGGGCTCCGGGGAGGACAGCGAGGTGGCCGTCCGGATCTGCGCCGATCTCGTCGCGCGCATCGCGGTGCTGCTGGAGCTGGGGCTGGGTTACCTGAGCCTGGGACGCAGCTCGACCACGTTGTCGCCGGGCGAGATGCAACGGCTGCGGATCGCGACCCAGCTCCGGTCCGGTCTCTTCGGTGTCGTCTACGTGCTCGACGAGCCGTCAGCAGGGCTGCACCCCGCCGACGCCGAACCGCTGCTGCGGGTCCTGGATCGGCTGAAGGAAGGCGGGAACTCCTTGTTCGTGGTCGAGCACGACCTCGACGTCGTACGCCGGGCGGACTGGGTGGTGGATGTCGGCCCGGGCGCGGGGCAGGCGGGTGGCCGGGTGCTGTACTCCGGTCCGGTGCCCGGGCTCGAAGCAGTGCAGGGCTCGGCCACCGGTGCTCACCTGTTCGGCCGGGTCGAGCGCGGTGGAAGTGCCCGACGAGAGCCCGCGGACTGGTTCCGGTTGGAGGATGTCTCCCGCAACAACCTGGTCGACCTCAGCGTGGCGGTGCCCCTCGGCGTGCTGACCGCCGTCACCGGTGTCTCGGGGTCGGGCAAGTCGTCGTTGCTCGCTGAGCTGACCGAGGCCGAGCCGGACGGATCCTTCGACCGCTTGGTCGTCGTCGACCAGAAGCCGATCGGGAGGACGCCGCGGTCGAACCTGGCGACGTACACGGGCTTGTTCGACGCGGTCCGGAAGGCCTTCGCCGCGACGCCCGCTGCTCGCCGTCGCCGGTACGACGCCGGGCGGTTCTCCTTCAACCTCCCGGACGGACGGTGCGAGACCTGTCAGGGGGAGGGGTTCGTCGCGGTCGAGCTGTTGTTCCTGCCGGGGACCTACTCCGCCTGCCCGACGTGTGCAGGCTCCCGCTACGAGGCGAGCACGCTCGCCGTCACCTACGAGGGCAAGAACATCGCCGAGGTTCTCGGTCTCACCGTCGACGAGGCAGCCGAGTTCCTCGCCGACCTCCCCTCCGCCGCCCGGAGTCTGCAGACCCTGCGTGAGGTAGGGCTGGGGTATCTCCGGCTGGGCCAGCCGGCCACCGAGCTGAGCGGCGGGGAGGCCCAGCGCATCAAGCTGGCCACCGAGCTGCAACGAGCCAGGCGCGGGCACACTTTGTACCTGCTCGACGAGCCGACGACCGGGCTCCACCCCGCGGACGTCGCGCTCCTGGTCCGCCAGCTGCACCGGCTGGTCGATGCCGGGAGCACCGTCGTCGTGGTCGAGCACGACCTCGACACCATCGCCACGGCTGACTGGGTCATCGACCTCGGTCCCTCGGGAGGAGACGACGGTGGCCGGATCGTCGCCGAGGGAACGCCGGCCGACGTCGCCCGATCGCGGGACAGTGCGACGGGCAGCTACCTTCGCGGCCGCTTGCGTGACCGCGGCGCTGCCTAGTCCTTCTTCGCCAGGAGACCGAGCGGTGCGCCCAGGGTGTCGAGCACGCGTCATACTTCGCACGTGAGCACGGCACCCTCAGCGGACGGCGTCCAACCTGCGGAGACGCTGCTCGCGCGCGCACTCGTGGGCCCTGCTGGGATCGACGAGAACGAGGAGATCACCGGCCGGATCCTCGCCGGAGCGCGCGACTTGTTCGTGCGCGAAGGGATCCACCGCGCCACGATGGAGGACGTCGCCCGGGCCTCCGGCTTCTCCCGCATCACCGTCTACCGGCGGTTCGCGACGAAGGACCTGCTCGTCGAAGCGGTCGTCCTGTGGGAGTTCCGGCGCTACTTCGCGCAGTTCCTCACCGACATCCGTTCTGCGAAGACGGTCGAGGACCGCATCGTCGTCGGCTTCGTCAGCGCGCTGCGCACGATGCGCGGCAACTCCTTGATCGGCGGGTTGCTGGCCGCCGACCCCGGCTCGGTCCTTCCGTCGGTGGTCGGCGAGCACGGACGCACCCTTGCCACCGTCCGCGCGTTCCTGGCCGGGCAGCTGCGGCGCGAGCAGAAGGCCGGCACCATCTCGACCGGCATCGACGTGGACATGGTGGCCGAGCTGATGACCAGGGTCTCGACGTCGTTCCTCGTGACGCCGAGCGAGCTGGTGGACCTCGAGGACGACAAGCGGCTCGCGGCGATCGCGCGTCAGTTCCTGGTCCCGATGGTCAAGCCCGCGTAGCCCGAGCACGCCCTCACGTCCGGCGACTTCCTGCCGATCAGAAGGAATCAGACCGCACGGACGCGGTCGGCTGTCGTGCACCCGCGGCAGCGCGAGATCAGGGACGAGGAACGAGCATGAACACATTCGGACGTGGGGTGGCTGCGAGCACGCTCGCCGTCGCCGTCAGCCTCTCGGTCGCACCGACCGGAGCGGTGGCCGCCAGCAAGGGCGAGAACGGGACGGCGGTCGCCAGCCTCGCCGCCGGGCCGACCCAGAAGCTCAAGAAGTGCACCGCGGGGAACCGGGTCGTGACCGTGGCGCCGACCGCCGCCAAGAAGGTGGGCGGCCAGCGCTACGTGGTCGGAGCAAGCACCCGGATCAAGCTCTGCACGACCAAGAAGAACGTCACCACCGTCTACTCGTGGACGCAGACGGCCAAGGTCGTGGCCACCGGGCGGGCGAAGGTCACGGTGTCCTCGGGCAGCACCAAGAAGACCGTGTCGGGTGGCGTCACCACCCTGACGACGCCGCTGACCGCCAAGGCCAAGTGGCTGTTCATCAGCGTGAAGGTCACCGGCACGCTGCTGACCAAGATCGACAAGGTCGGCAAGGTGACCTCGCAGATCGTCAACGTCAAGAAGGTGTAGCCGGCGCCGCTCGGCGGTTGCGGGTGATGGCGAACCCGAACGCGGTGGCGAACACGTACATCAGCACCGAGTACACCGCGCTCGGGATCGCCACCTCGGTGTTGTCGAGCACGCTGAGCGCGATCGTCAGCGCCACGGTCGTGTTGTGGATGCCGACCTCCATCGCGCACGCGATCGCCTGCTTGTCGTCGAGCTGGAACAGGCGCGCGCCGGCGTACCCGAGGGTGAGGCTGGCCAGGCAGAAGATGCTGGTGACCGCGCCGACCTGCTCGACGTAGTCGGCCAGGTTCTCCCGCTCACCGAGCAGCGCGCCGACGGAGACCGCGACCAGGGTGGTGATCGAGAAGATCCGCACCGGGCGGTCGGCGCTGCCGGCGAACTCGGGGGAGCGGCGGCGTACGAGCATGCCGATGCCGACGGGGACCAGCACGATCGCGATCACCTGGAGCACCTTGCCGACCTGGAGCCCGAGCTCGCCCTCGGCCTCGAAGTGGTTGATCGCGAGGTTCGTGATCACCGGGATGCTCACGGCCGCCAGCACGGAGTTGATCGCGGTGAGCGAGACGTTGAGCGCGACGTCGCCGCGGAACAGGTGGCTGAACAGGTTCGCCGTCGTCCCGCCCGGCGAGGCCGCAAGAAGCATCACGCCCACGGCGAGCAGCGGGTCGAGGTCGAACGCCTTGACGAGCCCGAACGCGATCAGCGGCAGGATCAGCACCTGCAGTCCGAGGGCGATCACGACGGCCCGGGGCGACTTCGCTACCCGGCGGAAGTCGTCGACGGTGAGGGACAGTCCGAGGCCGAACATGATGATCGCCAGCGCGATCGGCAGGCCGACGGTGATCAGCGCGGAGTCGTTCATAGGGCAGTCAAACATCTGAGCTCGCAGAAACCCGTTAGGTCCGCAGCGCTCCGTCCTCCTACCCTTGCCTGCGTCGGTCACCGAGGCCGGCGCCACCACCGAGAAGGAATCGCAGTGAATACCAGGAGCACCTCCGTGATCACGAACCGCTTTGCGGTCCGTGCGCTGGGTGATGCCTGGATGCGATCCCTCGGAGGCTACGAGCCCTGCAAGGTCGAGGGTCAGCAGCTGCCGACCTCGCTGGAGCCGCCGATGTAGGTGCCGAGAAGCACCGGAAACGTCCGGGCCGCTCCAGCGGAGGCAGAAGTCAGCGTGTGCCCACACGCGGACTCCGACCTCGCGGAGCGGCTCTTCTGCTTTTCGGAGCTCCGCAGACCACCAGTGACGGGTTGTGGGGAAGCGGCCATCCCTCCTGCTTCGGGCGCAGGCAACCGCGGGTTCGAGTCCCGCCAACCCGACTTTGCTCCACCGCGGAGCACGGCACGTGCCACCGACCGACGAAGGAGGTGACGGCACATGAAGATGATGAAGACGAAGGACGACCTGCTCGACACCAAGGGCGTGACGGTCGCGTTCACGTTCCCGACCCCGGACTTCGGTCCGGCCGCGTGGAGCTGCGCCGACCACGACGACCCGGACGTGTTCGCCCCGACCGACCAGGTCGCGCTCGAGCAGGCACTGGCGGTCTGCGGCTCGTGCGCCGTCCGGGACCTCTGCCTCGAGCTCGGTGTGAACCGGGACGAGTGGGGTGTCTGGGGTGGCGTCCTGCTGGAGAACGGCAAGCCGCTGGAGAAGGTCCGGCAGCCGGGTCGGCCCCGGAAGGTCTCGGCTGCCTAGTTCCCGGTAGGGGGCCCACCGCCGTCGGAGCGGTGGGCCCCGGCGTACGACGCCCCCTTGGTCCAGCGGACACGACACCGGCCTACGAAGCCGGGGACCCAGGTTCGACTCCTGGAGGGGGCACGCACCACACGACAACTGACAAGCAAGCAACCGCCGAAGGAGGCGAACAGCGATGAGCACGAACAACCACGGCTTCCCGGTGGCTCTGCCGGGCGCAGGCGCCGAGACCCTGATGTGGGCACATCCGCACGAGGTCGAGCACCAGGCGCTGGAGCAGCTGCGCAACATCTCGCGGCTGCCGTGGGTCCACGGGCTGCGGGTGATGCCGGACGTCCACCTCGGCAAGGGTGCGACCGTCGGTTCGGTCGTCGCCATGCGCGACGCCGTCTCACCGGCCGCAGTCGGCGTCGACATCGGTTGCGGTATGCAGGCGGTGCGCACCAGCCTCACCGTCGAGGACCTCCCCGAGGACCTCCGCTCGCTGCGGCTGGCGACCGAGCGCGCCGTACCGGTGGGCTTCCGGTCGCACGACAGTGCGCCGGACGTGCGGCGCCTCGGCGTCAACCACGGCCGGTACGACGGTTGGACGGCGTTCTGGACCGGCTTCGGTGACCTGCACCCCGGCGTCCAGGACCGGGAGAGCAAGGCGATGAAGCAGATGGGTTCGCTGGGTGGTGGCAACCACTTCCTCGAGCTCACGTCCGACGAGGACGGTCAGGTGTGGCTGATGCTGCACTCGGGTTCGCGCAACATCGGCAAGGAGATCGCGGAGCGCCACATCCACGGCGCGAAGGGCCTCGAGCACAACCTCGACCTCCCGGACCGCGACCTCGCGGTGTTCCTCGCCGGTACGCCGGAGATGGACGCCTACCTGCGTGACCTGCACTGGGCGCAGGAGTACGCCGCGCGGAACCGTGCCGTGATGATGGCGCTGTTCTGCGAGGTGGTCTCCACCGCGTTCGCGAAGGCCGGCCTGGAGGTGTCCTACGGCGAGCAGATCTCGGCTCACCACAACTACGTGGCCACCGAGACGCTGTCGGACGGCACCGAGCTGATCGTCACCCGCAAGGGGGCGATCCGCGCCGGTGACGGCGAGCTCGGTCTGATCCCAGGCTCGATGGGCACCGGCTCGTACGTCGTGAAGGGCCTCGGCAACGAGGCGTCGTATTGGTCGGCATCGCACGGTGCCGGTCGGAAGATGTCGCGCAACAAGGCCAAGCGGACCTTCACCGTCGAGGACCTCGCTGCCCAGACCGAGGGCGTCGAGTGCCGCAAGGACGCCGGCGTCGTGGACGAGATCCCCGGCGCCTACAAGGACCTCGGTGCCGTCATCGAGGCCCAGACGGACCTCGTCGAGGTCGTCGCGAAGCTCACCACGCTGATGTGCGTGAAGGGCTGAACCACGCGCACCAGAGCGCACACTAGGAAGAGAGAGGAGATGGCGGTGGTGTCCATGGCAACGGCTAGTGGCTCGGTGGTGCTGCTGAACGCCTCCTACGAGCCGCTGGGTCGGGTCTCCTTCCAGCACGCGGTGCGGATGCTCTTCCGCCAGGTAGCGACCGTCGAGGAGGGTCACGCCGATCGGATGATCGGCCCGCACCAGTGGCCGCGTGTCATCAAGCTGGTCCGGTACGTCGCTGCTACGTGGCTGTACCGGCCAGCGGGTTACACCCGCGGCGGCGTGCTGCGCCGTGACCGCGGCCGGTGCGGTTACTGCGGGGGCTGGGGCAAGACCGTGGACCACATCCTCCCGGTCAGCCGGGGTGGACCCTGCTCGTGGCTGAACACGGTCGCGGCGTGCGAGCGCTGCAACCACCGCAAGGCGGACCGGACTCCCGAGGAGGCCGGGATGCGGCTGCGGGTGGTGCCGTTCGTGCCCACGCGCGCGCAGCTGGTGGCGCACTGAGGAAGCAGAAGCCCCCGGTCGGAGTGGTGGTCTCCGGCCGGGGGCCTCGGTGCGTTCGGTGATCAGATGAAGTCGATGCCGACCCAGCTCGGGAGGCGCTCGGCGTTGCAGTAGACCTTCGGGTCACCCAGCGCCGCGTAGTACGGGCTGGCGTTGAGCGTCTCCAGGGCGACGGTCAGACGCCTCACCCCGGCGATGGACTGGGTGACCGTCTTCGGCTGGAACAGCGGCACCTCGTACTCCTTCTGCACCGACGGGCTGTTCGCCTTTTCGGTGATGAGCACCAACGCGTACTCGTCAGCCGGCTGCGGGCCGTTGAACACGTTGTAGTCAGCACGGGTCGTGAACGTCGTGCACAGTCCGGCCGTCTTGTACTGCAGGTAGCTCGACCCCTGCGTGAAACGGAACGAGTGCGGGTAGTTCACACCACTGATCGTCTCGGCCAGTCCTGCCTGGTAGTCGTTGCCACCGTGGGCCGGGGGCTCGTGGTCGAGGTAGAGCCACTTGTAGACCGGCAGGGCCTTGGTGGCGCTGACACCGGCCTTGCGCGCGGACGACTTGGCCTTGATCGCGCGGAACGAGGTGGTGCCGCCCTGCGGGGTCTCCACGACGGCCTTGTACTTGCCCGACTTCTTGGTGACGACGGTGGCCACGTTCGTCCAGGCGCCGCCGATGTACTGGCGCTGGATCTTGACCTTCTTGCCGCCGGCGCCGGGCCCGGAGACCTTGCCGGAGATCACGATGAACCGTCCGGCTTGGGAGGTCGCGACGTTGGACTTGATGGAGACCTTGAACGACTTCTTCGCCGTGGCGGCGTCCGCCAGGGTCGCGAAGCCGAGGACGAGAGCGAGCGTCGTGAGAACGACGAGGAGTGTCTTGCGCATGCGGGCACCACCGAGACTCAGAGGGAATGCGGAGCCTTCACTGTAGGGCCCGATCCTCCCGATCGGGCCCTACAGCGCACGAAGAGATGTGCGGGTTGCGTCTAGATGAAGTCGCCCTCGACCCAGCTCGGCAGGTGCTCCGCGTTGCAGTAGACCTTTGGGTCACCCAGGACCGCGTAGTACGGGGCGGCGTTGAGCGACTCGAGGTTCACACCGAGTGTCCGTACCCCGACCAGCGACTGGCTCGCGGTGACCGGCGTGAAGAGGCTCACCACCACCGACTTCTGGATCGCCGGGCCGCTGCTCTTCTGGGCGATCGTCTTCAACGTGTAGGTGTCCACCGGCTGCGGTCCGCTGAACACATTGTAGTCGGCGCGGGTCGTGAACGTGGTGCAGAGCCCGCTCAGCTTGAAGGCCAGGTAGCTGTTGCCCGCACTGAACCGGTAGGAGTGCGCATAGGTCTTGCCGTCGATCTGCTGCACGAGCCCGGCCTGGTAGTCGCTGCTGAAGCTGTTCACGGGCTCGTGGTCGAGGTAGAGCCACTTGTAGACCGGCAGGGCCTTGGTGGCGCTGACGCCGGCCTTGCGGGCCGAGGACTTGGCCTTGATCACGCGGAACGAGGTGGTGCCGCCCTGCGGGGTCTCCACGACGGCTTTGTACTTGCCGGACTTCTTGGTGACGACGGTGGCCACGTTCGTCCAGGCGCCGCCGATGTACTGGCGCTGGATCTTGACCTTCTTGCCGCCGGCGCCGGGCCCGGAGACCTTGCCGGAGATCACGATGAACCGTCCGGCTTGGGAGGTCGCGACGTTGGACTTGATGGAGACCTTGAACGACTTCTTCGCCGTGGCGGCGTCCGCCAGGGTCGCGAAGCCGAGGACGAGAGCGAGGGTCGTGAGTGCTACCAGGAGTGTCTTGCGCATGGTCATCTCCTCAGAAGTCGCCGTTGCGGAAGGTGGGAAGGGTCGAGGCGTTGCAGTAGACCTTCGGGTCGCCGAGCGCGGCGAAGTACGAGCCGCCGCCGGCGATGCTGGTCACCTCGATCGTCAGGTACTTGGTGCCCGCGAGTGACGAGGTGAAGGTCACCGCGTTCCCGGTGCTCACCGAGGTCGACGTGGAGATCGACGGCGCGGGGTTGGTCTGGATGCGGGTCAGCTCGAGGTTCGCGTCATCGGCCACCGGGGGCTGGCCGGTGGTCTTGTAGCCGAACCGGGTGGCGAACTCGGTGCAGAGGCCGGAGGGTCGGTAGGCCATACCGCCGCCCTGGCTGAACGAGAAGGCGTGCTCGTACAGCGTGCCGCCGACCTGCTCCTGGACCGGGAAGGTGTTGTTGAGCTGGCCGGGCTGGGTGGCCAGGTCGAGCCACTGGTACACCGGCAGGGCCTTGGTGGCGCTGACACCGGCCTTGCGCGCGGACGACTTGGCCTTGAGTGCGCGGAACGACGTGGTGCCACCACGAGGCGTCTCGACGACGGCCTTGTACTTGCCGGACTTCTTGGTGGTGACGGTGGCAACGGTGATCCAGGCTCCGCCGATGTACTGGCGCTGCACCTTGACCTTCTTGCCGCCGGCGCCGGGCCCGGAGACCTTGCCGGAGATCACGATGAACCGGCCGGCCTGGGAGACCGCGACGTTGGACTTGATGGAGACCTTGAAGGATTTCTTCGCCGTCGCGGCGTCCGCCAGGGTGCCGAACCCGAGGACGAGTGCGAGTGTGGTCAGGACGACCACGAGGGACTTGCGCATGCGTGCACCACCGAGATGTGAGGGGACGTGTCTCGGCCACCCTAGGACGCCTCCACCCCGGACGCGCTGCAAATCGATCCTCGACGGGACCTTCGATCCGCCCTAGCCTGCAGGCACCCCGTTGCTCGTCACTGCGTGTTCTCACCCTTCCTGGAGCTCCCGTGCGACTGTCCCGTCTTGCCGGTCTGGCGTGTGCCGGCCTCGTCGTCCCGCTGCTCGCTACCGCGCAGCTCGCTGGTTCGAGCCGGGCTGCCGAGCCGCCCGCTCCGCCTGTCGCCCCGTGCACGTCGTCGTCGGCGCACCCGTGGTGCGACACCTCGCTGTCCCCGGACGCGCGTGCGCTGCTGTTCCAGAAGGCGATGACGCTGGACGAGGAGATCGCGCTGCTCGGCGGGCAGGGAGCCGCGAACAACGGTGCGACCGGCGGTCACACGGGCGTCTCGGTCGCGGTGCCGCGGCTCGGGCTCCCGGAGGTGTACTTCACCGACGGGCCGGTCGGCGTACGACAGGGCAAGGCGACAGCGATGCCGGTGCCGATCGCCCTGGCCGCTACCTGGGACGCCGCGTCGGCGTACGAGTACGGGCGCACCATCGGGGAGGAGGCGCGCGCCAAGGGCAACGACGTCGTCCTCGGTCCGACGGTCAACCTGGCACGCACCCCGCAGAACGGTCGCGGCTACGAGGCCTACGGCGAGGAAACCCAGCTCATCGCCCAGACCGGGGTCGCGTGGATCAAGGGTGCTCAGAGCACGGGTGTGATCGCCGACGTGAAGCACTTCGCGCTGAACAACCAGGAGGGCCAGTTTGGCGTCCCGCCGCTGTTCGCCCTCAACGGGAGCCGGCACATCGTCAACGCCGAGGTCGACGACCGCACGCTGCACGAGCTCTACCTGCCGCACTTCGAGGCAGCGGTGAAGCAGGGCGACGTCGGCACGGTGATGTGCTCCTACAACCGGATCAACGGCGAGTGGGCCTGCCAGAACGCGAAGATGCTGCAGACGATCCTCGAGGAGCAGTGGGGTTTCAAGGGCTTCGTCGTCGCTGACTACGGCGCCTCCAAGGACACCGTGCGCAACCTCAACAACGGACTCGACTTCGTCCCCGCCCAGGGCAGCATCGACCAGGCCTACTCGCCGGTCGCCATCGGCTACGCGGTCGCCAGCGGCAGGGTCAAGCGTTCGGTCGTCGACGGTCACGTGCGTCGGATCCTCCGCACGCTGTTCGCCTTCGGGTACTTCGACCGGTTGCCGTTCCTCAACGACGACACGCAGATCGACAACGACGCCGACCGCGCCACCGCGCAGCGCATCGAGGAGCGTGCGATCACGCTGCTCAAGAACAACGGGATCCTGCCGCTGAAGCCGAGCGTGAAGAAGATCGCGGTGATCGGTCCGTACGCGAAGACGTTCATCACCGGCGGCGGTTCCGGTGGCGTCTCCCCGACCCGGGTCGTCACCGCCCTCGAGGCGATCACTGCTCGTGCCGGCTCCGACGTCACCGTCACCTACACCGACGGCGCCAGTCAGACGAAGGCCGCCGCGATGGCGGCAGCGGCCGACGTCGCGATCGTGATCACCGGCGACGTTCAGACCGAGGGCCAGGACAAGAGCTGCATCGGGCTGAGCTGCACCAGCGACTTCCTCAACAGCAACTCGGTGCTGATCGGTCGCGGCAAGCTGTGCCTGCTGGCACCGTGCCCTCTCAACGGCATCAACCAGGACGCGATGGTCGGCCGGATCGCGAGCGCTCAGCCGAACACCGTCGCGGTCCTGGAGACCGGTGGCCCGGTGCTGACGCCGTGGCGCGACAAGGTCGCCGGCCTGGTGCAGGCCTGGTACCCGGGGCAGGAGGGCGGCTCGGCGATCGCCCGCGTGCTGTTCGGTGACGTCGACCCCGGCGGACGGCTGCCGGTGACGTTCCCGGCGAACGCCGACCAGGGCTCCACGGCCCACGATCCCGACCGCTACCCGGGTGCCGACCACAGTGAAGGCCTCCTGGTCGGCTACCGCTGGTACGACGCGAAGGGACAGTCGCCGGCGTACGAGTTCGGGGCGGGCCTGTCGTACACGACGTTCTCCTACGGGCCGGTCCAGGTGCAGGCCGGTGGGGTCGCCGGCGCCGCGTCGACCGCCACGGTCGAGATCACGAACACCGGCTCGCGCGCCGGGTACGCCGTTCCGCAGGTCTACCTCAGCAAGCCGTCCTCGGCGGCCTTCCCGCAACCGGTGCGGCAGCTGGTCTCGAGCAAGTCCGTGTCGATCGAGCCGGGGCGCACGGTGCGGGTCTCGTTCCCGCTCAGTGACCGGTCCTTCGCCAGCTGGGACACGAGCCTCGGGACGGCGGGTGGCTGGCGCACGCTTCCAGGTTGCTACACCGTGACCGTCGGCAAGTCCTCGCGCGAGCTGCTCACCAGCAGGACCGTGGCGCGCGGGGCGACCTGTCCCGACGCCTCGGTCTCGCTGGGCAGCGGAACCGACTTCTTCCTGCCGCTGGCACCGCCTGCCACGGTGGTTTCGGTGGACTGAGGGTCACTGGGTCAGACTGGGCAGGTGAACTTCTCCGAGGCCGAGCTGACCGCTGCGATCACCGGGACCGCCAAGGCGGCCCTGGCGTCGAAGTCGAAGGACATCCGCAAGGGCCGGGTCGACGTCGAGCAGGCGTGGGCCGACCTCGGCGGGTTCGGTCGCTACCAGCTGATCGAGCCGATCGGTTCGGAGATCCTGCCGTTCCTGCTGGCGCTGCCTGACATCGAGCGCGTCGTGGGCGAACGCCCGGGCTACACGGGTGCCCAGATCCGCGAGACCGTCGAGGCGTTGACCGACGACGAAGGCGGCAAGCTCCGGCGCAAGGCGCTGGTGCTGGCGCGGGTTGCGCTCGTCACCACCGCGCTGGCGCACGTTCCGCCGTGGCCGGACCCGGACAAGCTGAACGTTCCCGACTCGCTCGGTGACCTCTGAACCTCAGGTCCAGGAGTCGAAGCTCCACCACCCCAGACCCCAGCCGATCGCGCCGAGGCCGAGGTAGATGCTGATCCAGTAGACCCGCACGCCTGCCTGCCCCGGTCGGTCCGTGCTTCGCGAGCGCAGCGCCCCGAGGGTCAACGGCACGGCGGGCGCGGCAATCAACCAGAACACCACGCCGCAGACGATCCAGGAGACCGACTTCGGGTCGGCGAAGCCGTACTCCAAGAAGTTCCAGCCCAGCGTCCCGAAGAGCACGGCCCACATCGGGAACACCGGCAGCGGCGTCTCGCTGATGGTGGCGGCGAAGGTGGCGCCGATGACGAACAGCAGCATGACCGGGATGCCCACGGCCATCAGCCCGGCACCGTCGGGGCACGGTTGGGCGCTGACGTAGGGACCACCGTCGGCACAGCTGCCGCCGACGTCCATCACGACGCGCTGGCCGTAGTAGGTCCAGGCCAGGCCGATCCCGGCGACGAGAGCACTCGAGGCCTGGAAGACCACGACGAGCGGGCGCCGCCCGGAGAGAAGGGTCTGCACCTCGTCGGTCATGGCGAGAAGTCTGCCCTAACCTCCGATCGCCGACCGGGCGCGGATGTCCCAGCAGAACGCGCCGACCGGGCGCGTATGTCCCGTCGCTGATCGTCAGCGAGACATCTGCGCCCGGTCGGCGGTCAGTGATGGGACATCTGTGCCCCCTCACGGATCAGCTCTGGGGCGCGCCCTTGAGCGTCAGGGCGTTGATCGGGACCGCGGTGATCCGCAGCGGCTGGGCCTGGGTGAACTCCCAGGTCGACGTGCCCGAGGAGACCGAGCAGCTCAGGTGCACGTCCGCGGTCGCCACCAGGGTCATCACCGCGTTGCCGGTGACCGCCGTACCGATGGTCTGACCCGGGGCGCCCTGCTCGCCGGCGTACAGGCTGTCGCGCTGGAGGTAGCAGTCCAGGTTGCCCGCGCCGGTGTACGTCGAGGGCCGCAGGAAGACCTCGTAGCTGAAGAGGTAGCTGCCCTTCGGCAGGTTCTTGATCGTGTACGTGTGCGTGGCCGAGGCGCTCGAGGAGCCGGCGTAGGCCCACACCAGGGCGCGGGTGCCGAGGGCGCTGGAGTCGATGCCGTCGATCTTGTCGGCGTTCAGGTTGGTGACCTTGCCGCTGCCGTTCACGGCCAGCGGGGCGTCGGAGACCTTCTTGGTCTTCAGCGACAGGGCCGGGCCCGGCGCGGTGCGGCTCAGCGTGCTGACCTTGCTGGTCTTGTTGGTCTTGCCGAGCAGGAAGCCCTTGCCCGTGGCGGCCATCGCGGCGGTGTTCGCGGCGAGGACCAGGATGGTCACGGCACCGATGACGGTGAGGACCGAGGTGATCTTGGAACGCATGCTCTCTCCCATGGTTGGTGGTGCTGGTGATGAAGGTCGGGTGGCGGCGGGACGGCCCCGAGATGCCCGTCCCATCGCTGGTCCCCAGCCTGGGAGAACGGTCTTAAATTCATCTTTCGGACGATCTGGGCGCCCTACGATGGGTGCGTGACGTTGCCGGCACTCGGACCAGGCGAGGCTCTGCCCCCTGACGTCGCCCCGTCCCCGCACCAGGTCGCGGACGCGCTGCTGGTCGAGGTGCTCGGCGCCCCCGATCCGCTCGTCGCAGCCGAGGAACGCGCGAGCGAGCTCACCAGCCTGTTGCTGCGCGACCAGTGGATGACCCTGCTGGACGGCATCGGTCCGACCCTGCCGGCGTGGATCGCGTGGCGGGCGGCGTACGGGCTGCACCACCTCGGTCACCTGCGCGACGCGGCCGCGGTGGCCGATCGCGCGGAGACCGGAGGCGACCCCGCCGACCTCGCGCGTCTGGCAGCCACGCGGGCGTCGATCGCGTGGAACCGGGGTGACCGTGACGGTGCGCAGACCTTCGTCACGACCGCTGGTGCGCTCGACATCGCCGCCGGCGGCGCCGCTCAGGGAGTCGTCGACGTCGCTCGCGCGCTGCTCGCGGCGGCAGAGGGCGACCGCGACGGGAACCTGCGGTACTACGAGCGCGCCCGTTCCTGGGCCGAGCGGTCCGACGACGACCTCACCCTCGAGCGGGTGCTCAACAACCTGTCCTCCCGCGCGCTGGAGTCCGGAGATCCCGAGGCCGCGGTCGAGTTCGCGGTGGCCGGGCAGCAGGTCAACCTGCGCACGGGCCACCAGTCCGGGTTGGCCCTGCTGCGGCACAACCTCGCCGAGGCGCTGATGACGCTGGGTCGTCTCGACGAGGCGCTGGCCGAGGCGCACCAGGCCCGCACCTTCTACGCGCTCGCCGGCTCGCCCAACGCCGGGAGCACCTGGCAGCTCGTTGCCGAGATCCAGTCGACGCTCGGTCTGGCCACGCAGGCAGCGGCATCGTTCCGGCACGCGATCGGGGCGGCCGAGCTCGAGGGGGACGCCCAGACACTCGTGCCCGCCCTCGCCGGCCTCGCCCTGGTCACCGCGCCGTCCGACCCGGCCGGTGCCACCGAGCTCGTCGCCCGGGTGGAACGCGAGCCGATCGCCGTCCGCGGAGCGGGTGCGCTGACGGCCGCCAGCTGGGTGCACCTGTGCACCGGCTAGCCGGCGCGTGCCCGCGAGCAGGCCGGCCTCGCGGTGCAGGAGGCGGGTCGCGTGGGTGACCTGACCCGGATGGCCGAGGCGCTGGAGATCCTCTGCCTCCTCGACGAGAGCTCGCCGGAGGACCCGCGGCTGCGCGAGGCCGGTCAGCTGCGTCGAAAGATCGGCGACCCGATCCGGATCGCGGTGCACCGTCTCGTCCGCGCCCATCTCGGACGCGACCCGCTCGAACGACGGCTGGCTGCCGCCGAGCTCCGCGCGCACGGCATCGTCGCGGACGCCGGTCAGATCGCCGGTCAGCTGCACGCGATCAACGAGGGGGCGACCTCCGCGCCGATCCGGGTGCACTCGCTCGGCGCGTTCGTCGTCCTGCGCCAGGGCGAGCCGCTCGCGCCCGGTGCCTGGCCCTCGCGCAAGGCGCACGAGGCGCTGCGCCTTCATCGCCGCGCACGGGTCCACCGGTATCAGCCGGGCCCGCCTCGCCGAGCTGCTCTGGCCGGAGACCAGGGACGTCAGCAACCGGCTCTCGGTGGCCCTGTCGCACCTGCGGGCCACCCTCGACCCGGACAAGGCCTACGGCAGCGACCACTTCCTGCGCACCGAGAGCGGGCGGCTGGTGCTCGCCGCCGACTGGGTCGAGCACGACGTCGACGACTTCCGGCGCGCTGCCGGCTCCGCGCTCGGCCGGTACGCCGACGGGCCCGTCGCTGCTGCCGAGGAGAGTCAGGCCGTGGCCGCGCTCGAGGCGGCCGCGTCGCTCTACACCGGAGAGTTCGCGGACGGCGAGGAGGCCGACTGGGTCCTCGAGATCCG
Source organism: Marmoricola sp. OAE513 (assembly GCF_040546585.1). Taxonomy (NCBI): domain Bacteria; kingdom Bacillati; phylum Actinomycetota; class Actinomycetes; order Propionibacteriales; family Nocardioidaceae; genus Marmoricola; species Marmoricola sp. OAE513. The sequence continues at coordinate 1,658,640 of NZ_JBEPOC010000001.1, read as the reverse complement.
TGAGGAGCTGGACGCGCTGGCACGCCGGGTCGTCCGGGCGCTGGCTTTGCTGCACCTGCGCCGCGGTGCCGCGGACGCGGCCGTCCCGTGGCTGACCCGTCTGCTGAGCGCCGACCCGTACGACGAGCCGGACCACCTCGCGCTCATCGAGGCGCTCCGCGTGGCCGGCCGATACGGCGAGGCGCGGATCGCGCACCGCCGGTACGCCGAGCGGATGGCCCAGCTCGGGGTGCCCGCACAGCCGTGGGAAGCGCTCACCGCCTGAGCCTTGACTTAGAGACCGATCGGTTGCAATCTAAGGCATGACCTTCTCTGGCTCCAGCTACGACGTGATCATCAAGGGCGGCCGCGTCTTCGACGGCAGCACCGGACCCTCCGTCATCGCGAACGTCGGCATCCGCGACGGGAAGGTCGTCGAGATCTCGGCCAGCCCGCTCGACGAGACCGGCTGCGCGCGGGTGATCGACGCGACCGGCAAGTGGGTCACCCCCGGCATGGTCGACATCCACACGCACTACGACGTCGAGATCCTCGACGGACCTGCCCTGGCCGAGTCGGTGCGGCACGGCATGACGACGATCTTTCTCGGGTCCTGCTCTCTCTCGACCGTGCACGTCGAGCCGTCGGTGGCGGGAGACATCTTCGGTCGGGTCGAGGCGATCCCGCGTCGTCACGTCATCGAGGCAGTCGAGACGCACGGTCCGTGGGCCTCGGCCGGCGAGTACGCCGACTACATCGACTCGCTGGCGCTCGGGCCGAACATCGCCGCCTTCCTCGGGCACTCCGACATCCGGGCATCCGAGATGGGCCTGGATCGCGCGACCACCAAGGGCGTCGTCCCGACCGAGTCCGAGCTGCGGGGCATGGAGGCCAAGCTCAGCGAGGCCCTCGACGCCGGCTTCATCGGCATGTCAGCCCAGGAGTTGCTGTTCGACAAGCTCGACGGAGAGGTGTGCCGGTCGCGGACGCTCCCGTCGACGTACGCGAAGGGGCGTGAGCGTCGCCGCCTCTACAAGATCCTGCGCAAGCGTGACCGGGTGCTCCAGGCAGGGCCGGACATCGGCAACCCGATGAGCTTCGTCGGCCTGTTCTCCGCCTCGACCGGACTGCGGCGTAAGAAGCTCAAGCTCAGCCTGCTCTCGGCAGCCGACCTCAAGGCGAACAAGTTCGCCATCAAGATCATGGGTCCGACGTCCCGCGCGGTGAAGAAGCTCGGCGGCGACCTGAAGTGGCAGCACCTGCCGGTCCCGTTCGAGGTGTACGCCGACGGCATCGACCTGGTCATCTTCGAGGAGTTCGGGACCGGCGCGGCGGCTCTCCACCTCGCCGACGCGGTCGAGCGGATGCGCCTGCTCCAGGACGAGGAGTACCGCCGCAAGTTCCGCAAGGACTACGAGAACAAGTTCGGCTTGCGCGTCTGGCACCGCGACTTCTTCGACGCCGACATCACCGAGTGCCCCGACGACTCGGTCATCGGCAAGACGTTCGGCCAGGTCGGTCAGGAGCGCGGTGGGCTGCACCCGGTCGACGCCTTCCTCGACCTCGTCGTCGAGCACGGCACCAAGCTGCGCTGGCGCACCACGATCTCCAACCACCGGCCCGAGGTGCTCAACAAGCTCAGCGTGCTCGACGGCGTGCAGATGGGCTTCTCCGATGCGGGTGCGCACCTGCGCAACATGGCGTTCTACAACTTCGGGCTCCGGTTCCTCCGGCGCGCGCACGACGCCGAGAAGGCGGGCCGCGGCTTCATGACGATGGAGCACGCGGTGCACCGCCTCACCGGCGAGCTCGCCGACTGGTACGACCTGGACGCGGGTCACCTGCGCGTCGGTGACCGTGCCGACGTCGTGGTGATCGACCCCGCGGGCCTGGACGACGAGCTCGACAGCTACCACGAGAACCCGGTGCCGGCGTTCGACAACCTGCCCCGGATGGTCAACCGCAACGACCGCGCGGTGACCGCCGTGCTCGTCGGCGGCGAGTTCGTCCACGGCGAGGGTGTCGCGTCCGACAAGCTCGGGTCGGTGCGGACGGGCCGGTTCCTGCGCGCAGGCCAGAAAGCCTCGTGACCGAGGCAGGCTCGACGACCGGACGACGTACCCAGGCAGAACGCACGGCGGCCACCAAGGCCGCGCTCGTCGACGCGACCATCGAGACGATCGCGGACCTCGGGTACCACCGCGCCTCGCTCGGCGAGATCTGCACCCGTGCCGGTGTCTCCAAGGGCGGGCTGTTCCGGCACTTCGACTCGCGGCTCGACCTGGTCGTCGCCGCAGCCGAGGAGGTCGGTCGTCGGCACCTCGACGGGGTCCGGGAGCTCGGAGACGTGCCGATCGCCGACCTGCTGACCTTCGCCCGGAGCCGGGCTCGGGCCCGGATCAACGCCGTTTGGTTCGAGCTGCTGATCGCCGCACGCACCGACACGGCGCTGCGGGAGCAGCTGACGCCGGTGGCGCTCCATCTCTACGACCGGATCGAGGAGATCGCGGTCGCGGCGACGCCGTGGGCCGAGATGGAGCCCGACGTGACCCGGCTGGCGGTGACCTCGGTGGTGCACATGTTCGACGGCGAGGCGGTCATCCGTGCGGTGCTGCCCAGGCCCGACCTCGAGGAGGCGCGCCTGGCCGGGGTCGTCGAGCTCTTCGAGGCCGTCGCTCAGGACGGCAGCGGCCGGCCCCGTTGATTCGCGAGAGGTCCCAGATGTCTCGCCCCCGTACGTCGAGAGGGCTGGGGTGCACGCGTCACGAGACCCAGTTGGGACATCTGAGCCCGCTCGGCGTACCTAGGCGGGACATCTGAGCCCGCTCGGCGTACATGGGCGGGACTAGTTGCCCAGGGCGGCGGCGGGTGCCAGGGCGCTGGACCGGTTGGTCCAGGTCCACACGATCCAGCCGGCGGCCGTGGCCGGCACGGTGGTGAGCAGCAGGTAGACGACGGGGTCGGGTGTCGGCAGGGTCGAGGCGGTGCCGGTGGCGATCGCGGCGAGCAGGACCGCGCCGGCCCAGACCGAGCCGCCGACCGTCGTACGGATCAGGGCGCCGCGCAGGGTCCGGTGCTGGGTGGCCGCCGGTAGCCCGGCCACCGCGGCCAGACCCGCGGTGGCCAGGTAGAGCCACAGGGCGGCGGTCAAGGTCAGTCCGCTGACGACCCCGGCCAGGGCTGCGCACCCGAAGCCCTCCCAGAGCTGCCGGGGCAACGAGAAGTCCGTGAAGTGCCGGCGCGGCATCTCCCTGGTCGTCATCGTGGTCCTTCGGCAGTCGAGGTGTGTCCGCACCCCATCGGCGGGAGGGGCGCCCTCCTGAGACGAACCAGTCCGGAGTCCATGACGCGAGACGCCGGAACCCCCGACCGGAAAGCTGGTCGGGGGTTCCGGTGCGGTCAGATCTGAACCCGGAGGTCGCCGAGCTTCGCGGCGAAGTCCAGGACCCTGTCCTTGCCGGTGCCGCCGCGGAAGACGTCGGATCCTGCTCCGCCACGCAACCTGTCCTTCCCGGACCCACCCGTGAGCACGTCCCGGCCGGCGCCGCCGCTGAGTCGGTCCTTACCGCCGCGTCCGATCAGCAGGTCGGGCCCTGCGGTGCCGATCAGCTTGTTCGCCCGGGCGTTGCCGGTGCGGACGACGATCGTCAGCACCGTCTTCTTGCCGCCGTCGCTCGCGGTGACCTTCACCAGTGCCGAACCCTTGCCGCGGGGTGCCGCGGTGATGGTCAGGAGGCGCGCACCGTTCGTGGCGGTGGCCAGCTTCAGGCCCGACACGGGCACCAGCCGGGTGTTGGAGCTGGTGACCGCGAGCTTCACCGACGTCGGGGTCTCCTTGTCGGTGACGGTCAGCGGGAAGGTTCCGGAGCGACCGTCGGCGCCCGCGGCGAGTCCCGGTCCGTTGCCGATCTTGACGACCGGTGCCGTGTTCGGCGACGGTTGCGGGTTCCCCGGAGTACCGGGGTCCGGAGTACCGGGGTCCGGAGTACCGGGGTCGGGGGTGCCGGGGTCCGGAGTTCCGGGGTCGGTCGGCTTCGGCTCCTCGACGGTGAGCCGCACCGAACCGGGCAGGGAGTGGTGACCCTCGGCGTCGACGACCTCGTAGCTGAAGCTCTGCTGGCCGGTGTAACCGACCGGGGGGACGTAGACGAACCCGCCGTCGGGCTGGAGGGCGAATTCTCCCTGGGCCGGCTTCGTGACCAGCTTCGCGGTCAGCGGGCCACCTTGCGGGTCGGTGTCGTTGGCGAGGACGCCGGGAGCAGGAACCTGGAGCGCCCAGTTCACCGTGGTGGTCCACTCGTCGTGGTGCGCGGTCGGCGACACCGCCGGTGCCACGTTCACCCGGACGACGGCAGTCGCGGACGGACGCCCGTCGGCGGAGACCGCCCGGTAGGTCCACGAGTCCTGGCCGGTGAACCCGGCATCGGGGAAGTAGAAGAACGAGCCGTCGTCGTTCGCCGAGATGAACCCGTGCGACGGGTTCGACGCCGTCACGTAGTGGATCTTCTGCCCGAGCGGGTCGTGGTCGTTGGCGAGGAGCTTGCCGGTGACCTGTCCGAGGCCAGCGTCGGTGCTGAAGGTGTCGTCGCCGGCAACCGGGCGGGTGAAGCCGCCGATCTGCGAGGACCCGACGATGGTCACGTCCCGGGCCTCGTCCGAGCCGACCGTGGTGAGCACGGCCTGGCCGCCGGAGTCCGGGTCGACCCGGACGAGCGCCGCGGTGCCCTGGGCGCCCTCGACCTCGAGGGCGACGAGCCGCCCGTCCGCCTCCAGCGCCATGCCGAAGTTCTGGGTGGTCAGGTTGCCCGCCTGTGCTGCCGTGCTGACGGCGTTCGTGCCGGGCGCGATCGCCGCGATCCGGGTTCCCTGGGTGCCCGCGGCCCGCACGTGCACCAGGATCCGGCCCTTGCGGTCGATGACCAGCCCGCCGACCCGGCCGCCGAGGTCGGCAATCTTGCTGACGTTCCCGTTCGTCTGGTTGATACGCCAGACGCTCTCGTCGGCGGACACCACGTAGTCACCGTGCCAGTCGACGGCCAGCCCTGCGGTGCCGCGCAGGATGGTGCTGGACGACAGGTAGGTCAGCTTGCCGGTGCTCGGGTTGAACGTCGCGAGCTTGGACTCGTGCTCGAACATCACCACCATCGCGAGGTTGCCGTCGGAGCGCAGCACGATCTCGTCGAAGGCTCGTCCGTAGATGTCGTCGATGTGGTCCAGCAGTACGGTCTGCTTCCCGGTGAGGTGGTCCACCCGGACGATCCGGCCAGCGTCGTTGCCGACGATCAGGTCGCCGTCGGGTTCGGCGATCACCTCGTCGGCGGCGTACCCGATGCCGAACGACGCGGCGCGCGAGCGCTCCGCCGTGGTGCGGTCGATCCGGTCGATCCCGGAGCCACCGTCGAAGACGTGGCCGTAGGTGCTGACCAGGATGTCACCGGTCGTGACGATCGGTGCTGCGGCGTGCGCCGTCGGCGCAGCGAGGGTGCCGGCGGCCAGGAGGCTTCCGGCGACGGCGGCCGCTGCGCTGCGGCCGACGGGGTTGCGGCCCACGGGGTTGCGGGTGGAGCGGTGGGTCCTGCGGATGCGGAGATGCATGTCTTCTTCCTCAGTGTGTGTGGGGTGGTCAGGTGTGCTCAGGCGAGATCTGTTGCGATCGCCGCTGCGACCGCCTTGGCCTCGGGGTCGATCTCGTCGGCTGACAGCGCCAGGGTCGAGACCGCGAAGACGGTGCCGCCGGCCTCGGCAACAACCTCGTTCTGGCCGACGTCGACCGGGCTGAAGGCACGGTTGCCGACGCCGGGGACGTCCTCGGTGCCGCCACGGTTGGTGGCGTAGCCGGACTTGATGCCGTCGAACTCCGCCGCCGAGCCGTACGCGAAGACCGCGATGGTGCGGACGTTCGCGCCCGACACCTCGTAGGTGCAGTCCCGGGCGTTGCCGGGAACGCCCTCGGCCACGCTGCCACCGGTGATGGCCTGGATGGTCGCTGCGGTGGTGATCGAGCACGGATCGGAGGTGGTGCTGGTCGTGCTGCTGCTCGAGCTGGCCGCGGGCTGGTCGGCGGCCGGGTCGGTCGCCTTCTCCGGGCTGTTCGAACCGCAGGCGGACAGGGCGACCAGGGCGATCGTCGCCAGGCCCGAGGCGAGCAGGGTGCTGGTGGTGTTCATGGTGCTTCCTTCTGTGGGTGGGTGGGGTCGTGCACAAGAGGGCGTCGTCACAGGACGACGAGATCGAGGAGAACGGCGACTGCTGTCCCGACGGCGATGGCGAGCGGCAGGCTGCCGGTGCGTCGTACGGCGAGGAACAAGGCGAGGGCGGTGGCGAGGACGACCAGCGTCGAGACCGTGGTCCCTCCGCGGGTCGCCGCGTCGGCCTCAACCGCGACCAGCGCCGCCATGGAGGCCGGGGCCAGGTGGGACAGCGAGGCCCGGACGCGTGCGGGCAACCGGTCGGCCGGGACCGCCAGGATGAAGAGCACCCGGAAGGTCCAGCACACGGCGCCGAGCGCCAGCATGGCGATGATCGTCATCGGCTTGCCCTCTCCTCGACGAGGACCGCGGTGGCGACACCGGCCAGGGTGCCGCCGAGGATGCCGACCTCGGGGACGAGGTGGGCCACCGCGACGGCGACCAGAGCGGCCGTCGCCGCAGCGGAGATCGCCGGCACGTTCACCAGCCGGGGCACGAGCATGGCCAGGAACATCGCCATCGGCACCAGGGTCGCCAGGTGGGGGAGCGTCGGAAGAGCAGGACCGACCAGGACCCCGGCCGCGACAGACGCCGACCAGACACCCAGCAGGGTCCACCCGAGCCAGGCCCAGTAGCGACGGAACTCCTCCGCGCTCAGGTCCTCGCGTCCGACAGCGGACAGGTAGGTCTGGTCGAGGATGAACGTCGGCCCGATCAGGCGGAACCAACGCGGCTGGTCGCGGAAGAGCGGCTGCAGCGCAGCGCCGTACAGCATGATCCGGGCGTTGACGACCGCTCCGCTGATCACCGCGGTGACCAGGCCGGCGCCGAGGTGCAGAGCCGTCATCGTGGTCAGCTGGGCGCTGCCGCCGTACACGGCGACCGAGCCGAGCAGCGTAGCCAGCGCTCCGGTCCCCAGCGTGCTCGAGGCGACGCCGAGCATGATCCCGAACGGGACGATCCCGGGAGCCACGGCGACGATGTCGCGCACTGCGGCACGTCGGAGGTCCGTGGTCGGGACGTGGATCTCGGTCTGTGTGGTCATGTCTCCACCCTGGGCTGGACCGGCGCGACGTACTTGACGACGAGGTGGCGGAGATGTGGGGACTTCGTGGAGACGCTCTGCAAAACTGTCGCCGTGGTCCTTCGGCTGGCAGACGACATCGAGATCGACGAGGCGCTCTTCGAGGTACGCCGCGCCGGTCAGCCGGTCCCCCTCGAACCGCAGGCGTTCGACGTCCTGCTCCACCTGGTGCGTCACCGCGACCGGATCGTGCCCAAGGAAGAGCTGATGGACTCGATCTGGGGCGGCCGGTTCGTCAGCGAGACGACCGTGACGAGTCGGATCAAGCAGGTCCGCAAGGCGCTGGGCGACGACGGGCAGGCCCAGCGCTGCATCCGGACGCTGCACGGTCGGGGGTACCGGTTCGTGGCTGAGGTCGTCGAGAGCACCGAGAGCGCCGACAGCGTCGAGCGCGTCGTTCCGACCGGAGCGGCGCCGGTCGCCGGGCCGTCACCGGTGGAGCAGAGCCCGATCCGCTACACCACCAGCGACGGGCTGCACATCGCCTACCAGGTCACCGGCAGCGGGCCGATCGACATCGTCCTGATCTCCGGCTTCGTCTCCCACCTCGAGGTGGACTGGGACGACCCGCGGCACGCCTACTTCCTCGAGCGGCTCGGAGCGATGGGTCGGCTGATCCGCTTCGACAAGCGCGGCACCGGGATGTCCGACCGGCCGCCGGGTGTGCCGGACCTGGAGACCCGGATGCACGACGTGCTCGCGGTCATGGATGCGGTCGGGTCGCAGAAGGCGGTCATCTGCGGGTACTCCGAAGGCGGCCCGATGGCCATGCTCATGGCGGCCATGCATCCCGAGCGGGTCTCGGGTCTCGTCCTGTACGGCACCTACGCACGACGGGTCTGGGCCGAGGACTACCCCTACGCCCAGACAGCCGAGGCGCGGGCAGCGTGGACCGAGGAGCTGGTGACCAACCTCGACTGGGAGGCCGACCTGCGGTACCGCTGCCCGTCGGGCGACGACGCGATGGCGGAGTGGTGGGCGCGGCGGATGCGCGCCTCCGCGACGCCGGGAACGGTCCGGCAGCTGATGGACATGAACGCCCTGGTCGACGTGCGCGGGATCCTGCCGAGCCTGCGGGTACCGACGCTGGTGCTGCACCGACGCGGTGATGCGATGTTCACCTGGGAGGAAGGCCAGTACATCGCCGACCGGATCCCGGGTGCACGGCTCGAGCTCCTCGACGGTGAGGACCACTTCGTCTCCGGTGACCCGAAGCAGATCGTGGACGCGATCGAACCGTTCATCACGCCGACGACGGTGCCCGACCAGCCGGTCGCCCTCGCAGCGGTCGTGGTCAGCCGGGGTGCCGGAGCCGAGGAGCTGACGAGCGCCTTGGTCGCGGGCGGCGGTCGCCGTCGCCTGACGACGTCGGGGGAGACCGCGGTTCTGTTCGACGGGCCCGCGACCGGGGTGCGGGCCGGGATCAACGCGCTGACGACCGGTCACACCGCAGGCATCGGTCTGGCGATCGCCGAGGTGCCCGTCGGAGACCTTCCGGTCTCCGGGGACGGCGTGGATGCCGCCGTGGACCTTGCCGGGCGTGCGCCCGTCGGCGCGATGCTCGTCAGCCACATGGCGTCGCTGCTGCTCATGGGTTCGGGGATCCAGGCGACCCCCTTCGAGACCTCCGACGACGCCTTCCTGGTCTCCCCGGCCTGACCCCTACCAAGCACGAACCCCCGGTCAGCGCCGCTGACCGGGGGTTCGTCGAGTCTCAGGCCTCGTTCTCGAGGGCGGCCGTCACGCGACGGTGCGCCTCCCAGATCGCCTCGGGCAGCCGCTCGAAGGAGCTGAGGTGCTCCTCGCGGTAGCCCATCTCCTGCTTCCAGCGGTCGACGTCGATCGTCAGGATCGCCTCGAGGTCGGCGTCGCTGATGTCGACCCCCTCGAGGTTGAGCTCCTCGGCGGTCGGGATGATGCCGACGGCCGTCTCGCGACCCTTCACCTCACCGTTCTTGAGCTGCAGCAGCCAGAGCAGCGGGCGCAGGTTGTCGCGGTACCCGGGCCAGCGGAAGTGGCCGTCCTCCGGGTCCTTCTGGAACCAGTTGACGTGGGCGAAGATCGGCTGCTCCTTGGCGGCACCGACGACGTTCAGGTAGTGCTGCGCGTAGTCGCCCTCGCCGTAGGCCATGAAGGGGCGGTTCGACATCGGGTCGTAGCGGAGCACGCCTTCCTTGCCCTCGGCCGCGGCGGTCGCCTCGGCGCCCAGGGTCAGGCCGTCGTAGACGCCCTCGGCCAGGTCGTGGATCGCGCGGATCAGCGGCTCGCGGTCACGGGTACGACCACCGAAGATGATCGCGTCGATCGGGACGCCGGACGCGGCGTCGTAGTCCTTGGCGATGTTCGGGACGTTGTCCAGCGTGGTGGTGAACCGGCTGTTCGGGTGCGCCCACGGCGAGGTGTCGCCCGGTTCGCGGTCGGCGATCGGTGCGCCGAGCCAGTCCAGCCAGCCGTCGACGTCGGCCGGCGGCTCCGGAGTGCGGCCCTCCCACCAGACCTCACCCGAGGTCGGGTTGTAGGCGATGTTGGTGAAGATCGCACCGGTCCCCGGGGCGATCGACTCCAGCGCGGTCGGGTTGGTGCCCTCGTTGGTGTCCTTGGCGACACCGAAGACGCCGTACTCCGGGTTCATGCCGTAGAGCTTGCCGCTCTCCTCGTCGACCCACAGCCACGCGATGTCGTCGCCGTAGAAGGAGACGTGGTACCGGTCGCCGAGGGCGTCGGGGGCCAGCATCATCGCGAGGTTGGTCTTGCCCGAGGCGCTCGGGAAGCCACCGCAGATGTGGTAGTCCTTGCCGGTCTCCTTGTCGTGGATCCCGATGAGCATGTACTGCTCGGCGAGGAACTTGCCGGAGACCCAGCCGTCGTACGCCGCCTGGCGCAGACCGTGCGCGATCTTGCCGAGAAGGGCGTTGCCGCCGTAGCTCGAGCCGTAGTGCAGGATCGTCCGCTCGTCGGCGACGGTGACGAAGTAGCGCGAGTCCTCCGGGGTGCCCTGGCCGAGGTTCTCCAGGTCGCCGGTGACGTGCACGGCGCGGACGAACTGGTTCGGGTCCTCGAGGTCGTTGATGTACTGGACGCCGACGCGGGCCATCCGGATCATGTGCAGCACGACGGTGCGGCAGTCGGTCAGCTCGACGCCGGTCGCCCACGGGGCGAGCGCGTTGCCGACCGGGGACATCAGGTACGGGATCACGTACATCGTCTTGCCGGCCGAGGCGCCGCGCATGTTGTTCTTCTGCAGCTCGGTCATCTCGGCGGCGTCGCGCCAGTTGTTGTACTCGCCCTTGTCGGTCGGCCGGCTGGTCGCGACGACGGTGCGCTCCTCGGAGCGGGCGGTGTCCTTATGGTAGCTGCGGGAGTAGTACAGGCCCTCACCGGCGGGCTCCAGCTCGCCGGCCTCCAGGCACTCGGCGATGAGTCGGGCGTCGTCCGCCGGAGATACGACCTCGATGTTCGCTGCTCCGGTCAGCTCGGCCCAGTACGCGACGTACTCGCGGACCTTGGGGTTGCTGACGCCTGCGGCGTCGAGGGCGGTGTTGACGTCAACCATGGGTGCTCGTTCCTTGTGTGGTCTGGTCGGGCTGGGTCGAGGCTACAGGCTCCTCCGGGGCAGGTTGCAGGTGTCCATCGAACGGTTTGTGACGGTTCCCACGCCCGGTCAGGTCGGGAGCTGGTCCGCCCGGGCCTCGACCAGTGCCGCGGGTGCTGTCAGCCGCCATGCCTCGAAGGTCAATTCGGCCAATTCGTCGCGCTCGATGCGCTCGAGGTGGATCACGACCCAGCCGTAGGCGCCCGAGGTGTACTGCACCTCGAAGACGTCAGGACGCTCGGCGACGAGGGAGAGCTGCTCGACGATCGTCTGCTTCAGCCCCGCCGTGTTGGTGGCCGGCCACAGGTACCCGAACGCCTGGCCGCCGACGTCGAGCCGGATCCAGCTGGCCGACGGCCGCTGCCCCGTCTCGGGCAGCTGCTCGACGAGCTCGGCGACGTCCTCGATCTGGCAGGGCACGCGGTGATCATGGCAGGGACGGGGGACATCCGTGGTTCAGGAAGGAGCGCGAACCGCGAGCCCGAGGGCGCCCGCTGCCGTGGTCATCTGCCTGTCGTACGTCACGACGCAGTCCGCACCGATCCTGATGGCAGCTGCAAGGTGCAGCGCGTCGAGTGATCGAAGGATGCCCGGAAGGAGGCCGGCCTCCCGGAAGAGCGAGGGTGGAGTCTCGTAGACGTCCATCCCGTCCAAGAAGTCGGAAACTGCCTGCTGGGTCAGGTTCGCGTGCCGGGCCACCGAGCGGCGGAGCTCGGTCTCCAGCAGCGTGCACGCAACCAGGTCAGGAGCTTCGTCGTCGAGGTGCCGAGCGAGCGCGGCGGACTCGGCCTCTTGCGCCAGGAGCTTGAGAGCTGCCGACGAGTCCAGGTACCAACGGCTCATCGGTCGCCGCGGAGGAAGTCGATCGTCGCACTCGTGGGTTCCGAAGGTTGCACCCGTTTGGTGTCGGAGAACCGTGTGCGCTTCTTCGCCGGACGGTCGATCTTCAGGTCCGGATCTGAGATCGGGACGATGCGAGCCACGGGAACGCCTCGTCTGGTCACGATGTAGGTCTCGCCGGCTTCGACGCCCCGCATGATCTCGGCGTTGTCGTTGCGGAGCTCGCGCTGGCTGATCTCCTTCACGGACACAACTGTAGCGACTTGTAGCACAAAGCCTAGGCTCGCTCGCTACGCGGGCACGCTCACTCACTCGCTACGCGTAGCGGACCGGCATCTCCTTGATCCCGTTCAGCCACCCCGACCGCAGCCGCTTCTCCGGGCCCGTGCGGGTGATGTTCGGAGCCAGGTCGGCGATGGCGTTGAAGATGAACTTGATCTCGGTCCGGGCCAGGTTGGCGCCGATGCAGTAGTGCGCGCCGTGACCGCCGAAGGCCAGGTGCGGGTTGTGCTCGCGCTTGATGTCGAAGACGTGCGGGTCGGTGAAGACGTCCTCGTCGTAGTTGGCGCTGGCGTAGAACAGCCCGACCCGCTGGCCGGCCTTGATCTGCTGGCCGCCGACCTCGGCGTCCTCCAGGGCGGTGCGCTGGAACGACGTCACCGGGGTCGACCAGCGGATCACCTCGTCGACCATCGTCTCGGGACGTTCCTCGACCCAGAGGTCCCACTGCTCGGGGTGGTCGAAGAACGCCTTCATGCCGTGCGTCGTCGCGTTCCGCGTGGTCTCGTTGCCGGCCACGGCCAGCGCGATGACGAAGAAGCCGAACTCGTCGTCGGTCAGGCCACGACCGTCGACGTCGGCGTTGACCAGCTTGGTGACGATGTCGTCGCGCGGGTTCGCCTTGCGGTCGGCCGACAGCCCCATCGAGTACATGAGCACCTCGGCGGCCGCAGCGGCCGGATCGTTGTCCTCACGCGCCAGGTCCTCGTCCTCGGCGCCGGTCATCTGGTTGGTCCAGTCGAAGATCTTGATGCGGTCCTCGGCCGGGATGCCGAGCATGTCGCCGATGACCTCGAGGGGGTACTGCGAGGCGATCTGCTCGACGAAGTCGCCGCTGCCGGCCGCCACCGCGTCGGCGACGATCCGGCGCGCGACCTCCTCGAGGCCCTCCTCGAGGGCTCCGATCGCGCGCGGGGTGAAGCCGCGGCTGATGATCGAGCGCAGCTGGGTGTGCTCGGGGGCGTCCTGGTTGATGATGACGACCTGGGTCATCTCGATCGACTCGCGGGTCGAGGTCTCGGGGTTGCGGATGATCACGCCGTTCTCGCGACTGGAGAACACCTTGTTGTTCTTGGAGACGGCCAGCACGTCGGCGTGCTTGGTCACCGCCCAGTAGCCGTTGCCCGAGGCCTCGGACATCCCGGCGCGCGCATTCTCCGGCTGCTCGACCCAGAAGACCGGCTGTGCCGAGCGCAGCGCGGCGAACTCGTCGTACGGGACGCCGGCGAGGTTGGTGTCCGGGTCGGTGAAGTCGAAGCCGTGAGGCAGGATCTCGGTCGTCATGCTCGGACCATACAGATTCATACATGTGTATGTACAGAGTTCGAAAAGTGTATGATCTCGGCTGTGCTCGATCTCCGGTCAGTCTCGTGAGGACACACGGTTGGAGAGGTCAACCTCCGAGCGACGCCGACGAGGCCCGCGCCCGGATCCTCACCGCCACGCGCACCCGCCTCAGCGAGGCCGGGACGACGAGCACCTCCGAGGTCGCCGAGCTGATCGGCGTGACCCGGCAGACCGTGTACCGGTACTTCCCGACCACGGGGGACCTGCTCAACGCCGCCGCTGCCGACGCGGTGATCGGGCTTGAGGCGCAGCTGATCAAGCACGTCGTCGAGCACCTCGCGCGGACGGGTGGCGACGCCGCCGACGCGGCCGTCGAGATCGTGGCCTACGTCTACGAGCACCTGCGCGACGACCCGGCCCTCAACCGGCTGATGGCGCCGGGGCGGATCAGCAGCACGGTGGCCGGCCTGACCACGCCGTCGGCGATCGCGCTCGGCCGCGACTGGCTGGCGCACTTCCCGGTCGACTGGGAGGCGGTCGGTCTGGTCGGTGAGGCGCAGGCCGAGTTCGTGGAGCACCTGCTGCGCACGCTGCAGTCCTTCGTCGTCGACCCGGGGGAGCCGGCACGGTCGGGCGCCGAGCTGCGGGCGTACCTGCAGCGCTGGTTGGCGCCGGCGCTGCGTCGCTGACCGCTACTCCGGGATCGGCACGCCCATCGGGTTCAGGTGCGGCAGCGCACCTGCGTCCGCGATCGCGCGGGCCAGTCCGCCCAGCACGCTGCGGAACAGCGGCAGGTCCTCGGGCGAAGTCCGGGCCGAGAGCCGGTCGGTGTCGCCCTCGACCTGGTCGCGCAGCGCCTCGCCGGAGGGGGTCAGGCCCTGAGGCTCCACGAGGCCCCGGTCGGTCAGCCGCTGCACGGCTGCGTCCCACTCCTCGTCGGTCCAGCCACGGTTCGGCTGCAGCAGCTCGCGGGTGAGCGGACCGCGCACGCAGTGGGTCACGCTCGTCTCCAGGCCGCTCAGGCCGGCGTACGTGGCGGCGAGGACGTGCCCGTCGCCGCGGTGCTCGCGCAGGGCGGTGGTCGCCCACCACAACCGCGCCGGCAGGTCCTCGGGCACGGGCACCCCGCGCCACGCGGCGCCCAGGGTGCGGCCGTCGTACGCGGCAGCCTCGGCGGCCGTGACCAGGGCGTCGGTCACCCGCCGTACGTCGTCGGTGCTGCCGGCCTCGATCAGCGGGGCCAGCGTGCGGCGCACGGCCTCGAGGCGGACCTCGATAGCCTGCTCCGGGGTCACCCGACCCCACACCTTGGGAATCGCCTTCGCCACCATCCGAGGCGCGAAGCCGAAGAAGGCGGCTGTCACGACCTCCGGCCCGACGGCCCCCATCGGTGCGGCCCTGCCGGCGAAGTAGCCGTTCCAGAAGCCGTGCAGGCCGACCTCGCCGAGGCAGCCGAAGACCGACGGGTCGAAGTAGACGATGGCGTGCACCGGCTCGTAGAGCGACCAGAGCTCGCGCTCCGGACTCATCGCGGTCATGCCTGAGCCGCTTCCTGGCCCACCACGGCCAGGTTGCCGTCGGCGTCGGTGGTGAACAGCTCCACGCCCTCGGTCACGGTCGCGGCGTCGGCGCCCAGCGACACCGCGATCTTGTTCGCCGCGTTGCGCATCACGTCGAGCACGACCTCGACGACCTGGAGGTCGGTCAGGTGCTCGCGCGCGGCGGCGATCACGTCACCGGGCACGTCGTACGGCGTCCAGATCAGCGCGTCGGTCAGGCCGAGCGCCGCCTTCACCGGTTCGGGGAGCGCGCTGTCCTGCCAGTCGTCGACAGCGGCGAAGAGGGCGTCGTCCGCCCCTGCGGCGATCGCGTCCTGGCTGCGCCGCGACTTGCAGACGGCGCAGTCGTGCAGCCGGGCGCCGCGGAGGCGGACCAGCTCGGTGGTGGTCGCGTCGAGGGAGTGCAACCGGGCGACGACGACCATGAACTCTTCGAGGAGCGCCCAGCTGTCCCCGTCGTACGGGTCGACCTGCGGCCAGCTGTTCTCACCGAGCACTGCGTCCAGGACCGCGCGCACCCGCGGCACGAAGTCGGCGGCGTAGATCTGTTGCACGACCGCGAACGCCTGGTCGCCGGTAGCGGCGAAGAACGCGGCCCGCTGCTCCGCGTCGATCGACGCGACGTCGAGGGTGAACTGGTCGGCGAACTCGGCGACGGCGAGCTCGTTCCGGTCCGGTGCGGGCAGGGCGGCCACCTGGGCGAAGACGCTCGCGACGTCCGGAACGAGGACGTCGAGCAGGGAGGAGGTTCCGGTCACCCGCCTAGCGAACCACGAACCTCTGTCACCGACCTGACACACTCATCAGGTGTTCAAGTCGTTCAGCACCGTTCCGATCGGCGTCTGGGCAGGCGCGGTCGTCGTCCTGCTCGCCGCCTGGCTCAAGGACGGCTGGGGCTTCATCCTCGGTGCGCTCATCATCGGCTTCACGATGTTCACCACCGCGTACGCCGAGAAGCAGCGTCAGGCCGAGGCGGCCGAGCCCGAGGACGACGGCTGGGGCGTCCCTCCGGAGGAGCCCCCGGCCCGCTGAGGCCGAAAGTCTGCGTGCCGAACACCTGACCTTCCGCAGCGGTTCACCGGGCGTTCGCCTGGCGCTGTGAGGTTCGGGCTGCCCTGCTCCACATCTGGATACCCGAGGTCGCTCTCCATGCACATCGCTGAGATGAACACGTTCCGAACCCGTTCCGTCATTCCGGCCGTCATCGGACTGTTCGCCCTCGTGCTGGCGGGCCTCGTCCTGGTCGCCCCAGCGTTCGCCGCCGACTCCGACGTCAAGATCAACGAGTTCTCCTCGAACAACCCCGACTTCGTCGAGCTGATCAACACCGGCTCCGGGTCGGTCGACATCTCCGGCTGGGTCCTGAAGGACAACAGCGAGAGCAACCCCTACACGGTCCCGGCCGGCACGACGCTGGCGGCGGGCGAGATCCGCGGGTTCTCGGGCGAGGGGGTCGAGTTCGCGTTCGGTCTGGGCAACGGTGACTCGGTCCGCCTCTTCACGCCGGGCAGTGCGACGCTGATCGACAGCGTCGTGTACGCCGCGCACCCCGCCGCCGGGAAGAGCTGGGGCCGCTGCCCCGACGGCACCGGCTCGATCGTCCTGACCCAGGCGGCCACCAAGGGCTCGGCCAACTCCTGCGGCGTCCCGGACTCTGCGGTGAAGATCAACGAGTTCTCCTCGAACAACCCCGACTTCGTCGAGCTGTACAACACCGGCTCCGGTCCGGTCGACCTCAGCGGTTGGCAGCTCAAGGACAACAGCGAGAACAACATCTACACGTTCCCGGCCGGCAGCAGCATCGCCGCGGGTGAGTTCAAGGGCCTCAGCGGCGAGAGCGTGGAGTTCGCGTTCGGCCTCGGCAACGGCGACTCGGTCCGGCTCTACAGCGACGCCGACCTGGTCACCCCGCTCGACTCCTACTCGTACCCCGCGCACCCTGCCGCCGGGAAGAGCTACGCGCGCTGCCCCAACGGCACCGGCTCGTTCGTGATCAGCGCCGCTGCGACCAAGGGTGCGTCGAACTCCTGCCCGTTGCCCGCCGGCGCCGAGAACATCAAGGTCAACGAGGTGCAGTCCGACCCGGCCGACCTGGTCGAGCTGACGAACGTCGGGGAGACCACCGTCGACCTCGGTGGCTACGTCCTCAAGGACAACGACGACACCCACCTGTTCACGATCCCGACCGGCACCTCGCTGGCCGCGCACGGCTACGTCACCTTCGACGTCAACGTCTCCTTCGGCCTCGGCAAGGGCGACTCGGTCCGTCTGTACACCCCGGACCTGGCCAACCTGCTCGACTCCACGACGTACCCGCCCGACACGCACGCCGCCAACTGGGGCCGCTGCCCCGACGGCACGGGAACCTTCGGCACGATGACCAGCACGCTGGGTGCCGGGAACGCATGCGCCCCGGCCGGCCCGCCGGACGTGGTCATCAACGAGGTCGAGTCCAACGGCGACCAGGTCGCCGACTGGGTCGAGCTCAAGAACCGGGGCGCCTCGCCGTTCAACATCTCCGGCTGGAAGATCGTCGACGGTGACCCCGCGCACGCCGCGACGCCGGTCGTCGTCCCGGCCGCGACCACCATCCCCGCAGGCGGTTACTACGCGATCTACACCGAGATCAACCAGACCCCCGGCTTCGGCCTCGGGGTCGGCGACTCGGTCACCCTCTACCTCGCCGACGGCACCACCCAGGTCGACACCACCACCTGGGGCGCGCACTCGCCGACCACCTGGGGGCGCTGCCCCGACGGCACCGGCACCTTCGGTGACACCACCACCTCGACCCGCGGTCTGGCGAACGCCTGCAGCCCGGTCCGGATCAACGAGGTCGAATCCGACGGCGGCAGCCCGGCCGACTGGGTCGAGCTGGTGAACATCAGCAACGCCCCCGTCGACGTGTCCGGATTCGTGCTGAAGGACAACGACGACGCGCACTCCTACGCGATCCCCGCGAGCACGTCGATCGCCGCGAAGGGCTACCTCGTCCTCAACCAGGCCGACCTCGGCTTCGAGCTCGACAACGCCGACTCGGTGCGGCTGTTCGCCGCCGACGGCAGCACGCTGATCGAGACCTACACCTGGGCCTCGCACGCCGCCCAGTCCTACGGCCGCTGCAAGGACGGCGTCGGGAACTTCGCCGACACCAAGGCCACCACCAAGGGTGCGGCGAACTCCTGCCCCGGCCTGGAGACGACTCCCTGGCCCGGTGGCCAGACCGTCACCACCGCGGACAAGACCGAGACGTTCCTCCAGGACCTCTCCGGCCTGGTCTTCGACCCGACCGACCCCAACACCCTGTGGGCCGCGCAGAACAAGAAGGGCACGCTGTTCAAGCTGACCCGCGACGCCGACAACAACTTCGTGCCGGTCTCCGGTTGGCCGAAGGACCCGAAGTACCCGAGCGGCACCGGCGCCCCGGACACCGAGGGCATCACCCTCGGACCGGACGGGTTCGTCTACCTAGCCTCCGAGCGCAACAACGACGCCAGCGGCGTCAGCCGGATGTCGGTGCTGCGCTACGACCCGGCCGCGACCGGGACGACGATCAGCGCCACCAACGAGTGGGACCTGACCAGCAAGATCCCGGCAGCCGGCGCGAACCTCGGCCTCGAGGGCATCACCTGGGTCCCGGACTCCTACCTCGTCGGCAACGGCTTCGTGGATCCGACCACCGGATCGGCGTACACCCCGTCGACCTACCCGAACCACGGCACCGGCCTGTACGCCGTCGCGGTGGAGGCCACCGGCGCGGTGCACCTGTTCGCGCTGAACAACGACGGCACCAGCTCGACCCTGGTCGCGACGATCGCCAGCGGCTTCCCGGCCCTGGCCGACGTCGACTTCGACCCGGAGCTCCAGCGGATCCGCGCGGTCACCGACGACACCGTCGACGGCAAGACCTCCCTGCTGAAGATCGACGCTGCCGGAGCCTTCGTCGTCGACGCCGCGTTCGACCGCCCGGTCGGGATGCCGAACCTCAACAACGAGGGCCTCGCCGTCGCTGCGCAGAGCACCTGCGTCGCCGGCAAGAAGGAGGTCCTCTGGTCCGACGACGGTGACACCGACGGGCACTCGCTGCGTCGCGGGACGATCAGCTGCATGGTCCTCGAGCTCACCGCTCCGGTCCCGACCGTGTCCGGTACGCCGGCCGTCGGCCAGACGCTGACCGCGACGCCCGGCACCTGGGGCCCGGCCCCGGTCGCGCTGACCTACCAGTGGTTCGCCGGTGCGGACCCGATCGACGGAGCCACGTCCTCGACCCTGGTGCTGGGTCCGGCGCAGCTGACCAAGACGATCACCGTCAAGGTGACCGGGACCAAGACCGGCTACCCGACCACGACCAAGACGTCGGAGGCCACCGCCGCGGTCGCGGCGGGTGCGCTGACCGCGCCGGTCCCGACCATCGGCGGCACCGCCAAGGTCGGCGAGACGCTGACAGCCACCGTCGGCAGCTGGGGTCCCGACCCGGTCGCGCTGACCTACCAGTGGTTCGCCGGCGCGGACCCGATCAGCGGCGCCACCGGCACCACGCTGGCGCTGGGAGCGGCCCACGCGGCCAAGGTCATCACGATCGCCGTCACCGGGACCAAGACCGGGTACGCGACGACGACGAAGACCTCGACCGGCACCGCCGCGGTCGTCAACGGCACGCTGACCGGACCGGTCCCGACCATCAGCGGCACCGTCAAGGTGGGCGGGACGCTGACCGCGACGGCCGGCACCTGGGGTCCCGACCCGGTCGCGCTGACCTACCAGTGGTTCGCCGGCTCGACGCCGATCGCCGGCGCGAACGGGACGACCCTGGTGGTCCCGGCCAGCCAGGTCGACTCGAACATCACCGTGGTCGTCACCGGCACCAAGGCCGGCTACACCACGCTGGCGAAGACGTCCGCCCCGACGGCCCCGGTGGGCCCAGGGACGCTCTCGGCGTCGACCCCGACGATCTCCGGTACGCCGGCGCTCGGTGCGACCCTGACCGCCACCCCGGGCACCTGGGGGCCGGACCCGGTCAAGCTGAACTACCAGTGGCTGAGCAACGGCGGCCTGATCGCCGGCGCGACGACCAGCACGCTGGTCCTGGCCCCGGCCCAGGTGGGCACCGAGATCACGGTCGTGGTCGCGGGCACCAAGCTCGGCTACACCTCGGCGTCGCGGGTCTCGGCCGCCACGGCGACCGTCACCGCGGGCTCGCTGACGGCTCCGACCCCGACGGTCACCGGCACGGCCAAGGTCGGCGTCAAGCTGACCGCAGTCCCGGGCACCTGGGGGCCGGCGTCGGTGGCGCTCACGTTCCAGTGGTTCGCCAACGGCATCGCGATACCCGGTGCCACCGCCTCGACCTTCACGCCGACCGGTGCGCACGCCGGCCGCTCGGTGACGGTGAAGGTGACCGGCACGAAGACCGGTTACACCACCCGGACGGTCGCGTCGGCCGGCAAGACCGTGGCAGTGGGGACGCTGACCACCGGCAAGCCCAAGATCACCGGCACGGTGAAGGTCGGCAAGACGCTGACGGCGACCGCGGGGACCTGGGGGCCCGCGCCGGTCACGCTCAAGTACCAGTGGAAGATCGGCGGCAAGTCCGTGTCCGGTGCCACCGGCAAGACCTTCAAGGTGCCGGCCTCCGCCAAGGGCAAGAAGATCGCGGTCACGGTGACCGGTACCAAGACCGGCTACAAGACGGTCGCGGTCACCTCGGCCTCGACGAAGAAGGCCGCCGGTCGCTGATCCCTGAAGACGTCGTCGGTCGGCCTCCCGTGATCCGGGAGGCCGACCGATCTCGTTCTGCGGGAGGACGCTAGGTGATCGAGTAGTTCACCCACGCGCCGGTCGCGGCGGCGACCGCGTGCAGCCGCGAGTTCGAGTCGCCCACGCGGGGGAGGTCGAACGTCGAGCCGATCCCCGTGCACGCCGCGGCGGCATCAGCAGCGAGCACGGGCGCGGTCAGCGTCCAGGTGCTGCCGGACAGGCAGGCTGCTGGGTGCAGGTCGGTGCACGGTGCAGCGGCCCACCGGCCGTCGGGCCGCTGCAGGGTGCAGCTGCCTGCGCCCGCGCGTGGCTCGTCCGGAGCCCAGCTCCACAGCGTCGACTGGATCCGCCCGTCCTCGGGCAGCAGCTGGTCGAAGCCGTAGAGGTTCACGCCGCAGCTGGTCATCGCTGCGACCTTCTCCGGTGTCAACGCCTCCGGGTCGGCCGGCTTGCGCGACGGGTTCAGCAGCGTGGAGACCAGGGTGGTGTCCTCGAAGTAGCGCACCATCTGGCTGTCGTAGGTGCTCTGCCCGTAGGTGCCGTCGCACGCCGGGAACGCCTGGTACGCCGAGGTCTTGCCGCCCTCGACGTGCACGCCGTTCCAGTCGAAGACCGAGCCGGACCAGCCGGGTGCGCACTTGCCGACGAGCACGACGCGTGCGCCCGAGGCGCGCACCGCGTCCCGGGTGGTGTCCAGCGACAACGGGACGCAGCCGTTCGCCGCCTTCTGCGTCGGGTCGGGCTTGTAGATGAGGGACGTGCCGTCGGGTCGCTTGAGCACCTTGCCCAGGGTGTCGACCGCCGAGGCGTAGGCCTTCGCGTCGCCGAGGTTGTCCTCCAGGTAGAGCAGGATCACCTCGTTGCTGTTGGCAGGTGTGTTCAGCCAGCTCGCGACCTCCGGGAGCACCCCGGTGAACGGCTTCTCCCAGGTGCAGCCGAGGTGGCCGACCTCGGCGCCCTGGCCGTGGCAGACCGTGACGGTCTTCGGTCCGAGGAGCCCGAGGATGCCGGGGATGTAGTGCAGGTCGAGCTCGATCGAGCGGACGTCGATGTCGAGCTGCTGCGTCAAGGTCAGCTGCTGGTTGGAGTCGGCGTGCGAGAGCGTCAGGCCGTTGGCCAGCGAGTTGAACGAGTTGTGGGTGCCGATCCACTGCGCGTCGCGGAACGGCAGCGGGTCACCGAGTGCGGACTGGAACTCGGCTGTCTGGTGGACCCACGAGGTCTGGTAGGCGTCGCGCGCAGCCTGGGTCACCTTGTGGGCCAGCGGTAGCAGGCACAGCGCATCCGGTACGCCGACCCGGCGGCACTCGGTGGCCAGGGCGTCGAACGTCTTGCCGAGCGCGACGCACGGGATCGCGTAGGGGCTGATCGAGTCGCACGGCTCGGTCGGGGACGGGGTCGCGGCGGGCGGGGCGGCCCAAGAAGCGGCATTGCCTGTCGTCGGGGTGAGGGCGAGCAGGCTGCCGGTCAGGAGCAGGGCAGCGGCCAGCGCACGGAAGAACCTGGGAGGGGTCATCGGGCCACCTTGGCAGCGCGGAGTGACCCAGGCCACACGTTCGGACAAAAAAGTGCGGCGCGGAGGTACGTCAGGTGGTGGCGTTCTCGCGCTCGCCGAGGAGTCCGGCGCGGTCGGCCAGGACCTCGAACAACGCGGTCGCGAACGGCGGGATGCTGGCGACCAGGGCGAGTGCCCCGACGCGGAACGACCAGCCGAAGACCCGCCAGGCGGTGAGCGTGATCAGCACGTAGGCCAGGAAGATCCCGCCGTGGATCGGTCCGAAGATCTTCACACCGACCTCGGTCGTCTCCGGCACGTACTTGACGTACATCCCGATCAGCAGGCCCAACCAGGAACAGGCCTCGGCGAAGGCGATGACGCGGAACCAGGTTCTGACACGGGAGGGCTCGTTCACGGCGTCACCGTACCCAGTCGGTGGTTGAGCCTTCGGTCGGTGGTTGAGCCTGTCGAAACCTCAGTCGGTCTTGAGCCTGTCGCTGATCGCCCCCGCCGCCACCGCGATGATCGGGATCCACAACGGCACCAGCATGAACATCATGATCGGGGCGAAGGCCTTGATGAGCTCTCCCACGGGCGTTCCTCTCGTCGGTGGCGGACGCCTCCAGCCTGCGCCGCCCCGACGTACGTGGGTCAGGTCGGTGGCGCACCAATTCCGGCGACGGGACTGTGCGCGGGGACCAATGCCGCGGTGCCGAGCCAGCGGCACGCGATCAGCGCGAGCTCGAGCTCGAGGCGGTCCTCGTCCAGCCCCCGACCGCGGGCCTCGACCGCGCGGTCGACCCGGTACTTCACCGTGTTCTTGTGCAGGTGCACCAGCTGTGCGGTGGCCGCGAAGCTGTTCCGGGTCGAGAGGAAGACGCGCACCGTCTCGCGCAGCCGCTCGGCGCTCTCGGAGTCCTCGGCCAGGTCGCCGAGGGCATCGGCGACCAGGCGGCGGGTGCCGTCGAGGTCGCCGGCGAGCAGCGCCGCCGCACGGACCGAGGGATCGCCGTACGACGTGACGGGTTGGGCCTGCTCCTGCGCCACCATCGCCACCGACTGGGCGCGCAGCGCGTCCAGGTGGGTACGCCGGAACCCGTCCGGCCCCGACGCGGGCGTACCCACCGCGATCAGGACGCCGTCGTCCTCGGCGACGTCGAGGTCCTCGGGACTCGGCACTTCGTTGCGCGCACCGAGCGGGATCCACCCCCACGCCATCGCGCGGTCCTGGGCGGCGAACAGTGGCTGCGCGCTGCTCCCGACGGCGCGGGCGAGGCGACCGAGCAGCCGCTCGAGGTCGCGCAGCTCACCGCCGGGCGCGACGTCGTGGGGGCGCCAGAGCACGACGCCGAGGTGGTGCTGGCGGAGCCGGTAGCCCAGCGCGGTCTCTGCCTGGGCGACGTCGGCGACGCCCGAGTCGAGGAGGTCGGTCAGAACGACCGCGCGCACCGTGTTGCGGTTGGCCAACCAGCGCTCGCGCTCGGCCTCGTAGACCACGAGCACCTGCTCGGAGACCGCGTCGATGTAGCGAAAGGTGATCGCGGTGAACGCCTGGCCGGCGGTGTAGGCGACCATCGGGTCGGACTCCTCGTCGGCGATCCGGGCGAGGCTCCAGGCGAGTGCGTTCTCCTGGCCGAGGCGGTATGCACGCAGCAGAGCGCTGGAGGAGATGCCGCGCTGGGCGAGGCGCCGCGCGTACTCGACCGCGGCCGGTGGTGCCTGGATCTCGGACGCCGGAAGGTCGTAGCGGACGACCAGCGAGATGGTCTCGAGGTTGCCCTCGATGCTGGCACGCAGCAGGTCGAGGATGACGTGATCGCCCTGGAGCTCGGTGATCGAAGCGGACAGCACGCCGAACAGGTCGTGGGTCAGGCCGGTCAGGTTCTGCGACATCCGCTCTGCCGTCGCGCTCACGCGCTCGGTCGTACGGCGGTTGAAGTCGTCCTCGGTCAGCGGCACGCTTCATGCTCCCAGACCAAAGGAAGGTGCGGAACTGTCCCGCACGGACGCATTTTCCGAACGAATCTTGTGCCATCAGCACAGTGTCCGCGGAGATCTCGGGGCCCTAGCCTCACTCCATGGGATTCATCAACCCGAGCGACCCGCCGGTCGAGCCGGCCGTCTTCCTCAAGCTCCCGCTGACCGAGCGGATCCGGATCCTGGCGGTGAACTGGGTCGACGACGGCTTCGGCACCCCGCGCGTGCTGAACATCGTGTACGTGCTGAAGATGCTCGGTCTCTACTTCGCGGTCGGGCTCGCGATCACGTCGTGGACGACCACCGGCGTCGCGTTCACCGATCCGAGCACCTGGTTCGACAACATCGTCGTCTACCAGAAGCTGGCGGTCTGGCTGATGCTGCTCGAGGTGCTCGGCCTCGGTGGCGCTTTCGGCCCGCTGTGCGGGCACTTCGCGCCGATGCTCGGCAACGTCCGCTTCTGGGTCCGACCAGGCACCCTGCGGATGGCCCCGTGGGGGACGCGGGTCCCGGGCACCGGCGGCGACGAGCGGACCGTCGGAGACGTGGTCCTGTACCTCGTCGTGCTGGCCAGCCTCGTCTACCCGCTGGTGATCCCGGCCGAGGTCGTGCCGCACGTGCCGGTCGGTACCGGGCCGCAGGAGCTGGTGCCGGCGTACGCGTTCATCCCGATCCTGGTCGCGATGCCGCTGATGGGTCTGCGCGACAAGGTCATCTTCCTGGCCGCACGGTCCGAGCAGTACCTGCCGATCATGCTGTTCTCCGCGACGCTCGGGGCGATCGCCCTGCAGAGCGACGCCTCGAACGGAGACTTCGTCGACCTGGTCGTCGCGTTCAAGATCATCATCTGCGTCGTCTGGATCGGGGCCGGGACCTCGAAGCTGGGCCTGCACTTCTCCAACGTCGTCCCGGCGATGGTCTCCAACCAGCCGGGGCAGCCGCGTTTCGCCAAGCGCGCGCACTACCGGAACTTCCCCGAGGACCTGCGGCCCAGCAAGCTGGCGTTCTTCATGGCCCACGTCGGCGGCACCACGATCGAGATCCTGATCCCTCTGGTGCTGCTGCTGACCACCAGCAACACGGTCGCGATGCTCGGTGCGATCGCGATGCTGCTCTTCCACATCTTCATCACCTCGACGTTCCCGCTCGCCGTGCCGCTGGAGTGGAACGTGTACTTCGGCTACATCGCGATCGTGCTGTGGGGAGGGTTCGGCGACGGCTTCGACGCGTCGGTCTACAACATCTGGGAGTTCGACAAGCCGCTGCTGCTGATCCCCGTGTTCGCACTCCTCCTCTTCGGCCCGGTGCTCGGCAACCTGCGCCCCGACCTGGTCTCGTTCCTGCCCTCGATGCGCCAGTACGCCGGCAACTGGGCCTCGGCGATCTGGTTGATGAAGCCGGGCATCGAGGACCGGCTCAACGAGCTGCCCCTGGTGGAGAACCAGATCGACCAGCTGCAGCGGATGGCGCCGATGCCGTACGAGAAGGACGACGCGGAGATGACCCTGCAGAAGGTCAACTCCTGGCGGTCGCTGCACAGCCAGGGGCGCGGCCTGTACTCGGCGGCGCGGGTTCACCTCGACGACATCGACACCCGGACCATCCGCGACGGCGAGTTCGTCTGCAACGTGATCCTCGGCTGGAACTTCGGCGACGGTCACCTGCACGACGAGCGGATGATCGCCGCGGTGCAGAAGCGGCTGAACCTGGAACCCGGTGACCTGGTCGTCGCCTACTGCGAGTCGCAGCGCACGCCGTGGCTGAACCCGCCGCAGGAGTACCGCGTCATCGACGCGGCCCTGGGCATCGTCGAGCGTGGCACCTGGAACGTCTCGGACTGCGTGGCCGAGCAGCCCTGGCTGCCGAACGGGCCGATCCCGTTGACGACTACCTGGACCGCCCCCGGGTACGTTCGGCAGCAGACGCTGACGAGCGGCGCGACGACCTGATGCGCAACGGCAAGGTGGAGACCTGATGAGCAGGGCAGTGGTGGTCGGCAGCGGCCCGAATGGTCTGGCCGGAGCCGTCCGGCTCGCGCAAGCGGGCCTGGAGGTCACGGTGCTGGAGGCGGCCTCGGTCGCCGGCGGTGGCACCCGGACCACCGAGCGGATCGTGCCCGGTCTGCTGCACGACGACTGCTCGGCGTTCCACCCGACCGGCGTCGCCTCGCCGTACCTCTCGACACTGGGGCTGGCCGAGCACGGGTTGCGCTGGCTGTGGCCCGAGGTCGAGTTCGCGCACCCGCTCGACGACGGTCGCGCCGGCATCGTCACGCGGACGATGAGCGACACGGACCGGACGATCGGCGCGGACGCCCGGTCGTGGCACCGGGTCTTCGGTCCGCTCGCTCGCACCTTTCCGAAGATCGCCGTCGACGCCATGGGACCCGCGGTGCACCTGCCCAAGCACCCGATCGCGTTCGGTCGGTTCGGTCCGCAGGCGCTGATGCCGGGGACGCTGACGGTGAAGCACTGGAAGGGCGACCCGGCGCGCGCGCTCTACATGGGCGTCGCGGCACACGCGTTCGGTCGGCTCGACACCCCGCTGAGCGGTTCCATCGGGCTGATGCTGACGGCAGCGGCGCACCACGCCGGGTGGCCTGTCGCCGAAGGTGGCAGCCAGTCCATCGCGAACGCGCTGATCAGCAAGCTCGAGTCCCTGGGCGGCAGCGTCCGCACCGACGTCCGGGTGGCCTCGCGGGCCCAGCTGGCCGAGGAGGTCGGTTTCGAGCCTGACGTCGTGCTGCTCGACCTCGCACCCGCCGGCGTCCTCGACCTGTACGGCGACGTGCTGCCCGGGCGCATCAAGCGCGCCTTCACCAAGTACGAGTACGGGCCCGCGGTGCACAAGGTCGACTACGCGATCGAGGGCGACGTGCCCTGGACCAACGAGGACTGTCGCCGGGCCGGGACCCTGCACATCGGCGGCACCGCCGAGGAGATCGTGTCCGTCGAGGCGGCGACCGCACGGGGTGAGATGCCCGAGCGCCCGTTCGCCCTGGTCGGGCAGCAGTACCTCGCCGACCCGTCCCGCTCGGCAGGGTCGGTGAATCCGCTCTGGGCCTACGCGCACGTCCCGGCCGGCTACACCGGTGATGCCACCGAGGCGCTGACCGCACAGATCGAGCGGTTCGCCCCGGGCTTCCGCGAGCGCATCGTGGGGACCTACGTACGGTCGGCCACCGACATGGCGTCGTACAACGCGAACTACATCGGCGGCGACATCGGCGCCGGCGCGAACACCGCACGCCAGATCGTCTTCCGCCCCCGCCCCGCGCTCAACCCGTACACGATCGGGGTGAAGGGCGTGTACCTCTGCTCCTCCGCCGCTCCGCCCGGAGGGGGAGTACACGGCATGGGCGGCTTCCACGCCGCGGAGACCGCACTCCGCAAGCTGTAGTTGTGTGCCTGAGCGCGCGCTGTAGCGCGCGCTCAGGCACACGACCTGCGGTCACACGGGCTCAATCCCGGCAGCGTGCCGCTGGGCCAGCTCCTGGTAGTACGGCGGGTTGCCGTGCAGCCAGAACTGCGGCATCGATCCGTCCTCGATCGGCTTCTTCACCACCGCGGGGGAGCCGGCCGCCAGGACGCCGTCGGGGACCTGGGTGCCCGGGGTCAGCAGCGAGCCGGCGGCGATCAGCGACCCCGCGCCGATGACGACGTCGTCGAGCATCGTGCTGCCGTTGCCGAGCAGCGAGCCCTCACCGAGCAACGAGCCGTGCACGACGCAGCTGTGGGCGACGGTCGCGTTGGCGCCGATCTCGACGGTGGTGTGCGGGGCGCCGTGCACGACGGAGTTGTCCTGGATGTTGGCGCCCTCGCGCACGATGATCGTGCAGATGTCCGCGCGCAGGACGGCGCCGTACCAGACGCTCGCGCCCTTCTCGATCGTCACGTCGCCGATCAAGGTCGCGGTCGGGGCGACGAACGCCTCGGGGTGCACGGTGGGGCTCTTGCCCTCGAACGAGTAGAGGTTCACGCAGGGAACGCTACTGGGGTGTGTTCGGTCCGGACGTCTCGGCAGGCTCGACGACCGGGGCGGGCTCGCCCTCGACCGTTTCCTCGTCCGGTCCCGGCTCCCGCTGCGTCGGTACGCCGCTCGCCGTTCCTGGTGTCGTCAGCACCGGCTTGGGGATGCGGGTGTCCTCGATCGTCACCTCGACCGGCTCGGGGATCCCGTTGAAGGTCATCAGCTCGCGGGTCCAGCCGAGTGTCTCCTCGAGCGCCCGTGCCGTGCCCGGCCCCATCAGGATCTGACCGTCCTGAGCCCGGCTGCACAGACGCGCCGAGAGGTTCACGGTGGTGCCGATGGCGGCGTACTCGAGCTGCTGCTCGGTGCCGATCGCACCGACCGCGCACTCGCCCGACGAGATCCCGATGCCGACGCCGAGCGGTGTCTCCGGTGTCGCCCACTTGTCGGTGACGGTACGGACCCGCTCGATCATGTGCCGCGCCAGGCGCAGGCCGACCCGGGTGTGGTCGGGCCTCGGGTACGGCGCTCCCACCAGGATCAGCGCGCCGTCGCCGGCGAAGTCCTTGACGGTCGCGCCGTACTCCTTGGCCGCGTCGATCACCACGGCGTAGTACTCCTGGAGAACCTGGACCATGAACTCGGCGCCGTGCGCCTGGGTGAAGCTGGTGAACCCGCGCAGGTCGATGCTCACCGCGGTGAGGCTGTAGATCTCCGTGCGGATGTCGGTGTGCAGGCCGGAGAGGTGCGCGGTCTCGGCGATGTCGGGGGAGACGAACCGTGCCATGTTGCTGCGCTCGTCGAAGAGCGCGTCCTGCTGGCTCTCGATGATGAGGTGGTCGACGTAGGTCTGCCGGGTGATCCACTCGATCGCCAGGTTCAGCACCATGCCCGACAGCAGTGCCGTGATCGGGATGAACAGGCCGACCGCGAGCTGCTCCTCGGTGATCTTGTCGTCGGCGTAGTGCTGGATGGTCGCGGCCGCCGCCAGGGCGACGTACGGGCTCACCGAGAGCAGAGCCGTGCGCGGTAGCAACCGGAACATCGTCAGTCCGAAGAACGCGGCCATCGTGACGCAGGCGCCGGTCAGTGCCAGGTCGTCGGTCTGGTAGGTCAGGGCGACCGCGAGGATGCCGCCGACCAGGTTCGCGAGAGAGCTCCAGATCCCGGTCAGGTGGCTGCGGTCCTCGCTGCGCGAGACCACGACACCGAGGAGCAGGAGCCCGATCATCGCGGGGATCAGCGTCATCCCGAGGACGCGGTACTGGCCGTAGCCCAGCGCGCCGAAGGTCACCGCGACGAACGCGCAGAACGCGGCGCCCGCGGCGCCGTACATGGCGACCTGGGCGAACGCACGGACGTGGTCGCCGCGCCAGGACCGGTAGTCCTGCTCGACGGCGTCATCGACGAAGCGCAGCCCCCGCCGGCTCTCCGGTGAGGTGAGCTCCGATACGACCGGCCAACCGTCAGGCCTGGTCATCCCCCGTGGGCCTGTCAGTCACCCTGATCGCGCTGAAGCCGCTCTTCGGTGGCGCCGGTGAGGGCCTCCTTGAAGTGCGGGATCTTCGCGTTCAGGTCCGCCACGGTCTCGGCGGTGAAGTGCAGCGCCTCGAGCGGGGTCTCGGTGACGACGGTCGCCGAGCGGAGCTTGTGGTTGACCAGCGCCATCTCGCCGACCAGGTCGCCGGCGCCGACGCGCGCGACCTCCTCGCCGGAGCGGCGTACGGAGACCTCACCCGCGAGGATCAGGTACGCCTTGTCGGCCGGGGTGTTCTCGGACATCATCGCCCAGCCCTCGGGGACGGTCAGGTAGGTCGCCGCGTCGACGACCATCCGGATCTCGTCGTCGCTGAAATCCTTGAACCTGTCCAGCGCCGCGAGCTGCTGGATGCGCGCGTTCTCGCCTGACTCTTTGCCGAACATCCTCAGGACTCCTCTCGTGGCGACCGAGGTCGCGCAGGGCTGCTCCCTACCGGCTGATTCTCTGGGTTGGGAGCACGCTTGTCCATCACCCCTCCACGAACGCGCCGCGCGGTCGTTCGGCGCCGTTGGTCGGCCCCGTGAGGAGGTGGCGACGCAGCAGTCTCGGAGGTTGGTGCTCGTGCTCGGCGCAGGCACCGGGGCACTAGATGCCGTTGTTGAAGATGCCCTTGCCCTCGCCGCCGTACAGCGCGATACCGAGGGCGACCACGAGCAGGATCAACCACAGCCGCTCGAGGATGATGCGTGTCGTCCGGCTCGCGATCAGCTCACGGGCCCGCGCCGGTTCGACCGACAGGCTCAGCGCCAGCACGGAGACGCCCGCGATGAACGCCATCAGTCCCGTGGAGAACATGCCCCAGAGCCAGCCGAAGCTGAGCGGGATACCGACCAGTGCTGCGGTGCCGAAGTGCTCGTCGGCGCCGGCGATGCGGGCGGGCAGCACGAACAGACTGAGGCTGATCCAGAACGGCAGCAGGATCGACCAGACCCTCCGGGTCTGCTTGCTGAACCGCTTGCGCTCCAGCCACAGCAGCACGGTCAACGCGTACGGCGGGCCGCCGACGAACCAGCCGAAGAACAACCAGCCGACCTTGGTGGTGGGGGTGTCCTGCAGGACCAGGCCGACGTCCTCGCTGAACTCGAGGCCGGCGACGAGGGAGATCGCTGCGAAGACAGCGAGGGCGATGACGAACCGCTGCCGGTCGGACCGGTCGGTCCGGGAACTCCCCATGGGGGAAATCTACTGTCCGGCGGGCGATCTGCCCGAATCGCGCGTTTGGGCGCGGCGTTTCCTACGTCCCCGCCTCCCTGGACTGCACCTGTTTTCCTCGCTTCGCTCGTCAACGTGGCTTCGCCCACTCGGCCACGAGCAAGCTCGGGCGCTCGCTAGGCTCGCCACGTGCCCCTCGCCCTGACTCTGCTCGACTCGGTGCGCTGGAACGGGGAGCCGGTGGTCGGCGAGCGTCCCCAGGCACTCCTGGCCGCGCTGGCGTCCGCGGGCAGGGTCGTCCGGTCCGAGCTGCTGGTCGAGGGGATCTGGGGTGACGACGTCCCGGCCAACCCGGGTAAGGCACTGCAGGTGCTGGTCTCGCGCACCCGGACGGCGTGCTCGCCGGACGCAGTCGTGCGTGACGGCGACGGCTACCGCCTCGGCATCCCGGCGGACGAGGTCGACAGCAGCCTGCTTGCTTCGCTGGCCGCGAGTGCCCGCACCACCTTCGAGCGCGACCCGGCGACTGCCGCTGCCCGCGCCGCCGAGGCGCTTGAGCTCGGAGCAGGGTTGGTGGCTGCCGGCGATGCGATCGGCCCCCTGGCCGACGTACGGCGCGACGCGGCCGACGACCTGCGCACCGCGGCAGTCGCCTGGGCTCGAGCGTCCAGCCGGCTGGGTGACCACGCCGACGCCCTGCCGCGGTTGGAGGCGGCCGCGCAGCAGAGTCCCGACGACGAGGGCCTGCTGGTCGACCTGCTGCGCAGCGAGGCCGCGGTCCGCGGCACCGGCGCTGCGCTCGAGCGGTTCGAGCTGCACCGCACCGACCTGCGCGACCGGCTCGGTGCCGACCCCGGTGCAGAGCTGCAGCGGATGCACGCCGAGCTCCTCGCCGCGGACAGCCCCGTGCGGGAGGGCGTGCACTACGAGGCCACGACGCTGCTCGGTCGCGAGCAGGACATCCGCCGTCTGCACGCTCTGCTCGGCACCACCCGTGTCGTGTCGATCCTCGGTCCGGGTGGTCTCGGCAAGACCCGTCTCGCCCACGTCCTCGGACGCGAGGCCAGCCAGCCGGTGGTGCACTTCGTCGAGCTCGTCGCGGTGACCTCGCCCGACGACCTGATCGGTGAGGTCGGCTCCGCGCTGGGCGTGCGTGACTCCGTGAGCGGCCGACGTGCGCTGACGCCGGAGCAGCGTGCCGACGTTCGGGCCCGGATCGCGCAGCACCTCGACCAGTCGCCGAGCCTCCTCATCCTCGACAACTGCGAGCACATCGTGGCCGCGGTCGCGGACCTGGTGGCCTACCTGGTCGCCACCACCCGGACGCTGCGGGTGCTGACGACGACCCGGTCGCCGCTCGCCATCTCGGCCGAGACCGTCTACCCGCTGGGCGAGCTGGACCTCGACGACGGTGTCGAGCTGTTCCGGCAGCGCGCGGTGGCGGCTCGTCCGGACGTCCAGATCGACGGCGTTGTGCGCGAGATCGTCGAGCGCCTGGACGGTCTTCCCCTGGCCATCGAGCTGGCCGCCGCCAAGGTGCGGGTCATGTCGACGGCCGACATCGCACGTCGGCTGGAGAACCGGTTCGCCCTGCTGCGCGGTGGGGACCGCAGCGCTCCCGACCGGCACCAGACGCTCCTCGCCGTCATCGACTGGTCGTGGAACCTGCTCAGCGAGGACGAGCGGCACGCCCTGCGCTGGCTGTCCCTCTTCCACGACGGCTTCACCCTCGACGCCGCCGAGACCGTCCTCGGACCGATCGCGCTGGACGCCGTCCAGAACCTCGCCGACCAGTCGCTGGTGACCGTGGTCGAGGCCCCGAGCGGGATCCGCTGCCGGATGCTCGAGACGGTCCGGGAGTTCGGTCGGATGCAGCTCGTGGAGTCCGGGGACGAGGACGCGGCGCAGTCGGCGCACCGCGGCTGGGCCGTCGAGTACGCCGTCCGGCACGCGGCCGGCCTGATGGGTCCCGGTCAGTTCGCGGCCGTCGACGCCTTCCGGGCCGAGGACAACAACCTCGCCGACGTGCTCCGGCAGGCCGTCGCCGCCCAGGACCCCTCGACCCTGGTGTCGATCCTCGCGGGCCTCGGCGGCTACTGGATGATCCTCGGCGACCACGCGCGGGTCTTCACGCTCACCGACGCGGTGGCGGAGACGGTGCGTGGCTGGACCCCGCCCGACGACGTCGCGGACTCCGCGCGGTCCGCACTCGCGGTCACGGTGAACAACGGGATGATCGGCAACACCCGCCACATCGAGGAGCTGCGCGAGCACCTGCGCCGTCTCGGCCCGGGTGACGGGGATCCACGCATCCAGGCGATGGTCACCTTGATGAAGGACTTCGACCCCAGCGATGCCCTCGGCTTCGTGGCCAACCTGGACGTGCTCGTCACGAGTTCCGACCGGCACCTCGCGGTCGGTGCGCTGCAGTGGCAGAGCCACGCGCTGGAGAACATCGGGGACCCGGAGGCCGCGATGGCCTCCGCCCAGCGGGCGATCGCGATGACCACGGCAGAGGACGGGCCGTGGACCCGTGCGATCCTGCACACGCAGCTCGCCCAGCTGACGATGCAGCTCGGGCACCACGAGGACGCGGTCGAGCACGCCAAGGCGGCGCTGCCCGTGCTCGAGCGGCTCGGGGCCCGCGACGACTCGCTGCAGCTGCGCTCGCTGGTGGTGCTCTCGCAGATCCTCGAAGGACGCCTCGACCAGGCGGCTCTGGAGATCACCCACCTCGACAAGGCCGAGGAGACCGAGGGCGTCTTTGGCGGCGGACTGGTGATCGACCTCGCCACCGCAGAGCTCGCTCTGGCGTGCGGAGACACCGAGGAAGGGCTCGCGCTCTACCGCGAGGCGGTGCTCAAGGTGCGTACCCTCGAGTTCCCCGGCATGGCCACGACGGGACTCGAGCCGTGGGTGCTCTTCGCGGAGGCGGCGGCGCTGACCGCCTACGCGTACGACGACAACGACGACGGGTTCGCCCGCGAGCTGTTCGCGAACAACCTCGGCCGACTCGCGCTGGTGCTCGACCCGGAGTACCCCTACCTCGACTTCCCGGTCTGCGGGCTGGGCCTCTTCGCGCTCGGCGCATGGGCGCTGCAGCACGACGCGCTCCCAGTCGAGGACGCCGTCCGGCTGCTGGTGCTGGCGGACCGGTTCGCCTACAACCGGAGCATCCCGACGATGTCGTGGGCCCGCATCGCTGCCGAGGCGGAGACCCGTGCCCCAGGGTTGCTGGAGCAGACCCAGGCGGAGTACGGCGTACGACGAGGCCCGGACCTCCTGGAGGAGACCCGGGCCTACGTCGGCTCGTTGAACCGTTAGAGGTGCTTCTTGTAGCTCCGCACCGAGAGCGGGGCGAAGATCGCGATGACCACCAATCCGGCCAGGATCGTCCACCCGACCTCGCCGGTCACCGCGCCGTCGTTGGCGAGGTCGCGTGCCGCGGTGACCAGGTGCGAGACCGGGTTGATCTTCACGAACGATGCGAGCCCGTCGGGAAGCGTGTCCACCGGGACGAACGCGTTGGACAGGAACGTCAGCGGGAACAGGATCATCATCGAGAAGCCCTGCACCGCCTGCGCGCTCTTGGCGATGGTGCCGATCCAGGTGAAGGCCCAGGCCATGCACCAGCCGGTGAAGATCGCCATCAGGATCGCGCCGGTCACCCCGAGCACGCCGCCGCCGGGCCGGTAGCCCATCACGGCGATGCCCATCGCGAAGGTCAGCGTCGCGGCGATCGTGTAGCGCAGCAGGTCGGCCACCATCGGTCCGGCGAGCGGGGCGATCCGTGCGATCGGCAAGGACTTGAACCGGTCGAAGACGCCCTTGTCCATGTCCTCACGGAGCTGGACGCCGGTCGCCATGCAGGTGGTCAGCACGGTCTGGGCGAGGATGCCCGGGATCATGATCGGCAGGTAGCTCTTCACGTCGCCGCTGATCGCGCCCCCGAAGATGTAGGCGAACATCGCGGTGAACAGGATCGGCTGGATCGTGACGTCGAAGAACTGCTCCGGGTTGCGACGCATCTTCTTGGTCGCCCGCCAGGCCATCGACAGGGTCTGGCTGACGGTCTGGCCGAAGGTGTTGCGCGGGTCGGTCCGCGCCACGATCTCGACGGTGTCGAGGACGACGGCCGATCGTCGGGTGTTGTCTGGTGTCGCGATGGTCATCGGGCTGCCTCCAGCTCCAGGTCGGTGGTGGGATCGGTCGGGGCGTCCTCGCCGGTGTCGTGGCCGGTGAGGGCGAGGAAGACCTCGTCGAGGGTCGGCTTGTCGACGGTGACGGCGCTGATGCTGACTCCGGCCTGCCGCAGGGCGATCAGCACGTCGCCCGCGCGGTCGGCCTCGGCGAGGGCGACGTTCATCCGACCGGACTCCGGGGTGAGCACCGGCTCCTCGCCGACGACCACCCGGACGATGTCGATCGCCAGGTTCTGGTCCGAGCCCTCGGCGAGCTGCAGCTGCAGGGTCGAGTCGCCGACCGAGGTCTTCAGCTCGTCGGGAGTGCCCTCGGCGACCTTGACGCCGCGGTCGATGACGGCGATCCGGTCGGCGAGCTGGTCGGCCTCGTCGAGGTACTGCGTGGTCAGCAGGATCGTGCTGCCGTCCGCAACCAGGCCGCGGATGGTGTCCCACATCTGACCCCGGGTGCGCGGGTCGAGGCCGGTGGTCGGCTCGTCGAGGAAGATCAGCGGCGGACGGGTGATCAGGCTGGCCGCCAGGTCCAGGCGGCGGCGCATGCCCCCGGAGAACTGGGAGATCGGCTTGTCGGCCGCCTCCTCCAGGGCGAACTGGCCGAGCAGGCGGCTCGCGGTCGCTTTGGCCTCCTTGCTGGAGACGCCCTGGAGCCGGGCGAACAGCCAGAGGTTCTCGTTGGCGGTGAGGTTCTCGTCGACCGAGGCGTACTGCCCGGTGACGCCGAGCAGCTGGCGAATCCGGTGCGGCTCCTTGCGGACGTCGACACCGAAGATCGAGGCTTCGCCGCCGTCGATCGTCAGCAGGGTCGCCAGCATCTTCAGCATGGTGGTCTTGCCGGCGCCGTTGGGGCCGAGCACTCCGAAGATCTCGCCCTGGCGGACCTCGAGGTCGATGCCGCCGACGGCGGTGAACGGGTCGCTGGCGGGGCCGAAGGT
Organism: Marmoricola sp. OAE513; assembly: GCF_040546585.1. Taxonomy (NCBI): domain Bacteria; kingdom Bacillati; phylum Actinomycetota; class Actinomycetes; order Propionibacteriales; family Nocardioidaceae; genus Marmoricola; species Marmoricola sp. OAE513. The sequence goes on along the minus strand of NZ_JBEPOC010000001.1, from coordinate 1,622,805 downwards.
CTTCACCAGGCCGGTGGCCCGGACTGCGTGCGTAGGTGTGGGGGTGAGTGGGGGGGTGGGCATCGTGATGCTCCTTCCTGGCCGGCTCGGGAGTGGGCCGGTCGGGACGAACCCTCCGCCGCCGCGGTTTCACGACGGCTTCACGGCGGTTTCAAGGCTCGGGCGTCAACCGGTTCGGAGGAGTTGGCAGCCGGATCGAGAGGGATGTCCGGTTCGTCCGAGCTCCGTTCGGCGTGCGGTCTAGCCCTGTTCAGCCACCTGTCGCGGGTTGTGCCTATTTTCGACAGCGAACATTCCGAAATTCGGGTTCGGCCAGCTCCTTCTCCCAGGGGTCGTCCGGTCGTTCGTCACGAGAGGTTCCATTTCCATGTCTTCATCTCCCCTCAGTGCGCGCCACCGTGCACTCAAGAGCTATCGGTTGCCGGTCGGGGTTGCCGTCGCTGCGGTAGTCACTGCCGGCCTGGTGTCCGGTCTCGGTCCCGCCGAGGCCGCCAACAAGGTCGTCACGGCCAACCTGGTCGACCAGTCCGACACCCGGGCCACCGGCCACAACGTCTTCGAGAACGGCAAGGTCCGCGTCTACACCGAGGGCGCGACCGCGACCGACAAGGCTGCTGGCTACTTCGACGTCAACCGCACGCTCTCCGCGGTTGCTGCGGTCGAGCCCACCATGTCGTGGACCGCCAACATCGGAGTGAACACCCTGCGCCCCGGCCTGCAGCTCAAGGTCGACTTCAACGGCGACGGCAGCATCGACGGCATCCTCGTCGGCGAGCCGACCTACGCCAACGGTGACCCGCTGTACGGCAACGTCTGGTGGGCCTCGAACAGCTCGGCTGCCTTCGTGAAGGCAGGCGCGCCCTCGCACTCCGGCGGCTACGGCTCCGATAACAACGGCACGCTGGCCCAGTGGAAGACCGCTTTCCCAGCCGCCAAGGTCGTCCAGGGTGGTTGGTCGCTCGGTTCGGGCGTCAAGGGTGACGGGTTCATCAACAACTTCGTCATCGCCGGCGACACGTACACGTTCGCCCCGGCCCCGGCCCAGACGACCAAGGTGCTGACCGCGGCCGATGTCGACACCTCGGAGACCCGGTCCCAGGGGACGAACACGTTCCTGCCCGAGGGTGGTGTGGAGATCAAGACGGTCCTTGCTCCGACCTCGAGCCAGGCCAAGTCTGCGGGCTACTTCAGCACCAACGCCCTGCCGCTGAGCGCGGCCGGTGAGCCGTCGCTCAACTACACCAACTACGAGGGCGCGCTCCTGCCTTCGACGCAGCTCGTCGTCGACTTCGACAACGACGGGCTGCCCGACGGCACGCTCGTCGGTGAGCCGAAGTACGCGAACGGCAACGTCCTGTACGGCAACGACTGGTGGCTGACCAACGGGTCGTCCGCGATCGTCAAGGCTGATGCTCCGCAGCACGGTGGTGGCTTCGGGTCCGAGAACCACGGCACCCTCGCCGAGTGGCGCGGCGTGTTCCCGCAGGCCAAGATCCTGTTCGGTGGCTGGTCCCTCGGATCGGGCGTTCAGGGCCACGGCGTGATCAACTCGATCACCATCGGGTCGACGAAGTACACCTTCATCGGCATCCCGCCGAACGCGGCTCCGACCGCGGCACCGGTCGCGGCGTCGACGCCGTTCGGTGCGGCCAAGACGGTCACGCTGGCGGGCTCGGACCCCGACGGTGACCCGCTGACCTACACGGTCGGTACGTCGGAGCAGGGCACGGTCTCCCTCAACGGGAACCAGGCCACCTTCACCCCGGCGTACGGCTTCAGCGGCACGGCGACCTTCGACTACACCGTGAAGGACGCAGGTCACCCGGCCGTCGGCAACACCGTGACCATCACGGTCGGTGCGCCGCCGGTCGACGCCGGCTTCGTCGTCAACGTGGACGTGTCCGGCACCACGGCCAAGCCTTTCGTCACGCTCTCGGGCAAGACGAACGCGCCCCTCCCGATCGCGGGCAGCATCACCGTCAGCGAGAAGGGGGTCCACCTCAAGGGGAGCGGCGTCATCGGACGCAACTTCTTCATCCAGGTCGGAACGCAGACCCGCGGCACCCACGTCTACGTGATCGCCTACGGAGGCAAGAGCGCGACGGTCGTCGTGAACCTGCCCTGATCGACCAGCACAGAGCTGCAGACGCGGACTCCGCGTGGACCTCGGTCCACGCGGAGTTCCGCGTTTCTCGGCGTCCCAGACGCCTTCTCCGGGACGGAGGTTGCACTGCTCGAGGATCACCGAGCGCGCGGTCTAGATGGTCGGTCGCTGGAACACGAAGACGCCATCGGGCTCCCCTAGGCTCCCGCCCATGCGATCCCTCCGTTCCCTTGCTCCCGCCGTCGCGGTCCTCGCGGCACTGACTCTTTCCAGCTGTGGTTCCTCCGACGACAAGGCCGACGCCAAGGCCGAGCCGACCCCCACCAGGACCGCCGAGGAGAAGCACACCATCGAGGTCACCTACGACGAGCCGCTCGAGGGTCCGGGTGAGGCCTACGTGGCCACCCTGGCCGCCGCCGAGGGCAAGACCGCCCAGGCCCTGGCCGAGGAGATCCTCAAGGCCGGTGAGGTCGACGGCATCGCCGAGGGCTTCGCGGACGCGTTCAAGCTCCCCGAGGACCTGAAGATCCACGTGAGCAACGAGGACGGCTCGCCGTACTACGACCCCACCACCAAGACGGTCACGATCTTCTACGACTTCGCGAACCTGACCGCGAACATCATCAAGCTCAGCCAGACCGGCTCGGACGGCAGCTCGATCGACGACACCGAGCTCGGCAAGCAGTGGGCCGCGGTCAACGACTTCATCCTGATCCACGAGATCGCGCACGCCTTCGTCGACGTTCTCGAGATCCCGGTCACGGGTCGCGAGGAGGACTCCGCGGACGGCATGGCGACTTGGTTCTTCACCGACTTCGTCGACAACGGTGCCGAGTACGCCTTCGCTGCGGCTCAGTTCTTCTCCGCCCTGCAGGACTACCAGGGTTCGCCGGACGCGACCCAGTTCGCCGACGAGCACTCGCTGAGCATCCAGCGCGCGGTCGACATCGCCTGCAAGGTGGCCGGCGCCAGCGACGAGAACATGCAGATCATGAACCAGATCGGGTTCGTGCCCGCCGCCCGCCTCCAGCGCTGCCCCGGGGAGTACGAGCAGATGCACAACGCCTGGACCAAGCTGCTCGAGCCGCACCGGCGCGACGCCGACGAGGGCTGAGCCGCCCTTCCCGCTCCGCCCGATCCCTGCCCGGCAGTGCCGGGTGGGGAGCGTGCTTGGACCCCAAACTAAAAGTCAGGCTTGACTGTTTGTTGCTGGGGGGCCCACGATGACCGGGTGACGACCACCCGGGTGACCCAGGAGGAGCGGACGCGTGCCATGCGGCTGCGCCTGCTCGAGGCCACCGTCGGCTGCCTGGCCGAGTACGGCTGGGCCGGAACCTCGACCACGCTCATCTCCCAGCGTGCAGGTGTCAGCCGCGGCGCCCAGCTGCACCACTTCCCGACCAAGAACGACCTGGTGGTGGCTGCTGTCGAGCACCTGGCCCTGGTACGCCGCGACGAGCTCGCCCAGGCGGCCGCGGCGCTTCCCACGGGCAGCCGGCGTACCCGGGCGGTCCTGGAGATGCTCGGGGAGCACTTCACCTCCGACGTCTTCGTCGCCGCGCTCGAGCTCTGGGTCGCGGCGCGCGCCGACGAGGCGCTGCTCTCAGCGCTCGGACCCTTCGAGCGCACCACGGGTCGCGAGACCCACAAGCTCACCGTCGAGATGCTCGACGCCGACGAGTCCCAGCCCGGCGCGCGCGAGCTGGTGCAGGCGACCCTCGACCTCATCCGCGGCCTCGGCCTCGCCAACACGATCAGCAACGACCGCGCCCGTCGCACCAGGATCCTCGACCGCTGGGCCGTGGTGCTCGAGGACGAGCTGCCCCGCCGGACCAAGGAGAACTGATGAACGCTGTCCTCGAAGGAGTCCTGGCCGACCTGAGCGCCGAGGGCGACGCCCTGGAGAAGCTCGTCGCCCCGCTCGACGAGCAGGGCTGGCGCACCCCGACCCCGGCGGAGGGTTGGGACATCGCGACCACGATCGCGCACCTCGCCTGGACCGACGTCGCAGCGATCGCCGCGGGCACCGACAAGGAAGCCTGGGACGCGCTGGTGATGAAGGGGTTCGAGGATCCTCTCGGATTCGTCGACGCCGAGGCGTTCCGCGAGGCCGAGAAGCCCGGCGCCGAGATCTTCGCCTGGTGGAAGGACGGGCGTCCCGCGCTGGTCACCATGCTGCGCGAGTTCCCCGAGGGGCAGAAGCTGCCGTGGTTCGGACCGCCGATGAGTCCGGCCTCGATGGCGACCGCCAGGTTCATGGAGACCTGGGCTCACTCGCTCGACGTGTACGACGCCCTCGGTCTGCGCTACGAGCCGACCGACCGGATCCGTCACGTCGCCCACCTCGGTGTCCGGACCCGGAATTTCTCCTTCGGCGTGCACGAGCTCGAACCTCCGGCCGAGGAGTTCCGGATCGACCTGGTCGCGCCGTCCGGGGAGGTCTGGTCCTACGGCCCCGAGGACGCCGCGCAGACGCTGACCGGGTCGGCGTACGACTTCTGCCTGCTGGTCACCCAGCGCCGGCACCGCGACGACCTCGACCTGGTCGCGAACGGGGCGGACGTGGACCGGTGGCTGGACGTCGCGCAGGCGTTCGCCGGGCCGTCGGGGGCCGGACGCGAGGCCAGCGCATGAGCGTCGCACGAATCGGAAACTGCTCGGGCTTCTACGGCGACCGCCTCTCGGCGATGCGCGAGATGCTCGAGGGAGCCCCGGGTGAGTCGAGCCTGGACTACCTGACCGGCGACTACCTGGCCGAGCTGACGATGCTCATCCTCGGCAAGGACCAGATGAAGGACCCCTCGCTCGGGTACGCGCGGACCTTCGTCGCGCAGGTCGCCGACTGCCTCGGGCTCGCGCTCGAACGAGGGGTGAAGCTCGTCGCCAACGCCGGCGGCCTCAACCCGGCCGGTCTCGCTGCCAAGCTCACCGAGGTCACCGCAACCCTCGGACTCGAGGCGAAGATCGCGTACGTCGACGGTGACAACCTGGCCCCGCGGGCGGCCGAGCTCGGTCTCGGGGGAGCCCTCACCGCGAACGCCTACCTCGGCGCCTTCGGGATCGCCCGAGCGCTCGAGGAGGGCGCCGACATCGTCGTGACCGGCCGGGTCACCGACGCCTCGGTCGTCGTCGGGCCCGCGATCGCGCACCACGGCTGGACCCGGACGTCGTACGACGAGCTCGCCGGTGCCGTGGTGGCCGGCCACGTCATCGAGTGCGGCACCCAGGCGACCGGTGGCAACTTCTCCGGCTTCCTCTCCCTCCCGCACGACGCCACGCCGCTGGGCTTCCCGCTCGCCGAGGTCGCCGCCGACGGGTCGTTCGTCGTCACCAAGCACGCGGGCACCGGGGGCGTCGTCTCCGTCGACACCGTCACCGCGCAGCTCGTCTACGAGATCCAGTCCACCCTGTACCTCGGCCCGGACGTGACCACCGACCTGGCGACCATCAGCCTCGAGGACGACGGCCCTGACCGGGTCCGCGTCTCCGGCGTCCGCGGCACGCCGCCGCCCGAGCAGCTCAAGGTGTGCGTGAACGAGCTCGGTGGTTTCCGCAACCAGATGGAGTTCGTGCTCACCGGCCTCGACATCGATGCGAAGGCGGACTGGCTGCGCACCCAGCTGGACGCCCGGCTCGCGGCGCAGGGTCAGCAGGGAGGGGCGCCGGCGAGCGTCACCTGGTCGATGGGGGCCCGCCCGCAGGCCGACGCCGACACCGAGGAGGGCGCGTCCTGCCTCCTGCGGGTGACCGTGAAGGACCCGTCGGCGGACGCCGTCGGCAAGCCGTTCACCGCAGCCGCCGTCGAGCTCGCGCTGGCGTCGTACCCGGGCTTCACGCTGACGGCGCCGCCGGGACGCGGCTCGCCGTACGGGATCTACCGGCCGGCGTACGTCGACCGCAGCGCGGTCACCGAGACCGTGCACCTGTGGGACGACCGGACGATCGAGATCGACGGACCCACCGAGCTGGCCACCGTGACGCCGGGTGCAGACGCCGGCGCTCCGGTCGAGCCGCGCCTGCCCGGGTCGGACTCGCCGACCTCGGTGCACCCGCTCGGCACCTTCGTGCACGCCCGCTCCGGCGACAAGGGCGGCGACGCGAACGTCGGACTCTGGGTCGGCGGTCCGCGCGACGAGAAGCGTGCAGCGCGGATCGGCTGGCTCCTGCACCTGATCACGCCCGACGCGATTCGCACCCTTCTCCCCGAGGCCGCCGAGCTCGCGGTCGAGGTGTACCCGCTGCCGAACCTCGGCGGCGTGAACGTGCTCATCCGCGGCCTGCTCGGCGACGGCGTCGCCGCGAGCACCCGCTTCGACCCCCAGGCGAAGGCCGTCGGCGAGTGGCTGCGGAGCCGTCACGTGAACATCCCCGAGGAGCTGCTGTGAGCTACAGGGGGCGGTTTCCCGGGGGAACACGGGAAACCGCCTCATCGACCCGAAACATCGGGTTGTTCTGCAAGGAATGGGTTGGAAGCCCGGAGAGGACCACGGCATGACCCTCTACACCGAGGACCGCCTCGCGCTGCAGGCGAGCACGCGCACCTTCGTCGAACGTGAGATCAGCCCGCACCTGCAGGAGTGGGAGGACACCCAAGAGATCCCGCGCTCCCTGCACCAGGTCGCCGCGAAGGCGGGGCTGCTCGGACTCGGCTTTCCCGAGGAGGCCGGCGGCGACGGCGGCGACCTCGCGGACGCGACCGCGATGCAGGAGGCGTTCTTCGCCGCGGGTGCCTCCTCGGGTCTGATGGCCGGTCTCTTCACGCACGGCATCGCCCTGCCGCACATCGTGGCCAACGGCAGCGCCGACCTGATCGACCGCTACGTCCGCCCGACGTTGACCGGCGACCTGATCGGGTCGCTGGCGGTGACCGAGCCGAACGGCGGGTCCGACGTCGCGGGCATCACGACCACCGCTGTGCGGGACGGGGACCACTACGTCATCAACGGCGCGAAGACCTTCATCACCTCCGGCGTGCGCGCTGACTTCGTGACGACCGCGGTCCGCACCGGCGGCCCTGGCCACGCCGGCATCTCGCTGATCGTCGTGGACAAGGACACGCCTGGGTTCACCGTTGACCGCAAGCTCGCGAAGATGGGCTGGCACTGCTCGGACACCGCGGAGCTGGCGTACGTCGACGTACGGGTTCCCGCGACCAACCTGGTCGGTGAGGAGAACCAGGGGTTCTACTACATCGCCGAGCAGTTCGTGGTCGAGCGGATCGGCCTCGCGGTGCACGGCTACGGCATCGCCGGTCGGGCTCTCGAGCTCACCGCGCAGTACTGCCGCGACCGGCAGACGTTCGGCAAGCCGCTGATCGCCAACCAGGTCGTCCGGCACAAGCTCCTCGAGATGCGCCGCCTGGTCGAGATCTCGCGCAGCTACACGCACGAGGTGATCGCCCGCCACGTCAACGGGGAGAACGTCATCGCCGAGGCCTGCCTGGCCAAGCAGACGGCGGTCGAGGCGTGCGAGGCGGTCGTCGACTCGGCCGTCCAGCTGCACGGCGGCGCCGGCTACATGCACGGCACCGAGGTCGAGCGGCACTACCGGGACTCCCGGATCCTGCCGATCGGTGGTGGCGCCACCGAAGTCCTCTCCGACCTGGCCGCACGACTGATGGGGTACGCATCGTGACCGAAGAAGCAACGGTGGTCGAGCCTGCCGAGGAGGCGACCGGGAGTCGGCGCGAGTCCATGCTCGCGAAGATCGAGTCCCTCGACGCTGAGCACGCCAAGGCGGTCGCCGGCGGCGGCGAGAAGGCCATTGCCCGGCACCGCAAGCGCGGCAAGCTGCTTCCGCGCGAGCGGATCGAGCTGCTCATCGACCCGGGCTCGGCCTTCCTCGAGCTCTCCCCGCTCGCCGGCTGGGGCTCCGACTTCGCCGTCGGTGCGAGCGTGGTCACCGGTATCGGCGTGGTCGAGGGCGTCGAGGTCATGATCACGGCCAACGACCCGACCGTGAAGGGTGGCGCCTCGAACCCGTGGACGGTGAAGAAGATCTTCCGGGCCTCGCAGATCGCGGAGGAGAACGGCCTGCCGACCGTGTCGCTGGTCGAGTCCGGCGGTGCGGACCTGCCCACCCAGAAGGAGATCTTCATCCCGGGCGGCAAGCTCTTCCGCGACATCACCCGCGCGAGCGCCCGGAAGGAACCGACGATCGCGCTGGTCTTCGGCAACTCCACGGCCGGCGGCGCCTACGTCCCCGGCATGAGCGACTACACCGTGATGGTGAAGGAGCAGGCGAAGGTCTTCCTCGGCGGACCACCCCTGGTGAAGATGGCCACCGGTGAGGAGTCCGACGACGAGTCGCTCGGCGGTGCGGAGATGCACGCGCGCACGTCCGGCCTCGCGGACTACCTGGCCGTCGACGAGCACGACGCGATCCGGATCGGTCGGCGGATCGTGGCCCGGCTGAAGAAGGTGGAGAAGGGCGTCTCGGCAAGCTCGACGACCAGGGGCGGCTCGACGACCGGGTACGCCGAGCCCGAGCAGGACCCCGACGGCCTCCTCGACCTGATCCCGACCGATCTCAAGGAACCCTTCGACCCGCGGGACGTCATCGCGCGCATCGCCGACGGGCGCTCCGAGAGCAACGGCGCGGTCTTCGACGAGTTCAAGCCGCTGTACGGCGGCTCCCTGGTCACCGGCTGGGCGAAGATCCACGGCAACCCCGTCGGCATCCTCGCTAACGCCCAGGGCGTGCTGTTCTCCGAGGAGGCGCAGAAGGCGACCCAGTTCATCCAGCTGGCGAACCAGTCGGACACGCCCCTGTTGTTCCTGCACAACACCACCGGCTACATGGTCGGCAAGGAGTACGAGCAGGGCGGCATCATCAAGCACGGCGCCCAGATGATCAACGCGGTCTCCAACTCGAAGGTCCCGCACATCTCGGTGATCATGGCCGCCTCGTACGGCGCCGGGAACTACGGGATGAACGGTCGCGCCTTCGACCCGCGCTTCCTCTTCACCTGGCCGAGCTCGAAGTCCGCAGTGATGGGGCCGGCCCAGCTCGCCGGCGTCCTGGAGATCGTCGCCGAGCAGTCGGCGATCTCGAAGGGCGAGGAGTTCGACCGCGAGGGCTTCGCCGCGATCAAGGCCGTCGTCGAGGCGCAGATCGAGGAGCAGAGTGCGCCGTACTTCCTGTCCGGGATGCTCTACGACGACGGCGTCATCGACCCGCGGGACACCCGCACCGTCCTGGGCATCTGCCTGTCCGTGATCAACAACAAGCCCATCGAGGGCACGGACCGCTTCGGCGTCTTCCGGATGTGAGTGGAGACATGACGACCATCACCAGAATTCTCGTCGCGAACCGGGGTGAGATCGCCCGACGCGTCTTCACCACCGCCCGTCGCCTCGGCGTCGGCACCGTCGCGGTCTACTCCGACGCGGACGCCGGGCTGCCGTTCGTCGGCGAGGCGGACCTCGCCGTACGGCTGCCGGGCAGCACGCCGGCCGAGACGTACCTGCGCGGCGACCTCGTCATCGAGGCCGCGAAGAAGGCCGGAGCCGACGCGATCCACCCCGGGTACGGCTTCCTGTCCGAGAACGCCGGGTTCGCGCGCGACGTCATCGCCGCCGGCCTGACCTGGATCGGGCCGACCCCGGAGTCGATCGACGCGATGGGTTCGAAGATCGCGGCGAAGGAGCTGATGGCCGCGGCCGGCGTCCCGGTGTTCGGCCAGATCGACCCGGCGGACGCGACCGAGGCGGACCTGCCCCTGCTGGTGAAGGCCTCGGCGGGTGGCGGCGGCCGCGGTATGCGGATCGTGCGCGACCTGGCCGCTCTGGCCGGCGAGGTGAAGCTCGCTTCCGACGAGGCCGCGAGCGCCTTCGGCGACGCCACCGTCTTCTGCGAGCCGTACCTGGAGAACGGGCGCCACGTCGAGGTGCAGGTGGTCGGCGACACCCACGGCAACGTGTTGGTCCTCGGCGAGCGTGACTGCTCGCTGCAGCGGCGCCACCAGAAGGTCGTGGAGGAGGCGCCGGCGTTCGGACTCAGTGACGAGACCCGCGCGACCCTGCACGAGGGCGCGCGGCTCGCGGCCGGGGCGATCGGGTACGTCGGCGCCGGGACCGTCGAGTTCATGGTTTCGACAGGCTCAACCACCGGGGACGGCTCAACCGCCGGAGGCGCCAAGGTCTCGTTCCTGGAGATGAACACCCGTCTCCAGGTCGAGCACCCGGTCACCGAGGCCGTCTTCGGCATCGACCTGGTCGAGGCGCAGATCCGGGTCGCCGAGGGCGGCACGGTGCCGAACGCTCCGACGCACCCGCGCGGCCACGCCGTCGAGGTGCGCCTGTACGCCGAGGACCCGGCGGCGGACTACCAGCCGCAGAGCGGTGTCCTGGACACCTTCGAGATCGACTGCGAGGGGGAGTTCCACCAGCTGCTCACCTACGGCAGCCGGCTCGACAGCGGCTTCGTCTCCGGGAGCGAGGTCAGCACGCACTACGACGCGATGCTCGCCAAGGTGATCGTCTGGGGCCCCACCCGCGCGGCGGCCTTCCGCACCCTCGCGGGCATCCTGGAGCGTGCGCGGATCCACGGCCTGGTCACCAACCGGGACCTGCTGGTGCGGTTGCTGCGCGACGACGACGTGCTCGCCGGCGACGTGAGCACCGACTTCCTCGGCTCCTTCGACCTGGCCGGGACCACCCCGGACACGACGAGCGCTGCGCAGGCAGCAGCGATCGCCCTCGCCGAGCGTGACCGCTCCGCCCGCGTGGTCCAGCAGGGGATCCCGGTCGCCTGGCGCAACGTCGTCTCGCAGCCGCAGCAGACCTCGCTGGCGCCGACCACCGGGGGAGACGACGTCGTCGTCACCTGGTACGGCGGCCGCGACGGTTACGAGCTGACCGACGGCACTGCGGTTCTCGCGGCCGGCACCGACGAGGTCGTGCTCGAGGTCGGCGGCGTGCGGGTCGTGCACGCGGTCTGCATCGCCGGTGACAGCGTGCACGTCGACTCGGGGCTCGGCTCCGCGTCGTACAAGGTGGTGCCTCGCTTCGTCGACCCGGCGGAACAGGTCAGCGCCGGGTCGCTGCTGGCGCCGATGCCCGGCACCGTGATCGCGGTCCCGGTGGAGACGGGCGCGAGCGTCGAGGCGGGGCAGACGCTGCTCGTCCTCGAGGCGATGAAGATGCAGCACTCGATCAGTGCCCCGGGCGACGGTGTCGTGGAGATCGCCGTGACCGTGGGCCAGCAGGTTTCTGCGGGCGACGTGCTCGCTGTGGTTTCGTCCGATGAAGGAGAAGAAGCATGACCAGCACGATGTTCACCGAGCCCGACGAGCGGGTCGCCCTGCGCGAGGCTGTCGCCAAGCTCGCGACCAGCTACGGCCACAGCTACGTCGCGGAGAAGACCCGCACCGACGGCAAGCTGACCGAGCTGTGGCAGGACATGGGCAAGCACGGCTTCCTCGGCGTGAACATCCCCGAGGAGTACGGCGGGGGCGGTGGCGGCATGTCCGACCTCGCGGCCGTCCTCGAGGAGCTGGCCGCGGCCGGTGCCCCGCTGCTGATGATGGTGGTCAGCCCGGCGATCTGCGGCACGATCATCAGCCGCTGCGGCACCGAGGCGCAGAAGCAGGAGTACCTGCCGAAGATCGCCGACGGGTCGATGATCATGGCCTTCGCGATCACCGAGCCGGACGCCGGGTCCAACAGCCACCAGATCACCACGACGTCGACCAAGGACGGAGACGAGTGGGTGATCACCGGCCAGAAGACCTACATCTCCGGTGTCGACGAGGCCGACGCGATCCTGGTCGTGACCCGGACCGCGGACGCCAAGACGGGCAAGCTCAAGCCCGCGCTGATGATCGTCCCCACCGACGCGAAGGGCCTCGAGCGCCAGGTCATCCCGATGGACTTCCACGCACCGGAGAAGCAGTTCACGCTGTTCTTCGACAACGTCCGGGTACCGGCCACCTCCCTCGTGGGCGACGAGGACGGCGGCTTGTGGCAGCTGTTCGCGGGCCTGAACCCGGAGCGGATCATGGGTGCGGCGTTCTCCAACGGCATGGCCCGGTTCGCGCTGGCCAAGGCGGTCGAGTACGCGAAGACCCGCAAGGTCTGGAAGGACGTCATCGGCACCCACCAGGGCATCGCGCACCCGCTGGCGAAGTCGAAGATCGAGCTGGAGCAGTCGCGCCTGCTCCAGCAGAAGGCCGCCGCCCTGTACGACGCCGGGGACGACATGGCTGCCGGCGAGTACGCGAACATGGCCAAGTACTCCGGGGGCGAGGTCGCCTGCAACACCCTCGACGTCGCGGTGCACACCCACGGCGGCAACGGCCTGGCCCAGGAGTACGGTCTCGGCAACATGCTGCTGGCCGCCCGCCTCGGCCGGATCGCTCCAGTGAGCCGCGAGATGATCCTCAACTTCGTGGCCATGCACAGCCTCGGCCTGCCCAAGTCGTACTGACGGACGATGCGCCCGACCCACCCGGTCATCGAGCCTGTCGAGATGTGGTCACCATTTCTCGACAAGCTCGACGACCGATCGAAGGAGAACCGATGACTGAGCACGACGAGCTGGTCCACTACGCCGCCGAGAACGGTGTCGCGACGATCACGCTGGACTCGCCGCACAACCGGAACGCACTCTCGAGGCAGCTGGTCAACGAGCTGTTCGAGCGGCTCGAGGTCGCCGGCGACGACGACGAGGTCCGGGTGGTCGTGCTGCGCTCGGCGGACCGGGTGTTCTGCTCGGGGGCGGACCTCTCCGAGGCGGCCGCCGGGTCGATGACCGAAGGGGCGGGCGCGCTCGTCGAGCTGCAACGTGTGATCCTCAACCACCCGAAGCCGATCGTCACCCGTCTGGCCGGTCCGGTCCGCGCCGGCGGTTTGGGCATCGTGGCTTCCAGCGACCTGGTGATCTGTGCGGACGACGTCACCTTCGCGCTGACCGAGTCACGACTCGCGCTGGCGCCCGCAGTCATCTCGCTGACGCTGATCCCGCGGCTCAGCCCACGCGCGGCGTACGACGTGTTCCTGTCGGGGCGCACCTTCGACGCAACCGAGGCAGCATCGATGGGCCTGGTGACCCGCAGCGTGCCGGCCGCCGACCTGGACGCGGCCGTCGCCCAGGCGTGCGACGACCTCGGCAAGGCGCACCCGCAAGGGCTGCGCGAGACCAAGAAGGTGCTCTCCCGCGAGGTCCTCGACTACCTCGAGGAGAACGCCGAGGACATGATCGCGCTCAGTGCGCGGCTGTTCGGTTCGGACGAGGCGCGCGAGGCGATGCTCGCGTTCCTCTCCAAGAAGTAGTCCTCAGCGGTGGACCCGAGGTCCTCGCGGTGGGCCGGCGTTGTACGGGCCGCCCCGCTGCGGGGCCTTGTCGTAGAACCGGTGCCCGCCGCTCTCGATCATCGTCTCGGCCCCGACCCGGACGAACGCGGGGCGAAGCAGGCACGTCCGGGGAACGACCACGGTGACGGTGTCGGCCCGGTAGTCGATCCGGTGGGAGAACCGGCACGAGAACTCGTTGTCCTCGTCGCCCAGCTCGTAGATCAGCCGGCTTCCCTTCCAGCTCTCGCGGTCGGCCTGGAGGAAGACGTCCACTGTTCGTCGGGGCGTTCGCAGCTGGAACCAGTGCGTGTGCGACCCCTCCTTCCGCAGCGCCCGGAACTTCAGCGTGGCGGTGATCTTCCGCGGACCGTGGGTCACCCGCAGCGAGGTGATGTCGCCGAGACGGCGTGACGGGATCGCAGTCGATCGGCCGCCGAAGTCTCCCTGGTCGTCCCTCGACACGTAGCGGACGTCGTGCCGCGCGTCGCTGCGGACCTTGGAGTCGGCCGACGCCGGTGCGGCGACCAGCACGGTGGCGCCTACGACGACGGCGGTGATCAGGCGGAAGGCGCTCACGTCCACCTCACCGGTAGAGCTTCGGTCCGAGCGCGAGCACGCTCCCCGGCTTCCGCGCGGACAGGCCGTCGTCGGCGTACCGGGTGTCCCCGCTCATGCTGGTCGTGCCGGCACCGGCGCGAATCCAGCCGGGCCGGCCGATGCAGCTGCGCGGCACCACGATCAGCGCGGTGTTCGCCCGGTAGTCCAGGTCCCACTTCAGGGCGCACCGCTTGCTGGCTCCGCGGGCGTCGACCAGCTCGCCGACGCCGCGCCAGGCCCCGGGGCCGGCGTACAGGTCGACCTCGTAGGCCTTCTTCTTCGAGGTGGTCAGCTGGACGACGTGCAGGTGCTGGGTCCCGGACCTGGCCAGCTCGACGTACCGGAGGCGGACGCGTACCTGGGTCGCGGTGTGCTTGACGCGGACCGTCCGGATGTCGCCGTTGCGCTGCTTGGTGGCCTTGCCGCCGGGGACCTGGAGTGAACCGGCGACGGTCGTCGTGAAGTAGACGTCACCTGCCTTGTCGTACGTCGTCGCACCGCTCGGCTTCTTCGTGGACGTGGCCGCACCAGCCGTTCCGCCGGTCAGTGCGAGCGCAGCGACGAGGGCGAGCAGGACCACTGCACGGGAGGACTTCATGTGCCCGAGCCTAGGCGAGCAGGCCCACCTGATCGAGCTCAGTCCAAGGCGCTCGGGGTGTAGGCGCGGGCTCCGAGCGGCGCCTTGTCGCCGATCTTGCCCCCGCTGCTGTACGCGTCGTCGAAGTAGTTGACCTCGGAGCTGTTCGCGCCCGCGAACCTCGTGGAGACCCGGGGGCCCGCCTCGATCCACCTCGGGTTGCCGAGGCACCTGCGCGGGATCACGACCAGCACGTTGTCGTACTTGTAGCTGATGGTGGCCTTCAGGCCCGAGCACTTCCGGGGGTTGCCGAACTTGCCGAGCAGGACCGGCTTGTCCCCGCGCCAGTACGCGACCCGGTCGATGGGCGTCCGCTTGCCGGGGTAGGCGGCGAAGACCACCGACCGGTCGACCTTGGCTCCGTGGAAGCGGATGCTGTAGCCGTGCAGGTAGCCGACCTTGTCCAGCTCGGCGAAGCGCAGGCGCAGGCGGATCGTCTTGCTCTTGTGGGTGAGCCGGGAGCCGGTGATGTCGCCCTGAGTCTGGTTCGGTGCCGGGTACTGGGGCAGGGGCTCGGGGACGTGGGTGGAGTAGCGCTGGACGTCGGAGGCCGGGTCGACGGTCGCGACGGTGGAGCTCGGCGGCTCCGGGGTGAGCGCCTGCGCGGGCGCCAGGGTGACACCCAGCCCGGCGGTGAGCGCCGCAGCGACGGTGAGCGTGCGAATCTTCATGAACCGAACCTCCAGTACGTCCCCCTAACACTGTGACCGTAGGCGAACCGGAACGCCGGAGTCTATGAACCGGCGTTACAAACTGGTGACCGGAATAGACAGCCACCCCCGCACGAACGCCGACTGGTGCCGTGTGCCCGCAGCGGCATCCACGGCGACCTGTGGGTGGCGCGCGAGCAGCTCCTCGAGCGCCACCCGGGCCTGAAGTCGGGCCAGGTGGGTGCCGATGCAGAAGTGCGGACCGCTGCTGAAGGCGAGGTGCCGGGTGATCTCGCGGCGGACGTCGAGCGCGTCGGCGGTCTCGCCGAACTCGCGCGGGTCCCGGTTGCCGGCGGCGTACAGCATCATCACCTTCTCGCCGGCCGGGATCGTGGTGCCGTCGATCGTGACCTCCGCCGTGGTGGTGCGCGCCAGGCCCTGGACCGAGGACTCCAGGCGGAGGAACTCGATGAGGGATCCGGAGATCAGGCTCGGGTCCTCCAGCAGCAGCCGGCGCTGCTCGGGGGCGTCACCCAGGAGCGTCACCGCGTGGGTGATCAGGCTCGCGGTGGTGTCGCTGCCCCCGGCGACCACGACGAAGCAGAAGCCGAGGATGTCCCAGTCGGAGAGCCGGTGGGTCCCGTTCTCGTCGGTCACTTCCGCCGCGACCAGGGCGCCGAGCAGGTCGTCAGTCGGGTTCTGACGAC
Organism: Marmoricola sp. OAE513; assembly: GCF_040546585.1. Classification (NCBI taxonomy): domain Bacteria; kingdom Bacillati; phylum Actinomycetota; class Actinomycetes; order Propionibacteriales; family Nocardioidaceae; genus Marmoricola; species Marmoricola sp. OAE513. The sequence continues at coordinate 1,606,816 of NZ_JBEPOC010000001.1, read as the reverse complement.
GGTGGGCGATCGCGGCGGTGAAGTACTCCATCATCTCGGCCATGGCGGTGAGCGCCCCGGCCCCGGTCGCCGAGCCGTTCGGGTCGAGGGAGAAGCCGTCGTTCTGCAGCTGGGTCAGCGCGTTCACCCAGGGCGCGAACTTCTCCTGGTCGCCGAGCGGGATGCCGAACAGCTCGGCCAGCACGTACGTCGGGATGGTCGAGGAGAAGTGCTCGTGCAGGTCGACGCCCATGCCGTCGCGCCACCGTCGTCCCATGTCGTCGAGCCGCGCCCGGACGAAATCGCGGATCCGGTCCTCCAGGACGGTGACCCGCTTGGGCGTGAAGCCTCGACCGATCAGGCTGCGCAGCTGTGTCTGCACGGGCGGGTCGAGCATCACCATCGTCGGAGGGATGCCGAGCTGACCGATCTCATCGGGGAAGAAGGTGAGGCCCTGCGCGGAGGAGAACAGGTCCGGACGGCGCACGGCCTCCCAGATGTGCTCGAACCGGGACAGTGCCCAGAAGGCGGGCGCGCGGTCGTCCTTGGGGTGGTGGTGCACGGGGTCGTTCTCGCGCAGCCAGGCGAAGGCCGGGTACGGGTCGGCGAGGAAGTCGACGTCCAGCGGGTCGTAGGACAGCGCGCTCACGAGCACCTTCTAACGGAGATTGTTAATAAGACACCTCGTTAGTATGTGCAACTGTGGCCCGCGACGCAACCCAGACCCGAGCACTCCTGCTGCGTGCCGGCGAGCGGCGGTTCGCCCGCGACGGCGTGGCCGGCGCGAAGCTGAGCGACATCGTCCGCGACGCCGAGCAGCGCAACGACTCCGCGGTCGGCTACCACTTCGGTTCGCGCACCGGCCTGCTCGCCGCGATCGTCGCCAAGCACATGGAAGCGATGGAGGGTCGCCGCGAGGTGCCACCTGCCGGAGCCGACCTCCGCCAGGTGGTAGATGCCATCGTCGCCCCGACCGCCAGCCTGCTGGCCACCGAGGACGGTCGGGACTTCCTGCGGATCATGGAACAGGTCGCGGGCTGGTCCGGTGTCGGGGCCGGAGAGCCGAACGAGGTCCTGGTCGGCACCGTGATCGGCGACCAGCTCGCTCGCCTCGACAGCCTCCTCGCACCACGGCTGGGAACTCCTCTGGCCCGCGAGCGGGCCGCGCTGATGGTGACGTTCCTTACGGCAGCCCTCGCCGAACGCGCCCGATCCCGCGAGGCGGGGGCTCGTCAGCGCCTGGGGCACGAACGATTCGTGGAACACCTGGTGAATGTGCTCACGGGAGCCCTCGCGGCCTGAAATCCTGGGGGCATGCATCGCACCGCTCTCGGAGCGCTCACCGCGGCGCTGGCGTTGCTGACAGCTGCGCTCGGCGCTTCGGCGGTGAGCACCTCCACCGGACCCGCCGACGCCCGCGGCGTCGCCGACCTGGCGACCGTCGCGTTCCGGACGACACCGCTCGCGGTGAAGGTCCAGCAGGCGCCGAAGACCAAGGCTTGCCGTGCCGGCCTGGTGGCGCTCACCTTCGACGACGGCCCTTCCGCCTCGGTCACCCCGAGGCTCGTGCGGACGTTGCTGGCGCACGACGTGCCCGCGACCTTCTTCATGGTCGGCTCGCGGGTGAAGTCGTCGCCCGCGACGGCCCGCCTGGTGCAACGCTCCGGCTTCGTCATCGGCAACCACACCTGGGACCACCGCGAGCTGCCCGCGCTCTCGAACAGGACCGTGCGCGGCGAGCTGACCCGGACACGGCACACGATGAAGACCCACGGCATCACTCCGAGCAACCTGATGCGGCCGCCGTACGGCGCGATCAACAAGCGGGTGAGCAAGGACGTCAAGAAGGTCGGCCTGGTGCCGGTGCTCTGGACGGTCGACTCGCTGGACTGGTCGAGCGGAAGCTCCGGACAGATCGCGAACCGGGTGCTCCGCGCGCTCCGCCCGCACAAGAAGAACATCGTGCTGCAGCACGACGGCGTCACGAACTCGCCGAACTCGGTGAAGGCGGTCTCCAAGATCATCCGGGTCGCCAAGAAGCGCGGCTACTGCTTCAGCGAGATCGGCCCCGGCGGCGGTGTCGCGTACCCCTCACCGAAGCTGCGCGCCACCGTGCTCTCCGGCACCGAGGACGGAGCAACACCCGTCCGCGTCCGGCTCGACCTGGACCGACCGACCTCGCGTCCGGTCAGCGTCCGGGTGCGGACCGCAGACGGCAGCGCGAAGGCCGGGTCGGACTACACCCCGGTGCTCGTGACCGTGTCGTTCCCGCGTGGCGTCCGAACCGCGTGGTTCTCGATCCCGGTCGCCGACGACGCCGAGAGGACGAGGCGATCGAGGACGTCGTGCTGCGGTTCGACCAGGCCCGTGGTCTGAGGATCGTGCGCACCGACGTGAAGGCGTCGATCTTCAGCAACGACGCGTCGTAGCCCCGCCCTACGCGAAGGTGACGGGGTCGCCGACGGCGATCCGACCCGCGTTCAGCGGGATCAGGTGGACCGCGAACCAGGTCGCTCCGTCGTGCAGCCGGTGCTTCGCCAAGGTCCGGATCGGTTCCTTGGTCGAGGTGAGGTCGGTCGAGGAGATCGTCGTCATGACGCACCGGTCCACCCGCTTGGGGACCCGGAACGCGACCTCGCCGATCTGCACCCGGGTCCAGCCGTCCTCCGCGAACGGGTGGTCGCCGTCGATCACCACGTTCGGGCGGAACCTCTCGATCGGCAGCGGCGCGGGTGCTTCCTCGCCGCGCTCGAGGGCTCCGGCAGCGATCCAGTCGTTGAGCTGGTTCAGGGACGCGAGCGACGCCAGCGTCACCGGGCAGCTGTCCGTGTACGGCGCGTGGTCGGTCGCGACTGCCCACTCCCGCTCGAACCGCCGGCGCTCGGGGTCGTCGCACCAGACCAGGCGCAGGTCGGGGCGACCGGTGACGGCGCGCAGCCACTGGTGCGCCGACTCGTCGGCCGGCCGGCCCTGCAGGTCGTTGCTGAACATCCGCAGGTCGATGAGGGCGGAGTCCGGCTCGACGACGTCGATCGGCTCGTGCCCGCGCGAGCGCAGTCGCAACGGCGCCGGCAGGCCTGGCTCGGTCTCGGGGGTGTCGGCGACGACGTGGAAGAGGGTCCGCAGCTCGCGCGCACTGACCAACGTGCCGCCGTTGTCGACGACCATCCACCGGCGGTCCCCGGCCAGTCCCCAGGGCAGCACCTCGGCGGTGGTCAGCGGCCGGATCGCCGTGCTCTTGACCGGGTGCACGTTGATGCCGCGCAGGGTCAGCGTCATCGCAACCAACCCTCGAGCCGGTCCAGGCCGCGGGTGATCTCCTCGGCGCTCCCGGCGAAGGAGAGCCGGACGAACTCGTTGCCGCGCCGGGTGTCGAAGTCGATGCCGGGCGCGGTGGCGACACCGGTCTCGGCGAGCAGGCGCTGGCACCAGGAGTAGCTGTCGTCGGTGAGGTGGCTGATGTCGGCGTACACGTAGAACGCGCCGTCGGCAGGGGCGAGCCGGTCGACCCCGAGCCGCGGCAGACGTTCGAGGAGCAGGGCGCGGTTGGCGGCGTACCGGTTGACGTGGCCGTCGAGCTCGGCGTACGACTCCGGGGTGAACGCGGCGACGGCGGCGTACTGGGAGATCACCGGGGGGCAGATCGTGAAGTTGCCGGTGAGCACGTCGACCGGACGGCGCAGGTCCCCGGGGACGACCATCCAGCCGAGCCGCCAGCCGGTCATCGAGAAGTACTTCGAGAACGACCCGAAGATGACCCCGGTGCGCGAGGTCTGCCACGCCGACGACGTGCCGGCACCCCCGTAGGTGATGCCGTGGTAGATCTCGTCGGAGATCAGCCGTACGCCGTTCTGCTCGCACCACGCAGCGATCGCAGCCAGCTCCTCGGGCGCGATCATCGTGCCGGTCGGGTTCGCGGGAGAGGCGATCACCAGGCCGGCGACCGGACCCCCCGCAGACGACGCTGCTGCCTCGAGCAGCTCGACCGTCGGCTGGAACCGGGTCTCGGGGCCGCAGTCGATCTCGACGACCTCACACCCGAGCGCGGTCAGCACGTTGCGGTAGCAGGGGTACCCGGGCCGGGCCATCACGACGCGGTCACCCGGCTCGAACGCCGCCAGGAAGGCGAGGAGGAACCCGCCCGAGGACCCGGTGGTCACCACGATGTCCTCGGCGTCCACCTCGATGCCCGACGTACGCCGGTGGTGCTCGGCGATCGCCCGGCGCAGCTCCGGGATCCCGGTGGCGACGCTGTACCCGAGCAGGTCCTCGTCGAGCAGGCGCTTGGCTTCCTCGCGCACCGGACGCGGCGCACCCGTGGACGGCTGACCGGCGACGAAGTTCACCAGGTCGCCGTGGCTCGCGGCGCGGGTCTGGGCCGCGGCCAGCAGGTCCATCACGTGGAACGGCGGCACGTTCGCGCGGGCTGCCACCTGAAGGCGCTGCTGGGTCTGACCGGTCACAGTGACACGGTAGTGCCCGTCCGCCGTGCCCCCCTCGGGCTCCTACCCGTTCGGTCCCTCGAGCCGGTCGGGCTTCTTGGTGACCAGGAACTCGAAGTCGCTCGCGAACTGCGACGGGGACGTCTCGCCGTCCCACGCGATCAGCGCCCGGTGCTCGGCGTTGATCCCGATGACGTTGGCGCCGTGGCTGTTCGGGTCGTAGCCGCCGCCGGGGAGGGCCTCGCCCTTGTCGACGAAGACGCCGAGGGAGAGCGCCACCTTCGAGATGGTCCGGATGTCCCCGGTGAGTGCACGGAAGGACGGGTCGAAGCGGCTGACGTAGTCGGCGAGGACCTTGTCGGTGTCGCGCTTCGGGTCCGTGGTGACGAAGACAAGCTGCACCTGCTTGCGCTGCGCGTCGCTGAGCTTGGTCAGGCCGGCGGCGACCGACGACATCACCGCGGGGCAGATGTCCGGGCAGCGCGTGTAGCCGAAGAACACGAGCGTGAGGGGCTTCGTGCTGTCGTCGACCAAGGAGAAGGTGCCGCCGTCGGTCGTGGTCAGCTCGTCGGCCGCCACCGGACGGCTGGCGTCCAGGACGGTGCCGTGGATGTCGACGCCCTTCTCCTCGCCGCCGCAAGCGGAGAGGAGGGTCAGAGCCGTCACCGCAGCGGCAACGGCGACCAGGACACGCTTCGGGTTCACTTCTGCTCCAGGGCTTGCAGGACTTCGGAACGGGACTTGAGCTCACCGACGTGGACCGCGACGACCCTGCCGTCGCGCACCAGGACGGTCGAGGGGACGGCACTCAGCGGGACACGACCGTCGAGGGCGACGACCAGGTCGGCGCCGCTGTCGAGCCAATTGGGATAGGTGACGTCGGCGTCGGCCAGGGCTTCCTCGGCGTTGCCGGCGGAGCGGTCGCGGCTGAAGCCGACGACGTCGAGTGCACCGCTCGCGGCCACGGACTGCAGCAGCGGGAGCTCTGTCTTGCACGGCACGCACCAGCTGGCCCAGATGTTGACCAGGTACGGCTCGTCGCCGGTCGGCAGGGTCGCGCCGTCACCGAGCGGGTCGTCGGTCGGGAAGTCGACCGCGATCGGATCGACAGCGCTCCAGCCGCGGGTCACGGTCGGCGCCTTCTGCCCGGCCGAGCTGTCGCGGTAGCTGTCCTCGCCGCAGGCGGTGAGCACGAGCACGCCGCCGAGCAGGGCGAGCGCTGCCGCGGGGACGCGCGAGCGGGGAGGGCGGAACACCCGGAGATGGTAACGGCGCTTCCTGAAGCCGCTTCTCAGGTGCTCGGCCCCCTGGTCAGGCCTTCTGGTCAGCCCTTCTGGGCGGCGGCGTGCCGACCGGCGCGACGACCGAAGTACGACCCCTCGGCGAGCTGGGTGCCCGAGGCGTAGCTGGCCCCCGTCTGGGCGATGTTCGCGGCGCACGCTCCGGCGGCGTACAGGCCGGCGACGACGCTGCCGTCCTCGCGCTGGACCTGGCCGTCGACCGTGCAGCGCATCCCACCGAGCGTGAAGCCGGCGTACAGGGCGTTGCCCAGGGTCAGGTCGTAAGCGCCCCACGGACCCTGGTCCTGCGGTGCGATCCAGTCCGGGTGCTTGTGGAACTCCGGGTCCTCGCCGTTGTGCGCGTGCTTGTTGTAGCTGCCGAGCGTCTCGACGAGGTTCCCCTCGGGGATGCCGAGCGAGGACTCCATCTCCTCGACCGTCTCCCAGCCGTCGATGAACGGGCACAGCGGCATCGAGGGGTGCTCGATGTGCGCGGAGTCGACGATCAGGTACGCCTTCTGCTCCGGCTGGTGCATCACGTGGTACGACGTCCGGGAGTGGTAGCTGTCCTCGGTGACGAAGCGCTTGCCGTCCTTGTTCACCACGATGCCCTTGACCAGGACCGACGGCGGGTAGAACGGCGCGGTGATGAAGGGCTCGTCCATGAACTTCAGCTGTGCGCCGACCGACTTGCCCAGGCGCAGGCCGAGGCCGTCGTCGTAGGTGTTGCCGAGGACGAACAGCTTCTCGCCCAGGGCCGGGGTGTTCTCGGCGACCATGTCCGGGTTCATCACGAAGCCGCCGGCGGCGACCACGACGGCCTTGGCCCTCAGGTGGCCGGTCTCGGAGAACTTCTTCCAGGCGACGCCGACGACGGACCCGTCGGCGTCCTGGACGAGGTTGGTGGCGCCGACCTCGTACCGCACGTCGACGCCGGCTTCCTTGATGCGCTCGTTGAGCAGGTCCATCACCATCTGGGTGCCGCCGGTGTCACCGGGGACCGGGACCTTGTGGCCGCGCGGGGCCGGGACGGCAGCGTCGCGGTAGGGGTGGACCTTCTCGTTGCCGGTGAACATCAGACCCTCGGTGTTGGGCTGGATCACGGCCTTGCCGGAGAAGTAGCTGCGCTCGAACTGGAAGCCGAGCGCCTCGACCCAGTCGAAGTGCTCGACGCTGTCGTCGCAGAAGACGCGGATCTTGTCGTGCTCCGGGTCCTCGCTGACCGCGACCAGGTACTTGTACATCTCGTCTGCGGAGTCCTCGTGCCCGGTCGCCTGCTGCACCGCGGTGCCGCCGCCCAGGTAGAAGTGCCCGCCGGACATCGCGCTGGTGCCGCCGTACGTCGCGGACCGCTCGAGCAGGACGACGCGCGCGCCCGACCGGGCTGCCTCCAGCGCTGCGCAGGCGCCGGCGATGCCGAACCCGATGACGACGACGTCGGTCTCCTCGACGTCGGAGGGGATCGCGGAAGCGGGGAGGACATCAGGCAGGGCGGTCGTCATGGGAGAAGGGTAGGACGAAACTAGAACAAGTTCTACAGTTCGGCCGGCGTCGGACCGGAGACCGCCTCCGATAGACTGCTCTCCACAGCCCCCACCGCCAGGTGCCGCTCTTCATGACACTCGACGTCCACACGCTCAACCAGGGTCTCCTGGCGGGCACGGGCGTGCTGCTGGTCGCGATCCTGGCCGTGCGGGCCTCCACCGGAGCCGGCCTCCCCAGCCTTCTGCTCTACCTGCTCATCGGGGTCGGCATCGGCGAGGCCGGGCTGGGCGTCAGCTTCTCCGACGCCGAGCTGGCCAACGCGCTGGGCTTCGCGGCCCTGATCATCATCCTGGCCGAAGGTGGTCTCACCACGAACTGGGGCGAGATGCGCCCGGTGGTCAAGATGGGCCTGTCCCTGGCCACCGTCGGCGTCGCCGTCAGCGTCGGGATCGTCGCGCTGGCAGCGCACTTCGTCTTCGGGATGAGCTGGCAGATCTCGGTGCTGCTCGGTGCGCTCACCTCCCCGACGGACGCGGCAGCCGTGTTCTCGGTGCTGCGCCGGGTGCCGCTGCCGCGGCGCCTCAACTCCACGCTCGAGGCCGAGTCCGGCCTCAACGACGCGCCCACCGTCGTGCTGGTGACCTTGGTCAGCGCCTCGGGCCACCACGGCGCCGCCAGCTTCGTCGGCGAGGTCGCCTTCGAGCTCGTCGTCGGTGTGCTCGGCGGCCTCCTGGTCGGGTTCGGCGGCGCCTGGGCGATGCGCCGGGCGGCGCTGCCGTCCTCGGGTCTGTACCCGCTCGCTGTCCTCTCCCTCTCGGTCCTCGCGTATGCCGCCACGGCCACCGTGCACGGTTCCGGCTTCGCGGCCGTCTACGTCGCGGCGCTGATCCTCGGGAACTCCGAGCTGCCGCACCGTGCCGCCACCCGGTCGTTCGCGGAGGGGATGGCCTGGCTCGCCCAGATCGGGCTCTTCGTGATGCTCGGGCTGCTGGTCACGCCGAGCCTGATCACGTGGGAGGACGTGGGGCTGGCATTCGCCGCCGGCCTCGTGCTGACCCTGGTCGCGCGCCCGGTCTCGGTCTTCGTCTCGGCGCTGGTCCAGCCGATGCCCGTGCGCGAGCTCGGTTTCATCAGCTGGGCGGGTCTCCGCGGAGCGGTGCCGATCGTGCTCGCGACGATCCCGCTCTCGGCCGGGGTCGACGACGCCACCCAGCTGTTCAACATCGTCTTCGTCATGACCGTGATCTACACGTTGATCACGGCACCGACCCTGCCGCTGGTCGCCCGGGTGCTCAAGGTCGCGCGGCGCAGCGAGCCGCGCGACCTCGACGTCGAGGCCGCTCCCCTCGAACGGATCGCGGCGGACCTGCTGATGATCACCATCTCGCCGAAGTCCCTGATGCACGGCGTCGAGGTGGCCGAGCTGAGATTGCCCAAGGGCGCCTCGGTCTCGCTGATCGTCCGTGACGGCTCAACCCTGGTTCCTCAGCTGCGCACGGTCCTGCGTCGTGGCGACGAGCTGCTCGTCGTCACGCCCCGCAAGACGCGGGAGAAGACCGAGGCCCGGTTGCGGGCGGTCTCGCTCAAGGGCCGCCTGGCCCAGTGGCTCAACGAGTAGGACGCCGCACGCAAGAACGCCACGGCCCCGCCGACCTGGTGGTCGACGGGGCCGAGGAGCGTTGGATCAGCGGGTCGCGATCACGCCGTCGATCTTGACCGTCTTGCCGGACTTGCTGATCACCTTGATCACCAGGGTCCCGGTCTTGACCGAGCCGAGGTCCTTGACGTTGATGACCTGCTTCGAACCCTTGCCCTTGAGGCTGTAGGTGCCCAGCTTCTTGCCGCCGAACGAGACCTTGATCTTGCCGCCGTGAGCGGACTTCTTGACCACGATCGCGATCTTGCGCACCTTCAGGTCCTGCAGGATCAGCTTGGCGTTCTTCGTGGTGGCCTTGCTCAGCGTGCCCTGGTAGGCGGCGCCGGACTTGACCCGCTTGAACTTCTTGGCGTTGAACAGGTGCCGGTCGTCGTGCGCCACGGTCGTGCACTTCTCGGCGCTCCAGGCTCCCGTGTTGGCGTGGGAGTCCTTGGCCAGGCTGCTGAAGCAGTAGGTGTAGCCGGGCTTGCCGGTGAAGTCGAGGGACGTGGCAGCAGAGTTCGACGAGATGATCGTCGGGTTGCCCAGGTTGCTGTCCCACTTGGCCGACCGGACCCGGATGCTTCCGTTGCCCAGGTTCGAGAACCGGTCGCTGGCAGCGCGGCTGACCTTGAACGTCGTGCCGACCGAGCTGGCCGGCGCACTCACCGTCGAGGTCGGACCGGCGGTGTCCAGGATCTTCGCGGAGATGAACCCCTTGGCCGGGTCGGCGCTGTGGATGATGCCGGCGAAGAGGACGTTGCCCTGGTTGTCGGAACCGACACCGGTGCCGCCGTACACGTAGTTGGTGTCACCGGAGTCGTACGTCGTCATGTTCTGGATGACGCTCGAGCGGTAGGCAGCGCGCTGGTGCTCGTTGTCGTCGAAGCCGATGAAGGCAAACCCGGAGTCGCTGATCGTGGCGTGCGACGCCGACAGGCCGCTGAGGGCACCGGAGACGATCGCCGGGTTGGTCCAGTTGCCGGTGGTGGTCGCGCGCTGGGTGTAGCCGACGTAGTTGCCGCCGCCGATGCGGGTGTAGGAGACCAGGGCAGCGCCCTTGTCGTTCTGGTCGACGCTGAAGAACGCGGCCGTGTAGCCGGCGGGCGAGGCGTAGACGGCGCCGCCGAGGGTGGCGTCCGGCTTGGAGGTGCTGGTCATCGCCCGGAAGTCGGCGTCGACCTTCTTGCCGTAGACCACGGTGCCGAAACCGTCGTCGCCGAGGGCCACGTCGGACTCGGTCGTGTACTTGCCGACCAGCCCGACGGACTTGGTCGCCGACCAGGTCTGGTTGCTCGGGTCGAACCGGCGGGTGTTGATCACGTCGTCGGCGTTGTACTCCTCGTTGTACGCGATCAGCGCCTGGCCGGCGGTGTTCACCGCGATGCTCGGCTGGTGGGCGGAGGTGCCGGAGACGGACTTGGTGTCCGCCGTGCCGGCCTTGTCCAGGGTCGAGACGCGGACCTGGTCGAACCCGCCACCGTTGGAGATCTCGTAGGCGACGAAGAGCTTGCCCTTCCCGTCGACGGCTGCGTCGAGGGGGGCCTGCACGTCCGGGGAGCCTGCGGTGCTGATGAGCTGCGGGTCGGGGAAGTTGCCCTCCGCGTCCATGCGTGCGGCGGCGACGCGGATGTCGTCGAACTGGTCGGTCTGCATCCAGGCCACGACGGTCTCGCCCTTGTCGTTGGTGCTGACGGTCGGGTTCGAGACGACAGTGCCGGGAGCGGTCACGTAGTCGGTGTGCCAGGTGCCGGCAGGGCGGGAGGCCGCGACGACGCGGCCGTCACGGATCCAGGTGGCGACGGCGGTGCCGTTCTCCGCCATGGCGAAGTCGGCGTCGGTGGGGAGGTTGCCGACTCCGCTGACGTTGGTGCCGGAGACGAAGGTCGGGGTGGCGGAGGCCGAGGGCATCGTGAGCAGGGCGCCCGCGGTGAGCGAGGCGGCTACGAGCGAGCCGGTGAAGGTCTTGCGGAACATGGCTGGAGCCTTTCGAGAGATCGGTTGCGGTTGCGTTGCGTGGTGGTAGGAGCACCACGGGCGCGGAACCTTGCAACTTCTCGCGAAAGTTTTTTTCTACAGCGCGTCGACCCCGGTCTGCTCGGCCGACCAGGCCCAGAGCCGGGCTGCCTCGGCTGGGTCCTTGGCGTGCGGGAAGACGCCCAGGGCCTGACCGGTGACCCGGTTCTCGGGATCGGCGACTCCGGTGATGTCGCAGTCCTCCAGGTAGACGCCGCCCAGCCCCTCCAGCAGCGGCGAAGTCGCGGCGAAGACGGCGGTCGCGGCACCGGCCTCGGGTGACTTGAACTCCGGCATCAGCGGCTTGCCGTCGCTGCCGTAGGAGAGCAGGTTCTCGACGTCCTCGGCCTGGAGGTGCCGGCCCAGCGGAGTCAGGATGGCGCCCGGGTGCAGGGCGAACGCGCGGACGCCGTGCTCGGCACCGCGCCGGTCGAGCTCGACGGCGAACAGCACGTTCGCCGTCTTGGACTGCCCGTAGGCGAGCCACTTGTCGTAGCCGTCGCGGGCGAAGTCCAGGTCGTCCCAACGGATCCCGCCGAACTGGTGGCCGCCGGAGGAGACGCTGACGACGCGGGCGCCCCCTGCCCCGGTGTCGCGCAGCAGCGTCCAGAGCCGGTTGACGAGCGCGAAGTGGCCGAGGTGGTTGGTGGCCAGCTGCAGCTCCCAGCCGGGGCCGACGTGCTCCTGCGGGGTCGCCATGATCCCGGCGCTGCCGATGAGGATGTCGAGGTGCCCGCCCGCAGCGAGCACCTGGTCGGCGTACGCCGCGACGCTGGCCTGGTCGGAGAGGTCCATCACCCCGAGAGTCACCCGCGGGATCCCCGCCAACGCCTCGGCCGCTGTCTCCGGACGTCGCGCAGGAACCAGCACCTCGTCGATCCCGGCCGCGACCAGTGCTTTGACCATCTCGATGCCGATGCCCGAGTAGCCACCGGTGACCAGGGCGCGCTTGCCGCGCAGGTCGATGCCCTCGAGCACCTCGGCAGCGGTGGTGTGCAGGCCGAAGCCGGAGCCCAGCGGGACCTGCTCGGTGGCGGCGTAGGTCATCACGTGCCTGCCGGGAAGTTGACGTCCTTGGTGACGGCTTCCCACTCGTCGATGGACGCGGTCAGCTGCTCGATCTTCTCCCGCACGGCCTTGAGGACGTCGTGACCGAGCAGCAGGCGCAGCGGCGGCTGCTCGAGTCCGGCCACCATGACGACGGCCTCGGCGCACTTGCGCGGGTCCCCGGGCAGGTGGTCGGCGAACTGCTTGATCAGGTCCTTGCGGACGCCGACGTCCTCGGCGTACGCCTCGAGGGGGGCCGAGGACTCGTGCATCGACCGGCTGGCCCAGTCGGTGCGGAACGCGCCGGGCTCGATCGCGGTCACCTTGATCCCGAAGGCGGCGACCTCCTTGGAGAGCGCCTCGGTGAGTCCCTCGAGGGCGAACTTCGTCGAGGAGTAGAACGCGTTCGGCGGGTTCGCGACCAGTCCGGTCATCGAGGAGATGTTGATGATGTGGCCGCTGCCCTGCTCGCGCATCGTGGGCAGCACCTCCTGGATGGTGTCGACGACGCCGAAGTAGTTGGTGTCGAAGAGCGCCCGGATCTCGGCGTCCTCGCCCTCCTCCACGGCGGAGAGGTAGCCGTAGCCGGCGTTGTTCACCAGTACGTCGATGCCGCCGAACGCGCTGATGGTCGCAGCGACCGCGTTCGCGATCTGACCGCGGTCGGTGACGTCGAGAGCGACGGCGACGGCCTGTTCGCCGTACGAGTCGACGAGGTCCTGGACGGCCTCGACCTTGCGCGCGGTGACGACGACCTGGTGCCCGGCCTCGAGGGCGACGGTCGCGATCTCCCGCCCGATCCCGGTCGAGCACCCGGTGATCAGCCAGCGGCTCATGCCACGACTCCCTCGGGGAGGCGGTTCTTCGTGTAGCCGGTCTGACGTTCGGCGAGCTGGTCGGCCCGGCCGGCCTCGTCGATCCGGGCGATGTCGGGGAGCTCCTTGTCGAGGTCGTCGAGGTCGATGACGCGTCCGGTGGCGGCGAGGTCCTCGGTGGCGCCGCCCGGACCGAACTCCGCCATCCGCAGCGTCAGGAAGCCCTCGCGCAGGCCGGCCGAGTCGATCCAGTTGTGGACGCCGGGGTTCTCCGGGCCGATGACGTAGGTGTAGGTGCCGTCCCCGTTCGGTTTCGACTGAGCCTTGTTCAGCGAGCTCGTGCTGCCGTAGATGTCCAGCGTGGTGCCCCACAGGTTGCCGAGCGGGACGGTGAAGTACTCCGCGCCGCCGTCGCTGACGTCGACCACGAACGCCTGGCCGGGCTCGAGGTCGAAGCGCCCGGCGACGTAGACCTGGCCGACCATCGCCCCGTGCTGGTTGGAGTTCCACGCCAGCGAGAAGTGGTTCGCGGGTGACTTGGACATCCCGTAGGAGAGCTTGCCGGTGAAGTCGGCGAAGTGCGCCATCATCGCGGCGGTCTTCTCGGCCTGCTCGTCCAGGGTCAGGGCGGGGCGGTCACCGGTGGTCGAGCCTGTCGAGACCCGCTCGATGGTGATCTCGTTCGGCTGGTCCAGCGACCAGTCGAGGAGCACGTCGCGGATGTAGAACTCGTGCGCCTCGGGTGTGGACTGGATGTGGTTGGTGCGCCCGTTCTTCTCGCTGGCGTCGACGGTGATCTCGTAGGTGCCGTCGGGGGCGACCTCCATCCGGCGTCCGTCGACGACGTCGATGGTCCCCATGTGGGCGTTCCAGAGGGTGAAGTAGTTCTCCGTCATCCGGTGCTCGCCGACCCGGCCGCGGATGACGTACTTCTCCTCGCCCGAGATCGGGATGACCCGGTAGACCGAGTCCGGGTTGTCGATGCCCCAGCGGGTGCCGGGGATCCGGACGCCCTCGACCTCGTGCGCGAGCCGGGTGATCGTGGTGACCTTCGGTCGCAACGGGTCCTGGTTGCTGGACCACACAGCCGCCGAGAACATCACCTCCTCGTACGCCGCGTTGAAGCGCTCGCGCATCGCGTCGCTGGGCTTGGCGCGGGCCAGCCAGGTCTCGGCGACGTCGCGGTACGCGGCGCGCACGGTGGGGTGCTCGACCAGCTCGAGAGCCGCCAGCTCGTGCGCGTGCTGCTCGGCGGTGGCGACCGGGTGGTCGGGGAAGGCAGGAGACATGTCGGCGACGCTAGCAGCGATTCGACGAAAATGTCAGTACTGACAAAATGATAGCCTCGCGCGGTGACCAAGTCGGAGCGCACGCGAGCAGCACTGCGTGCCACCGCCCTGCGGCACTTCGTCGCCGACGGGTTCGAAGGAGCCAGCGTGCCAGCGATCGCGGCCGAGGCCGGGGTCACCGAGAGGACGTTCTACCGGCACTTCGCGACCAAGGACGAGGTGCTGTTCGCCGATCTGGTCGAAGGGCTCGCCTGGTTCAGGACGGCCGTGCGGAGCCGCCCGGTCGACGAGCCGCTGCACCGCTCGGTGCTCGAGTCGCTGAGCTCCGCGCCGACCGACCCGCGCCTGCTGGTCGAGATCGCCCGGTTGCGGCGTGAGCTGCTGAGCCCCGAGCGGATCGAGAGGGTCTTCCGCGACCGTCAGGCTGCCATGGCGACCGAGCTGCGCGCACTGCTCGTGGAGCGGGGCGTCGAGGACCTGGCTGCCGCCGTGCGGGCCGAGACGCTCGCGGGTGCCGTGTTCGCGGCGGTCGCGGTGTGGAGCGACGGCCCCGAGCCGCACGACCTGCGCACGCTGGGCGCGCTGACCGAGGAAGCCTTGAACCAGGTTGGTTGAGGTGTGGCCGCGCTGCGCGCGGGCACCTCAACCAGCCTGGGGACGGAAGCGCGCCTCGTACGCCGCGAACCGCTCCTTGATCTGTCCCTCGCTCAACCCGTACGTCTCGGCGCGGTAGTCGGGGCGGCCGGTCTCCCGCGGGCGCCGGACCAACCAGTCGCGCATCGACGCCTCGGCCTCCGCGCTGAGGTCCAGGCCGATGGCGTCGTACACGGTGCTGATCGACTCGATCGGCCTGGCGACCGCATCCTCGAAGGCGAGGTCGGTGGCCGGCTCGCTGCCGGACGCCGCCCATGCCGCCCGGGTCGCGAGGGCGCGGTCGTTGGTCCAGCCCATCCGCTCGATCCACTGGCTGCCGACCCGGTGCAGGTCCACGTGGTCGGAGTGCATCCCGTGCAGCACCGCGTTGAGGCTGGCGCCCGACGGGATCGTCTCGAGGGGATCCCGGTGCAGGTGCACCACGTGCAGGTCGGGGAACTGGGCGCGCAGCGTGTCCAGGTAGCCCAGGTGCACGGGGGTCTTCAGCACCCACCGGCCGACGGTCTCGCCGCGCTGCCGCTTCTGCCACTGCAGCAGCTGGAGCATCTCGTGCAGGTGCCCGTACGCCGGCGCGAAGTCGGCGTGATCGAGCCAACGCCGGTACGTCGGGAGGTTCGCCCCCGACTCGGGGACGTGCGAGAGGAACGCCGCGTCGAGGAAGACGATCTCCTCCTCGGCCTCCATCACGTACATGGGGTGGATCGCGAACAGGTCCGGCATGAACTGCTGGGTCTGCTCCTGCCGGGTCAGTGCGGAGGCGATCCGCGGGTCGGGGCCGGCGAAGTCGAAGTCCAGGCGCGGAGCCGGGGAGATCACCTCCCACCCGTGCGCGCAGGTGAACCGCGGGTCGGCCGCGATCAGGCGCTGGACCAGGGTCGTTCCGCTGCGCATCATCCCGACAACCACGACGGGCGCCTCGATGACCTCCTCGGCGATCTCCGGGTGCCGGCGCCGCCACTCGGTCGCGCGCAACCGCATCCGGAGGTGGTGCACGAGGCCGGCGCGGAGGATGTGCGCGCCCATCTCGGACAGGTCGGCCCCGAGGTAGTCCTCGGCCAGCACGGCCAGCGGCTCCTCGAACGCCCACGGCCCGAAGTCGTCGAGCGACTCCTTGGTCCGGGCAGTCTCGATCAGGGCAGTTGGCGAGAAGTCCGCGCGCAGGTCCACGCGCGAAACCTATGCTCCGGACCATGGACAGCGCCCGGAAGATCGAGAATCTGCTCTACACCTACGCCGAGCGGATCGACCGCGGGGACCTCGACGGCGTCGCCGAGCTCTTCACGCACGCGACGATCTTCGGCCAGGAGAACGGGCCGCCGGAGACCCAGTTCGTCGGCAAGGAGGGTGCGGCCAAGATGTACGGCATGTCGACCCGGCTCTACGAGGACGACGGCACGCCGAAGACCAAGCACATCACCACCAACGCGATCATCGAGGTCGACGACGAGGCCGGCACCGCGACCTGCCGGTCGTACTACTGCGTCGTCCAGGCCACGCCGGCTCTGCCGCTGCAGCCGATCATCGCCGGGAGGTACCACGACACGTTCCAGGTCATCGACGGGGAGTGGTGGTTCGCCACCCGCACGCTGTTCGTCGACCTCATGGGGGACCTGAGTCAGCACCTGAAGTGGTGACGGCTCAGACGCAGCTGTACTTCGGTTCCTTGAGCCGCGCCCGCTTCGGCGCCTTCGGGTCCAGGTTCTTGAACTTGTCGCCGATGATCACGTTGATCCCCGGGCCGAGGTCCTCGGCGTCCGCGACCACGACCTGGGTGTTCTTGCCGAGCGACTGCGCGACCAGGCCGGCGGCCACGGCGTCGGAGGCCTTGGCCCGCACCTCGGCCCGCCGTACGTCGGTCCGCTCGGGGGCGTCGCCGACCTCGCCGGCGCGGAAGCCGGCAGCCTCGAAGTTGTCGAGCGTGGCTCGTGCGCGGCCTGCCTTCTTGCCGGCGTTGTAGACGCTGACGACGACCTGGCTGCGCTTGAGGAACTTGGTCTCGACCAGCTCCTGGCCGGCCGCGCAGGTCAGGGTGCCGTCATCGGTCGACGAGCTCGTGTCGCCGTCATCCTCGATCGGCGCGGTGAGGGCGTTGACACCCCAGACCGCCATCACGATCACGATGACGACAGTGACCGCCAGCGAGACCGCGGAGACGGTCCCGCGCGGGGTCGAGGTCACCGCTTGGCCTCGTACACCCGGGCGTGCACGACGTGGCGCTGCTGCAGCGCCGCGCGCAGAGCCCGGTGCAGTCCGTCCTCGAGGTAGAGCTCGTCCTCCCACTGCACGACGTGGGCGAAGAGGTCGCCGAAGAAGGTGGAGTCCTCGTCCAGGAGGGCCGCGAGCTGGAGGGTGTCCTTCGTGGTGACCAGCTCGTCCAGGCGCACCGGGCGCGGCGGCAGTGCCGCCCAGTCCCGCGGCCCCAGGTCATGGGCCGGGTACGGGCGCCCGTCGCCGATGCGCTTGAAGATCACGGGTCGAGGCTACCGAGTGCCCGAGCCTGCTCGGTGCTGAGCGGCCGAGAACTCGTGGACGGACGGAGTGAGGATCACAGGGCCATCATAGGAAAGGTGCCGAGAATCCCGTCTCCCGGCGCGGCGCCGGGCTGGTCCGAACCGCTTAGAGTCCTGCCCATGGGAGACGAAGACATCCGTACGGCGGTCGCAGCGGGATACGCGTTCGAGGGCGCAGCGCTCGAGCTGGGAGCACTGATGCTGAGCGCGGAGGAGCTCACCGACGTGCACGTCCGGATCCCGCTGAGCATGCTGAACCGGCACGGACTGGTGGCCGGGGCGACGGGAACCGGCAAGACCAAGACGCTGCAGCTGATGGCCGAGCAGCTGAGCACCGCGGGTGTTCCGGTCTTCGCCGCCGACATCAAGGGCGACCTGTCCGGGCTCTCCACCTTCGGCGAGGGCGGGGAGAAGATCACCGCGCGGGCGGCCTCGGTCGGCCAGACCTGGAAGACGACCGCGTTCCCGGTCGAGTACTACGCCCTCGGCGGTGTCGGCACGGGCATCCCGCTGCGGGTCTCGATGAGCGCGTTCGGGCCGACCCTGCTGAGCAAGGTCCTCGGGCTCAACGACACCCAGGAGTCCTCGCTCGGCCTGATCTTCCACTACGCCGACAAGGCCGGACTGGCGCTCCTCGACCTCGCCGACCTGCGCGAGGTGGTCAAGTACCTGGTCTCCGACGAGGGCAAGCCTGAGCTGAAGGATCTCGGCGGGCTGTCGGCGGCGACGGCCGGGGTGATCCTGCGCGAGCTGATCGCGTTCTCCGACCAGGGTGCCGACGCGTTCTTCGGCGAGCCCGAGTTCGACAGCCGGAACCTGCTGCGCAACACGCCCTCGGGCAAGGGCCTGATTAACCTGGTCGAGCTGCCGAACCTCCAGGACCGGCCGGCGGTGTTCTCGACCTTCTTGATGTGGCTCCTCGCGGACCTCTTCCACGACCTGCCCGAGGTCGGGGACGTCGACAAGCCCAAGCTGGTCTTCTTCTTCGACGAGGCGCACCTGCTCTTCAAGGATGCCTCGAAGGACTTCCTGGCCGCGATCGCGCAGACCGTGCGGCTGATCCGTTCCAAGGGCGTCGGGGTCTTCTTCGTGACCCAGTCGCCGACCGATGTGCCCGACGACGTGCTCGCCCAGCTCGGCTCGCGGATCCAGCACCAGCTCCGTGCGCACACCCCGAACGACGCCAAGGCGCTCAAGGCGACGGTGAACACCTACCCGAACAGCGACTACGAGGACCTCGGCGAGGTGATCACCTCCCTAGGGATCGGCGAGGCCGTCGTCACCGTGATGAACGAGCGCGGTGCGCCGACGCCGGTCGCGTGGACCCGCCTGCGCGCGCCCGAGTCGCTGATGGGCCCGGCCGATCCGGCCGAGATGACCAAGGCCGTGCAGGCATCGGCGCTGTACGCGACCTACGCGACCCCCGTTGATCGCGAGTCCGCCCGCGAGCAGCTCGGGGCACGGCTCACCGCGGGGGCGGAGAAGGCGGCGGCCGAGACCGCGGGCACCCCCGTACCCGCACCGACCACGCCGGCCCCGGCGCCCGCGCCTGCGCCTGGGCCCCAGCGCGCCCCGTCGAAGCGTGCGCGGCAGGCGAAGGACAAGAGCGTGGTCACCGAGGTGGTGAACTCCACCACATTCCGGCAGGTTCTCCGGACCGCGGCCCGGGAGATCGTCCGCGGGGCCTTCGGCACAGGTCGTCGCTGAGCTCCCCCAGCCTGCAGGGGATCTGCGCGCCCACCCGCTATTGACAGACGTTCAATGAGCGACCACGGTGTGTACATGGCTCACCAGTCTGTAAACCACACCGTCACGTCCCTCGACGGCACCCGGATCGCGGTGTTCGAGTCCGGCAATCCCGAGGGCCCGGTTCTCGTCGCCGTGCACGGGTACCCCGACAACCACTCCGTGTGGGACGGCGTTGCCGCCGAGCTGGGCGACCGCTACCGCGTGATCACCTACGACGTGCGTGGAGCCGGCGCCTCCGACAAGCCGAAGGGCAAGGCGGCGTACAAGATCGACCGGTTGGTGGAGGACTTCGCCGCGGTGATCGACGACGTGAGCCCGGATGCGCCGGTGCACCTGCTGGCCCACGACTGGGGTTCGATCCAGTCCTGGGGCCCGGTGACCGACCCGCGGTTCGCGGACCGGATCGCGTCGTACACCTCGATCTCCGGTCCGCACCTGGACTACGTCGGCACCTGGATGCGCGACCGGAGCCACCCCGGTGCCTCGCTGCGCCAGGCGTTGTCGTCCTGGTACATCGCTGTCTTCCAGATCCCGTGGCTCCCCGAGCGCGTGGTCCGGCTGGCCGCGGTCGACCAGGGGATCGCGCGTGCCGAGCTGAAGGGCCGCGCCGAGACTGCACTGAAGAACCCGGTCGTCCGCAGCGAGGCCGACAAGGTCAACGGCATCCAGCTCTACCGGGCCAACATGCCGCAGCGACTTGCTCGTCCGCGGCCGGTGCACACCAGCATCCCGGTGCAGGTGCTCGCGCCGACGCGCGACAACTACGTCTCGACCCGGCTCGCCACCGAGGTGCCGGTGCCGTTCGTCGACGACCTCACCGTCGTCGAGGTCGACGGGAGCCACTGGGTCGTCAGCGAGCAGCCGGACGTGATCGGCGCGCTGGTGGACACCTTCGCCGGGCAGCACGCAGCGACCCGGGCTTCCTGAAAGCAGTTAGTCCCCACCTCAAAGCACCCCGGGAGGGAGATGTCTGGTGCTTTGCGGTGGGGACTAACTCAGGGAGGGATGAACTCAGAGAGCGACGTTGACCGGCACGCGGGAGCCGGTCTCGCGCAGCGCGCTGCGCAGGATGGTGTCGCGGTGACCGAGGTCGTCGGTCTCGAGCGCGGCGACGATCGCGAACTGGAGGTTCGCCGAGTCGGTGTGCGCGTTGAGCGCCGCACCGCGCCAGTCGGTGGTCGGGGCTGCTGAGTCGGGGACCGGGATGCCGCGTCCGACGACCGGAAGCACGGTCTGGCTCGCCTCCATCAGCACGACGGCGCACGCAGCGGAGATGAGTACCAGTCCCAGAGCGATGATCAGCATGGTGGCCTCCCAGTCTCGGTCCCTGCGACGGTCGCGGGGTTCTGACAGGGATAACGAGGCGCTCAGGTCGGGGTTACGGCATTTCGGATGAAATGTCCCGATCTTTCTGCCGGTACCCTCGCTCAACCTCGGTGCGGACCAGACGGGAGCGGAGATGGACCGGAGAACCACCGTAGCCACAGATGTCGCGTTTCACGGCGGACCCGAGAAAATAGTCGAGCTGGTCCAGTCTGCGGAGGCCCGCGGCGGGGTGCGCGGCCTGTTCGTCGCCGAGGCCGCCCACGACCCGTCTGGTCGAGCGTAGGTCCGTCTGGTCGAGCGTAGGTCCGGGTGGTCGAGCGTAGGTCTCGGGTGGTCGAGCGTAGGTCTCGGGTGGTCGAGCGTAGTCGAGACCAAACTGCCCAGGCTCATCCCTGACCTGCCCCTCCACAAGGGCGGGCAGGGGCCTCGATCTGCGGCGTACGACGCCGCAGGCTGCGGTGATGGCATGGACCTACATCCTTCAGTGCCTAGACGGCAGCTACTACGTCGGTAGCACCACGCTTCTCGAGGCTCGCGTCTACCAGCACCAAAGGGGGATGGGTGCGGAGTACACCCGCCGACGACTTCCCGTGGTCCTGGTGTGGGCCGAGGAGTTCGAGACGATCCCCGAAGCATTCGCGTTCGAGAAGAAGGTCCAGAACTGGTCGCGCGCCAAGCGAGAAGCATTGATCGAGGGTCGGTACGACGACCTCCCAGGCCTCGCCCGCGGGCGTAACGGCTGGATGAAGCGAGGGGTGCAAGAGGACCCGGGCGGCTGATTGGTCTCGACTACGCTCGACCACCCGGGCCTCACGGCTCGACCACCCGGGCCTCACGGCTCGACCACCCGGGCCTCACGGCTCGACCACCCGGGCCTGAGCTCGACCACCCGGGCCTGAGCTCGACCACCCGGGCCTGAGCTCGACCACCCGGGCCTGAGCTCGACCACCCGGGCCTGAGCTCGACCAGCCGGACGCTGGTCGCGCCGTAGAGATCACTCCTGCGCGTCCAGCCACTCGGACCAGGTCGGGCCGGCGATGACGGCGTCCGGGCCGGGCAGCATCGAGCCACCGGCCATCGACGGCGGGCCGGGGACGGCCACGACGTCGAGGTCCTGACCATTGCGACGGACGAGCTCGCGCACCTGGTCGACGAGCAGCTCCTGGCGCGGTCCGGCGAGGTTGGTGTCCTGCGCGGCCGGGTCGGTCGCGAGCTCGAGGAGCAGCCGGGCGATCTCGGCGGACGCGACGGGCTGCGTCGGGACATCGATGATTGAGACGGTGGCGCCGTCGGTGTTCCAGGCGAGCATCTGGCCGGCGAACTCGTGGAACTGCGTCGCCCGCAGCACGACCGTGCCGGGGGAGTGCTGCCGGTGCGCGTTCTCCTCGGCGGTCTTCGCGACGTAGTAGCCGTAGTCCGGTGACAGGTCGGTTCCGACGATCGAGAGCACGACCGTGCGACCGACGCCCGATGCGTGGGCTGCGGTCCCGAGGTTGCGGGCGACGGTGGTGAAGAACTCGCTGGCCTCGGTCTCGTCGAGGCTCGGGCTCTGGGTGACGTCGACGACGGCGTCGGCCCCGTCGAGGGCTTCCTCGAGGCCAGCGCCGTCGAGCAGGTCGAAGCCGGTCTCGCGAGCGATGCCGACGACCTCGTGACCCTGCTCGGCGGCGAGGGCGGCGAGCTGACGACCGATCAGGCCGGTCGAGCCGGCGATGGCGATGCGCATGGGGGTGCTCCTTCGCTAAACATGGATAGTTTCTATCCGCGATAGTAACCACGAATGCGGACAGTTGTCATCCGGGTATAATCGGAACCGTGAAAATGACCGAAGGCGTCGAGTGGGCGGTGCACTGCTGCGTCGTGCTGAGCCAGGCCGTCGAGCCGGTCTCGGCCGCCCAGCTCGCCGAGCTGCACGGGGTGTCGAAGACCTACCTCGCCAAGCACCTGCAGCAGCTGTCGCGTGCCGGGCTGGTCCGGTCGACGCGGGGACGGGTCGGTGGCTACGAGCTCACCCGCGCTGCGGCGAAGGTCAGCCTGCTCGACATCGTCGAGGCGGTCGACGGGCCCGAGCCGGCGTTCCGGTGCACCGAGATCCGGCAGCGCGGACCGCTCGCGACCCCGCCTGAGAAGTGCCTCAAGCCGTGCGGCGTGGCCCGGGCGATGGGCGCGGCCGAGCAGGCGTGGCGTCGCTCGCTCGCCTCGGTCTCGGTCGACGACCTGGCCGGCAGCGTGGTCCGGGACAACGGTGCGGGAACGTTCGACGCGCTCCGGGGTTGGCTCGCCCCGGGCTGACGGCGGACCCTGCTCAGGGGCTCTCGAACCAGGGGGCGCGAAGGTCGTGGAAGACCGCGCCGTCCATCACCGAGGACAGCGCGACCGCCACCTCTGGCGGGAACTCGCCCGCCTCGCCGGTGCGAGCGGTCGCCTCGTCGGTGAACGCCACCGTCTCGGTGAACGACCCGTCCTCGGCGATCGCGAACGTGCCGCCGATGATCTCGGGTCGCATCGCCCGCAGGGCGTCCCCGTTGCCCACCAGCAGGTCGACCGCAGCGCGGTCCCGGGCGACACCTTGGATGACCTGGACGAAGCCGGCGTCGTCGGAGCCGCCGTCGAGCAGCACGAGGACCTCGTCGTAGTCGCGGAACTCCGGCGGCGCGTCGAAGGTCGCCATCAGTCGTTCTGCCCAGGCGCCCTGCTCGGGGCGCTGAGAGTTGGCCGTCGCATCGGCGCGGGAGGCGAACCGGATCACGGCGAGGAACAGCCCGTCGTCGGTGAAGCCGAACGTCCCGCCGAGGTACCCGGTCGCGCCCGGACCGAGCTCGGTGAGCCACGAGTCGCCGACCGCGCGGAGCTCGTCGGGCCGGCTGCTGCGGCCCTGGATGACCTGGATGAACACGCTGCCTCCTGGGCTGTGGTCCGAGATCTGTGCCGAGACTAGGACGGCCATTGCGGTACGGGCGACGGCCAGATGTGCGGGTCCGGATCCGGAACTCGCCGGAAACAAATGCGCTGGTTTTGTATCTCCCAGGCCGTTCCTTCTGGCAGCGTGCGTCGTTAGGACCTCAACAGCACTCCTCACCACGGGGGCGACCATGCGCAAGGTGGCGCGATGAGCCAGGCGGTACCGGTTCGCGCCCTGCTGCGCCCGCTCATCCCGGTCGGGGAC
Organism: Marmoricola sp. OAE513; assembly: GCF_040546585.1. Lineage (NCBI taxonomy): Bacteria > Bacillati > Actinomycetota > Actinomycetes > Propionibacteriales > Nocardioidaceae > Marmoricola > Marmoricola sp. OAE513. The sequence continues at coordinate 1,583,422 of NZ_JBEPOC010000001.1, read as the reverse complement.
CTGTTCGCCTTCGCCCTCCAGGTGCTCCGGTCGGTCTTCCGCCGCCCCTTCGCGTGGGTCGAGTTCTTCGATCAGGCCTGGTTCGTCACCCGGGTCTCGCTCCTCCCGACGATGGCGATCACGATCCCGTTCGGGGCCGTCCTCTCGCTGCAGATCGGGTCGCTGTTCAACCAGCTCGGCGCGCGGTCCTTCACCGGCGCGGTCGCGGTCGTGGGCATCGTCCAGCAGGCGGCGCCGATCGCCACGGTGACGATCATCGCCGGAGCCGCGGGTACGGCGGTCGCCGCCGACCTGGGCGCCCGCAAGATCCGCGAGGAGCTCGACGCGCTCGAGGTGCTCGGCATCCCCGTCATCCCGCGACTGGTCGTCCCGCGCGTCCTCGCCGTCGCGGTGGTCGCCACCCTGCTCAACGGTGTCGCCACCGCGGTCGGCACGATCGGCGGCTACATCTTCAACGTCCTCGTCCAGGACGGCTCGCCCGGTGCGTACCTGCACGCCTTCACGGCGCTGGCGCAGCTGCCGGACCTCTGGGTGGGCGAGATCAAGGCCTTCGTCTTCGGCCTGGTGGCCGGGATCGTGGCCTGCCACCAGGGCATCAACGCCAAGGGCGGACCGAAGGGCGTCGGCAACGGCGTGAACCAGTCCGTGGTGATCTCGTTCGTGCTGCTGTTCGTGGTGAACACCGTCCTCACGCTGGTCTACTACCAGCTGGTCCCGCCGAAGGGACTGTGATGGCCGGTCTCGACAGGCTCGACCACGGGGGAGGACCGGTCTTCCGCGCGTGGAAGGCGACGTACGACGTCCTGGCCGACCTCGGCGACCAGGTTCAGTTCTACGGCAAGGCGCTCGGGGGCATCCCGCGCACGCTGGTGAAGTACCGCGCCGAGGTGTACCGACAGCTTGCCGAGGTCAGCCTCGGACGGGGTGCGCTCGTGCTGGTCGCGGGCACCCTCGGCATCCTCATCTTCGAGGTCCTCGCCGTCGGCTCGGTCGTCGGCCTGGTCGGCTACCAGGGCCTCAAGCAGGTTGGCATCCAGCCGTACGTCGGCTTCCTGTCGGCGTACTTCAACACGCGCGAGGTCGCCCCGCTGGTCGCGGCGAACGCGCTGGTCGCGACGGTCGGCGCCGGGTTCACCGCACAGCTCGGTGCGATGCGGATCAGCGAGGAGATCGACGCCGTCGAGGTGATGGCGATCCGGTCGATCCCCTACCTGGTGAGCACCCGGGTCATCGCCGCCCTGGTCGCGGTGATCCCGCTCTACTTCGTCGGCCTCATCGGTACCTACGCCGCCACCCAGGCGGTCTCGATCCACTACTACGGGCTGACCGGTGGCACCTACGACCACTACTTCAACCTGTTCCTTCCACCGATAGACGTCCTCTACTCGTTCGCCAAGGTGCTCGTCTTCTCGGTCATCCTCACGATGATCTGCTGCTACTACGGCTTCACGGCCAAGGGTGGACCGGCCGGCGTCGGCGTCGCGGTCGGCCGCGCGGTCCGCCTCTCCCTGGTGGTCATCGTGATCGCCGACTTCTTCCTCTCGCTGATGCTCTGGGGCTCGACGACGACCGTCCGGATCGCCGGCTGATGCGCGCCCACACCCGCCCCCTGCTGGGCGTTGCCGCGCTCGTCGTGATCGTCCTGCTGGTCTCCTTCAGCATCGGCGTCTTCCGCAAGGCGCTGCCCTGGCAGGACGCCGCCACCGTCACGATCACGACTGCGTCGCCCGGCCTGGAGCTGAACCCGCAGTCGGACGTCAAGCTGCAGGGCCGTCGGGTCGGCGAGGTCCGCAAGATCACCACCGCCGGCACGAGGGCCACCATCGAGCTCGCCCTCGACAAGGACGCGCTCGAGCTGATCCCGGTGAACGTCGACGCTGCGATCGTCCCGAAGACCCTCTTCGGGGAGAAGTTCGTCGACCTCCGCCCACCGGCCCGGCCGGCGACGGCCCGGCTGGCCGACGGGGGAGTGATCAAGCAGTCGACCACCTCGGTCGAGATCGGCGCGCTCTTCGGCCGCCTGGTCCCGGTGCTCGAGGCGCTCGAGCCCGAGAAGCTGTCGACGGTGATCGGTTCGTTGGCCGAGGCGCTGGACGGGCGGGGCGAGCAGCTCGGACGCACCCTGAACCAGCTGACCGCCTTCCTGCACGGGGTCGACCCGCGGTTGGACACCTTCACCCACGACCTGCGCCAGCTCGCGACGACCGCCGACGTCTACGCCGAGAGCACCCCTGACCTGATGCGGGTGCTGTCCGCCTCCTCGGGCATCAGCAGCGGACTCCTGGTGCCCCAGGAGAAGCAGTTCGCCGCTGCCCTCGCGTCGGCGATCGGTACCACCAAGCAGGCCGAGACCGTGCTCGCCGAGAACAGCCGGGAGCTGATCCGGTTGTCGGGCCGCTCGCGCGACGTCCTGGCCCTGCTCGACGAGTACTCCTCGGCGCTGCCGTGCTTCCTGCAGGCGCTGCACACCGGAGACATCCTGGTGAACCAGACGGCGGGCGCGCTCGGACCGTTCGCGAACCTGACCATCGACATGGTCACCCACCAGGCGCCGTACACGTATCCCGACGACCTGCCGAGCAACCCGAAGTCCGACGGCAACAACGCGAACCTCCCGGTCTCGGTGCCCTCCTGGGAGCCGCACTGCGCCGAGTTCGCCTCCTCGGTGCTCAAGCTGAAGAACGCGCTGCCCTACTCCCAGGAGCTGCCGTCGCCTGTCGGCGGTCGCCCGGGCGCCGCGAGCGCCCGCGCCGACGACCCTGCCGTCGTGGAGGCGCGGCGGGCGATGGCCCAGGCCCTGGCCGCCAGGCTCCTCGGGGAGAAGGTCGACGCTCCGGACTACGCCGGCGTGCTGATCGCACCGCTGCTCTCCGACGGGGAGGTGCCGGTCCCGTGAGCCACACCTCGAACTCTCGCGGCGGACCCTTCCGGGTGCCGGGGCAGCGGTCGCTGGCTCGGAACAAGATCCCGTCCTCGGTCTACAAGCTCGCCGTCTTCGCTGCCGTCACCATCTTCACGATCGGGGTGCTGGCCACGCTGATCGGCAACGTCTCCTTCGCCGGGTCGCGCACCTTCCACGCGTACTTCACCGACGCCACCGGCGTGAACAAGGGCGACCGCGTCCGGATCGCCGGGGTCGAGGTCGGCACCATCAAGGGACTCGAGCTCGTCGAGGTCGACGGGCGCAAGGTCGCCAAGGTCTCGTTCAGCGTCGAGGACGACGTGCCGCTGTACACCGACGCCGAGCTCGCCCTGCGCTACGAGAACATCGTGGGGCAGCGCTACCTGTCGATCACCGAGGACCCCTCGGGCCGCACGGCGCGCGCCGACAGCACCTTCGGGCTCGGTCAGACGACACCGGCGCTGAACCTCACCGAGCTGTTCAACGGGTTCCAGCCGCTCTTCCGGGCGCTGGACCCGAAGGAGGTCAACACCTTCTCCTTCCAGATCGTCAAGGCGCTCCAGGGCGAGTCCGGCACGCTGGCCGGCCTGATGACCGACACCGCCGAGCTGACCAACGGGCTGGCCGACCGCGACCAGGTCATCGGCGGGGTGATCTCGAACTTCAACCAGGTCCTCGCCGAGGTCGGCGCACGCGACACCAAGCTCACCGACCTGATCGTGCAGTTCCGCGACCTGATGTCCGGCCTGGCGAAGGACGGTGACGTGATCTCCGCGAGCCTGCCGTCGCTGGCCGACCTGCTCGACTCGACCTCGGGGATGGTCCAGGAGATCAGGGCGCCGCTGAAGGCCGACCTGCGCGGGCTCGATGCCGTCGCCGGTGCGCTCGACGACACCCGCGGCGAGCTGGTGGCGTCGCTGGCCCGGACGCCGGACAAGATGCGCGTCCTGGCGCGCACGGGCTCCTACGGCTCCTGGTTCAACTTCTACGTCTGCGGTCTCGAGGTGCGGCTCCAGCTGCTGCAGGGCACCGTCAACCTCGGGACCCCCGCCCTGGCCGCCAACGAACGCGACACCGTGTGCGGGGGTGGGATCGAGTGAGCGACGTCGTCTCCACCGAGGGGATCTCGGAGCAGCGCAAGGTCCGCATCGCCGTCATCGGCCTGGTCGGCATGCTCGTCGCGGTGCTCGTCACGATGAACCTCCAGCGACTTCCGTTCGTCGGCGGCGGCTCGACGTACCGGGCGGAGTTCGCGGACGCGAGCGGTCTCGTCGAGGGTGAGGAGGTCCGGGTCGCGGGCATCAAGGTCGGGCAGGTGACCGGCATCGAGCTCGGCCGCGGCAAGGTCGTCGTCAGCTTCCGGGTCAAGGGCGTCGACCTCGGTCGCCGCACGACCGCCTCGATCGAGGTCAAGACGCTCCTCGGCCAGCACTACCTCAGCCTCGACCCCCAGGGCGGCGGAGACCTCGGCACCATCCCGCTCGCGCGAACGACGACCCCGATCAACATCGTCCCGGCGTTCCAGCAGCTGAGCTCCCAGGTGCGCGACATCGACACCGCGCAGGTCGCCGACGCGTTTGACGCGCTCACCGAGACGCTGTCCAGCACCGCACCTCAGATGAAGGGCACCCTGCAGGGTCTGGCCCGGCTCTCCCGCACGATCACCAGCCGCGACGACCAGGTCGCCGAGCTGTTCGCCCGCGCGCAGGACGTCTCGAAGGTCGTCGCCGCCCGGGACGAGGAGATCGGTGACCTGCTCTCCGACACCGCGACCGTCCTCGGCATCCTGGACCAGCGCCGCGCCACGATCCGCCAGATCATCGAGGGGACCATGTCGCTCTCCCGGGAGCTCACGGGCCTGGTGAAGGACAACCGAGCGACCCTGAAGCCGGTGCTGGCCAAGCTCAACCGGGTGCTCACGGTGCTGCGTCAGAACGACAAGAACATCGACGAGATCATCAGGTACACCTCCATCTACGGACGCGAGTTCACCAACGTCGGTGGCAGCGGCCACTTCTTCGACGCGACCGTCAAGGCCCCGGCCGGAGCCGGCCTGTGCGCCACCCCGAACGGTGCCGCCGGCCCGCTGCTCTCGCTCCTGTCGCCGATCCTCACCCAGGTCAACGAGCAGGTGAACGGCACCTCGCAGCCGTGCCTGCCGCTCGGCCCGGCAGGAGGTACGCCGTGAGCACGCCACTGCTGTCGACCACGGTGATCCGCCGGGTCAGCATCGTCCTGACCCTCGCGATCGTCGCGCTGGTCGGGTACACGCTGATGAAGCCGGACGACGGCCCCCGGCACCTGACGGCGACCTTCGAGCGCACCACCAGCCTGTACGCCGGTGCCCGGGTCAAGGTGCTCGGCGTCAACGTCGGCAAGGTCGACTCGATCACGGTGAAGGGGACCGCGGTCGAGGTGAAGATCTCCTACGACTCCGACGTCGACCTTCCCGACGACGTGCACGCGCTGATCGTGCCGCCGTCGATCGTCGGTGACCGGTTCGTCCAGCTTGCGCCGGCGTACGAGGGCGGTGCCAGGTTGTCCGACGGGGCGCGGCTCGGCCTGGACCGCACCGGCGTCCCGCTCGAGCTCGACGACACCTACCGCAGCCTCGACCAGCTGGCCACCTCCCTCGGTCCGGACGGCGCGAACAAGGACGGTGCGCTGTCCCGTTTCGTCGACGCCGCCGCGTCGAACCTCGACGGCAACGGCCGCCAGTTCAACGACACCATCCGCCAGCTCTCCGGTGCGATCAGCGTGCTCGCCGGCAGCAGCGACGACATCAACGGCACGGTCGCCAACCTCGCGGACCTGTCCCAGACCTTTGCCGGCAAGGACGCCGAGGTGCGCCGGCTCGTCGAGTCGCTGTCGCGCGTCGGCACCGAGCTGGACCGCCAGCGCAGCGACCTCTCCGGTGCCGTCAAGGAGCTGCGGACGGCGCTGACGGTCGTCGCCGACTTCACCGCGGAGAACCGCGGCGCGCTGAAGGAGACCGTCGGCAGCCTGGAGAGCGTGTCGGGCAACCTGGCCTCGCACGCCGACGAGCTGGGCCGGTTGACCTCGCTGGCCCCGGTGGGCCTGACCAGCTTGCTGAACATCTTCGTGCCGAAGAACTTCGACCTCGCCCACCCCGAGCGCACGCCGATCGACGGTCGCGCCGGGAACCAGGCGCTTCGTGCCCCGTTGTTCGAGGACCTCGAGGTGCAGCTCTCCTCCACGCTCAGCGCGGTCTGCCAGCAGGGCAACCCGACCCAGCAGGCCCAGCTTGCCGCGTTCTGCGGGGCGCTCGGTTCTGCGGGAGGCAGCATCGGCGCCCTGCTGACGACGCTGCTGGCCAAGGGCGGACCGAGCCTGCCGACGGACCCGAGCGCGCGCACGCTCTCCGCGATGATGGGGGCGGCCCGATGAAGAAGCTCCTCGCGGCCGTCCTCGCCACGGCGGCGCTGACCGGATGCGGCTACCGCGGCGCCAGCAGCCTGCCGCTGCCCGGCGGCGTCGGCGGCGAGACCTACGAGCTCACCGTCACGTTCGCCGACGCCACCAACCTGGTGGCGCGGGAGACGTGCCGCACCAACGACACCGTCGTCGGCGACGTGAAGTCGGTGAAGCTCGACAAGAACCTCCAGGCCACCGTCGTCTGCAAGATCAAGAAGTCGGTGTCGATCCCGGCCAACGCGGTCGCGACCCTGCGCGAGACCAGTCTGCTCGGCGAGCGCTTCGTGTCCTTCGACGTGCCGCCGGGTCAGGAGCCCGAGGGACGGATGGCTGCGGGTTCGGTCGTCCCCGCTTCCGCGACCCGCGCCGACCCCGACGTCGAGCTCGTCTTCGGTGCCCTGTCCCAGGTGCTCAACGGCGGCAACCTCGGTTCGCTGCAGACGATCACGCGCGAGCTCGGCCAGGCGCTGGAGACGGGGGACCTGCGGCGCACCATCGACCAGCTCGGCGACACCGTCGGGCACCTCAACGACCGGCGCGAGGACATCACCTCCGCGCTCGAGGCGCTCGACCGGTTGAGCGGCGCGCTGGCCCGGCAGCGCCAGGTGATCGGGTCGGCGCTCGACACCGTCCCCGCCGGCCTCGAGGTGCTCGACCGGCAGCGTCCCGCGCTGGTGAAGCTGCTGGAGAACGTCGACAGCCTCTCCGACGTCGTGGTCCCGCTGATCGCGAGGAGCAAGGCGGACACGGTCGCCGACCTCAAGCACCTCACGCCCGTCCTGGACGGTCTCGCCGAGCAGGGCGACGAGCTCGCGGTGACCGTCGAGCGGATCGTGAGCTTCCCGTTCCCGAGCAACGGCCTGTCCGCGATCAAGGGTGACTACGGCGGCATGTACGCGACCTTCACCCTCGACATCGACTCGCTCAACTCCCTGATCGCCAGCTACGCGCCGAAGTCCGCCGGGGCCAAGGCGCCGGCCGCGAAGGTGAACGACGAGCCGGCACCGCTCACCGGACTCGGCGGGTTGCTCAGCGGTCTGGGGCTGGGACCTGCGCTCGGTCCGAACGGCGGCGCCGGCTCGGGGCTGAACTCGCTCCTCGGTCTCCTCGGAGGTGGCTCGTGATCTCCCGTCTGACCAAGATCCAGCTCGTCGTGTTCGCGCTCGTCACGGTGCTCGCGGTCTCGTACGGCGCGGTGAACCTGCTCGGTGTCGGCAAGGTCTTCTCGCCGCCGTACGAGATCGAGGCGCAGTTCGCGAGCTCGGGCGGCATCTACGCGCGCGCCGACGTCGACCTGCTCGGCACCCGGGTGGGCAGCGTGAAGGAGATCAAGCCAGGGCCCGGGTCCGGGACGACCGTCGTCATCGCGATCGACAAGGGCGTCGAGATCCCGGCCGACGTGACCGCCCTCATCGGCAGCAAGTCGGCGATCGGCGAGCAGTACATCGAGCTCGAGCCGCGTTCCAGCGGCGCGCCGTACCTCGCCGACGGGGACGTCATCGGCATCGCCGACACCTCCACCCCGGTCGCGGTCGAGGACCTGCTCGCGCACACCGAGGCGCTGGCCGGTTCGATCGACCCGAAGAAGCTCACGACCGCACTGACGGAGGCCAGTGACGCCTTCGGTGGACGCGGGGCCGACCTCGGTCGGCTGATCGACGCCTCCGACCGCGCCACCAGGGCCTCGCTCGACGGGCTCTCGGACCTCAACCGGCTGATCGACTCGGCGAAGGTCGCCCTCGACACCCAGGTCGACCTGGCGCCGGCCACCCGGACGGCCCTGCGCACCGCCGGGTCGGTGCTCGGCACCCTGGAGAACCTGAACCCGGTCTTCGCCGACGTCTTCGTCTCCGGGGTCAAGGCCGGCACCGAGGTGACCGGGTTGCTCAAGGACCTGCGCCCGGCGCTGCCCGGGCTGCTCGGCAACCTGGTCACCCTGACCGAGGTCGCTGCCGAGCGGTTGCCGGCGCTGCGCAAGACGCTCGCGATCTTCCCGTGGGTGCTGGAGGTCAACGCCACCTCCTTCCGCTACTGCGACGAGCTGGACGCCAAGACCGGCAAACCGATCCAGTCGACCTGCCGGTACGACGCCCAGGGGCGACCGGTCTACAGCGCCCACCTGGCTGTCCAGCTGCCGGAAACTCCGGGCACTCCCGCCTACGCCTCGTGCACCAAGGGGTATGAAGGCACCGTGAAGCACTTGCCGGACGGCACCCCGCTCAAGGGAGGGCCGAAGCAGAGCCAGGACAGCGAGCCGAACCCGAAGGCCGCGTGCACCGCTTCGCCCACCGATCCCGGCCAGCCCAACATCCGCGGCTCCCAGAACGTCCCCAACCCGTGACCGGTAGACGTTCGGTCATCGCCGTCGCCACGGTGCTGATGCTGGTGGCGGTCGTCGTGGGCGCCCTCGTCGTGCTCGGACGCAGCGAGTCCGAGAAGGACCCGTCAGGAGCCAACGAGGCGGCGGCCCTGGTGGCGGCCCGGCGTACGGCGATCGCCTTCTTCACCCTGGATCCGGAGAACGTCGCGAAGCAGGTCGACGCGGTGCTCGACCTGGCCAGCGGCAAGTTCGAGCGCGAGTACTCCGCCCAGCGCGCGGTCGTGATCAAGAACGTGCAGGACCGCAAGCGTGCGGTGTCCTCCCAGGTCCCCACCGACGGTCTGGCGATCGCCTCCTTCGACCCCGCCAAGGCCGTCGTGCTGGTTGCGATCAACGTGACCACCAAGGAGAGCACCCGCGTGCCCGCCGAGAACGAGTACCGGCTGCGGCTCACCCTGAACAGGACCGGGTCGCGCTGGACGACCTCGACGCTCGACCAGCTGGCCGGCGTCCCCGGTCCCGGCGAGTTCGAGCCCGGCACGCTGCGGGGCGGAGGCACCGCGATCGTCGCGGCCTCCGCCGAGGCACTGTCCTCGATGCTGAGCTACGACTACAAGAAGCTCGACGAGGATCTCGAGTCGACGCTTCCGCTGCTCACCAGGTCGTTCTCGGCCGACTTCGCCCGGACCTTCGACGCGACCGTGCGGCCGTTGGCGACCGAGAAGAAGTCGGTCACGGCGGCGTACGTGCGTGCAGCGGGACTGGTCGTGCGCAACGGCGACAAGGCGCGGACGCTCGTCTTCGTCGACCAGGTCCTGAACCCGGACGACTCCGCCGACGTCACCGAGTCGCGGTTGTTCGTGGACCTGCGCCGGGTCAAGGGGACGTGGCTGGTCGACGGGTTGAACCGGGCCTGATCACGAGCAGGTCGTCGGGGCTTCCTTGCCGTCGAACCGGTCCGAGGTCCACAGCACCAGGTCGTTGATCATCGGGGAGTCCGCAGCGACGATGTTCACGTGCTCCCGGTCGGGGTACTCCTTGTACTCCAGGGGACCGTTGCCGGCCTTCGCGCACCGTTCGGCCACGTACGCCGCCTGCGTCTGGGGAACGACCACCGGGTCCAGGGCGCCCTGAGCAATCAGCACGGGGGCCTTGATCGTGCCGTCGGGAACGTTGTCCTCGAGCCTGCTGCCGAGCGGGCCGGTGACCGGGTCGCGCTGGTAGAACGGTTGGGAGAAGTCGAACGCCTTCGACGCGGCGACCATCTGCTGACCGTCGGTGGCGCAGAGCTCGGCGATCTTCCGCACCGGCGCTCGTGCAGCTGGTTTGACGTAGTCGTCGAAGCCCACGTCCGGGTAGGTGTCGGAGTAGGCGCTGATGACGTAGGTCAGCAGCACGAGAGAGGCGGCGGGGAACTTGACGAACCGGGCCAGGAGATCCGGGAGGTCGGTGGCAGGCGCGATGCCTGCGACGCCGACGAGGTCGACACCCGGCGCATAGGTCGGGGCGATCATGCCGGCCCACAGGACAGCGTGGCCTCCCTGCGAGTGCCCCCAGGCGACCGTCTTGCGGCTGAGCTCGAGACCGGTGATCTGGCGTGCCGCGCGAACGCCGTCGAGCACCGCCCGAGCCTCCCCTTGACCCACCAGGTAGGGGCTCGGCTCGTCTGCTTCCAGGCCGGTGTAGTCCGGAGCGACGATCGCCCAGCCCTCGTCCAGCGCGTCGGCGAGCGCCGGGATCGCGCTGGAGGTGACCGCTGCTGTGCTGCGGGACGGTGCGCACGAGGGTGCGATGCCGGTGGTTCCGTGCGCCCAGGCGATCACCGGCCGCGGGGGTCCGCCGTCCGCCTCCTTCGCGACGACCAGGCCGCTGGCGATCGTCGGCCGGCCGTCCTCGCGCGTGGTCGTGTAGGTGATCCGCCAGGCGCGGACACCTCCCGAGCCGCCGCCGGCGTACGGCGATGCCGTGACGAGGTTGCCGGGCTTGTCGGAGACCGGCAGCCGCTGGGTCTGGCCGGTGCTGGTGTCCCGGTCGTGCAGCACCGCGCTGGCGCCACCGAACGCGGCGGCGACCACCAGCGCGACGACCGAGGCCACGGTGGTCGTCGTGCGCCTCAGGTCGCCGGGCTCGAACGGCTGCGCCTCGTCGAAGGTGCCGCGGTAGCCGATCCATCCGACGGTGACTCCGGCCCAGAGTGCCCGCGCGCCCACGACCACGGCGACCAGGAGCACCGTCTTGTCCGGCCAGCCGATCAGCGCCGCACCCATCAGCGCGCCGACGAGCCCGAAGCCCCGTCCGCCGGGGCGACCGTCGGCCAGGCCGGCAACACCGTCCAGGATCAGCGCGATGCCGGCGAGCAGGGCGACCCGGTCGACGGTGGACCCGGTCGCTTCGACCGACGCACCTGCGACGACCAGGGCTCCGCCGGCGAACCAGGTTGCCGGGACCCGCGGCGCCGGACGCGCCAGCACCGTGCCGGCGGCGAGCGCGACCAGGGCGGCCGCGACGAGGTGGCCGAGGGTGTCGACGGAGCTGAACGGGCGCGCGGCGAGCACCGCGCCGAGCCCGGAGACGAGAGCGCCGAGAATCAGAAGGAGGGATCTGACCATCGCTGTCATGGGTCCATGGTCCCCGATCGGTGGCTGGACGGCCTGGTGGGTCCCGCGATCGCGCTCGTACAAATCGGTGGGCCGACCGGCCTCTGGGGCGTAGCGTCCTGGTCGATGCGCATGTTCGTGGCGGTCGCCCCGCCGATGGGAATCACCGAGGACCTCGACACCTTCCTCGACGTACGACGCGACGCAGCCGAGCTGCGCTGGACCCGCCCGGAGACCTGGCACGTGACGCTGGCCTTCCTGCCCGACGTACCGGACCGGTCGTTGGACGGTCTGGTCGACGCCCTGGCCGAGGTCGCCGGACGTCGTCGGACGCTGGTCGCGTCGGTCGGCGGAGCGGGAGCGTTCCCGGACGTGGCGGGTGCCCGGGTGCTGTGGGCCGGCGTCCGCACCGACGACGACGAGGAGCTGGGCCGGCTGGCGGCCGGCTGCCGGACCGCCGCAGCGACGCACGGGGTGGAGACACTGCGGGAGCGCTTCACCCCGCACCTGACACTGGCCCGCAGCAGGCACCCGTTCGAGGCGACCCGGTGGCTGCGGGTGCTCGACACCTACCGCTCCGAGGATTTCCCGGTCGACCGGTTCACGCTGTTCTCCTCCCACCTGGGCGAGGGTCCCGGCGGGCGGCCCCGGTACGACGTGGAGGCCGAGTTCCTGCTCTGAGTATCCGGGCACCTGGGCACCTGCAATTGTCGCGGTCGGGACTGAGGGGAGCCCCACAGGCCCCGCGCGTGACAATGGCAGGGGCGGGGGCGGTCGCGCCCGCGCGGAAAAGCACGAACGGCGCCGCATCGCTGCGGCGCCGTCCACCGGCGGAGGTACGGGGATTCGAACCCCGGAGGGCGTTAACCCAACTCGCTTTCCAAGCGAGCGCCATAGGCCACTAGGCGATACCTCCGTCGGAGAGGTTACCGTCCCTGATTCGTCGTAGTGAAATCGCCTCATCTAGACTCGCTCCAACCCCCCATGCGGCGGTATCTCACTGAACTCCCCCAGGGCCGGAAGGCAGCAAGGGCAGGTGGGCTCTTCCGGGTGCATGGGGGGCCTTCGCGTTCCCGCCTAGGATCGGGCCATGTCTCGGTCGTTCGCGGTGTCCCTGGTCGCCCTCGCGGCTCTAGGGGCGCTTGCCGGCTGCGGCGGCAGCGCGGTGGAGAAGCCCACCACCGGAACGCCGAGCCTCGCCGCGACCCCGTCCGCCGCGGCCACCGACGGGGACGGCGAGCTGGTCCCCACCAACCTCCCGACCAACGTTCCCGACACGATCCCGGACCTCACGAACACCCCGAAGGTCCCCGACGTCCCGCGCCGCCCCGACGAGGTGTTCGGCGCCGACATCAGCTGGCCGCAGTGCCCGAAGGGCCTCGGCATCCCGGAGAAGCGGACCCTCGGTGCTCCGATGCCGACCAAGGCAGCGGATTTCGTGATCATCGGCCTGACCAACGGCCCGTCGTTCTACCCGAACCCGTGCCTGGCCGGCCAGAAGAAGTGGGTGGCCGACCGCCACCTGATGGCGGCGGCGTACTCGGTGGTCAGCTACCCGCGACCGGCCGAGCTCAAGACGTACGGCGCTCGCGGACCGTTCTCGACCAAGAACCTCGCCGGCAGGCTGGCGAACGTCGGCTACGCGGCGGCGCTGTTCAACCTCGACACGTTGAAGCGGTCCGGGCTCAAGACGCCGATCATCTGGATCGACGTCGAGCCGGTCCCGAAGTTCGAGTGGAGCAGCGACCTGAAGGCCAACGCGGCGGTCGTCCAGGGGATGGCCCGCGGGTACACCGACGCCGGCTTCGAGATCGGGTACTACTCGACCCCTGCCCTGTGGCGCCGGGTCGTCGGGGGCTTCCGGATGGGGTCGGTCGAGTGGCGGGCGGCGGGTCAGACGTCCAAGGCCGAGGCGTTGAGCCGGTGCGGACCCGACTGGTCGATCCAGGGTGGGCGCGCGCTGTTCGGCCAGTGGGTCGAGGACGGTCGCGACCGGAACGTCACCTGCCCGGGTGTGGCGGCGACGCTGGGCCGCTGGTTCCACCAGTACTAGCTCGTCGGCGACGACCGAGGACATGCCGAATTTCGCGGGTGGGCCTCGTGCACCTGGGCTATTTTGCTGCGAACTCGAGTAGCCGTGGGGGCTCAATGCGCAGCATGTTCTCGAAGGTCGTCTCACTCGCCTTGCTGGTGGGTCTGACCGCTCTTGCTCCGGGTCGGCTCGCCGCCGCTGCTCCCGCGGCGCCGTCCTCGGGCCTGAACGACTGGTCCTGCCGGCCCTCCTCGACGCATCCCCGACCCGTCGTCCTGCTGCACGGACTGAGCAGCAGCTCCCAGCAGTGGCTCCTGCACGGTACGACGGTCGCGAAGGCCGGGTACTGCGCCTTCTCCCTGGACTACGGAGCGAACAGCACCGGTGCCAACGGCAACGCGCCGGTGGCCCGGTCCGGGGAGGAGATCGGTCGCTTCATCGACCGCGTCCTGAGCGAGACGGACGCGAGCAAGGTCGACCTCGTGGGCCACTCCCTCGGAGGGTTCATGGCGCTCTGGGTCCCCAAGGTCGCCGGTTACGGCGACCGGGTCGGGACCGTCGTCTCGCTGACGCCGCCGACGCACGGGACCACCCTGTTCGGCGCCCTCGCCCTCGCCGAGCGGGCCGGACTCCGACCCGTCCTGACCGGGCTGCTCGGGCTGGGCGGTTGCTTCGCGTGCGCCGACCTCCTTGCCGGGTCCGCAGCGACCGACAGGCTGACGCAGGGCCCCATCGCGCAGCCCGGGATCCGGTACGTCGTGATCGCCACCCGGTACGACGCGATCGTGACTCCCGCCTCGCAAGGATTCATCCGCGAGCCCGGCGTGGAGAACTACTACGTGCAGGACAAGTGCCCGGCGGACCCCGTCGGCCACTTCGGGATCGGGTTCGACACCGGCGTGGGGTCGATGATCCTGCACGGGTTGGATCCGGCCGTCCCGGTGAAGTGCGGCTTCGGTCCGCCCGTCTAGCCTCGACGGCTCCCGGCTGTCGTCCACCCTTCGGGAGTTCTCAGGCACGACTGTGCCCGTTGTCGGCCGTGCCGACTAGGGTTCACGTGTGGAGCACAACCTCGCCTTGTACAGGCGCTACCGGCCTGAGTCCTTCGCCGAGGTCATCGGCCAGGACCACGTCACCGACCCTCTGCGGTCCGCGCTCGCCAACAACCGGGTGAACCACGCCTACCTGTTCTCCGGCCCCCGCGGCTGCGGCAAGACCACCAGCGCGCGCATCCTCGCGCGGGCGCTCAACTGCGAGAAGGCGCCGATCTCCGACCCCTGCGGCGAGTGCCAGTCCTGCCGCGACCTGGCCCGCGGCGGCCCGGGGTCGCTCGACGTGATCGAGATCGACGCGGCCAGCCACGGTGGTGTCGACGACGCGCGCGACCTGCGCGAGCGGGCGTTCTTCGCCCCGGTCTCGAGCCGCTACAAGGTCTACATCATCGACGAGGCGCACATGGTGACCACGCAGGGCTTCAACGCCCTGCTCAAGCTGGTCGAGGAGCCGCCCGAGCACCTCAAGTTCATCTTCGCCACCACCGAGCCCGAGAAGGTCATCCCGACCATCCGCTCGCGCACCCACCACTACCCGTTCCGCCTGATCCCGCCGCGCGTGCTCTCCGATTACCTGGCCGAGATCTGCAGCCGCGAGGGCGTGCCGATCGAGCCGGCGGCGCTGCCGCTCGTCGTCCGCGCCGGCGCGGGCTCGGCCCGTGACTCGCTCTCGGTGCTCGACCAGCTGCTCGGGGGCGCCGGTCCCGCGGGTCTGACGTACGACGTGGCCGCCGGTCTGCTCGGCTACACCCCCGACGCGCTGCTCGACCAGGTCGTCGACGCGTTCTCCGCGGGAGACGGTCGCACCGTCTTCTCCGTGGTCGACAAGGTGATCGAGATCGGGCAGGACCCGCGCCGGTTCACCGAGGACCTGCTGCGACGACTGCGCGACCTCGTGATCGTC
Organism: Marmoricola sp. OAE513; assembly: GCF_040546585.1. Lineage (NCBI taxonomy): Bacteria > Bacillati > Actinomycetota > Actinomycetes > Propionibacteriales > Nocardioidaceae > Marmoricola > Marmoricola sp. OAE513. Next base: position 1,568,180 of record NZ_JBEPOC010000001.1, on the reverse strand, counting down.
GCCGCCGTCCCTGACGCCCCGACCACCGGGCTCCTCGACGTCCCCGACGACCAGGCCGAGCGTCTGGTCGCGCAGGCCGCACGGTTCGGTCGCGCGGACCTGGTGCGGGCCGCGGACTGCGTGGCAGCGGGGTTGACCGAGATGCGGGGGGCGACGACGCCGCGGCTGCTGCTCGAGCTGATCTGTGCCCGAGTGCTGCTGCCGGGGGCTGACCACTCGACGGACGGGCTGACGGCTCGGTTGGACCGGATGGAGAAGCGGTTGGAGATCGGGGGAGTGGTCTCGACACCGGCTCCCGCGGCGGCACCTGCTGCCCCGGCTCCTGTCCCCGCGGCGCCCGCTGCTGAGCCTGCGCCGGTGGCTGAGAGGCCGGTGGCGCCGGCGCCTCCGGTGAGCCAACCACCCTCTCCGGTCGTTCACTTCGACGAGCTCAGTACGGCGCCTCCCTCCGAGGGGGCCAGTCCCATCCACGGCTCGGAGGCGGCGTCGACGTCGGCACCCGAGCTCGCTGCCGAGGCTGCGGTTCCTGCCCCGCCCGCCCCTGCTGCCCCCGCCGCACCGCCTGCTCCCGCCGCTTCGGCTGCGCCTGCTGCTTCATCGGGTGGGTTGGGTCTGGCTGATGCGCGGCGGTTGTGGCCGGACCTGTTGGACAAGGTCAAGGAGATGCGGCGGTTCACCTGGATCCTGCTGAGCCAGAACGCTCAGGTGATCGGGTTGGACGGCGGGATCCTGACCGTGGGGTTCAAGAACGCGGGGGCCAAGGACTCGTTCGTCGGCGGCGGCAGTGAAGAGATCCTCCGGCAGGCGGCGATCGACGTGATCGGGGCCGACTGGCGGGTGGAGGCGATCGTGGATCCCTCGGCGGACCCGGACGCCGGCGGACCCGTGGTGACGCGGGCGGCGACCGAGCCGACGGCAGAGGTGCCGCGGCTCGTGCCGGTGGCCGATGTTCCTGCGGAGCCGCCTGCTCCCGAGGCGGGTTCACGACCGCCGGCGTGGATCGAGGAGGCCGCTGCCCCGCAGGCGCCGACGCGGCCGGTGGCTGCTGCTCCGCAGCCCGAGACGATCGCGGCGGTGCGCAGCAACATCTCGCCGACCCGCACCGGCGAGCAGCCGGACAAGCCGGTGGACACCCGCGACGACGACGTCAGCGCGGACGACGAGAACATCGACGAGGTCGGGAACGACAGCACCGAGCTGCTCATCAACGGGCTCGGGGCGACCGTCATCGACGAGATCCCCCACGACTGAGGACACGACATGACTGAGAACCCGTTCGGCAACCTGGACCTCGGCGCCATGCTCGAGCAGGCCCAGCAGATGCAGGCGCAGCTGATGGCCGCCCAGGCGGACCTCGCCGCGACCACCTTCACGGGCACCGCCGGCGGCGTCACCGTCAACGTCACCGGGACGGGCGACCTCACCGGGGTCGTCATCGCGCCGGGGGCGTTCGACGCCTCGGACGCCGAGTCGTTGACGGACCTGGGGGACCTGGTGGTCGCCGCGTTCCGCGACGCCAAGGCGAAGACCGAGGCCGCTGCTGCCGAGGCGATGGGTCCCCTGGCCGGAGGCCTCGGTGGCCTGGGAGGCGAGCTCGGCGGTCCCACCCCGGGCCCGCTCGGTTTCGGACCGGCGGGGAGCTGAGTTGTACGAGGGTGTCCTCCAGGACCTGATCGACGAGCTCGGGCAGCTGCCCGGGGTCGGTCCGAAGGGTGCCCAGCGGATCGCGTTCCACCTGCTCGCCGCGGACCCCGTCGACGTACGTCGCCTCGCGGACACGCTGATCGAGGTCAAGGCCAAGGCCCGGTTCTGCTCGATCTGCGGCAACGTCGCGGAGGAGGAGCAGTGCCGGATCTGCCGTGACCCGCGCCGCGACCTCAGCCTGATCTGCGTCGTCGAGGAGTCCAAGGACGTCGTCGCGATCGAGCGCACCCGCGAGTTCCGCGGCCGCTACCACGTGCTGGGCGGGGCGATCTCGCCGCTGGAGGGCATCGGTCCCGAGCAGCTGCGCATCCGTGAGCTGATGCAGCGCCTCGAGGACGGCGTCGTCACCGAGATCATCCTCGCGACCGACCCGAACATCGAGGGCGACGCCACGGCGGCGTACCTGACGCGGATGCTGCGGTCGATGGAGCTGACGGTCACGAGGCTCGCGAGCGGGCTGCCCGTCGGCGGCGACCTCGAGTACGCCGACGAGGTCACCCTGGGGCGGGCTTTTGCAGGACGGCGGAGCGCCGGAGAATGAAGCTGCACGAGGGATCCAGGAGAGGGAGCGCACGATGACGGCACACGAGTTCGAGGACTTCGGCCAGCAGATCGCCGACGCGTCCGAGGCGTTCCTGCTCGGCCTGCAGGCGGTCTCCCGTGAGGAAGGCGCCGGCTCGGCGGTGCCGATCTTGCTGCTCGAAGTGAGCCAGCTGCTGCTGGCCGGGGCGCGCCTGGGTGCGCAGCAGGACTTCCAGCCGACCACCGAGTACCAGCCCGACGTCGGCCCGGACGCCGACCTCGACGCGATGCGGCTGCGTCTGGCGGTCACGCTGGGCGGTCTGGACACCTACAGCCACAACTTCGAGCCGTACGACCCCGAGAGCGTCACCTCGAACCTGTCCGACGACCTCACCTCGATCGCGACGGACGTCGCCAACGGCCTGCGGCACTTCCGGGCGGGCAACATCGAGGAAGCCCTGTGGTGGTGGCAGTACTCCTACCTGGCGTCCTGGGGTTCGCTGGCGATCGGAGTCCTCTCAGCGCTGCACTCGGTCGTCGCGCACGACCGGCTGGACCTCGAGGTCGTCGACGAGTCCGACCAGCTCGAGGCGGCCGACGCAGTGCTCGACGGCGTTCAGCCGTAGCTGCAGATGTAGTCCAGCTGCTCGTCGGTCTCGATGTCGAAGGACGAGTCCCCCGGGACGTCGAACGACGAACCGGCGGCGTAGGTGACCCACTCCTCGGTGCCGGCGAACCGGACCCGGCAGGTCCCTGCGGTGATCTCCATCGTCTCCGGCGCCGCGGTTCCGAAGGTGAGCGAGGCCGGCAGGATCACGCCGACCGACTTGCGGCTGCCGTCGGCCAGCAGCACCGTGTGGCTGACGCACTTGCCGTCGAAGTAGACGTTCGACTGGGCCAGGACGGTGACGTTCTCGAGCTGGGTCATGGCTCAAGCCTAGAGACGCGTAGCCGGGCACCGAGCCCCGGCTCGGTAGAATCTCTGTGGCCACCAGGCCGCGCGGCGCGGGAGAATCGCTCCCGGAGCCGGCCAGCAGATTTCGAGGAGAGCAGTCGTGGGCATTGTCGTGCAGAAGTACGGCGGTTCCTCGGTTGCCGACGCCGAGGGCGTCAAGCGGGTCGCCCGCCGGATCGTCGAGACCAAGAAGGCCGGCCACCAGGTGGTCGTCGTGGTCTCCGCCATGGGCGACACCACCGACGAGCTGATCGACCTCGCCAACGAGGTCTCGCCGCTTCCCCCCGCCCGCGAGCTCGACATGCTGCTCACCGCGGGTGAGCGGATCTCGATGGCCGTCCTGGCGATGGCGATCCAGAACCTCGGGCACGAGGCCCGGTCCTTCACCGGGTCCCAGGCCGGCGTCATCACCGACGCCGAGCACGGCCGCGCCAAGATCATCGACGTCACCCCGGGCCGGATCGAGACGGCGATCGCCGAAGGTGCGATCTGCATCGTCGCCGGTTTCCAGGGCGTCTCGCAGACCACCAAGGACATCACCACGCTGGGCCGCGGCGGCTCCGACACCACGGCCGTCGCGCTCGCTGTCGCGCTGAAGGCGGACGTCTGCGAGATCTACTCCGACGTCGACGGCATCTTCACCGCCGACCCGCGGATCGAGCCCCGTGCGCGCAAGGTCCCGCGGATCTCCTACGAGGAGACCCTCGAGATGGCCGCGCAAGGCGCGAAGATCCTGCACCTGCGCTGCGTCGAGTACGCGCGCCGCTACGACATGCCCATCCACGTCCGCTCCTCCTTCAGTGACAAGGAGGGCACCTGGGTCGTGAAGGCTCAGGACGTCGTTCAGGAGAACACCATGGAAGCTGCCATCATCACCGGCGTCGCGCACGACCGCAGCCAGGCGAAGATCACGATCGTCGGCGTCCCGGACAAGCCGGGCGAGGCGGCAGCGATCTTCCGTGCGGTCGCCGACTCCCAGATCAACATCGACATGATCGTGCAGAACGTGTCGGCTGCGGCCACGAGCCTGACCGACATCTCCTTCACGCTGCCGCGCGGTGAGGGCCAGACCGCGATCACTGCGCTGGACCGGCTCAAGGACTCGGTCGGCTTCGACAGCCTCCAGTACGACGACAGCGTCGGCAAGGTGTCGATCGTCGGCGCTGGCATGAGCTCCTCGCCGGGCATCTCGGCGCGCTTCTTCGAGGCTCTCTCGGACGCCGGCGTGAACATCGAGATGATCTCCACCTCGGAGATCCGCGTCTCGGTCGTCGTGGCCGAGACTCAGGTCCAGGACGCGGTCAACGCCGCGCACGCCGCCTTCGACCTCGATTCCGACGAGGTCGAGGCCGTGGTCTACGGAGGTACCGGACGATGAGCCGTCCCGTGAACATCGGCATCGTCGGCGCGACCGGACAGGTCGGCGTCGCGATGCGCAGCATCCTGCTCGAGCGGAACTTCCCGGTCGGGGACGTCCGCTTCTTCGCCTCCTCGCGCTCGGCCGGCACCGTGCTGCCGTTCGGGGACCGGGAGATCACCGTCGAGGACGCGATGACGGCCGACCCGACGGGTCTCGACATCGCGCTGTTCTCCGCCGGCGCCACCACCTCGCGGGCGCTGTGCCAGAAGTTCGCAGACGCCGGTGTCATCGTCGTCGACAACTCCTCGGCCTTCCGTAAGGACCCGGACATCCCGCTCGTCGTCTCCGAGGTGAACCCCGAGGCGATGGACGCCGTGATCGCCGCAGGGCGGGGGATCATCGCGAACCCGAACTGCACCACGATGGCCGCTATGCCGGTCCTCAAGCCGCTGCACGACGAGGCCGGCCTGGTCCGGCTGATCGCGTCGACCTACCAGGCCGTCTCCGGCTCCGGTGTCGCCGGCGTCGAGGAGCTCGCCGGTCAGGTCGAGGCCGCGGGGGAGAAGTCCCGCGAGCTCGCGTACGACGGCTCCGCGGTCGCCTTCCCCGAGCCCGGGGTCTACAAGAAGAACATCGCGTACAACGTGCTGCCCTTCGCAGGGAACCTGGTCGAGGACGGTCTCAACGAGACCGACGAGGAGCAGAAGCTGCGCAACGAGTCCCGCAAGATCCTGGGCATCCCGGAGCTGCTGGTCTCCGGCATCTGCGTGCGCGTCCCGGTCTTCACCGGTCACTCGCTGGCGATCAACGCCGAGTTCGCGCGTCCGATGACCCCGCAGCGGGCCGCCGAGCTGCTCGCCGACGCCCCGGGCGTCGAGCTCTCCGACATCCCCAACCCGCTCCAAGCGGCCGGGCAGGACCCGTCGTACGTCGGGCGTCTGCGCACCGACCCGGGCGTACCGGACGACCGCGGGTTGGCGCTGTTCATCAGCAACGACAACCTGCGCAAGGGTGCTGCTCTCAACACGGTGCAGATCGCGGAGATCATCGCCGCCCGGCTCTGACGGCCGGTCAGGGCGGCGGACTGCGCGCGCCCGGGACCTAGGAGTCCGCAGGTTCCTCGATGAACCGCACGGTCACCCACCACGACAGCAGGAACGTCACGGCGGTCAGGCCGGGGATGACCAGCACCATCACGGGCGAGACCATGTTGTCGTCACCCATGAAGGTCAGCATCACGACCATCGCGACCAGGCTGACGCCGAGGAAGCTGGTGCTGAACGGGTCGGAGACCCCGAACGCACGCAGCAGGCTGGCCCCGACGACGATCTCGATCGCGAGCACGACGACCAGGGCGAGCAGGCCGAAGCCGTCGTTGCAGTTGTTGTCGCCGCGCAGTGCCTCGCACCCGGCGACCTCACCCCAGGTCAGGCCGACGCACAGCAGGCCGGACAGGAGTCCGGTGAGGATCGCCGCAACGGCAGGGTTCATCGAGGGCAGCTTCTCGACCAGCAGGTCGGCCGGGCCCTTGCTCTCGCCCTGGCCGCGTTCGCGGGCCCGCTGAGCGGCCTTCTCGGCCTTGGACTGCTGGCTGGCCTCCCGGCGGGCCTGAGCGTGCGCCCGGCGCGACGTGGGGACGGTGGCGACTCCCTCGGCAGCACGGGCCAGGACCGGGTCCTGGATCGCGGTCGGGGTCTCCAGCGCGATGCTCGCAGCGGCGGGGAGCTCGACGACGGGCTCGTCGACCCCGTCGTCGGTGTCAGCCTGGTCGTCGGCTTCCGTCGCGGCGTCGACCGGCTCGGGCTCGGGGTCAGGCTCCGGTGCTGGCGTCTCGGCAGGCTCGACGACCGGGGCCTCAGCCGCCTCGGCAGGCTCGACGACCGGGGCCTCAGCCGTCTCGACCGGGGGCCGAGGCGTCTCGGCAGGCTCGACGACCGGGGCCTCAGCCTTCTCGGCAGGCTCGACGACCGGGGCCCCAGCCGTCTCGGCAGGCTCGACGACTGGGGTCTCAGCCTTCTCGACCGGGGGCCGAGGTGCCTCGGCAGGCTCGACGACCGGGACCAGTGGTGCCTCGACCACCGGCGCCGCCGGGGGGTCAACCGGCTTCGCGGGCGTCACGACCACGGGTGGAACCACCGGCGCCGGACTGGCAGGACGAGCCGCGGGGCGGGCAGCAGGGCGAGCGGCCGGACGCGCAGCGGGTGCGCCGGCAGCACGCGCCGCACGGGACGGCGCAGCGGGCGCTGCAGGGCGCGCAGGAGCACGCGCCGGAGGTCGGGGAGGCGCGGGCTCGTCGGGCGCCTCAGCGGCCGGCTCAGTGGCTGGCTCAGTTGCGGGTGCCTCGGCGGGCTCGGGAGCCGGTTCTTCGGCTACCTCGGTGGGCTCGGTGGGCTCCAGAGCCGCTGCGTCGGCGTCATCGCCCTTCGAGGAACGCTTCTTCCGCCGACCGAACCCCAGCGAGATGCTCGGCAGCTCGAGGTTCGGTTCGTTGCCGGTTCCGTCCGACTCTTTGGGCATGTCCGGATTCTGCCACTCCTGAGCATCGTGGCAAGGCAAGTCGCCAGGATGCCTGGCTGGTGGACGCGGTCCGGTCGCTCGGCGGCTGACGGACGGCGCTCGTACGGGCTTGGTCGCTGGTGTCGTTCCCGGCTCTGGCACGACGTACAGACGCTCGCGACCCTCGTTCGTCACGCGCCGGGAAACGGAAAGCGGGCCCGGTGAGATTCACCGGGCCCGCTGACCTACTGGTCGGGCTGACAGGATTTGAACCTGCGGCCTCGTCGTCCCGAACGACGCGCGCTACCAAACTGCGCCACAGCCCGCTGCAGCCTGGGAAGTCTAACGGGACTCCTGCGCGGGGGTGAAATCGGGTCAGGACGTGGCCGGTTCCAGCGTGATCAGACTGGCCTCCGGGCGGCAGCAGAACCGGATCTGCGCGTACGGCGAGGTACCGGCTCCCGCGGAGACGTGCAGCCAGGACGAGCCAGCCTGACCCGCCACGGAATCGGCAGGGTGCCGGTGCAGGCCCTTGGCCCGGGCCGGCTCGAGGTCGCAGTTGGTCACGAGGGCGCCCTTGACCGGCAGGCAGAGCTGCCCGCCGTGGGTGTGCCCGGCCAGCGTCAGCTCGTAGCCGTCGGCGGCGTACTGGTCCAGGACCCGCAGGTACGGCGCGTGCGTCACCCCGATGCGCAGGGCCGCGTCCTGCGGCGCCGGTCCGGCCACCGCGGCGAGGTCGTCGTACTCCAGGTGCGGGTCGTCGACACCGGCGAAGGCGAGCTCGCTGCCGTTGATCTCCAGCCGTCCCGACGAGTTCGTCAGGTCCAGCCACCCTTCGGAGAGCTCGGCCTTGAGCTCCTTCCAGGGCAGCTGAGGGGTGCTGGTGTTGCGCTCCCCGTCGTCGGGCAGCAGGTACCACAGCGGGTTGCGCAGCTTGGGCGCGAAGTAGTCGTTGGAGCCCAGCACGAAGACGCCGGGAACGTCGCGCAGGGGTCCGAGGGCGTCCAGCAGCGGTGGGACCGAGTCCATGTGCGCGAGGTTGTCGCCGGTGTTCACCACCAGGTCGGGCTTCAGGTCTGCCAGCGAGGCGATCCAGCGGCGTTTGAAGCCCTGCTTCGGTGTCAGGTGCAGGTCGCTCATGTGCAGCACCCGGATAGGGCGGCTCCCGGCGGGCAGGCACGGGATGGAGAGCTTGCGGACCGTGAAGTTCCGGACCTCGATGCCGGCGGCGTACCCGACTCCGGCGAGGCCGACGAGCGCCCCGAGGCCGACCGCGCGTCCAACCGTGCGCCCGACCGTGCGGGCCGGCCGCGATCGGGTCGCCGGGAGAGAACTCATGTGACAAGGCTGCCACAATGGGGTGCATGAGCGAGCGCAGCGAGCGAGTCAGCCAGCACCGTGCCCCCCGTGCCTCGTCGGCGCCCGGAGCGAAGCGAGGACGTCGATGAGTACCTTGAAGGACCAACTGCGCGCCGACCTGACCGCCGCCATCAAGGCGCGCGACGAGGTGACCTCGTCGACCTTGCGGATGGTGCTGACGGCGATCACCAACGCCGAGGTCTCCGGCAAGGAAGCGCGCGAGCTCTCCGACGACGACGTGCTCACCGTGCTCGGCAGCGAGGGCAAGAAGCGTCGCGAGGCCGCGGAGGCGTTCGATGCCGCCGACCGCAAGGAGCAGGCCGACAAGGAGCGCGCCGAGGCCGCCGTGATCAGCGCCTACCTTCCCGAGCAGCTCAGTGCCGAGGAGATCTCCGTCCTGGTCAGCGACGCCATCGCGCAGACCGGTGCGGCCGAGCTCGGCCCGCGCGGGATCGGTGCCGTGATGGGCGTCGTCTCGCCGCAGGTCAAGGGTCGTGCCGACGGCGGTGCCGTCGCTGCTGAGGTACGCCGCCAGCTGGGCTGAGCGGTCAGCCGCCCGGCGGGAAGAAGGTCGGGAACCCGGTCGGGAACCCGCCGGGGTTGTTGCCGTTCCCGTTGCCGTTGCCGTTGCCGTTGCCGTTGTTGGCGAGGGGCCCGCTCGACCGGTAGAGGATCACCCGTGAGCCCTGCTTCACCGTGGCACCGGTGCCCGGCCGGGACAGCGCGATGAGACCGGCAGGGATGTTCGAGGTGATGTTGCCGCCGAGGCTGACCCGGAAGCCGGCGCGCTGCAGCGTGCGGGCCGCCTGCTGGACGGTCATCCCGACGACGTCGGGCACGCGGACGTTCACCTCCTTGAGGACCTCGAGCTTGAACCGTCCGGTGGGCTGGACGAAGTTCGTGTTCGGGAGGTCGTCCTGGATGGCGCGCATCGCCTGGGACCACATCGGACCGGCGGTCGTGGAACCGAACGCGCTCGCGACGTACTGGCCACCGACGGTCTGGTTGTTGAGGGTGATCGGCTGGCCCTCCTGGTTGGCGCCGGCGACCATCGCAGCCGTCGAGATCGCCGGGGTGTAGCCGTTGAACCAGACCGCCTTGTTGTTCTGGATGGTGCCGGTCTTGCCGGCCGACGGCTTGTTCAGTGCGAGCTTGGAGCCGAAGCCGCCGGGCTCCAGCACCCCGCGCAGGATGTCGTTGACGGTGTCGGCGGTGCCCTCGGCCATCACCTGCTTGCAGACCTTCGGGTAGTCCTTGAAGACCTTGCCGTCGGCGTTGACGATCCGGTTGACCGGCCGGTTCTCGCAGAACGTGCCCCGGGCCGCGAACGTCGCGTACGCACCGGCCATCTCCAGCGGGCTGACGTCCGCGATGCCCAGCACGAAGCTCGGCACCCGCTCCTTGGCGGGGTTGGTCAGGTCGACGCCCATCGAGCGCGCGAGGGCGTACGGCTTGCAGAGGCCGGTCTTCTTCTCCAGCTGCGCGAAGAAGGTGTTCACCGACTCCCGGGTGCCGGTGTACATGTTCTTGCGGCCGCTGGTCGTGGAGTTGCTGACGTTCCAGGGCGCGAAGTTCGCGTACGGCCCGCTGCAGTCCTTGAACTGGTTCTGCGGGATCCGCATCGAGCGGACCGAGTTGAACGTGGTGTTCGGCGGCAACCCCTGCTCGAGGGCCGCGGCGAGCACGAACACCTTGAAGGTCGAGCCTGCCTGGAAACCGTTGGAGTCGCCGTACTTGGAGTCGACGACGTAGTTGAGGAAGGTCTGGCCCTTCTTCTTCGACCGGCCCATCGGCCGCGACTGGCTGATGGCCTCGACCGCGCCGGTCCCCGGCTGCACCATCGCGAGCGCGCCGATCGCGGAGTCGGTCGCCTTCACGCGTGCCTTCGTGGCCGCGTCGGCAGCCTTCTGGAACTTCATGTTCAGCGTCGTCTTGATGGTCAGGCCGCCGGAGTTCAGCAGTCGCGCCCGGTCCTCCACCGTCGTGCCGAGCGAGGGGTCGGCGAGCAGGTAGCGGCGCACGTAGTCGCAGAAGAAGGCGGCCTTGGAGCCGAGGCAGCCGTTGCGGGTCGGGGTGACCTTGAGCCCGAGCGGTTGGGAGATCACCTGGTCGGCCTGGGCCTGGGTGATGATGTCGAGCTCGGCCATCCGGCGGAGCACGGTGTCACGACGCTGGGTGGCCTTGTCCGGGAAGGACGTCGGGTCGTAGCCGACCGGGTTCTTCACCAGACCCGCGAGGACCGCGGCCTGCGCCAGGGTCAGCTTGCTCGCCTCGGTGTCGAAGTAGTGCCGGGCGGCCGACCGGACGCCGTACGCGCCGTCGCCGAAGTAGGCGATGTTCAGGTACCGCTCGAGGATCCAGTCCTTGGAGTACTTCTGCTCCACGCCGATGGCGTAGCGCAGCTCCTTGATCTTGCGCTGGTAGGTGTCGTCCGTGGCGGCGTCGCGCTCTTCCTTGGTCGTGGCCTGGTTGAGCAGTGTCATCTTGACCATCTGCTGGGTGATCGACGACCCGCCCTGGGTGATGCCGTCGTTGGCCTGGTTGGTCACGAACGCACGCAGCGTGCCCTTGAGGTCGATCGCACCGTGCTCGTAGAACCGGTAGTCCTCGATGGCGACGATGGCCTGCTGCATGATCGGCGCGACCTTGTCGAGGGAGACGTTCACGCGGTTCTGGTCGTAGAAGGTGGCGATGGTCTTGCCCTCGGAGTCCAGCACGCGGGTGCGCTGGGCGAGCGGCGCCGCCTCCAGGTCCTCGGGCAGGTCCTTCACGGACTTCGACAGCGACTTGGCCCCGACGCCGATCGCGCCGGCGAACGGGATCACCAGGCCGGCGACCAGCAGACCCATCAACGCGGACAACGCCACCATCACCGTGAGGTGGGAGGAGACGTCGCGGAAGGTCAGCTTGCTCGCCATGGCGGTCAGTCTAGGCGGTGCCGGCACAGCCGCCCGATACGTCAGATCTGCGTCGTAACCTCCGGTTCGGCGCGGCGTTATGACTAGCGTCACTAGTCCTTTTGGGCCAGGGCGATTCGGTACGTTCGGGCCTGTTCCGAGGATGACCGAGAACCTAACGTTCCGATATGTGGGGGGACCGTCCCGTTTCGGGCGGAACCACAAGCTTTTCTCATGGGGGTTTCAATGTCTTGGAATGAAGAGTGGGCTGCTGCCGCAACCTGTCAGCAATCGCGGCCCGATGAGTTGTTCGTCCGGGGGGCCGAGCAGCACAAGGCCAAGGTCGTCTGCGCGGCCTGTCCGGTCCGGGCCGAGTGCCTGGCCGAAGCTCTCGACAACCGCATCGAGTGGGGTGTCTGGGGTGGCATGACCGAGCGCGAGCGTCGTGCCGTGCTGCGGAAGCGTCCGAACGTCACGTCGTGGCGCGCGCTGCTCTCCGCGGCGAAGGACGCTCACCTCGAGTCTGTCGAGACCGTTTCCGCCTGATCACCGCGGACGGGTCGGTCCCGGGTTCTCCCGGAGCTCGGCCTAGGCAGGTCCTGGCGTGCCCAGCAGCGAGCCGATCCGACGGAGACCGTCGAGGTCGTGCACGTCGCTGGACAGGGCCGGCAGCACGACGGTGCGCACCCGCGGGTGAGCCGTCGCGAAACGGGTGCGCAACCGGGCCTCGCGCTCCACGATGACCTTGCGATCGGAGTAGAGCCGGAGCAGGCCTGCCGCCATCCGGGTGGTGTCGTCGTCCTCGGTCGCGCCCGCCATCTCGCGCAGCTTCTCGTGCGCGGCCATGGCACCGGCGGCCGTCAGGTTGCCCTCGGGCTCGGTGCTCGCCCGGTTCACCACCAGGCCGGCGAGCGGCATCTTCTCGGCGCTGAGTCGCTCGACGAAGTACGCCGCCTCACGCAGCGCGTCCGGCTCGGGCGCTGCCACCACCAGGAACGCGGTGCCCGGCGCCTGCAGCAGCTCGAAGGTGCGCTGCGCGCGCTGGCGGAAGCCGCCGAAGAGCGTGTCGAACGCTGAGACGAACGCCTGCATGTCGGTGAGCACCTGCCCGCCGATGATCGTCGTCACTGCCTTGGTGACCAGGCCGAATCCGGCCGTCATCAGCTTCGCCGGACCCTTGGCCGGCGCGAGCAGCAGCTTCATGAACTTGCCGTCGAGGAAGCTCGAGAGCCGCTCGGGTGCGTCCAGGAAGTCCAGGGCGCTGCGCGAGGGCGGGGTGTCCACGACGATCAGGTCCCAACGTCCCGAGGCACGCGCGTCCTTGTCGAGCTGGCCGAGCTTCTCCATCGCCATGTACTCCTGCGTGCCCGCGAACGAGCTGGAGACCGCGATGTAGAACGGGTTGTTGAGGATCTGCTGCGCCTTCTCCGGGCTGGCCTGGTTCTCGACCACCTCGTCGAAGGTGCGCTTCATGTCGAGCATCATCGCGTCGAGCGACCCGCTGCCCTGGACGCCGGGGACCGGACGCGGGGTGTTGTCCAGCGCCTCGATGCCCATCGACTGCGCGAGCCGGCGGGCCGGGTCGATGGTCAGGACGACGACCTTGCGCCCCTGCTCCGCCGCTCGGAGCGCGACTGCCGCAGCCGTGGTCGTCTTGCCGACACCGCCTGCCCCGCAGCACACGATGATCCGCTGGTTGCGGTCGGCGAGCAGCGCGTCGACGTCCAGCTCGGGCACGGGTCCTCGGGTCGAGGTCATCGGCGCGACCCGGGCGGTGGACCGTCCTGCTGCCGGGCTCATGCGAGACCCTGCGCGATCAGCGCGGCGGCGAGCTCGTAGAGCCCCCCGATGTCGGCGCCGCCGGCCAGCTTCGGCAGCTCGTACGTCGGAACGCCGATCTTCTCGACGAGCGCGCGCTGGGAGTCCTCGAGCCGACGCCGCTCCGCGTGGTCGCGGCCCTCCCGGATCAGGGCGGGGACCAGGCTCATCGGCGCCTTGAGCCCCGCGGCGGTGAGCACCTTGCCGAGGGCTTTGGTGTCGACCTCGTCGGCGAGCAGGTCCTCGCGGGCCCGGGCGTCGAGGTCCTGGGGCCTGACCAGGTTCACGATGACGCCGCCGACCGGCATCCCTGCGCCGCGCAGCTCGACGACACCGTCGGCGGTCTCCTGCACCGGCATCTCCTCGAGGACGGTGACCAGGTGCACGGCCGTACGGCTCGACTTGAGCAGCGTGGTGACGGTGTCGGCCTGCGCCTTGATGGGGCCGACCTTCGCCAGGCCGGCGAGCTCGTTGTTCACGTTGAGGAACTGCGAGATGCGTCCGGTGGGCGGAGCGTCGAGGACGATCGCGTCGTAGTTGCGGGCGTTCTTGTTGCGGCTGTTGCGCTGCGCCGCCTCGTAGACCTTGCCGGTCAGCAGCACGTCGCGGACGCCGGGCGCGATCGTGGTCGCGAAGTCGATCACGCCGAAGCGGTCCAGTGCCTTGCCCGCACGACCGAGCCGGTAGTACATCGCGAGGTACTCCAGCAGTGCCGACTCCGCGTCGATCGCCAGCGCGTAGACGTTGCCGTGGCCGGCCTCGCTCGCCTTGGCCAGCAGCCGCTCCTCGTAGGGCAGCGGTGGCACGTCGAACATCTGCGCGATGCCCTGACGCCCCTCGACCTCGCAGAGCAGCACCTGCTTCCCCTGCGCGGCGTGCGCGAGAGCCAGGCTGGCGGCGACCGTCGACTTCCCGGTGCCTCCCTTTCCGGTGACGATGTGCAGCTGCACATCCGGGAAGTCAGACATGGCCGAAGCCTAGCGATCGGGGGGTGACCGCAGCACTGCTCACGCGAGGAGTGTGCGCAGCGCCACGAGCTCGTCCAGTCCCTCGGGCGCGGTGAGGGCGCCCCGGGCGACGGCGACCTCGACCGGAGTGCCCTGCAGGATCTTCTTGGCGGGGACCTCGATCCGCTTGCCCGAGAGCGTGCGCGGCAAGGCGTCGACCTGGTGCAGCACGTCGGGCACGTGCCGCGGCGAGAGCGAGGACCGCAGCGCGGTGACGAGCTTGCGGCGCAGGTGCTCGTCGAGCGTCTGGTCGGCCGCGAGCCGGACCAGCAGCACGAGGGTGCCGGCGCCGCCCTCGGTGTCCTCGAGGTGCACGACCAGGCTGTCGACGACCTCGGGCAGCGACTCGACGACCGAGTAGAACTCCGAGGTGCCGAGCCGGACACCGCCGCGGTTCAGGGTGGCGTCGCTGCGGCCGGTGATCGTGCACGTGCCGCGGTCGGTGATCGTGATCCAGTCGCCGTGGCGCCACACGCCCGGGAAGTCCTCGAAGTACGCCGCGGAGTAGCGCGACCCGTCGATGTCGCCCCAGAAACCGAGCGGCATCGAGGGCATCGGCCGCTCGATCACCAGCTCGCCGAGGACGCCGACGTGGGAACGACCCTGGTCGTCGTACGCCGCGACGGCGACGCCGAGGCAGCGGCACGCGATCTCGCCGGCGTAGACCGGGACGGTCGGCGCCGATCCGACGAAGCCGGAGCAGACGTCGGTCCCTCCCGACAGCGACCCGAGCTGCGCGGTCGCGCTGACGGCCTCGTAGACCCAGGTGAAGCCTTCGGCCGGCAGCGGAGCACCGGTCGAGCCGATGCCCCGGACCGCGGACAGGTCGGCGATCTCGCGCGGCACGATCCCTTCCTTGCGGCACTGCAGCAGGAACGGTGCGCTGGTGCCGAAGTAGGTGACGCCGAGGTCGGCGGCCATCCGCCAGAGCATCCCGACGTCGGGTCTGCCCTCGACGGCCGGTGCCGGGTTGCCGTCGTACAGGACGATCGTGGCACCGACCCCCAGGGCGGAGACCAGGTAGTTCCACATCATCCAGCCGGTGGTGGAGAACCAGAAGAAGGTGTCCTCGGGGCCGAGGTCGGTCTGCAGCCCGAGGGCCTTGAGGTGCTCCACCGTGATCCCGCCGTGGCCGTGCACGATCGGCTTCGGCAGGCCGGTCGTGCCGGAGGAGAACAGCACGTAGAGCGGGTGGTCGAACGGGAGCCGGACGAAGTCGAGGGGGCCCTCGGTGGCGGTGAACTCGTCCCACCCGATCGTGTCCGCAGGCACGGAGCCGGGGTCGAGGTAGTCGACCCACACGGTGGTCTCGATGCTGGGGATCGCCGCGCGGATGGCAGCGACCTCGTCCGCCCGCTCGATCCGCTTGCCGCCGTACGCGTAGCCGTCGACGGTGACCAGCACCCTCGGCTCGATCTGCTTCCAGCGGTCCGTGACGCTCTGGGTGCCGAACTCGGGAGCGCACGAGCTGAAGGTCGCCCCGAGGCTGGCGGTGGCGAGCAGGACGGCGAGCGTCTCCGGGATGTTCGGGGCGTACGCCGCCACCCGGTCGCCCGTGCCGACGCCGGCACGGACCAGTCCCGCGCGCACCCGTCCCACCAGTGCGCGCAGCTCGGCGGCGGTGAGCGAGACCTCGTCCCGGGTCTCGCTGCGACTGACGACCACGACGTCGTCCGCCCCGCGGCCGGGCAGCCGCAGCATCGCCTCGGCGTAGTTCAGGCGTACCTCGGGGAACCAGGTCGCGCCGGGCATCGCGTCGTCGGCCAGCGCCACACCGGGGCCGTCGGCGGGTACGTCGGCCGGCGGGTCGAACCAGCCCCACACCGCGAGCCAGAAGGCGTCCAGGTCGGTGACCGACCACGACCAGAGATCGTCGTACCCGGTGGTGACGGGACCGCCGGCCGCGGCGAGCCGGTCCTGGAACCTCGCCAGCCGCGAGGGGCGTGCGGGGTCCGGGCGCCAGAGGATCGGGGGAGTCGTGTCGCTGGTCATCGCGGGTCAGTCTGCCCGTCGGCGACGGCCGAGGCGAGGGTCTTCCAGACCGGGTCGCGCGGATCCAGGAACTCGAAGTGTCCGACGCCGGGCAGCTCGACGAGCTCGACCCACGCGTGCCTGGTAGCGAAGGACCGGCCGAGCTCGATCGGCACCAGGTGGTCGCGGTCGCCGTGCAGGATCACGACGGTCCCCGGGGGTTGGCCGGCGTGCAGGGTCTGCGGGTCGGCCGCGGTCAGCGGCGTGCCGTCGAGCAGCTCGTCGACCGCTCCGTCGCCCAGGCCGAGCGTCTGGGCGAGGGCCAGGTCGCAGACGGGGGCCAGCGCGACCGTGCGGTCCGGCGGGCGGATGAGCTCTTGCGCAGCCAGCCAGAGCACCAGGTGCCCGCCGGCCGAGTGCCCCATCGTGACGGTGCGGCTGTGCTCGAGCCCGAGCCCGGAGAGCAGGTCCGGCAGCTGCGCGTACGCGTCGAGGACATCGGTCGCCGTCGTCGGCCAGCCGCCCTCGCCGCGCAGGCGCCGGTACTCCGGCGTCGCGACCAGGTAGCCGAGGTCCGCCAGCGCGCGCGCCTGGTCGCGGGTGTGCGTCCGGTCCCACTCCTCCATCCAGAAGCCGCCGTGCACGAGGACCAGCAGGGTTCCGTTCGGGTCGGCCGGCACGTGCAGGTCGATGATCCCGTCGCGGTGGTCGGAGTACCGGACGACGGCGTCGGGGAGGCGGTCCTGGCTCACCCGCCCAACCTAGAGGGTGTCGCGCGGGCCCGAGCCTGCTGCGCGCCGGCCCGGGCCCGCGCGACACCCTCAGGAGGTGACTAGAGTCGGACCCATGAACCAGTGGGAGTACCAGGTGGCGCCGATTCCGCTCCACAACGAGACCTTGATGCTGAACAACTTCGGTCTGGACGGCTGGGAGCTCGTCCACATCGAGCGCAACGAGCAGGGCGGGCTGATCGCGTTCCTGAAGCGCCCGAAGGCCAGCTGATGAGCGCCGCCACCCCGGAGGAGCGGCTCGCCGAGCTGGGCCTGAGCATCCCTGCCGTTGCCAAGCCGGTGGCGGCCTACATCCCCGCGGTGCGCAGCGGGATCCACGTCTTCACCTCCGGCCAACTCCCGATGCAGGACGGTCAGCTGATGGCGACCGGCAAGGTCGGCGGCGAGGTCAGCCTCGAGGAGGCCGTCGCGTGCGCGCAGCAGTGCGCGCTGAACGCCCTGGCGGCCGTGAACGCCGAGCTCGGGTCGCTGACCGCGATCAAGCGCGTGGTCAAGGTCGTCGTGTTCGTCGCCTCCACCTCCGACTTCACCGGCCAGCCGCAGGTCGCCAACGGCGCCTCCGAGCTGTTCGGCAACGTCTTCGGCGACGCCGGTCAGCACGTCCGGTCCGCGGTCGGCGTACCGGTGCTCCCGCTCGACTCCCCGGTCGAGGTCGAGCTGATCGTCGAGATCGACTGACATGGCCGGTCTCGTCCAGCTGCCGCAGGCGTTCGCCGACGCTGCCGCCGAGTTCGCCGATGGGTCCAAAGAGCCGGTCGAGCCGCGCGACGCGGCGACCGTGGTGCTGCTGCGCCCGGGCAGCGCGGGCCCCGAGCTGTACCTGCTGCGCCGTCAGGTCTCGATGGAGTTCGCCGGCGGCATGTGCGTCTTCCCGGGCGGCGGCGTCGACCAGCGGGACTTCGACCACGCGGTCGCCTGGGCCGGACCGTCGCCGGCCGAGTGGGCCGAGCTGCTCGGCACCGACGAGGCCCAGGCCCGCGCCCTGGTCTGCGCCGCCGTGCGCGAGACCTTCGAGGAGTCCGGCGTGCTGCTGGCAGGTGAGTCCGCGGACTCCGTGGTCGCCGACACGACCGGTGCCGACTGGGAGGCCGACCGGATCGCTCTGGAGAAGCACGAGCTCGCGCTGACCGACTTCCTCGACCGCCGGGGTCTGGTGCTGCGCACCGACCTGCTCGGCGCCTGGTCCGGCTGGCTCACGCCGATCTTCGAGCCCAAGCGCTACCGGACCTGGTTCTTCGTCGCCGAGCTGCCCGAGGGCCAGCGCACCCGTGACGTCTCCACCGAGTCCGACCAGGTCGTGTGGGTGCCGGCGATCAAGGCCGTCGAGCAGGCCGAGGAGCGGGAGATCCTGATGCTGCCGCCGACGTACATCACCTCGCTGGACATCGCCGAGTACGCCGACCCCGAGGCCGTGATCGCGGAGTCGCGGAACCGCCGCGTCGAGATGTTCTGCCCCGCGGTCGAGCCGGAGGGGGAGGGCTTCACGCTCACCCGTCCGCCGCACGCGGACGCCCTGCTGGAGAAGCGCTCGAAGAACGCGACCTGGGGTCAGGGGTAGTCCCTTGAACGCCTGGGTGGGTGGCTCGTTCGGCGAGCGGGCGCAGTGCGTGCTCGCCGACAACGCGAACATCATGACGCTGGACGGCACGAACACCTGGGTGCTGCGCGAGCCCGGAGCGAAGCGCGCCGTCGTCGTCGACCCCGGCCCACCCGATGCCCCGCACCTGGCGGCCATCGAGGCCGCGGCGGGTCTCGGTGACGGTGGCAGCATCGGGACGGTCCTGCTGACCCACCACCACTACGACCACTCCGAGTCGGCCAAGGAGTTCGCGGAGCGGTGGGGCTGCGGCGTACGGGCACTGGACCCGGAGTACCGGCTCGGGTCCGAAGGGCTCGGTGACGGTGACGTCGTCGAGGTCGGTGGCCTCGAGGTCCGCGTCATCGGTACGCCGGGACACACCGCGGACTCGCTGTCCTTCCTCGTGCCCGCCGAAGGTGCCGTTCTCACCGGGGACACCGTGCTCGGCCGCGGCACCACGGTGGTCGCCCACCCCGACGGACAGCTCGGCGCCTACCTCGACTCGCTCGACCGGTTGCACCAGCTGGCGGCGCGCCACGAGCTCGCGTCGATCTGGCCCGGGCACGGTCCGGTCATCGAGGACGCGCTCGGCGCGCTCGACTACTACATCTCGCACCGGCAGCAGCGCCTCGAGCAGGTCCGTGCCGCGCTCGACACTCTCGCCGGTCAGCCGCACCCCGAGGGGATCGCGGAGGACGACCTGCCACGCCAGGTCGTCGAGATCGTCTACTCCGACGTCGACCCGGTGCTCTGGGGAGCAGCCGAGCTCTCGGTGCGGGCCCAGCTCGCCTACCTCCGCGCCTGAAAGTTACGGCCAGATCGCAGAGTGGAGTTTGTGGGCTAGTCCGGATTTCCGAAACATCCAGAACCCGTAAGTGAACCCTCCGGGACCGGATTACGGTTCCCGACAAGCTGGGCCACATCCTCCCTGACCACGGCCCGGACCTAGGGGTTTCTCATGTCTGCTCACCGTCGTACCGTTCCGGCCCGCACCAAGCTGCGCCGCACAGCCACCGCCGCCGTCCTGGCGGTCACCGCCGGGATCGGGTCGCTCGTCGCGGCCGGTCCTGCCAACGCGGCGGGCCCGTGGTTCGTCGCCGCCAGCGGCGGGAACAACGCCAACTCCTGCCTGGTCGCGGCGTCCCCGTGCGCCACCATCGCCGGAGTGCTCGCCAAGGGTGGCTTCGTCGACGGGGACACGATCAACCTCGCGGCCGGTACGTACACCGAGCGGCCCGCGTTCGCCGCGAAGACGGCGAACCTGGTCGGCGCGGGATCCCCTGCAACGACCTTCAACGGTTCGGCCGCGGCGTCCGTGTTCACCGTGAACATCACGGCCGCGAAGACCTTGAAGCTCTCGAACATGAGGATCACGAACGGTCGGGCCGCCAACGGCGGCGGCATCGCGATCACGAGCGGGCAGGTCCAGACGACGAACGTCGACATCATCGGGAACGCCGCGACCAACGCCGGTGGCGGCGTGGTCAACCTCTCCGCGAACGGGTCGCTGACCATGACGGGCGGCTCGCTGGCGAGCAACACCGCGGCGGTGTTCGGCGGTGGCGTCTACTCAGGTGCGGGAACGATCTCGCTCGCCGGCACCTCGGTCGCGCAGAACAGCGCCCAGGGCGGCGGTGGCATCTACGCGCAGGCGGGCGCGGTCAACCTCAGCAACGCGACGGTCAGCTCGAACAGCGCGACCGGTGCCGGCCTCGGTGGCGGCATCGCGAGTGCCGCCGCGGTGAACGTCTCGGGCGGTTCCTTCACGTCCAACAGCAGCGTGGTCGACGGAGGTGCGATCTACAACAACTCCGGATCGGTCACCACCAACGGCACGACCTTCACCGGTAACACCGCCGTCAGGCAGGGAGGCGCGATCATCCAGATCGCCGGTACGACGACGCTGACCGGCTCGACCATCTCGGGGAGCTCCGCAGGTCTGGGTGGAGCGATCGCGAACGGTGGGATCAACGGCAGTGCACTGTCGAACGGTGGCACCGTCACGATCGACGGCGGCACCCTCTCCGGCAACACGGCCAACGGCGGGACCTCGACCAACCTGGGCAACGGCGGCGCGATCTACAACGGCGGAGCCGTGGTCGTGAAGAACGGAGCGACCTTCAGCGGGAACAAGGTCGTCGCCAACACCAACGCGACGCCCGGCATCACCGGGTACGGCGGTGCGATCGCTTCGTTCGCGCTGACGTCCACCGCAGCTCCCTCCCTGACGTTCACGAACGCGACGATCAACGGTGACAACGCGGGGACGCCCGTCGCCGGCGGGAACGCAGTCGTCGGTGGTGCGATCGCGGCGGCCGGCAACATCGGGGCAGGCGGCGCGGCGACCACGATCGCGGCCACGGGGCTCACGCTCTCGAAGAACGTCGCCCTCGGCGGTGGCGGCATCTACTCCACCGGACCGGTCAGCCTGACCGACAGCACGGTCACGCAGAACAAGGCGACGCACGCGAGCGCAGGCCTCGGTGGCGGCATCTACGCGACCCCGCAGGCCGGGACCACGCCGACCTTGACGCTCGACAACACCAAGGTCACCGGCAACGACGGTGTCGCCGGCGGTGGCGGCATCGTCACCACGATCAACACCGTCGTGAAGAACGGCTCCAAGGTGAACGCCAACACCGGCGCGATCGGCGCAGGCATCTACACCGCAGCGCCGCTGAGCGTGACGGGCTCCGAGGTCAACGACAACGACGCCGGGAACAGCGGCGGCGGTATCTACACCGGCGCGGCCGCCACGATCACGGACTCGCAGCTGAACGGCAACACCGCCGTGTTCCTCGGTGGTGCGTTCTCGACCACCGCGGCCGCAGGAAGCCTGACGATGACCGGCGGCACGATGTCGGACAACGTCGCCTTCGCCGCTGGCGGTGCCTTCATCGGCAACAGCCTGAACGCCTCGTTCGACGACACCGACCTGATCGGCAACACCTCCACCGGGGGGAACTTCGGTGGCGGCGCGATCTTCTCGGCCGGTCAGCTGACGATCAACAAGGCGCAGATCAGCGGCAACAAGGCGGACGGCTCGTCGGGCAACGGTGGCGCGATCTTCAGCGGCACCGACGACGAGAACGTGACCACGTCGCTCAAGATCACCAACAGCACGCTCAGCGACAACGAGGCATTCGCGGGCGCGGCGATCCTCACCGGCTCGAACAAGGCCAGCTCGACGAACAAGACGTCGATCAGCAACAGCACGATCGACGGCAACGCCGCGTCGGGTCCGTTCGGCGTGCTGTCGTTCTCGAACCCGACCAGCATCGTGGCGAGCACGATCACGGACAACACCGCTGTGCCGGTCGACCCCTTCGACGCGTACGGCGGCATCGTCGCCAAGAGTGCCGGCCTGGTCTCGGTCAGCGGCTCGATCCTGTCGGGCAACAACGGGCACCAGTGCAACGTCGCCGTCGCCGACGGTGGCTCCAACCTGAACAGCCCGACGGCCTCGGAGTGCGCGTTCAGCACCGCCGGTTCCAAGGGCAACGTGTTCGCCGCGCCGCAGTTGGGCGCCCTCGCGAACAACGGTGGACCGACCACCACCCGCCTGCCCGGGGCGACCAGCCCGGCACTGAACAAGATCACGACGTCCGCGGCCACGGGCGTGAACGACGCGATCACCGGCAGCGCGATCACGCTGTGCACGGGTTCGGACCAGCGTGGCACCAGCCGTCCGCAGGGCGCCAAGTGCGACATCGGCGCGGTCGAGGCCGAGCAGGTCGTCCCGGTCATCTCCGGTCCGTCGTCGGCGACGTACGCCGTGGGTGTCGCGGGCGCTCCGCAGAGCTTCACCACCACCGGATCCCCGCAGCCGACGCTGTCGGCGACGGGCCTGCCGAACGGCGTGACGTTCACCGACAACGGCGACGGCACCGGAACCCTCGCGGGGACCCCGGGTGCGGGCACCGGCGGCGTGCACGAGGTCACCGTGAAGGCGACCAACGAGGCCGGCACGGACACCAAGACGTTCACGTTGACCATCAACCAGGCGCCGGCGCTCGCCGGTCCGTCCGCGGCGACGTACGTGGTCGGTCAGTCCGGCGGCCCCACGGTCTTCACCACGACCGGCCACCCGACGTCGGTGCTCAGCTCGCTGGGCCTGCTGCCGGGCGGAGTCACCTTCACCGACAACGGTGACGGCACCGGCGCCTACGCCGGCACTCCGTCGGCTGGTTCCGGTGGTGTCTACGGGCTGACGGTCAAGGCCGCGAACGGCACGGCGCCCGACGCGACCAAGCCGTTCACCCTGACCGTCAACGAAGCCCCCTCGCTCACCGGCCCGGGCTCGGCGACCTTCAAGGTCGGCACGTCCAGCCAGAGCAACGAGTTCGTCGGCTCCGGCTTCCCGGTCCCGTCGCTGTCGGCCCTCGGTCTCCCGGCCGGTCTCAGCCTGGCCAGCACGGGTGCGGGCAAGGCGAAGATCACCGGCAGTGCTGCGAACGGCACCGGCGGGCTCTACCCGGGCGTGGTCGTGAAGGCGACCAACGGAGTCGGCTCCGACGCGACCAAGTCGGTCGACGTGACGGTCAACGAGGCTCCTGAGCTCGTCGGCCCGAGCGAGGCCCGCTTCGTCACCGGAACCGCGGGCTCGATCGGCTTCAGCAGCGACGGGTACCCGACCGCGACGATCACGAAGACCGGCTCCCTGCCGGCCGGGCTGACGTTCACCGACAACGGCAACGGCAGCGCCACGATCTCCGGTACCGCTCCGGCGAGCGCGGTCGGGGAGTACCCGATCACGATCAAGGCGAGCAACGGCCAGAGCCCGGACGCGACGATCAACCTGGTCCTCGAGGTGGTCCCGCCGCTCTCGATCTCCACGACGTCGCTGCCGAACGCGGCCTACAAGACGGCGTACTCGGCTCAGGTCACCGCGTCCGGCGGTCAGCCGGCGTACTCCTTCGAGATCGTCGGAGGTGCCCTCCCGGCCGGTCTGAGCATGAACCAGTTCGGCACGATCACCGGCTCCGCGACTGCGGCGAGCGGCACGTTCACCTTCACGGTGAAGGCGACCGACTCGCTCGACCCGGCGCAGACGGCGACCAAGCAGCTCTCGATCACCCTGGTGAAGGGCAGCACCACGCTCGACCTGACAGCGATCCTGGCGGGCATCCAGCCCAACGGCGATCTCTCGATCAACGCGGGCCTGGTCGAGGCCGACATCCGAGGGGGCTTCCCGCTGCAGCCGGTCGCCGGCCTGTCGGTGAAGTTCACCTCGAACGGCAAGACGGTGTGCACCGGAGTCTCCGATGCGGCCGGTCACGCCCAGTGCTCGCAGAACGTCCTGGACGCCATCCTCACGCCGGTGCGCAACCAGCTGACGGCGACCTTCGCCGGCAACGCGCTCTGGAACGGGGCGACCGCGTCGGCCGGCACGCTGCAACCGGGATCGAGCGGGAGCGGCGGTGGGTGCAACCTGCTGGCGGCACTCCTCGGAGGTTGCTAGGCACGCACGACGAAGGGGCCCGTCCGGTTCGCCGGACGGGCCCCTTCTGCGTCGTGGGTCAGCTGGTGCTCAGCGCGCGCGGCGCTTCATCCGCTCGACGTCCATGATCACGACCGAGCGCGGCTCGAGCCGCAGCCAGCCGCGCGAGGCGAAGTCGGCCAGGGCCTTGTTCACGGTCTCGCGAGAGGCGCCGACGAGCTGGGCCAGCTCCTCCTGGGTCAGGTCGTGGTGCACGTGGACGCCGTCGTCGGCGGTTCGGCCGAAGCGGTCGGCGAGGTCGAGGAGTGCCTTGGCGACACGCCCGGGGACGTCGGAGAACACCAGGTCGGCGTTGACGTCGTTGGCCTTGCGCAGGCGGCTGGCGATCTGGGCCAGCATGCCGAGGGCGACGGTCGGGCGGCCCTCGAGCCAGCGGATCAGGTCGTCGTGGCTCAGCGTGAGCAGGTTGGTCTCGGTGACCGCGGTGACGGTGGCCGATCGCGGACCCGGGTCGAAGAGCGAGAGCTCACCGAACATCTGGCCGGGACCGAGGATGGCGAGAAGGTTCTCGCGCCCGTCGGAGGACGTCCGCCCGAGCTTCACCTTGCCGTCGGTGACGAGGTAGAGCTTGTCGCCGGAGTCGCCTTCGTGGAAGAGCACCTCTCCACGGCGGAGCCGGGCCTCGGTCATCGAGGCGCGCAGTGCGGCGGCTGCGTCGTCGTCCAGAGCACCGAAGAGCGGTGCCTGGCGGAGTACGTCGTTGTCCACGGACATTCCTTCCCAATCGAGGGCACCTTCACGAGGCCCACCCCCCAGTGTTGCAGGTCACAGTCTGTCCCATGACGCCCGGTCACGCCACGTAACACCCTCAGCGTTTGTGTCGGTTTCCCTGCGTAGGCTGAGCGCGTGGCCCGCACCGAGATCGAGACCCCCGACATGACCCTCGTACGCCGGGCCCGCAAGATCGACCGCGTCCTGGCAGACACCTACCCCGACGCCCGGTGCGAGCTGGACTTCGAGAACGCCTTCGAGCTGCTCGTCGTCACCGTGCTCAGCGCGCAGACCACCGACCGGCGGGTCAACGCGGTCCGCCCGACGCTGTTCGCGGCGTACCCGGACCCGAAGTCGATGGCCGCCGCCCCGCGCGAGGACCTCGAGCGCATCGTCGGTCCGCTCGGGTTCTTCCGCGCCAAGACCGAGTCCCTGCTCAAGCTCTCCGCCGCGCTCGTCGAGCGGTACGACGGGCAGGTCCCTGGGAGACTCGAGGACCTGGTCACCCTGCCCGGCGTGGGACGCAAGACGGCCAACGTCGTCCTCGGCAACGCGTTCGGGATCCCCGGCATCACCGTGGACACCCACTTCGGCCGACTGATCCGTCGCTTCGGGTGGACCCAGGAGACGGACCCGGTCAAGGCGGAGCACGCCGTCGGCGCGCTCTTCCCCAAGAAGGACTGGACGATGCTGTCGCACCACGTCATCTGGCACGGGCGCCGGGTCTGCCACGCCAAGAAGCCGGCGTGCGGAGCCTGCACGGTCGCGAAGTGGTGCCCGTCGTACGGCGAGGGTCCGACCGACCCCGAAGCCGCGGCCAAGCTGGTCAAGACGCAGGGTCCGGCGTGAGGGGCCCGGCGTGAGGGGCCCGGCATGACCGGGCCGCTGCCGGACTGGATGGTGCCGATCCGCGACGGCGCCCTGACGATCACCGGTGAGGACATCACCAAGTGGCTCGTGCCCGAGGACTCCGACGCCCGTCCCGGTGCGGTGCTGATGCTGTTCGGCGAGAGCGAGCACGGCCCGGACCTGCTGCTGACCGAGCGGGCGCACACGATGCGCTCGCACCCGGGCCAGGTCTCCTTCCCCGGCGGTTCGGTGGACCCGACCGACTTCGACGTCGTCACCGCGGCGCTCCGGGAAGCCGAGGAGGAGGTCGGTGTCGACCCGGACAGCGTCGACGTGCTGACCACGCTGCCCGAGCTGTGGCTGCCGCCGAGCAACTTCGCGATCACCCCGGTGCTCGCGTGGTGGCGCGCGCCGCACCCTGTCGGTGTCGTCGACCCGGCGGAGGTGCACGCGGTCTTCCGGACGCCGCTGGCCGAGCTGCTCGACCCGGCGAACAGGGTGACTGTCACCCACCCGAACGGGTACTCCAGTCCCGGGTTCATGATCGGTGAGGACAAGGACGTCCTGCTGTGGGGTTTCACGGCCGGTCTGATCACCAAGCTGTTCGACTACGTCGGACTGACCCGGGAGTGGGACACGTCCGTCACGCGGGAGCTTCCCGCGTACATGTTGCGCGGTGAGTAAGGATTGACCCCGACACGACCCGCTGACCAAAGGTTGCGATGAACCTCCTCGACTGGCTCCTGGTGCTGGTGACCTTTGCGTACGCCCTCTCGGGCTACTGGCAGGGCTTCATCACCGGCGCCTTCGCCACGGCAGGTCTGGTCGCTGGCGGTCTGCTCGGCATCTGGCTCGCGCCGCACCTGCTCGGCAACGTCGAGCCCGCCCTGTGGGTCTCGCTCGCCGCCCTCTTCGTCGTGCTCGTCTGCGCGTCCTTCGGCCAGGCCATCGCCCAGTACGGCGGCGCGAAGGTCCGCGCCAAGATCACCTGGCAGCCGATCCGCGCGGTCGATGCCGTCGGCGGTGCAGTGCTTTCGGTCGTCGCCGTCCTCACCGTCACCTGGATGCTCGGCGTCGCGGTCAGCGGTTCCCAGATCCCGGGCGTCGGCCCGATGGTCCGCGAGTCCCGCGTGCTCACCGAGGTCAACGACGTGATGCCCGGCCAGGCGCAGGGTCTCCTGCGCGGCTTCGACCGCGTCGTCGGCTCGAGCTTCTTCCCGCGCTACCTGGAGCCCTTCGCCCCGGAGCGGATCGTCGCGGTCGACCCGCCGGACACCGGTGACCTGCGCAACAAGAACGTCCAGCAGGCCCGCCTCAGCGTCTACAAGATCCGCGGCAACAGCAGCTGCGGCGACGGCATCGAGGGGACCGGTTTCCTGTACGCCCCGCGCCGCATGATGACCAACGCCCACGTCGTCGCAGGTGTCACGAACCCGGTGGTCAAGGCCGGCACCAAGGAGCTCAAGGCCAAGGTCATCTACTACGACGCCGACATCGACGTCGCGATCCTCGACGTCGACCTCGACGGCCCGGTGGTGGCGTTCGACAACACCGGCAAGGCCAAGGACGCCGCGGTCGTCCTCGGCTTCCCGAACGACGGCCCGTTCAACGCCCAGCCCGCCCGCATCCGCGCCGAGCAGCGACTCCGCTCCCCGGACATCTACGGTCGCGGTTCGGTCACCCGCGAGGTCTTCTCGGTGCGCGGTCTCGTCCGGCCGGGTAACTCCGGCGGCCCGCTGGTCTCGCTGCAGGGCAAGGTCTTCGGCGTGGTGTTCGCCGCCTCGGTCAGCGACAAGCAGACCGGCTACGTGCTGACCGCCGACCAGGTCTCGGGTGCGGTGAAGGCGGCCGCGCGGTCGAACGGGGACCGGGTGTCGAGCGGGAACTGCACCTGATTGAGGCGTTCAGGAGACGTAGGTCAGCGCACTCCAGATACCGAAAGAGAGCCAGCCGACGAACAGGCCGGTTGCAGTCCCGAGGGTCGTGGGGGCGGTGCGCTCCTCCGGCAGGCAGGTGCGCCTCGCGATGAACCAGCTCGCGCTCAGCGAGACCGCGGACGCAATAGGCCAGACGATCCACCAGGGTCCCGGTTCGTGGTTGTACTGCTCGGGGGCGAGCCTGAGCCACACGTGCGTTGCCACGGAGGACGCGATGATGCCCAGGAGGCTGGCGAGCCAGAGCCGTTCACGACTGGCGCGGTCGTCGTCCTCCATGCACCGAGTATGCAGAAGTGACCGCCGCTTCGTCCGTTGTCACCAGGCAGGTCGAACGGACCGCTCGACAGTCCTAGCGTGACCACCGGCGGGTCGGAGCCTTCAGATCACTGGTGGCCGGACAGTGCCCGGGGGATCTCCTGCGCCTGCGCGATGGTGTGCTCGGGCGCCTTCACCTTGCGGATCTTCAGGTAGCCGAGGAACGCGAGCAGCCCGGCGAGCGCCACGTAGCCGCCGAAGACGATCAGGAAGCCCCAGGCGATGTCGAGGCCGGCCATCGCGATGAAGAACGCGATCGCGAACGAGACCATGATGATCGACAGGAGGCCGATGAAACCGGCGAGCGCGAAGAGGGCGATCGCCATGCCGCCGGCGTTGACGCTGACCTTGAGCTCGGCCTTCGCCAGCTCGATGACGTGCCGCAGCAGCGTCCCGAAGTCGTCGAACGCATCGACGACCAGCTTGCCGATCGTCGGCTCGTCCTGAACGGGCTGCTGCTGTGCCATCTGAGGTCTCCTTGGCTGCGTCCTGCTCCTGCTACCCCAGAACCCTAGCGCTCACGCCCGGCTGTGGTGGCGGCTGCGTCGTCCGAGCAGTGCAGCCCCGATCAGCGCCGCGGCCACGGAGGCCACCAGGACGGCCGTCTTGGCCGCCTCGGCGCGCTCGTCGGAGAACGACAGGTCGGCGACCAGCAGGGAGACGGTGAAGCCCACCCCGCCGAGGCAGGCCAGACCGACCAGGTCCCGCCAGGCCAGGCCCGGGGGGAGGTCAGGTCCGGGGGTGAGGCTCGCGGCGATCCAGGTGCCGATCAGGATCCCGAGCGGCTTGCCGAGCACCAGGGCGAGGACGACGCCGACCACCACCGGGTCCTGCGCCAGGTCGCCGACGCCCGACAACGACACCCCGGCGCTCATCAGCGCGAAGAACGGAACGGCGAGCCAGGCGCTGACCGGTGAGAGCCGGTGCTCGAGGGTCTCGGCAGGGGAGCGGGCCTCATCCGGGTCGGGGCGTACCCGGGTCAGCAGACCCAGGGCCACTCCGGCCACGGTGGCGTGCACGCCGCTGTCGTAGAGCAACGCCCAGGCGAGCACGGCGACCGGGAGCAGGAGGACAGGGTGCGTGATCCGCAGCCGCTGCGCCACCGCGTACGCCGCGCAGGCGAGCGCCGACCCGAGCAGCGGCAGCAGCGCCACGCTGTCGCTGTAGACCAGCGCGATGATCACGATGACGATCAGGTCGTCCACGACCGCGAGCGTCAGCAGGAACGTCCGCAGCGAGGGGGGTAGCGCCGACCCGACGACCGCGAGCACGGCCAGGGCGAAGGCGATGTCGGTCGCAGCCGGGACCGCCCAGCCGCGCAGGTTGTCGGTGCCGGCGTTCACCACGACGTACAGGATCGCCGGGACGGCGACCCCGAAGGCGGCTGCGACGACCGGTACCGCGGCTGCCGACGGGCGCCGCAGCGAGCCGAGCACGAACTCACGCTTGAGCTCCAGGCCGGCGACGAAGAAGAAGAGCGCGAGGGCCCCGTCCGCCGCCCAGTGCTCGATGCTGAGCGGCCCGAGGTGGTGGTGGCGCAGGGCGTCGTAGCCGGCGCCGTCGACGTTCGCCCAGAGCACGGCGGCGGCCGCGGCGAGCAGGGCGATCAGGCCGCCCAGCGTCTCGGACCGCAGGACGCCGTCCACGAAGGTCGCGTCGTCGGGCGGCGGGGGTGCTGGGCTGGGATTCGCGGCGATGACAGGTCCTCCGGCATCCGGGGTTGGGGCAGTTGTTGCCGACCAGACTTCCCGGCGCACCTGGGGGAGATTCTAGCCAAGCGTTGCCCCGAGTTGGTCGGGCGTGGAGAGTGGTGGGAGACTGGCACCAGTTGGAGGGGAGTATTCCTTCGCGGCGGTCTCGTCATCACGGTCAATGTCTTCGGGCGGCGACCCGGGGCCGTCGGTCCACCCGGCGACGGGAGGGCGGAAGAGACCTCCGGACTTTGCCCTGTTGTCGCATGTCCGGAGGAACGAACTCAGATGCACGTAACCCCCCTGGTCTGGTGGCTCACCATCGGTGTCACCCTCGCCATCCTCATCTTCGACGTCTTCGTCATCGGACGTCGCCCGCACGAGCCCAGCCGTCGTGAGGTCGGCATCGCGCTCGGCGTCTACATCGGTCTGGCCGTCGCGTTCGGCATCGGGGTCTGGACGATCTCCGGGCACCAGTACGGCACCGAGTTCTTCGCCGGCTGGCTGACCGAGTACTCCCTCTCGGTCGACAACCTCTTCATCTTCCTCATCATCATGACGAAGTTCGGGGTGCCGAGGGCCTACCAGCAGACAGCCCTGCTCGTGGGCATCGTGCTGGCGCTGATCATGCGGGGCATCTTCATCGCCGTCGGTGCCGCGGCGATCAACAACTTCAGCTGGGTCTTCTACCTCTTCGGCCTGTTCCTCATCTACACCGCGGTCAAGCTCGCGAAGGAGGGCGCCGAGGACGAGGACGAGTACGAGGAGCCCGGTTTCGTGAGGTGGGTCGGCAAGCACCTGCCGGCGACTTCGGAGTGGCACGGCACCAAGGTGCTCGCGAAGATCGACGGCAAGACCTTGATCACGCCGATGTTCATCGTGATCCTCGCGCTGGGCATGACGGACCTCCTGTTCGCGCTGGACTCCATCCCGGCCATCTTCGGCCTCACCCAGGAACCGTTCCTGGTGCTGACCGCGAACATCTTCGCGCTGATGGGTCTGCGGCAGCTCTACTTCCTCATCGGCGACCTGCTCGAGCGACTGATCTACCTGTCCTACGGTCTCTCGGTGCTGCTCGGCTTCATCGGCGTGAAGCTGATCCTGCACGCGATGCACGAGAACGAGCTGCCCTTCATCAACGACGGCAAGCACATCGACTGGGCCCCGGACATCCCGACGCTGGTCTCGCTGGGCACGATCATCGGCATCCTGGCGATCACCACGGTCGCGAGCCTGATCGGGTCGGCCCGGATGTCGGCCCAGGAGCGCGACGAGGCGACAGGTCCGCGGGGCCACTGAGCCCCGGTCCGGCGTGACGCACCTGCGGCGGATCCGGTTTCGGTACCGGTCTGTGACCTGGGACTCGGAAAAGATCGGACATATCGACCTAACCTTGTTCCATGTCACTCGTTGATACCGGCATGGAATGGATCCGTCGCAGGCCCCGTGTCGCAGCTGCTGCTGGTGTTGTCGCCGTACTGGGCGTCCTGATGCTCGTCCTGGTGCTGTCGAGCTCGAAGGACGACGAGAGCGCAGCGCCCGGGCTCGGAGACCTCTCCACGATCGCGCCCACGACCGACCCGACGCTCGACGAGCTGCCGACGCCGACCCCGTCGTCCTCGGCCACCCCGTCGGCCGACGAGATCCAGAAGGCTGCGCAGGACCAGTTCGACAAGCTCGGGCAGGGCTTCAGCAGTGGCGGCCTGAGCTCGGGCCAGCTCAACATGCCCGGCCTGCAGGGTGGCTCGGTCTACCAGTACCTGCCGAAGCACAAGGTGACGATGAAGGTGACCTCGTCCGCACCAATCGGCACCATCGGGTACGTCGTCCCGACGAGCCTCAAGCAGTCCTCCGGCATCGTCAAGAACGTCGGCGGTTCCTGGAGCCTGACGACCACCGCGTACGGCGACCCGGACTACGCGCAGCTCTTCATGCAGGCCGACGCCCGCGGGCACATCATCACGTGCACGATCACGGTCGACGGCAAGGTCACCGAGAAGCGCAGCACCGAGGGGCCCTACGCACGCCTGATCTGCCAGGGCTGATCAGCGCCGCCGTACGCGGCACCTACCGGCGTTGTCGTCGCTTGACGTCCGCTCCGCACGAGGACGATGGTCTGGACAAGCGATGACGTGACCCTTCCCGGCGCGGTTCGCCGCTCCTAGGGTGCCGCCATGCGCGTGCTGCGGTTCATCTGGAGCGGGGTCCTGGCGTTCGACAGGATCGGGTCGCGCATCCCGCAGCTGGTGCAGATCTGGCTGATCGAGCTGTTCTTCGTGATGCCCACGACGTTCTTCGTCGGCGAGGTCATCGACATCAAGGGGTGCTGCGGGGTCGAAAGCACCGGGGAACCGATCGACGGAGAGCTCTGGGGATCGCTCGCGGTGGGCCTGGTCTTCGGGTTCTTCGTGGTGCGCTCGATCTTCCGTCCGCGGGTGGTCGACGGGGAGTGGGCGCCGGCGACGCGCGTCCCGGCCGGACCGATCGACGTCATGGTGCTCAACAACAAGTGGAAGGTCAGCTACAAGTACCTGACCAGCCACCCGTCGTACATCTTGCTCGGTCTGCTGACGTTCCCGATCCCGCTGGTGATGGTCTGGATGACCGAGAACCAGGGCGACGACACCTTCTACTGGAGGGCGACCGGCTGGGCCGGGCTCAGCCTGCTCGGCCTGGTCGTGGTGCTCCGGTTGATCTCCCTGGTACGTCGTCCGGGCCGGTCGCGACGAGGTGCAGCACGCGGCCGACGCGATGGGCTTCTCCGTACGACGAATGGGCTGGGAGATCGCCTGGAAGCCGATCGTGATGCTGATGGTGATGATCTACGGCATCGGCGCCGGGAGCGTCGGCTACCTGTGGTGGCAGGAGCTGCGCACCATCGACAACCTGCCGATCGCCGCGATGTCCTCGAAGAGCGGCACGTTCGTCAAGGTCGACGGGACCGTGATGAACGAGCCGGTCTACTGGCCGATCGGGGGCGAGGGCCGCGGGCACAACAACTACTCCGGCGCCGGCGTCGCCGTACGGATGGATGACGGCAGCCAGGTCCTCCTGCTCGCCGAGTCCCTCTCGGTGCCCGACTTCAAGGGTGACCTGGACGGCCTGAGGGTCGGTGACCGGGTGCACGCGCACGGCGAGGTGCTCAAGGAGGTCACCGGCAAGCAGGTGGAGTACTACGGCTGGGACGCCGGCGACCTTCCCCCGGCGCCGGACGACGGGTGGATCCTGGTCCGCCACAGCTATCCCTAGTTTCGCGTAACCTCGGCGTGTACTCGACGGCGACGACTGTCGCCGACTCGCGCTGTCTCGTGGGGAGATGACTTCGTATGCGTTGGACCTGGGCCCTGGCAGGGATCTTTCTGGTCGCGGTGGGCGCCGTGCTCATGGCGCCGGCGTTCGGCACCTCCACCATCACCGACACCCGGGCGACGGCGGACTTCGGGTTCCCGCTGACGTGGGTCGAACAGGACATGAGCGAGCTCGAGCCGCCGGGTCCGATGGAAACCGGTCCGCGTTCGCCGTGGGAGTACCCGACCGACGTGGACTACGCCGCGCTCGGCCTGAACGTCCTCATCGCCGCCGCCGTCGGCGGGGTGCTCACCGGGTCCTTCGTCGTCTGGAACCGTCGTCGCTCGCCCACGCGCGACTGGCCCCAGGACTGACCCTCGGGCTCAGTCCTCGGTCGAGGTGGCCATCCCCTTGCCGATGAGGTCCATCACGGTGGAGTCGGCCAGGGTCGTGACGTCGCCGACCTCGCGGTTCTCGGCGACGTCACGCAGCAGGCGACGCATGATCTTGCCCGAGCGCGTCTTGGGCAGCTCCGGCACGATCATGATCTGACGCGGCTTCGCGATGGCGCCGATCTCCTTCGCGACGTGCTTGCGCAGCTCCTCGACGATGTCCTCGCCGCCGTCGCCGGCGGACTCCCTGAGGATCACGAACGCGCACACCGCCTGGCCGGTCATCTCGTCGGTGGCACCGACGACCGCGGCCTCGGCGACCTTGGGGTGCGAGACGAGCGCGGACTCGATCTCGGTGGTGGAGAGCCGGTGGCCGCTGACGTTCATGACGTCGTCGACCCGGCCGAGCACCCAGACGTCGCCGTCGGTGTCCTTCTTCGCGCCGTCGCCGGCGAAGTACGTGCCGGGCCAACGCGACCAGTAGGTGTCCTTGAACCGCTCGTCGTCGCCCCACAGGGTGCGCAGCATCGAGGGCCACGGTTCGCGGATGACGAGGTAGCCGCCGGAGCCGTCGGGCACGGACTCGCCCTCGTCGTTGACCACGTCGGCGACGATGCCGGGGATCGCGCGCATCGCCGAGCCGGGCTTCGCCGCGGTGACGCCGGGCAGCGGCGAGATCATGATGGCGCCGGTCTCGGTCTGCCACCAGGTGTCCACGACCGGGGTCCTCCCCCCGCCGATGGTCTCGCGGTACCAGACGTAGGCCTCGGGGTTGATCGGCTCGCCGACCGACCCGAGGAGCCGCAGCGAGGACATGTCGAACTTCGCGGGGATCTCGTCGCCCCACTTCATGAAGGTCCGGATCGCGGTCGGGGCGGTGTAGAAGATCGTCACCTTGTACTTCTCGACGATCTCCCACCAGCGGCCCTTGTGCGGTGCGTCCGGGACGCCTTCGTACATCACGGAGGTCGCCTGGTTCGCCAGGGGCCCGTAGACCATGTAGCTGTGGCCGGTGACCCAGCCGACATCAGCGGTGCACCAGTAGACGTCGGTCTCCGGCTTGAGGTCGAAGATCCCCCAGTGCGTGTACGCCGCCCCGGTCAGGTAGCCGCCGGTGGTGTGCAGGATGCCCTTGGGCTTGCCGGTCGAGCCCGAGGTGTACATGACGTAGAGCGGGTGCTCGGAGTCGAAGAACTCGCAGGCGTGCTCGGTCGACGCCTTCTCCACCGACTCGTGCCACCACACGTCGACGGACTCGTCCCACGCGACGTCCTGGCCGGTGCGCTTCACGACCAGCACCTTCTCCACCAGGTCCGTCTTCGTGCGCGCCTCGTCGACGGCCGGCTTGAGGGCCGAGGGGGCACCGCGGCGGTAGCCACCGTCGGAGGTGATGACGACCTTCGCCTGGCAGTCCTCGATCCGCGATGCGAGCGCGTCGGCGGAGAAGCCGCCGAACACGACCGTGTGCGGGGCGCCGATGCGCGCGCAGGCGAGCATCGCCACGACGGTCTCGGGGATCATCGGCATGTAGATCGCGACCCGGTCGCCGGTCCTCACGCCGAGCTCGGTCAGCGCGTTCGCGGCCTGGCAGACCTCGTCCTTGAGCTGGGCGTAGGTGATGTCCCGCGCGTCGTTCTCCGGCTCACCGACCCAGTGGAACGCGACCTTGTCGCCGGCGCCGGCCTCGACGTGCCGGTCCACGCAGTTGTACGCCGCGTTGAGCTTGCCGCCCACGAACCACTTCGCGAACGGCGGGTTGCTCCAGTCCAGCGCCTTCTCCCAGCGGGTCTCCCAGGTCAGCCGGTCGGCCTGCTTCTCCCACCAACCCACGTGGTCCGCGGCAGCCTCGTCGTACGAGGCGGCGGTCAGGTTCGCGTTCGCCGCGAAGTCTGCGGGCGGCTCGAAGCGCCGGTCCTCGGTGCCGAGGTTGGCCAGGGTCCCGGACTCGTTCGATGCAGTGTTGTCGCTCAACGCATTCGCTCCTGTGGGTGAGGTGCCGATCACGGCCAGCCTAGGCCCGCCCGCTGATCGGCACGAGAGCCGTGGGTCCGAACTTCGCAACCAGCCCGTTGCATCCGCGTTGCACGCGCCCGGGTGGCCGACGTACGGCGTGAGAGGCTGGCGTGGTGGAGGTGCTCGCAACCGTCGGGGGACTCGTCCTGAGCGTGGTCATCGGCTTCGGACTGGTCGTGTACATGCGTCGGAATCCCCTCAACCGGGACTAGCACCCGGGACTAGTGCTGGACGGCGCCCTCCGCTCCGGCCCCGGTCAGCGCCCGCACCTCGAGCTCGGGGTACTTCGCCTCGGCGCTCGGTTCGCGCTGGGAGATGGAGCCGAGGTAGCCGAGCAGGAAACCGAGCGGGATCGAGACGATGCCGGGGTTCTCCAGCGGGAACCACGAGATGTCGATGTCGGTCGGCAGCAGCGAGAGGTTCTTGCCGGTCGCCGGGTCGACGCCCTTGCCGGACATGACCGGGCTGAAGACGACGAGGCCGACCGAGGAGATCAGGCCGCCGTAGATGCTCCACAACGCGCCGCGGGTGTTGAAGCGCTTCCAGAACATGTTGTAGATGATCGCGGGCAGGTTCGCCGAGGCGGCGACCGCGAAGGCGAGGGCCACCAGGAACGCGACGTTCAGCTTCTGCGCCGGGATCGCGAGCAGGATCGCCACCAGGCCGATGGCGCCGGCTGCGATGCGGGCGACCTTGATCTCCTCCTTCTCGGTGGCCTCGCCGTTGCGCATCACCGAGTTGTAGATGTCGTGCGCGACGCTCGTCGAGGACGCGAGCACCAGGCCGGCGACGACCGCGAGGATGGTCGCGAACGCCACCGCAGCGATCACCGCGAGCATGATCGCGCCCCCGGTCGAGCCGTCGCCGCCGCCGACGTTCTCGGCGAGCAGCGGGCTGGCCAGGTTGCCGCCCGAGGTAGCGACCTCGCCGGCCTTGTCGCCCTTCAGCAGTGCGGCCGCGCCGAAGCCGAGCACGAGGGTGAACAGGTAGAAGACACCGATCAGGCCGATCGCCCAGAGCACCGACTTCCGGGCGTCGCGCGAGGTCGGCACGGTGTAGAAGCGGATGAGGATGTGCGGGAGGCCGGCCGTGCCGAGGACCAGCGCGATGCCGAGCGAGATGAAGTCCAGCTTGCTCGTCGTGGTGGCGCCGTACTTCAGACCGGGCTCGAGGAACGCCTGCCCCTTGCCGGTGTTCGACGCCGCGGTGCCGAGCAGGTCGGAGATGTTGAAGTCGAAGTGCGCGAGCACCAGCACGACGATGATCGCCGACCCAGCCATCAGCAGGACGGCCTTCACGATCTGCACCCAGGTGGTGCCCTTCATGCCGCCGACGGTCACGTAGAAGACCATGAGGATGCCGACGGCGAAGATGGTGATGTTCTTGGCGGTGTCGCCGTCGACGCCGAGCAGCAGCGAGACCAGCGCGCCCGCGCCGACCATCTGCGCGAGCAGGTAGAAGATCGACACGACCACCGTCGAGGTGGCCGCGGCCTGGCGTACCGGACGCTGCTTCATCCGGTAGGCGAGCTGGTCGGCCATCGTGTAGCGCCCGGAGTTCCGGAGCACCTCGGCGACCAGCAGCAGGGCGACCAGCCAGGCCACCAGGAAGCCGATCGAGTAGAGGAAGCCGTCGTAGCCCGACAGTGCGATCGCCCCGGAGATGCCGAGGAAGGACGCGGCCGACATGTAGTCGCCACCGATGGCGAGCCCGTTCTGCAACCCGGAGAAGCTGCGGCCGCCGGCGTAGAAGTCGGCGGCGCTGCTGGTGTTGCGGCTCGCGCGGAAGGTGATGAAGACGGTCAGTGCCACGACCGCGAGGAAGAGCCCGGTGGTCAGTACCTGGTCGCCGTCCATCTCACGCCTCCCGCTGGTACTGCTCGTCGAGCGTCCGCGCCAACGGGTCGAGCTTGGCGGCGCTGTAGCGCGCGTAGAGCCAGGCCAGGACGAACGTCGTCAGGAATTGCAGCAGACCGAAGACCAGGGCGACGTTGATGTTGCCGACGACCTTCTGGCTCATGAAGTCGTGGGCCCACATCGACATCACGATGTAGAGCGCGTACCAGCTGATGAAGGCGACCGTCGCGGGGAACGCGAAGCCGCGGTACCGGTGCCGCAGCTCGGCGAACTCCGCGGTGGCGTGCAGCCGGTCGTAGACGCCGAAGGATTCGCTGGGTGGGGTGGGGCCGGCCGGGTGAGTCGAGGCCATCGCAGGCACCTTCCGTACGGCGGTGACCCCGAGACGGTCACCGGCACTGAGAGGTGCCTACCCCGCCCGTTCGGGCACGAACCGTACCGGCGGTACGCCGCCCGGTCGGCAGCTCAGCGGAAGTCGATCAGGACGGTGCCGGTGTCCTCGGGGCCCGAGGCGTTCGGCTGCGACGGCGGGAGCGTGGCCTGGCCGGGCCGCGGGATCGCCTGGGTGGCGTCCGGGTCGTAGCTGTCGCCCGCCACGTTGTCGGAGTCCATCAGCGCGAGCGCCTGGTCCTCGATCCGCTGCATCACCACCGGCGGGGGCGGCTGGTTGATCACCGTCGTGCGGTAGCACCGGGTCAGGTAGGGCAGCTTCATCCCGTCGGGGCCGCGACCGTAGTCGTCGTACAGGGCGCCGACGCGCTCGAGCACGTCCTCGCGCTCGTGCTCGGGGAGCACGGCCACGTACGAGCGGGAGCGGACAAGGTCGAAGAGCTCGGGGCGGCGCAGGTCCTGCCAGAAGCGGTACTCGCGCTCGGCGACGTCGTCGAAGTACTCGCAGTCGCGCAGCGGGTCGACCAGGTCGGTCCGGTTGTCGGCGTTGCCGATGATGCGACCGAGCTTGCGCACCCACGGGATGCCCTCGTCGCGCGCGTTCCAGACCAGCGAGAACGTGCCGCCGGGTCGCAGCACCCGCGCGATCTCGGCGAGCGCCGGGCCGTGGTCGAACCAGTGGAACGCCTGAGCGGAGATGACGACGTCGACCGAGCGGGACGCGACCGGGATGCTCTCGGCGGTGCCGACCAGCGCCTGGGCGCCGGGGGCGCGCTGGGCGAGCAGGCCGAGCATCTCGGGCAGCGGGTCGGTCGCGATCACCTGGTGGCCGGCGGCGACGAGGAGCTCGGTGAGCTTGCCGGTGCCTGCTCCCAGCTCGAGGATGCGACGAGGCTCGTTGCCCGGTCCGACCAGCCAGCTGACGGCCTCGTCCGGGTACGACGGGCGGGCTGCGTCGTAGGCCTCGGCGACAGCGCCGAAGGAGCGGGCATGGGAGTGCTTCTGATCGCTCATCGTGCTCCCGAACGTACCCGATAGCCTTGCCCGTGTGGCTGATCCCGTGCGTGTCCCGACCGACGACCCGCTTGCCTGGTTGACGAAGCTCGAAGGCGTTCCGTCCGCGCTCGCCGCGGCGCGCGACGGTGTCGACGCGATGCTGCGCGACCGCGGCATGCGGCAGACCTACCCCGAGCAGACGGGCGAGTCGCTGCTGCGCGGCGCGCACGCCTCGGCCGTCCTCGAGGGGTCGACCTCCACGATCGAGCAGGTCCGCGACGGCGAGGGTGACGAGATCGCGCGGGCAGCGCTGCGGGTCAGCACCGGGATGCTCGCGTTGGTGCCGACGATCGGGACGGCCCCGCTGCAGGCGTTCGCCCGGCTGCACGCGTTGGCCGGCAAGGGCGACGTCGACGAGGAGTCGCTGGGGCGCCCGGTGAACGCGGCCGGCGCCGAGCGGCTGGCAGGGCTCGGCGAGACGATGCTCGCCACCAACCAGCCGGCCATCCTCGTCGCAGCACTGGTGCACGCCGAGCTGGTCACCGTTGCGCCGTTCGGCTCCTACAACGGGCTGGTCGCCCGGGCGGCCGAGCGCCTGGTCCTGGTCGCGCGCGGCGTCGACCCGGCGTCGGTCGTCGTACCGGAGGCGGGGCACCTGGCGCTGCGGGCGCAGTACGAGTCGAACCTGCGCGCGTACCGCGATGGCGGGCGTCAGGGCCTGCACGCGTGGATCCTCTACGTGACCGAGGCGGTCACCAGGGCGGTCGAGTTCTCGCCGTTGCGGGACCCGCGCTGAGTCTGGGTGTCTGGCACTTCATCTCGACCAGCTCGATGACCGGGACGGAGCTCGATGTCCGGGGACGGAGCTCGATGTCCGGGGACAGATGAGCGGCACCGGGGACGAGTCCTCGATGCCGCTCGAAACACACGGTTCTGGCTACCAAGCGTGCACGGTCTAATTGTTGCCCCGGGAGCGTCCCGGTCGGTCAACGCCCTCTACGAAGGGAGATCGCCGCGTGGGTACCGTCGTCGTGTGTTGGTTTGAAGTTGTGCTGTTCCCTGTGTACGCCGGACCTCGGGTGACATTCAAGGGTTGACTTTCGCGGCGTTCGGGAAGTGGACCGAGGTCCGCCGCTTGCCGAGCGGGTTGTGTGCCCCACGACGCGCTATAGCGCGCCCTCAGGCACACGACTCGGGGCGGTGAGATAGGTCGCTCGGCAGATGGCTCGACGAACCCTGCTCCGGATAATGGCGAGCATGAGCTCCGAGACTGCGCCCGCCTCACCGGGCGACGTGTGGCAGGAAGCCACCCGGCTGACCCGGCTCAAGGTGCTCTTCGACGTTGCTGCCGCCTCGCTGTTCCTGCTCATCGCCGGGCTGCTGCAGGCGCGCACCTCCAGCGCGATGGTGTGGGCGACCGTCGCGCTCGCGGTCGGGTTCGCCCTGCGCCGTGTCTCGGTCGCTCTGATGCTGCTCGCCGCGCTGGTCGCGACGGTGGTCCAGCTGGTCAGCGGGGACGTCGCGGTGATCGGCAACATCGCCTTCGCGCCGTTGGCGTTCGTGCTCGGCGAGCACCCCTCGCGCACGGTCCGCCGGGTCGGGTTCGTCGCGGTCACGCTCGCGATCGCCGGTGCCGGCCTCTGGTCGGCCTTCGTCGGGACCAACCAGCTCGAGCGGTCCGGGTACGCCGGCGTCGGGATGACCGCGATCACCGCCGTCGTCGTCGGGGGTGGGTACGCCGCCGGGTTCGTCCGGTGGCAGGGCCGCCGTGCCGTCCAGGCGCAGGTCGAGGTCGCGTTCGCCGCCGCCGAACGGCACCGGGTCGAGGTCCTCTACCGCCAGGAGCAGGAGCGCAACCGGATCGCCGCTGACATGCACGACCTGGTCGCCCACTCCTGGGCGATCGTCGCGGCGCAGGCCGACGGCGCGCGCTACGTCCTGCGTGACGATCCGGCGCGTGCCGAGGAGGCACTGAACCTGATCGGCGAGACCGCACGCTCGGCGATGAACGACGTCCGAGGGTTGCTCGCCGAGCTGCGCGACGGTGCTCCGACGACGCCGGTCGAGGCGCCGGTGATCGACAGCGTGATCGCGCGGATGCGTGCGACGGGCCTGGTCATCGAGCACGCGCGTCACGGAGCACCTGCTGCCGGCGCGGCCGCAGAGGCAGCCGGTTTCGTTCTCACCGAGTCGCTGACCAATGCGCTCAAGCACGGCGACCGGACCCACCCGGTCGAGGTCGTCGAGGACTGGCGCGACGGGTGCGTGATCCGGGTCGCGAACACCGTCCCGCCGGGTGCGGCGGTTTCCGGAAGCGGCCACGGTCTGCGCGGCATGACTGAGCGGGTGGCCTCGGTCTCGGCCAGCAGCCAGGGTCGGCACTGGCTCGTCGAGGTGCGGATCCCGGCAGGGGCGCGATGACCGTTCGAGTGCTGCTCGTCGACGACGAGGCGATGTTCCGCGCCGGCATCGCGATGGTGGTCGGCTCGCAGGAGGACCTCGAGGTCGTCGGTGAGGCGGGCGACGGCGCGGCCGCGCTGGAGCAGGTCGTCGCGCTGCGACCCGACGTCGTCGTGATGGACGTGCAGATGCCTGGCGTCGACGGGGTTGCCGCCACCGCGGCGATGGTCGAGAAGCTCGGCGAGGACTGCCCGCGCATCCTGATCCTGACGACCTTCGACCTCGACGAGGCGGCCGCGTCCGCCATCGAGGCCGGCGCGAGCGGCTTCCTGCTGAAGTCCTCCGAGCCCGACTTCCTGCTCGCCCTCCCTCCGCGCGGTCGCCTCGGGCAACCAGGTCGTCGCCGCCGGAGCCACCCGGCAGCTGTGGGAGCGGTTCCGTGCCCGCCCGACCCGCACGCCCGGCCCCGAGTACGACGACCTCACCGAACGCGAGCGCGAGATCTTGCGCCGCGCGGCAGAAGGGTTGTCGAACGCCGAGATTGCCGAGGCCGAGTTCCTCGCGGTCGGCACGGTGAAGGTGCACGTCTCGCGGATCCTCATGAAGCTGGGTCTGCGGGACCGGGTGCAGCTGGTCGTGTACGCGTACGAGCACGGCCTGACGTAGCCGCTCATCGAGCGTCCCGGGTGTCGAGCTTGCCGAGACGCGGTGCCCCCGGGTGTCGAGCCTGCCGAGACGCGGTGCCCCCGGGTCGTCGAGCTTGCCGAGACGCGGTGCCCCCGGGTCGTCGAGCTTGCCGAGACGCGGTGCCCGGGTCGTCGAGCTTGCCGAGACGCGGTGCCCCCGGGTCGTCGAGCTTGCCGAGACGCGGTGCCCGGGTCGTCGAGCTTGCCGAGACGCAGTGCCCCCGGGTGTCGAGCTTGCCGAGACGCGGTGCCCCCGGGTGTCGAGCCTGCCGAGACGCGGCGACCTACTTCTCGAGAGGTACGTCAACTCCTGTCTCGCGCCTGATTTCCCCGCCCCACGCCGTCCCTAGCGTGGAAACCATGAACACGAACCTCCCGCCCGTCCTCTCCTTTCGGGCCGCCACCAAGTCCTACGGATCGACCACCTCGCCGGTCCTCGCTCTCGACCAGGTCACCGTGGACATCCACGCCGGCCAGCTCACCGCCGTCATGGGGCCGTCGGGCTCAGGCAAGTCCACGCTGATGAACCTCGCGGCCGGCCTGGACGACCCGACGTCCGGCGAGGTCTGGCTGGCCGAGCACCCGCTGCACCGGCTCGATGACGAGCACCGCACGATCCTGCGACGTACCCACGTGGGCTTCGTCTTCCAGGCGTTCAACCTGGTGCCGACCCTGACGGCGTACGAGAACGTGCTGCTGCCGTTCGACCTCGCCGGCCGCAAGCTGCGTCCCGAGGACGTCGCCTGGATCGACCGGCTCCTGTCCGAGCTCGGGATCGCCGAGCGCCGCGACCACCGTCCCGCGGAGCTGTCCGGCGGCCAGCAGCAGCGGGTCGCGATCGCGCGCGCACTCGCCTCGCGCCCGAGCGTCGTGATCGCCGACGAGCCGACCGGCAACCTCGACACCCGGTCCTCGCGCGAGGTGCTCGACCTGCTGCGCACCGCCGTCGACGACTACCGCCAGACGATCGTGATGGTCAGCCACGACCCGGTCGCGGCGTCGCGCGCCGATCGGATCCTGCTCATCGCCGACGGCCGGATCGTCGGCGACCACGGACGCTGCACCGCCGAGCAGATCTCCTCGTTGCTCATCAACCTCGAGGTCGGTGCCGCGTGAGGGCGTCGTTGATCCTCGGGTCGGTGCGCCAGCTCGGGACGATAGCCCTGGTGGCGGGCCTGTGCGGTGCCTACGCGGCGTTGCTGATCATGTGCAGCGCGTACTTCTCGGTGAACAGCGACGCGTCCGGCGGGGGGCTCGGCGCCATCCTGGCGGTGGTCTCGACGGTGTTCATCCTGCTCGCGATCTACGTCTCCGCGGTGGTGATCGTGAACTGCGTCGACACCGTCCTGGCCGGGTTGCTCCCGCGGATCGCTTTGCTGAGGTTGCTGGGCGCCTCGGCCACATCCCTGCGCTCGGCCGTCGTACGACGCACGACGGTCGTCGCGCTCGGAGGAGCCGTCCTGGGCACCACCGTCGGCGTTGCCATCGCCACGGTGCTCCGGTTGATCCTCGTGGCGCGCGGCGATTTGAAAGACCTGGACTACCCGGTCCTCAGTACGTGGCTGGTGCTTCCGCTTGCCGCCGTCGTGGTGATGACGTTCTTGGCCGCCCGCCTCGGTGCTCGTGGGGTCCTCAAGGTCTCGCCCGCTGCGGGCATGGTCGGCGCCGCCGCGCCGGCTCCGGAAGCACAGCCGCGCACGGTCCGCGCGCGGCTCGCACTGACGATCATCGGCGCGGGTGCGGTGCTCCTGCTGCTGGCCGGCTGGTCGGGGGAGTCCGGCACGACCCCGATCGGGTTCCTGGTCGCGTTCCTCGGTGCGGCTACCGCCGGCACGGGTCTGCTGTCCGGCGCCCGCTTGGTGATCCCTGCTGCCGTCGGCGCGCTCGGTCGCCTGCTGGGCAACCGGACCGAGGCGCGCATCGCCCGGCGCAATGCCGTGACCAATCCACTGCGGACCACCCGCGCGACGATGGGCTTGGTCATCGGAGTAACCCTGGTGACCACGACGGCCTCGGGTACCGACGCCCTACGCCGCAACGTGCTGGCTCAACCCGGCACGGCGGCGCAGCGGCACGAGGCCGTCACCATCTTGTCCACGGTCACCGCTGTCATGGTCGCGGTGATCCTGATGTCTGCCGTGATTGCGGCGGTCGGGTTCGTGAGCACCATGTCCTTGGCGGTCATCGAGCGCAGTCGCGAGATCGGCGTGCTCCGCGCGCTCGGCTTCACCGGCTCGCAGGTTCGTTCCATGGTGGTGCGCGAAGCCGTCGCGCTCGCCTGCTCCGCGATCGCGCTCGGCGTCGGCCTGGGACTCGCGTTCGGATCGCT
Source organism: Marmoricola sp. OAE513 (assembly GCF_040546585.1). Lineage (NCBI taxonomy): Bacteria > Bacillati > Actinomycetota > Actinomycetes > Propionibacteriales > Nocardioidaceae > Marmoricola > Marmoricola sp. OAE513. The sequence goes on along the minus strand of NZ_JBEPOC010000001.1, from coordinate 1,524,368 downwards.
CGGTGCGCAATCGATCACCGGCTCGCGCCACGACGGATTCATCTGGGGTACGCCGTGGGTCGTGCTCGGCACGATCGTCGTCGCGGCTGCAGCACTCGTGGTGGTCTCGTCGTTGGCGCCGGCGCGGCGGGCGGTGCGGATCGCTCCAGCGGATGCGTTGCGTGCCCGATGAGTCGAGTTGTGTGCCTCAGCGCGCGCTAGAGCGCGCCCTCAGGCACACGACTCATCCGGTGAGCGCCTCGATGACCTTCGCGACACGTCGAGCCCGGGTGTCCTCCGCCTTGGCCGTCTCGACCTGGCGGGCATGCTCCTTCTGCTTGGAGTAGCTGAGCTTCTCCCAAGCCGCGGTCGCCGCTTTGTCGCCCTTCAGTGCCGCAGCGAGGGCCTCGGGCACTTCAACAGTTCGGGGTGCGTCGTCGAGGGTCAGCGTCACCTCGACCTCGTCACCGGCCGCACGTCCGGTCGCCTTGCGGGTCTCGGCGTTGAACGAGAGCAGGAACCTTCCGCCCATCGAGGAGATCGTGTTGGCGTAGGTGTAGTCGCCGTCGATGGTCACAGTCACCGGCACCCGCTTGCCGTGGTCGAACGCGGCGACGACCTCGTCGGGGACGACGATGGCCACGTTGTTGCCGCCCATGGATGCCAGGACGGTTCGGAAGGTCTGGACGCTCATGCCGAGTGTGCTCGCTTCGCCTTGCGCGCGTTCACCCACACCGCAGCGCCGATCCCCGCCGCGCCCGCGATCGCGAGCGCAGCCAGTGTCGGCTTGGCCGGCGGCAGCTTCACCCGGCTGCCCAGGGCGACGGGACGCTCGAACACCAGCACCGGCCACCCCTTCTCCTTGGCGACCTTGCGCAGCTCCTTGTCCGGGTTCACCGCGAACGGGTGGCCGACGGCCTCGAGCATCGTGACGTCGGTGACCGAGTCGCTGTAGGCGTACGAGCCGTCCAGGTCGTACCCGCGCTTGCGAGCCAGGTCGCGCACCGCCTTGGCCTTGTTCTCGGCGTAGGCGTAGAAGCGGATCTTGCCGGTGTACTTGCCTTCCGGCGAGACCTCCATCCGGGTGGCGACCACGTGGTCCGCCCCGAGCATCGCGCCGATCGGCTCGACCATCTCCGCCCCGGAGGTGGAGACGATGATGACGTCGCGCCCGGCAGCGTGGTGCTCCTCGATGAGGCTCACGGCCTCGTCGTACACGAGCGGGTCGACGATGTTGTGCAAGGTGTCGGCGACGATGTCGGTGACGGTCTGCACGTCCCAGCCGGTGCAGAGCTGCGACATCATCTGCCGCATCTTCTCCATCTGGTCGTGGTCAGCCCCGCCGACCATGTAGACGAACTGCGCGTACGCCGAGCGCAGCACGGCCCCGCGTGAGATCAGTCCGCCAGCCTGGAACTCCCGCGAGAACGCGAAGGTGCTCGACTTGGCGATGATGGTCTTGTCGAGGTCGAAGAAGGCAGCCGTGGGCCGAGCGCTGCTCGATCCGGTCGGGCCCATGCTTTGAGTCTAGGGATGCACGCACTCGCCCGTGGCGCATTGGTGCCTTCCACAGGCTGGAGAGAGCAGGGCCTCTCCACAGTCGAACGTCCACGGCGAGCTCGGGGAATGCGCTGCAGACGACGGTCACACGATGCAGCTCCCCTTCAGAGGCCCCCTGGTGGTCACCGATGACGAGTCCCTGACGGCGTACCTGACCAGGGCGGCAGCTGCCGCTGGCGTCGTCCCCGAATTCGTGCGGGACACGCGGGACGCGTTGACCAGCTGGTCGTCCGCACCGCTGGTGCTGGTGGGCGTCGATCAGCTCGACCCGCTCGCGGAGCTCGCGCCGCTGCGTCGAGCCGCCGTACACGTCGTCGGCCTCGGTGACTTGCGCGACGAGGTCTTCCGCACGGCGCTCGTGTGCGGGGCTTCGACGGTGCTGGAGCTGCCCCTGGCGGAGCGACAGCTGGCCGATCTGCTCAGCGACGCGGTTGCCGGCGAGAGTGAACCGGGAGTGATGGTCGGCGTCGTCGGAGGCTCAGGTGGAGTCGGGTCCACCACGTTCGCGGCGGCGCTCGCCGTCTCGTGCGCGTCAGGGTCGGACACGATGCTCGTCGACCTCGATCCCTACGGAGGCGGAGTCGACCGGGTAATCGGGGTGGAGGCCACTGACGGGATCCGCTGGGAGCAGCTCGCCGAGGCGGCAGGGAGGTTCAGTGCCCGCTCGCTGCGCGACGCGCTGCCCCGACGAGGCTCGCTCTCGGTTCTCTGCTGGTCCGCGGACCGGGCCGCCTCGCTGTCCGCGCAGACCGTTCGATCCGCACTCTCGGCGGGTCGTCGCGGTCATCAGGTCGTGGTGATCGACCTGCCTCGGGCGCCGGATCCGATCGGTGACGAGGTGCTCGCTCGGTGCGACCACGTCGTCCTGGTCAGCTCGATGACCGTGCCGGGCCTGGCCGCGGCCGCCCTGGTCGCGCGCCGCCTCCCGGCGGACCGGACCGGAGTAGTGATCCGGGGTCGTGGCGGGATCCAGGACGTGGCGGTCGAGCACCTCCTGGGGCTTCCGGTCTGGCACAGGATGCCCGACCAGCGCAGGCTCGACGAGTCGGTGAGTCTGGGACTCGGGCCGTTGCGCGCAGGTCGCGGCCCGTTGGCGAAGGCGGCTAGGCAGGTCTCCGGGGTGCTCGCTCTGGAGGCGGCGTCGTGAACGGAGGTGTTCCTCCGGACAGCCTCAGTGCCGTGCGGGACGAGCTCGCGCGGACCGGCTCAGAGGTCACTCCGCACCAGGTCGCTCGAGCGCTGCGGCAGCGAGGGAGGCCGGTCGGGGATGCGGAAGTGCTGGCGGTGCACGACGCACTGAGGCGCGACGTCCTGGGGGCAGGGCCTCTCGAAGACCTGCTCGCCCTGCCCGGTGTCACTGACGTGCTGGTCAACGGTGCGGAGGAGGTGTGGATCGACCGCGGTCAGGGCCTCGAGCTCACCTCGGTCAGGTTTGACGACGAGGACGCCGTACGTCGGCTCGCCCAAAGGCTCGCCACCGTCGGCGGCCGCAGGTTGGACACGGCATCGCCGTACGTCGACCTCCGACTGCCGGACGGCACCCGCTTCCACGCGGTCCTCCATCCGATCGCGCGGCCCGGAACGATGATCTCCTTGCGGGTCCCGAGCCGGCGCACGCTCGACCTCGCGGCGATCGAAGCATCCGGCGCGATCAGCTCTGACGGGGCCGCCTTGCTCCGGCAGGTCGTGGCTCGTCGTCTCGCTTTCCTGGTGACCGGTGGAACCGGCACGGGCAAGACGACGCTGCTCGGCGCTCTGCTCTCGCTCGTCGATCCGGCGCACCGCATCGTGCTGGTCGAGGATGCCAGCGAGCTGCGGCCCCAACATCCCCACGTGGTCGCGCTCGAGTCACGACCGGCGAACGTGGAAGGAGCGGGCGAGGTGCCTCTGAGGACCTTGGTCAGGCAAGCACTGCGGATGCGTCCGGATCGGCTGGTCGTCGGCGAGGTCCGCGGTGCGGAGGTCGTGGACCTGATGGCGGCGATGAACACCGGGCACGAGGGCGGCTGCGGGACGCTGCACGCGAACTCGGCCGGCGATGTGCCTGCCCGCATCGAGAGCCTTGCCATGGCCGCCGGCCTTGGTAGGGAGGCAGCGGCCAGCCAGCTCGCTTCGGCCGTGGACGCCGTCATCCACCTCGACCGTGGCCCCGCCGGCCAGCGCGCGGTGCGGGAGATCGGCGTCGTCGTTCGGACCGGAGCGACGGCGGAGGTGCTCACCGCCGTCCGGTTCGGGTCTGAGCAAGGCACGGAGTGCGGTCCGGGGTTTGCTCGGCTGGAAATGTTGCTCGCCCGGTGACAGCCGTCATCGCCGCGTTGGCCGCGTCGTTCGTCGTCGGGCTCTGGGGTGCCTCGCGGCCCGCCTCGAGAGCGACGCCGGCTCCTTGGGTACTCGTTCCACTGGCGCTCTTCGTCATGGTCCTGGCAGCGGGGCCCTCGCTGCCTCCACCCTTGGTGGTGATCGCGGCGCTGACGGCGTCTGTCATCGTCGGTCGGCTGCGGCGCTCGCGGATGCGCGTCGCCGCGGCACGCAGAACGGGTCACGCACTTGCCGCGTGCGAAGGCATGGCTGCGGATCTTCGATCCGGGCTGCCTCCGACCACGGCGCTCGACGCTGCAGCCGACGATTGGGCGGAGTTCCGCCCGGTTGCCGATGCTGCTCGGCTCGGCGGAGACGTCCCCGCCGCAGTTCGCAGGCTCGCTGCTCAGCCGGGAGCGGGGGAGCTGCGCACCGTAGCGGCCGCCTGGGTGGTCGCTCACCGTTCGGGCGCGAGTCTGGCCGACGCGGTTTCGCTCGCAAGCCGTTCGATGCGGGAGGCTGAGGCGATGTCGCAGCTCGTGGAGACAGAGCTCGCGTCGGCACGGGCGACAGCGAGGATGCTCGCGCTGCTACCTCTAGGTGTGCTTGTGCTCGCCCGAGGAACGGGCGGCGACCCGTTCGCCTTCCTCCTCGGCACGGCTCCAGGACTGATCTGCTTGTCGTGCGGATTGCTGCTCACCTGGGCGGGTCTGGTGTGGCTCGACCGCATCGCCGAAGGGGTTCGAGGATGATCGCCGCCGTCACAGCCGCAGTCGTCCTGGTGTTGCTCGTCGGCTATCGCGCCGCGCCGACGCTGAAGGCGGTCGAGGTAGATGCAGAGCCGGTGATGGAGGAGCACGCGTCGCTGCTCCGCATCTGGCGTCTCCCGCTCGGAGTGCTGGTCGGGTGTGCAGCGTGGGCGTTCCTCGGTGGGTTCGTCGGGGCGGTCGGCGGGGTCGCCGTCGCCGTCGTGGCGTGGAAGATCCTGGGCGCGGTGGAGAGTCCGGACGCAAAGAAGCGACGCGTCGAGCTGGAACGCGACCTGCCCGTGGCAGTTCACCTGCTCGGAGCCGCGCTGGCCTCCGGATCCTCCTCGACCACCGCAGTGCTGGACGTCGCTGAGGCGCTTCCCGGCGCTATCGCGGATGAGCTCCGCCGGACGTATCACCGTCTCCTGCTCGGCGTCGATCCGGTCACCGTCTGGCGAACCGTCGACGGCGCGCTGCAGCCGCTGGGAAGGACGTTGGTGAGGGCACACGAGTCGGGTGCCTCGGTTCGCGGTGCTGTCGAGCGCTTGTCGGAGGACCTGCGTGCGGGGAGTCAGCAGCGTGCCGAAGCGATCGCGCGCACGGTGGAGGTTCGCGCGTCGGCGCCCCTGGGTGCTTGCTTCCTGCCGGCCTTCGTGGTGCTCGGCATCGTCCCGATGACTGTCGGGATCTTCTCCACCCTCGATCTCTTCGGCTGACCAGCACATCCACAGCGCTACCGATCCAGGTGTTCTCCACCTCTGTCGGAACATCGATCGCACGCTCCGACGAAGGCGAGGAATCTCATCTCTGCAAGGAGATTGCCGCCATCGGGGCGGCAGCGCTTCGACAAGGGAGACGAGATGCGCAAGGCAGAGCGGCGGAAGCTGCAGATGATCCGGGACGAGGCCGGTGCCACCACCGCCGAGTACGCGGTGTGCACCGGAGCGGGGGTCGGCTTCGCCGGGATCCTGTTCAAGGTTCTGACCAGTGATGTCGGTCAGAAGCTGATCACCACGGTCCTCGACAAGATCACGGGGATCCTCCCCTTCTGAGCCGGTCGCTGGTGGGAGGGCAGGGGCCTGCTCTCCCACCAGGTCCGAGGAGAGGTTGCATGATGAGGGGACGAAAGAATCAGGACGGTGCCGTCGCTGCCGAGACCGCAGTGGTGCTGCCTGTGCTGGTCCTGGTCGCCGCGGCGCTCGCATGGCTGGTCGCTGCTGGCGTGAACCAGGTCCGCACGGTTGACGCGGCACGAGAAACCGCCCGCGCACTGGCTCGGGACGAGGATCCCGCCACCGCCGAGGTTTATGGCCGCAAGGTCGCTCCGGAGGGAGCGGTCTTCGCCATCCGCCACGACGGGGGGCACATCGAGGTGGAGGTGGTTGCCCGCATCCCTGGCCCGGCACGTCTGTTCGGCGGGTTGCCCGGCTTCACGGCCAGGAGTACAGCGGTTGCGCAGGCCGAACCGTGAACCGCCGGCGCTCCCAGGACGGCGTGGCCACGACTCTTGCCCTCGTCGTGGTCGGCGTGCTGGTCTTCGTCGCTGCACTGGCCTGTGGCGCGACCGCAGTGGTGGTCGGCCACCGCCGCGCCCAGGCCGCCGCCGATCTCGGCGCGCTGGCCGCAGCGGAGGTTCTGCAGTCGGGTGGAGACGGCTGCGCCGCGGCGGGATCGATCGTGGTCGCCAATGCGGCTGAGCTCGTCGGCTGCTCGTCCGACAACGGCTCGACGCTCGTCTCGGTCGTGATCCGTCTTCCCCGCCTGCTCGGTCAACGGGAGCTGCACGCTCGGGCTCGTGCCGGCCCGTCGGGGTCGAGGTGATCGATTGCCACGACCGGAAATCGGGTAAGGAACCTCGCGTGAGTGGGGAAATCGACAAGAAAACAAGGTCCACGGTTCTCGTCGCCGGCGGCACCGGGTTCGTGGGGCGGCGCCTGGCGGCTGCCCTCGACGAAGCCGGGCACGACGTACGGGTGATGACGCGGAAGCCGGACGGCTACAACGGCCCGGGCACCGCGGTCTACGGCGACGTCGGCGAGCCGGAGTCTCTGAAGGAGGCAATGGCGGGCGCAGACGCGGCGTACTACCTGGTGCACTCGTTGGAGTCGGAGAATTTCGAGGAGATAGACGCCAAGGCGGCCGCCGCGTTCGGTGACCGGGCAGCGCAGGAGCGCGTCGGCCAGATCATCTACCTCGGTGGGCTCGGGGATGACGACGACGACCTGTCGGCGCACCTGCGCAGCCGTCGTCAGGTCGAGAAGCTGCTCGCCCAGAGCGGTGCGCCGGTCACGGTGCTGCGCGCGGGCATCATCGTCGGGCACGGCGGCATCTCCTGGGAGATCACCCGCCAGCTCGTCGAGCACCTGCCGGCGATGGTGACGCCCAAGTGGGTGAACACCAAGACCCAGCCGATCGCCGTCGACGACGTGGTCCGCTACCTGGTCGGGGTCCTGGGCAACGCCGAGGCGCGTGGGCGGGTCTTCGAGATCGGTGGGCCCGACGTGCTGAAGTACCGCGACATGCTCACCCGGGTCGCCGAAGCCCAGGGCCAGCACCTGCCGATCGTGCCCGTCCCGCTGCTCACTCCCGGCCTGTCCTCGCGGTGGCTCTCGCTGGTCACCGACGTCGACACCGAGACCGGACGCAACCTGGTCGACTCGATGGCCAACGAGGTGATCGTCCGCGACGACAGCATCCGTGAGGTGGTGCCGTTCGAGCTGACCGGCTACGACGACGCCGTCCGGCACGCCCTCGAAGAACGGCGCGCGGTCCGGTGACCCGCGCGAGGAGGCTGCGCCCGGTCCGTGACCTGTTCCGGAAGGCAGCCGAGAAGAACGAGACGCGCCCCGTCGTCGTACGCCGCCGCAAGGTCGTCGCCGGCACCTCGGTTCTCGGCGCCTCACTGCTCGGTGCAGGGCTGTCGACCGAGCCGGGGTCGCGTGCCTTCTACGGCACCACCGGCGCGGTCGCGGGCATCTGGACCGTGGGCGGATTCGCCTCCGGTCCGCTGCACCGGGGGTGGACGCCCGGTCCGGACAACAAGCTCCGACGTCCGTTGCTGACGCCGCTCGCCCTGGGTGTCGGCGCGTTCGGTGCCTTCTACGGCGCAGCCCTGGTCGCGAGGCGTATACCCGTGCTGGACCGTGCCATCTCCGGCGTCCTCGACTACGCCGACGAGGGCGACGACAAGCTCGTGCTCGCCACCACGCTGGCCAACGGCATCGGGGAGGAGATCTTCTTCCGCGGTGCCCTGTACGCCGCGCTGCCGGAGAAGCCGGTGCTCGCCTCGACGGCGATCTACACGCTGTCGACCACGACCACCCGCAATCCGGCGCTCGTGCTCGCGGCCGGCGTGATGGGCACGTTGTTCGGGTTGCAGCGTCGTGCCTCGGGGGGTCTGCAGGCGCCGGTGATCACGCACCTCACCTGGTCCACACTGATGCTGCGGTTCTTGCCACCGCTGTTCCGCAAGCCCCTGCCCGAGCACGAGCTCCCCGAGGAGAAGTCACGATGACCGAGTCGACGCTCGACCGGATCCTGGACCGCAGCCTGCTCGGTGGGTACTCGGCGATCGGCTACGGCCTGCGTCGGCGGCACTGGCGCGAGAACGACCCGGCCCCGGGATCGATGGACGGCAAGCGCGTGATCGTGACCGGCGCGAACTCGGGTCTCGGCAAGGCTGCTGCGCTCGGACTCGCGCGCCTCGGCGCGACCGTGTACCTGCTGGTCCGCAACGAGGAGCGCGGCAGGGCTGCGGTCGATGACATCGCCCGTCAGATCGCCGGCGCTCGGCTGGAGCTCGAGATCTGCGACGTCTCCGACCTCGCCGACGTACGCCGCTGGGCAAGCGGTTTCGTCGAGACCGGCCAGCAGGTCGACGTGCTGATCCACAACGCCGGCTCGCTGCCCGAGGAGCGCACTGAGTCGCCCGAGGGTCACGAGCTGACGGTGGCGACGCACGTGCTCGGTCCGGTGCTGATGACCGAGCTGCTGCGTCCGGTCCTCTCCGGCGCCCGCGTCGTCCTGGTCTCCTCGGGAGGCATGTACGCGCAGAAGCTGCCGGTCGACGACCCGGACTTCGAGGAGGGCACCTACCGCGGTGCCACGGCGTACGCGCGTTCCAAGCGGATCCAGGTCGCGCTGACCCCGGTGCTGCAGCAGCGGTGGCAGAACTACGGGATCAGCGTGCACGCGATGCACCCGGGCTGGGCCGACACCCCGGGCGTCGCCGACTCGCTGCCGGTGTTCCGTGCCCTCACCCGGCCGGTGCTGCGCGATGCCGAGCAGGGTGCCGACACGATCGTGTGGCTGGCCGCGACCCAGCCCGGCGTGGCCGGCGGCGGGTTCTGGCACGACCGGGTGCAGCGCCCGACCAGCTACCGGTCGGGGACCGAGGAGACGCCCGCCGAGGTCGAGCGGATGTGGACCTGGGTCGCGGAGGCCGCGGGCATCGAGCGCTGACGTCGGCGCTGGCTCGCGAGCCGTCGTTCAGATCCTCCGGAGGACCAGGAGGGCCACGTCGTCCTGGAGGGTGTCGTCGCCCAGCGCGCCGGCGATGATGTTCGCGCAGGCCGTCTCCGCGTCGATGCCGGAGGTGAAGGCTGCACGGATCCGGGTCATCCGGTACTCGTAGGGATTGGCGTGCCCGACGAACGTCGGCTTGACGTCGGTCAGTCCGTCGGTGTGCAGAGCGACGACCGTCCCGGGCTCCAGGTCGACGGTGTGGCTGTGGCGCTCGAAGTCGGGAAGGTGGCCGAGAAGCAGGTCGGTGGACAGGTCGCTGGGGTGTGCTGTCCCGTCCCCGGCCCGCGCGATGATCGGCGGCGGATGTCCGGCCAGGGAGATGACCAGCTTCTCGTACGGCGGCTCGGTGATCGCGAAGGCAACGGTGGCCAGGGCGTTGTTCTCGAAGTGGCACAGCTTCCTGTCCAGGAGGGTGAGCACCGTGGCCGGGTCGCTGTGCTCCAGGGCGTAGGCGCGCAGGGCACTGCGGAGCCTGCCCATGATCACGGCGGCGCGGAGGCCGTGCCCCTGGACGTCGCCCATCACCAGGCACACCCGCCCGTCGGGCAGGGTGAAGACGTCGTACCAGTCGCCTCCGAGGTCGCCGTCTGCGGGCAGGTACCGCACGGCGATGTCGAGCCCGTCGATCAACGGGGGAGCAGCGGGCAGCAGGCTGCGCTGCAGCGCGAGGGCCGCCGTGTGGTCGTCGGTGCCGACCTTCATGGAGAGTCGCTCGGCGATCTCGGCAGCGCTGCCCTTCAGCTGGTCGACGTCGGCGGCGGTGAACTCGTGATCAGCCTGCTTGCTGCCGACGTGGAGGACTCCGAGGAGGCGTACGCCGGACTCGACCGGGACGCCCAGCAGCGTCCGGACGCCCGAGTGCCGCAGGACCGGGTTGAGGACGGTGCTGGGCCGTACGTCGTCGAGCAGCACGGGTGCGCGTTCGCTGGCGATGCGCCCGGCGAAACCAGCGCCGACCCGCACGTGGGTCGCGCCGCGCCAGACCCGTCCGAGCCCGGCCGAGGCTGCCGGCTCGAGAACCTCGCCGGACTCGTCGAGCAGGAGCAGGCTGGCGGTGTCCGACCCGAGCTCGTCGCGGAGCTTCTCGAGGACGTCGTCGAACGAGGCCGTTGGGGAAGTCACCCGGGACCCACTCACCTGTGCGGACGGAACCCCGATTTCTTGAGGTCGTCCTAGATCCTGCCACGAGCGGATTTCTTCAAACCGCCCTGGTCGCGCGCCAAGCGGGAACGCGCCCCAGGACGGTCCGAGCTGTGGCGGGGACGTGGGGTTGACGTTGCCTGCGCGTTGCCCGCCGAGGCCTAGCGTTGTCAGCACGGTGAAGGTCATGCAGTACGCCATCGCTGAGAGTGTGTTCGTCAAGCAGCCGGCGGACGCACTCGTCCGAAGACGACCCTCCACCTAGGCGGCATCACATGACGGAGTCAGACCAAGCATCGACGTTCACCTCTCGCGCGCAGCGTCGCGCGGACTGCCTGTGGGCGGCGTTGCGCATCCGTCGGCAGCAGTCGACCGAGGAGCCCGGAGAGCCCCCGGCAGACGACCAGTAGCGGTCAGCCGGAGCGGGCCGCGAGGACCTGCTCACGCAGGATCTCTGCGTGACCCACGTGCTGCGCCAGCTCGCGCACGACGTGCAGCAGCACCCAGCGGAGGGTGACTTCCGCGATGCGCGGGTGGCCGGTCAGCACCGTCTCCAGCGGCATGCCGGCGACCGCCCGTGCCGAGGCGTCCGCCACCTCGCGGTGCCGGGCCTGGATGCCGGCGATCGTGTCCTCGGGATCGAGGTCGTAGGAGTCGTCGACCGTCGGGGGCAGGCCGAGGTCGGCGCGCGGCGTCCCGGTGAGGGTCTCGACGAACCAGACCTGCTCGACGTACGCCGCGTGCTTGACCAGGCCCAGCAGCGTGGTCTTCGAGGGCACCAGCTGCGCGCGGGCCTCGTCCTCGGTCAGGCCGTCCAGCGACTCGTTGAGGGCGCGCCGGTACGTCGTCAGGAAGGCGTCGAGCTGCTCGCGCTCCTCGGCGACGTGCACGGTGTAGGTCTCGGCGATGATGTCCACCCCGGCATCATCGCGCACGCCGCCCGGTGTGTCAGAGCTCGACGGTCTTGTTGGTCCCGGGGAACTTGTCCGGGTCGCCGGTCACCGCGGCGCGGACGGCGCCGACGAGCTGCTTGACCTTGCTGCTCGGGGAGTCCCAGTACTCCACCGACTCGACGTCGACCGAGATCAGGGTCAGGCCCCGCGGTCTCCACGCCGTCGGGGAACCAGACCTCGAGCGCGGGGGACCACAGCTGCTCGGCCTTGGCCCTGTCCTGGACCTGACGGGCGACGCCCGAAGCCGACGTCCAGGTGCTGTTGTCCTTGTCCGCGAAGGACACGTTCACCTGGGGGTTCTCGGCGATCTCCGCGATCTTGGCGGAGTCGTCGTAGCAGAAGAACCAGAGCACGCCGTCGAACTCCGCTGCCTGCAAGGCCATCGGGCGGCTGACGTGCTTCCCGTCGGCGGTCATCGTCGTGAACATGCTGATCCGCGCGTTGCTGACGAGCTGAGCCACCTGGGACGTCGATTCCGAAGTTGTCATGCTGGTCGGGTACCCCCTTCGCCGAGGTCCACGCCGACCCGCTCCAGTACGGTCGCGTGGTGGACATTGCCGCTCGCATCCGCTCCGGCCAGGGAGACTTCGTCCTGTTCGCGGTCACCCCGCCGCGCCGCTCGACGCCGGCGGAGCGTCTTCCGGAGATCGCCCGCGCGACCGTCGAACGTCTCGAGCACCTCGACCTCGACGGGCTGGTCCTCTACGACATCGACGACGAGAGCTCGCGCAACCCGGTCGAGCGTCCGTTCCCGTTCAGCCCGACGGTCGACCCTGCCTCGTACCGGACCGAGCACCTGGGGCAGTGGCGCACACCGGTGATCGTCTACCGCGCTGTCGGCAAGTACCAGCGGGAGGACCTGCAGGCGTGGATCGCCGAGCAGAACCCGCAGCGCACCCTGTCGGTGATGGTCGGCGCTGCCTCGAGCGGAGCGACGCCGTCGGTCACCCTCGGGGATGCGCAGGCGCTGAGCGCCGAGGTCAACCCGGACCTGCTGCTGGGCGGGGTCGCGATCCCCGAGCGGCACAGCCGCCGAGAGAACGAGCACCTGCGTCTGATCGCCAAGCAGGAAGCCGGCTGCCGGTTCTTCGTGACCCAGGTGGTCTACGACCTCAACGCAGCCAAGAACCTCGTCTCCGACTACCGCTACGAGTGCGCCGAGCGCGGGCTGACGCCGGTGCCGATCGTGTTCACATTCTCGGTGTGCGGGTCGATGAAGACGCTGGAGTTCCTGCGCTGGCTCGGGGTCGACGTACCGCGGTGGATCGAGAACGACCTGCGGCACACGACCGACCCGCTGGCTGCCTCGCTGGAGCAGGCGGCGGCGACGGCGATCGAGCTGGTCGACTTCTGCCGGCGGCTCGGCGTGCCGTTCGGGCTCAACGTGGAGAGCGTCTCGATCCGGCGCGAGGAGATCGAGGCGTCGGTCGAGCTCGCGGCTCAGCTTCTGGCACACCTGCGCGCGTAGTGCAGGGGTGAGATCCGGCCGACCGGGTACGAGACCGTACGACGTGCCCGGCGCGGCCGCGAAGCGGTGATGACGGGCCGTCTCCCTGCAGGCGCTGAGACCGTTGGCGTCATCGATGCAGAGGGCGCTCAGCCGTCCTCTCGGAGCAATCCCTCCCGGGGTCTCATCCGGCTTTGCCCGCAGGCGCGCTCGCGAGCGCGGGCGGGTCGATGAGCGCTTCCGGGTCCACTCACTCGGAACAGAGGTAGCGACATGTCACGCCACTTGGGCAACCCCACGACCGCCGATCTCACGTCCCACGACCCGGCTCGCATCCGCACGATCGCGACCATCGTGGCGGCCACCTTCCTCCTCGTCGGGGTCCTCGGCTTCATCCCCGGAGTCACGACCGACTTCGACGACCTCACCTTCGCCGGGCACCACTCGGGCGCCCAGCTCCTCGGAGTCTTCGGGGTCTCCGTCCTGCACAACCTGGTTCACCTGGCCTTCGGAGTCGTGGGCCTCGCCCTCGCCCGGACCTCACGGGGGGCATTCGGCTACCTGATCGGCGGCGGCATCGTCTACCTGGTGCTCACCGTGTACGGGCTGCTGGTCGACCGGCACGCGGACGCCAACTTCGTGCCGCTGGACGAGGCCGACAACTGGCTGCACCTGTTCCTCGGCCTGGGCATGGTGGGCCTCGGTCTTCTCTTCCGGCGCGACGTCGAGGACGTCGCGGCGGCCAGCGCACGGTGACCGGCGTCAGCTGGGGTTCCGTGTTCCTGAGGTCCCAGCGGCCGGGAGACAGAGCGCCCGGCCCAGCGGGCGCCCGCAGCAGGAATACCCGTGAGGAGTCACCCGTGCGCTCCAGCTGTCCAGTCCCGCAACCGCTCTCCTGACGGACGCGCTCGCATCGTTCCGGATGGTCAAGCTCATCCGGGACGACCGGGTCGCAGAACCGCTCCGCGCTGGAGTCCGGCGGCGGTACGGGGGTATCGACGAGTCGAAGGTCGCCTACCTGCTCCAGTGCCCCTGGTGCCTGTCGTTCTGGTTCGGGTCCGCGCTCACGCTGGGGCGTCGCCGATGGCCGGGCGCCACCGAGATGGCCGCACGAGCGCTGGCGGTCTCTGCCCTCACCGGACTCCTCAGCGAGCAGTTGGACAGGCCACCCCGGGCATGACGACGTCCGTCACGAGCATCGCAAGAACAGGAGGCGCTCCGACGCCTTTGGCCTGCTCTGGTCTGATGGCCAAGTGACGGTGCGACTGGCGGTACTGGGTGACTCGATCGCGTGGGGCCAGGGCGCCGCGCGGCAGCAGGACCGGCTGGCGCCCCGCCTCGAGGCCGGCTTGTCCGTCCGGGGCTTCGACGCGGAGACCAGGGTCTACGCGGTCCCGGGCGCGCGAAGCTCAGGGTTGACGTCGCAGGTGGCAGCGGCACAGGCATGGCAACCGGACCTTGCTGTCGTCGTGATCGGGGCCAACGACCTCACCCACCTCGAGGCAACGGGGCTCGCTGTCGAGGCGCTGCGCACCGCGGTGCGGTCGCTACGGGTCGCGGGTGTCGAGGTCGTGGTCGCTCCGGCTCCGGACCTGAGCTCGGTCCCGCACGTGCCGCCGTTCCTGCGCGACACCGTCCGCGCGGCCTCCGACGCGTTCCGGGCGCAGCAGGTTGCAGCCGTGCTGGCGGAGGGCGGGCACGTCGCGGACGCGGACCGGTACACGGCACGGGCGTTCGCCGCCGACCCGGCGCTGTTCTCGGCCGACCGTTTCCACCCGTCGAGCGCGGGTTACGCCGTCATCGCCGAGTCGATACTTCCGGCCCTCGTCGACGCCGCTCGCGCGCACGCTGCTCGGACCTAGGCGCAACCGGCGGCGGGAGCGTTTGAGGCTCGACCCGTCGGGCACCTCCCTGCTGTGTCGCCCGTCAAGATTCGGCCCCTCGGAGGAGCCGCCGGTTGTCTGGTCATGATCGCCGTCTCCGTCGTCGCCTCCGTGCTGCTCACCGTCCTCGTCAACCTGCTCGCGCGCTGATGCCCCAGCTCGCAGGGTGGGCCACGAACCCCCTCACCCGGGACGGCCTCGCCCACCAGGTCAAGGCCGCCGACAGCCCCTCCCGGGGGCCTGCGGCGTACGAGACCTACTGCGGTCGATTCCACGGGTCCGAGGGGTGGGCCAGTGCCGGTCCCGCCGTCGAGCGGTGCCAGGCGTGTCAGAGCGTCGCCGCCGGATCAGCCGACTGACTCCGTCGTCAGCAAACCGGCCCCGCAGGTGACTCCCGTCCTTCTCGCGCGTGGAGCAGCCCGATCGGGGTACGGCGGGATCATGAGCGACGGTGACGCAACGACAGGTTCCGGTGAGGGCGGCTCGCTCGGGACGCCCACGAAGTCCGCGAACACGCAGCCCCCATCGGCCGACCAGGACGCGAACGAGGCGGTCAGCGGCGGCGGGATGGTCGACGAGGACGACGCGTCCGAGGAGAAGGACACCGCGCGTGAAACCGGACCGTCCGCGGGCTGAAGCACCTGCTCCCGCACCCGCGGAGGACCGGTGAGCCTGCACGTCCGCGTCTCCGGCGACCTGGTGGAGAAGTTCGAGTCGGCCGGTGACGAACGGGACTGGTTCGACTACACCCACGCTGAGGTCGAGGGGGACCTGGTCGTCTTCGTGCACGTGTTCCGGCGCGTGCGGGACCGGCACGACCGCACCCACGACCAGCTGCTCTGGAAGCACCACACCACCAAGGTCGCCCGGCTGTTCCCGGCCGGCACGTGGGCCGGGGTGACCGGCGTGGTCCCCGGACTCCCTGCCACCGGGGTCGAGCTCGTGCCGCGTCGGGTGGCACGACGATGATCGACACCCACCTGCACCTGGTCAGCTTCCTGCAGCGCGCGATGTCGGCCGACGACGTGGTCACCGCCCTGCGCGCGAACGGCGACGGTCTGGTCGTCTTCGGGCTCCCGGTGAAGAAGAAGTGGGCGATCACCGAACCCGAAGAACCGACCTACTACCTCGACGACAACGCACCCTGCGGTTCGTACTCGCTCACCGACGTCCTGGTCGCCGACCTGGTGGCGGCAGCGCGCGAGCTGCTGCCCGAAGGTGACCGCGCCCTCCTCGCGCCGACGATCTGCGGCTTCGACCCGACCGACAGGCTCGCCGCCGAC
Organism: Marmoricola sp. OAE513; assembly: GCF_040546585.1. Lineage (NCBI taxonomy): Bacteria > Bacillati > Actinomycetota > Actinomycetes > Propionibacteriales > Nocardioidaceae > Marmoricola > Marmoricola sp. OAE513. The sequence continues at coordinate 1,508,552 of NZ_JBEPOC010000001.1, read as the reverse complement.
CACGTCGAGCACCTGACCGGTCGCGACGACTGCTGGGTCGGGATCGGCGAGGTGCTGCTGCGTCACGACGACCTGACCGAGATCACCTACGGGGAGAACGCACGAGCAGGTCATCGGGCCCTGGACGACGTCCTGGACATCTGCCGCTCCCGCGGCTGGCCGTTCACGTTCCACCAGGACGCCAGCTCCGCGGGACGATCAGGTCAGCACGAGTACGTCGGCGAGGTCCGCACGATGCTCGTCGACCACCCGGACACGGTGCAGGTCTGGGCGCACGCGGGGGCTTCGCGGCGGATCGCGCCGGAGGACCACGTCGCCTTGCTCGCCGACCTGCTGGAGGCACACCGGAACCTGCACGTCGACCTGTCGTGGGTCATGCTCGACCGCATCGTCGACGGAGGTGCCGGTGAAGCGGACCCGGCCTGGGTCGACCTCATCGAGAAATTCCCGGACAGGTTCGTCCTCGGCAGCGACGCGTTCGGCTCCCTCGACGGACTGGCGGACAACCTGGACCGTCGACAACGTCTCCTCGACGTCCTGCCGAGGACCGTGGCGAGGATGCTCGCCGTCGAGAACGCGCGACGGTTGTGGTGGAGCGGAGCCTGACCGGGGCCCGCCCGGCTCCCTGCCCTACTCCGTGCCCTTGCCGTCCTCGGCGGTGCCCGGCTTGGCCATCCTGGCCTGCATCTTGCTGCTGATCGTGTCCGGAAGGTGCGTGGAGACGGCTGCTTGGGCGCGGTTCTTCAGCGATCCGGCCACGACGTGCGGGCGCCCCGCCATCAGTGCCTCGAAGCCGTCGCGGGCGACGTCGTCGGGGTCGTCCTTGGGGCCGGAGCCGATCTTGGTGTCCTCCATGCCGGCACGTTCGAAGAACGCGGTGTCCGTCGGTCCGGGCATCAGGGACGTCACGGTGACCCCCGCGGGTTCGAGCTCGACGCGCAGACCCTCGGCGAAGGAGTGCACGAACGCCTTCGATGCTGCGTAGGTCGCATGGAACGGGCCTGGTGAGGTCGCTGCGATCGACGCGGTGAAGAGCAGCCGACCTTCCCCGCGTTCGACCATGTCCTGCGACAGGAGCTTGGCCAGGTGCACGGTGGAGCGCACGTTGAGGTCGACGAGGTTGAGATGGGCATCCAGGTCGGTCTCCGTGAAGGCGCCCCCGACGCCGACCCCGGCGTTCAGCGCGGCGGCGGCAACCGGCCTGCCCAACGCCTGGGTCTCCCGGTGGACCTGCTGCACGCCGTCAGCCGTGGCGAGGTCCGCGCGGATCGGGTGCACCCGGGGTCCGCCGTCGGCGACGAGCTGGTCGATCGCTGCGTCCTCAGCGACCACGACGACGTCGAAGTCGTGGTCGAGGAACTGGAGGGCGAGCGAGCGTCCGATGCCGCTGGACGCGCCGGTGACCAGAGCCAGCGGCGCCGTGCCTGTCGTGGTGCTCATGACGTTCCCTCGATGGCTGCCGCAGACCTGGCCGGGTTCGGACCGTGCGACTGCTGTCGACGTACCCGCGCCCGGTCCCCGCAAACGACGGACAGGTCCGGGACCGGTTGGTTCGGCCCGCTGGGCCGGGTCAGTCGGCCGCGAGCGCAGGCGTTGCGGCCGGCGTCGGCGGCGCGACCTTGTTGACCCGGATCAGCGCCAAGGACGAGACCAGCGCCAGGACAGCCACCACGATCGCGGCCCGGAACGCGTCCTGCTGACCGGCCACGAAGACCTCGTGCTGACCCACGGCTGTGCTGGCGCGGGCTCCGAGCTCCGCGAACCGGTCGTCTGCGCCGTGCGCGAAGACCGTGCCGAACGCGGCCAGCCCGATGGCGCCGCCGACCTGCTGGCCGGTGTTGAGCAGCGCCGAGGCGATCCCGGTCTCGTGCGGCGCGACCCCGTTGACCGCGGTCATCGTCAGCGGGACGAAGCTGCAGCCCATGCCGAGGCCGAGCAGCAGCAGCGAGCCGAGGAACTGCCAGTAGCTGCTGTCGGGCTCCAGCCGTGACATCGAGATCATCGCGACGACGGCCAGCAGCGGGCCGACGGTGAGGAACGGACGGATGCCGACCTTGGGGATGAGACGCCGTACGACGACGATCGACATGAACATGATCGTCGCGGGCATCGGCAGGAATCCGAGTCCGGTGCGGAACGGGCTCCAGCCGTGCACGTTCTGCTGGTACTGGGCGAGGAAGTAGAACGTCGTGAACATCGCGCCGGCCAGGAACAGCATGATCAGGTACGCGCCGGTGCGGTTGCGGTCCGCGAAGATCCGGAACGGCATCAGCGGGTGGGTCGAGAAGTGCTCGATCAGGATGAACGCGACCAGCAGGGCGGCGGCGATCGAGAGCGTCACGATCGTGGTGGTCGAGTCCCAGCCGTCGGTCGAGGCCTTGGTGAGCCCGTAGACCAGGGTCGACATGCCGGCGGTCACGGCGATGGCGCCCGGCAGGTCGAGCTTCTTTCCCGAGCCCTGCGACTCGTCGAGCACCCGCGGGGTCAGGAACAGCACCAGTGCGCCGATCGGGGCGTTGATGAAGAGAGCCCAGCGCCAGCTGGCGTAGTCGGTCAGGACGCCACCGAGAAGCAGGCCGAGCGCACCGCCCGAGGCGCCCATGGCAGCGAAGACACCGAAGGCACGAGCGCGTGCGGCCGGCTCGGTGAAGGTGGTGGCGAGAAGCGCCAGTGCGGTCGGAGCGGCGATGGCTCCACCGGCACCCTGCGCCGCACGGGCGGCGATGAGCATCGCCTCGCTGGTGGCGAACCCGCCGACCAGGGACGCGGCCCCGAAGAGTCCGATGCCGATCATGAACATGCGACGTCGACCGAACAGGTCGCCGGTGCGGCCGCCGAAGAGCAGCAGTCCGCCGAAGGTGAGCGAGTACGCCGTGACGACCCAGGTGAGGTTGTCGAGGGAGAAGTCGAGGTCGTCGCGGATGCTCGGCAGCGCGACGTTCACGACGGTGGCGTCGAGGATGACCATGAGCTGCGCGACGCAGATCACGGCCAGGGCAAGCCCGCCGTTGCGGGTCTCCTGGGGTGCAGCTGTTTGTGTCATGGGGTGTTCTCCGTGGAGGTCGAGGTGGGTCGTGGGGGGCGTCCGAGCACGGGGAGCAGCACGCTGCCCACCACCTGCTCGGCGTAGGCGCGTCCGGCCGGCTGCCCGGTCATCAGGACGCGCTGGAGCATGAGCGAGGGCAGCAGGCTCGCTGCCATCGCGATGTCGAAGTCGGGTCCGAGCTCGCCGCGCTCGCGGGCACGGGTCAGGAAGCCGCTGATGCGCGCGATGCGCGGTTCGGTGAAGCGGGTCTTGAATGCTTCGAGCAGGTCCGGCTCGCGGGGGAGCGCGGAGCAGATGCTCACCATCACCTTCATCAGCTGCTCGGAGTGCGGGCTGCAGGAGGCACTGATCAGCAGCTCGATGTCGCCGTCGAGCGAGCCCGAGTCGATGGAGTCGATGGTCGGCTTGAGGGTGGCCATCGCGTCGATCACGAGCTCGGCCTTGCTGCCCCACCGGCGGTAGACCGTCGACTTGCCGACGCCGGCGGCCGCCGCGATGCCCTCCATCGAGAGACGGTCGTACCCCTCCCGGATCAGGGTGTCGATCGCCGCCTGGATGATCGCCTCGTCGCGACTCGGGTCGCGCGGGCGACCGCGCGTCTGCTCCTCGGCGAGAGCGGCTTCCTTCGGGGTCACGACGCTGACGTTAGCACGATACGGGACAGGACCGTATCGAATAAAAAGCGTTGCGACGCACGACGCCCCGCGAGCGTGCGCTCACGGGGCGTCGTGGTGGATCGTCGTGGTGGGGCGAGTGCCTAGTCGGCGTTCTGCAGCGCCTCGACCTCGTCGCGCGCGGCGACGACTGCGGCGTGCTGGCGGGTCACCACCTCGCGGAAGCCGTCGCTCAGGTCGCTCTCGAGCGCCTTCTCGTACTCGGAGACGGCGTGGTTCTCGCCCGTGACGACGGCGCCCAGCACGCTGCCGGCGTCGTCGCCGGTCAGTGCGTCCTTGAGCGCGATCCAGCCGCGGTGCAAGGCGGCGGCTGCGGTCCCGCTCTTGTCGACGTCCTCGGCGTACTCGTGGCCGAGCTCGACGATCTCCCGACGGAAGCCGGCCCGCTGCTCCGAGAAGCCCTGGAGCTTGGTGGCCCACTCGGACCGGTCGCTGTCGCGGAGCTTCTCCGCGGCGCTGGCGTAGCCCTGCTCGCCGTCCCGGAGTGTCTCCACGAGCTCCTTGGCGGCGCTGTTGTCGTCAGTCATGTGAACACCTTTCGTCGGCCGCGGTGGTTTCGCGGTGTGGTGGGGATACCCGGCATCCGAGAAGGCAGTCGGGTCGTCAGCGGTACAGCACGGCGCCGCAGGCGTCGCACTCGAAGCGGCTCACCTGGATGCCGTCCTCGCACTCGACGAGTCGCAGCCGGTAGTCGCAGGTCGCCTCGACGCGGACGCCGGGGCACCGGTCGGGCGCCTCCTCGACCGGGCGAACCAGCCGGAGGTGCCGTCGCCTCGTACCGGGGTGCGGCGGGGGCGGGCCACCGATCCGTTCGGCGGTCATCGCGGACGCCGGTCGTCGACGACGCGGTCCTCGACGACGGTGTGCCGGGAGCGCTGGGCGTTGATGATGAGGGAGAGCACGATCGCGAGGATGCCCGCGACGATGAGGATGGTGCCGAGGGCACTGTCGTCGATGAAGTCGAGGTCGATCTGGACGACGTCGAGGGCGAGGATGAGGCCGAGGACGAGAAGGACGATCCCGGTTCCGATTGCCATGAGGTGTTCCTTTCGGGGAGGGGCGGCGTGCGTGCCGCGGCCGTGGTGCAGCGGTACGCCCCGAGTACCCCGTCGCCCGCACTTCGAACGTGGTCAGAATCGGGCGCTGGTCGCCCCCACCAGCAACGACGGGGGATTGCCCGTCCCCAGTGACGGAACCCGCAGAGAAATCGCTCTCATGGGTCGGGAGAACGGTTCAGCGGACGTTCCCGAGCACCCTCGTGATCTCGATCCGCAGCGCCACCCGCGCGACGTTCTCGCGCGGCTGCTTGTAGCGCTCGGCGTACCGGCGCTCTGCTTCGGCGACGTCGTCAGGGCCGGTCAGGACGACGACGCGTCCCTCGAGGGTCGACCACCGGGCACCGTCGACGCAGCAGATCGCGATGGGGGCTCCGTCGGCGCCGGCTTTCGTGATGTTGCGGGCCTTCTGCGAACCGCCCGAGGTGATCGCCCAGGCGCGGGTGGCCTCGGGGTCGAGCGCGACACCCATCGGGACCACGTGCGGAGTGCCGTCGCCGCGGAGGGTGGTGACGGTGCAGAGGCGGCGCTCGCGCCAGAAGTCGAGGAACTCGGGGGAGGTGGGGAGCATGGGTTCATTGTCGCCGCGTCTCGGCAAGCTCGACGACCGGGCTGCTCGACGACCGGGCTGCGCGACGACCGGGCTGATCGACGACGACCGGTTTGCTCAACCGGCCGAGGCGAGCACGAGGTCGAGGAGGCGGACCGCGCCGGCCTTGTCGAGGGGGTTGTTCTGGTTGCCGCACTTCGGGGACTGCACGCAGGAGGGGCAGCCCTCGGTGCAGGCGCACGACGCGATCGCGTCGCGGGTGGCGCCCAACCACTCGGCGGCGGTGTGGAAGCCGCGCTCGGAGAAGCCCGCCCCGCCGGGGTGGCCGTCGTACACGAACACGGTGAGAACCCCGGTGTCGGCGTGCCGGGCGGTCGAGACCCCGCCGATGTCCCAGCGGTCGCAGATCGCGAACAGCGGGAGCAGGCCGATGGCTGCGTGCTCCGCGGCGTGCGCCGATCCGGGCAGGTCCTCGGCATCGAAGCCGGCGTCCTCCAGCAGGTCGTCGGGGACGGTCCACCAGATCGACGACGTCTCCAGGGTCCGCTCGGGCAGGTCCAGCAGCTCCTCGCCGAGCACGTCTCCGGTGATCGCGCGCCGACGCAGGAACGAGACCACCTGGTGGGTCACGCGCACGGACCCGAAGCTCAGCCGAACGTCCCCCCACTGCTCGTGCTGGTGCTCCCGGACGATCTCGATGTCGGTGATCTCGCGCGCCGAGGTGGTGAAGTCGACGTCGGCCTGGGTCACCGTCGCCACCGACTCCTCCAGGTCGAGCTCGTGCACCAGGTAGCTCTCGCCCTGGTGCAGGTAGACGGCTCCGGCGTGAGCGGTCCCGTGCGAGGAGCCGTGGTCGACCGTGCCGAGGACGCGACCGGTGCCGGCCTCGACCAGGCGCACCGGCGTCCCGCCGGAGGAGCGGATGTCGGCCAGGTCGCTGGCACGTCGGCGGTCCGTCCAGTACCAGGCCCTGGCTCGACGTCGCAGCATCCCGGCACTGGTCAGCGCCTCGACGGCGTCGCGGGCCACCGGTCCGAAGATCTCCAGCCCGTCCTCGGTCAGCGGGATCTCGGCCGCTGCCGCGCACAGGTGCGGCCCGAGGACGTAGGGGTTGTCGGTGTCGAAGACCGTCGCCTCGACCGGCTTCCCGAAGAGGTGCTCGGGGTGGTTGACCAGGTAGGTGTCGAGCGGGTCGTCACGCGCGACCAGGACCCCGAGGGCGTCGCCGCCCTGCCGGCCCGCGCGGCCGACCTGCTGCCAGAGCGCCGCCCGGGTGCCGGGGAAGCCGCCGATCAGGACGGCGTCCAGGCCGGAGATGTCGATGCCGAGCTCAAGGGCGTTCGTGGCCGACAGCCCGGTCAGCGCTCCCGAGCGCAGGGCCCCCTCGAGGGCGCGTCGCTCCTCGGGCAGGTAGCCACCCCGGTACGCCGCCACCTTCCCCGGCAGCTCGGGGTCGACCTCGGCGAGCAGGCGCTTCGCGTGCAGCGACACGGTCTCGGCGCCGTGCCGGCTCCGGACGAACGCGAGCGTGCGGGTGCCGTCCACGACCAGGTCGGTGAGCAGGTCGGCCATCTCGGCGGTGACCGAGCGGCGTACCGGTGCTCCGTTCTCCCCACCGTGCGAGACGAACGGCGGTTCCCACAGGGCGAGCGCGACCTGGCCGCGCGGGGAGGCGTCGTCGGTCACGGCCACGACCGGCAGGCCGGTCAGCCTGCCGGCGGTGACCTCGGGCTCGGCCGTGGTGGCGGACGCGAGCACGAAGGTGGGGTCGGCGCCGTACAGGGCAGCGACCCGGCGCAACCGCCGCAGCACCTGCGCCACGTGCGCCCCGAAGACCCCGCGGTAGTGGTGGCACTCGTCGACGACGACGAAGTCGAGTGCCGCCCAGAACCGGGTCCAGCGCTCGTGCCCGGGAAGCAGCGAGCGGTGCAGCATGTCGGGGTTGGTCAGCACGTACTCGGAGAAGTCCCGGGTCCACTCGCGCTCCTCGGGGCTCGAGTCGCCGTCGTGGGTGGAGATGCGCAGGCCCTCGATGCCGAGGCCGCGCACCGTGTTGAGCTGGTCCTGGGCGAGCGCCTTGGTGGGGGAGAGGTACAGCGTGGCCGAACCACGCTGGCCGCGAGGCCCGCGCTTCTCCGAGATCGCCGTCAGCGCCGGCAGCAGGTAGCCCAGGGACTTGCCCGACGCGGTCCCGGTCGCCATCACCGTGTGGACGCCTTTCCTGGCCTGGTCGGCAGCGGTCGCCTGGTGCAGCCAGAGCTGGTCGATCCCGGCACGCTGCCAGCCAGCGGTGACCTCGGGCGCGACCCAACCGGGCCACGGCGCCGTCCGCGGGGAGCGGGGAGGGAGCACCTCCAGGTGGGTCAGTCGCTCGTCCCGGCCCGGAGCGCCGGTGAGCACGTCGACCAGGTGCTCGGGGCGGGGTGCGCTCACCCGCTGAGTCTCCCAGCCCGTCCCGACAGGTGGCGGTTCGGCCTTGAAACCGGCCCTGGCACGCGTGGTTGAATGAAGGCGAGGACGCGTCGGTGGCGCGACCGACACACCTGTGCCGTTCGCAGCTGCTGCAAGACGTTGGGAGAGATCGTGGACCTTTCGCTGGAAACTCGGGAGCTGGACGGGCACACGCTGGTGGCCGTGGGCGGCGAGATCGACGTGTACACCGCTCCCAAGCTGCGCGACAAGATCACGGAGCTGGTCAGCGCGGGCCACCACAGCCTCATCATCGACATGGAGAAGGTCGACTTCCTGGACTCCACCGGGCTCGGCGTCCTGGTCGGCGGTCTGAAGAAGATCCGCGCCGAGGACGGCTCGATGTCGCTGATCTGCAGCCAGGAGCGGCTGCTGAAGATCTTCCAGATCACCGGTCTGGCCAAGGTCTTCACGATCCACAACTCCGAGTCCGCCGCGCTCAGCGCCTGACAACTCTCCCCTCAGGGCACAAATCGGGCATCTCGCCCGCCCTGTGAATCGTCTTGGTGATCTGGCTCACCCCAGCGCCGTGACGGTGCTCACACCTGCGTATAGTCCGCGACGTTTGGGCAGTAAGTCGCGACAGCGCATCGCACATCACACCAAGGAGATTCCATGACCGGGCTCGCAGTCCCCGATCTCGAAGGTGGCAACCTCGTAATCGTCCTGATCATCGCCGTCATCGCCCTCGCGGCGCTCGGCATGGCAGCGATGTTCCGCAACGAGGTCCTTGCCGCCGGCGAAGGCACCGACAACATGAAGAACATCGCCAAGGCGATCCAGGAAGGCGCGAACGCCTACCTCGCCCGGCAGTTCCGCACGCTCGGCATCTTCGCGGCCGTCGCGTTCCTGGCGCTGCTCGCGCTGCCCGCCGACGACACGGCGGTCCGGATCGGACGTTCGTTGTTCTTCCTCGTCGGCGCGGGCTTCTCCGCAGCTGTCGGGTACCTCGGCATGTCGCTCGCCGTCCAGGCGAACCTCCGCGTGGCGGCAGCGGCCAACACCGAGGGTCGCGACCCCGCCATGAAGATCGGCTTCCGCTCGGGCGCCATGGTCGGCATGCTCACCGTCGGTCTGGGCCTCCTCGGCGCCAGCGTCGTCGTGCTGCTGTACAAGGACGAGGCCCCGCACGTGCTCGAGGGCTTCGGCTTCGGTGCGGCGCTGCTCGCCATGTTCATGCGTGTCGGCGGCGGTATCTTCACCAAGGCCGCTGACGTCGGCGCCGACCTCGTCGGCAAGGTCGAGAACAACATCCCCGAGGACGACCCGCGCAACGCCGCGACGATCGCCGACAACGTCGGTGACAACGTGGGCGACTGCGCCGGTATGGCCGCCGACCTCTTCGAGTCCTACGCCGTCACCCTGGTGGCCGCGCTGATCCTCGGCTCGCAGGCCTTCGGCGACAAGGGCCTGGTCTTCCCGCTGCTCATCCCTGCCATCGGCGCCCTGACGGCGATCATCGGTGTCTACCTGTGCAAGCCGCGGGCCGGCGAGAACGGTCTGGTCACGATCAACCGAGCGTTCTACATCTCGGCCGCCATCGGCGCGGTCGCGTCCGTGATCGCCTCGTTCATCTACCTGCCGTCCGACTTCTCGGAGTTCGAGGGTGTCGCCGGTACGGCGCTGAACCAGCTGTCCGCGGGCGGCTTCGAGGGTGACCCGCGCTGGATCGCCTCGGCCGCCGTCGTCATCGGCATCGTGATGGCCGCCGGCATCCTGGCGCTCACCGGCTACTACACCGGCACCGAGTACAAGCCGGTCAAGGACGTAGGGAAGACCTCGCTCACCGGCGCGGCGACCGTCATCCTGTCCGGCCTCTCGGTCGGTTTCGAGTCCGCGGTCTACACGACCCTGGTCATCGGTGGTGCGGTGTTCGGCGCGTTCCTGCTCGGTGGCGCCTCGCTGACCATCTCGCTGTTCGCTGTCGCGCTCGCCGGGTGCGGTCTGCTGACCACGGTCGGCGTCATCGTCGCGATGGACACCTTCGGCCCGATCTCCGACAACGCCCAGGGCGTCGCGGAGATGTCCGGGGACGTCAGCGAGGAGGGGGCGCAGATCCTCACCGAGCTCGACGCCGTCGGCAACACCACCAAGGCCATCACCAAGGGCATCGCCATCGCCACCGCGGTGCTCGCCGCGACGGCGCTGTTCGGCTCCTACGCCTCCTCGGTGCTCGACGAGCTCACTGCTCAGAAGAGCCTCGACGAGCTGGCCGACTTCTTCGTGTTCAACCCGAGCACGCTGGTCGGCGTCCTGCTCGGCGCGGCCGTGGTGTTCCTGTTCTCCGGTCTCGCGATCAACGCCGTGGCCCGCGCTGCCGGCGCGGTCGTCTACGAGGTCCGTCGCCAGTTCCGCGAGATCCCCGGCATCATGGAGGGCACCGGTCGTCCGGAGTACGGCAAGGTCGTCGACATCGTCACGCGCGACTCCCTGCGCGAGCTGATCACGCCGGGCATCCTCGCGGTGCTCGCGCCGATGGCCGTCGGCTTCGGTCTCGGCGTCGCGGCGCTGGCCGGCTTCCTGGCCGGTGCGATCGGCACCGGCACCCTGATGGCCGTCTTCCTGGCCAACGCGGGTGGAGCCTGGGACAACGCCAAGAAGCTTGTCGAGGACGGCAGCCACGGAGGCAAGGGCTCGGAGGCCCACGCCGCCACGGTCATCGGTGACACCGTGGGTGACCCGTTCAAGGACACCGCCGGTCCGGCGATCAACCCGCTGATCAAGGTGATGAACCTGGTCTCGCTGTTGATCGCCAGCGCCGTCGTCCAGCTCAGCGTCGGCAAGGACGAGAACGACGCCGTACGGATCATCATCGCCCTCGTGGCCGTGGCGATCATCGCGGTGGCGGTCTACGTGTCGAAGAAGCGGACCTCGGACATCACGGCCGACGTTCCCGCCTGACGCAGCACCCCACGCCGACCCGGCCCGAACATGTGCATGTTCGGGCCGGGTCGGTGCAATTCACGGGTGATTTCGGGCCGGGTCGGCGGTGGGACCGCACGTTGACAGTTCCACTGTCAGCGTCCTACGTTGCCTCGAACCGCTGCCGGGCGGAACGAAGGAGTCGTCGTGGGGACGAACGAGAACATCAGCCTGCCCTCGGGCAGTACCGTCGACCGCCGCACCGTGCTCCGCACGGGTGCTGCCGTGGGAGCCGTCGCGGCTGCTGCGACGACCGGGGTCGCGCCCGCGTTCGCCGCGGCGCCGGGCAGGCGGGTCACCGTCCTCGGTGGCGGCATGGCGGGACTCGCCGCCGCCCACGAGCTGGCTGAGCGCGGTTTCGAGGTGACCGTCTTCGAGCCGAAGGCCTGGGGCGGCAAGGCCCGCAGCATCCCGGTCGTGGGGACCGGTACCGGGGGTCGCGCCGACCTCCCGGGCGAGCACGGCTTCCGCTTCTTCCCGGGCTTCTACCACCACATCCCGGACTCGATGGCCCGGACGCCGTTCGGCTCCAACAAGAACGGCGTCAAGGACAACCTGATCGCCGCTCAGGGCGGCAAGTTCCTGCGCGGGGGCGATCGCGCCGACGCCTTCATCTTCGGCATCGGGCCCGACCCGCAGGCGCTCTTCACCGTCGACGGTCTGCGTCGCTACCTGACCGAGAGCCTCAAGGGCCAGAACGTCCCGCCCGACGAGCTCGCCTACTTCGTGACCCGGTTGCTGGTGTTCATCACCAGCAGCAAGGAGCGTCGCTTCGGCCAGTGGGAGAACATGAGCTGGTGGGACTTCGTGGGAGCGGAGACCCGGTCCGCGGACTACCAGCACGTGCTCGCCGCCGGCCTGACCCGCAACCTGGTCGCCGCGAAGGAGACGCTCGCGAGCACGCGCACCATCGGCAACATGGGCGAGGCGTTCGTCTACACGATGATCGGCGCCGGGGCGAACGGTGCGATCGACCGGGTGCTCAGCCTGCCGACCAACGAGGCCTGGATCGACCCGTGGATGGCGCTGCTGCGCACGCTCGGGGTCCGGTTCGTGACCGGGTACGGCTTGGCGTCGTACGAGCTGGGCAGCGGCGGTCGGCTCGCGGCGGTGCACGTGACCAACGGCACCGACACGTACCGGCACGAGTCGGACTGGTTCGTCAGTGCGATGCCGGTCGACAAGGCGACGGCGTTCCTCGGCGGTGCCATGCGCGCGAAGGACCCGAGCTTCGAGAACCTCAACAGGCTGCAGACCGACTGGATGGTCGGCATCCAGTACTACCTGAAGAAGAAGGTGAAGCTCACCAAGGGGCACATCACCTTCATCGACTCGCCGTGGGCGCTGACGGCGCTGACCCAGGGTGACTTCTGGGCCACCCGCGACTTCCCGGCCGACTACGGCGACGGGACTGCGGTCGACTGCCTGTCGGTGGACATCTCCAACTGGGACGCGAAGGGAATCCTCTACGGCAAGACCGCCAAGGAGTGCTCGCCGCAGGAGGTCGCTGACGAGGTGATGGCGCAGATCCAGTTCCACCACACGATGGGGGACCTGTTCGACCCGAGCGACGTGCACTCGTGGTTCCTGGACCCCGGAGTCGCGTACAACGCTGCGACCGGCCGGAACACCAACGACACCCCGCTGCTGGTCAACACCGCGGGCTCGTGGAAGGACCGGCCCGAGGTCACCACGAAGATCCCGAACTTCTTCCTCACCGGCGACTTCGTGAGGACGAACATCGACCTGGCGACGATGGAGGGCGCGAACGAGTCGGGCCGCAGGGCCGCGAACGCGATCCTCGACCTGACCGGGTCGACGGCCTCGCGGGCGACGATCTTCTCGCTCTGGGAGAACCCGGCGCTGCTGCCGATCCAGAAGACCGATGCGCTGCTCTACAAGGCGGGGCTTCCGAACCTGCTCGACATCCGCCTGCCGGGGCGCTTCTGAGTCGGTCGTCGAGCTTGCCGAGACGTGGTGAGGACGGCGCGTACCTCACTGCATCTCGGCAAGCTCGATGACCGGGCTGCTCGATGACCGGGCTGCTCGATGACCGGGCTGCTCGATGACCGGGCTGCTCGACCACCCGACCGGTCACAGTGCGGCGCGGATCGCGTCCTCGAGCTTCGTGGTCGGACGACCGATCAGGTCGCTCAGCGTGCCCGAGTCGGACAGCAGCTCGCCGCGGGACAGCCCGCGGTCGGCATCGGCCAGCACCGTGTCCATCGGAGCCGGTACGCCGACCGAGGCGAGGAACGCGGCGTACTGCTCGACCGGCTGGTCGACGTACGTGATGGTCTCGCCGGTGGCCTCCGAGAGGGCGGCGGCGTACTCGGTCAGCGTGAAGGCGGTGTCGCCGCCGAGCTCGAGGACCTGGTTGCCGGTGACCTCGCCGGCGAGCACGACCGCGGCGGCGGCGGCGTAGTCGGCCCGCGCCGCGGCGCTGACCCGGCCCTCGCCGGCGCTGCCGAGGACGGCCTTGTGCTCGAGCGCCGGGGCGAGCTGCTCGGTGTAGTTCTCGAAGTACCAGGAGTTGCGCAAGAAGGCATAGGTGAGGCCCGATTCCTCGATCAGCTTCTCCGTCTCACGGTGGTCACCGGCCAGCAGCAGGGAGGACGTGTCCGCACGCGTGATCGAGGTGTAGGCGAGCAGGTCGACGCCGGCCTCGCGCGCAGCCTCGACGGCGTTGCGCTGGCCGCTGAGCCGGTCGGGGTCGGTGGTCGAGATGAGCAGGATGCGGCTGGCGCCGGCGAAGGCCTCCTTGAGCGACTCCGGGTCGTTGAAGTCGGCTGCTCGGACGTCCACCCCGCGTGCGGCGAGGTCGGACAAGGTCTCGGGCGTCCGCGTGGTCGCGACGATGTCGGCGGCCGGGGTGCCGTGGGTCAGGAGCTGTTCGACGACGAGACGGCCGAGGTGGCCGGAGGCGCCGGTGACGACGAGAGACATGGTGGATCCTTCGGAAGTAGGGGCTTGTCACCCGCTCCAACGGCGGGTCCGCCCGCTAACTTCCCTAGAGTTAGTACCCACTTTGAAGTAAGGTACTGACATGACGGTAAGTGACAGCGTCGACGTGCTCCGACGGCACTACCCGGACGGCGTCTTCTCGAAGAACTGCCCGAGCCGGACCGTGCTCGAGCACGTCACCAGCAAGTGGGGCGGGCTGGTGCTGGTGATCCTGGCCGAGGGGCGGCCGGTGCGCTGGAGCGAGCTGCGCCGTCGCGCCGAGGGCGTGAGCGAGAAGATGCTCGCGCAGACGCTGCGGATCCTCGTCGAGGACGGGCTGGTCGTCCGGAACGCGAAGCCGGTCGTGCCGCCGTACGTCGAGTACTCGCTGACCGAGCGCGGGAGCGAGTTCGCCGCGCTCTACGTCCCGCTGATGGCGTGGATCGCCGACAACGCCGCCGACATCCTCGGGGACCGCTGACTGCAGACCGGTCGTCGGCCCGGTGGTTCCGCTGCCCGGTCGTCGAGCCTGTCGAGACGCGGTGAGTAACCTCCGGGGGTGACGTCCTCCACGATCGCCCGCCTGCGCGAAGCCCTGCACGCCGCCGACTACACCTACGACGCGGTCGCGGACCTGATCGGCGCGACGGCCCAGGCGGCGCTCGGGCGCAACGAGACGACGCCCGGGTTGCGCGTCACCCGCGGGGGAAGTCCGCTGGAGACCCTCACCCGGATGTGGCTGCTGCAGGCGACCGTCCCTGCCGAGGACGCCGAGCGCGCGCTGCCCGGCCTGGTCGACGACCTGTGCGCCGTCGGCATCCTGGAGCGCTCGATCAGCGAGGTCGCCGCGCGCGTCGACCTGCGGCCCTACGGAACCGACAGCGCCCGGTCGGGAGGCAACCTGTGGGTCGCCAGCGACCTCACCCCTGGCCTGGACGGCGGCCCGCAGCGGGTCGGGCCCGACCACGTCCTCGGGATCTCGCCGGCAGCCACCTCGCTGGCCGAGCTCACCGTCCGTACGCCGGTCGCCCGGGCGCTCGACCTCGGGACCGGGTGCGGCGTGCAGAGCCTGCACCTGGCCGAGCACGTCGAGCAGATCGTCGCGACCGACGTGAACGCGCGAGCGCTGTGGCTGACCGAGGTGAACGCCGAGCTGAACGGGGTCTCGACAGGCTCGACCACCGGGGACGGCTCGACCACCGGGGACGCCACGACCCACCAGCTCGACATCCGCCACGGCAGCTTCTTCGAGCCGGTCGCCGGCGAGCGGTTCGACCTGATCGTCACCAACCCGCCGTTCGTGATCTCGCCGGCGACCGGAGAGCGTCTCGTCTACCGCGACTCCGGCCTCCCGGGGGATCGTGTCGTCGAGCACATCGTCCGGACGATCCCGCAGCACCTGCGTCCCGGAGGCACCGGTCAGGTGCTGGCCAACTGGGCGATCACGAAGGACCAGCCGTGGGACGAGCGGTTGGCCGGCTGGATGGACACCGGGTGCGACGCCTGGGTCGTCCAGCGCGAGGTGCTCGACCTGCCGTCGTACGTCGAGCTCTGGCTCAAGGACGCGGGGGTGCACGGCACCCCTGACTACTACACGCGCTACGACACCTGGCTGTCCTGGTTCGAGGAGAACGGCGTCGAGGCGGTCGGCTTCGGCTGGATCACCCTGCGGGCCAGCGGCGCGACGCGGCCCGACGTACGCCTGGAGGAGTGGCGCTGGGAGGTCGAGCAGCCGCTGGGTGCTGAGAACGCCGCCCACTTCGAGCGGGTCGAGGTCGTCCGGGACCTCAGCGACGAGGCCCTGCTCGCGAGTCACCCGCGCCTGCGTCTGGACGTGGTCCAGGAGACCTTCGGCCCGGCCGGCGCCGAGGACCCCAGCCAGATCGTGCTGCGGCAGCAGACGGGGATGCGACGGGCCAAGCAGGTCGACACCGTCGGGTCGGCTCTCGCGGGTGCCGCCGACGGCGACCTGAGCGTCGGGCAGCTGCTCGCGGCGATCGCACAATTAATAGGAGAGGTCGACGTCCCGACCCGGCTCGCGGAGGTCCGCGAGCTGGTCGTGGAGGGCTTCCTGGAGCTCGGCACGCCCGGGAGCTAGACCGCTTTCCACGAACTTCCCCCGAAGGGGGAGGTCCTCAGCGGCGGGGCTGGTGGCTTGTCAGGGTGGAAACCCGCGCTACCTTGTTGCCGCAACCCTGCACGATCTGCCCCACTCTTCGGGGGAAGGACTCCAACACCCGTGGCACACAAGCTCGTCATCGTCGAGTCGCCGGCCAAGGCCCGCACCATCGAGGGCTACCTCGGCAAGGGCTACGTCGTGGAATCGTCCATCGGACACATCCGCGACCTGCCGCAGACCGCTGCGGACATCCCTGCCAAGGTCAAGGGCGAGCCGTGGGCCCGTCTGGGCGTCAACGTCGACGACGGCTTCAAGCCGGTCTACGTCGTCTCCCGGGACAAGAAGTCGCACATCACCAAGCTCAAGGGTCTGCTGAAGGACGCCGACGAGCTCTACCTGGCCACCGATGAGGACCGCGAGGGCGAGGCGATCGCCTGGCACCTGCTGGACGAGCTGAAGCCGAAGAAGGACCTGCCGGTCCACCGGATGGTCTTCCACGAGATCACCCCGGAGGCGATCCAGGCCGCGGTCGAGTCGCCGCGCGAGATCGACATGGACCTCGTGGAGGCCCAGGAGGCCCGCCGCATCCTGGACCGTCTCTACGGCTACGAGGTCTCCCCGGTGCTGTGGAAGAAGGTCATGTCCGGCCTGTCCGCCGGCCGGGTGCAGTCGGTCGCCACCCGCCTGGTCGTGGACCGCGAGCGGGAGCGGATGGCGTTCCGGCTGGCGTCGTACTGGGACCTCGAGGGGACCTTCGACGCCGGCGCCGACCACGAGCAGCGGATGTTCCCGGGCAAGCTGCACAGCATCGACGGGACCCGCGTCGCCCGCGGAACCGACTTCGGTGACGACGGTCAGCTCAAGTCCGAGGGCAAGGTCGTCCACGTCACCCAGGCTCGGGCCGAGGCGCTGGTCGAGGCGCTGCACGACACCGCCTTTACCGTCCGCTCGGTCGAGTCCAAGCCGTACACCCGCAAGCCGTACGCCCCGTTCCGCACGACCACGCTGCAGCAGGAGGCGAGCCGCAAGCTCGGCTTCTCGGCCTCGTCGACGATGTCGGTGGCGCAGCGGTTGTACGAGAACGGCTACATCACCTACATGCGTACCGACTCCACGACGTTGTCGGACACCGCGCTGAACGCGGCCCGCAGCCAGGCCCGTGAGCTCTACGGTCCCGAGTACGTTCCGGACGCTCCCCGGGTCTACGCCTCGAAGGTGAAGAACGCGCAGGAGGCCCACGAGGCGATCCGTCCGGCCGGCGACAACTTCCGCACGCCGGCCGAGACCGGTCTGACCGGCGACCAGTTCCGGCTCTACGAGCTCATCTGGATGCGCACCATCGCCTCGCAGATGAAGGACGCCGCCGGTAACTCGGTGACCATCCGTCTCGGCGGTCCCTCCGCCAGCGGCGAGGACGTGGTGTTCTCCTCCAGCGGTCGCACGATCACCTTCCACGGCTTCCTCAAGGCGTACGTCGAGGGCAACGACGACGCCGCCGCCGAGCGCGACGACGCCGAGAGCCGGCTGCCGAACCTGGCCGAGGGCAACGCGGTGAGCGCCGCGAGCCTCAAGGCGTCGGGCCACGAGACCAAGCCGCCGGCCCGGTTCACCGAGGCCTCGCTGATCTCCGAGCTGGAGAAGCGCGAGATCGGGCGCCCGTCGACGTACGCGGCGATCATCGGCACGATCCTCAACCGCGGCTACGTCTACAAGAAGGGGACCGCGCTGGTCCCGGCGTGGCTGGCGTTCTCGGTGATCCGCCTGCTCGAGCGGCACTTCGAGAGGCTGGTGTCCTACGAGTTCACCGCCGGCATGGAGACCGTCCTCGACGACATCGCCGGAGGACGCAAGAACCTCGAGACCGAGCTGGGCGAGTTCTACTTCGGCAGCGACAAGATCGAGGGGCTCAAGCGCCTGGTCACCGAGCTCGGTGACATCGACGCCAAGGAGCTGGCGACCTTCCCGGTGCTCACCCCGGCCGGCGAGCCCAGCGGCATCGACCTGCGCGTCGGCCGCTACGGGCCCTACATCGAGGTCGTGCCGGAGAACGACGGAGACGGCGGCGGTGATGACGCCGGCGCTCCGGCGCGCGCCAACGTGCCCGACGACCTGCCGCCGGACGAGCTGACCGAGGCCAAGGCGCGCGAGCTGCTGGCCACCCCGGCCGGCATGGAGACCGAGCTCGGCACCGACCCGGAGACCGGCAACCTGATCGTCGCGAAGAACGGACGCTTCGGCCCGTACGTCACCGAGGTGCTGCCCGAGGACGCCCCCAAGAAGCAGAAGGCCCGCACGGGTTCGCTGTTCAAGACGATGAGCCTGGAGACGATCGACCTCGAGACGGCGCTGCGGCTGCTGTCCCTGCCCCGCGTGGTCGGCACGGACGCCGAGGGTGTGGAGATCACCGCGCAGAACGGCCGCTACGGCCCGTACCTGAAGAAGGGCACCGACTCGCGCTCGCTGGAGACCGAGGAGCAGCTCTTCGACATCACCGTGGAGCAGGCGCTGGCGATCTACGCCCAGCCCAAGCAGCGTGGCCGCGGAGCCGCCAAGCCGCCGCTCAAGGAGCTCGGCAACGACCCGGTCTCCGGGCAGCCGGTCGTGGTGAAGGAGGGTCGCTTCGGTGAGTACGTGACCGACGGCGAGTACAACGCCACGCTGCGCAAGGACGACAGCGTGGAGGAGATCACGCTGGAGCGCGCGGCGGAGCTGTTGGCGGAGCGTCGCGAGAAGGGGCCGGCGAAGAAGGCGGCCAAGAAGTCGGCGAAGAAGACGGCGAAGAAGTCTGCGGCGAAGAAGTCTGCGGCTAAGAAGACTGCCAAGAAGGCCGCTGCTAAGAAGGCCTGACTGTGGCGGGATCGCCGACACGTCGCTTCTGTGCAGGTGCGCTTGCTCGCGGGCTCGCTCCGCGAACCTGCACAGAACCGACGGGTCGGCTCGACGGGGGCTGAGTCCGTGCGCGGGTTGTCCGGGGTCACCTTTAGTCTGTGCGTGTGTCCTACCCGGGTGTGTATGCCGAGCGCGGCCTGTTCCTCTGCTTCGAGGGCGGCGAGGGCGGCGGCAAGTCCACCCAGGCGAAGCTGCTCGCGCAGCGGTTGACCGAGCTCGGCCGTGAGGTGCTGCTGACCCACGAGCCCGGCGCGACCGAGGTCGGGCAGAAGGTCCGTCAGATCGTGCTCAGCCCGGAGACCGGCCACCTCGACGACCGCACCGAGGCCCTGCTGTACGCCGCGGACAAGGCCGAGCACCTCGACAAGATGGTCCGCCCGGCGCTCGAGCGCGGCGAGGTCGTCATCACCGACCGGTACGTCGACTCCTCGCTCGCCTACCAGGGAGCCGGCCGCGCGCTGGAGCCTGCCGAGCTCGAGCGGGTGCTGCGCTGGGCGACCGGTGACCTGCGTCCGCACCTGACCGTGCTGCTGGACCTCGACCCTGCTGCAGGGCTGACCCGGTTCGCCGAGCGCGACCGGATCGAGGGGGAGCCGCTGGAGTTCCACCTGCGTGTGCGGCAGGGTTTCCTCGACCTGGCTGCGGCGGACGCCGAGCACTACCTGGTGCTGGACGCGAGCGGGACGATCGAGGAGGTCGCCGCGGCGATCGGCGCACGGGTCGAGGCACTGCTGTGAGCGTGTTCGACGACCTGGTCGGCCAGAAGCCGGTCATCGAGATCCTCAAGAACGCGGTCGCCGGCGACATGACCCACGCCTGGCTGTTCACCGGACCCCCGGGCTCCGGTCGCTCGAACGCGGCGCTCGCCTTCGCGGCAGCGCTGCAGTGCGAGCAGGGCGGCTGCGGCACCTGCCACTCGTGCCACAGCGTCGCGATCGGCGCGCACCCGGACGTCAACGTCACCCGCACCGAGAAGCTGATCATCAAGGTCGACGAGGTGCGCGAGCTGGTCCGGTTCTCGGCGCTCTCGCCTGCCGGCCAGCGCTGGCAGATCATGGTGGTCGAGGATGCCGACCGGCTCAACGAGCAGGGCGTGAACGCTTTGCTCAAGGCGATCGAGGAGCCGAGCGAGCGCACGGTGTGGTTGCTCTGCGCGCCGACCGTGGAGGACGTGCTCCCGACGATCCGGTCGCGGTCCCGGCTGGTCGTGCTCGCCACCCCGAGCCCGGCTGACGTGGCGGCGTTCCTCGTCCGCACAGACGGCGTCGACCCGCAGGTCGCCGACTACTGCGCCCGGGCCAGCCAGGGACACATCGGGCGTGCGCGAGCCCTGGCCCGGGACGCCGAGACCCGCGACCGGCGGCGTGAGCTGATCCGGCTCCCGGTGAAGATGACCGACCTGCGTGAGTGCCTCACGGCCGCCGCCTCGGTGAACGACCTGGCCAAGCAGGAGGCCGACGCGATGACGGTCGAGCACGACGCCCGCGAGCGCGAGGAGCTCGACGCGGCGTACGGCGTCGTGGAGCGCGGGCGCCGCCCGCGCGAGTACGGGCCGGCGCTGAAGGCCCTCGAGCGCGACCAGAAGATGCGTGCCAAGCGCCGCCACTTGGACGTGGTCGACCGCGGGCTGATGGACCTGGTCTCGGTCTACCGCGACGCCCTTACCCTGCAGCTCGGTTCGAACTCTCCGGTGGTCAACGAGGAGATCCGACCCGATGTCGAGCAGCTCGCCCGCAAGACCACGCCGGAGGAGAACCTGCGCCGGATCGACGCCGTGTTCGAGGCGCGCGAGCAGATGCTGGAGTTCAACGTGGCGCCGGTGCTCGCGCTCGAGTCGTTGATGATGGCGCTCAAGGTCTGAGTCGAAACGACGGTGATCCGAGCGGGATTCTCGGCCCACCTGCCTAGGCTCTAGGCATGTCGCTCACGCCGCCGGGTCCGCCTGTCCCGCCGCCCCCGTCCGAGCCGGTCGGTCCGCAGGGCGAGGAGTCGCGGAGCGGCAACCCCGTCCTGCTCGGCATCCTCGTCGGCCTGCTGGTGTTCGCCCTCGTCGGTGCAGGTGTCGGAGCCTGGCTGCTGGTCTCCGACTCCGAGGACCCGCTGGACGGTGGCAACGCCGGTCCGACCTTCACCCCTGCTCCCAGCAGCACTGCTCCGCTGCCGGAGACCGAGCCCTCCCTGGACCGCTACTACGACCAGAAGCTGCGGTGGAAGAGGTGCGGGGAGAACCGCTGCGCCACGCTCAAGGTGCCGATGGACTACACGAAGCCGGACGGCGCCGAGATCGGGATCGCGGTGCTCAAGGTGCCGGCGACGGACGAGAAGAACAGGGTCGGCTCGCTCGTGGTGAACCCCGGGGGCCCGGGTGGTTCAGGGACCGAGTTCGCCGCGGCCGGGCCGCTCCAGTTCGGCAACGCCCTGACCCGCTACTTCGACATCGTCGGCTTCGACCCGCGCGGCGTCGCGTCCAGCGACCCGCTGGCCTGCCTGGACACAGCGGGACTCGACGAGGTCGTCGCGTTCGACCCCGACCCGGACAACCCGGCGGAGGAAGCGTCGATGGACCGGCTGCTCGGCCGCTTCGGCCAGGGCTGCCTGGACGAGAGCGGCGAGCTCGCCCGGCACATGTCGACGAAGGAGGCCGCCCGCGACATGGACGTGCTGCGGGCAGCGCTGGGCGAGTCGAAGCTGGACTACCTCGGGTCGTCGTACGGGACCTTCCTGGGGGCGACGTACGCCGACCTGTTCCCGAAGAACGTCGGTCGCTTCGTGCTCGACGGCGCGATCGACCCGTCGCTGTCGAACGAGAAGCTCTCGCTGGAGCAGGGGCGCGGGTTCGAGACCGCGCTGCGCGCCTACATCAAGGACTGCATCGACGCCGGGGGGTGCTACCTCGGCAGCACCGTCGACGGTGGCGCCAGGAAGGTCCGCGCCTTCCTCGACGACCTCGATGCGAAGCCCCTGCAGACCGGCGAGAGCCGCGAGCTGACCGAGGGCCTCGGGATGCTGGGGATCTGGCTTCCGCTGTACGTCAAGGAGCTCTGGCCCGACCTGACCCAGGCGCTGCGCTCGGCGATGCGCACCGGCGACGGGTCCGGACTGCTGGGCCTGGCCGACCGGTACACCGCGCGCGGCCCGAAGGGCTTCCGGGACAACTCCATGGAAGCCCTGTACGCCGTCAACTGCCTCGACCACAACGACTACATCGCGACCAAGGACGTCGCGGCCCGGTTCCCCGAGTTCGAGAAGGCGTCCCCGACCTTCGGGCGAGCGTTCGCGTACAGCTTGGCGACCTGCTCGAACTGGCCGATCCGCAGCGGCCAGCGCACCGTCGCCCTGCACGCCAAGGGTGCCCCGCCGATCGTGGTCATCGGCACCACCCGCGACCCGGCCACGCCGCTCGTGTGGGCGCAGGCGCTCGCCGCACAGCTGGACTCCGGCCAGCTGATCACCCGCGACGGCGACGGCCACACCGGATTCGGGCGCGGGAACTCGTGCGTGGACGACGCGGTCGAGAAGTGGCTGATCTCGGGGGACCGCCCCCAGGTCGACCTGAAGTGCTAGCCGGTGGTCGAGCGTAGTCGAGACTCGGTTTCGCCCGTCCCCGTCCTCGCCCCTATACTCGTGCGGCGTGCCTGACTGAACGGTCGGGCACCGCGCCGCCTTAGCTCAGTCGGTAGAGCGAATCACTCGTAATGATTAGGTCATCGGTTCGATTCCGATAGGCGGCTCAGCGAGAAGCCCCTGACCTGCAGCGATGCAGGTCAGGGGCTTCTCCGTTCTCCGCTAGGTGCGTTCGCGCGCCCAGTCGCCGAGGGCGACGATCGCCTCCTGGAGGGCCAGGCCGCGCTCGGTGAGGGCGTAGGCCCGGGTGTTGTGGTGGAGGGGGAGGCGGGTGAGGACGCCGGCCGCCTCGAGCTCCCGCAGGCGGGTGGCGAGCATGTTGGTCGGGACGCCCAGGTCGCGCTGGAGGTCGCCGTACCGCTTCGGCCCGTCGAGAAGCTGTTCCACGATGAGCAGCGCCCACCGTGCTCCGACGACCTCGAGCGCAGCGGCGAGGTCGCTCACGTCGTCGGATCGGTGTCCGGCTTCATCCAGAACGGCGAGTAGTGATACCCGTCGGGGTCGTCGAACTGGCGCTGGTACATGAACGGGTAGTCGTCGGTGTCACCGATCCGCCCGCCCGCGGAACCGGCGCGCTCGACGAGCTCGTCGACCGCCTCGCGGCTGCCGAGGTCGAACGAGACCGTCACCTTCGAGGGGGTGTCCGCCTGACCGACGAGCTCCTCGGTTCCACCGACACTCGCGTACATCTCGCGGCTGCCGAGCATGACGTACTGGTCGGGCGCGATCGCGAAGCACGACACGTTGTGGTCCGACATCTCGGGGTTCAGGGTCCAGCCGAGGGCGGTGTAGAAGGCAGTCGCGCGCTCGACACTCTCGACCGGACAGGTGATGAAGAGGCTCATGGCTGGATACTTGCAAAATGCAAGTGAGGTCGTCAAGGTCCGTGCGGGTGAGCAGGTTCGCGCAGGCGGGGTTGGGGTAGGAAGGGACCATGTCCATGACCGAGACCGTCGCCGTCGTCCTGTTCGTCCTGGTTGCCGGCGTGGCCGTGATCGCGTGGGCGCTCGGCGACGCCGCGAGGTACCGCAAGCGTGCGCTGACGGGGGCTCACCGCGCACAGGTCCGGGAGACCAGGTCCTCCAGCAACCCGTCCATACCGCGGTCCTCGTGAACCTGGCGCTGGCGGGCCGGCTCGGTCGCGTCGGCGAGCAGCTTCTCGACGACCTCCAGAGCATCGTCGTGGCCCTCGGGCACGAGCGCTGACCGGGCGTCGCGGAGCGCGACCAGCGCCACGTCGCGCACCGGTCGGGTGGCGCCGTCCACGTCGACCACGGTCGTCTCCAGGCCGTGTCGGGCCACCCGGAAGCTGTTCTCGCCGAGGACCTCGTGAGGGAGCTCGCACCTCCGGGGATGCTCGACCGCGTGCTTCACCAGCCCCTGGGCCAGCGCGACCAACCCGGCCGCGACCTGCAGCGAGGGCTGCGCGTCCATCACCCGGATCTCGATCGTCCCCAGCGCCGGTCGCAGTCGCGCGTCCCACCAGACCTGGTTCAGGTCGTCGGTTCCGGCGGACGCGGCCGTGGCCCGCACGCGCGAGGCGTACTCCTCCCAGGTCGCCAGGTGCGGCGGCACCCCGCCTCGGGGATAGGAGCTGATGACCGCCCACCTGGTCGAGGCCAAGCCCGAGTCCCGGCCGTGCCAGAACGGCGAAGCGCCGGCGAGCGCCTGGAGGACGACGAGCCGGTGCCGGATCCCGTTGTACGCCGCCAGGGCCGCCGCGACGTCGGGCAGGCCCACGTGCACCTGGAGGGCCGAGGTGGGCGTGCGCAGCAGGCCGGCCAGGTCTCGGGCCACCTGGTCGTAGTGAGGTCCCGCAGTCAGTGCTGCGTCGCCGAACGGTGCCGCCGGGTGGACGCCGACCGCCATCGCGCGGCCGCCGGTGGCGAAGAAGGCCGAACGCATGGTTGCCAGCTGCTCCTCGACGCCGTCCGCACCGGCGCAGATGCCCGTCGCGAACTCGATCTGCGAGGCGAAGAGCTCGACGGAGACGGTGCCCGTGCCCGGCGGCACCGCCCGCCGTACCGATGCGACGGCCTCCTCGGCGCCGGAGCGCAGCAGCCCGCCCGCCTGGTCGAGGAGCACCAGCTCCTCCTCCGCCCCGACCGTGAACTCACCGCCGGGGAGGAACTCCTCGGAGGCCAGGGCGGCGGACACGGCCGGCCCGCTCAGCTCAGCAGCTTCGCGAGGTCGCACGTCCCGTGGTCGGCCTCGATCGCGGACAGCAGGTTCTCCAGGGCGGCGCGATCCAGCACGACCTCGGCGGCGACGGTCTGTTCGGGGGCCATGACCTGGCCGTACCCCGTGGTCGGCACCGCAACCGATGCGGACTGGGGCGTGCCTGGGGCGGAGTGGCAAGGTGGGCGTCGACCGGGTCGTAGGAAGGGGCGGGAATTGGTGCGCAACCGTTTCCGTGGGGAGATCGTCGGCGTCGGGAGCAGCAGCGGCGTCCGGGTGGTCGTCGGGCGGTGGACGTCCTCACCCTTGGGTGCCTTCGCCGACGTGATGGTGGAGACGGCAGCGGGGCACCGCGTCCTGCTCGCGCCCAGCGCTCAGGTCGCGGAGTTCGTGGAGTCGACGTACTCCTTCGACAGCGTGCGGATCGAGGACGTGCGCGTGGAGACGGCTCCGGACGCGTGGTCGGTGCGGTCGAGGTCGCTGGTCCTCGAGGTGACCCTCGGGAGCCGGACGTCCTTAGGTCTGCTGCTGCGCCTGGTGCCGGCGCGGATCGCGGAGAGTCCTGCCTGGTGCACGGTCACCGACCTGGTCGCGCGCGTCGTCCTGCGAGGCGTGCGTACCCGCGGTACCGCCGGAGGCGGTCGTCGGGAGTACTACGGCGCCACCGACCACCGTGCCGTGACCGCCCTGTCCGGTTCCTTCGACGGTGCGGACCTCGGCGAGCTGCGTCCGGTGCGGCCGTCGCCGCGGTTCGGGTTCTCCTCGACGCCTGCCTCGCCGTCGGTGACGCGGGTCGTCACGACGGTGTCCTGGTGAGATCTGGACGGCGGAAACCCGGGGCTGCGCCGGATGCGTAATCGCGACCCCTCTCCGGGTCCGCCGGTGCGCGGGAAGTACCCAGCGCGGAGGTGCCTAAACCACGGCTCCTGAACCCGGTGCGAGGGTCAGCCGGGTGCCCTCCAGGCGGGCGCCGGGTCCGGTCACGAAGAGCAGCTCGGCCTCCGGCTCCAGCTCGCGCGTGACGGGCTCGTCGCCGAGCGCGGCCAGCACGGTGCGCGAGCCACGCCGTAGGGTCAGCAACCCGTCGTCGTCCCTGCTCGCGCGGCCGAACGAGGGCGTCAGCAGGTCCGGCTGCGTGGCGCGCAGCTTGGCCAGCTCCTGGTACGCCGCCAGCACCCGGGCGTGCAT
The DNA here is from genome assembly GCF_040546585.1 of Marmoricola sp. OAE513. Taxonomy (NCBI): domain Bacteria; kingdom Bacillati; phylum Actinomycetota; class Actinomycetes; order Propionibacteriales; family Nocardioidaceae; genus Marmoricola; species Marmoricola sp. OAE513. The sequence continues at coordinate 1,482,895 of NZ_JBEPOC010000001.1, read as the reverse complement.
CCCCGACCTGAGCTCGTCCCAGTCGAGTTTCGAGCGCGCGAACGTGTCGGGGTCCTGCGGGTCGGGGACCGTGGCGGGATCCCAGCCCATCCGGGCGAACTCCGCGACGCGGCCCTCGGCCACGGCACGACCCAGGTCGGCCTCCGGGTGCGAGGTGAAGAACGCGAAGGGCCGGCTGCTCGCCCACTCCTCGCCCTGGAAGAGCATCGGCGTGTACGGCGAGGTGAGCGTCAGCATCGCCAGGCAGACCAGCTGCTCTTCGTCCAGGTGCTCGGTCAGCCGGTCGCCGCGAGCGCGGTTGCCGACCTGGTCGTGGTTCTGGCTGTAGACGACCAGCCTCGAGCTCGGCGTCGTGCCGGTAGGGATCGGTCTGCCGTGGTCGCGCTCGCGGAACGAGGAGTACGTCCCGTTGTGGAAGAACCCCTCGTTGAAGACCTTGACCAGGGCGTCCTGGTCGGCGAAGTCGGCGTAGTACCCCGAGGCCTCCCCGGTGAACGCGACGCGCAGCGCGTGGTGGAAGTCGTCGCTCCACTGGGCCGTGAGGCCGTGCCCACCCTCGTCGCGGGGCGTCACCATCGCGATGTCGTTGAGGTCCGACTCGGCGATCAGCGTCAGGGGACGGCCGAGACGGGCTTGGAGGAGATCGACCTCGGCGGAGAGCTCGGCGAGGAGGTGCACCGGGGAGGCGTCCTCGAGTGCGTGCACCGCGTCGAGCCGCAGCCCGTCGACGTGGAAGTCCTGGAACCACATCAGCGCACTGTCGAGGATGAACCGACGCACCTCGTGGCTGGCCTCGCCGTCGAGGTTGATCAGGTCGCCCCAGGTGTTGCGGCCGTCGGTCTTGAGGTACGGCCCGAACCGGGGGAGGTAGTTGCCGGACGGACCGAGGTGGTTGTGGACGACGTCCTGGATGACGCCGAGCCCCGCACGGTGGCAGCCGTCGACAAAGCGGCGGTAGCCGGCCGGGCCGCCGTACGGTTCGTGGACCGCTGACCAGAGCACGCCGTCGTACCCCCAGTTGTGGGTGCCGTTGAACGCGTTGACCGGCATCAGCTCGACGAAGCCGACGCCGAGGGAGAGCAGGTGGTCGAGCTTGTCGAGCGCGGCGTCGAAGGTGCCCTCAGGGGTGAAGGTGCCTACGTGCAGCTCGTAGATCGCCGAACCCTCCAGCGGGCGGCCGGGCCAGTTGCTGTCGGTCCACGCGAAGGTGGCGGGGTCGTCGGTCCGGGAACGGCCGTGCACGCCGTCCGGCTGGCGGCGCGAGCGCGGGTCCGGGAGGACGGTCGGGTCGTCGTCGAGGAGGTAGCCGTAGTCGACCTCACCGTCGGCCACCGCCTGCGCGGGTGTCCACCAGCCGTCGTCGCCGCGGCGCATCGCGACGACGTCCCCCTCGATGCTCAGCCGGACCTGGTCGGGAACCGGCGCCCAGAGGTCGAAGCGGCCGCGTTCAGATCGGGTCATGCTGCGGCCTCCCTGACCAGGAGGGCCACGGGCAGGTCGGCGAGCAGGTCGCCGACGGGGACCGTGCCGGAGAACCGGCGGCCACCGAGCTGGTCGAACCAGTCGCCGGCAGGCAGCACGAGCTCGGTGCCCTCCCACCCGCCGCGGGCAGCGAGGCCGACCGGCAGCCGGGTGACCACGCTGATCGCGCCACCGCGGTCAAACGCGATGACGTGCTGCGCGGCGGGACCGTCGGCGACCAGCGCGACGTACCCGTCGAAGAGCTCGGGTCGGTCCCGTCGCAGACGCAGCGCGGCCCGGGTCACGGCGAGCTTCGCCACCCCGGGGTCGTCCGGGTCGGTGCCGAGCCGTGGCTCGACGTCGAGCAGCGCGGCGCGGGCGGCGAAGTCCACGGGACGGCGGTTGTCGGGGTCGACCAGGCTCTGCTCCCACAGCTCGCTGCCCTGGTAGACGTCGGGCACGCCGGGGAGAGTGAGGGTCAACAGCTTGGAGGACAGCCCGTTGCTCCAACCGGGGGCGGCGAGGACCTCGACGAGCTCGACGACGAGGGCGTGCGCGGCAGGGTCGTCCAGGAGCGCGTCGACCAGCGCGTGCACGGCCGCCTCGTACGCCGCGTCGGGCTCGGTCCAGGTGGTCCGGTCGCCCGCCTCGCGCATCGCCTTCTCGGCGTACCCGTGCAGGCGCGCGCGGAAGTCGTCCGGCAGCGCCCCGTCGGCACCACGCGCCGGCCAGGCGCCGACGACGGCCTGGATGAGCAGGTTCGCGAAGCCGGGATCGGGCGGTGAGAGCAGCGCGAACAGGTCGTCCAGGTTCCGTCCCCACAGCCCCGGCAGCTCGCTGATCGCGGTGATCCGAGCACGGACGTCCTCGCCCCGCTTGGTGTCGTGCGTGGAGCCGGCCGACATCGCCGTCGGCCAGAGGCGCTGCCGCTCCGACGCCCACAGGTGGAAGTCGTCCGGGGTGACGGCGAAGACCGACGGGTCGCCGCCGACCTCGTTGAGGGAGGTCAGCCGGGACCAGCGGTAGAACGCCGAGTCCTCGACGCCCTTGGCCATCACCATGCCGGTGGTCTGCTGAAACCGCTGGGCCGGTGCTGCGGAGGGGTCGGCGAGCACCGGGAGCAGGTCGTCCAGCACGGGAGAGAGGTCAGGGCGGTACCGACGGGCGGCGTCGAGCGCCGCGTCGAGGTGGTCGCGTCCCTCGGGCAGGTAGGACCGGTAGACCGGGAAGCAGGCCATCAGCTCGGCGACCGCATCAGCGATCTCGTCGAGCCGGCGCCCAGGCAGAACCCGTCGGACCTCGCGGGTGATCCGGTTGACCTCGGAGGCGAGGATGCCGTCGGCCACGGCGCGCTTGGAGTCGTGCACCAGCGCCGGCCAGTCCACCGCCGCGCCGCGCAACCGTGCTTCGAGCGCGTCCAGCGGCGGCTGGCCGGTGGGATCGGTGAGCACCCGGTCGACGACGCCGAGGGCGTCGTAGCCGGTCGTCCCCTGCGTCGCCCACCCCGATGGCAACGACTCGCCGGTCTCGAGGATCTTCTCCACCAGCACGTAGGCACCACCGGTGAGGTCCGCCAGGTCCTCGAGGTAGCGGCCCGGGTCGCGCAGGCCGTCGGGGTGGTCGACCCGGAGCCCGTCGACAAGTCCTTCGTCGAACCAGCGCTTGATCTCGACGTGCGAGTCGGCGAAGACGTCAGGGACCTCGACACGCACCGCGGCCAGGGTGTTCACCGCGAAGAAGCGCCGGTAGTTGAGGCCGTCGTCCGCGACGTGCCAGTTGACCAGCTCGTAGTGCTGGCGGGCGTGCACGGTGTCCGCGTCGTCGCCGTCGAGCCACGTGCCAGGAGCGATCGGGAAGCGCTGGTCGTGGTAGGCGAGCTCGCCGCCGTCGTCGGTCTCGACCAGGCGCAGGTGTGCGATCGGGCCGGCGCCCTCCGACTGGTCGTCGTCGCCGACGACGGGGATCCGGATCCGTCCGTCCCCGGCTGCCCACTCGATGTCGAACGCGTGCGCGTGGGCGGACTCCCGGCCGTGCCGGAGCACGTCCCACCACCACGGATCTTCGTGCGGGGTCGCCACCCCGACGTGGTTCGGGACGATGTCGACGAGGATGCCCATGCCGAGCTCGTGCGCCGCCTGCTCGAAGGTGGCCAGCCCGGCGGCCCCACCCCGCGACTCGTCGACGTGGTCGTGGGCGACGACGTCGTAGCCGTGGTCGCTCCCCGGCTCCGCCGCCAGCAGCGGCGAGAGGTAGACCCAGTCGACGCCGAGCTCGGCGAGGTAGGGCAGCGCCTCGGCCGCCCGGAACAGGTCGAAGGTCTCGGTGATCTGGAGCCGGTAGGTGTTCGAGGGCGTCCGGGTCATGCGTCGGCTGCCATCGCGGCCGCAGAGGCGGCGGCCGAGTCGTCGGTCTCGACCTCGGGTCCGTGGTGCTCGCGCAGGACGAGCGTCGTGCGGCTCGCCGCCGTGACCACCTCACCGGCGCGCAGCGTCCCGGCGTCGGCGAGCGACCCCCCGGTGTCGATGACGACCTCCCACTCCTCGGCGTACTCGCCGGGCGGCAGGGTCAGCTCGACGTCATCGCCGGCGTTGAAGTAGAGCAGGAAGTGGTCGTCGAGGATGGGTTCGCCACGGGCGTCGCGGCCGGCGATGCCGTGTCCGTTCAGGTACATGCCGAGCGTCGCCGAGCCGTCCTGCCAGTCGTCGTCCTCCATCGGTCGGCCGTCGGGGTGGAGCCAGACGATGTCGTTGAGGCGGTCGCCGGCACGCACGGAGGTGCCGGTGAAGAACCGCTGCCGACGGAAGGTCGGGTGCTCCCGGCGCAGCTTGGCCAGCGACACGGTGAACTCCAGCAGCGGGGTGTCGACGTTCTCCCACGGCATCCAGGCGATCTCGGAGTCCTGCGCGTAGGTGTTGTTGTTGCCGTGCTGGGTGCGCCCCAGCTCGTCGCCGTGCAGCAGCATCGGCACGCCCTGGCTCAGCAGCAGGGTGACCAGGAAGTTGCGCTGGTCCCGCGCCCGGGCCTCGAGGATCGCGGGGTCGTCGGTAGGCCCCTCGACCCCGTGGTTCCAGGACCGGTTGTCGTCGGCACCGTCGTTCCCGTCCTCGCCGTTGGCCTCGTTGTGCTTCTGGTCGTAGGAGACCAGGTCGTGCAGCGTGAACCCGTCGTGGGCGGTGATGAAGTTGATGCTGGCGACCGGTCGTCGCCCGGAGTGCTCGTAGAGGTCCGCCGAGCCGGCGACCCGGCTGGCGAACTCCCCGAGAGCCGGCTCGCCGCGCCAGAAGTCGCGCACGGTGTCGCGGTAGGCGCCGTTCCACTCGGTCCACTGCGGCGGGAAGTTGCCGACCTGGTACCCACCGGGCCCGACGTCCCACGGTTCGGCGATCAGCTTCACCTGGCTGACCACCGGGTCCTGCTGCACCAGCTCGAAGAAGGTCGCCAGCCTGTCGACCTCGTAGAACTCCCGCGCCAGGGTCGAGGCCAGGTCGAAGCGGAACCCGTCGACGTGCATCTCGGTGACCCAGTAGCGCAAGGAGTCCATCAGCAGCTGCAGCGAGTGCGGGTGCCCGACGTTGAGGGAGTTCCCGGTGCCGGTGTAGTCCATGTAGTACTGCCGGTCGTCGGCCACCAGCTGGTAGTAGGCGGCGTTGTCGATGCCCTTGAAGCTGAGCGTCGGACCGAGGTGGTTGCCCTCGGCGGTGTGGTTGTAGACCACGTCGAGGATGACCTCGATGCCGGCCGCGTGCATGGCCTTCACCATCGACTTGAACTCCTGCACCTGCTGCCCCGGAACCGCCACGGCGGCCGCCGAGGCGTAGCCCGCGTGCGGCGCGAAGAAGCCGAGCGTGTTGTAGCCCCAGTAGTTGCGGAGCCCCTTCTGGGTGAGCACGTCGTCGTGCACGAACTGGTGGACGGGCATCAGCTCGATCGCAGTCACGCCCAGACGGTTCAGGTGGTCGGTCACCGCCTGGTGCGCGAGCCCGGCGTACGTGCCGCGGAGGTCCTCCGGCACGGCGGGGTGGAGCTGGGTGAGGCCCTTCACGTGCGCTTCGTAGATCACCGTCTCGGCGTACGGGACCCGCGGGCGGCGGTCGCCCTCCCAGTCGAAGTACGGGTTGACCACGACGCCCAGCACCATCTGGTCCGCGGAGTCGTCGTCGTTGCGCTCCTCGGGCGCGTCGAAGCGGTAGGAGAACAGGCTGGGGTCCCAGGCGATGTCCCCGGCGGTGGCCTTGGCGTAGGGGTCGAGCAGCAGCTTGCTCGGGTTGCAGCGGAGGCCCTGAGCGGGGTCCCACGGGCCGTGCACCCGGTAGCCGTAGAGCTGCCCGGGCTGCACCTGGGGAAGGTAGGCGTGCCAGACGAAGCCGTCGACCTCGGTCAGGGGTACCCGGGTCTCGCTCCGGCGCCCGTCGGCATCGACGTCGAAGAGGCAGAGCTCGACCTTCTCCGCGACCTCGCTGAAGAGGGCGAAGTTGGTTCCGCTGCCGTCGAAGGTGGCACCGAGCGGGTACGCCGCTCCGGGCCAGGTGGTCACCGTGTTCACAGGGCCGTTGTCCAAGGCCGTTCTCCAAGCGTCGGGTGGGTTCTCGTACCCGCGCCAAGGGTTCTCACGCAGTGGCGAGGCCCACTCCGGCGAACGACCGGAGCTCCTCCAGGCCCGGCCGCGGGTCCCACCGGTCCCAGGCGTCCCTGCGGAGTCGGTGCGCCTGCGCCAGCAGCTCTCGCCAGGACGCCGGCCCGGAGGGCTCGGCCGTGACGATCGCGGCGCCGGTGCGGGCGGCGACGTCCGCCAGGAACCTCTGCGACGCAGGCGCTCCCGCCGGTACGACGAGCACCGCCGGGGTCCGGGTCGCGGCCGCTGCAGCGAGGTTGGAAGAGGTGGCCGCGCACACGACGACATCCGCGCCCGCGAGACGGTCCCACAGGGGCTCGAACGGCTGCAGCAGGTCGCGTTCGGGTGCGAACCACCAGGCCCACCGCGATGCACCGAGGACGACGTCCCGTCGTTCCCGTGGTCCGGGTCCGCCGCCGCTGGCCGAGAGCACCACGCAGCTCGGGCGCTGCGGGGTGGGCAGCGACCCGGTCGTCAGCCGCGCCGCTGCCGATGACGCCGCCCATCCGAGCGCGCCCAGGTGGATCGTGGGGGCCGGCGCCTGCGTCGCCGGCCGAGGTGGACCGGGCGCCCACGGCGCCAAGACCAGGTCTGCCGTCGCGTACGCCGCCCCGTCGGTCCCGGGTTCTGCCAGCACCGCGGTCGGGACGTCCAGCTCGCGCACGGCGAGCACGTGCTCGACCGGGCCGTCGACGATCACCAGGTCGGGCTGGTGCGTCGTGGTCCAGTCGGCCCAGGAGGCGGGCTCATCGCCGCCGACCTGGGCCCACGGCCCGGGCCAACCCCACGGCACGGGCGCAGGCGAGACCACGGTGGTCTCCGGCGGCATCGCTGCGATCACGGCACGGGCCCTGTCGAGTGCCGCAGGCCTCGAGCGGTGCAGGTAGTAGGCGAGCATCGTCGGACTCTCGTCGGGCTCCGGGGAGGGTGGCCGCGACGCAGGCTGTACTACGTCGGCCCCGAGGTACCCGGAACGGCCCGCACCATGCTCATGCGCATTCCAGGGCGGGGTACTCCATCTCCGTGTACTTCGACTTCGAACCTTGCCGCGAGTGCGGGTCCGAGGTGCGCCTTCGCACCGCGGAGCCGGTGGACGTCGCTAACGTGGACGGGCCGGTCGGCCCTGAGGACGGCTTCGTCGGGGGTGGGGATCCGACGGTCGACGACCGGATCTGCGTCAACCCGGACTGCCCTACCAACCGGACCGGTCCGTCGGAACCGCCTACTCCGTGACGTCGGAGGTCCACGCCAGGCCACGCTGCAGCGCCACGCGCACCTGCTCCGGGACGGTCAGCCTGCCGCGCTGGATCTCGCCCAGGGCCAGGGCGCAGAAGGTCGCGGTGTCGTCCGCGGCGTAGTGCACCATCTCGTCGGCGTCCGGTCCCAGCTGGTCGCGGATCAGGTTCATCAGAGTCGTGACGAGCTCGGGGTCCTCGAGGCCGCGAGCTCGGTCGGCGCGGGGGTCGGGCACGTGCAGGCTCCTGGGTCGGGGTGAAGGGACGAGCCCACCCCGGGCCGAGTCCCGGGGTGGGCGCGAGGAGTGGGTGGGATCAGGCCGACAGCGCGGGCGCCTCGCTCGGGCCCTGGTGAGCGACCTCGATCTTGCGCGGCTTGGCCTTCTCGGCGACCGGGATGGTCAGGCGCAGGACGCCGTCGGCGTACGACGCCTCGATGCGCTCGAGGTCGAGGTTGTCCCCGAGGATGAGCTGACGGCTGAAGTGACCCCGCGGACGCTCGCTGGCAAGTGCCTCCCAGTCCCCGTTGCGGGCGAAGCGCTCCGCGCGGACGGTGAGGACGTTGCGCTCGACGTCGAGGTCGATGCTGTCCTTCGCGACGCCGGGCAGGTCGAACTCCACCACGAAGGTGTCGCCCTCCCGCCAGGCGTCCATCGGCATGACCGCAGGACGGTTCGTCGTGCCCAGGAGCTGCTGGGTGATGCGGTCGAGGTCACGGAACGGGTCAGCGGTGCGCAGAAGCATGATGTCCTCCTTTGTTCATGTCGGCTGCCAGATCTGTGCTGGCTGGTATAGGTTTTATGTAGCACAAGGAACATCTTCCAGACAAGAAGCCCGGTGATGGAGAACTCCAAGAAACCTCTGTACGCGATCTCGGTCGCGGCGGACCTGGCAGACACGAGCATCCAGAACCTCCGCGCGTACGAGCGCTACGGCCTCGTCGAGCCCGGGAGGACCGAGGGGGGCACCCGCCGGTACAGCGGCGACGACGTGGCACGGCTGCTGCACATCCGCGAGCTGCTCGACGACGGCCTCAACCTTGCCGGAATCGAGCGCGTCCTGGCCCTCGAGGCCGAGGTGGCAGGCCTGCGGGCGGCGGCACTCAAGCGTCGCTGACGCATAGCCGCCGTGCGCGCGGGTACCTCGTCGGCATGACTGATCAAGCCGCTGAGCGCGAAGCAATCCAGGCCGTCGTCGACCGGGTCACCGCCTGGCAGCACGGCGCCACCGAGGGCACCGTCGAGGCGGAGCTCCGCAAGGGCCTCGACGAGGCAGGCGTGACCCTCGACGACGGGGACGTCCGGGCGCTCGTCGAAGCCATCGAGGCCGACGGTGGTCCGGTGGACGTCGAGGCGGACACCGACGTCCCGTGACCTCGGCCGACGCCGTCGTCGTCGGGGCCGGCCCCAACGGACTGGTCGCCGCCAACGCCCTGGCGGACGCGGGCTGGTCGGTGGTGCTGCTCGAGGCGAACGACGTCGTGGGCGGAGCGGTGCGGACCGCCGAGGTGACCGCGCCCGGCTTCCGCAACGACCTGTTCAGTGCGTTCTACCCGCTCGCTGCGGCCTCCCCGGTGATCGCCGGGCTCGACCTGCAGGACCACGGTCTCTCCTGGACCCAGGCGCCGACCGTGCTGACCCACGTCTTCCCCGACGGCGGAAGCGCCTCGTTGCAGCGCACCCCGGAGTCGACCGCTGCCGCGCTGGAGCGCGACGCGCCGGGAGACGGTGATGCCTGGCTGGCCCTGGTCGCCGACTGGCAGCGCGTGCGCGGTCCGCTGCTCGACGCGCTGTTCACGCCGTTTCCCCCGGTGCGTGCCGTCACGCGGATGCTCCGCCGCCTCGGCACCGCCGACACTCTGGAGTTCGCGCGGCTCGGCGTCCTCCCCGTGCGGCGCCTGGGGGACGAGCTGTTCGCCGGCCGGGGTGCGCCCGCGCTGCTGACCGGGAACGCGATGCACTCCGACGTCGGCCCGGACGCGGCCGGCAGCGGCCTGTTCGGCTGGCTGCTCTGCATGCTCGGGCAGGACGTCGGGTTCCCGGTCCCCGTCGGAGGTGCCCAGTCGTTGGCCGACGCGCTGGCTGCTCGGTTGCGCTCCCGGGGCGGTGAGATCCGCACGGGGGCCCGGGTCGCCTCCATCGAGATCAGCAGCAGCCGTGCCAGTGGCGTCCGGCTCGTGGGTGGCGAGCGGATCGGCGCCGGGAAGGCGGTCCTCGCCGACGTCGACGCGCCGACCCTGTACGCCGACCTCGTCGGCCTGGCGCACCTGCCGGCCGGGTTCGCCGTAGCGCTGGACCGCTTCCACTGGGACAACCCCACCCTGAAGCTCAACTGGGCGCTCGGTGGGCCGGTGCCGTGGACCGCGGCGGACGCGCACCCTGCGGGCACCGTGCACCTCGGGGTCGACGTGGACGGGTTCGTGGACCACGCCGCTGACCTCTCCACGGGTCGGCTGCCCCGCAACCCGTTCGTGCTGTTCGGCCAGATGACCACGGCGGACGCCACGCGCTCGCCCGCGGGGACCGAGAGCGCCTGGGCCTACACCCATCTCCCGCGAGCCGTCGCCGAGGACGCGGCAGCGGTGAGCGTGCTCGTGGACCGCGTCCGTCGGGAGATCGAGGATCAGGCGCCCGGCTTCGGCGATCTCGTGCTGGCCGAGCACGTGCAACGGCCGGACGACCTCGAGGCGGCGGATAGCAACCTCGTCTCCGGAGCGATCAACGCCGGCACCTCGAACCTGCACCAGCAGCTGGTCTTCCGTCCCACCTCAGGACTCGGCCGTCCGGAGACCCCGGTCGAGGGGCTCTACCTCGCCGGCGCCTCGGCGCATCCCGGCGGAGGCGTGCACGGTGCCTGCGGGTGGAACGCCGCACGGGCGGCGCTGCACGGGTCGGGCGCGGCGCGCAAGCGCCTCCTGCGCAGTGCCTGGGGTCGACTGCTCAGCGACCCTCAGCGATGAACGCCAGCCGTCGCAGGGCCTCCCGGTTGCGCGGCGCGATCGCGAGCTGACGCAACGGCCTGGGCATCAGAACGCCCGGCCCCTCGATGGCGTCCTCCCGGATGTGGACCCGCGAGGTCGGGCCGCGGTCCTCGACCTCGACGACCACCTCGGCGGCGCCCGCGGGCCAACCGCGGGCCTTCAGGGTGATCATCCGGCCGGGCTCGACCGCGAGCACCTCGGTGCTGTCGTCGAGCAGCAACGGCCAGTTGCCGACCGAGTGGTGCAGCTGCGCGCCGACGGACGGCCAGTGGTCGTCCACGTCGCGCATGCGCGCGGCGCCGACGACCCACAGCGGGTAGAGCCATCCGTCGGACAGCACGTCCCAGACGGTCGCGGCCGGGACTGCGACGTCCCTGGTGATGGTCACGACTCCAGCGGTACTCATGCGTGGGTCCTCTCAGCGGCGGAGACGAACAGGTTGCCCGCGTGGTCGACGACGGGGGCATCAGCGAGAGCGAGCCGGGACATCAGCGGTCCGACGATCCGGTCGTAGACGGCGGGGAAGGCCCGGAAGCCGAGGGACATGACCGGGTTCAGTAGACCGACCGAGCGCTCCCGGCGGGGGGTGGTCGAGCAGGGCGACCGTGGCGCGAGCCACCTTCTCGGCGTCGTCGACGGGCGGAGGCGGCTTGCCCTGGACACCGAGGTAGGACGCGGCCTTCTCGTAGATCGTCGTGTCGACACCACCGGGCTCGACCAGGCTGACGCGGTGCCCGCCGCGGGCCTGCTCGGCCTGGAGGCAGCGGACGAGGCCGTGCACGGCCCACTTGCTCGCGACGTACGGCGAGAGGTACGGCGTGCTGATCCGGCCGACGACCGATCCGAAGAGGATCAGGTTGCCGGTCAGCTCGTGGGCGTCGAAGTGGCGCAGGGCGGAGCGGGCGACGTTCGCGGTGCCGCCCACGTTGATGTCGAAGAGCCGGTCGAACGACGCGGCCGGGATCTCCTCGAACCGTCCGTACGCCGCGACACCGGCGGCGTGCACGACGGTGTCGACCGGGCCGATCTCGGCGCTAGCGGTCGTGAAGGCCTCCTCGATCGCGTCGGCGTCGGACACGTCGGCGGTGATGACCAGCGCCTCCGGGCTCCCCGTGCGCAGGCAGGCGCGGCGGAGCACCTCGAGCTCGGCGGTCCGGCGGGCGAGCAGCACCAGCGAGTCCCCGCGCGCCGCGAGCTGGAGCGCCGTCTCCCGCCCGATGCCGCTGGAGGCGCCGGTGACGAGGACAACCCGGCCCGCTCCTGCGGCGCCGGTGCCGGGGCCGGCTCCTGTGCTGGCGTCGGTCATGCGAACCGCTCCCACACCCGGTGCTCGGCGAGCAGCTTCGCGACCTCGCCGAGCACGGCGCTCGCGCTCGAACCCGTCACAACTCCCGGCGCGGCGGCGTCGACCCCGGCGAGCTCGAGAGCCGTGGCGCCGCTGCCCCAGGCGCCGATCGCCTTGGCGTGCCGGAAGCACTCCTGCACGAGGAGGGTGACCCGCGGGTCGAGCAGGACCTCCGTCTCGGCGCCGGCCTTGGCGTCGCGAACGGCCTTGGCGTCCGCTCCGGGTGCGGGCGCGCCGGCCAGCAGCAGCACGTCGTACTCGACCGACCGGGTGGCGGCGAAGGTCCGCTGCACCGGCATCCCGCCGTACTCGCCACCACGGGCCGCCACGACGAGCGGGACCATGCCGGCGGCCTTGACCTCGGTGACCACCGACTTCAGCCCGCGTGCGGGGGCGTCGACGTCGACCACGATGCCGACGATGCGGCCGTCCACGGGCCAGGACCCCCCGAGCTGGGTGAGGGCGGGGCTCGGGTCGGAGTCGAGCAGCGTGATGCTCGGACCCGGCGCCGCGAGCCCCAGGCCCGAGGCCACCTGCTCGGCCAGGTCCGGATCGATGTTGGCCAGTGCTGCGAGCTGGCGCTCCTTGATCGTCTGCTCGTAGCAGCGGGACAGCTCGAAGGTGTACGCCGCGACGATGTGTTCCTGCTCGGTCGGCGTCATGCTGAGCCAGAACTGCCGGGGCTGGCTGAAGTGGTCCTCGAAGGAGGCCGGGAGGTCGCGGACCTTGACCGCCTCCGGGACCCGCGCCGCGACGTCGAGGAACGCCCGGTCCTTGGGGCCGGCCGCCAGGAAGGGGCAACCCCCGTCGAGGGAGTTCGGACGGTACGGCGCCACTCCGGTGTGCACGGCGTGCTGGTGGAAACCGTCGCGCAGCATGTCGTTGACCGGGGCGTGCGGACGGTTGATCGGGATCTGGTTGAAGTTCGGGCCACCCAGGCGGGTCAGCTGGGTGTCGATGTAGGAGAAGAGGCGCACCTGCAGCAGCGGGTCGTTGGTGACGTCGATGCCGGGCACGAGGTTGCCCGGGTGGAAGGCGACCTGCTCGGTCTCGGCGAAGTAGTTGGTGGGGTTCGCCGTCAGCGTGAGCAGGCCGACCGCCTGCACGGGGGCGAGCTCCTCCGGGACGAGCTTGGTCGGGTCCAGCAGGTCGATGCCGGCGAAGGTCTCGTCCTCGGTGTCCGGGAACACCTGGAGGCCGAGCTCCCACTGCGGGTAGGCGCCCGACTCGATCGCGTCGGCCAGGTCGCGGCGGTGGTAGTCCGGGTCGATGCCACCGAGCAGCTGCGCCTCCTCCCAGGTCACCGAGTGCACGCCGAGGACGGGCTTCCAGTGGAACTTCACCAGCGAGGTGGCTCCTTCGGCGTTGACCAGCCGGAAGGTGTGCACCCCGAAGCCCTCCATCGTCCGGTAGGAGCGGGGGATACCGCGGTCGGACATGTTCCACAGCGTGTGGTGCTGGGCCTCGGTGTGCAGCGAGACGAAGTCCCAGAAGGTGTCGTGGGCGCTCTGCGCCTGCGGGATCTCCCGGTCGGGGTGCGGCTTGGCGGCGTGCACGATGTCGGGGAACTTGATCCCGTCCTGGACGAAGAACACGGGGATGTTGTTGCCGACGAGGTCGAAGGTGCCCTCGGCGGTGTAGAACTTCGTCGCGAAGCCGCGGGTGTCGCGCACCGAGTCGGCCGAGCCGCGCGAGCCGAGCACGGTGGAGAAGCGGACGAACACCGGCGTCTCGACGTTGCGGCCGAGGAAGCCGGCGCTCGTGACCGGCTTGGCGTTGCCGTAACCCACGAACACGCCGTGCGCTCCGGCACCGCGGGCGTGCACCGCCCGCTCGGGGATGCGCTCGTGGTCGAAGTGGGTGATCTTCTCGCGCAGGTGGTGGTCCTGCAGGAGTGTCGGTCCGCGCTCGCCGGCCTTCAACGAGTGGTCGGTGTCGCGCAGCCGGACTCCCACGGAGGTCGTCAGGAAGGCGCCCTGCTGGGCACGGCCGTCGGCGCTACCGGCAGACCCGCCGGTGGCTGTGACCGCCGCGGGCGCGGCCTGGTCGGGCTTCTGGCCGAGCGGCTCCTTCGGCCGCGTCGGTTCGTCGTACGACGGCGGCGCCGGGGCGGGCACCCCGGGGATGCCGGTGCCCGGTTTCCCGGTGACGCTGCGCAGAGCAGCCTCCGCCGCCTGCTCCACGATGTTCTTGCCCGCGCGCTTGATCGCCTGCACTGCCTTGCCGGTCGCTGCCATGGGTCCTCCGTCGGTAGACGGGCTCGGTACCCGGAGCACCTCGGGACAATCAGGCGCGGTTCTCCGGCGTCGGGACCGGGGTGCTCCAGCGCTCGCGACGCTCGGCGTCGGACTGCTCCCACCACGGGTCACCGCGCTCGCCGAGGGCGACCTTGGCGGCGTGCACCCCGGCGCGGGCGGTCGGCTCCTCGCCCGTACCGCGGGTGCGTCGCACCTCGCGCCGCCACGCCATCAGCAGGTGCACCAGCTCGTCGCGCCGCTCCTCGGGAATCGCAGGATCGGTGGCACGCCACCGGCGTCCGTCGATGACGAGGTAGCGGTCGTCGGCGCTATCTTCCGGAGGCACGTCTGTGCGGTGCCCGGGCGTACGGCGACCGAAACGAGGTTGGGGTGCCGCGGCACGATGAGGGCATGAGCGATCCCGACCCGGTCGACCGCGCCCTCGAACGATCCATCCTCGACCTGCTCGCCGTGCGTGGACCGGCCAAGACGATCTGCGTGTCCGAAGCCGCGCGGGCCGTGCACGCCGCGCGGGGCGGAGAGGGCGAGGGGTGGCGGGAGCTGATGGAGCCTGCACGACAGGCAGCAGGGCGTCTCGTCGAGACCGGTGAGGTCGTGATCACCCAGCGGGGCACGCTGGTCGACCTCGAGACCGTCTCCGGACCGATCAGGGTGGGCCTTCGGCAACCCGGGGTGTAGGTTGGAGGTGCAGTACTGGTCCTCGCGTTCCCGCCCTCTGTGGTTGGTGGAATCTCAGGTGCGCAGGGACTTGTGAGTTCAGGAGCACGCACGGCCTAACCTGCCGCGGCCTGGATTCCGATCCGTCCGGTGAAGAAACCGCCTGACTGCACGATCACCTCGAAGGACCTCGTCATGGACGAGAACAACCTGCGCATCGACCTGCTCCGGCTGGTCTGCGCCGCCCTGCCCGCCACCGAAGCCCGATCCATCAGCGAGTTGGATCCCCACGACCCGGACACGCACGTCGCCGCCTACGCCGCCGTGGTGCGGACCGAGACCGTGCTGCCGCCCGAGCTCCACCGCTCGTTCTACGCCCAGTTCGCGGGCGCCGGGTTCCACGTCGACCAGGAGGTCTCCCGATGACTCTCGCACCGCACATCGAGCGGACGGAGGACGACGGCGTTGTCGTCCTCACTCCGGTCGGTGACTTCGACCTCTCCTCGGCCGAGATCCTCAGCACCGCCTTCGGCGGCGCTCTGGCCGACCACGACCGGATCGTCCTGGACCTCGCGCAGACGACCTTCGTCGACTCCACCGCCCTCGGTGAGTTCGTCTCCGCCTCGCAGCGGGCGACTCGCGCGGGCGGTTGGCTACGACTCGCCGGCGCGCGACCCCACGTGCGCAAGCTGCTCCGGATCACGGCACTCGACACCGTGCTCGGCCTGTACGACAGCGTCGCGGAGGCGCGGACCGCGAGCCCGGCCGAGCACCGCCACGACGACGAGCTGGCAGACGAGATGAGTGCGGAGTCGTTCCCCGGCAGCGACCCGCCCTCCACCTGGGCGGGCGTGGACGAGCCGCACCGCTAGGCGACCTGCGCGGGCGCGCTCCACGCGTCGAAGATCTCCAGGTAGGCCTCGGGGTCCTCGAGCATCAGGGCGTGCCGCCGGTCGTCGAGCATCCGGTCCTCCCAGTCGGGCCGCTCGGCGGCGACGGACTTCAGCACCCGTGCAGGCACGAGCGCGTCCTGCGTCCCGCCGAGGAGCAGTGTCGGCGTACGGATCTCGCGGATGGCGCGCCAGGCGGTCCTCGGGTCTGCCCACAGACACGCGATCGATCGGGTCGCCGCGACGAGCGCCCGCTGCCGGTCGACCCCCTCGACGTCCTCGGCGAAGTCGGAGGCGAGCAGGTCGAGCATCTCGGGTGCGACCTCGTCGGGGTCGGGATAGATGAGGCTGAGCGCTGCTCGGTTCCGACGCGCGTCGAGCTCAGGGCCGGCCAGTCCGACCAGTCCGAGCGCGAGAGCCGTGACGCTGGAGGTCAGGAGCGGGAACATCCCGGCCACCGTGACCTTGCTGGGGCGGAGGAAGTCGAGCGGCGAGCGCGGCGGGAGGGCGGGAGAGACCAGGACCAGACGGCGCAGGCGAGCCGGGTGCTGGACCGCGAGGAGCGCGCCGATCAGGCCGCCCATCGAGTTCCCGTGCAGGGTGAACGTGTCCCACCCGAGCGCGTCCGCGACGTCGACCACGAAGTCGAGGTAGCCCTGCACGGTCAGAGGGTCGTCGGTGATCGGCGTCCGGCCGAAGCCCGGGAGGTCGACGGCGACGACCGGTCCGTGCGCGGCGAGGCCTTCCATCACGGGGACCCAGGTCACCGAGGACCCACCGAGTCCGTGGACCAGGAGCTGGGGCTCGGTTCCTGCGGGACGGCCGGGGGACCTCAGGATGCGCACCTGTCGCCCGTTCACGTCGAGGAAGGTGTCGGTGAGGGAGGGCCACGGGGCCAGCTGCTTGTTCACGACGTCACTGTGCCCGAACGTCGCAGCCGCATCCGCCCCGGGGGCGCCCAGCGTTGCGGGAACCACCGGCGTGGTCCTCGGCTCCCGGCCAGTGCTGACGTTTGTGGATCAGCGCCCGGGTACCGGACTGTCATGACGGACACCCAGAAGAACGACGACCAGGACGCCGGGCCCCCGGGCAACGGCATCACCACGCCGCTGAGCGGCCAGGAGGGCTACCAGGAGGGCGCGGGCGAAGACACAGGTGGGGGCGAGTCGGACGACGACCACCACGACGACCCGGTCACGGGGATCGGGCCGGAGGACCCGTCCTGAGTCAGCGGGACGAGAGGCGGTCGGCGTATGCGACGACACGGCTGAAGAGAGCCGTGACGGCCGACGGGGTGACGACCCGCGGCGCTGGTGCCTCAGCGAGCTCGTAGAGCAACGGCTGCGCCGCGAGGACGCCGGCGTCGAGGGCCACGGCTGCGGCCACCCGGGCGGCGTCGCGGACCGCCACCGGGTCCACCGACCAGACGGCCTCGAAGATGCGTTGCCGGTCGGGCACGGTGGTCTGCCCGGGGAGCTCCCAGGCCGACAGGACGGCCGCCGCGTCCGGCGCGTCGCAGACGACCGCCCACTCGCGCCGCATCGGAGCGTTCTCCTCCAGCGACGCGCGGGCGGGGCCGCCAGGATCGTCCGCGCTCGGGCCCCAGTCGTCGGCGAAGACGATGGCCGACCGAGCGATCCGCGCCAGCTCGGCCCAGCGGGGCGCCGAGGGTTCGAAGTAGTCGCCGCGCTGGAACGCTGCGAAGAGCACGGGCTGCTCGGCCTGGGCGCAGCACTCGTCCTCGATCGCCCAGGACAGCGCGATCAGGGTCGACTTGCGCAACCGGTGGACGGGGAGCGCGGGGTGCCGTCGACGGAGCTCGGCGAAGACGGACGGTGAGTCCGGTGCCTTGCTGCCAGCCGCCTCCCCGATCGCCACCTCGAGTCGGATGCCGCTGTCCCTGCGTCGCACCACCTGCCGGACCAGCTCGACATCGACGCCGGTGTAGCGACGGTGCCCGCTGGCGAGCCGACGGGGCTCGGGGAAACCGTGCCGCGACTCCCACATCCGCAGGACGGCCGGACTCAGGCCCGTGCGCTCCGCGAGGTCACCGATCGTCAGGAGCTGCGGCCCGTCGCCGGTGAGGGGTTGCGCACCCGGGGTCTCGTGGTCCATGCTCGACACCCTAACCTAAACAAGACGTTGAAGTTTGATGTTGAGGTTAGATGAAGCCAAAGATCTCAGGAGGACCGCCATGAGTGCTCAGCTCGCCTCGGTGACACCGCTCCCGCGCCGCGACAGCGGCTGGCTCGACGATGAACAGCTCGGTGCGCTGGTCGCCGGTGCCGCTCAGGGCGACCACGCCGCGTTCATGGCGTTCTACGACGCGACCTGCCACCTGGTCTGGCGCCTGGAGGTCCGACGCTACGGCGCGGAGCTGGCCCGGCCCGCCGTACGACGTCGCTACGCCCAAGCCTGGGAGAGGTCCGCTGAGCACGCGACGTCGGGACTGTCCGCCCGTGCCTGGCTCCTGAGCCTGACCGCCCCCCGATAGAGGAGTTTCCCGTGTCCACCACCATCACGTTCGCCCCGCGTCGTCCGGGTGTCCTCCAGCCGCTGGCCGTGCGCGTCGGCGCCATCTCCTGGATGCCGAAGCTCTTGCCCCTGATCGTCCGGGTCGACAAGCTGCTGCAGGCGACCACCCGGGGTCGGCTGACCATCCTCGACATCGCGGGTCTGCCCAACCTGATGCTGACCACCGTCGGTCGCAAGAGCGGCCTGCCGCGCAGCAACCCGCTGCTGTGCGTGCCGGACGGCGACCGGATCCTCATCGCCGGGTCGTACTTCGGCGGCCCGCGTGAGCCCTTGTGGGTGAAGAACATCGAGGCGACGCCTGAGGTGGTGGTTCGCTTCCGCAACGAGACCACCACCATGACGGCCCGTCGGCTCGTCTACCTCGACCGCGCGGAGGCGTGGACGACGATGGTCGGGGTCTGGCCGAACTTCGTGAAGTACGAGCAGCGGACCGACCGGGAGATCAAGGTGTTCGAGCTGGTCCCGGTTGAGGGCGAGCACGGCATCTGACTAGACCGACGAGCGCGTTCCTAGACTGCTCAGCGCCGTAAAGGGAAGAGTGCAGGTTGCGGGTCTCACACAGTCGGGGCCCTCGGGTCCGTCCTCGGGATGTCCCATGAACCGCTCGCTTCGCCCCACTGCCCTCCTGCTCGTCGCGATGCTCGCTGTCCCGATGTCGGCACAGAGTGCGCCGAACGTCGCTCCCCGTCAGGCGGCAGCGCCCGAGCCGACGTACGTCACCGACATCGCCGGCCTGCGACAGGTCGACGGCATCGACATCGATCCGAGCGGCAACGTCTACGCCTCGGGTCGGGCCGCCGAGGGCTTCCGTGGCAGCCCGGGTGCCTACGACAGGGGTCGTGCGGACGGCATCGCGGTGGTCAGTCTCGACCCCGCTGGACAACCTCGCTGGGCTGCTCGGATCGGGGGTGCGTCCGGAGACTACGGCGAGTCCGCCGGCCGCCAGGTGATCGACAGCCACGGCAACGTCTACCTGCTGGGCAGCACCGAGCACAGCGACCTGCCGACGACTGCGGGAGCGCTGGGTCGCACCTACTGGAACAGCGCAGCGGGCCGGACGACCTTCCTCATCAAGTTCGGGCCCGGCGGCAAGCTCGTGTACTCCGCGCGGATCCCGGGATCAGACCAGGCGAACGGGTTGGCGGTCGACAGCGCCGGAGCCGTGTACGTCGTCGGAACGACCTCACCGGACTTCGTCGCCTCGCCCGGGGCCTTCGACAGCGTGGCCGCCGGCGACAACGACGCGTACGTCGCGAAGATCGCGCCCAACGGATCGAGCATCGTCTGGTCGAGCCTGCTCGGGGGCTCGAAAGCAGACATGGGCGTCGGGGTCGCGCTCGCGCCGGGAGGAGGAGTCGTGGTGAGCGGGGAGACCTGGTCGAACGACTTCCCGACGACGCCCGGGGCGCCCGTGACGACGTCGATCTCCGACTGGCACGTTCCCTTCGCGACGAAGCTGGCTGCCGACGGGAAGTCCGCGGCGTGGTCGACGTACGTGCCGGCTCCCACCGACAACGAGTCCAACGCGGGCGTGAAGGTGGCCTCCGACGGAAGGGTCGGGGTCCTGGGCTTCATCGACGGTGCCGTCCCACCGACGCCGGCAGGTCAGCCGGTCAAGGGCGGGTCCATCTCGCAGATCAGTGCCGACGGGACGACCCTGACGCGGCGCTCCACTGTTCAGTTCGCGCCGTACCAGGGCCTGAGCACGACACCGGCGGGCACGTACGTCGGGTTCGGCAAGGTCTCGGGCACGTCGAAGTTCAACGACGTCGTCGTCGAGATCGACTTCGACGGCGACCTGGTGCGGACCATCCCGCTCGCCGGTATCGGGCTGCGGGTGGCCAGCGCCGGCGGCACGACGTACGTCGCGTTCGACCGCGACCCGTACCTCCGTGTCCTCGCGTCCCGGGCCCCGAAGGCGAGGCCGCGCGTCCTGGCGCGCTACACCCGGTGCACGATCCGCGGCACGGCCCGCAAGGACGTCCTGCGAGGGACGCCGCGGGCCGACGTCATCTGCGGACTGGGTGGGAAGGACAAGCTCATCGGTGGTGGCGGCGCCGACGTCCTGATCGGTGGGTCCGGCAAGGACAAGCTGTACGGCGGCAGCGGCGTGGACGTGCTCATCGGTGGGTCCGGCAGGGACAAGTACGTCGGCGGGTCCGGTCGCGACGTCTGCCGGGGTGCGAAGAAGTCGGAGAAGCCGAAGAGCTGCCTGCGGCGCTGAGGCCCCTCAGTTGAGGGCGGCGATCGAGGCGTTCAGCGCCGTCGCGAACAGGGTCCAGCCGAGGTACGGAACCAGCAACCACGCGGCGGCCTGCGACGTGCGCCGGAACACGACGATCGTGGCGAGGACGGCGAGATCGAGCAGGACGATCACGACCAGCCCCCACCAGAGCTCCTCCATCCCGAAGAAGACCGGGGTCCACGCGAGGTTCAGCGCCAGCTGCAACCACCAGATCCCCGTCGGAGCGCCCCGCTTCCAGGCCAGCCAGACGGCGACCGCCATCGCGACGTACAGAACGCTCCAGACCGGACCGAACAGCCAGTTGGGCGGGTTGAACGGCGGCTTGTCGGCGTCGCGGTACCAGCCGTCGACGTTGCTCGTAGTCGCGAGCGACCCGAGGTAGGCGACCGCGGCACACGCGAGCAGGTAGACCGCGAGCATGACGCCCGGCTTGTGCTCGGACGTCGCAGGTCGTCGGACCGCTGCACCTGGATGGGTCGTCATGGGGGCTCTGTGCCCCCGGCGGATCCGCCCGAAACCGGAATGACCCCCATGACACGATGGCGCGCATGGTGCGAGCCGAGGACAAGAACCGCGCGAAGGGTCTCTCCCCGGACCTGATCGCACGCGCCACCCTGACCCTCATCGACGAGGAGGGGGTGGGCGCGGCGACGATGCGCGCGATCGCCTCCCGGTTGGGCGTCGAGGCCATGTCGCTCTACAAGCACGTCGACACGCGCGATGCCCTGCTGGACGCTGTGGTCGATCTCATCGTGGCCGAGCTCGACGAGGACCCCGAGGTTGTCAGCACCGCCGACGCCGGGTGGCGCGACTACCTGGAGCGCCTGGCCCGCGGCGTACGGCGTTACGCGCTGGCACACCCGCACGCATTCCCCCTGGTGACCACCCGACCTGCGGAGGCGCCCTGGATCAACCCGCCTCTGCGCTCGCTGCACTGGATCGAGTCGATGCTGAGCACGTTGGCGGACGCCGGCTTCGGCGACGAGCAGGTCCTCTTCACCTACCGCTCCTTCAACAGCTTCCTTCTTGGCTACCTGCTGATGGAGACAGGGGCTCGGACGTTGCGTGATCCTCAGGACGGGGACGGCTCGATGGGTTCCTCCGACGAGCCGGTCCCGGGTGGACTCACCCCGACCAGGACCGACGAGGAGCAGGAGGCGGTGGCGGACGCGGAGACCGTCGCGGAGAAGATCGACCCGCAGGGCGACATCGAGGTCCGCGAGTACCCGACCATCCACCGACTGGCCGAGCGTCTGGCCGAGGACCGCTTCGACGAGGAGTTCGAGCGCGGGCTTCAGCGCCTCCTCGACGCGGTGGCAAACCGGATCTGACCCTGCTGCGAAGTACGTGCGGGTGGCAAGAGACCGGCAGTGATCCACGTCACCGTGTTCTTCCAGGCAGCAAGGTTTCAAGCTCGGCGCACGAGGGCAGGCTTACGGCGTAAGCCGCTTCGGCCATCCGGGCCGTGGCCTCACCTCAGGAGGAACGATGGGCATCGTCGACAAGGCGAAGAACACCGCGGAGAAGCTGGTCGGCCAGGCGAAGGAAGCGGTCGGCGACGCGACCAACGACGACCAGCTGAAGGCCGAGGGCAAGAAGGACCAGGCCAAGGGCAGCGTCAAGAACGCGGTCGAGGACGTCAAGGACGTCTTCAAGAAGTAGGTCCCGGGCGACGGGGGTCGGCGAGGAACGCGCACGACGTGCAGCGGACCTGATGCGGATCTCGGTCGTCGCACCCAGCTCATCGACGCAGTGCCGGATTCGCCCGATCGGCGACCGGCGTGACTCAAGGAGGCACCATGCTCGGCTTCATCATCGGACTTCTGGTCGTCGGCCTGATCGCCGGCTTCCTGGCTCGGCTGCTCGTCCCGGGGCGCCAGGATCTCTCGGTTCCCCTCACCGTCTGGCTCGGCATCATGGGCTCGTTCGTCGGAGGCTTCCTCGGCAACCTGCTGTTCGACGTCGAGGCCACCCTTCAACCTGCGGGCATCGTCGGTTCGGTGATCGGCGCGGTCATCGTGCTGCTGGTCTGGAACCGCGTCGGGCACCGTTTCCAGGAGCACGCATGAGCGCCGCTGACCAGTCCGAGCCGCAGGGCACCGAGGTGCCGCCTGCCCACCCGGTCGCCCCGGAGAGTGAGACGGTCGACGTTGCTGAGGCTCCGGCGCCCCCGCGTCGGTCGGGGCTGGACAGCCATGGTCGGGTGAAGCGGACCCGCGCCGCCACCGCATGGGCATCAGCCGTCGCGCTAGCGTTGGTGATGATCCTGTTCGTGATCTTCGTCGTCCAGAACTCGAGGTCCATCACCATCGACTTCCTCTGGATGAACGGGCGGATCTCGACTGCAGCGGCCCTCCTCATCGCCGCAGTCGCTGGATCGCTGCTGGTCGGCATCCCTGCAGCGGTGAGGATCGGCCAGCTCCGGCGGTCGCTCAGACGGAACGGCTAGAACGGAGCGGCAGTGACGGGTTCGGCGGGCGATCGACAGGGCGGCGGCTCGCACGCCGCTACGGAGGGAGCACCCCTCAGTCGGTGGGACGAGTGGCAGCGGTCCAAGCCGGCTGTCGGTTTCCCGCTGGCCGTGGTCTACAAGTTCTTCGACGACCAGGGCGTCTACCTCGCGGTGGTGATCACCTACTACGCGTTCGTCGCGGTCGTACCCCTCCTGCTGCTCGCCACTTCCGTCCTCGGGTTCCTGCTCGCCGACGACCCGGGGCTGCGGGCGCGCATCGTCGACTCGGCGGTGGCGAACTTCCCCGTCGTCGGGGATCAGCTCGGTCGGCCCGAGGGGCTCCAGGGCTCCACGGGCGCGGTGATCCTCGGTGGTGCTCTGGCGCTCTACGGCGCTCTCGGTCTGGGGACCGCTGTCCAGAACGCCTTGCACACCGCCTGGGCGGTCCCCCGCAACAGCCGGCCGGACCCGATCCGGTTGAGGTTGCGGAGTCTCGGACTGCTGCTCGCGGGCGGGGTCTCGATGGCAGCGTTGACGTTCGTGTCCGCCGCAGCGCAGGTGGCTGACAACGGGCTGACGTGGTTGGGAGGTGTCCGGGGAGCGGTCGTGCCGTTGGCCACCTTCACCGTGATGGTGGGCATCTTGGCAGTGCTCCTCCGGTTAGGTGCCGATCGCCGCCACGACCTGCGCGGCTCGCTCCCCGGCGCGGTGCTGATCGCGGCGGGGTGGCACGCGGTCCAGTTCAGCAGCACCTCGTTGGTGCAGCACAGCCTCAAGCAGGCGTCGTCGATGAACCAGACCTTCGGGCTCGTCCTGGGCCTGCTGGGCGTCGCGTACCTGCTCGCCGTGATCCTCGTCCTGGGCATCGAGGTGAACGTGGTGCTGCGTCGCCGCCTCTGGCCCCGGGCGCTGCTGACGCCGTTCACCGATGCGGTCGTGCTGACCGACGGCGACAAACGGGCGTACGCCGGTTACGCCCGGGCGCAACGGCACAAGGGTTTCGAGGCGATCGCGGTGCGCTTCAAGGCGCGACGGAAGAAGGACGACCAGCGGCGACCTAGGTGAAGCTGAGGGACGTCTCCGAGCAGTTGTTCACCGTTGCACCCTCGGGGATCGAGCTCGGGTCGAAACCCTCGATCGGAGCGTCCTGGTAGTACGCATGCGCGTCGTCCGCGGTGCACTCGAAGTCAGGGTTGAGCACCGGAGAAGGTGGCCGGGTCGGCGCCCGGGATCGTCTTCCCGCGCCAGAAGACCCGGTCGCCGTCCCGGGCGTAGGAGCCCTCGAGTGCCTTCACGGAGCGTGCGTCAGCGTCGCGCACGCGGTCGGTGAAGTAGTAGACGTCGTCCCCGTCCGTGGCGTACGCGCCGCCGACGATCTGGAACGAGTCGGGGTTGGCTCCCTCGATCGGGTTGCCGTTCACGAAGACCGTGCGGCTGTCGACGTTGTAGAGGTAGCCGTCGCCGGACGACAGGGTCGAGAAGCCAGCGGGGTCCTCCGAGAGAACGCTGCCGTCGGACCAGAAGACCTTCTCGGAGTCCTTGGCGAGGCCGTCGGCTATCAGCTCGAAGTGCGCGACATCGGTGCTGAGCACCTTGCCGCTCAGGAACACGTGGCTCGCGTCGGCCGTGTAGTTCGCCCGGTCGAGCAGCTCGAAGGTGGCCGGGTCGGCCTCGGTCAGCACCTCGCCGTCGAGGTAGACAGCGTTCTTGTCCTTCGCGTACGTCGTGTCCAGCACCGTGAAGGTCGTGGCGTCGGCGGTCTCGATCCGGGAGGCGTCGCCCGGGAACGCCCGCAGGTAGTACACCTTCTCCCCGCGCACGTGGTAGCCCGAGGAGCTGAACAACGAGCTGGGCGCTCCGTCACCGCAGCCGGCGAGGGCAACCAGGAACGCGAGAACCAGCAGCACGGCACGGGGAGGGCGCACGGCCGTCACGCTACTCAGTCGATCCGTCGGTGTCATGAGGTCAGCGACCACCGACCCGGTGGGTCAGCTCGGCGGCTGTGGCGCGGACGGCGCTCGCGATCTCGACCGTTGATCCGGCGCGGTCGGCTTCGAACGTCACGGCGACCCCGGCCAGCGGTAGTCCGTTGTGGTCGAGGATCGGCGCCGCGACCGACGCGAGTCCGGGCGTGATCTCTCCGTCCTCGGCGGCGAAGCCCCGCTGCCGGGTCTCGGCGAGGACGGTGCGCAGGGCGCTGAGCGATCGCGGTCCGTTGCCGTGCCGCTCCACGAACGACTGCTTGTCCGGGTAGAGCGCCCGGACCTGGGTCGCCGGCAGCGCGGCCAGGATGGCTCGGCCGCTCGCCGTCAGGTGGGCGGGCAGGCGGACGCCGACATCGGTGACCAGCGGGGGACGACCCGGTGCCCGTTCCTCGATGACGTAGAGGACGTCGCGTCCGTGCGGCACGGCGAGGTGCGCGGACTCGCCGACCTGGTCGGCGAGCTGCGCCAACGGCCGTCGGGCCAGACGCTGCAGCGGGGCCTGGCGGCTGTAACCGCTGCCGACCTCGAACGCGGCGACGCCGAGCCCGTAGCGCTGCTCGTCGGCGAGGTGGGTGACGAAGCCTTCGTCGACCATGGCGCGCATCAGGTGGTACGCCGTGGAGCGGGGCAGCCCGCAGGCACGCATGATCCGGTTCAGCGGGACAGGGTCGGGCTGCGACGCGAGGAACCGAAGCACCCGCATGGTGCTCGTCGCTGCGGGGACCTGGCTCACCCGGTCATCGTAAGACAGTCTCGTATCCGAGACTGTCACCGACGGGAGACCGTGGCGCGAGCACGTCTCGAAGAGTTCCCTGGAGGCATGAAGCAGGGAACGGTCGAAGTGGGTGTCGGTCCGATCGGGTTCACGGACGTGGTGGCGGTGGCGCGGGAGGGTCGTCCGGTGCGACTGAGCGCTGGCGCGGTAGCCGCGATCCAGCAGGGTCGCGCCGTCGTGGAGAAGCTCGCCGCGGACGAGGCCCCCGTCTACGGGATCTCCACCGGGTTCGGCGCGCTGGCGACCCGGCACATTCCCGCCGCCATGCGCGCCCAGCTCCAGAGGTCGCTGGTCCGTTCGCACGCGGCCGGTTCCGGACCGGAGGTCGAGCGCGAGGTCGTCCGCGGACTGATGCTTCTCCGGCTCTCGACGCTGGCCACCGGTCACACCGGCATCCGTCTGGAGACGGCCGAGCTGATGGCCGCGATGCTCAGCCACGGGATCACGCCGGTCGTGCACGAGTACGGTTCGCTCGGCTGCTCCGGTGACCTGGCGCCGCTCTCGCACTGCGCGCTCGCACTGATCGGGGAAGGTCAGGTCCGCGACGCCGCGGGCACGCTGATGCCGGCGGCCGAGGCGCTCGCTGCGGTCGGGCTGGCTCCGGTCGAGCTCGGTCCCAAGGAGGGCCTCGCGCTGATCAACGGCACCGACGGCATGCTCGGGATGCTGGTGATGGCGCTGACCGACCTCGACGTCCTTCTGCGGACCGCGGACATCGCCGCCGCGATGTCGGTCGAGGGTCAGCTCGGCACCGACCGGGTCTTCGCGGCCGAGCTGCAGAACCTCCGTCCGCACCCCGGGCAGGCGGACTCGGCCGCCAACCTGGTCGCGCTGCTGGCGGGCAGCGGCGTCGTCGCGTCGCACCGCGGGCCCCAGCCGGACGGGACGCTGTGCAACCGGGTCCAGGACGCGTACTCGTTGCGGTGCTCGCCGCAGGTTCACGGTCACGGCGCCGCGCGCGACACCCTTGCGCACGCTCGTCTGGTGGCGGCGCGCGAGCTGAAGTCGGCGGTCGACAACCCGGTGGTCCTGGACGACCGGGTCGAGTCGAACGGCAACTTCCACGGCGCCCCGGTCGCCTACGTCCTCGACTTCGCGGCGATCGTCGCCGCCGACGTCGCCTCGATCAGCGAGCGGCGTACGGACCGGTTCCTCGACAAGGCCCGCAGCAACGGGCTCCCGCCGTTCCTCGCCGACGACCCGGGCGTGGACAGCGGGCACATGATCGCGCAGTACACGCAGGCCGCCGTGGTCTCCGAGCTGAAGCGGCTGGCCGTTCCGGCGAGCGTGGACTCGATCCCGTCGAGCGCGATGCAGGAGGACCACGTGTCGATGGGCTGGTCGGCGGCACGCAAGCTGCGTCGGTCGGTGGACGGTCTGACCCGGGTGATCGCGATCGAGGTGCTGACCGCGGCGCGGGCGCTCGACCTGCGACGGCCGCTCGAGCCGTCGCCCGCTACCGGGGCGGTGGTCGCGCTGCTCCGCGAATCCGGCATCGAAGGCCCCGGGCCGGACCGGCACCTGTCCCCGGAGATCGAGGCGTGTGTCGAGCTCGTTCGCAGCGGAGCCGTCCTGGCCGCCGCCGAAGCAGTGATCGGAGAACTGAAGTGAACGAGCGACTCCCCATTCACGCCGCCCACGGCACCGCCCTGACCGCGAAGTCCTGGCAGACCGAAGCGCCGCTGCGGATGCTGATGAACAACCTCGACCCCGAGAACGCCGAACGCCCCGAGGACCTCGTCGTCTACGGCGGCACCGGCAAGGCTGCGCGCAGCTGGGAGGCGTACGACGCGCTGGTCCGCACGCTGACCACGCTCGAGGACGACGAGACGATGCTCGTGCAGAGCGGCAAGCCGGTCGGTGTCATGCGCACGAACCCGTGGGCGCCGCGGGTGCTGATCGCGAACTCGAACCTCGTCGGCGACTGGGCCAACTGGGAGGAGTTCCGCCGGCTGGAGGATCTCGGCCTGACCATGTACGGACAGATGACCGCCGGCTCGTGGATCTACATCGGCACCCAGGGGATCCTGCAGGGCACCTTCGAGACGTTCGCAGCGATCGCCGACAAGAGGTTCGGGGGGACGCTGGCCGGGACGATCACGCTGACCGCCGGTCTGGGCGGCATGGGTGGCGCGCAGCCGCTCGCGGTGACGATGAACGACGGCGTCGCGATCTGCATCGACGTCGACGCCTCGCGCATCGCCCGACGCATCGAGCACCGCTACCTCGACGTGCAGGCGGACTCGCTCGACCACGCCGTGCAGCTCGCCGTGGAGGCTCGTGATGCCCGCAAGCCCCTGTCCATCGGGGTCCTGGGCAACGCGGCGGTCGACTTCCCGGCGCTGCTCGCTTCCGGCGCTCCGATCGACGTCGTCACCGACCAGACCTCCGCCCACGACCCGCTGTCCTACCTCCCGGCCGGTGTGGCCTTCGAGGACTGGAAGGACGCGGCCGAGCGCGACCCCGAGGGGTTCACCAAGGAGGCGCAGGCCTCGATGGCGGCACACGTCCGCGCGATGGTGGAGTTCGCCGACGCCGGGGCCGAGGTCTTCGACTACGGCAACTCGATCCGCGACGAGGCCCGCAAGGGTGGCTACGACCGGGCGTTCGAGTTCCCCGGGTTCGTGCCGGCGTACATCCGACCGCTCTTCTGCGAGGGCAAGGGTCCGTTCCGCTGGGCGGCACTCTCGGGCGATCCCGAGGACATCCGCAAGACCGACGAGGCGATCCTCGAGCTGTTCCCTGCAGCGGAGAAGGCAGAGTACGCACGGCTGCACCGGTGGATCCGAATGGCGCAGGAGCGGGTCCAGTTCCAGGGGCTGCCCGCGCGGATCTGCTGGCTCGGGTACGGCGAACGCCACCTGGCCGGCCTGAAGTTCAACGAGATGGTGGCCAGCGGTGAGCTGTCCGCACCGATCGTGATCGGTCGCGACCACCTCGACTGCGGGTCTGTCGCGTCGCCGTACCGGGAGACCGAGGCGATGCTCGACGGCTCCGACGCGATCGCGGACTGGGCTCTGCTCAACGCCCTGGTCAACACCGCCTCCGGCGCGACCTGGGTGTCGATCCACCACGGCGGCGGCGTCGGTATGGGACGGTCGATCCATGCAGGGCAGGTGTGCGTCGCCGACGGGACCGAGCTGGCCGCGCAGAAGATCGAGCGGGTGCTCACCAACGACCCGGGCATGGGCGTGATCCGGCACGTCGACGCCGGTTACGACCGAGCCGACGAGGTCGCGACCGAGCGCGGGGTGCGCATCCCGATGGCCGAGGCGTAGCGGTGGCCGACGGCTTCGAGCAGATGTGGAGCGATCTCGCTCCGGTCGGCAGATCAGCCGCCACGGGCGGCTACTTCCGGCAGCCGTGGGATTCCGCGGAGGAGGAGCTCCGCGCCTGGTTCGCCGAGCAGGCGGCCGCGCGCGGGCTCGTGCTGGAGACTGACGCCCTCGGCAACCAGGTCGCCTGGTGGCGCCCCGAGCCGGTCCCTGGTCAGACCGAGATCCTCGGGGTCCTCACCGGGAGCCACCTCGACAGCGTGCTCGACGGCGGCGCGTACGACGGGCCGCTCGGCGTCGTCTCGGCGTTCGCGGCGGTCGACCGGTTGCGCGAGCGAGGCGTCGAGCCCGGCCGCGCGATCGGGATCAGCGCCTTCCGTGAGGAGGAGGGCTCCCGGTTCGGCCTCGCCTGCCTCGGGTCCCGGCTCGCGAGCGGTTCGGTGGCGTGGGCAGACGTCGAGGGGCTGCGCGACCGGAAGGGCGTCGCCCTGGGCGACGTCACCGGGGAGCCTGATGCGGGAGCCGGCGGTGTGCTCGCCGACGTCGGTTGCTTCGTCGAGCTGCACGTCGAGCAGGGCCGTGCTCTGGTCGACCGCGGTGCGCCGGTCGGCCTGGCCAGCGGGATCTGGCCGCACGGGCGCTGGCGGTTCGACTTCACCGGGCGTGCGGACCACGCGGGGACGACCCGGATGGAGGACCGCGCCGACCCGATGCTGACCTACGCGATGACGGTGCTGGCGGCGAACAAGCAGGCGCGGCTGACCACGGGCTCGACCGACGGAGAAGGACGCGCCACCTTCGGGCGCGTCGACGTCCGGCCGAACGGCACCAACGCGGTGCCGTCGGCAGTGACCGCCTGGCTGGACGCACGCGCTGATTCCGACGAAGCCCTGCAGGCCATGGTGGCTGCGATCGAGCGGCAGGCCGGCGACCGAGCAGGTCGTGACCGGACGGAGGTCGTGGTCACCGCCGAGTCGGTCTCGGGCCCGGTCGAGTTCAGTCCCGACCTGGCGGCCAGGATCAACGCGGGCCGCGACTGGCCGGTGCTCCCGACCCAGGCCGGGCACGACGCGGGCATCCTGTCCGCGGCCGGTCATCCGTCGGCGATGCTCTTCGTGCGCAACCCGACCGGCGTCTCGCACTCGCCTGCGGAGTCCGCCGAGATGGCCGACTGCCTGGCCGGGGTGGAGGCCCTGGCGGACGCGCTGACGGAGCTGGCCGGGTGACATCGACC
The DNA here is from genome assembly GCF_040546585.1 of Marmoricola sp. OAE513. Classification (NCBI taxonomy): domain Bacteria; kingdom Bacillati; phylum Actinomycetota; class Actinomycetes; order Propionibacteriales; family Nocardioidaceae; genus Marmoricola; species Marmoricola sp. OAE513. Next base: position 1,452,956 of record NZ_JBEPOC010000001.1, on the reverse strand, counting down.
TACCTGCTCGAGCACGCCCTCGTCGACGGCGAGGTGCTCGACGAGGTGCTGATCGAGGTGGTCGACGGGGTGATCACCTCGGTGGGCACGGAAGCACGTCTCGGCAAGCTCGACGACCGGGGGACCGGCGACGACCGGGAACGGGTGGCCGGCCTGACCATCCCGGCGCTGGCGAACTGCCACTCGCACGCGTTCCACCGCGCTCTGCGCGGCCGTACCCAGACCGAGCGCGGCACCTTCTGGACCTGGCGCGAGCAGATGTACGCCGCGGCCGCACGGCTCACCCCGGACAGCTACTACGAGCTCGCCCGCCAGACGTACGCCGAGATGGTCGCCACCGGCATCGGTGCGGTCGGGGAGTTCCACTACCTGCACCACCAGCCGGACGGCACGCCGTACGACGACCCGAACGCGATGGGCCGGGCGCTGCTGGCCGCTGCCGACGACGCAGGCATCCGGATCCGGTTGCTCGACACCTGCTACCTCGCAGCCGGCATCGGTGCCGCACCGGAGGGCGTGCAGGCGCGGTTCAGCGACGGCGACGTGGCGGCGTGGGCCGACCGGGTCGCAGCGTTCGACGACGACCGCGTCGGGATGGCGATCCACTCGGTGCGCGCCGTCCCACGGGAGGCGCTCGGCGCCGTCGCCGAGGTCGCTGCGGGCCGTCCCCTGCACGTGCACCTGTCCGAGCAGGTCGCCGAGAACGATGCGTGCGTGGCGGCGTACGGGCTGACGCCGACGCAGCTGCTCGCCGAGGAAGGTGTGCTGGGTCCCGCCACCACACTCGTGCACGCCACCCATCTGACCGCCACGGACGTCGCACTGGTCGGGGACGCTCGCGCGTTCGTCTGCTTCTGCCCGACCACCGAGCGCGACCTGGCCGACGGGATCGGGGAGTCGCGGGTGTTGCACGACGCCGGCGCACGGCTCACGCTCGGTTCGGACAGCCACGCGGTGATCGACCTGTTCGAGGAGATGCGAGGGGTGGAGATGCACGAGCGCCTGCGCACGCGGGAGCGCGGCCACTGGAGTGCCACCGAGCTGCTGGACGCCGCGACGACGACCGGGCACGCGTCGCTCGGCTTCGGCGACGCCGGCCGGATCGCCGTCGGGCAGCGGGCCGACCTCCGCGTGCTGGACCTGGACTCCTGGAGCCTGCGCGGCACGGGCACCACTCCCGAGTCGGTCGTCTTCGCGGCGACCGGCGCCGACGTCCGGCCCTTCCCGGTGAGGAACGGCGGATGAGCGCGCTGCTCCTGACGGGGATCGGGGAGCTCGTCACGAACGATCCCTCCCTGGGTGACGGGTCCGCGCTCGGCCTGGTCCGCGACGCGGCGCTCGTCGTCGAGGACGACAGGGTCGTCTGGGTCGGTCAGCGCGTCGCGGCACCCGACGCCGACACGACCCACGACCTCGACGGTCGCGCGGTGGTCCCGGGATTCGTGGACAGCCACAGCCACCTGGTGTTCGCCGGCGACCGGTCGGCCGAGTTCGCCGCCCGGATGGCAGGAGAGTCCTACGCGGCCGGCGGCATCCGAACGACCGTCGCCGCGACCCGGGGCGCGACCGAGGAGCAGCTGGCGACCCACGTCGCCCGGCTGGTCGCGGAGATGCGTCGCCAGGGGACGACCACCGTCGAGATCAAGAGCGGGTACGGCCTCACCGTGGAGGACGAGTCCCGGTCGTTGGCGGTGGCCCGCAGGTTCACCGAGGAGGTCACCTTCCTCGGCGCGCACGTCGTCCCTCCCGAGTACTCCGACGACGTCGCCGGGTACGTCGACCTCGTCACCGGCCCGATGCTCACCGCAGCCGCACCGCACGCCCGGTGGATCGACGTGTTCTGCGAGCGCGGTGCGTTCGACGTCGACCAGGCCCGCACGATCCTCACGGCCGGGAAGGCCGCTGGCCTCGACGGGCGCTTGCACGCCAACCAGCTCGGGCACGGACCCGGCGTCCGGCTCGCGTGCGAGCTCGGCCTGGTCGCGGTCGACCACTGCACCTACCTCGACGACGCCGACGTCGCGGCTCTGGCCGACGCGGGCACGGTCGCGACCCTGCTTCCGGGCGTCGAGTTCAGCACCCGGTCGCCGTACCCGGACGGTCGGCGGCTGCGTGAGGCCGGCGTCACCGTCGCGCTGGCGAGCGACTGCAACCCGGGCTCGTCGTACACGTCCTCGATGCCGTTCTGCATTGCGGTCGCCGTGCGCGACATGGGACTCACCCCCGCGGAGGCGCTCTGGTCGGCGACGGCGGGTGGGGCGAGGGCTCTCGGTCGCACCGACGTGGGGCTGCTCTCGGTCGGCTCGCGTGCGGACCTTGCCGTCCTGGACGCGCCGTCGTACCTGCACCTGGCCTACCGCCCGGGCGTGCCACTGGTGCTCGGAGATGCAACGCGCGGAGATGCAACGAGCCCCTGACCCGAGCGGGTCAGGGGCTCTGCGCCCGGGGAGTGTCCGGGATCAGCCGCTGCACTTCTCGGTGTAGTAGCTGACGAAGGCGGCGACCTTCTTCTCCTCGGTGCTGCTGATCTTGTCCTGGTCGGCCTTCTCGACCATCACCTCGAAGCCGTCGCGGGCCGGGCCGGGGATGCCGGCCGGGGTGCCGACCTCGGCCAGGTCGTGCGAGAACGAGCTGGCGTCGGACATGTCCGCGTCCTTCAGCGCCGCGCAGAAGTCGGCTGCACTGGCGTCCTTCGGGGCGGACGATCCGTCCGCAGTGCCACAAGCGGCGAGCGTCGCGAGGGCGGCGATGGTGCAACCGGTGACCAGGCCGCGGACGAGGGTGGTGGTGTTCATGTCTGTTCCTTCGGGGATGGGATGGATGGGTCAGCGCCAGAAGCGGCGGCCTGCGGACCGGCTGCTGGTGCGGACGGTGTACTCGCCCCTGAGGTTCTTCCGGCTCGTACGAGGAGTCGGACTCAGGTCGTTGATGCTGGGGATGTAGAGCGCGTTCATGGGTTTCTCCTGGTTTCTCGGGCGTGGAACAAGGTTCTCGGGCAGGCGTGCAAACGCCGTGGAACTCTTGTGGAGGCTTGTGCGCAGCCTGTTCAGCGGCTGTCGCAGGCCCGGTAGGTGCGGGTCGCCGTGACCGAGGCCTTCTTGCGCTTGCCCGGCGGGTCCACCACGAGACGGACCTGGACCTTGCCGGTGCGGTACCGGTCCAGTCCTGCCGCGAAGATGCTCCGTCCTGCTTTCGGCTTCTTGAGCGACTCCACCCGACGGCCGTCGACGTACACGGTCGCGGACCTGACCTTCCGGCCGAACCGGACGACGACCCCGCGGTCGGCGCAGGCGACCTGGTTGCCGAGGGTGACGTAGCGGGCTCCGGAGCCGGCGGTGGAGCCGATCGCCTCACCGACCTCGTCGAGCTCGACGTGCACGGTCCCGGTCCCCGAGAGGCTGGCGCCGCCCTCGCCGGCGGAGAGGTACGGGTCCCACCCGACGCGGCCGTACAGGCGATAGCTTCCCGCCGGCAGGTAGTAGGTCGCCGCCGACGTCCCGCCACCCGAGGAGACGCTGAGCGACAAGCCGAGGTCGGACCCCTCCACCGGCTCGATCTCGGCACGGGTGTCGGTCTCGCGCGTCGCGGAAAGACGGAGCGTCACCCAGGAAGCCCGGGTGGTGGTGATGTCGACGTACGTGCTGAGGCCCGCGTCCGTGGAGACGCCGCAGCCCTGGCCCGCGACGGCGTCGACCCGCACGCCACCGGTCGCGCCGAGGTCGAGAGTGTCGAGTCGTCCGTTCCGCAGGGTTATCGACGAGGATCCGGTGATCTTCGGGGTGACCGTCAGCTGGCTGGCGTTGTTCTTGTAGACGGTCCAGAGCCCGGCCGCCGTGCGGGTGGCTTTCGCGCCGGTCAGCGGGATCTCCTCGGTGTAGCTCGTGAACGGCATCGACGTCGTGCAGCCGGTCCCGAAACCGTTCGCGCCGATGTGGGTCAGCATGTTCGGCGTGGACACGGGGTCGGCCGCCCGTGCGGTCGGCGTCGGCAGGACAGCGAACGAGGTCAGGGCGAGACCTGCCACGGCAGCAGCCTGGGCGAAGGCGGAGAGGGAGTTCTTCATGGTGGTGCTCCTTCGATCGATTCTGGTCAGCGCGCCGGGGTGCAGGCGCGGTAGGAACGGGTGACGGCGACGGTCTTCCTGGTGCGGTGACCCGGTGGGTCCACCACGAGCCGGACGCGCACCGAGCTCGTCCGGGTGCCGTCGAGGACGGGGAGAGCGACGACCGAGCCCGCCTTCGGCCTGCTCACCGTGCGGACCTTGCGGCCGTTGACGTAGAACGTCGCGGACTTCACCCGCTTGCCGAATCGGGCCGGCAGCTGGTGGGTGGCGCAGGTGACCCGGTTGCCCGGTGCCACGTACCGGGTGCCGCTTCCCGAGGCAGCCGCGTGCGCTCCGCCGGTGTCGTGCAGGGCCACCTGGGTCGTTCCACTCCCGGTGCGCTTGCTGCTGGGAGCGCCCGCGACGAGGTCGGTGCTCAGCAGCATCTCGGTGGCGAGGGAGTAGGTACCGATGGGCAGGTACCAGTTCGCCGATGCCTCACCTCCGGCCAGGGCGTCGATGCGGACGGAGGTCGTCTCGTCGTGGGAGTACAGGCTCAATGCGACTTGCGCCCGGCTCGTCGTGGTCGTCCGCGCGCTGAACCACTGCGGCCGCGTCAGGGTGAACACCAACCGGGTCTCGACCCGGGTCCACGTGCCCACACCGCACGTCTGCGTGGGTTGGGTCGTGACGTCGAGGGCCGCGGTGCCGGAGAAGGTGAGGGCGGCCAGCTGACCGTCGCGCACGGTGACCTTTCCCTTGCCGAGCGCGGACCGGGTGACGTCGCTGCGCACGCCCGCGCTGTCGGTGATCGAGGCGCCAAGGTTCGAGCCGTGGGACGAGGTCGAGCCGTTCGTCGCCAACGGGGCGTAGGTGCGCTGGCCCGGGTCGCTCACGGAGCATCCGGTGCCGATGGCATAGCTGCCCGAGCTGGCGACCAGCTCGGCGTTGACGACCGGTTCGGCTGCCCGGGCGGAACCGGGCAGCAGCACGATCGTCGTCGTGGCCAAGGTGGTGCCGAGGACGTGGGCGAGGGTCTTCTTCATGGTCGTTCCTTCTGGTCAGGGGTTCAGGGGAGCCGCGCACGCGCGGTAGCTGCGAGCGGTGGTGACGATGGCCTTGCGACGCTTGCCGGGCGGGTCGACGACGAGCCGGACGCGGACCGTCCCTGGGCGGGTCGCGGGCAGGCCGGGCACGGAGACCGACGCTCCCGGCCGGGGCCTGCGCACGGTGCGGACCCTCTTGCCGTTGACGAAGAAGGTCGCGGTGCGGACGCGCGTGGCCTTGCCGGTGAAGTCGACCGGGAGGGTCCCCGTCGCGCAGGCGACCCGCGGGCGCGGGACGGCATACTTCACCCCGGCGCCGGTGGCGCGGGTCGAGGCCGAGCCGACCTCGGCGAAGTCCACCCGGATGCGTCCGGAGCCGTCGCGGGACGTCGAGGCGCCGCCGGCGGCGTCGCCGAACCAGGACACGCCCACGATGAGGTGGTACTCGCCGGGTGGAACCAACCACCGCTGGTTGCTCTCGGTCGCAGTGTCGTAGGAGTCGAACCGGAACTTGATGTCGCCGAGCGGGTCCTGCATCCGCAAGGCCGTGCCGGTCTCACGTCCCGCTCGCGAGGTCAGGGTCATCCACAGCGGGCGGTCGAGCGTGAACGTGAGCTCCTGGTCGGCGGAGGCGAACGTGCTGGCTCCGCACGGGTTGCCGGCGGCGCCGAGGATGCCGACCCTGCCCTCCGCGAGCAGGTCGACCGAGGACGGCACACCGTTGCGCACGCGGGTCGACGCCGTCGCCTTGGTGCGCTGGACGGTCTGGGTGCGGTGGGCTGCGCCGGTGTCGTCGACGTTCCCGCTGCGGATGACGTTGCGGACGACCGCACCCCCGTTCGCCGGCAGTGTCACCGACTCGTAGCCGCTCGGGTCGCCGCTGACCGAGCACCCGACGGTGCCGTCGAAGCTCGTGCCCCAGCGGACGGTGGCCGTCGCCTGGACTGCGGTCGGGGCCGCCTGGGAGGCGGGGGCCGGCGCGAGGCCGGCCCCTCCCAGGGCAAGGGCTGCTGCGGCGGCGCCGCGAGCGAGGGTGCGGGGATCCATGGTTCTCCTAGAGGTGTTGCTCGGGGTGGGGGCTCAGGCGCGGGTGGCGGTGACGACCCGGTACTCCCACTCGAGGTGCAGGGCGCCGCCGTCGGTGATTCGGCCGGACGTCGTGGCCAGCTCGATCAGGTCGGACCGCAGCGCGGCCTTGCCCTCGTCGTCGAGGCGGCTCGAGGCGCTGAAGGTCGGGCCGTAGTAGGTCAGGAAGTGGTCCGCGTACGCCGACGCCGAGGCGAACCGCACCGGGAGCAGGTGCACCTTCGAGGTCAGGCCGGTGACCCGGTCGCCGAACAGGTCGGCGACGACCTCCTCGTCACCCCAGCGCAGCGGGGACTGCGCCCCCGGCGGCGGGGAGACGTGCCGGCTCGCGGTGGCGAGCATGCCGCCGACGAACCCCTGCGCGGTCCAGCTCGCCAGGGCGATGCGACCCCCGGAGCGGCTCACCCGGACGATCTCGTCGGCCGCTCCCTGGTGGTCCGCGGAGAACATCACGCCGATCGCCGACACCACGGTGTCGAACGAGCCGTCGGCGAACGGCAGCTTCTCGGCGGGCGCCTCGACGAAGTCCACGACGACCTGCTCGGCGGCCGCTCGGTCGCGGGCGATCTCGAGGAGGGCGGGCACGTAGTCGATGCCGGTGGCGACCGCGCCCTGGCGGGCGGCGGCCAGCGCGCTGTGGCCGGTGCCCGTCGCGACGTCGAGGACCTTGTCGCCGGGGCTGACCCGGGCGGCTGCGACGACGGTCTCGTTCACCGGCACGGTGAGGGCGGCGATCTTGTTGTAGTCACCGCTGCTCCAGACGGCCTGCTGCTTGGTGAGGAGCTCGTCGGTGGTGAGGTTCTGCGTGGTGGTCATGGGGGGCCTTTCGGATCTGGGCCGCTCGGATGCGGACCGGGTTGATGTCGAGAAGCCTCGGATCCGGGCGTGCAACTGGCGTGCAGCTTTTGTGGAGGCGCGGAGGGACGCTTCGCCGTACGCTTTCTGGCGTGGGTCCCTCCTTCAGCCTTCTGGGCCCGCTCGAGGTGCGGTCCCCGTCGGGGGAGCTGGTGCACCTGGGCGGGCCGAAACCGCGTGGGCTGCTGGCGATGCTGCTGGTCCACCGCGGACGACCCGTCTCGGTCGACCGGTTGGTGCACGGCCTCTGGGGCGAGAGCCCGACCGAGGCGGCGGCGACAACCCTGCGCAGCCACGTCGTCCGCGTCCGCCGGTTGCTGGAGGAGTCCGGTACGCCGGCGACCCTCGGCCGTCGCTCGGGTGCCTACGTGCTCGAGGTCGACCCCGCCGAGGTGGACGCCGACGTGTTCGAGCAGCTGCTCGGTGACGGTCGCGCCGCTGCCGCCGCCGGTCGTCCCCACGAGGCCGTGGCGCTGCTCGACCAGGCCCTCGACCTGTGGCGCGGTGACGTCCTCGCCGATGTCGCCGACGCCGAGTTCGTGACCGCCGTCGCCACCGACCTCGCCGAGAAGCGCCTGGTCGCCGAGGAGGCCCGGCTCGACGTCCGGCTCGCGCTCGGTCAGCACCAGGACGCCGTGCCGGTGCTCACGACGCTGGTCGAGGAGCACCCGTTCCGCGAGCGGTTCGCCGCACAGCTCGTGCTGGCGCTCTACCGCAGCGGCCGTCAGGCCGACGCGCTCGCCGTCGCGGCGGCGACCCGGGAGCGACTGGCCGACGAGCTCGGTCTGGACCCGGGTGCGGAGCTCGTCGAGCTGGAGACCGCCGTGCTGCGGCAGGACTCCTCGCTGGACCTCGCCGCCGTACCGGTCGTGGCGCCGAGCGCCGCGGCGGCGGCTGTCGGCAGCCCGCTGGTCGAGCGCGACGGCCAGCGTGCCGTGCTCGCCCGTGCGATCGCGGGCGCAGCGTCCGGCCAGGGCAGGTGCGTGGCCGTGGCCGGCGACGCCGGGGTCGGCAAAACTTCCCTGGTGCGCGCCGCCTGCGCGGACGCACCGGTGCGGGTGCTGCGCGGTCAGTGCGACCCGTTGACGACGCCGCGCTCCTACGGTCCCCTGCGCGACATCGCCTCCGCGGCGGGCATCACGATCTGGGACAGCGGTGCCGAGGTCCTCCTCGCCGACGTCTGCGACCAGGTCGTCGCCGGTCTGGTCGAGGAGCCGACGGTCCTGGTCGTGGAGGACCTGCACTGGGTCGACGCGTCGACGGTGGAGGTGCTGCGGTTCCTCGCGCGCCGCTCGGCGACGCTCAACCTCTCCCTGCTGGTGACCTACCGCGACCACGAGGTCGGCGTGCAGCACCAGGCCCGCCCCCTGCTCGGTGATCTCGCCCGCCTCGACCACGGCCACGCCGTCCAGCTCGACGCACTGACCGTCGACGGCGTCGGCGAGCTGCTCGGCGACAGCCCTCTCGACCCCGTGCGGGTGCACGAGCTCACCGGCGGCAACCCGTTCTTCGTGCTCGAGGTCGGCAGCGACCCGGACCGGCCGTTGCCGGCGACGGTCCGCGACGCCCTGCTCGCCCGCACCGCCGACCTGTCGGCCGAGGACCTCCGGGTCCTGCAGCTGGCGTCGCTGTCCCCGGAACGTCTCGACGACGCGGTGATCCGGGTCCTCGGCGTGGACCTGCCCACCCTCGACCGGTTGCACGCGACCGGTCTGCTGGCGACCGAAGGCACCGGGCTCGCGTTCCGGCACGACCTGGCCCGGCAGGCGGTGGGCAGCACCATCCACGCCGCCGGTGCGCCGCGGCTGCACGCGCAGGTCCTCGACGCGCTCGAGGCGGCCGGCTGCAAGGAGCCCGAGCTGCTCACCCACCACGCCGTCGCGGCGCTCGACACCGAGCGCGCGTTCCAGCACGCCGTCGCCGCCGCCGAGCTCGCCGCTCGCGCCGGGGCGCACACCGAGGCGGCCGCCTTCTTCGAGATCGCCCTGCACAACCAGGACGACGCGGCGCCGGGCGAGCGCGCCCGGTTGCTGCAGCGGCTGGCGTTCGAGCAGTACCTGATCAGCCGACTGCCCGAGGCGATCGACAACATGGGTGCGACCTTCGACCTGTGGGAGCAGGCCGGTGACGGCGGCGGGTTGGCCTCGGCGTACGACACCGCAGCGGTGTTCGCCTACTACGACGCCGACCGGCGCCAGGCCGAGGCCTACGCGGACCGGGCGGCGATGGTCGCGGAGGGCGCCGGGCTCGCCGTCCCGCGCGGCTGGGCGCGGGCCACCCGCGGGCTCCTCGGGTTCTTCAAGGGCGAGCTCGACCTCGCCCGCAGCTGCGCGCTCGAGGCGGCCAACGCAGCGGACGAGGGGAACGACCGGATGCTGAGCGTCCGGGCCGACATGATCGACGCGCTCGCCGAGCTCGCGACCGGGGACGTCTCGGCCCGACCGCGCCTGCTGCAGCTCATCGGCGACGCGCGCGAGGGCGGCTGGGACGAGCTCGCCTCGACCGGGTACTCGCAGCTCTGCAGCCTGGACGCCGAGCACAGCCGGATCGGCATGGCCCAGGACGTGCTCGACATCTCGATCCCGTTCACCGACCGTCGGGACCTGCCGATCTGCCGGCACTGGCAGACGGCGATCCGGTCGCGGGTCGCCCTCAGCTCGGGTCGGTGGGACGACGCGCTGACCGATGCCGGCGCCGTGATCGGGACGGCCGGCATGCCGGTGGCCCGGCTGTGGCCGTTCCTGATCTCCGGTCTCGTGCCGGTCCGTCTCGGGACCGCCACCGACGACACCGGGAGGATCGCACCCGAGATCGCCGAGACGTTCGACCGCGCGTGGGAGATGGCCGTCGCTCTCGACGAGCCGATCCGCCGGCTGTCCGCCCTCGCCGTGCTCGCCGAGGTGATGTGGACGACGGGTATCCCGGATCCGCGCGTCACCGAGCACGCGGTGCCGGACCTGGGTCGTCTGGCCGGTGAGCCCGGCGCCTTCTGGGCGGCCGGCGAGCTGGCCGTCTGGCTGCGCCGGCTCGGCGAGACGTTCTTCGTGCCGACCGGGCTCGCGGAACCGCACGCCGCGTCGTTGACCGGGCGCCACCAGGAGGCGGCGGCGTACTGGGAGGAGCGCAACCACTCCTTCCAGGCGGCGCTGTGCCTCCTCGACTCGGGCGACGTCGGCGACCGCGACCGCGCGCTCGCCGAGCTGACCCGGCTGGGTGCGGTCGGCACGGTCGCGCGGCTGGCGCAGACCGCCGAGACCGTCGCCTAGGCCCGCTCGACCCGGCCGCAGACCTGGATCAGTGGTCCCTCAGCCACCAGCGACATCGAGCTGAACCGGGTCGAAGGTGTCCACGGACCGAGGACCCTGCACGTCGTGGTCGTCACGGCTGACATCCTGTGACCATCGACGACACACGGCAGACCGAGAACGGAGCCGGCGACGACCCGGCGCCGGACGCCTCGCTGCGCCGCGACATCCGGCTGGTCACCTCGTTGCTCGGCCGCACGATCGCGGCGACCGAGGGCGAAGACTTCCTCGAGTTGGTCGAGCGGATCCGGGCACAGGCCAAGTCCGACGCCCTCGCCGACCTGGGAGCGCTGGACCTGGCCACGGCCGCGACGCTGGCCCGCGCGTTCACGGCGTACTTCCACCTGGCGAACGTGACCGAGCAGGTGCACCGTGGTCGGAGCTTGCTGGAGCGGCAGACCGAGCACGGCAGCTGGATCGAGCAGGCGCTCGGTCGGATGGACGTCGCCGGTGTGCCGGCGGACGTCCTGGCGGCCGACGCGGCCCGGGTGACGGTCCGGCCGGTGTTCACCGCGCACCCGACCGAGGTCACGCGCCGCTCGACCCTGGACAAGCTGCGCCAGATCGCCGCCCTGCTCGAGCAGCCGGACAGCCCGCGCCGGACGCGACGACTCGCCGAGAGCGTCGACCTGCTGTGGCGCACCGACGAGATCCGCGTGGAGCCGCCCGAGCCGGTGGACGAGGCACGCAACGGGGTCTACTACCTCGAGGGACTCGCCGCTGCTGCCGTGCCGGACGTGCTCGAGGAGCTGCGCGACCAGCTGGCCGCTCGCGGCGTCGAGCTGCCGTTGCAGTCCGCCCCGTTGCGGTTCGGGACCTGGATCGGGGGAGACCGCGACGGCAACCCGAACGTGCTCCCGGCCACGACCCGGGAGGTGCTCGACCTCCAGGCCGTGCACGGCGTGCGGATGCTGCGCAAGGAGGTCGAGAAGCTCCGGCGCGACCTGTCGGTCAGCGACCGGCTCTCGGCCGCGTCACCGGAGCTCCGCGACCGGCTCGAGCACCTGATCTCGGTGCTGCCCGAGGTCGAACCGCGCTACCTGCGCCTCAACGCCGAGGAGCCGTACCGGCTCTTCCTCACCTGCGTCGGGATCCGCTTGCAGCTCACCGAGGAGCGCATCGTCGCGCACGGGCGCCGAGTGGTGGACCGCGACTACCCGGGCTCCTCGGCGCTGCTGGAGGACCTCGTCCTCCTGCGGGACTCGGTGCTCGCGCACCAGGGCGAGCAGATCGCCGGTGGGGGTCTGGAGCGGCTGGTCCGCACGGTCGCGGCGACCGGGTTCACGCTGGCCACGCTCGACGTGCGCGAGCACGCGGAGAAGCACCACCACGCGGTGGGACAGCTGATCGACCGGCTCGGCACCGCGCCGGGCCCGTACGCCGACCTCGACCAGCCGGCGCGCAGCCGGGTGCTCGCGGACGAGCTCGCCAGCCGACGGCCGCTGGCGCCGAAGCCGCTGCCGCTCGACGAGGACGGGGCCCGCACGGCGGCGGTCTTCGACGTGATCGCCGACGCACTCGTGGAGCACGGCCCGCGGGCGGTCGAGAGCTACATCATCTCGATGACGCGGAACGCCGATGACGTCTTCGCCGCGGTCGTCCTGGCTCGCGAGGCCGGGCTGGTCGACCTCGACGCCGGGGTGGCCCGGATCGGCTTCGTCCCGCTGCTGGAGACGGTGGACGAGCTGGAGAACGCGACCGAGATCCTGCGTGCCCTCTTCGCGGAACCGACCTACCGTGCCCTGGTCGCCTCGCGCGGCGACATCCAGGAGCTGATGCTCGGCTACTCCGACTCCAACAAGGCCGGCGGCATCACCACCTCGCAGTGGCAGATCCAGCGGGCCCAGCGCCGCGCGCGCGACGTGGCCCGTGAGTTCGGGATCCGGTTGGTCTTCTTCCACGGTCGCGGCGGCTCGGTCGGTCGTGGCGGTGGTCCGACGTACGACGCGATCATGTCGCTGCCGTGGGGCACGGTCGACAGCGAGCTCAAGATCACCGAGCAGGGCGAGGTCATCTCCGACAAGTACGCGTTGCCCGTGCTGGCCCGTCAGAACCTGGAGCTGTCGCTCGCCGCGACGCTCGAGGCCAGCGTGCTGCACAAGAAGGACCGCCGCACACCGGAGCAGGCCGCGTCCTGGGACGACGCGATGGACCTCGTCTCCGAGCACGCCCACGCCCGCTACGCGGGCCTGGTCGATCACCCGCGGATCTCGGAGTACTTCCTGGCGGCGACGCCCGTCGACCTGCTCGGCGCGCTGCACATCGGGTCGCGCCCGGCTCGGCGTCCGGATGCCGACGCGGGTCTCGACGGGCTCCGGGCGATCCCGTGGGTCTTCGGCTGGACCCAGTCCCGCCAGATCGTGCCGGGCTGGTTCGGCGTCGGCACCGGGCTCGAGGCCGCCTCGGCCCGGAAGTCCGACCTCCAGCTGATGTACCGGGAGTGGCCGTTCTTCCGGACGTTCCTCGACAACGTCGCGATGACCCTGGCCAAGACCGACCTGGAGGTGGCGCGACGCTACGTGACCGCTCTGGTCCCGGCGGAGCTGCATCCCATCCTCGACGAGCTGGACGCCGAGTACGCACTGACCCGGGCGCAGCTGCTCGACATCGTCGGAGACGCGGAGCTGCTCGAGCGTGACCCGATCCTGCGCACCACGCTGGAGATCCGGGACAACTACCTCGAACCGCTGCACCACCTCCAGGTGACCCTGCTCGCTCGCCGACGTGCGGGGGAGGAGGAGCCCGAGCTGGAGCGCGCCCTGCTGCTGACGATCAACGGGATCGCAGCAGGGATGCGGAACACGGGGTAGGGGCGAGGCTCGCGGTCCTTGACCTGCCCTGACCCGAGGGCCAGAGTGCTGTTGATCCCTCAACAACATGAAAGAGGTGCGGATCAATGGACAACACCTTCTGGGAGCTCGTGATCTTCGTCGGGCGCCTGCTGTTCGTCTTCCTGTTCATCGGTTCCGCCATCGGTCACCTGACGCAGACCGATGCGATGGCCGGTTACGCCGAGTCGCGCGGTGTCACGGCTCCGCCGCCCAAGCTCGCCGTGCAGATCAGCGGCATCGCCTTCCTCGCGGCCGGCGTCTCGATCCTCCTCGGCATCTGGGGAGACATCGGGTCGCTCGGTCTGGCCGTGCTGCTCGTCATCACGGCCGTGATGATGCACGCGTTCTGGAAGGAGACCGACCCCATGGCCAAGCAGATGGAGATGGTCGCCTTCAACAAGGACATCGCGCTCGCCGGCGCGGCGCTGTTCCTCTGGGTCTACTTCCACTTCGACCTGGTTCCGTGGACCATCACCGGCCCGCTCTTCGACGCCTACTGAGCCGAACCTGTCTGACGAGAACCCCCGATCCGCCGCGGCGGGCCGGGGGTTCTCGGCGTTCCAAGGCGTGGTCAGCGGCCACCAGCCGCAACCTGATTGTCTATATAGTTGATCGAGAAACATGACACCTCCCTGAAGTCGAGCAACCATGACCACGTCGCTGAGCCTCCCGGCTGCCCCGCCGGTGCTGCGGTCGGCGGCTGCTCCGGTGCGCCGAAGCAAGGTTCCGGCGGTGGTTCTCCTGCTCCTGGGTGCTGCGCTCGCCCTCGGCCCGGTCGTCGGGGGAGTGTTCTCCAAGGTCGCGTCCGGGCAGCAGCTGATCGACGCCGTCGCGCCGCACCTGACCCTCGACGCGCTCGACCGGTACGACGGCGACCTGGCCACGCTGCGCAACGGCGCGGCCGCGGTCGACGCCGTCTACGCGAAGCAGGACGTCGCGCGGGGCACCTACCCGGGGCTCGACGAGTACCGCGCGAAGGCCGGCGCGATCGACCGGCGGGCGAGCGACCTGCTCGCCACCATCCGTGCTTCGGAACCCGACTACCGCGAGGTCGCGTCGATCGGCGGGTTCGACCGGGTGCCGTTCCTCGTCGTCGCAGCTGGTCTCTCGCTCGCCTATGCCGGCGGTGTCCTGCTCGGCGGGCGCCGCCGTACGGGCGGGGCCCTCGTGCTCGCCGGCGTCGCGTCGGTCGCCCTGATCGGCTACCCCTTCGTCAGCGACCTGGTCAGCGGCTCCCGGGCGGGAGAGCGGCTGCAGGCCGCGCTCGCGCCGGTGATGACGCACGGGGTGGTCGAGCAGCAGCAGCGTGATTTCGTGGTGCTGGTGCACGCGGTCGGTGAGCTCGACACCACCTTCGGGGACGTCCCGCGCGCCGGGCGGGCGGCACGCGACGTCGCTGCCCTGGTGAAGTCGTGGCCCGCCGTCTCCTCCGACCTCGCCGACCTGGTCGGCGCCCTCAACGACAACATCGACAACGACCGCGCGCTCGCGGACCTCGACGACCTCGGCAAGCCGCTGGGCACCTCCGGACTGGTGGCGCTCCCGTGGTTCCTGGTCGGCGCGGGAGCCGTGGGCGTACTGGCAGCGCTGGCCTCGTGGCCGCGCCGACGAAAGGACACCTCGTGAACACGTTCAGGAACCGAGCGCTCGCCCTCAGTGCCGCCCTCGCGCTGGCGGTGACCGGTCTCGCCGGTTGTGACGGCACCGACGAGAAGGCCTCCTCGAGCAAGGGCACCGAGCTGGTCGGCATCGTGAAGCTGGCGCCGGGATCGTTCGAGGACGGGAAGCTGTCGGGCACCTGGTTCCGGATGGTCCAGCTCGGCGGCACCGTCGCGAAGGGCCCGTTCATGGTCAACGGCAACTCCCAGGCCGACGGCGGCAAGGCCACCCTGCTCGCCCCCGGGACCTCGGGCGGACTGCGGCTCGGTGGGTACCAGTCGCAGCCGAAGCCGGCGTTCGACAAGCGCGGCAACTCGCTGGCGGCGGCGATCACCAAGCCCGTGAAGTTCTTCGCGGTCGAGTTCAGCATCGCGACCAACACCGTCGACCCGCAGACCCAGACCGAGGTCGCGCCGCCGACCGTCTACGTCAAGGACGGCAAGCTCACCGCCGACATGTCGTCGTGGGGTGTCACCTGGAACAACCAGGTCTTCAACCAGGGTGCCCCGAAGCCGGTCTCGAGCACGCAGGCCAAGGCTGTCGGGCAGGAGGACGCCGAGAAGGTCTGGGACTGGGTCGCCGGGAAGTACCTCGAGAAGGCTCCCGCCCCGACGATCTCCGGCAAGGGCGCGACCGGCACGTACGACGCGAAGACCGGCAAGTTCGTGCTGCAGTGGACCAGCCTGATCAAGGGCGGTCCGTTCAACGGCTTCACCGGCGCCTGGCACCTCGAGGGCACCTTCACCCAGGACGCGAAGGCTCCGGGTGGCACGTCCTGACGCGCCGGGGACCGGCCTCGCGATCGAGGTCGTCGACGCCGGCAAGGTGATCGACGGGGTCACCGTCCTCGACGGCGTCACCTTCACCGCGCACCCCGGACGCGTGACCGCGTTCCTCGGTCCGAACGGTGCCGGCAAGTCCTCGACGCTGCGAGCCATCCTCGGCATCGACCACCTCGACACCGGGCACGCGCACATCGGCGGCAAGCCGTTCCGCGACCACGCCCGCCCGCTCGCCGTCGCCGGCGCACTTCTCTCCCCGGACGCCGCGCACCCGACCCGGTCGGCACGCGGACACCTCGAGGTGGTGGCGGTCAGCAACGGTCTGCCGCGGTCCGCGGTGACTGCGGTGATCGAGCTCGTCGGTCTCGGCGACATCGTGGACCTGCCGTTCGGGCAGATGTCGTTGGGCATGCGGCAGCGGCTCGGGCTCGCCACGGCGCTCATCGCCGATCCGGCGGTGGTGATCCTGGACGAGCCGCACAACGGTCTCGATGCCGCGGCGATCCGCTGGCTGCGGCAGGTGCTGCGGTTGCTCGCCGACGCGGGCCGCACCGTGCTTCTCTCCAGCCACCTGATGGGCGAGCTCGAGCAGATCGCGGACGACGTGGTGGTCATCGACGCCGGCCGGGTGGTCGCGTCCGGTTCCCTGGCCGCCTTCGTCGAGGGGTCCTCCCTCGAGGAGCGCTACCTCGCGACGGTGAGCTCGGCATGAGTTCCTTCGCCCCAGCGCTCCGCGCCGAGCTGGCCAAGCTGCGCACCGTCCGCGGCTTCCGGGTCGGGCTGGTGCTGTCCGCCCTCTCGCTGCCCTTGTTCTCGTTGCTCGTCGTCTCCGAACGGCGGCCTCGGAGCGGGCGACACCGTCACGAGCGGAGCTGCGACGGGCAGCGTCGTCGCTCATCTCGGGTTCGGGGCCTGGGCCGCAACGCTCGCCGGCAGCGAGTACGTGAACGGCACCATGGCCGTCAGCCTCGCGACCGTTCCGCGCCGTTCCGTCCTGTACGCCGCCAAGGTCGCGGCAGGTGCCCTCGTGGCGGGTGTCGCCTCGCTCCTGGCTGCCGTCGTGTCCTTCCTGATCGTCCTCGGGGTGACGCCCGACGGGCACCGCACCGGCAACCCGTCCGCCCTCCTCGGCATCGTCCTCGCCACGGTCGCGGTCTCCGCCGTCGGTGTTGCTGTCGGGGTCCTCACCCGGTCCTCGACGGCGGCGATCGCTGTCGTGGCTGCCGCGATCCTGCTGCCCAAGACCGCGGCCGGGCTGCTCGGCGACCTCCAGGAATGGGTCGTCGGAGCGAGCCCGGGGACGGTCGTCACGCAGTTCGTCAGCGGCGCCCAGCTTGCCGCGGATCAGCGGTTCCCGGGTGGTGCGGCGGCCGCCGCGTCGGCGATGCTCGCCGTCGCCGCCCTGGCCGTGCTCGTCGCGGCTGCTGCCTTCCACCGCCGCGACGGGTAGCCCTGTACGGTCTCGTGAACGGGGTTCGCGAAGGAGGTAGCAGGCATGGGCCGCCCGCAGGAGATCGACGTCGACGTACTGCTCGGCCACGCGCGGGACCTCTGGGTGGAGAACGGGATGCAGGCCCTGACCATCAGAGCGCTCAGCGCGAGGTCGGGGGTGTCGAACGGTGCGATCTACCACCACTTCGCCTCCCGCAACCACCTGCTCGGGGAGGTCTGGGCGCGCGAGGCAGCGATCTTCCGTGCCTTCCAGAGGGACCGGATCCAGCGCGCCCGCGACGAGGGCGGTCCGGTCGACGCGGTCGTCGCCGCAGCACTGGCCACCGGTGAGTACGCCGAGGTCGAGGGTGCTGCCGTTCGGGTCCTGCTCGCCTCGCGGCCGGACGTGCTCAACGAGGCCGAGCTGACGGCTCCGGTCGTCGAGCAGCTCCGCGAGCACCGCGCCGACGCTGCCGGCCTGGTCGCCAAGCTCGCCGTCGACGTCTGGGGGCGGGGCGACGTCGACGCCATGATCCTGATGCGCAACTGCGTCGTCGACATCCCGGCCCGGCTGTTCATGGGTGGGCGGAGGCCCAACGATCCGCTCGCTCGCTATGCGATCGAGCATGCTGTCCGCGGGCTCCTCGAGGCCGGTCCGCCGGGCTCCTGAGGCTGGGCGACCCGGGTGCTGCTGAACAACCCGCGGACGACCAGCAACTCAGTTGCGGCACTCGGGCCGGGCGGGCGACCCTGGGTATCTCGCCTCGCTCCTGGGGCGGACGGGCTCCACAGGTCTGCCTGTGCTGCGACCGTGATCCGTAAACAGTGGTCCGACCACATCGGCAGGAGCTCTTGAGCGGGAGTCGGCCCGGCTGACTCCCGCTCTCGCTGCGACGTCCGAGCACGCGGATCGGCCGAGTTGAGGGCGTCGGAGGACGGTGGCAGAACGCGGTGGTCCAGGGAGAAGGATCAGATGGGGTAGCCGGTGTCGTCGCACCTGGCTGCGGGATGGCTCGATCAGCGCCGCTCGGGCCACCGCCAGTCGATGGTCATGGCCCCTCCGACCTCGATGCCCCGCCACTGCGCCGCGAGATCGTCGAGGCGCTCGAACGCGCGGTCGAGATCGGTAGCGGTGAGGTCCGTGGGCGGAGGGTGCTGGAGGACGTCGTGACTGCCGGGCAGGTGTCCGCGGTGCCTGAGCCAACGGGGGTAGACCTGCGCGGCGAGCTCCTCCGACCGTGCCATGTCGCCCCCGGTGGCCCTGTTCCGTCGCTCGACGTTCCGCGCCCACGCCTTGGTCCGGAGCTCGTCGGTCGGCACGAACGTCCCAGCGTTGCCGCCTGCTGCCAGCTGGCCGAAGATGCCCTTCCGCAGCTCGAACTGCTCCTCGACCACCAGGTGCACGAGGTCGTGGGGAATCAGGTCGGAGTAGCCGGGTGCAGGGTCCATCCGCAGGTCGCCGTGCCGGTCGCGGAGCACCGCCACCGCATACCGCCGTTCTCCGGTTCGCTCGAATCGCACCCGCATGGTCGACAACCTAGGCGCCAAGCCCGATCGCCCGACAACGTATTTCGTGACGTCGCCGAGACATTCCTCGTCATGGGATCTGTGTGACCGGCACGTAGCCGGTCGTGCGCGCGGTCGGCCCTCAACGCGCCAGATGCAGCTTCACGGGCAGCCTGGTCGGCCCTCGCAGTGAGCTGTTCGTCGACCAGGTCACGGGGCCGGCGTGCTCTATCCGCTCGATCCGGGCGACCAGCTCGGTCAGAACGCTCTGGGTCTCCATGCGGGCGAGCGGTGCGCCGACGCACATGTGCGCGCCGTAGCCGAACCCCACATGCGTCTTGTTCTCGCGGTCGATGCGGTACTCGTCCGGGTTCTCGAAGGCCGCCGGATCTCGATTGGCTGCGCCGAAGGACAAGAGGATGCGCGAGCCCGTCGGAATGGTGACGCCGGCGACCTCGTAGTCGGCGCAGGTGTAGCGGTAGAGGTTCTGGATCGGGCTGCTGAACCGGAGCTGTTCCTCAATGGCGGCGGGGACGAGGTCGGGGTTGCTGCGGAGCAAGTCGTACTGGTCCGGGTTGCTGGCAAGGCTGTCGAACAGGCCGCCGAGCAGGTTGGTGGTGGTCTCGTTGCCGGCGATGAGCAGAAGGATCGCGATGAGGAACAGGTCGTTGTCCCCGAGGCCGTTGGTCTCGTTGACGAGGAGGCGACCGAGGACGGTGTCGGACTCCTTGAGATGGCCCGCTCGGAACTGTCGGTGGAAGTAGGTGTGCAGCGACTTCAGTGCGGCGAGTGCCTGAGCGGTGTGCTTGGCTCCTTCGAAGGTGGCGGAGGTGTCCATGATGCGCACCGCGGATTCGGACCACCGTCGGAAGTCGTCGAGGTCGACGTCCGGTACACCGAGAACGTGCGCAATGAGGTTCATGGGCATGGGGACGGCAAGCTTGGCCATGACCTCCCCGGCCGGGTCGCTGAGAAGCTCGTCGAGCAGCTCGGTGGCGAGCTTGTGGGTCATGGCACGCCACGAGTCCATCGCGCCACGCGTGAAGGCGGGCTGGATCTGCTTGCGCAGGGCGCTGTGCTGGGCCCCGTCGGTCAGGACGACCAGCGGTGCAGCGATCCGGAACCGCGTGACGCCCACGGCGCTGGTGACCTTGTCGGTGGCGCGCAGCGCGTCGCGGACGTCGTCGATCCGACTCAGGATCCACGTCGCTCGCCGCGGGTTGTAGTGCACACGCCCGGTCTCGTGGAGACGCCGGTACGCCTCGTACGGCTGCGCGGCGGTGCTGGGGTCCAGAGGGTCGTAGTCGGTGTTGACCCCGCCGACCCAACCGCGGCGCCCCCTCGCCATCGTTCGGGCGACGCCAGCCACGTTCAGGGCAACCGCTCGGCGCGCGATGTCCGGGATGCTGATGCTGTCGAGGGGGGAGGAGTTGGTAGGCATGGCTCCTGCGCGTGATCGTCGTCTTGTCAGCGGAAGCTGGTGATGCCGCCGCAGTGGTACTTGTCCCCGCCGTAGGAGGACCACTTGCCTGAGGTCACCTGCAGGAAGCGCACGCAGCCGGCTGCCTTCTTGGCGCCCACGTCCTGAGGGGCGTGCAGACCGTTGGCGGTCCAGCGGTGGACCTGCTTGAGACTGGCTACGAGGTTGGCTCGGGTCAGGCGGCCCCCCAGCGCCGTGGCCCGCTCGACGAACAGTCGTGCAGCAGACCAGGCGTAGAGGCCGGGGTAGGTCGGCTGCGCACCAGGGGCGACCTGCTGGAGCCACTTCAGGTAGAGGCGCATCTCCGGGTTCTGGGCAGCGTCCTCGAACGGGGTGAAGCCCGCGACGACCACGGATTTGTCCACCGCCTTGCCGCCGGAGGCGTAGTTCTTGTCGTACATGACCGCTGTGTTGATGAAGAGGTCCGGCTTGAACCCGGCCGACTCCATCGCCCGCGCCATCCGGACGCCCATCTCGGCGGATCCGTACATCTGCACGATCCGCACGCCCTTGGACTTCATGTTCTGCACGTACGGTCCGTAGTTGAACTCGGCGATGTCGAACGGCGAGACGTAGACGAATTTCCACCCCCGCTTCTCCTCGGCCCGAACCTGCCCCTTGGCGGCGTCGACGCCTGCCGACGCGTTGACGTAGACCATGGCGGCCTTCTGGGTCGCCGGCTTGTTGGTGCGGGTGAAGTAGTCCGGCACCGCGTTGGGGAAGAACTTGCCCAGCGGTGCTTCGGCTCCGAAGCAGTTGCCGCACTGCGCACGCGCGTCGTTGGTGACGATCGCGTGTATCTCGGGGATCTTGCACTTCACCGCGGTAGCGGCGCCACCGGTGTCGAACGCCGACATCGAGCCGACCGCCGCGAACGTCTCGTCGCAGGACTTCTGCGTGGCGACCTGGTCCGCGCTGGTGTTGGTCTGGCTGTCGTACGCCTTCACCTCGAGCTTGCGACCGCAGAGCGACGAGGTGGAGTTGAAGTAGGCCGCATAAGCCTTGGTGGCCTGCACGGCGGGGGTGAAGATGCCGGGGACCGGTCCGCTCTGGTCGGCGATCGTCGCCACCGTGATCGCGGAGTCGCTGATACCGGTGAAGTTCTTGAATCCTGCGCAGGACCCAGCCTTGACCCCGGAACCCGTCGCGGGAGCGCCCCCGCCACCACCGGAACCACGAACACTGCCTCCCGCAGAACCACCGGGGGTCACCGGCTCGCCCCCGACCTGTCCACCGCCGGCGACAGGTTGCACCCCTCCAGGTTGTCCGCCGGGCGCGACCTGTGTCGTCTGGCCGGGTCCGGCAGTCGCGGACACCGATGTTCCCAGCGCCGCCGAGTTCGCCCGTGCGACATCCGCCGGGTCGAGCGCGGAGCCGCCGCAGCCGGCCAGCACGCTGGCCGCCACGGCCAGTGCAACACCCACGGTCGCGCGCCTCGACAGATCGGCTGTTCTCACCGGGTCATCATCGCTGCGATTCGGCGCAAACGGGCCGAGTCGGCGAAATCGTCGTCCGTCGAAACGCCCTGTCCGTCGCTCCGTCCGTGGCATCGTTGCCGACCAGACCCGGGCTGGTCACAGGAGGAGAAACCTGCATGCAGAGTGTCGCTGTTGTCACCGGAGGGAGCGGGGGGATGGGCCTGGCCACCGCCGGCGCCCTGGGACGCGACCACCACGTCGTGATCGCCGATCTGGATGAGGAGCGTCTCGTCACCGCGATCGCTGCCCTGGCGCGGGACGGTGTCAGCGCCACCGGACTGACCGCGGACGTGACCGATCGTGCAGCCGTGCAACGTCTGTTTGCCGAGGCGGCGGCGCTCGGTCCTGTCGCTGCCGTTGCCCACACAGCAGGCGTCAGCCCGCAGATGGGCTCATCGGACCTGATCGTGCGCGTGAACGCTCTCGGCACGATTCACGTCACCCAGGCAGCCCTCGGCGTCGTGGCCCCGGGGGCGGGTGTCGTCCTGGTTGCCTCGCTGGCGGCGCACATGTTCCCGCGGGTGATCGTTCCTCGTCGCCACTTCCGCCTCGCGGACACCGACCCCGAGCGGATGGTCCGCAAGCTGACTGCGGCTGCCGACCGTGGACCGCGCGAGGTGCGGTCGGCCTTTGCCTACGCGATCTCCAAGAGCTTCGTGGTCCACCACGCCAGCCGGAATGCGGCTCGTTTCGCCGATCGTGGTGCGCGAATCATCTCGGTGTCTCCGGGAACCTTCGACACCGAGATGGGTCGCCTGGAGGTCAAGAGCGGGTCGGACCGAATGCTCGACTTCGCTGCGATCAAGCGGTTCGGGCGCCCGGAGGAGGTCGCCGACCTGATGGCCTTCTGCGTCAGCCAGAGGGCCGGCTACCTCACCGGTGTGGACATCCTCCTCGACGGAGGCACCCGCGCCGGGATGGGTCTGCGCGAGCTGGTCCAGCTTGCCCGGCGTACCTCTGAGCTCCGCGGGGCCGGCTCGTGACCGCCCCGCCGGTCGCGATCGTCACCGGCGGGGCCGGCGGGATCGGGCTCGCCACGGCGCGCGCCCTCGGCGTCGACCACCACGTCGTGCTGGCCAGCACGAACCGGCGGAAGCTCGACGACGCGGCCTCGCTCCTCCGCGCGGAGGGGCACTCGGTCGAGTCGATCGCGTGCGACATCGCCGACCGTTCCTCGGTCGAGTCCGTGTTCGTCCGGGCCGCGGCGAGAGGACCTGTGAGGGCGGTCGTCCACTCCGCCGGCGTCAGCCCCCAGATGGGTTCGGGCGAGCAGCTCCTGGAGGTGAACGCGCGCGGGACGGCGAACGTCGGGGAAACCGCACTGCAGAACCTGGGCGACGGCGCTGCGGTCGTGCTCGTCGCCTCCCTGGCGGCGTACACCTTCCCCGACCTGGTCATGCCGACCCGCACGTACCGCACGGCCCTGACGGACGTCGATGCGTTCACGCGCAGGTTGAAGGCCCTCCACCGGGTCGTGCCGGAGCCTCTGCGACCCGGGATCGCGTACGCCGTGGGCAAGCACTTCACCCGCTGGTACGCCGCCGAGCGCGCCGGAGCTTTCGGGGCTGTCGGCGCTCGCATCCTCTCGGTCTCACCGGGCGCCTTCGACACCGACATGGGTCACCTCGAGAGGAGGACCGGGTCCGGAGTCATCGTCGCCAACTCCGCGCTGAAGCGGTACGGCCGGCCCGAGGAGGTCGCGGCCCTGATCGCGTACTGCGTCAGCCCTCGTGCGCGGTACCTGACCGGGACCGACATCCTGTGCGACGGCGGAGCCCGCGCCGGTCAGACCGTTGGCGTCACCCTCCAGCTCGCGCGACGCATCTGGTCCGACCGGTAACCGCCTGGCGTCAGGCGGCGATCCCCACCGCCGAGAAAGCAGCCGCGAAGAACAATGCGGTCGGAACGCTCAGCGCCAGCGCCGGCGCCAGCACCCTCGGCGTACGCCCGGTCGCGACCACGACGCCGACGCCGAGCCCGGCCAGCAGCAGCCCGGTCCACGCCAGGTCGAGGTGGTACCCGCTACCCGGTTGGCTGAGCGTCGTCCAGCCGAGCCCGGCCCAGATGTGCAGCGCCTCGCCGAGCAGCACGCCGCCGCCGGTTGCAGCAGCCACGACCTTCTGCCACCACTCGCCCTGGGTCACCCACGACCCGGCGATGCCGAACACGGTCCCGGCGCAGACGCCGAAGACCAACCACATCCGGGTGTTCGCCGACCAGAGCGTCGCCGTGCCGGCCTGGTCGGTGAGCACGGCCCAGAGGTAGTAAGCCTCGACAGCGACGAGCAGCATCACGACACCAGCGACGGCGGAGCGCAGGGGGTCGGTGCGCAAGCCGACGCCGAGCAGGAAAGCACCGAGCGCCCAGACCGCGCTCGCATTGGCGAGGTTCGCCCACGGGTAGCCGATGTGGTTCATGGCGACCAGGTCGCCGATGCCGAGAGCGACGCCGACGACCGCCGGGACGACGAGCAGCGTGCGGGCGTCCTCGGGCAGGGTGAGCGGGGCAGGTCGAGTCTGGGTGGGTCGGGTCTGGCTCGGGAGCGCGATCATGGGTCCAGCGTTGCCGGCACACGGGCGCAGCACCTCCTCCTGGAGTGCCGAGGACCTCCGACCCAGGTGCCGACCCCGATCGGATTAGAGTCGCCCCATGACCGCCGATCCGGCCCCGCGCCGTCGCGGCCGACCTCCGCTGGAGGGCCGGCGCGACGAGATCCTCGACGCGGCCGTGGAGGTGATGGCCGCCCGCGGCATCGAGGGCACCAGCCTCGCCCAGCTGGCCGAGGAGCTGGGCCTGAGCACCTATGCGCTGACCTACCACTTCGGTTCCAAGGACGGCCTGCTCACCGCGATCGCGGGCCACGTGGAGACGCACCTGCAGCAGGAGTTCGACGGCCTCGCTGCGCTGGGCGACCCGAGCGCACGCACGTTGGTGACGGGCTACTGGGCCAAGTACGGCCGGACCGGTGCGGCCGGCTCGACCCGGCTCTGGCTCGAGCTCGCGCTGATCGCCAGTCGTGACCCTGATCGCTTCCCGGGCTTCCTCGACGCCATGGTCGACGGCTGGCGCCGGACGATCGTCACCTTCATCGGCGACGAGCATCCGCACGCCGAGCAGATCGCCTCGATCGCCTTCGCGACCATCCTCGGTCTGGAGCTGCTCGAGCTGCACCGGCCCGGCACCGTCACCGAGACGACCCTCGACGGCCTGGTCGCGCTGTACGAGATCTCGGCGGGGACCTCGCAGGCCGGCCAGGTGTAACTCGGAACTAGACAACTATTTACATCACGAATGTCATGGTAAATGCTGGCGGGCATGAGCCGAGCCCGGACCTCCCTCCTCGCCGTCGCCGCCCTCGCGTTGAGCACGGTCGCGACCGTCCTGCCGTCGTCCTCCGTGCAGGCGGCGCCGACCGCGACGAAGCTGCGCATCGCTGCCTCTGACGGCACCAGCCTCGCCGCCACGCTGACCAGCGAGGACGTGACCGCTCCGCGGCCGACGGTCGTCGAGTTCACCCCGTACGGCGAGAACGGCGCTTCCTTCACGGTGGGCCCGGAGTACAACTACCTCAGCGTCCAGGTGCGCGGGACCGGTGACAGTGACGGCTCCTTCGACGTGCTCGGCCCGAAGTCCCAGAAGGATGTCGTCGACGCCCTCACCTGGGCCTGCGCCCAGCCGTGGAGCAACGGCGACCTCGCGCTGGCTGGCTTCTCTGCGAGCGCGATCATCATCTTCAACTCGCTCCACCAGACGCTGCCGTGCGTGAAGGCAGCCGTGCTGCGCTCCGGCACGTTCGAGCTCTACCGCGATCTGCTGGTGCCGGGCGGCATCCCGAACTCGGTGCCGGGTCTGGCGGTCCTCCTCGGCATCGGCGGACTGGCGGCTGCGCAGGGTCCGCAGCGGCTGGTCCGCAACCCGTCGTCGTCGCTCGACGTCATCACCGGCCTGCTGACCGCCGGCCTCGACGCCGGGCTGCTGCACCCGGCGCTGGACTCGTTCTGGAAGGAGCGCGGGTTCCGGGGCAACGCCAACAACATCCCGACGCTGCTGATCGACGGCGCGTTCGACGTCGAACCGCGCGGTGACTACCAGGCCTTCCAGCAGCTCCGCTCCGACGGCGTCGAGACGCACCTGCTGGTGGTCGGCGGGCACGACGGCGCACCCCGCGGCACCGACAACGGCGTGGCCGAGGTGGGCAAGTGGTTCGACCACTACGTCCGCGGGATCGACAACGGCGTCGAGACCCAGCCGGCTGTGCAGATGCTGCTGGCCAACGGCGACCGCGAGGACATGCTCGCCGGCAAGTTCGTCACCCTCGACGGTGCCGGCTGGCCGCTGCCCGGGACGACCTGGACCCCGTTGTTCCTGTCCCGGACCAAGTCGGGTGCGGCCGCGTCGTTGAACGACGGCAGCTTGCGCACCGGCTCGCCGGACGCCGCCTCGGCACTGCAGCTCTACCCGGCGGTCACCTCCTTGCCGACGGCGACCGACCCGAACACGATCGCCACGATCGCGGGCGGCGACAGCAGTCCTTCGCTGAACACGTTCTTCAATTTCGTCCCGGCGCTGAGCAACATGAACCTGTCCAACCTCACCGGCCTGACCTACACCTCGCCGAAGCTCAAGCAGGCCGTCACGGCTGCCGGTCCGGCGACGCTCGACGTCAAGCTCGCGACGCTGATGCCGGCCAGCAACATCTGGGCGGTGATCTCCGACGTCTCGCCGGACGGCCAGTCGCACCCGATGGCGGTCGGACGGCTGAACACAGCGTTCCCCGACGTGGTGGACAGCAAGTCGCTGTTCTCCGGCGGCAACCTGGTCCAGCCGTACGGCGACTACTCCAAGATCAAGCTCGGCCTGCCCGGCGTGCCGCGCAGCTACCACGTCGAGTTCTGGCCGATCGCGAACAAGTTCGACGCCGGCCACCGGATCCAGCTCTCGATCGTCGGCCAGTCCGCGCTCTCGCTGCCGGGTCTGCCGTCGCTCAACACGGTGCAGCTCGGCGGCACCAGTGGCACCCGACTGATGTTCCCGACCGCTCCCGGCAGCAACCTGGCGGCCGCCCTGCAGTAGAGCCCGGGTCATCGAGCCCGCCGAGAGGGGGCGCGGTTCCCGCTGCGGTCACCCCGTCTCGACAAGCTCGACGACCGGGCTCCTCACCACGTCCCGACAAGCTCGACGACCGGGGGAGTGCGACGACGGGCGCGCGGTTGACGTCGTCCCGCGCCGTGAGGCACACTCGACCCCTTATTGAACAATCGTCAACAAGGGGTCGGGATGGGTCGCACTGCCCGGAAGCTCGCCGCGCTCACTGTCCTGCTCGGCACCCTGGTGGTCGCCACCGGCGTACCGGCGGGAGCGACTGGCCCCGACTACGCGCCGCTGGACCGCCCCGGCCCGGCGCTGTCGGTCCCTCGTGCCGACCTCGCCGCAGCGCTCAGCTGTCACGGCGACCTGCGCGGCAGCGCGCTGCAGCCGGTCCTGCTCGTGCCCGCCACCTCGGTGACGCCGGAGCAGAACTACTCGTGGAACTGGGAGCCCGCCTTCGCCGCCCAGAAGCGGCCCTGGTGCACGGTGACGATGCCGTTTCAGACCCTCGGCGACATCCAGACCGTGGGGGAGTACCTGGTCTTCGCGATCCGCGAGGTGCACCGTCAGGCCGGTCGCAAGATCGCCGTCATGGGCCACAGCCAGGGCGGCATGTCGATGCGCTGGGCGCTGCGGTTCTGGCCGGACACCCGACCGATGGTCGACGACGTCATCGGCATGGCCGGCGACAACCACGGCACCACCCTGCTCGACCCGGTCTGCGTCGAAGGCTTCACCACCTGTACGCCGCAGGGCTGGCAGCAGCGCAGCACCTCAGCGTTCATCGAGGCCCTGAACAGCCGGTCCGAGACCTTTGCCGGGATCTCCTACACCGAGATCTACAGCCGCACCGACGAGGTGGTGCTGCCGAGCACCGGTGCGAAACCGTCCTCCGCGCTGACCGGTCCGGGTCGGATCACCAACGTCGCGACCCAGAGCATCTGTGCGCTCGACGTGTACGAGCACCTGACCGTCGGCACCGTCGACCCGGTTACGTACGCGCTCGCCACCGACGCGCTGAACCACGACGGACCGGCGCAGGCGTCCCGGATCAGCCGGTCCGTGTGCCTGCAGCCGTTCATGCCCGGGGTGAACCCGCTCGACCTCGCCAACAACCTCCGCACGCTCTCCATCGTGGGGGCCCTGCCGCACCTGCTGCTGGTCCCGGCTCCGTTCATCAACCTGGCCGGCGCGCCTCAGCTGGGCAAGGAACCCGCTTTGCGCTGCTACGTGCTCGCCGCCGGTTGCCGCTGATCCCGAAAGGCTCTCCATGACCTCGCTCGACGCCCCGCTGCCGCTGCCCTGCGGTCAGGTGCTTCCCAACCGCTTCATGAAGTCGGCGCTGTCCGAGGCGCTGGGTGACAGCGCGCAGGCTCCGACGGCGCAGCTCGAACGACTCTTCCGGACCTGGGGCGAAGGCGGTTACGGCCTCGTCGTCACCGGCAACGTGATGGTCGACCGCCGTCAGCTCGGCGAGAAGGGCAACGTCGCCGTCGAGGACGACCGGCACCTCGACGGCCTGACCCGCTGGGCCAAGGCGACCCAGGACGGTGGCGCGCCGATCTGGATGCAGATCAACCACCCGGGTCGGCAGTCCGACCCGTTCGGTCGGACGACGCCGGTCGCGCCGAGCCCGGTAGCCCTGAGCACCCCGCTGGCGAAGAAGCCTCGCGAGCTGACCGGTGCCGAGATCGAGGACATCATCGGCCGCTTCGCCACCACCGCCTCGGTCGCCGAGACCGCCGGGTTCAACGGTGTGCAGATCCACGGCGCCCACGGTTACCTGGTCGCCCAGTTCCTCTCGCCGTTGAGCAACCGGCGCACCGACGAGTGGGGCGGGTCGCCGGAGAACCGGATGCGGTTCTGCCTGGAGATCCTGCGCCGGATCCGGAGCACGGTCTCGCCCGGCTTCGCGGTCGGCATCAAGCTGAACTCGGCGGACTTCCAGCGCGGAGGGTTCAGCGAGGATGAGTCCCGCGACGTCGTCGCGGCACTGGCGACCGAGGGCATCGACCTGATCGAGATCAGCGGCGGTTCCTACGAGGCGCCCGCGATGATGGGGGCGCGCGCCTCGACCGTCGCCCGCGAGGCCTACTTCCTGGAGTACGCCAAGACCGTGCGCGAGCTGGCGCCCGGCGTACCGCTCGCAGTCACCGGAGGCTTCCGGTCGCGGTCCGCGATGACCGCGGCGCTCGAGTCCGGCGACTGCGACGTGATCGGTCTCGGTCGCCCTGCTGCGACCCAGCCGGTCGCCCCGGTGAAGCTGCTGGACGGGACCCTGGACACGCTGGCCTCGCCCCGCCGAGCGGTGCCGGCCAAGGCGGCCCTGAGCAAGGTCACCGACACATCGGTCTTCGACAGCCTGTTCGACCTGCAGTGGCACACCGACCAGCTCCACCGCATCGGTGCCGGTCAGGAGCCCGACCTGGACCGGCCGTCCTGGAAGACGATGGGCTCGATGCTCAGGCGCAACGGCAAGGACACCTTCCGCCGCAAGCGCGGCTGAAGCCGGCTACCGGTACTCGGGGTTCTGGAAGTCGAACCGGGTGCCGTCGTTCCAGGCCGACCGCTGGTTGCCGTACCCGGGAACGCCGCCGGCGTCCTTGAGCATCTTGGCCAGGTGCAGCAGGTTCCACGTCATGAACGTGGTGTTCCGGTTGGTGAAGTCGTTCTCCGGCCCGCCGCTGCCCGGGTCGAGGTACGACGGGCCAGGGCCGGCCTCGCCGATCCAGCCTGCGTCGGCGTTCGGCGGGATGGTGTAGCCGACGTGCTGCAACGAGTAGAGGACGTTCTGCGCGCAGTGCTTGATGCCGTCCTCGTTGCCGGTGATCAGGCAGCCGGCGACCCGGCCGTAGAAGAGGTACTGGCCCTTGTCGTTGAGCATCCCGGAGAGCGCGTAGATCCGCTCGATGAGGACCTTCATCTGGCTGGAGTTGTCGCCCAGCCAGATCGGGCCGGCCGCTACCAGGATGTCCGCCTCGAGCAGGCGCGGGTAGATCTCCGGCCAGGCGTCGGTCTCCCAGCCGTGCTCACGCATGTCGGGGTAGACCCCGGTGGCGACGTCGTGGTCGAGAAGGCGGAGGGTCTCGACCTCCACGCCGTGCTTGCGCATGATGCCGGCGCTGGCGTCGACGAGTCCCTGGGTGTGGCTGGGCTCGGGTGACCTCTTCAAGGTGCAGTTCACGAACATGGCCTTCAGCCCGGTTCCGTCGAACTGGGCAAGGGCCTCGGGGGTGGCGGTGGTCTGCGTCATGCGCCCATCGTGTCGTGCAGGCCCGACGGCGACCAGCCCCACAGCGACGTGGTGTGAATCCACCGTGAAACCACGGTGAAACCGCTGGTTCCTACCTTTCTGGTGCGCCCGACACCCGGCGCCACTCGAGAGGAGGTCCACCATGACCACCACCGCTCCCACGATCACCACGACTTCGGCGCAGGCCGGCAACACCTATCCGTCCCTGCGCGCGGCCTGGATCCCGCTGGCCGCACTCTGCCTCGCGTTCTTCGTCGAGATGGTCGACAACACGCTGCTGTCGATCGCCCTGCCCACGATCGGCCGAGACCTGGGTGGCGGCACCACCGCTCTGCAGTGGGTCACCGGCGCCTACTCGCTGACCTTCGGCGGCCTGCTGCTCACGGCGGGCTCGATGGCCGACCGCCTCGGTCGCAGGCGGGTCCTGCTCGTCGGCCTCACCGTCTTCGGGCTGCTCAGCCTCTGCGTCGTCCTCGTCTCCACGACCGGTGAGCTGATCGGCCTGCGCGCCGGACTCGGCATCGCCGCCGCGGCAATGGCGCCGATCACCAACTCGCTGGTCTTCCGGCTCTTCGACGACAAGGCGCTGCGGATGCGCGCCATGACCGTGATGATCATCGTCGGCATGTCCGGCTTCGTTCTCGGGCCGCTGCTCGGCGGCACCGCCCTGGCCCACGTGAGCTGGGAGTGGCTGCTGGTCGTCAACGCGCCGATCGCGCTGATCGCGTTCATCGGTGTCCGGCTCGGCGTTCCGGCCGACCGTCCCGAGGACCTGACCGACGACGTCCTCGACCTGCCCGGCGCGGCCCTGTCCGTCGTCGCCATCGGGCTGGCGTGCTTCTCGCTGACCAGCGGTGTCGAGCACGGCTGGGCCTCCCCGCTCACCCTCGGTTCGATCGTCGGTGCACTCGCCGCAGGCCTCGCGTTCGTCAGCCACGAGCGGCGTACGGCGGCACCGATGCTCGACCTGCGTCTGTTCTCCAACGGGACCGTCCGCGGTGCGGCGATCGCCCAGATCGGCACCTCGATCGCGATGGCCAGTGTGATGTTCGGCCTGATCCTGCACTTCCAGTTCGCCTACGGCTGGAGCCCCGTGAAGGCCGGGCTGGCCAACCTGCCGATCATCATCACGATGCTCCTCGCCACGCCGCTCTCGGAGTGGCTGGGCACCACGTTCGGGCACCGGATCGCGTGCCTGGTCGGCGCCGGCTTCCTCGCCGGGTCGCTGGCGGGCCTGAGCTGGGGCGTCGACCACGGGTACCTGCCGATCGCGGTCTCGATGGTGGCCATGACGATCGGGCTGCGCACCGTCATGACGATCTGTGCGGTCGCCCTGGTCGACGCGATGCCGGCCAACCGCACCTCGATCGGCACAGCGCTCAACGACACCGCCCAGGAGATCGGCACCAGCGTCGGCACGGCCGTCGTCGGCACGATGATCGCGGCACTGGTCACCACGTCGCTGCCGGCAGGCACCTGGAGCAGCGCGCTGGTGCGGTCGTTCTTCCACGGGGAGCGGATCACCTACGCCGTGCTCGCCGTGGTGGTCGGTCTGGTCGCCGGGCTCGGAGCGCTCACCCTGACCAACTCCCATTCGGTCGAGGAAGCGCACGAGGCCTGAGAACGCGAACGGCGCCGAGGTCACCTGACCTCGGCGCCGTTCCCCGTCTCCAGGGCGTCCGGCCTCAGACGGCGACCGGAAACGCCTCGCCGGCGCGCGCCGACTCGGCATGCTCCTGGCTGTCGCGGCTGGAGATCAGCAGGCCCGCGAGCACGGCCCCGACGAGCGCGAAGCAGGCGCCGATGGTGAACGCGTCGGCGAAGCCCTGGGTCAGAGCCGTCGGAGCGTCCGCCCCGGTCCCGAACTCGTCCTTCGTGGACGAGTTGGCGACCGAGGCCAGGATCGCCAGGCCGAGAGCCCCGCCGATCTGCTGGGTCGTGTTGATCAGGCCGGAGGCCAGGCCGGCCTCGTGCGCCTCGGTGCCGGTCACGGCGGCGATCGTCACCGACACGAAGGACATGCCGAGCCCGATGCCGGCGAGCACCGAGGGGGCGAGCACGTCGACCGTGAACGACCCGTCCGGCGAGATCTGTGAGAACCAGGCGAGACCGCCGGCGACGAAGAGCATCCCGATGATGAGCACGTTCTTGAACCCGATCCGGGTGACCAGGGCGCTGGCGGCACCGGCCGCCAGGATGATCGCGATCGCCAGCGGCAGGTAGGAGAGACCCGCCTCGAGAGCGTCGTCCCCGAGCACCTGCTGCAGGTAGAGCGTGACCATGAAGAACATGGAGAACAGGGACATCCCGATCAGCACGCCGACGATGTTCGCGCCACGCAGGGTGCGCAGTCGGAAGATCGAGAACGGCACCAGCGGCTTGCGGGTGCGGAGCTCCACGACGACGAACGCCACGAGCAGTGCGACCGAACCGGCGAGGAAGCCGATGGTCTGGCCCGAGGACCAGCCGACCTCGGTGGCCTTGACCATCGCGTAGACGCCGAGCGCGAGGCCGGCCGAGACGGTGACGGCACCGGGCAGGTCGAGGACACGGTCGCTCTCCTCCTCGGCCGTCGACTCGGCGAGCAGCTTCGGCGCCCTGCCCGACGATGAAAGCGCCGATCGGCACGTTCACGAACAGCACCCACTCCCAGCCCGCCCACTCGGTGAGCACACCGCCGAGCAGGACGCCGGCCGCGCCGCCGGCTCCGGCGACGGCACCCCAGATGCCGAGCGCCTTGTTGCGCTCGGAGCCCTCGGGGAAGGTCGTGGTGATGATCGACAGCGCGGCGGGGGAGGCGATCGCGGCGCCGAGACCCTGGACCGCGCGGGCGGCGATCAGCCAGGTCTCGTTCTGGGCGAAGCCGCCCGCGAGCGAGGCCAGCGCGAAGAGCGCCATCCCGATCATGAAGACCCGGCGCCGACCGAAGAAGTCGGCGAGGCGGCCGCCGAGGAGCAGGAAGCCGCCGAAGGTCAGGGTGTAGGAGTTCACCACCCAGGAGAGGTCGTTCTGGGAGAAGTCGAGCGCTGTGCCGATCGAGGGCAGCGCGACGTTGACGATCGAGGCGTCGATGACCACGACGAACTGCGTCATGGCCAGCAGGGCCAGAGCGAGGTTCCTCGCTCGGGGGGTGCTGAGGTCGGGCTGGGACATCTGGAGCTCCTGAAGTACGTATATGGAACCGTAGTTCCTCTTCCGTTTAAGACGATACGGAAGGCGACTTCCGCTTGTCAACGGAAAATACGGAGGTAGCATTCCGGATGTCCAGCACCGTTCCTTCAGCCCCGGGAGGCAGGCCGTGACCACGGAGCAGCGCCCCCTGCGGGCCGACGCGCAGCGCAACCTCGAGCGGATCACCGCCTCGGCGCAGGCCCTCTTCGCCGAGCGCGGGGCCAAAGCCCAGATGGAGGACATCGCAGCGCACGCGGGCGTCGGAATCGGCACGCTCTACCGTCGTTTCTCGACGAAGGAGGCGCTGCTGACCGCCTTGGTCCGCAAACGGTTCCAGGAGTTCGCCACCATCGCCGCCGAGTGCGAGGTCATCGAGGATCCGTACGACGCGCTGGCCACCTCGATGCGCCGGCAGGCGATGTCGGCCGACGGCGACGCCGCCTTCCAGCTCGCGATGATGAACCTCGACAGCTTCAGCTGGGACGGCATCGAGGAGGACAAGGCAGCGTTGAACGCCGTCCTCGGGCGGATGATCGACCGGGCCAGGGCTGCTGGCGTCGTGCGCAGCGACCTCACCGTCGAGGACTACGGCATGATGATGTGCGGAACGACCGCGACGATGTACTTCCTGCACGGGAAGGTCGCGTGGCAGCGGCACCTGGACCTGTTGCTCGCGGGCCTGCGCCCCTGAGCCCGGGTGTGACCGCGCGTCGGTCGGGTACAGGCCGTCTATGGACGGACGAAGCCGATGACGGCCCCAGCGCGGGAGCCCTTGACCGAGGACGAGGTGCGGTCGCTGGTGGACCGCGGAAGCCAGGACAGGTGCGCCATCGAAGTCATCGAGGGCGGTCCGGCGCTGGTCCGGGGGGCGGCCGCCGTCGCGGACGGTGACGGCGTGGAGCACCCTGCGTGCCGACCCGTCGTCGGTGTCTGCACCTGCCACCTGAGCCAGCGCGCACCCTGGTGCGACGGGACGCACAAGGTGGCTGCAGCGAGGCTTCGCTCAGGCTGAGTCAGCACCCCGCTGCTCGGGCACGGCCGGAGCCTCGACGGAAGGTCGGACGGCCTCTTCGAGGGAGTCGTGGATCGACAGCACCTGGTCGAGCCGGGTCAGGTCGAGAACCCGTCGGATGTAGGTTCCGGGTGCAGCGACCCGGAGCCAGCCGCCGGCGCTCACAGCAGCCTGGTGACTCGAGACCAGGACGCCGAGGCAGACCGAGTCGCAGAAGGTCATCCTGGACAGGTCGAGCACGACCTGCGGGTTGGTGCCGATCGCCTCGAACAGCTGCTGGCGCAGGTCGTCGGCGGTGTCGAGGTCGTGGTCGCCGGCAACGGTGACCACGACATGACCGGTCGTCGACGGAGACGTCGTGATCGTGGGAGGTGCGTTCATGGGGCCGGTCCGTTCTTTTCCGGCTGCCCGACCACAGAGTTGGTCGCGTCCCGAGTTGGGCCTCCGCTGGCGCGACGGCCGCTCTGTGACCGTCGCACCTGCGACGCTACGTCGGATCGCCGGTTTTGGCGACCCCTCGCGCTGGTGGGGGTGCCGGCCCTCAGGCCGCCACGGGTCGGTCGGCCGTGACCAGCGCCGACCCGCCCTCGGACCACGAGGACAGGGTGGCTGCCGCCGAGGCCTCCTCGAGCAGGATGCACGTGGCGGCTCCGAACAGCACGTCGCGCTCGAGCCCGGGATCCTCGCTCACGAGCGAGCCGCAGATGGACCGCGCTGCCAGCTGCTCGTGGACCGCGTCGGCCTCGACGTGCTCGTCGAAGTAGCGCACGACGCCGGCCCCCAGCCCCAGGCGCTCGGCACCCTGCACGTAGCGCCGGCACGGCAGTGAGCTGGTCATCTCGAACGCCGCCAGGTGACCCGAGCTCGCTGCCCGCCAGCGCCGGTGCAGCCCGAAGAACGACATCGCGTTGCTCACGTCGAGGACGTGCGCCGGCGCCTGGTCGAGGTAGGCCCCGTACGTCGGGTCGAGCCCGGCGTCGGTCAGGGCAGCGGCGAACAGCTGCTGGTGCAGCCGGTCCGGAGCACCGCCGCCGAACTCGTCGTACAGGAGCTCGGCGAGGGCGACCTTCGCGGGTCCGGTGAGCCGGGGCAGCGCGAACGCCTGAGGATCGGACTCTTTGAGGTGGTAGATGCTGCGCAGCGCGAGGAACTCCCGGTACTGCTCGGCATCCGCCTCGCGGTGCAGGTAGGTGCTGAGAGAAGGACCGTCGTGCGACACCACCCGCTCGAGACGCTCGACCACACCTCCGTCAGAGCCCAGGGCATCCTCGACCAGCTCGTCGGTCATCGCACGCAACCGCTGCTCCAGGTCCCGCTCGAGGTACTGCCGGGCGCGGAGCAGGGACGGTGACCACTCGTCGGCTCCGGGGGCGTCGTCGAAGCCGCGGTAGCTGAGCTCGTAGAGAGTCCAGAGCGCCAGTGAGGCATCGTCCACGGCGGGCGGATCGGCCGGAAGGGTGAGGGCGTCGCCGCTCGTCAGCGCTGCGTTGACCGCGTCGCTCCAAGGGCCGCGGGGGGAGGGAGTCTTCATGTCGGGCGCTTTACCCGCTCCGAGGCGTCGGAACCGCGGTGCGGGGTACCGGCCGTCCATGACG
Organism: Marmoricola sp. OAE513; assembly: GCF_040546585.1. Taxonomy (NCBI): domain Bacteria; kingdom Bacillati; phylum Actinomycetota; class Actinomycetes; order Propionibacteriales; family Nocardioidaceae; genus Marmoricola; species Marmoricola sp. OAE513. Next base: position 1,417,336 of record NZ_JBEPOC010000001.1, on the reverse strand, counting down.
ACCCTCGAGACAGTGGTGGTGACGGCCCGTCGTGGCGTGCGCATCGTCCAGTTCGGTCCGCTCCGGATCTCCTACGACCAGCGCGTGCTCGAACCGCGACCGTGGACCGCGTTGCAGTCACGCTGGGCGAACCAGCTGATCGGAACAGCAGCGCCGGGCCCCGTGCTCGAGCTCTGCTCCGGCGCCGGCCAGATCGGACTGCTCGCCGTGCACGGCACCGACCGGCGCCTGGTCGCGGTCGACGCCAACCCGGTGGCCAGCGCCTTCCACCGCATCAATGCCCGGGCCGCCGGCCTCGAGGACCAGGTCGAGGTGCGCACCAGCTACCTGACCGACGCCTGCGCGGAGGACGAGCTCTTCCCGATGATCCTGGCGGACCCGCCCTGGGTGCTGCGCAGCCAGGTCGACAGGTTCCCCGACGACCCGGTGCGTGCGATCGACGGCGGCGAGGACGGGCTGGACGTCGCCCGCCAGTGCATCGACGTCATCAACCGTCACCTCGACGACGACGGCGTGGCACTGGTGCAGGTGGGCGACGGCCCCCAGGTCCAGCAGCTCGCGGACGCGCTGCCGTACGGCCTCGTCGCGACCGAGCACCGCGCGGAGCCTGGCCGCGGTGCCGTGGTGAAGGTGGTCGCCACCGAGCCCCGGCAGCGTCGGCTGACCGGTCGAGGATCGGGCGCTCGTGGCTGACCCGCGGCTGGAAGACGAGATCGCCGAGCAGGTGGACGAGGCGACGGTCGACGCCGTCGGCAAGCTCTCGGCAGCACTCGAGACGATCGAGGTCGCGCGGGGTCATCTCTACGCGTTCCACCGCCTGAGCGGGACGGCGGACTTCGAGCTCGGAGACGCGGTCGAGGCCCTGCGGTCCGCCGGTCACGACGACCTGGCCGACCGCGTCGAGCGGGAGCTCGTCGGGCGCAACGTGCTCCCCGGTCGCTGGACGTTCCAGGTGGTCGAGGAGTACGACGAGGGGTACTACGCCCTCTTCCGGTCCTTCGAGCAGGAGAGCCGCGCGCTGACTCAGGGCCACCAGCACCTCTACGAGGCGAGTCTCAAACGCGAGCGGCGGACCCCGGGTGCCGCCGGTCACGAAGCGGACCCGAGCGAGCTCGGGGAACGCATCGATCAGTCGGATCGGGGCATTTGACAGGCAGTCGTAGTCAGCTGCCCCGAGGAGGCCCCATGTCCACCGACGCCATCGTCCTGCTCAAGGACGACCACAAGGAGCTGCGCAAGCTCTTCCGCGAGTTCCAGGCCGCCGGCGACAACGCCACGGCGACCAAGGGTCGTCTGGTCACCAAGATGATCGAGCTGCTCACCGTGCACACCTACATCGAGAACGAGGTGATGTACCCGCGCGTGCGCGAGCTGCTGCCCGACCTCGAGGACGACGTGCTCGAGTCCTACGAGGAGCACCACGTCGCGGACGTCCTGGTGCTCGAGCTTGCGGGCATGAAGCCGACCGACGAGCGGTTCACGGCCAAGACCACCGTGCTCATCGAGAACGTCACCCACCACATGGACGAGGAGGAGCAGGAGTGGTTCCCGAAGGTCCGTGAGGGCCTCGGCCGCAAGGCGCTGCAGGAGATGGGTGCCGACCTGCTGGCGGCGAAGAAGAAGGCGCCACGCAAACCGAGCCAGCCGAGCGCGGTGAAGAAGACCGTCGACGCGCTGATCGCCTGACGTGGTGGACGAGCCGACGCGCGCGGTCGTCGTCGACATCGACGGCACGCTGGTCGACTCCAACTACCTGCACGTCGTCGCCTGGAAGCGAGCCTTCCAGGCGCACGACGTCCCGGTCGTCTGCTCCCGTCTGCACGAGGTGATGGGCATGGGCGGCGACCGCCTCGTCGAGGAGATCGCCGGCGACGAGGTCGAGCGCGACCTCGGTGACCGGCTCCGCGACACCTGGACGCAGCGGTACGACGAGCTCATCGACGAGCTCCGACCCTTGCCGCGGGCAGCCGAGCTGCTCGGCGCGATCGAGGAGAGGGGTGCCCGGGTCGTCCTGGCGTCCTCGGGGAAGCCTCAGCACACCCGGCACTCCTTGGAGCTCCTCGGTCTGACCGAGGACAGCTACCCGATGGTGACGAGCGAGGAGGTGGACACCACCAAGCCCGATCCCGAGATCGTCTCCGCAGCCCTGGCGGAGGTGGGCGCCCGGACGGGACTGATGATCGGCGACACGGTCTGGGACGTGAAGGCGGCCGCGGGCGTCGGCGTGCCGTCGGTCGCGGTGCGCACCGGCGGCATCGCTGCAGCCGTCCTGCGGGACGCGGGGGCCCGCGCCGTGTACGACGACGTGGCCGGCGTGCTCGACCACCTCGCCGAGGTGCTCGACCTGGACACCCGGTTCGGCAGCTGGTGAGCCCGCTCGTCAGCCGAGCCGCTGGGCCAACGACACGATGAGTCCTTCCGGGCCTCGCACGTAGGCCATCGCCCAGCTGTCCTCCCACTCGCCGATGCCACCGACGAGCCCGTAGCCGTCCTCCGCCAGCTCGGCCACGGTCGCGTGCAAGTCGTCGACCTCGAAGGCCACGTTGCGCAGTCCGAGCTCGGTCGCCATCGCGTGCGGCGAACCCGGCTGGTGGTCGGGGTGAACGAAGGTGGCCAGCTCGAGCCGGGTCCCGTCGTCGGGCGGCCGCAGCATCACGATCTCGGTGCGCGAGCCCGGGATGCCGCAGACGGTGTCGAGGAACTCGCCCTCGACGAACTGCCGCCCCTCCACCTCCAGCCCCAGTCCGACGAAGAAGTCGGTGACGAGGTCGAGGTCCGCCACGGTGATGCCGATGTGGTCGAAACGTTGGATCCGCACAGGCACTCCCTCCGTTTTCTCAGGGTGACGACAGCCGCTTCGGGGTGACGTCGCGGTTCGGGTTCGCCTCGGGGAAGGGCATCTCCGGGCCCGGCAGCCAGCCGGAGGCGCCGATCAGCTCGCCGACCTCGGCGAGGTTCATCAGGTCGAGCTCGTAGTCGAACAGCCCGTCCCCGGCGTAGTGCAGGACCGAGAAGGCCGGAGCCTGGTAGGGCCGCCCGTCCGGGCCGTTCCCCGGCAGACGGTTCCACCAGAAGGTGACGACGCGGTCGCCGTCGACCGTCGTCCACTCCTCGGGGAAGCTCCAGTCGTCCAGACCGGTCATCGCGTGGTCCATGAAGGCGGCGATCTGGTCGCGGCCCTCGACGCGCCCCCAGGCGGGGTCGATGAAGACGGCGTCCTCGGTGAACCAGGCGCCGATGGTCGACCACGGTGCCTCTCCGGCGACGCACAGGTCGCGCTGGGCCACGTAGCGGCGGTAGGCCTCGAGAGCCTCGGTCTCGCGTGCGTCGAGCTGTGCCATGCGCCGAACCTAGCGCTCGCGCCGCAGGTTCCCCACGACCTCGACGGCACGGTCGACCTGGTCGTCGTCGACGAAGTAGTGCGGCGAGGCGCGCACCACGGCGGAGAGTCCGCGGGCGGTCATGTCCAGCCGGGTCGAGGCGCGCTCGCTGACCGAGGTGATCACTCCCGCTGTCCGCAGCCGGGCCCGGGTCTCGGCAGGGGGCTGGCCGTCGAGGGTGAAGCTGACGATCCCGCCCAGGTCCTCGCCGACGTCGTGGAGCCGGACGCCGGGAACACCTGCGAGCCCCTCCCGCAGCCGGGACGCGCGTGCGCGGACGGCCTGCTCGACGTGTGCGGCACCGAGCCCCAGCAGGTGCTCGACGGCCGCCTTGAGACCGAGCCGGCCGGCGACGTCGTGCTCCCAGAGCTCGAACCGGGTGGCGTCCGAACGCAGGCTGTAGGACCGGTCCTCGGTCCAGGTGCCGCCCCGCATGTCGGCTGCAGCCGGCTCCAGGCCGGCGAGCACGGTCGGGGCGACGTACAGGAACCCGGTGCCGCGCGGGCCACGCAACCACTTGCGCCCGGTCGCGGTCAGGGCATCGACGCCGAGGTCCTGGACGTCGAGGTCGAGCTGTCCGACGGACTGGCAGGCGTCCAGCAGGACCAGGGCGCCGACGCCGTGGGCGAGCGCGACTGCTTCGGCAAGCCGGGTCACGTGCCCGGAGTTGGTGGCCACGTGGACCAGCGAGAGCAGACGCACCCTCTCGTCGAGCAGGCCGGCGAGCGCCTCGGGGTCGGGGTCCCCGGCGTCGTCGGACGGGACCACCTCGATGCTGACGCCGTGCCGGTGGGACAGCTGCAAGAAGGTGATCGCGTTGCTGGCGTACTCGTTGCCGCAGATCAGGATCCTGTCGCCGTGACGCCACGACAGGGCTGTGACGAATTGGGTCCAGGCCCGGGTCGCGCTGTCGGTGAAAGCCAGCGAGTCCGGGGAGCAGTGCAGCAGCTCACCGACCGCTTCCGGCAGTCCGACCAGGTCCTCGGCGCGCTCCTCGGCGGCGAGGTAGCCGCCGACCTCGGCCTCCCGGCGTACGTGGGCGACGACGGCGTCGACGACCGGCCGGGGCGGAAGGGAGGAGCCGGCGCTGTCGAGGAACACCTGGTCCCGGCTGCCCGGGGTGAGGTCCTGCTCGGCGGCGACGTCGATCATGGGGCCATCGTGCCGCACGAACGGTTGGTTCCCCCGCGGACCGGGTAGAACGCCGGAGCTGAACATTCCCTGACGTGTCGCCCCGGCCACTCGTCTTTGTCGGTGCGGCTGCCTAGGCTCGGGGAGTCGGCGCGGAGGTGCACGGTGCGCCCCTGCAGTTTCTGACCAGGAGGCCCTCGTATGACGACCACCGCATGGGACGCCGAGGCGCTGCTGCGCCGGTACGACGAGATCCGCGCCCATACCGAGTCCCTCGCCTCCCCGCTCTCCCCGGAGGACCAGACGGTCCAGTCGATGCCCGACGTGTCGCCGACGAAGTGGCACCGCGCTCATGTGACCTGGTTCTTCGAGACCTTCCTGCTGGCCGACCACGAGTCCGGCTTCCAGCCGTTCGGTGACAAGTACTGGTTCCTGTTCAACAGCTACTACGAGGCCGTCGGGCCTCGGTTCTCCCGGGCCGACCGCGGCGTCGTCACCCGACCCGGCGCTCAGGACGTGGGCGTCTACCGGGACAACGTCGACACCCGCGTCCGCGACCTGGTCGCGTCGCTGGACGCCGGCACCGTGGAGAAGCTGACCCCGACCATCGAGCTCGGCTTCCACCACGAGCAGCAGCACCAGGAGCTGCTGCTGATGGACATCAAGCACGTGCTCTCCCGCAACCCGCTGCGCCCGACGTACGCCGGTGCCCCGGGCGCCGCCGCCGAGACCGACACGCTCGGTTGGGTCGACGTGCAGGGTGGCCTGGTCGAGATCGGCCACCGTGGCGCCGGCTTCAGCTTCGACAACGAGCTCCCGCTGCACCAGACGTGGCTCGAGCCGTACCGGCTCGCCGACCGCCTGGTCACCAACGGCGAGTGGCTCGCGTTCATGGAGGACGGTGGCTACTCGCGTCCCGAGCTCTGGCTCTCCGACGGCTGGGCGAAGGTCAAGGCCGAGGGTTGGGAGGCGCCCTTCTACTGGGAGCAGGTGGACGGCACCTGGTTCGAGCACACCCTGCACGGCACCTGGCCGGTCAACCCGGGTCTCCCGGCCTGCCACGTCAGCCACTACGAGGCCGATGCCTTCGCGACCTGGGCCGGGAAGCGTCTCCCGACCGAGGCCGAGTGGGAGCACGCCGTCGTGGTCGACGGGCGGGAAGTCGACGGCAACCTCGCCGACACGACCACCTACCACCCGCGGGCCGCCGGGCCCAGCAACGGCTCCCTGCGCCAGGTGTACGGCGACTGCTGGGAGTGGACCTCTTCGGCGTACCTGGCCTATCCCGGTTTCCACCCGGCCGAGGGCGCGATCGGCGAGTACAACGGCAAGTTCATGTCCAACCAGATGGTGCTGCGCGGAGGGTGCGCCCTCACGCCCCCGGGCCACGCCCGGGCGACGTACCGGAACTTCTTCCCGCCCGGAGCGAGGTGGGCGCTCTCCGGTGTCCGGCTCGCTGACGGTGGCACCCCGACGACCGCAGGAGCTGCGTGATGCCCGAGGTGAAGGAACCTGTCTTCTCCGTCCTGCTCGATCCCGACTGGGCGAGCGGCTCGCTGGTCACCGACGTGCAACGCGGCCTCGGTTCGCAGCCGCTGTCGCTCCCACCCAAGTGGCTCTACGACGACGCCGGGTCGGTGCTCTTCGACGAGATCACCCGGCTGCCGGAGTACTACCCGTTCGCCCGCGAGCACGAGATCCTCAGTGCGCACGCGGCCGAGATCGTCACGGCCAGCGGGGCGACCACGCTCGTCGAGCTCGGCAGCGGCACCAGCGAGAAGACCCGGATCCTGCTCGACGCCTTCGCCGCCACCGGGCAGCTCGCCTGCTTCGCCCCGGTCGACGTCTCCGAGGGCATCCTGCGCAGCTCGGCGGCGGAGATCTCCTCGCGCTACCCCGGGGTCCAGGTCGAGGGCGTCGTGGGTGACTTCACCCTGCACCTCGCCCACCTGCCCCGCGGCGGGGAGGGGCGCCGGATGGTGGCCTTCCTCGGGGGCACGATCGGCAACCTCTACCGCGAGGAGCGCGGCGCGTTCCTCGGTGCGCTCGCTGACAGCCTCGAGCCCGGTGACTCACTGCTGCTCGGCACGGACCTGGTCAAGAGCTCCGACCGGTTGATCGCGGCGTACGACGACAGCCAGGGCGTCACCGCGGAGTTCGTGCTGAACTCGCTCCAGGTGCTCAACCGCGAGCTCGGCGCCGACTTCGACCTCGACCAGTTCGCCTACGTCCCGTTCTGGGACGCGCACATGGAACGGATGGACCTGCGTCTCCGTGCCGAGATGCCGCAGCGGGTGACGATCCCCGGCGCCGACCTCGTGCTCGATCTCAGCGCCGGTGAGGAGATCCGGGTGGAGATCTCGACCAAGTTCCGGGTCAGCAAGATCGCTGCTGAGCTCGAGACGGCCGGCTTCGGCATCACCCGGGTCTGGACCGACGACGCCGGGGACTTCGCGCTCACCCTGGCCACCAAACCCTAGCCGGTCGTCGAGCTTGCCGAGACGAGGCGACCATCTCGCGCCATCTCGGCAAGCTCGATGACCGGGGGACCGCGCGATAGCGTCGTCGCACCATGTCTTCCCCCGTTGCCGTCACCGTCCCCGACGTCGAGGCCGCCGCTGCGCGGCTCGCCGACGTCGTCGCACGTACCCCGCTGGAGTTCAGCCCGCGGCTGACCGAGGCCACCGGTCATCAGGTGTGGCTCAAGCGCGAGGACCTTCAGGTGGTGCGCTCCTACAAGATCCGCGGCGCCTACAACTTCATCGTGCAGCTCGACCCCGAGGTCCGCGAACGAGGTGTCGTGTGCGCCAGCGCCGGCAACCACGCGCAGGGAGTCGCTTTCGCGTGCGACCGGCTCGGCACCCGCGGTCGGATCTTCGTGCCCGGTACGACCCCGCGCCAGAAGCGCGAGCGGATCCTCGCGATCGGCGGGTCCGTGGTCGAGGTGATCGTCGTCGGCGACTCCTACGAGGACGCCCTCACCGCAGCCGTGGCGGACGCCGAGGAGTCCGGTGCGACCCTGGTCCCCGCGTTCGACGACCCGCGCACGATCGCCGGCCAGGGCACCGTCGCCCTCGAGATCCTCGACCAGCTCGGTGCGGCTCCCGACGCCGTCGTCGCCCCTGTCGGTGGCGGTGGCCTGCTCGCCGGCCTGGCCGCTTTCCTGAAGCCGTCGCACCCGGGCACCCGGCTCTACGGCGTGGAGCCGGCCGGAGCACCTTCGATGACCGCGGCCCTGGCGGCCGGTGGCCCGGTCTCGCTGGTCGAGGTCGACCCGTTCGTCGACGGTGCAGCGGTCGGCATCGTCGGGGCAGCACACCTACCCGCTCATCGCGGCCAGCGGTGCCGAGATGATCACCGCCGACGAGGGCCTGGTCTGCACCGAGATGCTCTCGCTCTACCAGGCCGACGGCATCATCGCCGAGCCCGCAGGCGCACTGGCCACCTCGGCCCTGCGTCTCGGCCTGGACCTGCCGGCCGGCAGCACCGTGGTCTGCGTGGTCTCGGGCGGCAACAACGACATCAGCCGGTACGGCGAGATCCTCGAGCGCTCGCTGATCCACCAGGGGCTCAAGCACTACTTCCTGGTGACCTTCCCGCAGGAGCCCGGGGCGCTGCGCCGGTTCCTGGCCGACATCCTCGGCCCGGACGACGACATCACGCTCTTCGACTACGTGAAGCGCAACAACCGGGAGACCGGCCCCGCGCTGATCGGCATCGAGCTCGGACGGGCCGCCGACCTGGACGGTCTGCTCGCCCGGCTCGAGGAGAGCCCGCTCGGGGTCGAGCAGGTGCCTCCGGGCAGCCCGCTGTTCCACTACCTCCTCTGAGCGGACCGGAGTCGACATGAGCATCACCACCGCGCCGGCCACCTCGCCGAGGTTCGACGACCTCCGGACCATGGTGGGTCCGAAGAGGCCGGACGCCTCGGTCTGCTGGTGCCTGAGCCATCGGATCGACTCGAGGACGAACCGTTCGCTCGTCGGCCCCGAGCGGGGTGAGTTCGTCCGCGCGCTGTGCCGCGAGAAGGTCGCGCCCGGCGTGCTGGCCTACGACGGCGACGAGGTCGTCGGGTGGGCCGCCATCGCTCCGCGCGCGGACCTGCCGTTCGCGCGGTCGACCAAGATCCCGCACGTCGACGACCTGCCCGTCTGGTCGCTCTGGTGCATCAGGGTGCGTCCCGGTCACCGTGGTCGCGGGATCACCGAGGCACTTGTCGAAGGGGCCGTGGCGTACGCCCGCGAGCACGGCGCCCCGGCCGTCGAGGCGTACCCGGTGGACAACAAGGGGGCCAAGGTCGACCTCACGATGGCCTACGTCGGGACCCGGAAGATCTTCGAGCGCGCGGGCTTCGTGAAGGCTGCGGACACCGGCTCCGTGTCCGGTGGCTTCCCGCGGGTGCTGATGAGGCTCGACCTGCGTACCTGATCGCCAGCCCCGGTTAGCGCGGGGTATCCCGGCTCGACCCCTGCCGTTCAACCGCTGCTGGTGTCGTTCCGGTGTGGACACGATGAGCGTGCGGCTCGCGGCTCCTCCGCCGGCGCCGGGTACGGCGACGGTCGGCGTGGTCGTGCTCACGATGGGCACCCGCCCCGAGGACCTCGCCGCCGGACTCGCGTCCCTGCAGGCGCAGCGCGGCGTGGACCTCGACATCCTCGTCGTCGGCAACGGGTGGGAGCCGACCGGCCTGCCCGACGGCGTCCGCGGCATCGGACTTCCGGAGAACCTCGGGATCCCCGGCGGCCGCAACGCCGGGGCGCCGTACGTCGCCGGTGACCTGCTCTTCTTCCTCGATGACGACGCCCGGCCTGCCACCGACGACTACGTCGCCCGCGCCGTCGCGATGTTCGAGGCCGACCCGACCCTCGGCCTGATCCACCCGCGGGTCGACGCCACCGAGGGCGAGGCTCCCGGTCGTTGGGTTCCGCGGGTCCGCAAGGGCGACCCACGCCGCTCGTCCCCGGCGTTCGTCCTCTGGGAGGGCGGCTCGGTGATGCGCCGCGAGGCGTTCGACGCCGTCGGCGGCTGGCCCGAGCTCTACCGCTACTCGCACGAGGGCATCGAGTTCGTCTGGCGGATGTGGGACCAGGGCTGGAAGGTCTGGTACGCCGGCGACCTGGTCTGCCTGCACCCGCCGATCGACCCCACCCGGCACGAGACCTACTTCCGGTTCAACGCCCGGCACCGGGTGTGGATCGCGAAGCGCAACCTGCGCTGGCCGCTGTCCTGGGCGTACGTCGCCACCTGGACCTTGGTCCAGCTCGTCCGCTCGGTGCGCACGCCGGAGGGCCGGTCCTCGTTGAGGCCCTGGTTCGCCGGCTGGCGCGAGGGCTGGCGTGTCGACCCCGGGGGCCACAAGCCCCTGAAGTGGTCGACGGTCCTGTTGATGACCCGTCTCGGACGACCCCCGGTGGTGTGAACGCGATGACGAGCATGATGAACCTTCCCGGCCCGACCGCCCTCTCCCGGTTGGTCGCGACGCAGCGGCAGCCGGCACCGACCGACCTGCACCCTCCCGTGTCGGTTTTCATGGCGATCCGCGACGAGGAAGCGGGCCTGGCCGAGAGCGTCCGCCGGGTCTTCGCCCAGGACTACGCCGGCGAGATCGAGCTGGTCCTGGCGGTCGCGCCGTCGGTCGACAGCACCTGGGGGCTGGCCCTCGAGCTCGCCCTGCGCGAGCCGCGGCTGCGCCTGGTCGAGAACCCCGACCTCTTCACCCCGCACGGCCTGAACGCGGCGATCGCCGCTGCCAGCCACGACTACCTGATCCGGGTGGACGGGCACGCGTTCATCCCGCTGGACTACGTCAGCCGGATCGTCGAGGTGCTCCGGACGACGGGGGCTGCGAACGTCGGCGGGCGGATGGTGCCGGTCGGTGACGGTCCCGTCTCCGAGGCGGTCGCGGTGAGCATGAGCTCGCGGTTCGGCATCGGTGGCGGCGCCTTCCACGTCGGCGGTGAGGCCGGTGAGCAGCCCACTGTCTACCTCGGTGCCTTCCGCCGCGATGCGCTGGCGTCGGTCGGCGGCTACGACGAGACCTTCCTGCGGGCCCAGGACTGGGAGCTGAACCACCGGCTGCGCACGGCCGGCCACCAGGTCTGGTTCGACCCGTCGATCGGCGTCACCTACCGTCCGCGGTCGGACTGGCGCTCGTTCGCGCGCCAGCAGTTCCGCACCGGCGGCTGGCGCCGTCGCGTGATCGGCGAGCACCCGGGCACCGTCAGCGCCCGCTACCTCGCGCCGCCGGTCGCCGTGGTCGTGATCGTCCTCGGCGTCCTCCTCGCCGCGCAGGCCCCGTTGCTGGCGGGCTGGCTGCTGATCGGGCTGGCGGCACCGCTCGGGTACCTCGCGGCGATCACCGCGCTGGGTCTGCACGAGGGGCGTCGCCACCCCTGGCACGTGCGCCGCCGGGTGCCGGTGGCGATGGCGCTCATGCACCTGTCCTGGGGGATCGGGTTCCTCTTCCGTGCCCGGTGACGGCAGCGAGTGACCGCGGGGCCGGAGCCACGGACCTCAGGGCGTGCGGACGGCGGCGAGCTCGTCGACACCGGCGCTCAGCGCTGCCTCGATGCCGTCGAGCACGTCCGCGGAGATCGTCCGGGTGACCAGCAGCGGCGACCAGTCGGTCAGCCGCAGGTCGGGCGGAACCGGCGTCGGCACCACCTCGCCGATGCCGACGCCGAGGCCGTAGTCGGCGAACACGAACCCGAGCAGGTCGTCCTCCCCGAAGGCGACCGGGGCGCACGGGATGCCGTAGCTGTGGCACAAAGCGACCACGCTGGAGTCGCTGCTGATCACACCGTCGTGCCGGGCCAGGGACCGGACGAGGTCCTCGATGTCACCGGGCCGTGAGGCCTTGCCGCTCACCTCGACGATGCCGCCGCCGAGAACGACGGGGACCTCGAGGTCGCTCACGTGGCGGACGAACGCCAGACGCCCGTTCGTACGCCGACGCTCGACCGGCAGCACCCGCGACGCGAGCACGGTCGGATCGCCGTACCTGGTCACCTGCGGACCGCCGGAGCGGTGCAGCAGCTCCGCAGTCAGCGGGCCGCGCACCGAGACGAACCTCGCGCCGGTCTGCAGGGCGGCATCGGCGTTCAGGGCGCCGGTCCCGACGACGACCGAGGACCGCTGCACCGAGCCGAGGATCGACCCTGCGCCGACCAGGTGGCGCTCGTCGGTCTCCGAGCCCGGCGGCTGGAACACCACCGGACGGTCCGTGAGCCGACCGACCAGCAGCGGGCTCAGCCAGTTCCCGACAGTGCCGGGGAACGGACGTGCCCACCACATCAGCCGCACCGCCTCGCCCTCGCCGGCACCGGCCGCGGCAAGGGCGAACGCCTCGGCGGCGAGCTGGGCGTCGTGCTCGGACTGCATCGGGACCACGTTCGTGGCGAGCCGGTCGGCGAACCGCCGTACGCCGGCGAGGTCGCCGTCCTGACCGGCGAGCAGCATCTGCTTGGTCAGCGTCGCGCGGTGCGCGGTCGGGACGGCCGGGCGCGGGGTGGTGGGTCCCTCGAGCTCGCCGGCGTCGTCGTCGGCAAGGTCCTCGGCGTCGCTGAGCTCGTCGTCCGGGTCGGGCTCCGCCGCACCTGCGCGACCGGCGGTGAGGCGGGCCTTCACCCGGGCGAACCGCATCGCGCTGGCGGACAGGTTGCCCACCTGGCTGTACATCATCCGTAGCCCGATGAAGAGCACGATCGCGTCGGCCCCGTGCACCGACCCGTGCACCGCACGGTAGAGGACCACCACCAGGGAGCACGCCATCGCGATGCTGGCCACGACGGCTCCGAGCTCGGCGTCGCGGATCCGCTTGCCCACCCGGTCACCGACCGTCGTGCTGCCGGGGCGGCTGCCCTCGGCCAGGTAGGAGACCTGGTGGGTCAGCTGGCGGTGGTAGATCGTGGCGACCAGCCAGAGCACGGCGGCCGTGATGAGCACGTTGGCGAGGCCGAAGCCGAGGTCGAGGAAGGCGAACAGGGTGCAGAACGCGGCGACCTGGATCAGCGAGACCAGCGCGGTCGACAGCTCGAACGCGGCGGCCCAGCTCCAGGCCTCCTTGCTCGCGGTCCGCTGCGTCCCGGAGGCGTCGAACCCGCGGCGGAAGACCCGCACCCGGTTGAGCCGGACGAGGTGGTGCAGCGCACGGCTGAGGCCGTAGGCGACGAAGAAGATGCTGCCGTGCAGGACGACCCGATCGGGGTCCTCGCGGTACTGCGCCGGTCCCGAGAGGATCAGGTGCGAGAACATCCGGGTGACCACGAGCTCGGAGACCGGCAGCATCGCCAGCAGGAGGAGCAGCCCGGAGATCTCCCAGCGGCTGCTGCGGGCGGTGAACAGCTCCGCGAACGCCCGGGAGAAGTCGCGGAACATCAGCCCACCCGGGTCAGGTACTCGGCGATGCCCCGGGACAGGGCGTCCTGGATCTCGTCGAGCTTGGCGTCGGTGATCCTCTCGGTGCGGACCAGGTCGCGCCACGACGTACGACGCAGGTCGAGGTCGACCGGGACCGGATCCCACGGCTCGGTGAGCCCGGCGCCGAGCGCGTAGTCGCGGTACTTGATGCCGCTGCCGTGCACCGCGTCCTCGAACCCGTTGAAACCGATGAGCGAGCACGGGATCCCGTAGCTGTGGCAGGCGATCATCACGTGCATCGCGCTGGTGACCACCGCGTCGTACGTCGCGAGGGTGGCGACGAACGCGGCCAGGTCATCGGGGTGCGAGCCGAGCACGCTGAGCTCGTCGAAGCCCTCGGGCAGCGTGATCGGCAGGTTGGCGTGGGTGAAGTGGCGCACCAGCGCGGTGCGTCCGTTGGTCGCTCCGAGCTCGACCGGCAGCACCCGACGCACCAGCGCGCCGGGGTCGCCGAGGCTGTCGACCGACGGCCCGCCCTGGCGTCGGAGCAGGCCGGCGGTCACCGGGCCGCGAACCGAGAGGTAGGAGGCCTTGGTGCTGAGCTCGACGTCCTCGGTGGAGATGCCGGTGCCGACGACGATCGAGCGCGCCCGGATGAACCGACCGATCGACCCGATCGCCACCAGGTGCGGCTGGGTGCTCGGCGCGGTCGGGGCCAGGTACTTCACCGGACGCTGCGCCGTGCTCTGCACGACCAGCGGGCTGAGCCAGTCGCCGAAGTTCCCGGGGAACGGGCGCGGCCACCAGGTCAGCGTGACCGGCACGTCGCCGGTGCCCTCGAGGGCGTAGTGCGCGAACGACTCGGCAGCTTTCTGGGCGCCGACCTCCGGAGCCGACGGGATGCTGCTGGCACTGAGGCGGGCCGACAGGTCGCGGACCTTCTCCAGCTCACCGCGCTGGCCGGCAGCGACCAGGTGGTTGACCAGCGCCTGCCGGTGCCGCGACGGCCCGGCGTCGTGCGCGCCGCGGGTCAGCACGTGGGTCAGGCCGCTGCGGTCGGCGGTCGCGCGGAGGCGACCGGCCAGCGGTCCGGAGATCCGGGTCAGCCTCTTGTCGGTCGCCTTGGCCCAGCGCAGTGCCAGTCTCCGGGCGCGCTTGCGGCCCCTGCCGGCCTTGCGCGCGGTCGCGCCGGCGACCTGGTCGTGCTGGACGACCTTGGACTTGAACTCCGCGACGTTGCCGCTGGAGCCGAAGGAGAAGAAGGTCGTGACGCCGTGGTCGGCGCGACCGACGACGGCGGCCGACGGGATCACCTGAAAGGTCATGGCCGCGGCGTTGCTGCGCCAGGACTCCTCGAAGAAGTAGTCGTCGGTCGCCTTGATCTCCGCACCGGCCTCGAGCGCTACGGCGTCGGCCATGAACTTGCGACCGGCCGGGGTGCTGTTGATGCCGAAGAAGCACGGCTCCCAGAACCGGGTCCGGTTCGCGTAGCCGATCGTGCTCGGGGCGCCGAAACCGCGCTGGAAGCCGATCAGGTCGGCGCTGGAGTCGCGCACGTAGTCGGGCAGCCCGAGCAGCTGGCAGTCGACGTCGATCCAGAAGACCTTGCGCCCCGGGTTGCGGTCGCAGAGCTCCCCGAGGAAGGCGATCTTCTTGCGGCAGATGTCCGCCCAGTCCTCGCCGGGCTGCTTGACGATCTCCTCGAGCTCACCCTGGATCCCGAGGTCGCTGAGGTTCTTGGCCAGCCGGTCGGCGTGGTCGCGGTAGTAGTCGTCGGCGGTGTAGAAGGAGCAGACGACGATGTCGCTGAGGTCCATGGTTCCTCGGGGTTGAATGGCGCGTGAACTTCCGGGAGGTGCCGTTCGATTCTCGGGAGGACCGGTGGCCGGTCGGCGAACCGTCGGTGGACTGCGTGCGAACATCGGGCGCGCGGCGGCGTCCTGACTATCCTCGGCGCATGTCTGTCCCCCACGGCCTCGCGCCCGGAGTCCCCACGCCGGGACCGTTCTCAGCGCTGCTCGGCTTCCGCTACGTCAGCCTCACCGACGGGGTCGCGCACGTCGAGGGCGACCCCGGCCCGGAGCACTGCAACGGAGGCGGGATCGTGCACGGCGGCTACCTGAGCTCGTTGCTCGACACGACCAGTGGATGGGCAGCCCACAGCGGGCTGCCGGCCGGGTCCGCTGCGCCGCACGTCCAGCTCAGCGTGCAGTACGTGCGTGCCGCCCTGCCCGGCTCGACCCTGGTCTGCCTCGGCCGGGTGGTGACCGCAGGGCGGCGGATCGCCTCGGCGGAGGCCGAGATCACGCAGGACGGGAAGGTGATCGCCCGGGCGATCACGAGCCACGCGGTCGTCAGCAGAGGGTGATCGAGGTGCTAACCCCCGCGCTCGGGATCCCTACCGGATGCCCAGCTTCCGCATCATCTTGAGACCCGACAGCATGCTCTTCGCGTACTCGTCGTAGTCCTGGCCCGGACGCACGCCCATCACCTGCTTCTTCAGGGCGCCGACGTTCTGCACGTCGGTGTACTTGGTCAGCCCGTTGTCGCCGTGACGCGAGCCGACGCCGGACTGCTTCACGCCACCGGACGGCGTTCCCTTCGAGGCGTACGCCGTGGCCAGCGCGTCGTTGATGTTCACGTTGCCGGACTCGATCTGCAGCGCCACCTGGTGCGCAGCCTTCATGTCCTTGCCCCACACCGACGCGTTCAGGCCGTAGTCGGTGTCGTTGGCGAGCTGGATCGCCTCGCGCACAGTGGCGTACTTGTGCAGGCCCACGACCGGGCCGAAGGTCTCGGTCGAACCGGCCAGCATGTCGGTGGTTACTCCCTCCAGCACCGTGGGTTCGAAGAACGCCGGGCCGATGTCGTCGCGCTTGTTGCCGCCGGTGAGGACCGTGGCGCCCTTCGCGACGGCGTCGGCGACGTGCGCAGCGACCCGCTCGCGGTGGTCGGGGGAGACCAGCGAGCCGAGCTCGGGCCCGAAGTCGTACGACGCCCCCATCGTCAGGCCTTCGGCCGCGGCGACGAACTTGTCGCGGAACTCGTCGTACCGGCTCTCGGGCAGGTAGATCCGCTCGATGTGCATGCAGATCTGACCGGTGTTGCCGAAGACGCCGAACAGGGCGCCCTGGACGGTCTCGTCCATGTCGGCGTCCTCGAGCACGATCATCGGGTTCTTGCCGCCGAGCTCGAGGCAGCACCCGATCAGGTTGCGGCCGGCGCGCTCGCCGATCACCCGGCCGGTCCCGGTCGAGCCGGTGAACATGACGTAGTTCGCGTTGTCGATGAGCGTCGGGCCGATGTCGGGGCCTTCGCCGCAGACGACCTGGAAGAGGCCCTTCGGCAGTCCGGCCTGTTCGAGCAGGGCGATGCCGTACAGCGGGGAGAGGGCGGTCTTGTTGTCCGGCTTCACCACCACGGCGTTGCCGGCGATCAACGCGGGGATCGCGTCGGACAGGCCGGTCGCGAACGGGAAGTTCCAGGGGGCGATGATCCCGACGACACCCTTGGGGACCCGTACCTCGGTCGAGCTGGAGACCAGCGGAACCGGGCCGCCGCGACGCTTCGGCGTCAGCAGCCGGGGGGCTCGCTTGATGTAGTGGCTCATCACCATCGGCGGGTCGCAGGTCTCCTCGAGCGCCATCCGTCGGTTCTTGCCGCTCTCGGCCTGGATCAGGTCCGCGACCACGTGCGCGTTGTCGATGAGGAGGGTGTGGGCCCTCTCGAAGACCTCGAGGCGCTGCTTCAGCGGTGTCGCCGCCCAGGTCTTCTGCGCAGCCCGGGCCTCGCTGAAGGCCCGCTCGATGTCGGTCGGCGTCGACTGGGGCAGCTCGACCAGGACGTCCCCGGTGTACACCTCGGTCAGGTTCCACGGCACGGCTGCGGTGCCCTGGACCCGGGCGACCAGCCCCTGGAGGAACTCGGGGGTGAGGGACGCGGGGCGCTGCAGACGGACGGGCGTGGAGGTCATGGGGCCAGACCCTAGGCGACTTCGCGCGAGGTGGTGGCCCAGTCCACTTCTTCCCGATGCGCGCGGCGGCGGTCTCGTCGTCTAGGGTGGTGACCGTAAGACAGTGGTGGTCGTGCCGGTCTTGGGTGTAGTTTGCACAGGCCGACTAGACCAGTTGGGGCCAGTTTGAGCGTAAACAAATCAGTTTTGCGTCCCTCGAACCCCATCGACCACCGCCCGGGTTGCCCCGGGCACGATTTGACCGGTTTTATCTGACTCGTGCCGTAACGGGCGCGTAATCAGGTCGTTGTATGAATACGGACAGGACCCACCTGACGTGCTGGGCGCACCGGCGCTCGAGCACCGACACGGGAGAAGAGTGGATGAAAAAGCTGATAGTGATCGGGGTTACCACCCTTGCTGCGATGTTCGTGGCTCTCGGGGTTGCACCGTCGGCCTACGCCTATCCGGAAACGTCCTGCAACGTCACCGTGAACGCCCAGAAGGCTGAGGGCGGAACGATCCTGAAGGTCCACGCGACCTCTCAGCAGATCACCACGGACGACGGGCTCGGTCGTGCGGCTGCTGACGCGGTGAACTGGCGTGCCGAGTTCAACGGCACCGTGCGCGAGGCCAACACGGACGTTTTCGACACGACCTTCACGCTGCCGAAGGTGAGCTCGGAGACGAGCTTCCTGCTGACCGTCCAGGCCGTGATGCCGGACGCGACGACGACCTGCGAGAAGTCCCTGAACATCACCGTGGTGCCGGGTGGCACGGACGTGAACCCGCCGGGCGAGCTGCCGAACACGGGTGGTCCGCGGATGATCCTCCTGGTCGCCGGCCTGGGCCTCGTCGCGCTGGGTGGCGTCGCCATCCGCCAGTCGCGTCGTCGCCACGAGGGCGTCACCGCCTGACCCGCAACTTCTGGAGAGCCTGCCCCGAGGGGCAGGCTCTCCTGCTTTTCCGGGACTCTTCCGCGTGAAACTAGAACACGTTACAGTCCCGGCATGAGCATCCTCGATCGCTTCAAGGTCACCGACCAGGTCGCCGTCATCACCGGCGCGGGCCGCGGGATCGGCGCCGGCGCGGCCGTCGCCCTCGCCGAGGCCGGCGCGGACGTCGTCATCTCCGCACGCCACTCCAAGCAGCTCGCCGAGGTCGCCGAGAAGGTCGAGGCAGCCGGTCGCCGGGCGCTGGTGGTCAAGGCCGACCTCAGCGACCTCGAGCAGACCGCGGCGCTCGCGCAGAAGGCGTACGACGAGTTCGGCCGCCTCGACATCGTGGTCAACAACGTCGGAGGCACGATGCCGCTGCCGTTCCTCGACACCGACGAGGACTTCCTGGTCGACGCGTTCAAGTTCAACGTCGCGACCGCGCACGCGCTCACCCGGGCGGCCGTCCCGCTGATGCTGAAGGGCGAGAACCCCGGCGGCTCGATCGTCAACATCTCCTCGGTGATCGGCCGCGTCTCGGGCCGCGGGTACGCGGCGTACGGGACGGCGAAGGGGGCCCTGTCGCACTGGACCCGACTGGTCTCCAAGGACCTCGCCCCGCTGATCCGGGTGAATGCGATCGGTACGGGTTCGATCATGACCAGCGCGCTCGACTACGTCGCCTCGGACGAGGCGGTGATGACCGAGCTCGCCGAGAAGACCACGATGCAACGGGTGGGACAGGTCGAGGACATCGCTGCTGCGGTCGTCTACCTGGCCAGCCCGGCGGGCTCGTTCCTGGCCGGCAAGATCGTCGAGGTCGACGGAGGTCTCGACATCCCGAACCTGGACTTCAAGCTCCCCGACCTGGAGCCGCAGGCATGAGCGCGGACAGGAAGCGGGTCGTCGCCTGGTCGACCGGAACCATCGGTCGGCACGCCCTCGCCGGCATCGACGCCCGTCCGGACCTCGAGCTCGTCGGCCTGTGGGTCTCCAACCCCGACAAGGTCGGTCAGGACGCCGGGCGTCTCGCCGGGCTCGACCGCGACCTCGGCGTGCTGGCGACGAATGACAAGCAGGCGCTGTTCGACCTGAAGCCGGATGCCGTCGTGCACTCGGCGATGACCGACGACAGGATCTTCGACGCGCTCGAGGACCTCGTCGAGATGGTCGAGCACGGCATCAACGTGATCTCGTCCGGGCCGGTCGTGCTGACCTTCCCCGACGGCGCGGGCCTGGACTCCTACGTCGACCGGATCAACGCCGCCGGTGCCGCGAACGGCGCGAGCCTGCACGTGAACGGCATCGATCCGGGGTTCGCCAACGACGTGCTGCCGCTCGTGATGACGTCGCTCTCGCAGCGCATCGACAAGGTCGTGGTGAGCGAGATCTGCGACTACTCGACCTACTACCAGCCGGTTGTCATGCAGGACCTCTACGGGTTCGGTCGACCGATGGACTATCCCGCGATGCTCTGGCAGCCCGGCGTGCTGACTGCGGCCTGGGGGCCGGTCGTCCGCCAGATCGCCGCCGGCCTGGACCTCGAGCTCGACCCGGTGCTCGAGGAGTACCACGAGCGGATCCCGTCCGAGGTCGACCTGAAGATCGACTCGTGCGACGTCCCGGCCGGTTCGATGGGCGCGGTGAAGTTCGGTGTCATCGGGACCGTCGACGGCGTGCCGCGGGTGCAGCTCGACCACGTCACCCGCACCAACCCCGCCCAGGGTCCGCAGTGGCCGCAACCGGCCGAGGGCGACGGGGGCTACCGGGTGGAGATCTTCGGCGAGCCGATGATGAAGGTCGACTTCAACCACCACGGTGAGCACGGTGACCACAACGTGTCCGGGATGATCACCACGGCGATGCGGCTGGTCAACGCGGTCGGCGCGGTCTGCGACGCCCCTGGTGGTGTCGTCGTGGCCAAGGACCTGCCCCTGATCACCGGTCGCGGCCTGGTCAGTCGATGATGGTGGTATGACCGACCACGTCGCAGCAGGCCAGACGTCCCGCCAGACCAGCCCCGACTCGGGCGCCCTCTGGACCGAGCCGGGCGCCTGGACGGTGGCTCCGGGTGTCCACCGCATCCCGCTGCCCCTGCCGATGGACGGTCTGCGCGCGGTCAACGTCTACGTGATGGAGACCGACAGCGGTCTCGTCCTGGTCGACGGCGGCTGGGCGATCCCGGAGTCGCGCTCGGTCTTCGACGCCGGGCTCAAGAAGCTCGGCTACACGGTCAAGGACATCCAGCGGTTCCTGGTGACCCACATGCACCGGGACCACTACACGCAGGCCTGGGTCGTCGGGCAGGAGACCGGCGCCGAGGTCAGCCTCGGCATCGGCGACAAGGCCACGATGGACCTGATGCACGACGAGACGCTCAGCGTCGACCCGAACCTGTCCCGGTTGATCGCTGCCGGCGCGTCGGACCTGGTCGACCTGTGGCGCGACAACATGCCGCGCGAGGACCAGCCGGTCAACAACTACGGCATGCCGGACGTCTGGCTCGACCGCGACCTGGTCATCGACGTCGGCGGGCGCCCGATCGACGCGATCGCGACTCCCGGGCACACCCAGGGCCACTACGTGTACGCCGACACCGGCGGCGGCTTGCTGTTCGCCGGTGACCACGTGCTCCCGACGATCACCCCGTCGATCGGTTTCGAGCCGGCCTGGGTGGAGAACCCGTTGCGCGACTTCCTCGACTCGCTGGAGAAGGTCCGGTCGATGCCGGACATGCTGCTGCTGCCCGCGCACGGCCCGATCGCTCCGAGCTCGCACCGCCGCATCGACGACCTGCTCGCGTTCCACGACGAGCGCCTCGACCTGTGCAAGGACGCGGTGGCCGGCGGTGCCACCACGGCCTGGGACGTGGTGGCCGAGCTGCCGTGGACCCGGCACAACCGGACCCGTGCCGAGCTCGGTCCGTTCGACGCCGTCCTCGCCGCGTTCGAGGTGCTCGCCCACCTGGAGCTGCTCGCGCTCAAGGGTGACCTGGTGCGCACCGACGACGCGGAGGGCACCCGGTCCTACACGATCCCCCCGGTCATCGAGCCTGCCGAGATGCACTAGCCTGGAACCTCACGACAGGGGAGCGCCCTGCTTTGTCTAGGCGCTGAGAGTGCGGAACAGCCGCAGACCCTTGAACCTGCTCCGGTTAGCACCGGCGAAGGAAGTCGAAGGAGAGTCATGCGTACTCGTACCAGGTCCAGCCTGCTCGCCACCGGGGCCCTCGTGCTCGCGGTCCTCGCGGCGGGCTGCGGAAGCAGCACCGACGACAAGCCGCTCGCGGCCGACGAGCTGCGGGGATCCACGATCGTGGTCGCCTCGCACGACTCGTGGGCGATGTCGGACGACGTGATGGCGAAGTTCACCGAGCAGACCGGCATCAAGGTCAAGATCGCCACCAACGGCGACGCGGGGGCGCTGACCAACAAGCTGGTGCTCACCAAGGACGACCCGATCGCCGACGGCGTGTACGGGATCGACAACACCTTCGCGACCCGGGCGATCGACGAGGACGTGCTGACCCAGTACGCGCCCCTGGTCTCCCCGGCAGCGATCGCGCCGTTCCGCCTCGAGGGGCAGACGAAGTCGTTCCTGACCCCGGTCGACTACAGCGACGTCTGCTTCAACGTCGACGACGCCTGGTTCGCGGAGAACAAGGTCACCCCGCCGGCGACCCTCGACGACCTGGTGCTCCCGAAGTACAAGGGCCTCACCGTGGTCCCGGGTGCCAGCACCTCCTCGCCCGGCCTGGCGTTCCTGCTCGCCACGATCGGCGCCTACGGCGAGGACGGGTGGAAGGGCTACTGGCAGAAGCTGCTCGACAACGAGGTCAAGATCGACGCCGGCTGGAGCGACGCCTACGAGGTCGACTTCTCCGCCGGAGGAGGCAAGGGCGACCGGCCGATCGTCCTGTCGTACTCCTCCTCGCCGCCGTTCACGATCCCCGAGGGTGGCACGAAGCCGACGACCAGCGCACTGCTGGACACCTGCTTCCGCCAGGTCGAGTACGCCGGGGTGCTGAAGGGGGCGAAGAACCCGATCGGGATGCAGAAGTTCATCGACTTCATGATCGGCGACGACTTCCAGGCCGCGCTGCCGGACAACATGTTCGTCTACCCGGTCAACACCGCGATCAAGCTGCCGGCTGGTTGGGCCGAGTACGCGCCGACGGCGAAGAAGCCGATCAGCGTGCCGGCGGCCGACATCACGAAGAACCGCACCGCGTGGCTGCGCGACTGGCGGGACCTGACGACACGATGACGGTGCCTGGTCGTCGAGCCTGGCGAGACGCCTGACCGTGCCACGGCGGAGTCTCCTCGCCACCGCAGCACTCGCTGCGGTGCCCCTGGCCGTCCTGGGCGCGTTCTTCCTCTACCCGGTCGCCGGGATGATCGGTCGGGGGTTCTGGCCGGACGGTTCGTTCGACCCGGGCAGCGTCCTGGAGGTGCTCGGACGCGACCGAGTGCACCGGGTCCTCTGGTTCACCGTGTGGACCGCCGGTCTGGCGACGCTGCTGGCCGTCGTCCTCGGCGTCCCGGTGGCCTTCGCCCTGCACCGGATCCGCTTCCGCGGGCAGGGATTCCTCCGGACCCTGATCGTCGTGCCGTTCGTGATGCCGACCGTCGTGGCCGGGGTCGCCTTCCGCCAGCTGATCGCGAGCTCCGGTCCCCTCGGCGGGCTGCACCTCGACGGCACGCCGACCGCGATCGTGGCGGCGCTGGTGTTCTTCAACGTCAGCGTCGTGGTGCGGACGGTGGGCTCCTTCTGGGAGGGCCTGGACCGGCGTACCGAGGAAGCGGCGGCCGCGCTGGGTGCCCCGCCGCTGCGGGTGTTCGCGACCATCACGCTGCCGGCGCTGTTCCCGGTGATCGCCTCAGCGGCGAGCGTCGTCTTCCTGTTCTGCTCGACCTCGTTCGGGATCGTGCTCACCCTGGGTGGCCTGCGCTACGCCAACGTCGAGACCGAGATCTACCAGCTCACCACCCAGGAGCTCGACCTGCAGGCTGCCGCCGCGCTCTCGGTCCTCCAGATCGTCGTGATCACCGGGCTGCTGGCGTTCTCCTACCGGGTACGCCGCAACGCGCCGGCCGTGAGCCGGGCGGCCGGTCGGCTGCGCCGCCCGGGGCTCCACGACGTCCCGGTGCTCGTCTGGTCGGCGGTCGTGATCGGGCTGCTGGTGACCCCGCTGCTCACCCTCGCGCACGGATCTCTGCGGGTCGACGGGAGGTGGAGTCTCGACAACTACCGGGCGCTGCAGACCACCGGGGACGACAACGCGCTGCTGGTCACCGCGACCAGCGCCCTGGTCCGGTCCTTCGAGGTGGCCGTGCAGGCGGCCGGCCTGGCCCTGGTGCTGGGCACGCTGGTCGCGTTCCTGGTCTCCCGCCGTCCTCGGTCACGCTGGACGCGGCGGGCCTCCGGTCTCTTCGACGGCATCTTCATGCTGCCGCTCGGGGTGTCCGCGGTGACCCTCGGTTTCGGGTTCCTGATCACCCTGGACAGTCCGCCGCTGGACCTGCGGACCTCCTCCCTCCTGCTCCCGATCGCGCAGGCGATGGTGGCGCTGCCCTTGGTGGTGCGCACCGTCGCTCCGGTACTGGCCTCGATCGACCCGCGGCAGCGCGAGGCCGCCGCGTCCCTGGGTGCTGGGCCGCTCCGGGTGGCACTGACCGTCGACGTGCCGCACGCCTGGCGCGCCCTGGTCGCCGCGACCGGCTTCGCGTTCGCCGTCTCGCTGGGCGAGTTCGGGGCGACCAGCTTCCTCGCCCGCGACGACGCCCCGACGCTGCCGGTGGTGATCTTCCGGCTCATCGGACGTCCGGGCGCGGAGAACTTCGGCATGGCCCTGGCCGGATCGGTGGTCCTGGCGATCGCGACGGGGGTGGCGATGCTCCTGGTCGACAAGGTCCGGGCCGGCGCTGTGGGAGCGTTCTGAGATGGCGGCGCCGGATCAGAGGCTGGAGGTGCGCGACCTCGTCGTGCGTTTCGACGACGAGTCGGGTGCCGCGGTCACCGCGGTCGACCGCGTCGACCTGGACGTCCCGCACGGCTCGATCACGGCGGTCCTCGGACCCTCGGGCAGCGGCAAGTCCACCCTGCTGCGTGCCGTCGCCGGGCTCGAGAATCCGGCTGCCGGCTCGATCACTTACGCCGGCGAGGACCTGGCGCGAACACCGACCCACCGTCGCGGGTTCGCGCTGATGTTCCAGGACGGCCAGCTCTTCCCGCACCAGAGCGTCGCCCGCAACATCGGTTACCCCTTGCGGATCCGGCGCTGGTCACGGTCGAGGACCGTCGATCGCGTCGGCGACCTGCTCGCCCTGGTCGGCCTCGTCGGCTACGGGGACCGGGCGACCGCCACGTTGTCCGGAGGTGAGCGGCAGCGGGTCGCCCTGGCCAGGTCGCTGGCCGTCGAACCCCGACTGCTCCTGCTCGACGAGCCGTTCAGCGCGCTCGACCGCGATCTCCGCGAACGGCTGGCTGTCGAGGTGCGGGACATCCTGCGTCGGGCCGGCACCACCACCGTGGTCGTCACCCACGACCACGAGGAGGCGTTCGCCGTCGCGGACCGTCTCGCCGTGATGCGCGACGGCCGGCTGGTGCAGACCGGCGACCTGGCCGAGGTGTGGGCGCACCCCCGCGACGCGTGGACGGCGACCTTCCTCGGCTACGACACGGTGCTGGGCGGCGGGGCCGCGAACGTCGTCCGAGGGCTGGTGGCGCCGGAGGCCGAGTGGACCGAGGTCGCGCTGCGGCGCTCCGCCCTGGTCGTCGACCCGGCCGGGAAGCTGACGGGCACCGTGCTGGCGGTCCGCGGGACTCCGGAGACGGTCCGCCTCGAGCTCGACGTCGACGGCATCGGAACGCTGGCCGGCGTGGCCGAACCGAGTCAGGCGGTCCGCGTCGGCGAGCGGGTCAGGCTACGCGTCGTGAGCGACCGCCTGGCGGCGCTGGGCGGACGAATTGGCGACCGCCTAATAGACTCCTGATCCGTGACCCTGTCCCCTCCCTCCCCGAAGGCCGCTGAAGCGACCCCGGAGCGGCGGAAGCCCGGCCTGGCCCAGCGCCACGGGTACGCGATGCTCGTCTCGATCGCGGTGATCATGGGCGGGCTCTGCATCATCTGCAGCCAGTCCCTCGACATCCCCCTGCGCGACCCCGACGGTTTCCTCGGACCGGCCTGGATCCGGCTGCCGCTGCTGGTGCTGGGCGCCTTCGTCGCCGACGTGCTGCCGCGGACCCTGTTCCGTGCGCGCGGCAACCCGGGGCGGTTCAAGGCGGAGGCGTCGCTGCTGATCCGCGAGCACTGGACCAAGGAGCGGATCAAGCTCGTCACGATCGGTCTGATCAGCTTCTACGTCACCTACGTCAGCTACCGGAACCTGAAGAACTTCCTGCCGTTCATCATGGCCACCGACGGCAAGCCGACGAAGTACGACCAGGCGCTGCACCGGATGGACGAGGCGATGCTCTTCGGCCACGACCCGTCCTCGCTGCTGCACTCGATGCTCGGCACCGGCATCTCGGCGCACGTGCTGTCGTACATCTACCTGATCTTCCTGCCGATGGTGCCGATCTCGGTGGTCATCTGGGCCGTCTGGTCGCGCAACGTCAGCTTCGGCTACTGGTTCATCACCTCGCAGTGCATCTGCTGGTCCCTCGGCACGCTGAGCTACTACGCGATCCCCACGCTCGGCCCGAACTTCTTCTTCCCGTGGCTCTACACCGACCTGCCGAACACCGGCGTCGCGCAGCTGCAGGACGCCCTGTTCAACGGACGTCAGAACATCTTGTTCGACCCGTTTTCCAGCGGCGTGCAGTCAGTCGCGGGCTTCGCGTCCCTGCACGTCGCCATCACGGTCTCGCTCGCCCTGGTCGGGCACTACACCCTGCGCAGCAAGTGGCTCCGGATCACGCTGTGGATCTACTCCGGCACCACCATCCTGGCGACCACCTACTTCGGGTGGCACTACATCGCCGACGACATCGCCGGCCTGGCCATCGCGCTCACCGCGGTGTACCTCGCAGCACTCGGCACCGGGCAGAAGTTCGACCGCCGCGGGCGCAGCTCGCACCCGACCACGGCCACCGCCGAGGTGCCGATCGACGACGAGGATCCAGGCCTCGGCAGGGGCTGAAGAATTACAAGTTTGTAGTTCTGTGACTCCTGTTCCCCATGTGACTGATGGGGTTTAACGTCGAGGGGCGCGCCTGGATCTCGGGCGCGAATTCCCCCACCAGACAAGGCCGATCCCGTGCGCCGAAGCGTCCGAGCCGTGCTCGCCTGCAGCGTCGCTGCGGCGACGGTCGTGGGGTTCTCCGCGGTCGCTGACGCCGACCGCAAGCCGGTGCCGACGAAGGCTCAGGTGGACGCCGCCAAGGCCGCTGCTGCCCGCAAGGCCGGTGACGTCTCGGCGATCCGTGCAGAGCTGGTGGTCGCGCGCACGAAGCTCGAGGCCGCGGCGGCCAGGGCCGAGCAGGCGGCCGAGGCCTACAACGGTGCCCGGTGGCGTCTCCAGGAGGCGACGACGGCGTCCCAGAAGGCGACGGCCGCGGCGAACGAGGCCAGCAAGAAGGTCGCGGACCAGAAGGCCGGGATCGCCGCCCTGGCGACGCAGAGCTTCCAGAGCGGCGCCGACCTGGCCGGCATCACGGCGTACCTCTCTCCGGGCGGCCCGGAGGAGATCGCCGACCGGATCAGCATCACCCAGAGCGTCGGCGCCACCCTGCAGGACCAGTTCGACGCGTACGCCGCCGCGGACACCCTGGCGAGGACCACGCGCGCCCGGGCGGACGAGGCCAAGCGCGACCAGGAGGCCCTCACCGCGAAGGCCGCGTCCGCCCGCGACCGGGCCGCCGCCTCGGCCAACGCGGCGCAGGCCGCTGCGTCAGCCATCGCCGAGCAGCGCCGCCGGCTCATCACCGAGCTCGCGAAGGCCCAGAAGATCTCGGTCGCGCTGGCCACCCAGCGCCAGAACGGCCTCGAGCAGATCGCCCAGGAGAAGGCAGCCAGGGCCGCCGCGGCGAAGGCGCGGGCCGAGGCAGCAGCAGCGGCCGCCGCCGCAGCGAAGAACGACAAGAACGACGGCAAGAACGACAGCGGCAAGGGTGGCGGGAAGGATGGGTCCTCCGACGACGAGCCCGCCGACCCGCCGCCGGTCAGCACCAGCGGGGCGGCGGCCAAGGCGATCGCGTTCGCGCGGCAGCAGCTCGGCGAGCGGTACCAGTGGGCGGCGGCCGGCCCTGACGCCTGGGACTGCTCCGGTCTGACGATGATGGCCTGGCGCGCTGCCGGCGTCGCGCTGCCGCACTTCTCGGCAGCCCAGTACGACGCGACCCGGCACATCGGCGTCAACGACCTGCGACCCGGCGACCTGGTTTTCTGGGGCGACTCCCCGGGTTCGATCCACCACGTCGCCCTCTACCTCGGCAACGGCCAGATCCTGCACGCTCCACGCACCGGCCGTCCGGTCGCCATCGACTCGATGTACTACTGGGTGCCGCCGAACTACTTCGGCCGCCCCTGACCCTCCTCAGCCAACCGGTGGGCTGGCAGAGTGAGGCCATGGCCGACATCGCTGAAGCCCCGCCCGTCCCGGTCGTCGACGTCCCGGCGCTGACCGCGCTGCTGGACGGCACCTACGCCGAGGTCCGCGCCCTCACCCGCAAACGGCTCGTCGAGTACGCCGGTGTCCTGGAGGACCAGCGCGAGATGGACAGCGCCGCGTTCCGGGAGCGGGTCAAGGAGGTCGTGGTCGAGCTGGCCGGGACCGGGCAGACCGGGCTCGGCTTCCCGACCGAGTACGGCGGCGGGGGCGACATCGGCGCCTCGATCGCTGCCTTCGAGACGATGGGATTCGGGGACCTCTCGGTCCTGGTCAAGGTCGGCGTGCAGTTCGGTCTGTTCGGCGGCGCGATCCTGCAGCTAGGCACGAAGCGGCACCACGACGCCTACCTGACCGACCTGATCAAGGCCGACCTGCTCGGGTGCTTCGCGATGACCGAGACCGGACACGGCTCGAACGTGCAGGCGCTCGGCACGGTGGCGACGTACGACCTCGAGACCCGCGAGTTCGTGATCACCACGCCCGACGACCACGCCCGCAAGGACTACATCGGCAACGCCGCCGCGCACGCCCGGCTGGCGGTCGTCTTCGCCCAGCTCGAGATCGGCGGTCGGTCCGAGGGCGTGCACGCGTTCGTCGTCCCGATCCGCGACGAGGACGGGAACGTCCTGCCCGGCGTACGGATCGCCGACGACGGACGCAAGATCGGCCTCAACGGCGTCGACAACGGTCGGATCTGGTTCGACGGTGTCCGGATCCCGCGCGAGAACCTGCTCAACCGGTACGCCGACGTCACCGAGACCGGCGTCTACACCTCCGAGATCGACAACCCCGACCGGCGCTTCTTCACGATGCTCGGAACCCTGGTCCAGGGGCGGGTCTGCGTCGGCGGAGCCGGCATCAACGCGAGCAAGGTCGCGCTGGCGGTGGCCACCAGGTACGCGCTGGGGCGCCGCCAGTTCGGGAACCCCGGCGGTGGCGAGGAGATCCTGCTCGACTACGGACTGCACCAGCGCCGGCTGTTCCCGCTGATCGCGCGGACCTACGCACTGCACTTCGCGCAGGAGGTCCTCGCCGGCGAGCTGCACGCGGTCTTCTCCGCCACCGAGCTGGTCGACGAGCGCACCCGGCGGGCGCTGGAGTCCCGCGCCGCAGGGACGAAGGCCCTCGGCACCTGGCACGCCTCGGAGACGATCCAGGAGTGCCGCGAGGCGTGCGGGGGAGCGGGGTACCTCTCGGCGAACCGGTTCGACGCGCTGCGGGCCGACACCGACGTGTTCACCACCTTCGAGGGCGACAACCACATCCTGCTCCAGCTGGTCGCCAAGGGTCTGCTCACCGACTACTCGTCGTCGTTCGGCGAGCTCGACCAGCTCGGCATGGTCCGGTTCGTGGCCGGGCTGGCCGTCGACACCGTGATCGAGCGGACCGCCGTGCACAAGCTGCTCGAACGGATCAAGGACGTCGTGCCGGGGTGGGACGACGCCGAGTCCAAGGGGGACGTCGACGCCGGTCTCCTCGACCCGGAGTACCACCTGACGATGTTCCGCTGGCGCGAGGAGCACATGCTCTCCGGCGTCGCCCGCAGGCTCAAGCGCGGCATGGACAGCGACATGGAACCCGCCGAGGTGTTCAGCCGCTGCCAGGACCACGTGATCGGCGCCGCCCGGGCGCACGTCGAGCGCCTGGTGCTCGAGGCCTTCGTCGCCAAGGTCGCCGCGATGCCCGAGGGCGGCAACCGCACGGCGTTGAACCTGCTCTGCGACCTGTACGCGCTCACCACGATCGAGGCCGACCGTGGCTGGTGGATGGAGCACGGCCGCCTGTCCTCGCAGCGTTCCAAGGCCATCAGCCGCGAGATCGGCGACCTCTGCCGCAAGGTGCGGCCGATGGCGGAGTCCCTGGTGGACGCGTTCGCCGTCCCGGCCGAGATGCAGGCGGCCGAGATGCTGGCGCCGGGGACGCGGGAGGGGGACAGGGCCGATGCTTGAGAAGCTGCGGGTGCCCGGACTCGGCGGCTGGAGCGAGGACCCCCTCTGGGCCTCGTTCTACGACTGGTCGGTCGAGCACCCCCGTGCCGGGGGCGCGGTCTGGAGGCTCGGGATCGGCAGCGACCTCGGGCTGCTGTACGCCGCGGCCGCGGAGATCGGTCGGCAGCCCGCGGGTTCGGCCGTCCTCGACGTCCCGTGCGGCGGGGGCGTGGCACTGCGCGGTCTGCGCCGCGGTCAGGGGATCCGGTACGTCGCCGCCGACATCGCCCAAGCCATGCTCGACCGGACGATGGAGGCGGCCCGCGAGCGCGGTGTCGCCGACCAGGTCGAGCCGGACATCGCGGACGTCGGCGACCTGCCGTACGCCGACGGGGAGTTCGACCTGGTGGTCTCGTTCACCGGCCTGCACTGCTTCCCCGACCCGCACCTCGCGGTGCTGGAGATGGGGCGGGTCACCCATGCTGGTGGTGTGCTGACCGGCAGCGCGCTGCTGAACGACACGGGACTCCGGACGCTCCCGATCCGTCAGGTCGGCCGGTTCTCCGGACTGCTCGGGCCGAGCGCCACGAAGGCGGAGGTCCGGGCGTGGATGGCCGAGGCAGGGTTCACCGACGTCACGCTGCGGATGTCCGGTGCGATCGGTTACTTCCGCGGGGTTAAGGCCTGACCGGTCGCCGAGCGGCCCCCGGTCGTCGAGCAGCCCGGTCGTCGAGCGGCCCGGTCGTCGAGCTTGCCGAGACGTGGTGAGGTCGGCGCGCACGTCGCCACATCTCGACACGCTCGGTTCGCGGCTTCGCAGGCTCAGCCGCGACTCGCTGCTCGATGGTCATCGAGCAAGGCCGCTGACGCGTCCTTGCTCAGTGCCCGCCGGCGTTCTTGAAACGCTCGAAGGACGCCTTGACCTCGGCCTCGGCCTCGGTGCGACCGACCCAGTTGGCGCCCTCGACGGACTTGCCGGGCTCGAGGTCCTTGTAGACCTCGAAGAAGTGCTGGATCTCGAGGCGGTCGAACTTGGAGACGTGGTTGATGTCGCGCAGGTGCTCCAGGCGCGGGTCGTGCGTCGGGACGCACAGGACCTTGTCGTCACCGCCCGCCTCGTCGGTCATCCGGAACATGCCGATCGCGCGGCACTTGATCAGGCACCCCGGGAAGGTCGGGGCCTGCAGGATGACCAGGGCGTCCAGCGGGTCGCCGTCCTGCCCGAGGGTGTTCTCGATGTAGCCGTAGTCCTCGGGGTAGGCGGTCGAGGTGAAGAGCATCCGGTCGAGGTAGATCCGGCCCGACTCGTGGTCGACCTCGTACTTGTTCCGCGAACCCTTGGGGATCTCTACGAGAACATCGAACTCCACGGTGATTCCTTCCGAAGAATGCTGCTGAGTGAGTGGGGGCGCCGTGCCTGCCCGAGAGGCGCACAAGCGACCGGGCTAGTCTCCCGCACAATGCCCGTGAACGACTAACCGAGGAGGCGAAACATGGCAGCGCGTGAGCAACGCCACGTCTCCTGGTCACGCGACCGCACCCGGCTGCGCCGTTTCGCAGGCTGGCTGCCGGAGGTGCTGGTCGTGCTCCTGGTCGCCTCCGCGGGCGCCCAGCTGCAGTTCGACCTCGGTCACCGCTGGTTCGGGTTGGAGCGCACCGACCCGACGACCGCGCCGGCCCAGGTGCCCGCTCCGCGCGGTCTCGACCTGTCCGCGTCCGCAAGCGAACCGCCGCTGGCGGCGACCGTCGTACCGGGAGCGCTGAACGTTGCCGCGGTGCGCACGGCGCTCGCTCCGCTCGTCACCGACCCCAAGCTCGGCGGGCACGGCATGTTCCAGGTGGCCGACCTGAGCACCGGCGAGGTCGTCTACCGCCGCGGTGCCGCCTCCGCCACGCCGGCCTCGACGATGAAGCTGCTCACCGGTACAGCGGCACTGGCGGCTCTGGGCCCCGGGACCCGGTTCACCACCCGGGTCGTCGGCACCGGAGACCAGATCGTCCTGGTCGGCGGCGGGGACCCGTTCCTGGCCAGCAGCAAGGCGAAGGCGAAGGGCCACTACCCGGCGCGCGCCGATCTGCGGACCCTGGCCAAGCGGACCGCAGCCGCCCTGGGCGCCCAGGGCATCCGCACGGTCACCCTGGGCTACGACACCAGCATGTTCCGCGGCCCTGCGGTCAACCCGCGCTGGCCGGACTCCTACCTGCCCGACAACGTCGTCCCGCCGATCAGCGCTCTGTGGGCCGACGAGGCCAAAGGTGCCGACGGTCGGTACGTCGCCGACCCGGCCAGGACGGCTGCCGAGATCTTCGCCAAGGCGCTCAGGTCCGAGCGGATCGGGGTGACCGGCGCGATGAAGGAGGTCGTGGCCCCGGCGACCGCCACCGACCTGGCCGCCGTCACGAGCTCCCCGGTGGGGGAGATCGTGCAGCAGACGTTGGCCGTCAGCGACAACAACGCTGCTGAGGTGCTGGCCCGCCACGTCGGTGCCTCGCTGACCGGGGACGCGTCCTTCACCGGGGGCACCAAGGCGATCTTCGCGGTGCTGAAGGGTCTCGGGGTCGACGTCGCCGGGTCGGTCGCGTACGACGGCAGCGGTCTCTCGCGGGACAACAGGCTCACCGCCACGACGCTGCTCGACGTGCTGCGCGTCGCGGCCTCCTCGGAGAACCCGAAGCTGCGCGAGGTGGTCACCGGGCTACCGATCGCGGGGTTCACCGGGTCGTTGCAGCGCCGGTTCGCCACCGGCCCGGACGCCGCGAAGGGCCGGGTCCGCGCCAAGACCGGAACCCTCACCGGCGTGCACGGCTTGGCCGGCATCGCCGCCGACGTCGACGGCAACCTGATGGCGTTCGTGCTGGTCGTCGACAAGGTCGCCGTCCAGGACACCTTGAGCGCGCAGCACGAACTGGACCTGATGGCCGGTGCCCTGGGGTCCTGCCGCTGCGGGTCCTGAGGGCGGACGGTCGGCGTCCTGCGGGTGCGCACGTAGGGTTCAAGCATGACTGACGGGGCGCACGCCGGATCGGGCCGATCCACTTCAGGGATGATCGACTGGGACCTCGCCGTACGGGTCGGGTCCCGGCTCGCCGGTGACGGCCCGGTGGTGACCAAGGCGGAGGCGAGCGAGGTGGTCGCCGAGCTGCGTGCCGGTGCGGAGCGCTCGACGCCACTCGTCCGCGAGTTCACGGGGCTGGTCGCCGAGGCGCGCACGGCCCCCGTGCTGGTCGTGGACCGCCCGGGCTGGATCCAGGCCAACGCGGACGGGTTCGCCACGATCATCGCTCCGATCGTCGACAAGCTGCAGGAGAAGAAGGGGCCGCCGACCGCGTTCGCCGAGGCGATCGGGTCGCGGGTCACCGGCGTCGAGCTCGGTCTGATGCTCGGCTTCCTGGGGAACAAGGTGCTCGGCCAGTTCGACCCGTTCTACAACGCGCCGGGCGCTGCCGGTCGGCTGCTGCTGGTGGCGCCGAACATCGTGCACGTCGAGCGTGAGCTGACCGTCGACGAGCACGACTTCCGGTTGTGGGTCTGCCTGCACGAGGAGACCCACCGGGTCCAGTTCACCGCCGTCCCGTGGATGACCGACCACCTGCACGCGCTGATGGGCCAGATCGTCAACGCGGTCGAGACCGATCCCGGTGCACTGCTCAGCGACGGCATCTCGCGGATCGGCGAGGTGCTCTCCGGCAAGTCGGAGGGCAGCCTGATGGACCTGTTCTCGACGCCTGAGCAGAAGAAGGTCATCGACCAGGTCACCGGCGTGATGAGCCTGCTGGAAGGTCACGCCGACGTGGTGATGGACGGCGTCGGTCCCGAGGTGATCCCGAGCGTCGACCACATCCGCAAGCGCTTCACGCAGCGGCGTCAGGGCATCGGCACGCTCGACAAGCTGCTGCGCCGGCTGCTCGGCCTGGACCAGAAGATGGCGCAGTACCGCGACGGTGCCGTCTTCGTCCGGGCCGCGATCGAGGCGGTCGGCATGGAGGGCTTCAACGCCGTCTTCGCCGAACCCGCCAACCTGCCGACGAAGTCCGAGATCCACGACCCCGACGCCTGGCTCAAGCGCGTCCACGGCTGATGACCCTGGACCCGGCCGTCGCCGCCGTCAGGTCGGCCGTACGCCGCTGCCTGGGTGACGCCCGGACGGTGCTGGTCGCCTGCTCCGGCGGGGCGGACTCGCTCGCCCTGCTTGCGGCTGCCGTCTTCGAGACCCGGCGCGAGGAGTCGGTGCGGGTGATCGGGGTGACCGTCGACCACGGCCTGCAGGCCGGGTCGAGCGAGCACGCTGCCTCGGTCGTGGCGCAGATGGCCGAGCTCGGGGCGGACGAGACAGCGACCATTCGAGTGACGGTCGATCCCGGCCCGGGCGGGATCGAGGCGGGGGCTCGCGAAGCCCGGTACGCCGCGCTGGGCCAGCTCGCCGAGCACTTCGGCGCCGAGGTTGTGCTGCTCGGCCACACCCGCGACGACCAGGCCGAGACCGTCCTGCTCGGGCTGGCCCGCGGTTCGGGTGGGCGGTCGCTGGCGGGCATGCGACCGGGCTTCGACCTCGACGGCATCGCGGTGCTGCGACCGCTGCTCGGGGTCACCCGCGCCCAGACCGAGGCTGCGTGCACCGCCGAGGGCATCACCTGGTGGGACGACCCGCACAACAGCGACCACGGCTTCGCCCGGGTCCGCGTCCGGCAGACGGTGCTGCCGACCCTGGAGAACGAGCTCGGGCCGGGAGTCGCCGCCGCACTCGCACGGACCGCTGCGCAGCTGCAGGCCGACACCGACTTCCTCGACTCCTACGCCGAGATGGAGCTGGCCTCCTCCGACTTCGCCGCCGGGCTGTCGATCGCCGAGCTGCGGCGGCTGCCGACGGCGATCGCGACCCGGGTGGTCCGGCGGCTGCTGATCGAAGCGGGCGCGATCGCCTCCGAGCTCACCTACGAGCACGTGCTCGCGGTGCTGGCTGTCGAGCCCGGCAAGGAGATCCAGCTGCCGGGCCACCTGACGGCGTACCGGGACCGCGACCTGCTGCAGTTCCGCCCGACGATCACCCCGCCCTAACTCCGCCGAGCGGGCGCGGATGTCCCGCCCGCGAACGTCGAGCGGGCGCGGATGTCCCGCCCTCGAACGTCGAGCGGGCGCGGATGTCCCGCTCGCGAACGTCGAGCGGCGCGGATGTCCATCCGAAAGGCTCCCGGTCGGGTCGGGTCGGTTTGGTGGAACATCTGAGCCCGGTCGGGGTGGTCTGGTGGGACATCTCAGCCCGGTCGGCGTTGTTGGTGGGGCATCTGAGCCCGGTCGGCGGAGGTGGCCGGGGGAAGGTCAGTCGGCGTACAGGACCTCGAGCCCTAGCCACCCGGCCAGGTCCTCGATCTCGGCACGCACCGACGCCGCCGTCGTGGCGTCGAACGGTTCGTCCTCGTGGATCGCGTCGACCCGCAGCACGCCCTCAGCGTGCTCGGCGGTGGCATCGAGCTTGCCGACCAGCCGGTCGCCGACCAGGATCGGCAGCGCGTAGTAGCCCCACCGCCGCTGGGCCGCAGGCTTGAACATCTCGAGGTAGTAGTCGAACTCGAAGAGCTCTGTCAGGCGCTTGCGGTCCTTCACCAGGCGGTCGAAGGGCGAGAGCAGCGCGGTCCTTCCGGAGAACGGCAGGTCGAGTTGCGCCGGATCGACCCGCCAGGTGCCCTTCACTCCCTCGACCACCGCGGGCTCGCCGATCTCACCGACGTCGAAGGGCTCGCCGGGAACCAGGGCGACCTTGGCCCTGGCCAGGCCGAGCGAGCTGAGTCGGAGCTCGGCGCGGCGTACGGCGGCCTCCTCGGCGGGCACGACCGGTTCGTCGGGGTACACCCGCTCGGCCAGGTCCCAGAGCCGTTCGCGGCCCTCGCGCCCGGCGGTGGCCACCTCGCCGCGGGCGACCATGAACTCCAGCAGGCGGGTGACGTTCTGGTTGTTGGTCCAGCCCGACGATCGCCAGGGGACGGCGCAGGTGTCCGGCAGGTCCCGGGACGTCAGCGGGCCGTCGGTACGGAGCAGCTCCAGGATGTCGTGCCGGCAGCCGCCGTTCGCCTCGACCCAGGCGACCCGCTCGTGCTGCCACGGCTTCAGCTCCCCGGTGCCCGGCCACGCCTCCATGTCCGCGCGGACCAGGGCCAGGTAATCATCGGTCCTCAAGGTCCCCTGGAGCTCGATCAGCTCGAGCTGGTCGCGCGCGACGCGCAGCGCGTCACGGTCGTACGCCGACCCCAGCCGGCTCCAGAGAACCAGGTCGGCGGCGGGGGCGATCGACGCCGTCGGGTCGAGCTGCAGCAGCGTCAGGTGCCGGACGACCTCGACCAGGTCGGTCGGTCGCGGTTCGGCGAGCAGCTGGGCGCGCACGGCGATCCGTCGTGCGTCGGCACGGGACAGCTGGTGGACGGTCACGCTCCGAGACTAGGAGCCCGGGCCGACATGGCCCAGGGATCAGGCCAGCAGCTCCTTCGCCAGCAGCCGCAGCGTCTCCTCCCGCGCCGGCGAGGCGTCGACCGGGGTCCCCGTGCGCGCGCCGGCGACCGGGTGCACCATCACCTCGTCCACGCCGTACGTCGCCGCGAGCCCGGTGAGCTGCTCGGCGGCCGACTCCGGCGTACCGATCACCCAGCGGTGCCGCATCGCCTCGACCAGAGGCAGGTGCGCGTCCGGGACCGGGTTCGCCTCGGCGTCCTCGATCAACCGTTGCGGCCGCAGGTCGCCTCCGGTGCGCAGGGTGACCATCGCCTGGATCTGCGGAAGGGCCAGGGCCTCGGCCTCCTCCTGCGTCGCGGCCACGACCGTGTTCACGGTCAGGAAGGTCTCCGGTGCTTCCAGGTGCTCCGAGGGCTGGAAGCCGCTGCGGTAGAGGTCGAGCGCCCGGTCGGTGCCGTTGCCGGAGAAGTGGTGGGCGAAGACGTACGGGAGACCACGAGCCGCGGCCAGCTGGGCGGAGTAGTCCGAGGAGCCGAGCAGCCAGACCGGCGGCACCGACGTCGCGGTCGGCGTGGCGACCAGGGCGTGCACCCGACCGTTGACCTGCAGGCCGACACCGCCGGGGCTCATCATCGCGATCACGTTGTCGACGTACGACGGGAACTGCGCTACCGCGTCGTCGCTCACCCCGCCGGCGCCGTGCCGCAGGGCGTAGGAGGTCACCGGGTCGGTGCCGGGCGCGCGGCCGATGCCCAGGTCGATCCGGCCCGGGAAGGCGGCCTCCAGGAGCGCGAACTGCTCCGCGACCACCAGCGGCGCGTGGTTGGGCAGCATCACGCCGCCGGAGCCCACGCGGATCCGTTCGGTCGCGCCTGCGACCATCGCGATCAGCAGCGGCGGGTTGGTCGCCGCCACGGCCGGCATGTTGTGGTGCTCGGCCAGCCAGTAGCGGTGGTAGCCCGCCTCGTCGGCGGTCCGCGCGAGGGCCCTCGTCGCCGCCAGCGCGTCCGAGGTGGACTGGTCGGAGCGCACGGGGACGAGGTCGAGGACGGAGAGCCGCATGGCTGGTCAACGTCCGGGGTGCCCCGGATCATTCCGGCGCAGGCCGGCTGTGGCACCCTTTGCGTCATGGACGCCGCGGATGTCGAAGCCGACCTCGTCAACATCCTGTACACCGAGGACGAGATCCGGGCAAAGCTCGGCGAGCTCGCCGCGACGATCGAGGCCGACTACGCCGGTAAGGACATCCTGATCGTCGGGATCCTCCGCGGTGCGGTGATGGTGATGGCCGACCTGGCGCGCGCTTTCCACCGGCACGTCGAGATGGACTGGATGGCGGTCTCCTCCTACGGGTCGGGCACCAAGTCCTCCGGCGTCGTCCGGATCCTCAAGGACCTCGACACCGACATCACCAACCGGCACGTGATCGTGGTCGACGAGATCATCGACACCGGTCTGACGCTGTCCTGGCTGGTCTCCAACCTGGCCTCGCGCAACCCGGCCTCGCTCGAGATCTGCACCCTGCTGCGCAAGCCGGAGGCGCTCAGCATGGACGTGGACGTGAAGTACGTCGGGTGGGACATCCCGAACGAGTTCGTGGTCGGCTACGGCCTCGACTACCAGGAGCGGTACCGCAACCTGCGGGACATCGGCACCCTGGCCCCGCACGTCTACAGCTGAGGTCTCGACTGAGCTCGACCCACGGGGTACCCGGCTCGACCAACCGGGTATCAGGCTCAACCCACGGGCCAGCAAGCGCGTTCTGGGACTACCTGAGAGTATGTCCGGCGTGAAGCGAATTCTGCGTGGTCCCTGGTTGTGGATCGGTCTCGCCGGTCTCGGCGTCATTCTGGCGTTGCAGCTGATCTCCCCCAACGGCGGGTACAAGGAGATCAAGACGTCGACGATGATCGACTACATCAAGAAGGACGAGATCAAGAAGATCACGTTCGTCGACGGTGGCGACCAGGAGATGCAGGCGACCCTGAAGAACGGCGACAAGGTCGTCGCGACCTGGATCGACGGCAACCAGAACGACCTGTTCAAGCTCGTCCAGGAGCGCGACACCCCTGGCGTGAACGTGAAGAACCCGCAGCCCAGCCTGCTCGGGTCGCTGCTCACGACGCTGATCCCGTTCATCCTGATCGTGGTGATCTTCCTGTTCCTGATGAACCAGGTGCAGGGCGGCGGCGGCCGCGTCATGCAGTTCGCGAAGTCCAAGGCCAAGCTGATCTCCAAGGACATGCCGAAGACGACGTTCGCGGACGTCGCCGGCTGCGAGGAGGCCATCGAGGAGCTCGGCGAGATCAAGGAGTTCCTCCAGGAGCCGGCCAAGTTCCAGGCCGTCGGCGCCAAGATCCCCAAGGGCGTCCTGCTCTACGGCCAGCCCGGTACGGGCAAGACGCTGCTCGCCCGCGCCGTCGCCGGCGAGGCGGGCGTGCCGTTCTACTCGATCTCCGGGTCGGACTTCGTCGAGATGTTCGTCGGTGTCGGCGCCTCCCGGGTGCGCGACCTGTTCGAGCAGGCCAAGGAGAACGCCCCCGCGATCGTCTTCATCGACGAGATCGACGCCGTCGGTCGGCACACCGTGGTACCGGTATGGGCGGCGGCCACGACGAGCGCGAGCAGACCCTCAACCAGCTCCTCGTCGAGATGGACGGCTTCGACGTCCGCGGCGGGGTCATCCTCATCGCGGCCACCAACCGGCCCGACGTCCTCGACCCGGCGCTGCTGCGCCCCGGTCGCTTCGACCGTCAGATCAGCGTCGACGCCCCCGACCTCAAGGGCCGCGAGCAGATCCTCCGGGTGCACGCCCGCGGCAAGCCGATCGGTGCCGACGTCGACCTCACCTCGGTCGCCCGCCGTACGCCGGGCTTCACCGGTGCCGACCTGGCCAACGTGCTCAACGAGGCCGCGCTCCTCACCGCCCGCCTCAACGGCAAGCTGATCGACGCGAAGGCGCTGGACGAGGCGATCGACCGCGTCATCGCGGGTCCGCAGAAGCGCACCCGCCTGATGAGCGAGAAGGAGAAGCTGATCACGGCGTACCACGAGGGCGGCCACGCCCTGGTCGCCGCGGCGCTGCCGGGCACCGACCCGGTCCACAAGATCACCATCCTGCCGCGCGGTCGCGCGCTGGGGTACACGATGGTCCTGCCCGACGAGGACAAGTACTCCCAGACCCGGTCGGAGATGCTCGACAAGCTCGCCTACATGCTGGGTGGCCGGGCTGCCGAGGAGCTCATCTTCCACGACCCGACCACTGGTGCCGGCAACGACATCGAGAAGGCCACCTCACTGGCCCGGGCGATGGTCACCCAGTACGGCATGACCGAGAGCCTGGGCGCCATCAAGCTCGGTGACTCCGGCGGCGAGCCGTTCCTCGGTCGCGACCTGGGGCACACCCGGAACTACTCCGAGGACGTCGCCGCGAAGGTGGACGAGGAGACCAAGAAGTTCCTGCAGGCCGCGCACCAGGAGGCGTTCGACATCCTGGAGGAGAACCGCGACGTCCTCGACGCCCTGGTGCTCGCGCTGCTCGACAAGGAGACGCTCGACAAGGCGCAGGTCGCCGAGGTCTTCGCTCCGCTGCGCCGCCGTGCGCCGCGCCCGGCGTGGACCGGCTCGCCGGACCGGGTCCCCTCGTCGATCCCGGCGGTGCGCGACCCCAAGGCGCTGGCCGAGGAGTCCGAGCCGGAGGGCGGCGTGATCATCACCCCGCCGAACAGCGACGGCGACTCCTTCGGAGAGGTGCCGAACCCCGGGAACACGCCGTGAGCATCGGCCCGGTCAGCGGCGGGTCCGGTCCCGTGAAGGACTTCGACCACGACCGGGCTGCTGCCGCCGTGCGCGAGCTCCTGTTCGCGATCGGGGAGGACCCCGACCGCGAAGGGCTGCGCGAGACCCCGGCGCGGGTCGCGCGTGCCTACGAGGAGCTGACCCAAGGTCTGCGCAAGACCGCGGAGGACGTCCTGACGACGACCTTCGACCTCGGGCACGACGAGATGGTCCTGGTCCGTGACATCGAGCTCTGGTCGATGTGCGAGCACCACCTGGTGCCCTTCACCGGTGTCGCGCACGTCGGTTACATCCCGTCGGAGTCCGGCAAGATCACCGGCCTGTCCAAGCTCGCCCGGCTCGTCGACGTCTACGCGAAGCGGCCCCAGGTCCAGGAGCGGCTGACCACCCAGGTCGCCGACTCCCTGATGGAGATCCTCGACGCCCGCGGAGTCATCGTGGTGATCGAGGCCGAGCACCTCTGCATGACCATGCGCGGGGTGAAGAAGGCGGGCGCCCGCACGATCACCTCGGCGGTCCGCGGGATCATGCACAACGCCGCGACCCGCTCCGAGGCGATGGCGCTGATCAACGCCGCGCACCGGTAGGCGAGGAGCAACCGCCGTGACGGCCGGTCTGACCCGACGCCACGTCGCCGGCCTCCCGGCGTTGGACCGACCCTTGGTGATGGGCGTCCTCAACGTCACCCCGGACTCCTTCTCCGACGGCGGCCTGTACGCCGATGTCGAGGCCGCGATCACCCACGGCCTCGCGCTGCTCGCCCAGGGCGCGGACGTGCTCGACATCGGCGGTGAGTCGACGAGGCCGGGTGCCACCCGCCCGCTGGTCGCCGAGGAGCTCTCCCGGGTGGTCCCGGTGATCTCCGGCCTGGTCGAGCGCGGCGCGGTCGTCTCGGTCGACACCATGCGCGCGCAGGTGGCCGATGCTGCGCTCGCGGCGGGTGCGACCCTGGTCAACGACGTGTCCGGCGGTCTGGCCGACCCCGAGATCCTGGGCGTGGTCGCGGACCGCGGGGCGCCGTACGTCGCGATGCACTGGCGGGCGCACGCGACCGAGATGGCCGGGCGGGCGACGTACGACGACGTGGTCCGCGAGGTGGGCGACGAGCTGGTGCTCCGGGTGCAGGCGGCCCTCGGGGCCGGGATCTCCGCAGACCGTCTGGCCGTCGACCCGGGTCTGGGGTTCGCGAAGACGGCCGAGCACAATTGGGAGCTGCTGCGGCGCCTCGAGGAGCTGGAGCGCCTGGGTCTGCCGGTCCTTCTCGGGGCGAGCCGCAAGTCCTTCCTCGGGTCTCTGCTGGCCGGTCCGGACGGGGCGCCGCGCGACGTCGCCGACCGCGAGGACGCCAACGTGGCGATCAGCACGCTCGCTGCCCGCACGGGCGTCTGGTGCCTGCGGGTGCACGAGGTGCGCCGCACGGTCGACGCGCTCCGCGTGGTCGCGCAGGTCGAGGGCCGCGAGTTTGTACCGTCCGACCCCGCGGGTAGGGTCGATCCGGCATGAATGACCAGTTGGCAGTCCGCGGGATCGAGATCTACGCACACCACGGTGTGTTCGATTTCGAGCGTCGCGACGGGCAGATCTTCGTGATCGACCTGGTGCTCGGGATGGATACGAGTGCAGCCGCTGTTGCAGATGACCTGACCAAGACCGTTCACTACGGCGAGCTGGTCGAGGCCGTGAAGACCGCCGTCGAGAACGACC
Source organism: Marmoricola sp. OAE513 (assembly GCF_040546585.1). Lineage (NCBI taxonomy): Bacteria > Bacillati > Actinomycetota > Actinomycetes > Propionibacteriales > Nocardioidaceae > Marmoricola > Marmoricola sp. OAE513. Next base: position 1,376,094 of record NZ_JBEPOC010000001.1, on the reverse strand, counting down.
CGGTGGACCTGATCGAGACCTTGGCGCAGCGGATCGCCGACGTGTGCCTGACCTACGAGCAAGTCGACCAGGTGGACGTCACCGTCCACAAGCCGAACGCCCCGATAGCCGCGACGTTCTCCGACGTGGCCCTCACGATCAGACGGAGCCGAACATGACCGAGTCCCCGAACCCCGCTGTGATCGACGCGGACACCCTGACCGGTGACATGCACCCGATCCGCCGCTGCGTGATCTCGATCGGCTCCAACCTCGGCGAGCGGATGTACGCGCTCCAGGGCGCCGTCGACGCGCTGGGTGACACCCCCGAGGTCTGGATCACCGGCGTCTCGCCGGTCTATGAGACCGAGCCCGTCGGCGCGCCGGAGGGCTCGAAGACCTTCCTCAACGCTGTCATCACGCTGGACACGACGCTGTCGGCCCGGACCCTGCTCGAGCGGGCGCACGCGGTCGAGGCGGCGTACGGACGCGAGCGCGGCGAGCGGAACGCCCCGCGCACCCTGGACGTCGACCTGATCGTCGTCGGCGACCGGCACGCGGACGAGGAGAACCTGCGGCTGCCGCACCCGCGTGCCGCCGAGCGCGCCTTCGTGCTGGTGCCCTGGTTCGACCTGGAGTCCGACGCCGAGATCCCCGGCTACGGCACCGTGGAGGAGCTGCTCGAGAAGACCGGCCGGGACGGCGTCGTCCGGCGCGACGACCTGGTTCTCGAGCTGCAATGAGCCAGGCGGGTCCGGGCACCGGGCCTCCGCAGGACCCGGTCGGCCGGGTCTCGGTCACCGGCCCGGGGCCGCTGGTCGTCCTCGGGCTCGCCGGGCTGCTGGTCGGCTGGGCCGGCCGCCGCCAAGCGCTCGGCTCGGACTGGCCGAGGCTGGACGTCGGCTGGCTGACGATCGGGGCGATCTGGTTCGTCGCTGCGATCACGCTGGGGATCGCCTTCCTGACCCGGCGGGCCGTCCAGGCCGAGCGCGTCGGTCTGCCCCCGCGACAGGGCCTGTCGCGGCTGGTGCTCGGCAAGACGATCGCCCGGGTGGCCGCTGCGACGCTCGGCCTGTGCCTGGGCGTGGTGATCTCCCGGATCGGGGTGGCCAGCGACGCCGCGTCGACCGACATCGTCCTCGCGCTGCTCGCCGGCCTCGGCGCGGCGGTCGGGGTCGCCGCGGGGCTGCTGCTGGAGCACGCGTGTCGGGTGCCTCCGGGCGACTCGTTCGACCTACCCTGAGGCATGGCCCGAACCCGATCGTCCGCCTCGTTCACCTCGTCCCGGCGCCGCCAGCGCAGCGTGCGGGTCACGGTCGCCGTCTTCCTGCTGGGCGTGGCCACCGTCGCGGTGCTCGCTGCCCTGCCCACCCAGTCGCCGGCGCTGCTGTCGGTCAGCTCGGTCGTCGCGCTCGTGCTCGGCTGGGCCGCGTTGCGGATCGTGTGGACCGAGGTCCTGCAGTCGCGGCGGGAGAACGCCGCCGACCGGGCCGCGACTGCCAGCGCCTACCGTTCGCTGTTCTCCGAGCGCGCTGCGGAGCACGCCGAGTTCACGACCGTGATGACCGAGCGCCTGGCCGTCTCGAACACCTCGATCCACGAGCTGCAGGCCGCGCTGGTCAAGGCGCAGCGCGAGGTCGCCGCCGGAGCGGTACGGGCCGACACCGCCGAGTCCGCGTTCGCCTCCGCCCTCGTCCGGGTCGCCGAGCTCGAGCGCTCCATCGACCTGCTGCGCGCGGAGCAGGAGGCTGCCCGCGACGCGGTCAGCGAGCTCGACCTCGTCGGGCGGGAGCGCGGTTCGGTCGACGACCTGATCGAGTTCGACGAGAAGATCGCGCGCGCCGCCGGCAAGCACGCGGCGCAGGACGCCAGGCTCGCCTGAACTTCCGACAGGCTCAACCAGCGGGACGGTTGACGTCCGCCCGGAGCATCGCGTGGATCCCGTTCGGGGTCAGCACGCCGAGGAACGTCGGCCCGTCGGTGACGCCGAGCATCGGCTTGTCCTCGCGCATGAGCAGCGCCAGCGCCTGCTCCAGCGAGGAGGACACCTCCACCGTGCCGGCCAGCGCCGCGGCCGGTACGTCGTCCAGCGGCTCGAGGTGAGCCGGGTCGATCCCGGTGACCGCGAGCCGGCGCAGGCCGCGGGCCTTCCCGACGAACTCGGCCACGAAGTCGTCGCCGGGCGCGCCCAGGATCGCGGCGGGCGTGTCGTACTGGGCCAGACGCCCGCCGGCGGCGAAGACCGCCACCCGGTCGCCCATCTTCACGGCCTCGTCGATGTCGTGGGTCACCATCACCACGGTCTTGCCGAGGTCGCGCTGGAGCCGCAGGAACTCGTCCTGCAGCCGACCGCGGACGACGGGGTCGACCGCGCCGAACGGCTCGTCCATCAGCAGCACCGGCGGGTCCGCCGCAAGAGCACGGGCCACTCCGACGCGCTGGCGCTGGCCGCCGGAGAGCTGGTGCGGGTAGCGCTTGGCGAAGGTCGAGGGGTCGAGGCCGACGAGGTCGAGCAGCTCGGTCGCCCGGGCGCGTGCCCTCTTCTTGTCCCAACCGAGGAGGCTCGGCACGGTGGCGACGTTGGTGGCGATGTCCTGGTGCGGGAACAGTCCGACCTGCTGGATGACGTAGCCGATGCCACGGCGCAGCTCGACCGGGTCGGCTCCGGTCACGTCGACGCCGTCGACGTAGATCCGTCCCGACGTGGGCTCGATCAGCCGGTTGATCATCTTCAGCGTCGTCGACTTGCCGCAGCCCGACGGGCCGACGAGGCAGACCAGCTCGGACTCGGCGATCTCCAGGTCGAGCTCCTGGACCGCTTGGGTGCCGTCGTCGTACGTCTTGCCGACACCCTCGAGTCGGATCATCACGCGCTCGGTCGCCGAGTTCGCGCTAGGTTCGTCGGGTGATCCCACTGGTCGCTCCTGTCCTGCCGGACCTTCCGGACAACTGCCTGACCCGCAACGACTGGATCTGCGGGAAGTACTACGAGACGCGATCTGCTGAGCTCACCGACGCGTTGGTCCAGCACATCGGCATCGTTCTCGCCTCGGTGGGCCTCGGTCTCCTGGTCGCGATCCCGCTGGCCCTCCTGGCACGACGCTACCGAAGACTCGAAGGAATCATCGTCGGCACCACCACGGCGATCTACACGATTCCCTCGCTCGCCCTGTTCTCGCTGCTGGTCCCGGTCACCGGTCTCGGCTCCCGCACCGTGCTGATCGGCCTCAGCCTCTACACGCTCACGATCCTGGTCCGGGCGATCCTGGACGGGCTCAAGGCGGTGCCCGCCGAGGTCCGCGAGTCGGCGCTCGGTGTCGGGTACGACGCCCGCCGGCTGCTGTGGCGGGTGGAGGTCCCGCTCGCGCTGCCGGCGTTCATGTCCGGCCTCCGGGTGGCCACCGTCTCCTCGGTGGCGCTGACGACGGTCGGCTCGATCCTGGACTACGGCGGCCTCGGCACGCTGATCGTCGAGGACTCGACCTTCCGTGCCCAGGTGCTGGCCGGCAGCGTGCTCTGCGTGGCGCTGGCGATCACGCTCGACGTGGTCCTGGTCCTCGCGCAACGGCTGATGACCCCCTGGTCGAGGAGGGCCCGCGCATGATCCTGGCAAGCTCGTCAACGCGCTGTCACCGCACCCCCGGCAGGGTTCCGACGTCACCTCAGTGCCACGGGTGCGGCCACGAGCAAGCTCGGGCGCTCGACAGGTTCCGCGCATGAACGGCGTCCTCGACTGGTTCCGCGACCCGGACCACTGGCACGGCGACCACGGCGTCCCGGTGCTGCTCGGCCAGCACGTGCTGCTGACCGCGACCTCGGTCGCGCTGGCTGCCCTGATCGGGTTCCCGCTCGCGCTCTGGCTCGGTCACCGCCACCGCGGTGGCGTCCTGGCGATCAACCTGACCAACATCGGCCGGGCGGTGCCGATCGTCGCGCTGCTCGCGCTGTTCTCGCTCTCGGTGATCGGCAACGACTACTTCGGTCCCTACGGACGGGCCGGTCTGGCCACCTTGGTCACCCTCGCCCTGTTCGCGCTGCCCCCGATCGTGACAGCCACCTACACCGCGATGGTCGAGGTCGACCCCGACGTGGTCGAGGCGGCGCGCGGGATGGGGATGAGCGAGCTCGAGATCGTCCGGCGGGTCGAGATCCCGCTGGCCGCCGCGCTGATCATCTCGGGCCTGCGGCTCGCGGTGGTCCAGGTGTGGGCGACGGCCACGATCGCCGCGCTGGTGGCAGGTCCGGGGCTGGGCTACATCATCACGCGCGGCTACGCGAGCAACCAGACCGCCGAGGTGGTGGCGGGGTCGCTCATCGTCGCGGCCGTGGCTCTGCTGCTGGAGGTCGGTCTGGTCGCGCTCCAGCGCGTGGTCGACCCGGTGCCGCAACGCTGAGAGCCTCGCACCGGACTGAAATCCGGACACGGGGGAATGTTCTGTCGGTGCGTGTGTTCTAGGCTCCACACGCGGGCAGATGCGTCGACGCCCTGTCGATTGCTGGCGAGCCTGCCGGACACGCGCAGTCCTCCCAGGCTGCGGGACACAGAAGGCGGAAAAATGAACAGCAAGTTCCTACGACGGACGTCGATCGTGCTGATCGCCCCGATGATGATGTTCGCGGCCGCGTGCGGCAGCGACGACAAGGACTCCAAGGTCGAGAAGGCCAAGGACGCCGTCGACGGCGGCAAGGTCGTCCTGGTCGGTCAGGGCTTCCCCGAGGCCGACATCATGACCGAGCTGTACGCCGGTCTCCTCACCAACGCGGGCTTCGAGGTCAGCACCAAGGCGCTGGCCACGCGTGACCTCTACCTCCCGGAGCTGGAGAAGGGCTCGGTCCAGATCTCGACCGACTACCTCTCCTCCTTCACGGAGGCCCTCAACCGGCAGGCCAACGGCGACGACGCCGCGGTGGTCGCGTCCAACGACGCGGAGGCCACGCTGAGCGAGCTCAACAAGCTCGGTTCCAAGGTCGGCGTCACGGCGCTCGAGCCGGCCGAGGCGCAGGACGCCAACGCGTTCGCGGTCACCAAGAAGTTCGCCGACGAGAAGGGCCTCAAGACCCTCAGCGACCTCGCTGCCCTGGGTCTGGATCTCAAGCTCGGTGCCGCGCCGGACTGCGACAAGCGCCCCGACTGCAAGGTCGGCCTGGAGAGCAAGTACGGCCTGAAGATCAAGACGGTCGTCCCGACAGGCTTCGGCTCCGACGAGACCAAGTCCGACCTCAAGGACGGCGACACCCAGCTGGGCCAGGTCGGCACCAGTGACGCGACCGTCGCCAACGACGGCCTCGTCATCCTCGAGGACGACAAGGGTCTGCAGAACGCCGAGAACCTGGTCCCGATCGCCAACACCAAGTGGCTCGACGACCACCCGCAGGCCGCTGACGCGCTGAACCCGCTGGCCCAGGTCCTCACCACCGAGGACCTCGCCGGGCTCATCGCGAAGGTCTCGATCGGCCGCGAGAAGGCTGCCGACGTGGCGCTGGAGTACCTGAAGGACAAGGACCTCCTGAAGTAACCGTGGCCGCAGTCGACAAGCACACTCCCGGTGCAGGGGGACCGCGGGCAACGCTCCGCCGTCTCGCTGCCCGGAGTGCTCGTCGGCTGCGGACCGGAAGACCCACCCTGAGCATCGTCGTGCTCGCGGCCGGGGGAGACCCCGGCCGCCTGCACGCGACGCTCACCTCGGTGCGCGACCAGCCCTCGCCCGCGATCGAGATCCTCGTCGTCGGGTACGACGGCGGGCTCGAGCTCGCCCGCAGCACGGCCGGCGACGACACCCGGGTCCGGTTCCTGGCCGCGGACGACGTGGCCGGCGCCCGTGCGGCAGGCCTGGCGAAGGCGAAGGGCGAGTTCGTCCTCGTTGCGACCGCCGGGGACCGGTACCCCGCGAACGCGATCGCCGACCTGCTCCCGGCGCTCCTGCCCGGCGAAACCCTGCTGCTCGCCGACACCTACGACGACGCCGGCCCCGCGGACCTGGTGGTCCGTCCCGACCTGGCACGGTTCCCCTACCTGGGCCGCCTGGTGCTCCCGCGCGAGCGAGCGGTCGCGCTGGCCGCGTCGGTGCCCGACGCCGACGCCGACGCGATGCCGGTCGCGCTCGCTGCACTGGCCGCAGGGTTCTCCAGCACGCCGTACCCCGCCTGGTCCGACGACCGCGGGCCGAAACCGCGGCTGTTCACCGTGCGGCACGACCCCCTGCCCGGACTGGCCGCGCGCGTCGGGGCCGACCTGGCCTCGCTGTTGGCCACCGAGGGAGCGGCCCGGCAGCAGCGGGCTCTCGGGGCGCTCGCAGTCCTCCGTCCTTTCCTGGAATCGGCCGAGGGCGCTGACGACGCGACCTGGAGCCAGCTGGTCGAGCACGCCCGGGTGCTCCTCGCCGAGGCGGCCGACCAGCTCGAGTCGCTCGACCTGGTGCCCCGGGTGCTCGCTCTGCTGGCCGCCGCTGACAAGCGTGCCGAGCTGGTCGCCTACGCCGCGACGGTGACCGAGCGCCGGTCCGGGGAGGACGTCCCGACGGTCGTCGAGGACGGCCAGGTCCGGGCGCGTCTCGACGTACCGCTGCCGCCGGACGCCCTCGTCGTCGGCGAGCACGAGAGCAGCCTGGTGGCCCAGGCGCGGCGTCTGGTCCTGGACGACGACGTCCTGCGCCTCGAGGTCTTCGTCGGGGTCCGGCACACGCACCAGGTCGACCCGCCGACCGTGGCTGCTCGCCTCGTCAACGGGGACGCGAGCCTCGGACTGCACGTCCGGACCGGCAGCGACGTGGCCGTCACCCGGTGGATGGACGAGACCGAGCACGACCACGACGCCGGTGTCGTCGAGCTGAGCATCGGCGTCCAGGACCTGCGTCCGGGTGCGTGGGAGATCGAGCTGGACTGGGCTGCCGGCGGACTCCGCCGCTCGGGACTGGTCACCGGTGTCGCCGCGACGGGGTCGGCCTCCCGTCGCCCGCTCGCGGTCGCCGGGCATGCGGTGCACCTGGTCGCCGCGCACGGTCGGGTGGCGCTTCGCGTGAGCGACGGCGTCCCCGAGGAGCGACCTGCCACCCTGAGCCGGATCGAGCTCGTCGGCACCGAGCTGCGGATCACTGCCGCGCCCGACGTCGACACCGTCCACCTGACCGGCAAGGGCCTCGCGGTCGAGGCGCGGTCCGGCGCGGCCGGCTTCTGGACGGTCCCGCTCGAGGCCGACGTCTGGGGGCAGGGCGTCCTGCCGCTGCCCTCGGGCAGCTACCGGCTCAAGTTCGAGCGCGCGGGCAAGCGGGTCCCGGTGGTGCCCGCGAGCACCGTGGTGGACCGGTTGCCCACCGAGCACCGGTCCGACCGGCACCGGCTCCAGATGCTGCTGTCCGGCGAGACCGTGGCGATCCGCCTCGACGCGCCGCTGGCCGACGACGAGGTCGGGATCCGGTCCCGGTGGAAGCAGCGGGCCGCGTACGCGCAGATCACCGAGCCGCTCGACGACCGCTTGGTCTACTTCCAGTCCTTCGCGGGCCACGGGGTCGGCGACCACCCGTTGGCGATCGGCGCGGAGCTGGCTCGTCGGCGCTCGGACCTCGACCTGCGCTGGGTCGTCGCGGACTCCTCCGTGCCGGTTCCCCCGGGCTTCTCACCGCTGCTGGTCCGCAGTCGCGACTGGTACGACGTGCTCGCCCGTGCCAAGCACCTGGTCGTGAACGTCGAGCTGGAGCGCTGGTTCCGCCGGCGCGAGGGCCAGCAGATCCTGCAGACCTTCCACGGCTACCCGTCCAAGGCCATGGGACTCGGGCTGTGGCGCCCGCGCAACCTGCTGCCCAGCCAGATCGAGGCCCAGCTCGACCAGTCCTCGCGCACCTGGAACAACCTGCTCACGCCCGACGTCGAGATGGACCAGTACTACCGGCGGGACTACGACTACGACGGCACGATCCTGCCGCTGGGTTACCCGCGCAACGACGAGCTCGTGCTGCCCGGGCGGGATGACGTCCGGGCGGCGGTCCGCGAACGCCTGGGCATCCAGCCGCACCAGCGTGCGCTGCTCTACGCACCGACCTGGCGCGACGACCAGTCCACCAACTACCGGGCGGCGCAGTCGGTGACGCACCTCGACGTGGAGGAGGCCTCGCGCGGTCTGGGTGACGACTGGGTGCTGCTGCTGCGTGGCCACCGCTTCCACGCGCCGTCCGGGACCCGCGGCTCCCGGGTCATCGACGTCACCGAGTACCCGCACATCAACGACCTGATCCTCGCCGCCGACGCAGCCGTCCTGGACTACTCCTCGCTGCGGTTCGACTTCGCCCTGGTGAACCGGCCGATGGTGTTCCTGGTGCCTGACCTGGACACCTACACCGACTCGACCCGCGGGTTCCTCTGGGACTACCGCGAGACGACGCCCGGACCGCTGGTGGCCAGCACCGCCGAGGTGGTCGCCCAGCTGCGCGACTTCGACGGCCTGGTCAGTCGTCACCACGCCGACCTGGTCGCTTTCAACGCCCGCTACAACCGGCTCCAGGACGGGCACGCGGCCGAGCGGGTCGTCGACGCCTTCTTCAGCGCGCTCCTGGATTGAGCAGCGCGGCCACCACGCGCTCGGTGGCGCGGCCGTCGTTGGCTGTGTTGAAGCGCTGGTTGAACGCGCCGAGCGCGTCTGCGTACGAGGCTCTCAGCGTCTCGAGGTCGGCGAGTGCCGCGGCGACCGCGGCGGCCGTGGCGACCTGCGGTCCCGGTGCGCTGCTGTCGAAGTCGAACAACGGTGCCCGCGCACCCAGGTAGGCGTCGCGGTCGGGCACGTAGAAGACGGCCGGCTTGCCGGTGATGGCCCAGTCGAACCGCAGCGAGCCGTAGTCCAGCACCGCCGCGTCGGCGGCCAGGAGCAGCTCGGTCACGTCCGGGACGCCGGACACGTCGACGGCTGCGCCGGCGCGGATCGCTCGCAGCGAAGGGCGGCGCCAGGTCCGCGGGACCCGCACCAGGACGACGTGGTCGTCGCCCAGCGCCTCGGTCAGCGCTGCCAGGTCGAGATCCGGACCCGGTCCGGCGGCGTACGCCTCGCTCGCGGCGGCGTCGCGCTCGGTCGGCGCGTAGAGGACGACCGTGCTCGCGGGATCGATCCCGAGCCGCTGGAGCACCTCGCCACGGACGGCGGCGGCGTCCGCGTTCACGAGAGCGTCCGTACGGGGGTAACCGGCGACCAGCGTCGGGCCGGCGTACCCGAACTGGGCGCGGTAGTGGTCAGCGCTCGCAGGGTCGGCGAGCAGGATCTGGCTCCACTCCTCCCGCGCCCGCGCCGCCCAGAGCCGCACCTCGCCGGGGTTCGCTCCCTGGCTGCGCCACAGGTCCGTGCCCATCGCCTTGAACGGGTGCCCGCGGAAGGTCTGCAGAGACCGCTGGCCGGGCTTCGCCTCGAACCATCCGCCGAGGTCGGTGTTGGCGACGACGTACCGGCTGCCGGCCGCGGTGTCGTACCACGAGCGGCTGCCGATCAGCACGGCGCGAGCACCGGCCGGAACGGCGGTCGCGTGGTCCGCGACACCCCAGACACGCTCGATCCCGGGGTGGTGCTCGGCCAGGTACCGGTCGACCGCCAGCGGGTCGCCCGCGGCAGCAGTGCCCTGGAAGCTGGTGAGCAGGATCGTCTCGGAGAGTGCCGGGCTGCTCGCCCGGTACGCCGCCTGCAGCCGGTGCTGGTGGTACCGGCCGAGCTCGTCGTCCGCGAGCGCCGGTCCCACCGTGAACCGCACTCCTTCCTTGCGACCGGTGAGGGTGAGCCGCAGCCCGGCGCCGAGCAGTCGGAGCGGGAACCCGTCGGAGAAGCCTGGTGCGGGGCGAGGAGACGCGCCGTCGAGGACCAGAGCGTGGTCACCCGGGGTGAGCGTGCCCGTGGCGAACCGGACAGTGCCGACACCGCTGCTCGCCGCCGCCAGACGACCTGACCCCTGCTCGAGCACGGCGGTGGCGAGCTGCTCGTCCGTGGCTCCGCTGACCGTGACGACGACCTCGCCGTCCGCGAGGGCCACCTCCTCGATCAGTGGTCCGGTCAGGGTGGCCGGAGGGTTCTTCAGCCCGCCCTCGCGCAGCCGCAGGCTGAAGCCGAGGCTCGGGTGCCAGACGGTCCGCACCCCCGAGCCGTGCGCCCGCGATCTCGACGTCGAAGGAGCGGGACCTCTCCGCCGAGGAGCCCGGGACGGCGTAGTGGAAGTCGCCGGTCGAGGTCAGTCCGTCCGTCGTGGTGGAGCCGACGAGCGACCACGGGCCGGCCGTCGCCCGCAACTGCTCCAGCGGGATCCGCGCCCGGAAGCCGGCGTGCGCGCAGCCGCTCGTGGGCAGGGGCGCCCACAGGTTCGCCTGCGGGAGCACCAGGTTCTCCAGTCCCAGCGGCACCCGGTGCTCGCCGGAGCGGAGCTCCAGGGAGATCTCCGGGGCGGGCGCGTCCAGGCCGCGGTGCCGCATCCACCCGACGACCTCCAGCGCGGTGCCGTCCCGCCGCACCTTCTCGACGACACCCTGGAAGTGGCTCTCCAGGTCGGCCATCCGCAACAGGTGCGGCGGCAGGCCGGCGGCCCACGGCGCGTCCGGCAGGACGGCGACCAGGACGCCGTCAGTCACCCGGGTGGGCGGGACCTGGTTGACCGAGATGAAGTAGGTCATCGCCGCGACGACGTCGTCCCAGCGCTCGGTCGCGACCAGGTGCGCCCTGACCTTGGTCGCGACCCGGACCCGGTCCCACGCACGGTCGGTCGCCCGCTCGACGAAGGTCCGGTACGCGGCCGCGAGCGTCGCACGGTAGGTGTCGTCGCCGTCGAGCGCCCTCCCGACGAACGGGGGGAAGTCGACCTCGAGGCAGCGGGCCACCCAGACGTCGTAGGTGAAGTCCGACGCCTCGGCCTGCAGCAGCGCGTGCGCCTCCTCCTTGACCTCGATCCGGTCGAGCAGGTTCTGCAGGCGCGCCTTCTGCTGGCCGGTCGAGTTCTCCCGGATCCGCCAGTTGTAGGTGACCTCGGCCAGCACGTCGAACGTCCGCGCCCGCACGTACGCCGCCAGCATCGGGACGTGGTCCTCGTAGGCGATCCCGCCGCGGAAGTCGCCGACCTGCTCGCGCCAGAAGGCGGTCCTGAACACCCGGTTGCAGGCGATGATGTCCTGCATCGCGGCGGGGAACTCCTCGATGGTGGTGGCGATCCGGTCCGCCTGGTGCACCGTGCGCTGCCAGGAGGTGCGGATCATCCTGCCGCCGCGGAAGCGCCGTACGCCGCCGACGCAGAAGTCCGAGCCCGACCGGCGCAGGTGACCGACCATGTGCTCGAAGGCCTCGGGCGGGATCGTGTCGTCGGAGTCCATGAACGTCAGGAACTCGGCACGGGCGTGGCTGACCCCGACGTTCCGAGCGGTGCCCTGACCGGCGTTCGCCTGGGTGAACACGCGCACCCGCGAGTCCCGGCGCTCGTACTCGCGCAGGATCTCCAGGCACTCGTCGGTCGAGCCGTCGTCGACCGCCACCAGCTCGATGTCGTGCAGGGTCCCGTTGAGCGCGCTGTCGAGCGCCTCGCGCAGGAACGGCGCGACGTTGTAGACCGGCATCACGACGGTCAGCTCGGGTCGCAGCCGGGACCGCTCGAAGGCCACCAGCGTGCTGCCGCCGAGCTTGCGGACGCCGCGCTTGAACCGTGAGCCCGCTGCCATCAGATGTCGGTGTCCTCCGGCGCCGCCCCCAGCGGGTCGTCGCGCCGGATGTCGACGATCAGACCGGTCTGGTCGGAGAGCAGGATGTCGATCGAGCGTCGTGCCACCTCGACGGACTCCAGCAGCGTCCCCGGAGCCTCGTCGCCGAACGCCTTGGTGCGCATCGGGGTCCCGGTCCGCTCGGGGTTGATGCAGTTCACCCGGACGCCCGCCTCGGACCACTCGTCGGCCAGTGCCTGGGTCAGGTTCACCACGGCTGCCTTCGCCGAGGAGTACAGGCTGTAGCCGCGCCGGCCGCGCGTGTAGGAGCTCGAGGTGAAGTTCAGCAGGCCGCCGCCGGAGGCGCGCAGGTGCTGGTAGAACTCCTGCGCGATCATCACCGGTGCCAGGTAGTTGATCTCGGTGGCGGAGTAGACCGTCTCCTCCGAGGTCTCGACCAGGTCGCCGCGGGGCAGCACGGCCGCGGTGTTGACCACGAAGTCGATGCGATCGGTCTGCGCGAGCACGGTCGCAGCGGCCGCCTGGAGGTCCGCCCGCCGCTCGACGTGCGTGCCCGTCGAGGACCGGCTGAAGGAGAAGACGGTCGCACCGTGCCGGGTGGCGAAGTCGCCGATGTCGGCACCGATGCCCGAGGATCCGCCGAAGATCACCAGGGTCTTTCCGGTGAGCGCCGCGGCGTACTCGTCCTCGGTGCGAGCGGGGGGCATGTCGCTGGTGGTGAGCTGGAAGAGCTTGTCGGCGAGGTAGATGTCGATCGGCTCGGTGACTTTCATGTTCCGCTCCTCCCCGGCAACGACCCAGATGGGGACGTCGGGGGTGTACCGGAGGACCACCGTGCAGTCGTCGGTGGCCTGGAAGTCCGGGTCACCTGCCGCCACGGCGTACGCGGCCCGGATCGTGCCGGCCCGGAACGCCTGCGGGGTCTGGCCGCGGCGCAGGTTCGCGCGCGGCGGGATGTTGCGGATGACGTTGTCGCTGTCGACCTCGATGATCGTGTCGGCCGACGGGATCGCGACGTCCACCGCGTCGTGGGTCTCCAGCGCCTCGAAGCAGTCGGCGATGATCCGTGGCGAGACCAGCGGCCGGACCGCGTCGTGGAAGAGGATCATCGTGTCGTCGGAGGCGCCCGCTTCCTGGACCGCGTCCAGGGCCCGCAGCGTGGTGCCGTTGCGGGTCTCGGCGCCCTCGAGGACCTGGGTGACCTTGGTGTAGCCGCCGGTGCGCACGATCGAGTGCACCGCGTCGAGGTGCCCCTGGGCCATCATCACGACGATCTCGTCGACCATCGGGTGGGCGTCGAACGTCGCCAGGGTGTGCTCGAGGATGGTGTGCCCGGCGACCTTGATCAGCTGCTTCGGGATGTCCAGGCCGACCCGGGTGCCGACGCCGCCAGCGAGGATCACGGCAACGCGCGAGCTCATCAGGTCTCCTTCGTCGGGCGCTGCTTCACGCGCCGCCGCTGCTCGCGGCGCCTCCGAGTCTCCCGGATGCGCTGCCCGATGGCGAACTTGACCGCCGTCGCCGGCCCGAGCCCCTCGAGCTCGCGGACCCTTTCCTCCAGCGCCCGGCGGATCGGGGTCCACCGGACGGCCTGGTTCACCGCGCGCTCGTGGGCGCTGTCGGCGATGCCGCGGACCTGTGCCCAGTCCTCGGGGTCGAGGTCCCGCTCGAGGTCGAGGGTCAGCATCTCGGCGAGGAAGCGGTGGTAGTAGGTGGGCGTGTAGTGCACCCAGAACGGCTTCCACGGGTGCTCGGCCGAGGACATGTAGCCCTCCTCGCGCAGGTCGATCGCGGTCCAGCCGTGGCTCGCGCCGTAGGTGCCCAGGGCGTAGTCGTCCAGCCGCGCCCACAGCTTGTTCGCGCGGGCCACGTTCACCGGGCGGAGCTTCCGCAGCTCGCGCACCGGCACGGGACGAGGCCTGCCCTTCACGACGGCCTCGTCGACGTACAGGCCGCGGTGCACGACCACGCGGGTCTCCGGGCAGTGCTCGGCGACGAAGGTGGCGAACCGGTCGAGGGCCTCGGACCAGGTGGCGAGGTAGGCGTCCGGGTCCTTGAAGATCTTCAGCGGGGTCAGCTCGCCCTGGTCCTTGAGGCGCGCGTAGTAGGCCGTGGGCCACAGCATCCAGCGGTTGTTGGTCACGTGCCGACCGTCGGGCAGCTGCACGGCCCCGAAGTGCACGTCGGCGAAGAAGTCCAGGACCAGGTAGTCGGGCTGGGCCTCGGCCAGCTTCGCCAGGAACGCGCGGGTGACGTCCTCGCGGGTGATCCGGACCTGGTAGTCCACGTCGGCGCCGTCGGACCCGGTGCCCGGCCCCTCGAGGAGCTCGGGGATGTCGGCGTCCTCGAGCGGAGGCGACATCAGCGAGATGATGGAGGTCTGGAAGACGTCGGCGGTGACGTCGAACCAGCGCGCGTAGTCCGGGTTGAACCGGCTGGAGAAGTTGTCGCGGCTGGTGCAGCTCCCGCAGACGGCGACGGTGCGTGGTGCGCTCATCGGGCGGCCACCTTCCTGGTCCTGAGCTGTCGGCCGAGGACGGCGCGGCCGGTGGCGAGGACGCCGCGGCGCTCCAGGCGGCGACGCAGGCTGCGCTGAGCCTTGTCGGCACGGCGGATGAGACGGGCTTGCTGGACGAGGTGCTCCGAGCCCGCCTCGGCGATGACCCGGATGCGGTCCGCCGCCCGGTCGTCCAGCCGCGCGACCAGGTCGCGCCGGTGCACCTCGGCGAGGAAGCGGCGGTGGTAGTCGAAGGTGTAGTGCACCCAGAACGCTCCCCACGGGTGCGCGGAGTGCGAGGTGTACCTCTCGCTGCGCAGGTCGATCGAGTCCCACCCGTACGTCGAGATCACGTGGTCGTCGAGCCGCGCGCGGAACCGGTTGATCGTGGGCACGTCGACGGGCTTCAGGCGGGCCCACCGGTGCAGGTTCCGGGGCCGGTCCGTCGCCCCCAGGGTCACCTCGTCCACTGAGCGGATCCGGTGCACGATCACGTGGGTGTCGGGGCAGTGCTCCGCGAGGTGGGCGGCGAACCGGGCCATCGACTCGGTCCAGATCTCGAAGTAGGCGTCAGCATCCACGCGCCACCCCAGGGTGGTCAGTCCCCCGGCTTCCACCAGCCGCTGGTACTGCTGGGTCTTGCGGAGCTTCCACTCGGTGTCGGTGAGGTAGCGGCCGTCGGGAAGCCGCAGGGTGCCGAACCAGACGTCGCCGGAGAAGTCGATGATCAGGTAGTCGGGCTTCACCTCGATCAGGTCGGTGAGGAAGCTGCGGGTCATGTCGGCACGGAGCGTCCGCTCCTCGTACTCGTCCAGGGTGTCGTCCGGGCCGATCTCCGGCTCGATCGGCGGCGACATCAGGGCGAGGAAGGAGTTCTGGAAGTTCGCGATCGGGGTGTCGTACCAGCGCTTGTAGTCCGGGTTGAACTTCGTGCTGAACGGGTCTCGGGTCGCGCAGCTCCCGCAGACCGCGACGGTACGACGGCTCATCGCGCGCGCCTGCCGGTCACGTCGCGGAGCGCCCTCACGACGCCGCGCTTCTCCAGGTGGCCGACGCGCTCGGTCCCGGCACGCACCGCGTTCCGGACGAAGACGGCCTGGTCGGTGACGAGCTCGCGGCTGGCATCGCCGACCTCGGCCACCCGCACGGCGTCGTCGTCCGGGACCCGGCCGGCCAGGTCGAGGACGTGCAGCTCGGCGAGGAAGCGGTGGTAGTAGTCGAGGGAGTAGTGCACCCAGAACGGGCCCCACGGGTGGTCGGCGACCGAGGCGTAGCGCTCCGCGGTCAGGTCGATCGAGTCCCACCCGTACGCCGTGACCGCGTGCGCGTCGAGGCGTGCCCAGAAGTCGTTGATCCGACCGACCTTCAGAGCCGGCAGGTTGGCGTGCCGGCGCAGGCTGCGAGGTCGCCCGCCCGCGCCGGTGACGACCTTGTCGGCGTAGAACCCGTGGTGCACGATCACGCGCGTGGCCGGGCAGTGCTCGGCGACGTGCGCCGCGAAGCGGTCCATCGCCTCCACCCAGAGGGCGAAGTAGGCCTCCGGGTCGTCCAGCGGACGCAGCACCCGGGTGCCGCCCGCCTCGACCCACGAGGCGTGCTGGGCGGTCTTGTGCAGCTTCCAGCGGTTGTCGGTGACGTACCGACCGTCGGGGAGCCGCAGGACGCCGAAGTGCAGGTCGCCGAAGAAGTCCAGGATCAGGTGCTCGGGCTGGGCCGCCACGATCTCGTCCAGGAAAGCCCGACTCAGGTCCGAGCGCACGTTCCAGGCGTCGTAGTCGCTGAGCCCGTCGGTGTCCTGCACGTCCGGGTCCACCGGTGGGGACATCAGCGCGATCATCGAGGACTGGTTCGACTGCGCCACGACCGAGTACCACCGCCGGTAGTCGGCGTTGAACCGCGAGTTGAAGTTGTCCCGGGTGATGCAGCTGCCGCAGACCGCGACGCTGCGCTGCGCTGGAGTGCCCATGCTCAGGGTCGACCTGCGGGGGTCGGGACCTGCTGGGTCTCGCGGTCGGTCTTGCGCAGCGCCAGCACCTCGGCGATGACGCGCTCCGAACAGCTGCCGTCGCGGTCGGGGAAGGTGGCCTCGATCCGCGCCAGGTACTCCGGCTGCGGGTCAGCACCGTGGGCCAGCGCGTCCCGGACGGCGTCGACCGCTCCGGCGGTGTCCTCGGTGACCGGCCCGAAGCCGTCCGCGGTGTAGGAGAAGTAGCCCGGGCGCCCGACGTGGCTGCCCTTGGTGACCAGGTCGGCGTCGAACTGGAAGTACACGGTCGGTCGGTTGAGGTAGGCGGCGTTGAACGCGATCGAGGAGTAGTCGGTGACCAGCACGCGTGCCCGGGCGAAGTACTCCTGGACGTCGACGCCGTCATAGCTCAGCGGACGCACGTGCGCCGGCAGGTCGAGCCGGGGCAGCAGGGACTGCAGGTTGGGGTGCGGCAGGAACCCGATCGTCAGGCCGTGGGCCCGGCACAGCTCGGCCAGCTCGGGGGAGCGCAGCAGGTCCAGCCACTGGTGCACGAAGTCGGAGTCCAGGACGGCGTCGCTGCTGCTGCGCCGCTGGCTGTCGACCGCGAGGGACTCCACCAACCACTGGCGCCAGGTCGGCGCGACCAGCAGCAGGTCGCGCTGGTCGGGACCGAACCGCTGACCGACCTCGCGGAGCCGGTCGAAGCGGGGGAGACCGGTCAGCTTGGTCTCCTTCGTCGTGAACACGTACGGCGTCCCGTCGCCGGCGATCGAGGCGAGCTCCGCGCGGGTGCTGGTGACGAACAGGTCGATCTGCTTGCGGTTCAACCAGCTCGACAGGTCGTCCTTGATGACGCCGTGCTGCAGGAAGGTGAACCGCCAGTTCGCCTCCGCGAACGTCGCGATGGCCGTCGGAGCCATGATCGGGACGTCGGCGTGCGAGCTGAGCAGGTTGCTGCAGTGCGCCATCAGTGCCATCCACTCCAGCGAGCCGTGCGCGACCACCCGCTTGCCGAACTCCTTGCGCAACCGGGTCCAGTCGGCGGTGCCCTGCTCGATGACGAACCAGGCGTTGATCTCCCGGTGGTGGGTGCGCAGCCGTCGGAAGAGCACCTCACCGCTGTCCCCGGCGTCGTGCACCCGGTCCATGAGCACCCACGCGTCGGCGAATTTCTTGGCCGTCCGCGGCTTGTCGGCCAGGGCGCGTGCCTTCTTGGCGAGCGGCGTCTCCGGGACCGGGACCACCCGCTCGACGAGGCGCCGGTCGTAGCGCGAGGGGCGTCCGGTGTGCCGACGCAGCCGGTTGGCGGAGACCCTGGTCAGCTTGCTGATCGGTCGCAGGAAGGCGACCTCGGCCCAGTCGCCGTTCAGCTTGATCCGCAGGTCCGGGGTGTACCGGACCCACATGATCCGCTCCCGCAGCAGCGTGCGTCCGAAGTAGTTCAGGTCACGGGTCTTGGCGTGCCGCGGGCTGACCTCGGTCTCGCCGTTCACGACGATCTCGGTCGGCGGCGCGCCGGCGTACAGGTAGCGGACCCGGGCGAGCTTCTGGGTCTTGTCGAAGGTGTCGACCAGGACGTGGGCGGAGCACCAGTCCTGACCGCTGTACCCGTGCTGGAGGGCGTCGCGCTGCCACGGAGCGGTGGTCATCTCGAGCCGCGGAAGCACGTGCTCGAGGTCGAGGCGCCGCAGGACCGCGGTCATGTGGGCGTGGAACGCCTCGATCTCGGGTCCGGCGCCGAGCACCGGCACGGTGCCGTTCTCGTACGCCGAGAGGTAGCCGAGCAGCTCGTAGGCCAGGAAGTGCTGGAGCCAGCGGGGGATCGTGCCGGTCAGCTCCTCGGCCGCGTCGAGGATGGCGGCGTACCCGTGCTCGAAGACGTCGGTGTACCGGCCCGGGTGCAGCATGCTGCCCTGCAGCGAGGAGGACTGGTCCGCGCGCTTGCGGTAGTGGTACGACGTCGACTTGAGGAAGCCGACCTTCGGCTGCCGGCAGTGCAGCAGGTAGAGCGAGCTGAAGTGGCCGTCCTCGAAGTTGGGCCGGATCCGGTCGTCGAACGCCAGCGCGAACTCGCGCAGCACGTCGAGCCGGAAGAACGCGGCCGGGGCGCTGCCGTGGAAGGACGTCTCGCTGTCCTCGAGGTCGACCAGCCGGTCGTGGCTGAAGAACCGGAACAGCGGGTGCGTGTTCGAGGTGACGCCGGTGGTCTCGTTCCAGATCAACCGGTTCGCGGCCACCATGTGCACGTCGGGGTGGGCGGTCGCGAACGCGTCCACGGTGCTCAGGTAGTTGGGGTCGACGATGTCGTCGGGATCCGGGAAGGTGACCCACTCACCGGTGGCGCTCCTCATGCCCGTGTTCCGGGCGGCGCCCTGGCCGGCGTTCGGCTGGGTGATCACGGTGACCAGCTCGGGCCGGCGTTGCGCCCACGCGGTCAGCCGGGCGTGCGAGTCGTCGGAGGAGCCGTCGTCGACCATGATCACCTCGACCCGGGAGAGGTCGAAGTCCTGGGCCTCGATCGAGGCGATGAACTCCGGCAGGTACCTGCCGACGTTGTACACCGCGCTGATGATCGTGAATCGTGGCTGGCCGGCCATGGTGAGTGGTCCCTCTCTGTGTTTCCCCGGACTTGAGGCTCATTGTTGCGTCCCGAAGGGCGATCCGGCGATTCAGCCGCTCGACCGACCGAGCATCTCCAGCAGGGGCACGCCCAGGTACGGCGCCAGGGTGGCCGCGTAGGTCGCCGTCAGGTGGGAGCCGTCGAAGTAGGTGATCACACCCCCGGTGACGGCCTGGCAGGTCTTGGCCTCGCAGATGTTGTCGTTGAGGTCGACGAAGCGGATGTCCGGGTCGGCCAGTGCCTTGACGACGCCCTCGACGGGTTCCGGTTTCACCCAGGTCTTCCGGTCGCCGTCGCAGTTGGAGTAGCGCGATCCCTCGGTGGCGATGCAGTCGGGGATCTGGAACCCCGGAGCAGGGGTGTCGTGCAGGACCAGCACCTTGATCCCGGCCTGCTTCCACCGCTCCAGGACGGCGCGGTACCCGTCGCCGTACGCCGGGTAGCTGTCCTGCAGCGACTCGCCCTCGGCGGCGGTCGAGATCCGGTTGGTCATCACGACCAGGTCCGGCTTCATCGCGATCACCCGCGTGGTCACCTTCTCGACCCAGCGCAGGCAGGCGCGGCTCTTGGCGTCGGTGTCGAAGTTCTGGCGCACCTCGCTCAGGGCGCACTGGGACGCCAGCAGGGTGCTGACCTTGAAGTCGTTCTGGCCGGCGAGGCGCTGGAGTGCCGGGAGCCACTGACCCGCGTGCGAGTTGCCGACCACGACGACGTTGGTCGCGGAGTCCGCCTCGCCGAAGGTGCAGGTCTTCACCCGGAAGTTCGGGAGGTAGGACCAGCAGTCGTCGCCGCTGGACTGCTTGTCGTAGGCGTCGGACTTGTCGGTCGCCGCCTCCACCGGGCTCGGCAGCAGCTCGCTCGTAGGACACCTCGCCGCAGTCGGCGCCGGGTTGGAGGGCGTTGGCGCCGAAGCACGGGTCGTTGCCGGCGAGGCTGCGCGCGAGCTCGCGCTCGGACTGGGCGGCGAGCCGGTCGACCTCGTGGAGCTGCAACGACGTACCGGCGACGACCACGGTCATCGCGACGCCAGCAAGGGCGAACGGCTTGGGCAGCGGAAGGCCCCAGCGCGCGTCGCGGAACCGGTCCTCGACCAGCACCTTGGTCAGCGACGCGAGCCCGAGGGTCATCATCACGATGAAGAAGCGCTGCGGCCAGGTCAGCTCCTCGCCGGTGACCTGGGGAAGGATCACGACCAGCGGCCAGTGCCAGAGGTAGACGGAGTAGGAGACGTCGCCGAGCCACTGGACCGGTTTGAGCTCGAACAGGTTGCCCGGCGAGCCCGGCCCGTGCAACGAGTGCGCGCCGATGACGGCTGCGGTGCCGAGGACGGGGACGGCCGCCTGCCACCCGGGGAACGGGGTGCTCCCGGAGTAGGTCCAGGCGGCGTACCCGATCGCCCCCAGGCCGAGCCAGGCGAGTGGGACCGCGAACAGCGGGCGTAGGTTGCCCGGCGCGATCAGGTGCAGGGTGGCGAGCACGCCACCGATGCCGAGCTCCCAGACCCGGGCGGGGGTGACGAAGTACGCCGCGGCGGGGTTGGTCGCGGTGATGTGGATCGAGTAGGCGAGCGACGCCGCGACGACCATCACCAGGCCGGCCAGGACCAGGTGCAGGGTGTTCTCGCGTCGCATCCGGCGCGCGAGCGCGGCCAGGGCGAGGATCAGGACCGGCCAGACGAAGTAGAACTGCTCCTCCACCGAGAGCGACCAGAAGTGCTGCACGGGGGACGCGGCGTTCTCGGCGGCGAGGTAGTCGACGGCGTCGTTCGACAGGAGCCAGTTGACGACGTACAGGGTGGCCGCGCGGGTCTGCTCCGCGGTGTTGGCCCACTGGGTCTCCGGTGCGAGCAGCCGCGAGGCCAGCAGCGTGCTGCCGAGCACGAGCAACGAGGCCGGCAGCAGCCGTCGGACCCGACGGCTCCAGAAGCTGACCAGGTCGCGCGGGCCGCGGGGGACGTGGCCGAGCAGGTGCAGGGTGATGAGGAAGCCGGAGATGACGAAGAAGACGTCCACGCCGATGAAGCCGCCGGTCAGCGACTTCGGCGCCAGGTGGTAGATCAGGACCAGCGAGACCGCCAGTGCCCGGAGCCCCTGAATATCGGTGCGGACGACCGGGGTCGTCTTCGATTCAGGTGTCCTCATCCGCTCGTCTCTTCGCTGCAGCGTTCCCCGGAATGCTACGGGCCCGGGCCTGGTGCGCCGTGCCGAACCTCCGGTCCTGGGCAGTAGTCTCGGCGCACATGGAGGCACCTCCCGCCGCGAGCATCGTTGCTGACAACCGGCTGATCGACGTCCGGACCGGAACCGAGACGACCTGGGCGGACCTGCCCCGGGTCGACCTGGTGGCTCCCGCGGCCGTCGTCGTGCAGGACTCGTTCGGTGCCCTCGCCTGGGCTCGCGAGCACGCTCTGACGGGCGCCGAGCTCCTCGTCGTGGCTGCGTCGCGGATGGAGGCGAACCTGCGCGCCGAGCTGCTCGGCGGAGGATTCGACGTGGTCACCGACAGTGCCGGAGGCCCGGTCGTCGAGGCGAGCACGGACCCGCGCCCGGCCGAGGACGGCCGGCTCTGGCTGCTCACGTCCGGCTCGACCGGGCGCCCCAAGCGCATCGGCCACACGCTGGACTCGCTGACCACGGTCGCCGGCGACCTCGCCCCGCGACGGTGGTTGTGCCCGTACTCGCCCGGCACCTACGCCTGGTGGCAGGTCGTGACGCTCGCGCTGGGTTCGCCCGCGCAGGACCTGGTCGTGGTGGACCCGACCGCGCTGGACGGGTGGGCCGAGGCCGCTGCCCGGTACGGCGTCACGGCTGCCTCCGGGACGCCCACCTTCTGGCGCCAGGCGCTGATGGGGCAGAAGGCCCAGCTCCCCGACGTCCCGCTGGAGCAGATCACGCTCGGCGGTGAACCCGTGGACCAGGCGATCCTCGACCAGCTGCGCGCCGTCTTCCCCGCAGCGCGGATCTCCTGGATCTACGCCTCCTCCGAGCTCGGCGCCTCGATCGTGGTCCACGACGGGAGGGCGGGTTTCCCGGTCGAGTGGCTCGACCGCGAGACCGAGGGCCGCCCCCGCCTCGCCGTGCGCGAGAACGAGCTCGTGATCGCCTCGCCGCACCACGGCGAGGGCCTGGAAGGGGCCGTGCCCACCGGTGACGCCGTCGTGGTCGAGGACGGGCGGGTGATCATCACCGGTCGGATCAATTCCGACGAGATCAACGTCGGTGGCGCGAAGGTCAGCGCCGGTGTGGTGCGCGGCGTGCTGCAGCAGCACCCGGACGTCGCGTGGGCGCAGGTCCGCGGACGGAAGTCGCCCATGGTCGGCAACCTGGTCGTCGCCGACATCGTGCTGGCCGATGGTGTCGAGAACACCCGCGAGCTGATCACCGCCATCCAGGCCTTCGCGGGCGAGAGCCTTCCCGAGTACGGGGTGCCGCGGATGGTGAAGGTGCTCGACGAGATCCCGGTGACGGTGACCGGCAAGTCCGCCCTCTGATCGCCGAGCGGGCCGGGATGTCCCGCTGAGCTGCGCCGAGCGGGCTGGGATGTCCCGCTGAGCTGCGCCGAGCGGGCTGGGATGTCCCGCTGGTCGTCCTGTGACCTAGCCCACCTGGCGGTTCCCTGTTCGGAATCGATTCGCCGGGCGTACTGTTTTTACGTCATTGAGAAGTAGTGCGGTACCCGTCCGGGACTGCAACGAAAGGCGATGAGAACCCATGACCCGTATCGGGGTTGTTGGTGCCGGCAGGGTCGGTGCCGTCCTGGCTGCAGCGCTGCGCGCCGCGGGCCACGAGATCGTGTCCGTCGCGGGTTCCTCCACGGCCTCCCTCGACCGCGCCGCGACGCTCCTCCCGGGTGTTCCGGTCGAGAAGCCGACGGATGTCGCCAAGAACTGTGACCTGTTGCTGCTGACCGTCCCCGACGACATGCTCGAGAACGTGGTCACCACGCTCGTCGGCGCCGGCGCGATCCGCGAGGGGCAGTACGTCTGCCACACCTCAGGGCGCCACGGACTGGCCGTGCTCGACGCGGCGAGCGCGATCGGGGCGCGTCCGCTGGCGATGCACCCTGCGATGACGTTCACCGGCACCGAGGTCGACCTGGACCGTCTCGCCGGCTGCGTCTTCGGCGTCACCACCGAGGGATCCGGACGAGCCTTCGCCGAGTCCCTGGTGCGTGACCTCGGCGGCATCCCGATGTGGGTCGCGGAGGACAAGCGGACGCTGTACCACGCGGGTCTCGCCCACGGCGCGAACCACCTGGTCACCCTGGTCTCCCAGGCGATGGAGCTGCTCGCGGCCTCCGGCGCCGACGACCCGGCGGCGACGCTGCGTCCGCTGCTCAACGCCGCCCTCGACAACGCGCTGAACTCCGGGGACGCCGCGCTGACCGGTCCGATCGTGCGCGGGGACGTCAACACGGTCCGGGCGCACCTCGCCGACATCGCCGCCACGGCTCCGGCGACCATCCCGTCGTACGTCGAGCTGGCGAAGGCGACGGCGGACCGGGCGCTGCTGGACGGCCGGCTGCTGCCGATCCGTGCGGTCAAGATCGTCCGGCTGCTCGACGAGGCCCTCGCCGCCGTCGCGCACCCGGCGGTGCCGCCCGCACAGGTACGACGCCACGCGCCGGCCCGGCGGTTCGACGCGCTGTGAGTACCACGCTCGTCCGCGCCGACAGTCGCGCGGACCTCGTCAGCGCGCTCGCGGCGCACGGCGGTCGGGTCGGTTTCGTGCCGACCATGGGCGCGCTGCACGACGGGCACCTCGCGCTGATCCACCGGGCTCGCGCCGAGGTCGGTACGAGCGGCGCCGTCGTCGTCTCGATCTTCGTCAACCCGACCCAGTTCGCCCCGGGGGAGGACCTGGACCGGTACCCGCGCACTCTGGAGGCCGACCTCGCCGCGTGCGCCGAGGCCGGTGCCGACATCGTCTTCACCCCAGCCGTGGCGGAGATGTACCCGGCGGGTCTGGACGGGGGCGTGACTGTGGACCCCGGAGCGCTCGGCAGCGTGCTCGAGGGCTCGTCCCGGCCGACGCACTTCCGCGGCGTGCTCACGGTGGTGGCGAAGCTGTTCGGCCTCGTCCGCCCCGATGTCGCGGTCTTCGGGCAGAAGGACTACCAGCAGCTCGCGCTGATCCGCCGGATGGCGGCCGAGCTCTGCCTGGGCGTCGAGGTCGTCGGAGTGGAGACCGTGCGCGAGCCGGACGGACTCGCGCTGTCGAGCCGCAACCGGTTCCTGGACGCCGACCAGCGCCGAGAGGCGGTAGTTCTGTCCCGCGCCCTCTTCGCCGCCCGCGAGGACGCGGCGAGGGGAGCCGCGGCCGCCCTCGGTGCCGCGCGGGCGCAGCTGCGCACCTCGCACGTGGTCGACCTCGACTACCTCGAGATCACCGGCACCGACCTCGGGCCGGCGCCGCAGTCCGGCGAGGCCCGGATGCTCGTCGCAGCCCGCGTCGGAAGCACCCGCCTCATCGACAACATCGCTCTCACGCTCGGAACCCAAGGAGAAAACTGATGCTCCGCACCATGATGAAGAGCAAGATCCACCGCGCCACGGTCACCCAGGCCGACCTGCACTACGTCGGCTCGGTGACCGTCGACGAGGACCTCCTCGACGCCGCCGACCTGCTGCCCGGCGAGCTCGTCCACATCGTCGACGTCACCAACGGCGCCCGTCTGGAGACCTACACGATCGCCGGTGAACGCGGTTCCGGCGTGATCGGCATCAACGGCGCGGCCGCGCACCTGGTGCACCCGGGCGACATCGTCATCCTGATCGCGTACGGCCAGATGGAGACTGCCGAGGCCCGGTCGTACGAGCCGCACGTCGTCTTCGTGGACGCCGACAACAAGATCGTCACCCTCGGGTCCGACCCGGCGGGTGTGCCCGAGGGCAGCGGCCTGCTCCGGGGCGACCTCGTCGCGAGCCGCTAGTCTCCACGAATGATCCTCGCTTCGCTCGTCCACGGCACGTCGCCGTGATCCGGGTCCCCGAACGACTCCTCGCCGGCGAG
This sequence comes from Marmoricola sp. OAE513, assembly GCF_040546585.1. NCBI lineage: Bacteria > Bacillati > Actinomycetota > Actinomycetes > Propionibacteriales > Nocardioidaceae > Marmoricola > Marmoricola sp. OAE513. The sequence continues at coordinate 1,351,358 of NZ_JBEPOC010000001.1, read as the reverse complement.
CCCGGTTGGTCGCGCACGGCTGACGTCGTGGTGATCGGGACCGGCATCGCCGGCCTCACCGCTGCCCTGCGGCTGCGCGGCCACGTCGACAAGATCCTGGTCGTCACCAAGGACGTCCTGTCGGCCGGATCGACCCAGTGGGCCCAAGGGGGTATCGCTGCGGCGCTCGGACCGGGTGACACCCCGGCCGAGCACGAGCTCGACACCCTCGTCGCCGGTGCCGGCGCCTGCGACCTCGAGGCCGTCCGGGTGCTCGTCAACGAGGGTCCGGAAGCGGTCCGCGAGCTGATCGCGCTCGGCGCCAACTTCGACCACTCCGCCGCCGGCGAGCTCTCGCTGACCCGGGAGGGCGGTCATCACCGCGACCGGATCGCGCACGCCGGCGGCGACGCCACCGGCGCTGAGATCCAGCGGGCGCTGGTCGCCGCGATCGAAGCGGCGCCGGAGATCGAGGTCATCCAGCACGCCCTCGCGGTGGACCTGCAGCTGGACGCGGCTGGGTCCGTGTGCGGGCTCACCCTGCACGTGATGGGCGAGGGCCAGCGCGACGGGGTGGGCGAGGTCCGCTGCCGTGCGGTCGTCCTGGCCTCCGGCGGTCTCGGTCAGGTCTTCTCGCAGACAACCAACCCCGGGGTCTCGACCGGCGACGGGATGGCGCTCGCGCTGCGTGCCGGGGCAGTGCTGCGCGACCTGGAGTTCGTCCAGTTCCACCCGACCGTGATGTACCTCGGGCCGGACTCGACCGGCCAGCAGCCGTTGATCTCCGAGGCCGTCCGCGGCGAGGGCGCCTTCCTGGTGGACTTCGAGGGAAACCGGTTCATGCAGGGCGTGCACGAGCTCGCGGACCTCGCCCCGCGCGACGTGGTCGCCAAGGCGATCACCCGCAAGATGCACGAAGAGGGCAAGCCGCACATGTGGCTCGACGCCCGCCACCTGGGCAAGGAGTTCTGGGAGCGACGCTTCCCCACGATCCTGGCGACAGCTCGCAGCCACGGCGTCGACCCGGTCACCGAGCTGATCCCGGTCTCGCCCGCCTGCCACTACGCCTCCGGCGGCGTCGCGACCGACCTGTGGGGACGCTCGACCATCCCCGGTCTCTACGCCACCGGCGAGGTCGCCTGCTCCGGAGTGCACGGAGCCAACCGCCTGGCGTCCAACTCGCTGCTCGAAGGCCTGGTGTTCTCGCGGCGGATCGCTGCGGTGCTCCCCGACGAGCTCGGTGAGCAGTCAGAACCGGCCGAGGACCGTCGTACGCCGGGCGTCGTCGCGGCCAAGGTCCGCACCGCGATGCAGGCGACGATGACCGAGCAGGTCGGCGTGCTGCGCAACGCTCCCGGCCTGGCTGCCGCGAGCGCAGCCCTGGCGGAGCTCGCCCAGACCGAGGGCGAGGAGGGCACCGAGGGCTGGGAGACCACCAACCTGGTGTCGATCAGCGCTGCCCTGGCGGCGAGTGCGGCGCTGCGCGAGGAGACCCGCGGGACGCACTGGCGCGAGGACTTCGCCGACCGCAACGACGCCGACTTCGCCGGGCACTTCGACGTGGTGCTGGTCGACGGCACGCCGGTGATCACCTTCAACCCGGCGGACGCCACCGACCGAGGGCAGCTGTGAGCGCGTCCATCGCGGCCACGCCGTACGACGCCCTGCCGGCGGCGCTGGTCACCGAGCTCGCCGAGGCCGGCCTCGACCCGCGCGCGGTCTACGCCGCGATCGTCGAGGCCCTCGCCGAGGACCTGCCGCCGAACGGCACCGGCATCGACGTGACCAGCGAGGCGACCCTGCCCGACGAGGTAGTCACCGCGGACTTCGGCGCGCGCGAGGCGGGTGTCGTCGCCGGTCTCGGCGTCGCCGCGATGGTCTTCCACTACGTCCTCGGCGACGAGGTCACGCTGTCCGACCGGGTGGCCGACGGCACGTCGGTCGCCGCGGGCGACGTGGTCCTCCGGGTGACCGGCCCGGTGAAGGGCGTCCTGATCGCTGAACGCACCGCCCTGAACTTCGCGTGCCACCTCTCCGGTGTCGCGACCGCCACAGCCGCGTGGGTCGGTGCGCTCGCCGGCACCAACGCCCGGGTGCTCGACACACGCAAGACGCTTCCCGGGTACCGCGCTCTCCAGAAGTACGCCGTGCGGTGCGGCGGCGGCGTGAACCACCGGTTCAGCCTGTCGGACATGGCACTGGTGAAGGACAACCACGTGGTGGCAGCCGGCGGCGTGCTGCCGGCGTACCGGGCGGTCAAGGAGCGCTACCCCGACCTGCCTGTCGAGGTGGAGGTGACCGATCTCGACCAGGTCCGCGACCTGCTGGGGGTGGGCTGCGAGCGGATCCTGCTGGACAACATGAGCAACGCGATGATGGCCGAGGCGGTCGAGCTGCGCGACGCCGCCGGGACCGGGACGGTGCTCGAGGCGTCCGGCGGACTCACCTTCGACCGCGCTCGCGAGGTGGCCGGGACGGGCGTCGACTTCATCTCGGTGGGCGCGCTGACGCACTCGGTCAAGGTCTTCGACATCGGCCTGGACCTGCCGGAGGACCGATGACTCTCCTGACCGCCGACATCGGCAACTCGCACACCACCCTCGGCTTGCTCGCCGGCGGCGAGGTCCAGGACCACTGGCGGGTCGCGACGCTGGAGACCCGGACCGCCGACGAGTGGTTCGTGCTGCTGCGGGGCCTGATCGAGGACTCGACTGCGCTCGCCCACGACGGCGTCCCCGACGGGATCGCCGTCTGCGCGACGGTGCCCTCGGTGCTGCACGAGTGGCGCGACATGCTTGCGCGCTACTTCGGTGACGTCCCGTCGGTGGTCGTCGAGGCCGGCGTCCGGACCGGCGTACCGGTGCTGATGGACAACCCGCGCGAGGTCGGGGCCGACCGCGTGGTGAACGCGCTCGCCGCAGCCACCCTGTACGGCGGCCCGGCGATCGTCGTCGACTTCGGCACCGCCACCACCTTCGACGTGGTCAGCGCGCGCGGGGAGTACATCGGCGGCGCGATCTCGCCGGGGATCGACATCTCGCTGGAGGCCCTCGGCCGCCGTGGCGCGCAGCTGCGCAAGGTCGAGCTGCTCCGGCCGCGCACCGTCATCGCGAAGAACACCGTCGAGGCGCTGCAGTCCGGCATGGTCTTCGGGTTCGCCAGTCAGGTCGACGGGATCGTCGAGCGGATGATCGGCGAGCTCGGCGTCCCGGCGTCCGAGGTGCACGTGATCGCCACCGGCGGCCTGGCCCCGGTCGTGGTCGACGAGTGCCGCTCGATCACCGAACACTCCCCGTGGCTGACCCTGCGCGGTCTCGAGCTGGTCTTCGCCCGCAACACCTGATCGCCGAGCGGGCACAGATGTCCCGCTACAAGCTGCCGAGCGGGCGCAGATGTCTCATCAGGCGCGCTCGAAGTTCCATGTCCACATCCGCGCCCGCGCATCGTTCACGCCGCCGATGAGGATCTTGGTGACATCCTGCGTCCTGCCGAAGACGTCGGCCTTCGTCAGCACGCGCACGGTCCAGCCCGACCTCTTGAGCGCGTCGCGGCGTTCCGCGTCGTGGGCGGCTCGTCCTTCCCCGTGCCACCTCTCGCCGTCGTACTCGGCGAGGAAGCGGATGTCCTCGATCGCGAGGTCGCCGCGCCCGAGGAAGACACCGTCCTCGTCGTGGATGTCCAGCTGGCACTCGGGTCGGGGAAGACCGGCGTCGTGAAAGCGGAGTCGAAGCGCCGACTCGCCCGGCGACTCGCTGCGCGGATCGACGAGCGGCGTCAGCGCGCGCAGCTGGCGTACGCCGCGAAAACCTCGGAGCCGGAGAGTTTCGCGTTGGAGATCCTCGTGGCTGAATCGCCCCACTGCCATCAGCTGATCGAGCGCCGCTATGGCCCGGTCGCGCTGCCTCAACCGGCCGAGATCCAGCGCTGTGCGCAGCGGGGTGGTGACCTGGATGCCGTGGACCACGTGGATGTCTCTCCTGATCAGGCGCCGACGGCCGCTGTCGGTGAGCTCGTTCCGCAGTCGGTTCTGGCCATCGGCTCCGAAGATCGTCAACGGCGGTACGGCGAGGTGGGAACCGGGGCGAAGGATCATCGGCGCGCCTGCCAACCAACCCGCGCTCTCGTCCGTGACGACGTACCCCTTCGGAACGACGAGTGCGAGCGCCCGGGCTCGGAGGAGCTGGCTGTCCTGGGCGTCGTGGCGGACATAGACGCCCGCGAGGAGTCGGCGTACGAGTCCTGCGTCGAGCAGGGTCCTGAGCCGGCGTCGTGACACCCCGGTGGCGAGCGCCTGCTGGTAGGTGAACGGTCGGTCGGTGAAGGGCAGGTCGCGGTCGATGTCCATGAGGCAGGCTCGACCCGTTGCCTCCGCAGGGGGACGCGCGTCGTGCGACTTGTGCGCAACGCGTCGCCGAAGACGTCGGTGGAGAACATCTGTGACCGGTGGGCGCCATCGACTGAGACATCTGCGCCCTCTCAGCGGCAAGGGGCGGGACATCTGTGCCCTCTCAGCGGCAAGGGGCGGGACATCTGTGCCCTCTCGGCGACCCGGGGCGGGACATCTGTGCCCTCTCGGCGACCGATAGCCTTGCGCGCATGACCGACCAGCCCGAGACCCCCGTGGACGACCTGCCTGAGCAGATGCAGGTCCGGCACGACAAGCGCGCGAAGCTGCTGGAGTCCGGCAAGCAGGCCTACCCGATCGCGGTGGAGCGCACGCACACGGTGAAGGAGATCCGGGAGACCTACGACCCGCGTCTGGAGGCCGGCGAGCTGGAGCCCGACACGCACACCGGGCAGACCGTCAGCATCGTCGGGCGGGTGATCTTCCTGCGCAACACCGGGAAGCTGTGCTTCGTCCGCCTGCGCGAGGGCGACGGCTCGGAGATCCAGGTGATGCTGTCGCTGGCCGACATCGGCGAGGAGTCGCTCGCGGAGTTCAAGGCGCTGGTCGACCTCGGTGACCTGCTCGCGGTCACCGGCGAGGTGATCACGAGCCGTCGCGGAGAGCTCTCGGTCCAGGCGAGCACCTGGGAGGTCGCGGCCAAGACGCTGCGCCCGCTGCCCAACGAGCACACGGTGCTCTCCGACGAGGCCCGGATCCGGCTTCGGTACGTCGACATGATGATCCGGCCCGAACCGCGCGACATGGTCAGGACCAAGGCGACGGTGCTGCGCAGCCTGCGCCACACGCTCGACAGCCAGGGTTACCTCGAGGTCGAGACGCCGATCCTGCAGCTCACCAACGGCGGGGCGGCGGCGCGTCCGTTCAAGACCCACCTGAACGCGCTCGACCAGCCGATGCTGCTCCGGATCGCGCTGGAGCTCGACCTGAAGCGCGCCATGATCGGCGGCGTCGACCGCGTCTACGAGATCGGGCGCACCTTCCGCAACGAGGGCCTCGACTCCACCCACGCGGCGGAGTTCTCGATGCTCGAGGCGTACCAGGCCTACGGCGACCAGTTCACGATGATGCAGCTGACCCGCGACCTGGTGCTCAACGCCGCCCGCGAGGTCGGCCGCACGGTCGTGCCCGGGCGCGACGGCAGCGAGATCGACCTGGAGGCCGAGTGGCGCCAGGCCCCGATCCTCGACCTGGTCTCGGATGCCCTGGGTGAGGAAATCACCGTGGAAACGTCTGCCGAGGAGCTGAAGAAGCACGCGGCCGCGCGCGAGGTCGAGCTGCAACCGAAATGGGGTGCGGAGGAGATTGTCGTCGAGCTCTACGAGCAGCTCGTCGAGGATTCCCTCATCAACCCGACTTTCGTCATGGATTACCCCGCGGCGGTGAAGCCGCTCGCGAAGGCGCACCGCTCCAAGCCCGGCCTGAACGAGGCGTGGGACCTGATCATCAACGGGGTCGAGCTGGCGCCGGCGTACTCCGAGCTCAACGACCCCGTCGTCCAGCGGGAGAGGCTCACCGCGCAGTCCCTCCTCGCAGCAGCCGGCGACCCCGAGGCGATGGAGCTCGACGAGGTCTTCCTCAAGGCGATGGAGTACGGCATGCCGCCCGCCGGAGGCATGGGAATGGGCGTCGACCGGCTGATCATGCTGCTCACTGGGGCCGGTATTCGCGAGACCATTCTTTTCCCGTTGCTCCGCCCGGAATGATTTATCGGGGCGTCGGGTAATGTCTTTGCTAATCGATTTCGTAAAGCAAAGGAATATCTCATGGCGCAGAAGGTCAACATCGTCCTGGTCGACGACATCGACGGAAGCGATGCCGAGGAGACCGTCAGCTTCGGGATCGACGGCCGCGAGTACGAGATCGACCTGAGCAAGAAGAACGCCGCCCGTCTCCGCGACGCGCTGGCTCCTTTCGTCGGGCACGCCCGACGTGGTGGAGGACGGAAGCGCAACCGTGCCGGCGGTCCGAGCCCGTCCGACATCCGTGCCTGGGCGCGCGAGAACGGCTTCAGCGTCCCCGATCGCGGCCGTGTCTCCTCGGAGGTTCGCGACGCCTACCTCGCCGCGCACTGACGCCACAGCAGAACGCCTCCGCACCGAGTCGGTGCGGAGGCGTTCTGCTGTGCGGGTGATCAGTCGACAGGTCCTTCGGGCCCCTCGCCCCCGACGTACCGCTCGGAGTCGATCAGGCCGTACTTCGGCACCGTGACCGTGCGGTCCCCCGGCGTCCCGCCGAGGATCACCCGACGGTAGGAGCGGTTGTTCTTCCGGGTCACCTCCTGGAGCCGCTTGCCCGGGTTGGCGGTGATCCGGATCCAGTAGGTCCCGTTCGCCAGACCGGTGATGTCGATCGACTGTCCCGCCCGCTGCTGGGTGTAGGTGTCACCCCAGCCGGCAGCGAGGACCTCGCGCACCCAGACCGAGTTGGCCTCACCGCACGCAGTGGACAGGTCGCCGTTGCCCGGCTCGACCTCGGCGCCCCGCCGGAGCAGGTCGATGGCGTCGGTCGGGGCGAGGCAGAAGGCTTCCTTGCCGCTGGTGCGCAGCAGCTTGTCCTTCTTCTGGTTCACCAGGTCGTAGATCGCGAAGTCGTGGAAGTGCCAGTGCTGGTGGGACTCACGGGTGTCGTACTCCATCGTCCCGACCTTGTTCGACCCGATCTGCTTCTCGCCCCGGTAGAAGAACTGGTACGCGTCCATCAGCTGCTTGCTGCGTCGGCGGAAGCCCTCCGCGACCAGGGGTCCCGGGCCACCGTTGTAGACCGTGGCAGCGAAGTCGAGCAGATCGCGCCCGCCCTCCTCGTGGACCGAGATCCCGTACGCCGGCAGCGAGACCAGGTCGGGCCGGACCGACTTCGGGAACTTGTGGTGCCCGACGCCGCCGGGCTCGGAGGGGTGGTCGTGGCCGGCGGCCGCGGACCGGCCGACGACGCCGCGTGTCCCCGCCGGTCCCGGCTCGGGGGCCACGCCTTCGTCGTCGAAGTCGTCGACGACGTGCTTCACGGTGATGTCGAACCGCACGGAGCGCTTGGCCGCAGGGATGCGCAGCGCCTTGCCGAGCTCGGGCCGCAGCGCGAGCTCGAGCACCGCCTTGTCGCCGAGGTCGACCTCGGGTGCCTCGAGGTAGCCGAGCAGCTGGCGCGACCAGCCCCGGTCGATGCCCCAGCGCATGCTGCGGGTGAAGGGGTGGCTGCCACAGGTGTAGGTGAACGCCGTCCGGGTCGCCGCGTGCGGGGTGAGTCGGCTCTGCTGGCCGTCGTTGGGACACCAGCTCTGCTTGGTCTGCGCCAGGATCGTGCCGTCCGGCGACTTCCAGGTCAGCACGAACGCGTCCTTGATGCCGTTGAAGCCGTCGAGGAGAGCTCGGGGGAACTTCCTGGTCTCCTTGCCGATCCGGATGGTGGCCGTGACCGGCTTCGCGGCGCTGCGTCGCCGTACGTCGATCTCGAGCCGACCGCGACGCGACTCCAGGTACACCGTGGGGTTGAAGTCCACGTACTCGTCGTCGGGGTCGTCCGCGTTGGTGTGCACCGTCATCGTCGGTGTCCGGTCGGGGCTGAAGAGCCGGACCGTCGCCGGCTTCTTCGACGGCTTCTTCTCCGGGGCAGCGGTCGCGGGCAGCATGCTCAGCGACAGGGCTGCGACGGCCAGCGCGACGGGGAGGGCGCGGGTCAGGGGATGGCGGGGGTGCTTCACGAGGCAACGACCTCTCTGGGGGCGGAAGGATGCCGAGCAGCACCCGGGAACTAGGACGCTGCAGGCCCCGTCAGGGTTGCACGGAAGGTCGTTGGTCCCGGCCATTTCGCGGGGTCCCGTGTTCGCTTACAGCGGATACGGACTTTCACCGGAACACGTAGGGTGGAATCAGGGTTCGTCAGACGTGTGGGTTGCACGTTGCGCGTCCCACGTAGTCCAAGGAGCGATGCCCATGTTCGAACGGTTCACAGACCGTGCCCGTCGTGTTGTCGTGCTGGCCCAGGAAGAGGCCCGCATGCTCTCGCACAACTACATCGGTACCGAGCACATCCTGCTCGGACTGATCCACGAAGGTGACGGCATTGCGGCCAAGGCTCTGGAGAGCCTCGGCATCTCGCTCGAAGGCGTGCGCGCCCAGGTCGAAGAGATCATCGGCCAGGGTCAGCAGGCACCGAGCGGCCACATCCCCTTCACCCCCCGAGCCAAGAAGGTCCTGGAGCTCTCGCTCCGCGAGGCCCTCCAGCTCGGCCACAACTACATCGGCACCGAGCACATCCTGCTCGGCCTCATCCGCGAGGGTGAGGGTGTTGCCGCCCAGGTGCTGCAGAAGCTCGGCGCCGATCTCAACCGCGTCCGCCAGCAGGTCATCCAGCTGCTCTCGGGCTACCAGGGCAAGGAGGCGCAGGCGGCCGGTACGGCGCCCGAGGCCGCTCCGAGCTCGAGCCTGGTCCTCGACCAGTTCGGCCGGAACTACACCCAGGCGGCCAAGGAGGGGAAGCTCGACCCGGTCATCGGTCGCGAGAAGGAGATCGAGCGGGTCATGCAGGTCCTCTCCCGACGGACCAAGAACAACCCGGTCCTCATCGGCGAGCCCGGCGTCGGCAAAACCGCCTGCGTCGAGGGTCTGGCCCAGGCGATCGTGCGCGGCGACGTGCCCGAGACGCTGAAGGACAAGCAGATCTACTCGCTCGACCTCGGCGCCCTGGTCGCCGGGTCGCGCTACCGCGGTGACTTCGAGGAGCGCCTGAAGAAGGTGCTCAAGGAGATCAAGACCCGCGGCGACATCATCCTGTTCATCGACGAGCTGCACACGCTCGTCGGTGCCGGTGCCGCCGAGGGCGCGATCGACGCCGCCAGCATCCTCAAGCCGATGCTGGCCCGCGGCGAGCTGCAGACCATCGGTGCGACCACGCTGGACGAGTACCGCAAGCACCTGGAGAAGGACGCCGCGCTCGAGCGCCGATTCCAGCCGATCCAGGTCGCGGAGCCGACCATCGCGCACACCATCGAGATCCTCAAGGGGCTGCGCGACCGGTACGAGGCGCACCACCGGGTGACCATCACCGACGAGGCCCTCGTGGCCGCGGCGACGCTGGCCGACCGCTACGTCTCGGACCGCTTCCTGCCGGACAAGGCGATCGACCTGATCGACGAGGCCGGTTCCCGGTTGCGCATCCGCCGGATGACCGCGCCGCCCGACCTGCGCGAGTTCGACGACAAGATCTCCGAGGTGCGCAAGCGCAAGGAGGGCGCCATCGACGGTCAGGACTTCGAGGCGGCCGCGCGTCTGCGTGACGAGGAGAAGCAGCTGATCGTGGCGCGCGGCGAGCGCGAGAAGCAGTGGCGCGCCGGTGACATGGACGTCGTGGCCGAGGTCGACGAGGAGCTCATCGCCGAGGTCCTCGCCGTCGCGACCGGCATCCCGATCGTCAAGCTGTCCGAGGAGGAGTCGACCCGGCTGCTCAAGATGGAGGACGAGCTGCACAAGCGCGTCATCGGTCAGGACGAGGCCGTCAAGGCGCTGTCCCGGGCGATCCGTCGCACGCGTGCCGGTCTGAAGGACCCGAAGCGTCCCGGTGGCTCGTTCATCTTCGCCGGCCCGTCCGGCGTCGGTAAGACGTGGCTGTCCAAGACGCTGGCGGAGTTCCTCTTCGGTGACGAGGACTCGCTGATCCAGCTCGACATGTCGGAGTTCTCCGAGAAGCACACCGTCTCGCGGCTCTTCGGCTCGCCCCCGGGCTACGTCGGCTACGAGGAGGGTGGTCAGCTGACCGAGAAGGTCCGCCGGAAGCCGTTCTCGGTGGTCCTCTTCGACGAGGTCGAGAAGGCGCACCCGGACATCTTCAACAGCTTGCTGCAGATCCTGGAGGAAGGTCGCCTGACCGACAGCCAGGGCCGGATCGTCGACTTCAAGAACACCGTCATCATCATGACGACGAACCTGGGGTCGCGCGACATCAGCAAGGGCGTCAGCCTCGGCTTCGGCAACGCGTCAGACGCCCAGGGCACCTACGAGCGGATGAAGAACAAGGTCCAGGAGGAGCTCAAGCAGCACTTCCGGCCCGAGTTCCTCAACCGTGTCGACGAGATCATCGTGTTCCCGCCGCTGAGCAAGGAGCAGATCATCTCGATGGTCGACAACATGGTCGCCTCGGTCGAGCTGCGTCTGAAAGACCGCGACATGAGCCTCGAGCTCACCCAGGCCGCGAAGGACCTGCTCGCCACCCGGGGCTTCGACCCCGTGCTGGGCGCCCGTCCGCTGCGCCGGACGGTCCAGCGCGAGATCGAGGACGTCCTTGCCGAGAAGATGCTGTACGGCGAGGTCGGCCCCGGCCAGATCGTGCTGGTCGATGTCGAGGGCGAGGGCGCCGAGCAGGTGTTCACGTTCCAGGGCAACGCCCGCGGCGAGCTGCCCGACACCCCGCCGGTCGAGGTGACCGGCGGCGGCGAGGAAGCGCCCGTCTGATCGCCACGCGCACCCTGTTCTCGACAGGCTCGGCCCTCGCGGCCGGGCCTGTCGAGGCAGTTTTGGGCGGGCTGGTGCGACCGGTACGCCGCGGCCTGGGCCAGACGTTGCGGGCAAAGGTCGCCGGCGACGACGCCCCCGCCAAGGCGGCCGAGATCTGGGGAACGCCGGGGGAGCGCTGGTTCGCGCCGGGCGACCCGATCTGGACGGTGCACTCGGACGCCTCGATGTTCGTCGGCGGCATCCGGGCGCTGCTGCTGCAGTCCCTGCACCCGCTGGCGATGGCCGGCGTCGCCGGGCACTCCGGCTACCGCTCCGACCCGTGGGGGCGCCTCGAGCGCACCAGCGGCTACCTCGCCAGCACCACCTTCGGGACGATCGAGTACGCCGAGGAGACGATCGCGCAGGTGCGCCGGATCCACGCCCGCATCCGCGGCAAGGCTCCCGACGGGCGCCCGTACGCCGCCAGCGACCCGCACCTGCTCGACTGGGTGCACCTGGCCGAGGTCGACAGCTTCTTGACCGCCTACCAGCGTTTCGGTCCGGCGCCGCTGAGCCCCGCCGACGCTGACACCTACGTCCGACAGAGCGGTGAGGTCGCCGCTCGGCTCGGCGCGACCACGCCCCCGACGACGGTCGCCGAGCTGCAGGAGCGGCTGGACGCGTTCCGTCCCGAGCTGGAGTCCACCGCGGCCTCACGCGACGTTGCGCGGTTCCTGCTGCTGTCCCCGCCGCTGCCGCTGGCCGCTCGGCCCGGCTACGGGATGCTGGTCGCAGGAGCGATCACCAGCCTGCCCGGCTGGGCGCGACGCGAGCTCCGGCTGCCGCCGCGGTTCGCCGCCTGGGACTGGCCCGGGGAACAGCTCGGGGTGGTCGGTGCCGGGGTGGTGCGCTGGGCGATGACGGACCCGAGCCTGGCCCACGACCGGCGCTCAGCCGGGTAGCGCGCCCCGTTGTGACCACCGTCTCGTCGGGCCGCCGGGATCCGGCGTAAGCCGGTGCGCGCCGTCGGTGTCTCCCTCGGAAGCCGCCGTCGCGCGACGGCGAGCACCCGACGAAGGAGATCCGATGATCCGCCGTACCCGCCCCCAGGCCCTGCGCGCTGCCGCAGCCGGAGCCGTTGTCCTCGGTGCCGTCAGCCTCAGCGGCTGCGGGGGCACCGATGACGCGGCCGAGAGCGTCGACCACGAGCCGACCACGGCGGCGACGACTTCGGCCGCCACGGCCGCCGCGACCTCCGGGGCCACCCCGAGCCCCGAGGTCACCGGGGGCACCGACGCCGACGGCACTCTGCCGCCGTGGGCGCGACCACTCGTCGTCAAGGGCACCAAGCTCACCACCGTGAAGGCCGGTGCGGTGAGCGTCGACGTCTACCAGGTCGGCACCGAGACCGCGTCGAAGTCGGGCCAGTTCGTCGACCCCGCGACGAACAAGCCGATCATCGCCGAGGGTGACCCGCTGGTCTTCGTGAACTACGTCGTCAAGAACACTGGGACCGAGCCGATCGCGCTGGGGTTCTCGTTGGTGGACGTGAGCCCGCGGTACGACGACTGGAAGTACGTGCAGGGTATGGACTCCGTCGTCGACCAGACACTGTTCGAGAAGGTCGGCATCAACAGCGACGCCCTCGACCCCGGCAAGGGACCGCACAAGGCCCCCTTCACCCTGGCGCCGGGGCAGTCGTACTCGGTCGGTGAGAACTTCAGGTACGAGAAGGGTCAGGGGATCAGCTTCGAAGTCTCCTACGTCCCTGTCGACGCTGCGGGCAAGCTGCTCCACGACCAGAAGGCCGAGGCCACCGGCAAGGCCAAGATCGGCTGAGGTCGCGCGCTCCCCGGCAGGTCAGTCGGGGAGCGCGAACCGGTCGCCGTGACGGGCCACGAGCCCGTCGGCGATCAGCGAGGCCAGGGCACGCTCGCGCTGGACCGCGTCGGCCCAGACCGCGTCCAGGCGCTCCTGGGTGACCGAGCCGTCGGCGTCCCGGAGCACGGCGAGCAGGCGGCCCCGGCACATCCGGTCGGTGCCGGCGTACGTCTGGACCTTGCGCGGCGGCCCGTCGTACGGCGGCCGTCCGGCCCGGTGCCAGGCGCAGCGGTCGACGATGGGGCAGCGGTCGCAGGACGGGTTGGCGGCCGTGCAGACGAGGGCGCCGAGCTCCATCACCGCGATCGCCCACACCTCCGGGTCCTCGTCGGGGACGAGTGCGCCGGCGAGCGTGCGCTCCGCGGCGGTGACCGACGGCGCAGGGAACTCGACGCCCGAGACGGCGCGCCCGAGCACCCGGCGCACGTTCGTGTCCAGCACCGCGTGGCTGCGGCCGAAGGCGAACGACGCGATCGCCGCTGCGGTGTAGTCACCGACTCCCGGCAGGCTGCGCAGGTCCTCGTAGGTGTCCGGAACCTCGCCGTCGAACCGCTCGGTGATCGCGACCGCCGAGGCGTGCAGCCGCAGCGCACGTCGGGGGTACCCCAGGCGGCCCCACGCACGCACGGCCTCTCCGCTGGGTGCTGCGGCGAGCGCGGCCGGCGTCGGCCAGGTGTTCATCCAGGTCTCGTGCACCGGTAGCACCCGCACCACCGGCGTCTGCTGCAGCATGAATTCCGAGACCATCACCGACCACGGGCTCGTGCCGGGACGCCGCCAGGGCAGGTCGCGTGCGTGCTCGGCGTACCAGTCGGTGACGGGTCCCACCAGAGTGTTCTCGGGCGGGTTCTCGGGCTCCACGTCGGTGAGCCTACGAGGAGCGAGTCGAGCGGTTGCCGCTCGGTGTGCCTCCGCCGCCCGCGTGCGGTTCTTCCTTACCGTGGAGCCATGACCTCCTCGACCCGTACTGCCGGCCGGTTGCCGGCCAGGGTCTACTGGTTCCGGCGGGCGCTGGTGCTCGGCACCGCGCTGGCGCTGGTGTTCGCGTTCGCCCGGCTGCTCGGCGCCGGTGGCGGCTCGGAAGACCCTGCTGCGAAGGCACGCACCTCCTCGGCCAGGAGCACTCCGACCGCGGCCGCGCCCCAGCCGGCCTTCATCGGACCGCTGCCCGGCAAGGCCCTGCCGACGAGCGCCGGTGGCGGCGCTCCGGTCGCCGAGGTGCAACCCGACGGCCCCTGCGACGCGAACGACGTCACCGTCACCCCGGTGGCCGGCACGGCGCCAGCCGGGCGGGCGGTCCCGCTGACGCTGCAGCTCACCGGCATCCGTCCGGCCTGCACGTTCAAGGTCACCCCCAAGACCGTGGTCGCCAAGGTGAGCACGGCCAAGGGGAAGGTCTGGTCGAGCCAGGACTGCCCGGCGTCGGTCAGCCGGTCCTCGGTCGTCGTGCGCAGCGCTGCGGCGACGACGATCCAGCTGACCTGGAACGGCCGCGGCTCCGACAGCAGCTGCAGTCCGTCGACCGACTGGGCGCCGCCCGGGACCTACGAGGTCGTCGCGGCGGCGGTCGGATCCGAGCCGAGCGAGGCCGACGTCAAGCTGACGACGCCGCCGCGGCCGGTCGTGGTGAAGACGAAGAAGCCCAAGAAGCCGAAGAAGTCGGCGACCGGCACTCCGGCCACGGTGAACACGGGTCACTAGAGACCCCGGTCGTGGAGCTTGCGGAGACGTGGTGACGTCTGCGCCCGCCTCGCCCGGTTTCGACCCGCCGTCGCGGGTTCCCTTCGAGACGCTCGCTCCTCAGGACGGCGCGCAGCTCACCCGCGGGCTTGCTCGACCTCTTCGCATTGACCGTGCGAGCGAGCTCGCACGGTCAGCTCAGACGTACCGCTCGAGGATGCTGGACTCCGCCAGCCGCGACAGTCCTTCGCGCACGCTGCGTGCCCGGAGCTCGCCCACGCCCTCGACGATCTGCAGGTCCTCCACACCGGCCGACAGCAGCTTCTGCAAGGTGTCGAACTGCTCGATGAGCCCGTCGACCACGGTGCTGGGCAGTCGCGGCACCTTGGCGAGCAGCCGGTAGCCGCGCGGGGTCACCGCACCGTCGAGGTGCTCGGCCTGCCCGAGGCCGAGGGCCTTGGCGACCATCGAGATGTCGACGAGGTCGGCTGAGGAGAGCGTCTCGAGGTCGGAGAGGACCTGCTCCGGGGTGCGCTTGCGGCGTCCGGTGGGCAGGTAGTCGCGGACGACCAGCTCGCGCTCGGCGTCGACGCCGGTGATGAGCTCCTCCAGCTGCAGCGACAGCAGCCGCCCGTCGGTCCCCAGCTCGAGCACGTAGTCGTCGATCTCGCGCGCGATCCGGGTGACCATCTCGAGCCGCTGGGCGACCACCGCGACGTCGCGGACCGTGACCAGATCCTCGATCTCCAGGGCCGAGAGCGTGCTGGAGACCTCGTCGAGGCGGAGCTTGTACCGCTCGAGCGTGGCCAGCGCCTGGTTTGCGCGGGACAGGATGGAGCCGGAGTCCTCCAGGACGTACCGGGTCTCGCCGACGTACGCCGCGATGATCTGCATCGACTGCGACACCGAGATGACCGGGAACCCGGACTGCTTCGCGACCCGGTCGGCGGTGCGGTGCCGGGTTCCGGTCTCCTCGCTGGGGATGGTGTGGTCGGGCATCAGGTGTACGTTGGCGCGGATGATCCGGCTGCCGTCCGCCGACAGCACGATGCCGCCGTCCATCTTGCAGAGCTCGCGCAGGCCGGTCGCGGTGAACGGAACGTCCAGCATGAAGCCGCCGGTCGAGATCGTGTCGACGACCTTGTCGTTGCCGAGCACGATCAGCGCGCCGGTGCGACCGCGCAGGATGCGCTCGAGTCCGTCGCGCAGGGCGGTGCCCGGGGCGATGCTGGCCAGGGTGGCGCGCAGTCGCTCTGCCTCGTGCGCGTCGTCGGTGGTTACCACGTGGCTGAGTCTAGGGCTTGGCTCGGGGCGGGCCGACCGACTTTGGTATCGATCCGGTCAGCTCCCCGAGGCCGCACCTGCGTCCTCCGACATGCCGAGGATGTCGACTGCTCGGCGAATCGTGTCGACGTCGACGACGCGAAGGCCGTCCATCAGCCGGCTGCGCCCGATGTTCTCGGGAGCCTCCGCAGGCACCGCGGCAGAGCGGAACCCCATCCGGCCGGCCTCGGCCAGCCGGACGTCGATGTCGCGCACCCGTCGGAGGTCGCCGGACAGACCGAGCTCGCCGACGGCGACGACCTGACGGCCGAGCGGCCGCCCCCGGTACGCCGACACGATCGCGAGTGCGATGGCCAGGTCGTTGCTGGGCTCGGTCAGCCGGGCACCGCCCACGCTGGAGACGAACACGTCGTGGCTGTGCAGCCGGATGCCGGCGTGCTGCTGGAGGATCGCCAGGATCATGGCGACCCGCGAGGAGTCCACCCCCGAGGTCGTACGCCGGGGCCGCTCCGCCGCGGAGTGGGTCACCAGCGCCTGGACCTCCGAGAGCAGGGGACGCCGCCCCTCCATCGCCACGGCGACGCAGGTGCCGGCGGCCGATCCGTTGCGGCTGTCGAGGAAGAGTCCGGTGGGATCGGTGATCGCCACGATGCCCTCGGAGGAGAGGTCGAAGCAGCCGACCTCGTCGACCGGACCGAACCGGTTCTTGACCGCGCGGACCATCCGCAACCGGGACGCGCGCTCGCCCTCGAAGTGCAGCACCACGTCGACGAGGTGCTCGAGCACCCGCGGTCCTGCGATGGAGCCGTCCTTGGTGACGTGCCCGACCAGGACCAACGTGATGTTGCGCAGCTTGGCCATCCGGATGAGGGCGGCCGCGACCTCCTTGACCTGGGTGACACCGCCGGGGACTCCGTCGATGTCGCTCGCACTGATCGTCTGGACGGAGTCGATGACCAGCAGCGTCGGCTTCACCTGCTCGACGTGGCCGAGCACGGCGCCCAGGTCGGTCTCGGCGGCGAGGTAGAGCTCGTCCTGGATGCCGCCGGTCCGGTCGGCGCGCAGGCGCACCTGGGCAGCCGACTCCTCGCCGGTGAGGTACAGGGTGCGGTGCTTGTAGCGCGCGGTCTGGGCCGCGACCTCGAGCAACAATGTCGACTTACCGACACCGGGCTCCCCGGCCAGGAGGATGGCGGCACCGGGGACCAGTCCGCCGCCGAGGACGCGGTCGAGCTCGGGGACGCCGCTGCTGCGCGACTGGGCGTCCTCGACCGGGATCTCACCGATCGGCAGCGCCTTCGTGGTCACCGGGCCTGCGAGCACCCGGCTCTTCGGAGCGCTGCGCTCCACCACCGTGCCCCATGCCTGGCACTCGCCGCAGCGCCCGACCCACTTCGCCGTCTCCCACCCGCACTCGCCGCAGCAGTAGGGGGCCGCAGCTGCCTTCTTCGTCGCCATGGTTCGAACATACGTGCTACTCCCGACAGGTTTCCGACGGCGCGCGGGGCCCGCCTACTATTGGAACGATCCAGGCCCGAACGACCGACCGAGGAGGTGCCGTGCGACCAGCAGCCCGTCGTCCTGGGCCTCCCCAGCCGACCCTGGCGACCGTTGCCGAGCGGGCCGGGGTGTCCCGGCAGACCGTCTCGAACGCGCTGAACAACCCCGAGCTGCTCCGCGAGGACACCCTCGCGCGGGTCCGGGCGGTGATCGCCGAGCTCGGATACACGCCCAACCGGGCCGCCCGCCAGCTCCGGACCCGCTCCTCGCACCTGATCGGTCTGCGCTTCGAGGCGGCCGAGGAGGGCACCAGCAACGCCCTGATCGACCGGTTCGTGCACACGTTGGTCGAGGCGACGGCCAGGACCGGGCACCACATCGTGCTGTTCTCGGGGGACCCGGAGGACCCGCTGGACGGCTACGACCAGCTGCTGCGCTCGACCGCGGTCGACGCCTTCATCATCACCGACACCTACGCCGGCACTCCGCAGGCGGACTTCCTGCGCAAGGTCGGCGCGCCGTTCGTCACCTTCGGTCGCCCGTGGGACGACACCTCGGCGCGGCACCCCTGGGTCGACGTCGCCGGGGCGAAGGGCGCCCAGCTGGCGACCGAGCACCTCCTCGGGCTCGGCCACGACAGGGTCGCCTGGCTGGGGTGGGAGAAGTCCTCGCGGATCGGCGAGGACCGCCGGTCGGGCTGGGCCACCGCGATGGCGGCAGCGGGCAAGGACACCACGGGGCTCGGCGTCCGGATCACCGACAACGTCGACGCCGCCCGGATGGCGGCGCACGAGCTGCTGGGGACCGGCGTCACCGGCTTCGCCTGCGCGAGCGACACCATCGGCATCGGTGTCCTGCACGCGCTCGCCGAGCGCAACCTGCGGCCCGGTGTCGACGTCGGGGTGGTGGGTTTCGACGACTCCCTGGGAGCGCAGGTCACCTGGCCGGGGTTGACCTCGGTGCGCCAACCGCTCGAGCAGGTCGCCATCGAGGTCGTCGACCTGGTCAACACCGTGCTCTCGCACCGCCACGTCGAGGAGCCCGCCCGGATGCTCGAACCGACCCTGGTCGTCCGCAGGTCCACGTCGCGGGACGGCTGAGCCGCCGACCCCATAGTCTCCTTCCATGGTGCAGAAAGATTCGCTGTCCCGTGGCGTCCGCCTGGGGTACGGCTCCGGGTCGGTGGCGACCGGCGCTTTCGGCACCGTCCCCGGCCTGATGCTGCTGCCGTACCTGACCGACACCCTCGGGATCGCGGCGGTCGTGGCGGGGTTCATCGTCTTCGCCCCCAAGGCGTGGGACGTGTTCCTCAACCCGGTCGCCGGTCGGATCAGCGACCGCACGGTCGATCCTCGCGGTCCCCGGCGCCCCTGGCTGCTGCGCGCGGGCATCGCGCTGGCGATCTGCTTCGCGCTGCTCTTCGCCGGCCCCGACCTGGGCTCGAGGAGCCTGGATGCGATCTGGGTGCTCGCCCTGTTCCTCGCGTGCGCGACGGCGTACGCGTTCTTCCAGGTGCCGTACGTCGCGATGCCGGCCGAGCTGACCGACTCCTACGACGAGCGCACCCGGCTGATGACCTGGCGGGTGGCCATCCTGGCGTTCACGATCATGCTCGCCGGCGCTTCGGCCCCCGGTATCCGGGACGCTATCGGCGGCCGCGACGGCTACCGGGTGATGGGCGCTGCGATGGCCGTGCTGATCCTGGTCGGCGTGGTGGCGGCGTACCGGGGCACCCGCTCGGCGCCCGTCGGCGTCGTCGAACCCGGCCCGGGCTCGTTGCGCGACCAGCTCGCGGTGATCGCGGGGGCACGTGACTTCCGGCTGCTGCTGACCACCTTCGTCCTGCAGGCGCTGGCCACCGGCGGGATGCTCGCCGGCGTCGACTACCTCGCCCGCGAGGTGCTCGACAGCAAGGGCGCCTCAACGGTGCTGTTCGTGTGCTTCGTCGGGCCCGCGCTGCTGCTCACCCCTGCCTGGTCGGCGATCGGCGCGCGGATCGGCAAGAAGCGCGGCTACCTGATCTCCTCGGTCGTCCTCGCCGTCGGGGCCCTGCTCGCCGTCCTCGCGAAGGTCGCTCCGAGCGGCCTGGTGTTTGCCGCGACCGCGCTGGTCGGGGTCGGGTACGCCGGTTGCCAGGTCTTCCCGCTGGCGATGCTGCCCGACGCTGCCGCCGTGGACACCCGGCGTACGGGCACCAGCCGGGTCGGTGTCTACACCGGCGTCTGGACCGCGGGGGAGACCCTCGGGCTCGCGCTCGGCCCGGCGTTGTTCGCGCTGGTGCTCGCCGTCGGCGGCTACGTCTCGCACACCGAGGACGAGAAGGTCACCCAGCCAGATTCCGCGCTCACCGCGATCACCCTCGGGTTCTCGGTCATCCCGGCGGTGCTCGTCCTGGTCAGCCTGTTCTGGCTGACCCGCTACTCACTGACTTCCGAGGAGGTCGACGCATGACCCGAGACGTCCTTGCCGAGATGCGAGCCCGTCAGACCGCCGACCTGCCGGTGCACGGCGGTCGCACGCTCGCCTACGTCTACGACTCCGGCCTCGCCGAGGTGGACCGGATCGGTCGCGAGGCCGTGGCGGCGTACGCCGGTTCCAACGGACTGGACCCGACCGCGTTCCCGAGCCTCCTGCAGATGGAGAACGAGCTGGTCGGCTTCGGGCTGAGGCTGCTGGACGGACCCGAGGGCGGGGGTCGGCACGGTCACCTCCGGAGGTACCGAGTCGGTCCTGCTCGCCGTCCAGGCAGCGCGTGACGGGCGCCCGGAGGTCGAGCGACCGCGGATGGTGCTGCCGACGACGGTGCACGCCGCGTTCCACAAGGCTGCGCACTACTTCGGTGTCGAGGCGGTGTTCGTGCCGGTCGGTGCGGATTTCCGTGCCGACGTGGCCGCCACCATCGCGGCGATCGACGAAGCCCCCGAGCGCACCGTCCTGGTCGTCGGCAGTGCGCCGTCGTACGCGCACGGGGTCGTCGACCCGATCACCGAGCTGGCTGCCGCGGCGCAGGAACGGGGGATCCGGTTCCACGTCGACGCCTGCATCGGCGGCTGGGTGCTCCCGTACGCCGCGCGGTTGGGCCGCGACGTGCCTGCGTGGACCTTCGCGGTCGAGGGGGTCACGTCGATCTCGGTCGACCTGCACAAGTACGGCTACGCCCCGAAGGGCACCTCGCTGCTCCTCTACCGCGACGCCGAGCTCCGTCGGCCGCAGTACTTCGCCGCCGCCGACTGGCCGGGCTACACGATGCTGAACTCCACGATGCAGTCCACCAAGTCCGGTGGTCCGCTGGCGGGCGCGTGGGCGGTGGTGAACACGCTCGGCGACGAGGGCTACCAGCGGCTCGCGGACGACGTGTTCGCGACGGTCGACGCGATCGTGGCCGGCCTCGCGGACGTGCCCGCGCTCTCCCTGCTCGCGGTGCCCGACTCCTCGCTCATCGGGCTCGTGACCGACGAGACCTGTGACCCGTTCACCGTGTGCGACGAGATGGCGTCCCGGGACTGGTACGTCCAGCCGCAGATGTCCTACGGCGAGCACCCGGCCAACATCCACCTGTCCGTCTCCGCGGCGACCCTGGCCCACGTGCCGGAGTTCCTGCAGGCTCTGACGCAGTCCGTCGAGGCGGCGGTCGCTGCCGGTCCTGTCGTGGTGGACCCGGGCGTGGTGGACTTCATCGCCGCGCTCGATCCGGCCGCACTGACCGAGGCGGACTTCGACGGGCTGCTGGCCGCTTCCGGCCTGGTGGGGGAGTCCGCGTCCGGCGACCTGGCGCTGCCCGAGCGGATGGCCGAGGTGAACGCACTCCTCGACCTGGCGCCGCCGCGGCTGCGGGAGTCGTTGCTGATCGCGTTCCTGGACCGGCTGAGCAGGCCCGTCGTCTCCGTGTAGCACGCGTGCTACGGTGAGCCATGCGTGAGATCACTCAACGTGAGCTACGGAACGACAGCGGCGAGATCATGCGCGGGCTCGACGCGGGGGAGTCCTTTCTCGTCACGCGCAATGGCGTCGCCATCGGTGAACTGCTCCCGCTTCGTCGGTCTCGTTTCGTGCGCTCGGACCTCCTGGTCGACCTGTTCACGCACGGTCCTCGGATCGACTACGAACGATTCCGTGCCGACGTGGACGCTGTGGTCGACCAGGACGTGACGCCGCGTGCGTGAACGCCACGAGCGGGGCCTCCTCGACACCTCGGTCGTGCTCGACCTCGACCAGATCGATCCCGACCTGCTTCCCAGGGAAAGCGCCATCGCGGCGATCACCTTGGCGGAACTCGCTGCCGGCCCGCACGCCACGGCCGACCCCGCAGAGCGTGGCCGACGCCAGGACCGGCTGCAGCAGGTGGAGCGCACCTTTGACGCGCTGCCGTTCGACGACGGTGCTGCCCGTGCGTACGGCCGCATCTTCGCGATGACGATGGCACGAGGGCGGAAGGCGCGCGGCGGTCGGATGGCTGACCTGCTGATCGCCGCAACTGCGGCGTCGGTGGGGCTGCCCGTTTTCACGCGCAACCCCAGGGACTTCGCCGGTCTGGGCGAGGTCGTCGTGGTGGTCGAGGTTCCGTGATCCCGATCCGTGACGCTCATCTCGGGTGGGTGACCTGACGGTCCGATCTGGGTACTGTCGCCAGGTGTAACACCGCGTCACACATAACCAGCTCACCTGCACCGTGGACGGGGACCTCCCATGACTCTTCCTCTCGAGGCTGCACCCAGCGCCGGCGGCGCTGCGTTCAGCGAGATCCTGATCGCCGCTGCCCTCGTCGGGGCGGTGATGCTCGCCTTCGGCTGGGTGGTGCTGCGCGAGCGCACCGGCCACCCCACGCTGGTCGGCAGGCTGGCCGACAAGATCTCCACGATCGACGGTCTCCCGCGCTGGGTCGGCCTGCCGATGTACCTGCTGCTCGCCGCCCTGCTCTGCGCGGCGTTCGGTGTGTGGTGGGACGTGCCGATCCACATGCAGAACGGTCGCGACGAGGGTCCGCTCGCGAACCCGTCGCACTACTTCATCCTCTTCGGCATCCTCGGCTTCACCCACGCCGGCGTGCTCAGCATGGGGCTGGCCCGTGACCCGCTCCCGCGGCGCACGGTCCGGCTCACCAAGACCTGGCGGGTCCCGATGGGGTCGCTGGTCATCCTGGGCGCCGGCCAGATCGCCCTGCTGGGCTTCCCGGCCGACGACGTCTGGCACCGGCTCTTCGGGCAGGACGTCACCGAGTGGGGTCCGACCCACGTGATGATGATCGGCGGTGCGGTCACCTGCATCCTCGGCATCCCGCTGCTCCTCGCCGAGGCCCACCAGGTCGGTGCCCCCGGCACCCGGACGACGTTGGGTCGCTGGCGCAGCGCCCTGGCCCTGGCGCTCTGCTTCATCCCGGTCGCGTTCCTGATGGAGTTCGACCTCGGTGTCCCGCAGTACCCGGCTGCGACCCAGTTCATCATCGCCGGCTTCGTGTTCACCTGGATCACGACCGCGGTGCGGTCCTGGTTCGGTCCGGGCGGCGCGCTCTTCGCCGCGGTCGTCTACCTCGGCGTGCACGCCTACCTCTGGGTCACCGTCTCGCTGCTCCCCGACGTGCTCACGGCTCGCTTCCTGCTGTTCGTCCCGGCGGCAGTGATCGTCGAGCTGGTAGCCCTGGTTCTTCCGCCGAGGCGTCGGGCCGTCGCGTTCGCGCTCGTCTCGGCGCTCGCCGTCGGCACCGTCGGTCTGTACGCCGAGTGGCTGTGGAGCAAGAAGTTCATGCCGCTGCCGCAGCCGATTGACTCCGGGGCGCTGCCGGTGATGCTCGCCGTCGGAACCGTCGCTGCCCTCGGGGGTGCGCTGCTGGGCCTCTGGCACGTCGCACGGCTGCGCGACGTCGCGGGCGCCGACGCTACTGGTGAAGAGCTGCCGCCGGTGAGGCCGGCTCCGACGGCCTCGACCTTCCGCTGGACCGGTCTCGCCGGGATCGGCATCGCCGTCGTCCTGATGGCCTACTTCGCCCCGCCCGGGATGACCGACGACAAGATCTCGGCCACGGTCGCTCTGGGCACCGACTGCGCCGGGTCGCAGGAGAGCTGCTCCTCCGACGTGGTGGTGAGGTTCTCTCCGGCCGACGCCGTCGACGACGCGGTCTGGCTCTACGGCCTGTCCTGGCAGGGTCGTGGCCCGAAGGCCGACGCCGTCGACCCGCCGGTGGATCCGGTCGCGAAGAAGCCGGGGGTGGTCCGGGTGGCGATGGAGCCGACCGGACGGCCCGGGGAGTTCCGCAGTGCCGACCCGCTGCCGATGTACGGCAACTGGAAGACGCTGGTCCGCGTGCACCTGCTGCCGACCACGATGGCGGCGATCCCGCTGCACGCGCCGGACGACCCGGCGATCACGAGCGACCGCGGCCGCGAGATCCTCGCCCGCGACGGTGATGTGGTCCGGTTGTCGGCGGAGAAGCAGTTCCTCCAGCGCGAGATCAAGGACGACGTTCCGGGGTGGCTCAACGCGCTCGCGTACGGCCTGGTGATCGGTTCGTGGCTGCTGCTCGTGCTCTTCTTCGGTTGGTGCTACGCCGGTGCGTCGAAGCCCGCCGATGCGAAGCCCGAGATCAGAACCGGCGCCACCACAGGTTGATCGCGTAGTCGGTGCCGGTCGCCGTCGGGTGCTCCTCGAGCACCTCGTCGGCCACCTGCGTCGGCAGCTCGATCCGGACGACGGACGCGAAGTCGGCGTGGTCGTCGAACTGCCAGTCGGTGAGGATCCGCTCGCGCTGCCAGCCCCGGTCGGTCCAGAAGCTCTCGACCGTGACGGGGTCGACCCGCGGGAAGCCGCGGCGGAACCAACCGCCGAAGGTGGACCGGGTCGGGTCGTTGTCGATGACGAACGCCGCGCCGCCCGGGCGCACGACCCGGTCGAGCTCCTCGAGGCCCGGCTCGCAGCCGGGGCCGAAGAAGTACGCCCAGCGCGCGTGGGCGACGTCGACCGAGGCGTCCTCGAGCGGAAGGTCGGCCGCCCCACCCTCGAGCACGGTGACGTTCGCCGTACGGCGGGTGCGGCGGCGGGCGATCGCGGCCAGGGGCGGGTGCGGCTCGACGCCGACGACGCTGCGGGCGTTCGCGCCGAAGAACGGCAGGTGGAACCCGGTTCCGCAGCCGACGTCGAGGACGTCCCGGTCCGACCAGTCGGCGATGGCTCGCATCGTGTCCGCCAGGAGGCCGGCGCGGTCGAACGCGGTGTTCTCGAGCTCGTAGGTCCCGGGGTTGTCCCAGATGTTGGGGGAGCGCCGCACCCCGTTTCCGGGACTGGCGGGGCCGAACCCGGCGAACGGGTCGGGTACCTCCATGCTCAGAGGCGGACGAGACCGTTCGGCGTCTGGAACGCGACGGCGTTGATCCCCGGCGCCCCGTTGGGGGCGACCCACTCGACCTTCACGTCCTCCAGCGGCTGCTCGACGGGGGCGCCGAGCCACTCGGTCACGCGAGCCGGGGAGCCGGCGATCTCGAGCGCCTCCAGCGAGACCCTGCCGGTCGATCCGGCGGACGGGTGGAGGTTGGCGTCGGACTCCCACTGCACGAAGAACGGCAGCTGCGGGTCGGACTGCAGACCCTTGACGCCGAGCTGCCGCCACAGGAGCTCGGTGCCGTCGGGGCGGTGCCGGTTGCCCTTGACCGACTCGCGGCCGAGGCGCTCCTCGAGAGGCTTGATGTCGTCGACCGCGACGACCCAACCCATCCAGCCGCCACCGAGCTCGGAGCGGGCCCGGACGGCCTGGCCGAACGGCGCCTTGTCCGAGGCGGGGTGGTCGAGAACCTCGACGAGCTCGAGGTAGGTGCCCTCGGTCAGCGGCAGGATCCGGTTGCGGGTGCCGAAACGCGGGTGCACGCCGCCGTCGATGAATTCCTCACCGAGGATCTTCGTGAGTCGTTCGGCGGTCGCGGCGAGGCCGTCCGGTCCGGCGGCGAAGACGATGTGGTCGAGGCGCATGCCAAAGATTCTCACCCCGACGCGATCCACGTCACACACCGGGGGTCCCGATCAGTGCTGGACGGGCGACGCGGGGTGCAGCGCGAGCGCGGAACGCGAGCGCAGGTGGCTCTCGCACGCCGCGGCAAGGACGTCGTACGCCGGCTGTCCCATCAGGGCCAGCAGCTCGTTTGCGTTCGACAGGTACACCGGCTCCGCGCCGACGTGCGCCTCGGTGTTGCCCGAGCAGTACCAGTCCAGGTCGTGCCCGCCGGGACCCCAGCCGCGACGGTCGTACTCCCCGATGCTGGTCTCCGAGTACGTCGTCCCGTCGATCCGCTCGACGTCGCGGAACGTACGCCGGATCGGCAGCTGCCAGCAGACGTCCGGCTTGGTCTCCACGAAGTGCACGCCTTCGCGCAGGGCCAGGGCGTGCAGGGCGCAGCCGTACCCACCGGGGAACTCGCGGCTGTTGTGGAAGATGCAGGCCTGGCTGCCGTCGTCCGCCACCGCGACCCGCGTCTTGCGCTCGCCGTCCTCGATCTCGGTCCACTTCTTCCGGGAGACCTCGCCCTTCTTGGAGAGCGCCTCGGAGCGTCGCTCCCACAGCGAGTCGTCGAGCTTGTCGACCCAGGCTGCCGTGCGCTCCTCGTCCTCGGCGTCGGAGAAGTGCGCACCCAGCGTGCAGCACCCCGACTCCGGCGAGGTGTCGTAGATGCCCTGGCAGCCGTTGCCGAAGATGCAGGTCCAGTTCGACGTCAGCCAGGTCAGGTCGCAGCGGTAGACCTGGTCCTGGTCTGCGGGATCGACGAATTCCAGCCAGGCACGGGGGAAAACCAGGTCAACTTCAGGCACGCCCGAACCCTACGCCGCGCGTCGTGAGGAGGAAGGCATGATGGAAACCATGGACGACTCGGCGCCTTCGGACACGGACCCGTTCCCCCGGGTTCAGGTGCCCCCGGCCTGGCGCGGGCCCGTCCTCTGCCTGCTGCTCGCCCTGCTCGTCGTGGTCGTCGCCTGGTTGTTCGGCCACCTGCCGTGGGTCCTGGACGGTTTCCGCGAGGACGACGCCGGAGGGGTCGCCGAAGGTCGCGTGGTCATCCCGCTGTTCGCCGGAGAGCTCTCCGCGCTGGTCGCGTACACGGCCGTCGGGACGATCGCCGCCACCGTTCTCCCTGCCTTCTTCAGCGGTCTGCCGCGAGGCGTGGCCGTGACCCTGACCGTCCTGGTCGTCGCGGTGACGACGCTGGTGCTCACGATGACCGCACGGTCCGCGGTCGCGGGTCGCGCCCTCGACGGGTTCGACACCGACGACCGGGTGCTCGACGGTCTGGTGGTCGGCGTCTTCGCGGTGACTGCTGCGTGCGTCGTGCTCGGGGCGCTCTCCTCCCTGCAGCCCGGGTTCACCCCGGTGGCGGCCGCGGTCGTGGTGACCCAGCTGCCGTCCTGGTTCGCCGAGCTCGGCTGGCAGAGCGCCGCGGTACGGGACGTGACCACGGCGGTCCTGCTCGCGGCGGCCCTCGTGATCTCGGTACGCCGGTCGCCGTGGTGGGCCGTCCTGTGGCCGCTCGCCCTCGTGATCGTCTGGTCGGGCACGCCGTTCACGGCCGGGCTGCTCGCCGTGCAGACCCGGCTGCGGGCAGGGCAGAACGTCGACGAGCAGCTCGGCGACATCGTCGCGAACGGGTTCGACGTGTTCGGGGCGGCGTACTGGGACGCGTCGCGGACGTGGTGGCCGTGGGTGGTCGCGTTCGCGGCCGGGGCCGTCTGGCTGGTGGTACGACACCGTTCCCGCAGACGACCCCGCTAACCTGAGGAAATGCGTCTGGGCGTTCTCGACATCGGCTCCAACACCGGCCACCTGCTGGTGGTGGACGCGCACGGTGGTGCTGCGCCGAGCCCGGCGTCGTCGTACAAGGAGCCGTTGCGTCTCGCCGAGCACCTCGACGCCGACGGTGCGGTCAACGAGGCCGGCACGGCAGCGCTGACCGCGTTCGTCGCCGACGCCCTCGCCCTGGCCGAGGACAAGGGGTGCGAGGAGATCTACGCCTTCGCCACCTCGGCGGTCCGCGAGGCCGTCAACGGGGACGCCGTACTCGACCACGTCTTCCACCAGACGGGGGCCCGCATCAAGGTGCTCTCGGGCGAGGACGAGGCCCGGCTGACCTTCCTCGCCGTCCGCCGCTGGTTCGGTTGGTCCTCGGGCCGCCTGGGAGTCTTCGACATCGGGGGTGGTTCGCTCGAGGTGGCTGCGGGTGCCGCCGAGGCGCCCGACGTGGCCTGGTCGCTCCCGCTCGGCGCGGGCCGGTTGGCGCGCACCTACTTCTCCGCCGGACGGCCCGACGAGGACCAGCTGCGCGAGCTGCGCCGCTCGATCCGGGCCGACATCGCCCGCGACGCCGGCACGTTGCTGCGCGGCGGGCCGCTGGACCACGCGGTCGCGACCTCGAAGACCTTCCGCTCACTCTCCCGGATCTGCGGTGCGGCCCCGTCGAGCGAGGGACTGCACGTCCGTCGCCTGCTCCAGGCCGACGTGCTCGAGAGCTGGCTGCCCAAGCTCGTCGAGATGTCGCGCGAGGAGATCGCGGAGCTCCCGGGCGTCTCGCCGGACCGCGCCCACCAGGTGGTCGCCGGAGCGTTCGTCGCCTCGGCCGTCTTCGACATCTTCGACATCACCGAGGTCGAGATCTGCCCGTGGGCGCTGCGCGAGGGCATCATCCTGGACCGCCTCGACAAGCTCAGCCTGCTGGACTGAGCAGTGACCGGGGGCCCGCTGTTCGCGCTGTCCACCGCTTCGGTCTACCCGGAGTCGGTGGCGCACGGGTTCGAGTACGCCTCGGACCTGGGCTACGACGCGGTCGAGGTGATGGTCAGCATCGACGCCGTCAGCCAGAACCCGAGCAAGGTGCGCAAGCTGCGCGACTACCACGAGATCCCCGTGTGCGCGGTGCACGCACCCTGCCTGCTGATCACCCAGCGGGTGTGGGGGACCGATCCCTGGGTCAAGCTCGAGCGGAGCGCCGAGATGGCGCACGAGCTCGACGCCGACGTCGTGGTCGTGCACCCGCCGTTCCGCTGGCAGCGGGAGTACGCCGAGCGGTTCGTCGAGGGCATCGCCGAACTCGAGAAGTCGACAGGCATCGCCTTCGCCGTCGAGAACATGTATCCCTGGCGTGCCACCTCGAAGCGGGAGATGGACGTCTACCAACCGCACTGGGACCCCAGTCGCGAGGACTACGCCAACACCACCATCGACCTCTCGCACGCGGCGACCGCGCACTCCGACCCGGTCGCGATGGCCAAGCGGCTCGGCAGCCGCCTGCGGCACATCCACATGACCGACGGCAGCGGTTCGGCCAAGGACGAGCACCTGGTTCCCGGACGCGGCTCCCAGCCGTGCGGGGAGTTCCTGGAGTACCTGGCCGAGAACGACTTCGCCGGGCACATCGTCATGGAGATCAACACCCGCCGTGCCGGGACCCGCGAGGCGCGCGAGCGCGACCTGCTGGAGTCACTGGCCTTCGGGAAGCTGCACTTCGCGACGCAGACGCGCTAGCCGTCAACCGCGCGGCACGACGACGATCTTCAGGTCCCGCGGCAAGTGGTGGAAGCGCTTGAACCGCAGCATGTCGACCCGGTTGCTGGGGTCGGGGTTGTGGACGTACCCCCGGTGCGGGAGCTCGAAGACGGCGATCCGCTTCTGGCCCTGGTCGACGATCTCGCGAATCCGGTTGGTCCGCTCGACGTCCTCGTGGTGGATCTGGCTGTAGACCGCGAAGTAGCCGCCGAGGACTACCAGGACGGTCGCTGCACCGGTCCCGACCACGGCGACCGGCAGGAGAGGTGCTGCACCGCGCTCGGTGATCTCGGCCAGGAACAGCAGCGCGATCGCGACCAGCAGAAGGTACGGCGGCAGGAAGTTGCGCGGGCCGTACGGGTTCAGCGCCGCCATCGGCCCGATCAGCACGACCGCCGAGGCGACCAGCGCCAGGATCGTCCGGGAGCGGACCGTGTCCTGGACGAGCGTGGTCGCTGCGAGCACGAGCGCGACCAGCAGGGCACCGGCGGGGATCCAGGCCCAGCTGGTCAGGTCGCCGAAGTAGTTGTCCCGGTCGACACTCCTGGTCACCGCGGCGCTGAGTGCGACGGTGAGCAGGAGGCAGCCGAGGACGACCAGATGGCGCCGGTCGACACGTGAGGCGGTGACGCGACTGGTTGCCACGAGCGTCGCGACCGCCACCAGCAGGGCGACGTTGAGCACCGTGTTGCCGGTGACGGCGTACTGGCTGACACCGCCGGTCCCCTGCTCGATGATCGAGCCGAGACCGGAGCCGCCCGCGGACTGGTAGTCCGAGGTGCCGTCCGCCACGGCCCGGTACGCCGAGTTGCTGAACATCACCGCTGCGCCGACCAGGGCCCCTAGGGCCCAGGCACCGGCCACCACCGCGGAGCGCCGGGCGCGCAGCAGGAGGACGAGGTTCACGACGGTGGCGAGCACCAGGTAGACGGTGACGTGCTCGATGAACAGCGCCGACGCGATCGCGAACGGCAGCGCCACCGCCGCCACCGCTTTGGCCGAGCGCCAGCCGACACCCCAGTCACGCTGGGCACACACGATGAAGACCAGCATGCAGAAGGCGCCGAGGGCGTAGTTCGAGAAGCCGGAGACCCAGACGATCGTCTGGCGCCACTCACCCAGCGGCATCGCGAGGACCAGTGCCGTCGCCGCGGCGTACCCCGCGGGCGTGCGCACCCCGGCGACCTGGATGAGCAGCCGGATCAGCAGGCAGACCGTGAGCGCCACGATGATCGGGGTGAGCAGGGGCACCCGGGTCAGGAAGAGCACCGACAGGTTCCCGGCCCAGCGTCCGTTGTAGCCCTCGAACCCGTCGTGGAACCTGCGCGAGCCGACGACGGTGCCCCATCCCCAGTCGTCACCGCTGGCGGGGAAGAGGTAGGCGAGCGACGACAGGGTGAGGGCGAGCGCAGCGAGGATCCAGGGCTCGGCCGGGAAGGCCCAGAGCCGTTGAGGTCGTGTGTGCTCGGCTGTGCTTGTCGACAATGCTGGCCCCGGGATTCTCGGTACGGTGAGGTGGTCACTGTGCCACGACCGACCCCCTGAAGGCGGATATCCCCAGATGCGTATCTCCGTGGTTGTCCCGTGCTTCAACGAGGCCGACGGCATCGACCGCCTCGCCGAGGTCCTCGCGCCGGTGCTGGAGGCGCTGGGCGGCGGGTACGAGGTGATCCTGGTCGACGACGGCAGCAGTGACGGCACCCTGGACCGGCTGCGCGCGATCTGCGCGGAGCGAGCCGGGTTCCGCTACCTCGCGCTGAGCCGGAACTTCGGCAAGGAGGGCGCGATGCTCGCAGGGCTGACCGAGGCGAAGGGCGAGGCGGTCGCGATCATGGACGCCGACCTGCAGCACCCGCCGGCCCTGCTCGGGCCGATGGTCGAGCTGCTCGACGCCGGCTACGAGCAGGTCGTCGCCCGGCGTGACCGACAGGGTGACCCGCGTTTCCGCACCTTCGTCTCGCGGCTCTACTACCGGTTCGTGAACGGTCTGATGGACGTCGATCTCGAGGACGGTGCAGGCGATTTCCGCGTGCTGGACCGTCGGGCGCTCGACGCGCTGCTCTCGCTCGGCGAGAGCAACCGGTTCTCCAAGGGCCTGTTCGCCTGGATCGGGTTCCGGACGACCTACCTCGACTACCGCAACGAGGCCCGGTACGCCGGAACCAGCAAGTGGAGCACCACCCAGCTGCTCAACTACGGGCTCGACTCCGTGGTCTCGTTCAACTACAAGCCCTTGCGGCTCGCGATCCACGTCGGCGCGGCGATCACCGCCGTCGCGGTCGTCTACGGCCTGTGGGTGGTGGTGGACGCGATCATCGCCGGCAACTCGGTTCCCGGCTACGTGACGCTGATCTGCGCGATCACCGGCCTCGGCGGACTCCAGATGGTCATGCTCGGCGTCATCGGGGAGTACCTCGGCAGGATCTACGTCGAGGTGAAGCACCGCCCGAACTTCCTGGTCAGGGAGCGGTCGGAGGATGACGGGCCGGTGACGTAACGTAAGGAGGTCGGCACAACGGGGTGCCGCCGTACGTCGCAGGAGGCCGGCCGCACCGATGAGCGTGCTTCGCAAACCTCTGCTGATGCTCTCCCGGAGCCAGCAGGTCAAGGACCTGGTCACCCGGCTCCCGGTCAGCGGCGGCATCGTCTCGCGCTACGTCCCCGGCGAGCGGATCAGCGAGGTGATCGGCGCCGTCCGCTCTCTGGCGGAGGACGGCCTGACGGCGAGCATCGACTTCCTCGGCGAGGACACCACCGACGAGGAGCAGGCCGAGGCCACCGTGCTGGCCTACCTCGAGCTGCTCGAGGCGCTGCACGCCGAGGGCCTCGCCCGCCAGGCCGAGGTCAGCCTCAAGCTGAGCGCCGTCGGTCAGGCGCTCCCCGAGGTCGGCGCGAAGGTGAGCCTGGAGAACGCGCGCCGGATCGCTCGCGCCGCCCGCTTCGCGGGTACCGCGGTCACCCTCGACATGGAGGACCACACCACCACCGACCAGACCCTCGAGACGCTGCGCGAGCTGCGCAAGGACTACCCCGAGACCGGGGCCGTGCTGCAGTCCTACCTGCGCCGCACCGAGGACGACTGCCGCGCCCTGGCCTACGAGGGCTCGCGGGTCCGGCTCTGCAAGGGCGCCTACAACGAGCCCGGGACGCAGGCGTTCACCGACCGCCACGAGGTCGACAAGTCCTACGTGCGCTGCCTGAAGATCCTGATGGCCGGGCAGGGCTACCCGATGGTCGCGACCCACGACCCGCGCCTGGTCAAGATCGCCGGCGCCCTGGCGACCCGGTTCGGACGGGTCCAGGGCAGCTACGAGTTCCAGATGCTCTACGGCATCCGCAGCGAGGAGCAGAAGCGGCTCGCGGCGAGTGGCGAGCAGGTCCGGGTCTACGTCCCCTACGGTCATCAGTGGTACGGCTACCTGATGAGAAGGCTCGCCGAGCGCCCGGCGAACCTGACATTCTTCCTGCGTTCGCTGCTCTCGCAGAAGTAGAAGGAGTCCTTATGACTGTCGCCATCATCGGCGCCGGCGTGATGGGGGAGACCCTGCTGTCCGGCCTGATCCGCGGTGGTCGGGACGCTGCCGACCTGGTGGTCGGGGAGAAGCGCGTCGAGCGCGCTGAGGAGCTCCGCGAGAAGTACGGCGTCACGGTCGCCGGGAACGTCGAGGCCGCGGCCGCCGACACCGTGCTGCTGATCGTGAAGCCCCAGGACATGACCGAGGTGCTGATCGAGATCGCGCCGCACCTGCGGGCCGGTCAGCTGCTGGTCTCGCTGGCTGCTGGCATCACCACGGCGGCCATCGAGCGACACATCCCCGCCGGTGTTGCCGTCGTCCGGGTCATGCCGAACACCCCGGCGCTCGTGGACGAGGGCATGGCCGCGATCTCCCCCGGCTCCCACTGCGACGAGGAGCACCTCGCGACCGCCGAGAGCCTGCTGGCCGCGACCGGTCGCGTCGTCCGGGTGCCGGAGAAGCAGCAGGACGCCGTGACCGCGATCTCCGGATCGGGGCCGGCGTACCTCTTCTTCGTCGTCGAGGCGATGATCGAGGCCGGGGTCCACCTCGGCCTGCCGCGGACGACCGCCAGCGAGCTGGTCGTGCAGACCGTGGTCGGCTCGGCCAAGCTGCTGCGCGAGACCGGCGAGCACCCGACCGTCCTGCGCGAGCAGGTCACCTCGCCCGGCGGCACCACGGCGGCGGCGATCCGCGAGCTCGAGGACCACAAGGTGCGTGCAGCCTTCATCACCGCGATGGAAGCCGCTCGGGACCGTTCGCAGTCGCTGGCAGCCGGGCTCGAATGACGGGCTGCGCCGGTGGTTCGGTCGTGGTCTACGACCCGTCGCTGACCGGGTACGACTTCGGGCCCGCGCACCCGATGAACCCGGTCCGGGTCGACCTGACCATGTCGCTGACCCGCAACCTCGGCCTGCTCGGCGACGGGCTGGTGGCGGTCGCGGCCCCGGACGCCAGCGACGCGGACCTGCTGACCGTGCACGACGCCGCCCTCATCGACGCCGTACGCCGCACCAGTGAGGACCCGACCCGGCACGAGACCCGTTTCGGACTGGGCACCGACGACAACCCGACCTTCCGCAACATGCACGCGGCAGCTCGGCACGTCGTCGGAGCGAGCCTGGAGGCGGCGCGGCAGGTCTGGACCGGCAAGGCGGTCCACGCGGCGAACATCGCCGGCGGCCTGCACCACGCGATGCCGGACGCGGCCAGCGGCTTCTGCGTCTACAACGACGTGGCGGTGGCGATCCAGTGGCTGCTCGACAACGGTGCCCGCAGGATCGCCTACGTCGATGTCGACGTGCACCACGGCGACGGTGTCCAGAAGATCTTCTACGACGACCCCCGGGTGCTGACCGTCTCCCTGCACGAGACCGGCCAGATGCTCTTCCCCGGCACCGGCTACCCGGTCGAGACCGGTGGGCCGGGAGCGATCGGCTCCTCGGTCAACGTCGCGCTGCCGCCGGGCACCGGGGACGCCGGTTGGCTGCGTGCCTTCCACGCGGTGGTGCCGCCGCTGGTGCGCGCGTTCGAGCCGGAGATCCTGATCACGCAGCACGGCTGCGACTCGCACGCGGACGACCCGCTGGCGCACCTGATGCTCAGCGTGGACGGTCACCGGGCCAGCTACCTCGCCCTGCACGACCTCGCCCACGAGGTGTGCGGTGGACGCTGGGTGGCCACCGGTGGGGGTGGGTACGCCGTGGTCGACGTGGTGCCGCGCTCCTGGTCGCACCTGCTCGCCATCGTCGGGGGAGCGCCCCTGGACCCGGTCACCCAGACGCCGTCGGAGTGGCAGGTCGAGGTCCTCGAGCGTCTCCACCGGGAAGCGCCGCGGCTGATGACCGACGGCCGGACGCCGGACTTCCGGGACTTCTCGGAAGGTTTCGACCCGGACAGCTGGCTGGACCGCGAGATCGCGGCCACGCGTTCGGCGGTGTTCCCCGAGCACGGTTTGGACCCTGTGTCCTGGTAATCCGGAAAATTTCGGGCACAGAAGTAATCTGACTTCACCCCTTTCCCACGAGTCACACGAGGCCCTATCCTCGGGACATCGAGCACGTGTGACCTCCGGTGGGGAAGCCGGAGAGCGTGCCATGGGAAAGTGCGGTGCGTGATGGGTTCGAACCTGTCCGGAGACATCTCCGAAGTGAAGTTCCTGACCATTGCCGAGGTCGCCTCGGTCATGCGGGTCTCCAAGATGACGGTCTACCGGCTGGTGCACGGCGGCGAGCTGCCGGCCGTGCGCGTGGGACGTTCGTTCCGCGTCAGCGAGGAAGACGTCAACGAGTACCTGCGGAACAGCTTCTTCCAGACCGGCTGACGTTCGGGAGGCGGGTCGGACGTGAGACAACGCACGTCCGATTCGTTTGTCCTCGCCCCTGCGGATAGGCTGAGCCCTTCCGAGGGACGCGAGAAGGCCGTCTCTCTGCAGTCGTGAGAAAAGGTCACCCGTGGGTTCTGTCATTAAGAAGCGCCGCAAGCGCATGGCGAAGAAGAAGCACCGCAAGCTGTTGAAGAAGACGCGCGTCCAGCGTCGTCGTCTCGGCAAGTAGCGCACGCGGAGACTCTCGTGGGCCGTGTTGTGCTCGTGACCGGGGTCGCTCGTGACCTCGGTCGTCGTTTCGCCCGTCAGCTAGCGGCTTCGCCCGCGGTCGACCGGGTGATCGGAGGCGTGGACGTGCAACCGCCCAGGGGAGACCTCTCGACGGTGTCCTTCGTGCGTGCGGACATCCGCAACCCGGTGATCGCCAAGGTGATCATGCGGGAGCACGTGGACACGGTGGTGCACATGAGTGTGCTGCCCTCCCCGGGCCCTGCCGGTCGTACGGCGGCCAAGGAGCTGAACGTCATCGGGACGATGCAGCTGCTCGCCGCCTGCCAGCAGTCCCCGGACCTCGAGCACTTCATCCTGAAGTCGAGCACGGCCGTCTACGGGTCCTCGAGCCGTGACCCCGCCATGTTCACCGAGGGCATGAACGCCAAGCGCAGCGCCGCTGTCGGGTTCACCAAGGACATCAGCGAGGTCGAGGGCTACGTCCGCGGGTTCGCCCGGCGACGCCCCGACGTGCGCGTCACGACCCTCCGTACGGCGAATGCGCTCGGCCCGGGGGTGAACACCCCGACCGCTGCGTACTTCCGCCTGCCGGTCATCCCCACCGTCCTCGGGTTCGACCCGCGGATGCAATTCCTCAACGACACCGACCTGCTCGACGCGATCGAGCACGCGACGCTCGCCGACATCGCGGGCACCTTCAACATCGCGGGTGACGGTGTGCTGATGCTCTCCCAGGCGATCCGCCGGTTGGGACGCCCCGCCCTGCCGCTGCCGGGCTTCGCCGTCGGTCCGCTCGGTTCGGCGATGCGTCAGGCCGGCGTCGCCGACTTCTCCCGCGAGCAGGTCGCCTACCTGGCCTACGGCCGCGGCATCGACACCACCCGGATGCGTGAGGTGCTCGGGTTCCACCCGAGCCGCACCACCGAGCAGGCGTTCGCCGAGTTCGCCGCGTCGCTCACGCCGGGCATCATCTCCGAGCGCCGGGTCCGCGCCGCAGAGACTGCGATCGCCGGTGCCCTGGGCGGCAACCGGTCGCACGCGGCTCTGGCCGCTGCCAGTGCCGGCAGCAGCTCTGACCACGGGGGCCACCATGGGTGACGCCGAGATCATCCCGATCGGGACGCGCGGCAAGCCCGGCCGCGGGACCGGCAGCGACAAGCCCTCGAGCTCCGCGCGCGGCCTGGTCGGCAAGACGCCGGCCAAGAAGGCCGCGCCGAAGAAGGCGACCGCCAAGAAGCCGAAGGCCGTCGAGGCTCCGGTCGTCGCGCCTGCCGAGACGCCCGTCCCCGAGCCGGCGGCCCACGTCCCCCCGCCGCGCACGCCCGCTGACGAGCTCGCCCGCACGCCGGCGACGGCCGAGGTCGGGTCCGCGAACCACAAGCACCCGAACGCCGGGATCCCCGCAGTGGACTGGATCTCGGGTTTCACCAACGCCGCCGTGGAGATCTTCGGGGCCGACTGGGAGCCGCGGCTGGCCGCGTTCCTGGCCTTCCTGCGACGCCGTCTCACCGGCGACTACACCGTCGACGAGTACGGGTTCGACGCCGAGATCACCCAGCGGTTCTTCATGACTGCGATCCGCCCCGTTGCCGACAAGTGGTTCCGGATCGAGGTGCGTGGCGTCGAGAACATCCCCGCCACCGGCGGCGCCCTGGTCGTCTCGAACCACTCCGGGACCATCCCGGTCGACGGTCTGATGACCGCCGTGACGATCCACGACCACGCCCACCGGTTCCTGCGCCCGCTGGGCGCGGACCTGGTCTTCAAGCTCCCGGTCGTCAGCGAGATGGCCCGCAAGGGAGGTGTGACGCTTGCTTGCAATGAAGACGCTGAGCGGATGCTGTCCGGCGGCGAGATCGTCGGCGTGTGGCCCGAGGGCTTCAAGGGCATCGGCAAGCCCTACAGCGAGCGCTACAAGCTGCAGCGGTTCGGGCGTGGCGGCTTCGTCTCGGCCGCGATCCGCACCGGCGTACCGATCATCCCGACGTCGGTCGTCGGCGCCGAGGAGATCTACCCGCTCGTCGGCAACATCCCGTCACTGGCGCGCCTGCTCGGGGTCCCGTACATCCCGATCACGCCGTTCTTCCCGCTGCTGGGACCGCTCGGTCTGATCCCGCTGCCCTCGAAGTGGATCATCGAGTTCGGCGAGCCGATCCGCACCGACGAGTACGACGGCGCGCAGGCCGACGACCCGATGCTGGTCTTCAACGTCACCGACCAGGTGCGCGAGACGATCCAGCAGACGCTGTACACGCTGCTCATGCAGCGCAAGTCCGTCTTCGGGTAGCCGGCGCACCTCCGCGCGCACGTCACCACATCTCGACACGCTCGGTCGCCGACCTCGTACCTCGGTTCGGCGCTCGCTGCTCGATGACCATCAACCAAGGCCGCTGACGCGTCCTTGGTTACTTGAGCAGCCCCTTGGTGAGCTCTTCCAGCGTGTTGCCGACCGCGTCGGTCAGCGGCGCCAGCGGAGCACCGACGCCTTCCAGCAGCGTCGTGACCCCGGAGGTCAGGCCGCCGAGCGGTCCGCCGAACTCGGGAGCCGGGGGGACTGCCGGCGGCTGCGTGCCGTCCGTCGGGGCGGACGGGTCGGCGGTGGGGTTCTGGCCACCCTTGTCGTCGCCCTTGCCCTGGTTCGCCTTGGCGATCTCGTCCGCCTTGTCGGCCAGGTCCTCGTTGCGCTCGGCCTGGGCCGCGGCGAGCTGTGCGTTGATCGCCGGGGCGTTCAGGAGGGTGGCCAGCGACGGCGAGGACGCCGAGCTGAACCGGTCCGAGATGCCTCCGGCGCCGCAGTTGCCGCACAGCACGCTGGCCTGCTGGTCGAGGTCCCCGAGCAGCGCCTTCGCGTGCTCGAACGCCTTGATGGTGCCGGACGGCGCCTCGGAGGAGAGGCTGTCCAGCTTCGCCAACTGCGAGCCGAGCACCGCACGAAGCCGCGAGAGCTCCTCGGAGTCGCCGTTGCGCTGGTACTCGCCGAAGAGGAGGTCCGCGCCGTTCGTGGCGCTCTCCTCGTACGAGTCCAGGGTCTCGGTGATCTGCGCCGGGTTCTTGTCCTGCGCGATCAGGGCCTCGGCCTCGACCAGTCGGGTGTTGGCGTTGCGCAGCAGGTCCTGGCCCTTGCCGGAGTCGCTGGTGCTCAGCGAGACCTTGGCGGACTCGATGCCGCGCTTGATCGGGTACAGCGGGTCGCCCGGGAGGGCGTTGTCCGCCGCGGCGGCCACACCGGCGGTACCGCCGACGACCACGAACGCGGCAGCAGCGATGCTGATCCGACGCTGGCGGCGC
The DNA here is from genome assembly GCF_040546585.1 of Marmoricola sp. OAE513. Lineage (NCBI taxonomy): Bacteria > Bacillati > Actinomycetota > Actinomycetes > Propionibacteriales > Nocardioidaceae > Marmoricola > Marmoricola sp. OAE513. Next base: position 1,313,335 of record NZ_JBEPOC010000001.1, on the reverse strand, counting down.
GCAGCTGCCGGGGAGTGCAGCGGAACGACCGGGGCGAGGTCGGTTTCCGCGGGCACGAGCAACGTGTCCGCGGCGTCCATGAGACGCATCCGGAGGTCGGCGACGAAGTCGGCGCGCGGCGCCGGGACGTCCTGGGCTCGCAGCACGTCGACGCACGTGAGGAGGTCCGCGTAGCGATCGGCCACGTCTCCTCGGGCGCCGGCGACCGCGGCCGTGCGGTCCTCGACCGCAACGGCGAAGGCCTCAGCGTCTCTGCGCGCCGGGCTGAGCGGGGTCATGGGGTGATTCCTGATTCCTGGGAGGGGACGTCGGTCATACCCGCAGGGGTGTCGCGGTAAACCGAACGCTCGTTCATGAAGTCCAACGAGGAGACGGCGCGCGGGGTTATGCGTGACGCAGAACGCATTGCCGAGTTTGTGGTCCCGGGGGTGATGGCGGTCATTCGCGCTCACCTGCCGGGATCAATTTCGCGAGATTCCGGACACCGCGCAGCTGCAGCTGCTTCACGGCGCCGCTGCTGCGACCCAGGATCTCCGCGGTCTCGGCGATGGAGAGCCCCTGGAGGAACCGCATGATCAGGCACTCGCGCTGCTCGGTCGGCAGCTCGCCGAGAGCCCGGAGGAGTGCCTCGTTGGTCAGGGACGAGAGCACCTCGATCTCCGGCGACTCCGTCGTGGTGTCGAGGGTCTGCATGTCCTCGGTGGTCTGCTCGAGACGGGTGCGTCCGGCCTTGAAGTGGTCTGCGGTGAGGTTGCGCGCAATGGTCATCAACCAGGCGCCGAAGTCCTTGCCCTGCCAGCGGAACGAGTGCATCGACCGGAGAGCCCGGAAGAACGTCTCCGCGGTGAGGTCCTCGGCCAGCGTCATCGAGCCGACGCGGTAGAAGAGGAACCGGTAGACCGACTGTTGGTAGTGGTCGTAGAGCTGGCCGAAGGCTTCCTTGTCGCCGTTGCGGGCGAGCTCGACCAACGCGATGAGCCGGGTGCCGACAGCCTCGTCCTCGGCGGAGGAGGCGGCGAGCTCACGGTCGCCGTGGTCCGGGGCGCTCCCGGTCGGGACCTGGTCGGATCCGGGGTCGGATCCGGGGTCCGGAACCGGGCTCAGCGGTCCGCGGCCGGCGGGGCGCGCAGGGCCGTTCGCGGGATGCCGACGGCGGGCTCCGACGGCGGGAGCGCTCGTCAGCAGGATGCGGTCGTCCTCGAGCCAGCTCAGGGAGGGTGCTCCGGCGCCGAGCAGGGTCGGAGAACCGACGATCTCGTTCACAGCGCGGTGCAGCGCTGCGAGACCGCGCGCGTACTCCCGGCTCACGCCCATGAACACAATCTCCCTCCCGGCCCCCCGCCAGGTTCACAGCCTCAGAATAGGCATCGAGGTTGATTTTTGGGAATGAACTTCGACAAATCACCCAAGATCGGGACCTAGTGTCCAGACCACTTCGGAAACCTCGTCCGAAGTGCTCAGATGGCCCTCAGCCCAGCCGACGCCGGATCGCCGTACCGGCGGCGACGCTGCCGACCGCGGCACCCGCCACAGCGGCACCGAAGACGCCGAGCCGGGCCGCCTTCCGACCGGTCCGGTAGTCGCGGATCCGCCACCCCTCCGCCTTGGCGTGGGCGCGGAGCTTGGAGTCCGGGTTGATGGCGCACGGGTCTCCGACCAGGGACAGCATGGTCAGGTCGTTGTACGAGTCCGAGTACGCCGAGCACGCCGACAGATCCAGACCCTCGCGGGCGGCCAGCGCCTTGATCGCCTCACCCTTCGCCGGACCGTGCAGCATCTCCCCGACGAGATGCCCGGTGTAGACCCCGTTGATGTGCTCGGCGACGGTACCCAGGGCGCCGGTGAGCCCGAGCCGGCGGGCGATGATGGTGGCGATCTCGATCGGGGCGGCGGTGACCAGCCAGACCCGTTGGCCCTGGTCGAGGTGCAGCTGGGCCAGGGCCCGCGTGCCGGGCCAGATCCGGTGGGCCATCGCCTCGTCGAAGATCTCCTCGCCGAGCGACTCCAGTTCCTCGGTGGTGTGGCCCGCGATGAAGGCAAGCGCGGCCGAGCGGGCCTCGGCGACGTGCTCGGGATCCTCGACGCCGACGATCCGGAAGTACGCCTGCTTCCAGGCAGCACCGAGGATGTCCTGGGTGGTGAAGAATTTGCGTCGGTGGAGGCCCCGGGCGAGGTGGAAGATCGACGCTCCCTGCATCACGGTGTTGTCGACGTCGAAGAAGGCGGCGCTGGTGTTGTCGGCGTCGACCGCGAGGCTGTTCTCAACCTCGGCGCTGGCGGCGGCCGCCTCACCGGCGAGGCGCGAGCGGCGCTTCAGGTTCATCGGGGTCGGGCGTTTGGCCGGCGTCACGCTGCAAGCCTAGGGGTACGGCGCTGTTGTGTGGCGTTCTCCCTCTCGGCTCAATCGCCTGTGTTCGTCTCTCCGCTCCTCGACAGGACTCCATCGCCTCGGACGCACAAGCGCACAGGAGAAGCGTTTGTGCGCTTATGCGTCTCTCGGCTCAATCGCCTGTGTTCGTCGCTCCGCTCCTCAACAGGACTCAATCGCCTCGGACGCACAAGCGCACAGGAGAAGCGTTTGTGCGCTTATGCGTCTCTCGGCTCAATCGCCTGTGTTCGTCGCTCCGCTCCTCAACAGGACTCAATCGCCTCGGACGCACAAGCGCACAGGAGAAGCGTTTGTGCGCTTATGCGTCTCTCGGCTCAATCGCCTGTGACAGACTCCCGGGATGGAGACCAACGTCGCCGATCTCCTGTCCGCCGCCGCCCGGGCCGAGCCGACGAAGATCGCGCTTTCCGAGGCAACGACCGGTCGCACGGTCACGTGGGCCGCGCTCGACGACCTCGCGGACCGTGTCGCCCACGGGCTCTCCACCGCCGGCATGGTGGCCGGCTACCGCGTGATGATCGCGACCACCAACCGGATCGAGTTCGTCGCCACCTACCTCGGCGTGCTCCGTGCGCGGATGGTCGCCGTGCCGATCAACCCGCGCAGCGCCACGGGTGAGGTCGTGCGAATGCTGGTCGACTCCGGCTCGCGGATGGTGATCGCCGACGAGACGACGATCGGCACGATCCGCGGCGCCGTGCTGGGGGTCGCCGAGGCGCAGGCCGCCTCCGATTCTCCTGGACCCAAGCCGCGGTTGGTCAGTGTCGCCACCACGCTCGAGCCCGGCGAGCGCTCCTGGGACCACCTGGTCATGGAGACGGGGGAGGTCGCGCCGGGCGAGACAGACCCGGAGTCGGTGGCCGTCCTCCTCTACACGAGTGGAACGTCGGGCCGCCCCCGCGCCGCGATGCTCAGCCATCGCGCGCTGGCGGCGAACATCGCCCAGGCGGCCAACGTCGTCCCCCCGATGATCAACGGCCGCGACGTGGTGCTCGGTGTCCTCCCGCTCTTCCACGTCTACGGCCTCAACGCCGTCCTCGGGCAGGTCCTCCGGCAGCACGCCCGGATGGTCCTGGTCGACGGCTTCGACCCAGAGGGCTCGCTCGACATCATCGAGGACGAGGCCATCTCGGTGCTCCCGGTCGCGCCGCCGGTCTTCGCCTACTGGATGCAGGTGCCCGGGCTCGAGGACCGTCTCGGTCCGGTCCGCACCATCCTCTCCGGATCGGCGCCGCTGGCTCCCGAGCTGACCCGGGCGTTCGCGGAGCGCACGGGCCTGACCATCCAGCAGGGCTACGGCCTGACCGAGGCGTCCCCGGTGGTGACCTCGACGCAGTGCAGTGCCGAACCGGACCCGCGGTCGGTCGGGGCACCGCTCCCCGGCATCGAGGTGAGGCTGGTCGACGAGACCGGCGGGACGCCGGAGGACGAGGACAGCGGCGAGATCTGGGTGCGCGGCGCGAACCTGTTCTCCGGCTACTGGCCCGACGGTGCCGACGGTCCCGACGCCGAGGGCTGGTGGGCCACCGGGGATGTCGGCTACCTGACTGACGCCGGCGACCTGTTCCTGGTCGACCGGCTCAAGGAGCTCGTGATCGTCTCCGGCTTCAACGTCTACCCCAGTGAGGTCGAGGACGTGATCCGCGAGGTCGCGGAGGTGGCCGAGGCCGCCGTGATCGGAGCCGAGGACGAGCTCACCGGGGAGGCCGTGGTCGCCTACGTCCGACCTGCGCACGAGGTCGACCCGGATGCCCTCGTCGCCGCTGTCCGGGCGCACTGCGAGGCCCGCCTCGCCGGGTTCAAGCAGCCGAAGACCGTCCACGTCGTCGGGGAGCTCCCGCTGACGGTGACCGGCAAGGTGCAGAAGGGCCGCTTGCGCGCCACCGAGCGGCGCCGCGCCCTGGGGCTGCTGGAGTGACACCGCGTTGAGCACGAACAGGGTGCAGCTGTACTCCAAGCCGGGCTGCCACCTCTGCGACGACGCCCGCGCCGTGATCGAGCGGGTGTGCGCCGAGGCGGGGACCTGGTACGACGAGGTCGACATCACCGCCGACCCCGCGCTCATGCGCTCGTACGGCGAGCAGATCCCGGTCACCTTCGTCGACGGCAACCAGCACGACTTCTGGCGGGTGGACGAGAACCGGCTGCGGGCCGCTCTCGCGTAGCACAGGTGACCCCCGGCAGGTGGCGAACATCTCACCTGTGCTAGTTCAGTTTGTTCCCACGTTCACAAACTCTTATCGTGGTCTGGCTGACCGCTTTGAACACAGGCTCCCTTACCGAGCCCGGAGCGTGTCGCTGGAGAGTTGACCGTGAGCCCTACGCGTATTCCTGAGGCGACCGTCGCGCGCCTGCCGGTGTACTTGAGGGCACTCAATTCACTGCTGGAGTCCGACACCCGCACGTGCTCCTCGGAAGAGTTGGCGACAGCTGCCGGGGTGAACTCGGCGAAGCTCCGCAAGGACCTCTCGCACCTCGGCTCCTACGGAACCCGCGGCGTGGGGTACGACGTGGAGTACCTGCGCTACCAGATCTCCCGGGAGATCGGCCTGACCCAGGACTGGCCCGTCGTGATCGTCGGCATCGGCAACCTCGGGCACGCGCTCGCGAACTACTCCGGGTTCTCCTCGCGCGGGTTCCGCACCGTCGCGCTGCTCGACGCCGACAGCAGCCGGCACGGCGAGCTGGTCGCCGGGCTGAAGATCCGCAGCTTCGGTGAGCTGACCGCGATCGTGCACGAGCACGGGGTCGCGATCGGCGTGATCGCCACTCCAGCCGCCTCCGCGCAGTCGGTCGCCGACCAGATGGTGAGTGCCGGCATCCGCAGCATCCTCAACTTCGCGCCCGCCGTGCTCACCGTGCCTGACGGGGTCGACGTACGGATGGTCGACCTGTCCAGCGAGCTGCAGATCCTGGCGTACCACGAGCAGCGCAAGGCCGCCGCCCAGCCGGGCGAGCCGGGGGTGGTCGCGTGAGCGAGCGCAGCGAGCTCCAGCAGCAGACCCGTGTGAACCCGCAGCGTGCGGCCGGTGCGAAGCGAGGTCGCCGATGAGCGTTCTGGTGGTGGGCATCTCCCACAACTCCGCTCCGGTCTCCGTGCTCGAGCAGGTCGCCCGTGACTCCGAGGGCACCGCGAAGCTGATCCGCGACGTCGCGGACAACGAGCACGTCGTCGAGGCCGCGGTGCTGTCGACCTGCAACCGCATCGAGGTCTATGCCGAGGTCGACCGCTTCCACGGCAGCGTCGAGGGCATCTCGCGGATGCTGCTCGCCAACGCGCCCGGATCCCCCGAGGACTACGTCCCGCACCTCTACGTGCACTACGACGACGGAGCCGTCTCGCACCTCTTCCACGTCGCCTCCGGCCTGGACTCGATGGTCGTCGGCGAGAGCCAGATCCTCGGACAGGCTCGTGAGGCGTTGCGGTTGGGTCAGGAGGCCGGCACCGTCGGCCCCGCGCTGAACTCGCTGTTCCAGCAGGCCCTGCGCGTCGGCAAGCGTTCCCACGCGGAGACCGACATCGACCGTGCAGGTGCCTCCCTGGTGTCCTCCGCCCTGGGACGTGCCGCTGAGCACCTCGGCCGCTCGACCGACCTGAAGGCCCTCGTCGTGGGTGCCGGCGCGATGGCCGGCCTGGCGGTCGCGACGCTGTCGCGCGGACCGGCCTCCTCGATCGTCGTCGCGAACCGGACCCCCGAGCGCGCGCAGCGCCTCGCCGACCACTACGGCGGTCGGGCAGTCGGTCTGCCCGACATCGCCGCCGAGGTCGCCGACGTCGACCTCGTGATCACGTGCACCGACTCGACGGGCATCCAGCTGGACGTCGAGCGCTTCCGTGCCGCTCGCGGCAACCGTCGTCCGGTCGCGATCATCGACCTCGCGCTGCCGCGCGACGTCGACCCCGCGGTCGGGGACGAGCCCGGCGTCTGCCTGATCGACCTGGCCACGCTGGCCACCGAGCTCGAGCACAGTGGTGAGCGCAGCGAGGTCGGCGACGTGCGCCGGATCGTCGGCCAGGAGCTGCAGGCCTTCCTCGCCGCCCGGCACGCCGCAGCCGTGACGCCGACCGTGGTCGCTCTGCGCACGATGGCCACGGGCGTCGTGGAGACCGAGCTGCAGCGTCTGGCGAGCCGGTTGCCGGGGCTCGACGACGCTGCTCGCGCCGAGATCGAGCACGCCGTACGCCGGGTCGCCGACAAGCTGCTCCACCAGCCGACCGTGCGGGTCAAGGAGCTGGCGAACGAGACCGGTGCGGTCTCGTACGCCGCCGCTCTGGCCGAGCTGTTCTCGCTGGACCCCGAGGCCGTCGACGCCGTGACCCGGGTGGAGGGCGTATGAGCACGACCGTCCTGCGGGTGGGGACCCGTGCCTCGGCACTGGCGCGCACCCAGTCCGGCCTCGTCGCCGACGCGATCACCGCCGCCACCGGTCGGGAGACCGTGCTCGTCACCGTCGCGACCGAGGGCGACGTGAGCACTGCCCCGCTGGCCAGCCTCGGCGGGACCGGCGTGTTCGTCAGCGCCCTGCGCGACGCACTGCTCGCCGGCGACGTCGACGTCGCGGTGCACTCCCTGAAGGACCTGCCGACGGCCCCGTGCGAGGGCATCGCGCTGGCCGCCGTCCCGCAGCGTGAGGACCCGCGCGACGTGCTCGTCGCGCGCGACGGCTTGACCCTGGGCGAGCTCCCTCCGGGCAGCACGGTCGGCACCGGGTCCCCGCGACGGGTCGCGCAGATCGCGGCGCTCGGTCTCGGCGTCGAGCTGGTCGGTGTGCGCGGCAACGTCGACACCCGGATCGGCAAGGTGTCCGGTGGCGAGCTCGACGCCGTCGTCCTGGCACGAGCCGGCCTGTCCCGGCTCGGTCGCACCGACGAGGTGACCGAGGTCCTCGACCCGATCCAGGTGCTCCCGGCCCCCGGCCAGGGCGCCCTGGCCATCGAGTGCCGCAGCGCGGATGCCGACCTGGTCGCCGAGCTCGCCGGAGCGCTCGAGGACCCGCACGCGCGGGCCGCGGTGACCTGCGAGCGGACCGTGCTGGCCGAGCTCGAGGCCGGCTGCTCGGCCCCGGTCGGGGCACTGGCCGAGGTCGTCGAGGGCGAGGACGGTGAGGAGCTCTGGATTAGGGCTGTCGCCAACTCCCCGGACGGATCCCTCGCCGTACGTCTCTCGGCCTCCGGCCCGTACGACGACCCGATCGGGCTGGGTCGAAAACTCGCGGCCGAGATGATCGCCGAGGGCGCGCACGACCTGCTCGACCAAGCGCGCCTCGAATAGATCCGGCCGGCCCCCAGAACGTCCTTCCACCACGTCAGCGGCAAGTAGCAAGAAGGCAACTGTGACCAACACTGCATCCAGCACCACCTCCACCTCTGGCCCCCGCCAGACCCGGTGGGTGTCCTTCGTCGGCGCCGGGCCCGGCGACCCCGACCTCCTCACCGTGCGGGCGGTCGAGCTGCTCAAGGACGCCGAGATCGTCATCACCGAGCTGCCCGAGCACGAGACCATGGTCCGCGGGCTGCTCGGCCTGGTCGAGCCCGTCGAGACCGAGGCCGAGGTCGCCGAGGTCGTGGCCGCGATGGTCGTTCCCGAGGGCCCGGTCTTCGTCGACGGCGGTTTCGGTGAGGACGGTCAGCCGCTGACCCACGCCTCCCGCGCCAAGGTCGTCATCAAGCAGGCCAAGACCGGCAAGCGCGTGGTCAGGCTGATGGCCGGCGACCCGTTCCTCTACGCCTCGGGTCCGGAGGAAGCACAGGCCTGCGCAAAGGCCGAGATCGGCTTCGAGGTCGTCCCCGGTGTCTCCTCGCTCAACGCTGTGCCCGCGTACGCCGGCATCCCGCTGACCACCAAGAACCACCGCGAGATCACGGTGCTCTCCTGCAGCGGCGCCTCGATCAACTGGGCCGACTACGTTCACCGCCCGACGCTGGTGCTGCTCTCCGCGGTCGGCACCATCACCGAGATCGCCCGCGACCTGATCGCCGCCGGCCGCTCCCCGGAGACCCCGGTCGCGATGACCCGGACCGGCACCGTGACCACCCAGCAGACGCTGGTCTCGACGCTGGCCACCATCGGCGCCGACGCCCGGGCCGCCCGGATGGAGGCGCCCGCCGTCACCGTCGTCGGCCCCGTCGTCGACCTGCGCGAGCAGCTGTCGTGGTTCGAGAACAAGCCGCTCTTCGGGTGGCGTGTGCTGGTGCCGCGCACCAAGGAGCAGGCTGCCTCGCTCTCGATGCGGCTGCGGTCCTTCGGGTCCGAGCCCGAGGAGGTGCCGACCATCTCGGTCGAGCCGCCCCGCAACCCGCAGCAGATGGACAAGGCCGTCCGCGGTCTGGTCGAGGGCCGTTACGAGTGGATCGCGTTCACCTCGGTGAACGCTGTCCGCGCGGTCCGCGAGAAGTTCGAGGAGTACGGCCTCGACGCGCGGGCGTTCTCCGGCCTGAAGATCGCTGCCGTCGGCGAGAAGACTGCTGCCTCGCTGCTCGACTGGGGCCTGCGCGCGGACCTGGTGCCCTCCGGTGAGCAGTCGGCCCGCGGCCTGCTCGAGGACTGGCCGCCGTTCGACGAGCTGCTCGACCCGATCAACCGGGTCTTCCTGCCGCGCGCCGACATCGCCACCGAGAACCTGGTCGCCGGTCTCATCGACCTGGGCTGGGAGGTCGACGACGTCACCGCGTACCGGACCGTCCGGGCGGCTCCGCCGCCGGCGCCGACCCGCGAGGCGATCAAGTCCGGCAAGTTCGACGCGGTGGTCTTCACCTCGTCCTCGACGGTCCGCAACCTGGTCGGCATCGCCGGCAAGCCGCACACCTCGACCATCATCGCGGTGATCGGGCCCGCGACCGCGAAGACCGCCGAGGAGCACGGCCTGCGCGTCGACGTGATGGCGCCGCACCCGTCGGTGGAGGAGCTCGCCGAGGCCCTGGCCGACTTCGGTGCCGCCCGCCGTGCGTCGCTGATCGAGGCCGGTGCGCCGGTCACCAAGCCGTCGGAGCGTCGTCCTGCCGGACGCCGGCGGGCCAGCTCGAAGTAATCTGGAGCCCATGACCTACCCGGACATCCGCCCCCGCCGCCTGCGACGCACCCCTGCGCTGCGACGGTTGGTCGCGGAGTCCGGGGTGGCTCCGCGCCAGCTGGTGCTGCCCCTGTTCGTCCGCGAGGGCGCGACCGAGGTGACGCCGATCGCGTCCATGCCCGGAGTCGTCCAGCACACGCGCGAGACGCTGAAGAAGGCTGCGAACGAGGCCGTCGCCGCAGGGCTCGGCGGGGTGATGCTCTACGGCATCCCCGAGCACAAGGACGCCGTCGGCTCCGGCGGCATCGATCCGCACGGCATCCTCAACCTCGCGATCACCGATGTCGTCGCCGAGGTCGGTGACGAGCTGACGGTGATGTCGGACCTCTGTCTCGACGAGTTCACCGACCACGGCCACTGCGGCGTCCTGGACGGCGACGGAAACGTCGACAACGACCGCACCCTCGACGTCTACGCGACCATGGCGCTGGCCCAGGCCGCCGCCGGGGTCGACCTGGTCAGCCCCAGCGGGATGATGGACGGACAGGTGCGGATGGTCCGCCAGGCGCTGGATGCCGCCGAGCACAGCGAGGTCGGGATCCTGGCCTACTCCGCGAAGTACGCCTCCGCGTTCTACGGTCCGTTCCGCGAGGCGGTTGCGTCCTCGCTGCAGGGCGACCGCCGCACGTACCAGCAGGATCCGGCCAACCGGCTCGAGGGTGTCCGCGAGGCTCGACTGGACGTGGCCGAGGGCGCGGACATCGTGATGGTGAAGCCGGCGATGGGGTACCTCGACGTGCTGGCAGCGGTGAAGGACGCCGTGGACGTCCCGGTTGCGGCGTACAACGTCTCCGGGGAGTACTCGATGGTCGAGGCCGCCGCCGCCCAGGGCTGGATCGACCGCGAGGCCGCGATCCTGGAGTCGCTCACCTCGATCCACCGCGCCGGCGCCGACATCGTGCTGACCTACTGGGCGCTCGAGGCCGCGACGCTGCTGCGCAGCTGACCGCGTCTCGGCGAGCTCGGCGACCGGAGAACGCAGAACGGCCCCGGCTCTCGCCGGGGCCGTTCTGGGTCAGTCCTGTGTCACTTGCCGAGGCCGAGCCACTTCAGGACCGCGTTGAGCGTGTTCGGGATCAGCGCCGAGGCGTCGTCCTTCGTCATCCCCTGGACCTTGGCGGCGCACTTGGCCTTGGCGGGCTTCAGCAGGCCGAGCGGGTCCGGGATCTTGCCGAGCTGAGCGTTGCAGAAGCCGAGCGCCGCAGTCAGGGTGTTCAGCGTGTCGACCACCGGCTGCGTCACCGCGGTGACGGTGCCACCGACCGCGTCGGTGACCGGCGAGAGCGGGTTCTTCGGGACCGACGGCTTGGCCGGGCTGTCCCCGTCGCCGCTACCGCCACCGTTGTCCGTGCCTGTGTCGGTGCCGGGGTCGGAGGTGACCGGGGTGTCGGCCGGCTTGGCGGGCTTGTTCGCGCGGGCCTTGCGGGTCTTGATGGCCGAGGAGTAGCTCGGGGTGAAGACCGTGCCGCCGTAGGTGCCCGACGGGGTGGCCGAGTAGTCGCCCTGGCTGTATGCCTCCATGATCCGCAGGACCAGGTCCACGTACGCCTGGCTGTGGTTGTAGCGGAACACGGCGGCTTCCTGGCCCTTGCGGGCGGACATGTCGTCCGGGCCCGAGCAGAGGTAGACGCCGGAGGCGAGCGAGGCGTCGTCGATGTCCTGCGGGTTGCGCTGGCCGTCGCCGTCGGCGTCGACCTTGACCGAGGACCAGGTGGACGGGATGAACTGCATCGGGCCGACCGCGCGGTCGTAGGTGGCGTCCTTGTCGAGCTCGCCGCCGTCGGTGTCGGTGATCGCCTGCGTGCCGTTCTGACCGTTCAGCTGCGGACCGTAGATGCCCGGCTTGCTGACACCGTCGCTGCCGAGGACGTTGCCGCCGTACTGGCCGTGGTTGGACTCGACGCGTCCGATCGCGGCGAGCAGCTCCCACGGGACGTTGCAGGTCGGGTCGGCCGCGTTGATGATCTGCGCACCGCGCTGGTACGCCGACAGGGCGGCGGACGGGATGCCGCTGGTCGAGGCGCCGGCGACGACCGCGTCAGCGGTGCCGTCGGGGACGCTGGGTGCGATCGCACCGGGGATCGGGACGCTGGCCGGGGCCTTGATGGCCTCGCTCGGCACGGCGGCGCCCCCGGGGAGACGGGCCGCGTCCTTCTTCGAGGCAGTGGCAGGGTCCACGCCGGCGAGGCTGGCGGTCCATGCTGCGGAGATGAGCGCGAGCGGGACGAGCGTCATCGCTTTGCTCTTGCGGCCCTTCGGCAGTGCGAACATGTGGTGAGTCTCCCTGGTTCTCCTCTGTCCGATCTGGATAAATCGGACGCCATCCTCTCCAACGATTATGCCCCGTTCTGGGTCACGGTGGCACGAATGTCTTTTTTGAGAGGTCTGCTCCGGGTGCAAGCGGTGCAGCACACAGGAGACGGACAGCCATGACGTTCATGTCGCGGAAATTCTGAAAAACAATTCCTTAGCCGAATTTCAGGGGTACAAGCGGGGGCGAACCGGACATCGATTCGCAGCAGGACTGCCCGGTCAGCGAGAATGCGTTGTGCCTTCTGAGTCCGAGATCTGGTTCGACCGTGCACGTGCCGTGACCCCGGGGGGCGTCAACTCCCCGGTCCGCGCGTTTGCAGCGGTCGGCGGCACCCCGCGCTTCATGGCCTCGGGGAGCGGCGCGTGGCTGACCGACGTCGACGGCCGCTCGTACGTCGACCTGGTGTGCTCCTGGGGACCGATGCTCCTGGGGCACGCGCACCCTGCCGTCGTGGCCGCGGTCACCGAAGCGATCTCGCGCGGCTCGTCGTACGGCACCCCGACGGCCAACGAGGTGCTGCTCGCCGAGGAGATCGTCGCGCGCACCCCGGTGGAGAGCGTCCGCCTGGTCAGCTCCGGCACCGAGGCGACCATGTCCGCGATCCGGCTCGCCCGCGGCTTCACCGGGCGCGACGTCGTCGTGAAGTTCTCCGGCTGCTACCACGGGCACGTCGACTCGCTCCTGGCGAGCGCCGGCTCGGGCCTGGCCACCCTCGGGGTCAGCACCACCCCCGGCGTCCCCGAGTCCTCGGCCGCGCAGACGATCGTGCTGCCGTACAACGACCGCGCGGCCGTCGAGGCGGCGTTCGCCGAGCACGGCTCGGCGATCGCCTGCCTGATCACCGAGGCTTCTCCGGGCAACATGGGCGTCGTTCCCCCCGAGCCCGGCTTCAACGCGTTCCTGGCCGAGACGTGCACGCGGTTCGGCGCACTGTTCGTCTCCGACGAGGTGATGACCGGCTTCCGGGTCTCGCGCAGCGGCCAGTGGGGTACCGACGGTGCTACCGAGGGCTGGGTTCCCGACCTGATGACCTTCGGCAAGGTGATGGGCGGCGGCTTCCCGGCAGCCGCCTTCGGCGGTCGCGCCGACGTGATGGCGATGCTGTCCCCGCAGGGCCCCGTCTACCAGGCCGGGACGCTCTCGGGGAACCCCGTCGCCACAGCCGCCGGTCTGGCGACGTTGCAGCTGGCGACTGAGGACGTGTACGCCGGCGTCGACGCCGTCGCAGCAACGATCTCGTCCGCCGCGACCGACGCACTGACAGCGGCCGGGGTCCCGCACCGGCTGCAGAGCAACGGCAACATGTTCTCCGTCTTCTTCGGCGAGGCAGTCGCCGGTGCGGCGGTCCGCGACTACGCGACCGCGCAGACCCAGGACTCCGAGGTCTTCAAGGCGTTCTTCCACGCGATGCTCGACGCCGGGGTGTACCTGCCCCCGAGCGCGTTCGAGTCGTGGTTCGTCTCCGGAGCACACGACGACCGTGCCGTCCAGCACGTGCTCGACGCGCTTCCCGCCGCCGCTGCCGCCGCAGCGAAGGCTTCGCCAGGATCGACCAACGGGAGCAACAACTGATGAGCGACTCCGTCCGCACCACCGTCCACCTGCTCCGGCACGGCGAGGTCTACAACCCGGAGGGCATCCTGTACGGCCGGGCCCCGGGCTTCTTGCTCTCCGACCGTGGCATGGCGATGGCCGAGCGCGTCGCCGAGCGAATCGGGGATCGTGACATCACCCACGTCGTCGCGTCGCCGCTCGAGCGCGCGCAGCAGACCGCCGGCCCGTTGGCGAAGGTGCGCGGCGTCGAGATCACCACCGACGAGCGCGTGATCGAGTCCGGCAACATCTTCGAGGGTCGCCCCTTCTCGGTCGGCGACGGCGTCCTGCGCCGCCCGTCCGCGTGGAGGCACCTGTGGAACCCCTTCAAGCCGTCGTGGGGCGAGCCGTACGCCGAGGTCGCCGCGCGGATGTGGGCCGCGGTCGAGGATGCCCGCGAGGCCGCGCGCGGACACGAGGCACTGATCGTCTCCCACCAGCTGCCGATCTGGATCTGCCGGCTGCACGCCGAGAAGCGCCGCTTCATGCACGACCCGCGCAAGCGTCTGTGCACCCTGTGCAGCCTGACGTCGTTCGAGTTCGACGGCGACGAGCTCGTCTCCGTCGGGTATGCCGAGCCGGCGGGCGACATGATCCCCGAGGCCGAGCGGCGTGCCGCGTTCTCCTCGGGCACCGGGTTCACCGAGCCGAACGACCTCGGTGCCCAGCCCGGCTCCCAGGGTGCCGGCAGCCCGGCCGAGAACACCGACGGCTGAGCGGGTGACCGGTCGTCGTCGTACCGCTCTGGGTGCGCTCCTCCTCAGCCTGCTGGTCGCAGCGGGCTGCGGCAGCGACCTCCGGAGCAGCGGCGACAAGGGGTACGTCGACGGCAGCGGGGTGATCACCCAGCTCGACGCCGGCGACCGGAAGAAGCCGGGCAACGTCTCGGGGGAGACCCTCGAGGGCGACCAGGTGCAGCTGGCCGACTACCGCGGCAAGGTCGTCGTCATCAACGTCTGGGGCTCCTGGTGCCCGCCGTGCCGCTCCGAGGTGGACGACCTGGTGAAGGCCGCGAACGAGCTGATGCCCCAGGGAGTCGTGTTCCTCGGGATCAACACCCGCGACCTGAGCAAGGACAACGCGCTGGCCTTCGAGCGGGAGCGCAAGGTGCCCTACCCGTCGATCTTCGACCCGGGCGGCAAGAACCTGCTGAAGTTCCGCGGGACGCTGACGCCGGCCTCGATCCCCAGCACGGTGATCATCGACGCCGAGGGCCGGGTGGCCGCGAGCGTGCTCGGTGAGGTGACCAGTGCGACGACCTTGGTCGACCTCGTCGAGGACGTGACGAAGTGAGTCCCCTCGGTCTGGCGTCCTGGTTCTCCGACACCGCCTTCAGCGGATCGCTCGTCCTGGCCGTCCCGGTCGCGCTGATCGCCGGGCTGGTGTCGTTCTTCAGCCCGTGCGTCGTGCCGCTGCTGCCCGGTTACCTGTCCTACACGACCGGGCTGTCCGGAGCGGACCTCGAGTCGGCCAAGCGCGGTCGGATGCTGGCGGGCTCGCTGCTCTTCGTGGCCGGGTTCACCTTCGTCTTCGTCTCCTACGGCACGCTCTTCGGCGGCGTCGGGGTCTGGCTCTTCCAGTACCAGCGCGAGATCAGCATCGTGCTCGGCTCGGTGACGATCCTGCTCGGGGTCGCGTTCCTCGGCGCGGTCCCGTGGTTGCAGCGCGACTGGCGCTTCCACCGGATCCCGGCGGTGGGTCTGGCGGCCGCGCCGCTGATCGGGCTGATGTTCGGGCTGGGCTGGTCGCCGTGCCTGGGTCCCACGCTCGGGGCCATCCAGGCACTCGCCGTGAACGAGGCGAGTGCAGGGCGCGGCGCGTTCCTCAGTGCAGTCTTCTGCTTGGGCCTCGGGCTGCCGTTCGTGGCCGCGGCACTGGCGTACCGCCGTACGCTCGGCGCGATCGCGTGGGTCCGCAAGCACCAGCGCGTGGTCACCCAGATCGGCGGACTCATGCTCATCGCCGTCGGTGTCCTGCTCGTCACCGGCTGGTGGGACTACATCGTCGAGGACCTGCGCAACCTCGCTCCTGGGTTCACGGCGGAGCTGTGATGATCCAGTGCAGAACGGCGGAGCTGTGATGAGCGAGCAGTTCGAGAACGAGCGCGACCGCAAGCCGGAGGTCGCCCCGCTGGCACCGGTGGAGTTCCTCCGCTGGACCTGGCGCCAGCTCACGTCGATGAAGACCGCGCTGATCCTGCTCTTCCTGCTCGCGCTGGGTGCAGTCCCCGGTTCGGTCGTGCCGCAGGACGCGGTGGACTCGCTCGAGGCCGCCCGCTGGCGCGACGCACACCCCTCGCTCGCGCCGATCTACGAGAAGCTCGGACTGTTCTCCGTCTACAGTTCGCCGTGGTTCTCCGCGATCTACATCCTGCTGATGATCTCGCTGGTCGGCTGCATCCTGCCGCGCACGCGGGTCTACTGGAAGGCCCTGCGCGCCCGTCCGCCGAAGACGCCCGGCAACCTGTCCCGGCTCCCGGAGTACCGCTCGTTCACCGTCGAGGGCGAGCCCGAGCAGGTCCTGGAGCGTGCGAAGACGCTGCTCGGCGGCTACCGCACCGACGTCCACGACGGATCGATCTCGGCCGAGCGGGGTTACCTGCGCGAGGCCGGCAACCTGGTCTTCCACCTCTCGATCCTGATCGTGCTGGTCGGCTTCGCGACCGGGTCGCTGTTCGGGTTCAAGGGCGGCGTCGTGGTCGTCGAGGGCGGGCAGTTCGCGAACGTCGCCAACCAGTACGACGACTTCGTCCCCGGACGCCTCTTCGACGCCTCCGACCTCCAGCCGTTCTCCTTCGCCGTCGAGAAGTTCCGGGTGACCTACTCGACCGACGAGAAGGAGTTCGGGATGGCCTCGGACTTCTCGGCCGACCTCGCCTACCAGTCGGACGTGGACGCCGCGACCAAGCGCGCGCGGATCTCGGTCAACCACCCGCTCGACATCGACGGCACCCAGATCTACCTGATCGGGCACGGCTACGCGCCGCAGGTGACCGTGAAGGACGGCAACGGCAACATCGCGTACAAGGGGCCGGTGATCTTCCTGCCGCAGGACAGCACGTTCCTGTCCGACGGCGTCATCAAGGTGCCCGAGGCGAAGCCCAGCCAGCTCGGATTCGGCGGACTGTTCTTCCCGACGTACGCGACGCTCAGGGGCCAGCCGTCCACGGTCTTCCCGGAGGCGAAGAGCCCGCTGCTCTCGATGTTCGTCTACTCCGGCGACCTCGGGCTCGACTCCGGGATCCCGCAGTCGGTCTACTCCCTCGACATGAGCAAGCTGACCCAGGTGAAGAATGCCGAGGGCAAGGACTACCGGTTCAGCCTGCGGGTCGGCGAGACGGCGCAGCTGCCCGATGACCTCGGATCGATCACGTTCGACGGCGTGAGCCGCTTCGTGAAGCTGCAGATCAGCAAGAACCCGAACGAGCAGGTCGCGCTCGCCGGGATGATCCTGGCGCTGCTCGGGCTGCTGGGGTCGTTGTTCATCCGGCCCCGCCGGGTCTGGATCCGGGTCCGTCGCGAGGACGGACGTACGCTCGTCGAGGTAGCCGGGCTGCACCGTTCAGCCGGCGGCGACCTCACCGGTGAGATCGACGATCTCGTCGCACAGTTGGAGGACAAGGCGTGACCCACGAACAGTTCGAGCTGCTGAGCAACCAGGCCCTCGCGGTCTGTGGTGCCTTTTACTTCATCGCGCTGCTCGCGCACCTCGCCGAGTGGGCCGCGGGCCGCTCGGTCGAGGTCGAGGCGACCGCGTCCCAGGTGGCCGCCCGCTCCGCCGAGGCGACCGCCGGGGGAACCGACGTCCTGGCTGAGACGGTCACCGACGTCGAGACTCCGAGCGAGCGGATGCAGCGGTTCGCGCGCGTCGGCCTGGTCGCCACCGTCGTCGCCGCCGCCGTCCATCTGGTCTCCGTGGTCTCACGCGGCCTCGCCGCCGACCCGGTCCGGGTGCCCTGGGGCAACATGTACGAGTTCACCCTCACGGGCACCCTCGTCGTGGTGATCGGCTACCTGCTGCTCTACAAGAAGTACGAGCTCGGCTGGTTGTCCCCGGTCGTCACCGGCTTCGTCCTGGTGACGCTGATGGTCGACGCGCTGCTGCTCTACGCGCCGGTCGTCACGCTGACCGACGCGCTGGAGTCGCCCTGGCTGATCATCCACGTCGTCGCCGCGATCATCGCCACCGGCGCGTTCACCCTCGGCGGCATGACCTCGGTGCTCTACCTGATCAAGGAGCGCTGGCTCGAGCGCAACCCCGAGGGTTCGATCGGCCGCAGCGGCTACCTGGCCCGTCTGCCCGAGCTGCCGAGCCTCGACCGCTTCTCCTACCAGGTGCACGCGTTCGCGTTCCCGATCTGGACCTTCGCCGCGCTCATCGCCGGCCCGATCTGGGCCCGCCAGGCATGGGGCCGCTACTGGGGCTGGGACCCCAAGGAGGTCTGGGCCTTCATCACGTGGGTCGTGTACGCCGCGTACCTGCACGCCCGCGCGACCGCAGGCTGGAAGGGCCGCGCCGCGGCGATCGTCGCGATCGTCGGCCTGGCGACCCTGTGGTTCAACTTCGTCGGGATCAACTTCTTCTTCGGCAGCGGATCCCAGCACTCGTACTCGAAGTAACCAGATCGCCGAGCGGGCTCAGATGTCCCGCCCAGGACCGCCGAGCGGGCCGGGATGTCTCGCCCAGGATCGCCGAGCGGGCTGAGATGTCACGCCCAGGATCGCCGAGCGGGCTGAGATGTCACGCTCAGGACCGCCGAGCGAGCCGGGCTGACTCAGCTCGGCAGTCTGCCCCGGGTGCGTAGCGCCGAGCCGGGAAGCATCGGAGCCCGCTCGAGTGCTCCGGCGGGACATCTGAGCCCGCTCGGCGTGCTTCGGCGGGACATCTGGGCCCGCTCGGCGTCTGCGCGTGGGACATCTGAGCCCGCTCGGCGTGCTTCGGCGGGACATCTGAGCCCGCTCGGCGTCAGTTCTTGGCGAGCTCTTTCTCGATGTCGCCGGCGATCGCCTCGGGCTTGGTCGAGCTGCCGTAGCGCTTGACGACCTTGCCGTCGCGGCCGATCAGGAACTTGGTGAAGTTCCACTTGATCTTCTTGCTGCCGAGCACGCCGCCCTTCTCGGACTTCAGCCAGGTGTAGAGCGGGTGCGCGTCGTCGCCGTTCACGTCGACCTTCTCCATCATCGGGAACGAGACGCCGTAGTTCTTCTGGCAGAACTCGCCGATCTCGTCCGAGGTGCCCGGGTCCTGGGAGGCGAACTGGTTGCACGGGAAGCCGAGCACGACGAGGCCCTGCTCGTTGTACTTCTCGTAGACCTTCTCCAGGCCCTCGAACTGGGGCGTGAAGCCGCACTTGGAGGCGGTGTTGACGACGAGGACGACCTTGCCGGCGTACGCCGCGAGGTCCTGCTCCTGGCCGGTCAGCGTGCGGGCAGAGAAATCACTCAGGGTGCTCATGGGTCTCCTGGGACGTGGGAGGGGGGTCGTCGGTGGTTCGACGCTGCTCGCGATCCAGATTGCGCAGGAAGGCCTCGTCGTCGTCCGGTCCGAGCGGGCCGCGGGGGAGCGGGCGCGCCGGATCCTCGCTACCCCCGGAATTGCGCCGGTCGATTGCCCAGAACACGGCGTACAGGACCAGCGCGAGGAGCAGCAGGAAGACTACGAAGCGGATCACCCTGCAAGCGTAGTTCCTGGCCGGGAATACCCTAGGCCGGGTGAAGTACTTCCTGATCTACACCGCTGCACGTCTCGGCCTGTTCGTCGTCAGCTTCGCCGTCGTCGGCGCGGTCGGCGTCATCCTCTCCGACGACGAGGGCCAGATCATCCTGTGGTCGCTCGTGATCGGCGGCGCGATCTCGTTCGTGCTCTCCTACAAGCTGTTGGAGGGTCCGCGCGAGCAGCTGGCCATCAGCGTGCAGGAGCGAGCCGAGCGGGCCCGGATCCGGTTCGAGGAGATGAAGACGGCCGAGGACGAGGACGTCGAGAGCCCGCGCCAGCCATGAGCGACGGCTGCTGCCGAACCGCGTCGCGCGACCAGTCCGGGCGGGCCTGGGTCAACGAGGCGGTCCGGCTGGTGGAGGCGGACGCCAACCGCTCGGCCGACACCCACCTGCACGTCTTCGGCCTGCCGGCCGCATGGGGCATCGACCTGTACCTCAAGGACGAGTCCGTGCACCCGACCGGTTCCCTGAAGCACCGGCTGGCCCGTTCGCTGTTCCTCTACGCGCTCTGCAACGGATGGATCCACGAGGGCTCCACGATCGTGGAGGCGTCCTCGGGGTCGACCGCCGTCTCGGAGGCGTACTTCGCGCGGCTGCTCGGCCTGCCCTTCGTCGCGGTGATGCCGGCATCGACGTCGCCGGAGAAGATCGCGCTGATCGAGTTCCAGGGCGGGCGCTGCCACCTGGTCGCCGACGCCGGGTCGATCTACGCCGAGGCCGCGCGCCTCGCTGCCGAGACGGGCGGGCACTACCTCGACCAGTTCACGTACGCCGAGCGGGCCACCGATTGGCGCGGCAACAACAACATCGCCGAGTCGATCTTCGACCAGCTCTCCGCGGAGCGTCACCCCGTTCCGACCTGGCTGGTGGTCGGCGCCGGCACCGGCGGCACGTCGGCCACCCTGGGTCGGTTCGTGCGCTACCAGCAGTACCCGACCAAGGTCTGCGTGGTCGACCCGGAGAACTCGGCGTTCTTCGAGGGCTGGGTGAACGAGGACCCGAGCCACGTGACCGGAGTCGGTTCGCGGATCGAGGGCATCGGGCGACCGCGCGTCGAGCCGTCCTTCCAGGCCAGCGTCGTGGACGCGATGATCTCGGTGCCCGACGCGGCGTCGATCGCCGCGATGCGCTGGACCTCGCGCACCACCGGGCGCTCGGTCGGCGCCTCGACCGGAACCGCGATGTGGGGCGCGCTCCGCCTGGTCTCGGAGATGCGGTCCGCAGGCGAGACCGGTTCGGTGGTGACCCTGCTGTGCGACGGCGGCGAGCGGTACGCCGACACGTACTACGACGACGGCTGGTTGGCCGAGCAGGGGCTCGACATCGGGCCGTACACGGCGACGCTGGAGCGCTTCTACGAGACCGGCGCCTGGGTCGAGCCGACTAGCGCGCGATGAGCAGTCCCGCGAAGATGCCCGCCGCGTAGAGCAGCTCCCCGACGCCGGTCAGCTGGAGCACCGGGATCAGCGCGCGACCGCTCGCGCCTCGCGCGACCACGAGGCTCGAGCGCAGCAGCGGGACCAGTCCGAGCGCGCCGAGACCCGCCCACGCGGAGGTCTCGTCGGCGACCATCGCCAGCATCGTGATCGCGACGCAGATCAGCGCGACGTACAGGCCGCGGGTCCAGTCGTCACCGAGCTTGACCGCGAGGGTGTTCTTGCCGGCCACGGTGTCGGTGGGGATGTCGCGCAGGTTGTTCGCGACGAGGATGGCGCACGCGATCGCGCCGATGCCGATCGCCGCCATCCAGGACGAACCGTTGATCTCCTCGGCCTGGACGTAGACGGTGCCGAGCACCGCGACGAGGCCGAAGAACACGAACACCATCACCTCGCCGAGGCCGAGGTAGCCGTAGGGCTTCTTGCCGCCGGTGTAGAACCACGCAGCCAGGATGCTGACGGCGCCGACCGCGACCAACCACCACGACGTGCTCGCCGCCAGCGCGAGGCCGGCCACCCCGGCTGCACCGAACGCGGTGAACGCGGCCGCCTTCACGGCGTCGGGCTGGGCCACACCCGACCCGACGAGCCGCAACGGACCGACCCGGTCGTCGTCGGTCCCCCGGATCCCGTCGGAGTAGTCGTTCGCGTAGTTGACGCCGACCTGGAGGAGCAGCGAGACGAGCAACGCCAGCCCGGCCTTCCACCACACCTCGACGTGCGAGTACGCCGCGATGCCGGTACCGGCCAGGACGGGCGCGACCGCCGCGGGGAGGGTGCGGGGGCGGGCGCCTTCGATCCACTGCGCTGCTGTTGCCATGGCGGGCATTCTCGCAGGCTCTCGGGCGAGTAGGTTCTCGGGTGTGAGCAGTCTGTCGCCGGTCTCCGGGAGCGCCGAGGAGATCCTGGCGCTGCTCCGCGACTGGGACACGGCTCCCGACCCGCCGCCGCTGGTCATCGAGACCTCCGGGTCGACCGGGCGACCGAAGCGGGTGCAGCTCTCCCGCGGCGCCTTGCGCGCCTCGGTCCTGGCCACCGCCGAGCGCCTCGGCGGGCACGGTCAGTGGGTGCTGAACCTCCCGCCGACCTACGTCGCCGGGGTGCAGGTGCTGTACCGCTCGGTGGTCGCCGGCACCGAGCCGGTGCTGCTGGGCGCGGACCTGGGTGCCGCCTGGGAGCGGATGACCTCCGACCGTCGCTACGTCTCCCTCGTCCCCACCCAGCTCTTCCGGGCGCTCGAGGACCAGGGAGCGGTGCGCGACCTCGGTCGGTTCACCGCCGTGCTGGTCGGTGGCGGTCCGCTCGGACCCCTCGGTCCGGGCCGACGCCGAGGAAGCAGGCATCGCCGTCGTGCAGACCTACGGCATGAGCGAGACCTGCGGCGGTTGCGTGTACGACGGCGTCCCGCTCGACGGCGTCGAGATCAGGATCGACGACGGCGACGTCCTCCTCCGCGGCCCCGTTCTCTTCGCCGGCTACGAGGGCGAGCCCGAGCGCACGGCCGCCGCCTTTCGCGACGGCTGGCTCGTGACCAACGACGTCGGCCACTGGGCCGAGGACGGCCGCCTCCGCATCGACGGTCGGGTCGACGACATGATCATCAGCGGCGGGGTGAAGGTTCCGGCGCACGCGGTCGCCACCCAGCTCGCCGGGTCCCTTTCCGTCCGTGCGGTCGAGGTCGTGGGCGTGCCGGACCCGGAGTGGGGCGAGCGCGTCGTCGCGGTCCTCGAGACCAGCCACCCGCCGTCCCTTGCCACGGTGCGGGAGGCCGTCGAACCGCGAGAGTGGGCGCCACGGGCGGTGGTCGTCGTCGAGCGGCTGCCCGAGCTCGCGAACGGGAAACCCGACCGCGTCCGGATCCAGGAGATCGCAGCCGATGCCTGAGACGCAGGTGTACTCGATCCCGCTGCGCACCCGGTTCCGCGGGATCGACGTGCGCGAGGGAATGGTGCTGCGCGGTGATGCCGGCTGGGGCGAGTTCAGCCCGTTCCTCGAGTACGACGACGCCACCGCCCTGCCCTGGCTACGGGCTGCGCTGGAAGCTGCTGAGACCGGGTGGCCCGAGCCGGTGCGCACCAGCATCCCGGTCAACGTCACCGTGCCGGCGTGCTCACCCCAACGTGCCCGCGAGATCGTGCTCGCGTCCCAGGGGTGCCGCACCGCGAAGGTGAAGGTCGCCGAGCGCGGTCAGGCCGACGCCGAGGACGAGGCGCGTCTGGAGGCCGTGCGCGAGGCACTCGGGCCGGACGGCCTGATCCGGATCGACGCGAACGCGGGTTGGTCCTCGGACGAGGCGGTCCGGCGGATCCCGGTGCTCGACCGGTCGGCCGGCGGTCTGGAGTACGTCGAGCAGCCGAGCCCGACCGTCGAGGACCTGGCGCTCGTGCGCCGGAAGGTCGACGTGCCGATCGCCGCCGACGAGTCCATCCGTCGGGCCGAGGACCCCTACCGGGTGCGCGATCTCGACGCCGCGGACATCGCCGTGCTCAAGGTGCAGCCTCTCGGTGGCGTCCGGGCCTGCCTACGGATCGCCGAGGACATCGGACTGCCGGTGGTGGTGAGCAGCGCGTTGGAGACGAGCATCGGCATCGCCGCGGGAGTGGCACTGGCCGCGGCGCTGCCCGAGCTGCAGCACGCGTGCGGCCTCGCGACCGTCCAGCTCCTCGGTGACGACCTGGTCCTCGACCCGTTGCTCCCGGTCGACGGGATGCTCCCGGTCGGGAGACGCGACGTCGATCCTGGCAAGGCGCTGGCGCTGTCCCCGAACTACGCCCGGACGGCGCACTGGCGCGACCGGCTCGCGTCCGTGCGGCAGGATCTGTCCCTGTGACCGAGAACTCCACCGTGCTCGCGCGGGCCTGCGTCGAGGCGCTGCTCGGCGTCGGCGTACGACACGTCGTGGTGGCGCCGGGTTCGCGCAACGCTCCGTTGTCGCTCGCCCTCGTGGATGCTGCCGCAGCCGATGTGCTCACGCTGCACACCCGGATCGACGAGCGCACCGGCGCCTTCCTGGCACTCGGCATCGCCAAGTCCTCCCGCGTGCCCGTCGCGGTGGTCACCACGTCAGGAACGGCGACCGCCAACCTGCACCCTGCCCTGATGGAGGCTGCGCACGCGGGAGTGCCGCTGATCGCGGTCACGGCGGACCGACCGGCGCGACTGCGCGGCACGCTGGCCAACCAGACCACGGACCAGGTGGCCCTCTACGGCGCCGCGATCCCGTCCACCGACGTGATCTCGGGCGCCGAGCTCGCCGGAGCGCTGGCCGGTACCGAGCTCGGTCCGGTGCACCTCAACGTCCAGCTCGACGAGCCGCTTCTACCCGCCGATCGCTTCGTGCCGACGACGGTGCAGCCGGACCGTGGACCGTGGACCCGTGGCACCCCGCACCTGCTCGCCCAGGGTCCTCGCACCGTCGTGGTCGCCGGCGATGACACCGGACCAGGCCCACGGGTGCTCGCCGAAGCAGCCGGGTGGCCGCTTCTCGCCGAGCCGACCAGCGGCGCCCGCAACGGCCCGAACGTGATCCGCGCGTACCGGTTGCTCCTCGGCACGGAGCTGGGTGATCAGGTGGAGCGCGTCGTGGTGGCCGGGTCGCCGACGCTGTCGCGTCCGGTCCAACGACTGCTCGCCCGGGAGGGCATCGAGGTCGTCTCGCGCCGAGCCCGCGGGCTGTGGGCGGACCGCCCGCACCCGGTGTCCTTCGAGTACGACGGTCCCTTCGAGGTCGACGAGGTCGCCGACCCCGCATGGCTGGAGTCCTGGCGCGACGCCGACCGGACGCTGTCCGCCCGCATCGACGGGGTCCTGGCAGACCAGGGCGAGCTCACGCCGTACGACGTGGCGAAGGCGGTGCACGCCGCGGTGCCCGACGAGGGTCTGCTGTTCGTCGGCGCGAGCAACCCCGTGCGCGACCTCGACCTGGTCGCCGGGGCGTACCCGGTCGGCGGTCGCCGGCTGGTCATCGCCAACCGCGGGCTGGCAGGTATCGACGGAACGCTCT
The DNA here is from genome assembly GCF_040546585.1 of Marmoricola sp. OAE513. Lineage (NCBI taxonomy): Bacteria > Bacillati > Actinomycetota > Actinomycetes > Propionibacteriales > Nocardioidaceae > Marmoricola > Marmoricola sp. OAE513. The sequence continues at coordinate 1,288,809 of NZ_JBEPOC010000001.1, read as the reverse complement.
CCTCGGCGATCGGAGCGACGCTCGGGCGCCCGCACACCACGCGCGCGATCCTGTACGTCGGCGACGTCACCTTCCTGCACGACCTGACCGCGCTGGTGCTCGGCCCGGCGGAGCAGCGCCCGGATCTCACGATCGTGGTGGCCAACGACAACGGCGGTTCGATCTTCGCGACCCTTGAGCAGGGTGCCGCCGAGTACGCCGACAGCTTCGAGAAGGTCTTCGGGACCCCGCACGGCGTCGACCTCGGAGCGCTCTGCAACGGTTTGCGGATCCCGCACTGGAAGGTCGACGACGCGGCAGAGCTCGCACACGCGCTCGCCAACCCGAACGGCGGCATCGACGTGGTCGAGGCGACCATCCGGCGGGACAACCGGCGCGACCTCGACGCCCGCATCCGCTCCCTCGCCTGACCCTGTCGCTGGCGGGGGTGAGTCCCTACGATCGGGACATGGAGACACTGCCGCACCTTCCCGATGCCGAGTTCGCCCGTGTGCTCTGCGTCGTCGCCCACCCCGACGACGTCGAGTACGGCACGTCCGCCGCGGTCGCGAAGTGGGTCGACCAGGGTGTCGAGGTCTCCTACCTCCTGCTGACCCGCGGCGAGGCGGGGATGCCACTGCCGCCGGAGGAGACCGCGCGGATCCGCCGGGGCGAGCAGGAGGCCGCGTGCGCCGCGGTCGGTGTCAGCAGCCTCGTGATGCTCGAGCACCCTGACGGGGTCCTGCAGCCGACCCTCGAGCTGCGCCGCGACATCGCCCGTGCGATCCGCACCTTCCGTCCCGACGTCGTCCTGACCGGCTCGTGGGAGGTCGAGTTCGTCGCCGGCCTCAACATGGCCGACCACCGGGTGGCCGGCATGGCCACGCTGGACGCCATCCGTGACGCCGACAACCCGTGGGTCTTCCCCGAGCTCGTCGAGGAGGGCCTGGCGCCGCACCGGGCGCGCTGGTTCCTGGTCAGCGGGCACACCCAGCCGACCCACGGCGTCGACGTGACCGGAGACGCGCTGGCGAAGGGAGTGGCATCGTTGGAGGCGCACCGTGAGTACCTCGGCGCGATCGAGGGCCACCCACCGGCCGGCTTCCTGATCCCGATGATCGCGTCGATGGGCGGCAAGGCGCTGGGCGTCGAGCACGCGGTGCTGTTCCGCGCCTACGACTTCGACGCCCCGCCGTCGTTCGAGTAGGGCGAGCCCCGGTCGTCGAGCTTGCCGAGACGTCCCTGAAACAGGTCACACCTAGGATCACCTCGTGGATCTCGTCCTGACCCTCGTCTCCCTCGTCGCCGCCGTTCTGGCCACCAATGCCCTCTGCGCACGGCTGGACCTCTCGGCGCCGCTGACCCTGATCGTCGTCGGCATCGCGGGCTCGTACCTGCCGTTCATCCCCGACGTCGAGCTGCACCCCGAGGTCGTCCTGCTCGGCCTGCTCCCGCCGCTGCTGTACTCGGCCTCCTTGCAGACCTCGCTCGTCGACTTCAACGCGAACAGGCGCCCGATCCTGCTGCTCTCGGTCGGCCTCGTCGCGTTCACCACCTCCGGCATCGCGCTGCTGGTGCACTCCCTGGTGCCGACGATCGGGTGGGCCGCGGCCTTCGCGATCGGTGCCGTCGTCTCGCCGCCGGACGCGATCGCGGCGACGGCGATCGGTCGTCGGATCGGCCTGCCGCGGCGGGTCGTCACGATTCTCGAGGGTGAGTCGCTGTTCAACGACGCCACCGCCCTGGTGGCGTTGAACACCGCGATCGCGGCCCTGACCAGCACCGTCGCCTGGTACATCGTGACGCGCGACTTCGCGCTCGCGGCGGGTGGTGGCGTCCTGATCGGTCTGGCGTTCTTCGTCGTGATCGGCTTCATCCGCAAGCACGTCACCGACCCGGTCTTCGACTCCGGCCTGTCGATCATCACTCCGTTCGCCGCCTACATCGCCGCCGAGGAGATCCACGCCTCCGGCGTGATCAGCGTCGTCGTCGCCGGCCTGCTGCTCGGGCACAAGGCGCCGATCCTCCAGACGGCCCAGTCGAGGATCGCCGAGCGGATGAACTGGCGCAGCATCTCCTTCCTGCTGGAGGGTTCGGTCTTCCTGCTGATCGGTCTGCAGGCGCGCACGATCATCGACGACGCCGGCGAGGACAGCCTGGGTGGCGGGAAGATCGCGCTGGTCTGCGCGCTGACGCTCCTCGCGGTCATCGTGCTGCGGATCGTCTGGGTGTTCCTCGCGCGCTACCTGATCGTGCGGCCGGGCCCCGACGGCGACACCGGTCAGAAGCCCCCGTGGACGTACACGTTCCTGCTCGGCTGGGCCGGCATGCGTGGCGTGGTGACGCTTGCCGCGGCGTTCATCATCCCGGTCGACACCGATCACCGTGAGGTGCTGCTCCTCATCGCCTTCACGGTCACGGCCGGAACACTCTTCCTGCAGGGCATGTCGCTGCCGTGGATCGCTCGCCGACTGAGGGTCCCGTCGCCGGACCCGACAGCAGACGCACTGTCGCGCGCCAACCTGCTGCACCAGGCGTCGCAGGCCGGGCTGGCGAAGCTCGACGTCATGCTCGAGCAGCACGAGGAGGACCCGCACGACATCGCGGGCACGCTGCGCGACCGGGTGCGCCGCCGCGACTACGCCGCCTGGGAGCGCATCGGCGCGACCACGGAGACCATGACGCCGAGCGAGCTGTACTCGAAGAAGCGACGCAAGATGATCGAGGCGGAGCGGACCAGAGTCCTGGAGATCCGGTCGACCGGCCGGGTCGCGCACGAGATCGTGGAAGAGGTGCTGGCGATGCTGGACGTGGAGGAGTCGATGTTGGAGTACAGCGACAACGAGACCGAGCGCGTGCGCGCCGCGCAGAGCCCGCTGGTGTTCGAGGGCGGCTGCGAGGACCTGCAGCAGCCACGGGGACCCGTCGAGCCGGACGCGGTCGCGGAGTGCAGCGACTGCATCCGGGAGGGATCCGCCTGGGTGCACCTGCGCATGTGCCTGGACTGCGGCCACGTCGCCTGCTGCGACTCCTCCCCGAAGATGCACGCGACCGCTCACTTCCACGAGACCGGGCACCCGGTGATGCGCTCGGCCGAACCGGGTGAGACCTGGCGCTGGTGCTTCGTGCACGAGCTCACCGGCTAGAGCGGGAGTACGCGGAGGCGCTGTCCGTCGCGCTCGGCGTTGCGAAGCCAGAGAGTCAGGCAGTGGCCGCAGGCGAGCGAGACCCCGGCCGCGCAGTCGCAGTCCTCGGCTCCGCACACCGAGATCACGCGAGCAGTCGCATCACCGGTACAGCGGCCATCGGGTTCGTAGGAGTGCCGGCACTCGCAGCGCGGCAGTGCGCTTGCCAAGGACGTGAGGGACGAGCGGGCTGAACGGCTGGAGCGGGGTTTGCGGGTGTTCGACATGACAAGCCTTTCGGGATCGGTTGTTCGATCCCGCCACGGTTCGACCGACCACCGACAACCTCGCCGGGGAGAGCTCGCGCCCTGTGGACTCAGAGCCATCCCACCTCGTTGTGGACGCTCGTCGCGCCTCAGAACAGCGGCTTGAGCGCGAGCGCCGCGATCACGAGCGCCGCAACAACCCCGGTCGCCCGGCGACCGCGCGGGCCCGAGATCCAGCGTCCCAGCCCCGTCCCCAGCGATGCCACGAATACCTGCCAGCTCGCGCTCGCCACGAAAGCCGCTGCGATGAAGAGCATTCCTTCTGCGGGCCCATCGATGTCGACGGTCCCACCGAGCACGATCGCCGCGAAGTAGACGACGGTCGCCGGGTTCACCGCGGTGATGCCCATGAAGGTCAGCCACGCGCGCAGCGGCGTCCAGGTGGTGCCCCGGCCGTCGTCGGCGGCCGACGCCGGGCGCAGCGCGTGCGCCAGCGTGAGCACCGCGATGAGCAGCAGCGCGCCGATCGAGACCGCCTGCAGCACGTCGTCGACCGGTTCGAGCGCCGAGGCGACCGCGTGGCCGGCGACGACCGCCACCGCGGCGTACAGACCGTCGACGGTCGCGACCCCGAGGCCTGCAGCAGCTCCGACGGTCCAGGAGGTGCGGGCGCTGAGCGCGATGATCAGCGCGGCCACCGCCCCCACCGGGACGGCGATCGCGTAACCGGTCACCAGGCCGGAGAAGAGGACGTCGAGCACGGACCGGATCCTCCCGGCTCCGGCCCCGGACGAGCAACGAGGTTTAGCCGAAGGTGTAGTCCGCCAGCGGGAACGTCTCGACCGCCTTGCGCGCGCTCCCCGAGGACGTCGGTCGCAGCAGCACCGCGTCGCCCTCGTTCGTGTAGTAGTAGCTGCGCGCCGTGCCGCACGATCCTTGGTTGAAGACGGTGTCGTCCATCCGGTCGAGCATCTGGTCCAGGAACGCCCGGTCGGCCGCAGCGCTGACCTCGAACGTCGCGGCGTCCCGCTCCCCGAGCGCGGCGAAGAGGCGCTCGATGTGCCGCATCTGCACCTCGATGGTCATGAAGTAGCTCAGCCCCGAGTAGGAGTACGGCGAGTTCAGGCTGATGAAGTTCGGGAAGCCCGGGACCGTGACGCCCTCGAACGCGTGGTACCCGTGCTGGCGCCAGGACTTGCCGAGGTCGACGCCTTGCTTGCCGATGATCTCGAACGCCGGGAAGTTCGTGTCCCAGAGGTTGAAGCCGGTGGCGAGGACCAGGACGTCGACGGACGTCTCGCTGCCGTCCGTCGTCACGATCCCCGTGGGTGTGATCCGCGCGATCGGGGTCGTCTCGAGGGTCACGTGCTCGGCGTTGAACGTCGGGTAGTAGTCGTTGGAGAACGTCGGACGCTTGCACCCGAAGCTGTAGTCGGGCGTCAGCTTGGCCCGCGTGGCCGGGTCCTTCACCTGGCGTCGCAGGTGTCCCTTGGCGAGTGCGGCCGCGCCGGCGTTGAGGAACTTGGCCTGCTTGTAGTGCAGCACCGCGGTGACCATCATCCCCTCGAGCCATGCGCTGTTGGCGGCCCGGGCCGCCCGCTGGGTCCACGGCTGGGCGGCGAACAGGGTCTGCAACGGCTTGGGGATCTTGAAGTCGTTCTTCGGCGTCACCCAGATGGGCGTGCGCTGGTAGACCGTGAGTGAGCCGGCCTTCTTGGCGATCTGCGGTATCAGCTGCACGGCGGTCGCCCCGGTGCCGATGACCCCGATCCGCTTGCCCTCGAGGTCGACGGAGTCGTCCCACTTCGCGGTGTGGATCACCGTGCCGGCGAAGTCGTGGACGCCTTCGATGTCGGGGAGCTTCGGCTGCGACAGGAACCCGGTCGCGGTCATCAGGAACCGGGCCGTGCGCACGGTCTGCTTGCCCCGGCCGGGGGCCGCTGACCGGGGTGCTGGTGACGACCCAGTGCTGGGCGTCGTCGTCCCAGCGCGCACCCTCGGCGCTGATCCCGAACTCCATGTGCCGCCGGAGGTCGTACTTGTCGGCGACGTGCTCGGCGTACGCCTTGAGCTCGGGGCCGCGGGCGAACCAGTTCTTCCAGTACGGGTTGGGCTCGAACGAGTACGAGTAGGTGACGCTGGCGATGTCGACGGCGAGCCCGGGGTAGTGGTTCACGTGCCAGGTGCCGCCGAGGTCGTCCTCGCGCTCGATGATGAGCAGGTCGTCGAGGCCCTGCTTCTTGAGCGTGATGGCCGCGCCCATCCCGCCGAAGCCCGCGCCGACGATGATCACGTCGTGGTCGGTCATGACCTGCCTCCTTCTCGAGCCGAGCCCTCTTGAACTCAGTTCAATAGTGAGGACCCTAGTCTGGGGGCATGCGAATCTTCAAGCACGGACATGCCTGCGTGAGACTCGAGAGCGACGGTCAGGTGGTCGTCGTCGACCCCGGGATGTTCACCGCTGCCGATGCCCTCGACGGGGCGACCGCGATCCTGATCACCCACGAGCACCCGGATCACTGGACCCCGGAGCTGCTCGGCGCGAGCGACGCGCCGATCTTCACCATCGAGGCCGTGGCTGCGCAGATCTGGGAGACCGCCCCGGCTGTCGCCGAGCGGGTCACCGTCGTGGCGCCGGGTGAGCAGTTCGATGCAGGGGTTCCCGTCACCGCCGTCGGCGAGAAGCACGCGATCATCCACCCCGAGCTGCCGCACTTCGACAACTCCGGCTACCTGATCGAGATCGAGGGCGCCTCGGTCTTCCACCCGGGCGACGCGCTCACCACGCTCCCGGCCGCGCCGGACCTGCTGCTGCTCCCGGTCAGCGCGCCGTGGCTGAAGGTCTCGGAGTGCATCGACTACGCCCGTGCGGTCGGCGCACCGCGGTCGCTCGCGATCCACGACGCGATCTACAGCGAGGCCGGGCTGAACATCGTCGGTGGTCAGCTCGAGCGGTTGCTCGCACCGACGGACCAGACCTACGTGCGGCTGACGGCGGGTCAGGAGCTCTAGGGGCGCAGTGCGCGCTCGAGTGACCGCGGCCGCCGCCCGGTGACCTTCCGTACGTCGTCGGTCAGCCGGGCGCACTCGCCGTCTCGGATCGCCGTGTAGGTGCTCACCCAGGCGTCGAGCTGCCACTGCTCGGCGCCGTACGCCGCGAGCCGGGAGGCGTAGGCGTCCTCGACGCTCTCGTCCTCGAAGGTCAGCGTGCGCCCCAGGATCGCGCCCGCCCGGGTGGCGATCTCGGCGAGCGTCAGCGACTCCGGGCCGGTCAGCTCGTACGTCGTGCCGGCGTGGTCCTCGGGCGACCGGAGCACCTCGGCAGCGACCTCGGCGACGTCGGCGCGTGCCACGGCCGCGACGCGTCCGTCGCCGGCCGGTCCGCGGATGACGCCGTCCTCGCCCGCGAAGAACGGCAGCAGGTCGAGGTAGAAGTTGTCGCGCAGGATCGTGTGCGCGATGCCCGAGGCGACGATCGCCTGCTCGGCGTCGTGGTGGTCGCGGCCAAGGGTGAAGGTCGCGTCCTCGGCGGCGCCGGAGAACGACGTGTAGACGAGGTGGCTCACGCCGGCCTCGGCAGCGGCGTCGATGAAGGTCCGGTGCTCCTCGCGGCGGGTACGGCTCTCCGACGCCGAGACCATGAAGAGCACGTCGACGCCCAGCAGCGCCTCGATGCTCGCTGCCCGGTCACCGTAGGAGGCCTGCGCGACGGTGGCACCGGGGATGGACGGAGCGCGCGCGGTGTCCCGGACGATGAGGCGCGGGGACAGGTCGGCCAGCGCGTGCGCGACCAGGCCGCCGAGGTGCCCGGTCGAGCCGGTGATCGCGAGAGTGCTCATGGCGTTCGAACTCCCTGGGGGCCCGTGATGTTCCCGCTCAGTCCGAGCCCGATTCGGCGATCACCTCGAACCAGCGGATCGAGCCGTCGATCGGGCCGTCGCCGAAGTGTTCGCGCAGCGCGGCCTCGGCGATCTGTGTCGCCGCGGGCACGGTCAACGTCGGGTGAGCCTCGATCGCGACGCGCAGCGGGGTGCCCTGGCAGAACGCGACGGCGGCCTCGCTGGCCGTGGTCCGCCCGATCCCGTCGACCGCGGAGATCTGGGGTTCGTCGAAACCGGCAGCGTGCAGGTCCGCGACGACCTGGTCGGGCGAGAAGTACCCGTGCGGGGTACGGCTCATGAAACGGATCGGGCTGTCCGGGACGGCGGCTGCGAGCGCCTCCTCGATCACGTGCGTCACGACGTTGTTCTCGATCCGGTCCCAGGTGTTGAACGCGAACACCCCTCCGGGCCGCAGCACCCGGAGGGCCTCGGCGTAACCGGCGACGCGGTCGGGGAAGAACATCACGCCGAACTGGCACGCGACGATGTCGAAGGACGCGTCCGCGAACCCGAGGTCGAGGGCGTCGGCCTGCTGCCAGGTCACCGCCGCTGGATCGGTCCGGGCCGCGCCGGCGCTCAGCATCGGCGGGTTCAGGTCCGTCGCGGTGATCTGCGCACCCGGGCACTCCCGGAGGAGCTCTCGGGTCAGTGCTCCGGTTCCCGCCGCCGTCTCGAGCACGTCGGCGGGAGCTCGCGCTCCGACGAGCCGCGCGAGACCGACGGCTGGCGCGCGGAAGATCATCGGGACCAGGAGGCGCTCGTAGATGTCCGGGATCGCTCCGACGAACTTCGCGTCGTCGATTCCCTCGGTTCCGCTGCCCATCGTCCGAACCTAGGCCGCGTCCGCCCGGCGCACCATGGCCCGTCCGGGTGTATCGCTACTGGGCTCCGAGCGCGTCGCGCACCGGAACGAACTTGGCGCCGGCCTCGGCGAGCTCGGACTCCGGGTCGGACTCGGCGACGATGCCGCAGCCGGCGAAGAGCCGGACCTGGTTGCCGTCGTACTCGGCCGAGCGCAGCGCGATGCCGAACTCGCCGTCGCCCGAGGCGTCCATCCAGCCGACGGGACCGGCGTACCGGCCGCGGTCCATGCCCTCGATCTCGCTGATCAAGGTGACGGCCACGGCGGTCGGGGTGCCCCCGACGGCGGCCGAGGGGTGCAGCGCCGCGGCGAGCTCGAGGACCGTCGAGGAGTCGGTGTCCGGGACCACGCCGGCGACGTCGGTCGCGAGGTGCATGACATTGGGAAGGTGCAGCACGAACGGCGACTCCGGCACGTTCATCGAGGTGCAGTGCGGTGCGAGCGCGTCGGCGACCGAGCGGACGGCGTACTCGTGCTCCTCGAGGTCCTTGGAGGAACGCGCCAGGGTCGCGGCCAGCGCGAGGTCGCGCTCGTCGTCGCCGGTACGCCGGATGGTGCCGGCGAGCACGCGCGAGGTGACCAGGCCGCGCTCGCGACGCACCAGCAGCTCGGGGGTGGCGCCGAACAGGCCGTCGACGTGGAAGGTCCAGCACATCTCGTAGTCGCGCCCGAGCTGCCGCAGCGGCCAGCGGACATCGAGGGTCTCGTCGGTGGTGGCGATCAGGTCGCGCGCGAGGACGACCTTCTCGAGCTCGCCGGCGTTGATCCGCGCGACGGCGCCCGCCACGACCGACTCCCAGGCGGTGCCCGAGAGGTTGCCGTCGGCGAAGGTGACGCCGGTCGGTGCGCGCGGAGCGTCCTGCCGGACCAGGGTCGGGACCGGGGCGGCCTCACCGTCGCCGATGACGGTGAGCCAGGTGCGATCACCGCGTCGGCCGACCACGACCTGCGGCACGACCAGCACGGAGTCGCCGGGCTCGTCCGCGAACGCGAAGCTGCCCAGGCAGACCAGCCCGCTCCCGGGTACGCCGAGATCGTCGCGGACCTCGGCATCGGCGGCGATCTGGTGCCACCAGTCGACGGCGTCCTTGAAGCGACCGGCTCCGTGGGTGCGCAGCCGGGCGGCGACGCCCCAGCCGACGATGCCCTCGCCGCGACGCAGCCACGCGGTCGGGGCGTCAGCGGGAAGCAGCTCGAGCAGGTTCCCCGGATCCGGGACCTCCACGGTGCGTACGACGAGCCTGGTCACGACTCGGAGCCTACGCCGTCACCCCGCGCCGTTCCGCGACGCCCGCCACACTCCGGGTGTGACCTAGGCCCAGTAGACGACGACCTTGTCGCCGACCTGCACCTCGTCGAAGAGCGCCTTGATGCCCTCGTAGTCCTTGACGTTCACGCAGCCGTGGCTGGCGCCGTTGTAGCCGCGGGCGGCGAAGTCAGGGGAGTAGTGCACCGCCTGGCCGCGGCTGAAGAACATCGCGAACGGCATCGGGGTGTCGTAGAGGCTGGAGACGTGGTTCCGCGACTTGGAGTTCACGTGGAACAGGCCCTCCCGCGTCGGGGTGTACGACGACCCGAAGCGGACCGCCATCGTGCGCTGCACCTCGCCGTCGACGACCCAGCGGATCGTCCGGCTGGTCTTGTCGACGCACATCGCCCGGCCGGTCCGGCAGCGCGGGTCCAGCGGGCTGTCGGTCCAGGTGCCGTCGCTGATCTTGTTCGCGAGCTCGTCCTTGGTGGGGAGCCGGGTCATCTCCTTGAGACGGGTCAGGGTGGCCTCGTCGACGTACCCGAGCTCGGGGAGGCCGCGCTTGGCCTGGAAGCCCCTCACGGCCTCGGTCGTTTTGGCGTCGTAGTCGTCGGTGACCTTGCCGGCGTACCAGGCGATCTGGCGCAGCCGCGACTGCAGGCTGCGCACCCGGGGGCCGTTGTCGCCCGGCTCCAGCAGAGCGGGGACGGGCTCCAGCGGCTCGGCCTCGGGAAGCACCTGCTGCGGCGGAGCCTTGGGGCCGGACTGGGAGCTGGGCTGCGCCGTGGGAGCGTTGCTGCTGGGCGCGCTGCTCGGCGCCGGCAGGGCGGCGGGCTCGTTGGCCTGGAGCTGCGCGGTCGCCTCGGCGACGCCGTACCCGAGCGCGCCCACCGCGACCAGCAGGACGACGAACATCGTCATCCCGTTGCGTCTGCTCTTCTGGGGCTTGCTCTTCTCGGCCACCGACCCATGATCCATTCCTGAACTGCTCATACCCGTTCAGACGCACCGAGCGACCGAAAAGTTGTCTGCCGCCGGGCCGGATCTTGCCCGTGCGTACCCTTTCCCCGTGACCCGCGCCGACCTGGACAAGAAGCCCGCAGAAGTACAAGCGATGTTCGACGACGTCGCCGAGCGCTACGACATCACCAACGACGTGCTGTCGATGGGCCAGGACCGGCGCTGGCGCAAGATCGTCCTGGACGCCGTGGACCCGAAACCCGGCGAGGTCGTGCTCGACCTCGCGGCCGGCACCGGTACGTCGAGCCAGCCGTTCCTGGACCGCGGCGCGACCGTGGTGCCGTGCGACTTCTCGGTCGGCATGCTGCAGGTCGGCAAGAAGGCCAAGCCGCACCTGCCGTTCGTCGCCGGCGACGGCACCAAGCTCCCGTTCGCGGACGCCACCTTCGACGCGGTGACCATCTCGTTCGGCCTGCGCAACATCGTCGATCCCGACGCCGGCCTGACCGAGCTGCTCCGGGTCACCAAGCCCGGCGGCCGGATCGTCGTGTGCGAGTTCTCCTCGCCGACGTGGGCCCCGTTCCGCACGGTCTACATCGAGTACCTGATGAAGGCGCTGCCCGCCGTGGCCCGCGCGGTCTCGAGCTCGCCGGACGCCTACGTCTACCTCGCCGAGTCGATCCGGGCCTGGCCCGACCAGGCAGGTCTGGCCGCGCGCCTGCAGGGCGCCGGCTGGAGCAAGGTGAAGTGGCGCAACCTCTCGGGCGGCATCGTCGCCCTGCACCACGGCACCAAGGCCTGACGCCTCGCCTTCGCGCAGGGCTGGGCTGTCCTGATCGGCGTCTGACCTGCGGTGATGCGAGACCCGCGATTCCACGTGATTTAGGGCACGTCGCCATGCGCTAAATCGGCCCCTGACCTGCAGGAATCGTTAAGGGGGAGGGGGGTTCGCGCGATGTGACGTTCGCCTCTATGCTGCCCTTGTCGCGAGTTCGTGAAGATGTTCACAAGCGCACAATCTGACGCTTGGTCGAGGACTTGCTGGAAGGTGAGGGATGGATCTCTACACGCCCGTGCTGGCGCTCCTGGTCCTGGCGAGCGGCTTCGCCATCTTCTCGGTGATCATGAGCGCGGCCACCGGCCCGAAGCGCAACAACCGGGCCAAGCTCGACTCCTACGAGTGCGGCATCGAGCCGACCCCCCAGCCTGTGGGCGGCGGTCGTTTCCCGGTCCGGTACTACATCACCGCGATGCTCTTCATCGTCTTCGACATCGAGATCGTCTTCCTCTACCCGATCGCCGTGGCCTTCGACTCGATGGGCACCTTCGCGCTGATCGAAATGATCCTCTTCATCGTTCCCGTCTTCGTCGCCTACACGTACGTGTGGCGTCGCGGCGGCCTCGACTGGGACTGACAAGGAGCCACTGACAACCCATGGGTCTTGAAGAAAAGCTTCCGTCCGGCGTCCTGCTGACCACCGTCGAGGGCGTCGCCGGCTACATGCGCAAGGCGTCGTTCTGGCCGGCGACCTTCGGTCTGGCCTGCTGCGCGATCGAGATGATGACCAGCGGTGGCCCGAAGTACGACCTCGCCCGCTTCGGCATGGAGGTCTTCCGTGCCAGCCCGCGCCAGGCGGACCTGATGATCGTCGCCGGCCGGGTCAGCCAGAAGATGGCTCCCGTCCTGCGCCAGATCTACGACCAGATGCCCGAGCCCAAGTGGGTGCTCGCGATGGGTGTTTGCGCCAGTTCCGGCGGCATGTTCAACAACTACGCGATCGTCCAGGGTGTCGACCACGTGGTTCCCGTCGACATCTACCTGCCCGGCTGCCCGCCGCGACCCGAGATGCTCATCGACGCGATCCTCAAGCTGCACGACCAGGTCCAGAACACCAAGCTCGGCGTGAACCGCCTGGATGAGATCGAGGCCAACGAGGCGTCCGCTCTGAAGGCGCTGCCGACCAGCCAGATGAAGGGGCTGCTCCGGTGAGTGAGACGCAGGACCCCAGCAAGGACGTCGTCGAGGCCTCGGCAGGCTCGACCACCGATGCCCCCGGCGAGGTCATCTCCCGCCACGAGGGCATGTTCGGTGTCTCCGGAACCGGCGACACCTCTGGCTTCGGCGGCCTGACCCGCAACGTCGAGCTCCCCGGGGCGACCTCAGGTCCCTACGGCGGCTGGATGGACGACGTCGCGACGGCGCTCGCCGAGGGTGCCAAGGCGGCTGGCGTCGAGCAGGCCGTGGAGAAGGTCGTCGTGCACCGCAACGAGATCACCTTCTTCATCCGCCGCGAGGACCTGCTCCCGGTCGTCCAGCTGCTGCGCGACGACGAGAAGCTGCGCTTCGAGTTCTGCGCCGGGGTCAACGGCGTGCACTACCCGGAGGACGCCGGGCGCGAGCTGCACGCGGTCTACCACCTGCTCTCGATGACCCACAACCGCCGGATCCGCCTCGAGGTCACCGCGCCCGACGCCGACCCGCACATCCCCAGCGTGTGCGCGACGTACCCGACGGCGGACTGGCACGAGCGCGAGACGTTCGACTTCTTCGGCCTGATCTTCGACGGCCACCCGGCCCTGACCCGGATCCAGATGCCCGACGACTGGCCCGGTCACCCGCAGCGCAAGGACTACCCGCTCGGCGGCATCCCGGTCGAGTACAAGGGCGGGACCGTGCCCCCGCCGGATCAGCGAAGGAGCTACAACTGATGACCGCAGATCCGTACGCAGCAACCGAGTCCGACACCACCCAGGGCCGCGTGTTCACCGTCACCGGCCAGGACTGGGACTCCATCGTCTCCGGCATCGCCGAGGAGCACGACGACAAGGTCGTCGTGAACATGGGTCCGCAGCACCCCTCGACCCACGGCGTGCTCCGCCTCATCCTCGAGCTCGAGGGCGAGACGGTCACCCAAGCCCGGTGCGGCATCGGCTACCTGCACACCGGCATCGAGAAGAACATGGAGTACCGGACCTGGGTCCAGGGCGTCACGTTCTGCACCCGGATGGACTACCTCTCGCCGTTCTTCAACGAGGCGACGTACGTGCTCGGCGTCGAGCGGCTGCTCGACATCGAGGACGACATCCCCGAGAAGGCCCAGGTCATGCGGGTCCTGCTCATGGAGCTCAACCGTATCTCCAGCCACCTGGTCTGCATCGCCACCGGCGGCATGGAGATCGGCGCGCTGACCGTCATGACGATCGGCTTCCGCGAGCGTGAGCTGGTCCTCGACCTGTTCGAGCTGATCACCGGCCTGCGGATGAACCACGCGTTCATCCGTCCCGGCGGCGTCGCGCAGGACATGCCGGCCGGAGCGCTGGACGAGATCCGCGACTTCATCAAGCTGATGAAGAAGCGTCTCCCCGAGTACGCCGACCTCTGCAACGCCAACCCGATCTTCAAGGCACGTCTGGTCGACGTCGGTCACCTCGACCTCGCCGGCTGCCTGGCGCTCGGCCTGTCCGGCCCGCCGCTGCGTGCGACCGGGTACCCCTGGGACCTGCGCAAGAGCCAGCCCTACAGCGGCTACGAGGACTACGACTTCGAGGTCCAGACCTGGGACACGGCGGACGCCTACGGTCGTTTCCGCGTGCGCCTCAACGAGATGTGGGAATCGCTCAAGATCGTCGAGCAGGCTGTCGAGCGCCTCGCCGGACTCGAGGGTGCCCCGGTCATGGTCGCCGACAAGAAGATCGCCTGGCCGAGCCAGCTCGCGATCGGCAGCGACGGCATGGGCAACAGCCTCGACCACATCAAGCACATCATGGGCGAGTCCATGGAGGGCCTGATCCACCACTTCAAGCTGGTCACCGAGGGCTTCCGGGTGCCGGCCGGTCAGGCGTACGTGCCGATCGAGTCGCCGCGCGGCGAGCTCGGCGCGCACGTGGTCTCCGACGGCGGCACGCGCCCCTTCCGGGCGCACTTCCGGGACCCGTCGTTCACCAACCTGCAGGCGACGTCGGTGATGAGCGAGGGCGGCCAGGTCGCCGACGTCATCGTCGCGATCGCGTCGATCGACCCCGTCATGGGAGGCGTGGACCGGTGACCATCGATCAGAAGACGTACGGCGAGCTCCAGGAGATCGCCGGGCGCTACCCCGAAGCGCGCTCCGGCCTGTTGCCGATGCTGCACCTCGTGCAGAGCGCGTCCGGCCAGGTCACCGCGGAGGGCATCCGTGCCTGCGCCGAGATCCTGGACATCTCCGAGGCCGAGGTCAGCGGCGTCGCGACCTTCTACACGATGTACAAGCGCCGCCCGGTCGGTGACTACCACGTCGGTGTCTGCACCAACACGCTCTGCGCCGTGATGGGTGGGGACCTGATCTTCGAGCGGCTCAAAAGCCACCTCGACGTCGGCAACGACGAGACCACCGAGGACGGGAAGATCACCCTCGAGCACATCGAGTGCAACGCGGCCTGCGACTACGCGCCGGTGATGATGGTCAACTGGGAGTTCATGGACAACCAGACGCCGGAGTCCGCGGTGAGCACCGTCGACGACCTGCGTGCCGGCAAGGAGGTCCACTCCACCCGCGGTCCGAAGCTGGTCACCTGGCGGGAGGCCGAGCGGGTGCTCGCCGGCTTCAACGACGGCCTCGCCGACGAGGGACCTGCTGCGGGTCCGGCGTCGCTGGTCGGCCTGAAGATCGCGCGCGAGAAGAGCTGGACGGCTCCGGTCTCGACAAGCTCGACCACCGGAAGCGAGGGCAGCACCAACGCCGTCGCCGACACCAAGGTCGAGGCCGTCGAGCAGGCAGACACCGCGCGTGCCGAGTCCGAGACGGTGGAGGAGACCAATGACTGACACCCTGACTCCCGTCCTGACCGACGACTGGGACGCGGCACAGAGCTGGAAGCTCTCGACGTACGAGTCCCGCGGCGGGTACGGCGCGCTGAAGAAGGCGCTGGGCATGGCCCAGGACGACATCATCACCGCGGTGAAGGACTCCGGTCTCCGCGGACGTGGCGGCGCAGGCTTCCCGACCGGCATGAAGTGGTCCTTCATCCCGCAGGACAACCCCAAGCCGAAGTACCTCGTGGTCAACGCCGACGAGTCCGAGCCGGGCACCTGCAAGGACATCCCGCTGATGATGGCGACGCCGCACAC
Source organism: Marmoricola sp. OAE513 (assembly GCF_040546585.1). Lineage (NCBI taxonomy): Bacteria > Bacillati > Actinomycetota > Actinomycetes > Propionibacteriales > Nocardioidaceae > Marmoricola > Marmoricola sp. OAE513. The sequence continues at coordinate 1,273,380 of NZ_JBEPOC010000001.1, read as the reverse complement.
CCTGGTCGAGGGCGTCGCGATCTCCTCCTACGCGATCCGCGCGAACAAGGCGTTCATCTACATCCGCGGTGAGGTCCTGCACGTCATCCGCCGGGTCCAGGCCGCTGTCGCGGAGGCCTACGAGGCGGGTCACCTGGGCAAGAACATCCACGGTTCCGGCTACGACCTCGACGTCGTCGTGCACGCCGGTGCCGGCGCGTACATCTGCGGCGAGGAGACGGCCCTGCTCGAGGGTCTGGAGGGTCGTCGCGGCCAACCGCGCCTGCGCCCGCCGTTCCCGGCCGTCGCCGGTCTCTACGCCAGCCCGACGGTCATCAACAACGTCGAGTCGATCGCGTCGGTGCCGAGCATCATCGCGAACGGCGCGGACTGGTTCGGATCGATGGGCACGGAGAAGTCGAAGGGCTTCGGCATCTTCTCGCTCTCGGGTCACGTCAAGAACCCCGGGCAGTACGAGGCTCCGCTGGGCATCACCCTGCGCAAGCTGATCGAGCTCGCCGGCGGCATGCGCGGGGCCCCGAACGGCCAGCAGCGGGAGCTGAAGTTCTGGACGCCCGGCGGATCGAGCACCCCGCTGCTCACCGCTGACCACCTCGACGTCCCGCTCGACTTCGAGGGTGTCGGCGAGGCCGGATCCATGCTCGGCACCCGTGCGCTGCAGATCTTCGACGAGACCACCTGCGTGGTGCGCGCCGTGCTGCGCTGGACCGAGTTCTACAAGCACGAGTCGTGCGGCAAGTGCACCCCGTGCCGCGAGGGCACCTGGTGGCTGACCCAGACGCTCGCGCGGCTGGAGAAGGGTCAGGGCACCCCGGAGGACCTGGACCTGCTGCTCGACCAGTGCGAGAACATCCTGGGCCGTTCCTTCTGCGCCCTCGGCGACGGTGCGACCAGCCCGATCAGCTCCTCGATCCAGTACTTCCGCGAGGAGTACCTGGCGCACCTCGAGCACGGCGGATGCCCGTTCGACCCGATCGCCTCCACCGCCTTCGAGGTTGAAGGAGCCCACGCATGACCGCCGAGCTCACCCGCACCGACGAGGTCACCGTCACCATCGACGGCGTCCAGGTCAGCGTCCCGAAGGACACCCTGGTGATCCGCGCCGCGGAGCAGATCGGCGTCCAGATCCCGCGGTTCTGCGACCACCCGCTGCTCGCTCCGGCCGGCGCCTGCCGCCAGTGCCTGGTCGACATCCCGGACGCCGGCAACGGCCGCGGCTTCCCCAAGCCGCAGGCCTCGTGCACGCTGCCGGTCGCCGAGGGCATGGTCGTGAACACCCAGGCCACCAGCCCGGTCGCCGACAAGGCGCAGCAGGGCGTGATGGAGTTCCTGCTCATCAACCACCCGCTCGACTGCCCCGTCTGCGACAAGGGCGGGGAGTGCCCGCTGCAGAACCAGGCGATGAGCAACGGTCGTGGCGAGTCCCGGTTCGCCGAGTCCGGTGGCGTGAAGCGCGTCTTCCCCAAGCCGATCAACCTCGCCCCGCAGGTGCTCCTGGACCGTGAGCGCTGCATCGTGTGCCAGCGTTGCACCCGGTTCGCCGACGAGATCGCGGGTGACCCGTTCATCGCTCTGATCGAGCGTGGCGCGCAGCAGCAGATCGGCATCGCCGAGGGGGCCGACTTCCTCTCCTACTTCTCCGGCAACACCATCCAGATCTGCCCGGTCGGCGCGCTCACCTCAGCGGCGTACCGGTTCCGCTCACGGCCCTTCGACCTGGTCTCCACCCCGTCGATCGCCGAGCACGACGCCTGCGGCTCGGCGATCCGCGTCGACCACCGACGCGGCAAGGTCGTGCGTCGGATGGCCGGCGACGACCCTGCCGTCAACGAGGAGTGGATCACCGACAAGGACCGGTTCGCGTTCCTCTCCGCACGCCAGGACGACCGGCTCGTGCACCCGCAGGTGCGCGACTCCGACACCGGTGAGCTGCGGGTTGCCTCCTGGCCGGAGGCGTTCGCGGTCGCGGCACGCGGTCTGGCCGAGGCGAAGAAGAAGGTCGGCCTGCTGCCCGGCGGCCGGCTGACCGTCGAGGACGCCTACGCGTGGAGCAAGTTCGCGCGGGTGACCGTCCGCACCAACAACATCGACTTCCGCGCCCGCGAGACCGGTGCCGACCACGGGGCGGAGGAGGCAGCGTTCCTGGCCTCGTCCGTCGTCCTCGGTGGCCCCGGCGCCGGTGCGGTGACGTACGCCGACCTGGAGACGGCGCCCACCGTCCTGCTCGCGGGCCTCGAGCCCGAGGACGAGGCCGGCGCGATCTTCCTGCGCCTGCGCAAGTCGTTCCTGGCCGGTGGCACCCGGGTCTTCTCGGTGTCCGCCGTCGGGACCCGCGGTCTGAAGAAGGTCGGCGGCACGTTGCTCCCGACCGTCCCCCGGCGCCGAGGCTTCCGCGCTCGCCGCGGTCGCGGGCAACAGCGACGTCGCCCTCGACGGCAGCGCCCTGATCCTGGTCGGCGAGCGCCTCGCCACCGTGCCCGGAGCGCTCAGCGCCGCGGCCAAGCTTGCTGCCGACACCGGTGCCCGGCTCGCCTGGGTCCCGCGGCGCGCAGGTGACCGCGGTGCGGTCGAGGCCGGCTGCCTGCCCACCCTGCTGCCCGGCGGACGGCCGGTGGCCGACCCGTCCGCGCGCGTGGACCTCGCCGCTGCCTGGGGTGTCGACGCCGTCACCGGCAAGGACGGTCTCAGCGCCGCCGAGATCCTCGAGGAGCTCCGCGAGGGCGACCTCAAGGCGCTGGTCGTCGGTGGTGTCGATCCGGCCGACGCTCTGCCGTCCGGGGGGCTCGACAAGAAGCTGCGCAAGGCGCTGAAGAAGGCGTTCGTGGTCTCCCTCGAGGTTCGTGCGTCGGCGTTCACCGAGCTGGCCGACGTGGTCTTCCCGGTGGCCCCCGCCAGCGACAAGGCCGGCTCGTTCGTGAACTGGGAGGGCCGGGTCCGCTCGTTCGGCAAGGTCCTCGACAACCCGTCGTCGCTGCCGGACGTCCGCGTCCTGGCCGGCATCGCCGAGGAGCGCGGTCGCAGCATCGGCATCCGTACGCCGGAGCAGGCTGCCGCCGAGATGGCGCAAGTCGGTCCGTGGGAGGGAGCCCGTGCCGAACGTCCTGACGTCTCGGCAAGCTCGACGACCGGAGGCAGCTCGACGACCGGAGGCAGCTCGACGACCGGAGGCAGCCTCGTGCTGTCCTCGTGGAAGCAGCTGCTCGACGACGGCCGGATGCAGGACGGCGACGAGCACCTGCGTGCCTCGGTCCGTCCGCCGGTGGCCCTGGTGAACGCCGCAACGCTGGCGAGCCTCGGGCTCACCGCCGGCGCCGAGGTCGTCCTGTCCGGCCCGCTCGGCAGCGTCCGCCTCCCGGTCGCCGTCGGCGAGGTCGCCGACGGGGTCGTCTGGGCCCCGGCGAGTGCGCCGGGCGCCTCGGTGCGGCACCTGGTGGGCGCAGCCGGCTCGGTCGTGACGCTCGAAGGAGGCGCCCGATGAACGCCCTCATCACCTCGCTCGACACCGCGAAGGGGCTGACCAAGTTCGGTGAGGACCCCCTCTGGGTCGTCATCGTCAAGGCCGTGCTCATCTTCGTGCTGCTCGTCCTGCTGACGCTGTTCAACATCTGGTGGGAGCGACGGGTCGTGGCCCGGATGCAGCACCGGATCGGCCCCAACGTGCACGGCCCGTTCGGCCTGCTGCAGTCCCTGGCCGACGGCGTGAAGCTGGCGCTCAAGGAGGACATCCTCCCGAAGGCCGCCGACAAGGCCGTCTACTTCATCGCGCCGGTGATCGCAGTGATCCCCGCGTTCCTCACCTTCTCGGTGATCCCGTTCGGACCCGAGGTGAACTTCTTCGGGCACGAGACCCCGCTGCAGCTGACCGACATGCCGGTCGCCGTGCTGTTCGTGATGGCGATCGCGTCGATCGGCATCTACGGCATCGTGCTCGGCGGGTGGTCCTCGGGCTCGACGTACTCGCTGCTGGGCGGGCTGCGCTCGAGCGCCCAGATGATCTCCTACGAGGTCTCGATGGGCCTCGCCCTGGTCGCGGTCTTCCTGTACGCCGGATCGATGTCCACCTCGGAGATCGTCGCTGCGCAGGACAAGCTCTGGTTCGGCCTGATCCTGGCGCCGTCGTTCGTGATCTACGTGATCTCGATGATCGGCGAGACCAACCGCGCACCGTTCGACCTCCCGGAAGCCGAGGGCGAGCTCGTCGGCGGGTTCCACACCGAGTACAGCTCGCTGAAGTTCGCACTGTTCTTCCTCGCCGAGTACATCAACATGGCGACGGTGTCCGCGCTGGCCACGACCCTCTTCCTCGGCGGCTGGCACGCACCGTTCTGGATCGACGAGTTCTGGGCCGGGGCGAACGAGGGCTACTGGCCGTTCCTCTGGTTCATGGGCAAGGTCCTGTTCTTCATCTTCATCTTCATCTGGCTGCGCGGCTCGCTCCCGCGCCTGCGCTACGACCAGTTCATGCACTTCGGCTGGAAGCGGCTGATCCCGATCTCGCTGGGCTGGATCATCGCGGTCGCCACCATCCGGACGATCAACCTGAACGGCGGCTTCGACCGCACCTACCTGTACGGCGCGATCGGTGTCCTGGCAGCACTGATGATCGTGCTGTTCTTCGTCGGCGAGAGCAGCAGCGACGACGCGGTCGAGGAGACGGAGGCACCGTTCGACGCGTTCGCCGGCGGGTACCCGGTGCCCCCGATGCCGGTTTCGACAAGCTCAACCACCGGAGCAAGGTCTACCAACGAAGACGGAGGGGCGAGCTGATGGCAACCCTCAAGGAACAGTTCTGGGACCCGGTAGCCGGGTTCGGCGTCACCTTCCGGACGATGTTCCGCAAGGTGGTGACTGAGCAGTACCCGTTCGAGAAGCTGCCGACCGCTCCGCGGTTCCACGGCCGTCACCAGCTCAACCGCTGGCCCGACGGTCTGGAGAAGTGCGTCGGATGTGAGCTGTGCGCCTGGGCCTGCCCGGCGGACGCGATCTACGTCGAGGGTGACAACAACACCGACGACGAGCGCTTCAGCCCCGGCGAGCGGTACGGCCGCGTCTACCAGATCAACTACCTGCGCTGCATCCTCTGCGGGCTCTGCATCGAGGCGTGCCCGACCCGCGCGCTGACGATGACCAACGAGTACGAGCTCGCGGACACCTCGCGGGAGAGCCTGATCTACGAGAAGTCCGACCTGCTCGCGCCGCTGCTGCCGGGCATGGAGCAGCCGCCGCACCCGATGCTGCTCGGCGAGGACGAGGGCGACTACTACCGCGGCAACTTGCACCCGCGCAGCACCGAAGGCGAGGGGGAGTAACCGTGGTGGCCTTCTGGGTGCTCGCGCCGATCATGGTGCTCGCCGCTCTCGGCATGTTGTTCGTCCGCAAGGCGGTGCACTCCGCACTGCTGCTCGCGGTCGTGATGATGTCGCTCGCGATCCTCTACCTGGCGCAGGACGCCCCGTTCCTGTTCGCGGTGCAGATCATCGTCTACACCGGCGCCATCCTGATGCTCTTCCTGTTCGTCGTCATGCTGGTGGGTGTCGACGCGTCGGACTCGGTGGTCGAGACCATCCGGGGTCACCGGGCGCTCTCGATCCTCATCGGCCTGGCCTTCGGCCTGACCCTGGTCCTCGGAGTCGGGCAGGTCTCGTTCGGCACCGTGATCGGTCTGGACGACGCGAACAGCGAGGGGAACATCCCGGCGATCGCCCGGATCCTGTTCACCAAGTACGTCTTCGCCTTCGAGGTCACCTCGGCCCTCCTGATCACCGCCGCGCTCGGAGCCATGGTGCTCGCCCACCGGGAGCGTCTGACCCCGAAGCCGACGCAGCGCGACCTCGCCGCCCAGCGGGTGCGCGACTACGCCGAGAAGGGCACGCACCTCGGTCCGCTGCCCCCACCGGGTGTCTTCGCCCGGCACAACTCGGTCGACACCCCGGCTCTGCTGCCGGACGGAACCGCGGCCGAAACCTCGATCTCCCGCGTGCTCGCGGCTCGCGGCACCGTGAAGTCGGCGCCCGAGATCGCCGAGGACATCAACGAGCTGAACCGAGGAGATGACGCATGAGTGTCGAGCCCTTCGTGATCCTCTCCGCGATCCTGTTCACCATCGGTTGCGTGGGCGTCCTCGTCCGTCGCAACGCCCTGGTGGTGTTCATGTGCGTCGAGCTGATGCTCAACGCGAGCAACCTGCTGCTGATCACGTTCTCCCGTGCCAACGGCAACCTCGAGGGCCAGATCGCCGCGTTCTTCGTGATGGTCGTGGCTGCTGCCGAGGTCGTCGTCGGGCTCGCGATCATCATGACCATCTTCCGCACCCGTCGTTCGGCCTCGGTCGACGACGCGAGCCTGCTGAAGTACTGAGGGGACGACGACCGCCATGGTGAACCTCCAAGCCCTGCACGACGTCCCGGTCGTGAGCCTCGTGCCCACCGACGGGGCGTTCTCGCTGCTCTGGCTCGTGATCGCGCTGCCCGCGTTCGGTGCGGCCGTGCTCCTGCTCGGTGGCAAGCGCACCGACAAGTGGGGACACTTCCTCGGCACCGCCACGGTGTCGCTGTCCTTCGTGGTCAGCCTGATCCTGTTCTTCTCGCTGCTCGGCCGTGACGGCGAGGACCGCCAGGTCACCCAGCACCTGTGGAACTGGTTCAGCACCGGGAACTACTCGGTGAACTTCGACCTGCTCTACGACCAGCTCTCCGCGGTCTTCCTGCTGCTGATCACCGGCGTCGGCTCGCTGATCCACGTGTACTCGATCGGTTACATGGAGCACGACGAGCGTCGTCGACGGTTTTTCGGCTACCTGAACCTGTTCGTCGCCGCGATGCTCGTGCTGGTCCTGTCCGCCGACTACGTCGGGGTGTTCCTGGGCTGGGAGGGCGTCGGCCTGGCGTCGTACCTGCTGATCGGCTTCTGGCAGCACAAGCCGTCCGCAGCCGCCGCCGCCAAGAAGGCGTTCGTGATCAACCGGGTCGGCGACATCGGTCTGTCCCTGGGTACCGCGCTGATCTTCATCACCTTCGGTTCGACCTCGTTCGCGGTGGTCTCCGCCGCGTCGAGCCAGGCGAGCGACGGCGCCCTGACCGGCATCGGTCTGCTGCTCCTGCTGGCCGCGTGCGGCAAGTCGGCGCAGTTCCCGCTGCAGACCTGGCTGCTGGACGCGATGGAAGGTCCGACCCCGGTCTCGGCCCTCATCCACGCCGCCACCATGGTGACCGCCGGCGTCTACCTGATCGTCCGCTCGAACTTCATCTTCAGCCTCACCGAGGACGCCCGCACCGCAGTCATCATCATCGGGTGCATCACGCTGCTCATGGGAGCGGTCATCGGGTGCGCGAAGGACGACATCAAGAAGGCGCTCGCCGGCTCCACGATGAGCCAGATCGGGTACATGGTCCTGGCCGCCGGCCTCGGTCCGGCCGGTTACGCGTTCGCGATCTTCCACCTGCTCACCCACGGCTTCTTCAAGGCGAACATGTTCCTCGGGGCCGGCTCGGTGATGCACGGCATGAACGACGACGTGAACATGCGCAACTACGGTGCGCTGCAGAAGGCGATGCCGATCACCTTCGCGACGTTCGCGATCGGCTACCTCGCGATCCTGGGAGTTCCGCCGTTCGCGGGCTTCTGGTCGAAGGACAAGATCATCGAGACCGCGTTCGCCGACAATTTCGTCGTCGGCCTCTGTGCGCTGATCGGCGCCGGGGTCACCGCGTTCTACATGACCCGTCTCATGCTGCTGACCTACGCGGGCCAGAAGCGTTGGGAGAAGGACGTGCACCCGCACGAGTCGCCCAAGGTGATGACCTTCCCGCTGATCGCGCTCGCAGCGCTGTCGGCGCTCGGTGGTCTGTTCACCCTCAACGGCTGGATCTCCGACTGGCTGGAGCCGGTCGTGGGCGAGCACGGGGAGCACCACCTCGGCATCCCGGCGATCGTGATGAGCTTGATCATCCTCGCCGTGGTCGCCGTCGGTGTCGCCGTCGCGGTCCTGCTGGTCGGCAAGCGCGAGGTGCCCAAGGTCGCGCCGGAGAAGGTCTCGATCTTCACCCGGGCAGCTCGCGCCGACCTGTACGGCGACGCGTTCAACGACGAGATCATCATCAAGCCCGGTGTCGCTGGCATCCGGGGCCTGCTGACCTTCGACCGGACCGTCGTCGACGGTGCCGTCGAGGGCACGGCCACGGCCTTCGGCGCGATCTCCAGCCGCTTCCGGCTGCTCCAGAACGGCTTCGTGCGCTCCTACGCGCTGGCACTCCTGGTGGGCGCGACCATCGTGCTCCTCGCCCTGCTGGCGGTGAACTTCGGATGAGGACGAAAGTGATCTCGACTGTGCTCGATCATCCTGAAGCAGAGGTGGCCCGATGAACGACTTCCCGTGGCTCTCCGTCCTGCTCTTCCTGCCGATCGTCGGTGCTCTCGGCCTCGCGCTGCTGCCTACCTCGACGAACACCGTGCTGCCCAAGCAGATCGCCCTGGGCACGTCGCTGGTCACCCTGGCCGTCGCCGTCGTGATGGCGTTCCAGTACGACACCGACTCCTCGGCGACGTACCAGCTCTCCGAGACGCACGAGTGGATCAAGTCCTTCGGAGCGCACTACGCCCTCGGTGTCGACGGGGTCGGGCTGACGCTGGTCATGCTCACCGTCATCCTGACGCCCGTCGTGATCCTGGCGTCCTGGAACGACGGTGACGAGGGTCGCTGGTCGGCCAAGGCCTTCTTCGCCTGGATGCTGGCGCTGGAGGGTCTCGCCGTCGGCGTGTTCGCTGCGACCGACGTCTTCCTGTTCTACGTGTTCTTCGAGGCCACGCTGATCCCGGTCTACTTCCTCATCGGCGGGTACGGCGGCGTCAACCGAGCCCGGGCCGCCGTGAAGTTCCTGGCTCTACTCGCTCGCCGGCGGTCTGATCATGCTGGCCTCGGTCATCGGCCTCTACGTGGAGTCCGCGAAGGAGAAGGGCGGCGCGACCTACCTGGTCAGCGAGCTTGCCCAGATCGACTTCGGGACCGACGTCGGTCGCTGGCTGTTCCTCGGCTTCTTCGTCGCCTTCGCGATCAAGGCGCCGATGTTCCCGGTGCACACCTGGTTGCCCGACACGACCGAGAACGCCACCCCGGGCACCTCGGTGCTGCTGGTCAGCGTGCTCGACAAGATCGGCACCTTCGGGATGCTGCGCTTCTGCCTCGAGCTCTTCCCGGAGGCCTCCCGCTGGGCGACCCCTGCCGTGGTCGTCTTCGCGGTGATCAGCATCGTGTACGGCGCGTTCATGGCGATCGGGTCGAACAACATCCCGCGCCTGATCGCCTACACCTCGGTGTCGCACTTCGGCTTCATCGTGCTCGGCATCTTCGTGATGAACAGCCAGGGACTCTCGGGTGCGAACCTCTACATGTTCAACCACGGGCTCTCCACCGCCGCGCTGTTCCTGGTCACAGGCTTCCTGATCTCGCGCCGCGGGTCTGCGGCGATCAGCGACTTCGGCGGCGTCGAGAAGGTCGCCCCGGTGCTCGCCGGGTTCTTCCTGGTCGCGGGCCTGTCGTCGCTCTCGCTGCCCGGCCTGTCGCCGTTCATCTCGGAGTTCCTGGTGATCGTCGGCACCTTCACCTACAGCCACGTCGCCGCAGCCTTCGCCGTGACCGGCATCGTGCTGGCAGCGATCTACATCCTGTTCATGTACCAGCGGACGATGACCGGTCCGACGGTCGACGCGGTCTCCGGTTTCAAGGACCTCGGCCCCCGCGAGATCGCCTCGCTGGCTCCGGTGCTCCTGCTCATCGTCATCCTCGGGTTCTTCCCGAAGCCGCTGCTCTCCGTGATCAACCCGGCGGTGGACCACACCATGCACCGCGTGGACAAGGCGGACCCCAAGCCTGAAGTCTCCGAAGACTCTGCGGGGACGTCCCAGGAAGGGGCCCACCAGTGAAGTTCACCGCTCCCCACATCGAGTACGACAAGCTGTCGCCGATCCTGATCGTGCTCGGCGTCGCCGTGCTCGGGGTACTCGTCGAGGCGGCCGTCCCCCGGGCCCGCCGGTACGTCGTCCAGGTCGCGCTCGCCGCGGCCGGCATCGTGGCCGCGCTCGTCGCGACTGTGATCGTGTACGCCGACATCGACCCGACCTCGGACAAGCCGAAGTCCGGCCACGTCGTCGGCGAGGGCGCGCTGGCGCTCGACGGCCCCACGCTCTACATCTGGATCCTCGTCCTGGTGCTCGGTCTGCTCGGTGTCGGTCTGTTCGCCGAGCGTCGCCTCGAGGGCGGTGTGACGGCTTTCGCCGGTCAGGCCTCCGCGCTCCCGGGTACCGAGGCCGAGCGTCAGGCCTCGGCGCAGGGCCTCGAGCACACCGAGGTCTTCCCGCTGCTGCTGTTCGCGGTGGCAGGCATGCTGATCTTCCCGGCGGCCAACGACCTGCTCACGCTGTTCGTGGCTCTCGAGGTGCTCTCCCTGCCGCTGTACCTGCTCTGCGGCCTGGCGCGCCGGCGCCGCCTGCTCAGCCAGGAGGCCGCGCTGAAGTACTTCATGCTCGGTGCCTTCAGCTCCGGCTTCTTCGTCTACGGCATCGGTCTGGTCTACGGCTACGCCGGTTCGATGTCCTACGACAAGATCGCCTTCGCGATCCAGAGCGGCAGCGGCGACGACGCCCTCCTGCTCGGCGGCATGGCCATGTTGGCGGTGGGCCTGCTGTTCAAGGTCGGCGCCGCCCCGTTCCACGCCTGGACGCCGGACGTCTACCAGGGAGCTCCCACGGCCGTCACGGCCTTCATGGCGGCTGCCACGAAGGTCGCGGCGTTCGGTGCCCTGCTGCGCCTGTTCTACGTCGCCTTCGGTGGTGCCCGTTGGGACTGGCAGCCGATGTTCTGGGCGATCGCCATCCTGACGATGGTGGTCGGCTCGGTGCTCGCGCTGAGCCAGACCGACGTCAAGCGGCTGCTGGCGTACTCGTCCATCGCGCACGCGGGCTTCCTGCTCACCGGCTTCCTCGGAGCAAGGTCGCTCTCGGAGATCGCCGCGGGTGACATCAACCCGGTCCAGGCGGTGCTGTTCTACGTCACCACCTACGGCCTGAGCACGATCGCGGCCTTCGCGATCGTCAGCATCGTCCGCGACGGTGCCGGTGAGGCGACCCACCTGTCCCGCTGGGCCGGGCTGGGCAAGGAGTCGCCGCTGGTCGCAGGTTCCTTCGCCTTCCTGCTGCTCGGTATGGCCGGCATCCCGCTGACTTCGGGCTTCACCGGCAAGTGGGCCGTGTTCGCGGCCGCCCTGTCGGCGGACGCCTGGCCGGTCGTGATCGTCGCCGTCCTGATGTCGGCGGTCGCCGCGTACTTCTACGTCAAGATCATCGTCGTGATGTTCTTCAACGACCCGGTGGGCGACGGACCGAGCGTGACGGTGCCGAGCATCCTGACCAGCGCGGTCATCGCGGTCGGCGTCGCTGCGACCTTCGTGCTGGGCGTCGTACCGGGTCCGTTGCTGGACCTGATCGGCCGTACTGCACAATTCATCAGGTGACGTCCTCTCTGGCCCTGCCGATCCTCGACGCCGACCTCGAGGCGCGACTGCGTGCCCGGATGGACGAGGTCGAGGAAGCACTGCTGGGCCACGTGGAGAGCGAGGCCCCGTTCGTCACCAAGGCGGCGCGCCACCTGATGGAGGCCGGCGGCAAGCGCTTCCGCCCGCTGCTGTGCTTCCTGGCCGCCCAGACCGGGCAGAGCCCGGACACGCCGGGCGACCAGGCCAACGTCCGGACGGCAGCCTGCGTCGTCGAGCTCACCCACCTCGCATCGCTGTACCACGATGACGTGATGGATGAAGCCGCGCTGCGTCGCGGGGCGGAGTCCGCCAACGCGCGGTGGGACAACCACGTCGCGATCCTCACCGGCGACTTCCTGTTCGCGAAGTCCTCCGAGCTGACTGCGGCGCTCGGGCCGGATGCCGTCCGGATCCAGGCGCAGACGTTCTCGCGGCTCGTCGAGGGACAGATCCTCGAGACGCTGGGCCCTGGCGCCGAGGACGACCCGCTCGAGCACTACCTGCGCGTGGTGGCCGGCAAGACCGGTTCGCTGATCGCGACCTCGGCCCGGTACGGCGCGATGTTCGGCGGCGCCTCCGAGGAGGTCGTCGAGGCGCTGACCGAGTACGGCGAGCGCGTGGGCGTGGCCTTCCAGCTCTCTGACGACATCCTCGACGTCGCCTCGGAGAGCGTCGAGTCGGGCAAGACGCCGGGCACCGACCTCCGTGAGGGGGTGCCCACGCTGCCGGTGCTGTTCGCGCTGCGCTCGACCGACCCGGCCGACGCGCGTCTCCGGGAGCTGCTGTCGGGCGAGCTCACCGACGACGCCCTGCACGCCGAGGCGCTCGGCCTGCTGCGGGCGCACCCCGCGATGGCCGAAGCCCGCGAGTACGTGGTCGGAGAGGCGGCCGCGGCCAAGGAGCTGCTGGCTGCCCTGCCCGAGGGTGCCGTGCGTACCTCGCTCGAGGACTTCGCCGACGTCGTGGCTGACCGCAGCAGCTAGTCAGGGTCGCGCGCGGAGCAGCTGCGCCTCGCGGACGGAGAGGCCGTAGAACCCGCGTACGGCTCGCTCCAGCGTGCGACGCGAACCCAGCCCGGTTGCTTCTGCCGCGTCGTCGAGCGTGATCTGGCCGTGCCGGTCGCCGGCGAGCAGGTCCAGGGCAGCGTCGAGCCGGCGGCGGCGCACGAACGCGGCCACGCCGCCGTAGGTGACGAGCAGGTTGCGGACCTCGTAGGCCGGCCAGCCGAAGTGCTCCGCGATCGACCGGGCGCCGAGTGAGCGATCCGCGAGAGAGGCGTCGACGTGAGCGCTCACCGCGGCAAAACGGGCAGCGGCGCCGTACTCGGTGAAATCCGAGGTACGGCGCCGCGCTCGCGCTCGCTGGTCAATGGCGGCAGGCACGGCGATCCCTCCCAGAAACTCGCGCTGACGCCGCCAGACTTCAGGGCGACGTGAACTAGACGGAGCAGGGCGCCGTTCATCACGCGGAAACAGCAGATAACTTTGAAAAAGTTTCGGGAGGCTTTCAGAGCAGGGGCGGACGCAGCATCGCGGTGCGGGACCGCGGGGTCTGCGACGGTCCGGTGAGCACCGCCGTGAGGCGGGCGCCCGGAGCGACCTGGAAGGCGAAGCTCACGGTGCCTGCGCCGTCCCGGCGGGCTGTGCACACGGTGCGGGACCGGGCAAGCAGACCCCCGGCCAACAGGTGCAGTGCGGGACGTTCGCAGGTCCAGCCGTTGGTCTCGGTCGTGGGCGCGACGGCGCGGACGGTGCGGTCGGTGGTGACCACCAGGACCGCGCCGCGCGGGACGTGGAGCACGGGGAGCGCGATGTGGTCCCAGCGACCGAGAAGAGTGCCCTGCGACGTGGTCACCGGAGTGCCCAGCGCCGACGGCTCGGGTCGTCCTTCGGGGCGCGTGACGCGGACCGCCGGAGCGGTGGCCGCGGTGGTCGGACGACTGCCTCGCGCGGGCGCCGGCAGGGGTGCGGGGTCGGGAGTGCCGGGGACAGGACGGGGGAGCGGTGCCGGCGAGGGAGTGGACGCGGCCCGGGGGTGGGCGGGCGCGGACGCCGCAGGGGAGGAGGCCGTGGGGGGTGTCGACCCGAGCGGGTCGGACGGCGCCGCCTGGGACGCCGGCCGCGGGGTCGAGGAGCCCTGGTGCGCGGCGGTGAGCCCGAGTCCCGCTGCGAGCCCCACGGCGACGACTCCAGCGGCGGTCTGCGGGCCGAGCGCAGCGATCTTGCTGCCGAGAGTCTTGAGGGGGAGAAGGGCGGCGCCGAGGAGGCCGACCGACGGCGCGCTCGAGACCGCGAAGCCCGCCAGAGCCAGGGGTGCGAGCACGGCGCCCAGACTCATCTCGACGTCGGAGAGCTCCAGCGCGGCCGCCGAGCACGGTGCACAGGAGTCGAGGTGCTCACCGATCGCCTGCCGGCGGCGAGGAGCAAGCCGGTCGCGCACGTACGCCGGCAGGTGCTCGACGATGTTGCGGCAGCGCGGGTCGGTGATCTCCAGCAGGTGCTGGGCCAGGTAGGCATCCCGCAGACCTGCCCGGGCGCGGAAGGTCAGGGACGCGACCGCGTTGGGGTTGATCCCGAGATGGGCACTGACCTGGTCGTGGCTGTAGCCCTCGACGGTCGTCAGCCAGAGGGCGGCCTGCCAGCGCTCGGGAAGCTGCTCGAAGGCGCGGCAGATCGCACTGCGGTCGAAGCGCACGCCCGGGTCCTCGATGACCGGGACCATCCGGGCGATCGGCTCGTGGTCCGGGACGAGATCCTCGCGGCCGTGGCTGCGCACGGAGTTCAGATGACTGGTCCGCACGGTCGTCAGCAGGTAGGCCCGGAAGGCGACATCAGGCCCCTTGCCGCGCTGCAGCAGGTCGAGGATCTTCGCGAAGGCCTCGGCGCACAGGTCGTCGGCACGCGCGCTGTCCGCGATCCGGCGTGCGTAGCGCAGGGCGACGTCCCGGTGCCGCAGGAACAGCTCCTCGTACGCCGCGGCGTCGCCGGCACGCACGAGCACGATCAGCTCGGTGTCCGTGGCGGCGCGCAGCTCTTCTGTCATGACAGAAGTAGAGACACCGGTGGGCGTGCCACCTTACGGACGAGATGTAGTGCGCTGCGTCACACGAGTGCTTCGGGCGCCTCCGAAGCGCGGGTGCGCCGGTGGTGGCGCAGCGAGTCGACGGTGAAAAGGACCAGAGCGATCCAGACGAGCAGGAACCCGGCCCAACGCATCGCGGACATGTGCTCGTCGAGGAACGTCACCCCGAGGACGAACTGGATGAACGGCGCGAGGTACTGCAGCAGCCCGAGCGTCGTCATCGGCACCCGGATGGCGGCTACACCGAAGAAGAGCAGCGGCACGGCGGTGACGACGCCGGTGAGGACCATGAGCAGGGCGTGCCCGGTGCCGTCGGTGAGGAAGTGGCTCTCCCCACGGGTCCCGGCCCAGATCAGGTAGCCGACCGCCACCGGCGCCAGCACCAGCGTCTCGAAGGTGAGACTTTCGGTTGCCTCGACTCCCGCCTGCTTCTTGGCCAGCCCGTAGGTGCCGAAGGAGAACGCCAGGATCAGCGCGACCCAGGGCGGCCGTCCGTACTCGACCGTCAGGCCGACCACGGCGACCGCCGCCACCGCCAGGGCGATCCACTGCAGGCGACGCAGCCGCTCGCCGAGGATGAGCACGCCCATCAGCACGGTCACCAGCGGGTTGATGAAGTAGCCGAGCGAGGTCTCCACGACGCGGTGGTGGTTGACGCCCCAGATGTAGGTGCCCCAGTTCACCGCGATCACGACGGCGGCGAGAACCAGCAGAGCGCGGGCCCGGCGGTCGGCGAGGAGGGCGCGGAAGAACGGCACCCGGCTGGTCAGCAGCAGGACCGCCGTCATGGTGATGACCGACCACGCGATCCGGTGGCTGAGGATCTCCAGCGCGCCGGCCGGCTCGAGCAACGGCCAGTACAGCGGGAACAGCCCCCACAACAGGTACGCCGCGGCTCCGGAGAGGAAGCCGCGGCGTTCTGGGGTCATGCTGTGACTCTAGGGCTGGGTGTCGCCCCGCTCACCTCGATTTCGAGGTGCTCAGAGAACTGTCCAGGTGTCCTTGCCGTTGATCAGCGCGGCCAGAGCTGCCGACTGGTCCTCCTGGCCGGCCTTGGCGGTCGCGACCTGCTGGCGGGCACCGTCGTCGTACGTCGGGCGCTCGACCGAGCGGAAGATGCCGATCGGCGCCTGGTGCAGGACGCCGGCGTCGGTGAGCCGGGACAGCGCGAACGCGGTCGTCGGGTCCGGGTTGTGCGCGTCGTGGATTAGGACGTCGGGGCTGTTCCCTGCGACGACCTCGACACCGCCGGAGGAGGAGCGCGCGATGCCCTTGGTGCCCAGGCCGTCCTCGCCGAGGGTTCCGAAGCGGATCGGCTGGCCGTGCTCCAGCGGGATGATCGCGTCGGCCTTGGACTCACCGTCCTTGACCGCGTCGAACGCACCGTCGTTGAAGATCGGGCAGTTCTGGTAGATCTCGACCAGCGAGGTACCCCGGTGCGCAGCGGCGGCCGAGAGCACCGCCGTGAGGTGCTTGCGGTCCGAGTCGATCGTGCGGGCCACGAAGGACGCCTCGGCGCCCAGGGCCAGCGAGACCGGGTTGAACGGGTGGTCGACCGAGCCGACCGGGGTCGACTTGGTGATCTTGCCCGGCTCGGAGGTGGGGGAGTACTGACCCTTGGTCAGGCCGTAGATCCGGTTGTTGAACAGCAGGATCGTCATGTTCACGTTGCGTCGCATCGCGTGGATCAGGTGGTTTCCACCGATCGAGAGCGCGTCGCCGTCACCGGTCACGACCCAGACGTTGATGTCCTCGCGCGCGGTCGCGATGCCGGTGGCGATCGCCGGGGCGCGGCCGTGGATCGAGTGCATCCCGTAGGTGTCGAGGTAGTAGGGGAACCGGCTCGAGCAGCCGATGCCGGAGACGAACACGATGTTCTCGCGGCGCAGGCCGAGGTCGGGCAGGAAGCCCTGGACGGCGGCGAGGATCGCGTAGTCACCGCAGCCGGGGCACCAGCGCACCTCCTGGTCGGCGGTGTACTCCTTGCGGTTCTGCGGCTCGTCCTTGGTCGGGACTCCGGCGAGGCCGGGGAAGGGCAGCTCCTGGGTGGTCACTTGACCGTCTCCCTGTCTGTAGCGCTGTCACCGGCGTCGCTCGCGCGCACCTCGCCGGTGGTGGTGGTGATCAGGTCCGTGATGGCTTCGGCGAGCTCGGCTGCCTTGAGCGGCATGCCGTTGACCTGGTTGTAGCCGACGACGTCGACGAGGTACTTGGCACGGATCAGCAGCGAGAGCTGACCGAGGTTCATCTCCGGGATCATCACGGCGTCGTACCGCTTGAGGACCTCGCCGAGGTCCTTGGGGAACGGGTTCAGGTGGCGCAGGTGCACCTGGGCGACGTCCAGGCCGGCCTTGCGGACCCGGCGCGCGGCTGCACCGATCGGACCGTACGTCGAGCCCCACCCGAGGACGAGGACCTTCGCCTTGCCCGACGGGTCGTCGATCTCCAGCGGCGGCAGCGAGTCGGCGATCCGGTCGACCTTGGCCTGACGGATGCGGACCATGAAGTCGTGGTTGGCGGGGTCGTAGGAGATGTTGCCGTGGCCGTCGCCCTTCTCCAGGCCACCGATCCGGTGCTCCAGCCCCGGGGTGCCGGGAATGGCCCAAGGCCGCGCGAGGGTCTCCTCGTCACGGATGTAGGGCCAGTACTCCTCGGACTCGGTACCGTCCTTGGCCGTCACCGTCTTGTTGGTCTCGGTGGCGAAGTTCGGGTCGATCTTGGCGAGGTCCTCGACGCTCGGGATCGACCACGGCTCGGAGCCGTTGGCCAGGTACCCGTCGGAGAGCAGCATCACCGGCGTGCGGTAGGTGATCGCGATCCGGGCGGCCTCGAGAGCGGCGTTGAAGCAGTCACCGGGCGACTGCGGCGCGACGATCGGGACGGGGGACTCGCCGTTGCGGCCGAACATGGCTTGAAGCAGGTCGGCCTGCTCGGTCTTGGTCGGCAGACCGGTCGACGGGCCACCGCGCTGGATGTCGACGATGACGAGCGGGAGCTCGGTCATCACCGCGAGGCCGATGGTCTCGCCCTTGAGCGCCACACCAGGCCCGGAGGTGGTGGTGACACCGAGCGCTCCGGCGAACGAGGCACCGAGGGCGGCACCGATGCCGGCGATCTCGTCCTCGGCCTGGAACGTGGTGATGCCGAAGCGCTTGTGCTTGCTCAGCTCGTGCAGGATGTCGGTCGCCGGGGTGATCGGGTAGGTGCCGAGGAACAGCGGCAGACCGCTCTGGACGCCCGCCGCGACCAGACCGTAGGCGAGAGCCAGGTTGCCGTTGATGTTCCGGTAGGTGCCGGGCTCCATCTTGGCCGGCTTGATCTCGTACTGGACGACGAACGCCTCGGTGGTCTCGCCGAAGTTCCAGCCGGACTTGAACGCGGTGATGTTGGCGTCACGGATGTCGGGAGCCTTGGCGAACCGGGCGGTGAGGAAGTCGATGGTGGTCTCGGTCGGACGGCCGTACATCCACGACAGCAGGCCGAGGGCGAACATGTTCTTCGCGCGGGCGGCGTCCTTGCGGGACAGCCCGAAGTCCTTGACGGCCTCGACGGTCATGCCGGTGAGGTCGAGGACGGAGAGGTTGTAGTCCTCGGCCAGCGAGCCTGCCCCCTCCTCCTCGAGCGGGTTGCCCTCGTAACCGGCCTTGATCAGGTTGCGGTTCGAGAAGTCGTGGGAGTCGACGATGATCGCCGTGCCGGGCTTCATGTCGTGCAGGTTCGCCTTGAGCGCCGCCGGGTTCATCGCGACGAGCACGTCCGGGGCGTCACCCGCGGTGAGGATGTCGTGGTCGGCGAAGTGCACCTGGAACGACGAGACGCCCGGCAGGGTGCCCTGAGGTGCGCGGATCTCGGCGGGGAAGTTCGGGAAGGTCGCGAGGTCGTTGCCGAACGCCGCGGACTCCTGGGTGAACCGGTCACCGGTGAGTTGCATGCCGTCACCGGAGTCTCCGGCGAAGCGAATGATCACCCGGTCGAGCTGCTGGACCTGCTTGGCCACGAGGGAACGCCTTCTCTTCTGTCGGTAATTCAGCCCATCCTACGCTCAAAATAGAACGTGTTCTAGGCGGACTTTCTCCAACGTCCACGATAGTCCGCCCGTCGGCAGGAGAAAGCCGATCTCAGCACCTGGTGGCGGAGTGATGCGAGTCACGGACTGAGACCGCGGTCCCACGATCTGGGATTGATTGAGCGAAGTGCACTAAGTTGGTTAACAATCTTCAAACGCCAATCTCTCTTGACCAAGGAGTATGCATGACCACGACGCAGTCGCCCCCGTCCAGGTTCCGCCGCCGGAGGTGGATCGCCGCAGGTGCCGTCGCAGCCGCCTCCGCCCTCGCGCTGACTGCTTGTGGTTCCGGCTCCGGTTCCGGCTCGGACGAGACCATCTCGATCGTGGGCTTCGCCGTCCCCGAGGCAGCGAACAAGGCCATCCAGGCCGAGTTCAACAAGACCTCCGAGGGCAAGGGCGTCCGGTTCAAGACGTCGTACGGCGCCTCGGGTGACCAGTCCCGCGCCGTCGAGGCCGGGCTGAAGGCCGACTACGTGCACCTCTCCGTCGCCACCGACGTGGACCGCCTGGTGAAGGCCGGCCTCGTCGACGCCGACTGGAACAAGGGCCCGAACAAGGGCATCGTCTCCACCTCGGTCGTCGTCCTCGGTGTCCGGAAGGGCAACCCGAAGAACATCAAGGGCTGGGACGACCTGATCAAGCCCGGCGTCAAGATCGTCACCGCCAACCCGGCCTCCTCGGGCGCTGCCCGGTGGAACGCGCTGGCCGCCTGGGGCAACATCACGCAGAACGGCGGTACCGAGGCCGAGGCCACCGACTACCTGAACAAGCTGTTCAAGAACGTGGTCGCGCTGGAGAACAGCGGTCGCGACGCCACCACCGCCTTCCTCGGCGGCACCGGCGACGTCATCCTCGCGTACGAGAACGAGGCCATCCTGGCCGCGCAGAACGGCCAGGGCTTCGAGTACGTCATCCCGGACACCACGATGCTGATCGAGAACGCCGGCGCCATCCTGAAGAAGTCGACCCCGGTCGCCAAGAGCTGGCTCGACTTCGTGCTGAGCAAGGAGGGTCAGAAGCAGTTCGCGCTGAAGGGCTTCCGTCCGCTCAACACCGCCAACCCGGGCGTCGCCGACCTCGCGGCCGTCGGCCTCAAGGCCTCCGACATCAAGGGCGCGCCGGACTCCTCCGACCCGTTCCCCACGATCAAGCACCTGCTGACCCTGGACAAGGACTTCGGCGGCGGGGACTGGGCAGCGGTGAAGGACAAGCTCTTCGGGGACGGCAAGGACGGCAACCCCGAGGGCATCGTCACCAAGGCCATCGCCGCTTCCGGCAAAGCCTCCGAGTAACACCTCACGCAAAGGGCCTGACCAACCCAGATGAGTACTACTGAGAAGGTGGGTCGGCCGGCCGGAGTCGAGAGGCTCCGGGCCCGGCCGACCCTCCTCAACCACAACCTGACCAGCACCAGCGGGATCGGCCTGGGCGTCTCGATGCTCTGGTTCAGCCTGCTGGTGCTCATCCCGCTCTCCGCGGTCATCGCCACCTCGGTGGCCGGTGGCTGGGACGAGTTCTGGCGCACTATCACCAACGAGCAGACAGCGGCGGCGATCAAGTTGACGCTGCGCAGCGCCGCGATCGTCACCGTCGTCAACATCTTCGTCGGCACCGCGATCGCCTGGGTGCTGGTCCGGGACCGGTTCTGGGGCAAGGGCCTGCTGGAGCTGGTGATCGACATCCCGTTCGCGCTCCCGACGATCGTCGCCGGCCTGGTGCTGCTCTCGCTCTACGGGCCGGACAGTCCGCTGGGACTGCACCTGGCGAAGACGTCGAACTCGGTGACGCTGGCGTTCCTGTTCGTGACGCTGCCCTTCATCGTCCGGACCGTGCAGCCGGTGCTCGAGGAGCTCGACGAGGACGTCGAGGAGGCGGCCGCGTCCCTGGGGGCGAGCCGGTTCGTCATCTTCCGGCGCATCATCCTGCCGAGCCTGGCACCGGCGATCGCCGCGGGTGCGGCGCTCTCCTTCGCCCGCGCGGTCGGCGAGTACGGCTCGTTGGTGCTGCTCTCGGGCAACCTGCCGTTCGTCTCCGAGGTCACCTCGGTACGGATCCTCAGCGCCATCGAGCACGACAACAACGCGGGGGCGGCCTCGATCGCCACGCTGCTGCTGATCATCTCGCTGCTGGTGATCCTGGCCCTGGACCTCGTCCAGCGACGGGTGGCGCGTCGTGGCTAGCCGTCGTCGGCGCAAGACGCCGTTCACCTACCTGCTGCGCCTCCTGGTCATCGGCTACCTCGCGCTGATCGTGGCCTGGCCGCTCGTGCTGGTCGTGACGCACACCTTCGAGGGGGGCACCTCGGTGCTGACCGGGATCTTCGACGACCCGGACCTCGTGCTCGCCCTGGAGCTCAGTGCCAAGGCTGCCGTCGCGGCGACGCTGATCAACACGGTGTTCGGCGTGGTCGTCTCGATCCTGCTGGTGCGCTACGAGTTCCCCGGCAAGCGGTTGCTCAGCGCGCTGATCGACCTGCCGCTGGCGATCTCGCCGATCGTCGTCGGTCTCGCCCTGACGCTGGTGTACGGCGGCCGCAACGGCTGGTTCGGCCCGACGGTGGAGGGCTGGGGTTTCCAGATCATCTTCGCGACCCCCGGCATCATCATGGCCACGGCGTTCGTCTCGTTGCCTCTGGTGATCCGCGAGGTCGTCCCCGTCCTGCACGAGATCGGCACCGACCAGGAGCAGGCGGCGGCCAGCCTGGGTGCCAACGGCTGGCAGGTCTTCTGGCGGGTCACGCTGCCGAGCATCAAGTGGGCGGTCATCTACGGCGTGGTGCTCACGCTGGCGCGGTCGCTCGGTGAGTTCGGGGCGGTCAAGGTCGTCTCTGGCAACATCCTCGGCGAGACCCGCACCACCACGCTGGCCGTCGAGGAGAACTACCTCAACTTCAACCAGCAGGGCGCCTACGCCCTCTCGTTCCTGCTGGCGAGCGTCTCGGTGCTGGCCATCCTCATCGTCTTCCTCCTGCGCGCGCGGGTCGCGCGCCGGACCTCTTCGGAAGGAGCCTCATGAGCATCGAGGTTCGCAACATCAACAAGACCTTCGGCAAGTTCGTGGCGCTCGACGACGTCTCGGTCTCGCTGCCCACCGGCCAGCTCACCGCTCTGCTCGGTCCCAGCGGTGGCGGCAAGACGACACTCCTCCGGATCATCGCCGGGCTCGACGACGCCGACTCCGGGTCGGTGGAGATCGAGGGCGTCAACGCCACCGACCTGCCGGTGCAGAAGCGCAACGTCGGCTTCGTGTTCCAGCACTACGCGGCCTTCAAGCACCTCTCGGTGGCGCGCAACGTCGCGTTCGGGCTGGAGATCCGCAAGCGTCCCAAGGACGAGATCAAGGCGCGCGTCGACGAGCTGCTCGAGCTCGTGCACCTCTCGCAGTTCGCGCACCGGCTGCCCTCGCAGCTCTCCGGCGGTCAGCGCCAGCGGATGGCGCTGGCACGGGCCCTGGCGGTCGAACCGAGCGTGCTGCTGCTCGACGAGCCGTTCGGCGCGCTCGACGCGAAGGTCCGCAAGGAGCTGCGCGAGTGGCTTCGCCGGCTGCACGACGAGGTCCCGGTGACGACTGTCTTCGTGACCCACGACCAGGAGGAGGCCCTCGAGGTCGCCGACGAGATCGTGGTGATCAACGAGGGCCGGGTCGAGCAGGTCGGCAGCCCCGACGCGCTGTACGACGAGCCGGCCAACGACTTCGTGATGAGCTTCCTCGGGCCGACCACCGTGCTGGGCGGCAAGCTGTTCCGGCCGCACGACATCGAGGTGTTCACCCACCCGATCGAGGGCGGCATGCCGGCGCGGATCGTGCGCCAGCTGCGGGTCGGCTTCGAGGTGCGGCTCACCGTCGAGCTGCTCGATGCGGACCACGAGGAGATCACCGTGACGGTGACCCGGGCGCACCAGCGCTCGTTGGGTCTGACCGACGGCATCGACGTGTGGCTCACGCCGACGCACGCCGCCGCGACGGTGCCTGCCCCTCAGGCCTGAGACTCGGCGCGCCTCTTGAGATCGTTCGCGTGCCGGGTGAAGCCCTCCTCCACCCGGCCGGGTCCGGCCAGCGCGACCAGCGGACCGGAGAACTCCTCGACGGTGTCGTAGACGGTCGGTCCGCCGGGTGACTGGCTGAGCTGCTGGAGGCGGCGTCCCTTGACCAGGCCGAGCTTGGCCGGGAGCCCCTCGTAGACGTAGGCGAGGGTGGCCCGGGTGGTGCCCTGGTCGTCGTACGGCGGTGTGACCTCGCTGATGCGCTCGGGAGAGGACTGCGTCTTCCCGTTCGCCCAGCGGACGTGCAGCTTGATCGGGTCGCCGGCCGCCGGCGGGGACGGGCAGTCTGCGCGGAAGCAGAAGCTGTTCCACTCGCCGTACGCGTCGACGTCCATCATCACCGCCCACACGGTCTCCAGCGGGGCGTTGATCTCGACGGTCGCGCGGGGGTTGCTCACGCTGGCGAGGGTACTGGGAATGCCACGCAGGAAGGGATGTTGTGGTGGGTGTGAAGAAGATCGGTTTCCTCTCGTTCGGCCACTGGAACGACTCGCCGCACTCCGGTGCGCGGTCCGCCTCTGACGTGCTGCTCCAGTCCATCGACCTCGCCGTCGCGGCCGAGGAGCTCGGCGCGGACGGGGCCTACTTCCGGGTGCACCACTTCGCCCGACAGCTGGCCTCGCCGTTTCCCCTGCTCGCGGCGGTCGGGGCGCGCACCAGCCGGATCGAGATCGGCACCGGCGTGATCGACATGCGCTACGAGAACCCGCTCTACATGGCCGAGGACGCAGGCGCTGCCGACCTGATCTCCGGTGGCCGGCTCCAGCTCGGGATCAGCCGCGGGTCACCGGAGCAGGTGATCGACGGCTTCCGCTACTTCGGGTACGCGCCGGCCGAGGACGACCCGGCCGGGGCCGAGATGGCGCGCACCCACACCGACGTGTTCCTGCAGATGCTCGAGGGCGAAGGGTTCGCCCAGCCGAACCCGCGGCCGATGTTCGCCAACCCGCCGGGCCTGCTCCGCCTGGAGCCGTACTCCGAAGGTCTGCGCGAGCGGATCTGGTGGGGCGCGGCCTCCGACGCGACCGCACGGTGGACCGCGGAGCACGGGATGAACCTGATGAGCTCGACGCTCAAGCTCGACGAGAGCGGTGAGCCCTTCCACGTCCAGCAGCGCAAGCAGATCGAGACGTTTCGCACGGCGTGGGCCGAGGCCGGCCACGACCGCGAGCCCCGGGTGTCGGTCAGCCGGAGCATCTTCCCGCTGGTCGACGACCGCGACCGTGCCTACTTCGGCAGCGACTCCGGGTCGAGCGACCAGATCGGCCGGATCGACGACTTCCAGGCGATCTTCGGGCGCAGCTACGCCGCCGAGCCTGACGTGCTGGCCAAGGAGCTCGCCGAGGACGAGGCGATCGCCGCCGCGGACACGCTGCTGCTCACCGTGCCCAACCAGCTCGGCGTCGACTACAACGCGCACGTGCTGGAGAGCCTGCTGACGCACGTGGCGCCGCCGCTGGGCTGGCGCTAGATCGCAGAAGGTCCCCGGCCGCATCGCTGCGACCGGGGACCTTTGCGCTGTGCTCCGTCAGATGAGCGCGAGCTCCTCGGCGTGCTCGAACGCCGTCTCCTCACCCTCGACCTCGGGCGCGGGACGCTGCTTGGTCACGAGGACCGCGGAGAGCACCGAGGCGAGCACCAGGGCGCCGAGGCCCCAGTTGAAGGCGACGGTGTAGCCGTGGACCAGGCCCTCGGCGGCCTTCCCGGCCTGGGCCGAGAGGTAGGACGCCGTCGCCGTGGCGGCGATGGTGTTGAGCAGCGCCGTACCGAGGGAGCCACCCACCTGCTGGGTGGTGTTGACCAGGGCGCTGGCCACGCCCGCGTCGTGCTCCTCGACCCCGACCAGGGCGGTGCTGGACAGGGCGACGAACGCCAGGCCCATGCCGACGCTCATCACGATCTGTGCCGGCAGCACGGTGGAGAGGTAGGCCCCGTCGACCGTGATCTGGGTGAACAGGAGCATGCCGACCGCGGCCATTGCCGTACCGCCGACCATGAGCGGTCGGGGCCCGAAGCGGGGGAGCACCGTGCTGGCGATCCCGGCACCGACGATGACGCCGACGCTGAACGGCAGGAACGCCAGTCCCGACTTCACCGCCGAGTAGTGCAGCGTGCCCTGCATGTAGTAGACGAGGAACAGGAACATCCCGAACAGCGCCAGGCCGAGCAGCAACGAGACCAGGAAAGCGCCGGCCCGGTTCCGCTCGGTGAAGACGCGCGGCGGCAGCAGCGGCTCGGCGGTCTTCCGCTCGATCACCACGAAGGCGGCCAGCAGCACCACGGCAGCGGCGAGCAGCGAGATGGTGCTGGCAGCGGACCAACCGCTCTCGTTGGCCTTGGTGAAGCCGTAGACGAGGGCACCCAGGCCCAGGGTGCTGGTGACCACGCCGGGGATGTCGTACCTCGGCTTGCCCTCGGCCCGGCTCTCGCGCACCAGGACGACCGCCGCAGCGGCGGTGGCGATCGCGATCGGCGTGTTCACCAGCAGGGTCCAGCGCCACGACGCGTACTCGGTCAGGACGCCGCCGAGGATCAGCCCGAGCGCAGCGCCACCTCCGGAGATGCCGCCGTAGACGCCGAACGCCTTGGCGCGCTCCTTCGGCTCGCTGAAGGTGACGGTGATGAGCGACAGCGCTGCCGGCGCCATCAGGGCGGCGAACGCGCCCTGGAGCCCGCGGGCGCCGAAGAGCTCGCCCTGGTTCTGGGCGAGGCCGCCGACGGCGGACGCGACCCCGAAACCGACGAGGCCGATGACGAAGGCCCGCTTCCGGCCGATGAAGTCGGCGATCCGACCGCCCAGCAGGAGGAGCCCGCCGAAGGCGAGGGCGTACGCCGTGATCACCCACTGGCGGTTGGCGTCGGTGATCCCCAGTGCCTCCTGGGCCGACGGCAGGGCGATGTTGACGATGCTGGCGTCGAGAACGACCATCAGCTGGGCGACGGCGATGACGACCAGTGCCAACCATCGGCGGGGGTCGACCCCCGTCTCGGAATCGGGTTCGGTCTGGGTCGTGGACATGGTGTTTCCTCAGGTGCTCGGAGTAGTGGGTGGTGCAGCTCGCATCACCATATGAAATCGGATCGTCCGAAGCCAGACGATCTGAATGTGACTAATCCGACTCTTGACTACTCGAGAGGTCCGCAGTACGGTGCGATCCATGGGCACCCCGCGGGACACCGACGAGCAAGAGCTGGCGCTCTGCGCGTCCTTCCCGACGGACCTGACCATGCTGCTGCACGCCGCCGCCGGCCGGATGACCGACGAGCTGGACCTCGCGGCGGTCCAGATGGGACTCAACGACGTCCGCGACTGGCTGGTGCTGGCCGCGCTCGACGACGGGCGTCAGCGCACCCAGCTCGAGCTGAGCCGGGTGGTGTGCGTGGACAAGACCACGCTGATCAGCGTCCTGGACCGGTTGGAGAAGCAGGACCTGGTGGTGCGCACGGTCGACCCGTCAGACCGCCGGGTGCGGATCCCGCAGATCACGGCAACCGGTCGCAAGGCCTACGCGAAGTTCGCCGTCGCCCGCGACGCCGCCGAGGCCGCCGCGCTCGAGGGGGTCGACGAGGCCGACCGGGCACTGCTGCTCGGTCTCCTGGCCCGCATCGCCAGCCGCCAGGACGCGACCCTGGCGGCGACCTGACCGCTGGAGGTCAGCGGCGGTTGGTGAACTGGACCGCGAAGTCGAGGTCCTGGCTGTTGATCAGCTGCTGAACGGCCTGCAGGTCGTCGCGGCTCTTGCTCGACACGCGGAGCTCGTCGCCCTGGATCTGCGCCTTGACGCTCTTGGGGCCCTCGTCGCGGATCAGCTTGCCGAGCTTCTTCGCGTCCTCTGACGTGATGCCCTCCTTGAGGGTGATCGTGATCTTCGACTCCCGACCCGAAGCGCGCGGTTCGGTGGCGTCGACGATCTTCAGCGACTGGGACCGCTTGATCAGCTTCTCCTTGAAGAGCTCGAGCACGGCGGAGGCGCGGTCGTCGGCGTTCGCAGAGATCTCGATCTGCTCGCCGGACCACTTGATCTCGGCGCCGGTGCCCTTGAAGTCGTAGCGCTGGGCCAGTTCTTTCGCTGCCTGGGAGAGGGCGTTGTCGACTTCCTGCTTGTCGATCTTGCTCACGATGTCGAACGATGAGTCGGCCATGGGGTGGATCCTCCCGGGTCTGATTTCAACTGGTGGAGCAGGTGC
Organism: Marmoricola sp. OAE513; assembly: GCF_040546585.1. Classification (NCBI taxonomy): domain Bacteria; kingdom Bacillati; phylum Actinomycetota; class Actinomycetes; order Propionibacteriales; family Nocardioidaceae; genus Marmoricola; species Marmoricola sp. OAE513. Next base: position 1,246,474 of record NZ_JBEPOC010000001.1, on the reverse strand, counting down.
GTTATTCTCGTCTGCGCTGCTCACCTTAACGGGTGAGGGAGCACTGGCAGATTGCCCGAGCGGCCAATGGGAGCGGACTGTAAATCCGTCGGCTTATGCCTTCGATGGTTCGAATCCATCATCTGCCACAGCAAGGCCCTCGACCTCTCGCCAGGTCGGGGGCCTTCTGCCTGCTCAGCCCTGCTGCACCGCCGCCGCCACCGCACCCGGGACGTCCGGGTGGAAGACCGACGGGATGATGAAGCTCGGGTTCAGCTCGTCGGGGTGGACGACCCCGGCGATCGCACGCGCCGCTGCGAGCAGCTTCTCGACGCTGACCTCCTGGGCGCGCGCGTCCAGCAGCCCGCGGAAGACGCCGGGAAACGCAAGCACGTTGTTGATCTGGTTCGGGTAGTCCGAGCGACCGCTGGCCACGACCTCGGCGTACCTCGCGGCGTCGATCGGGTCGACCTCGGGGTCCGGGTTGGCCAGCGCGAAGACGATCGCACGAGGGGCCATCTCGGTGATCCACTCAGGGGCCAGGATGCCGGGCGCGCTGACGCCGACGAAGACGTCCGCACCCTGGAGGCCGGTGCGCAGGTCGCCGCTGACCCGGCGCGGGTTGGTGACCTCGGCCAGGGTCTCTTGCGACGCCGAGAGTCCCTCGAGGCCGGGGACCAGGCACCCGACTCGGTCGTAGACGACCACGTCGGTCGCGCCCGCGGCGAGCAGCAGGGTCACGATCGCCGTACCGGCGGCTCCGGCTCCGGAGACGACGATGCGGGCAGCGGCCAGGTCCTTCTCCACGACCCGCAGTGCGTTGAGCAGGGCGGCGAGGACGACGATGGCGGTGCCGTGCTGGTCGTCGTGGAAGACCGGGATGTCGAGGCGTTCGCGGAGACGCTGCTCGATCTCGAAGCAGCGTGGCGCGGCGATGTCCTCGAGGTTGATACCGCCGAAGCCGGGGGCGATGCCGGCGACGATCTCGACGATCTGGTCGGTGTCCTGGGTGGCCAGGCAGATCGGCCAGGCGTCGATGTTCGCGAACCGCTTGAACAGCGCGGCCTTGCCCTCCATCACCGGCAGGGCGGCCTCGGGGCCGATGTTGCCGAGTCCGAGCACGGCCGAGCCGTCGGTGACCACGGCGACGCTGTTGCCCTTGATGGTCAGGCGGGAGACGTCCTCGGGGTTGTCGGCGATCGCCTGGCTCACCCGTCCGACGCCGGGGGTGTAGGCCATCGACAGGTCGTCGCGGGTCTTGAGCGGGACCTTAGAGGAGACCTCGATCTTGCCGCCGAGGTGGAGCAGGAAGGTCCGGTCGCTGACCTTGTACACCTCGACCCCGTCCAAGGCGTCGACCGCGGCCTGCAGCTGCAGCGCGTGGTCGCCGTCCGCGGCCGAGCAGGTGACGTCGAGGCGCAGCCGGGTCGGGCTCGACTCCACGACGTCGATGCCGGTGACCACCCCTCCGGCCTGGGCGATGGCGGTCGCGACCGCGCCCACCTGGCCGTGGTCCGGCGAGGTGTGCAGCCGCATGGTGATCGAGTACGACGAGGTGGTGGCGTTCTTGGGCACCCACCCACCATCGCAAGACCACGTGGTTACGCGCGAGTCAACCTCGTGCCTCAGTGATCGGCCAGCTCCGCCAGACCGGCCTCGAGCACATCCCGTTGTGCCGCAGCGTGCTGCCCTCGCGGCCAGAGCACTGCGATCGTCTCGAAGCCGAGTGCGGCATAACGCCCGATGCAGTCGCGGAACGACTCCAACGAGGCCAGCGGTTGCTCGCCTCCGTAGCCCAGGACGACCAGTCGAGCCACGGTCGTGCCGCGTCCGCTCGCTGCGAGCACCTCGTCGAGGATCACCACCTGGCGGGACACCTCCTCGTACGCGGTCGGAGCACCGACGCGTGGGTCCTGCACGACGTCCTGGGTGATCCACATCGACGCGTGCCGTGCCGCGAGCTCCATGCCCTTGCGGCCCGTGCCCGCGACCGCGACCCCCGGGCAAGCACCCGCTCCGCCGCCGAGGTCGAGGTTACGAGCGGCGAAGAAGCGACCTTCGATGTCCACCCGTTGCTCCTTGAGGAGACGGGAGGTTGTACCGACGAACTCGGCGAACCGCGCGGTCCGGTCGGCCCGGGCAAGGCCCGGTTCTGCGATGGCGTCGGAGTCGACCCCGGCCCCGCCCGCGCCGAGGCCCAGGACGAAGCGACCTGCACTGATCTCGTGCAGAGCCAGTGCGGCCTTCGCTGTGGTGGCCGGGTGACGGAAGTTGGGTGCCGTGACCATCGTGCCCAGACCGATCGTCGAGGTGGCTTCGGCCGCTGCGCTCAGGGAGACGTACGCGTCGTGGAAAGCGGGGCGTCCGGAGAGCGCCAGGTGGTCGTAGAGCCAGCCGCGCTGGATTCCGAGGCGCTCCGCGTCGAGCCACTCCTGGCGCAGCGTCGGCCAGCTCGAGTCGGGCCACATGACGGCGTCGATCCTGACCTGGCTGGCATCGGTGAGAGGCATCGCGTGACCCTAACGATGTGCGCCGCTGTTCGGCACTGTTATTTCTCCCTCTCCGGGGGCGACGCTAGGCACGTCGGCCCGCTCTGCCTCGCGTGCGGGTCACAGCACTCCTGCCACACTGACCCTGTGCCCGCTTCTCGACCGTCCCGTGCCCGCGAGGCTCTGACGATCGCCAAGGCGCTAGTCGTCGGCGGTGAACGCCGCGAGGCGGCGATTGCCCGCATCGTGCGGCCGACGAACCTGTTCCAGCCGTACACGACGACCAGTCCCGACCGGTACCCGGACGAGTTCGAGCAGGTCCGTACGACGCTCGTCGTCGCGGAGCCGCGGATCCTGTCGTTCGGGTGCTCCTCGGGCGACGAGCTGCTGACGCTCCGGCTTTACTTCCCGACCAGCCGGATCGACGGGATCGACGCGAACCCGCTGGCGATCCGCACGGCACGCAAGCGGATCGCCGCGGCCGGTCTGACCGACCGGATCACCGCGACGAAGGGGACCGATGCCTCCGCGGTGCCGCCGGCGTCGTACGACGCGGTGCTGGCTCTCGCCGTCTTCCGGCACGGGGGACTGAGCGACTCGCCGCCGCGCTGCGACCACCTGATCCGGTTCGCCGACTTCGAGCGCACCGTGTCCGACCTTGGGGCCGCGGTGAAGCCGGGCGGGGTGTTCGTGATCCGGCACGCGAACTTCCGGTTCACCGACTGCGCAGTCGCTGCCGGGTTCGAGCTCGTTCAGGGCGGCTACGCCTCAGGCGGGGCCGGGGGACTGCCGTCGCCGGTCTACGGGCGCGACGACGAGCTTCTCGACCTCGACCAGCGCGACGACGGGATCTACCGGCGTACCTGACAGGCAGCTCTCGTCTGCGAGAGGCCCAGGGCCCAGCAGGACACGCACCCACGCCAGGCGATGCCGGCGCCGAGGACGAGCAGCAGCGACACTGGCCCGACGACGCCGATCAGACCGAAGCCGGCGATCGCGAGCACCAAGCCGAGGGCGCCACGGATCCAGTGCTCGCGCAGTGACTTGCTCGCGAACATCAGATCAGGGGCGTCCGGCGCCTCTTTCTGCCGGTCGATGGTCGTGCTCACGTCAGTCCTTCGGAGCCGAGGCGTCAGCGGATGGTGCCGACGCCCGGGATCAGCGGCAGGTCCAGTGCGGTGACCCAGCCGGCCGGCAGGTCGTTGACCGCCGGCACGGCGTTGAGCGCGCGCAGGCCCGTGGCCAGACAACCCGCGACCGCCGGCGCGCGACCGCTGCCGTCGGTGAACCGGAACGCGGTCTCCTGACTGATCGACGGCGAGCCGTCGATGTCCACGCGGTAGACGTCGTCGCCCGAGCCGGACGGCCACTCCGGGGCGGCGTCCAGGCCGATCCGGTTGACGTGCTCGAGCGTGATGACCTCGCGGCCCTGGTAGACGCCGTTGATGGTGAACCGGATGGCGGCGACGTCGCCGGCCTTCACGATGCCCTTGGCGCTCGGGCGGTCGGTGGGGGTGACCCACTTCTCCCAGGTCGTGGTGATGTCGTCGAGCTCGATGCCGGCGGCGTGCGCGATCATCGGGACGGTCGCACCCCAGGCCATGATGAGGATGTCCGGGATCTCGAGCAGGGGTGAGAAGTCGGGGGAGCGGCCGATGCCCATCTCGTCCTCGTAGTCACCCTCGTAGTCGGTGTAGTCGAGCAGCTCGGAGGCGCGGACGCTCTTCACCTCGCCGCACAGGCCCATCAGGGTCAGCGGGAACAGGTCGTTGGCGAACCCGGGGTCGATGCCGGTGGTGAAGCAGGAGGAGTTGCCCTCCTTGCACGCTTCGGTGATCGGGTCGATCCACACGTCGGGGTTCTGCTTCATGCCCGGCCAGACCCAGGGCGTCATCGCCGTGGAGGTGACGTCGATGCCCGCACGCAGGAACGACGTCATCACGCGGATGTTCTCGTCGGCGTACTGAGCGGTGGGGCCGTAGTGCACCAGCGCGTCCGGCTTCAGCGCCACGAGCTCCTCGACCGAGTCGGTCGCGATCACGCCGGTCGCGTCGATGCCGCAGATCTCGCCGGCGTCCTTGCCGACCTTCTCGGGGTTGCTCACCCCGACGCCGACCAGCTCGAAAACGGGGCTCTTCACGATCTCGGCGATGACCATCTTGCCGACGACCCCGGTACCCCAGACGACGACGCGCTTCGGTGTGCTCATGCGAGGAGGGTAGGGGCTCGCAGTGGTGTAAACAAGAACACGTTCTAGTTCTGAAGACGCCTTCAACCCTCGACCCCTATCCTTCGTGCATGGATCTGAGCGGACGCGGTATCGCGAAGGCAGTCGTGCAGCGGGCGAACTCGTTCGGGGCGACGCCGATCAGCTCGCGGTCGGTGCTGAACCGGTCCGTGGGCCGCATCGGTGACAGCAAGGGCGCTTCCGCGCTGCGCAAGGCCGTCGGCGGCAAGGTTGTCCTGATCACCGGCGCCTCCTCCGGCATCGGCCGTGCGGCCGCCGTGCACCTGGCCGCCGCCGGCGCCGAGGTGCTCGTGGTCGCACGCAGCGAGGACCAGCTTGCCGAGGTCGTCGAGGAGATCACTGCCGACGGCGGCACGGCCGTGGCCTACCGCTGCGACCTGGCTGACTTCGACCAGATCGATGCGCTGGTCACCAAGGTCCTCGACCGGCACGGCCACGTCGACGTCCTGGTCAACAACGCGGGCATGTCCATCCGGCGCAAGGTTCGGCACTCCCAGGAGCGCTTCCAGGACTTCGAACGCCCGATGCACCTCAACTACTTCGCCGCCGTCCGGCTGACGATGGGTCTGCTTCCGACGATGGTCGAGCGCGAGTCCGGCCAGGTCATCAACATCTCCAGCTGGGCGGCCCTGCTGCGGCCGTCACGCTTCTCCGGCTACACCGCCTCCAAGGCTGCCCTCGAGGCGTGGTCCGACTGCGTGCAGGGGGAGGTCCTCGGCGACGGGATCGTCTTCACCTCGGTGCGGATGCCGCTGGTGCGCACGCCGATGATCAGTCCCACCAAGCTCTACAACCGGATGCCGGCCCTGACGATGGACCAGGCGGCCGAGGTCGTCTGCGACGCGACGGTCAGCCGCTCGCGCCGCGTGACGCCGCTCGTCGCCAGCTGGGTCAGCTTCGCGGAGTCGATCAGCCCCGCGCTGGGCGACGTGATCCGCAAGAACGCGATCTGACCCCTTCCTCCACCGCCCTCCCGGAGCTTTCTCGGCCATGAAGTTCTCCAGTCTCCCCCGGACGCTCGCCCTCGAGGCGCTGTCGTTCCGCGAAGCCGTGCGCGCCGGTCTGTTCCGGCTCGACCGGCCCACCGTCTTCTACCGCGGCGTCCGCGGCATGCGGACCTACGGGCCGATGGGCGGTGTGCTGGTCTTCTCCGGCGAGCGCTACCCCGACCGCGCCGCAGTGGTCGACGAGCTCGGCACCCTGACGTACGGCGAGCTGCTCGCCCGCGCGACCGCGCTCGCCAACACCTGGCTCGACGACGGGTTCGCCGCCGGCAGCGGGATCGGCATCCTGGCCCGCAACCACCGCGGTTTCGTGGAGGCCTCCTTCGCCGCGGCGATGATCGGCGCCCGGCTGATCTACCTGAACACCGACTTCGGCGGGCCCGCGATCGTGGACGTCTGCGAGCGCGAGGGCATCGACATCCTCGTCGTCGACCAGGGCTACGCGCCGCTGGTCGAGGGTGTGCGCACCCGCGGAGGTACCTACCTCGCCTGGATCGAGGACCCGAGCACGCTTGGCACCACCCCGACACTCGAGTCCGCCATCGCCTCCGGGTCGACCGCGCTGCCGCCGAAGCCCGCGGCGCAGGCGAAGGTGATCATCCTGACCAGCGGCACCACCGGACGGCCGAAGGGCACCGAGCGCCCCAACCCGCGCTCGCTGATCCCGGTCGGCGGTCTGTTCGTGAAGGTGCCCTACCGCAGCGGCGGCGTGCTCGAGGCCTGCCCGCCGTTCTTCCACTCGCTCGGCTACGCCCAGCTGATGCTCGGTATCACGCTCGGTATGACCGTGGTGATGCGCCGGTACTTCGACCCCGCAGCGACGCTGGCCAGCATCGAGCGCAACAAGGTGACCATGCTGGCCGCCGTCCCGGTGATGCTCCAGCGGATCGTCGACCTCGGCCCCGAGGCGCGTGCGGGGCTGGACCTCAGCAGCCTGTCGGTGGTGCTCTCCGGGGGCTCGCAGCTCGGCGCCGACCTGGCCGTCCGGGTGACCGAGGCGTTCGGCCCGGTGCTGCGCAACCTCTACGCCTCGACCGAGGTCGCCTACGTCTCGATCGCGAGTCCCGAGGAGCTCGCGATCCACCCGGGCACCGTCGGCAGCGCCTTCCTCGGGTCGACCGTGAAGATCCTCGACGACACCGGGCGCGAGCTCCCCGTCGGGGAGACCGGGCGGATCTTCGTCGCCAACGGCGTCCAGTTCTCCGGCTACACCGGTGGCGGCGGCAAGGAGATCGTCGGCGGCCTGATGTCGTCGGGCGACGTCGGCCACTTCGACGAGAACGGTCTGCTCTTCGTCGACGGCCGTGACGACGAGATGATCATCTCCGGTGGTGAGAACCTCTTCCCCGGCGAGGTCGAGGAGTGCCTGGCGGCGCACCCCGGTGTGCTGGAGGTGGCGGCGATCGGCGTACCGGACGAGGAGTTCGGTGCCCGCATCAGCGTCTTCATCGTGCGTGGCCCCCAGGGTTCCGACCTCACCGAGGACGACGTCCGGACCTACGTCCGCTCCACGTTGGCCCGGTTCAAGGTCCCGCGCGACGTCACCTTCCTCGAGGAGCTGCCGCGCAACCCGGCCGGCAAGGTCCTCAAACGCGTGCTGGTCGACCTGGACGCATGACCGCGGACGCGAGAGCCGAGCTGTTGCCTTCGGCGCCCGCAGCAGCGAAGGTGCTCTCACCGTCCCCGTAAGCCAGGAGAGCCCGTGAACAAGGTGTACGTCGTCGGCGTCGGCATGACGAAGTTCGAGAAGCCCCGGACGCGAGGACGCGGCCGACTACCCGGTGATGGCCAAGGAGGCCGGGACCAAGGCGCTCGAGGACGCCGGCATCGCGTTCGAGAATGTCGAGCAGGCGCACGTCGGTTTCATGTACGGCGAGTCGACCGCCGGGCAGCGCGCCGTCTACGAGCTCGGCATGACCGGCATCCCGATCACCAACGTGAACAACAACTGCTCCACCGGGTCCACCGCGCTCTACCTGGCTGCGAACGCGATCCGCGGCGGCCTGGCCGACTGCACCCTGGCCCTGGGTTTTGAGAAGATGCAGCCGGGGTCGCTGACCACGGCGTACGAGGACCGCGAGCAGCCGCTGATGAAGCACATCGTCGCGCTGGCCGAGATGCGCGAGTTCGCCTTCCCGGCCGCGCCCTGGATGTTCGGTGCGGCCGGGTTGGAGCACAACGAGAAGTACGGCTCGACCCCGGAGCACTTCGCCAAGATCGCCGAGAAGAACCACCGGCACTCGGCGAACAACCCGTACGCGCAGTTCCGCGACGTGTACGAGCTCGAGGACATCAAGAACGCCAAGATGGTCTACGCCGAGGCCGGCCTGACCCGGTTGATGTGCTCGCCGACCTCCGACGGCTCGGGCGCCGCGGTGCTCGCCAGCGAGCGGTTCGTCGAGGAGAACGGTCTGGCCGAGCAGGCCGTCGAGATCGTCGGGCAGGCGATGGTGACCGACATGCGTTCGACCTTCGACACCGCCTCGGCGATCAACCTGGTCGGCGCCGACATGAGCCGCAAGGCGGCCGAGAAGGTCTACGAACAGGCGCAGATCACGCCGGCCGACGTCGACGTGATCGAGCTGCACGACTGCTTCGCCCCCAACGAGCTGATCACCTACGAGGCGCTCGGACTCGCCGCCGAGGGCGAGGCGCACCACCTCGTCGACGCCGGCGACACGACGTACGGCGGGCGCTGGGTGGTCAACCCGTCGGGCGGCCTGATCTCCAAGGGACACCCGTTGGGCGCGACCGGGCTGGCGCAGTGCGCCGAGATGACCTGGCAGCTGCGCGGGCAGGCGGAAGCGCGCCAGGTCGCGAGCGCCGCGACGAAGGACGGTGTGGCACTGCAGCACAACATCGGCCTCGGGGGTGCTGTCGTCGTCACCGCCTACCGGCCGGCTCAACGGTAGGAGCCCGGGGCTGATCCGCCCCGCTCGCACGAGATCCCGATAACCGGTGTGGCGGCGGTGCTGCTCGCCTAGGTTCTCCTGGTGTGAGCTCAACAAGAGGTGGGGATCTCGTGGGTCGTTCCGGAGTCGTCGTGTCGCGCCCGTTGCTGGCGCGCTGGCAGACCCGAGCGCTGGAGGTCGGCCCGCACTCGGCAGCGCCCGGCCCGGTGCTCGTGCTGCTGCACGGCTTCGGTGACCACGCGGGCACCTGGCTCCCCGTCCTCGAGCAGCTCGACGAAGCCGGGTGTCGCGCTGTCGCGCTGGACATGCCCGGTTACGGCGAGGCAGACCCGCTCGAGCCGGGAGAATCCCTGCCGCAGCTCGATGCGTTCCTCGCCGCCGCCGTGGAGCGCTGGACGATCGACGGCATCCCGCCGGTCGTCGTGGGCAACTCCCTCGGCGGCGTCGTCGCGATCCGCGCCGGCCAGGACCCGCGGTCCGTGGTCAGCGGGATCGTCCCGGTCGCACCCGCCGGCTTCAGCCACTCGTGGATCCTGGACCTGCTCGAGAACAACCCGTGGCTCCAGCCGCTGATGACGGTCCCGGTGCCGACCAGGGTGTTCCGGCTGCTCACGATCGTCGGCTACAACTTCATCGCCGGCGGCACCGCGAAGGTGCTGCCCGGCGTCGCGGCCGCGGTGGCCGACGTGAACTTCCCGTCCCGCGCGCACGTCTCCCGTGTTCTCGGCAACGCCGTCGAGCTGCTCGGCGAGCTGCGGATGATCTCGCGCGACCACGTCGGCGTCCCGGTCCTGGTCCTGTGGGGGCGTCACGACAAGCTCACGCTGGTCGAGGGTGCCGAGGCCGTTCGCGGGCTGGCGCCCGGCGCCGAGGTCGTCGTGCTCGAGGACTGCGGGCACTGCCCGCAAGTAAGTCGTCCCGACCTGGTGGCCGCGCACCTGATCTCGTTCTCGGGCGCGCTGGTCAGCACCGTCGCGGGCTGACGTCGCAGTGCGAGGATGCTGAGGTGATGGCGAGACGGGGGCGGAAGGGGCGCGGTCCGCAGGGGCAGCGTGCCCCCTTCGGATCGATCCTGCTCGGCCCGGCGACCCAGTCGCCCAAGCGACTCCGGGTCCGTCTCCAGCTGCTGCTGACCGCGATGCTCGTCACCACGCACCTGATCGGTGCGTGCGTCGTGTTCGTGATCTCGGTCTTCGTGCTGCCGACGGAGGCGTTGAACCGGGCCAGCGTGATCGGTCTGGCGATCGCCGTGCCGACGTACGTGGGTGTTTCGGTGCTGGTCGGAGGGTTCTGGGGGACCATCAGCAGCCTGCGCCGGTTGCGCTGGGCGCTCGAGGGGCGGACGCCGACCTCGAAGGAGCGCCGGGCGGCCCTGCGGACGCCGATCCGGCTGACCTGGATCCAGGGTGGCCTGTGGGCAGGCGCCGTGGTGGTCTTCACCATCCAGAGCCTCATCCTCCAGCCCGACCGGGCTCTGGGCACCGGCTTCGCGATCGCGATCAGCGGTCTGGTGGTCAGCACGGTCGCCTACCTGCTCACCGAGTTCGCGCTCCGACCGATCGCCGCCCAGGCTCTCACCGGCCAGGCCCGCAGCCGACGCGGCATGACCGGCGTCCAGGCGCGGATGCTCCTCTTCTGGGGCATCGGCACGGCGGCACCGACGGCCGGCATGGTGATCGTCGCGATCGTCGCGCTGACCAGCGACGACATGTCCAAGGACCGGGTCGCGATCATCGCGCTCGCCCTCTCCGGGGTGGTGCTGGTCTTCGGTCTGCTGGTCACGGTGCTGAACGCGCGCTCGGTGGTCGCCCCGATCGCCTCGGTGCGCTACGCGCTGGGACGGGTCCGCGCTGGTGACTTCAACACCGAGGTCACCGTCTTCGACGGCACCGAGCTCGGCCTGCTGCAGGCGGGATTCAACGACATGGCCACCGGGCTGCGCGAGCGCGAGGCGATCCGGGACATGTTCGGCCGCCACGTCGGCAAGGACGTCGCGGCCGCGGCCGCTGAGGGCAACGTCGTGCTCGGCGGCGAGACCCGGGTGGTCTCGGTCCTGTTCATCGACCTGATCGGTTCGACGGCGTACGCGACCGAGCGCTCCCCGATCGAGGTCGTCGAGACGCTCAACAAGTTCCTCGGCGTCGTGGTCGAGGAGGTCGACGCCCAGGGCGGGTTCGTCAACAAGTTCATGGGGGACGCCGCGCTGGCGATCTTCGGGGCACCGGTCGACCAGGAGAAGCACGCGCTCGCTGCTCTGACGGCGGCCCGGCGGATCGCCGGACGCCTGGCCGAGGAGGTCGCCGAGATCGAGGCCGGCATCGGTGTCGCCACCGGCGAAGCAGTAGCGGGCAACATCGGTGTCGAGACCCGTTTCGAGTACACCGTCATCGGCGACTCGGTGAACTCCGCAGCCCGGTTGTGCGACCTGTCCAAGACCGTCCCCGGTCACGTCCTGGTGGCCTGGTCCTCGGTGCAGGAGGCGGGTGCGACGGAGCAACCGCACTGGCAACCGGCCGGTGACCACGTGCTGCGCGGGCGGTCGGTGCCGACGGCGACCGGGCGCCTGCGCTAACCCTCCCGAGCCGGCAGGGCCAGCAGCACCGCCACCACCAGCGTCCCCGCCAGCGAGCCGAGCTCTCCGACTCTGTCCGCGGTGCTCAACCCGTCGAGGTGTCGCACGTGGAAGTACAGGTGCGGGGTGCTGAAGACCGCCCACACCGAACCTGCCAGCCTGCACGTCCGCAGGTCGCCCCACGCCAGAGCGAGGACGGCCGCAGCACTCAGCGCCAGGTACGCGGCGCCGACGTCGGTGACGAAGTGCTCGTTGTAGGGACCGGTCACCGCGGTCCAGTGCAGGCCCAGCCCGGGGAAGTCGTCGTAGAACGACCTCGGCCCGACCAGGGCCCAGGCGCCGACGAGGAGCCCCTGGGCGGCCAGGACGACGAGGCCGACGCGGCGGGTGGTGCTGATCACGACTTCTCCTCGAGCCACGCGTCGAACGTCTGCACCCCGACGACGCCGGGGGAGGCGGGGACGAGCGCACCGCTGCGCATCGACCTCCCGGCAGCGCCCGGAACCCGCAGGCTGAGCACCGGCCGCCGCGAGCCGCGGTGCCGCAGCAGCCGCCGGACGAGGTCGGGCATCAGGTCCGTCGAGGGTCCGCCGATCTCGGCGGCGTACCCCTGGGGTTCTCCACCGACGATCTCGACGAGGGCGGCAGCGACCTCGCGTGCGGACACCGTCGAGGAGCGCATCCCCGGCACGAAGGTCATCCCGGCGAAGCTGCCACGCTCGACCATCTGCTCGGCGAACTCGTGGAACTGGGTGGCGCGCACGATCGTGCTCGGCACGGACGACCCGGCCACCAGCTTCTCCTGGGCGACCTTGCCGACGTAGTAGCCGAACGGGGTCACGTCGATGCCGACGATGGAGAGCAGCACGTGGTGCCGGACGCCCGCCTCGGCACCCGCAGCGAGCAGGTTGCCCGTGGTGGTCGTGAAGAACTCGGTGGCAGCCCTGGCCGAGGTGGTCACCGTGCTGGTCACGTCGATCACGGCGTCGACGCCGTCCAGGCGTTCGACGAGACCGGTCCCGGTCATCAGGTCGACCCCCGTGGCACGGGCGAGGACGACGGGTTCGTGTCCGGCCATCTTGAGCCGGGTGACGGTCACGGACCCGACGACACCGGTCCCGCCGGCGACAGCGATCTTCATGCGCTGAGTCTGCCCGACGGGGAGGACCACAGTGCGGACGGTTGGCCAGCGAGGATTGACTCGTTCGAACAGATGTTCGAACATGAGCAGATGGCCCGCACACTGACGCTCGCAGGGGAGGACGCCCCGGACAACGGTGCTGCGCCCACCCTGGAGCAGCTGCGGACCAGGATCGCGGGCATGCAGGACGGCGTCCCGCGGGTCCCCGTCCCGACGCACCCGGCCATCGCCGATCTGCTGCAGCTGCGGACCGGCGGTGCCTACCAGGTCGACCGGCCGAGCCTCGGGATGGCGTTGCTCGGAGCGGCGTCGCGCGAGGGTGCGTGGTCGGCGGTGGTGGGTGCCGGTGACTTCGGGGTCGAGGCGGCTGCCGAGCTGGGTGTCGACCTGACCCGCACGATCCTCGTCCCCGACCCCGGCGACCAGTGGCTCGAGGCGACAGCAGCGCTGGTCGACGTCGTCAGCGTGGTGCTGCTGCGACCTCCGGCAGGAGTCACCGCAAGGACGGCGGGCAAGATCGCCGCCCGGCTTCGCAAGCGCTCCTCGGTCCTGGTCGTCTGGGGCGAGTGGCCCGGCGTCGAGGCCAGGCTGAGCGTCCTGGAGTCGTCCTGGTCCGGGGCTGAGGAGGGTCACGGTCGTCTGCGTGCCCGCAAGGTCGTTCTCGGCGTCCAGCACGGCACGGCTCCGCAGCGTCGTGCCGAGCTCTGGTTCCCCTCGCCGGATCAGACGATGGTCCGGATCGAGCCCGCTTCAGTCGGCCGCGCCTCCTTCGTCGAGGAGGTGACGGCATGAGCGAGCGTTCCCGGGCTCTGGTCCTCTGGTGCCCCGACTGGCCGGTCGTCGCTGCGCTGGCCGACGGCGAGATCGGGTCCGGCGGCACCGGCTCGCCGGGCAAGCACGCGTGCGCCGTGGTGACCCGGAGCGCGGTCGAGGCGTGCAACGACCTGGCGCGCGACCACGGCGTACGACGGGGGATGCGGAGGCGCGACGCCCAGTCGCGCTGTCCCGAGCTCCGGATCTTCGACGCCAACCCGGACCGGGACGTCCGGGCCTTCGAGCCGGTCCTCGCCGCGGTCGAGGAGCTGCGTCCCGGAGTCGCGCCGCTGCGTCCCGGGCTGCTCGCGATCCGTGCTCCCGGACGTTTCTACGGCGGCGAGGAGAACGCTGCCGCCACGATCGCCGAGAGGCTCGTCGAGCTCGGTGTCTGGGACGTCAGGATCGGCGTCGCCGACGACCTGTTCTCCGCCGAGCAGGCAGCGCGACGAGCAGAGCTCCAGGGGTGGAAGGTGATCGAGGAGGGGGGCTCCTCGGGGTTCCTCAAGCACCTCTCCGTCGACGTTCTCGATGACGCTGAGCTGGTCGGGCTCCTCCAGCGCCTCGGATTGCGCACGCTCGGCGACCTGGCTGCCCTGCCTGCCCGTGACGTGCTGACCCGCTTCGGTGCGTACGGCGCGAAGGTGCACCGCCTCGCTCGCGGCGTCGACCCGGTCCAGCCTGCGACCCGGAAACCACCTCCCGAGCTGGTCGGCCAGGTCGTCTTCGAACCCGCGCTGGTCTCCGTGGAGGCGGTCAGCTTCAGCGTGCGTCGTACCGCCGAGGCGTTCGTCGCGAACCTGGCGAAGCAGGGTCTCGTCTGCACCGCGCTGCGGGTCGAGGCCGAGGCCGACGACGCGAAGCGCACGGTGCTCTCGTCACGCGCCTGGGTGCACTCGCGCTGGTTCGCCGCGGCGGACGTGGTGGATCGCGTGCACTGGCAGCTGCAGGCGACCCCGACCGGAGTGCTTCTCGGGGCACCGGTCGGCCTCGTGCGCTTCATCCCCGAGACCGTCGAGCCGGCGGCCGCCCATGCCGACGGGCTCTGGGGCGGCGGGACCGACGAGCGCGTCGACCGCGGGGTGGCCCGGGTCCAGGCGATGCTCGGCTACGACTCGGTGGTCGTGCCGGTCCGGCAGGGTGGGCGTACTCCCGCGGACCGGCAGCTGCTGGTCCCGTGGGGCGAACGCCCGACAGGAGTGCGCAAGCCCGACCTGCCCTGGCCCGGTTCGATCCCGTCCCCGGCGCCGAGCCGGGTCTTCGCCGAGCCCTGGGCCACCTCGGTGGTCGGGGCGAACGGACAGCCGGTCTCGGTCACCGACCGGGGCGTGCTCACCAGCGTGCCGACCCGCTTCCACAGCGGGAGCGGGTCGGGCTGGCAGGCGATCGACTCCTGGGCGGGACCTTGGCCCGTCGACGAGCAGTGGTGGGAGGCCTCGGGACGCGGCCTGGTGGCGCGCTTCCAGATCGTCGGCGTCGACGGCCGCGCGTGGCTGATGCGTTGCGACGCCTCCGGGTGGTGGACCGAGGCTTCCTATGACTGATCGCCCCGGTCGTCGAGCCTGCGCCCCCGGTTGTCGAGCCTGCCTCCCGGTCGTCGAGCTTGTCGAGACGGTGACCTGAATGGGATGGAGCAACCCGCCCATCCCGTGGTCCGAGCTCGAGCGCCGCCTCTCGCCGACCCCGCGTGCCGCCAATGCCCCGCCCGACGACGGACCGGGTTCGCGCAAACGCAGGAAGTACCAGCCGCGGGACGAGATCCGGCCGCCCTCCGGCCCGGTCACGCCGTACGCCGAGCTGCACAGCCACAGCAACTTCAGCTTCCTCGACGGGGCCAGCGGGCCGGACAGGCTGGTGGAGGAGGCCGTCCGTCTCGGTCTGCACGGACTGGCGCTCACCGACCACGACGGCTTCGCAGGTGCACCGCTGTTCGCGGAGATCGCCCAGAAGCTGGGACACCTCGGGGGGTTGAAGACCGTCTACGGCTCCGAGCTCTCGCTCGGCCTGAGCGGGCCGCAGAACGGCGTACCGGACCCGGAGGGCAACCACCTGCTCGTCCTCGCCGAGGGCGTCGAGGGCTACCACCGGCTGGCTGCCGCCATCACGGAGGCGCAGCTGCGCGGGGACGAGAAGGGGCGTCCGGTCTACGACCTCGAGGAGCTCTCCCAGCGCGGTCGCGGGCACTGGGTCGTGCTGACCGGATGTCGCAAGGGGGCGGTACGAACAGCCCTGGCGTCGAGCGGGTCGAACGCGGCCGCCGACGAGCTCGACCGGCTCTGCTCGCTCTTCGGCCACGACCGGGTGGTGGTGGAGCTGATCGACCACGGCAACCCGCGCGACGACGAGGTCAACGACGCCCTGGCCGGCCTGGCGCAGGTTCACGGCCTTCCTGTCGTGGCCACCAACAACGTCCACTACGCGACTCCTGCCGACCACCGGCTCGCCTCGGCGATGGCCTCGATCCGGGCCCGCCGCTCCTTGGCGGAGATGGACGGGTGGCTGCCCCCGGCAGGATCCGCGTGCCTGCGGTCCGGTGCCGAGATGGCGGCCAGGTTCGCGCGCTACCCGGGGGCTGTTGCGCACTCGGTCGTGCTGGCCGACCGGCTCGGGTTCGACCTGCAGAAGGCCACGCCCCGGTTGCCCAAGCTGGGGATCCCCGAGGGGCACACGCCGAGCAGCTGGCTGCGGGTGCTGACCGAGCAGGGGTTCGAGACCTACTACCGCGGCACCCCGCACGAGCAGCGCGCGCGTGAACGGATCGAGCACGAGCTGCGGGTGATCGAGGAGAAGGACTTCGCCGGCTACTTCGCGATCGTCCACGACATCGTCGCGTTCGCGAAGAGCCAGGGGATCCTCTGCCAGGGCAGGGGGTCGGCAGCCAGCTCCGCGGTCTGCTTCGCACTCGGGATCACCGCCATCGACTCGGTCTACTACCGGCTCCCCTTCGAGCGGTTCATCTCCGCGCACCGTGACGAGGAGCCCGACATCGACGTCGACTTCGACTCCGACCGGCGCGAGGAGGTGATCCAGTGGGTCTACGAGCGCTACGGCCGGCACAACGCCGCGCAGGTCGCGAACGTGATCACCTACCGCCCGAAGATGGCTGTCCGAGACGCCGCGAAGGCGCTCGGCTTCTCGGCCGGTCAGCAGGACGCGTGGTCCAAGCAGATCGACAGCTGGGGCGGGTCCGTCGAGGCCGGCGACATGCCTGCGCCGGTCGCCGACCTCGCCAACCGGCTGATGAAGTCACCGCGGCACCTCGGCATCCACTCCGGCGGGATGATCCTGACCGAACGACCGATCGGCGAGGTCTGCCCGATCGAGCGTGCCCGGATGGACAAGCGCACGATCCTGCAGTGGGACAAGGACGCGTGCGAGTACATGGGGCTGGTCAAGTTCGACCTGCTCGGCCTCGGCATGCTCGGTGCCCTGAACCACATGATGGTGATGATCGCCGACGACATCGGTGAGCACTGGACGTTGCAGAGCATCCCCAAGGAGGAGCCCGGCGTCTACGACATGCTCGACAGGGCTGACTCGATCGGCGTCTTCCAGGTGGAGAGCCGGGCACAGATCGGCACGTTGCCCCGGTTGAGACCGCGCTGCTTCTACGACCTCGCGATCGAGATCGCCCTGATCCGCCCCGGTCCGATCCAGGGCGGAGCGGTGCACCCCTACATCCGGCGGGCCACCGGCAAAGAGCCGGTCACCTACGCGCACCCCGACCTGGAGCCGGTGCTGGAGCGGACGCTGGGGGTGCCGCTGTTCCAGGAGCAGCTGATGGAGATGGCCGTCGCGATCGGCGACTGCTCCCGCGACGACGCCGACCTCCTCCGACGTGCGATGGGGTCCAAGCGCGGGGTGGAGCGGATCGAGTCGATCAAGGAGACGTTGTTCGCGGGCATGGCCAAGCGCGGTCTGTACGGCGAGGACGCCCAGCAGATCTACGTGCAGATCCTCTCGTTCGCGAGCTTCGGGTTCGCCGAGAGCCACTCGCTCAGCTTCGCGCTGCTGGTCTACGCGAGCTCGTGGTTCAAGCTGCACTACCCGGCCGCGTTCCTCGCCGGTCTCCTGCGTTCCCAGCCGATGGGCTTCTACTCCCCGCAGTCACTGACCCAGGACGCCCGCCGGCACGGGGTCACCGTGCTGCGTCCCGACATCGTCAGCTCGCGGGCGCAGGCCTCGCTCGAGCCGCTGGAGGAACGGTCGTCCACGCCCCGGTCGTCGAGCTTGCCGAGACGTGCTGAGCCAACAGGAATGGCAACCTGCGTCGCCTCCCACCACGAACCCACCCCCTACGACGCGAATGCTCCCGACCCGACCCCGACCCACCGACGCGACGGCAACTTCGCCGTACGGCTCGGCCTCGACGAGGTCCGCGGCATCGGCCTCGACGTCGCCCGTCGGATCGTCGCTGCACGCGAGGAGCGACCGTTCCGCGACATGGTCGACCTGTCCCGTCGCGCCGGTCTCGACACCGGTCAGCTCGAGGCGCTCGCCACCGCCGGCGTCTTCGAGTGCTGGGGCCTGTCGCGTCGGGAAGCGATGTGGAACGCGGGGTTCACCGAGCGGGAGGACCAGCTGGAGGGAGCAGGTGCCGTCGTCGAGGCGCCGATGCTCCCCGACCTCGACCCGGTGGGTGAGACCCTGGCGGACATGTGGGCGACCCGGATCTCGCCGGACTCGCACCCGATGGCGCACCTGCGCGGGACCCTCGAGCTGGTCGGCATCCTCTCGGTGAAGGCGTCGACAACGGTCGAGTCCGGTCGCCGGGTCCACGTGGCCGGACTGGTCACGCACCGTCAGCGCCCGAGCACGGCCGGGGGAGTGACCTTCCTCAACCTCGAGGACGAGACCGGGATGCTCAACGTCATCTGCACCGAGGGGGTGTGGAACCGCTACCGCAAGGTCGCCCGGACGGCGGCCGGCATGGTCATCCGCGGCCTGGTCGAGTGCAACGAAGGCGTGACCAACCTGCTCGCCGACAAGATCTCCTCGCTCGACAGCGTCAGCCCGCAAGCCGAGGAGGCCCTGCAGTCCAGGCATCAGCCACGGAACTTCCAGTAACCGAGCCGCGTGACGGGGCACCGGCGGCCGCTGAAGAATGTCGCCATGCCTGCTGATGTGGAAAGCCCGTTCGGATCCCTGAGTTGGGCCGACGTGGGATTGATTGCGGTCGCCGTCCTGGGACTGGGGGTGCTCGTCGTGGGAGTCGTTGTCCTCCGCTCCGGGGCACGATGGCCGCTGTACCTGGTCCTGGTGAGCGCACTTGCCTGTGGGGCCTGGACGGTCCTGTGGCTCTCCAAGGAAGTCACTGTCGTCGACCCGGAGGACCCGCACGTGTACTGCGTGTTCGACGATTGGTCCCTCGAGTACGGCGGGCTCGACAAGGGCTTTGACTGGGACTGGGAATGCGGTCGGGCGTTGCGCAAACGGCTGTGGGTGTCGATCGGCCCGACCGGCCTGGCTATCGCGGCGGTCGCTGGACTGGGTGTTTCGACCGTTGTTCGCCGAAGGTCAGCCTGAATCTCGCAACATGCCATCCGCTCTCGTTAGGAGCTCGCTACGCCGAGCTCGGCGACCAGTGCCTTGGCGACCTCCGGGGAGCCCAGGAACTCCTCGATGTCGGACGGGCGGCTGAGAACCTAGCCGAAGGCGGTGTCGATGCGGTCCAGTGCGGCAGCGACCGTCGGGGCGTCAGCCTCGGAGAAGCCTGGCCCGCGCAACGGCACGGCATCACCAGGTCGCACCTGCTCGCCGCAGTGGTCGCAGCAGGCGACCGGGGTGCTGACCTGCCCGCAGGAGAGGTGTCGCCACTGGATCGGGGGAGCGCCGCCGTACGCCCACTTGTCGCCGAACTGCTGCATCGCCAGCAGCACCATCGCGAGGTCGCTGCCCTTCTCGGTGAGGCGGTAGTCGTAGCGCGGCGGGTTGTCCTGGTACGCGACCCGGACCACGACGTCGTGCTCGACGAGCGCCTCGAGCCGCTGCGTCAGGACCTTGCGGGAGACGCCGAGGTCACCCTGGATCGCGTCGAAGCGCGAGATGCCGATCGCGATGTCGCGCAGGACGAGCGGCGTCCAGCGGTCACCGATGATGTCGAGCGTGCGAGCGACCGAACAGGGCTGGTCCGAGAGGGTGGAGCGTTGCATGGCCCACATCGTACGCCGAGTGGGTTCCCAAAGGGAACTGACTGCGCTAGCGTGCCGCCCATGCTGGAGCGCATCGCCGACCTGACCTGGAACCACCCCCGGAAGATCCTGGGGGCGGCACTGCTGTTCGCCGCGGTCGCCGGCTTCTTCGGTCACGACGTCGAGCATCACCTCAAGGCGGCCGGGTTCACCGACCCGGCCTCGGAGAGCCAGCGCGCCGGGGACGTCCTCGCGGGGGCGCGCGGGTTCTCCGCCGAGCCGGGGCTGGTCGTCGTCGTCCGCGCCAAGGACGGCGGTCGCCTCGACGTGGAGGACCCCGCGGTGCAGGCCGAGGTCGCCCGGCTGACCCAACGCCTCGGCGAGTCCGCGTACGTCGGCCAGGCGGTCAACCCGCTGACCGCAGGCCCGCAGGCCCGGGAGCTCGTCGCGGACGACGGGAAGTCGATCGTGCTGGCGGCCTACCTGGCGACGAACGACCTGGAGGACAAGGGTGGCCTGGCTGACGAGTCGGTCCGGAAGAACGTCCGCTCCGACCTTCTCGACCTCGGGTACGGCGGCTACGCCCCCGGCTTCAACGAGGTCAACGACCAGACGAAGAAGGACCTGACGAACGCCGAGCTGATCGCGTTCCCGCTGCTCGCCATTCTGCTGCTCCTCGTCTTCCGCAGCGCGGTCGCCGCGGCCGTGCCGCTGGTCATCGGCGTGCTCTCCATCGTGGGCACGCTGTTCGTGCTCCGGGTGATGTCGGAGTTCGTCGGCACCTCGGTGTTCGCGCTCAACATCGGCACCGCGCTCAGCCTCGGACTTGCCGTCGACTACGCGCTGCTGCTCGTCTCGCGCCACCGGGAGGAGACGGCCGTCGCCGGCTTCACCCAGGAGGCCCACCGCCGGATGATCTCCACCGCCGGTCGGACGGCGATGTTCTCCGGCCTCACCGTTGCTGCCGCGCTGGCGGCACTGATGGTGATGCCGCAGCGCTTCCTCTACTCGGTCGGTGCTGCCGGTGCCGCTGTCGGCATCCTGTCGACCGTGATGGCCTTGTTCGTCGCGCCGGCGATCCTGGTGGTCCTCGGGCCCCGGATCAACACGTGGTCGATCCGCCGCGGTCCTGCGGTGAGCGACACCTCCACGCGTTGGCTCAAGGTCGCCCGCGGCGTGATGAAGCGCCCCGCGCTGGTGGCGATCGCGACGAGTGCGGTGCTGCTCGGCCTCGCCTCGCCGCTGGTCTCGACCCACCTGACGGGTCCGAGCGCCGAGGTGGTGCCGCCGGGCCAGCAGTCCTACGAGGTCGTGAAGTACCTCGAGGCGCACTACCCGCGGGTCGTCTACGAAGGTGTGTCGGTGACGCTGCGCGGGAAGGCGACCGCGGCGGACGGCCAGGCCCTTGCCGGGCAGATCGCGGCCATCGACGGTGTGGACGAGGTCGCTCCGTTCACGCAGGCCTCCGCCGACGCCTGGTTCACCACGGTCTCGTTGGACGACCCGGCGCTCTCGCCCGCTGCCCAACAGGCCGTCCGTGACATCCGAGCACTCAGCCCGCCGCCCGACACCGACCTGCTGCTGGCCGGCAACACCGCCAGCTTCCTGGACTACAAGAAGAGCCTGGTCAGCAACGCGCCGTTGGCGCTCGGCCTGATCGTGCTGCTCACCGTGGTGCTGCTGTTCCTGCTCACCGGTTCGGTGCTGCTCCCGATCAAGACGTTGCTCATGAACGCGCTCACGCTCGCAGCGACGCTGGGCATTCTCGTGATCGTCTTCGAGAAGAAGTTCCTGGTGGATCTGCTCGACTACCCCGGGCCGTACAAGGTCGAGATGACCAGCATGGTGTTCCTCTTCGCGGTGACGTTCGCGCTGGCCACCGACTACGCGGTCCTGGTGATGGCGCGGATCAAGGAGCTGCGTGACAGCGGAATGAGCAACGAGGACGCCGTGGCGAACGGCGTCGCGCGCACCGGCCGCATCATCAGTGCCGCCGCCGTGATGATCGCGGTCGTCTTCGCAGCCTTCGCGGTCAGCCCGGTGTTCTTCATGAAGCAGATCGCGGTCGGGGTCGCACTCGGGGTGGTGATCGACGCGACCGTCGTCCGCGCACTGCTGGTGCCGTCGCTGATGCGTCTGCTCGGCGAGGCGAACTGGTGGGCGCCCGGTCCGCTACGCCGACTCCACGCCCGGATCGGCGTGCGCCACTAGGGACGCCACGAACTCCAGCTTGTCGAGCACCGGGTCCGGGATCACGAACGGGTAGAGGTCGTTGCGACCCATGCTGCGGTTGATCTGGTTCAGCGCCGCCGACAGGGGCACCCAGACCCCGACCACGAGGTCGCGGAACACCGAGAACGCTGCCGGGTCGACGGTGGTGAGGCCGAAGGCGTTGGCCGTCTCGACCGTGTCGGAGATGTGCAGGTAGTGCGCGAAGGTCTCGGCGAAGTCCTCGAACGGGTGCATGGTCGCGTACGTCGAGATGTAGCTCTCCTCCCATCCGGCGGGAGGACCCTCGGCGTAGTGCCGGTCGATGGCTGCCTGGTAGTCGGCGTTCTCGTCGCCGAACAGCTCGGTGCACCGAGCGATCAGGTCGCCGCGGACCAGCTGCCACTCGTAGTAGTGGCCGACCTCATGCCGGAAATGACCGAGCATGGTGCGGTAGGGCTCGTCCAGCCGGACCCGGACCTTCTCCCGTCGGGCGTCGTCGGCTTCGGCGACGTCGATGGTGATCACGCCCTCGTCGTGCCCGATGGTCACCTTCTCCTCCAGGCCGTTGAGGAGATCGAAGGCGAGCCCATTCTCCGGGTCGGTGTCCTTACCGACGATCGGCAGTCCGAGGACGTCGAGCTCGGCGACCAGGTGCCGCTTGGCCTGCTCCGCGGCGTGGAACGCCGCCAGTCCGGCCAGGTCGTCGTCGGCCGGACGGGTCCGGGTGAGGGTGCAGGAGAAGCAGGCATCTCCCTCGATCTCGGTGAGCCAGGTGCAGCCGGACAGGTTGAGGTTGCGGCACACCCACCAGACCAGGCCGGACTGGTCGACGTACCGGCCGTCGGCGTCGACCGGGACGATCGCCCGCTCGGAGCGCGAGTACCCGAGCCCGGTCCCGCACGAGACGCACAGGGAGTTCTCGAAGTAGAGCGGGCGGTCGCACACGCGACAGGTGTAGGCCTTCAAGCCGGGAACTCGATTCGTCAGGGGAGCGGAGCCACGTCGACCTCGACGGTCAGCGTGGACGTGGTGGCGTCGGAGAAGATGACACCCTTGAGGGGAGGGACGTCCCCGTAGTCGCGTCCCCAGGCTGCAGTGATGTAACGGTCGTTGACCCACTGGTCGTTGGTCGGGTCGACCGCGAGCCAGTTCTCCGTCCCAGGTACCCAGACCGAGACCCAGGCATGCGAGGCGTCAGCGCCGACGATGCGTTCGCGTCCCGGCGGCGGTTCGGTGGCGAGGTACCCGCTGACGTAGCGCGCTGCCAGCCCGTGGGTGCGCAGGCAGGCGATCGTCAGGTGCGCGAAGTCCTGGCACACCCCGGCGCGCTTGTCGAAGACCTCGTCCACCGTCGAGGTCACCGTCGTCGCCCCCACCTCGTAGGCGAAGTCGACGTGGATCCGGTGCACCAGGTCGGTGACCGCCTCGCCGACGGGTCGCCCGGGGGTGAGCGACTGCGCGGCGTACGCCCGGGCACGCTCGGTGTGCGCGACCTGGCTGGACTCCAGCGCGAAGTCGACGGCCCGCCAGGCCTCGGGTGCGTCGCGCCGCCGGGTCGGCACGGCGTCCTCCCACGGCTGGGCGAGTGCGTGGTCGTCGTAGAACGGTGTCAGCGACTCGACCTCGGCGCTGGCGGTGACCCGGAGCTCGGTGTGCGGCTGGGTCACCTGGAAGTAGGTGGTGGAGTTGCCGTAGTAGTCGACCTCGTGGGTCAGGTCGGCCGGCACCGGCTCGATCGTGACGGTGGGCGAGGCGACGTTCTGCCACGGGAGCGCCCGAGGGGTGAGGTGGCCGACGCCGAGGCTGTCGGTGACCGGCTCGTCGTAGGTGTACGTCGTCCGGTGCCAGACACGGAACTTCACGGGGTGCTCACCGCCGGCCCACCCGGGGGTGCCATCGGGCCGAGCGGGCGCATCCGCGGCGCGGTCTCGAAGTGGACGCTCGCGATCGAGTCGGCCAGCCGGACCAGCTGCCGGCTGAGCTGGTCGAGGTGCTTGACCAGGTAAGGGCGGGTCTCGCCGTCGAGGGCGACCATCGAGGTGAGGTCCGCGGTCCGGCACTCCTCGATGAGCTCCTCGAGCAGCCGCTCGGGCCTGGTCGACCCGGTCGACGCCCTCAGCGCGCCGAGGTGACGCCGCAGCTCGGTCAGAGCGAACTCCACCGAGCGCGGGTTCTCGTCGTCGAAGAGCAGCAGGTCGAGCACCGTCCGCGGGCGCACGTAGCCGCGGTACCGGCGCCGGTGGGTGACGGCGCTGTCCGCGGCGAGCAGCGCCTGGTTGAGCACCATCCGGTCGACGTCGAGACCGTTGCGCACGATGACGAGGCGGAGCAGCTGGGCGACCTGCATGGCGCGCTCGAGCCAGCCGCCGATGCGGATCATCCGCCAGCCCTCGTCGCGCACCATGTTGGACGTGACGCCGTGCAGCGCAAGCGTCGCGTTGAGCATCCGGCCGGCGCTCTCGGAGACCTGGTAGCTGTGCTCGTGGCGGACCAGCTCCCACGATGCCCGGTCGAAGGCGCCGAACGCCTTCCAGACGTCGAGCGAGAGCTGGTCGCGGACGCTCTGCGCGCAGTCGCGGAGCGCGGAGAACGACTGGGCCACGGTGCTCGGCCGGCTGGTGTCGAGCAGGATCGTGCGGAGGCGCTGGTCGACCTCGGTGGAGTCCACCGGTACCCCGGCGAGGGCATCGAGCAGCACCCGGCTCGCCCGCCCGCCGGTGGAGGAGGGCCGGGACTTGAAGTCCTCGTTCAGCGAGTGCGCGGCCAGCAGCAACCGCAGGGTGTCCTCGGCGCGAGCGCGGTAGCGGCCGAACCAGTACAGGTCGTCGAGGGCACGGGGAACCACGGCCGGTCGCGCCTGCACCGAGGCGAGGGTGAGCACCTCGGCGTCGGCCTCCTCGGGGTTCGCCTTGAGGATCCAGACGTCCTTGCTGGATGCCCGGAGCCGGTGGACGTCCTGGGTCGAGGCCAGTCCCCCGACCATCGGTCGGTACGCCGACCCGGACCGCAGCGTGAAGGTCCGCAGCGTCAGGGCCTGCGGCTCCAGCGACGCGCCCCCGAACGAGGGCGCCTGCGACATCGTCAGCCGCTGCTGGCCGACGAACCGGTGCGGCTCGGCGACGACCCGTCGACGTACCTCGTCCAGATCGGCGTCCGGTCCGGCCAGGTCGGTGCCCGGGCGGTCGATCGCGCGGATCGCGAGCTCGCCGAGACGGGGCACCACGTGGGCCAGCCCGTCAGCGTCGCCGCACCACCAGGTCGCGACGGTCGGCAACCGCAGCGACTCCCCGAGCAGCGCCTCGCTCGCCGCGGGCAGGTACGGCAGCAGGCCCGGGTTCTCCAGAACCCCGGCGCCGAGGCCGTTGACGATCCGGACGGTGCCCCGGCGGATCGCCTCGGACAGACCCGGTACGCCGAGCTGGGAGTCCGCGCGCAGCTCCAGCGGGTCGCTCCAGGAGGCGTCGACCCGGCGCAGGATCACGTCGACCTGCTCCATCGTGCCGCCGTAGGCGCGCAGGTAGACCCGACCCTGGCGCGCGACCAGGTCGGAGCCGCGGACCAGGGGGAAGCCGAGGCTGGCCGCGACGTTCGCCTGGTCGTAGGACGTCTCGGAGTGGGTGCCGGGGGACAGGACCACGATGCGCGGGTCGACCACGTCGACGTCCGCGGTCTGGATCAGCGCCGACCGGAACGCGTCGAGGAACGGTCGGACCCGGTGCAGGCCGGCTTCGCGGTAGAGCTCGGGGAGGACCTGGGAGATCACGCGCCGGTTCTCCAGCGCGTAGCCGATCCCCGACGGTGCCTGGGCCCGGTCCGACAGCACAGTCCAGGTCCCGTCCTGGGTGCGCCCGAGGTCGGCGGCAGCGATGACCAGGGGGCGCGAGTCGGTCCCGGTGGTGCGCGCCATCGTCCGGACGAACCCGGAGTGGCCGAAGACCACCTCCGCCGGCACCACGCCCTCGCGCAGGAGCGTCTGCTCGCCGTACAGGTCGACCAGGATCGCGTTCAGGAGCTCGGCCCGTTGGGCGAGGCCGACCTCGAGCGGGGCCCACTCGGCGGCACTGATGACCAGCGGCACCGGGTCGAGCTGCCAGGCGTCCGAGACCTGACCGGGCCGCGCGTAGGTGACGCCGTCGTTGTTGAGGAACTGCCTGATCTCGTTGTCCAGCCGTGCCAGGTCACCGGGGGTCAGCCTGACTGCGAGGTCGGCCAGACCCTTCCAGCTCGGGCGCAGCGTGCCGTCGGGGGCGACCACCTCGTCGTAGCGGAGCACCGCCCCGGTCAGCGTCGGCTGCGACAGTGCAGCCGCGTAGTCGCGCAGGACGGTCACGAGCAGCTCCTGGTCGGGACTCGCCTCAGGTCCAGGGTGCGCGGGTACTCCTGGTTCGCGGCGCGCAGCGCGGCGTCCCGCAGGGCTCCGACGTCGATCGTGCCCGGGGTGTGCCCGCGAGCCTCGAACCTGCTGGAACGGCGTGCCTCGGCTGACTGCGCGTTCACCGGCGGTTGCTCGTAGGAACGGCCGCCCGGATGGGTGACGTGGTACGTCGCTCCGCCCAGCGACGTCGCCGACGCCAGGTCCACGACGTCGAAGTGCAAGGGAACGTGCACCTCGATCGAGGGGTGCAGGGCGGACCACGGCTGCCAGGCGCGGTAGCGGACGCCGGCGTAGAACTCGCCCGCCGTCCCCGTCGGGGTCATCGGCACGGGTACACCCTGACACGTGATCAGGTGCCGGCCGGGCTGGAATCCACGAGCAGAGACCTGGAGCCGCTCGAGCGAGGAGTCGACGTAGCGTGCGGTGCCGCCGGAGGTCGCCTCCTCCCCGAGGACCAGCCACGGCTCGATACCGGCGCGCAGCTCGAGCTCGACCCCACCGGCCTGGGCGACACCGATCCGCGGGAAGCGGAACTCGGTGAACGGGTCGAGCCAGGACGTCTCGAACTCGATGCCGTGCGCGTTGAGGTCGGCGACCACGGCCCGGATGTCGGCGGTCGCGCCGTGGGGGAGCAGGAACTCGTCGTGCAGCGCGGTGCCCCAGCGCACGAGCGGATCGGTCTGCGGGCGCTCCCAGAGCATCGCGACCAGGGAGCGCACCAGGAGCACCTGCACCAACGCCATCTGCGGGTGCGGGGGCATCTCGAAACCGCGCAGCTCGAGCAGGCCGAGCCGACCCCGGCTGGAGTCGGGGGAGTACAGCTTGTCGATGCAGAACTCGGAGCGGTGGGTGTTGCCGACCAGGTCGGTCAGCAGGTGGCGCAGCGCCCGGTCGACCATCCACGGGCGGGCGTCGTCCTTGGCGAGGGCCGCGATCTCGCACTGCCGTCTGATCTCGGAGAGAGCGATCTCCATCTCGTAGACGGCCTCGGGACGGCCCTCGTCGAACCGGGGCGCCTGACTGGTCGGGCCCACGAACCGCCCGGAGAACAGGTAGGACAGCGACGGGTGCCGCTGCCAGTAGCCGACCATGCTGGTGAGCAGGTCCGGGCGCCTCAGCAGCGGGGAGTCGATGGGCTGGGCGCCGCCGAGGGTGATGTGGTTTCCGCCCCCGGTGCCGGTGTGGGTGCCGTCGAGGTCGAACTTCTCGGTGCTCAGTCGGGTGCGCCGGGCCAGGTCGTACAACGTGGTGGTGAGCTCGCGCTGCTCGGCCCACGACGACACCGGCTGCACGTTCACCTCGATCACGCCGGGGTCCGGGGTGACGACGAGCTGCACCACGCGCGGGTCCGGAGGCGGCCCGTAGCCCTCGATGACGACCGGTTGGGCGAGTGCCGCCGCGGCCTGCTCGACGACCTCGAGCAGGGCGGTGTAGTCCTCGAGCAGGACGGTGGGCGGCAGGAAGACGTGCACGAACCCCTCGCGGCCCTCGAAGGCGAGGGCGGTGGTCTCCGCGCCCTCGGCCTCGACGACCTCGACCGGGGGAACGCCCGGGGGCGGCGGTCCGCCCGCCCGGAGGTAGGACGGCTCCCCGGGCGGGTCCGGTTCGGTCCAGGCGATGGAGCTCAAAGGCAGCCGGAGCCCGACCGGTGAGGTGCCGGGAAGGAGCACCAACCTGCCGCGACGGAAGCGCCAGCGCGGAGCGGTCCAGCCGTCCTCGCCGGTGGTCAGCGGCAGCACGTGCCCGGTCGGGATCGACGTGTCCGCATCGAGCTCGGCGATCAGGTCCCGGGCCGCCTCGGTGCGCACGGGATCTCGACGGGGCCGCGGTCCCGCGGGCAGCAGCGCCTCCGCGGCGACCACGGCGAACGGGTCCTCGAAGGCGGGCAGCAGCTGGTCGGCGGGCAGCCCGAGGACGCGGGTGACCTCGGCAGCGAGCGCGGCCGCTCGACGCGGGGCGTCCTCGACGGCAGCCGCCGGGTCCCACGGGTCGGCGAGCAGCGTGTGGTCACGCCAGAGCGGCTCCTTGTCGGAGCGCCACTGCAGGGCGATGTTCCAGCGGGGCAGGTCCTCGCCCGGGTACCACTTCCCCTGGCCCCGGTGCACCACGCCGTTGCCGGCGTACGCCGTCCGCAGCGACTCGGCGAGCCGCCCGGCGAGCAGCCGCTTCTGCGGGCCGTCGGCGTCGGTCGCCCACTGCGCCGCCTCGGCCTCGTCGACGGCAGGGTCGAGAGCGACGAACGTGGGTTCCCCGCCCATGGTCAGCCGGACGTCCCCCTCGTGCAGCCGCAGGTCCACCGCCTCGCCCAGGGCGTCGATCCGCACCCACTGCGCGTCGGAGTAGGGCTTGGTGACCCGCGGGTCCTCGTGGATCCGCCGGACGACGTTGGAGAACGCGAACTCCACCTCGACCGGGTCGACGAGTCCCTCGATCGGCGCGGCCGTCGACGGGTGCGGTGTCGCCGACAGGGGAATGTGGCCCTCGCCGGCGAACAGCGCGCTGGTCGGGTCCAGCCCGATCCAGCCTGCCCCCGGCACGTAGACCTCGGTCCAGGCGTGCAGGTCGGTGAAGTCCTCCTCGGGCCCGCTCGGTCCGTCGAGGCTCTTCTCGTCCGCGGCCAGCTGCACGAGGTAGCCGGAGACAAACCGTGCCGCGAGCCCGTACTGCCGCAGCACGGCGACCTGCAGCCACGCGCTGTCGCGGCACGAACCGATCGCGCTGCTCAGCGTGTACGCCGGTTCCTGCACCCCGGGCTCCATCCGCACCGAGTAGCCGACCGCGGCGTTCACCGCGGCGTTGACCGCGACCAGGAAGTCGGTGGTGCTCATGCCCGCGTGCGGCAGGGGGAGGCTCCGGCGCCACGCGTCCACCGCGCCGTCGGGGTCCTCGACGGGTGCGAGGTACGGGGCCAGGTCGGCAGCCAGGCCGGGCTCGTAGTCGAACGGGAAGGTCTCGCAGGCCTCCTCGACGAAGAAGTCGAACGGGTTGACCACCATCAGGTCGGCCACCACGCCGACGTTGATCTCGAGCCGGGAGACCTTCTCGGGGAAGACGATCCGTGCCTGCCAGTTCCCGAACGGGTCCTGCTGCCAGTTGAGGAAGTGGTTCCTCGGCTCGATCTGCAGCGAGTAGGCCTCGATCGGCGTCCGCGAGTGCGGAGCGGGTCGCAACCGGACCACGTGCGGCCCGACGTTCACCGGGCGCGCGAACGTGTACGACGTCCGATGCTCGAGCGAGACCTTGACCGACATGCGCCCACCTTCGCCGACGCACGTTGCGTCCAGGTAACACGGTACGGACCGGCCCCGGCGGGTGACCTCTCAGTGCACGAGGGGTGCGAGGTACCGGCGCGCGTAGTCGCGCACCGCGTCGTCCCGGGTCATGTCGACGGTGCCGTGCGGGTTGAGCATGTAGGTGTAGGCGATCCGGAGCATCAGCTCCGCCACGACGTACAGCTCCTCCTCGGGCATGGTGGCGCCGCTACGTCGCAGGGTCCGGGCGACGCGGTGGGCCGAGCCGAGGACCGCGCTCGTCGGGGTCGCGCCGCCGATGCCGGTGATGATCTCCGGCTCGGTCTCGACGAGCCGGGCCAGCAACGGGATCTCCCGGGTCAGCGCGATACCGGCGGTGAAGCACTCGACGATCGCCTCGCGCGGGGGCAGGTCGGAGGCGACCAGGTCGAGCTGGTCGAAGAACTCGTCGATCTCGCGGTCGAGCACCGCCTGGAGCAGGGCCTCCTTGGTCGGGTAGGCGCGGTAGAGCGTGCTCCGGCTGATACCGGCGGCGCGAGCGACGTCCTCGACGTTGGCGCGGCGGGCGCCGTACTGGGTGAAGACCCGCTCCGCGGCGTCCAGGATGCCTGACGTCACAGCTTCTCCAGCGTCACGGGGAGGCGGTCGCGCGGGAACGGCAGTGCTACCAGGTCGAGCGGCCACTCGTAGCCCGCGGGAACCGACCACCGGTACGTCGTCAGCAGCTCGTGGAAGATCGCGCGCACCTGGACGCCGGCGAAGAACATGCCGATGCACTTGTGCACGCCACCGCCGAACCCGTGGAAGGCCATCCGGTGGCCGTGGTCCTCGCGGCGAGGCTCGGCGAACCGGTCGGGGTCGAAGTGGGTCGGGTTCGGCCAGTACTCCGGGTCGAAGTGGCTGTAGAAGGGGGAGACGGTGACGAACGCGCCCTCAGGGATCCGGTAGCCGTTCACCGCGACCTCGCGGGTGGCCACCCGGGGGAGCGAGGGCACCGGGCTGCACAGGCGCAGCGACTCCTTCATGATCCGGTCCTGCAGCTCGCACGCGGTGATCGAGTCGTAGGAATCGGTGGCGGCGAGCGCCTCCTGGCGGGCCTTCTCCTGCCACTCGGGGAAGCGGGCCAGGTGGTAGGCCATCGAGCTCATCGTGATGGTGGTGGTGTCGTGCGCCGCCATCAGCAGGAAGATCATCTGGTTGACGATGTCGGCGTCGCTGAACACCTCGCCGTCCTCGGACGTCGCGGTGCACAGCTGGGCGAACAGGTCGTCGCCGCCGTCGCGCCGCTTGGCGGGAAGGTTCTTGAAGAAGAAGTCCTCGAGCACCTTGCGGGCCGCCAGGCCCTTGGCCCACGGAGTGCCCGGGACGTTCGCGCGCACGATCGACGTGCCGGCCCGGACCGCGGCGATGAACGCCTTGTTGATCCGGTCCTTCTCGGCGCGGTCGAGCTCCACGCCGACGAAGGTCTCCAGTGCCAGGTCGAGGGTGAGGTCCTTGAACAGCTCGTACATCCGCGGGTTCTCCACGTCCGCCCACGCCTCCAGGCCCGAGCGGATGTGCGGCACCATCACCGCGTGGTAGCGGCGCATCGCGTCGTTGGTGAACGCGGCCTGCATGATCCGGCGGTCGTGCAGGTGCTCCTCGTTGTCCAGCAGCATCAGCCCGCGGTGGAAGAACGGACCGATGAAGTGCGACCACGCCGGGCCGTTGACGAACGCGCGGTCCCGGTTGATCAGGATCTGCTCGGCGGCGTCCATGCCGTAGCAGGCGTAGAGCGTGGTGCCGAAGACGTTGAGCTTGAGGACCTCGCCGTACTTCGCGCGCATCAGGTCGTTGTGACCGATCGGGTCGCGCCGCATCTTCAGCAGGTGCGGGAGGCCGACCCGCGGGCCGCCGACGGTCTTCAGTGCGGTGGTGGGATCGGACGTCGTCGTCACGGGCACTCCAGTTCCGGTCGTCGAGCTTGTCGAGACGCATTGAAACAAATCTGTATCAATGTATCATCGGCTCATGACGCTTGCCCAGACCCCGGACCCGGTCGTCGCGCCTGCCCCGGTCGTCGAGCCTGCCGAGACGAAGGCCCTTCCGCTCGGCCCCGACTCGCTGACCTGGCAGCTCTTCGCCGACAACCGGATGGCCCTGCTCGGACCGCGCGCCGCAGTTCTGCAGAACATGCTTCCGTCGCTCGGTCAGGGCGTCGAGGACCACTCCGTCTGGTTCGCCGAGACGCTGGCCCGCCTGCAGCGCAGCATCCCGCCGATCTTCAACACCGTGTACGGCGTCGACGGCGTCGCGGCCGGCCACGAGGTCCGCGACTTCCACAAGCACATCAAGGGCAAGCTCCCCGACGGCGGCCGCTACAGCGCGCTCAACCCGGACACCTACTACTGGGCGCACGCGACCTTCGTCGAGCACCTGGTCGTCGCCACCGAGACCTTTATCCGTCCGCTCAGCGATGCCGAGAAGGACCAGATCATCGGCGAGCACATCACCTGGTTCCAGCGGTACGGCGTCAGCGCCCGCTCCGTGCCGACCACCTGGGCCGAGTTCGACGCCTACTGGCAGCACGCGCTGGACGAGCGCCTGGTCGCGCACCGCACCGCGGCGTACGGAGTCGGCTACGCGACCAAGGGATGGCCGCGGCCGAAGCGGATCCCGGCGCCGGTGTGGTTCGTGGTCAAGGGCCCGATCAACGCGATCAGCTCGTCCATCACCATCGGCGGCATGCCCGAGCGCGGTCGCGAGATCCTCGGCCTCCCGTGGGACCCGCAGCGCGAGCGGAGGTACCAGCGGTTCGCGAAACTGAGCCGCGCGCTGAACCCGGTCTACGCCAAGCTCCCCGGAAAGTTCCGGATGCACCCCATTGCGCTGCGGGCGTTCAAGCGTGAGGGTCGGGTGGCGTGAGCATCCTCAGCCGGTCCTCGAACCCCCTTCGGTCGTCGATCCCCCGGTCGTCGAGCTTGCCGAGGCGCGCCAACCCCGCCCAGGCCCAGCTCCCGCCGCACCTGACCTCCGCCGACATCGCGCGCTACGCAGCCCAGGTCACCACCTCGGGCGACGACACCGCGCAAGCAGTCGAGCCCTTCACCGGCGCGCTGCTCCCCCCGGTCCCGCAGTCCTCCGCCGCCGACGTGGCCCTCGCTGCGACCCGGGCGCGTGCGGCCCAACCTGCCTGGGCAGCGCGACCGCTGTCCGAGCGGACGAGGATCGCGCTGAAGTTCGGCGAGCTGATGGTCGCGGAGCGCGACAAGCTCACCGACCTCGTGCAGTGGGAGACGGGCAAGTCCCGGATCCACGCGGGCATCGAGACCTTCGGGGTCCCGCTGGTCGCCGCGCACTACGGTGCTGCCAGCGCGGACTACCTCGCACCGCGCTCGGTGCGCTCCGGCGTACCGGGGGTCGTCAGGGCTCGTGTCACCCGCCACCCCAAGGGGCTGGTCGGGGTCATCGCCCCGTGGAACTACCCGCTCTTCCTCGCCGTCGGCGACGTGGTCCCGGCCTTGATCGCTGGCAACGCCGTGCTGTCCAAGGCGGACTCGCAGGCGCCGATGACGCTGCTCGCGGCGCGCGAGCTCGCCGTCCGCGCCGGGGTGCCGGCGGAGATCTGGCAGGTCGTCGCCGGCCCGGGCAGCAAGCTCGGTCAGGCGATCATCGAGAACGTCGACCACCTCGCCTTCACCGGCTCCACCGCCACCGGACGGCGGCTCGCGGCCGCTGCCGGTGAACGCCTGATCGGGACCTCGCTCGAGCTCGGCGGCAAGAACCCGATGGTCGTCCGCGAGGACGCCGACCTCGACGCCGCGGTGACCGGGGCGGTGCAGGCGTGCTTCGCCAGCGCCGGACAGATGTGCATCGGCATCGAGCGGATCTACGTCCACGAGTCGCTCTACCCGACGTTCGTCGAGAAGCTCGTCGCGGAGACCGCCCGGATCAAGATCGGGGCGTCCTACGACCACGACGTCGAGATGGGGTCCCTCACCTCGGCCGAGCAGCTCGGGGTGACCCGCGACCACGTCGAGGACGCCGTCGCCCAGGGTGCGGTCGTCGCCTCGGGTGGACGGCACCGCCCCGACCTCGGTCCGTTCTTCTTCGAGCCGACGGTGATCACCGGCGTACGTCCCGGGATGAAGCTGTACGCCGAGGAGACCTTCGGCCCGGTCGTCTCGGTCTACCCCGTCGTCGACGACGCGGACGCGATCGCCCGCGCCAACGACACCGAGTACGGCCTGTCCGCGAGCGTCTGGGGCAAGGACCTCGCGAAGGCCCAGAAGGTCGCGAACGCGATCCGGGCGGGTGCGGTGAACATCAATGACGGCTACCTCTCGGCCATCTCCTCGTTGTCCGCCCCGATGGGCGGGATGAAGGCGAGCGGGGTCGGTCGCCGGCACGCCGCCGACGGCATCCTGCGGTTCACCGAGTCGCAGACCACCACGACCCAGCGGGTCGCCACCCCCTACCCGTCCCGCACGAAGGCCTACATGGCCGCCATGCGGGTCGTCGTCATCGCCCAGCTCAAGGCAGCTCGCCGCAAGGCGCGGAAGGACATCTGATGGCTCGCTCTGTACGCAACAAGGTCGTCGCGATCACCGGTGGTGCGCGTGGCATCGGTGAAGCCACCGCCAAGGCGCTCGCCGCCGCCGGCGCCCGGGTCGCCGTCGGTGACCTCGACGCCGAGCTGGCGCAGCGATCCGCCCAGGCCTACGGCGGCCTCGGTCTCCCGCTCGACGTCACCTCGCAGGAGTCGTTCGCCGGCTTCCTCGACAAGGTGCAGGCCGAGTACGGCCGGATCGACGGGCTGGTCAACAACGCCGGGATCATGGTCATCGGCAAGCACCTCGACGTGCCGCTCGAAGGTCAGCTCAAGCAGCTCGACATCAACCTGCGCGGCGTCATCCTCGGCGTCCACGAGGTCGCTCCCCGGATGATCGCCGCCGGTGGTGGTCAGATCGTCAACATCGCCTCGCTGGCCGGCAAGATCGCCGCACCCGGTGCGGCCGTGTACTCCGCCACCAAAGCAGGTGTCCTGTCGTTGACCGAGGCGCTCGACGCCGAGCTCTCCGGCCAGGGCGTCCGCGTGGCTGCGGTGCTGCCGTCGTTCACGAGCACCGGTCTCATCGACGGCACCACCCCGCCGAAGCTTAGCCCGCCGATCCAACCCGAGCAGGTCGCCGCCGCCGTGGTCGCCCTGTTGGGCAGGCACCGCCCGATCGCCACGGTTCCGCCGTCCATGGCGATCTCGGCCGCGCAGTGGGGCCTGATGCCGAACCGCGCGAAGCGCTGGATGGGTCGCAAGACCGGCATGGACACGATGTTCACCGACTTCGACCACGGCGCCCGCGCGGCGTACGAGCACCGCACCACCGGCGACTGATACGCCGAGCGGGCCCAGATGTCCCGCCCAGGTACGCCGAGCGGGCCCAGATGTCCCGCCCAGGTACGCCGAGCGGGCCCAGATGTCCCAGCCTGGTGCGCCGAGCGGGCGCAGATGTCCCAGCCGACTGTGCATCTGAGCCCTTTCGGCGCTGTCCTGCGAGACATCTGAGCCCCTTCGGCGTTGTCCCGCGGGACATCCCAGACCTCTCGACGTGGCTGGGTGGGACATCCCAGACCTCTCGGCGACTGGTGACCCGAGCGAGCGCCCCTAGCTCCGCAGGCCCACGATCACCGTCGTCCCGTCCGGGTCGATCAGGCCGGACGTGACCAGTCCCGCCGCCTCGAACGCGACGCGCGCGGCGTCGAACTGGCTCTCGGCGATCTCGATCAGCACGCTGCCCCCGGGGCGCAACCAGGTCGACGCCTCCGAGGCGATCCGGCGCAGCAGTGCCAGGCCGTCGGGCCCGCCGTCCAGGGTGTGCAGCGGTTCGTGGTCGCGGGCCTCGGCCGGCATCAGCGCGACCTGATCGCTCGGCACGTACGGGGTGTTCGCCACCAGGACTGCGACGGTGCCTCGCAGTGCCGGCGGCAGGGGCTCGAACAGGTCGCCGACGACGACGCGTGCCCCGGGCAGGTTGTGCTGCGCGGATGCAACAGCATCCGGGTCGATGTCGGCCGCCCACACGTCGAGGTCGTCGACCCGGTCGACCAGGTACGCCGAGATCGCCCCGCTTCCGCAGCACAGCTCGACGAGGGTGTCCCCGGGGGAGAGGCGCTCCAGCGCGGCCAGCGCGAGCTCGATCGTCCGGCCCCGGGGGACGAAGACCCCGGGGGTGACGGCGACCCGGATGCCCTCGCCGTCCTCGGTGCCGAAGAACGCCCAGCCCACGACCCACTCCAGCGGTTCGCCCGCGACCCGGCGCGCGACCAGTGCGGCGAGGTCGTCGGCAGCGTCGGCGGCAGCGAGCAGGTGCGCCGCCTCGTCCTCGGCGTACACGCACCCCGCCGCGCGCAGCCTGGTCACGATCGCGTCGTAGGAGAGGTCGTCCGGCACCGCACGAGAGTCGCAGGTCACACCCGGATCGGCCAGCACGATTCTTCGAAACGGACCGCGACCCGGTAATCTTGAGTCACAAGGATCGCCCAGTCTTACCTCGGTCCTGATGGCACGTCGCAGCACCGCGAGGGGCTCCGTGCCGGCGAACGACCAACGCGATTCTCCGGAGATCATCCGGGTCGCGGCCGTGGTGAGACACCACATGAGATAGCGATCAACTTTGTCCACCAATGCTTTTGCAGTCCTTGGCGTGCCCGGAGATCTTGTTGCCACGATGGCGCAGCTCGACATCACCGAGCCCACCCCCATCCAGGCAGCGACCCTGCCCGACTCCCTCGCCGGTCGCGACGTCCTCGGACGCGGCCGTACCGGCTCCGGCAAGACCTACGCGTTCCTGCTCCCGCTGGTCGCCCGGCTGATGGAGTCCGGTTCCCGGCGTCAGCCGAAGCGCCCGCGCGCGCTCGTCCTGGCCCCGACCCGCGAGCTCGTCCTGCAGATCGAGGCGTCCCTCGCCCCGCTCGCCGAGGTCGCCGGCCTCAAGACCCGCACCGTCTTCGGTGGCGTGGGGCAGAACCCGCAGGCCCAGGCCCTCAAGGCCGGGGTCGACGTCGTCCTGGCGTGCCCCGGTCGCCTCGAGGACCTGATCCAGCAGGGCCTGTGCGACCTGTCCAACGTCGAGATCACCATCCTCGACGAGGCCGACCACATGGCCGACCTCGGCTTCCTGCCCGCCGTACGCCGACTCCTCGACAAGACCCCGGCCGGTGGCCAGCGGATGCTGTTCTCCGCCACCCTGGACGCGGGCGTGAACGTCCTGGTCAAGCGCTTCCTCGTGGACCCGAAGACGCACGAGGCCGACTCGGCCCAGTCGCCGGTCGCCGCGATGGACCACCACGTGCTGCACATCGAGCACCAGCACCGCGTCCCGGTCCTGGTGGACCTGGCGAGTGCGCCCGGCCGCACGGTCGTCTTCACCCGCACCAAGCACGGTGCGAAGGCGCTGACCCGCCAGCTCAACAGCAAGGGCGTGCCCGCCGTCGAGCTCCACGGCAACCTCGGGCAGAACGCGCGCACCCGGAACATGGACGCGTTCCACTCGGGCAAGGCGACCACGCTGGTCGCGACCGACATCGCCGCCCGCGGCATCCACGTCGACGACGTCGCGCTGGTGATCCACGCCGACCCGCCGGCCGAGCACAAGGCCTACCTGCACCGTTCCGGCCGTACGGCGCGCGCCGGCGCCGCAGGCACGGTGATCACGCTGATGACCGACCAGCAGGTCCGCGACGTGCGCGACCTGACCCGGGCGGCCGGCATCAAGCCGACCACCACGAAGGTCAGCGGCCCCCACCACGAGTTCCTCCGCGAGCTCGCCCCGGGCGAGCGCGTCCTGGTCCCCGGCGGGCTCGGCATCGCGACCGAGGAGAAGCAGCGTTCGGGTGGCGGCCAGCGTCCGCGTCGGTCGGGCGGCGGGTCGCGCAGCGGTGGCGCCAAGAACGGCTCGCGCAGCGGGTCGGCCTCTAGCGGTGGTCGTGGTTCGCGCAACGGTTCCGCAGCCCCGAAGAGCGGTGGCTCGGAGGGCTCGGGCCGCCCCCGTCGCAACCGTTCCGGCGGCGGATCGGGATCGGGGTCGAACGGTGGCGGCCATAGCGCCGCGGCCTTCAGCGGACGTCGCGGTCGCTAGGACACCCGCCCAAATCGGACGCCGTACGACGTCGCAACCCACAATCGGCGGCGTGGATACGGTACCGAGGCGTGCTGCATGGCACCCTTACCTCCCATGGAGTCCCTGAGGCCGCGCGAAGTGCCGCTGGGGGGTCTGCGTGCCATGACGGTGCGCCGGACCCTGCCCCAGCGTCAGCGCACGCTCATCGGCGCCTGGTGCTTCGTGGACCACTACGGCCCGGATGCGGTCGGGCCGCACGGCGGCATGGTCGTGCCGCCGCACCCCCACACCGGTCTGCAGACCGTCTCCTGGTTGTTCAGCGGCGAGATCGAGCACCGCGACTCGGCCGGGTTCAAGGCGCTGGTCCGCCCCGGTGAGGTCAACCTGATGACGGCCGGTCGCGGGATCAGCCACTCCGAGTACTCCAGTCCCGGCACGTCGCTGCTGCACGGCGCCCAGCTCTGGTTGGCCCTGCCCGACGCGCACCGGCACACGGCTCCGAACTTCGAGCACTTCACCCCCCAACCGGTCAACGGCAACGGCTGGCAGGCCCGGGTCTTCCTCGGCTCCTTGCTGGGCACGCGGTCCCCGGTGCGCACGTTCTCACCGCTGGTCGGCGCGGAGCTGCGGATGCGGGCGGGCACCACGCTGCGGATCCCCGTCGACCCCGGTTTCGAGCACGGCATCTTGCTGGACACCGGTGCTGTCACGGTGGACGGCAAGCCGTTGGAGCTCAACGACCTCGGCTACCTGGCGCCGCGCGGGGACGACATCGAGATCGTCGCGCAGGAGGACTCCCTCCTGCTCGTGCTCGGCGGCGAGCCGTTCGGCGAGAAGATCGTCATGTGGTGGAACTTCATCGGGCGTGATCACGACGAGGTGGTGGAGTACCGCGAGCAGTGGCAGAGCCTGGTCGAGAGCGGACGTTCCGACAGGTTCTCGTTGCCTTCCGCCGACCTGATGCCGCCGATCCCGGCGCCCGTGCTGCCGAACGTCCGGATGATGAAACGCGGATGACGAAGGCGGTCCGCAGCGAGGACGACATCGCCCGCTGCCCGTGGGGAAGTGCTCCCGGGGTGCTGCGCGACTACCACGACACCGAGTGGGGCGTGCCGATCCTGGGAGAGTCCGCCATGTTCGAGCGGCTCTCGCTGGAGGGCGCGCAGGCCGGACTGTCCTGGCTGACGATCCTGAACAAGCGCGAGAACTACCGGAGCCGGTTCCTCGGCTTCGACGTCGACCGCGTCGCGGCGATGACCGACGCGGACCTGGCTGAGGCGCTCCTGGACCCCGGCATCGTCCGCAACCGTGGCAAGGTCGCCTCGGTCCGCACGAACGCGCGCGCCGCTGTCGAGCTCCGCGCCGACGGTGGGCTGGAGGCGTTCATCGAGTCGTTCGCCCCGGCGAGGACGCCGAGGCCCGCGGACACCTCCCAGGTGCCGACCACCTCACCGGAATCTCTCGCGCTGTCCAAGGCGCTGAAGAAGCGCGGCTTCGCGTTCGTCGGACCGACGACGATGTACGCCCTGTTCGAGGCCAGCGGCATCGTGGACACCCATCTCACCGGGTGTCACCGGCGCGGGGTCGCTGCCCGCTGGCCGGCCTGAAACACTGACGCCCGTGCCGCACAACACCCCTGTCCTCCAGGGACTCATGGTCCTGCTCGGCTGTCAGCTCGCCGGCGAGGTCGGCGTGCGGCTGACGGGGATCGAGTTCCCCGGTCCCGTGGTCGGGATGGTGCTGTTCCTCGTGCTGCTCCGGATCCGCAGACCCGCCGAGTCCTCGCCGCTGGTCGCGGCCCCCGCCCTGCTGCTGCGCCACCTGAACCTGCTCTTCATCCCGGCCGGAGTCGGCATCGTCGTCTACCTCGGCACCGTCCGGGACAACGCGCTGCCGCTGGCCGCCGGCCTCTGGGTGTCCTGGCTGGTCGGCTTCGTCGTCACCGGCCTGGTCGCCTCGACCTTGCTGCGCCTGGTCAGGGAGCGCCGGTGAACCTCCACGGCGCCGAGACCTGGGACTGGCTGAGCACCTCGCCGCTGCTCGGGGTCACCCTCACGGTGGGTGGTTACGTCCTCGGTCGGTGGCTGCACGCCCGGACGAGCAGCCCGGTCTTCCAGCCGGTCCTGGTCGCGATGGTGGTGATCGTGACGTTCCTCGAGCTCACCGACGTCAGCTACGCCGAGTTCATGGTCGGCGGTTCGTACATCAGCTTCTGGCTCGGTGCCGCCACCGTCGCCCTCGCCCTGCCGCTGCACCAGGAGTGGCACCTCGTACGCCGAGCAGCGCTGCCGGTCCTGCTCGGCGTGGTCGCCGGCACGCTGGTCTCGGTGGTCTGCGCGATCTGGGTCACCGACCTGGCAGGAGGCAGTCGGGAGCTGCAGCTGACGATGGCGCCCAAGGCCGCGACCACCCCGGTCTCGCTGGCGCTCTCGACGCAGATCGGTGGCATCCCGGCGCTCACCGCGGCCCTGACGATCCTGGCCGGCATCACCGGTGCCATCCTCGGTCCGTGGGTGCTCGACCGGATCGGCGTCACCGACCAGCGCGCCCGCGGCATCGCGATGGGCAGCGTCACGCACGGGATCGGCACGGCCCGGGCGCTGCAGGAGAGTCGGACCGAGGGCGCGTTCAGCGCCCTGTGCATGGGCCTGGCCGCGGTGGCCACCAGCGTCGCCGTCCCGCTGCTGATCCTGGTGCTGTAGCGCTGCGCCCGAAACTCCGCCCACGGGAGGATTCCGTCGGCACCCGCGAGCGCATAGGTTCCCTCCATGACGTTGCCTGAACCCCGCAGCCGGGTGCACGCCTTCTCCGACGACGCTCTCGGCAGCTACGACGCCGTCGGCCTGGCCGAGGAGATCCGCGAGGGTCGGATCTCTCCGGTCGAGGCCGTCGACGCTGCGATCGCCCGGATCGAGAAGGTCAACCCCGAGCTGAACGGCCTGGCGTGTGCCGACTTCGACCGTGCCCGGGCCCGGGCCGCCGCGGCTCCGGCTGACGGGCGGGGCAAGGGCTTCTTCGCCGGAGTCCCGACGCTGGTCAAGGACAACTCCGACGTCCAGGGCCTTCCCACCCAGCAGGGCTGCTCGGCGTACGTGGGGGAGCGGGCCGCCGCCGACGGCGACTTCGCCGCGATGTTCTTCGGCCAGGGCCTGATCGGGCTGGGCAAGTCCCAGCTCTCGGAGTTCGGGTTCTCCGCCAGCGCCGAGTTCTACAACGCCGATCCCGTCCGCAACCCGTGGAACACGGCGTACTCCTCGGGAGCCTCCAGCGCCGGGGCGGCGGCGTTCGTCGCCAGCGGCGCGGTCCCGATCGCGCACGCCAACGACGGCGGCGGCTCGATCCGGATCCCGGCAGGCTGCAACGGTCTCGTCGGTCTCAAGCCGACCCGCGGGCGCGTCCCCCAGGACAAGATGAACCGGGAGATGCCGGTTCAGATCGTCGCCGACGGCGTGGTCACCCGGACCGTGCGCGACACCGCCGCGTTCCTGCGCGAGTCGGAGAAGATCCACCGCAACCTCAAGCTTCCGCCGATCGGTGACATCCGCGGTCCCGGCCCCAAGCGCCTGAAGATCGCCGTGGTCATCGACTCCATCGGCGACCTGAAGACCGACCCCGAGGTCGCCGACACCGTGCGGGCCGCGGCGAAGCAGCTCGAGGCGCTCGGCCACCGGGTCGAGGAGATCGCCGTCCCAGCGCCGGACTACTTCCTCGACGACTTCCTGGCGTACTGGGCATTCCTGTCGACCTTCCTGCTCGGCACCGGCAAGCGCACCTTCGGGCCGACCTTCGACCGCAACCTCACCGACAACCTGAGCAAGGGTCTGGCCCGGCACGGCCTGCGCAACGCCTGGAAGCTGCCGCTCACGCTGGCCCGGCTGGGTGCCTCCCAGCAGGTCTCGTCCAGGTTCTTCAAGCAGTACGACGCCGTGCTCACCCCGGTCCTGGCCCTGCCCACTCCGGAGCTGGGCTGGCTGAACCCGAGCCAGTCCTACGAGGTCGTCATCGAGCGGCTGATCCAGCTGGTGAACTTCACCCCGCTCCAGAACGCCACCGGCGACCCGGCCGTCTCCCTGCCGCTGGGGACCGGTCGCAACGGCATGCCGATCGGCGTCCAGCTCGCCACCGGGCGAGGTCACGAGGCTCGCCTGCTCGAGGTCGCCTACGAGCTGGAGGAAGCCGTCGGATTCGCCTCGATCACCGACGCCTGAGACGCCGGTCATACCGATTTCACGAACCGGGTGCGGCCTGTGTATTCTTCACGTCGGCCTCGAAGCCCGAGCAACATCCGGAGCGTCGAGGCAGGCCCCCTTAGCTCAGTCGGCAGAGCGTCTCCATGGTAAGGAGAAGGTCTACGGTTCGATTCCGTAAGGGGGCTCTGGAATGGCTGCGGAGTCGCGGCTGTTACAAGGCGGGGTAGCTCAGCTGGTTAGAGCGCACGACTCATAATCGTGAGGTCGCGGGATCGAGCCCCGCTCCCGCTACACACCAGCAGCACCGCGCACAGCAGCACACTTTCAGCAAGGAAGAAGGCACACCGTGGCCAGCAAGAGCTCCGACGTCCGCCCCAAGATCACCTTGGCGTGCGTGGACTGCAAGGAACGCAACTACATCACCAAGAAGAACCGTCGCAACGACCCCGACCGCATGGAGCTGAAGAAGTTCTGCCCGCGCTGCCGGACGCACACCGACCACCGCGAGACCCGCTGAACCAGCGGATCGCGACCTCGGTCGTCGAGCCTGTCGAGACGAGCGGTGCCCCTAGCGGGGGCGCCGCTCGTCTGCGTTGTGGAGCGTCCCGTAGCGGGACGAGCTCGGCCACTCGATGATCGTCGCTGCGCTCCTCAACGCTCCTCGCTCCGCAGGCACCGGAGCAAGCTCCGTGCCGCTCCGCTCGTTCGCGTAGCCTCGACCCGTGCTCCTCGCTTCGCTCGTCATCGGGTTCTCGGCCACTCGGGCACGAGCAAGCTCGGCCACTCGGTAACCTCGACCCGTGCCTGTAGATCAGTCCCTGGTGGGACGCACCTTCCCGCCGACGCCCCCGTACGACGTCACCGAGAACGCGCTGGCGGCTTTCGCCGCCGCCACCGGGACGACGTACGCGGCCGGAGGGCCTGCCCCGGCCACCTTCCCGATCGTCGTCGCGTTCGGCGCGATGACCGCGCTGATGACCGACGCCGAGGTCGGCATCGAGCTGCACCACGTCGTGCACGGGGAGCAGCGGTTCGCCCACGAGCGCCCGGTCGTCGCGGGTGACCGGCTCGCCGCTGAGCTGACCGTCGAGAGCCTGCGCCAGATCGGCGGGGCCGACATCATCGCCACCAGCAGTGCGATCACCGACGCCTCGGGTGCGCTGGTCTGCACTGCCCGAGCGACCTTGGTGCACCAGCCTGGTGCAGGTGCCTGATGACGACCGAGATCGCACCGAGGACCTTCCGCGTCACCCGCGCCGACCTGGTCGCCTACGCCGCCGCCAGCGGTGACCACAACCCGATCCACACCGACGAGTCCGTGGCCCTGGCCGTGGGCCTGCCCGGCGTGATCGCGCACGGCATGTACACCCTCGCCCTCGCCGCCCGGTACGTCGACGAACACCTCGGCGAGCCCGGTCAGATCGCCGAGCTCGCTGCCAAGTTCACCAAGCCGGTCGTCGTCCCGGCCGGGGAGACCGGCACCGAGGTCACGGTCGCCGGGGTTCTGCGCGAGACCGACGGCGTCCGCACGGTGGCCCTCACCGTGACCTGCGACGGCGAGAAGGTTCTCGGCAACCCGCGGGCGGTGCTGCGTGGCTGAACCGCAGACCCTCGCCGAGCTCACCACCCTGCGGGTGGGCGGGCCCGCCGCCGAGTACGTCGAGGCCGCCACCGAGGCCGAGCTGATCGAGGCCGTCCGCAGCGCCGACGCCGTCGGCCTGCCGGTGCTCCTCGTCGGGGGCGGTAGCAACCTCGTGGTCGCTGACAGCGGCTTCGCCGGTCGGGTCGTCGTCGTACGGACCCGCGGGGTGCACGCCGACGCCGATGCCTGCGGCGGCGCTGTCGTCCGGGTCGCGGCCGGGGAACCGTGGGACGCACTCGCCGAACGTGCGGCGATCGAGGGCTGGATCGGGATCGAGGCGCTCGCCGGCATCCCCGGACTGGTCGGAGCCACGCCGATCCAGAACGTCGGCGCCTACGGCCAGGAGATCGGTCAGTCGATCGCCTCGGTGCGCTGCTGGGACCGGTCCACGGGCGCGGTCAAGACCTTGTTCCACCGCGACCTGCGGCTCGGCTACCGGACCAGCCGGCTCAAGCAGGAACCGGGGCGCTGGGTCGTCCTCGAAGTCGTCTTCCAGCTGCGCCTGGGCGACCTCGGCACCCCGCTCCAGTACGCCGAGCTGGCCGAGCGCCTCGACCGCCAGGTAGGCGACCGTGCGCCGGTCGTCGACGTCCGCGCTGCCGTGCTCGAGCTCCGGCGCGGGAAGGGCATGGTGCTGGACCCGACGGACCACGACACCTGGAGCGCCGGGTCGTTCTTCACCAACCCTGTCGTCCCGCCGTCCGCGGTGCCCGACGGCGCGCCGTCCTGGGAGCAGCCCGACGGTCAGGTCAAGACCAGTGCGGCCTGGCTCATCGAGCACGCCGGCTTCGCCAAGGGCTACGGCAGCGGTGCAGCGACCCTGTCGACGAAGCACACCCTCGCGCTGACCAACCGGGGCGGCGCCGCCACCGAGGACCTGCTCGCGCTGGCACGCGAGATCCGGGACGGGGTGAACGAGCGGTTCGGCATCACCCTGGTCAACGAGCCGGTGCTCGTCGGCTGCGAGCTGTAGGTCCTAGACGAGGCTCAGCGCGTCCGGGTCGGAAGCGGCCACGATGACGAGCACGGTGAAGGTGACCAGGCCGAGCGCGAGGACGGCGGTGCCGATCATGCCGATGACGAACCCGGTGGTGGCCTTGCCGCGACCGCCCCACCGGCCCGGCTCGGCGTCGATCGCCTTGCGCGCCTGGTAGCCGAGGACGAGCGCGACCGGGGCGACCAGGATCGTGAGGAGACAGCTCACGATCGCGCCCGGCCCGGCGATCATGCCGAAGACGAAGGCGAGATCGGCCTTGGGGTGGTCGGGGAGTCCCGGCGCGCCGACGCCGTAGCCGTAGGGGGTCTGCTGCTGCGGCGGGGGAGCCCACGCAGCGTTCGGGGGCGGGGCGGGGACGGAGCCGGGGGCCGCCTGCGGCTCAGCACTGCCGAGCACGGTGCCGGACTGCGGGTTGAACTGGATCTGCGACGGCGGTTCCTGAGGGCCTGACGCGGCCAGCTTCTCCCAGTAGCCGACCTCGTCGGACGGCTCGCCCGCGGGCGGGTTCGGATCACTCATCGGGTGTCTCCATCCAGGCGTCGATGTCGGCCAGGGCCGCGGCCTTCACGTCGTCGTCGGCCCGGGAGGCTCGCAGGGACGAGCGTGCCAGCTCGGCGAGCTGCGCGTCGGTGAGCTCGTGCGCAGCCCGCATCGTCGCGTACTGCGCGTTCAGCCGCGACCCGAACAGGAGCGGGTCGTCGGCGCCGAGTGCGATCTC
Organism: Marmoricola sp. OAE513; assembly: GCF_040546585.1. Lineage (NCBI taxonomy): Bacteria > Bacillati > Actinomycetota > Actinomycetes > Propionibacteriales > Nocardioidaceae > Marmoricola > Marmoricola sp. OAE513. The sequence goes on along the minus strand of NZ_JBEPOC010000001.1, from coordinate 1,201,705 downwards.
GGCGCCTGCCGCGATCAGCTGGGGGAGAGGCACGGAGGACAGGTCGGAGAAGACCCCGAGGGCCACGTTGGACACCGGGCAGAGCTCGAGGGCGATCCCGGCCTCGACGACCCGGTCAAGCAGGGCCGGATCCTCGGTCACCCGGACGCCGTGACCCAGGCGACCGGCGTGCAGGTCGTCGACGCAGACCCGCACCGATTCCGGGCCCAGCAGCTCGCCGCCGTGCGGGACCAGCAGCAGCCCGGCGCGCTCGGCGATCGCGAAGGCGCCCGCGAAGTCGGCCGTTCGACCACGTCGCTCGTCGTTGGACAGCCCGAACCCGACGACCCCGCGGCCGGCGTACTGGGCGGCGAGGCGGGCCAGCGTGCGGGCGTCCAGCGGGTGCCGCGTGCGGTTCGCGGCGATCACCACGGCCATGCCGATCCCGACGTCGCGGGAGGCCTCGGCGACGGCGTCGAGGACCAGGTCGGTGAACGCGGTGATCCCGCCGAACTTGGCGGCGTACCCGCTCGGGTCGACCTGGATCTCCAGCCAGCGCCCCCCGTCGGCCTTGTCGTCCTGCGCCGCCTCACGGATCAGACGGCGCACGTCGTCCTCGGTGCGCAGCACCGATCGGGCCACGTCGTAGAGCCGCTGGAAGCGGAACCAGCCCTTCTCGTCGGCCACCGAGAGTCGCGGCGGCCAGTCCTCCTCCAGGGCGTCGGGCAGGCTGATTCCGTCGCGTGCGGCGAGCTCGAGCAGGGTCCCGTGGCGCATCGACCCGGTGAAGTGCAGGTGCAGGTGCGCCTTGGGGAGGTCCGAGAGCGGTCGCGCCATGCGGGTCAGTGTGCCAGCGACTCCGCCGCCGCGAGCAGCACGCAGGTCGCCACGGCTTCCATCGCCTCGGTGACCTCGGCCAGGCCCGGGAACGTCGGCGCGAGCCGGATGTTCCGGTCGCGCGGGTCGTTCCCGCCCGGGAACGAGGCCCCGGCCGGCGTCAGCGCGATGCCCGCCTCCTTGGCCAGCGCCACGACACGGGAGGCGGTGCCGTCCAGGACGTCCAGGCTGACGAAGTAGCCACCGGTCGGCTTGGTCCAGGTCGCGACCTCGAGACCGCCGAGGGTCTCGGTCAGGACCCGGTCGACCTCGTCGAACTTCGGCGCGATGATCGCACGGTGCTTGGCCATGTGGTCCCGCACGCCCTGGGGGGAGCCGAAGAACTCCGCGTGCCGGAGCTGGTTGAGCTTGTCGGGGCCGATCGCACCCTTGCCGAGGTGGGTGGTATACCACTTCACGGTCTCGACCGAGCCGGCCAGGAAGGCCACTCCCGCGCCGGCATAGGTGATCTTCGAGGTCGAGGCGAACATGATCGGGCGGTGCGGGTGCCCGGCGGCCGAGGCCAGCGACAGGATGTCCGCGCTCTTCGCCTCGTCCTCGGTGAGGTGGTGGAACGCGTAGGCGTTATCCCAGAAGATCTTGAAGTCCGGCGCAGCGGTCGGCATCGAGGCGAGCCGCTCGGCGACCTCGAGCGAGCAGATCGAGCCGCTCGGGTTCGCGTACGTCGGCACGATCCAGATGCCCTTGATGCTCGGGTCGTTCGCGACGAGCGCCGCAACGGCCTCGGCGTCCGGGCCGTCGTCGTTCATCGGCACCGTGACGGTGTCGATGCCGAACCAGTCGAGAAGGGTGAAGTGCCGGTCGTAGCCGGGCACCGGGCAGATGAAGGTGACCTTCTCCTCGGCCGACCACGGGCGCTCGCTGTCCACCCCGCCCTTGAGCCACAGGTCGACGAGAACCTCGCGCATCATCACCAGGCTGGAGTTGCCGCCGGCGACGACCTGGTCGGTCTCGACCCAGAGGAGCTCGGCGAACATCTCGCGCAGCTGGGTGATGCCCTCGAGCCCCCCGTAGTTGCGGGTGTCGACCCCGTCGGCGTCCTTGACGCTCGAGGGCAGCGTGAGCAGCGCGTCGGAGAGGTCGAGCTGTGCCGCTGCGGGCTTGCCGCGGGTCAGGTCCAGCTTCAGTCCGCGCGCCTTGAGGTCGGCGTACGCCGCCTGCTGCGTGGCGAGGAAGCTCGCGAGGTCTTCGGCGGACGACTGGGCCAGGGGCTGGGTAGCGCTCACGGGGTCCATCGTTCCAGAGGGCCGGTGGTGACCGCGAGCCGGTAACCGTTCGCGGCACTCGGTTCGACTTGGCTGGCGCCGACCCGTAGACTCTTCGCTTGGTGCTTTCGGGCAATGCTTTGGCATGCCCGGACCACCGAAGGGCACTAGCTCAACTGGCAGAGCATCGGTCTCCAAAACCGAAGGTTGGGGGTTCAAGTCCCTCGTGCCCTGCACTGGAGTCAATCGATACGACAAGGAAGTAGGAACTCGTGGCGGATTCACCGGCGCGCTCGGACAAGTCCGAGCGCACGAGCCCGATCACGTTCTACCGGCAGATCGTCGCTGAGCTGCGCAAGGTCGTGTACCCGAGCCAGCAGCAGCTGATCACCTACTTCATCGTGGTGATGGTGTTCGTGGTCGTCATGATCGGCATCGTGTCGCTCCTCGACCTCGGGTTCGGTAAGGGCGTCTTCTGGCTCTTCGGCAACGAGACGCCGAAGGCCAAGTAGCGCCCAGGAGCCGGCCCACCAGCACCACCGAAGCACAACGAACCAGACGGAGAAGACGTGTCGGAGCAGTACGACGAGCACAACGACGAGCCCACGGGTGACGTCGACCTCGAGGTGACCCCGGGCGACGAGCCCGAGGCCGCCGAGGTCGAGACCGAGGCGGCTGCCGAGGCTCCGGTCGAGGACGCCGCGGACGAGCCGGAGGCGGCTGCGGAGGAGACTCCCGACACTGACGCGGCGGAGGAGCCCGAGCTGACCGCGGACGAGGCCGACGCCGTCGACGCCGAGGTCGACCCGCTCGAGGAGTTCCGTGCCGCGCTGCACGCCAAGGTCGGCGACTGGTTCGTCGTGCACACCTACTCGGGCATGGAGAACCGGGTCAAGGCCAACCTCGAGAACCGGATCACGTCCCTCAACATGGAGGACTACATCCACGAGGTCATCGTGCCGACCGAAGAGGTCGCCGAGATCAAGAACGGCCAGCGCAAGCTGGTCAAGCGCACCGTCCTGCCCGGCTACGTGCTGGTCCGGATGGACCTCAACGACGAGTCCTGGGGCGCCGTGCGCCACACCCCGTCGGTGACGGGCTTCGTCGGCCACAGCCACCAGCGCGGTGCCGCTGAGCCTCGACGAGGTCGAGAACATGCTCGCCCCGGCCGTCCGCGCCGAGGCCGAGGCGGCTGCCGTGGCCGAGGCCGCACAGACCGGTACGCCGGTCCGCACCAACACCCGCCCGCAGGTGACGGTCGCCGACTTCGACGTCTCCGACTCGGTGATGGTCGTCGACGGCCCGTTCGCCACGCTGCACGCGACGATCACCGAGATCAACGCGGAGTCCCAGAGGGTCAAGGCCCTCGTCGAGATCTTCGGCCGGGAGACCCCGGTCGAGCTGAGCTTCTCGCAGATCGAAAAGGTCTGACGAGAGCTCCCGTAACACCAGGTGGCAGGGGCACCAGCCCCGTCATGACCACGAGATAGGAAGAAGAAGCAATGCCTCCGAAGAAGAAGATCGCCGCACTCGTCAAGGTGCAGCTGCAGGCCGGTGCCGCGACGCCGGCCCCGCCGGTCGGTACCGCCCTCGGTCCGCACGGCGTGAACATCATGGACTTCTGCAAGGCGTACAACGCCCAGACTGAAGCCATGCGCGGCAACGTCATCCCCGTCGAGATCACGATCTACGAGGACCGCACGTTCGACTTCATCACGAAGACGCCGCCGGCCGCCGAGCTGATCAAGAAGGCCGCCGGCATCGCCAAGGGCTCCGGTGTCCCGCAGAAGGACAAGGTCGGCAAGCTGACCAAGGACCAGATCCGCGAGATCGCCGAGACCAAGCTCCCGGACCTGAACGCGAACGACATCGACGCCGCCATGAAGATCGTTGAAGGAACCGCCCGCTCCATGGGCGTCCTGACTGACTGAAACCGTGGGAGAGCCGCGCTGGCTCGCTAACCACATCGCCCCGCCGTCCTCCGGGACGCGGACCTAAGAAAGAGGCAACAACCATGCAGCGCAGCAAGACCTACCGCGCAGCGGCTGAGCAGTTCGACAAGGACGAGCTCTACGCCCCGCTGGCCGCGATCAAGATCGCCAAGTCCACCTCGAAGAAGAAGTTCGACGAGACCGTCGACGTCGTCATGCGCCTCGGGGTCGACCCGCGCAAGGCCGACCAGCTGGTCCGTGGCACGGTGAGCCTGCCGAACGGCACCGGCAAGACCGTCCGCGTCCTCGTGTTCGCCAACGCCGAGAAGGCCGAGGCCGCTCGCGAGGCCGGCGCCGACTTCGTCGGTGGCGACGAGCTCATCGAGAAGGTGGCCGGCGGCTGGACCGACTTCGACGCCGCCGTCGCGACGCCGGACCTGATGGGCAAGGTGGGCCGCATCGCCCGCGTGCTCGGTCCCCGTGGCCTCATGCCGAACCCGAAGACGGGCACCGTGACGCCGGACGTGGCCAAGGCCGTGTCCGACATCAAGGGCGGCAAGATCGAGTTCCGCGTCGACCGGCACGCGAACCTGCACTTCATCATCGGCAAGGCCTCCTTCACCGAGGTCCAGCTGGCGGAGAACTACGCCGCCGCGCTCGAGGAGGTGCTGCGGCTCAAGCCGTCCAGCTCCAAGGGCCGCTACGTGAAGAAGGTGACCGTCTCGACGACCATGGGCCCCGGCGTCCAGGTCGACCCGAACCGCGTCCGCAACATCGCGGTCGAGGACGAGGCCTGAGCCTCCCTCCCCGCTCGACGAGGCCCGTTCCCGCAAGGGGGCGGGCCTTCGTCGTACGGCTCCGATTTGGCGCTCGGCCCGTGGTCCGCGTACAGTTCACCGCTGGAACCGAAGACCGCCGGTCCACTCCCCGGAGTGCGAAGGTCCGCGAACGCGGACGACCTGCGCAGGCGCCACAGAGATGAGCGGCCACGCCGCGCCACGCCCTGTGCACCTGCACGGGGCGTCTGTCTTTCCCGGCCGGGTTCGGTTCGCACAACCCGTGCACAGTTGGAAGGAGTCCCCATGGCGCGGCCAGACAAGGCAGCAGCTGTTGCGGAGATCGTTGACCAGTTCAACGACTCTGCCGGTGCTGTGCTGACCGAGTACCGCGGACTCACCGTGAAGCAGCTGCGCGACCTGCGCCGTGCTCTCGGCGAGAACGCCAACTACGCCGTGGTCAAGAACACGCTCACCAAGCTCGCGGCCACCGAAGCCGGCGTCGAAGGATTCGACGACCTGCTCAACGGCCCGACCGCGATCGCCTTCATCAACGGAGACGTTGTCGAGGCGGCCAAGGGTCTGCGTGACTTCGCCAAGGCGAACCCCGCCCTCGTCATCAAGGGCGGCTACATCGACGGTTCCTCGATGGACGCGAAGGAGATCGGCAAGCTCGCCGACCTCGAGTCGCGCGAGGTCCTCATGGGCAAGCTCGCGGGCGCCATGCTCGCCTCGCTCTCCCAGGCCGTCTACCTGCTCAACGCGCCGATCGCCCAGGCCGCCCGTCTCGCGGGTGCGCTGCAGGCCAAGGCCGAGCAGGACCCCTCGATCCTCCAGGGTGGTGCGGGCGAGCCCGCTGCCGCTGTTGCGGAGGAGGCCCCTGCCGCGGAGCCCGAGGCAGCCGATGCTGCCGCGGAGCCCGAGGCCGGGGCTGCTGACGTCGCCCCCGAGGCAGAGGCCGAGGCCGCTGCTCCTGAGGCCACCGACGCTCCCGCCGAGTAACGACCCGGCAACCACCCACCAAGAAAAACCTTGGCTGACGGCCGAACGGTCGCAGCCACCAACGGAAGGAACGCCACCATGGCGAAGCTCAGCACCGACGAGCTGCTCGACGCTTTCAAGGAGATGACCCTCCTGGAGCTCAGCGAGTTCGTGAAGCAGTTCGAAGAGACCTTCGGCGTCACCGCGGCCGCTCCGGTCGCCGTTGCCGCTGCCCCGGCCGCCGGTGGCGCCGCCGCTGCCGGCGACGACGCTGGTGACCAGGACTCGTTCGACGTGATCCTCGACGCCGCCGGCGACAAGAAGATCAACGTCATCAAGGAGGTCCGCGCGCTGACCTCCCTGGGTCTGAAGGAAGCCAAGGACCTGGTCGAGGCCGCCCCGAAGGCGATCCTCGAGGGCGTCAACAAGGAGACCGCGGACAAGGCGAAGGAGGCCCTCGAGGCCGCCGGCGCCACGATCTCGCTCAAGTGATCGCTGCACCTCTCCTGTAACACCCGTTTCACCTGCGAAAGCGGTCGTTCCGACACCGGGACGGCCGCTTTCCACATTTTTTCGGAGTAAGTTACGCGCGGGTACCGAAATTTGAGATGGTGTCGCCGGATAGTGACGGGAGCGCAATCTCCGCGTAACTTAGCCCCCGGTTGCTCGTTGAGTGGCCAGGTGGGAGTGTCGGGAGTCACACCTGCCGCAGGGTCGAAAATCTAGAGGGAGTTGTGTCCATGGGCGTCGAGATCCAGATCGAGCACCTGACCAAGAGCTTCGGGAAGTCGCTCATCTGGAAGGACGTCACGCTCACGGTTCCCGCGGGCGAGATCTGCGTCATGCTCGGCCCGTCCGGTACCGGAAAGTCGGTGCTGCTGAAGACGATCATCGGCCTGCTGAAGCCTGACGAGGGTTCGGTCGTCATCGAGGGCGTCGACATCGCTTCCTGCCCCGAACGCGAGCTGTACGAGATCCGCAAGCTCTTCGGTGTCCTGTTCCAGGACGGCGCCATGTTCGGCTCGATGAACCTCTACGACAACGTCGCCTTCCCGCTGCGCGAGCACACCAAGAAGTCCGAGTCCGAGATCCGCAACATCGTCATGGAGAAGATGGACCTGGTCGGTCTCCTCGGCGCCGAGGACAAGCTCCCGGGCGAGATCTCCGGCGGTATGCGCAAGCGCGCCGGCCTGGCCCGCGCCCTGGTGCTGGACCCGGAGATCGTGCTCTTCGACGAGCCGGACTCCGGTCTGGACCCGGTCCGCACCAGCTTCCTGAACCAGCTGATCATCGACCTGAACGCCCAGATCGACGCGACGTTCCTCATCGTCACCCACGACATCAACACCGCCCGCACGGTCCCGGACAACATCGGCCTGCTCTACCACAAGCACCTGGCCATGTTCGGCCCCCGCGAGATGCTGCTGAGCTCGGAGGGAGCCGGTCGTCCGGCAGTTCCTCAACGCCCAGCGTGTCGGCCCGATCGGCATGTCCGAGGAGAAGGACGCCGACGAGCTCGAGGCCGAGAAGGACCAGGAGCTGCCCCCGCTGCCCCCGATCCCGCTGCAGCAGGAGCCCTCCTCGGGCATCCCGCGCCGCAGCCAGCGTGCGCCCGGTGAGTGGTGCCGGGAGAACGGCGTCACGCCGCCTCCGGGCTCGTTCGCCGAGAACATGTCGATGGCTCCGGGGGCCTGACGACGGATGTCTTCCGCCACTGCGGACCGGATCCTGGCACCGATCGGGACAGCCGGCAAACTATTCGCCTTCGGGCTCGACGTGGGTCGGTCGCTGTTCAAGCGACCTTTCCAGACCCGCGAATTCCTCCAGCAGGCCTGGTTCATCGCCTCGGTGACGATCGTGCCGACCGCTCTGGTCGCCATCCCCTTCGGCGCGGTCATCGCGCTGCAGGTCGGTGGCCTGATCAAGCAGTTCGGCGCCCAGTCGTTCACAGGTTCGGCCTCGGTCCTCGCGGTCGTCCGTGAGGCAGGACCGATCGCGACGTCGCTGCTGATCGCCGGAGCCGGCGGCTCGGCCATCGCGGCCGACCTCGGTGCCCGCAAGATCCGTGAAGAGCTCGACGCGATGATGGTGCTCGGTATCGACCCGATCCAGCGTCTGGTCGTCCCCCGGGTGCTCGCCTGCATGCTCGTGGCCGTGTTCCTCAACGGCCTGGTCAGCGTCGTCGGCGTCTGCGGTGGCTACTTCTTCAACGTCGTCCTGCAGGACGGCACGCCAGGTGCCTATCTCGCCAGCTTCACCGCCCTGGCGCAGCTGCCCGACCTCTACCAAGGCATGGCCAAGGCACTGGTGTTCGGTCTCGTGGCGGCGATCGTGGCGGCGTACAAGGGCATGAACGCCGGCGGCGGCCCGAAGGGCGTCGGTGACGCGGTCAACGAGTCCGTCGTCATCACCTTCATGCTGCTCTTCGTCATCAACTTCGTGATGAGCGCCATCTACTTCCAGCTCGTTCCACCAAAGACGGGTTAGCGCGATGGCGAACCTCAAGGCCGTCTACGAACGGCCCCTCCAGACTCTCGACACGATGGGCGAGCAGCTCGCGTTCTACATCCGCGCGCTCATCGCCACGCCGCGGTCGGTCACCCGCTACCCCAAGGAGATCCTCCGGCTGCTCGCCGAGGTCACCCTGGGCAGTGGTGCGCTGGCCGTCATCGGTGGCACGGTCGGCGTCATCACCGCGATGGCGTTCTTCACCGGCACCGAGGTCGGCTTGCAGGGCTACGCAGCCCTCAACCAGATCGGTACGGCGGCCTTCTCCGGCTTCGTCTCGGCGTACTTCAACACGCGCGAGATCTCGCCCCTGATCGCCGGCATCGCGCTCGCCGCGACCGTCGGCTGCGGCTTCACCGCCCAGCTCGGCGCCATGCGCATCTCCGAGGAGGTCGACGCCCTCGAGGTGATGGCCATCCCGTCGATGCCGTTCCTGGTCACCACCCGGATCATCGCCGGCCTGATCGCGATCACGCCGCTGTACGTCGTCGGCCTGCTCTCGTCGTACTTCGCGACGAGGTTGGTGGTCACGCAATTCTTCGGCCAGAGCGCAGGAACCTACGACCACTACTTCAACCAGTTCCTGCCACCCGGTGACGTGCTCTGGTCCTTCGGCAAGGTCCTGGTCTTCGCCGTCGTGGTCATCCTGATCCACTGCTACCACGGGTACACCGCCAGCGGCGGACCTGCGGGCGTGGGTGTGGCCGTGGGCCGCGCCGTGCGTACGTCGATCGTCGCGATCAACGTCATCGACCTGTTCCTGAGCATGGCGATCTGGGGCTCCACGACCACCGTCAGGTTGGCGGGCTGATGTCGAAGACCCTCACCAACCGTCTGCTCGGCGTCACGCTGATCCTGATCCTGGCCTCCGGGATCTGGGTCGTGAACGCCGTGTTCCAGCAGAAGTTCACGTCCTTCGACGAGGTGAAGCTGAACACCGACACGATCGGTCTGCAGCTGCCGGCCCGCGCGGACGTCAAGATCCGCGGCGTCATCGTCGGGCAGGTCCTCGAGGCCGAGTCCGGCTCCGACGGCGCGGTCCTGACGCTCGGCATCTACCCCGACGAGATCAAGCCGATCCCGAAGAACGTGACCGCCTCGATCCTCCCGAAGACCCTGTTCGGTGAGAAGTACGTCGAGCTGGTCGTCCCGCCGTCCCCGGCAGGCAGGCTGGCCGCGGGCGACACGATCCGCCAGACGAAGCTCCCGATCGAGGTGGAGAAGGTCCTCAACGACCTGTACCCGCTGCTCACCGCCATCCAGCCGGCCGAGCTCAACTACACGTTGAACGCGATCGCGACCGCGCTCGAGGGCCGCGGTGACGACATCGGCAAGAACATCGAGACGTTGAACTCCTACCTCAAGCGCTTCAACCCGCAGGTGCCGGCGCTGGTCGACGACCTCAAGCTGCTCGCCGAGGTCAGCGACACCTACGCCGACGTCGCTCCGCAACTCGCCGCCACCCTGCGCAACACGGTGAAGACCACCAACACCCTGAAGGGACGCCAGGCCAAGCTGAACGCGTTCCTCAAGGACACCGCGTCGTTCTCCGACACCGCCAAGGTCTTCCTCGACAAGAACGGTGACAACATCATCCGGCTCGGCCAGGTCAGCGCCCCGCAGACCAAGCTGCTCAACCGCTACTCGCCCGAGTTCCCGTGCCTGCTCAACGGTCTGGTTGACCAGGCGCCGTTGCTGGCCAAGACCTTCCGAGGCTTCGTGTTCCACATCGACCTGATCACCATCCCGATGCAGCCGCGTGGCTACACTGCGAAGGACAAGCAGGTCTACGGAGCGGACAACGGACCGGCGTGCCTCGGCCTTCCGAGCCCGAAGATTCCGTTCACCGGCATCCCGAACCTCGACGACGGTGTGAATAACATCGGCCGTGGTGACGCTCAGCGCGTCGCGCCGTACTCCGGTACGACCAACGCGGCAGAGGCCGAGTTCTACGGTCGGCTTGCCGGCACCGCCCGCGGTGTCGACTCCGACCAGGTCTCGGACTACTCGACGCTGATGATCGCCCCGCTGGCTGCCGGGACGGAGGTGCGGTTGCGATGAAGATGCTCGACAAGCGCACCCGTGGTGACCTGATCAAGCTGGTCACCTTCATCGTCGTCACCACGCTTGCCACCGGCGTGCTGGTGGTCCTGATCGGCAACCTGAGCTTCGAGAAGACCCGTGAGTACAGGGCGGTCTTCTCCGACGCCACCGGCGTGGTCAAGGGCGACGACGTCCGCGTCGCCGGCGTCAAGGTGGGCAGCGTCAAGAAGGTCGAGATCGTCGACCGGACCAAGGCGCGGATCACCTTCACCGTGCGCGACAAGACCGAGCTGACCGGCGCCTCGACCGCCCGGATCCGGTACCGCAACCTCGTTGGCCAGCGCTACATCTCACTGGCGCAGGGGATCGGCAGCACCACCCGGCTCCCGGAGAACGCCGAGATCCCGCTGAAGCGGACCGAGGCCGCACTCGACCTCACCGTGCTCTTCAACGGCTTCAAGCCGCTGTTCGCCGCGCTCAGCCCGGCCGACGTCAACAAGCTGTCCTACGAGATCATCCAGGTCTTCCAGGGCGAGGGCGGGAACCTCGAGGGGCTGCTGCGCAGCACAGGCTCGATCACCCAGACCCTGGCCGACCGCGACCAGCTGATCGGTGACGTCATCGACAACCTGAACGCCGTCCTCACCACGGTCGGTGACCGGGACGTCGAGCTCTCCAACCTGATCGTCCAGTTCCGGGACTTCATCGGCGGACTGACCAAGGACAAGGACGCGATCCTGAATTCGCTCGACTCGATCTCGGCGCTGACCGACCAGACCGCGGACATCACGACCGGCATCCGGCCGAGCCTGGTGGCCAGCATCAAGGGTCTCCGCGAGGTCGCCACGAACCTGAACAAGGGACGTGGGGAGATCGACCGTGCTCTGCAGATCCTGCCGATCAAGCTCGAGAAGATCGGCCGCACGGCGATCTACGGATCCTTCTTCAACTTCTACCTCTGCGAGTTCAAGGCCAAGGTGATCCTGCCGACCGGCCCGCTCGCGATCCCGTACCAGACGTACCCGGGCGGGAACGGGAGGTGCAACCTCAAGCCATGAGTACCCCCTTCCGTGAACGCAACCCCGTCAAGATCGGCGCAGCCAGCCTGCTCACGATCGTGCTGCTGATCCTGGTGGCCTTCAAGGCGGACTCGCTGCCGATCATCGGCGGCGGCGACACCTACTACGCGAAGTTCAGCGATTCCAGCGGCCTCAAGCCGAACGACGAGGTCCGGATCGCCGGCGTCCGCGTCGGCAAGGTGACCAGTGTCGAGCTCTCCGGGGACGCCGTGAAGGTCGGCTTCAAGATCAAGACCGACTCGGACTTCGGTCGTGAGACCGGCGCCCAGATCAAGGTGAAGACCCTGCTCGGCGCCATGTTCCTCGCGCTCGAGCCCAAGGGCTCGGGTCAGCTGAAGGAGGGTGCGGTCATCCCGCAGTCGCGGACGCGCTCGGCGTACGACGTGGTCGAGGCCTTCTCCGGTCTCGCCGAGCGGGCCGAGAAGATCAACCTCGACCAGCTCACCACGTCGCTCAACACGCTCGCCGAGGCCACCGCGAACACGCCGGAGGAGTTGAAGAGCACCCTGTCGGGCCTCTCGGCGCTGTCGGCCAACGTCGCCGCGCGTGACGACCAGGTCAACCTGCTGCTGACGAACCTGAAGAAGGTCTCCGGCGTGCTCGCCGACCGTAACCAGGACATCGTCACCTTGATGAAGGACGGCGACGTCCTGCTCCGTGCGATCGTCGCCCGTCGGGAGGCCGTGCACACGTTGCTGGTCTCGACGAGCAAGCTCTCCACCGAGCTGACCGCGCTGGTCCGCCAGAGCCGGGGCGACCTCAAGCCCGCGCTCTCCAACCTGACGGGTGTGGTCAACGTCCTGCGCAAGAACCAGACGAACCTGGACGACTCGCTGCGGCTGCTCGCACCGTTCTACCGGGTCTTCACCAACACGCTCGGCTCCGGTCCGTGGTTCGACAACTGGATCTCGAACCTGCCGCCCGCGCCGGCCCTGGGAGCTGGTGGCTGATGAAGAAGATCTTCCTCGACAACCCGGCCGTGTTCGTGGTCGCGATCGTGGTTCTGCTCGTGGGCGCGGTCCTGCTGATCCTGCCCGGGAGCGACACCAAGTCCATCACCGCGGACTTCCCGCGCTCGGTCTCGCTCTACAAAGGCTCCGACGTCAAGATCCTCGGCGTCGCGGTCGGCAAGGTCGACGAGGTGACCCCGCTCGGCACCAAGGTGCGGGTGAAGTTCCACTATGACGCCAAGTACGACCTGCCCAAGGACGTGAAGGCGGCCGTGATCTCGCCGTCGATTGTCGGTGACCGGTTCGTGCAGCTGACTCCCGTCTACCGCGGTGGTGCGAAGCTGGGCGACAACGCCAAGCTCGGCGTCGACCGCACGGCCACGCCGCTCGAGCTCGACGAGATCTTCGGTTCGATCAACAACCTCACCGTGGCCCTCGGCCCCGACGGCGCGAACAAGCCGGACTCCACCGGCACGGGTGCGCTCACCCGCCTGCTCGACTCGACGGCCAAGAACTTCGGTGGTCAGGGCGTGAAGTTCAACCAGACGCTGAAGAACCTCAGCAAGCTGACCAAGACCCTCGCCGACAACAAGGACGAGCTGTTCGGCACGGTGTCCGAGGTGGAGAAGTTCACCCAGGCGCTCGCGGCGAACGACGACACGGTGCGCCGGTTCAACGACTCGCTCGCCTCCGGTGCGGGCCTGCTGGCCGACGAGCGGGGTGACCTGGCGAAGGTGCTGAAGAACCTGTCGGTGGCTATGACGGAGATCCGCAGCTTCGTGGCGGAGAACAAGGCTGCGCTGTCCACGAACATCAAGGGCCTCAACCAGATCAGCAAGGTGTTCGTGAAGAACCGCAAGCAGCTCGAGGAGTCGTTGACCTACGCCCCGGCCGCGCTGAACAACCTGGCGCTCACCTACAACGAGACCGCGGGAACCCTCGACACCCGTGCCAACATCGGCGAGACGGTCAACCAGCTCACGGCCAAACCGAGCGTCGTCCTGTGTGCGCTGGTGCCCGACGCGTGCGGCCCGCTGACCTCGATCCTCAAGCTCCTGGGCCTCGGTCGCCCGTCCGCGTTGACGCCGGAGACGGCCTCGCTGCTGACGGCGCCGAACCTCGGCAACAACACGCTCGCCGACGTCCTGGGGGTGCCGCGATGAGGCTGAACCCGTTCCGAGCGACCCGACGCGGCCGCTTCGCCGCGGTCGCGAGCGCGGTGGTCGGCTCGGTCGTCCTGAGCAGCTGTTCGGTCTACGACCTGCCGCTTCCGGGCGGCGCCGACACAGGGTCGAACCCGATCAAGGTGCACATCCAGTTCCGCGACGTGCTCGACCTGGTGCCACAGTCGACGGTCAAGGTCGACGACGTCACGGTCGGCAAGGTCACTGCGATCGATCTCAAGGGCTACACGGCCGATGTCACCGTGGAGCTGCCCCGCACCATCGACCTGCCGGACAACACCCGCGCGGAGATCCGCCAGACCAGCCTCCTCGGCGAGAAGTTCGTGTCGCTGAGCAAGCCCACCGATCCGGTCGGAAAGCTGACCAGCGGCGACATCATCACGCTCAAGGACTCCGGCCGGAACCACGAGGTAGAAGAGGTCTTCCAGGCGCTCGCCCTGCTGCTCAACGGTGGTGGCGTCGGCCAGCTCAAGTCGATCTCTGAGGAGCTGAACAAGGCCTTCGACGGTCGTGAGGACGAGGTCCGCTCGATCATCACGCAGATCCGCAGCTTCACCGAGCAGCTCGACGAGAACAAGGGCTCGATCATCAAGGCCCTCGAGAACGTCAACAGGCTCTCCGTGCAGCTGCGCCAGCAGGACGGCACCATCAGGCAGACGCTGGAGCAGCTGCCCGCGGCCCTGAAGTCGGTCAACGGCCAGCGGCAAGACCTGGTGAAGATGCTGAAGGCTCTGTCCAACCTGAGCTCGGTCGGCGTCAAGGTCATCCAGGCGTCCAAGGAGTCGACGATCGACGCCCTGAAGAACCTCGCTCCGGTGCTCTCCGCCCTGGCCAAGGCCGGTGACGCGCTGCCGAAGTCGCTGCAGGTCGTGCTGACCTACCCGTTCATCGACGAGGCCGTCGGCCGCGACCCGGAGGTTGCGCGCAACCTGCACATGGGCGACTTCACCAACCTGTCGATCAACCTGTCGCTCGACCTCTTCAACCTGCCGACGATTCCGGGTCTACAGCCCGGCGTCAGCCTGGCCGACCTGCTCGGCAACTGCGGCAAGAAGCCGACCGGCGCCCAGTGCACCGCCGTGAAGAACCTGCTCAACGGCACTCAGTTGCAGCAGGTCTGCAAGCTGATCGCCGTGCTCTGCGCCGGCAGCAAGGCGAACGGTGGCGGCGGGGCTCCCGAACCCGGGCGTCGGTGGCTCGACCGGTGGTGGCGCCAGCAAGCCGCCGGCGACGTCCAACCCGCTGGCCGAGCTGCTGCATGGCCTCGGTCTGGGGCGCCCCGCCCCCGGCGTGGCCGCTGGCGGTGACGTGAAGCAGGATCCGTTCCTGCTCACCGGCACCGGCTACGATTCGGCTCTCGGCACGATGCTCCTCTCGGGGGTGACGGCCGGATGATCACCTCCCGGACCAAGAAGCAGCTGCTGGCGTTCGTCTTCATCACGCTCATCGGCGTCTCGTACGTCGGCGCGCGTTACGCCCGCCTGGATCGTCTCGTCTACGACTCGACGTACCAGGTCAACGCTCAGTTCAAGGAGTCCGGGGGTATCTTCACCGGCGCCGAGGTGACCTACCGCGGTGTCGGGGTCGGCCAGGTCGAGGACATGAAGCTCACCAAGGAGGGCGTCACCGTCGTCCTGGCCATCGACAAGGGCGAGGACAAGATCCCGGCCGACGCGATCGCGCTGGTCGGCAACAAGTCCGCGGTCGGTGAGCAGTACGTCGAGCTCCAGCCGAAGAGCGACGGGGGGCCTTACCTCAAGGACAACTCGGTCATCAAGCAGGTCAGCACCCAGATCCCGGTCTCCACCACGGAGATCCTCACCAACCTGGACGGTCTCGTCCGCTCGGTTCCCGAGGGCAGCCTGCGCACGGTGGTGAGCGAGCTGGGCGACGCGTTCAAGGACACCGGCGACGATCTCGGTCAGATCATCGACACGTCCAACGACTTCATCCAGGCCGCGAACGACAACTTCGACGTGACCACGGCGCTCATCAAGGACGGGAAGACGGTCCTCACGACCCAGGCCCTCAAGGGTTCGGCGATCAAGAGCTTCGCGAAGGACCTCTCGCTGTTCACCGGCGTCCTGGCCGACAACGACGCCTCGCTGCGCGCACTGATCGACAACGGGTCGGCGACGGCGAACGAGCTGCGAACCTTCCTGCAGCAGAACCAGGTCGACCTCGGCAGCCTGATCAACAACCTGGTCACCACCGGCAACATCATCGTCAAGCACCTCCCGGGCATCCGGCAGGTCCTGGTGCTCTACCCCTACATGGTCGCCGGCGGCTTCACGGTCGCGGCGAAGAATTCCGAAGGGGTCAACGCCCGGTTCGGCCTCGTGCTCACCCAGACGCCCGGTCTCTGCGCCAAGGGT
Source organism: Marmoricola sp. OAE513 (assembly GCF_040546585.1). Taxonomy (NCBI): domain Bacteria; kingdom Bacillati; phylum Actinomycetota; class Actinomycetes; order Propionibacteriales; family Nocardioidaceae; genus Marmoricola; species Marmoricola sp. OAE513. Next base: position 1,185,797 of record NZ_JBEPOC010000001.1, on the reverse strand, counting down.
TACGACCCGAAGGAGCGGCGTACGCCGCTGCAGACCGAGGACAAGGCGATGGACGAGGACGCAGCCTGCACCGACATGTCCGGCAAGCTCGTGCCGCGCGGTGCGCAGTTCGCCCCGAGGACGGCGACCGGTTTCGACTCACCGGTGGCCACGTACGATCTGGCCAAGGGTACGACGAGCTGGAACGACCAGGCGTCCGCCACCGCTGGTGGCAGCCCGGTCGCGGGGGAGACCGTGTGGAACACCTTGTTGCTGCAGCCGTTGACGTGATCGCTTGAGCCTCGAAGCACCCGGCAGCGCCCGACGTCACCTCGCGCTCGGACTCGTCGTCGCGCTCGTCCTCGCCCTGGCGGCGACGGCGGTGCTGCTCCTCCTGCCCGAGCCCGACGGTGCGAGCGCCGACGAACACGAGCGTCAGCAGGTCATCAACGTCGCCGAGCAGTTCGCGCTGCGGGTCGACGCCGTCGACACAGCTGACCTCAAGGGTTACGTCGCGAGCGTCTCGGAGCTGCTGACCTCGAAGTTCAGGGCTCAGTTCACCGCGGGTGTCGACGGCCAGCTCGGGTCCACCAGCGGCTCGGGCAGCTCGACGAGCAACGCGGCCAAGGGCAAGATCCAGTCCGCCGCGGTGATCGATATCGACAGCGACAGCGCGTCCGTGATGGTCGCCCACGACCAGAACTTCGTCGTCAACGGCAAGGACCTCGGCCAGGGCTTCCGCTGGGTGATCAGCCTGCGCAAGGTCGGCGGCAAGTGGCTGGTCGACAACAGCACCGACATCGACGGGGAAAGCTGATGGCGACGAGCGGGCCGTCCTGGTACGAGATCCTGGGCGTGGCGCCGGACGCGACGCCGGCGGAGATCAAGGCTGCCTGGCGCGATGCCACCGACAAGTTCGAGCCTGGCACCAACGCCGCCCAGTTCCGGATGTTCAACGAGGCCGCCGACGTCCTGCTGGACCCGCAGCGGCGCAACGCCTACGACGCGGAGCAAGCAGGCGAGGAACGGTCCGGGACCGCCGACGCCGCCGCGGTTGCCGAGGTCGTCACCGCCGCTGCCGAGGAGCCGGAGGCGGTCGCGGCTCCGGCTCCTGCTTCGACGGCTCCCGTGCCCGCCGTGGAACCGGAACTGACCGCCTCCGAGCCGCGGAGCGGCGGCCTGGTCGGTGCGCTCGCCGGCAGCACGGTCGCCCTGTTGATCGTCGGTGTCCTGCTGCTGGCCTCCCTGGTGGCGGTCGGGTTCGTCGGCAAGCACGTGCTCGACGAGCGCGAGACCGCGAGCAGCGAGCGCAGGGACGAGAAGAACGGCGCCGAGGCCCGGGCGGTCGCAGCCACGGCGATGACCGCCGCGCTGTCCTACGACTACCGCACGATCGACGCCGACCGGGAGAAGATCTCGGCGTACGTGGCACCCTCCTTCCGCAAGGAGTTCCTGGCGACGTACGACCTGCTCACCAAGGGCGCCAACGGCGCCCCGGGCGGGGCGATCAAGCTCAAGGCGGCGCAGAAGGTCGAGATCGGCGAGACCGGTGTCATCGAGGCCGATGCCAAACGGGCACGGATCCTGGTCTTCCTGAACACCACCACGACGAAGACCGGTACCGAGGCCCAGGAGCGGGCCTGGAGGATCCGGGTCACGATGCTGCACTCGGGCGACAAGTGGCTCGTCGAGGACCTCGACATCTACTGAGCCCGCCCCCGGTGCTTGACGCAGCGCCTTTCGGAGTTCATGCTTGCGCCAACGAACAGCCGGGTCTGTGTTTTCTCCCGGAATTTGGCTGTTGTGTTTCTGCCTGCCCTTCGGTATTCTCCATCTTTGCGTCTGCTCTCAAATGCATCCCGCCTGTCCGGTGGCCGGTTTGTGGTGGGCTGACGCCGTCACACATGTGCCTCGGAAGGACCACTCTTGGCCGCCCCGCGCAGCAAGAACAGCAAATCCCAGAGTCCCCGCCGCATCTCTTTCGCCAAGATCTCCGAACCTCTCGAGGTTCCGCAGCTGCTTGCGCTTCAGACCGACAGCTTCGACTGGCTGATCGGCGACCCGAAGTGGCAGGCGCGCGTCGAAGAGGCGAACGCGAACGGCGAAGAGCTCTCCACGAAGTCGGGACTCCACGAGATCTTCGAGGAGATCTCGCCGATCGAAGACTTCTCCGAGACGATGTCGCTCTCGTTCGAGAACCCCGTCTTCCTCGACCCGAAGTACACCGAGGAGGAGTGCAAGGACAAGGACTTCACCTACTCCCGGCCGCTCTACGTCTCGGCTGAGTTCACCAATGGTGACACCGGTGAGATCAAGGGCCAGACGGTCTTCATGGGCGACTTCCCGATGATGACCCGCAAGGGCACCTTCATCATCAACGGCACCGAGCGCGTCGTCGTCTCGCAGCTCGTCCGGTCCCCGGGCGTCTACTTCGAGCGCACCGCCGACAAGACCTCGGACAAGGACATCTTCACCGCCAAGGTGATCCCGTCCCGCGGTGCCTGGCTCGAGTTCGAGATCGACAAGCGCGACATGGTCGGCGTCCGTCTCGACCGCAAGCGCAAGCAGAACGTCACCGTCCTCCTCAAGGCCTTCCAGGCCCTGGCTGAGGAAGAGGGCTACACCGGGGCGCCGTACGACTACGAGGCCGTCATGGCCGAGTTCCGTCAGTACGAGTCGATCCAGCTGACCGAGGAGAAGGACAACACCACCGGTCCCGACGAGGCGCTGCTCGACATCTACCGCAAGCTCCGTCCCGGCGAGCCGCCGACCCGCGAGGCCGCGCTGACCCTGTTGAAGAACTACTACTTCAACCCGAAGCGCTACGACCTGGCCAAGGTCGGTCGCTACAAGATCAACAAGAAGCTCGGCACCCACGAGGCGTTCGACCAGCAGACGCTGACCATCGACGACATCGTGGCGACGATCCGGTACATCATCGAGCTGCACGCCGGCAAGGAGACCCTGACCGACGCCGCCGGCAAGGAGATCAAGGACAACCACGGCGAGACCATCGTCGTCCGTCCCGATGACATCGACCACTTCGGCAACCGGCGCATGCGCACGGTCGGCGAGCTCATCCAGAACCAGCTCCGCACCGGTCTGGCCCGGATGGAGCGGGTGGTCCGCGAGCGGATGACGACCCAGGACGTCGAGGCGATCACGCCGCAGTCCCTGATCAACATCCGCCCGGTCGTGGCAGCGCTGAAGGAGTTCTTCGGAACCTCGCAGCTCTCGCAGTTCATGGACCAGACCAACCCGATCGCCGGTCTGACCCACAAGCGTCGTCTCTCCGCGCTCGGCCCGGGTGGTATCTCCCGCGACCGCGCCCAGATGGACGTCCGCGACGTGCACTCCTCGCACTACGGCCGGATGTGCCCGATCGAGACGCCGGAAGGCCCGAACATCGGTCTGATCGGTTCGCTCGCGTCGTACGGGCGGATCAACCCGTTCGGCTTCGTCGAGACGCCGTACCGGGTCGTCAAGAAGGGTCGCGTCACCGGGGAGATCCAGTACCTCACCGCTGACGAGGAGGACTCCAAGGTCATCGCGCAGGCGAACGCCCAGCTCGACGACAAGGGCAACTTCGTCAACGACCTGGTGCTCGTCCGCACGCGTGGCGGCGAGACCGTCGACATCGCGCGTGACGAGGTCGACTACATGGACGTGTCGCCGCGGCAGATGGTCTCCATCGCCACCGCGCTGATCCCGTTCCTCGAGCACGACGACGCCAACCGTGCGCTCATGGGCGCCAACATGCAGCGTCAGGCGGTGCCGCTGATCAAGAGCGACGCCCCGCTGGTCGGTACCGGCATGGAGTTCCGTGCCGCGGTCGACGCCGGCGACGTCGTCACCTCCGACGTGGCCGGTGTGGTCAAGGAGGTCTCGGCCGACGAGATCGTGATCATGACCGACGAGGGCGGCAACAAGTCCGTCCGGCTGCAGAAGTTCAAGCGCTCCAACCAGGGCACCTCGATCAACCAGCGCCCGCTGGTCGACGAGGGCGACCGGGTCGAGGTCGGTACGCCGATCGCCGACGGTCCGTGCACCGACGAGGGCGAGATGGCGCTGGGCACCAACCTGCTCGTCGCCTTCATGCCCTGGAACGGCTCGAACTACGAGGACGCGATCATCCTCTCCCAGCGTCTGGTGCAGGAGGACGTCCTCACCTCGATCCACATCGAGGAGCACGAGGTCGACGCCCGCGACACCAAGCTGGGCCCCGAGGAGATCACCCGCGACATCCCGAACGTCGGCGACGAGCTGCTCGCCGACCTGGACGAGCGCGGCATCATCCGTGTCGGCGCGGAGGTCACCACCGGTGACATCCTCGTCGGCAAGGTGACGCCGAAGGGCGAGACCGAGCTGACCCCGGAGGAGCGCCTGCTGCGCGCCATCTTCGGTGAGAAGGCCCGCGAGGTTCGCGACACCTCGATGAAGGTCCCGCACGGTGAGTCCGGCACGGTCATCGGCGTCCGCGAGTTCTCCCGCGAGGACGGCGACGAGCTGCCCCCGGGCGTCAACCAGCTGGTCCGGGTCTACGTCGCCCAGAAGCGCAAGATCTCCGTGGGTGACAAGCTCGCCGGCCGTCACGGCAACAAGGGCGTCATCTCCAAGATCCTGCCGATCGAGGACATGCCGTTCCTCGAGGACGGGACCCCGGTCGACGTCGTGCTCAACCCGCTCGGTGTGCCGGGCCGGATGAACATCGGACAGATCCTCGAGATCCACCTCGGCTGGCTGGCCAAGACCGGCTGGCAGGTCGAGGGCGACGACGAGGACTGGAAGAAGCGCCTGATCAAGATCCACGCGGAGTCGGCAGAGCCGAACACCAACGTCGCCACCCCGGTGTTCGACGGTGCCCGCGAGGACGAGATCGTCGGTCTCCTCGGCTCGACGCTCCCCACGCGTGACGGGGTGCGCCTGGTCAAGGGCAACGGCAAGGCGCGGCTGTTCGACGGCCGCTCCGGCGAGCCGTTCCCGGACCCGATCTCGGTCGGCTACATGTACATCCTCAAGCTCCACCACCTGGTCGACGACAAGATCCACGCGCGCTCGACCGGCCCGTACTCGATGATCACCCAGCAGCCGCTCGGCGGTAAGGCCCAGTTCGGTGGCCAGCGCTTCGGTGAGATGGAGGTCTGGGCGATGGAGGCGTACGGCGCTGCCTACGCGCTCCAGGAGCTGCTGACGATCAAGTCCGACGACGTGCCTGGTCGCGTCAAGGTCTACGAGGCGATCGTGAAGGGTGAGAACATCCCCGACTCGGGCATCCCCGAGTCGTTCAAGGTGCTCATCAAGGAGATGCAGTCGCTCTGCCTCAACGTCGAGGTGCTGTCCCAGGACGGCTCCACGATCGAGATGCGCGACGCGGAGGAGGACGTCTTCCGTGCCGCCGAGGAGCTGGGCATCGACCTGTCCCGCCGCGAGCCGAGCTCCGTCGAAGAAGTCTGAGCCGTCCCGGGCCGGCTCGCGAGGGCCGGCCCGGAACCTCAGTCCATGCTTGATTTCCAGAACTAACGAAGGACAGAAGCCACCGTGCTTGACGTGAACTTCTTCGACCAGCTTCAGATCGGCCTGGCCACTGCGGACGACATCCGCACGTGGAGCCACGGTGAGGTCAAGAAGCCGGAAACCATCAACTACCGCACGCTCAAGCCCGAGCGTGACGGCCTCTTCTGCGAGAAGATCTTCGGTCCCACCCGGGACTGGGAGTGCTACTGCGGCAAGTACAAGCGCGTGCGCTTCAAGGGCATCATCTGCGAGCGCTGCGGCGTCGAGGTGACCCGCTCGAAGGTCCGCCGTGAGCGGATGGGCCACATCGAGCTGGCCGCACCGGTCACGCACATCTGGTACTTCAAGGGTGTGCCGAGCCGGCTGGGCTATCTGCTCGACCTGGCGCCGAAGGACCTGGAGAAGGTCATCTACTTCGCCGCCTACATGATCACCAAGGTCGACGAGGACGCCCGTCACCGGGACCTCGCGGACCTCGAGGGCAAGATCGGCCTGCAGCGCAAGAGCATCGAGAACCGCCGCGACGTAGCCGTCGACGAGCGCGCCAAGAAGCTCGAGGCCGACCTGGCCACGCTCGAGGCCGAGGGTGCCAAGGCCGACGCCCGTCGCAAGGTCAAGGACGGCGCCGAGCGCGAGATGAAGCAGGTCCGCGACCGGGCCCAGCGCGAGCTGGACCGTCTCGAGGAGGTCTGGAGCACGTTCAAGTCCCTCAAGGTCCAGGACCTGATGGGCGACGAGCTCCTCTACCGCGAGATGAAGAACTGGTTCGGCAAGTACTTCGAGGGCTTCATGGGCGCCACGGCGATCCAGGAGCGTCTGAAGTCGTTCGACATCGAGGCCGAGGTCGAGAACCTCCGCGAGACCATCGAGACGGGCAAGGGCCAGCGCAAGGTCCGCGCGCTCAAGCGTCTCAAGGTCGTCGACGCGTTCCGCAAGACCGGCAACAGCCCGATGGGCATGGTCCTGGACGCCGTCCCGGTCATCCCGCCGGACCTGCGCCCGATGGTGCAGCTCGACGGTGGCCGCTTCGCGACCTCCGACCTGAACGACCTGTACCGCCGCGTGATCAACCGGAACAACCGGCTCAAGCGCCTGCTCGACCTGGGTGCTCCCGAGATCATCGTCAACAACGAGAAGCGGATGCTCCAGGAGGCCGTCGACTCGCTGTTCGACAACGGCCGTCGTGGTCGCCCCGTCACCGGCCCGGGCAACCGGCCGCTGAAGTCGCTGTCCGACATGCTCAAGGGCAAGCAGGGTCGCTTCCGTCAGAACCTGCTCGGAAAGCGCGTCGACTACTCGGGCCGTTCGGTCATCGTCGTCGGCCCGCAGCTCAAGCTGCACCAGTGCGGTCTGCCGAAGTACATGGCGATCGAGCTGTTCAAGCCGTTCGTGATGAAGCGTCTCGTCGACCTGTCGCACGCGCAGAACATCAAGTCCGCCAAGCGGATGGTCGAGCGTGCGGTCCGCCCCGAGGTCTGGGACGTGCTCGAAGAGGTCATCGCCGAGCACCCGGTTCTGCTGAACCGTGCGCCCACGCTGCACCGCCTCGGCATTCAGGCCTTCGAGCCGCAGCTGATCGAGGGCAAGGCCATCCAGATCCACCCGCTGGTCTGCTCCGCGTTCAACGCCGACTTCGACGGTGACCAGATGGCGGTGCACCTGCCGCTGTCCGCCGAGGCCCAGGCCGAGGCCCGGATCCTGATGCTCTCGACGAACAACATCCTGAAGCCGTCGGACGGTCGCCCCGTGACCATGCCGACGCAGGACATGATCATCGGCATCTACTTCCTGACCCTGGGTCGGGACGGTGCGCCGGGCGAGGGTCGCGCGTTCGCGTCCTCCGCGGAGGCCGTGATGGCGTTCGACAAGGGTGAGATCACCCTGCAGTCGAAGATCAAGATCCGTCTGTCGGGAGTTGCCGTCCCGCCGGAGGGCACCGTGATCCCCGAGGGCTGGACCGAGGGTGACCCGATCATCCTCGACACCACCCTGGGTCGCGCGCTCTTCAACGAGGCGCTGCCGGGCAACTACGAGTACATCGAGTACCAGGTCGGCAAGAACGAGTTGGGCAAGATCGTCAACGACCTGGCCGAGCGCTACACCAAGGTCGAGGTGGCGAACTCGCTGGACGCCCTCAAGGACACCGGCTTCACCTGGGCGACCCGCTCGGGCGTGACCGTGTCCATCGAGGACGTCGTCTCGCCGAAGGACAAGCTGCAGATCCTCGAGAAGTACGAGGAGAACGCCGCCAAGGTCCAGCAGCAGTTCGAGCGCGGTCTCATCACCGACGACGAGCGCCGCCAGGAGCTCATCGAGATCTGGACCGACGCGTCGAACGTGGTCGCCAAGGCGATGCAGAAGAACTTCGACCAGGACAACCCGATCTTCATGATGGTGAACTCGGGTGCTCGCGGTAACTGGATGCAGGTTCGTCAGATCGCGGCCATGCGTGGTCTGGTGGCCAACCCGAAGGGTGACATCATCCCGCGACCCATCAAGTCGAACTTCCGTGAGGGCCTCTCGGTCCTGGAGTACTTCATCTCCACCCACGGTGCTCGCAAGGGTCTGGCCGACACCGCGCTGCGTACGGCGGACTCGGGTTACCTGACCCGTCGTCTGGTCGACGTCTCGCAGGACGTCATCATCCGTGAGGACGACTGCGGCACCGAGCGCGGCATGCCGAAGGTGATCGGTGTCCGGGGCGAGGACGGCGTGGTCCGCAAGGACCTCAACGCCGAGACCTCGGCGTACGCCCGGAACGCGGCCGTCGACGTGGTCTCCGAGTCCGGTGACGTGCTCGTCGGCGCCGGCGAGGACCTGGGCGACGTCCAGATCGACGCCCTCGTCGAGGCCGGCATCGAGATCGTCAAGGTCCGCTCGGTCCTGACGTGCGACGCCAAGACCGGTACCTGCGCCAAGTGCTACGGCCGTTCGCTGGCCACCGGCAAGCTGGTCGACATCGGTGAGGCGGTCGGCATCATCGCCGCCCAGTCCATCGGTGAGCCCGGCACGCAGCTGACCATGCGTACCTTCCACACCGGTGGTGTGGCTTCGGCGGACGACATCACGCAGGGTCTTCCCCGCGTCGTGGAGCTCTTCGAGGCCCGCCAGCCCAAGGGCAAGGCGCCGATTTCGGAGGCCTCCGGCCGGCTCGAGATCGAGGACACCGACAAGGCCCGCAAGCTGATCGTCACCCCCGACGACGGTTCCGACCCGGTCGAGTACCCGGTCAGCAAGCGGTCCCGCCTCCAGGTCGCCGACGGCGACCACGTCGAGGTCGGTCAGCAGCTGATCCAGGGCACGCCCGGACCCGAAGGAGGTCCTGCGCATCCTGGGTGTCCGCAAGGCACAGGAGCACCTGGTGGCCGAGGTCCAGCAGGTGTACCGCAGCCAGGGTGTGTCGATCCACGACAAGCACATCGAGATCATCGTCCGGCAGATGCTCCGCCGGGTGACCGTGATCGAGAGCGGCGACACCAAGCTGCTCCCGTCCGACCTGGTCGACCGGGTCCGGTACGAGGAGGAGAACCGTCGCGTGGTCACCGAGGGCGGCAAGCCGGCCTCGGGTCGTGCGGAGCTGATGGGTATCACCAAGGCCTCGCTCGCGACCGAGTCGTGGCTCTCGGCGGCCTCCTTCCAGGAGACCACCCGGGTCCTCACCGACGCTGCGATCAACGGCAAGTCCGACTCGCTGCGCGGCCTGAAGGAGAACGTGATCATCGGAAAGCTGATCCCGGCGGGTACCGGCCTCGAGCGGTACCGCAACATCCGGGTGGAGCCGACCGAGGAGGCCCGCGCCGCGGCGTACTCCGTCACCGGGTACGACTCCTACGGCAGCTACGACTTCGGCACGCAGGGCAACCAGACGGTTGCGTTGGACGACTTCGACTTCGGTTCCTACCAGAACTGAGCTCGTAGGCGTCACGCCAGGAGCCACGAAGGCCCGTCCCACCGCGAGGTGCGACGGGGCCTTCGCCGTTCCCGGCCGCGTCGGCCAGGATGGGCCCATGAGCACCGATGGCTGGGAGCGCGACCTGGCGGACCTCGTCGCCCGTGCGGTCGCCCAGTCCGGTACGGCGCGGACCGCCGAGGCGTTGGTCGCCGCTGCAGAAGCGCTCGCCCCGGAGGCGCCTGAGGTGCTCCGGCCCGTCGTCCCGGTGCTCGGCGTCGACGGCTGCCCCGGTGGCTGGGTCGGGGTCGCGCTCGACACCGACGGGACCACCGCGGTGCACGTGGCCGGGGCGATTGCCGCCCTGGTCGAGAGCGTCCGGCAGAACCTCGACGTCCGGGTGGTCGCGGTCGACATGCCGATCGGGCTCGCGGACCGGGACGCCCGTCGTGCCGACGGCCTGGTGCGGGCGGAGCTCGGGCCGAAGTCGAGCTCGGTGTTCACCCCGCCGACCCGTGCGGCCGTCTACGCGTCCTCGTGGGAGGAGGCGAAGGAGATCAACATCGCCGCCACGGCGTCCGGCACGAGCATCGCCGTGCAGACCTGGGGGATCGTCCCGAAGATCCGCGAGGTCGACCAGTGGCTGCGCACCCGCCCGCGGGTCGAGGTGGTCGAGGTGCATCCCGAGCTCGCGTTCGCGCGCCTGGCCGGGACCCCGGTCATCAGCCGCAAGGCGACCCCGGAGGGAGCCGACGAGCGGCGCGCACTGCTGACCGGTGCCGGCCTGACGGCTCCGCACTACTACGCAGGTCAGGGATTCGCCCTCGACGACCTGCTCGACGCGTGCGCCTGCGCCTGGTCCGCCAGCCGGCACGCAGCGGGGGAGAGCGAGTCGTTCCCGCCCGAGCCCGAGGTCTTCAGCGACGGGCTACCGGCCGCGATCCGGGTCTAGCCGCGAGGCGGAGCCGGGGAGTCGAGCGCCTCGCGCAGGTAGGACCGGCCGCCCTCGGCCTCCAGGGCCTCGGTGACCTTCGTGATGATCCGGTCGCTGGGCCAGATGTGCCGGAACAGCAGCAGCTCGGCAACCGCGACCCCGATCAGCACGAGCACGATGCCGCCGTCCTCGGCGACGAAGGCCAGGGCGATCCCGACCATCGCCACCGACTCGGCGAACGCGAAGCGCAGGAGGGTGGTGGTTTGCATCTGGGTGACCGAGCTGCGCCGAGCCTCGTCCTCGGGCGTGCCCGGGGCGATCGGCCGGAACCGGTACCCGAGCTGGGAGATCGCCGCCGTCGCGGCCAGAGCCACCGCAGCCAGCACGGCGAAGGTCCACGGCGGCGCCGGGTCGGATCCCTGCTCGGAGGTGAGGATGAACGTGACGGCCACGAGGATGACCACCAGGGAGGACATCAGGGCCACGCAGAGCACCCGGAGGGTCTGCAGGAAGGTGGAGGGAGTCGGATCGGCCATGGGCACACGCTACCGATTGCCGCCCCTCACCTGCCGGATGGGAAGATGGGCGGGTGACCACCCAGCCGTCCTTCTCCGGGCCCACCCGCACCGACGTGCTCGTCGTCGGCGCCGGCCCCGCAGGCTCCTCGGCGGCGACCTGGGCCGCGCGGGCTGGACGCGACACCGTGATCGTCGATGCCGCCGTCTTCCCGCGCGACAAGACCTGTGGTGACGGGCTCACCCCGCGTGCCATCGCCGAGCTCTCCCGCCTCGGCCTCGAGGACTGGATCACGGCGCACACGGTCAACCACGGACTGCGCGCGCACGGTTTCGGGCAGACGTTGCTGCTCCCGTGGCCCGGTCCGGGCCGGTCCGGGACCGGACTGCCGGCGTACGGGTCGGCGGTCGCGCGTACCGAGCTCGACGACCACCTCCGCACCACCGCGATCAAGGCGGGCGCGACCGCGATCGACGGTGCCCGCGCGGTCGACGTCCGGATGGACGGGGGAAAGGTCGCTGCGGTCGTCTTCGAGCTCGACGGCCGTGACGGGGAGCGGGTCGAGATCGCCTGCAACCGGCTCGTGGTGGCGGACGGTGTCCGCTCCGGGCTCGGCAAGGTCCTCGGACGTGAGTGGCACCGGGACACGGTGTACGGCGTCGCCGGCCGCTCCTACATCGACTCGGCCATGTCGGACGACCCCTGGATCAGCTCGCACCTCGAGCTCCGCGGCGAGCAGGGCGAGATCCTCTCGGGCTACGGGTGGATCTTCCCGCTCGGCGACGGCTCGGTGAACCTGGGTGTGGGCACGCTGGCCACCGCGAAGCGTCCGGCCGAGGTGGCGCTGCGGCCGCTGATGAAGCACTACGCCGAGCAGCGCCGCGAGGACTTCCAGCTCAGCGGGGACATCCGCATGCCCACCTCGGCACTGCTGCCGATGGGGGGCGCGGTCTCGAACGTCGCCGGTCCGAACTGGGCGCTGATCGGCGATGCCGCGGCCTGCGTGAACCCGCTCAACGGCGAGGGCATCGACTACGGCCTGGAGACGGGCCGGTTGGTCGTCGACGTCCTGGACGAGGACCTCGCCACGGTGTGGCCGACGCTGCTCCGCGAGCACTACGGCGAGGCGTTCTCGATCGCCCGTCGTCTGGCCGGGATCGTCACGGTGCCGCGGGCGCTCGCCGCACTGGGACCTGTCGGCATGCGCTCGGACTGGATGATGACGCTGGCGCTGCGCTGGATGGGCAACCTGGTGACCGAGGAGGACCGGGACCGGTCCGCCCGGGTGTGGCGCTGGGCCGGTCGCCGCAGCGTGAAGCTCGACCACCGCCCGCCTTTCAGCTGACCTGGCACCTTTGTGCAGGTGGGGAGGAGCGCAGCGGGGGAGCACCTGCACAAAGGTGCCAGGTCAGCGCATCCGGCGGTCGCCTGGTGTCGAATGACGACCGTGGACCGCACCTACAAAGCCATCAACGCCCTGGGCCGCCTAGCCCTGCGCGCCCTCGACGTCCGGGTGCACCCCCACGGGCTCGAGAACCTGCCCGCCACCGGCCCCGTCGTGCTCGCAGCGAACCACGTCTCCTACCTCGACTTCATCATGATCGAGAAGGCGGCCGTCGACCGCGCACGCTACGTCCGCTTCATGACCCGGTACGACGTGTGGAAGCCCGGCCCGATCGCGTGGGCGATGGACCGGATGGGCCACATCCCCGTCGACCGGACCGTCCCCGTCGCGGCGTACCTGAGGGCCCGGAGGCTGCTGCAGTCCGGCCAGGCGGTGGGCGTCTTCCCCGAGGCCGGGATCAGCTACTCCTTCACGGTCCGCTCGCTGATGCGTGGTGCCGTGGCGCTGGCCCGTGAGACCGGCGCACCGCTGGTCCCCGTCGCCATCTGGGGCTCGCAGCGGATCTTCTCGGTCGGCGTGCCCGAGCCGCCGCCCGACCTGACGCGTGGTCGGCGGGTCGACATCGAGTTCGGGGCGCCGTGGCAGGTGCCACCCGGTGCGGACCTGATCGCGGAGACGCAGCGTCTGGGAGCCACACTCACCGGGATGCTGGAGGGTCTGCAGCGGATGCCGGAGCACGTGCCGCGTCCGGGCGAGCACGCGACCTGGTACCCGGCGCACCTGGGAGGCCACGCCCCGACGCGCGAGGAAGCACGGGCCCTCGACGTCGTACCGACCAGCGCGGTCACCCCGACGTGGTGGCCGCCGGCTCCCGAGGTTCGCTCTCGCGCGGGGTCTGGTGCCGGTCCCGACGCTTCTCCCACCACCCGATCGGGTCGACGAACGCGTTGAGTCGTCGCGCCACCGGAGGGGCGGCGAGGAGCAGTGCCAGCACGACGCCCGCCGCGGTCGCGATCGCGAAGGAGAGGCCGAGGTGGTCAGCAGCCCACTCCGGGTAGCCGTGGTAGCGGGCGAAGAGCAGCACGAAGCCGTGGAACAGGTAGACCACGAGGGTGGCCGACCCGAGCGTGCTGAACCAGCTCCTGCCGCGGGGGACGAGCGCGAACACCGAGGCCGCACCCACCAGCCCGATCGCGAGCACCGCGGCACGGGTCGCCATCGCCAGCACGGCGTCGGGCTGCAGCAGGTCGTAGGTCGTGCGGTAGTAATACCACTCCGTGTCGAGCCAGGCGTCGGTGTAGCGGGCGAGGACCAGCAGCGCCGCCATGCCGACGAGAGCCCACGGAACGGCCTTCGGCGAGCGCAGCCGTGCCCAGTCGCGGTCGCTCACCCGCAGACCGAGGACGAAGAAGGGCAGCATGCCCAGGATGCGCGGGCCGTCGAGGGTCTCCCCGACCCACAGCCCCGAGGTGATGCTGATCGCGACGGCGCCGCCGAGAGCCGCCCACCGCGGGACCGCCAGGAAGAGCGGTGCGCTCAGCCGCCAGAAGAACAGAGCCGCCAGGTACCACATCGGCCAGTGCGGGTCCGCGAACAGGTCGTTGATCCGGACGCCGCCGAGCCACTCGCGGTAGTAGGCGAGCGCGGCCTCGAAGATCAGGTACGGAACCGCCACGGTGGTCACCAGCGAGCGGAGGCGCTCCGGGGTCCAGGAGAACCGGCGGGAGAAGTAGCCGGTGATGATCGCGAACGCCGGCATGTGCCAGGAGTAGAGGAAGTCGTAGGCCCAGTCGTTGGTCGGCGAGCTCGGCACGACTGCCCAGGCGTGGCCGACCACGACCAGGGTGACCAGCACCATCTTGATGTTGTCGAACCAGGGCTCGCGGCGCCGGGGCTGGCGACGCGCAGCGGGAGCCTCGGCGGCGTTCTCGCGCTCGAGGACGGCCTGGCTGCGTAGAGTCGTCATGTGTCTGGAGTACCCGCTGACCCTGTGACTGACTCCTCAGAGGGCCGTGAACTACCTCGCAGACAGCGAGTTGCGGCATATGCGGTGATTGTCCGCGGGGACGACATCCTGCTGTCGCGGTTGGCGCCGTACCTCGGCCCGAACGAGCAGTGGACGCTTCCCGGGGGCGGGATCGACTTCGGGGAGGACCCCCGCGACGCGGTCGTGCGCGAGGTCTACGAGGAGACCGGTCTGAGTGTCGAGGTCGGCGACCGGGCGTGGATCGACTCCGCGCGTCGGTACGCGTCGGTCAGCGACACTGACATGCACTCCGTCCGGATGGTCTTCGAGGGCTGGGCGCCCGTCGACAGCCCGGAGCCGCGGGTCGTGGAGGAGAACGGGTCCACCGTCGACGCCCGCTGGGTGCCGCTCGCCTCCGTCCTCGGCGGCGCCTGGCCGGTGGTCGCCTGGGTCCGCGCCGCGATCGAGGAGCACGAGGCGCACCGGGTCCAGCGCCTGGCCGCCAAGGCGCTCGTACGGCGCCAGGTCGACGGCCGCGAGCAGGTGCTGCTGGCCCGGTTGAGCCGGTACGCCGTCGAGTCCGGTCACTGGACGCTTCCGGGCGGGGGAGTCGACCACGGCGAGAAGCCGGCCGTCGCGCTTGCCCGGGAGATGCTGGAGGAGACCGGACTGGTGGCGCAGGTCGGCGAGCTGCTCGACGTGCACGACCTGCACCTGACCGGGACCGCTCCGAACGGCCGGCACGAGGACTTCCACGCCGTGAACCTGATCTTCGCGGTGACCGTCCCGGATGGCGCCGAGCCGCAGGTTCTGGAGATCGACGGCACCACCGACGACGTCGCGTGGATCGATCGTGCGGCCGTCGAGGCCGGAACGGTCGAGGTGACCGAGGTCGTCCGGCACGCGTTGGCGGTAGGTTCAGCGCCATGAGCGGCGCGGAGACGATCTTCACCTACGGTGCCCCGGGGCTGAAGTTCGGAGTCGGGGCTTCTGAGGAGATCGGCTACGACCTCGGCCAGTACGACGTCCGTCGCGTCCTGGTGCTCACCGACCCCGGCGTCGCCGCCACCGGTCACCCCCAGCGCATCGCCGAGCAGATGGCCGGCTTCGGCATCGAGGCCCGGGTCTTCGACGGCGTGCAGGTCGAGCCGACCGATGCCAGCTTCACCGCGGCCATCGACCACGCCCGGCAGACCGGCCCGTGGGACGCGTTCGTCGCCGTCGGTGGTGGCTCGACGATCGACACCGCGAAGGCCGTGAACCTGCTGACGAGCAACGACGGCGAGCTGATGGACTACGTGAACGCGCCGGTCGGCAAGGCCCGGGCGCCGAAGAACCCGCTGAAGCCGCTGGTCGCCGTACCGACGACGACGGGGACCGGCGCGGAGTCCACCACCATCTGCGTGCTCGACGTGCTCGCGCTCAAGGTCAAGACCGGCATCAGCCACGCCCGGTTGCGCCCGACCCTCGCGGTCGTCGACCCTGCCCTGACGCTGTCGCAGCCGGCCGGCGTCACCGCAGCCGCCGGGATGGACATCCTCTGCCACGCGCTGGAGTCCTACACCGCGCGCTCGTTCACCTCCTACGACTCCAAGTCCCCGGAGCAGCGGGTCCCCTACTGCGGATCGAACCCGATCTCGGACCTCTGGTCCGAGCAGGCGATGACGCTGCTCTCGACCTCCTTCCGCCGCGCGGTCCACCACGGCGACGACGCCGCCGCGCGGGAGCAGATGGCGCTCGCGGCCACGATGGCCGGCCTCGGTTTCGGCAACGCCGGGGTGCACATCCCGCACGCGAACGCCTACCCGATCGCGGGTCGGGTGCACGAGTCCTGCCCCGACTTCCGACCAGCCGGCTACCCGGCGGACGAGGCGATGGTGCCGCACGGCATGGCCGTCTCCCTGACCGCGCCCGAGGCGTTCCGGTGGACGTTCTCCTCGAGCCCCGAGCGTCACCTGCGCGCAGCCGGCCTGCTCGCACCCGGCCACGACCACGGCGCCGACGCGGGGACCCTGCCCGCAGTGCTCGGCGACCTGATGCGCGACATCGGGATCCCCAACGGACTCGGTGAGGTCGGCTACGGCGAGGGTGACATCGACGACCTGGTCACCGGCACCATGCAGCAGCAGCGGCTGCTCTCGACCGCTCCGCGCGAGGTCACCGAGGAGGACGCAGCCGGGATCCTGGGCCGGTCCTTGGGGCTCTGGTGACGCCTGCTCACGCCCTGCGCCAGGCGGGTCTGCAGGTCGACGACTCGACCCTGGCGCGTTCGCTCTACGCCAGTGACGCGTCGTTGTACCGGGTGCCGCCGCAGGCGGTGACGTTCCCGCGGGACAGCGACGACGTGCTCGCCGTGCTCGCGGTGGCCCGGGAGTTCGGGACGAGCGTCACCCTGCGCGGAGCCGGTACGTCGATCGCCGGCAACGCGGTCGGTGCAGGCATCGTGATCGACACCAGCAGGCACCTGAACAAGCTGCTCCGGCTCGATCCGGACGCGCGCACCGCGACCGTCCAGCCCGGGATGGTGCACGCCGCGCTGCAGCGGCAGGCGGCGCGGCACGGGCTGCGCTTCGGACCGGACCCTTCCACGCACACCCGCTGCACCATCGGCGGCATGATCGGCAACAACGCCTGCGGGTCGCGGGCACTGGGCTACGGCCGCACCTCTGACAACGTGCGGGCGCTCAAGATCGCGCTCTCCGACGGCGAGGTGATCAACCCGCGGGGAGCCGCCCGGCACGCGAGGGGGTTCTCGGTGGCCGAGGAGCGCGGGCTGCGCGGGTTCGCCGCGGGCACCGGGTCAGAGCAGTCCGCGTTGATCGCCGGGCTGACCGACCTGGTCGACGCGAACCTGGCGCTGATCCGGACCGAGTTCGGTCGGTTCTCCCGGCAGGTCTCCGGCTACGCGCTGGAGCACCTGCTGCCCGAGAACGACCGCAGCTTCGAGCGCTTCCTCGTCGGCAGTGAGGGCACCCTGGGTGTGGTGCTGGAGGCGACCGTCCGGCTGGTCGAGGACGCGCCGTTCCGCGCCCTGGCCGTGCTCGGCTTCGCCTCGATGGCTGATGCCGCGGACGCAGTGCCTGCGGTGCTGGCGACCGCGGTGGGGCTCGAGGGACAGCTGGTCGCCTGCGAGGGCCTCGACGAGCGCATCACCGGCTTGGTGGCGAACGCACCGCAGCTGCCCGCGGGTGCCGGGTGGCTCTTCGTCGAGGTCACCGCGAGCAGCGCCTCCGGTGCCGAGGAGGCCGCCGCGACCGTTGCCGCCGCGGTCGACGCGCCCAGCCGCATCGTCACCGACCCCGTCGAGCAGGCGGCTCTGTGGCGGATCCGGGAGGACGGGGCAGGCCTGGCTGCCCGGTCGCTCGCCCGTCCGGCGCACTCGGGGTGGGAGGACGCCGCGGTCCCACCGGACCGGCTCGGTGACTACCTCCGGGACTTCGAGTCGCTCCTCGACCAGTTCGGCTACGACACGGTCCCGTACGGGCACTTCGGGGACGGGTGCGTGCACGCCCGGATCGACTTCGAGCTGACGGACCGCTCGGGGCGGGAACGGTTCCGCTCCTTCACCGAGGACGCTGCGACCCTGGTGGCGTCGTACGGCGGCTCGCTCAGCGGGGAGCACGGGGACGGCCGGGCCCGTTCGGAGCTGCTCGGCCGGATGTACTCGCCCGAGGCGCTCGGCCTGATGGCCGCGGTCAAGCACGCGTTGGACCCGCAGAACATCCTCAACGCCGGTGTGCTGGTGGACCCGGCGCCGTTCGACGAGTCGCTGCGGCTCGCGGCGCCGGCGTCGGGCCCGCTCGCCGCGCTCTTCGACGACGCGCACCGGTGCACCGGGGTCGGCAAGTGCGTCGCGGTCGGCGCCTCCGCGACCACGGTGATGTGCCCGTCGTACGCGGCGACCCGGAACGAGAAGGACAGCACCCGCGGTCGGTCCCGGGTGCTGCAGGACGTCGTGGTCGGTGCCGTACCCGTGTCGGACCCGGCCGTCGGCGAGGCCCTCGACCTCTGCCTGTCCTGCAAGGGCTGTGCCAGCGACTGCCCCACGGGGGTGGACATGGCGATGTACAAGTCGCAGGTCCTCGAGGCCCAGTACGCCGGCAAGCGCCGCCCGCGCTCGCACTACGCCCTCGGCCGGCTGCCGAGGTGGGCGGCGATGACACCGCCCCGGGTGGCCAACCTGGCGCTGCGCAGCCGTGCTCTCGCGTCGGTGGTCAAGCGCGTGGCGGGGATCGACGCCCGACGCGGGCTGCCCGCGTTCTCCCCCCAGCGCCTGCGTTCGTACGCCGAGCCGTCCCGGGTGCGCCCGGCGAGCTCGCCGGACGTCTGGATCTGGGCCGACAGCTTCACCGACCACTTCGCCTCGGAGACGGGTCGAGCGGCGCTCGACCTGTTCGCGGCCGCAGGGATCGACGCGAAGGTGATCCCGGAGCGTGCCTGCTGCGCCCTCACCTGGATCACCACCGGCCAGCTCGACCAGGCCCGGTCCATCCTGGACGGCTCACTGAGCACGCTCTACCCGTACGTGGCCAGCGGGGTGCCGATCATCGGGCTGGAACCGAGCTGCCTGGCCAGCATCCGCAGCGATGCGGGGGAGCTGCTCGAGGACCCGCGGGTCGCCGAGGTCGCCGCGGGGATGCTGACCCTCGCCGAGTACCTGACCCGGCTGACCGCCGAGGGTCGTTGGACGATTCCGGACCTGCGCGGCACCGAAGTCCTGGTGCAACCCCACTGTCACCACGCGAGCGTGCTCGGCTTCGACGCCGACCTCGCGCTGCTGGAGGCAGCGGGCGCCTCGGTCACCCGTCTGGGCGGCTGCTGCGGGTTGGCGGGGAACTTCGGGGTGGAGCAGGGCCACTACGAGACCAGCGTCGCCGTTGCCGAGCTGGCGCTGCTGCCCGCGGTCCGGGCCTCCGCCGAGGGCACGGTGTTCCTGGCCGACGGGATGTCCTGCCGGATCCAGCTCGACGACCTCGCCGACGTACCGGCGGTGCACCTAGCCCAGCTGCTCGCGAGCGCTCCGCTTCATCCCTGACGCCGGCTTGATCGGCTCGGGCCACTTCGGCGTGAGCGCACCGCCGAGGGGCGTACGGCGCCAGCGGCGACCGAGCATCGGGATCACCCAGCCCTGCCACCAGTCGATCTCGTCGGTGACCGCCTCGGCCCAGGTCCGCTCGGGGATCCGGCCGAGGTCGCGCAGGGTGATGGTGTGGTCGACCTGCAGCGTGCGCAGAACGGCGGCGGCCAGGTAGCGGTGCCCGTGGCGGGACATGTGCAGGCGGTCCGGCTCCCACATCCGGGGATGCGCGAACGCCCGCATCGCCCAGTGGTCGACCAGCAGGGCGTCGTGGGCGAGCGCCACCTCGCGGACCCGACGGTTGAACTGGTTGTTGCGCAGCCGCAGCGGCTCGAGGAGCGGGGAGAGGCGCAGGTCGTAGCTGGTGAACAGCAGGACCCGGGCGCCGGTGGCCGCCAGCTGGGCGACCGCCTTCTCGTAGCGGGCGAGCACGTCGTCGAGGTCGATCCGGATCTGCAGGATGTCGTTCCCGCCGGCGAAGAACGACACCAGCGTCGGGTCCAGGGCGGCTGCGGCCTCGACCTGGTGCTCGATCACGTCGTCCAGCACCCGGCTGCGCAGGGCGAGGTTGACGTACTCGGTCTCCGGGTCCGCCTTGGAGAGCTGCTTGGCGACCCGGTCGGCCCAGCCGCGGACCCCGTTGGGGAAGCGCTCGTCCCAGTCGCCGACGCCCTCGGTGAAGGAGTCCCCGATCGCCACGAACCGCTCTGCCATGCGGCGAGGATGACGGCAGGGCGAGTCCGGGAGGCGAATCGGAGGTGAACATCGGCTCCCGAGCCCTGGTAGGGCCCGGAACGGGCGTCTGCGCGTTTTGACCGCCGCTACGGCACCCGGTAATCTCAATCCTTGTGTCTGGGCATCCCAGGCGCCTCGGCCATGCCCGGGGCAGCGCCGGTCCCCGGACTCGCTACAGCACTGAGCAACACCATCGTGCGCGGCAGAGCGTCACGCACTGATATCAAACAGGAAAGGGAACCACCCGGTGCCCACTATTAACCAGCTGGTCCGCAAGGGCCGCCAGGACAAGGTGTCGAAGAACAAGACGCCTGCCCTGAAGGGTTCGCCCCAGCGTCGCGGCGTCTGCACCCGCGTCTACACCACCACCCCGAAGAAGCCGAACTCCGCCCTCCGGAAGGTCGCCCGCGTGCGGCTCTCCAGCGGCGTCGAGGTCACCGCTTACATCCCGGGTGTCGGTCACAACCTCCAGGAGCACTCCATCGTGCTCGTCCGCGGCGGCCGGGTGAAGGACCTCCCCGGTGTCCGCTACAAAATCATCCGCGGCACGCTCGACACCCAGGGTGTCAAGAACCGCAAGCAGGCCCGCAGCCGCTACGGCGCCAAGAAGGAGAAGAGCTAATGCCTCGCAAGGGTCCCGCGCCCAAGCGCCCGATCGTCGTCGACCCGGTCTACGGTTCGCAGGTCGTCACCCAGCTCGTCTCCAAGGTGCTCCAGGACGGCAAGAAGCAGACTGCCCAGCGCATCGTCTACAAGGCTCTCGAAGGTGCCCGCGAGAAGACCGGCACCGACCCGGTCGTCACGCTCAAGCGCGCGCTCGACAACGTCAAGCCGGCCATCGAGGTCAAGAGCCGCCGTGTCGGTGGCGCCACCTACCAGGTCCCGATCGAGGTCAAGGGCACGCGTGGCACCACGCTCGCGCTGCGCTGGCTGGTCGGGTACGCCTCGGAGCGTCGTGAGAAGACGATGGCCGAGCGCCTGATGAACGAGATCCTCGACGCGAGCAACGGCCTGGGTGCCGCTGTGAAGAAGCGCGAGGACACCCACAAGATGGCCGAGTCCAACAAGGCCTTCGCCCACTACCGCTGGTGATCGTTGCGGCGGCGCCCCTCGATCGGGGCGCCTGCGCACCACCCACCTGCATCCACCAACATCTGAGGAACTGACTTTCAGTGGCAGTCGACATCACGACGGACCTCAACAAGGTCCGCAACATCGGCATCATGGCGCACATCGACGCCGGCAAGACCACCACCACCGAGCGCATCCTGTTCTACACGGGCATCACCTACAAGATCGGTGAAGTCCACGAGGGCGCGGCCACGATGGACTGGATGGAGCAGGAGCAGGAGCGCGGCATCACGATCACGTCGGCCGCGACGACCTGCTGGTGGAAGAACCACCAGATCAACATCATCGACACCCCGGGTCACGTCGACTTCACCGCCGAGGTGGAGCGTTCGCTCCGCGTCCTCGACGGCGCCGTCGCCGTCTTCGACGGTGTCGCCGGTGTCGAGCCCCAGACCATGACCGTGTGGCGCCAGGCGAACAAGTACTCGGTGCCCCGCATGTGCTTCGTCAACAAGCTGGACCGCACCGGTGCCGACTTCTGGCGCTGCGTCGACATGATGGTCGAGCGCCTGAACTCCACCCCGCTCGTCCTGCAGCTCCCGATCGGCGCCGAGAGCGACTTCCTCGGTGTCGTCGACCTGGTCGGCATGCGTGCCCTGACCTGGCGCGGCGAGACCACGATGGGTGAGGACTACACCGTCGAGGAGATCCCCGCCGAGCTGGCCGAGCAGGCCGCCGAGTGGCGCGAGAAGCTTCTCGAGACCCTGTCGGAGGCCGACGACGAGATCATGGAGAAGTTCCTCGACGAGGGTGAGTTCACCGTCGAGGAGCTCGAGGCCGCGATCCGTCGTGCGACCCTCGCCGACAAGCTGAACCCGGTCCTCTGCGG
Organism: Marmoricola sp. OAE513; assembly: GCF_040546585.1. Taxonomy (NCBI): domain Bacteria; kingdom Bacillati; phylum Actinomycetota; class Actinomycetes; order Propionibacteriales; family Nocardioidaceae; genus Marmoricola; species Marmoricola sp. OAE513. The sequence goes on along the minus strand of NZ_JBEPOC010000001.1, from coordinate 1,163,882 downwards.
CACCGCGTTCAAGAACAAGGGCGTGCAGCCCCTGCTCGACGCCGTCGTGAAGTACCTCCCGTCGCCCCTCGACATCGAGGGCATCGTCGGCCACGCGCCGAACGACGAGGAGAAGGAGATCGTGCGTCAGCCGTCCGACTCCGAGCCGTTCTCCGGTCTGGCCTACAAGATCGCCACCGACCCGCACCTCGGCAAGCTGATCTACGTCCGGGTCTACTCGGGCAAGCTCGAGGCGGGCTCGACCGTGGTCAACTCGGTCAACGGCCGCAAGGAGCGGATCGGCAAGGTCTACCAGATGCACGCCAACAAGCGTGAGGAGATCGCGTCGGTCGGCGCCGGCCAGATCGTCGCTGTCATGGGTCTCAAGGACACCAAGACCGGCCACACGCTCTGCGACCCGAACAACCAGGTCGTCCTGGAGTCGATGACCTTCCCGGCCCCGGTGATCGAGGTCGCCATCGAGCCGAAGACGAAGGGCGACCAGGAGAAGCTCGGTACCGCCATCCAGCGGCTCTCCGACGAGGACCCGACCTTCACCGTCAAGGCGGACGAGGAGACCGGTCAGACCATCATCGCCGGTATGGGTGAGCTCCACCTGGAGATCCTCGTCGACCGGATGAAGCGCGAGTTCCGCGTCGAGGCCACCGTCGGCAAGCCGCAGGTCGCCTACCGCGAGACCCTGCGCAAGAAGGTCGAGAAGCACTCCTACACCCACAAGAAGCAGACGGGTGGCTCGGGTCAGTTCGCCAAGGTCATGATCTCGATCGAGCCGAACATCAACCCCGAGACCGGGACCGGTGCGGGCTACGAGTTCGTCAACGCCGTCTCCGGTGGTCGCGTCCCGCGCGAGTACATCCCGTCGGTGGACCAGGGCGCCCAGGAGGCCATGGAGTTCGGTGTTCTCGCCGGCTACCCGATGGTCGACGTCAAGGTGACCCTCGAGGACGGCGCGTACCACGACGTCGACTCCTCGGAGCTCGCGTTCAAGATCGCCGGTCTGCAGGCCTTCAAGGAGGCCGCGCGGATGGCGAAGCCCGTTCTCCTCGAGCCCATGTTCGCGGTCGAGGTCGTGACCCCCGAGAGCTTCCTCGGCACGGTCATCGGCGACATCAACTCACGGCGTGGTCAGATCTCCGCGCAGGAGGAGCGTCACGGCGACATGGTCGTCTCGGCGCTGGTGCCGCTGTCGGAGATGTTCGGGTACGTTGGTGACCTCCGGTCGAAGACCTCAGGTCAGGCGTCGTACTCGATGGAGTTTGACTCGTACGCCGAGGTTCCCTCGAACGTCGCAGACGAGATCATCAAAAAGGTTCGTGGCGAGTAGTTCTCCACGCACCTCGGCAGCAACAAACGTTCTATTTACGAGTCAAGAAAACACAACCAGGAGGAGCCAGAAATGGCTAAGGCCAAGTTCGAGCGGACCAAGCCGCACGTCAACATCGGAACCATCGGTCACATCGACCACGGCAAGACGACGCTGACGGCTGCCATCACGAAGGTCCTGCACGACAAGTACCCGGACCTGAACGAGGCTTCGGCGTTCGACCAGATCGACAAGGCGCCCGAAGAGCGTCAGCGCGGTATCACCATCTCGATCGCGCACGTCGAGTACCAGACCGAGCAGCGCCACTACGCTCACGTCGACTGCCCCGGTCACGCCGACTACATCAAGAACATGATCACCGGTGCGGCCCAGATGGACGGCGCGATCCTCGTGGTCGCCGCCACCGACGGCCCGATGCCGCAGACCCGCGAGCACGTGCTGCTCGCCCGCCAGGTCGGCGTGCCGGCCCTGGTCGTGGCGCTCAACAAGTGCGACATGGTCGACGACGAGGAGCTCATCGAGCTCGTCGAGATGGAGGTGCGCGAGCTCCTCTCCGAGTACGACTACCCGGGCGACGACATCCCGGTCGTGCGCGTTGCGGCCCACCCGGCCCTGACCGGCGACGCCAAGTGGGGCGAGTCGATCCTCGAGCTGATGAACGCGGTCGACGAGGCCATCCCGCAGCCCGAGCGTGACACCGACAAGCCGTTCCTCATGCCGGTCGAGGACGTCTTCACGATCACCGGTCGTGGAACCGTCATCACCGGTCGTATCGAGCGCGGCATCGTCAAGGTCAACGAGGAGGTCGAGATCATCGGCATCCGCGAGACCTCGCAGAAGTCGACCGTCACCGGCGTCGAGATGTTCCGCAAGCTGCTCGACGAGGGCCAGGCGGGCGAGAACGTCGGTCTGCTCCTCCGTGGTACCAAGCGCGAGGACGTCGAGCGCGGCATGGTCGTCATCAAGCCGGGCACCACGACCCCGCACACCGAGTTCGACGCGTCGGTCTACATCCTCTCCAAGGAGGAGGGTGGCCGTCACACGCCGTTCTTCAACAACTACCGTCCGCAGTTCTACTTCCGGACCACCGACGTCACCGGCGTCGTCACCCTCCCCGAGGGTCGCGACATGGTGATGCCGGGCGATAACACCGACATGTCGGTCGTGCTGATCCAGCCGATCGCCATGGAGGACGGCCTGAAGTTCGCCATCCGTGAGGGTGGTCGTACGGTGGGCGCCGGTCGCGTCACCAAGATCACCAAGTGATCTAGTTCTTCTCAGTTCGGCCCCGGGCTTCGGCCCGGGGCCGTTCTGCTTTAGGTGTGGCGGCGCCCGTCCAGCGCTCCTCGGACCGGCTGGCTTGGCGCGTCGCCGCTACAGACGGTGGGGTGCCCGTCACCCGCTTGCGGCGCCGCGCTGCGCTTTTACGCCGGCTCCTCCGGGCCCTGCCCGTGCGCCGCCACGCGACCCTGGTCACTCTGCTGCCGGGTCGCTCGTCGTCGCAGCGCCTTTGGTCTTTGCAGGGTCGTTGCCTCGGTGCGTCGGGTTGGGAATGCAGAACGGCCCCGGGCGTTGCCCGGGGCCGTTCGTTGCTGATGGAGCTGGTGGTCAGCTCTCCTTCTGGATCTGCAGGAAGGCGACCACGCCGAGGCCGATGTAGGCCAGACCGATGATCAGCGTCAGCCAGAGGCCGATCCCGCTGCTCACGTCGACCTTGAAGCCGGGGCGGCCAATGTCCTCGAGGTCGCCGCCCTTGTCGCTGATGTCAGCGAGGTCGATGATCGAGATCAGGGTGATCAGGGCGCCTGCTGCGGCCGCCGCGATGGCGAACGGCTTGGCCAGGATGCCCTTGAGCGCGTAGGCGACACCGAGGCCACCGGCGACCAGGGCGAGCAGGAAGGTCAGCGTTCCGTCGCCGCCGTCTCCGAAGCCGCTGGAGGACTCGCTGAGCGCGCCGGCCTCGACGGAGACCCACGGCAGGATCGCTGCGATCAGGGCCAGGATGGCCAGGGCGCCGGCGACCAGGCCGAGCTTCTGGGTCAGCGTGCCTGTCTTGAAGGTGTTCACGGCGTCGCCGTAGGCGGCCTTGGCGGCGTCGCCGGCGGCGGCGAAGTCCGGACCGCCTGCAGCAGGGGCGGCCGGCGGCGGGGTCGGGGCCGGGGGCGGCGGGGGAGTCGAGTCAGCGGGCTGCTGCGGCTCTTCGGGGGTGTTCGTCATGGGGCGGTTTCCTCTCACCGATAGGGGATTGCGCCGAAGTCTGCCAGTTAACTCGACTTTGCGCTTGTGACGAGTGCCTCAGCGACGGCGCGGCCGAAGGCGCGGTGACCGGCAGGGGTGAGGTGGAGACGGTCCGGAAGGTAGCTGAACCGGTGGTCGAGCATGCTCACGTACCCGACGTCGGAGCGCGCGGCGGCCGCACGCAGGATCTTGTCGATCCGGACCGCTTGGGCCGCGCGGGACGGGGCCTTGGCGGGACCGACGATGAGGACCCGGTGGCCGCGGGCCGCGGCGAGGACACGGCGTACTCCCGCACGGATGCCGGCAGTGGTCTGGAACTCGTCGTTGAGGCCGCCCTCGATGACGACGGTGGCGCCGTTGTCACGCAGTGCCTGCGGAGCCCGTTGGTAGTAGGCGACCTCGCCGCAGGGGCTGGAGCCGTGACTGAACCCGGAGCCGGAGAAGCCGAACACCTGGAGACGACCGGGCAGCTGCTCGGGCCACGCGCGGAGCGGGTCGGTCAGGCCGAGCCCGACCGAGTACGAGTCGCCGATCACGACGACGTCCGAGCCGGTCCCGGTGACGACCTTGGCCCGGGCGCGGGAGTCGTTCGCGAACTTCGCGCAGCGGTCGAGCTCGGTGGACTGGGCCGGTTGGGCAGCGGTGAGCAGGCCCAGCACGCCGATCACCAGACCGGCGGCTGCTGCCATGAGAAGAGGTGTAGGCACCCGAAATCGCCTGCGCACGCGGACATCCTGCGTCCTGGATCCCCTTCTGCGCAGGCGTTTGCGAAGGCCGGGTCCCTCTCGTGACCGAAACGACACGTACCCTTCTCGTCGTGCCTGATGCCCTGCCGCCCGCCCGTCCGCACCGTCGTCTCACCGAGGACGGCCGCCGGATGCGCGAGGTGCTGACCTACTCGCGGCGCGGCAGCCGGTTCACGCCCAGCCAGCAGGAGTCCTGGGACGCCTACCACCGCGACTGGGTGATCCCCGAGTCGGCCGTCGACGAGCCCGGCTTCGACCTCGCGGCACTGTTCGGTCGCGACGCGCCGCTGATCATCGAGATCGGGTCCGGCATCGGCGAGGCGACGGCATCGCTGGCGGCGGCCCGGCCGGAGTACAACGTGCTGGCGCTCGAGGTCTGGATGCCCGGCGTCGCGCACACCCTCGGTCTGCTGGCGGAAGCGGGGGCCGACAACGTCCGGATGCTCGGTGTCGACGCCGTCTGGTTCCTGGAGAACCTGGTCGAGCCCGGCAGCCTGGCGGAGCTCTGGACGTTCTTCCCCGACCCGTGGCCCAAGAAGAAGCACCACAAGCGGCGCCTCGTCGGCCCCGAGTTCGCGGCGCTGGTCGCTACCCGGCTGAAGCCGGGCGGGACGTGGCGGCTCGCGACCGACTGGGGCGAGTACGCCGAGCAGATGATCGCCGTCCTCGACGCCGAGCCCGCACTCGAGGGCGGGCGCGTCGAGCGCTGGGTGGACCGCCCCGTCACCAAGTTCGAGCGCAAGGGCGTCGCGGTCGACCGCGACATCATCGACCTCGCCTACCGGACCCGCTGACCTCAGGCCGGCAGCGGGTCCCGGAGCAGCAGCTCGGTGTTCCGGTCGCGTCGTCTCCCGGCGCGCGCGTGCCACGGCCGGTCGTTGAACGCGAGCTCGCGGTAGTACGACGCCAGGCCCGCCGGCGACAGGTCGTCCGGGTCCGCCACCAGCGGGGCGTCGGCGTCGATCATCGTGGTGAACAGGGAGATCGTGCCGTCGCCGTTCCGGGCGACCTCGATCACCCGGGCCTGCTGCGGGGCGTCGGTGTGCGAGGCGGAGTTGATCTCCCAGAAGGAGCGCTTCGCCTCGTCGTGCCGGTGCGGGGTGATGTCGTTGCGGTGGGTGTGGCCGTTGACCCACGCGACCACCTGCGGGTGGCGGTGCAGCACCCGACGCAGCTCGTCGTCGCCGTGCCGCTGCTCGCCCGGGAAGCGTGGGTCCTCGGCGAGGTTGCGCATCGAGCCGGACGGGTGGTGGCTGAGCACGACGACGTACTGGTCGGTCAGGGTCGTCAGCTGCCGCTCGAGCCAGGCGAGCTGGCCGGAGCCGATCGATCCCTCGGCGCCACCGGCCTGGTTGGTCGTGTCCAGGCTGATCACGGTGACCAGCTCGCTGGCACGGTAGGTGAAGTAGAGGTGGTCCGGATCGGCGTCCTCGGCGTACCCGTGCCCGACCGGACCTGCTCCGACGTACCGGGGGTCGCGGAGCGCTGCGAGGTAGTCGGCGCCGGTGAACGGCGCTCGACGCGGGTCGGCGTGCACGGTCCGGGTCCGGCCCGAGGACACGATCGAGGCGAGCATCTCGCGGGCGTCGTCGCCGGCGCGGACGCCCTTGAGCATGGAGGCGAGCCGGTAGGTGACGTCGCCGTGGGAGGAGAAGATCTTCCGGTCGCCCAGCGACCAGTCCTCGACGTACTGACGGTTGCCGAGCATGCCCCCGGCGACGTCGTCGTGGTTGCCCATCGTCAGGACCCACGGCACGTCGAGCCCGGGCGCGATGAACGGTCGGGTCGCGGCGCCCAGCAGGCCATGCACGACCGGGAACCCGCGGTCCTTGAACGCGTCGCGACGGGTGCTCTCCGGCTGCCAGTACTCCCGGTGGCCGCTGGCCGCGACGCCTTCGTACCCGTCGAGACTGCCGCTGTCGGCACGCACGACACCACCAGCCAGGACCCCGAGCAACCAGTCCAGCTCGTTGCGGGACTGGTTGTCGGTGTTGTCGCCGGTGCTGACCACCGCGTCGATCCTGCGCCCGGTCCAGGGCCCGCCGTCCAGGCCGTTGATCCGGGAGACGAGCGCGTTCGTCCCGTGCAGCCCGAGGAACTCGCCGGGGCGGTGCCCGACCTGGTTGATCCGGTCGAGGTACTCGAACCGCAACGGGTGCTGGGCATCGGTCACGTGCAGGTCGGAGACCTGGACGAGGACGCCGACGCCTTCGCGCCGGTCCTCCCGACCGCGGCGCCCCCGTGCGAGGTCCTCGCGGAGCTCGGCGGCCTCGCCCTCCCGCAGCCGCAGCTGCCGGTACGCCGGACCCGCGCGCATGCCGATGGTCGACTCCAGGGTCGTTCCCGCAGAGAACACCGGGCGACCCTGGAGCCGGGGCCAGTCGAAGAGCAGGGCGGTGGGCCAGATCGCCAGGGCCCCGGAAGTGGCTCCGGCTTGCAGGACTCGTCGGCGCGTGAGCGTGACCACGTGCTCACGATGACGAGGCCGCACCCCCGGGCCGATGACGTCGATGCAGACGTCGGGTGAAGGTTGGTGATCTACCCGGGGTGCTGGTTCACCCGGTGGTCAACCGCGGGACACCAGGCGACGTCGCAGCTCGTTCTCGCGGTGGATCCGGGCCAGGTCGCGCTCACGCCGCGAGACCAGGACGGCCGCGAGGAAGTACTCCGGCGTCGTGCCCGGCGGCGGGGCAGGGGACACGAACGGCTGCACCTGGTCGGCCAGGGTGCGGGCGAGCTGCGCACTGGCCGCGGGACCGATCTGGTTCGCGCGAGCGAGGAACTGGCGGACGCCCAGCGCGACCGCCGTCGGGAGGGGCGCGATGTCGGCGTTGCGCGCCCAGTCGGCGAGGTGCGGCGGCATCGGGGCCGGCAGCGGGAACCGCAGCGGGAACCGCTCGCGAATCACGTAGGTGCCGGCAGCGTGGTCGCCGAGGCGCTTGCCGCGCTCGCTGAGCAGGGAGGAGAAGAAGGCCGGCGCCCCGAAGAAGGTGTAGATCTCGACGAAGCCGATCAGCGAGCGGACGAAGGCGTGCTGGGCGGAGATCGGTCCGGCGTCGTCGCGCACGGTGCGCAGGCCCATCGCCATCTTGCCCAGCGACTTGCCGCGGGTGAGGGTCTCCAGTGTCGTCGGGATCACCAGGAAGACGGTCATCAGGGTCGCGATCAGCGAAGCCCAGAACAGCGCCTCGTCGGTGCCCGAGGACAGCGACGTCATCAGGATGGTCACGAAGAACAACGTCACCAGGGTGGCGACGAGGTCCAGCAGACCCGAGACCACCCGCGACCCGAAGGATGCCGCCGGGAGGTCGAGCGCGACTGCCTCGCCGGTGACCAGGTCGTCGGCGGTGAGGCTGGCGGCTTCGAGGGAAGAGGACATTCCGACCAGCATAGGCACCCGGCCACACGCGTGTCCGGCTTAGGGTTGGGCACATGGACCTCGACGCCTACGTGATCGCGCACGGGCACGAGTGGGACCGCCTCGACGTGCTCACCCGGCGCAGCCGGCTCAGCGGTGCCGAGAGCGACGAGCTGATCGACCGCTACCAGCAGGTGGCCACGCACCTCTCGGTGATCCGCACGGCAGCGCCGGACGCATCGCTGGTCTCCTACCTGTCCTCGATCCTCGCGCGGGCCCGGAACCGATCGGTCGGGACGCGGGTGACGAGCTGGCGCAACGTGGGCCGGTTCTTCACCGAGGTGTTCCCGGCCGCGCTGTACCGGTTGCGCCGGTGGTGGATCGGCTGCCTGCTCGCCAACGTCGTGGTCACCGCAGTGATGATCATCTGGCTGCTCGACCACCCGATGGTGGAGCAGACCCTGATGAGCCCCGGTGAGGTCGACCAGCTGGTCAACCACGACTTCGAGGACTACTACAGCACCTACGCCTCGAGCCACTTCGCCCTGCAGGTCTGGGTGAACAACGCCTGGGTCTCGGCGCTCTGCCTCGCGCTCGGCATCCTGGGCTTCCCGGTGATCTACCTGCTCTTCAACAACATCCTGAACCTGGCGGTGATCGGTTCGGTGATGATCAACCACGGGCACGCGGGTCACTTCTGGGGCTTGATCCTCCCGCACGGGCTGCTCGAGCTCACGGCCGTATTCGTCGCGGGCGGAGTCGGGCTCAAGCTGTTCTGGTCGTGGATAGAACCCGGCGACCGGACCCGGACCCAGTCGGTCGCCCGCGAGGGCCGGACTGCGGCCACGGTCGCGCTCGGCCTGGTGGTCGTGCTGATGATCAGTGGCGCGATCGAGGGGTTCGTCACGCCCTCGGGCCTGCCGACCTGGGCGCGGATCGGGATCGGCATCCTCGCCGAGCTCGCGTTCTTCGCCTACGTCTTCACGCTCGGGCGGACGGCCTACCAGCGCGGCCAGACCGGAGACGTCGACGCCTCGCTCCTGGAGGACCGGGTGGCCACCGCCTCGTGACCCTTGGCCACGTGCCGCGCATGACGCTCAGAGGAAGCCGCGGGCCTTGAGCATGAGGTAGTGATCAGCAAGGGCCGGCGGGAGCTTGTCCGCATCGGCGTCGACCACCTCGACGCCGAGCGCGCCGAGCACCTCCGCCGTACGACGTCGTCGCTGCAGCGTCTGGGTGGCCGCGGCGGCGCCGTAGACCTCGTCGATGTCCTCGTGGCTGGCCACCATCTCGTCCAGGGCCGGGTCCTTGACGGACGCGACGACCACCCGGTGGTGGCGCGCCAGCGTCGGCAGCACCGGCAGCAACCCCTCCTCGATCGCGGAAGGCTCGAGCGGCGTGAGCAGCACGACCAGCGCACGCTGCCGTCCGAGCTGGGTGATCGCGCCGGCCAGCCCCGACCAGTCGGCCTCGGCGATGATCGGGACGAGCCCGCTCATCGCGTCCTGCAACGGCGCGACCACGTCGGTGCCCGAGAGCCGGAGCCGGCTGCGGACCCGTCGGTCGCCGGCCAGGAAGTCCACCCGGTCGCCGGCCCGCGCGGCCAGCGCCGCCAGCAGCAGGGCGGCGTCCATGGCGGAGTCCAGCCGCGGGACGTCGGCGACCCGGCCTGCCGAGGTGCGCGAGGTGTCCAGGACCAGGACGATGCGCCGGTCGCGCTCGGGCTGCCAGGTGCGGACGACCACGTTGCGGTTGCGGGCGCTCGCGCGCCAGTCGATGCTGCGGACGTCGTCGCCGCGCACGTACTCGCGCAGGGAGTCGAACTCGGTGCCCGGAGCGCGGACCCGGACCGCCGAGCGACCGTCGAGGTCGCGCAGCCGGGCGAGCCTGCTGGGCAGGTGCTTGCGGGACCCGAAGGGCGGCAGCGACCGGATCGCGCCGGGGACGTGGCGCGTCCGCTGACGCGCGGCGAGTCCCAGGGGGCCGAGCAGGCGCACCGTGGCGCCGACCGCCTGCAGGTCGCCCCGGCGTACCGGTTGCAGGGGTGTGCGCAGGCGGGTGCGGTCACCGGGGGCCAGCTGCAACCGGTGCCGGTTGCCGGTCGCGCCGGCGGTCGGCTGCCAGGCGTCCCGGAGCACCCCGCGAGCACGACGGCGTCCGGTGTTCGTCACGGTCAGCGTGGTCTCCGCGGGCTCTCCCAGACGGACCCGGGAGTCGCTGGACCGGCTGACCTCCAGCGTGCTCGGCGACGGCGCCAGCGCCCAGTCGGCCACGACGACCAGGAGGACCAGCCCGATCCACATCCAGGCCGTGCCCAGGTGGGGTCGGAGCACGACCGGCAGCACCCCTGCCAGCAGCAGGAGCGGAACCCGACCCGTGATCGACATCAGTACCGTTCCCTCACGGTGTCCTGGTCACCGCGGGACCGGGACCGAGCCGAGCGCGGAGGCGAGCACCTGGTTGACGTCGGTGCCGTCGAGCTCGGCCTCCGGTCGCAGTCCGAGGCGGTGGGCGAGGGTGGCGTGCGCGAGGACCTTGACGTCGTCCGGCGTCACGAAGTCCCGGCCCGACAACCAGGCCCAGGCCCGGGCGGCGTGCAGCAGCGCGGTGCTGCCGCGCGGGCTGACGCCGAGGCTGAGCGACGGCGAGCTCCGGGTCGCCCGGGCGATGTCGACGATGTACCCGGAGACCTCGGGGGAGACCTGGACGGCAGCGACGCCGCGCTGGCCGGCCAGGATGTCCTCGGGCCCCGCGACCGCTCGGACACCGGCGCCGGCGACGTCACGCGGGTCGAAACCTGTCGCGTGCCGTCGCAGGATCTCCAGCTCGGCCTCGCGCTCGGGCAGCGGCAGGATCACCTTGAGCAGGAACCGGTCGAGCTGTGCCTCGGGCAGCGGGTAGGTGCCCTCGTACTCCACCGGGTTCTGCGTGGCCGCGACCAGGAACGGTCGTGGCAGCGTCCGGGAGACGCCGTCGACGGAGACCTGCCCCTCCTCCATCGCCTCGAGCAGCGCGGACTGGGTCTTGGGGGGTGTCCGGTTGATCTCGTCGGCGAGCAGCAGGTTGGTGAACAGGGGGCCCTCGCGGAAGCTCAGCTCGCCGGCCTGGCTGTCGATGACCATCGACCCGGTGATGTCGCCCGGCATCAGGTCCGGGGTGAACTGGACCCGCTTGGTGTCCACCGACAACGCTCCGGCCAGCGTGCGGACCAGCAGGGTCTTGGCCACACCGGGCACGCCCTCCATCAGCACGTGGCCGCGGCACAGCAGGGCGACCAGCAGGCCGGAGACCGCAGCGTCCTGGCCGACGACCACCTTGGCCACCTCGCCGCGGACCGACATCAGCCGCTCCCGCGCCTGGGAGACGTCCTCAGGGGTGTGCACGTTCTCGGTCATGAGCGGTGTACCTCTCTCAGCAGGTCGGCCAGGTCGTTGGCCAGGGTGATCAGGTCTTTGTCGGAGGCGGGGGCGGGCCCGTCGGTGCGGAGCAGCTCGCGGAGCCGGTCGGCCCCGAGCACGGAGTAGCTGCCGAGCACCCGCACCAGCAGCTCGGGGTCGTTCGCGGTGTGCCGCGGCATCAGCAGGTGCGCCGCGATGTCCGTCCGAGCGGCGTGCCGCAGCGCCCCGGCGGCGTACCCGCGGTCGTTGACCTTGCGGTACAGGCGCCCCCGGCTGCGGGTCGTCTCGATGGCCGTGACCGCCACGGGCAGCGGTTCGACCGCGAGCGCGCCCAGCCGCCGCGAGCGCCAGAGGATGAGGGTGACCGCCGCAACGCCGAGCAGCAGCATCGCGGGTCCGAGCCAGCGGGGCAGCAGCGAGGAGAAGGTCACGCCCTCGTCGGCGCTCAGGTCCAACGGGTCCGGCACGTACCAGACCAGGTGCGGGTGGCCGCCGAGCAGGCGCAGCGCGAACGCCGCGTTGTCGGAGCGGGTGATCTGCTCGTTGGCCAGCACGTCACCCGCGCCGAGGAAGTAGGTGCCGTCCGAGGGTTCGGTCAGCAGCGCGCCGCTCCCGGTCGCGAAGCAGGCGGCGGACGAGGAGGCGAAGACGGCCCCCTTGTCGGACTCCAGGGTCAGCCCGTCGAACCGGTCGTCGCGACAGCTCCCGTCGACCTTCCTCGTGCGGGAGTACCCGACGCCGTCCTCCTCGCCGAACATCGACGGCACCGCGAACCGGGGCTCGACCAGGACCAGGGTGGACTCGGACGCCTGGGTGCGCACCTGCCGGGCCGTACGCCGGCCGAGGCCGTCGGTGGAGGTGATGACCACCGTGGTGTCCGCGTCGGTGCGGGCCCTCTCGAGCTCCGCGGCGCTGCGCACGACGTCGACGTCGATGCCCTCGTTCGCCAGGACGCGTGCGACCGCCCGCGCACCCTCGGGACGGGCGTTCGCGGGGTCGAGGGGCTCGGTGAACCGGTCGTCGTCGCCACTCAGCACTGACAGCGCCGTGGCCGCGACCAGGCCGACCAGGACCAGCACGAGGGCCTTGTGGCGGCGCAACCACCCGCGTCGCGGCGAGGTCGCCGAGGCCGGGGCAGGGGGTTCCGCGGTCGTGGTGCTCACCGGACACCGACCAGGTCGTCGTCCAGGGCGAGCACGGACTCGGCCTGCTCGCGCGTAGCCGCCCGGTCGCCGTACAGGACGAGGTCGAAGAGCCCGGCGGCGTCGAAGATCCGGTCCCGGGTCCCGGCGAACTCGTTGCCGAGCTGGACTGCGACCTCGTGCGCGGTGGCGCCCGGCTGCTCGTCGAGTCGTCCGTGCTCGATCTGCCGCAGCGCGAGTGCTCGGAAGCCGTCGGTCACTGCGTCCTCGTACCGGTTCTCGGCCATCGCCGCCACGGCGCGCGAGCGCAGCTCGGCGGCGGTGACCCGCTCCTCGGTCAGCACCGCGCCGCTGGTCGCGACCGCCTGGCTGCTGCGTCGGAAGCGCGACAGGAACCAGCCGAGCAGACCGAGGACGACGAGGAACACGACCAGCGCGCCGGCCGCGCCGATCGGGGAGGTGTTCGAGGCAGCGTCCAGTCCGGAACCGATGCGGTCCTGGAGCCAGCGCAGCACCTGTTGCAGGGGGTTGTCCTGGTGGTACTCGGGACGGAGTAGCTCGCGACGCAGCGACGTGCGGGCCCCGTCGGGCGACGGGTCCAGGGGCGCCCCCCAGGGCACGTACGCCGCGGCGCCCAGAACGTTGTCGACGTGCGTCACGGCGTCGGCACACCCGCCCGGGTGAGGAGCTCGACGTCGTACCCCTCCTTGCGCATGCGCAGGTCGACGTACTGCAGCGTGGTGACCGCACTCGTGAAGGGAGCGACGAAAGCCGCGGACATCACGCTCGACAAAGCGGTGCAGGTCAGGTAGACCAGCAGCCCGACCTCGCCCTCACCGGTGGCCGTACGCGCGATCTCGCCGATGATCCCGAAGGGGATGCCGAGCATGCCGCCGGCGACCTGGGTGACGAGGATGGTCAGCAGTGCGATGCCGAAGGTGCGCCAGAAGGCCCCGGAGGTGAGCTGCCAGGAGCGGCCGAGTGCGCCGAGGACCCCGACCGGTTCCAGGAGCAGCGGCGGGACGGCCAGGTAGTAGATGCGTGCCCACAGGAACACCAGGCCGCACACGAGCGCGATCCCGACCAGGATCCCCGTGACGACCGCCGCCGCTTCGGGCAGTGCGAAAGCGAGCAGCACGACGACGGCCGTGCCGAGGGCCAGGTAGAGGACCGTGCCGAGCAGCAGGACGAGGGTCAGGCCGACCAGCTTGCCGCGCCTTCCCGCTGTTGCGGCCCACGACTCCGACAGGGTGAGCTTGCGCCCCACGGCGGCTGCCGCGGTCACGTGGGCGACCATCCCGGTCACGAAGATCAGCCCGATGCCCTGGAGGATCGCGCCCCCCACGACGGTGCCGCTGCCCGCGAGCAGGCTGGCGACGTCCGCGGTGTCCGGGTCGATGCTGTCGATCGAGGACAGGGACAGGTCGAAGACCGCGGCCAGGAGGCCCGTGATCGCCAGGGGGATCGCCATCGCGACGGCGGTCACCAGAACAGCCGAACCGACGGTGGCGCCCGGGCTGAACCGGATGATCTTGAACGCGCCGTCGTAGATGTCGCCGAGGCCGAGCGGCCGCAGCGGGATCACCCCGGGCTTGTGGGCGGCCGCTGCCACCGGAGGGGCGTAGTACCCGGGCGGAGTCACCGGGTACCCGGGCTGGGCGACCTGTCCGACCTGGGCTGCCGTCTGCGGGCTGACCGGGTTGAACCAGGACTGCTGCGCGGGCGCAGCGGCGGGGGACCCCGGCGGCGGGGGAGGGGGCGGCTCCGGAGACCCCGGAGGGGGGTAGGACCCGAGATCCGACATCGTTGCTCCCTCGCGCTGCTGCGTGCCTGAGTCGCACATCCTGTCACCCGGGCCCCGATTTGGCGCTGGTGCGGATCTCTGCCAAGATAGTCCGGTTGCTCCGGCGGGATTGCCGGGGCGCGGACATTGACTACTGAACAGGTTCTCCTGGCTTCCTGGTGAAGGAAGCGCTGTGGTCGCGTGTCCGTGCCGCACCTGGAGATCCCGTTCAGCCCGACTCCCCGTCGGGCACACCCCTGAGAAACACCGACCGCCAGGTCGAGCTCGTCGTGCGCCTACCAGCCGCGACACGCCCGACCGCGGGGGTCGGGGATCTGAGCGGGGAGAGCAGGGCGGATCGTCTCACCGAGACGAGACGAGACTCATCGTGAGACGAGAAGTAAAGGACGCGTGATGGCGGGACAGAAGATCCGCATCAGGCTCAAGGCCTATGACCACGAGGTGATCGACACCTCGGCTCGGAAGATCGTTGACACGGTTACCCGTACCGGCGCGAAGGTGGCCGGCCCCGTGCCGCTGCCGACGGAGAAGAACGTCTTCTGCGTCATCCGTTCGCCGCACAAGTACAAGGACTCTCGCGAGCACTTCGAGATGCGCACCCACAAGCGCCTCATCGACATCATTGACCCCACGCCGAAGACGGTCGACTCGCTGATGCGCCTCGACCTGCCTGCCGGTGTCGACATCGAGATCAAGCTCTGAGGTAGTAGAGATGACTTTCGAACGCAACGTGAAGGGGCTGCTGGGCACCAAGCTCGGCATGACCCAGCTGTGGGACGAGAACAACAAGATCGTCCCCGTCACCGTGGTCGCCGCGAGCACCAACGTGATCACCCAGGTCCGCACCCCCGAGAAGGACGGCTACAACGCCATCCAGCTCGGCTACGGCGAGATCGAGGGCCGCAAGGTCACGAAGCCGTCCGCCGGACACTTCGACAAGGCCGGTGTGACCCCGCGTCGCCACCTGCACGAGATCCGCACCGCTGACGCCGCGTCGTACGAGGTCGGCCAGGAGATCAGCCCCGAGCTGTTCGCCGCCGGCGACGACGTCGACGTCACCGGCACCAGCAAGGGCAAGGGCTACGCCGGTGTCATGAAGCGCCACGGCTTCGCCGGCGTCGGTGCCTCCCACGGTGCCCACCGCAACCACCGCAAGCCTGGTTCCATCGGCGCCTGCGCGACCCCGGGTCGCGTCTTCAAGGGCACCCGGATGGCCGGCCGCATGGGTACGGACACCATCACCACCCAGAACGTGACCGTGCACGCGGTCGACGTGGAGAAGGGCCTGATCCTGCTCAAGGGCGCCGTTCCCGGCCCCAAGGGCGGCCTGATCGTGATCCGCTCCGCCGCCAAGTCCGGAACGGAGGCCTGAGCATGGCTGAGACTGCCAAGAAGGCTCCGGCGAAGAAGACGACGGCCAAGAAGGCTGCGACCACCGACGCCGCCAAGGTCGTCAAGGTCTCGCTGCCGGCCGAGATCTTCGACGTCGCGACCAACATCCCCCTGATCCACCAAGTCGTCGTCGCGCAGCAGGCTGCCGCGCGCCAGGGCACGCACTCGACCAAGCGTCGTGGCGAGGTCCGTGGTGGCGGTCGCAAGCCGTACAAGCAGAAGGGCACCGGCCGGGCTCGTCAGGGCTCGACCCGTGCGCCGCAGTTCGTCGGCGGCGGCGTCGTCCACGGTCCCAAGCCGCGTGACTACGACCAGCGCACCCCGAAGAAGATGAAGGCTGCCGCTCTCAAGGGCGCCCTGTCCGACCGGGCCCGCGAGGGTCGCATCCACGTCGTCGAGGCGCTCTCGGCCGGTGACAAGCCGTCCACCAAGACCGCTGTCGCCCTGCTGAACAGCCTGTCCGGCGGTCGCCGTCAGCTGATCGTGCTGCAGCGCGACGACGCGCTGACCTGGCTGTCGCTGCGGAACGTGCCGAACGTGCACATCCTCGCCGTCGACCAGCTCAACACCTACGACGTGCTGCTCGCCGACGACGTCGTCTTCACCCAGGGCGCGTACAACGCGTTCGTCGGTGCGGATGCCGAGGTCGAGGAGAAGCCGGCGAAGAAGGCTGCTGCCAAGAAGACCGCTCCGAAGGCCGAGAAGGTCGAGGAGCCGGCCGCCGAGGCCGCCGACGAGGCGCCCGAGGCCGCTGAGGAGGAGACCGCATGAGCACCCTGCACAAGGACCACCGCGACGTCCTGATCGCGCCGGTCGTGAGCGAGAAGAGCTACGGCCTCCTCGACAACAACAAGTACACCTTCATCGTCCGTCCGGACGCCAACAAGACCGAGATCAAGATCGCGGTCGAGAAGGTGTTCAACGTGAAGGTCACCTCGGTCAACACCCTGAACCGTCAGGGCAAGACGCGTCGTACGGCCAGCGGCCTGGGCAAGCGCAAGGACACCAAGCGCGCCATTGTCAGCCTCGCCGAGGGTCACCGCATCGACATCTTCGGGGGACCGGTCTCCTGACCGGCCGAGAAGACAGAGAGCAGAGATAACTCATGGCTATCCGCAAGTACAAGCCGACCACCCCGGGCCGTCGTGGCTCGTCGGTCGCTGACTTCGCCGAGATCACCCGGACCACGCCGGAGAAGTCCCTGGTGCGTCCGCTGCCCAAGAAGGGCGGTCGCAACAACCAGGGCCGGATCACCACGCGTCACCAGGGTGGCGGTCACAAGCGTGCCTACCGGATCATCGACTTCCGTCGCTACGACAAGGACGGGATCCCGGCCAAGGTCGCTCACATCGAGTACGACCCGAACCGCACCGCCCGGATCGCGCTGCTGCACTACGCCGACGGCGAGAAGCGCTACATCATCGCGCCGAACGGCGTCGTCCAGGGCCAGGCCATCGAGGCCGGCGCCCAGGCCGACATCAAGCCCGGCAACAACCTGCCGCTGCGCAACATCCCGGTCGGTACGACGATCCACTGCATCGAGCTCCGTCCCGGTGGCGGCGCGAAGATGGCCCGCTCGGCCGGCAACAAGGCCCAGCTCGTCGCCAAGGAGGGCTCTCGCGCCCAGCTGCGTCTGCCCTCGGGCGAGATGCGGTACGTCGACGTCCGCTGCCGCGCCACGGTCGGCGAGGTCGGCAACGCCGAGCAGTCGAACATCAACTGGGGCAAGGCCGGCCGCATGCGCTGGAAGGGCAAGCGCCCGACCGTCCGTGGTGTCGTCATGAACCCGGTCGACCACCCGCACGGTGGTGGTGAGGGCAAGACGTCCGGTGGACGCCACCCCGTCTCCCCGTGGGGCAAGCCCGAGGGTCGCACGCGCAAGCGCAAGGCCAGCGATGCCCTCATCGTCCGTCGCCGCAAGTCCGGCAAGAACAAGCGCTGATAGGGAACTGAGATGCCTCGCAGTCTGAAGAAGGGCCCGTTCGTCGACGGCCACCTCGAGAAGAAGGTGGACGCGCAGAACGCGGCCGGTACGCACAACGTGATCAAGACCTGGTCGCGTCGGTCGATGATCCTGCCGACGATGATCGGTCACACGCTTGCCGTGCACGACGGCCGCAAGCACGTCCCGGTCTTCGTGACCGACTCGATGGTCGGCCACAAGCTGGGCGAGTTCGCCCCGACCCGCACCTACCGCGGGCACGTCAAGGACGACCGGAAGAGCCGTCGCCGCTGACGCGGGGACGCAAGGAGATACTGAGATGAGTACTACTGAGCGTCGGCGCACCAGCGCCCGCCGTGACTCGCTGCTCGGCGACGAGGCCGGTGCCTTCGCATCGGCTCGCTTCGTGCGGATCACCCCGTTGAAGGCCCGCCGCGTGGTGGACCTGGTTCGCGGTCTTCCCGTCGACGACGCCCTCGTCCTGCTGAAGTTCGCGCCGCAGGCTGCCGCCGAGACCGTCTTCAAGGTCCTCGAGAGCGCCGTCGCGAACGCCGAGACCACCGAGGACCTCGACCGGAACACCCTCGTGGTGAGCAAGGCGACGGTCGACGAGGGCCCGACGATGAAGCGTTGGCGTCCGCGTGCGCAGGGCCGGGCCACCCGGATCAACAAGCGCACCAGCCACATCACGATCGTTGTCCAGCCGGCGGAGGTTGCTAAGTAATGGGACAGAAGATCAACCCGAACGGCTTCCGTCTCGGCATCTCGACCGACCACAAGTCGCGTTGGTACGCCGACAAGCTGTACAAGTCGTACGTCGGCGAGGACGTCGCCATCCGCAAGCTGCTCTCCAAGGGCATGGAGCGGGCCGGCATCTCCAAGGTCGAGATCGAGCGCACCCGTGACCGTGTCCGCGTGGACATCCACACCGCTCGTCCGGGCATCGTCATCGGTCGCCGCGGCGCCGAGGCCGACCGCCTGCGCACCGAGCTGGAGAAGCTCACGGGCAAGCAGGTCCAGCTCAACATCCTCGAGGTCAAGAACCCCGAGATCGACGCCCAGCTCGTCGCCCAGGGAGTTGCCGAGCAGCTCTCCGGTCGCGTGCAGTTCCGTCGTGCGATGAAGAAGGCCATGCAGACCTCGATGCGCTCCGGTGCCAAGGGCATCCGGATCCAGTGCTCGGGCCGTCTCAACGGTGCTGAGATGTCGCGCTCGGAGTTCTACCGCGAGGGTCGCGTCCCGCTGCACACGCTGCGTGCCGACATCGACTACGGCTTCTACGAGGCCCGGACCACCTTCGGCCGCATCGGCGTCAAGGTCTGGATCTACAAGGGCGAGGTCGCCGGCACCCGCGCCGAGCGCGAGGCGCAGGCTGCCTCCCGCGCCGGTGCTCCTGGCCGCGGCCGCGACGCCCGTGGCGGCGCCCGCGGTGGCGAGCGTCCGAGCCGTGGCACGCGGGGCGGCGACCGCCCGACGCGTGCGGACCGTGCCGAGGCCCCGGCCGAGGCCCCTGCCGACAACGCAGCGGCTGTTGACGCTGTTGTCGCGCCTGCAACCACTGAGGAGTCCTGACCATGTTGATGCCTCGTAGGGTCAAGCACCGCAAGCAGCACCACCCCAAGCGGACCGGCGCCGCCAAGGGCGGTACGTCGCTGGCGTTCGGTGACTTCGGCATCCAGGCGGTCGAGGGTCACTACGTGACCAACCGTCAGATCGAGTCCGCTCGTATCGCGATGACCCGTCACATCAAGCGTGGCGGAAAGGTCTGGATCAACATCTACCCGGACCGCCCGCTGACCAAGAAGCCTGCCGAGACCCGCATGGGTTCCGGTAAGGGTTCCCCGGAGTGGTGGATCGCCAACGTCAAGCCCGGCCGCGTCATGTTCGAGCTCTCCGGAGTTCCGGAGGACGTCGCTCGTGAGGCGATGCGCCGTGCGATGCACAAGCTCCCGATGAAGTGCAAGTTCGTCACCCGTGAGGGGCAGATCTGATGGCTGACATCGTCACCGCGACCGAGCTCGACGAGCTCAACGACATCGACCTCGAGGGCAAGCTGCGCGAGGCCAAGGAAGAGCTGTTCAACCTGCGCTTCCAGGCCGCGACCGGCCAGCTCGAGAGCCACGGCCGGCTCCGCTCGGTCAAGAAGGACATTGCCCGGATCTACACCGTGGTGCGCGAGCGCGAGCTCGGCATCCGGACCGCCCCGGGCGCAGCTAAGGATGGTGCCGCATGAGTGAAGTAACCGCAGAGGACCGTACGCGCCGCAAGGTGCGCGAGGGTCTCGTCGTCAGCGACAAGATGGACAAGACCGTCGTCGTCACCGTCGAGGACCGCGTCAAGCACGCGCTGTACGGCAAGGTTCTCCGCCGTACGTCGAAGCTCAAAGCGCACGACGAGCAGAACGAGTGCGGCATCGGTGACCGGGTCCTGATCATGGAGACCCGCCCGCTGTCCGCCACCAAGCGGTGGCGCGTCGTCTCGATCGTCGAGAAGGCCAAGTAGCACCCGTCCCCCCAAGTTTCAGCAAACAAGTTCGGCAAGGCTCAACGACCGCGAGTGGTTGAGAACCGGCACGACAACCAGGAGAAAAACCGATGATCCAGCAGGAGTCGCGACTCAAGGTCGCCGACAACACCGGTGCGAAGGAGATCCTCTGCATCCGTGTCCTCGGCGGCTCGGGTCGGCGCTACGCCGGCATCGGCGACGTCATCGTCGCCACGGTCAAGGACGCGATCCCGGGCGGCAACGTCAAAAAGGGTGATGTCGTCAAGGCCGTGATCGTGCGGACCGTGAAGGAGCGCCGTCGTGCAGACGGTTCCTACATCCGCTTCGACGAGAACGCCGCCGTGATCCTCAAGGCCGATGGCGAGCCGCGAGGCACCCGCATCTTCGGCCCTGTGGGCCGTGAGCTGCGCGAGAAGAAGTTCATGAAGATCATTTCGCTGGCGCCGGAGGTGCTGTGATGGGTGTTTCCATCAAGAAGGGCGACCAGGTCCGCGTCATCGCTGGCAAGGACAAGGGCGCCGAGGGCAAGGTCATCCGCGTCCTGCGCGAGGAGAACCGGGTCATCGTCGAGGGCGTGAACCGGATCAAGAAGCACACCAAGGTCATGAACCAGGGTGGGCGTGCCGGCAACACCGGCGGCATCATCACGACCGAGGCCCCGATCCACGTGTCCAACGTGATGCTGATCGAGGGCAAGGGCGTGACCCGGATCGGGTTCAAGCGGGTCGAGGTCACCAAGACCCGCCCCGACGGCTCGACGTACAAGGCGAACCGGAGCGTCCGCATCTCGCGGAAGACCGGAGATGAGATCTGATGACTGAGACGACCAACATCCCGCGGATGAAGGAGCGCTACCGCTCCGAGATCCTCCCCGCCCTGCGCGAGGAGTTCGGCTACGCGAACGTCATGCAGGTCCCCGGCCTGACCAAGATCGTGGTCAACATGGGTGTCGGCGAGGCTGCTCGCGACTCCAAGCTGATCGAGGGTGCTGTCAAGGACCTCACCGCGATCACCGGCCAGAAGCCGCAGGTCACCAAGGCGCGCAAGTCCATCGCCCAGTTCAAGCTGCGCGAGGGCATGCCGATCGGCGCCCACGTGACGCTGCGCGGCGACCGGATGTGGGAATTCCTCGACCGCCTGCTGGCGCTCGCGCTCCCGCGCATCCGTGACTTCCGTGGCCTCAACGGCAAGCAGTTCGACGGTCGCGGCAACTACACCTTCGGTCTCACCGAGCAGGTCATGTTCCACGAGATCGACCAGGACAAGATCGACCGGTCGCGAGGGATGGACATCACCATCGTGACCACCGCCACCAACGACGACGAGGGTCGGGCGCTGCTCAAGCAGCTCGGCTTCCCGTTCAAGGAGAACTGACATGGCGAAGACTGGACTCAAGGTCAAGGCCGCGAAGACGCCGAAGTTCAAGGTGCGCGGCTACACCCGCTGCCAGCGCTGCGGCCGGCCCAAGGCCGTCTACAGGAAGTTCGGCCTGTGCCGGATCTGCCTGCGCGAGATGGCCCACCGCGGCGAGCTGCCCGGCGTCACCAAGTCGAGCTGGTAACAGCACCCGAACCCACAACGAAACAGGTCGCCCGGTCGTGAACCGCGCGAAACCACTTCGAGAAGGAAACACACACCATGACAATGACTGACCCGATCGCAGACATGCTGACGCGTCTGCGCAACGCCAACCAGGCGTACCACGACTCGGTCTCCATGCCCTACAGCAAGCTGAAGCAGGGCCTCGCGGAGATCCTCCAGCAGGAGGGTTACATCACCTCCTGGAAAGTCGCCGACAACGTGGACGAGAAGGGCGAGCCGGCCGTCGGCAAGACCCTGACCATCGAGCTCAAGTACGGCCGCAGCCGTGAGCGCTCGATCGCCGGCGTCCGCCGCATCAGCAAGCCCGGTCTGCGCGTGTACGCGAAGAGCACCGGCCTGCCCAAGGTCCTCGGTGGCCTCGGCGTGGCGATCATCTCGACCAGCCAGGGGTTGCTCACCGACCGCCAGGCCAACAAGAAGGGCGTGGGTGGGGAAGTCCTCGCCTACGTCTGGTAACCCGGAAACACGAGGAGGAGAAAGCAATGTCGCGCATTGGCAAGCTTCCCGTCCCGGTTCCTTCCGGGGTGGACGTCCAGCTGGACGGCAGCGTCGTGACGGTCAAGGGCCCCAAGGGCACCCTGAGCCACACGGTCGCGGAGCCGATCACGGTCGTGAAGTCGGAGGACGGCACCCTCGAGGTGCAGCGTCCGAACGACGAGCGCCGGAGCAAGGCTCTTCACGGCCTCAGCCGCACGCTGATCAACAACATGGTCGTCGGTGTCACCGACGGCTTCGAGAAGAAGCTCGAGATCGTCGGGGTCGGTTACCGGGTGCTCTCCAAGGGCCCCACGGAGCTGGAGTTCCAGCTCGGCTACTCGCACGTGATCAACTTCAAGGCTCCCGAGGGCATCACCTTCGCCGTCGAGTCCCAGACGAAGCTCGGTGTCGTCGGCATCGACAAGCAGCTGGTCGGCGAGGTTGCGGCGAACATCCGCAAGCTGCGCAAGCCCGAGCCGTACAAGGGCAAGGGCGTGCGCTACGCAGGCGAGCACATCCGCCGCAAGGTCGGAAAGGCCGGTAAGTGACATGGCGATCTCGCTGAAGAACAACAAGCACACTGCTGCTCGTACCGCGTCGCGCCTGCGTCGTCAGGTCCGTGGCCGCAAGAAGCTGCACGGCACCGCCGAGCGTCCGCGCCTGGTGGTCACCCGGTCCTCCAAGCACATCACCGTGCAGGTCGTGGACGACCTGGTCGGCAAGACCCTCGCGTTCGCGTCGACCACCGAGAAGGACCTCCGGGCCTTCGACGGCGACAAGTCCGCCAAGGCCCGCAAGGTGGGTGAGCTCGTCGCCGAGCGCGCCAAGGCCGCGGGCGTGGGCGAGGTCGTCTTCGACCGCGCCGGCAACAAGTACCACGGTCGCATCGCGGCCCTTGCCGACGCTGCTCGCGAGGGCGGCCTGACCTTCTGATGGCAGACATGACATTCAAGGGAGTTATCTGATGAGCGGATCCCAGCAGCGCGGCCAGCGCGCCGGTGGCGGCCGCGGCGGCCGCGACGGTGGTCGCGGCGGTCAGCAGGAGAAGAGCCAGTACATCGAGCGCGTCGTCGCGATCAACCGCGTCGCCAAGGTCGTCAAGGGTGGTCGTCGCTTCAGCTTCACCGCCCTGGTGATCGTCGGTGACGGCGACGGCATGGTCGGCGTCGGCTACGGCAAGGCCAAGGAGGTGCCCGCGGCGATCGCCAAGGGTGTCGAGGAGGCCAAGAAGCACTTCTTCAAGGTCCCGCGCGTCCAGGGCACCATCCCGCACCCGGTCCAGGGCGAGAAGGCCGCCGGCGTCGTGTTCCTGCGCCCCGCGGCCCCCGGTACCGGTGTCATTGCCGGTGGTCCGGTGCGTGCGGTGCTCGAGTGCGCCGGCATCCACGACGTGCTGAGCAAGTCGCTCGGTTCGTCCAACCAGATCAACATCGTGCACGCGACCGTCGAGGCGCTGCGCATGCTCGAGGAGCCCGAGTCCGTGGCCGCTCGCCGTGGCCTCTCGGTCGAGCAGGTGGCCCCGGCGGCTCTGCTGCGGGCACGTGCGGAGGGCATCGCCGACGCGAACGCGGCTGCGGCGGCGGAGGTGACGGCCTGATGGCTCAGCTCCGGATCACGCAGAAGAAGGGCCTCATCGGTCTCAAGCAGAACCAGCGCGACACCTTGCGCTCGCTGGGTCTCAAGCGGATCAACGATGTGGTCGTCAAGGAGGACCGCCCGGAGTTCCGGGGCATGGTCCACACGGTCCGTCACCTGGTGACGGTCGAGGAAGTGAACTGACATGCCGCTCAAGCTGCACCACCTGCGTCCCGCTCCGGGTGCCAAGACCGCCAAGACCCGCGTGGGTCGTGGTGAGGGCTCGAAGGGTAAGACCTCCGGCCGCGGTACCAAGGGCACCAAGGCTCGCTACCAGGTCCCGGTTGCCTTCGAGGGTGGCCAGATGCCGATCCACATGCGTCTGCCCAAGCTCAAGGGCTTCAAGAACCCGTTCCGGGTCGAGTTCCAGGTCGTGAACCTCGACCGGATCAGCGCCCTGTTCCCGAAGGGTGGCGACATCACCGTCGCCGACCTGGTGGCCAAGGGCGCCGTCCGCAAGGGCCAGCTCGTCAAGGTCCTCGGCGACGGCGAGCTGACCGTCAAGGTCCAGATCACCGCTGACAAGTTCTCGGCATCGGCCAAGGAGAAGATCGCGGCCGCCGGCGGTACCGCGACCGAGCTCTGAGAGCTGGAGCAACGCTGAACCGTGTCTATCGGGGCAGAGGCGATCCGCCACCTTCACGGGTGTGCGATCCCTCTGCCCTGTTAGGCTCTCACGGCTCGGTGAGTTCGCGCGCAACGCCGCGGGAACGACCGGCCACAGTCGTTCATCAAAGACCGAAAGAGGAGCAATGCTAGGCGCATTCGCCAACGCATTCCGAACCCCGGACCTGCGCAAGAAGCTGCTGTTCGTCCTGCTCATCGTGGCGGTCTTCCGGCTCGGGTCGCAGATCCCGGCGCCGGGCGTGAACACCACCGCCGTCCAGGCCTGCTTCGACGCGGTCAAGGACGACGGCATCTACAGCCTGATCAACCTGTTCTCCGGTGGAGCGCTCCTCCAGCTGACCATCTTCGCGCTCGGCATCATGCCGTACATCACTGCGAGCATCATCCTCCAGCTGCTCGTCGTGGTCATCCCGCGGCTCGAGACGCTGAAGAAGGAAGGCCAGTCCGGCCAGGCCAAGATCACCCAGTACACCCGGTACGTCACGCTCGCCCTGGCGATCCTGCAGGCGACCGGCATCGTGGCGCTCGCGCGGTCGGGCAACCTGCTGCAGAACTGCGACAACGTCCTCTACAAGAACGACTTCCGGACCGCGGCCATCATGGTCGTCACGATGACCGCGGGTACCGCCGTCATCATGTGGCTCGGTGAGCTCGTCACCGACCGCGGCATCGGCAACGGCATGTCGATCCTCATCTTCACCCAGGTCGTCGCGACCTTCCCGGTCGCCCTCTGGAACGTGCAGAAGGACCAGGGCCCCTGGGTCTTCAGCGGCGTGATCATCGTCGGCATGGTGGTCGTCGCCGGAGTCATCTTCATCGAGCAGGCGCAGCGCCGGATCCCGGTGCAGTACGCCCGTCGGATGGTCGGCCGCAAGATGTTCGGCGGATCCTCGACCTACATCCCGCTCAAGGTGAACCAGGCCGGCGTCATCCCGGTCATCTTCGCCTCCAGCCTGCTCTACCTGCCCGCCATGGCGGTCCAGTTCAACACCGGGTCGACGAACCCGGTCCTCACCTGGATCAGCGCGCACCTGGTCAAGGGCGACCACCCGTACTACATGGCGCTCTACTTCCTGCTGATCATCTTCTTCACCTACTTCTACGTCGCGATCACCTTCAACCCCCAAGAGGTCGCCGACAACATGAAGCAGTACGGAGGCTTCATCCCCGGGATCCGGGCGGGCAAGCCGACTGAGGAGTACCTCAACTACGTCCTTTCCCGCATCACGTTGCCGGGCGCGCTGTACCTGGGTCTCATCGCACTGATCCCGCTCATCGCGCTCGTGCTGGTCAACGCCAACCAGAACTTCCCGTTCGGTGGCACCTCCCTGCTCATCATGGTCGGTGTCGCACTCGACACCGTGAAGCAGATCGAGAGCCAGTTGCAGCAGCGCAACTATGAAGGTTTCCTGCGATGAGACTGATCCTGATGGGCCCGCCGGGAGCCGGCAAGGGCACCCAGGCGCGCTACGTGGCGGACAAGTTCGGCATCCCCGCCATCTCCACCGGTGACATCTTCCGCGCGAACGTGTCGCAGGGCACCGAGCTGGGCGTCGAGGCGAAGCGCTACATGGACGCCGGCGAGTACGTGCCCGACGAGGTCACCAACCTCATGGTCCGCAACCGGATCGACGAGGACGACGCCAAGCCCGGGTTCCTGCTCGACGGCTACCCGCGCACCCTGGCGCAGGTGACCGAGCTGGACGGCATGATCGAGTTCACCGGTCACTCCCTCGACGCGGTCGTCGTGCTGACGGTCAACCCCGACGAGCTCGTCGCGCGGTTGCTCCAGCGGGCCCTCACCGAGGGACGTGCGGACGACACCGAGGACGTCATCCGCCGTCGCCAGGAGGTCTACGCCGAGCAGACCGAGCCGCTCATCGAGGTCTACCGGGAGCGCGGGCTGCTGATCGAGGTCGACGGCCTCGGCGAGGTCGACGAGGTCACCGAGCGCATCTTCGACGCGCTCGCCAGCGTCCACCAGAGCTAGTCCCAGATGGGGTGGCGCGACCGCGGGATCGAGATCAAGACTCCCGAGCAGATCGCGAAGATGCGGGTGGCCGGGCTCCTGGTCGGGGAGACGCTCGAGGTGCTGCGCGCCGCCGTACGGGTCGGGATCAGCACGGCTGAGCTCGACGCGATCGCCGAGGACAACATCCGGTCGGGCGGCGGCATCCCCTCCTTCAAGGGTTACGGGCACCCGCCGTTCCCCGGCAGCATCTGCGCGTCGGTCAACGACGAGGTGGTGCACGGGGTGCCGGGGGAGCGCGTGCTCGCCGCCGGCGACGTCATCTCGATCGACTGCGGCGCGATCGTCGACGGGTGGCACGGCGACGCGGCCATCACGGTCGCGGTCGGGGAGGTCCCTGCCGAGGTGCAGACGCTGATGGAGGTCACCGAGGGATCGATGTGGGCCGGCTTCGCCGCCGCGCGACTCGGGGGACGGGTCTCGGACATCTCCCACGCGGTGGAGGCCCACGTACGCCGCCACGGCGACTACGGGATCCTCGAGGACTACACGGGCCACGGGATCGGCACCGAGATGCACCAGCCGCCCAACGTGCCGAACTACGGCAAGCCCGGCAAGGGACCCAAGCTCGAGCTCGGTCTGGCACTCGCGGTCGAGCCCATGGTCACGCTGGGCAGCAAGCACACCCTGGTGGCCGAGGACGACTGGACGATCGTCACGACCGACGAGTCCTGGGCCGCCCACTTCGAGCACACCTTCACGCTGACCGAGCGCGGTCCGTGGGTCCTGACCGCGATCGACGGCGGTGAGGCCAAGCTGGCTGAGCTGGGTGTCCCCTTCGGGGGCCGCTGAGCCCCCGGGATCCAGCAGACGTCAGCCCGCGGTCCGGTACTCCAACGTGGTGACCTCGGCGATCTCGATCACGCCGTCCGGCGCCAGCGGCACTGCCACGCCGGGCGTGAGTGCGAGCACTTGGCCGTCGTGGGTGCGGATCCGGGTCCCGTTGGCCGAGCCGAGGTCGCGCACGAACACGCTCCAGCCGTGCACGATCACCTCAGCGTGCTGGCGGGAGATGTCACGACCATAGGCGGCGAGGTTCACCAGCTGCGGCTCCTCGTCGGCGTCCCCGGGGACGTGCGGCGCACGACCCAGGATCGCGCTGCGTGCCAGGTCGACCTTCTCGCCGTTGGCCAGCACCAGGGCGCCCAGCGACGGGCGCGGGATGGAACGCGGACTCTGCTCCGGGACATCGTCGCCGCAGACCCGGCACGTCGGCGCGTACGCGCCGGTCGCGTGACCGTTCAGGCAGAAGCCGGCGAGCACGGTGGCGCCGCTCGGGTCCGGGATCGGTACCTCCGGGGAGTGCGGCACAGGCGGCGGGGCGAGGACCGTCGCGGTGTCGGTCAGCGGCTCGTCGTCCTCGGGCAGGTCCTCAGGCAGTTCCTCAGGGGTGTCCTCGGGCTGCGGGTCCGCCTCCAGCGGCGGGACCTCGGCCCAGAGGGCAGGACTCGGCTCATCGACGGGTTCGGTCTCGGCGAAGACTGACGTGGGCTCCGGCTCGGGGTCGGGCTCGGGCTCGGCGAAGATCGACGTGAGCGGCACGGGCACCGGTGCGGGTTCGACGGCGATCGGTGCGGGTTCGACGGCGACCGGTTCAGGTTCGACGCTGACCGGGGCGGCCTCGGGGGCCACGTCGTCGCCGCTGTCGACCTGGACGACGAAGACCGCGCCTGCGGCGACGACACCGCCCTCGATCGGGAGCTGGAGGCCCGAGGCGCCGAAGTCGCCGGCGGCCGTGAGCATCCCGCCCTCGTCGGGGACAGGAACCCTGACCGGGGCGCGTTCGGCCTTGACCGCTCGTCCGTCCAGGGCGGCGGCGACACCGTCCTGGGCGAGGTGCACCGTGCCGCCGTCCACGTGGATCAGGCAGAACCGTCGCTGCGGGAGCTCGTTCTCGACGGTGCTCATCGCGCCTGCCAGGTCGTTACCGGACTCCCAGGAAGCCCAGACCCGGCTCACGGCGGCCTCGGTCGGCACGGCCTCGACCAGCAGGTAGCGGCCGTTCCGCGCCAGGAGGGTCCAGCCGCCCGGCGTGTAGGACACGTAGGTATCTGTCATGACGGACCTCTCGGACTCCCTGTCGCACGGCGACTAGGAAGATACCGCGATCCGCGCCTCACGCGAACCGGCGACCGCACAGCGTCGGCGGGCTGAAGTTCAGCGATCGGCGTGGTTCCGCCTCGAGACATGACAGGGGTGTTTGACCGTCCTGATGTCACAACCGGCGTCGAGCGCGGACCTCAGGGCTGGACGTGGTCCCTGCGATCACTCGACGACGAAGTCCTCGATCGCACGCACCTCGGTGGTGTCGGCGATCTGCTGGGCAGCCTGGCTGCTCGTGGTGGAGATCTGGACGGCGTACGGGTGCCGGTCGGGGTAGGTCAGCGTGACGAGCCACTTGCCTGACGGCATCTGCTGCGGGCCGTACTGGATCAGGCCGCTGGGCAGGGTGCTCGGCGTGGTGTTCTTGTACAGCTCGTCGTTGACCTGGCGTGCGAGCGGGTTCGTCTTGTACGTCGAGTACGTCACGGTCGCCGGGTTCTCGCCCCCGACGACGCAGCGGATCTGCCAGTACTTGTCGGAGTTCAGGCGGGACTCGGTGCAGTCACCCTTGCTGTTGGGGAACACGTACTTCAGGCCAGGGATGCCGTAGGGCTCGCCACAGCGCTCGGTCGCCGGGATCGTGCGTCCTTCCTGGCAGACCTTGGTCTCCCCGGGGGAGGGCGTCCGGGACGGGGTGCTGGAGATCGTGGGCGTGGTGGGTGCGGGGCTGCTCGAAGCGGGATCCTTGCCGTCGTCATCCTTCTGCAGCAAAACGATCCCGGCCACGGCACCGACCACGAGCAGCAGCGCGATGATGCTGGAGACCAGGACCTTGCCGCCGCGCTTGGGCTCGTCCTCGTCGTCCCAGTGCCGCCCGTCGGAGGAGAGCAGGTCGTCAGCGGGGACGTAGAGCGGCTCGGCGATCGGCGCCATCCGGACCTGGGTCTCCTCGTCCTCCTCCGCGCGCGGCTCCCAGATCGGGGGCTCGGGCGTGGGGTCGGGCGTGGGGTCCGGCGTGGGTTCGGGCGTGGGTTCGGGCGTGGGGTCCGCGAAGATCGACGGCGTCGGCTGCTCCGGGGTGGGCTCGGGCTCGGGCTCCGGGGTGGGCTCCGGTTCGGGGGTGGCGATCGGCTCGGGCTCCGGTTCGGGCGTGGCGACCGGCTCGGGCTCCGACTCGGCGACCGGCTCCGGGGTCGGGAACACCGGCGGCACGGGTGCGGCCGCCGGCGCGACCTGCGGGACCTCGCCGAGCACCGCGAGCATCGCCGCCCCGAAGTGGTCCGCGGTCGCGTACCGGTCGGCCGGGTTCTTCGCCATCGAGATCTGGATCAGCTGGTTGAGCTGGGCCAGGAGCGGGGAGGTCTCCTCCCAGTGCGGGATCTCGCTGCTCAGGTGCTGCTGGGCGATCTCCTCGTCGGTGCCGCTGTACGGCGGCGCGCCGGTGATCGCGGCGACGAGCAGGCAGCCGAGGGCGTAGACGTCGCTGGCCGGGCTCGCGGCTCCACCGGTGAGCAGCTCGGGGGCCAGGTAGGCGTAGGTGCCGACGACGACGTTGCGCCGGGTGCCCCCGGCGCCGCCGGGCTGAGCGATGCCGAAGTCGCAGAGGTAGGCGTGCGGCTTGCCGTCGACCTCCCCGAGCAGGACGTTGCTGGGCTTCACGTCGCGGTGGACGACGCCGGCGGCGTGCGCGGCCGACAGGGCCTGGGCGACCTGGGCGCCGAGGGTCAGGGCAGGCTTGAGCGGGACCGGGCCGCGCGCGAGCCGGGTGCCGAGGTCCCCGCCCGTGATCAGGTCGGTGGCGATGAAGAGGTAGCCGTCCTCCTCCCCGACGTCGTGGATCGCGACGACGTGGGGGCTGTTCAGCTCGGCCAGCAGGTCGGCCTCGTGCAGGAACTGGTCGCGGAAACCGGGGAGGGCGGCCAGCTCGGCGGGGATCACCTTGAGCGCGACCTCGCGGCGGGGCATGCTGCGCGTCGCACGGAACACCGTTCCGGTGCCGCCCTGTCCGAGGCGCTCGCCGATCGTGTACCGACCGATCGTCGCTCCAGGCTGCGGGATCTCCCCCATGTGGTGCTCCTCCTGCTACTTCATCGAGACGTCGTGCGGCAGGCACGCGTTCACGGCGCCCACGGTACCGAGCAACGGACCGCCCAGGGTGGAAACGGCCAACGGGCGCCGGGTGGCGCGGGTCACCGCAGCCGCAGCGTCTCAAGACCCCGGGGGAGCGTGCCGGGGAGGGCGGGGAGCCGGAAGAGGCTGAGGACCAGGTCGGCGGCGTCCAGGTTGCGGATCGGCTGCGTGCCGGCGTACGACGTGCGTGCGTCCCCGGGATTGCGCCGGGTCTTCCGGTTCTGCGCGTAGAGGTCGGTCCCGGGGACGGTGCCTCTGCCCCACACGATGAACGGGATCCGGTAGTTGTCCAGGTTGGTCGGGTTCCGGTGCTCCTGGGCCGGGCTGCTGGCTGTCCCTCGGCCGCCGTGGTCGGCGGTGAGCACGACGGTGGTGCGTTGCTCCAACGCCGGGCGTGCTTCCACGAGGGCCAGAATCCGGCCGATCTGCCGGTCCGCGGCCACCACGGCGTCGAGGTACCGGGGGCCCATGAAGCCGTTCACCTTGTCCCCGTGCCCGGCTCCGTCAGCACCGCCGATGTGCAGGAAGGTGAGGTTCGGCGGGTCCGAGCGCAGCCGTCGCAGGAGCACCCGGGTCAGCTTCTGCGGCCCGGCGATCCGAGCGACGTCGAGCTTGTTGCGCCCGTCGTCCTTCCCGGTGACGTCCCTGGCGCCGCCCGCTGCGTTCCAGGAGCGGATCAGGAAGTTGAACTTGTCCTTCTCGGCGAGGAAGGCCGTCGAGAGCCCGGCGTCGTGCACCGGGTCGAAGACGCCGGCGACGTAGCGCCCGTTCAGCGAGGCGAGGTTGCCGGGGCGGTCCTCGTTGAACGTCACCCGGGTGCCGCTCCTGCCGGTGATCGGCCGTCCGGTGAGCATGCCGGTGTGGTTCGGGAGCGTGTTGGTCTGCTCGTGCGCGGTCCGGGCGTTCAGGGTCCACGAGCCCTCGCGGAGGAGCTTGCGGAACGCAGGCACCCGACCCTGACGGTCCAGGCGCCTGATGGCAGAGGGGTTCAAGCCGTCGACGGAGATCAGGATGACGAGCGGCGGGGCGGCGACCCGCCGCTTCGTGGGTGTCGGGGACGGAACCGGCGCGCCGGCGGACGGCGGGACCGGGGGAGGCGCCGAGCCAGGGGTCGATGCCGTCGACTTCGGGGCACGACCGCCTTCGTCGGGTCCTGGGTCGCCCGCGCACCCCGCTCCGACCAGGACGAGCGCGACCACGAGAGCGACCGTCTTCATGACCCGATTCCTACCACGACGTCCCGGTTCGTTCCGGTCCGTGCTGCGGCTCGCTCGCCGGATTGGTATAACCCCGCCGTCTCCCCTAGACTGGTGCGTCGGCCCAACGTGGCTGGGTTTCATGGTGCCTGCACGGCTGCCTGAACACGTCTCGCTCCGGGATTCTCTGGAGCGCGCGTGCGAAGGACTGGGCGCCCTGAGGCTCGTCACGAGGTCCACTCGCTCCGTGCGAGGCGGTTCCCGGGTCAACGGTAGATAAACGATCAACAGATTGTGGAGGACATGCCGAAAAAAGAAGGCGTGATCGAGATGGAGGGCTCCGTGCTGGAGGCCCTTCCGAACGCTTTTTTCCGGGTCGAACTGGCCAACGGACACAAGGTGCTCGCCCACATCAGCGGCAAGATGCGTCAGCACTACATCCGGATCCTCCCCGAGGACCGGGTCGTGGTGGAGCTCTCGCCGTACGACCTCACCCGGGGTCGGATCGTCTACCGCTACAAGTGAGTCCAACAGCCGAACTAGCAAGAAAGGGCTGACATGAAGGTCAACCCGAGCGTCAAGCCGATCTGTGACAAGTGCAAGGTGATCCGTCGCCACGGCCGCGTCATGGTGATCTGCGAGAACCCGCGCCACAAGCAGCGCCAGGGCTGAACGCAGAAGCGCCACAACTGAATACATCCACTACGTGATCGCTTAGCCAGGCCCAGCCTGGTGAATCACCTCCGGAACGGATGGCCGGAGCTGGCCCCGCCGAACAACACGGCCCAGTCCAGACGCGACACGACCAGACCACCGTGAAACATCGAAGGAAATACACATGGCACGCCTTGTTGGTGTTGACCTCCCGCGCGACAAGCGCATCGAGATCGCACTTACCTACATCTACGGCATCGGACGTACCCGCGCCCAGCAGCTGCTCGCCGCCACCGGGGTCGACCCGAACGCGCGCGTCCACACGCTGGGTGACGAAGAGCTGGTCAAGCTCCGTGACGAGATCGAAGCCAACTTCAAGATCGAGGGTGACCTCCGTCGCGAGGTCCAGGCTGACATCCGCCGGAAGATCGAGATCGGCAGCTACCAGGGTCGCCGCCACCGCATGGGCCTCCCGGTCCGCGGTCAGCGCACCAAGACCAACGCTCGTACCCGCAAGGGTCCGAAGCGGACTGTCGCCGGCAAGAAGAAGGCCAAGTGACCCGTTGCCTCCGGCAACCCGTCGCTGACCTCCACACCTCGAACTTCCAGACCAGCTAACACAGGAGAACTGCATGCCTCCCAAGAGCCGCACCGCGGCCGGCGCGAAGAAGATCCGCCGCAAGGAGAAGAAGAACATCGCTCAGGGCGAAGCCCACATCAAGAGCACGTTCAACAACACCATCGTCACGATCACCGACCCCACCGGGGCGGTCATCTCGTGGGCCTCTGCCGGCACCGTCGGCTTCAAGGGCTCGCGCAAGTCCACCCCGTACGCCGCCCAGATGGCTGCCGAGGCAGCCGGTCGTCGTGCGATGGACCACGGCATGAAGAAGATCGACGTCTTCGTCAAGGGCCCGGGTTCCGGTCGCGAGACCGCCATCCGTTCGCTCGGTGCCATCGGCCTCGAGGTCGGCACCATCCAGGACGTCACGCCCACCCCCCACAACGGTTGCCGCCCGCCCAAGCGCCGGCGCGTCTGACCCGAGACCCAGAAGGAGACTGATCAGAAATGGCCCGTTACACCGGACCCATGACCAAGAAGTCGCGCCGTCTCGGTGTCGACCTCGTCGGTGGCGACGCAGCTTTCGAGAAGCGTCCCTACGCTCCCGGCCAGCACGGACGTGCGCGGATCAAGGAGAGCGAGTACCGCAACCAGCTGCAGGAGAAGCAGAAGGCGCGCTTCACCTACGGCGTGATGGAGAAGCAGTTCCACAAGTACTACGAGATCGCTGCCCGTCGTTCCGGCAAGACCGGTGACAACCTGCTGCAGCTCCTCGAGCTCCGCCTGGACAACGTCGTCTACCGTGCCGGCTTCGCCCGCACGCGTCGTCACGCCCGGCAGCTGGTCGTCCACGGCCACTTCCTGGTCAACGGCAAGAAGGTCGACATCCCGTCGTACCAGGTCTCGGCCCACGACGTCATCGACGTCCGGGAGAAGAGCCTGGAGATGACCCCGTTCATCGTGGCTCGCGAGACCCACGGCGAGCGGATCGTCCCGGCCTGGCTCGAGGCGCTCCCGAACCGGATGCGCGTGCTCGTGCACTCTGTCCCGGTCCGTGCGCAGATCGACCTGCCGGTCCAGGAGCAGCTCATCGTCGAGTACTACTCGAAGAAGTAGTCACCCCGCTTCACAGCAACCCACCACCCACAGTGAGTTCGAGCCCTTCAAATAGAGGTGGGGCTCGGAAAGGAAATCACCAGTGCTCATCGCACAGCGCCCGACCCTGTCGGAAGAGGCCGTTGACGAGTTCCGTTCGCGTTTCGTGATCGAACCGCTGGAGCCTGGCTTCGGCTACACGCTCGGCAACTCGCTCCGTCGCACCCTGCTCTCCTCGATCCCGGGGGCCTCGGTCACCAGCATCAAGGTGGACACGGCTCTGCACGAGTTCTCCACCATCGAGGGCGTCAAGGAAGACGTCACCGAGATCATCCTGAACCTCAAGGGTCTGGTCGTCTCCTCGGAGCACGACGAGCCGGTCACCATGTACCTGCGCAAGCAGGGCGCGGGTGCCGTCACCGCCGCTGACATCGCGCCGCCGGCCGGTGTCGAGGTGCACAACCCGGACCTGCAGATCGCGACGCTGAACGACAAGGGCAAGCTCGAGCTCGAGCTCGTCGTCGAGCGCGGCCGCGGCTACGTCAGCTCGGTCCAGAACAAGGGTGCGGACAACGAGATCGGCCGGATCCCGGTCGACTCGATCTACTCGCCCGTGCTCAAGGTGACCTACAAGGTCGAGGCCACCCGAGTCGAGCAGCGCACCGACTTCGACAAGCTCGTCATCGACGTCGAGACCAAGTCCTCGATCCGTCCCCGTGACGCGATCGCGTCGGCCGGCAAGACGCTGGTCGAGCTGTTCGGTCTGGCGCGTGAGCTGAACGTCGAGGCCGAGGGCATCGACATCGGCCCGTCGCCGGTCGACGAGCAGCTGGCCCAGGACCTGGCCATGCCGGTCGAGGACCTGAACCTCACCGTCCGTTCCTACAACTGCCTCAAGCGCGAGGGCATCCACACCGTGGGCGAGCTCGTCGGCCGTTCGGAGCAGGACCTGCTCGACATCCGTAACTTCGGTGCGAAGTCGATCGACGAGGTCAAGGCCAAGCTCGTCGAGATGGGTCTGTCCCTCAAGGACAGCGCGCCCGGTTTCGACCCGGCCACCGCCCTCGCGGCGTACGACGATGACGACGACTCGTTCGTCGAGGACGAGCAGTACTGACATCCCTGGGCGATCGAGCGTGGACGAGATCCCGACCACGCTCGATCGGCCGACAAGCACCATCTATCCGAGTACCTGATACGGCTCGGGAGAAACGAGAGAAGCAATGCCTACTCCCAAGAAGGGTGCCCGCCTCGGCGGTAGCCCGGCCCACCAGCGCCTGATCCTGTCGAACCTGGCCACCGCCCTGTTCGAGCACGGTCGGATCACCACCACCGAGGCGAAGGCGCGCACGCTGCGCCCGCTCGCGGAGAAGCTGATCACCAAGGCCAAGAAGGGCGACCTGCACAACCGTCGCGAGGTCCTCAAGACCGTTCGCGACAAGTCCGTCGTGCACACCCTGTTCGCGGACATCGCCCCGACCTTCGCGGAGCGTCCCGGTGGCTACACCCGCATCACGAAGCTCGGTCCCCGCAAGGGTGACAACGCGCCCATGGCCGTCATCGAGCTCGTGACCGAGGCGTACAGGGCGAACCCGAAGGCCAAGAAGGAGAAGGCTGCTCCGGCCGCTGCTCCGAAGGCCGAGGAGACCCCGGTCGAGGACGTCGTCGAGGAGACCGAGGCCCCCGAGGCTGAGGTTGCCGAGACGGAGGTTGCCGAGACGGAGGTTGCCGAGACGGAGGAGGCCCCGGAGGCCGCCACGGACGAGGCTACTGACGAGGCTGCTGACGAGAAGCCCGAAGCCTGAGCCCACGCTCGGTCGAAGGCCCGTCACCCGCGAGGGTGGCGGGCCTTCGTGCTTCTGCTCAGGTCTTGTCGGCGCTCAGGTCGACGCGCAGCACCCGCGCTGCTGCGTCCACCGTGGGACCGAGGAGCAGGATCACGAGCGCGGTCCCGACGCCCACCGACGCGCCCAGGAGCCACCCCGTGACGGCGCAACCGGCCTGGAGGGCCGAGTAGGACCAACGGAACGGCAGTGGCGGGTCCCACGCCTGGGCGGCACCCTCCGCCGGCCCGGCGCCGAGGTGGGTGCCGAGGTAGACGGCGATGCCGACTGCCAGCACCGGGAGAGCGACAGCCAGGCAGGCGCCACGACCGAGCAGCGACCCCGGGGTCTCCAGCGCGTCCAGGACGACCGAGACCGTCAGCCCGACCACGACGATCTGCACCACGGTGCCGACGTCGGGCAGCACCCGACGTACCGCAGCCGCGGCCAGGAAGACCGCGCTGACCAGGACGTTGGCGACCACGAACTCCCAGTCGCTGACCCGGGCGACCCCGCTGACCAGGGTCGAGTAGCCGTCCGAGCCGAGGTCGGCGGTGAGCAGCAGCCCGACGCCGACCCCGAGCACGACGCAGCCGACCAGGAGCCTGAGGATCTTCCCGAACGGGTAGCGGGACATCAGGCTCCTGGGATCGAGGTCAGGACGGCAGGAAGAGCACGTCGGTGGTCCTGGTCAGGGTAGCGACGTCGATCGGTCGGCCGTCGAGGTCGACGATCCGGTAGCCGATCGCGGTCATCGCGGCGAAGGCGGCCAGCTCGTCGGTCCAGTCGGGGTGCGTGGTGCCCCAGCCGATCTCGCACAGGATGGCCGGGCGGCGCGTCCACGTCCGCAGCGCCGGCAGCAAGCCGGTCAGGACGCGGTGCTCGGCACCCTCGACGTCGATCTTGATGAATGTCGGGACGTCGGTGACGCCGCTGCTCGCCCAGGAGCGCACCTCGATCTCGGTGCGGACCATCCCCGGGGTCGCCTTCGCGGCCACCATCGTGTTCCACCCCAGGTTGCCGTCGGCACTGAGGTACAGGTCCAAGGTGGCGTCGGTGTCGCTGAGGCCGAACGCGTGCACCACCGACTCGTACGGCGCACCGGCCAGCGTCTGTGCGCACAGGCCGACGAGGTGAGGGACGGGCTCGAAGAGGTGCGCCGTCCCGCGGAAGCCGGTCTGCTCCGCGAGGGTCCGGGTGAAGTAGCCGATGTTCGCGCCGACGTCGAAGAAAACGCCCTCCGGGTCGACGTACGGGGCGACCGCGGTCGCGAGTCGCTCGTAGGTGGATCGGCGCTCGTCGAACCAGGCGAGCGCCGCTGCGTGCCCGACGTCGCGGGCTGACGGTGTGGGCGCTGGACGCACCCGGGGCCGCTTCGGTCGCGGCCGCGGCATGACGCCGGGGTAGATCTTGCCTGCTGACCAGAGCCGGGTCCGGCGGACCAGCTCGGCAACGCCTCCCTCGGCCAGTGCTTCCCGTGCTGCATCGATCCTGGGCATGCTGCTCCCTCTCCTCGTGGTGGCGGGAGGGAGGAACCGCAACTAAAGCACATCAAGCGGACATGCGCCGGGCGGGGGTCACCGGCACGGCGCCGCACGGCATGATGTCTGCGTGCGACTGCGCCTGGATCTCGCCTACGACGGCTCCGCCTTCCACGGCTGGGCCCGGCAGCCTGGCCTGCGCACCGTGCAGGGCGAGCTGGAGGCCGCGCTCGACACGGTGCTGCGCACCAGCGGAACGACGCTGACCGTGGCCGGCCGTACCGACACCGGTGTGCACGCCCGGGGTCAGGTGGCACACGTCGACCTCGACGACGACGCGCTCGACCGGATGTCGACCAGGGCCGAGCCCGCCTCGACCGACGCGCTGCTGCGCCGGGTCAACGGCGTCGTCGCCGCTGACGTCCGGTTGCACCGGGTCGCCGAGGCGCCGGCTGGTTTCGACGCCCGGTTCGGAGCGCTCTGGCGCCGCTACGCCTACCGGATCGCCGACGACCCCGCACTGGTCGACCCGCTGTCGCGCAGCCACGTGGTCGCCTGGCCGCGGGCGCTGGACCTGGATGCGATGAACGAGGCCTCCGCCCACCTGCTCGGTCTCCACGACTTCGCGGCCTTCTGCAAGAAGCGTGCCGGGGCCACCACGATCAGGTCGCTGACCGGTCTGGGGTGGGAGCGCGTGGACGGCATCCTGGTGGCGACGGTCCAGGCGGACGCCTTCTGCCACAGCATGGTCCGCTCGCTGGTGGGCGCGCTGACCGTCGTCGGGGAGGGACGGCGCGAAGCGGCCTGGTTGGCCGAGGTGCTGTCCGCGAAGGAGCGCGACTCCGCGATCATCGTCGCGCACGCGCACGGGCTCACGCTGGAAGAGGTCGCCTACCCCGAGGACGCCGATCTGGAAGCCCAGGCGACGGGTGCGCGTCGACGGCGGACCCTGGGGGACTAGACGCCGTTCAGGTAGCTGTGCACGAGCGGGACCACCGACGCGCCCTCGCCGGAGGCGGCCGCGACGCGCTTCATCGAGCCGCCCCGGACGTCGCCGGCGGCGAAGATCCCGGGAACGCACGTCTCGAGGTTGGCCGGGGGTACGCCGTCACGCCACAGGTGCTGCGGGATGTCCCGGCCAGCGAGGACGAAGCCCCGCTCGTCGCGGCAGATGTCGTCCGGCAGCCAGTCGCAGCCGGGGTCCGCGCCCAGCAGCAGGAACAGGCCGGCTACCTCGCGTCGGGTGACCTGCTCGGTGTTCAGGTCGAGGACGTCGATCCACTGCAGCCGCTCGTCGCCTCCGCCGTCGACGACCTGGGCGCACGGCTGCACCGAGATCACGTCGTTGTAGGAGATCTCCCGGATCAGGTAGTCCGACATCGTCTCCGACAGGTCGGGGCGGCGGATCATGATGGTCACCGACCGCGCGAACCGGGCCAGGTGGATGGCTGCCTGTCCGGCCGAGTTGCCTCCACCGACCACGACGACGTCGTACCCGTCGAGCTCGCGGGCGGCGCTCACCGCAGCGCCGTAGTGGACCCCGTGCCCGACCAGCTCGTCGAGTGCGGCGATGCCGAGTCGTCGGTAGTCGACCCCGGTCGAGATCACCACGGCCCGTGCCAGGACGTCCCCGCCCTCGGTGCACACCCGGTGGGGCTGTCCCGGCTCGCCGGGGACGAGGGCGGTCACCGGCCATCCGGTGAAGAACCGGGTGCCGAAGCGGATCGCCTGGTTGCGGGCGCGCTGGGCCAGGCGCATCCCGGAGATGCCGCGGGGGAAGCCGAGGTAGTTCCGGATCATCGAGCTGGTGCCTGCCTGCCCGCCGATCGCCTCGGACTCGATGACCACGGTGGACAGGCCCTCGGAAGACCCGTACACGGCGGCGGCCAGGCCGGCCGGCCCGGCGCCCAGGACGACCAGGTCCACCACGGTGTCGACCTCGATGTCGCCCGGTGTCCCGTAGATCAGCGCGGCGACGTCACGGACCGTCAGGACCGGGGCGAGGGGACGGTTGGCGCGCGAGACGAGCGGGAAGACGTGCTCGCCGTCGTACGTCGCGAGCAGCTCGCGGCCGCGTTCGGACGTCGGGTCGACGACCGCGCTGGGCATGCCCATCCGGTCGAGGAAGTCCCGGATGCCCGCCACGACGTGGTTGCGCGGCGGGCTGAGCACCTCGACCGCGACCACCTCGGGGGCGGCGACCGTCGACCCCCAGTCGGACAGCAGCTCGGTGATCGCGGTGTGGAACTCCTCGTCCCGGGCCCCGCGCGGAGTCAGCAGGAACGCGTCGTACTTGCCGGTGGCCAGCCCCGGGCGGAGCTGGTCGGCGTCCTCCATGAAGTGGTTCCAGTGCGCCGCCACGATCCGGCGGGCGGTCGGCACGATCCCGCGCCAGACGTGCAGGGCCGGGTGCACCTCGCTGTCGGGCAGCCGGGACTCGGTGACCAGCAGGGCTACGGCCTCGCCGTCGGCGCGGGCCCGGGTGAGCAGCTCGGCGGTCTCCTGCGCGGAGGCGGTGGTGCGGATCTCGTAGTCGCGGGAGTAGCGGCTGAACTCGTCGGCGAGGACGTCACGGTTCTCGGGCGCGCACAGCACGATCAGCGGAAGGCTCACGATCGTGAGCCTAGTAGCCTCGACCCGTGGCAGAGGACGAGCACTACTTCACCGCCGACCCCCGGACCCCGTTCAAGCGGGTTCCGGTGCGGACCAACATCTGGGGCCACTGGCTCGAGCTGACCACGGGCTCGGGCGTCTTCGCCCAGGGCCGCTTGGACATCGGTACCGGTGTGCTGCTGCAGGACTCGGCTCCGCCGGAGGACGCACGGACCGTGCTGGACCTCGGCTGCGGCTACGGCGTGATCGGCCTGGCCGTGGCGATCGCTGTTCCCGGCTGCACGGTGACCGCCGTCGACGTGAACGAGCGCGCTGTCCTGCTCGCCAACGAGAACGCCGCCGAGCTCGGCGTCGCCGACCGGTTCACCGCGGCCCTTCCCGAGCAGGTCGACCCGTCGGCGACGTACGACGAGATCTGGTCCAACCCGCCGATCCGGATCGGCAAGGAAGCCCTGCACGAGCTGCTGCTGACCTGGCTGCCGCGGCTCGCGCCGGGCGGTCGCGCTCGTCTGGTCGTCGGCAAGAACCTGGGCGCGGACTCACTGGCGACGTGGCTCACCGACCAGGGGTACCCGACCGTCAAGGTCGGCAGCGCCAAGGGCTTCCGGGTGCTGGAGTCGCGCCGGGGCTGAGGCCCGGGAGGGCTTTCCGAAGTCCGGTCCGATCCGCCACCAGCCGGCCGCGAGCACCGCGACGGCGCAGCAGACCGCGAGGCCGTCCATCCAGAGGGTCCCGGCGTCCGTCCCGGTCCCGAGACTGTGCCCGAGCGCGATCGGCCAGAGCGCGTACGACGTCAGGTGCGCGGCACGGAAGGCTCGTTCGCCGATCCGTTTCCGGAGCAGTCCGGTGACCGCCACCAGCAGGACGAGCTCGAGGGCCAGCGTGCCCAGGCCGAGCCAGAACGGCCGGTAACCGCCGACGAAGGGGACCACCAGGTCGAGCAGCCGCAGTCCCGCCTGCGGGTCGAGGAGCAGGGTGAGCACGTGCGTGGTGACCAGACCGCTGGCGGTGAGCCCGGCGGTCCGGTGGAGGTCGGTCACCCCGAACCGGGGAACGGGTCCGAGAACCTTGCGCGACCTCACGGTGATGCCGAGGACCACGCTGACGGTGAGCAGGACCAGCGCCACGATGCCGGTGCCGCGACCCAGCACCCACAGGGCGGTCTCGAGTTCTTCGGCGTTCATGCGGCGTCCTCACGCGGCCATCCGCCGAACCGGTACACGCTGCCGTTCCTCGCCAGCGCCCGGCTCGGCAGCCCCAGCCGTGCCAACCAGCTGAGGTCGGAGCGGCCGTGCACCAGGGCAGCCGTGGACGCCGTGTTCGCTGCCAGGCAGGTCCGGGCGACGACCGAGACCGACGCCCAGGTGTCGGCTACCGGGCGGGACGTGCGCGGATCGATCACGTGGTGGTGCTGGCAGCCGTCACGGTCCCACGTCCGCCGCTGGGTGCTCGAGGTGCAGATCGCCCAGCCGGAGGGCAGCGTGACCTGGTCCGGGCGGTCCGAGGCGAGGTCCTGGACGCGGACCTGCCAGCCGCCGTCCGGTCCCGCTCCCGCTGTGGCGATGTCGCCCCCGAGGGCCACCAGCACGCCGCACCGGAAGCGTGCAGCGACGGCGCGCGCGCACCGGTCGGCGGCGCTCGCCTTCGCGGTGGCGCCCAGGTCCAGGACGACGCCCACCGGCACCGTGAGGGTGTCGCGGGACAGGCGGACGCAGCGCCAGCCGCGGACCTGTCGGATCTGCGCGACCGCGCTGCCGCCTGACTCCGGCCCGGACTCGAGAAGGGTGATGTCGCGGTCGTAGCCGAGGTCGATCAACGTCGAGCCCACGGTCGGGTCGACGGCCCCGTTGGTGATCTCGGCGGCGCTGAGCGCCTCCGCGACCAGGTCGGCGAGCAGCGGCGAGACCGGGTGAGGCAGACCGTCGTCCGGGAGGACGCTGATCTCGCTACCCGGGTCGAACCGGCTCGCGACGGCACCGATCACGGTGAGGATCCCGACGCAGAGCTCGTGAGCCTCCTCGAGCACCGCCGGTTCCGTGACGACGACGCGAGCAGTCGTGCTCCACACACTCCACTCGAGTGCCGCGGTCATGACCCGCTCGCCGTCGCGTGCGAGTCGCCGGAACCGGGGGAGAGGTCGGGGGAGCCGCCGGTCTGGTCGGCGTACGAGGCGGAGCCCGTGGTCGTGTCCGTTGACGTGGTGTCTGTGGAGGTCCCGTCGGTGGGGCTCGCGGCCTGCGTGGTGAAACCGAGGTACCCGGCGATGCCGAGCGAGCCCACCACCGACGATGCGACGAGACTCCGCCGCAGCTTGCTGATCAGACGCTTCTGGTGCTCCCTGGTGGTCATGGGACGACCGTGCTCCCGCTTCCTGTGGAGCACCTTTGAACCGCCCGAGAGCCAGCCGTCGGTTCGCCTAGGATCTGCGCATGCCCTCTCCCTCCCGGTGGGTGATCGGTGCTGCCACCGCACTGGTCGCGTCCTGCCTCGCCGTCTCCGGCACCGAGTCCTCGGCGTTCGCCGCCGGCTGTCCGCTGTGGACCAAGTCCAAGGTGGCCGGCGGTTACAGCACGCTGGAGAACCTCGCGTTCGACGGCGCCGGCAGGATGCTGCTGTCGGAGACCGGCGCGTTGGGGACGCCCGGCGGCGTCCGGACCCTCACGCCGACGGGCGTCAAGGGCACGGCAGTCCCGAACGTGACCTCGCCGGGCGGCTTGGTCGTCGACGGTCGCACGCTCTACTTCACCAGCGGTAACGGTGTCCTGTCCGGACTGTTCGACATCAAGGACGGCAGGATCAACAAGGTCGACCTCGACACCGGCGTGGTGAGCACGGTGGCGACCGGTCTGGTCATGCCCAACGGCATGACCCGCCTGCCCGGCGGAGACCTCGTGGTCAGCCGGGACCTGGGCAAGGGGTCGATGACGCGGGTCACCCCGTCGACCGGCGGCGCGACTCCGTTCGCCCCGGCCGCGACGTCGACGAACGGCATGGCCGTCGACCCCGTGCGCAACGTCCTGTACGTCGACTCGACCTTCGACGCGAAGACGCTGATCAGCGTGATCGACCTGAACGACCCGACGGCCACGCCGCGGACGATCGAGATCCCCGGCTTCGGCCCCCTCAACTCCGCCGACGACCTGACCCTCGGGGCCGACGGCAACCTGTACGTCGCGCTCAACGTCGCCGGCAAGGTGATCCGGGTGAACCCGGACACCGGCGCGCAGTGCACGGTCGCGCAAGGCATCGCTTTCGTGTCCTCGGTTCGCTTCGGGGCAGGACCGGGGTGGGACCCGGCGTCGCTCTACGCGACCAGCTTCACCGGGACCGTCACCCGGATCACGCCCGGCTAGTCCCGATCGTCTCGGCTGCACGCGCGAGGTCGTCGACTCCACGCGCGAGCTCGTCGGGGTCATCGGTGACCAGGTCCAGGTGGAAGCCGTACAGCGCGGAGTCGACCAGGGTCACGATCCGGGCGACCCGGCGCGGCGGCGCCCCGCAGCGGACCAGGTACTCCCGCAGGGCGGCGACCCAGAGCTCGGCCGTGGCGCGGGCGTCGCTGAGGTACGGCTCGCGTCCGATCAGCCCGGTCGCGGCTGCCTGGCAGTAGACGTCCATGCAGCTCGACAACGGCTCGGTGCGGTAGGCAGCCCAGAGCCGGTTCACCCCGGAACGGATGCTCGGCGCACCTGGGAGCGCGGCGACCGCCGCCATCGCCCGCTCGTTGGAGCGCGCGACCACCGCGGAGATCAGCGCGTCCCGGTTGGTGAAGTGGTAGATGAGCATCCGGTCGCTGGTCCCGATCGCCGCGGCCAGCGGGCGCAAGGAGAGCCCGATCAGACCGTGCTCCAGCACGTAGTCGGTGGCCTG
This sequence comes from Marmoricola sp. OAE513, assembly GCF_040546585.1. Taxonomy (NCBI): domain Bacteria; kingdom Bacillati; phylum Actinomycetota; class Actinomycetes; order Propionibacteriales; family Nocardioidaceae; genus Marmoricola; species Marmoricola sp. OAE513. The sequence goes on along the minus strand of NZ_JBEPOC010000001.1, from coordinate 1,120,196 downwards.
CTCGAGGAGCTCCTCGCGGTGGTGGTCGGCCATGCGGTAAAGATTAGCGTGCTGACTGTAGCGAGTGCTACATTAGATCTGTAGCGAGTGCTACATCGGGCTCGGTCGTCGAGCCTGCACGACGAAGGGCAGTGGTTCCCATGCTGGGCGCGGTAGTGATGTTGTCGGTGGCGATCGGGGTCGAGGTCGGTGCGACGGCACTCCTCCCGAAGGCGGCCGGCTTCACCCACCCCTTCTGGAGCCTCGTCGTCGTCGCCGGTTACGGCGTCTCGATCTGGCTGCTCGCGCTCGTGGTTCGCTCGATCCCGGTGAGCATCGCGTACGCCGTCTGGGCCGGTGTCGGCACCGCGGCGGTGGCCGTGATCGGGTTCGCCTTCCTCGGGGAGTCGATGAGCTGGTTCAAAGCAGCTTCGCTGGCGATGATCGTGCTCGGGGTGTTGGGACTGAACCTGGTGGCCGCGCACGCCTGATCCGGGCACAATCCTTCCTCGTGGGTCATGTCGACGTCGCCGGAGTCCGGTACGAGCTGCCGGACGGCCGCGTCCTGCTGGACGACGTCGCCTTCCGGGTCGGTGAGGGCGCCAAGGCCGCTCTGGTGGGAGCCAACGGTGCCGGCAAGACCACGCTGCTGCGCATCATCACCGGCGAGCTCACGCCGCACGCCGGCGCGGTCACCCGCACAGGGGGACTCGGCGTGATGCGCCAAGCCGTAGGTGCCGGTCTCGGCCCCGACCCGACGGTGGCCGACCTGCTGCTCTCGGTCTCGCCGGCACGGGTGCGGGCCGCGTCGGCGGAGGTCGACCGGCTCGAGATGCTCCTCATGGAGACCGACGACGAGGCCACCCAGATGAAGTACGCCACGGCACTCGCGGAGTTCGCCGATGCCGGCGGGTACGACATCGAGGTCGTCTGGGACACCTGCTGCACCGCCGGGCTCGGGATCGGCTACGACAAGGCGAAGTACCGGGCGCTCTCGACGCTCAGCGGTGGTGAGCAGAAGCGGCTCGTGCTCGAGTACCTGCTGGCCGGGCCCGACGAGGTGCTGATGCTCGACGAGCCGGACAACTACCTCGACGTCCCCGGCAAGATCTGGTTGGAGGAGCGGATCAGCTCCTCACCCAAGACCATCCTGTTCATCAGCCACGACCGGGAGCTGCTCGCCAACACGGCCACCCGCATCATCACCGTCGAGCTGGCCCGAGGCGGTCACGGGGTCGGCAACAGCACGTGGACCCACCCCGGCGGGTTCACCAGCTACTACGAGGCCCGCAAGACCCGGTTCGAGCGGTTCGAGGAGCTTCAGCGGCGCTGGGACGAGGAGCACGCCAAGGTCAAGGCTCTAGTGCTGCGCCTCAAGATCAAGGCCGAGTACAACGACGGCATGTCCTCGCAGTACCGCGCGGCGCAGACCCGGCTCCGCAAGTTCGAGGAGGCCGGCCCACCGCAGGCGATCCCGCGCGAGCAGAAGGTCACGATGCGCCTGGTCGGTGGTCGCACGGGCAAGCGCGCCGTGGTGTGTGAGGGCCTCGAGCTGACGGGGCTCATGAAGCCGTTCGACCTCGAGGTCTGGTACGGCGAGCGCGTCGCCGTCCTGGGGTCCAACGGCTCCGGCAAGTCCCACTTCCTGCGGCTGCTCGCGGCGGGAGGTTCGGACCCCGACGTCGAGCACCGCCCGGTCGGCGAGGCGGAGATCGTGCCCGTGCGGCACGCGGGCCGCGCCAAGCTCGGCGCCCGGGTGCGCCCCGGCTGGTTCGTGCAGACGCACGACCACCCCGAGCTCATCGGACGAACCCTGCTGGAGATCCTGCACCGCGGTGACGCGCACCGGCAGGGGATGGGCCAGGAGCAAGCCGCCCGGGTCCTGGACCGCTACGAGCTCGCGCACGCGTCCGAGCAGAACTTCGAGTCGCTCTCCGGTGGCCAGCAGGCACGGTTCCAGATCCTGCTCCTCGAGCTGTCCGGGGCCACGCTGCTGCTGCTCGACGAACCCACCGACAACCTGGACGTGGAGTCCGCCGAGGCGCTCGAGGAGGGCCTGGGGGCGTTCGAGGGCACCGTCCTCGCTGTCACCCACGACCGGTGGTTCGCCCGCGGCTTCGACCGGTTCCTGGTGTTCGGGTCGGACGGCTCGGTCTACGAGTCCGACGACCCGGTGTGGGACGAGGGTCGCGTCGAGCGGGATCGATGAACGGGACCAGCCCCACCCCGCAGCGCTCCCGAGCGCTGGCGGTGCTCCGGCACCGCAACTTCCGGCTGCTGGCCCTCGGCGCGGGCGTCAGTGCGCTGGGCAACTCGATCACCCCGGTCGCACTCGCGTTCGCCGTCCTCGACCTCGGCGGCTCGGCGACCCAGCTCGGCCTGGTGGTGGCGTCCTTCGCGCTCGCCGAGGTCGTCACGACGCTGTTCGGCGGCGTCCTCGGGGACCGGCTGCCGCGCCAGCTGATGATGCAGGGTTCCGCCGCCGGAGCCGCGCTCACCCAGGCGCTGATCGCGGCGAGCCTGGTCGGCGGCTGGTCCTCGATCACGCTGCTCGGCATCGTCGGAGCGGTCAACGGGATGCTCGGCGCACTGAGCGGACCGTCGTCCTCGGCGCTCACCCCGCAGACGATCCCGCCCGACGAGCTGTCCTCCGCCATCGCCCTGCGCCGGGTGCTCCAGAACGGCGCCAACACGCTGGGCTACGCGCTCGGTGGCGTGCTGGTGGCGTCGGTCGGCTCCGGCTGGGCGATCGCGGTCGACGCCGGGACGTTCGCGGTCGCTGCCGCCTGCTTCCACTTCATCGACGTACCGCGGGTGACCGGGACGGGCGTCCGCGAGCCGATCCTCGCCGAGATGCGAGCCGGGGCCGCCGAGGTGTTCCGGCACACCTGGCTCTGGCTGCTGATCAGCCAGGCCCTGCTCTACCACCTGTTCTACGGGGGTGCGGCGTCGGTGCTCGGCCCGATCGTCGTCAAGGACGCCGTCGGCGAGGCCGCCTGGGGTCTGGCGCTCGGCGCCCTGATGGGTGGGTTCATGGTCGGCAGCCTGATCAACCTGCGCTGGCGTCCCCGGCGCGGCCTGCTGGTCGGCACGTTCTGCCTGTCGCTGACTGCGTGCTTCCCGTTCGCTCTCGCCGTGTCCGACCACCTCGTGGTGATCCTCCTCGGAGCTGCGCTGCACGGGTTCGGTCTGGAGGTGTTCGACCAGAATTGGGAGATCTCGATCGTGCAAAACGTCCCCGAGGACAAGCTCTCCCGGGTGTTCTCCTTCGACGCGGTCGGGTCGTTCGTCGCCCGTCCCCTGGGACTCGCGCTCACCGGCCCGATCGCCGCGGCCGTCGGTTACAGCCAGTGGTTGCTGGTGGTGGGCGGTGTCATGGCGGGCTCGAGCCTGCTGGCGGTCTGCGTGTCCCGCGACATCCGGACGCTCCAGCGGCGCTGAGGTTCTGCCGAGGGCGGATCGCTCTTGCCCCGGACGCCCCCGGCGACCAGAGTCGGCGTCATGCGATTACTGGTCCTCGGAGGTACCCGGCACGTCGGACGTGCGGTCGTGGAGGCGGGCCTTGCCCGCGGCGACGAGGTCACGACGGTGAATCGGGGCAGCACTCCCGCTGCTCGGGGCGTCGACGCCCGTACGGCGGACCGTCGGACTCCCGGAGCACTGGCGGCGGCGCTCGGAGAGGACACCTGGGATGCGGTCGTCGACACCTGGTCGGAGGAGCCCGCGGTCGTCGGTGACTCCGCCCGGCTCCTGAACGGCCGCACGGGCCACCTGTCGTACGTGTCGAGCCGATCGGTCCACCGCTGGCCGATCCCTTCTCGCGCGGACGAGTCGGCGCCGGTGGTCGACGCGGACCCGGCGAGCACCGACGCAGGCGACTACGCCGCGGCGAAGCGGGGTGGCGAGCTCGCTGTCGAGCAGTCCTTCGCCGGGCCGTCGCTGAGCGCACGTGCCGGTCTCGTCCTCGGTCCGTACGAGGTCGTCGGCAGGCTGCCGTGGTGGCTCGGCCGGATCGCGGCCGGCGGCCGCGTGCCGGCGCCCGGACCCGTCGACCGCCCGTTGCAGTACGTCGACGGCCGCGACCTCGCCGCGTGGCTGCTGCTCTGCGCCGAGTCGGGAACCACCGGCACGTTCAACACGGTCAGCAAGCCGGGCCACACCACCATCGGCGAGCTGCTGGAGGAGTGCGTGGCCGTGGCCGGGTCCGCCGCCGAGCTGGTCTGGCGCTCCCCGGAGCAGATCGAGGCGGCCGGGGTCTCGGGGTGGACCGAACTGCCGATCTGGGCCCCGCCGACCGGCGAGCTGGCGCCGCTGCACGACGCCGACGTCTCCGCTGCGCTCGCCGCCGGTCTGAGCACGCGACCGGTAGCCGAGACGGTCCGGGACACCTGGGCCTGGCTGCAGCGGGAGGGTTGGCCGACGACGCCGAGCGGGCGCGCGGGCGTGCTCGGCACCAGCCCCGAGAAGGAAGCGGCGCTGCTGGCTCAGTGATTCAGCTGGCCGAACAGCGTCCAGCAGAAGCACCCCACGACGGTCACCAGCAGGAAGTAGGCGAAGAGCCGGTGAGTCAGCTTGCTGCCGTCGAGTGCGGAGACGACGGCGAGGAACCCGGCTTCGCCGCCGGTGTAGCGGTCGATGCCCATCCGCTGAGCGTCGACCGGGAACGGGCTCGGCGGCAGGAAGTCCTCGGGCGTGATCAGCTCGGGCTCGTCGCCGTCCGGCTCGTCCTTCAGCTGCATGCCTCAGAGTAACCTGGCGACGTCCACGCAGATCAGCACCAGGAGGAGACCCACGTGAGTTCGGGGGAGGCCGACCACCTCCGTCAGGAGGTCGAACGCTTGCAGCGGGAGCTCGCCGCGGTGACACGACGCCTGGAGGACGAGCGCGCGGAATTCGCCGCAGAGCTGGTCCTGGGCGCCCGTGAGCTCGCGGAGCGCGACGAGCGCGTCGCCGAGCTCGTGCGGGAACGTGACGAGCTGTCCAAGGGACTGCTCGGCAGGCTGCGTCGCCGCTGATGGCCAAGCCTGACCCCGGACGCGTCGTCCGGTTCTTCCCGGACTACAGCAACGGCAACCCGTACCAGGCGATGCTGCACGCCGACCTCGGGCGGGTCGGGGCGCGGGCGGTGCCCGTCAAGAACCTGCTGCGCTTCCTGCGTCGTCGTGCCGCGGACAAGGGCGCGCCAGGGATCCTGCACCTGCACTGGACCGTGCCGCTGCTCCAGGGCATCGAGGGCCCGTTCCGGACCCGGTTGGTGCTGGACCGGTTCACCGTCGCCCTGGACGGGTTCCTCGCGGCGGGTGGCCGGCTGGTCTGGACGGTCCACAACGTGCTGCCGCACGACGCCCGGCACCGCTGGGCCGAGATCGAGCTGGCACGGCTCCTCGTCGACCGCGCGCACCAGGTCCAGGTGCTCTCGCCGGCGACCTTCGAGGCGGTGACCGAGTACTACGAGCTCGACCCCGCCCGGACCGAGGTCGTCGAGCACTCCAGCTACCTCGGGGTCTACCCGGACACGATCACCCGGAACGAGGCCCGCGAGCGGCTAGGGCTGGCCGAGGACGACCGCGTCCTGGTCGCCTTGGGCGGCATCCGCCCGTACAAGGGCCTGGACGGGCTGCTGGACGTGTTCGGTGTGCTCGCGGAGCAGGACCCGAAGCTGCGGCTGCTGGTCGCCGGACGACCCCTGCGCGAGGAGGAGGTCGCCGACCTCAGGAAGCGCTGCGAGGACGACCCCCGGGTGGTGTCGGCCTTCGAGCAGGTGCCTGACGACGAGCTGCAGGTCTGGATGAACGCCGCCGACCTCGCCGTGCTGCCGTACCGCGACATCCTCAACTCCGGCGCGTTCCTGCTCGCCCAGACCTTCGGCCTGCCGGTGGTCGCACCGCGTGCCGGCGCGCTCCAGGCCTGGGAGGCCGAGGCGCACGTCTGGCTCTTCGAGCCGCAGGACCCCGCCTCGCTGGCCGACGCGGTGACCACCGCGCTGAGTGCCGTGCTCGAGGAGCCCGAGCGGTACCGCGGGAGCGCGCGCGCCAGTGCGGCCAGGAGATCACCCCAGTCCATGGCCGCCGCGTACGCCGCCGCGATCGAACCGCTGCTCAGTCGCTGACGGCGCTCGGCCCGATCAGCCGCCGCAGCACGGCGAGCGCGCCGTGCGCGTCGCCGAGCTCGCTGCGGTGGGCGATCTCCAGGCCGCTGAGGATGCTGCCCGGCTCGTAGACGCCCCAGATCGGCGTACCGCTGCCGAGGTAGTCCGACACCTTGGAGGGCAGGTAGGGGTTGATGTCGAAGACGTCGGTGGTGACGGCGTCGTTGACCAGGAGGACGTCGAAGAGCGTGGTCAGCGTGAGGAACGGCAGGAATCCGGCGTACCCGCGCACGGAGACGACGTCGCCGAGTCCACGGTCCGCGACCTCCTGGACGACCGCGGCCGGGCTGCCGGTGAAGACGTGCAGCCGGACGCGGCTGCGTTCCTGCGGGTCCAGGCGGGAGATCGCCTCGACGACCTCGGTCAGTCCCCGGGTGCGGAAGAAGTGGCCGAAGTACCCGATGTTCACCACGCCGGGGTCGAGGTCGTAGTCGACCCGGCCGAGCCGGTAGAACGACGGAGGAAGGGTCGGCTGGTGCTCGGACCGGGCGATCGTCGCCGCGCGGTCTGCCAGGGCGCGGTCCTCGCAGTAGCCCAGCATGAACTGCTGCTGGTGGGAGTTGGTGAACAGCACGTCGTCGGCGAGCGCGTAGGCGACCAGCTCGGCCCAGGTGAACAGTCGGCGGGTCGCCGGCACGGAGAAGCCGGCGGCCTCGATCCCGGCGGAGATCTCGGCGACCAGCCAGTCGTCGGCGACGTCGTTGGCGCGGACCTCGCCGTAGGCGTTGAGGTGGAGCGGGTCGGAGAACTCCGCGGTCCAGTGCAGGTCGGGGTTGCGCAGCTTGAGCACCGCGCCGGCGAAGTGCGAGTGCGCGGCCATCGCGCGGGTGTAGAGCGTCCGGTACGGCCCCTTCTCCGCCTCCAGGGCGGACACCTCGGCGAGGACGCCCTCGACGAAGGTGCGCACGTGCTCCCAGCTGCCGTGGTCCGAGGGACCCTCGAGGATCCGGGTCTGGTCGAGGAACTCCCGGGCGATCCGCCGGGAGGACAGGTCGGTCTGCCGGGTGTCGTCGAGCTGCTGGGAGATCACGTCGGTGACCACACCGCGGGTGTGGATGCGTCGCGCGGCCACCAGGGCGCTGGTGTCCTGATAGGGCGTGAAGCAGTAGAGCACCGCCAGGTCGCGGGCGCGCCCCTCGTTCAGGCGCCGCCAGGGGAAGAGCTCGTCCAGGCCGCGCGCCGAGATGTCTGCGCGGACCTTGCCCTCGTCCTCGGGCGCGGCCCGCAGGTGGGCGCGGACGGGACCGAGCTCGGCAGCCGCCTGCTTCCGGCGCCGCTTGGCAGCCGCGCGGTCGTCACCGGGAAGCGCAGCAGCAGAGGCGATCCGGTCCAGGGCCGTGCCGACCTCGCGGTAGCGGCGTCCCGGGCCCCGACCGAACCGATCCCTGAGGCTGCGCGTCACTTCCAGCGTTCGGAGGCCGGAACGAAGGTCAGCTGGCGGTCGCCGGTGTAGATCTGCTTCGGACGCGCGATCTTCTGCTCGGTGTCCTGGGTCAGCTCCAGCCACTGGGCCAGCCAGCCCGGCGTACGGCCGATCGCGAAGAGGACGGTGAACATCTCCGGCGGGAACTGGAACGCCTCGTAGATCAGGCCCGAGTAGAAGTCGACGTTGGGGTACAGCCGTCGCTTGATGAAGTACTCGTCCTCGAGGGCGATCTTCTCGAGCTCCTTGGCGATCTCGAGGAGCGGGTTGACCCCGGTGACCTCGAAGACGTCGTCGCAGGCCTTCTTGATGATCGTGGCGCGCGGGTCGAAGTTCTTGTAGACCCGGTGCCCGAAGCCCATCAGCTTCTCGTTGCCGTTCTTCACACCCTCGATGAAGGCGGGGATGTTCTCCTTCGAGCCGATCCGGCGCAGCATCCGCAGGACGGCCTCGTTGGCGCCACCGTGCAGCGGGCCGAAGAGGGCGCCGACGCCGGCCGCGACGGCCGAGTACGGGTCGACCTGCGAGGAGCCGACCGACCGGACCGCGTTGGTCGAGCAGTTCTGCTCGTGGTCGGCGTGCAGGATGAACAGGACGTCGAGCGCCTTGACCAGGCGCGGGTCGGCCTCGAAGCGCAGCTCGCTCATCTTGAAGAGCATCGAGAGGAAGTTCTCGGTGTAGGACAGCTCGTTGTCGGGATAGACGTACGGCTTGCCCTGCGCGTGCCGGAAGGCCCAGGCGCCGAGGGTCGGCATCTTGGAGATCATCCGGACGATCTGGATGTGCCGGTTCTCCGGGTCGGAGATGTTCTTGGCCTCGGGGTAGAACGTCGACAGCGCGCCGACGGAGGCCATCAGCATGCCCATCGGGTGGGCGTCGTAGCGGAAGCCCTGCATGAAGCCCTTCACGTTCTCGTGCACGAACGTGTGGTACGTGATCTCGTGCACCCAGGACTCGTACTGCTCCTTGGTCGGCAGCTCGCCGTACACGAGGAGGTACGCGACCTCGAGGAAGTTCGACTTCTCCGCCAGTTGCTCGATCGGGTAACCGCGGTACTCGAGGATGCCCTTGTCGCCGTCGATGTAGGTGACAGCGCTCTTGGTGGACGCGGTGTTCACGAACCCGGGGTCGTAGGTCGCCAGGCCGGGCTCGTCGTCCCTGAGCTTGATCTGTCCGAGGTCGGCGGCCTTGATGGTGCCGTCGGCGATCGGGATGTCGTACTCCTTGCCGGTCCGGTTGTCGCGGACGGTCAGGGAGTTGTTGTCGTCGGGCACAAGGGCTCCTTCGCACTCTGTGTCGTGCTCTGCTCTTCGAGCACCAACCTATTCCCTGTGCGGGGACGGTCGCCAACCCGTCTCTCGTTTTGACCCTCCCGCCCGTACGCCGGTACTCTTGCTGGTCGCGACTCCTGCCGCGCCACGCCCCCCGCACGGGGCTGGGTGCAGACCCGGATGCCACGCCACCTTGGGGGCAAGCCGGGCAGTGTTCGTCAGAAGCCGTGGTAGCACCGCTGCAGAGGGGACTTCCCGCTGCGGACACGAACTGAGGTAAAGGCTTAAACACGTGCGTACGTACAGCCCCAAGCCCGCTGACATCCAGCGCGAGTGGCACATCATCGATGCCACCGACGTCCGCCTGGGACGGCTCGCCGTCCAGGTCGCCACGCTGATCCGCGGCAAGCACAAGACCATCTTCGCGCCCCACGTCGACACCGGTGACTTCGTCATCGTCATCAACGCCTCCAAGGTGTCGCTGTCCGGCAGCAAGGCGACCACGAAGATGAACTACCGCCACTCCGGCTACCCGGGCGGTCTGACCCAGACCCCGATCGGCGAGCTGCTGGAGAAGGACGCTCGCAAGGCCATCGAGAGCGCAGTCTGGGGCATGCTGCCCAAGAACCGCCTCGGTCGTCAGATGCTGAAGAAGCTGAAGGTCTACTCCGGTTCGGAGCACCCGCACGCTGCGCAGCAGGCCAAGCCCTTCGAGATCTCCCAGATCTCCCAGTAAGACTTTCCCGAGACCTGAGGAACTGAAGTGACTGAGAACATCAACGAGACCGAGGCCGTCGTCGACGCCGACGTCGAAGAGACCTACGAGGTCAACGAGGACGGCGTCGCGTACTCCTCCGAGAGCGCACCGAGCCTGGAGACCCCGGCCCGGCCGGCGACCATCGCGCCCGCCGGTGCGACCGGCCGCCGCAAGGAAGCCGTCGCCCGCGTCCGGATCGTCCCGGGCACCGGTCAGTGGACGGTCAACGGCCGCACGCTGGAGAGCTACTTCCCGAACAAGCTGCACCAGCAGGTCGTGAACGAGCCGTTCGCCAACCTGCAGCTCGAGGGCCGCTTCGACGTGATCGCCCGCATCCACGGCGGTGGCATCACCGGTCAGGCCGGCGCGCTGCGCCTGGGCGTGGCCCGCTGCCTCAACGAGGTCGACACCGAGGCCAACCGCCCGTCGCTCAAGAAGGCCGGGCTGCTCACGCGTGACGCCCGCGTCATCGAGCGCAAGAAGGCCGGTCTCAAGAAGGCGCGCAAGGCGCCGCAGTTCAGCAAGCGCTGATCCAGGAGTTTCGGGCCTTGGCTCAGAAGCTCTTCGGCACGGACGGGGTCCGGGGCCTGGCGAACGTCGATCTCACGGCGGAGCTGGCCCTGGACCTCTCTGTTTCCGCAGCGCACGTGCTCGCCGAGCGGGGGACCTTCGCCGGCCACCGCCCGGTGGCGGTGGTCGGACGGGACACCCGGATCTCGGGTCAGTTCCTCGAGGCCGCCGTCGTGGCCGGACTCGCGTCCGCAGGCGTCGACGTCCTCCTGGTCGGCGAGCTGCCGACCCCGGGGGTCGCGTACCTGACCAGTGCCCTGGACGCCGACCTCGGCGTGATGCTGTCCGCCTCGCACAACGCGATGCCGGACAACGGCATCAAGTTCTTCGCCCGCGGCGGGATCAAGCTCGACGACGCCATCGAGGACGCGATCGAGGCCCGCCTCGAGGAGCCCTGGGAGCGGCCGATCGGCGCCGCGGTGGGTCGGGTACGTCGGCACCCCACTGCGGTGGAGGAGTATGCCGCCCACCTCGACAGCACGATCGGCAACCGTCTCGACGGCATCAAGGTCGTCCTCGACTGTGCCCACGGCGCGGCGTCCGAGGCCGGCCCGACCGCGCTGCGCGATGCCGGTGCCGAGGTGATCGCGATCTGCGCGGAGCCCGACGGGCTGAACATCAACGACGGGTGCGGCTCGACCCACCTCGAGGTGCTGCAGGCCGCCGTCCGCGAGCACGGCGCCGACGTCGGGTTCGCGCTCGACGGGGACGCCGACCGTTGCCTGGCGGTCGACGCGTCCGGCGAGATCGTCGACGGTGACCAGATCCTGGCGATCCTGGCGCTGTCCCTGCGCGAGCAGGGCAAGCTCCACCAGGACACCGTGGTCGCCACGGTGATGTCCAACCTCGGTTTCGTCCAGGCGCTCACCGGCGAAGGCATCAAGGTCGTCCAGACGGCGGTCGGTGACCGCTACGTGCTCGAGGAGATGAAGGACTCCGGGCACACGCTCGGGGGCGAGCAGTCCGGTCACGTGATCCTTTCGGAGTACTCGACCACCGGCGACGGCATCCTGACCGCGCTGCAGGTCCTCGACCGGATGGCTAGGACCGGGTCATCGATCGCCGAGCTCGCCTCGGTGATGGTGCGGCTGCCGCAGGTCCTGGTGAACGTGCCCGGGGTCGACAAGGCCCGCACCCACGCCGACGAGGTCCTGGCGGCCGCTGTCGGCGAGGCCGAGCGCGAGCTCGGAGACACCGGGCGGATCCTGCTGCGCCCCTCGGGCACCGAACCCCTCGTCCGCGTCATGGTCGAGGCCGGGACCGCCGAGCAGGCCCAGCAGATCGCGGGCCGCCTGGCCGACGTCGTACGCGAGCGCCTCTCCCTCTGAGGGCTGTGGACGGCGTCAGCGGGGCTGCGGTGATCCGGCCTACCCTCCGGGCGTGGTTGTGCAGGAACGTCTCTCACGGGCAGTGCGGACCAGCCCGAGCCTGAAGGCCCGCGTCCTCGGTGTCGCTGATCGACTCGGCTACGACACGCGCTACTGGTGCCGGGCGGTGATGTACGAGTCGACCTTCGCGGACGTCCGTGCCCTGGCTCCGGAGACGCTCGACGTCCTGGAGATCGCGGCCGCGGGCATCTGGCGTTCGGCGTTCGACTTCCGCAGCCACCGCACCCCGGAGTTCCCGGAGTTCGACATCTGCTCGGACGTCCTCGACGAGCAGTTCGACCTCGTGATCGCCGACCAGGTCTTCGAGCACCTCCGGCACCCGGCCGCGGCACTGGCCAACATCCGCGCGATGCTGAAGCCGGGCGGACGGGTGCTGATCCTGACCCCGTTCCTGATCCGGGTGCACCCGTGCCCGCTGGACGTGCACCGGTGGACCGAGGAGGGGCTGCAGTTCCTGCTGGAGGACAACGGGTTCGACCCGGCCTCGATCCGCACCGGTGCGTGGGGCAACAGGAAGGCGGCGCGCGCCAACCTGGACGGCTTCCCCCGGATCGGGTTCGGCAAGGACCTCAGCAACGAGCCGGGCTGCCCGCTCGTCGTGTGGGCCTGGGCCCGCCTCTGATCAGTGGTGCCCGGTGCGCTCGAGGTACTCGTTCGTCTCGAGGTGCTCGGGCTTGTGCGCGGGACGCTCCAGCTTCTCGCCCTCGACGTCCACGTCGGGGAGGATGCGGTCCAACCAGGCCGGGATCCACCAGGCCTTCTCGCCCATCAGGTACATGAGTGCCGGGATCAGCACCATCCTGACGACGAACGCGTCGAGCACGACCGCGGTGGCGAGTGCGAAGCCGAAGGACTTGATGACGGCGTCGTCCTCGAGCATGAAGCCGGCGAACACCGCGGTCATGATCACGGCCGCAGCGGTCACGACCCGGGCCGACCCGCGGAAGCCGTCCACGACGGCCTCGTACGGCGACGCACCGTGGACGTGGGCCTCGCGCATCCGGGTCACCAGGAAGACCTGGTAGTCCATCGCGAGACCGAACACGACGCCGATGATGAAGATCGGGATGAAGCTCACCACCGGCTGCCCCTCCATGAACCCGAAGGTGCCCTTCTGGAAGAACAGCACCGTCGCGCCCAGGGTGGCGAGCACCGAGAACAGGAACCCGATGGTCGCGGTCAGCGGCACGAGGATCGACCGGAAGACGACGATCAGCAGCAGGAACGCGAGGCCGATGACCACGGCCAGGTACGGCGCCAGCGCGCCGTTGAGCCGGTCCGAGACGTCGGTGGTGATGGCGGTCAGGCCGGTGATGCCGATATCGGTCCCGGTGCTCTTCTCGAGGGAGGACTCGTGCTTCCGCAGCTCCAGGAGCAGGTCCTTGGTCCGCGGGTCGTCCGGCCCGTACTCGGGGATCACGATGACGTTGGTGCCGCCGGCGGTCGGGTCGGCTGGTGTCGGTTGCAGCGCGGCGACGTCGGTCGCGGCCAGCACGCCGGGCTGCTTCTCGGCCCAGGCCACGACCTGCTGGTACGCCGCGGGTCGGTCTGCCTGGGCGAGCTCGCGAGCATCGACGACCACGGACAGCGGGGCCTCGCGTCCGGGCCCGAAGCCGTCCCGGATCAGGTCGCTCGCCTGACGCTGGGTGGTGCTCGACGGAGCGGTGGCGTCGGACGGGAAGGCCAGGTAGAGGTCCTTGATCGGGAGCGCCAGAGCACCCAGGGCGACGACGACCAGCAGCACGGCGGCGACGGGGTGGCGGCCGACGAGCCGGGCCCAGCGGACGCCGTTGTTGAGGATCTTGCCGTCGGTCTCCCGGCGCGGGGTGTAGCGGCGGACACGACCGCCGAAGGCCTTGGACTTCAGGAGCCCGAGCATCGCCGGCAGGAACGTCAGCGCCACGAGCACGGCCACGAACACGGTGGCGGACGCGGCGAGTCCCATCGTGGTCAGGAACGGGATCCGGACGACGGCCAGGGCCGAGAGCGCGATGAGCACCGTGAGGCCGGCGAACACGACCGCAGAGCCGGCCGTGCCCACCGCGATGCCCACGGCTTCCTCCCGGTCCTCGGTGTGCTCGAGCTCGGCCCGGTAGCGGGCCAGGATGAACAGCGAGTAGTCGATCCCGACCGCGAGCCCGATCATCCCGGCGAGCGTCGGGGTGGAGGAATCGATGTTGAAGAAGGCGGACGAGCCCAGGATTCCGAGGATCCCGATCGCGAGCCCCACGAGGGCGCCCAGGATCGGCAGGCCGGCGGCCGCCAGCGACCCGAAGGTCAGGATCAGCACGAGCAGCGCGAGCGCGATGCCGATCAGCTCCGCGGTCCCGCTCGGCTGCTCGGTGTTCGCCATGCCCTGGCCGTTGGCCTCGACCTCCAAGCCGGACTTCGCGGCCTTGGCCATCACCTCTTCCAGGTCGTCCTGGGTGGCGGGCTTGACGTCGGTGACCGTCTCGACGTCGAAGTCGAACGTGATCACTCCGATCCGCCCGTCCTTGGTGACCGGGTAGAAGTTGGCCGCGGCCCCGTCAGGAACGCCGGCCTTCAGGGCGTTGATCGGGTTCAGGCCGGCCTTGCCCTCCTTGCTGGCGAGCGCGGCGGGGACCTGCGGCAGCTCGGTGATGTCGTCGACCAGGGTCTCGATCGCCCCGCTGTACCGAGGGTCGTCGATCCGGTCACCCTTCGGCGCGGCCACGACGACGAACACGGTGGCCTGGTCGAACGCGTTCTTGGAGTCCGGGAACAGCTCGGCCTGGATGTCTGCTGCCTCCTCGGACGGGATCCCGGGGATGGTGAACGCGTCGCTGGTCGGCTTGGAGAAGCCGATCGCGAAGCCGACCATCGCAGCGATCAGGACGACCCAGGCCGCGAGGAAGAAGGGCCACCTCCGGTAGGCGGTCTTGCCGAGGCGGTAGAGGTAGGTGGCCATGGGGGTTCTCCTGGTGCTGGAAGTGCGGGGGACGGGGGAGTCAGGCGCCGAGCAGCGCCTGCGCGGTGCGCAGGCTCTCGTCGACGTGGTGCGGGAGCGATCGGTTGCGAGGGTCCTCGACGTAGTTCTCGATCGCGGAGTGGAAGACGGCGGCGAGCAGGGCGATCGCGACCGTGGCGCGGTCCCGGTTGAAGGCCTTGCCCTCGCGGGTGACGATGTGCGCGACGACCTCGGCGCTGATGCTCTCGTGGCGTTGGTGCACCGCGCTGAGCAACCGGGGGTTGGCCAGCAGGATGCGCCTGTTGAGGGCCAGCGTCTCCCGGTCGATGTCGTGGGTGTCGAGCAGACGGACCACGAGGTCGCGCAGGTCGAGGACCAGGTTCCCGGTGGGCCCGCCCTGGCTGAAGGTGGCCACGTCCGTGCGGTGCAGGCCCTCCCACTCACCGAGGACGGCGTCGATCTTGCTCGGGAAGTAGTTGAACAGCGTGCGCCGCGAGACGTCGGCGGCGGCGGCGAGGTCGTCCATGGTGAAGCCGTCGAGCCCGTGCTCGTCGGTCAGCTGCTGAGCCGCGCGGGTGATCCGTCGCGACGTCGCGCGCCGCGCCTCGTTTGCACTCTCACCCATAGAAGTGCAGTCTGCACTTTGGGCAGTAGCAGTGCAAATCCTGACCCTGTGAGAGCGGTCACGCCGAAGGCTTCCTCAGTGCGAGTAGTGCTCTCCCGTGCGGGCGAAGTGCTCCTCGTCGGTCTCGTCGCCGTGACCCGGCCACCAAGCGGCGTGACCGATCAGGGCCGTGATCGCGGGGGTGAAGAACATCGCCATGACGAACGCGGAGACGAAGATGCCGAACGAGAGCGCGAAGCCCATCGAGACGATGAGCGAGTTGCCGCCGAGCATCAGCGAGGCGAAGGTGCCGGACAGGATGATGCCGGCAGCGCCGATCGTCGGACCCGCGTGCTTGATGGCCTCCGCGGCCGCGTCCCGCGAGCTCTTGCCCGCGCGCGCCTCCTCGCGCAGTCGCGCGATCATCAGGATGTTGTAGTCGGTACCGAGGGCGACCACGAACAGGTAGATGTAGATCGGCAGCAGGAAGAACAGGCCCTCGTCGCCCTTGATGTTCTGGAACAGCAGCGCCGAGGCGCCCACCGTCGCGCCGAAGCCGAGGCCGACCGACGCCATCAGGTAGAGCGGCGCGACCAGGCTGCGCAGCAGGAGCGCCAGGATCACCAGGATGATGCCGGCCGCGACCGGGAAGACGACCGAGTAGTCGCGAGCCATCGCCCGGTCCATGTCGACGAACACCGAGGTGTTGCCGCCGATGTACGCGCGGGTGCCCTCAGGTGCAGCAGCGTGCACCGCGTCGCGGATCGGTCCCTTGACGTTCGCGATCGCCGCGTCCGATCCCGGGTCGTCGTCCAGCACGATGGCCAGCGCGCCCGCCTTGCCGCTCTCGGAGACCGCGCCGGGGGTGACCTGGGCGGCACCCTTCGGCGTACCAATGCCCTTCTGCAGCTCGTCGACCTGCGCCTGGGTGACCGTGCCGCCGTCCTTGGCGACGAGCATCACCGTCGCCGGGTCGGTCGAGCCGGACGGGAGGCTCTTCTGCAGGGTCTCCAGGGCCTCGGTCGACTCGGCCCCCTTGGGCAGGCTCGCGGAGAAGTCGAACGTGGGGTTGAAGCTCAGCGCGAAGACGGCCAGGACCGCCAGGACCGCGCCGGAGGCCACGGCGTACCGGCCGGGGTGCTTGCCGAGGCTTGCCCCGACAGCGCCGAAGCGGGCGCCCTCCGGCTCCTTGGCCCAGTTCTTCGAGGGCCAGAACAGGCGGCCGCCGAGCAGGGTGATCAGCGCGGGGATCAGCGTCAGCGCCGCGACCAGCGTCACCGCGACCGCGATCGCGAGTGCCGGACCGATCGAGCGGAAGATGCTGAGCGAGGACAGGATCAGCGCCATGAAGGCGACGATGACGGCGCCGCCGGCGCTGGCGATGGCCTCGCCGGCCCGTTCCATCGAGTCGACCATGGCTGCCTTGCTGTCCAGCCCGCGGCGCAACGCCTCGCGGTAGCGGAACAGCAGGAACAGGATGTAGTCGGTGCCGATGCCGAAGAGCACGACGACCAGGATCTGCTCGACCGAGCTGTCGGCCTTGAGGTCGAAGGCCTCGTTCGCCCACGCGATCAGGCCGGTGGCGACGGGGGAGAGCACCCCGCCCACGGCGACGACCGGCAGCAGGCAGATCAGCACGCTGCGGAAGATGAGTCCGAGCAGGACGACGATCAGGACGACCGTGGCGATGCCGACGATGAGCAGCGCCGTCTCGCCGGAGTCCTGGTTGTCGAGCTGCTGCGGTGCCGTGCCGGTGGTCTGCAGCTCGAGGTCGGTGCCCTCGAGGAGCGCCTTGGCGTCCTTGCGGAGCTCCTTGGCCGCGTCGGCACCGGCCTGGTCGAAGCCGTTCGCGTCCTCGGCCAGGTTGACCACGGCGATCTGGACCTTGCCGTCCGGGGACACCGGCTGGACGAGCTGCTCGCTGAACGTCGTCGAGAACACCTTGGCGTCGAGCTCGGGGACCAGGTCGCCGACGATGTCGGCGACCTTGGTCGAGTCCTCAGCCGTGAGCTTGCCGCCGTCTGCCTTGGTGAAGACCAGGATGGCGCCGGGGTTGCCCTGGGTCGGGAAGTTCTCGTCCTTGATGTCGGCTGCCCGGATGGACTCGTAGTGCTTGGGCAGGAAGGACGCGCTGTCCGAGGTCGACTCGAGCTTTGGGGCGAAGCTGACGACGAGGACGGCGAACACCACCCAGGCTCCGACGACGTACCAGGGGAAGCGGGTTACGAAACGACCGAGGGCAGCAAACATGGTCGAACTCTAGATCTTGGACAACTGTCCAGGCGAACCCGTCAGAGGTGCTCTCGGTCACGCTTCTCAGCGCGCGAGCAGGGTCAGAGCGCCCATGCCGATCTCCACGCCGAGGAAGAAACCGGGCCAGGAGAGCAGGGCCCGTGGCTCGAGGAACGCGCCCACCAGGCGTCCGGCGGCCATGCCGAACAAGGCAACCGCGACCGCGAGCAGGACCCCGTCGCGGACCCCGGCCGTCGCGTCGTCGGAGAGCAGGAGGAGGACGGCGAGAGCGATCCCGAAACCGCCGTACACGGCGCGGACCTCGTTCCGTGCTTCCGGCGTGGTCGGTTCGGCGCCGAACGGTGCCCAGATCAGCGCGGGCCGCACCAGCGCCGCCACGCCCATCCCGGCGAACCCGATCGCGACGACCAGTGCCGCGGCGTTCACCGGGCACCGACCACGGGGTGCGCGGCCACCCAGGTCGCGATCGCGTCAGCGACGGCGTCCGGCTGGTCCAGCGAGACGAAGGTCTTCGCGCCGGGCACGAGGACGAGGGTGCAGTCGGCCAGGTTGCGCTGCAGGCGCTCGGCGTCGCTGACAGGGAACAGGGTGTCGTCCTGGCCCCAGACGAGCAGGGCCGGCACGTCCAGGGAGGGCAGCCTGGCTGCGGCCGCCAGGGTGTCGCGGGTGTCGGTGCCGCCGAAGAACTCCAGGGCGTCCCGGCGTACGTCCTTGTCGTGGATCAGCGGGGCGATGAAGGACCGCAGCAGATCGGTCGGCAGGCGGTTCGCGCTGAGGGCGCCGTACCCGAACGGTGCGCGCAGGAAGGGCTCGAAGCGCATCGACTGTGCCAGCGCGAAGCCGGCGCCGGGCAGCTTGGCCGCCTTGCCCAGCGGCTTGAAGATCCCTGGTGGGAAGTTCTCGAACGAGTCGCAGTTGGTCAGCACCAGACGACCGATCCGGCTCGGGTCCGTCGTCACCAGCATCTGGGTCACCGCGCCGCCGGAGTCGTTGCCGACGATGGTCACGCCCGCGAGGTCGAGGGCTGCGAGGAAGTCGGCGACGAGCCGGGCGGCACCCGGGGGAGTCAGGTCGGTCCCGGGCTTCATCGCCGTCGTGTGCGAGCCGAACGGCCAGGTCGGGACGATGCAGCGAAGGCCGGAGGTGGCAAGCATCTGCGCGACGGGTTCCCAGAGCCGGCGGTCGACGGCGAAACCGTGCACGAACACGACAGGTTCGGCGTCACGATCGCCGTACTCGACGTAGTGGATGGTGCCGGACTGGAGCTCCACGGAAAGTTTCATACGTCATGTATATATGTACAGACTGTATGTATGTCAAGATCAGTGGGTGACCTCACGCATGACCCAGGCCGAGCGGAGGGCTTCCACGAGGGCTGCCCTGCTGGTTGCCGGACGCCGCCTGTTCGCCGAGCGCGGGTACGACGACGTCGCGGCGGAGGAGATCGTCACCGCCGCCGGCGTGAGTCGCGGCGCGCTCTACCACCACTTCGACGGGAAGGCCGGCCTGTTCGAGGCGGTGTTCGTCGAGATCGAGGCCGAGCTCGTCGCGAACTTCCCGCTCGAGGAGCTGGTCGGGGGCGACCCGTTCGCCGCGCTCCGCTCCGGGGTCAGTCGGTTCCTCGACCTGAGCCTGCAGAACGAGGTGCAGCGGATCGCGCTCATCGATGCGCCCGCCGTGCTCGGCTGGACCCGGTGGCACCAGATCGAGGCGGACCACGGACTCGGGCTGATCCGGGCCGGTCTGGATGCTGCGGTCGCCGCTAAGCAGATCAAGGACCTCCCGACCGAGGACCTCGCGAACGCGTTGCTCGGGTCGTTGACCGAGTCGGCCCTGGCTGTCGCCCGTGCCGAGAACCGCGAGGCTGCACATCGGCGGGCCGAGCAGGTGCTGGTCGCACTCCTCGACGGGCTCTCGACGGACCGCTAGGTTCCCGGCATGATCCTCGCTTCGCTCGTCACGCGCTGTCGCCCGCTCGGCCACGAGCAAGCTCGGGCGCTCGCTAGGCTCCGCGCGTGAACTTCGTCCTGGTGGAGCGCCCCGTGCCCGAGGTCGCCGTCGTGACCCTGAACCGTCCCGAACGGATGAACGCGATGGCGTTCGACGTCATGGTGCCGTTCCGCGACGAGCTGGTCGCGCTCAGCCGCGACAACTCCGTCCGGGCAGTCGTCATCACCGGGGCCGGCCGGGGGTTCTGCTCGGGTGCCGACCAGGAGTCGGCGGGTACGCCGCCGTACGTCGACGGTCTGACCCGCCCGACGTACGCGCTGCGCTCGATGGAGATGCTCGAGGACATCACGCTCACGCTGCGCAAGCTGCACCAGCCGGTGATCGCGGCGATCAACGGTGCCGCGATCGGCGGAGGACTGTGCCTCACGCTGGCCTGCGACATCCGGATCGCGGCCCCGGCGGCGTACTTCCGCGCGGCAGGGATCAACAACGGGCTGACCGCCAGCGAGCTCGGGCTGTCCTACCTGCTGCCCCGCGCGATCGGCTCCTCGCGTGCCGCCGAGATCATGCTCACCGGGCGCGACGTCCCGGCCGAGGAGGCCGAGCGGATGGGCCTGGTCAGCGAGGTCGTCGACGACGTCGTGGGCCGAGCGGTCGAGATCGGTCAGCGCATCGCCGGGTTCTCCCAGCCGGGCGTCGAGCTGACCAAGCGCACGCTGATCAACGGACTGGACGCGTCCTCGCTCGAGGGTCACATGGCGGCCGAGGGCCTCGGTCAGCTCTACCTGCGGATCCTCACCGACAACTTCGAGGAGGCCACCCGGGCGCGCAAGGAAGGTCGGCCGCCGCGGTTCTCCGACACCCGCTGAGGGTCAGACGCGGGTCAGACGCGGGTCAAACCCCGGGGACGATCCGGATCTCGCGCACCGCGCCGCCGTCGAGAGCCGCCAGGGCCTCCTGGTACGCCGGGCCGTCGTGGGCGGCACGCGCGGCCTCGACCGAGGCGAACTCGATGATGACGGTCCGGGTGGCCTTGCCGTTCTCGAAGGTCAGCTCGGGAACGGTCCGTGCCAGGAAGGTGCCGCCGGCGTCGATCAGGGCCGGTCCGGCCAGGGCGGCGTACGCGGCGAGCTTCTCCTCGTCGAGGACTTCTTCGTAGATCGAGATCCAGTAGGCGCTCATGGCGCCATCATGCCGGACCGGTGTCCGCGAGCAGGCGACGTCCCAGCGCGTAGGCCTCGCGCAGGTCCCGGCCCCGGTAGACCTCCGCCGCGATCCCGGCCAGAGCAGGCGACGGATTGACCGCGACCGTGTTCTCCAGCACCCGGAACAGCGGCTCGTCCGAGAGGGAGTCGCCGTACGCGACGCAGGAGCGGGTGCCGAGCCCGGCGGCGTCCAGGGCAGCGGTGACCAGGCGGACCTTGTCCTCCGGGACCAGGGTCAGCTCGGGGTCGAAGGCCTCGGTGAACGGCAGGGGCGGGAAGTGCGAGGCGTGCACGGTCCCGACGCCGTGCGCGAGCACCGCCTCGGCGAAGAAGTTCGGCGACATCGTGATCAGCATCGACTGCTCGCCGCGGTCGGCGATGTCGGCGCACACCTCGGCGATGCCGTCGATCCACGGGCTCTGCGCGACGATCTCGGCGACCTCGTCGGCGGTCAGGTCGTGCCAGATCCGGTGCAGCTCGGTGGAGAACTCCTTCGTGCTCATCGTCCCGTCGGCGAACGCCGCCTCCATCGCGAGCAGCACCTCCAGATCGCCGCGGGCCCGGGCGACTTCCAGGTTCGCGGTCGTGCCGTGCAGCAGGGTGCCGTCGAGGTCGAGGACGTGCAGCGCTTTCATCACGCGCGCCGCAGGACCGCGACCACGTAGTCGTCGCTCGGTTCTCCGAGCTCGTAGGTCCCGAACCGGTGCTGCACGACGAGACCGCTGGCCTCGACGTCCGCGGCGAAGTCGGTGAACGCGTAGGCCCTCGCACTGGTGTGTGCCTGGTTCGGGTGGAAGCCGACGAGGATCCGGCCGTCAGGTGCCAGCAGGTCGCGCAGGGTGACCAGCAGACGCTGCTCGGTGTCCGGAGCCAGCAGCACGATCACGTTGCCGACCAGGACGACCAGGTCGAAGCCCGGTTCGACGAGGCTGTCGGCCAGGGCGAGCAGGTCGGACTGCACGACGGGCAGGTCGGGGTAGCGCCGACGACTCTCGGCGACGAGGGACGGGTCCTTCTCGACGGCGGTCACGTCGTGCCCGCCGGCCTGCAGGGCGGCGCCGATACGGCCCATGCCCGAGCCGGCGTCCAGGATGCGTGCGCCACGTCCGACCAGCACGTCGGCCAGCCGGGCCTCGCCGGTGACGTCGTGACCCTCGGCGATCAACCGGGCGAAGCGCTCGGCGTACCCGGACGGGGGCGCGAGGTCCCACCGGGTCGGGCGGCAGTTCAGCGGGCGTCACGGTTCAGAGCTTCCGCAGCCGGACCCAGCGCACCGAGTGGTCGCCACCCTTGCGCAGCACCAGCGTCGCGCGCGAGCGGCTGGGCGCCACGTTCTGGGAGAGGTTCGGTCCGTTGATCTCGTCCCAGATCCGACCGGCCTCGACGACCGACTCGTCGTGCGAGAGCTTCGCGTACTTGGCGAAGTAGGACTGCGGGTCGCGGAACGCCGTCTCGCGCAGACGCAGGAACCGCTCGGTGTACCACTGCTTGATGTCGTTGGTGGCGGCGTCGACGTAGATGGTGAAGTCGAAGAAGTCGCTGACCGCGAGGCCGGTCCGACCGTCAGGGCGGGTCTGCGCGGGCTGCAGCACGTTGAGTCCCTCGACGATGACGATGTCGGGCCGCTGGATGACGACCTTCTCGTCGGTGACGTCGTAGACCAGGTGGGAGTAGACCGGGGCCTCGACCTCGTCGCGCCCGGACTTGATGTCGATGACGAACTTGAGCAGCGCCTTGCGGTCGTAGGACTCCGGGAACCCCTTGCGGTGCAGGATGCCGCGGCGCTCCAGCTCGGCGTTCGGGTAGAGGAAGCCGTCGGTGGTGACCAGCGCGACCTTCGGGTGCACGGGCCAGTGAGCCAGCATCTGCTGGAGGACGCGCGCCGTGGTCGACTTGCCCACGGCGACCGACCCGGCCAGGCCGATCACGAAGGGCGTGCGCGGCGGCGTGGGCCGGTCCAGGAAGTCCTCCTGGGAACGGTGCAGGGCGCCGGCGGACTCGACGTACAGGCTGAGCAGGCGGGAGAGCGGCAGGTACACCTCGGCGACCTCGTCGAGGTCGAGCTGCTCGCCGAGACCGCGGACCCGGTCGATCTCGTCCGCGGACAGGGGCTGGTCGGTGTGTGCTCCCAGCTCGGCCCAGGCTGCGCGGTCGAGCTCGACGTACGGTGTCGCCTCGTTGATGTGTCCGGCTCCTGCCATGGTGAGGATTCTTTCAGTCCCGGCGGCGGAGCGCAGGGGCAGGGGCGGTCAGCACCTAGACTGACCCCCATGTGCGGCATCGTTGGGTACGTCGGCCAGAAGCAGGCCAAGGACGTCGTGATCGAGGGACTCCGGCTCCTGGAGTACCGCGGTTACGACTCCGCGGGCATCGCTCTCGTGCACGACAACGCGCTGGCCACGGACAAGAAGGCCGGCAAGCTGGCCAACCTCGAGAAGGCCATCGCCGAGGCGCCGCTGCCGTCGTCCACGACCGGGATCGGCCACACCCGGTGGGCCACCCACGGCGCCCCGAACGACGTGAACGCGCACCCGCACGCCGGACCGCAGCGTCGCGTCGCGGTGGTGCACAACGGGATCCTGGAGAACTTCGCCCGGTTGCGCGACGAGCTCGAGCGCGCCGGCCACGACCTGCTCTCGGAGACCGACACCGAGGTCGCCGCGCACCTGCTCGAGAACGAGGTCCGCGCAGGTGCCGACCTGACCACGGCGATGCAGAACGTCTGCCGCCGGCTGGAGGGCGCCTTCACCCTGGTCGCCGTCGACGCCGAGGACCCGTCCCGCGTGGTCGCCGCGCGGCGGAACTCGCCGCTGGTCGTCGGGCTCGGCGACGGGGAGAACTTCATCGGGTCCGACGTCGCCGCCTTCATCGAGCACACCCGCGAGGCGCTCGAGCTCGGTCAGGACCAGGTGGTCACGATCACCCGGGAGGGCGTCGAGGTGACGTCGTTCGACGGCAGCCCCGCCGAAGGCCGCCAGTACCACGTGGACTGGGACCTGGCCGCCGCCGAGAAGGACGGCTACGACTGGTTCATGCGCAAGGAGATCTTCGAGCAGCCGCGCGCGATCGCCGACGCGCTGCTCGGACGTCACGACGAGGCCGGCCTGCTGCAGCTCGACGAGGTCCGGATCAGCGACGACGAGCTCCGCGACATCGACAAGATCGTCATCATCGCCTGCGGCACCTCGAACTACGCCGCGATGGTCGCCAAGTACGCGATCGAGCACTGGACCCGGATCCCGTGCGAGATCGAGCTGTCCCACGAGTTCCGCTACCGCGACCCGATCCTGACGCGGAACACGTTGGTCGTCGCGATCAGCCAGTCCGGTGAGACCGCCGACACCCTGATGGCGATCCGGCACGCGGTCAAGCAGAAGGCCAAGGTGCTCGCGATCTGCAATACCAACGGCTCGACGATCCCGCGCGAGTCCGACGCCGTGATCTACACCCACGCCGGCCCGGAGATCGGGGTCGCGTCGACCAAGGGCTTCCTGACCCAGCTGATCGCCTGCTACCTGCTCGGGCTCTACCTCGCCCAGGTCCGCGGTACGAAGTTCGGCGACGAGATCGCCGCGGTGGTCCGCGAGCTCGCGCAGATGGAGGACCGGGTCCAGCAGGTCCTCGACGACGCCGCGCGCACCTACGCGCTCGCCGAGCGGTTCCGTGACGCGAAGTCGGTGCTGTTCCTCGGTCGTCACGCCGGTTTCCCGGTCGCGCTCGAGGGGGCGCTGAAGCTCAAGGAGCTCGCCTACATCCATGCCGAGGGCTTCGCGGCCGGCGAGCTCAAGCACGGACCCATCGCCCTGATCGAGCCGGGCCTGCCCGTCTTCTGCGTCGTGCCGCCGCGTGGTCGTGACCAGCTCCACGACAAGATGATCAGCGCCATCCAGGAGATCCGTGCCCGTGGTGCCCTGACGATCGTGCTGGCCGAGGGCGACGACACCGAGGTGACGCCGTACGCCGACGTGCTGATCCCGCTGCCGACCGTGCCGACGCTGCTGCAGCCGCTGGTCGCGACCGTCCCGCTGCAGCTGTTCGCCTGCGAGCTGGCCACCCTGATGGGTCACGACGTCGACCAGCCGCGCAACCTGGCGAAGTCCGTCACGGTCGAGTGACCGCGTGATCAACCCGTGACCGTCCTGGGTGTGGGCATCGACGTCGTCGACGTCGCGCGCTTCGAGGCGTCGCTGACCCGCACGCCGAGCCTCCGCGACAAGCTGTTCACCGCGAACGAAGCCGTCCTGCCCGTCGAGTCGCTGGCCGCGCGGTTCGCCGCCAAGGAAGCGCTCGCCAAGGCCCTCGGTGCCCCGGGCGACCTGGAGTGGCACGACGCCGAGGTGGTCCGGCTGCCCTCCGGTCAACCCACGATGGAGCTGCGCGGGACCTGCCTGCGCCGGGCCACCGAGCTCGGCGGCACGTCCTGGCACCTCTCGTTGAGCCACGACGGCGGCATCGCGACCGCGATCCTCATCCTCAGCTAGTTGTGTGCCCCAGGACGCGCTATGACGCGTCCTGGGGCACACAACCCGTGGCGTTTGAGGTCCTCGAGCACCGAATGGGGTTTGACGCGAAGCTCTCTCGCAGTGCAGCGCACCAAGATCCGACCTCGTCCGGTGAGGCGTCGTTGGCGCGACAGATCGTCCTCCCAGTGCTCGACGTCCATGTGGAACGCGCCGTCGATCTCGAGGATCAGGGTGGTTCCGTCAGGGAGTGTCCACTCGCAGTCGGTGTACCGCGTGCGCCCGCCAGCGTCGCGTCGGCGGGTCTGACGCTGCGGCTCCGGGAGGCCCGCTCGTCGGCACAGCCGACCCAGGTCTATCTCGGCGAGCGAGTCGGAGCCACCGGCGATGTCGGCGAGCGTGGTCCTCAGCAACCGACCTCTCCGCAGTGGCCGCATTGCTTCCAGCTCTGCGGCCAGTGCGGGAGCGGTCGTCAGACGTTGCTGCACGACCGCAGCCAAGAGACCTTGACCTGTTCGCGCGGATTCCGCGTAACCGGCGAACAGCAGCGCCGCCGGCTCGATGCGGCACATCGGCGGACCAGCACTGCGAGCTCGGAGTACGTCGAGAGGCCGGCGGGTGCGGAAGAACTTGATGCCGGGGACCCTGTCGAAGGAGAGCTCGTCGTCGACAAGGATCGTGACCTCCTCGCGATGCCAGTTCCTGAGCCCACGCCAGGTGAGCGCGGTGATTCCGCCGACCATCGCCGTACCGCCGGCATGGAGAGCTCCGAGCCAGACGCGCTGCTTCCAGGTCGGCGCGCCGGTGAAGGTGCTCAGTACGGTGCTGGTGCGCTCTACCCACCGACCGGCGGCGAGCTGGTTCCGGACCCGATCAGCATCGAACCCGACCTGGTTGAGCTGGCGCCGGGCGATCATGCCCTCCTGTGCTTCGGCTATCCGTTCCCACTCGCTCATGGCGCAGATCGTGAGGGACCGGACCATGTCTCGACGTCAACCCTCCACAGATCTCGGGTCGTGTGCCCCAGGACGCGCTATGGCGCGTTCTCAGGCACACGACCGATAGCGTTGGGGGATGCGACGAGCACACACGGTGGACCAGGTGCGGCGGGCTGAGGACGCGGTGCTCGCGCGGGTGCCCGAGGGTGCCTTGATGCAGCGGGCGGCCCACGGCTTGGCGGTCGCGATCGCGGACCTGCTGGGCGGGGTCTACGGCCGCGACGTGCTGCTGCTGGTCGGTTCCGGTGACAACGGCGGCGACGCCCTGTACGCCGGCGCGGCGCTGGCGCGGCGCGGAGCGCGGGTCCAGGCGGTGCTGCTCTCGGAAACGGTGCACGCCGGCGGGCTGGCGGCGCTGAAGGCCGGGTACGGCGAGGTGGTCGCGGCACCGGACGCTCGACGCCCTGACGTGCTCGTCGACGGCATCGTCGGCATCGGGGGCCGACCCGGGCTGCGCCCCGATGCCGCGGCCGCGCTCGCGCTCTTCGACAGTGTTCCGGTGGTCGCGGTGGACGTGCCCTCGGGGGTCGGGGTCGACACCGGTGAGCTCGACGGGCCGCACGTGCGTGCCGACGTCACGGTCACCTTCGGCACCCACAAGATCTGTCATCTCGTCGATCCGGCCGCGCAGGCGTGCGGCGTCGTCACGCTGGTCGACCTCGAGCTGCCCCTGCCGCCTGCCCCCATCGAGGCGCTGCAGGCGGCCGACGTGGCCGCGCTGCTGCCGCGACCGGAGGCGGCAGCGCACAAGTACACCCGCGGTGTCGTCGGTGTGAGCGCCGGTTCTGACGCCTACCCCGGCGCCGCCGTGCTCTGCACCTCCGGTGCTGCCGGCGGTCTCGCCGGCATGGTCCGGTACGTCGGCGCCGCGGTGGACGCCGTCCGGGCACGACACCCCGGCGTCGTGGTCGGCGAGGGTCGCGTGCAGGCCTGGGTCGTCGGATCCGGCGGGCACGACCAGGCGGAGGCGGCCCTGGCCCGCGCCCTGGAGGACGGCGTGCCGACGGTGGTCGATGCCGACGCGCTCGCCCACCTGCCGCCCGCCGGCACCGGGGATCTCGTGCTGACCCCGCACGCGGGCGAGCTCGCCTCCCTGCTCGGCGTCGACCGCGCCGAGGTCGAGGCCGCCCAGCTCGCTCACGCTCGTGCTGCGGCCGAGCGTTTCGGGGCGGTCGTCCTGCTCAAGGGGCGGCACTCGATCACCGCCCGTCCCGACGGTCGTGCCCGGGTGACCACCAGCGGGCTGCCGTGGTTGGCCGTCGCCGGGGCCGGTGACGTCCTGGCCGGCGTGGTGGGTGCGCTGCTCGCCGCAGGCCTCGACCCGTTCGACGCCGCCTCGGTCGGGTCCTGGCTGCACGGGGCCGCAGCGGTGCAGGCGGGCGGCGGCGGGCCGGTGACCCCTGAGGCCGTCGCCGACGCGATCGGTGCCGTCGTGGGCGACCTCCTGGGCTGACTTTCGGGCCGGGTGGAAGGATGTCGTCACCATGAGCAGCCACGAGGAGTACCGCCGCGCCGAGATCGTCGTCGACCTCAGCGTCATCCAGCGCAACGTCGAGAACCTGTGCGACGCGGTCGCCGCGAGCACCGACGGTCCGGCCGTGATGGTCGTGGTCAAGGCCGACGGCTACGGCCACGGTCTCTTCGGGAGTGCCCGAGCAGCCCGCGCCGGCGGTGCGACCTGGCTCGGGGTGGCCGACCGCGACGAGGCGCTCGACCTGCGCGGTGACGGTGACACCGGTCGCATCCTGGCCTGGCTCGCCATGCCCGGCGAGGACTTCGCACCCCTCATCGAGGCCGACGTCGACGTGGCGGCGTACTCGATCGAGCAGCTCGGGGAGATCGTCGAGGGTGCCAAGGCGGCCGGTCGCCAGGCCCGCGTGCACCTCAAGGTCGACACCGGTCTCTCGCGCGGGGGTGCGCCGCTGCAGGCCTGGCCCGCGCTCATCACCGCCGCCCGGACGGCCGAGGTCGACGGGCACGTCAAGGTCGCCGGCATCTGGTCGCACCTGGCCTGCGCCGACCAGCCCGAGCACGAGGCGAACGACGAGCAGGAGGCGAACTTCGAGGCCGCTCTCGCGGTTGCCGAGAAGGCGGGTCTCGAGCCGGAGGTGCGGCACCTGGCGAATTCGGCCGCAGCGCTGCTACGTCCGAGCGCCTGGTACGACCTGGTCCGGTTCGGCATCGCGGCGTACGGGCTCTCGCCGGCTCCTGCCGTCATCCCGGCCGATGAGCTCGGCATCGTCCCGGCCATGACCGTGCACGCCCGCGCCGCCCTGACCAAGGACCTCGCACCGGGGGACGCGGTCTCCTACGGGCACACCTTCACCGTCGATCAGCCGATGCGGGTCGCGCTGGTCCCGCTCGGCTACGGCGACGGCATCCCCCGGCACGCCTCCTCGACGGCGCAGGTGTTCGCCCGCGGTCGCCGCGGTCGGCTCCTCGGCACCGTGTGCATGGACCAGGTCGTCGTGGAGGTGCCGCGCGGCACCGTCGCGGGCGACGAGGTCGTGATGTTCGGGCCCGGCACGGGCGGTGAGCCGACGGCCCAGGAGTGGGCCGAGTGGTGCGGCACGATCTCCTACGAGATCGTCACCCGGATCGGAGGGAACGCCGGACGGGCCGAGCGTCGCTGGACCGACGACGACGGGTCCCTGGTGTGACTGGTGTGACCGACATCAGGGAGGTCGGTGCCGAACGGGCCGAGGACGTGCTCGCGCTGATCCATGCATCCTTCGCCGACCGCCCGGTCCTGGACCCGCCGGCAACCGCGATGGACGAGACGCTCGGGACCGTGTCCGCCGCGCTCGCTGCCCACGGCGGTCTGATCGCCGTGCACGACGACGAGCCGGTCGGCACGCTCCTCTTCGCCGACGAGGGTCCGCTGCTCGGGCTCCGGCGCGTCGGAGTGGTCGAGTCCGCCCGGGGCGACGGCATCGCCGGCCTGCTGGCCTACCGGGCCGCTCTGGTCGCCGAGGCTCGTGGCAAGGTCGGCCTGCGGCTCGAGGCACGCTCCGAGCTGCCGGCGACGGTGCGCTTCTGGCAGCAGAACGGGTACGTCGAGGCCGCCCGTGACGGCACCCGGCTCGACATGCTCCGTCTCCTCCCTGCTGCCGTCGATCTTCCGGCTCCCGAGGACACGAAGGACGTAGGACGACGGCTCGGCGGGCAGCTCGCGGCCGGGGACCTGCTCATCCTCACCGGCGACCTCGGTGCCGGGAAGACCACCTTCACCCAGGGGCTCGGCGAGGGCCTCGGCGTCCGCGGTCCGGTGACGTCGCCGACCTTCGTGATCGCCCGGGTGCACCCGTCGCTGGGCGACGGTCCCGAGCTGGTGCACGTCGACGCCTACCGGCTGGGTGACTCTGCGGAGCTGGACGACCTCGACCTCGACACCGACCTCGACGAGGCCGTCACCGTCGTGGAGTGGGGGAGCGGCCTGGCCGAGGCTCTCGCGAGCGACCGGCTCGAGCTCCGCCTGGAGCGCGCAGCGGACGACGTACGAACCCTGACCGTGACTCCGGTGGGCCGGCGCTGGATCCCGGTCCTCGCCGCTGGCGACCTCGCTGCGGCCCTTCGATAACCTCGTCAGATGCTCCTCGCCTTCGACACCGCGACGCCGCACGTCACCGTGGCCCTGCACGACGGGGACCGCGTGGTCGCGGAGTACTCCTCCTCGGAGTCGATGAAGCACGGCGAGATGCTGGCGCCCGGGATCGCGGACGTGCTCGCCACCGCCGCTGCCACCAGCCGCGACGTCACCGCCGTGGCCGTGGGTGTCGGCCCGGGTCCGTTCACCGGCCTGCGGGTCGGCCTGGTCACCGCGCGCACGATGGCGATGGCCCTGGGCATCCCGGTGTACGGCGTCTGCTCGCTCGACATCCTCGCCGCCGAGGCGATGGATGCCGGGCACGACGAGTTCCTGATCGCGACCGACGCCCGCCGCAAGGAGGTCTACCTCGCGGCGTACGCGAGCCGGCAGCGCGTCGGCGGACCGGAGGTCGTGAAGCCGGCCGACGTCGCCACCGACCAGCTGGTCATCGGGCGCGGCGCCCTGCTCTACCCCGACGCCTTCCCGAACGCCGCCGGTCCCGAGCACCCCGACGCCGCGGTGCTGGCCGACGTGGTCGTGCGCGAGCGCTTCGAGCTGCTCGACCCCGACCCGCTGTACCTGCGTCGCCCGGACGCGGTCGAGTCGAGCGCCCCCGAGAAGGTGACGACGTGATCCGCCCGGCGAACCCCGCGGACGCGGGCGCGATCGCCGTGCTCGAGGCTGAGTGCCAGGGCGTGGACGCCTGGAGCGCCGCGCTCGTCGAGGACGGCGTCACCGGCGACCTGCCCACCATCCAGTACCTGGTCTCCGAGGACGGCGGCAGCCTCAACGGCTACGCCGTCGCCTCGTACGCCGGCGACATCGCCGAGCTGCAGCGGATCGGGGTGGCCACCGGCGCACGTCGTCAGGGCATCGCCTCGGCGCTGCTCGACGCGGTCGTCGCGCACGCGCCGAGCACCGGCGCGGACCGGATGCTGCTGGAGGTGCGGGCGGACAACCACGGCGCGCTGT
Source organism: Marmoricola sp. OAE513 (assembly GCF_040546585.1). Taxonomy (NCBI): domain Bacteria; kingdom Bacillati; phylum Actinomycetota; class Actinomycetes; order Propionibacteriales; family Nocardioidaceae; genus Marmoricola; species Marmoricola sp. OAE513. The sequence continues at coordinate 1,089,700 of NZ_JBEPOC010000001.1, read as the reverse complement.
CCTTCTACGCGGCCAAGGCCTTCGTCGAGATCGACCGCCGGGCCCGTTACTACAAGGACGGTGTGGATGCCGTCGTGATGCGGCTGCCGTTGGTCGCGGGCTGCGGAGGTCGCTCGTGAGCAAGAACGAACCCCTGGTCCTGGGCATCGAGACCTCGTGCGACGAGACCGGCATCGGCATCGTCCGCGGGCACACCTTGCTGGCGGACGCAGTGGCGTCCTCGGTCGAGGAGCACGCGCGCTTCGGCGGCGTCGTCCCCGAGGTCGCCTCGCGCGCGCACCTCGAGGCGATGGTCCCGACACTGGAACGCGCCTGCGACACCGCGGGCATCGCGCTGGCCGATGTCGACGCGATCGCGGTGACATCGGGACCGGGTCTCGCGGGTGCGCTGCTGGTCGGAGTCGCCGCTGCGAAGGCGCTGGCCATCGCGCTGGAGAAGCCGTTGTACGGCGTCAACCACCTGGCCTCGCACGTCGCGGTCGACCAGCTCGAGCACGGCGCGCTCCCCGACCCGTGCCTGGCACTGCTCGTCTCGGGCGGACACTCATCCCTGCTCCGCGTCGACGACGTCACCCAGTCGGTCACCCCGCTCGGCGCGACCATCGACGACGCCGCGGGGGAGGCCTTCGACAAGGTCGCCCGGCTGCTCGGCCTTCCGTTCCCGGGCGGTCCGCACATCGACCGGGTGGCACGCGAGGGCAACAGCGTCGCCATCGACTTCCCGCGCGGGCTCACCTCACGCAAGGACCTCGAGCGGCACCGCTTCGACTTCTCGTTCTCCGGCCTGAAGACCGCGGTCGCCCGCTGGGTCGAGGCGCGCGAGGCCAGCGGCGAGCCGGTCCCCGTGCCCGACGTCGCCGCGGCGTTCCAGGAGGCCGTCGTCGACGTGCTCGTCCGCAAGGCCATCGACGCGGCCGCGACCGAGGGCATCGAGGACATCCTCATCGGTGGTGGCGTCGCGGCGAACTCGCGGCTGCGCTACGTGGCCGAGGAGCGGGCGACCGCGAAGGGCATCCGCGTGCGGGTGCCGCGGCCGGGCCTGTGCACCGACAACGGCGCGATGGTTGCGGCGCTCGGGTCGGAGATGGTCGCGAGAGGTCGAACGCCGTCGGCGCTCGACCTCCCGGCCGATTCATCGATGCTCGTCAGTCACATCCTCAACTGACGCGTCGGGCTCTGAGCCTCCCCGGGACGAGGCTCAGCGGTGGGTCAGCGCGCCGCTCCGAGGACCGGCAGCTTGAACGCGGAGATGGTCGCGTCCGGCACGGTCACCGGCGGGACGGCGTACTCGCGCGTGCCCTTGACCGAGACCCGCTCGATGCCGGCCCTGCCGGTGTCGAGGAGGTTGACGAGCAGGTGGGTGCTGTCCTCCCAGACGACACCGGGGATCACGGCGTTGTCAGCGGCGTCCAGGTCGAGCACGACCTTGCCGGTGTCGGCCTCCAGGACCGTCAGCGAGCTGTCGCCGTTGCCAGAACCCACCGAGCCTGTGCCGAGCACGTACTTGCCGTCCGGTGAGAACGAGAGCAACCGGTACTGGCACGTGCTCCACAGCTCCTTGCCGATCAGCTGGTCATCCTGGAAGGAATTGTCGTGGACCGCCGAGCAGGTCGACAGGTCGTCCTTGAGCTCGGTGATGCCTGCCGTGTAGCCGGTGTTCGGGTCGGCTGCCACGAGCTTCCGGTAGGGGCCGTCGATCTGCTCTGCCTTGCCGTAGCGCGTCGACAGCCAGACCTTGGGCTCCTCGCCCGAGCTGTTCACGGTCACGGTGCACAGGGCATCCTCGCCGCGGCCGGAGCAGTTGTCCCCGACGACGGCGGCGACGTCCAGCGAGTCGCCGCCGGAAGCGATCTTCGGCAGCTCGTACGAACGCGAGCCCGCGTCCTGCACGACCATCGGGATGCCGTCGGGCGCCATGAACGCACCCACGTTTCCGTCCGCCGAGACCGCGAAGCTGTAGCCGTCCATCGGCCACGTGTTCACGGTCTTGCCGCTCTCGTCGATGAACGAGGCCTTGAGGGGACCGTCGAGGGTCGGGCTCGCCACGAGGAGTCCGCCGTCGAGCACGGCGACCGCGACAGGTGCGTCGTCCGCCGTGCCCAGGGTCAGGTCACCGGCCGGGCCCTTCCAGGCGCCATCGACCACGTAACCCGTCTTGGGCGCCTTGCCGACCTTCAGATCACCCAGCGCGAGCGGGCTCTGGTCCCTCCGCTCCTGTGTGAACGACGGCGGCTTCGAGCCGCTGGGGTCGTTGTTGCTCAACGTCGTGATCCCCACCGGCACCGCCACCGCGAGCACCACAGCCGCCATCACGATCGACGCGCGCATCCGGCGTCCGCGACGGATCTCGCCGGCGCGGGCGATCACCTGCTCGAGCTCGAGCGGGTTACCGCGCTGGGCGAACCGGTCGGCCTGGCGGGCGAGGGTGGTGCTGAGGTCGTCCTCCGGCCGGTGCGGAGTGTTCGGTGCCGGGGTCATGAGGTGGCCTCCCATCCGGCGAGATCGGTGCGCGAGCCGAGCTGGGCTCGCAGCGTGTCCAGCGCGCGGCTGGACTGGGACTTGATGGTGCCGACCGAGACCCCGAGGGCCTCGGCGGCTTCCTTCTCGGAGAGCTGTTCGTAGTAGCGCAGGACGACGACCGCGCGCTGCCGCTCGGGCAGCGACTTCACGCTCTCCCAGAGCGCGGCGCCAACGCCGTCGTACTCCTGGGCGTCGACCGGGACGTCGTACGTCGTGGTGTCGCTGACGGTCTCGCGCTGGCGCCAGAGCCGCCGCCACATCGAGGTGTGCTCGTTGACGAGGATTTTGCGGGCGTAGGCGTCGACGTTCTGTGCCGCGGAGACGCGGTCCCACGCGAGGTAGACCTTGGCGAGCGCCGTCTGCACCAGGTCCTCGGCCTCGTGGACGTTCCCGGTCAGCAGGTACGCCGTGCGCAACAGCTTCTGCTGGCGTGCCTCCATCCACGCAGCGAATTCACCGGGGTCGCGGACGTCGCGCACGGTTGCTGCTTGGGTCATGGTGGGCTCGCTCATGTCTGGGATCCGAGTCTTGGTGAGCATCCTGCACCCCCTCTCGCCCGACCAGACGAGGCGAAACGCGAAAAGGTTGCACCTGGTCTGGAGAAAGATCGGGCGCTTTGAGAGGGTCGTCCCCATGCAGCAGGTCAAGGGCGTCATCGCCCGCTCCTCAGGTGCCCCCGTCGAGCTCGTCACGATCAACGTGCCGGACCCGGGCCCGGGTGAGGCGGTCGTGAAGATCCAGGCCTGCGGGGTCTGCCACACCGACCTGCACTACCGCGAGGGCGGCATCAACGACGAGTTCCCGTTCCTGCTGGGCCACGAGGCGGCCGGCATCGTGGAGGCGGTCGGCCCGGACGTCACCGACGTCGCGCCCGGTGACTTCGTGATCCTCAACTGGCGCGCTGTCTGCGGGAACTGTCGTGCCTGCAACCGAGGCGAGCCCTGGTACTGCTTCGCCACCCACAACGCGAAGCAGAAGATGACGTTGGAGGACGGAACCGAGCTCTCCCCGGCGCTCGGTATCGGCGCCTTCATCGAGAAGACGCTCGTCGCGGCCGGTCAGTGCACCAAGGTCGACCCGGACGCCCGCGCGGCCGCCGTCGGCCTGCTCGGCTGCGGCGTGATGGCCGGACTCGGCGCCGCGATCAACACCGGCAACGTCGGCCGCGGTTCCTCGGTCGCCGTCATCGGCTGCGGCGGCGTGGGTGCCGCGGCGGTCGCCGGCTCGGCGCTCGCGGGCGCCGGCACGATCATCGCCGTCGACCTCGACGACCGGAAGCTCGAGTGGGCGAAGAACCTCGGCGCCACGCACACCGTCAACGCATCAGCGGGAGACGTGGTCGAGGCCATCCAGGGACTCACCGGCGGCAACGGTGCCGACGTGGTCATCGACGCGGTCGGCCGTCCGGAGACCTGGAAGCAGGCGTTCTACGCCCGCGACCTCGCCGGCACCGTCGTCCTGGTCGGTGTCCCGACCCCGGACATGAAGATCCCCGACATCCCGCTCATCGACGTCTTCGGTCGCGGCGGTTCGCTCAAGTCCAGCTGGTACGGCGACTGCCTGCCCTCGCGCGACTTCCCGCTGCTCGTCGATCTGTACCGCCAGGGCAGGCTCGACCTCGATGCCTTCGTCTCCGAGGAGATCGGCATCTCCGACATCGAGGCCGCCTTCGAGAAGATGCACCACGGTGACGTGCTGCGCTCGGTGGTGGTCCTGCCCGATGGTGCCGTCTGATGGGGGCCCGCGTCGACCACGGCACCACCTCGGGCACCTTCAGCCTGGACGGCGAGACCTTCGACGTCGACAACAACGTGTGGGTCGTCGGTGACGACCACGAGTGCATCGTCATCGACGCGCCGCACGACGTCGACGGCATCCTCGCGGTCGTGGGGGACCGGAAGGTGAAGGCGATCGTGTGCACGCACGCGCACGACGACCACGTCCGGGTCGCCCCCGCCCTGCGCGAACGCACGATGGCGCCGATCCTGCTGCACCCGGCCGACAAGGTGCTCTGGGAGCTGACCCACACCGACGAGCTCTGGGACGTCGACCTCTCCGACGGCCTCGACCTCACCGTCGGCGGCACCACCCTGAAGGTGCTGCACACCCCGGGCCATGCGCCCGGCGCCGTGTGCCTGTACGCCGAGGAGCTCGGCTGCGTCTTCACCGGCGACACCTTGTTCCAGGGCGGACCCGGCGCGACCGGGCGCTCGTACAGCGACGCCGGTGTGATCGTCGAGTCGATCCGGGAGCGGTTGTTCGCGCTGCCCGACGAGACGGTCGTGCACACCGGGCACGGGGACGACACGACCATCGGCGCCGAACGGGAGCACCTCGGACCCGGCGGTTCGTGATGGCCAAGATCCTGTACTTCAACCCGCCCGCGCAGGGGCACATCGGGCCCGCACTGCCGGTCGCCGCCGAGCTGGTCCGCCGGGGTCACCAGGTCACCATGTACTGCACCGAGGACTACCGCGCCGCGATCGAGCGCACCGGGTCGACCTACGCCGACTACCCGACCGGCGTCAGCGGTGCGGACCTGACCGCCGCGGCGAGCGACTACGGGCCGCTCGAGCTGATCCTGCTGGAGTACAGCGCGCGTCTCGCACCGTTCTGCGTCGCCGAGATCGAGCGCGAGTCCCCGGACCTGGTCATGTTCGACGCCATGGTGCTCTGGGCCTGGGTCGCCACCCAGGTCACCAGCTCGCCGACCGCGGTCACGGTGGCCACCTTCGCCCCGGGGGGCAAGGCGGAGACCACCCGCCGGGACATGCTGCGGTTCCTGGGGAGCGTGCTCCGCACCTCCAGGGCGCGCAAGAAGGCGAAGAAGCGGCTGCACGACGCCTTCCCCGACGTGCAGCTCCCGGCCGCACCGCTCCCCGCGAAGGGTGACCTCAACATCCGGTTCGTCACACCCGAGTTCCAGCTCCCCGGCGCGGCGCCGGGGGAGGAGTTCGCGCTCGTCGGACCCCCCGTCGTCGTCCCGGAGGCCGCCGGCACGCAGGACTGGCGCCCGGTCAGGTCGGACCAGCCCCTGGTCTACGTCTCGCTGGGCACGATCTACAACACCAACCTCGACTTCTACCGCGAGCTGTTCGCGGCGTTCGACGGCTACCCGGCCCAGTTCCTGCTGTCGGCCGGCCGGAGCACCGACCTGAGCTCGTTGGGGCCGGTTCCGGAGAACTTCGTGGTCCGCGGTTTCGTGCCGCAGCTGGAGGTGCTCGACGCGGCGGACGTGTTCATCACGCACGGCGGGATGAACAGCGTGGGGGAGGGGCAGCACTTCGGGGTGCCCACGGTGGTGGTGCCGCAGACGATGGAGCAGGCGATCAACGGGCGACGGGTCGCCCAGCTAGGAGCCGGTCTCGTCGTCGGCGACCGTTCGCCGTACCGAGGTGTCCCCGCCTCGTCCCTGCGAGCGGCGTTGGACCAGATCCTGGCGGACCCGTCCTTCGAGCGGGCTGCGGCCGGACTCGCCGAGGCGTCCCGCCGAGCGGGCGGGGCGACCACCGCGGCAGACCGCGTCGAGCAGCTGCTGGCCGCCGTTCAACCGCGGGGTTGACAACGGGAGGACCTCGAGCAATCCTTACTAAACCAAAAGGTTGAATAAGGAGAGTGCCCGTGCCTTCAGCGGATGACCAGCTGTCCCGAGTGTTCAGCGCGCTCGCCGACCCCATCCGGCGTGACATCGTCGCCAGGCTCACCGACGGTGATGCGACGGTGAGCGACCTCGGCGCCTCGTACGAGATCTCGCTGCAAGCGGTCTCCAAGCACCTCAAGGTGCTCGAGGACGCCGGCCTGGTCACGCGCACGCGAGACGCGCAACGCCGGCCGGTGCACCTGGAAGCGGAGGTGTTCGACCTGATGACGAAGTGGATCGAGCGTTACCGGCAGCAGGCCGAGGAACGCTACCGACGCCTGGACGACGTCCTGGCCGGGATGAGCGACGCCAACCCCCAGAAGATCGAAGGAGCATCATGACCACCATTGCGAAGCACGAGACCACGATCGACGCCCCGGCCGGTGTGCCGTGGATCGACATCACCCGCGAGTTCGACGCGACGCCCGAGCAGGTCTTCCGTGCGCACGTCGACCCCGAGATGCTCAAGCTCTGGCTGGGCCCGCGCGACCTGGAGATGACCGTGGACCGGTGGGACGCGCGCCGTGGGGGCGAGTGGGCCTACTCCCACCGTCGCGGCGAGGACGTCTTCGAGTTCTACGGCTCGTTCCACGAGATCCGCGAGGGCGAGCGGATCGTCCAGACGTTCACGTACGCCGGCGCCCCGGACAGCGTGGCCCTGGAGATCGCGACCTTCGAGGCGCTGCCCGACGGCCGGACCCGCCTGGTGAACCGCAGCATCGGCAGCAGCGTCGAGGAGCGGGACGCGATGGTCGCCAGCGGGATGGAGCACGGCATCGTCGAGGGTTACGAGAAGCTCGACGCCGTCCTCGCCGGCGAGAGCGGGGACTGAGCAGGCCCGACGTCCGGGACCAGGGTCCTTTCTGGGAGCCTGGTCCCACGACGGTCTAGTCCGATTCAGGCAAAACACGCAAATAGCACAAAACTTTCTAAACTCTCGATAGTGACAAATCGGACATTTCACCCTAATCTGGACTCATCGATTGGGGTGGGCCCGTCGTAGCAGGACCCGTGGATCATGAGGATCGCGGGCTGTTTTTCTCGACCTCCACCCCTGGGAGGGATCGAGAAATGAAGTACATGAAGTATTTCGTAGCTCTGGTGGTGGGACTGACGGGGACCTTGGTCCTCGGAGCGCCGGCGCAGGCCAAGGGACGCGTTCAGCTGAACGCCCCGGCCGCGCACCACGTCGGGTCGACCGTCGTCGTGACCGGAAAGGCCAAGGGATCGGTGCGCGCGGTCCGCATCGAGCAGAGGCGGTCGGGCAGGTGGGTCCTCGTGAAGAAGGCCGCAGTCCGCTCGGGCGCCTACAAGGCCACGGTGAAGGCAGGACCCGTGCTGACTGTCGTCCGCGCCCGCGCGGCCGGGGTCGCGAGCAAGGCGGTCGCGGTCAAGCCCGTCACCGTGAAGCCGCCCGCCGTGACCGCGCCTACCCCGGTCGCGACCGACGCGTGCGGCGCGGTCCTGAAGAAGGCCGACGGGACCGCGTGGTCGTGCACCCTGGCTGAGGACTTCAACGGGACCTCGCTGAACCGATCGGTCTGGATGCCGCAGACGAACTTCGCGATGGGCACCCAGGCGGCGCACGCGTGCCTGGTCGACTCGCCCGACACGATCAACGTCTCCGGCGGCAGCCTGAACCTCTCGGTCAAGAAGGTCGCCACCCCGGTGTCGTGCACCTTCGGCGGCATGAGCGGTCCGACCAACTTCGCGAGCGGCGGCGTGAGCAGCTACCGGTTGTTCTCGCAGCAGTTCGGTCGCTTCGAGGCCCGGATCAAGAACACGGCGACGACCTCCAAGGGTCTGCACGAGGCGTTCTGGCTGTGGCCGGACGACCGGGTCGCGTCCACCACCGTCTGGCCCTACGCCGGCGAGATCGACATCAGCGAGACCTACTCGTCGTACCCGACGCTGTCGATCCCGTTCCTGCACTACAAGGCCGACGTCTACGGCAACCTGCCGGGCATCAACACGGCGTGGAACTGCGCTGCTCAGCGGGGAGTCTTCAACACCTACACCCTGGAGTGGTCGGCGAAGAAGATCCAGATCTTCGTCAACGGCAAGCTCTGCCTCGCCAACACGACCGGCGACTCCGCGTTCGTGAAGCCGTACATCATGGCTCTGACCCAGGGCATGGGTGCAGCCGGCAACGAGTACGACGGCAAGGCGCCGCTCGGCACCATGAACGTGGACTACGTGAAGGTGTGGAAGTAGCCAGTCGCGCCTAGAACGGTTGGACCAGCAGGCACACGCCCTTGTCGGCGACCCGGGTCAGCACGATCGTGCCCTCGGCGTCACCGGCAAGGGCGAGCCGCTTGCGGAGCTCCTCGGGCACGATCGCGACGCCGCGCTTCTTGATCGCCAGTCGCCCGATGCCACGCTCGCGCAGCGCCGCTCGCAGCTGCTTCTCCTTGTACGGGAGCTCCTCGAGCACCCGGTACGAGCGGGCGAACGGTGTGCGGAACGAGTCGTCGGAGGTGGCGTAGGCGATGTGCTCGCTGATCAGTCCGCCGCCGACCCCGGCAGCAACCGCCGTCACCAGACCCGCCCGGATCACGGCACCGTCGGGCTCGTACAGGTAGGCGCCGACCTCGCGGACCTCGGCCGGCGCGTCGTCCTCGTCGGTCAGCGTCGCGAGGCCACCGTCGCCGATCACGGTCGCGCGCCGTCGCGTGGTCGCCAACGCGCCTGACCACAACGCAGCCTCCTTGACCTCGCCGTGGTCGCTGACCCACTCGGCCTCGACGTCCGCGGGCACGAGCTCGTGGCCGATGCCGGGTGCGACCTTCACGCACGCGGTGCGCGCGAACATCGACTGGACGAACGGCCACGGGGGAGTCCAGTCGTCGACCGAGAACGTCCGGCCGCGGGCTGACCTGCGGGCCGGGTCGACGAACGCGACGTCGAACCCGCGGTGGTCGACCTCGGTCGCGTCGGCGATGCTCACGGCACCGCCGAGGCCCAGGGCCGCCAGGTTCGCCCGCGCCACCTCGACGCGGACCGGGTCGAGGTCGATGCCGGCCGCAGTGACGCCCGCAGCGGCAGTGGCGAGCAGGTCGCCGCCGATACCGCAGCCGAGGTCGATCACGGTCCCGACCCGGGCTGCCGTCAGCCGCGCGGCACGGTGGCGAGCGACCGGCGCGCGGGTGGCCTGCTCGAGCCCCTCGGGGGTGAAGTACATCCGCGCGGCGTCTGCCCCGAACTTCGCTGCGCCCCTGCGCCGCAGATCAGCCTGGGTGAGCGCTGCCGCCACGTGCTCGGCGCTCGCCTCGCGCCGCAGGGCCGTGCTGGCGCGGAGCGGGTCCCCGCCGGCGTCGCCCGCCCGGGCGAGGAGACGCTGGCCCGGCTCGGTCAGCAACCAGCGAAACGCGTCGAGGTCCACGCAGCCATCATTCCCGACCCGGGTGCCGTTGGCACTCACTTGGGTCGAGTGCTAAGTTCAGACCTGGCACTCTCCCCGTGAGTGTGCCAGCGTCTGTGATCGACGTACGACCCCCGCGACGGCGTGCGAAGAGGACAGGCGCAGAACTTCAAGCGTGCAGTCCGACGCTGAAAATCCAACGCTGAAAAATCCAACGCTGAGTCATTCCGAACAAGTGTGAAAGTGGAGGTCGACAACGTGTCGGTCAACATCAAGCCCCTCGAGGACCGCATCCTCGTGCAGCCGCTCGAAGCCGAGCAGACCACCGCCTCCGGCCTGGTCATCCCGGACACCGCGAAGGAGAAGCCGCAGGAGGGCGAGGTCGTCGCGACCGGCCCCGGCCGCATCGACGACAACGGCAACCGGGTCCCGCTCGACGTGAGCGTCGGCGACAAGGTCATCTACAGCAAGTACGGCGGCACCGAGGTCAAGTACGCCGGTGGGGAGTACCTCATCCTCAGCGCCCGCGACGTCCTCGCTGTCGTCAACTGATCATCCGGTCGTGTGCCTGAGGAAGCGCTCCGGCGCGTCCTCAGGCACACAACTGCTTTAAGGAGCATGCAGTGCCCAAGATTCTTGCTTTCGACGAGGAAGCCCGCCGCGCTCTCGAGCGTGGCGTCGACGCCCTCGCCAACACCGTCAAGGTGACGCTCGGCCCGAAGGGCCGCTACGTCGTCCTCGACAAGAAGTGGGGCGCCCCCACGATCACGAACGACGGCGTGACCGTCGCGCGTGAGGTCGAGCTCGACGACCCGTTCGAGAACCTCGGTGCCCAGCTCACCAAGGAGGTCGCGACCAAGACCAACGACGTCGCCGGTGACGGCACGACGACCGCGACCGTGCTCGCGCAGGCGATGGTGCACGAGGGTCTTCGGGCCGTCGCCGCCGGCGCCAACCCGATGGGCCTCAAGCGCGGTATGGACGCCGCCGGAGTCGCTCTGTCCGCCGCGCTCTCCGACCTGGCCCGCGAGGTCGACTCGGTCGAGGAGATGGCGTCCGTCGCCACCGTGTCGAGCCGCGACGCCGAGATCGGCGCCCTGCTCGCGCAGGCCTTCGACAAGGTCGGCAAGGACGGTGTCATCACCGTCGAGGAGTCCAACACCATGGGCACCGACCTCGAGTTCACCGAGGGCATGCAGTTCGACAAGGGCTACCTGTCGCCGTACTTCGTGACCGACTCGGAGTCGATGGAGGCCGTCCTCGACGACCCGTACATCCTTCTGCACCAGGGCAAGATCAGCGCGATCGCCGAGCTGCTCCCGGTGCTGGAGAAGGTCATCGCCGCCGGCAAGCCGCTCTTCATCCTCGCCGAGGACGTCGACGGCGAGGCGCTGTCGACCCTGGTCGTCAACAAGATCCGCGGCACCTTCAACGCCGTGGCGGTCAAGGCCCCGGCCTTCGGTGACCGTCGCAAGGCGATGATGCAGGACATCGCGATCCTGACCGGTGGTCAGGTCATCGCTCCCGAGGTCGGGCTCAAGCTCGACCAGGTCGGCCTCGAGGTGCTCGGTACCGCGCGCCGCGTGGTCGTCACCAAGGAGACGACCACGATCGTCGAGGGTGGCGGCGACACCGCTGCCGTCGCCGGCCGGGTCAACCAGATCAAGGCCGAGGTCGAGGCCTCGGACTCCGACTGGGACCGCGAGAAGCTGCAGGAGCGGCTGGCCAAGCTGGCCGGCGGCGTCTGCGTCGTCAAGGTCGGCGCTGCCACCGAGGTGGAGCTCAAGGAGAAGAAGCACCGCATCGAGGACGCCGTCTCCGCGACCCGCGCCGCCATCGAGGAGGGCATCGTCGCCGGTGGTGGATCTGCACTGATCCACGCCTCGGCCGTGCTCGACGACAACCTCGGCCTGACTGGTGACGAGGCGTTCGGCGTCCGGATCGTCCGCAAGGCGATCGACGAGCCGCTGCGCTGGATCGCCGAGAACGGCGGGACCAACGGTTACGTCGTCGTCGCCAAGGTCCGCGAGGGCGGCCCCGGCGTCGGCTACAACGGGGCCACCGAGGAGTACGGCGACCTGGTCGCCCAGGGCGTCCTGGACCCGGTCAAGGTGACCAAGTCCGCGCTGACGAACGCCACCTCGATCGCCGGCATGCTGCTGACGACCGAGACGCTGGTCGTCGACAAGCCGGTCGACGAAGAGCCGGCCCCTGCGGCCGGTCACGGCCACGGCCACTGAGCAACGCACCAGCCTGATCAGCGCGCTGTCGCACCGGGAGACCGGTGCGGCAGCGCGCTGTGCGTCTGAGCGAACGACCTCGGCCGGGTGTGCGCGCTGCTAGGGTCGGCCGGTGCACATCGACGGACCTGACGCCCTCTGATGCGAGCACTCGTCTACAGCGCGCTGGCGCGCGTCCTGGGGTTCATCCCGCAGGGGATAGCGGGACTGGTGGCCAGCCACCTGATCATCACGAACTACGGCAAGGACTCCTTCAGCAGCTACGCGCTCATCGTGTCGGTGCTGCTGCTGATCCCGCTGAACAACCTCGGTGCGGGCGCCACGGTGACGCAGGTGATCGCAGCGCACGGTGTCGACGACGACCTCAGCCTGCGCACCGGCATCACCGCCGTCCGCGTGCTCGCGCTCTCGGCCTTCGTGGTCTGCGTGGTCTCTGCCGGACTGGGTGCCGGTGACCTGTGGCCCCGCCTGCTCGGCGATGCCTCGGGGGGCAACGCGTACGTCGCCGTGGCGATCATTCTCTACGGGCTCAGCTTCGTCCCCGGGCTCGGCCAGAGCGCCTTCCTGGCCACGGGGCGCAACCACCTGACCATCGCGACGCAAGCGTTCAGCACCGTGCTCGCGGCAGTGTTCGTCTGGGTTCTCACCACGACCGACCTCGAGGCCGGCTACCTGATACTGATCCCCTCGCTGGGAATCTTCCTCGTGAACTGGGGGACTTTCGCGCTCAGCCAGCGGGTGACGGGTTTCCGCTGGTCGACCGCGCTCGCCCGCGCACCGTTCCGAGCGCGGTACCCCGGCGCCCGGGTCCGGTCGCTCGCGATCCCGATGCTGATCACCTCCCTCGCCCTCCCGCTCGCCTACTTCGCGGACCGGGTGGTGCTCAGCCATGTCTCGAGCAACGACGAGGTGGCTCGCTACGCACTCGTGCTCCAGCTCTTCGCCCCGGTGACCGGCCTCGTGGTCGCGACCGCCCAGCCGCTGTGGCCCATGTACACCCGCGCACGGGTCGACGGCAAAGCAGGCCCCGCGATGAGGCTGGTGCTGGCGGGCTTCGTCGGCGGCACGCTCGTGGTGAGTGCGCTCATGGTGGTGCTCGCCGATCCGATCGGGAACGTCATCAGCGGCGACGAGATCTCCCTCGGCTACGGGCTCCCGGCGCTGGCCGCCACCGTCACCACGTTGCAGGCCGTGGCGCTGCCGTTGTCGATGAGCCTGGTCGACCCGAAGGGTGCGCGACTGGTGGCAGCGACGTCGCTGCTCACCGTGCCGGCGAACCTCGTCCTGTCCGTGGTCCTGGCCGAGGAGTGGGGCGCTGCAGGCCCGTTGGTGTCGGGTCTGCTCGTCGGGCTGTTCCTCCAGATCGTGCCGTGGCTGACCTTCTCCATCCGTCGCTCACGCTCCGGCGAGGAGATCGCGGTCCTCTAGGCCGTCGTGGAAAGCGGGCAGCACGATCTCACCGAAGACCGTGCTGAACACCCGGATGCAGCGCTGGGTCATCTCCTCCGGCGTGACACCCGGGTTGTCCAGCCACCAGGTGACCAGGGTGCGGAACACGTTCTCCCAGACCGCACGCATCGCCAGCATGTCGTCGCGGTCGTCGTTCCCGGCAAGACGCAGCAGCTCGCCGACGCCCTCCTCGCCGAAGACGAAGATGCGAGCCTCGTGCTCGGCGATGATCTGGCCGATCTCCCCGTCGCGCGGAGCGGAGGGGTCGAAGACCAGGCGCCAGATCCAGGGCTGCGGCGCCAGCGCGCGGAACATGCCGTCCAGCGTGACGACCGCGCGGGCCAGCCCAACGGCGCCGAGCGCGGAGGAGCGCTCGATCTCGGCGGTCAGCGTCCCGGCCGCGTGCCGCAGGCACACGGCGTACAGACCCTCCTTGGAGCCGAAGTAGTTGTAGATGAGCGGCTTGGAGATCCCCGCGGCCCGCGCCACGTCGGCGACCGAGGTGGCCGCGAAGCCCGACGTGCCGAAGAGCCGGCTCGCGACCTCGACGATCTGAGCCTCCCGGTCGGCGCGGGCGACGCCCTTGGTGCCGGCGTTGGAGGTGGGGGAGGACGGCATGAGGTCACCCTAGCGGCAAATATGAACCTGTGGTAACTTACCCGAGAGTCATATCGAGAACAGGACCCAGCGATGAACGACCTCCACGAGCTGCTCGACCCGATGAAGAACCCGGTCACCTATGCGGTGCCGTTCTTCCTGCTCACCATCGCCATCGAGCTCGCCGCCCTGAAGTTCCTCGACGACGACCACGAGGAGGCCGGCAAGAGCCGCACCGGCTACCTCGGACCTGACGCCCGGACGAGCATGGGCATGGGACTGATCAGCCTGGTGTTCTCGCTGGCGCTGAAGGTCGGGTCGTTCCTGGTGTTCATCGCCGTCTTCACCCACCTCACCCCGGACGCGCTCAAGATGCCGACCGACACCTGGTGGTACTGGGTCCTGCTGATCCTCGCGGTCGACCTGTCCTTCTACGCCTCGCACCGGTTCGTGCACCGGGTCAACGTCGGCTGGGCCGCGCACCAGGCGCACCACTCGAGCGAGTACATGAACTTCGCCACCGCCCTGCGACAGAAGTGGAACCCCTGGTTCGAGTTCCTGTTCTGGTTGCCGTTGCCGTTCCTGGGCTTCGACCCGTGGACCATCTACGTGGCCTTCGGGATCAACCTGGTCTGGCAGTTCTTCACGCACACCGAGACGATCGGCAAGCTCCCCCGCCCGATCGAGTTCGTGTTCAACACGCCGTCGCACCACCGCGTGCACCACGGTTCGGACCCGGAGTACCTGGACAAGAACTACGCCGGCATCCTGATCATCTGGGACCGGATGTTCGGCTCCTTCGTCGAGGAGACCAAGCGGCCGACGTACGGGCTCACCAAGCCGGTGAACACCTACAACATGATCAAGCTCCAGTACGGCGACTACGCCCAGATCATGCGCAACGTCCACGCCGCGGCGTCGTGGCGGGACAAGCTCGGCTACCTGTTCGGGCCTCCGGGCTGGGAGCCGCGGAACCACCCGCTCGACCCGGACCTGGAGCCGATCCGGCCTGCGGCCTAGTCGTCGACGCCGCGCAGACTCTGCTCAATCGCGTCCACGCAGGAAGGCCACCCGCATCGGCCGCAGCTCGCCGGTCATCAGACCGGAGGTGATCGCCGGGTCGGAGCTCATGATCGTCGTCGCGGCGTCCTCGTCGTCGGCCTCGATCACTGCGATGCCCGTGTTGATCCGCCCGAACGTCGGGCCGGCCAGGATGAGCACGCCCTGCTGGTGCAGCTCGGCGAGGTGGCCGGCGTGCACCTGCATGATCCCGGCCTCCTCCTCGGTGATCGTCTCGACGAAGTTCTCCCGCGGCGGGTGGATGAAGTAGATCCATTCGCTCATGGGCCGACAGTAGACCCGGTCTTGGCTCCCTCCTCCTGTGAGCGCTTGTTTTCGCGGCTGTAACGAGGACGCAGCCGATGTGCAACACGTGGTGGGCACTGTGGAGCCATGTTCTACCGGGTACGGACCAGGCTCACGGACACCCCTGGCGCGCTCGCACTGCTCGCGCAGCAGTGCGGGGACGCTGGGGTGAACATCCTCGGCCTGCAGATCTACCCGGAGTTGGGCTCGGTGATCGACGACATCGTCGTCGAGACGCCGGACAGTTGGACCGCTGCGGCGGTCGTGGAACTCGTGAGTGGCGCGGGAGGAGACGAGGTGAGCGTCGTCCCCTGTGCCACTCACGACCTCGTTGACCAGCCGACGGCGTGGCTGCGCGCAGCCATGACGGTGCTGGAATCGCCGGACTCGCTCCCGGCAGAGCTGACCGCACTCCTGGGCGCTCGGGTGAGCTGGTCGGCGACCGAGCAGGTCCGCGCCGCCGCGCTGACCGAGCTCGCAGATCGTGCGCGGTCGGCTGTGGGTGTTCCCCCCACGCCTGCAGCCGGCAGCGCCGTGGTCGAGTACGTCGTCGACGACGACAGCGTCCTGGCGAAGATCGGCGTCCACGTCGTCGGGGCCGCACGTCTGCACGCCGTGGTCGACGGCACCGTCGAGGCCAGCCTGGAGGTGGCGCCCGCGTGGCGACGTCTCGGCATCGGTCGTCAGCTGCTGCGCCAGGTCAGCGGCCTGGCCGCCGGTCGCGGGGCGGGCGAGCTGATGATGGTCGCGCCGCCGACCGAGGAGGGTGTCGTCCCGGTGCTCGCCGCGGCCGGGATGCGCGGCCGGATCCGGCTCACCGAACAGGGGTTGAGTGTTCACATCTCGCTCGCCGGGGTACGTCCTGTGACGGAGCTCCTCGCCGGATAGACTTCGGTATGGCCTCCGAAGTTCCCGAAGAAGTGCCCGCGAAGTTTGCCGCTCTGGGCCTCACGTACGACGACGTCCTCCTCCTTCCGGGGTCCTCGGATCTCAATCCCAACGAGATCGACACCACCACGCGGCTGACGCGCGAGATCTCGATCAAGGTGCCGCTGATCAGCGCTGCGATGGACACGGTCACCGAGTCGCGGATGGCGATCGCGATGGCCCGCGAGGGCGGCATCGGCATCCTGCACCGCAACCTCTCCGCCGAGGAGCAGGCCTACCAGGTCGACCTGGTCAAGCGGACCCAGACCGGGATGATCTCCAACCCGATCACCATCGGGCCGGACGCGACGCTCGAGGAGCTCGACAACATCTGCGGCGAGTACCGTGTCTCGGGCCTGCCTGTCGTCGACATCGACAACCGTCTCCTCGGCATCATCACCAACCGCGACCTCCGGTTCACCCCGGTCGCGGAGTGGGCCTCCACCAAGGTCGACGAGGTGATGACTCCGATGCCGCTGATCACCGCGCCGGTCGGCATCTCGCGCGAGGACGCCACCACGCTGCTGCGTCAGCACAAGCGCGAGCGTCTCCCGATCATCGACGCCGACGGGCGTCTAGCCGGGCTGATCACGGTCAAGGACTTCGTCAAGGGCGAGCAGTTCCCGAACGCCTCCCAGGACGCCGACGGACGCCTCATGGTCGGCGCCGCGATCGGCTACTTCGGTGACGCCTGGGAGCGGGCCACCACGCTGATCGAGGCCGGCGTCGACGTGCTCGTCGCCGACACAGCCCACGGCCACGTGAAGCTGCTGCTCGACATGGTCGCCCGCCTCAAGTCCGACCCCGCCACCCGGCACGTCCAGGTGATCGGCGGCAACGTCGCGACCCGCGCCGGAGCCCAGGCCTTCGTCGACGTCGGCGCCGACGCGATCAAGGTCGGCGTCGGACCGGGCTCCATCTGTACGACGCGCGTCGTCACCGGTGTCGGTGCGCCGCAGGTCACGGCTGTCTACGAGGCGTCCCTGGCGGCCGGCCCCGCCGGCATCCCGGTCATCGCCGACGGTGGCCTCAAGCACTCCGGAGAGATCGCGAAGGCGATCGTCGCCGGCGCCGAGTCGGTCATGCTCGGCTCGCTGCTGGCCGGCTGCGAGGAGTCCCCGGGCGACCTCGTCTTCGTCAACGGCAAGCAGTTCAAGTCCTACCGCGGCATGGGTTCGCTCGGCGCGATGTCGAGCCGCGGCAAGAAGTCGTACTCCAAGGACCGCTACTTTCAGGCCGAGGTCACCAGCGACGACAAGATCGTGCCCGAGGGAATCGAGGGCCAGGTCGCCTACCGCGGGCCGCTCTCCGCAGTCGCGCACCAGCTCATCGGCGGCCTCAACCAGTCGATGTTCTACGTCGGAGCGCGCACGATCCCGGAGCTGAAGGAGAAGGGCCAGTTCATCCGGATCACCGCGGCGTCGCTCAAGGAGAGCCACCCGCACGACGTGCAGATGACGGTGGAAGCGCCGAACTACAGCGGCCACTGAGCGACGCCTGCGCCACGCCTGGCGCCGCTCACAAGTAGGATCCACGGGTGACTGAGATCGAGATCGGCCGCGCCAAGCGCGGTCGCCGCGCGTATTCGTTCGACGACATCGCCATCGTGCCGAGCCGGCGTACGCGGGACCCCGAAGAGGTCTCCACGACGTGGCAGATCGACGCGTACCGGTTCGACCTCCCGATCCTGGCCGCGCCGATGGACTCGGTGATGTCGCCGGAGACCGCGATCGCGTTCGGCAAGCACGGCGGTCTCGGCGTGCTGAACCTCGAGGGCCTCTGGACCCGGTACGAGGACCCGGCGCCGCTGCTGGAGGAGATCGCCGGCCTCGACAACGCCGCCGCGGTCGCGCGCATGCAGGAGGTCTACACCGAGCCGATCAAGGCCGAGCTGATCACCGAGCGGTTGCGCGAGGTGCGCGCCTCGGGTGTCACCGTCGCCGGCGCGCTGTCGCCGCAGCGCACCAAGGAGTTCGCCAAGGCGGTCGTCGACGCCGGTGTCGACATGTTCGTCATCCGCGGCACGACCGTGAGCGCCGAGCACGTCTCCGGGCAGGCCGAGCCGCTGAACCTCAAGGAGTTCATCTACGAGCTCGACGTCCCGGTCATCGTCGGTGGCTGCGCGACCCACCAGGCGGCTGTGCACCTGATGCGCACCGGCGCAGCGGGCGTGCTCGTCGGTTTCGGCGGCGGTGCCGCGCACACCACCCGCGCCGTCCTCGGTGTCTCCGTTCCGATGGCCAGCGCCGTCGCCGACGTCGCCGCCGCCCGCCGCGACTACATGGACGAGTCCGGTGGTCGCTACGTGCACGTGATCGCCGACGGTTCGATCGGCCGCAGCGGCGACATCGCCAAGGCGATCGCCTGCGGCGCTGACGCCGTCATGATCGGCTCCCCGCTCGCGCGGGCCACCGACGCTCCGGGCCAGGGCTTCCACTGGGGCGCCGAGGCGCACCACGAGAACCTGCCCCGCGGCGAGCGCGTCGAGATGGGCACGGTCGGCACACTGGAGGAGATCCTCTTCGGGCCTTCTCGCGTGGCCGACGGCACCATGAACCTCGTCGGCGCCCTCAAGCGCGCCATGGCCACCACCGGCTACACCGAGCTCAAGGAGTTCCAGCGCATCGAGGTCGTCGTCCAGTAACCCTGCCTGTCACGTCCTCCTGACAGACTGGCTGCATGGCCCTGACCGCAGACCTCGGACCGCACTCGCGCGCGGCTGCGCTGAAAGGGATGTCGGACCACGAGCTCGACGTCCTCGTCGTCGGCGGGGGAGTCGTCGGTGTCGGCGTCGCGCTGGACGCGGTCACCCGCGGGCTCTCGACGGCGATCGTCGAGCAGCGCGACTTCGCCAGCGGCACCAGCAGCCGCAGCAGCAAGCTCGTCCACGGCGGCCTGCGCTACCTGGAGATGTTCGACTTCGGCCTGGTCCGCGAGGCGCTGGAGGAGCGCGGTCTGCTGCTGACCCGGCTCGCGCCGCACCTGGTCCGGCCGGTGCCGTTCCTCTACCCGCTGCACCACACCTGGGAGCGCCCGTACGTCGGCGCCGGCCTCGCGCTGTACGACGGCATGGCGATGGCCGGCAAGTACGAGATGGGCGTGCCCAAGCACAAGCACCTTTTCCGCCGCCAGATCGCCCGGATGGCGCCGGACCTGCGCACCGAGAACCTCACCGGCGCGATCCGTTACTACGACTGCCAGGTCGACGACGCCCGGCTGGTGATGAACGTCGCGCGCACCGCCGCGGCGTACGGCGCGCACGTGGCCTCGCGCACCCAGGTCACCGGGTTCCTGCGCGAGGGCGAACGGGTCGTCGGGGCGACGATCCGCGACCTCGAGGACGACGTCAGCTACGAGGTCCGCGCCCGCGTCGTCATCAACGCGGCCGGCGTCTGGACTGACGGCATCCAGGAGCTCGTCGGCGGCAAGGGCGCGCTCAAGGTCGAGGCCAGCAAGGGCATCCACCTGGTCGTGCCGAAGGACCGGATCCGCTCCGAGACCGGGTTCATCACCAAGACCGAGAAGTCGGTGCTCTTCGTGATCCCGTGGGGCCGGCACTGGATCATCGGCACCACCGACACCCCGTGGGACCTCGACCTCGCCCACCCGGCCGCCTCACGTGCCGACATCGACTACGTCCTCGGTCACGTGAACACCCTTCTGCGCGACCCGCTCGACCACGACGACGTCGAGGGCGTCTACGCCGGTCTCCGCCCGCTGCTCAAGGGTGAGACCGAGCCGACCTCGAAGATCTCCCGCGAGCACACCGTGGTCGCCCCCGTGCCCGGCCTGGTGATGATCGCCGGCGGCAAGCTGACGACGTACCGGGTGATGGCCAAGGACGCGGTCGACGTGGCCGCGAAGACGCTGGAGGGGGGAGCCCGCCCGAGCATCACCGACCGGGTTCCGCTGCTCGGGGCGCACGGGTTCGAGACCCGTACCAACCAGCGCGCGACGCTGGCCCGTACCTCGGGGCTGCACCTCGCGCGCATCGATCACCTGCTCGGCCGGTACGGCGGCATGGTCGACGAGCTGCTCGACCTGATGATCGAGGACCCCTCGCTCGCCGAGCCGCTCATCCACGCTGAGGACTACCTCGGGGCCGAGGTCGTCTACGCGGTCACCCACGAAGGAGCTCGCCACCTCGACGACGTGCTTGCCCGCCGTACGCGGATCTCGATCGAGACCTTCGACCGCGGCACGCTCGCGGCTCAGCAGGTCGCCGAGCTGATGGGCGGCGTCCTCGGGTGGGACCGGTCCCGGCTCGAGGAGGAGGTCGATCACTGGTTGCGCCGCGTCGAGGCCGAGCGGCAGAGTCAGGAGAAGCTCACCGACCAGGAAGCCGACGAGGCCCGGGTCCAGGCGCCGGAAGGTCCCTGGGCAGGCTAGGAGAAGCAGTGACGTCGTTCATCTCGCACACCACCATCGACTGCAGGAACGCCTACGAGCTCTCCGAGTGGTGGAAGCAGCTGCTCGGGTACGTCGACATCGAGGGCGACCCCAACCTTCCCGGGCACGAGGAGTGCATGATCCAGCGGCCGGACGGCGGTCACCAGGTGCTGTTCATCGAGACACCGGACAGCAAGCAGACCAAGAACCGGATGCACTTCGACCTGCGTCCGGTCGAGCGCACCCGTGACGAGGAGGTCGCCTGGGCAGTGTCGCTCGGCGCCACGATCGTCGACGACCAGGGCGACCACCACGCACCGGGCATCGGCTGGATCGTGCTGGCGGACCCGGAGGGCAACGAGTTCTGCATCCTGCGCAGCCTGGAGCAGATCGCCCAGGGTGCCCCTGCCCCCTAGGTCTCACACCGTTCGTCCGCCACTGTTCGCCCGTCGTTCACCTTGTTCCCCCTGATTGGCCGCTCTCGTTCCGGACATTGATCCCGACCAGTAGGTGACCGACAGGGGTAGAACGAGTGACGATCCTCGCCAGCGAGGAACCGCAGACTGAGCCTGCGGTCCCGCGCACCCTGGCTTCGACCAACACGGGGTCGGACCGAATCTTCGCCTACGTCGCCCGGTCCACCGGTGCGACAGTCCTCCTGATCACCGGAGGCATCGGCCTCTTCCTGGCGCTGCAGTCGGTGCCGACCCTCAAGCACTACGGGCTGTCCTTCTTCACCGAGACCCAGTGGTCCCCGGACACCGACGTGCTCGGCATCGGAGCTGTCCTGGTGGGCACGTTCTCGGTCGCCATGGTCGCGCTGATCGTCGCCTTCCCCCTGGCCCTGGCCACGGCCCTCTACATCAGCGAGTTCGCCCCGGCCCGGCTGAAGTCGACGCTGGTCGCGCTCGTCGACCTGATGGCCGCCGTGCCCAGCATCGTCTACGGCCTCTGGGGGTTCTTCCTCCTGCAGCCGCACGCGAGCGAGGTCGCGCTCTTCCTGCAGAAGCACTTCGGCTGGATCCCGTTCTTCGACGTCGACGCCAACCCCGACGCCGCCATCTGGGACCGCTCGCGCTACACCGCCTCGGCGTTCTGCGCCGGCCTGGCCGTCGCGATGATGGTGCTCCCGATGGCCTGCGCCGTGATGCGCCAGGTCTTCTCGCAGACGCCTCCGGGGGAGAAGGAGGCGGCGCTCGCGCTCGGCTCCACCCGCTGGGGCATGATCCAGACGGTCGTCATCCCGTTCGGTCGGGGCGGCATCATCGGCGGCACCATGCTCGCGCTGGGCCGCGCGCTCGGTGAGACCATCGCGGTCCTGCTGATCATCTCGCCCTCCTTCGAGGTGAAGCCGCGGGTGCTCGAGATCGGCACCAGCACGATCTCCGCCCTCATCGCCGGCCGCTTCGGCGAGGCCAGCGACTCGCAGCTCTCGGCCCTGCTCACGGCCGGCTTCGTGCTCTTCGTGATCACCCTGATCATCAACACCCTGGCCGCGATCGTGGTCCAACGCAGCCGCTCGGGCGCCGGGACGGACGCCTGATGACCTCCATGATCGACCCGGCGATGCCGCTGGGGGCGACGTCGCTCCCCGTGCCGAACGACGACGCCCCGCCGCCGGTGCCGCGCAGCGGTCTGCGTGCCGCCAACCCCGAGGACCGCTTCACCCAGATCGGGTCGTGGGCGGGAGGGTTCGCCCTCTCCTGGGTGATCACCCAGCGACTGCTGCCCGCGGGCGGGCTGACCTGGTTCCTCATCGTCGGCTTCGTCATGGGCGTCGTGATCACCGGCATCACCGCCGCGATGACGGGCTCGGCGATCGAGGTCCGCGACCGGGTCGCCACCGCTTTCGTCACGGCCGGCACGCTGATCGTCGGCTTCGCGCTCGCCTCGACGCTGATCTACGTGTTCAAGCAGGGCTACAAGCCGCTGCTGCACTGGAACTTCTTCTTCGAGGACTCCGCCGGTGTCGGTCCACGCGACCCCTTCACCAAGGGTGGCATCCTGCACGCCATCGTCGGCTCGCTGATCCAGGTCGGCATCGCGACCGTCATCACGATCCCGCTCGGCATCGGCACCGCGGTGTTCATGACCGAGATCGGCGGCAAGTTCGCCAAGGTCGTGCGCACCGTCGTCGAGGCCATGACCGCACTGCCCTCGATCGTCGCCGGCCTCTTCATCTACACGGTGATGATCATCGGTCTCGGCTTTCCGCGTTCCGGCATCTGCGCCGCCTTCGCGCTCGGCGTGATGATGCTCCCGATCATCGCCCGCGCCGCCGACGTGGTCCTCCGCGTCGTGCCGGGCGGCCTGCGCGAGGCCAGCCTCGCGCTCGGTGCCTCTCGCTGGAAGACCGTCTGGCACGTCGTCCTGCCGACCGCCCGACCGGGACTGGCCACCGCGCTGATCCTCGGCATCGCCCGCGGCATCGGGGAGACCTCTCCGGTGCTGCTCACTTCGGGTGCCGCCAGCTTCCTGGTGACCAACCCGACCGACGGTGTCATGAACTCGCTGCCGCTCTACATCTACTCCACCGTGCGCAGCGGTGAGCCGATCGCCATCGAGCGCGCCTTCGGGGCGGCCTCGGTGCTGCTGATCCTCGTCCTCGTCCTCTTCGTGATCGCTCGGGCGCTGGCACGCCAGCGGACCACGAAGCCGAGCCGGGTCTCCGGCCTCGTCCAACGAATGAGAGATTCCCAGTGAAGCGCCCCTCGTCCTCCAACGCGGTCAAGCTCGGCTTCGCCGGCATGATCCTGACCCTGGTCGCGTCCATCGGTGGCGCAGCTCCGGCCAACGCCGCGAGCTACGCGCAGATCGAGGGCTCCGGCTCGACCTGGTCGCAGGTGATCCTCACCCAGTGGATCTCCGACGTCGACGCGTCGGGCATCAAGGTGACCTACAACGGTGGCGGTTCGTCGCAGGGTCGCAAGGACTTCGCGAACAGCGTCACCGACTTCGCCGTCTCCGAGATCCCCTACCAGGGCAAGGACGAGCAGGGGCAGGCCGACTCCAGCAACGGTCGCGACTACGCCTACCTGCCGATCGTCGCCGGTGGTACCGCGTTCACCTACCAGGTCAAGGTCGGCGGCAAGCCGGTCAAGACGCTGCGTCTCTCGGGAGAGACGATCGCGAAGATCTTCACCAACAAGATCACGAACTGGAACGACAAGGCGATCACCGCCGACAACAACGGCAAGCCGCTGCCGTCGCTGCCGATCACCCCGGTCATCCGCTCGGACGGATCCGGTACCACGGCCCAGTTCACCAAGTACCTCGACTCGATGTACCCCAGCATCTGGCGCCCGTACTTCGGCAAGAGCGGCCTCACGTCGTACTTCCCGAAGAAGGGGCGGATGATCGCGGCCGCGGGTTCGGACCAGGTGATGAACACGATCTCCGGCGCGGCCGGCAACGGCACCATCGGGTACGTCGAGTACTCCTACCCGCTCAACGCGCACTACCCGGTGGTCAAGGTCCTCAACAAGGGCGGGTACTACGTCGAGCCGACGCAGTACAACGTCGCCGTCGCGCTGACCAAGGCGAAGATCAACCAGAACAAGAGCTCACCGGACTACCTGACCCAGATCCTCGACGGCGTCTACAAGGCCAGCGACCCGCGGGCGTACCCGCTCTCGTCGTACTCCTACATGATCATCCCGACGTCGAAGTCGGACCGACGGATGACGACCGCGAAGCGCCAGTCGCTCGCCGACTTCATGTACTACTCGCTGTGCACCGGTCAGACGAAGGCCGGCGGCTACGGCTACTCGCCGCTGCCGCTCAACCTGGTGCAGGCCGGGTTCCAGCAGATCGCCAGGCTGAAGGCGGCCGACCCCAAGGTCGACCTCACCAACCGCTCGGTGACCGCGTGCAACAACCCGACCTTCGTGAAGGGCAACCTCTCGCGCAACCACCTCGCCGAGATCGCCC
Source organism: Marmoricola sp. OAE513 (assembly GCF_040546585.1). Taxonomy (NCBI): domain Bacteria; kingdom Bacillati; phylum Actinomycetota; class Actinomycetes; order Propionibacteriales; family Nocardioidaceae; genus Marmoricola; species Marmoricola sp. OAE513. Next base: position 1,065,282 of record NZ_JBEPOC010000001.1, on the reverse strand, counting down.
CGAAGCCGGCCGCCTGCGACAAGTCGGGGGCAGGCCCGTGCGGCACCGCGACCGGCACGGGCGCTCCGTCGACGGACACCGGAAGCGGCACGGGAACCGGTACCGGGACGGGCACGGGAACAGGCACCGGCGCGACCACCGGAACCGGTACGGGCCCCGGGACCGGGACGGGAACAGGTACCGGAGCAGCCACCGGGAACGGTGTCGTCGATCCCAACATCGCGACCGCGAACGCCGACCTGATCGGTACGCCGGCCGAGCTGGTGCCGACCCGTGACGGCGACAACAAGGCGTTCGGCTTCGTCGCCATCCTGCTCCTGCTCGCGCTCGTGCTGCTGCCCGGCATGTACGTCGCCTACAGCCGCCGCGCCGCGACGTCGAAGGCGCAGCCGTGATGACTCCTGGGAAGCGCCCGCTGATCCGCCTCGGCCTCGCCGGCGGTGCGGTGCTGCTCGCCGCCGCGATGATCCCGGTCGTCCCCGCGACCGCGACCGGCCTGGTCGCGACGGCGACGTCGACCGGCGACGGCTACAGCAAGACGAAGACGATCAAGCGGGAGTTCTCCGACGACGGCGTCGTTCGCGAGATCGACTCCCGGGACGTCAACGTCAAGATCGACACCACGAAGAACCTTCAGGGCCGCGAGCGCGTGCACATCTCCTGGTCCGGTGCCCACCCCAGCGGCGGACGGGCATCCAACCCCTTCGGCGAGGCCGGACTCAACCAGGAGTACCCGGTCGTGATCCTGCAGTGTCGCGGCACCGACGACGCCGACCTGCCGAAGGCCAAGCGGCTGTCGCCGGAGACCTGCTGGACCTCGACCAAGATCCAGCGGTCGCAGGTCCAGGACCCGGGCGCCGCGATCTGGACCCGCGACCTGTTCGCCGACGAGGCCACCCGTCAGCCCAAGAGCGGCCTGCTGCCGTACCCGGGCGAGGCGTGCAACGACACCTCGGAGACGTCCTTCGCCCACGTCACGCCCTTCGTCACCGCCAAGGGGGAGACGTTCAAGGGCTGCACGTCCGCGACGATGCCGCCCGAGGCCGCCGTCGGTTCGTCCTTCCCGCCGGCCGAGCAGTCGGCGTTCACCAGCACCGACGGCACCGGGAGCACCGAGTTCGAGGTCCGCAGCGCGGTGGAGAACGAGTCCCTGGGCTGCTCGGACAAGGTCGCCTGCTCGATCGTGGTGATCCCGATCATGGGCCTCAGCTGCGTCGACAAGAACCCGGACCTGGCCGCGGCCGACCGCAACTGCCGTCGCGCCGGCCAGTTCCTGCCGGGCACCAGCAACTTCGCGAACCTCGGCGTCGACGCGTCGGTCTCACCGCTGTACTGGTGGGCCGAGTCGAACTGGAAGAACCGGTTCAGCGCGCCGATCACCTTCGGCCTGCCGCCGAGCGCCTGCGACATCCTCGACTCGCGCGCGCCGACCCCGTTCTACGGCTCCGAGCTGCTCTCCCAGGCTGCGACGCAGTGGGCGCCGGCGTACTGCCTGCGCAAGGACCGGTTCAAGTGGCAGCAGAACTCGATGCCCGACGACGCCGCCTTCTCGCAGATGGAGAACGGGGCGGCGGTCGCTGCCGAGGTGTCCGGCCCGCGGGTTGCCGAGACGACCAACCCGATCGGCTACGCGCCGACGGCGATCACCGGGTTCGCGATCAGCTACGTCGTCGACAAGCCGGACAACGCCGGCGAGCTCACCGACCTCAAGCTCACCCCGCGCCTGATCGCCAAGCTGCTGACGCAGTCGTACGCCGCCTCGCAGCTCGGCACCGGCCACCCGGGGATGGGCTCCAACCCGCTGTCGATCAACAACGACCCGGAGTTCAAGAAGCTCAACCCCGGCCTGAGCAACATCTCCCAGGAGGCGGGTGCCACCCTGATGTCGCTGTCGACCTCCTCGGACGTGATCACCGCGCTGACCGGCTACATCGCCCGTGACAGGAGCGCGATGGCTTTCGTCAACGGCGCAGCGGACCCGTGGGGCATGAAGGTCAACCCCTTCTACAAGAAGATCACGCTGCCGCGCGCGGAGTGGCCGCTGCTCGACACCTACGTTCCGAAGAGCGACCTGGAGTGCCTCAAGGCCAACCCGGCGCCGTACCTGCCGCAGGTCGCTGCCCCGGTGAGCAGCCTGCGCCAGATCGCCTCCGCGGTGCTCGACTCCTGGCCGCTGGTGCAGACCAAGTGCGACCGGCCCAACCCCGGTGACCCGTTCAAGCTCGGCCGCATCGACCGCCAGGGTGTCGGCAGCCGGCTCCTGTTCGGCGTCACCACCCTGGGCGACGCAGAGCGGTTCGGCCTGCGGACCGCCAGCCTCGCCGTGGCCGGGGGCAGGTACGTCGGCCCGACCCAGGCAGGCATGCGCGCCGCTGTGGCGCTGGCCAAGGAGGGCAAGAAGTACGCGCCGTTCGAGATCCCGAGCTCGCGCCTGGCAAGGAGCTCGACGGCGTACCCGGGCACGATGATCGTCTACACCGCAGCCCGGCTCTCGGGCGTCCCGAAGGCGGACGCGGCCAAGGTCGCGCAGTTCATCAAGGTCTCCAGCACCGAGGGCCAGCGGCCGGGCCGAGCCAACGGCCAGCTGCCCGAGGGCTACCTGCCGATCGTGGCCTCCGGTCCGACCAAGCCGTTCTACGACAGCGCCCAGGTGGTCGCCAAAGCCGTCAAGGCGCAGAAGACCGCGGCTGCTCCCGCGGTGACCCCGCCGTCCGCCTCCGGCCCGGTCGGCGGCAGCGCCGTGGTCCCGGGGGTCGGTACGCCGGTGGCGGGTGCCCCGCAAGGTGCTGGTCCCGACGGTGCGGTTCCGGTCGTCTCGGGTGCGCCGCTGGCCGTCGCCAGGACCACGAAGGCGTCCTCGGACCTGACCAGCTGGTTGCTCCCGACGCTCCTGCTGATCGCGATCGTCGGCGGAGTCGTCAGCGGTTTCTCCCGGCTCGCGCTGCAGCAGCGGTGGGTCAAGTGACGGCCACGATGACGCCTCCGACGAGCCCGCCGACGCCGCCGTCGTCCCCCAAGGGCGGCGCCCGGGTGAAGACGGCAGGTCCGGTCGAGATCCGCCCCGGCGAGGCGACCGAGGTCGTCGCGATGGTGTCCTCGGTCTGCACGATGCTGGCCCTGATCAGCGTCTGGTTCCTCCTGCAGGTGCTGGTGCTCAGCGGCTTCAGCCAGGCCCGCGACCAGCACATCCTCTACGGTCAGTTCCGCACCCAGGTCGCCGAGGCGACAGCGCCGCTCGGACCGGTCATCACACCGGGCAAGCCGGTCGCCGTGCTGACCATCCCGAAGCTCGACGTCCAGCAGGTCGTCGTGGAGGGCACCGCGTCCGGCGACATGCAGGCAGGTCCCGGCCACCGCCGCGACTCGGTCATCCCTGGTCAGGTCGGCACGTCCTACGTGTACGGCCGTTCGGCCACCTACGGCAAGCCGTTCGCGGACCTGGACACGCTGAAGGTCGGCGACAAGATCGTCACCCAGACCGGCCAGGCCAAGACCACGTTCGTGGTCGAGGGCATCCGCCGCGCCGGCGACCAGGTCACCGCGCCCGAGGCCGGCGCCGCTCGGCTCACGCTGGTCACCGCAGAGGGCACGGGCTTCCTGCACCAGCTGCGCCCGAGCGACGCGGTCTACGTCGACGCCGTCTCCGAGACCGGACAGCAGGTGCCTTCGGGCCGCCCCGTCGGCGTACCGAAGTCCGAGCTGGCGATGGAGGGCACCCCGGGTGCGCTCCCGATGCTCGCGTTGGGCCTCGCGCTGCTCACCGGCCTCACCATCGCCGTCATCGCTGCCCGCCAGCGCTGGTCGGCACCCCTTGTGTGGGTGATCGCCTCACCACTCGCGATCGCCCTGTCCTGGTTCACCACGGACCAGGTCGTCCGGCTTCTGCCGAACCTGATGTGACACCCCGACAACAACGCACCACCCAACCTAAGGATCACGTAGAGATGAACGTACGCAAGTACAGCGCCGGCATCGCCGCGAGCGCCCTGCTCGCTTCCGGCCTCGCTCTGACGGCCATGGCGCCCGCCACGGCCGACCCCGTTGGTGACCCGTCCGCGACCGACATCGTCGGTGTCGGCTCGGACACGATCGAGTTCGTCGTCGGTGACCTCGCGAACGCGTGGAACACCAGCCACCCGAACCAGAAGATCGCAAGCTTCGACGCGACCCCGCAGCCCTCGACCATCGTGCTGCGCAGCGGACACACCGCGGTCGCCCGCCCGAACGGCTCGGGCCAGGGCAAGGCCACGCTGTTCGGCGCCGGCAACAACGTGGACGTCAACTTCGCCCGGTCCTCCTCGACGCTGAGCACCGCGGAGCAGGCCGAGCTGACCCAGTACCCGTTCGCCGTCGACGGCCTCAAGATGGCCGTGTCCGGAAACACCCCGTCCAACGCCCCGGCGAGCCTGACGATCGCCCAGATCGTCGACATCTACAAGGGCACCTACAAGAAGTGGAGCGACATCAACCCGTCGTTCTCCGGCTCGTTCATCAACCCGAAGATCCCGCAGTCGGGCTCGGGCACGCGCAGCTTCTTCGAGGCCGAGCTCAAGGCCGCCAACGGCGGTGTCGCGGTCGTCTACCCGGCAGCGGGCGGCGGCTACAGCGGCGTCACCGAGGTCCAGGAGCACAACGCCGACCAGATCCAGGGTGACCCGAACGCGATCGCCCCGTTCTCGACGGCCCGGGCCCAGACGCTGACCAACCCGTCCGTGATCAAGTTCGAGCCCGGCTACTCGGCCAAGCGCGCGGTCTACAACGTCGTCCGCAATGCTGACACCGGTTCCCAGTGGGTGACCGACATCTTCGGCACGGGTGGCTTCTTCTGCTCGACCGCCGGCAAGGCGATCATCGAGGCCCGCGGCTTCGCGCAGCTGGCCACCGTCGCCAACGGTGGCGTCTGCGGCCAGGGCACCACGACCGCGGTCAGCAACTTCACCACCAACACGGTGACCACCTCCACCTCGATCGTCGCCAGCGCCCCCGCCCCGGGTCGCAAGGTCACGCTCACCGCGACGGTGGCCGCTGACGGCCAGAACGCCGACGGCGACCTGGACTTCTTCGAGGGTGGCAACAAGGTCGGTTCCGGTGTCCTCACCGGTGGCCAGGCCACGCTGAACCTGTCGAACGTGACCCCCGGCTCCCACATCTACACCGCGAAGTTCACCTCCGGTAACCCGGCGGCGTTCACCGACTCGGTCTCCGGCGAGGCCAACGTCACGGTCAAGGAGGTCGCCGTCGTGGGGGCCGTCGCCAACGGGATCACCTACGGCAAGGCCGGCGTCGCGTCGGTCACGATCACCTCGCCGGCCGGCGTCCCGACCGGCAACGTGACCGCGAAGCTCGGCTCGGTCGTCCTGGGCACCAAGGCCCTCGACGGCACCGGCAAGGCCGCCTTCACGGTCCCGGCGTCGGCAGCCCTGACGGCTGGCACCAAGGTCCTGAACGTGACCTACGCCGGTGACACCGCCAACGGCGCGGGCACGCTGAACAAGAACGTCGTCGTCGCGAAGGCCTCCAACCTGACCGTCGCCGAGACGTTCCCGGCCAAGGTCGCCAAGGGCAAGAAGGGCAAGGGCACCGTCACCGTGGCGATCGCCGGCTCGACGCTCAAGGCGGCCGGCTCGATCGTGATCAAGCAGGGCTCCAAGGTCGTCGGCAAGGGCACCCTGGTCAACGGCAAGGTCACCATCACGCTGGCCAAGCTGAAGAAGGGCAAGAAGACCCTGACGATCGTCTACGGCGGCTCGGCCAACACGGTGGCGAAGGTCAAGACCTTCACCATCACCCAGAAGTAGGCACCACCCAGCACCACCCGTGAGGTGGCGGGTCGGCCCGCGGAGCGCACTGCGTCCAGCGCCCGACCCGCCACTTCCTCAGGAGAGACGAGACAGAGATGACCTTCGAAGACCCGACCGCTGTGTTCCCCGCCGCCGGCGCTCCCGCGCCGATCCCGAGCCAGCCGCTGGCTCCGATCGGGGACCTCGCCGAGGTCCGCGATCCCTTCGTGCCGGAAGGCCCGGTCGCGCCGCTGGCCGAGCTCCGCGCGAACAACATCTCTGCCTGGTTCGGGGACCGCCTGGTTCTCGACCGCGTCTCGCTGACCATGCCGGCCGGTGGCATCACCGCGCTGATCGGGCCGTCGGGCTGTGGCAAGTCGACGTTCCTCCGCATCCTCAACCGGATGCACGAGCTCGTCCCGTCGGCCCAGCTGGCCGGCGAGGTGCTGCTCGACGGCGAGGACATCTACAGTCCGGACCGCAAGCTCACCGACGCCCGCCGCTCGATCGGCATGGTCTTCCAGAAGCCGAACCCCTTCCCGGCGATGTCGATCTCCGAGAACGTGCTGGCCGGCCTCAAGCTGACCGGGACCAAGGCCTCGAAGGACGAGCGTGACGCGCTGGTCGAGTCCTGCTTGACCAAGGCCGGCCTGTGGGTCGAGGTCCGCGACCGGCTGGACGCCCCGGGTGGCGGTCTGTCCGGTGGACAGCAGCAGCGTCTCTGCATCGCCCGCTCGCTGGCGATCAAGCCGCGGGTCCTGCTCATGGACGAGCCGTGCTCGGCCCTGGACCCCACCTCGACGCGAGTTATCGAGGAAACCATGCTCGAGCTTGCCCGAGAGGTCACAATCGTCATCGTGACGCACAACATGCAGCAGGCAGCGCGGGTCTCCGACCAGTGCGCCTTCTTCCTCGCCTCGCACGGGACGCCCGGTGTGATCGTGGAGCACGGTGACACCCGTGCCATGTTCGGCAGCCCCCAGGACCAGCGCACCAGCGACTACGTCAACGGACGCTTCGGGTGATCGGAAGCCATCCCCGGCTGGGGTTCGCGGTGTTCGGTGCCGTGCTCGTCGTTCTCGTCGGGCTCGGCATCTTCATCGTCACAGCCGGTGGTGGCGCCACGGTCCCTGACGACCTCACCTACGAGCCTGCCCCGCAGGCCGCCCCGGTGGTGCCGCCCGCGAACAACGTCAGCCGCAGCTCGGAGCGGAAGGCTCTCCCCGCTGGCGTCGACCCCGCCTGGGCCGCGAGCACCGGCGCCCAGGTGGGCATCCCGGCCCGCGCGATGCTCGCCTACGGCAGCGCCGAGCTCCGGATCGACAAGGAGCAGAAGGGCTGCCACCTGTCCTGGAACACCCTCGCCGGCATCGGTTGGGTCGAGTCGCACCACGGCACCATCGACGACCGCACGGTCACCGAGGACGGCCGGACCTCGACGCCGATCATCGGACCTGCCCTGGACGGCAAGCAGTTCGCTGCGATCCGGTCGACACCGCAGTCCGCGCAGTGGCACGGTGACACGACCTGGGAGCACGCCGTCGGCCCGCTCCAGTTCATCGCGTCGACCTGGGACCGCTGGGGAGCCGACGGTGACCGCGACGGCGTCGCCGACCCGCTGGACCTCGACGACGCGGCGTACACGGCCGCGCGTTACCTCTGCGCTGATGATCACGACCTCCGTACGCCGACCGGATGGAGCGGCGCGGTGCACTCCTACAACCACGACAACCAGTACGTGCTGAACGTGCTGGCCGCGGCGAACAGCTACGCGGAGCGGGCTACGGGGTAGGCAGCTCGAGGTCGTTCGCGAGCGCGAGGAGCTCCTTGATTGGTACGTCTGCTTCCGCGATCAACGTGACAGCGAGATCGCCAACGATGAACTCGACAGAGTTCAGTTCGCCAGGACTGTCGGCGTCACCCAGGTAGGCAGTCCGACCCGCAACGGTGGTCACGCGCTCGTCTGCGGTCTCTGCCAGTTCCCGCCAGTAGCGGTCACCGTCGGTCTTGGCCCAGCCGTCCTCGTAGGTGACGGTGATGTCCCCGTAGCCAACTACCGGCTTGGTTCCGCAGACAGCTGTCATCGTGGGTTTGAACGCCTTCGTCTGAAGTGCTCGCCCGTCTTGAACCAGGTCGTCCAGAGAGGGAGCCTGACGGGACTCAGGGCACGGATTCTTTCGGTCAACCTCCATGGCGGCGTAGTCGCTGCTGGACGTGGCAGGCCGAACGGTGGGTGATGACGACGGGGATGAAGTTGCTGAGGCATTGATCAAGATGCCCATGCCGACCGTTACTGAGGCGATTCCGAGTACTGCGACACGTCCTGGCGTTGCGAGGTGGGTCTTCATGTCTGTTCCGTTCTCTAGTCGTGGACCGACGACGCGCTGAAGCTGTTCGTGCTGTGAAAGTGGTAGGTGGGATCGTGGTCGTAGTTGAGCTGGACCCGGTCCCAAGCGCTCCAGTGATCACCCGGTGACCCATCGTGAAACTCCTGAAGGTCGTTCCAAACGGCTGAGCCAGGGTCCTGGGACGACCCACGTTCGGTACCGGTCAGCGAATACCCCTTGCTGAAGCCGAGGCCAGCGCCATTCGGAAGCAGCGAAGTGCCGTTCGTGTAAACGCCCCAGTAGTTGTTCGCGTTGGTGTTGGAGACCTCGAACGTGTCGTACGTCGTCGGGTGGCGCGTGTGGAAGACGTTGCACGACAACTTCGCGCCGTTTCGCTGCGCCCAGTAGAACAAAGTCGGCACGGAGTAGGTCTGGCCGTCACACTGGCTGTAGCCGACGACCCATCCGAATTCCATGCCGCTTTCGCTGATCGGATCCTGGACGTAGACCGACGAGACTCTTTGGCAGAACGTCGAGACCGACGAGACGTACATGTCCGAGCGGGTACCCCGGGAATCATCGTTGGCGGGTCCGTTCACGTCTTCGACGGTGACCATCGCACCGTAGTCGCCGTTTGCGATGCAGGCGGGTACTGCTGCTCCGGCTCGCGCTGGGTAAACGGACATGAGCAGGACCAGGGTGGCTAGAACCACACCGGTCGTCAGCGGAGGAACGGCTCCGCGGTGAGTTGTGGATTTCATGGCGGTCTCCGCGGGTCGGCCTGTTTCTGCCTAGAGGGCGCGCGGTCTGGCTCCATTACGCGACATTCAGAATCTGGCTGTCGGTGCGCCGCCGTAGACTCGACACCGCACCCCCACTCGAGTCCGAGTGGGGGCACAACTGCTGTCCCCGTACCTGTTCCAGGAGCTTTCCTTGCGTCTCGCCGGCCTTGCCGATGCCGTCCTCTCCGAGCCCGTCCTCGCCACCGCGATGGGTCAGGCCGGGGCGCCCGACGTACCCTCGCTGGACCTGACCGGCCCGCCCGCGCTCCGTCCGTTCGTGATCGCGGGTCTGGCTCGCACGGGTCGGACGGTCCTGGTCGTGACGGCGACCGTGCGCGAGGCCGAGGACCTGGTCACCGAGCTCGGTGACGTCGTACCGGCCGACACCCTGGCGCTGTTCCCGGCCTGGGAGACGCTCCCGCACGAGCGGCTCAGCCCACGCAGCGACACCGTCGGTCGGCGGCTGGCCGTGCTGCGACGGCTGGTCCACCCGGTCTCGGCAAGCTCGACCACCGGTCCGGCGAACGGTCCCGTCCAGGTGGTCGTCGCGCCGGTGCGCTCCCTGCTCCAGCCCCAGGTCAAGGGTCTCGCCGACCTCGTGCCCGTCGAGCTCGTCGGTGGCCAGGAGGTCGACCTCGACGACCTGGTCGCCCGGCTCGTCGGGGCGGCGTACTCGCGCGTCGACCTGGTGGAGAAGCGCGGCGAGTTCGCCGTCCGCGGTGGCATCGTCGACGTCTTCCCGCCGACCGAGGAGCACCCCGTCCGGGTGGAGTTCTTCGGTGACGAGGTGGACGAGATCCGCACCTTCGCGGTCGCCGACCAGCGCACCGTGGAGAAGATCGACCGGCTGTGGGCCCCGCCGTGCCGCGAGCTGCTGCTGACCGACGAGGTCCGCGAGCGCGCGGCCGCTCTGGGGGCAGCCCACCCCGAGCTGCGCGAGATCACCGACAAGCTCGCCGAGGGCATCGCGGTCGAGGGCATGGAGTCGCTTACTCCCGCCCTCGTCGACGAGATGGAGCTGCTGGTCGACCTGCTGCCCGAGCAGACCAGCGTGCTGCTCCTCGACCCCGAGCGGATCCGTTCGCGCGCGCACGACCTCGTTGCCACCAGCGAGGAGTTCCTCGGCGCCTCCTGGGCGGCGGCAGCCTCCGGCGGCCAGGCGCCGATCGACCTCGGAGCCGCGTCCCTACGGTCGCTGGCCGACGTCCGCGAGGCAGTCCTCTCCAGCGGACGCTCCTGGTGGGGCGTCAGCCCGTTCGGCCTGGACGGCGAGGGTGACGACGACTCCCGCGTCGTCGGGGCGGTGCCGGTCGAGGCGTATCGCGGCGACATCGAGGCTGCGGTCAAGGACATCGCCGGGCACCTGGAGCTGGGTCGCCGGGTGATCGTCGTGCAGCCTGCGCTCGGCTCGGCCCAGCGCACTGTCGAGGTCCTCGGGGAGCACGACATCGCTGCGCGGCTGGGTGACGTCTCGGCAAGCTCGACGACCGAGGACGACCGGGTCGTCGTGGTCACGCAGGGATGTCTCGCCCACGGCCTGGTGCTGACGGACCCTGGGTTGGTCGTCCTGACCGGCGAGGACCTGTCCGGTCAGAAGGCCTCCACCCGCGACATGCGCTCGATGCCGACCCGGCGCAAGAAGCAGATCGACCCGCTCGAGCTCGCGCCCGGCGACTTCGTCGTCCACGAGCAGCACGGCGTCGGTCGCTTCCTGGAGATGAAGCAGCGCGAGGTGCACGGCTCGATGCGCGAGTACCTGGTGCTCGAGTACGGCTCCAGCAAGCGCGGGCAACCGGCCGACAAGCTCTTCGTGCCGGCCGACGCGCTCGACCAGGTCACCCGGTACGTCGGCGGCGAGCAGCCCAGCCTGGACCGCCTCGGCGGTGCCGACTGGACCAAGCGGAAGAGCCGCGCTCGCAAGGCCGTCCGCCAGATCGCGGCCGAGCTCATCAAGCTGTACGCCGCCCGGCAGGCCACCAAGGGCCACGCCTTCGGCGAGGACACCCCGTGGCAGCGCGAGCTCGAGGACGCCTTCCCGTTCCACGAGACCCCCGACCAGCTGACCACCGTCGACGAGGTCAAGGCCGACATGCGCCGTACGGTGCCGATGGACCGGCTCGTCTGCGGCGACGTCGGCTACGGCAAGACCGAGATCGCCGTCCGGGCTGCCTTCAAGGCCGTCCAGGACGGGAAACAGGTGGCCGTGCTGGTGCCGACCACGCTGCTTGTCACCCAGCACCACTCGACCTTCGCCGAGCGGATGAGCGGCTTCCCGGTCGTGCTCAAGCAGCTGAGCCGGTTCCAGTCCGACAAGGAGGCCAAGGAGGTCGTCGACGGCCTCTCCGACGGGTCGGTGGACATCGTCATCGGCACGCACCGGCTGCTCAACCCGGACATCAAGATCAAGGACCTCGGCCTGATCATCGTCGACGAGGAGCAGCGGTTCGGCGTCGAGCACAAGGAGCTCATGAAGCGGATGCGGACCAGCGTCGACGTGCTCGCGATGAGCGCGACGCCGATCCCGCGGACCCTGGAGATGGCGATCACCGGTATCCGGGAGATGTCGACGATCACCACGCCTCCCGAGGAGCGGCACCCGGTACTGACCTACGTCGGTGCCTACGAGGACCGGCAGGTGATCGCGGCGATCCGGCGCGAGCTGCTCCGTGAGGGCCAGGTCTTCTACATCCACAACCGGGTGCAGTCGATCGACAAGGCCGCCGCCAAGATCCGCGAGCTCGTGCCCGAGGCCCGGGTCGCGATCGCGCACGGTCAGATGAACGAACGCCAGCTCGAGCAGGTGATGCTCGACTTCTGGGAGAAGCGCTTCGACGTGCTGGTGTGCACCACGCTCGTCGAGTCCGGTCTCGACGTCTCCAACGCCAACACGATGATCATCGAGCGGTCCGACACCCTCGGCCTCTCCCAGCTGCACCAGCTGCGGGGTCGCGTCGGTCGCTCGCGCGAGCGGGCCTACGCCTACTTCCTGTACCCGACGGACAAGCCGCTGACCGAGACCGCGCACGAGCGGCTCGCGACGCTCGCCCAGCACTCCGACCTCGGTGGCGGCATGGCGATCGCGATGAAGGACCTCGAGATCCGAGGCGCCGGCAACCTGCTCGGCGGCGAGCAGTCCGGCCACATCGCCGACGTCGGGTTCGACCTCTACGTGCGGCTCGTCGGTGAGGCGGTCAGCGAGTTCCGCCAGGACGGCAACGCGCCCGAGGAGCTGGGCGAGGTCCGGATCGAGATCCCGGTGGACGCGCACCTGCCGCACGACTACGTGACCAGCGAGCGGCTGCGGCTGGAGATGTACAAGCGCCTCTCCGAGGTCCGTGCCGAGGAGGACGTCGCGACGCTGCGCGAGGAGATGGTCGACCGGTACGGCGCCCCGCCGGCCCCGGTGGACCGGCTCTTCGAGGTGGCTCGCTTCCGGGCCCGCTGCCGGGCCGCGGGGATCAGCGAGGTCACCCTGGCCGGCAAGCACCTGCGGTTCGCCCCGGTCGAGCTGCCCGACTCCCGCGTCGTCCGCCTGAACCGGATCTACCCCGGCAGCCTGGTCAAGAGCGCTGTGCGTACGATGCTGGTGCCGCGTCCGCACGGTGCTCGGGACGAGGAATTGCTAGCGTGGGCGGTACGGGTGATCGACGCGATCATCGACCCACCCGCCGTGGTCGAGAACTAGGGAGAAGTGTTCGTGAAGCCGTCTCGTCTGACCGGGCTCGCCGTCACCGGTGTGGCTCTCCTCTCCTTCTCCGGGTGCGCCCAGACGGGTGACGTCGCGATCAAGGTCGACGACACGACGTACTCGGCCAAGGACGTCGACCTGTTCACCGACTTCCAGTGCGACTACTTCGAGGACGCCGGCAAGAATCCCGAGGCCGCCGGACAGCTGCCCAGGCTCTCCCGTGCCCAAGCGCGCTCGCAGGTGGCGACCTTCCTGGTCAGCACCGCGCTGGACGCCCGGATCGCGGAGAAGGCCGACGCGAAGGCCGACCAGGACCAGGTCAAGCAGACGATGGACAGCCTCGCGCCGGTCATCAAGAAGTCGGCCAGGGGCGAGGACCGCGAGCGGCTGACCACCCTGATCTCGGAGTACCTGGACGCCCAGCTCGCCATCCAGGCTGCGATCGTCGCCCAGATCGGCGAGGCGACGCTCCAGCAGCTCGGCCAGGAGCAGGCCAACCAGGTCCTCACCGATGCGCTGAACACCGCTCAGGCAGCAGCGGCCAAGGCGGCCGACATCGACGTCGACCCGGTCTACGGCCTGTCCGACGACGGCCTCCAGGTCGCGGGCGACCCGTCCCTGTCGGTCCGCGTCTCGAAGTTCGCGAAGGACACCGGCAAGGCGCAGCCCACAGAGACCTTCCTCGGCGACCTGCCGACGCGCCAGCGCTGCGGCTGAGCCCGGTCGTGGCCGACCGCCAGGAGTCGCGGCTCGTCGAGCTGACGGCCGTGATGGCGCAGCTGCGGCGGGAGTGCGCCTGGAAGTCCGGCCAGACCCACGAGTCGCTGGTCCGCTACCTGCTCGAGGAGACCTACGAGGTCGTCGAGGCGATCGAGCAGGGGACTGACGACGACCTCCGCGAGGAGCTGGGCGACCTCCTGCTCCAGGTCTTCTTCCACGCGGCCATCGCCGCGGAGGACGGCAGCTACGACATCGAGGACGTCGCCGGCGACCTGATCGCCAAGCTGCGCCGCCGCAACCCGCACGTCTTCGACCCGGGCAGCACGACGGTCCCGGCCGACGACGCGGTGGCGGTCAACGAGCAGTGGGAGCAGATCAAGGCCCTCGAGAAGTCGCGCGAGGGGCTGATGGACGGCGTCCCCGAGGATCTTCCCGCGCTCCTGCGTGCGGTCAAGGCTCTCGAGCGTCTCGAACGCACCGGGCGCGTGGTCGAGGTCTCGAGCGACTCCGAGGACGTCGGCGACCGCCTGCTCGCCCTGGTGATCGAGTCCCACCGGGCGGGGGTCGACCCGGAGCAGGCTCTGCGCGGGGCGGTACGTCGGATCGGATCTGCTCCCGGATAGTCTTGCCGGGTCGTTCTCAGACCCAGCACCACGATCCAGGAGCACCCCTTGGCAGCCATCGAAGACGTCATCGCCCGCGAGATCCTCGACTCGCGCGGCAACCCCACCGTCGAGGTCGAGGTCATCCTCGAGGACGACAGTTTCGGCCGCGCGGCCGTGCCGTCCGGTGCCTCCACGGGCGCCTTCGAGGCGGTGGAGCTCCGCGACGGTGGTGACCGGTACCTGGGCAAGGGGACCGAGAAGGCGGTCAGCGCCGTCGAGTCTCAGATCGCCCAGCGGATCATCGGCCTGGACGCCAGCGACCAGCGTCTCGTCGACCAGGAGATGCTCGACCTGGACGGCACCCCGAACAAGGCCAACCTCGGCGCGAACGCGATCCTCGGCGTCTCGCTCGCCGTCGCGAACGCGGCCGCCCAGAGCGCCGACCTGCCGCTGTACCGCTACGTCGGCGGCCCGAACGCGCACGTCCTGCCCGTCCCGATGATGAACATCCTCAACGGTGGCGCTCACGCCGACACGAACGTGGACATCCAGGAGTTCATGATCGCCCCGATCGGTGCTCCGACCTTCCGCGAGGCCTTGCGCACCGGCGCCGAGGTCTACCACGCGCTGAAGTCCGTGCTGAAGAAGCAGGGCCTGGCCACCGGGGTCGGCGACGAGGGAGGTTTCGCTCCCGACCTGAGCAGCAACCGCGCCGCGCTCGACCTGATCGCCGAGGCGATCGGCCTGGCCGGCCTGAAGCTCGGAACGGACGTCGTCCTGGCCCTCGACGTCGCCGCCAGCGAGTTCTGCGAGAACGGCAGCTACACCTTCGAAGGCGCTCAGAAGTCGGCCGCCGAGATGACCGCCTACTACGCCGACCTGGTCGCGAGCTACCCGATCGTCTCGATCGAGGACCCGCTGGACGAGGACGACTGGGACGGCTGGAAGACCATCACCGACCAGCTCGGCAGCAAGACCCAGCTCGTCGGCGACGACCTGTTCGTCACCAACGTCGAGCGCCTGCAGCGCGGGATCACCGGCGGCCAGGCCAACGCCCTGCTGGTGAAGGTCAACCAGATCGGTTCGCTCACCGAGACCCTGGACTCGGTCGCCCTCGCGACCCGCAGCGGCTACGCCTCCATGATGAGCCACCGCTCCGGCGAGACCGAGGACACCACGATCGCCGACCTGGCTGTGGCCACGAACTGCGGCCAGATCAAGACCGGCGCCCCGGCCCGGTCCGAGCGCGTCGCCAAGTACAACCAGCTCCTGCGCATCGAGGGTGACCTCGGCGACGCCGCCCGGTACGCCGGTCGCGGCGCCTTCCCGCGCTACCAGGGCTGATCCGGAGACCCGTTGCCACCGGAGCGTCGCAAGCCGCAGCGCGGAGGTCGTCCTCCGCGCAACACCCGTCCCGCCCAGCGCGGTGGGGCGGGCCGGCCGCCGCGGCCTCCGTCCCGGACGACGGGTCCCGGTCCGGCCGAGCGACCCAAGTTCACCAACCGGGCCGCGATCCTGCTGGTGGTCTTCGCGCTGCTGGTGATCTCCTACGCGTCCTCGATGCGGGCCTACCTGCACCAGCGCTCGCACATCGCCGAACTGAACGCGGAGATCGCCGGGTACAACCGCGAGATCCGGTCGGCGCAGGCCGAGCTGGACCGGTGGAACGATCCGAGCTACGTCGAGCAGCAGGCTCGCGAGCGGTTCGGCTGGGTGCTCCCGGGCGAGACGGCGTACCAGGTGCTCGACAGCAACGGCGAGCCGCTGACCGGCAAGGACAAGCTCGCGGACCCGAGCACCATCGCGAACCCGAAGAAGAAGCCGGAGGCGTGGTGGACCAAGATCGGCGAGTCCGCCAAGGCGGCGGACCAGCCCAAGAAGCTGGTGCCCAAGCCCACCCCGGCGGACAAGATCAACAAGGACGGCAAGCCGCAGTGATGAGGACCCGGCGATGACCATCGACGACGCCGACGTCGCAGCGGTGAACGCTCAGCTCGGCCGCGTACCGCGCTCGATCCACGAGATCGGCCACCGGTGCCCCTGCGGCAACCCCGACGTGGTCACCACCGAGCCGCGGCTGGACAACGGGACGCCGTTCCCGACGACGTACTACCTGACCTGCCCCCGGGCCGCCGGCATGATCGGCACCCTGGAGGCCACCGGGGTCATGAAGGAGATGTCGGCCCGGCTCGCGGAGGACGAGCAGCTCGCCGCCGCCTACCGGGCCGCTCACGAGGCGTACCTCGCCGCACGCGAGGCGATCCGCATCGAGAAGGGCCAGGACGTCCCGGAGATCGAGGGGATCTCGGCCGGCGGCATGCCCGACCGGGTGAAGTGCCTGCACGTGCTGGCCGGACAGTCACTGGCCCAGGGCAGGGGAGTGAACCCGCTGGGCGACGAGGTCTTGGACCTGCTCGGGGACTGGTGGGCGAAGGGTCCGTGCGTGTGACCCGCGTCGCCGCCTTCGACTGCGGCACCAACTCCCTGCGCCTGCTGATCGCCGACCTGGACCCGGCCACCGGGAGTGCCGTCGAGCACGTCCGGGAGATGCGTATCGTCCGGCTCGGCCAGGGCGTCGACGAGACCGGACGGATCTCCGCGGAGTCGATGCAGCGCGCCTTCGTCGCGCTCGACGAGTACGCCGCCCTGGTCGCCGAGCACGCGCCCGAGGTGATCCGCTTCTGCGCCACCTCGGCTGCGCGCGATGCCGAGAACGCCGATGAGTTCACGGCTGCGGTCCGGGAGCGGATCGGCGTCGAGGTGGAGGTGATCGCCGGAGACGTCGAGGCGCGGGCGTCGTACGACGGCGCGACCCGGGTGCTCGGGATCAACGGCGCCCCAGCTGCACCCGTCCTCGTGCTCGACATCGGCGGCGGGTCCACCGAGCTCGTCCTCGGCACCGCTGATGGTCAGGTCACCACCGCCCATTCCCTCGACATCGGGTCGGTCCGGCTGACCGAGCGCCACCTCCGCACCGATCCTCCGACCGCCGACGAGATCGCCGCCGTGCGTGCCGACATCGACGCGGTGCTCGACACCTGCCGGGTCGATCCCGCGCTCGCGCGGACCGTCGTCGGGGTGGCGGGAACCGCCACCACCGTCGCCGCCGGCGTGCTGGACCTCCCGGCGTACGACCGCAGCCGGGTGCACCTCGCGGTGCTCGATCTCGACGAGGTCCGCCGCACCATCGACGCCCTGCTGGCGATGACCGTCACCGAGCGGCGGGCGCTCGGTTACATGCATCCTGGCCGGGCGGACGTGATCGGCGCCGGCGCGCTGATCCTCGAGCGCATCCTGGCGCGCACCGGAGTCGGTACGGTGACGGTGTCCGAGTCCGACATCGTCGACGGCATCGCTTGGAGCTGCGTGTCATGAAGGACCCCCGCAAGAGCCTGGTGGTGACGGCCGCGAAGAACTTCGCGCGCCACGATGCCACCGACCTCGCCGCCGGTCTGACCTACTACGCGGTGCTGGCGATCTTCCCGGCGGCGCTGGCGCTGCTGTCGCTGCTCGCGGTCGTCGGCAACCCGGACGACACGATCAGGACCGTCCTCGACATCCTGGCGCCGCTGATGTCGGCCGAGCGGCTCGACGACCTCGAGCCGACGCTACGCAGGCTGTCGAACACCTCGGGGGCGAGCTGGACGCTCGCAGCGGGTATCGCCGGGGCGTTGTACTCCTCCTCGGCGTACGTCGGAGCGTTCTCCCGGGCCATGAACAAGGTGCGCGAGGTCGAGGAGACCCGTCCGTTCTGGCGGCTCCGGCCCCTCATGCTGCTCATCACGCTGGTCGCCGTGGTGTTCAACGCGGTCGGTCTGGTGATCATCACGCTGACCGGCCCGATCGCCGACTCCGTCGGCAGCGAGATCGGGATCGGCCAGCAGGCGCTCGACATCTGGGAGATCGCCAAGTGGCCGGCGCTCGCCCTCCTCGTGGTCGTCGTGGTCGCCCTGCTGTTCCACGCCACCCCGAACGTGAAGGTGGGTCGGGTCCGGCTGCTCTCCCCGGGTGCGTTCGTGGCGCTGCTGGTCTGGGCCGTGATCTCGACCGGGTTCGCGTTCTACGTCGCGAACTTCTCCTCCTACGACAAGACCTACGGCTCGTTGGCCGGTGTGATCATCGGTCTGCTGTGGCTCTGGCTCACCAACCTCGCACTGCTGTTCGGTGCCGAGCTCGACGCCGCCCGCGACGCGGCGATCGCCGCGGCCCCGCCCAAGGTGCCGGTCGCGGTCGCGCCGCGGGTGGACGTGACCGGCATGTTCGAGGGCAAGCCGGGCTCGCCGGTCTACGGTCCGCAACCCCAGCCGGTACCCGACGAGGACTGACGTCGTGTCCGGGCTCCTGCCGCACCCGCTGACCGGGGAGCTGTTCGCGAGCCCGGTGCCGCCCGGGACCGGCTGGCCCGAGGACCCCGCCGCGTCGGACACCCCGGTTGCCCAGACCGCTCACCGCGTCGCGAAGCTCGCCGCGGGCGCCGACCTGGCAGAGATCGAGGCGCGGGTCTCCGTGTGCGCGGCGTGCGACCGGTTGGTGAGGTGGCGCGAGGACGTGGCGACGGTCAAACGGGCCTCGTTCGCCGACCAGCCCTACTGGGGCCGTCCGATCGCCGGCTGGGGTGACCCCGAACCGCGGATCCTCATCGTCGGACTGGCCCCGGCAGCGAACGGCGGCAACCGCACCGGGCGGGTGTTCACCGGAGACTCCTCGGGCGACTGGTTGTTCGCCTCGCTGCACCGCGTCGGGCTCGCCACGCAGGCGACCTCGGTCCATGCCGGCGACGGGCAGGCGCTGGTGGGTGCGCGGATGGTCGCCGCGGTCCGGTGCGCGCCGCCGGAGAACAAGCCGACTCCCGTCGAGCGGGACACCTGCGCCCCCTGGATCCTCCGCGAGGTCCAGCTGGTGGCGCCCTTGCTGAAGGTCGTCGTCACCCTGGGTGCCTTCGGGTGGGCGGCCGCGCTGAGGTCGCTGAAGGAAGCAGGTTTCGCCGTGCCGCGGCCGCTCCCAAAGTTCGGGCACGCCACCGAGGTCGAGCTCGAGGGTCTGAACGGCACCGTGACGCTATTGGGGAGCTATCACCCGTCGCAGCACAACACCTTCACCGGACGACTCACGACGGACATGCTCGACGCGGTGTTCACCCGCGCCCGGGAACTGGCTGACTCCTAGTCGCCGGGCGGGTCCACCGGCCGTGGTGTCACGATCTCCGTACCGTGACGATCCCGAAGGAACTGGTAGCCGTGGGGCGATCGCCACA
The DNA here is from genome assembly GCF_040546585.1 of Marmoricola sp. OAE513. Classification (NCBI taxonomy): domain Bacteria; kingdom Bacillati; phylum Actinomycetota; class Actinomycetes; order Propionibacteriales; family Nocardioidaceae; genus Marmoricola; species Marmoricola sp. OAE513. The sequence continues at coordinate 1,046,126 of NZ_JBEPOC010000001.1, read as the reverse complement.
GATACGTCCCTGGCTCGAGCTCGGTGTAGTACCAGCCCGAGTGCGTCTTGAGCCGGTGGTGGAACCGGCACAGCGAGCCGAGGTTCCTCGTGTCGGTCTCACCGCCCTCGTCGTACGGGACCGTGTGGTCAGCATCGCAGCTGCGTGCCGGGCGGGTGCAGTGCGGGAAGATGCACGTGCCGTCACGGAGGGTGATGTGCTCCCGGATGGCATCGGTGCACTCGTAAGCCTCGGTGCTGATCGGCTTGTTGAGGTCGATCACCGGCTTCACGACCACGCGGGTCTCGGGGATCCGCGCCCAGGCGGCGATCTGCTCGCAGGTGAGCGGACGCGGTCCGGCGTTCTCGATGCGGCCGAGTCCGTCGGCGCCGAGGTGCACGTAGAGGACCAGGTCGCGCGTGGCCGGCCCCGCCTCGGGGCGGATCGTGAGCTGGCCGCGGGCGAGGTTGCCCAGCGCCTGCGCCCGGCGGATGTCGAGCGGAAGGTCGGATCCCAGGTCCTTGAGCGCTTCGGCCTCCGCGGCGATGACCTGGTCGAGCTCGAGGGCGTCGACCAGGTCGATCTCACCCCAGAAGCGCGACGTGCCGGCAAAGGACACCTGCTGGTGGTCGAAGGTGACGTGGCGCTGCTCCGCGGAGTCGTCGAGCCGCTTCTTGGCGAAGGCGGGCATGAACCGGGCGATCGCCTCGTCGACGAGGCGCTGGGTCTGAGCCAGGTTGGTCTTGTGGGCGAACGGTGCGACCTGCTGGTCGACGAAGGCTGCCGCTTCTTGCGAGAGCGACAACGTCTCCTCCGCGATCCGGCGACCACGCCACGACGGCAGCGAGCCACGCTGGATCCGGTCCCACACCTTCGGCAGTCGGTAGGCGAGCTCGAGCGCCTGTCCGATTAGGTTCCGCCCCGACGCGCTGGAGAGTCCGACGACGGCCGCGAACTCGGAGATGGCGTCGTAGCGGATGTAGGGCGCCCCCTCGCCCGCGATGAGCACCGGGGTGTCGCCGAAGGTGGCAGCGAAGTCGACGTCCTCGGTCTCGTGCACCCGGGCCCACGCGACGGCGGCTGCCAGGATCTGCGCCTCGGCCTCGTCGGCCTGCACCCGCGCCCGTCGTGCCGTCGCGAGGATCGCGCCGGTCTCGAGAGCAGTTGCCGTGGTCATGCATCGAACCTAGTGACCGGTACCGACAGTTTTGCCCTGAAAACAGGGGTTCTGCACGAGCAGGTGAGAACGTTTTCCAGGGCGTTCTGCTGGGTGGAAGACTCAGCACATGCCGCTCCTCGCCATCACCGTCCTCGGCCACGACCGTCCCGGGATCATCGCGGAGACCACGGGTGTCCTCGCCGGACTGGGCCTGAACATCGAGGACTCGACGATGACGCTGCTGCGCGGTCACTTCGCGATGACGCTGATCACCGACGGCTCCGCCTCGCCCGGAGAGGTCGAGGAGGGGCTCGGCGGGCTCACCGCGGACGGCTCCCTCTCGGTGTCCGTGCGCGCGGTCCCCGCGGAGACTCCCGTCAGCCGCGGCTCGTCGTACCTGCTCAGCGTGCACGGGGGCGACCGTCCGGGGATCGTCTCCAACGTGGTCGCCGAAGTCGCAGCGGTGGGCGGCAACATCACCGACCTGACCACGCGCCTGGCGGGCGAGCTCTACGTGCTCATCGCTGAGGTCGACCTGCCCGCGTCCGTCTCCGCCGATGAGCTGAGCGCCTCGCTGAGCGCGGCAGCCACGGCGCTCGGTGTCGACGTCTCCCTGCGCGCCCTGGACAGCGACGACCTCTGATGGAAGGCCGCGTCCTCCCGGTCGTCCGGGCCCCTGACCCCGTCCTGTCGCGCCCCGGCGCGGTGGTCGACCCGACCGATCCCGAGATCGTGCAGCTCGCGGCGGACCTGATCGCCACCATGCGGGTCTCGCCCGGGTGCGTCGGCCTGGCCGCGCCTCAGGTCGGGGTGAGTGCGAAGGTGTTCTGCGTGGACGTCTCCGAGCACCCCAAGACCCGCGGCCACCACGGCACGTTCGTGCTCTGCAACGCGGAGATCGTCAGCGCGACCCGCAACGAGAAGGCGCGCGAGGGCTGCATGAGCGTGCCCGACCTGACCGGTGACGTGAAGCGCGCCTCCCGGCTCGTCGTCCGGGGGCAGGAGCCGGGCACCGGCGCCGAGGTCATCATCGAGGCCGAGGCCTTCGAGGCCCGGGCGCTGCAGCACGAGATCGACCACTGCGAGGGGCTGCTGTTCCTCGACCGGGTGGCGGGCGCGCACGCGCTGCACCCGCGCAAGACCTACTTATGATCGGTTCCTCCTGGCCCCGGTATCCCAACCGGCAGAGGAAGCGGTCTTAAAAACCGTTCAGTGTGGGTTCGACCCCCACCCGGGGCACCGTGCTCGACCGCGTGTGTGATCTTCCTCAACCACGTGCGCTGACTCACATTTCCCGCGTAACTGGTCAGGAACCGGTCCTCGATGCCGATTCACTGGATGCGCCCCCAAGTTCTTGGGGTGCTGTCCGTTGCTCACGCTGAGGCCCGTCATGAGCCGGACAACACGACGCGAAAGCGAGTGGGGATGACGGGCGCGGAGGAACCAGCACGACGTCTCACGCAGTGTCCACACGAGCTGTCCGGTGGGACTTGGGGTGAAGCCACACGAGTGGCCGGGCAACGGTAGCCCGAATCCGACAGGTCAACCCTCGTAAGCGTGACCGCACAGGTTTCACATGTCCACGACGACTGGTCGTACTCATCTGCGCGCGCTCGGACTCCTCTGCGCGCCTTTCGTTGCCCTTGCTGTCCTGGTCGCTCCGGCGCCGGCGCAGGCTGACCTCGCCTCGGTGTCGGGCACCCCGACCACCCAGGCTCCCGCTGCCCCGGCGGCTGCTCCGGCTCCCACCGCGGCACAGATCAGGGCCCAGAAGAAGGCTCAGAGGCTGAAGCGCGCCAAGGCGTTCGGTCGCAAGGCCGTCCGCGTGGCCGCGACCCGCAAGGGGTCGAGCTACTCCTACGGTGCCGCCGGCCCGCGTCGCTTCGACTGCTCGGGTCTGACGATGTGGACCTTCAAGCGGCTCGGCAAGAAGCTTCCGCACTCCTCGGCTGCCCAGTACGGCCGGGTGAAGCACCTGCGCGCCAAGGACCGCCGCGCCGGGGACCTGGTGTTCTTCCACGACGGTGGCGGGATCTACCACGTCGCGATCTACGCCGGGAAGAACCAGATCTGGCACGCGCCGTACTCGGGCACCCGGGTCCGCAAGGAGCGCATCTGGACCCGCTCGGTCTACTACGGCCGGGTGCGCTGAGCGCGCGCTGCCAGCCAGGCGTCGAAGGCCTCTGAGGAGGTCTTGCTCGGCACGTACCCGAAGGTGGTGCGCAGCCGGTCGTTGGCGAGCACGGGTCGGAACTGCAGGAACCTCGTCTGTTCCGGCCCGTACGCCGACAGCCCCAGCGGCTTCAGCACGCCGAGCACACCCTGCAGGGCGATCGTCGGCACCGACACGGCCCGCTTGCCGAGCCGTTGCGCGATGTCGTCCATCGTGAGGGTGCCGTCGCCGGCGACGTTGGTGACCCCGACGACCGCGTCCGCCGGACCGGTCGCGCCGCGCTCGATGATGGCGGCGACGTCGGTGTCCCAGATGAAGACGAACGGAGAATCGGCGCCGCCGACCTTGAGCAGGAACGGCCAGTCGAACAGTGCCGTGATCTGGTTGTCGACGGACTCGCCGAGGATCGTGCCGATCCGCAGCACGACCTGCTCGAGCGCCGGGGTGCTCGTTCGCAGCTCGGCAAGCATCTCCTCCACCAACCGCTTGTGGTGGGAGTAGGCGAACTCCTCGTTGCCGCGCACCTGGTCGATCTCGGTCAACCAGGCGGGGTTGTCCGCGTGGTACCCGTACGCCGCTCCGCTGGAGGACACGACGATCCGGCGTACGCCGTGCGCCAAGCACGCGTCCAGGACGTTGCGGGTGCCGTCGACGTCGACGGCGTACTCGAGCTCGCGGTTCGACTTCTTGCCGGGTGTGACGATCGAGGCCAGGTGCACGACGACCTCGGGCTGCACGGCCCCGATCACCGCGCCGACGAGGTCGGCGTCGGTGACGTCGAAGCGCGCGAAGGTCACACCGTCGGGGAGGGTCTCCGGCTCTCGCAGGTCCGCAACCACGGCGTCGTGGCCGGCGGCGCTGAGGCGTCGTACGACGGCACTGCCGAGGAAGCCGCTGCCGCCGGTGACCAGGATCTTCATGCGGTGACTGCTTTCTTCTCAGACGAGCGGGAGGACCACCACTGGGCGAGGGCCAGTCCGGCGACGATGTCCCAGATTCCCCACCAGGCGGCGACGAGCGCCATCCCGCCGAGGCCGTCGAAGTAGGAGAACACCAGCAGCAGGCCGAGGCCCGCGTTGCGGATGCCGACCTCGAAGGTCATCGCCTTCACGCTGCGGTCGGGCAGCCGGGTGGCCCTGCCGATGCACCAACCCAGCGCGAGCGCGAGCGCGTCGTGCAGGAAGACCGCCAGCAGGACGATGCTGATGTAGTCGAGGAACAGGTCCCAGTTCTTGGTGACGCCGAGGACGATGACGACGCCCAGGGCGAGGAACGAGACCGGCCCGACGACCTTGTGGGCGCGCTCCGCGACGGCCGGCCAGAGCCGGGCGATCGAGATGCCGAGGACGAACGGCACCCCGATGACCAGGCCGACCTCGACGAGCATGTCGACGGCCGACAGGTCGATGTCCTCGAGCAGCTTCTCGCCGGTCGGGTGCAGCCCGCCCCAGAACGCCATGTTCAGCGGCATCAGGAAGATCGCCAGCAGGTTGCTCACCGCGGTCATCGAGACCGACAGCGCGACGTCACCGCCGGCGCGGTGGGTGAGCACGTTCGAGACGTTGCCCGGCGGACAGCAGGCAACCAGGATCATTCCGAGCGCGACCGAACCGCGGACGTCGAGCAGCAGTGTGAGCAGGAACGTCAGCGCCGGCAGCGCGATGAACTGGGCGAGCACGCCGATCGTGATCACCCACGGGCGGCGCAGCGCGGCGGTGAAGTCGGAGACCTTGGTGTCGAGCGCGATGCCGAACAGGATCGTGCCGATGACGATCTTGAGGACCGTCAGCGAGCTCTCGTTGAACGCGATCCGGATGTCGTCGACGTCGGTCGCGAGGCTGAGTACCTGGGCGATCACGGCCCGAACTCCTCGGCCTCACGGCGTACCGCGTTCCGGTAGGCGTCCTTGTTGACGTAGTACGCCATCCGCTCGAGGCCCAGGTACTTGTAGCCGCCGGACAGGTCCGGGTGCGCGTCGTCGATGCGCTTCTCGAACGCCGTGACGTCCGAACCCGCCGTCTGTGCGGCCAGATAGCCCGCGACCAGGTCGGCCTGCTCGTAGCGGCCCTGCCAGCCGATCCCCGAGGCCTCGATCATGCCGAGCACGAAGAGACCGCGTGCGTCGGCGCCACGAGCAAAGACGTTGAGGTAGAGGTCCGGAGCACTGCCCGAGCCCGGGCCGCTCCAACCGAGCAGGCCCGCGTCCACGAACGGGTAGTGCAGCGCGTAGCCGGTCGCCAGCACGACCAGGTCGTACGCCGTCCGGGAGCCGTCGGCGAAGACGACCTCGTCCCCGTCGAACCGGTCGATGTCCGGACGCACCCGCAGGTCGCCGTGGCCGAGGTGGTGCAGGATCAGCGAGTTCACGATCGGGTGCGACTCGTAGATCGCGTGGTCCGGCTCGGGGAAGCCGAACTTCACCGGGTCACCGGTGAACAGCTTGAGCACGCGGGAGTCGATGAACTGCTTGATCCTCGGGGGCAGCGGCTTGCCCTGGTTGAGGGTGTCGGCAGGTTTGCCGAGGACGTACTTCGGCACGAAGTGGTACCCGCGACGGACCGACATGTCGATCGCGGCGGCGTGGTGCACCGCGTCGACCGCGATGTCGCAGCCGGAGTTGCCCGCGCCGATGATGAGCACGCGCTTGCCGGCGAACTGCTCGCCGCGCTTGTAGGAGCTGGTGTGCAGGATCTCGCCGGTGAAGGTGTCCTGACCGGCGAAGGTCGGCACGTTGGGCTCCGAGAGCGTGCCGTTGGCGAGCAGCACCCCGGCGTGCCGGTGGGTGTGCTCCCCGGAAGCGTCGCGGACGGTGACCGCCCAGGCGTCGCCGTCGCGGCGTACGGCGGTGACCTCGGTGTCGAAGTGGAAGCCCGACCGCAGGTCGAACTCGTCGGCGAAGGCGTTGAAGTACGCGGCCAGCTCGCGGTGCGAGGGGTAGTCGGCCACGCCCTCGGCCATCGGGAACTCGGTGAACTGCGTCGTCGTGCGCGAGGAGATCAGGTGTGCGGACTCGTAGACCGTGGACCGCGGGGAGTCGATGTCCCAGAGGCCACCGACACCGCTGCCGAGCTCGTAGCCGACCCAGGGGAGGCCACGGCGCTGGAGGTTGCGGGCGGCAGCGAGCCCGGACGGTCCGGCGCCGATCACGGCGAAAGTCGAGTCGGTCACCCGAGAATCAAACCAGAAGACCCCGCCACGGAGAGATCGATGTCGGTGGCCGCCTCCACCCGGTCGGTCGGGCCCGCCACGAAGACGTACTCGACGTTGCGCAGCCGTTTGACCTCGCCGACGCGCTGGCCGAGGTTGTTGTGGATGCCGATCTGCGCGCCGACGTACCGCTTGGAGTCGAAGGCGAGCATCCGCACGTCCTCGTGTCCGGCGTCGCGCAGCGCCCGGGTCATCTCCTCCGCGGTGATCCACGACTCGTCGTTGTACGACACGACCAGGACGTCGGCGCGTGCCCGGCGGACGAGGTCGGCGAAGGCCGGAGCCATCTCGCGCTTGAGGTTGAAGACGCTCTTGGTCTCCTCGTCGCGGGCGTCGACGCGCTTGCGCGCGATGCCGTACGACTCGGGCTCGTCCCAGCGGACCAGGGTCTCCCAGACGTGGTAGTTCGTGAAGTACCGGTGCTGGTTGTAGGGCGGGTCCAGGTACATCAGGTCGACCCGGGGGAGGAGGTCGATGGTCCGGGTCGCATCCCCGCGCAGGGTGTGGCCGGTCCCGGGGATCAGCTCAGGTGCCCGCAGGTCGAGGTCGTGGTAGGCCCGCGGTGCCCACTGCTTGAGGTAGGCCATCTGGACGCCGGTGGTGGAGTCGACCCGGTCGGCGGCGAGCATCAGGCTGGTGAGCAGGACCGGGAAGAGCGGTGAGTCCCGGTACTCGCTCTCGAGGAGGTCGCGGATCGCGTCGACCCGAGCGCCGTTGTGCGGCTGGAAGAAGCGGGACTGGATGCAGAACGTCTCGGTGAAGTAGCCGGCGCGGCCCGGGAGCGCGGCCAGGCGGGCCAGCGCGTCGTCGAGCTCGGCGCGGTCGACCGCGTCAGCATCTGTGCTGATGTAGCAGTTGCCCAGCACCTCGCTGTACGTGGCCACGTCGTGGGCGGTGACCTCGAGACCGCGCTTCTTGAACTCCTGGGCCACGCGGGTCGTCCCGGTGAACAGGTCGACGGCGGTGGTGGCGCCGACCCGGGTCGCGATCTCCCCGAGCACCCCGACCAGAGCGCGCTTGGAGCCCAGGTACTTGATCACCCCCGCAGGCTACGTGGACTTCACTTCCAGATGCGGACGTAGTCGATCTGCGTGGTGAGCCGGTCGGGCACCTGGTCATCCACGTACTCGTTGCCGATCGCGCCCATCGCCTGGTTCAGCGCCAGGTAGAAGGGGTGGTCGAAGGGGGAGGTCTCGCCGTAGAAACCGGCGAGCGCCGAGGAGTACTCGTTGATCATGCAGACCTTGCCGTTGAGCAGGATCGTGAGCTTGCCCGGCTCCCAGACGAGTCCGTAGGTGTTGAACTGACCGACCTTGATGGGGCACCGCGTGTGGGTGACGTTCTTGTTGGTGCCGTCGGTCGACTCGCCCGGGGTGTAGTGGATGAACGGCTTCACGATGCCGGGGTCGTTGCTGTACATCTCCGCGAAGTCGATCTCCCCCGACAGCGGCCACGGGCCGTAGGTGTCCTTCTCCGGCCACAGCCAGAACGACTGCTGCGAGCCCGGAACCCGAAGGTCGGGGATCTTGGCCCGGACCTCGTAGCGCCCGTAGGTCTGGGCGAACGTCTGGTGGTGCATGACCTGGCCGTACGCGTACTTCGACGACTTGTCCTTGCCGCAGTCGCGCGACTCCGTGCGCTCGACCAGGGACAACTCGAGGTTGCCGCCGCGGACGCCGATGGTTTCCGGGCTGTCGAACGCGCACGCGTACTTGATCTTGTTACCGGTCGTGAAACCGCTGTTCTCGGTGCGCTGCGCGACCCAGTAGCGGCGGTCGAGGGCCTTGCCCTCGAAGTCGTCGGCGAACGTGCAGACCCACGGGCTGCCGTCCGCCTTTCTCGGAGCGCCGCTACCGCAGTTCGGGTTCACCGGAGGCGGCGGGGAGACGATGTCGATCGTGAACCGCTCGCTGGAGCGCTCCGGGTTGACCGACGTGGCCGGGGTGCTCGCCCAGTAGTCGTAGGAACCGAGGTACTCGCGACCGGGCACCTTCAGGGTCGCCATCAGGTGGTCGTCGAGGACCGTCTCACTGACCCGGACGAACCCGGTGTTGTAGGAACCCGCGGTGTTGAGGATGATCCGGTCGCCGGGGTGGGCGTCGCCGGTGACCTGGACCGTGACCGTGCCCGACTCCTCCAGGACCAGCTCGCCGGGAGCAGAGGTCACCAGGACGTTGGGCGTGGTGGGCTCGGCGGCGAGCACGAAGCCCGCGGAGCTGCTTCCGCCTAGCGCCGCTACGACGATCAGGGCGGTGCCGGCCGTGGCCAGGGCTGGGATCCGGAACATTCAGGCTCTCCTTGGCGTCCCCGGTGCGGGAGGACGTGAGGACACACAGGTGTTGCGTTCCGAGATGTGCGTCGTGCGGGTGGCCGGCCGGTCGTGGCCGTCGTGAAGCGATGCTAGGCGGGATCTCCCGTGTTGCGCCGGTCCGGCTCGTCGTCGCGCTCACTGGTCTGGTCAACCGCGGGAGCCGGCGTAACTCATTTCCAGATACGCACGTAGTCGATCTCGGTCGTCACGGTGTCCGGAACGACAGCAGGGTCGTACTCGTTGCCGAGGGCGCCCATGGCCTGGTTCATCGCCAGGTAGAAAGGCTTGTCGAACGGCGAGCTCCGGCCCTGGACCCCGGCCAGCGCGGACTTGTACTCGTTGACGAAGCAGACGACCCCGTTGACGAGCACGGTGATCTTCTGCGGCTGCCACTCCACCCCGTAGGTGTTGAACTCGCCCACGTCGATCGAGCAGTAGTCGTGGGTGCGGTTCTGGCTGGTGCCCTTGCGGCCCTCGCCGGGGAGGTAGTGGATGAACGGCTTGTTGATGCCGACGGCGTTGCTGTACATCTCGGCGAAGTCGATCTCGCCCGAAGCCGGCCACCCGCCGTAGGTGTTCTTCACCGGCCACAACCAGAAGGACTGCTGGACGCCGGGCACCTGGACGTCGGGGATCCGCGCCCGGATCTCGTACTTGCCGTAGGTCTGCGAGAACGTCTGGTGGTGCATCACCTGGCCGAAGGCGAACTTCGACGACTTCTTCCCGCACTTCTGCACGGCGGGCAGCTCGACCAGGGAGAGCCGCAGCGCGCCGCCCGCGACGCTGATGGTGTCGGGGCTGTCCACGCCGCACGCGTAGCGGGTCCGGGTGCCGGTCGTGAAGCCGCTCGTCCTCGTCTCCTGCGGGACCCAGTACTTGCGGTTCAGCTCGTTCCCGTCGAACTCGTCGTCGAACGTGCACACCCACGGGGTGCCGTCCTCCTTGACCGGGTTGTCTCCCGAGCACACCGGGGCGGCGGGCGGAGGCGGTGTACCGATGGTCACCTCGAAGGTCGCGCTCTGGCCTTCCTGGTAGCGACCGGTCGCCGGAACCTTGACCCAGTACTTGTAGGTCCCCAGGTAGGCGCGCCCGGTCAGGATCAGGGTCGCGCGCAGGTTCTCGTCGAGGTAACCGGTGCTGACCTTCACGAACCCGAGGCCGTACGTGCCGGCGGTCTCGAGACGCACCCGGTCGCCCGGCGCGGCCGGGGCCTGGGCCTGGACGTGCACCTGGGTGGACTCGCGCAGGCTGAGGGAGGACGGCGGCTCGAGCACCAGCACCACGGGTCGCGAGAACGCGCCCAGGGTGTTGTCCTGGCTCTTGTTGGCAGCCAGCTCGCTGCCGGGGCCGGAGCCGTCGAACGCGTCGACGTAGTAGCCGGCGGCCAACAGCGCAACGGAGGCGGTGACGACCAGCAGGAATGCACGAAACATGGGGAAGGGGCCTGACTGGGAGGGGAAGTGACTACTGGGGCAGGTGAGGCCCGAGTTGCCTGGCCTGAGCGTACGAGTTCCGATGCCCTCCCCAGGCGTTCTGCGCCCGGTTTGCGACCGCGTGTCGCTTTGCCTAGGTTGGCGGGATGTCTTCACGCCCCCACAAGCTCCGTCTGATCGCGCTCCTGGCGCTCGGCGCCCTGGCGACCTCGCTCGCCGTGGTGCTGCCGGCCCAGGCCAAGCCCGGCTCCTGCGGCCGCCCATCTGGCTGCACCGCGTTCGAGCTGCAGCACGCCGGGTCCACGTTCGGGTGGTACCCGGTGGTGAGCCGCCACGAGTTCAAGGGCGGGGTCCCGAGCTCCTGGAAGAAGAAGGGGCGCGGCGGCTACGGCACCAACAACGGCATGCTCGAGCTGTACGCGAACAAGGACGCCCGGCTGAGCACCACCTGGACGCTCTCGAAGGCGACCGGACGGTGGGAGACCCGTTTCCGCACCGACCGGATGCGCAGCGCCACCAGGAAGGGCCTGGACTACACGATCCGGATCCAGCTGATCCCGACGAAGAAGTCGGCCCAGCACTGCGGCGCCCAGGGCGTCACGATGCTCAACTACCGGCGCGCGAAGCCGCACACCGCCGCGTTCGAGATCCACACGCTGCCGAACAACGTCTTCAAGAAGGTCATCGGCCACAAGCGGAACATCGGCCACGACGAGTGGCACACGATCGCCGTGGAGATCACCAGGAAGCGGATCTCCTGGTACGTCGACGCGAAGGTCGTCGCCAAGGAGGTTCGGCCCGCCGCCCTCCTGAACGTGCCGATGAAGATGAAGTTCTCCCTCATCCCGCCGAAGAAGAACGTGCACATGCGGGACGCCAAGATCCAGATCGACTGGGGTCGGTACTGGAACCTGAAGAAGAAGGGCAAGAACCAGAGCAAGGTCGCCAAGGCCCCGCGCACGAAGAGGCACACCGCCAAGCACGTCTGCTGAGCGGCTGACTATCGTGGACGTCATGGAGACCCCCGAGAGCGACCGGATCGAGCTGATCAAGGGAGCGATCCCGTCCCTGGTCATCAACCTCGGGTTCCTGCTGATCGCCAAGGGCGACCAGCGGATCCTGCTGCTGCTCTTCGCCTCGACCCTGGTCGGCATCGTGCTGCTGCTGACCCCGCGCGGTGCACTGGGCTTCGGAATCCTGCTCGGTGCCATCGCCGCGGTCGTGATCGCCCTCGCGCTCGCCGGGTTCGCGCACTGGAGCCCGCTCGGCGCCTGAAACCGTGTCACGAACGGCCCCTGCGGCCGTCTCCTCTGCAGAACGTGGGGAACCGTGGGGGTTGGCATGAAACACACCTTGGTCTCGTGGGCGCTCGGGGCGGCTGCGCTGACGTACGCCGTCCAGGCGGTGCTGTGCGCCGTCGTGTGGGAGCGCTTCGGACAGCTGGACACGTTGGAGCCGGGGGAGCGCATCACCCTGGCCCCGTTCCCGGGCGGTTACGACACCTTGCGGGTGCTGTGGTTCGTCGGCCTGGGGCTGGCCGGGCTGAGCCTGGTGCTCGTGTCGTTCTCGTTCCGGTTCCTGCTCGCCGTGCTGTCCGTCGCCTCGGGCGCGGCGGCGGCCGGGGCGCTGTGGTTCACGGTGGCGAGGCCGGGACTCGGGGTGCACGAGGTGAACGTCTTCGGCACCAGCGGAGGGTTCCCCTACGCCACGATCCTGTACGTCGTCGCGGTCGGCCTCGCCGGCCTCGGGGTGCTGCTGTCGCGCTCCGAGCCCGCGTTCTAGGCCGTCTCGGGCGTACGGCGGTCCTCGGGGCCGTTCGGCATGAACTGGGCCGCGATGTGCTCCCAGGCGTTGTCGATGAGCGTGACCAGGTCGATCTTCATCGCCTTGCGCACGTGGGGCTTCTCGAGCTCCCGGTCGACGAACCGGACGATGAAGCGGCGCAGCTCGCCGTCCAGGCCGGTGACCTTCTGCAGCACCGTGGCACGCCGGGTGTCCGCAGCGATCTCCATCACCACGTCCTCGGGGTCGGGCGGGCTGATGTGCCACAGGATCGTCAGCGGCTCGACCAGCTCCATGGTCAGGCGCAGCGGCAGCACCACCTTGGCGTTGAACCGCAGCATGTCGACGCCCAGGTCGAGGTGGAAGGCGACGTCGACCGGCAGGTTGACCTCGTAGCCCACGACGTCGGTGAGGGCCTCGCCGTACGCCTTGCCGAAGGTGCCGTTCGCGGTGGCCTTCGCGACCTTGCGGCCGGGCCCGGCGCCGATTGGGCCCAGCTGGAACTCCTCGCCGAGCACCCGGTTGATCGACTCCATGACCCGGTCGCGGTGGAGGACCAGGTCCATGAACCGCATCCCGAACTCGTCGTAGCCCAATGCCTGCGTCACCGCTCGATCATGGGGCATAACGGACTCCGACGGCGAACCGGGGGTAGCCCGGGAGTGGCGCTGGGTAACCCTGGGCGCTAGAACTCGTTGCAGAAGTATGAAGAAGGCTGCGCTCACCACGCTTCTGGCTGCCCTGCTCACGTTGCTGCTCACGGGCACCCTGGCGGGTGTGACCAGCCCGACGGCGAACGCCGACCCGGCTCCCGTGCCGCAGCTGCAGCGCGAAGGGCGCTACCTGGTCGACGAGCACGGCCGCCTCGTGATCGTGCACGGCCTCAACTTCGTCTGGAAGAAGGCGCCCTACGTGCCGCCGAACACCCCCGGCGGCTTCACCGCGACCGACGCCGACTGGCTGTACGAGCACGGCTTCAACGGTGCTCGTCTCGGCATCCTGTGGCCCGGCGTGAACCCGACGGCTCCCGGCGTCGTCGACCCGACGTACTTCCAGAATTGGGACCGGATCGTCGACCTGATGGCCGACAAGGGCATCTGGATGCAGTTCGACATGCACCAGGACATGTGGCACGAGACCTACGGCGGCGAGGGCGTCCCGAGCTGGGCGGTGAAGCGTCCGGCGCCGTGGTCGTTGCTGCCGTACCCGAAGGTGCCGTTCCCGTTCGGCTACTGGACCCCTGAGGTCTCGACGGTCTTCGACAACTTCTGGGCCAACAAGAACAACCTGCTCGACCACTGGGTCACCTTCTGGAAGCAGGTCGCGACGCACTACAAGGACCAGCCCTACTCGATGGGGTACGACCTGATCAACGAGCCCTGGGTCGGTTCGGAGTGGCCGACCTGCCCCCTGGGCGGATGCGCGCTGAGCTACTACAAGGAGCTCCAGCCGGCCCAGGACAAGGCGCTCGCCGGGATCCGGACCGTCGACCCGAAGAACATCGTCTGGTACGAACCGCAGCAGCTCTCCAGCGGCCTGCTGCTGCAGACCTACCTGAAGTCGGTGCCCGGCGAGGACAACCTCGGCCTGTCCTGGCACAACTACTGCAGCGCCACCTTCGTCGAGTCCACCGGCCTGCCGCTGAACGCGACCGAGTCCTGCACGGGGTTCACCCGCAACCGCCAGGACCACGCGGTCGACCAGTCCGCACGGATGAACGCCGTGCCCCTGATGTCGGAGTGGGGCGCCAGCGACAACGTGCGCGCGATCCAGATCGACGCCGAGGGCGCGGACGCCAACACCATGGGCTGGCTGTACTGGGCCTACAAGTACTGGAACGACCCGACCACGGCCGACACCAAGCAGGGCCTCTTCTTCGACGACGCCGACCTGTCGACCACCAAGCCGAAGCTCAAGGAGCTCGTGCGGACCTACCCGCAGGCGACCGCCGGCAGGGACCTGACCTACCGGTACGACTCGGCGACCGGGAAGTTCACGATGTCGTACGCCGCGGACCCGACGATCGACGCGCCCACGCGCATCTTCGTCAGCCCGCTGACCGCGCCGAACGGGTACACGGTGACGACGAACGTCGGCACGGTCACCAAGAACGGCTCGTACGTCGACCTCGACGTCGACTCCGCGACCACGGTGAACGTCACGATCACGCCCGTTCCGTAGCCGGTCGTCGAGCCCGTCGGGACGGGAACACCGACTCGCCGCCGCTCGTTGAACCGGTGACGGCTCGGTAGGGTGGAGCCGTCATCTGGCGCCACAGTGGTGAGCCAGTCAGGCCTCCAAGGAGGAGACCATGCAGAGCAGCAACCCCGTCTTCGCGCGGTCCGAGGGCTTCAACGGCAAGGGCGGGACCGGTTACGCCGGTTTCGACACGCCGACCTACGGCGACGCGCCGTCCACCCACACGGGTTCGGGCACCGGCCGGATGACGATCGACTCGGTCGTCCAGAAGAGCGCGATCACCCTCGGTGTCGTCGTGCTCGTCGCCGCCGCGACCTGGATCGCGACCGGCGACGTCCTGATCGAGAACGAGTTCACCAACGCCGTCGAGATGGACCCCGACAAGCTGAGCATGCTCTACACCCTGAGCCTGGTCGGCGCCCTCGGCGGCTTCGTGCTGGCGATGGTCAACTCGTTCAAGAAGGTCGTGAGCCCGGCTCTCGTGATCGCGTACGCCGCGCTCGAGGGTCTCTTCATCGGCGCGATGAGCAAGACCTTCCAGCTCGCCTTCGGCGGCGGTGTGGTGACGGGTGCGGTGCTCGGCACCGTGGCCGCGGTCGCCGGCACCCTGGCGGCGTACAAGTTCTTCAACATCCAGGTCGGTGCGCGCTTCCGCAAGTTCGTCATCGCGGCGATGTTCGGCTTCGTCGCCGTCACGCTGCTGGACGTCCTGCTCGGGGTGTTCGGTGGCAACGAGATCGGCTTCAACGGCTTCGGCGGCCTCGGCCTGGTGATGAGCGTCGTGGGCCTGTGCCTCGGTGTGTTCATGCTGATCCTCGACTTCGACTTCGTCGAGAAGGGGGTCGCGGCGGGTCTCCCGGAGCGCGAGTCGTGGCGGGCCGCGTTCGGCCTGACCGTGACGATCATCTGGATCTACATCGAGCTCCTGCGGATTCTTGCCATCCTCCGCGGCAACGACTGATCAGCGCTGTCCCACGCGGCACCTCGCGGCGTTGTCGTCTCTTGACGTCCGCTCCGCTGCGCTCCGCAGGAGGACGCCTGCGTTCCTCCGCCTTGCGATGCACCACGTGGGACGACGCTGATAGCTAGACAGTCTCCGGAGCGCCCGAGTCCTCGCTGGACTCGGGCGCTTCGACGTCTCCGGGACTGAGCCAGCGGCGACGCATCTGCAGCACCCAACGTCCTCCGGGTCCGCGGGCCGACCCGCCGACCTCGGTGCCGTCGATCTCGGTACCGGGGTTCCGGGTGGCGTGCACCGCCGCCTTGCCGATCGGTCGCAGGCCCTCCCCGCGACGGGTCTGCGGGTGCTCCTCGTCGTCCGGGCCGAGCCCCAGGGACGCGAGCACCGACGGCAGCAGCACGCCGACGAGCGAGGAGTAGCCGGCGGCGGAGGGGTGGAACCGGTCAGGACCGAAGAACACGGTCGGGTCGGCGTCGAACTCAGGCCCCAGGATCGACCCCAACGACACCGTGCGCCCGCCGGCCTCGACGACCGCGATCGTCTGGGCAGCAGCGAGGCGGCGCGACCACTGACGGGCGACCTGGCGCAGCGGCTGGGGGATCGGGCGAACGGTGCCGAGATCGGGACAGGTTCCGACGACGACCTGCACGCCCGCGTCCTGGAGGCGGCGCACGGCCTCGGAGAGGAAGCGCACCGACTCCGAGGGCAGCATCCGGTGGGTGACGTCGTTGGCCCCGATGAGGATCACCGCGACGTCGGGCGCCGTGGGGAGCGCGGCCTTGATCTGGCCGACCAGGTCGCTCGACTTGGCGCCGGAGACGCAGAACGCACCGAGGTGGACGCGTCGGTTCGCGCGGGCGGCCATGCCTGAGCCGAGGAACGCGCCGGGCGTCTCCTCCACCGTGCTCACGCCGTACCCGGCCGCGCTGGAGTCGCCGAGGAGCGCGACCTTGATCGCGGGCCCGGGGCGGCCGCGGCCGTACCAACCGGTCGGGTCGGGGACCCGCGCCTCGATGCGCCCGATCGCCTTGCGGGCCACCTTCGCCTCGGCGCGGAGGAGGCCGTAGAGCGACGCCCCCAGCAGGGAGAGCCCACCTCCGCCGTACGCCGCCGCTGAAGCCAGCTTGCGTGCCGCTGCTGCTCGTCCCATCGCGACCATCCTAGGCAGGACGGGCGAAACGGGCCGACGCGCCCCCAGCGCGCCGACCCGTTCCGAGTCTCGTCAGGACAGGTGTGCCCGGCTCACGATGATCGGGTGGTCGGTCAGCCGCTTGTCCTTGCCCGACCAGTCCTGCAGGTAGCTGCTGAAGCGAGCACCGGAGACCAGGACCCAGTCGATGCTGGCCTTCTTGGGCATCTTGCAGGCGCCGGTCGACGGCGTCGTGTTCGCGGAGTACATGAGTCCACCGGCCGACAGCGGGCAGTACGCGCGCTCCCGGTCGTTGAGGTCACCGGTGAGGAACACGGCCTTGCCGGTCTTGCGGAGCTCGATGACCTTGGCGCGCTCGATCGCGATCGCCTTGTCGCGCCACTTGCCCTGCTTGCCGTAGGCCTTGATCGAGGCCGGGTTGTGCACGTTGATGAAGTACGCCGAGATGCCGGTCGACTTCTGGCGGAGCTCGATCACCGGCATCTTGCGGGGATGACCGTCGAAGTACGGCACGTTGATCGTCGAGGCCGAGACCAGCTCCATGGTGGAGTTGCGCCAGATGATCGAGTTCTCGGTGTCGGCCTTGGGGTCGGACGGGTAGATCCCGTACGTCGTGCCGGCGGCCTTGAGGAACGCGGTCCGGTTCTTCTTCTGGAATTCCTGGAGTCCGATGACGTCGAGCCCGTATCCCGCCAGGAAGGTCACCTGCCGGGGCGTGCGCCAGGCGTAGCCCGGGTACCTGCCGCCCTTCTTGGTGGTGTGGCTGGCGCCGAGGACGTTGAACGCGGCGACGACGAAGCCCGGGTCGAGCTCGGGCGGCGTGGTCGGGGTGGTCGGGGTGCTGGTCGGGAGCGCCTTGCCGACGTAGGTGTCGAGCCAGCGCGTCGGGTCGGTCTTGGTCGCGTTCGTGGTGAGCGCGAAGTACAACGAGCAGAAGCGGGCGATGCCCTGGTTGCCGACGGTGCCGAGCTTCTGCCCGGACTTCACCTTCTGGCCGGTCTTCACCGAGTGCGACCGCATGAAGCCGTAGTAGCCGATGATCTTGCTCTTCTTGCTGGTCACCATCACCAGGTGCTTGCCGCTGGTCTTGGACTTGCTGACGGTGGCGACGCCGGCGAAGGCGGAGCGTACGGTCGAACCGCAGGGCGCCTTGATCTCGGTGCCGGGCTTGGAGCCGTAGGTCTTGAGGTCCTTCGCCTTCTTGCTCGCCACCGGGAACATCACGTTCGGGGGAGAAGCCTTGCGCTGGGCGGCCGGGACGCTCTTGGTGCCGGCCAGCGAGATCCCGCCGGAATTCGCGACGACCAGCGCCGGGGCAATCAGCGCGCCGAGCACGGCGGTACCGATCAGGGTCCTCGAGACACGGGCGACAGACATGGGCTCTCCTGCTTGGTCAGTGGTGGGGGAAGCACCGAGCGCTCCGAGTATGGCCCGAAAACTGAGAAAATTGGGGCTTGAGTGAAAAAAAGTTACTCATGATGCGTGTCGGTGCTTGCAAACTACAACGATGTAATACTCAGGGCGCCGGTTTTGACCCGTTCTAGGAGTCGGCAGGAGGACGACTATCTTGAGTCCTATGTTCCTCACTTCGTTCGTCAGTGAGTTCTCGGCCACTCGGCCACGAGCAAGCTCGAGCACTCGCTAGCCTCGACTCATGGACTACGCGAACTCGCTCCTCGACCTGATCGGCAACACCCCGCTGGTCAAGCTCGGGAAGACACTGGACCGCGCTGAAGGCACCGGGGGACCCCTGGTGCTGGCGAAGGTCGAGTACCTCAACCCGGGCGGTTCGGTGAAGGACCGCATCGCCCGGCGGATGATCGACGCGGCCGAGGCGTCCGGTGAGCTCAAGCCCGGCGGCACCATCGTCGAGCCGACCTCCGGGAACACCGGGGTGGGCCTCGCGCTGGTCGCCCAGCAGCGCGGCTACCGGTGCGTGTTCGTGTGTCCGGACAAGGTCAGCGAGGACAAGCGCAACGTGCTCAAGGCGTACGGCGCCGAGGTGGTCGTCTGCCCGACAGCCGTCGCGCCGGAGCACCCGGACTCCTACTACAACGTCTCCGACCGGCTGGCCTCCCAGCCGGGCGCGTGGAAGCCGGACCAGTACTCCAACCCGAACAACCCGCGGTCGCACTACGAGGACACCGGACCGGAGATCTGGCGGCAGACCGACGGGAAGATCACCCACTTCGTCTGCGGGATGGGCACCGGCGGCACCATCTCGGGCGTCGGTCGCTACCTCAAGGAGCAGAACCCCGCTATCCAGGTGATCGGCGCGGACCCGGCCGGCTCGGTGTACTCCGGCGGCACGGGGCGCCCGTACCTGGTCGAGGGTGTAGGTGAGGACTTCTGGCCCGACACCTACGACCGCACGGTCGCCGACCGGGTCATCGAGGTCTCCGACGCCGATTCGTTCGCCTTCACCCGCAGGCTCGCGCGCGAGGAGGGCCTCCTGGTCGGGGGCTCGTCCGGCATGGCTGCGTTCGCTGCCGCGCAGCTGGCTGCCGAGATCACAGCGACATCCGCGGGCCCCGACGCGGTCATCGTGGTGCTGCTGCCCGACTCCGGTCGCGGCTACCTGACCAAGGTCTTCAACGACGACTGGCTCGCGCAGTACGGCTTCCTGGCGGCCCAGGACGACCAGACCGTCGGCGAGGTGCTCCGCGGCAAGTCCGGCGAGCTGCCCTCGATGGTGCACACGCACCCGACCGAGACCGTCGCCGAGGCCATCCACATCCTCAAGGAGTACGGCGTCTCGCAGATGCCGGTGGTCCGGGCCGAGCCGCCCGTGATGGCTGCCGAGGTCGCCGGATCGGTCTCCGAGCGGGCCCTGCTGGAGGCGCTGTTCGCCGGTCAGGCCAAGCTCGCCGACCAGGTCGAGGCCCACATGAGCCCAGCCCTGCCCACGATCGGTGCCTCGGCGGGCGTCGCCGAGGCGATCACTGCCCTGGGGGACGCAGATGCGTTGCTGGTGCAGGAGGACGGCCGTCCCGTCGGCGTCCTGACCCGGGCCGACCTGCTCACCTTCCTCGCCGCCTTCCGGTAGTCGGCGGTTCCGTTAGTTCCCTGACCAGCCATGTTCTAAAGTGGACGTGCGGTCGCGATCTCCGTACCCCACACGGACGCGACCGGGATCCGTTGGGGTGCAGCGCCGCCCTCGAGGCAGGCGCACAACGGATCAGGTGGCGGGGTGATCCTGGGAGGGGTACCCCGCCACCACCTCAACGCCACGTCGGCCGGCCCCAGGAGCACACGGTGAGCTACCTCACGATCGCCCGGGACGCCCGGGCCGAGATCGAGGTCAGCCGGTCGCGGTTCCTCTGCGCACTGGTCAGGGTCGAGGACGAGCTGTCGGCCCGTAGCGTGGTCGAGCAGGCGCGCAAGGAGCACTGGGACGCCCGCCACCACTGCTCCGCGTTCGTGCTGGGCCCCGAGCGTGCGCTGGAGCGTGCCCACGACGACGGCGAGCCTCCGGGCACTGGCGGCGCCCCGATGCTGGACGTGCTCCGGGGCCGGGAGGTCAGCGACGTCGTCGCCGTCGTGACGCGGTGGTTCGGTGGCACCCTGCTCGGCACCGGCGGCCTGGGCCGCGCGTACGGCGACGCGGTCCGGGCGGCGTTCGAGACCGCGGCTCTGGTGCGGCGCGTCGAGCAGGAGCTCTGCGACGTCACCGTCGATCTGGCGGCGGCCGGACGCCTCGAGCACGAGCTGCGGGCACGCGGGACGAAGGTGCTCCGGATCGACTACACGGACATGGCGACGCTCGAGCTCGCCGTCCCGTTGATCGCGGTGCCGGTCGCCGAGGAGATCGTCGCCGAGCTGACCGGCGGAGCGGCGGGTTTGTTCCGCCGCGGTCGCCGTTGGGTGGACGCGCCGGTCAGCTGATCGCGCGCGTGACCGACCGGACCACCTCGGCGTCGATCTTGAGCGTCTCGCGGTCCCACGTCATCAGGCCGTTGCGCTCGGTCTCGACGTCGGTCAGCTGGGTGTAGATCGTGGCGGCCAGGCCCCGGCGTACGGCGGGGGTGATCCAGCGGGTGTGCAGCCGCGTGAACGCGGTCGCCAGAGCGTCGGCGTCCTCGCAGTGGCCGTAGTCGAACACCTCGTCGCTCTCGCCGCCGAGCCCGAGGCCGCCGTACTCGGACAACGCATGTGTGCGCCTCTCGCGCCGGCGCGGGCGGAACCGGAACGGTCGCAGGTACCGGTGGTAGCTCTTGACGTCCCCGCCGCCCTGGTCGATCCACCCGCTGGCGTGGCAGACCGACCGGGACGGGTCCAGCTCCTTGACCTCGGCGGCGATCTCGGCGGCGTCGAACTGCCCCCAGCCCTCGTTGAAGGGGACCCAGACCGCGACCGACGCGGTGTTGCGGAGCAGGGCCACCGTTGCTCGGACCTCCTCGCGGAACTCCGCACGGGCGGCGGCGTCACTGCGGAAGAAGAAGTCGTACCTGCTGTCGGAGAGCCGGATCGGCCATCTCGCCGGCAGGTTCGCGACCAGCTCGCGGTAGCGACCCCCGCCGTTGACCACGTCCTGCCAGACGAGCAGGCCGAGCCGGTCGCAGTGGTGGTACCAGCGCAGCGGCTCGACCTTGACGTGCTTGCGGACGACCGTGAAGCCGAGGGCCTTGACCGTCTCGAGGTCGTGCACGATCGCCGCGTCGCTCGGCGCTGTCATCAGGCCGTCGGGCCAGTAGCCCTGGTCGAGCACACCGACGTGCTGGATCGGCTCGCCGTTGAGCAGGAAGCGCTGATGTCCGTCGGCGTCCGGGCCGGTGCCGAAGGTGCGCAGGGCGGCGTACGAGGTGACGAGGTCGGCGCCGCAGGTGATCTCCAGGTCGTAGAGGTGCGGGTCGGCGGGAGACCAGAGGTGCGGGTCGGGAACGTCGAGGCGCAGGGGAGTGTTGGCCGGGCCGGTGACCTCGGCGACGAGGGTGCCCCCGTCGAGGACGCGGACGGTCGCGCCTGGCGTCTGGTCCGGTCCTCGAGCCTGCCGAGACGTAGTGACCGTGACGGCCAGCCCTGTCAGGTCCGGCACGATCGTCAGCCGCTCGACGTACGTCTCCGGCACGGCCTCGAGCCACACCGTCTGCCAGATCCCGGACTGTGCCGTGTACCAGATCCGACCGGCATCCAGGCGTTGCTTGCCGCGCGCGTGCGGTCCGGCCTCGGAGAGGTCCCGCACCCGTACGACGATCGTCTGGTCCTCGGCGACCAACGCGTCGGTGACGTCGAACGAGAACGGCAGGTACCCGCCGGTGTGGCTGCCGACCTCGACGTCGTTCACCCACACCGTGCAGACCTGGTCGACCGCACCGAAGTGCAGCAGCATGCGGGCCCCGGCGCTCCCGGTCGTTGCGGCCAGCCCGGTCAGCGAGCTTGTCGAGATGCGTAGCCGGTACCAGAGGAACTCCTCCGGCTGCAGCTGTCGACCGACGCCGGAGAGCTCCGTCTCGGGGGAGAACGGCACCACGATCTCGCCGTCCCAGGTGGTCGGATGCTCCGGCCCGCCGAAGGCGTACTCCCAGCGGCCGTTGAGGTTGATCCAGCTGTCCCCGCCGCGGGCCAGCTGAGGACGCGGATGCTCCGGCAGCGGGTGGTCGACGTCGAGGTCTCGGCCCCAGCGGGTGAGGGAGGGCTCGACGGTCACGGGTCGAGGCTACGTGGATGTGCAGGGCGTTGCGACGCTCAGCGGCGTACCTCCCGGATGACCTCGACCCCGGTCAGCTTCTCGGGGTTGCGGACCAGGTAGATCTCCTTGACGAGTCCGTTCTCGGCGACCACCGTCCCGACCGCGTCCAGCTCGTCGTCGAGGTAGAGGAACAGGGCGGCGGCGCCGTTCACGGTGCCCCAGCTGACGTCGACCTTGCTGTCGGTAGGGACGACGGCGGCCAGGAAGCGGGCCACCTTGGTCGCGCCGTGGATCGGCCTGAGTGCCGCCTTCTTGAAGCCGCCGCCGTCGGTGTGCAGCACGACCTCGGGTGCGAGCAGCCCGATCAGCGGCTCGACCTCGCCGGTCGAGGCTGCCAGGAAGAACTGCGCGACGATCTCCTGGGAGTTCTGCGGGACCTCGACCCGGGGCCGCCGGGCCTCGACGTGCTTGCGGGCGCGCGAGGCCAGCTGCCGAACCGCGGCCGGCTCCTTCTCGGTCGCCGCGGCGATCTCGTCGTACCCGAAGCCGAAGACCTCGCGGAGCACGAAGACCGCGCGCTCCAGCGGGCTCAGGGTCTCGAGCACGACGAGCATCGCGAACGACACCGAGTCGGCCAGCTCGACGTCCTCGGCGACGTCGGCGGTGGTGACGAGCGGCTCGGGGAGCCAGGTGCCGACGTACGTCTCGCGCTGGCGCTGCAGGGTCCGCAGCCGGTTCAGGCTCTGCCGGGTGACGACCCGGACGAGGTACGCCAAGGGGTCGCGCACCTCGTCAGTGAGACTGTGCTTGTCGAGGCGGGCGCTCCACCGCAGCCAGGAGTCCTGGACCACGTCCTCGGCGTCGGCGGCGCTGCCGAGCATCTCGTAGGCGACCGTGAAGAGCAGCCCGCGGTGCTCGGCGAAGACCTCAGCGGCGTCCGTCACCTCGGGCTCAGCTCGCAGCTGTCCTTGAAGCCCTGGCTGGTCAGCCCCAGCGCGCTGTTGAACCGCGAGCGCTCGTTCTCGACGGCGATCATCATGGTCAGCTCCACAAAGCCATCTTCGCCGAGCTCGGCCCGGAGCGCCTCGGTCATCTCGTCGGTGACCTCCAGCGGCGTCACGCTCATCGCCTCGGAGTACTCGAGCACCTGGCGCTCGAGCTTGGTGAAGACGGTCGACTCGCGCCACAACGGGACCTCGCTGAGCTTGCTGGTGTCCAGGCCCTGGGCGTGGGTGGCGTAGTACCCGAAGTCCATGCACCAGCTGCAGCCGATCACCGAGGCGCTGCCGAGCTGGGCGAGCGCCTTCAGGTCGGGGTCGAGCTTGTCCCACTTGGCGACCTTGCCCTCGAACTTCAGCACGGCCCACAGGACCGGCTTGTTGTGCAGCATCGCGAGGCCGTTGTCGAGGACGTCGCCGTACGTGCGGCGCGAGTACCAGCCCATGAACCTGCTCAGCAGACCCTGGCCCTCGACGAGCGGGACGCGGGCGGCGGCGCGACGGGCTTCGGTGGTGGGGTGGGTGTCGGTGCTCATCGGTCTCTCCTGTGCTTCGGCCCCCGGGTGGGGCGTCCGGACATGAAGACACCGGCCGGCCTGGATCTGTGACATCCGAATCTCCGTGGACGTGCTTCCGGGCCGCTGGCACGCTGACCCCATGAGCCCGACCTTCCTGATCACCGCGCTGGTGATCGTGGCCACGCCCGGGACCGGTGCGCTGTTCGCGATCGCGGCCGGCCTGACCCGCGGCACCCGCGCTGCTCTGCTCGCCGCGTTCGCGAGCACCCTCGGGACGGTGCCGCACCTGGTCGCGGCGATCACCGGACTGGCCGCGCTGCTGCACGCCAGCGGGATCGCGTTCCAGACGATCAAGTACCTCGGTGTGGCCTACCTGCTCTGGATGGCGTGGAACACCTGGCGCGACCGCGGTGCGCTGACCGCCGAGCCCGCGCAAACGCCGCGGTCGCTGTGGTCCGTTCTCGGCACCGGCATCACCATCAACCTGCTCAACCCGAAGCTGACGATCTTCTTCGTCGCGTTCCTGCCGCAGTTCGTGCCGACCGGGACGCCGCACGCCACCCTGCACATGCTGGCCCTCAGCGGCGTGTTCATGGCGCTCACCTTCGTGGTCTTCGCGGCCTACGGCGCCTGTGCGGCGGGGTTGCGTGACCGGGTGCTGGCGCGCCCGGCGGTGCTGGACCGGATCCGCAAGGTCTTCGCCGCGTCGTTCGCGGCGCTCGGCCTGCGGTTGGGGCTCGAAGGTCGCTGACCAGGGCCGTCTCCCGCGACCGGCTGCCGTTTGGGAGGATGTTGGCTGTGATCTCCTCCTCCGTCGCGCAGCGCAGCCTGCTGGCGACCCTCGAGATCACCGTCGCGGCATCAGCCGCCCACGCCGTCGCCGGTGGTCACCTGCCGGGAGCCGGCTTCCTCTTCGCTTTCGCCGGGATCGTCTTCGGCTGCTGCTTGGTGAGCATCGGCCGCGTCGTGCGTCCGGGTGTCGTCGTGCCTTTCGTGCTGGTGGCGCAGGTCGGTCTGCACGCTGCTCTCGGCGCGGGACCGCACCAGCACGGTGCCCCGCACGGTGCGCGGGTTCCCGCGCCCGGCTCCGAGGGCTTCTTCGGCGTCCTGCACCTCACCCCGGTGATGTTCTGGGCGCACCTCGTGACCGCCCTCGTCACCGCGATCCTGCTCCTCCTCCAGGAACGCGTGCTCGCCGCCGTCGTCGCACGGTGGCACCGTGCCCTGACGCCGGTGGTCCTGCCCCGGCTGCGGCGCCTCGCTCTGCTGGACGTCGTCCCGGCTCTGCCGGGTGACGCGTTGTTCCGGCTCGCGCCGAGACGAGGACCGCCGTACGCGGTCGTCGCGACGCACTGACTGACTCCCTGCTCCTGAGCCGGGTCTCGGTGTGTCGCGGTACGCCCGCCACCTCACACCTTTGATCCAGGAGTACTCGCATGTCTGTTCGTCGTACCGCCGCGCGCCTCGTCGCGCTCCCTGCCGCCGTCGTGGGCTTCGGTGCCCTCGCTGCCGCACCTGCCCTCGCCCACGTCACGATCACGCCGGACTCCGGTGCCGCCGAGAGCTACACGGTGCTGACCGTGAGCGTCCCGCACGGCTGCGAGGGGTCGCCGACCACCAAGATCGCGATCAGCATCCCGGAGGAGATCAACGCCGTCACCCCGACCCGGAACGCTCTGTGGGACGTCGAGAAGAAGCTCGTCACGCTCGCGGAGCCCGTCAAGGATGCTCACGGCAACGAGATCACCGAGCGGGTCGGCCAGGTCGTCTACACCGCGAAGGCCCCGCTGCCCGACGGCTACCGGGATGCCTTCGAGCTGTCGCTCCAGGTGCCGGACGCGGTCGGCAAGACGCTCGCCTTCCCGGTCATCCAGACCTGCGTCAAGGGCGAGACCAAGTGGAACGAGACGGCGGCCGAGGGTGCGCCGGAGCCGGAGCACCCGGCGCCGACGCTGACGGTGACCGAGAGCACCGGCGACGGCCACCACGGCAGCGCCTCGGGTGAGGCCGAGGAGTCCTCGCACGGCGAGAAGTCCTCCGACGACGAGGGCGCCTCGAAGGGCCTTGCCTACACCGGCCTGGGTGTCGGTGTGCTGGGTCTGCTCGCCGGCGCTGCGGCGCTTGCCAAGAGCCGCAAGGCCTGAGCTGTGCGGTCCTCAGGACGGGCACCGCTGCGAGCCGTACGTCGGCTCGTGCTGGTGCCTGTCCTGACGGCCCTGCTCGCGCTGATCGGTGCCGTGCTCACCGCTGGACCGGCCAGCGCGCACGCCACGCTGATCGGCACCGACCCGACCGAGGGTCAGGTGCTCGCCTCGGCGCCGCCCTCGGTCACGTTCAGTTTCGACGAGCCGGTGCGCTCGAGCGACGGCGGTGTGCGCCTCTTCGACGCGGCCGGCAAGGAGCTGGACGCCGACGCGAGCACCACGGACACGAAGCTGAAGGTCGAGCTGCCCGGCGCGCTGGCCGACGGTACCTACGTCGTCGCCTGGCGGGTGGTGTCCTCCGACGGGCACCCGATCGCCGGTGCGTTGACCTTCTCGATCGGTGCGCCGAGCGAGAAGGTGGCGGCGACCACCGCCGTCCCGCAGGCGTCGCCGACGAGCGTGCGCGCGGCGCTCGGCACCGCCCAAGGGCTCACCTACCTCGGCATCTTCGGCGCGGGTGGTCTCGTCGTGTTCGCCCTCCTGCTGCTGCCGCGCGACAACGGCATCGACCAGATCCGCGAGCGACTGCTGCGCGTCGCGCGCTGGTTCGCGTGGTTGGTCGTCGCCGCGGGATTCTCGGCGGTCGTGGTCACGACGCTCTACCAACGGGCCGAGGGCTTCTCGGCGCTGTTCAGCGACAGTCCGGTCGACATCCCGACCGGAGCCGAGCTGGTCAGCTGGGCGGTCGCGGCCGCGGGAGTCTGGGTCGGGGTGCTCGCCGGTCGGCGTACGGGGGACGGGGCTCGCGTGGTCGCGCTGGTCGGAGTCGTCGCGGCGCTCGGCGCGCTGGGCCTGGTCGGTCACACCCGCGCGTTCCCTCCGCTGTGGCTGATGCTCAGCACCGACCTGGTGCACGTGGCTGCCGGCGCCGTCTGGTTCGGCGGACTTCTCGGGCTGGTGATCAGCCTGCGCCGTCTCGCCGACCGCCCTCGGTTGGCCGCCCAGGCGCTGGGACGCTTCTCGGCGCTGGCGGGATGGTTGCTGCTGGGTGTCGCGGTCACCGGCACGTTGCTCGGCTGGCGGATCCTGCGGGACTGGGACAACGTGCTGACCACGAACTTCGGCCGGGTGCTCCTCGTCAAGATAGGCGTCGTGGCGGTGGTCGCGGCGATCGCGGGCTGGAACCGGTACCGGCTGATGCCGGCGGTACTCGCGGACAGCGGTTTCGCCGCCCGCGGCGCAGCGGCGGCTCGGATGCGGCGTACGGTCCGGGTCGAGGCGGTGCTTCTGGTCGGCGTCCTCGGCCTGACCGGCTTCCTGGTCGACCGCTCTCCGGTGCAGGACTCCGGCTCGGTCGCACTGCCCGGGGGTCTGGACTCCTCGACGTACACCGGCCAGTTCGGCAAGGTGAAGGTCGTCGCCGTGATCGAGCCGGCCAAGGTGGGCAAGAACACCGTGCTGCTCCAGCTGCAGGACCTGAGCGGCAACCCGCTCGAGCCGTTGGGGACACCTGCTCTCTCGGTGACCGACGGCGCGCTCGCGCTGGGGGACCAGGCGGTGACGAACGTCGACTCCGGGACCTACCGTGCGACGGTGCTCATCCCGAAGGCGGCTACCTGGACCATCCAGGTGAGCGTGCCGCTGTCGGAGTTCGACTCCCCGGTCGTCTCGGTGGAGGTCCCGGTGCTCAGCCGCTGACGGCGACGGTGATCGGGATGGTGCGGACGACCCCGGAGACGCGGGTCTGGACGAACATCCGGTAGTCGCCGGGAGCCTCGAAGTTGATGTGGAAGTTCAGCACCGACTTCTTGCCCTCCGTGACCGGCGAGCTCAGCGGGTGCATGTGCACGAGCGCCCCGGTCTTCACGTTGAACGCGGAGACGTGCGCGTAGACGCCGAGGTAGGTGCCCAGCGAGGCGGGCTTCCCGTCACGGCTGAAGCCGAGCTCCATCTGCTTCTCGAACCCGGTGGTCGGTCTCCTCACCACCGAGACAGTGGTGCCGTCGTCGGTCGCCGAGGTGCTGACCGCGGGCACGGCGACGGTCTTTCCCGGCCTGCCGATGGTGCGCTCCTCGCCGAGAACCAGCTGGTCGCCGTTGCCGCCCTCGTCGCGCGCGGTGAACTCGGTGATCACCCGGTAGGTACCGTCGGTGGGCACGGTCAGGTTGCCCGTCCAGGTGCCGTCCTCGGCCATCTCCGGGTGCACGTGCCGGAAGACGGAGAGGTCCTTGCTGACGACGTACACGTGCATGTCCTTGGTCAACTCGGTGATGTAGTCGAGCAGCGGCTTCCCGCGGAACGTCTCGATCTGGAAGCTGAGCTTCCCGGGTACGCCGGCCTTCTCCGGCACGGTCAGGTTCTTGATCGTGTAGCCGACGTACGACGACTTGAGGCCGTCGCCGGCGGGCAGCCCCGTGTGCGAGTGGGGGACCTCCTCACCCGACGGCTTGTCGGTGTCGCCACCGCAACCGGCAGCGCCCAGGGCGAGTACGCCGACGAGGGCGGCTGCGGCGGTGCGCGCGAGGGCGATGGGCTTCACCCCACGATTCTGTCAGGGGCGTGTTCGAGGTGGCTCAGGGCGCCGTCGTGCCGCCGAGCGGGATCGGGTCGAGACCGAGCTTGCGGTGGTCCCAGGAGCGGGTGCGCTCGACGTCGAACCGCACCGCGACGCGCTTGAGGAGCATGAACTCCACCAGCGGCTTGACCTCCTCGGAGTACGGCCCGTTGTAGCGCTCCCAGACGCTGACGCCGACCTTCCAGAGCGCGTCCGGGTCGTGGACGATGTGCGCGTTCCCCTCGAGCGAGACGCCGCGCAGGGTGTCGTAGGTGAGGCCGTCCTCGACGAGGACGGTGGCGCGGGAGTCGCGGCCGATGTTGATCGCCTTCTGCGCCTTGGCCTTGGTCTCGAACCAGATCACGCCGTCGATCAGACCGAACCACATCGCGACGGCGTGCGGGTGGCCGGTCGCTCCGAGGGTGATCAGGTTGGCGGTGCGCTTGCCCGCCAGGAACGATTGGATCTCCTCCTCGGTCATCTCCACCTGCGACCGCTGGTTGATCCCCATGCTTGCTCCTAGCTCGAGACGAGGTCCGCGCCCGAGGGCACCTTGATCGTGACCGGCTTGCTCCAGTCGTTCAACGCGACAGTAGTGGTCTCGCCGTTGATCTTGACGGCGATCTTGCGCAGCAGCTGTCCGCTGTCGACGTAGAAGTCGAAGGTGACGCTCTGCGAGACCCCGCTGGTGCCGGCGAGCACCTTGAACGCGCCGGAAGCCAGGGTCGGGTCGACGGTGACGAGGTAGTGGTCGCACGCCGTCCCCTCGACCGTGTCGGTGCCGTCGGCGACCACGTCGCTGATGCCCTCGGCGAGACCGGCCACCGAGTCCTCGGGGCTGATCGCGGAGTACGTCGAGATCAGCTTCCCGTAGCTCGGGTCGGTGTCGTCCATCTTCAGGAACTTGCCCCCGACCTCCTGCTGGATGAAGACCATGCCGTCGGCGATGACGAACATCCCGGGTCCCCGTTGCGGGTCCTCGGCGTCGACCAGGGTCCGGGTGCCGTCCTCGCCGTACGCGACGTCGACCTCGGCGGAACCCATGCTGGCGGCGTCCACGGAGAGGTGGACCGTGGTCTCGTCGTCGATCGCGGCGAGCAGACCGGCGACGAATGCCTTCTGGTCCACGGGGCCGGAGAGGGCGTTGCTGGACTTCGTGCTCGTCGGCGCGTCGTCACCGCTGCACGCAGCGGGCAGGACGAGCAGGCCGGCCGCGACGATCGCGGCGAGGCGTCGGGAGGGGCGCATCGGTTGGTACTCCGGTCCTGGGGGAAACGCGGTGGTCGAAGCCTAGAGCGCGTGTTTGCGTCCGGGAAGGTCGGGCACGGGGCGGGGACCCGAGTTTCCCCCGACAGAAGGACAGATGATGAGGAAACCTGCTGTGGTCGACAAGGGCGCACGCACCGCTCTCCATGCGGCCACCCACCCGTTGTCGAGCATCGCGTACGTCGTCGGAATCGCCCGAGGTGCGGCGTCCGCCGTCGTGGAGGTGGCACGCCCGAGCGCCTCCGAGCCCGAGCCGGTCGCGCGCCCGACAGTGTCCGTGGTCCCGGTCCCGCCGGCTCCCCAACGTGCTCCCGCGCCGCAGGGTGAGTCGTTCGCGCACGAGCCTCAGCCGGTCGCTCCGCACGGTCGTTCAAGCCGACGTGCCGAGGCCGAGGTGGACGACTGGCGCGGGGACGCCGAGCTCGACCTCCGGCCCGACGAGGAGCCGGCTGCGGAGTCGGTGGTCGAGGCGCTCGCGCGCAACGACCGACCCGGGGAGGACCAGGTCGACCACGACGCCATCGCCGCGGCGCTGAGCGAGAGCGACGTGCTGCGGCAGCAGCCCCGGCGCTAGCCGCGGTTGAGGGCGACGGCTTCGCGGACCAGCTCCACCAGGGCGTCACCGTCGAGGTCGCCGCCCTCGGGCACGTCGATGGCCCGGCGGGTGCCGGCGTCCATGCTCGCGTTGAAGAGGCCGCTCGGGTCGTCGAGCGAGGCGCCCTTGGCGAAGGTGAGCTTCACCTTGTCCTTGTAGGTCTCGACCGTGCAGATCAGCCCGTCGCACGAGAACGTCGGGACGCCATCGGGGTTGGACGCCTTGCGCCACTTCACTTCCTCGACGATGTCCGGGTCGGCACTGCTGATCAGCGAGCGCACGCGGTCCACGAGGTCTTCTCTCCAGTCAGCCATGCCCGCACTGTACTGATCCCGGGCTGCGCTTCACCCGATCTCCCGACGGCAGGCGGCGACGTCATCCTCGCCGACGTGGGGCGGGGAACCGACGGGGATCGAGAAGGTGATCGTGCGGTGCACGGCGCCCTCGATCTCGACCTGCTGCGTGCGCGAGCCGACGGCTTCGGAGGTGTTCTCGTCGGCGTACGCGGTCACGGTCAGGGTGAGCTCGCGCGCCCTGACGTGCGACCCGTCGAGCTCCAGCCTGGCGGTCACCGTCCCGGACGCCGCGTCGTACGTGCAACCGGGGTGGCCCTCGGTACCCACCCAATCGATGCGCAGCCTCTCGGTGGCCGGCTCGTCGTCCTGGCTGCGGAAGAGAACCGACCCGACCGCGGCGAGTACGAGCAGCACGACGAGACCGACAACGGTGCGGGCCGAGGTGGACACCGTTCGAGCGTAGGGGAACCGACGTGCCGGGCGGTGCGTCCGAGTCGGTGTGAACCTGCCTCGTCGGTACCGCCAAGGTCTCGGAACCATCGTCGTCCTGATGGCGGTGCTCGCCGCCATGCTGGTGCTGGCAGGTCAGAGCAGGTCGGACGACGAGGTCACCCCGACCACCGTCCCGACGACGACCCCCTTGCTGTCGCCGCCCGCCGCCCCGGGGGCGAGGCCGGTCCGGAACCCCAGCTCGATCCTGGTCATGAACGTCACCGGAGGCATCGGCGGGACCGATGAGCTGGTCGTCGTCCGGCCGAGCGGGATCTACCTCGTCGACAACGGCCGCGACCCGGTCGCCCGGGGGGTGCTGACCAGCCGCGACCTCGCCGACCTGGTCCGGGCGGTCCGCGAGGCTGATCTCGGTCGGGACGACGGGATCCACCAGGACCCGTGCTGCGACCGGGTGATCTACACCTTCACGTACGGCGGCGCGGCGTACAGGACCGTGCAGGGGATGGTGCCGCAGCGACTCGAGAAGCTGCGCCTGCTGGTGCTCGGGATCGCGGCGCGCAGCGGCAACGGGCTGGTCGTCGGCTCCTAGCGCAGGTGCGGCGCGGTCATGATGCGGTGCACCTCCTGCGGCCATCCGCACGCGACGGCCATCCTTCCGGCCCAGTAGTGCGCCGACGCGTCGTCCGGTACGTCGACGACGCAGAAGCCGCCCAGGTGTTCCTTCGTCTCGGTGTACGGGCCGTCGCGCAGCACGGACCTGCCGTCGACCAGGTCCGCGGAGCCGACGAGGGAGTCGTCGTCGAGCCCGGCGCCGAACACCCAGACGCCGGCCTCCTTCATCTCGGCGGTCAGCGCGCTCGAGGTCCGGGACGCCGCCATGATGTCGTCGTCGGTCAGCTCGGGGACCCACTCGGCGTTGAAAGCGATCAGGTACGTAGGCATGTCATCTCCTCGGTCGGTGGCCGCTCTGACCACTCTCTCCTTCACCACGAACGGAGGTAGGTGGATACGACACTTCGGATCAGCCGCGTCAGAAGCTGTAGCTACTCTGCGGCGGCCTGGTTTTCGAGGTGGTCCGCGAACTGCTCGAGGATGCCGCGGGCCCGCAGGGCCGCGTCCGATCCGCCAGCGTCCGAGCCTGCGACGTTGATCTTGCCGGCCACGGCGCGCAGGTCTTCCGGCGTGATCAGGCCCAGGCGTGCCAGGTAGCCGCCGGCGGCCTGCAGGATCTCGCCGTCGGAATGCCCCATCTCGGCCGCCCCGACGGCGACGATGGCGACACCTTCCAGGGCTGTGTCGAGGTCGCGTTCGCTCACGCCGGAACCCTAGCTCCTGCAAGTTCTGTCGGGCCCGGTGTCCCTGAACGCTGCGCTCGTGGGCAAGAATCCAGGCCTACGAGGGTCAGGAGGCAGCGTGGAGCACGAGGTGGTCGCGCTGCTCGCAGGGTTCCTCCTCGCCGCCGTGGCGGCTCCGGTCGGGGTGTCGGGGGCGGTCTTCCTCCTGCCCGTTCAGCTCAGTGTCCTGAGCGTCCCGAACCCGCAGGTGACCCCGACCAATCTTCTCTACAACGTCGTCGCCGGTCCTGGCGCGATCACCAGGTACCGGAGGCAACGCCAGCTCGACACCGCCCTGACGTGGGCACTCGTGCTCGGCTCCGTTCCCGGTGTGGTCCTCGGGGCCGTGCTGCGGGTCTTCGTCGCCGATGACCCGACCGTGTTCCGGCTGATCGCCGCTTCCGTACTTCTGCCCACGGGCCTTGTCGTCCTGTGCGGAAGCGGCCGCCTGTTCGGAGCGTCCGAGGATCCGGGCGGACGGGCCGGCGCTGTGCCGAGACGTGTGGGCCCGACCATCGGCGCGGGGGCGTTCGTGATCGGGATGGTCGGCGGCATCTACGGGATCGGCGGGGGGTCGATCCTCGGGCCGCTCCTGGTCGGTGCCGGATTCGCGGTGACGCGGGTCGCGCCGGCGGCGCTCGCCTCCACCTGGGTCACCTCGATCACCGGCGTCCTCACCTACGCCGTGCTGGCTCTCCACACTCCGGGAACAATCGCTCCTGACTGGGGTCTCGGCATCGCGGCCGGCGTCGGGGGACTCGCCGGGGGCTACGTCGGAGCACGCCTGCAGCCGCGGTTGCCCGAACGCGCGCTCCGGGCGCTGCTCGGTCTGCTCGCGTTCGCCGTCGGCGTGCTCTACGTGGTCCAGGCTGTCGCCTGAGCCTCCGTCTCCGAACGGAGAGCTGCCGCGCCGCTCGCCCGGGCTCAGCTGCGGGCGGAGCTGCCCGTGCCCAGGGCGAGTTCGAGGACCGCTCTCGTTTCTTCGGGATCGGTGGGATGGGCCAAGAATCCTTCGACCGCGAACGTGATCAACCGTGCCGTGGCATCTCGCTGCGGCTACACTCCGCGGCGCGTCGCCGAACAGGCCGCCGGCCTGATGTCCCGCGCCACCGTCCGCACCTACGCCGGTGGTCACTTCGACCCGTACGTCGAACCGCTGTTCTCGGCGGTCGTTGCCGACCAGCTCGACTTCGTGGCCGAGCACGTCCCGACCGGCCGCGCGTAGAACTGCTCCTCGACGTGGCGTCCTGTTCAGTGAAGGTCAGGTGCTGGGCACCTTGATGCGGGTCGCCGAGTGGCACCGGTCACGGCGGCAGGCTCGGCAAGCGCTGCCCGTCACCAGTCCAGGTCGAAAGTTCCGTCGCGGAACATTTTCAGCGCGTACTTCGCCTCCAGGGAGTGAAAGTCGGCGAGACGTTCGATCGCTTCAAGCACTGGCACAGCTGATCCAGGATCGAAGGAGAGGCATTCGGTCGCGGTGAACATGCGCACTCCGGGGACAGCGTGATCCAACAGAGTCAGTAGCGCAGCGCGGCCCTCGTCGGTCCGTCGAAGGTTCTTGGCCAGTTCATGCGCAGCGTCGAACAGGCGGTTCGCCTTGCGGGTCTGATCGGTGGTGAGGGGTGCCCAGGCCTCTGCCGTCTCGCGGTACTTGGCCAAGGTGCGTTCTACGTCCGAGTTCACATCGTGCCTCCGAGTGTCGGGCAGGTGTCGTGCGGTGCTGGCGTTCTGTTCACCAGTCCATGTTCAAGGTCCCGTTCCGGTACCCGATCAGGGTGTACTTGGCTGAGAGCGACTCGAAAACGCCGAGTTGCTCGATGGCTTCGATGACGGGAACGGCTGCGTCCGGGGCGAAGGGCAGGCATTCGGCGGCGGCATTCATCCGTACTCCGGGTAGGGGGTGGTCCAGCATCGTCAGTAGGGCCGCTCGGCCTTCTTCGGTTGAACGGAGTTCCTTCGCGAGTTGGTGCATCGCTTTGAACAGACGGTTCGCTTTTCGGACATGGTCTGTGGTCAACGGGGCGTGAGCCTCTGCCTTGTCGCGGTACCTGGCCAAGGTGCGTTCTACGTCCGCGTTCATGCCTCACCTGCGAGCGGCTCGTAGGCGTCGTGCAACGCGTAGTGAACGATCGCCGCACAGCGCTGCTCCGGGGTCGGTGTCCGTCCGGCCCTCCACGCGGACCAGACCTCCACGACCTCCGCGCAGACGTCGATCTCGAGCAGGTACGAGAACGGACCCCTGTCCTGCGTGTCATCGACGTCCTCCATGACGACCATCGAGGAAGAGTCGAAGTTCCATGGTCGCTCCGCGAAGATCGTGGCGTCCGACGGCAGCTGGTCGAGGCCGTCCAAGAGATCGCCCAGCCTCACGACGCCACCATCACCCAGCACGAAGCATGTCCGCGATCTGCTCTTCGGCCAATTCGCTCAGCTCGATCAGCAGCTCATAGCTCTCGTCGGCAAGCACCAGGTTCGGTGGGCCGCTGGCGGCGAGATGCGCTGCGATCGCCGCTGTGCGTTCAGGGTCTGCATCGACCCACGCCACCTCGCAGTCCTCTGGGACCCATACCTCGCAGTTGTCCGGCCACCGCCATCCGTGTGCTCGCTGCGCACCCTCACCGGGCAACGCAAGGACATCTGGCCATCGTTCGACGAGCCAGTCCCGGAGGTCGTCGATCGCGACGCTCCATCCCACGTCCTCGGTCGGCGAGATCAACATCGAAACCATGACGCGACGTTACTTGCTCGCAGCACTCGCCGCCCGGCTGACGCCGGTCGCCGAGTGGCACCGGTGGCCGAACGGGTTCTTGCTCAGGCACTGCTGGTGGCGGTCCTCGTCAGATCGCAACATTTCAGTCGGCCCCTGCGCCAGCACTCGAACGTGGCGTCGGCGGTCGAGGCCATCGATTCGATCAACACCTCGTTGCTGAATCCGGGCAGTGCTTGGAGCCGCACCAAGAGCTCGTCCGGGGCGGTGGATGAAGGCACCACCACGCCGGTGCCAGATCGACCGTGCAACATCCAGAACATGTCCTCGGCGAACGGTTCGTCACTGGTCGTTCGGATCTCGACGAGGGCAAGGTCGAACCAGGTCACGCTTTCGGTTGAGCTGCCGAGCTGCCGGGTGACGCCGAGTTCGTCGACCGTCACCGGGGAGCCCTTCCTGCGCTTGAAGATTCCCAGGTCTCACGGTCTGCCTCACCACGGCGTACTGCCAGGACTCGAGTCGTACATCACTGCGCACGGCTGAACATGCACAACAGCCCCAGGCGGCCCTTGCGAGCCGGCTGGGGCCGGTTGTGCCTGTCGAGCGAAACGCTCAGCCCCGGGGGACCTTGATCCCCGTGGCGCTGTGGCACCGGTACCCGAACGGGTTCTTGATCAGGTACTGCTGGTGGTGATCCTCCGCGTAGAAGTACGGCGTCCCCGAGGCCGGCTTGATCTCCGTCGTGATCAGCGGGTAGCCGCGCTTGGTCAGCTCCGGCTGGTAGCGCTCGGTGACCTCCTTGGCGATCTGTGCCTGCTCCTCGGAGTAGGTGTAGATCGCCGAGCGGTACTGCGTGCCGACGTCGTTGCCCTGGCGCATGCCCTGGGTCGGGTCGTGCACCTCGTAGAAGGCGGCGACGAGATCGGCGTACGACACCTTGGCGGGGTCGAAGACGACCCGCACGGCCTCGGTGTGGCCGGTCTTGCCGGAGCAGACCTCCTCGTACGTCGGGTTCGGCGTGGTCCCGCCGGCGTACCCGACCGAGGTCGACCAGACACCGTCGATCTGCCAGAAGATCTCCTCGGCTCCCCAGAAGCAGCCGAGGCCGAACAGTGCTACCTCGAGACCGTCGGGCACCTCGTCGGTGACCACGGGCGCGTCGAGGACACGGTGCTTCTCGGCAATGGCGAAGGGGCGGTCGGGGCGACCCACGAGGGCGT
Organism: Marmoricola sp. OAE513; assembly: GCF_040546585.1. NCBI lineage: Bacteria > Bacillati > Actinomycetota > Actinomycetes > Propionibacteriales > Nocardioidaceae > Marmoricola > Marmoricola sp. OAE513. The sequence continues at coordinate 1,010,058 of NZ_JBEPOC010000001.1, read as the reverse complement.
TCTCCGGCGCGACGATCTCGTTCTTGTACTTGTTGAACAACATGGGCGACTCCTTGGTCGAAGGGGCACCTCGTACAACCGTCGCGCTGTCGGTGCTGTTCCCTAGTCTGACGGGTGTGCAGACGACTTCAACCTTCACCGTCACCTCGTTCGAGCCCACCGAGCTGACCGGCGTGATCGAGACCGGGGCGCCGGTCACGGTTGCGCGGATGGTCAAGGAGTTCAGCGGACGCATCCAAGGCATCTCGACGACCCTGTTCACCGCGGCGTTCGACCAGGTCGCCGAGATCGGCACCTACGTCGCGATGGAGTCCTTCGAGGGCTCGATCGACGGCCGCAGGGGCACGCTGAACATCGCGCACACCGCCACCACGTACGGCGGCAACGAGCGCCAGCACGAGGTCGTCGTCATCGTTCCGGGCACCGGCACGGGCGACCTCGAGGGGTTGACGGGCACCGGAGCCCTGCGGGTCGAGGCGGACGGGTCGCACCACCTGGACCTGGACTACGAAGGCTGAGTACTAGGCTCGGTCCGTGAGCCAAGAGCACTCCCAGAAGTCCGGGTTCGAGACGCGTGCGATCCACGCCGGCTACGACCCCGACCCGACGACCGGGGCGGTCATCCCGCCCATCTACGCGACCAGCACCTACAAGCAGGACGGGGTCGGCGGGCTGCGCGGCGGCTACGAGTACAGCCGCTCCGGCAACCCGACGCGGACCGCGCTCGAGGGCAACCTCGCGGCCCTGGAGGAGGGAGACCGCGCGTTCGCCTTCGCCTCCGGCCTGGCTGCCGAGGACACGCTGCTGCGGTCGTTGACCCGGCCCGGCGACCACCTGGTGATCCCCGACGACGCGTACGGCGGAACGTTCCGCCTGATCGACAAGGTCGGCGGTCCGTGGGGGCTCGAGCACAGCCCGGCGGCGGTCTCCGACCTGGACGCCGTACGAGCGGCGATCCGGCCCGGGAAGACCAAGCTGGTGTGGATCGAGACGCCGACCAACCCGCTGCTCAACATCGGCGACATCGAGGCGCTGGCCGCGATCGCGCACCAGGCGGGCGCCCTGCTGGTCGTCGACAACACGTTCGCGTCGCCGTACCTGCAACAGCCACTGACGCTCGGAGCCGACGTCGTCGTGCACTCGACCACCAAGTACTGCGGCGGCCACTCCGACGTCGTCGGGGGAGCACTCGTCGTGCGCGGCCTCGAGGTCGCCGACAAGGTCGGCTTCCACCAGAACGCGATGGGCGCGGTCCCGGGCCCGTTCGACGCATTCCTGACCCACCGCGGTCTCAAGACGCTCGCCGTCCGGATGGACCGGCACTGCGACAACGCCGAGAAGGTGGTCGACTTCCTCGTCGGGCACCCGCAAGTCGCCGAGGTCATCTACCCGGGCCTGGAGAGCCACCCCGGTCACGAGGTGGCCAGCCGGCAGATGAAGCGGTACGGCGGGATCGTCTCGTTCCGCGTCACCGGTGGCGAGGAGCACGCGCTCGACGTGTGCGACCGGACCGAGGTGTTCACGCTCGGGGAGTCGCTCGGCGGCGTCGAGTCGCTGATCGAGCACCCCGGTCGGATGACCCACGCCAGCGTCGCCGGCACCGACCTCGAGGTGCCGCCGGACCTGATCCGGCTCAGCGTCGGGATCGAGACCGCCGAGGACCTGGTCGCCGACCTGGAGCGAGCACTGGAGCCCGGCCGTGGATGAGGACCACGACCCGAGATTCGCGCTCGCCAGCGAACGCACCCTGCTCGCCTACCAGCGCACGGCGATCGCCCTGGTCGTGGCGGCCGTCGGTTTCGCGCACTTCCTCGACAACGGCGTCCTCCTGCTGGTCCTCTGTCTCGTCCTGGTCGCCGCCGGTGCGGTCGCTGCCGTCGGTGGGCACCTGCGCTACCGGGGTGTGAACAAGGCGATCGACAGCGGCGAACGCATCCCGACGTCGCTGGTCCCGCTGATCCTGACGGGCACGCTCGCGGGAGCTGTGGCACTGTCGGTGGTCATGGTCGTCACCAAGGCAGGGTGAGATGAGCGAGGAATCCCGCACCGAACGCATCCGGCACCGTCTGGCGCAGCAGCGCGCCGCGCTCCGCCGTCGCGAGGAGGAGCCCGTCCCGGTCATCACGACCGGCACCTCCAACTTCAGCCACGCCGAGGTCCCGTGGGCCTACGACCTGGCCGCCGCGTGGTCGTGGCGCTTCCTGGTCATCGTCGGTGCCCTGGGGGTCATCCTCTACACCCTGAGCTTCCTCGCGGTGATCGTCTTCCCGGTGATCATCGCGCTGCTGCTCGCAGCCCTGGCCGCCCCGCTGGTCAGTCTGCTCGAACGGATCGGCATCCGGCGCAAGCTCGCTGCGCTGATCGTCGTCGTCACCGGCATCGCGGCCGTCGCGCTGCTCCTCGCCTTCGTCGGCCAGCAGGTCGCCAGCTCCGTCGACCAGCTCGGCGACAAGGTGGTGGGGGGTCTGGACGAGGTCGAGCAGTGGCTGCGCACGGGCCCGCTGCACGCCAGCGACTCGCAGATCAACGAGTGGATCGGCAAGGCCCAGGACTTCATCTCCGAGCAGGGCAACGACGTCGTCGGTCGGGTCACCGAGCTCGGCGTCGCCGTCGGGCACGTCATCGCCGCGTTCTTCATCATCCTGTTCTCCACCTACTTCTTCCTCGCCGACGGCTCGCTGATCTGGGCGTGGGTCGTCCGGCTCTTCCCGCGCGCCGCCCGTGCGAGGGCCGACTCCTCGGGCAGGGTCGCCTGGCACTCGCTGACGCAGTTCGTGCGCGCGACGGTCATCGTCGCGGCGACCGACGCCATCGGCATCATGCTGATCGCCTGGATCCTCGGGGTCCCGCTGGTCAGCGCGATCGGCGTCCTGGTGTTCCTCGGTGCTTTCGTGCCCATGATCGGCGCCTTCCTGTCCGGCACCGTCGCGGTCCTGGTGGCACTGGTCGCCCACGGCCCCGTGGTCGCACTCCTGATGCTCGCGGGCGTCGTGCTGGTCCAGCAGATCGAGGCGCACGTGTTGCAGCCGTTCCTGATGGGGCGCTGGGTCTCGGTGCACCCGCTCGGCGTGATCCTGGCGATCGGCGTCGGCGTCGTCGTTGCGGGCATCGCGGGCGCCCTGATCGCCGTACCGCTGGTGGCGGCGCTGAACGCGGTGGCCCAGCACCTGGCCTCGTACACCGACATCGGCGACGACGCCGAGCAGTCGGCGGTCGAGGACCCCGACCCGGACCCCGAGCTCGCTGCGGCAGCGGCGGCCGACCTGGCCGAGCGCGACCCCGAGGAGCCTGACGACGGGCGCGTCGGGGACGAGGGATGACCGAGCCGATCGGCCTCGAGGAGATCGAAGCCGCCGCGACGTTGCTGGCCGACGTCGCGGTGGTCACGCCGATGCAGGAGTCCCGCTGGCTCTCCGAGATCGTCGGCGGCCCGGTGCTCCTGAAGTGCGAGAACCTCCAGCGCACCGGCTCGTTCAAGATCCGCGGTGCCTACCTGCGGATGGCGAACCTCAGTGACGCCGAGCGCGCCCACGGTGTCGTCGCGGCGTCCGCGGGCAACCACGCGCAGGGGGTCGCGCTCGCCGCCCGGATGCTCGGCCTGCCGGCGACCGTCTTCATGCCCGAGGGTGCGCCGATCCCCAAGCTCAACGCGACCCGCGGGTACGGCGCCGAGGTCGTCTTCCACGGATCCTCGGTCGACGAGGCACTGGTCGCCGCAGGGGAGTACGCCGCGTCGACGGGTGCGGTGCTGATCCACCCCTTCGACCATTGCGACATCGTCACCGGTCAGGCGACCTGCGGCCTGGAGATCCTCGACCAGGCTCCGGAGGCCGCGACGGTCCTGGTCCCTACCGGCGGCGGTGGTCTGATCGCCGGCATCGCGACCGCGATCAAGCTGCGTCGCCCCGACGTCCGGGTCGTCGGAGTCCAGGCCGAGGGTGCCGCGGCGTACCCGGCCTCGCTGGCGGCCGGCAACCCGATCGCGCTGACGACGATGACGACCATGGCCGACGGCATCGCGGTGGCGCGGCCCGGAGCAGTGCCGTTCGCTGCGATCGACCAGTACGTCGACCAGGTCGTCACGGTCTCCGAGGAGTCCATCTCACGCGCGCTGGTGCTCCTGCTCGAGCGCGCCAAGCTGGTCGTCGAGCCGGCCGGCGCGGTCGCGGTGGCAGCGCTGCTCGACCAGCCCGCGGCCTTCGACGGCCCGGTCGTCGCGGTGCTCTCGGGCGGCAACGTCGACCCGCTGCTGCTGGCCAAGCTGATCCAGCACGGTCTGGCCGCGGCCGGGCGCTACCTCAACGTCGCCGTACGGATCCCGGACCGCCCCGGCGGGCTGGCGACTCTGCTGGGGCAGCTGGCCGATCAGGGCGCCAACGTCCTCGAGGTCGCCCACGAGCGCACGTCCGGGAACCTGGGCGTCGACGAGGTCGAGGTGCACGTGCAGCTCGAGACGCGCGGCCCCAAGCACGCAGAAGCCGTGCTCGCACAGCTGCGCGAGCACGGCTACCGGGTGACTGCGGTCAGCTGAGTCTGCGGGTCGGTCGAGGCGTCTCGGCAAGCTCGACGACCGGAGGCGAGCTCGACGACCGGAGCTGCGCGTCTCAGATCACCCGTCGTAGGGGACGGCTTCGACGATCTCGATCTGGAGTTCCTTGCCGTTGGGCGCGGTGTAGGTGACCGTCTCGCCCTTCTTGTGACCGTTGATGGCCTCGCCCATCGGCGACTGCGGCGAGTAGACCTGCACGCCCTCGCCGGCCATCTCGCGGGCGCCGAGCAGGAACTCCTCGGTGTCGGAGTCGCCGACGAAGCGGATCGTCACGAGCATCCCCGGCTCGACGACACCGTCGTCGGCCGGCTTCTCGCCGACCCGTGCGTTCTTGAGCATCTCCACGAGCTGAGCGATCCTGCCGTCGAGCTTGCCGAGCTCCTCGCGGGCGGCGTGGTAGCCGCCGTTCTCCTTGAGGTCGCCCTCGTCGCGGGCCTGGCTCACCTTCTCGACGACGGCGGTCCGACCGGGGCCGCGCAGCTCCTCGAGCTCCGCGGTCAGCTCGTCGAACTTGGACTGCGTCAGCCAGACGCCGTCGCGCTCATCAGCCTGAGTCATGGGTGCTGCTCCTCCGAAGATGGATCTGGGGAAGCGACAAGCCTAGCAACCGGACCTGACCCGCGCTTCTCCGTGCGGGAGGCGGTCAGTGCTCGGTGCAGCTGACGCGCTCGACCGTGGTGGCCCGGTCGAAGGTCTTCACCGGGATCCAGCCGTTCCCAGCGGCTCGGAGCTCGGCCACCGAGAGGTTGATGTCGCCGACGATCGTGTGGTCGCGCGCGGTCGCCCGGAACAAGCAGCTGCCGGTGACCGAGTCGTCGCGGAACTTCGACTCGACCCGGATCCGGACCTCGTGCGCGTCGACGACCTCGTAGGAGACCAGCTCGGCCTCGATGGCGGGGTCGCTGCGGAACGCGATCACCCAGGTCAACCAGCCGAGGAATAACGCAGCCAGCGCCGTCGATACAACGAGGAGCGTCGTTCGCCGGGACTTGCTCGGCGTTCCGTACCGCTGCTGAAGGTCGCTCACGGCACCACTTTAGGATGGAACCCATGTCTGACCTTGCCGGCCTCCGGCTGATGCACGTGCACGCCCACCCTGACGACGAGTCCAGCAAGGGCGCCGCGAGCACCGCGATGTACGTCGACCGGGGTGTCGACGTGCACGTCGTGACCTGCACCGGCGGTGAGCGCGGATCGGTGCTGAACCCCAACATGGACCGCCCGGACGTGCTCGAGAACATTGCGGAGATCCGCCGCGCCGAGATGGACGCTGCCCGCGAGATCCTCGGCGTCTCGCAGGACTGGCTGGGCTTCGTCGACTCCGGGTGGCCCGAGGGAGACCCGAAGCCGCCGCTGCCGGAGGGTTGCTTCGGACTGGTCCCGCTCGAGGAAGCCACCGAACCGCTGGTCCGCCTGATTAGGTCCTTCCGGCCGCACGTGATGACCACGTACGACGAGAAGGGCGGCTACCCGCACCCCGACCACATCAAGTGCCACGAGATCTCGGTGGCCGCGTTCGAGGCCGCCGCGGACCCGACGCGTTACCCGGACGCGGGCGAGCCCTGGCAGGTGCTCAAGCTGTACTACTCGCACGGGTTCAACCGCCCCAAGGCGGTCGCGCTGCACGAGGCCGCCGAAGCCGCCGGCATCGAGTCCTTCTTCGGTGAGCGGCTCAAGGAGTGGGCACCGGACCCGGAGTGGGACGCCCGGGTCACCACGAAGGTGCCGTGCGCGGACTACTTCCCGGTCCGGGACCGCGCGTTGATCGCGCACGCGACCCAGATCGACCCCGACGGCTTCTTCTTCCAGATCCCGATGGAGATCCAGCAGAAGGTCTGGCCGACCGAGGACTTCGAGCTCGTGACCAGCCACGTGGAGACATCGCTGCCCGAGGACGACCTCTTTGCCGGGATCCGCCCGACGCCTGAGACACTGGGGTCATGAACAGCCTGCTCATCACCCTCGTCGGCTTCGTCCCGCTGGCGGACCCGGCCCCTGCCGCGGACGACGTCAAGGCCGGCTGGGGCGCGTTCGCGATCTTCATCGCTCTCGCGATCGCGGTGGCCTTCCTGGGCTGGAGCCTCACCAAGCACCTGAAGAAGGCGAAGCTCAACGCCGACGCCGGAGCTTTCGGTGACGTTCCCGCCGAGAACGCCACGGCGGAGACCAGCACCCGCGATTAGGTCATAGACGCGACCTCCCGCGAAAAGGTTGCACCTCCGGTGAACTGACTGGACCGGGCTCCTCCCCGTCTGGTGCTCGAACAGCGCCGACCGGTTCACTGACGGCTGCACACCACACCGCCCTGGAGGATCAACCCATGCGTTCCCCCCGCTTCCAACGCGCCGCCGTGTCCTCGGCAGCAGCTCTCGTCCTCGCGGCCGCCCTCGCCGGCTGCGGATCGGACTCCGACTCGAAGGACAAGGGTGAGTCGAAGGACTCCGCGCCGAAGGTCACCGCGCTGACCAAGGCCGAGGCCACCACCGCGCTGATGACCGTCGACAACCTCGGCGGTCAGTTCGAGGAGAACCCGAACGCCGACCACACCACGAAGAGCCCGGGCTGCTTGTCCGCCCTGGACCCGTTCACCGACGACACCGAGGCGCCGACCGATGCCGTCCGTGACTTCGCGACCTCGTCGAACGAGTCCGTCGCGATCACCAGCCAGGTCCAGTCCTACGATTCCGTCGAGGACGCCGAGGAGGTCGTCGAGACCTTCCGCACGGCCATGAAGGACTGCACCGCGATCGACGAGACCGATGCCGGTGGCGTGAGCTACCAGCTCACCGTCGACACCGACGACAAGGTGACCGACGACGACGTGGACGAGCAGATCAACGTGATCGGCTACGGATCGGGAGCCGACGCCAGCGGCGAGGTGCCGTTCGGGTTCCAGCTCGCTGCGGTCCGCGTGGGCAACAGCATCTCGATCGTCACCCTGGCTGCGCAGACCGAGGAGCCCCCGGGCGACTTCACCGAGCTGATCCAGGTCGTCGCCGACCGCCTCGAGGCCGTCGCCGAGGGCGAGAAGCCCGACGAGTCCGTCGTCGCGGGGGAGTGAGCACGACGATGACCACGACCCTGACCAGGCTCTCCGCGAGCGCCGCAGCGGCTCTCGTCCTCGGCGCCGTGCTGACCGGCTGCGGCTCGGACTCGAAGTCCGACGACAAGTCCGACAAGGCCGACAAGGCCCCGAAGGTGACGGCGCTGAGCACGGCCGACGCCGAGAAGGCACTCCTCACGCTGGGCAACCTCGGCGACAACGGCTTCACGCTGGACGAGGACGCCGACCACACCTCGGGTGCGCCCGGCTGCCTGGACGGCTTCGACGCGATCACCGACGCCTCGGACGCTCCGACCCACGTCGTCCGCGACTTCACCGCAGGGTCGGAGACCGGCTTCCCGCTGATCTCCAGCTCCGTCGACTCCTACGACTCGGTCGAGGACGCGAAGGAGGCGCTGGAGGACTTCCGGGACGCCATGGCCGACTGCACCACGGTCGACGACACCGACTCCGACGGGGTGGCCACCAAGCTCGCGGTCACCACGAGCGACGACAAGACCGACGACTCCACCGACGACCAGGTCAACCTGACCGCCGTCGGCACGATAGCGGCGACGGACGGCTCCTACCCGCTCGGCCTGTGGGCCGCTGCCGTTCGGATCGACAACCACGTCCACGTGATCACCGTCGGTGACCTCGACGATGCCGCACCCGGCGACATCGAGGAGCTGGTCCAGGTGGTCAACGACCGCCTCATCGCCGTCGCGAAGGGTGACGAGCCGGACGACGACGCCGTCGCCGGGGACTGACCCGGTACGACGACGGCCTGCGCCGTCAGACGCTGCCCGACGAGGGCACCAGGGTGTTCTGGCGGCGCAGGATCCACCAACGTCCGTCCCGCTTGACCAGGACGTAGAGCGCGTTCATCTCGGGCGGCTCGCCGGCGTCCGCCGCAGCCGCGTCGGACCACGCGTCCTTGTGGAGCACGGCGACTCCGGGAGCGACCAGCTCGATGTCGGAGACGCGGTAGTGCGCGGTCGCGTCGCGCAGGTAGGCGTCGGCGAGGCCTTCTCGGGTGGCCTCGTCGATGGCCTCGCGACCGCGCAGCACCGCGCCCCTGGCGTTGACCACGTGCGCGTCGGCGGCGACGTCGAGCAGCAGCAGGTCAGCGTCGTTCTGGTTGAAGCCGAGCTCGACGGTGGAGATCACCTCGCGCAGGGACGCCTCGTCGGCTTCCGACAGCAGGAGGGGCCCGGCCTCCTCGACGACGCCGGTGTTCTGGCCGTTCACGATCAGCCACTCGCCGCCGCGCCGGCGCCAGGTGTACGTCGGCATTCCGCGTTGCCGGGGGCTCAGGCGCGCACCGTCCGCGGACAGGTACTCCTGGTCGACACTGGTGACGGCGATGTCAGGAGTGAGGAAGCGGACTCCGCGGACGATGTACCGGACCGAGAGGTCGGCCATGGCACCTGGCAGCACCATCCGGGTGAACGCGGCGATCTCGTCGATGCCGACCAGTCGCCGACCACCGCCGGTGACCCAGACGGCCTCGGGGTCGAAGAGTGCGAGGAAGGCCTCGGGGTCCTCGGTCAGCTGCGAGCGCTCGAGGGCCGCGACCAGCTGGACCAGGCGGTCGTGGTCGGAGGTCGGGGCGGGGTGGGGGCTGGCACCGGGGTGCGTGATGGCTGTCATGGCCTAGAGTCGACTTCATCAAGTGCACTTGATGTCAAGGAGGACCGGTGAGCGCGTGGTTGAAGCCGGGCGAGGTCGCCCGTCGCGCGGGTGTCGCGGTGTCCACGCTGCACTACTACGAGCAGTACGGACTGATCTCGAGCCGGCGTACGGCGGGCGACCGCCGCGAGTACCGCCGTGACACGCTGCGGGTGGTGGCTTTCGTGCGTGCCTCGCAGAAGCTCGGCATCCCGCTGGCACGGATTAAGGACGCCCTGGACGGCCTCCCGCACGACCGGCCGCCGAACAAGCGGGAGTGGGCCCGGCTGGCACGGACCTGGCGCGACGACCTCGACGAGCGCATCGCGGAGCTCACCGCGCTGCGCGACAACCTCGCCGACTGCATCGGGTGCGGCTGCCTGTCGCTGAGCACCTGCCCGTACACGAATCCTGGCGACGTGCTGGCCGCGGAGGGTCCGGGGGCACGACGTCTGGTCCCGCAGGGTCAGCCCAGGACCCGCTGACGCAGGAGCTCGAAGGGGTCGTCAGCGTCACGTCGCCCGCGGAGTCCGTTCTCGGGGCCGTCACCAGTCGGGGCGGTGATCCGACCGGCGTCGTTGCGCGTCCACTCCCGGACGGCGAAGCGCTCCCGGATCCGCCAGCCGGCCGGCGTACGGACGAAGTGGTCGACGTAGCGGAAGCCGGAGGTGAAGTTGATCGCGGGCAGGTCCGCCGGGGTCCCCCAGTGCACTGCTGTCCCGTAGGTCTCCGCAACCGCCTGGTCGCCGTCGACCTCGCTGAGGTGGTTGCCGACCAGGTGCATGGTGCCGTCGAGGTGGGGAAGCCCCTTCTCCAACCACGCGACGAATTCGTCAGCAGTGCCGCTGAACCCGGTGTGGTGGTCGACGCCGTCGTCGGCGTACACGGCGCGGATGCCGGCGTAGTCGAGCCGGTCCACCGCGCGGCAGTAGCGCAGCACGGTCTCGTGGATCTCGCGCTTGTCGGCGTCGCTCATCAGGTCTCCTCGGGGGTTCGGCTGATCCTAGGCCGCGGTTGACAGCCGGGCCTCCGCAGTTAGAATGAGAATCATTCTCATTTCAGGAGGTCAGATGCAGCACGGGATCCACCCCCAGTACGACGAGGTCGTCTTCCGTGACCGGTCGACCGGCGACCTGATCGTCACCCGGTCCACCCTGGCGTCCCGGTCGGACCTGGCCACCGTCCAGGTCGGCGGACGCTCGCTGCCCGTGGTCGACGTCGACGTCACGAGCCACAGCCACGGGTTCTGGACCGGCACGACGCGCACGCTGGACAGCGAAGGCCGGGTTCAGCGGTTCGAGCGGCGCTACGGGGGCCGCTCGTGAGGACCCCGCTGGTCGTCGTCACCGGCGTCGACCCCGCAGCGATCGACGCGGCGATGATCGGACCGTCCTGGGACCTTCCCGATGCCGTCGCGGTGCGCCACCGGATCGATCCGGAGTCGCAGGTGCTCACCCGGATCGTCAGCCACGCGGGCGGCATCGTCGAGCACGTCGACATCCCGCTGGAACACGCGTGCGTCACCTGCGCCCTGCGGGAGGACATCCTGCCGACACTCGAGCGGTTGGGGCGGGACAAGCGGTGGCGCAGCGTCCTGGCTGCGCTGCCAGCCGCCGCCGAGGCGAACCAGCTCGGCAACGTGATGGCCAGGAACGCGACCCTCAACCGGTTCCTGCGCCTCGCCGGCGTCGTCGCTGCGGTGTCCTCGGACGACCTGGTGCACGACCTGCTCGCGGACGATCTGCTGCACGAGCGTGGGTGGCACTCCAACCCGTTCGACGAGCGTGGTGTGGGGGAGACGGCGTGCGCACTGATCGAGTACGCCGACCTCGTCGTCCTCGACGATGATCCGGGCGCAGAGGCGGCTGACCTGGTCCGGGCTCTCGCGCGGCCCGACGCACGGGTGCTGAGCGGCTTCCACCAGGTCGACTCCGGTGCGCTGCTCCAGGGGCTCCACTCCCACCGGGAGACGACGGCCTGGTCGGCAACGGTGCGGACGGCGGCACTTCCCCCGCTTGAGGAATCCGGTGCCTGGCGGATGGGCTTCACCTCGATGCGACCGTTCCACCCCGAACGGCTCCTGGAGCAGATCGAACGCCTGGGCGCCGGTCGGCACCGGTCCCGGGGCAGCTTCTGGGTCCCCACCCGCCCGGACGCGGTCCTGGAGTGGTCGGGCGCCGGCGACCAGCTGAGCATCGGCAGTCATGACACCTGGGGGCGCCGGATGCCCGAGACCAGGCTGCTCTTCACCGGCGTCGGCACGCCGCCGAGCGATCTCGCCGTCGCCTTCGACGAGTTCCTGCTCACCGCCACCGAAGCGAGCCGCTCCCACGCGTCCTGGAACGTGCTGGAGGACGGACTGGAGCCGTGGCTCGGTGACATCCGCGACGTGGCCTGAACCCACCACCACCCGAGAGGAACATCGTGGCAGTACCCAAGCGTCGTACGTCGCGCAGCAACACACGTCACCGTCGATCCCGCTGGAAAGCGGAGGCGGCCGACCTGGTCCCCATCGTCGTCGCCGGGGTTCCGCACCGGGTCCCGCGGCGGCTCGTCCGGGCTGTCGCTCGGGGTCTGGTCGACCCGGCGACGGGGCGGCCGGCATGAGCACCGAACACGTCGACTACAAGGACACGGCGCTTCTGCGGACCTACCTCTCCGACCGCGGGCGGATCCGGTCCCGACGTCTCACCGGACTCAGCCCTCAGCAGCAACGTCTGGTCGCACGCGCCATCAAGAACGCCCGGGAGATGGCGCTGATCCCGTACGCGAGCCACCGATCGCCGAGAAGGAGCCTGTCGTGAAGGTCCGAAACTCCCTGCGCTCGCTGAAGAAGCAGCCGGGCGCCCAAGTGGTCCGCCGGCGCGGGCGCACGTTCGTGATCAACAAGCTGAACCCGCGGCTCAAGGCCCGTCAGGGCTGAGCCGTCCACCGCTGGAAAGGAAATGTCATGGCACGCACCTGCCAGGTCACCGGGCGCCGCCCCGGTTTCGGCCACCACGTCTCGCACTCGCACCGCCGTACGAACCGGCGCTTCGAGGTGAACGTGCAGACCAAGCACTACTGGGTCCCGAGCCTCGGCCGGACCGTGAAGCTCCGGGTCAGCGCCCGCGGCATCAAGGTGATCGATGTCCGCGGCATCGAGGTCGTCGTCGCCGACCTGCGACGCAGCGGGGTGCGGCTCTGATGGCGAAGCGAGGAAACGACCTGCGCCCGGTCGTGAAGCTGCGCTCGACCGCCGGCACCGGCGTCACCTACGTGACCCGGAAGAACCGGCGCAACGATCCCGACCGGCTCGAGCTGCGCAAGTACGACCCGAAGGTGCGTCGGCACGTCGTGTTCCGGGAGGAGCGCTGATGGCCAAGAAGTCCAAGATCGCCGCGAACGACCGGCGCAGGGCGACGGTCGCCCGGTACGCCGAACGGCGTGCCGACCTGAAGGAGACCCTGCGTACCTCGGCGCCCGGGAGCGCCGAGCTCGCCGCGGCCGTCGCGGCGCTCAGCCGGCTGCCCCGGGACGCGTCACCGGTCCGGGTCCGGAACCGGGACCAGGTCGACGGACGCCCTCGCGGCTACCTGCGGCAGGCGGGCGTCTCCCGGATCCGGTTCCGGGCGATGGCGCACGCCGGCGAGCTGCCCGGCATCACCACGTCCAGCTGGTAGGTGGGGCGGTAGCGTTCGGCCTCATGAAGCGGGACATGGTGCTCGGGGTGCTGGAGGGGAGTCCGGAGTTTCTCAGCGCCCAGGACATCCATGCCGCGCTGCGGGCCAGCGGCCAGAAGGTCGGCCTCGCCACGGTCTACCGGGTCGTCCAGGCGCTCCAGGAGTCCGGCGCGATCGATGCGCTGCGCAACGAGAACGGCGAGCTCACGTACCGCAGCTGCGAGTCCACCGGCCACCATCACCACCTGGTCTGCCGCGCGTGTGGTCGGACCGTCGAGGTGCAAGGCCCTGCCGTCGAGAGGTGGGCGGACTCGGTCGCCGCCGAGCACGGGTTCGCCGAGGTCTCCCACACCGTCGAGGTGTTCGGGATCTGCGGGGACCACCGCTCCTAGGCATCTTGTCGGGTGGCAGGCTGGGTGCATGGGGAACCGACTCGCGTCCGCCACCAGCCCGTACCTCCTCCAGCACGCCGACAACCCGGTCGACTGGTGGGAGTGGGGTCCAGAGGCCTTCGCCGAGGCCAGGCGCCGCGACGTCCCGGTCCTGCTGAGCGTCGGGTACGCCGCCTGCCACTGGTGCCACGTGATGGCGCACGAGTCGTTCGAGGACCAGGCCACCGCGGACTACCTGAACGCGCACTACGTCAGCGTCAAGGTCGACCGCGAGGAGCGGCCCGACGTCGACGCGGTCTACATGCAGGCGACCGTGGCGACGACCGGGCACGGCGGCTGGCCGATGACCTGCGTGCTCGACCACGACGGCCGGCCGTTCTTCGCCGGAACCTACTTCCCGGACCAGCCGCGGCACGGGCAGCCGAGCTTCACCCAGCTGCTGCAGGCGATCACCGACGCGTGGAACGACCGGCGCGAGGACGTCGGGACGACGGCTGAGAACATCGCCGCGCACATCGCCTCGAACGCCGTGCTGGAGGGTTCGGCCCCGCTCGACCGCGAGGTGCTCGACGCCGCCGCCGGCAAGGTCTCCCGCGAGTTCGACGACGTCAACGCGGGCTTCGGTGGTTCGCCGAAGTTCCCACCGTCCATGCTGGTCGAGTTCCAGCTGCGGCACGGGGGAGCGACCGACCTCGCGCAGGCGGTCGCGACGCTCGAGCGGATGGCCCGCGGCGGGATCTACGACCAGCTCGGCGGCGGGTTCGCGCGCTACTCGGTCGACGCCCGCTGGGTGGTGCCGCACTTCGAGAAGATGCTCTACGACAACGCGCTGCTGCTGTCGGCGTACACGTCCTGGTTCGCCGTCACCGGGGACCCGCTCGCCCGTCGGATCGCGGAGGAGACCGGCGCGTTCCTGGTCGACGAGCTCGGTACCCCGCAGGGCGGGTTCTCCTCGGCGCTGGATGCCGACTCCGAAGGAGCCGAGGGGACCTACTACGTCTGGACCCCCGCTCAACTCGTCGAGGTGCTCGGCGCCGACGACGGTGCCTGGGCCGCTTCGCTGCTCACGGTGACCGAGCAGGGCACCTTCGAGCACGGTTCTTCCGTGCTCCAGCTGCTCGCCGATCCCGACGACACCGACCGGTGGGCCTCGGTGCGCCAGCGTCTGCTCGCGGCGCGGGCGCGGCGCGAGCGGCCCGCCGAGGACGACAAGGTGGTCGCGGCCTGGAACGGCCTGGCCGTCTCCGGCCTGGCACGGGCAGCCGGCGTGCTCGAGAAGCCGGAGCTGCTCGGCGCCGCCGTCCGGGCGGGGACGCTGCTGTGGGACCTGCACCTGGCTGACGGGCGCCTGCGCCGCGTATCCCGGGACGGCGTCGTCGGCAAGCACGCCGGTGTTCTCGAGGACTACGGCTGCGTCGCCGACGGATTCCTCGCACTCGTCGAGGCCACGGGAGACGACGTCTGGCTCGAGCGTTCGGGCGTGCTGCTCGAGGTCGCGCTGACCCAGTTCGCCGACGGCGACGGTGGGTTCCACGACACCGCGGACGACGCCGAGACATTGATCGCCCGCCCCCGCGACCCGTCCGACAACGCCAGCCCGTCGGGGCACTCGGCCGTCACCCACGCCCTGCTCCGGTACGCCGCGCTGACCGGTTCCGGACGCCACCGCGACGCGGCCGAGGCAGCGCTCGCGACCGTGCGTCCTCTGGCCGAACGAGCGCCGCGCTTCGCCGGGTGGTCGTTGGCAGCCGCGGAGTCCGCCGTCGACGGACCGCTGGAGGTCGTCGTCGTCACCGAGCCGGGCGACCCGGACGGAGCGGCTCTCGCCGCTCGTGCGCGGCGCCGACTGGGTGCCGTGGTCCTGGTCGTCAGCCCCGAGCAGGCCCGCACCTCGCAGATCCCGCTGCTGCACGGCCGCGACCTGGTCGAGGGCCGGGCGGCGGCGTACGTCTGCCGCGGGATGGTGTGCGAGCGGCCGGTCACCGACGTGGGGTCGCTGTTCGTCTGACCTCGGGCGCTAGTCTCGCGGCATGGCTGAGATCTCCCGGCGCGCGGTCGTCCTCGGCGGCGCCGGCATCGCCGCGGCCACGGTGGCGACCGGAGGCCTGCTGGTCAACGAGGGCGTCCTCCCCGGTCGGGTGCGGGCGTACTCGCTGCTCGGCCTGAACGGGGAGAAGGCACCGATCCCGGACGTCCGGCCCGGGCGGCGCTTCGACGGTTCGTTCGACTCCCAAGCCCGCGGCGGCGTACGGACGGCCTGGTCGCTGTCACTGCCGCCGGACCTCGAACCGATCGACCTGCCGCTCGTGGTTGCCCTGCACGGTGCTCGTGCCGATCACACGGCGGCCTTCGACAAGATGGGTGTCGACCGGTTCCTCGCCCAGGCCGTCGCCGACGGTGTCCCGCCGTTCGCGATCGCGTCGGTCGACGGCGGCCGCGAGTCGTACTGGCACCCCCGGGCGGACGGTACCGACAGCGCCGCGATGGTCATCGACGAGCTGGTGCCGATGCTCACCGAGCGGTTCAAGCTGGGCAACGAGCTCGGTCTCTACGGCTGGTCGATGGGTGGGTACGGCGCACTGCGGCTCGCGATGCGTGGCGCACCCGTCAAGGCTGTCGTCGCATGTAGCCCAGCCCTGTTCGAGTCGTACGGCGACACCTCGCACGACGCGTTCGACGACAAGGCCGACTTCGCGAAGGAGGGTCTGCGCGACGCGGGCAGCGAGTTCCCCGACCTGCCCGGTCCGGATCGACTGCGGCAACGGCGACCCGTTCTACTTCGCCGTGCGGGAGTTCATCCAGGACCTCCCCGAGGCGCCGGCGGGCGGGTTCGAGGACGGCGCGCACACCTACGGCTACATGCGCAGGGTGCTGCCCAACCAGCTCAGGTTCCTGGGCGCGAACCTGACTGCCTGACCTCAGCGCAGCTTGTACGTCGCTATCGACGCCGCGATGTAGTGGCACACGAACGCGGCGATCGTGAACAGGTGGAAGATCTCGTGGAAGCCGAACCACGTCGGGAACGGGTCGGGCCGCTTCAGCGCGTAGACCAGTCCGCCGAGGGTGTAGAGCCCGCCGCCGACCACGACCAGGGTGATCACTGCCGAGCCACCGCCGGCGAAGTCGTCGGCGTAGAAGATCGCCGCCCAGCCGAGCGCGATGTAGATCGGCGCCGAGAGCCAGCGCGGTGCGTTGGTCCAGAACAACTTGAAGCCGACGCCGAGAACCGCACCGGTCCAGACGATGACGAGCATGCCGACGCGGGCGCCACCGTCGAGCAGTGTGATCGCGAACGGCGTGTAGGAGCCGGCGATCAGGAAGAAGATGTTGGCGTGGTCGAAGCGCTTCCAGAACGCCCAGACCTTCGGCGACCAGTTGCCGCGGTGGTAGATCCCGCTCACGGTGAACAGCAGGATCGCTGTGCCGGCGAACAGTGCCGAGGACACCTTCGTCGCGGCAGTGGGGGACAGGCAGATCAGGACGACGCCGGCCGCGATCGTCAGCGGCGAGGTCGCGGCGTGCAGCCAGCCGCGGAGCTTTGGCTTGGCCGCCATCATCGCCCGGTGCAGCTGCAGGGCGGAGTCGGCGGCGACGTCGGCCGCCTTGTCGACGACCTCTTCGGCCTTCTCGGAGACGGGGACCTTGGCGTTCATGCATCAAGGTTACGGCACCGTAGGTTGAGACTCGCCAGTATCGAAATGTCCGTTCCGGTAGCCTGAACGGGTGGCTGATTGGAAGCGTGGGCTCCGTCGGGTTCTGTACCCCGCGTACGAGGCCCGTCTCGCACGCCGCCTCCCGGCCGACCGGATCCCGCAGCACGTGGGAGTCATGCTCGACGGCAACCGACGCTGGGCCAAGGCCGTCGGCGCGGACACCGCTGGTGGCTACCAGGCCGGCGCCGCCAACATCGAACCGCTGCTCGGCTGGTGCGAGGAGGTCGGCGTCAAGGTCGTCACCCTCTGGCTGCTGTCCACCGACAACCTGAACCGTCCGCCCGAGCAGCTCGAGGGGCTCCTGCGCATCATCGAGGGCGCGGTCGAGTCCCTGGCGGTCCAGCGCCGCTGGCGACTTCACCCGGTGGGCGCGCTCGACCTGCTTCCGGCCAAGACCGCCGAGCGGCTCAAGGCGGCCGAGGAGTCGACCCGCGACGCCGACGGCATCCTGGTCAACATCGCCGTCGGGTACGGCGGTCGTCGCGAGATCGCCGACGCGGTCCGCTCGCTCCTGCACGCCGAGGCCGCCAAGGGCAAGACCATCGAGGACCTCGCCGAGGTGATCGACGTCGAGCACATCGCCGAGCACCTCTACACCAAGGGCCAGCCCGATCCGGACCTCGTCATCCGCACCTCGGGGGAGCAGCGCCTCGGGGGTTTCCTGCTGTGGCAGAGCGCGCACAGCGAGTTCTACTTCTGCGAGGCCTACTGGCCCGACTTCCGTCGCGTCGACTTCCTGCGTGCGGTGCGTGCCTACGCGGTCCGCGACCGTCGTCTCGGTCGCTGAGGCGACCGAGAGCCACGTAACAAAACGTTCATCTGCGCCGCGCCCTGCGTTCGGGCGTGTCGGCCGAGCTCGGCCCGATTTGCGGCGTACTTTCGAACGCAGCGGATCGCATCCGAGGCGGTCCGCACCTGGAGGCGAGTGCGTGAGAAATCACGACCTATGGGGTCAGCACTCTGGCCCTTGCCCGTCCTGGTCCAAGCACAACTGCTGACGACCTGGACGCCGGGTGCGGCGTGCTGGTCTGCGAAGGGGAACATCCGTGGCCACTCCGAAGCGCTCAGCGTCCGGCACTGCCAGCAAGACCCCCACCAAGGCGAGCTCCCAGCGCCGGACCTACGTCCTGGACACCTCCGTGCTCCTGGCGGATCCCGGGGCCCTGAAGAGGTTCGACGAGCACGAGGTCGTGCTGCCCGTCGTGGTGATCACCGAGCTGGAGGGCAAACGGCACCACTCCGAGCTCGGCTACTTCGCCCGGACGGCGCTGCGGATGCTCGACGAGCTCCGCGTCGAGAACGGCCGTCTGGACAGCCCGGTCCCGATCGGCGAGCACGGCGGCACCATCCGGGTGGAGCTGAACCACACCGACGCCGAGTCGCTGCCCTCGGGGTTCCGGCTGGGGGACAACGACACCCGGATCCTCGCCGTTGCGAACAACCTGGCCAACGAGGGCTTCGCGGTCACGCTGGTGTCCAAGGACCTGCCGCTGCGGATCAAGGCCTCGGCCGTCGGCCTGGACGCCGAGGAGTACCTCGGTGAGCAGATCCACGAGTCGGACGCCGGGTGGACCGGGGTGGCCGAGATGGACGTCCTGTCCAGCGACCTCGACGAGCTGTACGAGGACAGCGTCATCGATCTCGACGACGCGCGGGATCTCCCGTGCCACACGGGTCTCGTGCTGATGTCGGACCGCGGCAGCGCGCTGGGTCGGGTCGGGGCCGACAAGCGGGTGCACCTGGTCAAGGGCGACCGCGAGGCCTTCGGGCTGCACGGTCGCTCCGCCGAGCAGCGGGTCGCGCTCGACCTGCTCCTGGACCCGGAGATCGGGATCGTGTCGTTGGGAGGGCGAGCGGGGACGGGGAAGTCGGCGCTCGCTCTCTGCGCCGGCCTCGAGACCGTCATGGAGCGTCGCCAGCACAAGAAGGTGGTCGTCTTCCGTCCGTTGTTCGCGGTCGGTGGTCAGGAGCTCGGCTACCTGCCCGGCAGCGAGTCGGAGAAGATGTCGCCGTGGGGCCAGGCCGTCTTCGACACCCTGGGTGCGATCACCACGCCTGAGGTGATCGACGAGATCCTCGACCGCGGGATGCTCGAGGTGCTGCCCCTGACGCACATCCGGGGCCGGTCGCTGCACGACGCGTTCGTCATCGTCGACGAGGCGCAGTCGCTGGAGCGCAACGTGCTCCTGACGGTGCTCTCGCGGATGGGCGCGAACTCCAAGGTGGTCCTGACCCACGACGTCGCTCAGCGCGACAACCTGCGGGTCGGTCGGCACGACGGCGTCGTGGCCGTGGTGGACAAGCTCAAGGGCCACCCGCTGTTCGCCCACGTGACCTTGACCCGGTCCGAGCGGTCGCCGATCGCGGCCCTGGTCACCGAGATGCTCGAGCACGTCTCCATGTAGCCGCGGGTCCTCCGGGCTGCCCGCAGGAGGGCAGATCGGGGGACACCCCGGAGCACCACGCGTCACACCTGTCACAACTTCTGGACCAGTTCCACCATCCGGCACGGTCAACTTGATTCCCGCCGCCGTTCTTGTGAAGGTGGTCACTCCTCTGCAGCACCCCGGCGCAGCGCCGCGTCAGCCGACGTCCACAGTCGACCGAGAGTTTCTTCCTTGCCTCAGAAGTACGTTCCGACGCACCGGAGCGCACCCCCGAAGCGCGTACGTGCGGGCGCGAAGAACGCTGTCTACTACTCCGGCGTCGCGATGTTCGCGACGACGCTTTCGGTCGGGGCCGGTGTCGCCTCGGGAGACAAGACCGACAGCCAGCTGCCGTCGCTCGCCGCGGACAAGTCCGAGATCTCCGCGGCAGACCTGAGCCGTCGCGAGCAGTCCGTCTCCCGCTCGAGCGACCGGACCGCCGCGCGCGTCAGCACCGCCACGTCGTTGAAGGCCGCTGAGCTCAGTACCGGCAACGGTGTGGCCGTGACCCGCACCGAGGACCTGGCGCTGACCGACCCGAAGGCCCTGACCCGGGCTCTGATGCCCCGCTACGGACTCGCCTCGGCCGACTTCGACTGCATCGACCGGATCTGGACCCAGGAATCGAACTGGAACGTCCACGCCGACAACCCGCACTCCTCGGCGTACGGGATCCCGCAGGCGCTGCCCGGCAGCAAGATGGCCTCGGCGGGCGCCGACTGGCGCAACAACCCCGAGACGCAGATCCGTTGGGGCCTGGGCTACATCGCGAAGCGCTACGGCACGGCCTGCTCGGCGTGGTCGTTCAAGCGCAGCCACGGCTGGTACTAGACCGCCACCATCTCCCGGCTGACGGCGACGAGCCGTCGACCGAGCTCCTCGTCGAGTGCGAGCTCCGCCGGCTCCGTGAGCCTGTTCTTCTCGTAGTAGCCGCCGGAAAGACCCGCGACCTCCTCGTTGGTGGCCAGGTAGGTCAGCGTCGCGCCGCCCTCGGCCGGCGTGATCATGAGCAGACGCTTGGCGATGGACAGCGCCGGCCGTGCGAACGCCGGCGCGCCGGCCCAGATGTTGGTGGCCACGGCTCCGGGGTGCAGGCAGTTCGCGGTGACGCCGGTTCCGCCCAGCCTGGCCGCCAGGTTGCGGGTGTACAGCACGTTGGCGAGCTTGGAGCGGCTGTAGGCGCGCATGATCTGGTAGCCGCGCTCGAACCCGAGGTCGTCGAGGTCCATCGTGCCGCGGTAGTGCCCGCCGGAGGCGGTGTTCACGATCCGTGCCGTGCCGCTGGCGACCAGACGGTCCAGGAGCAGCTCGGTGAGCAGGAACCCGGCGAGGTGGTTGACCGCGAAGGTCGCCTCGTAGCCGTCGACGGTCAGCTCGCGCTTGTCGTAGACGGTGCCGGCGTTGTTCACCAGGACGTCGATCCGCGGGTACGCCGCGAGCAGCTCACCGGCCAGCCGGCGTACGTCGGCCAAGGAGGCGAAGTCGGCGGTGAAGCTGTCGACCTTCACCTGCGGCGACTCGGTCGCGATCCGCTGGACGGCGGCCGCGAGCTTGGTCGGGCTGCGGCCCACCAGCACGAGGTGGTGGCCCTGCGCGGCGAGCTGGCTCGCGGACTCCAGACCGATGCCGTCACTGGCGCCGGTGATGACGATGGTCTTCATCTCGCGGTCCACCGGTGTGTGCTGGTCGGGATCACGGGTGCGTCATGCCTTCCACGTCGAGAGCGGCATCGAGCTGCTCGAGGGTGAGCACGCCGCGCTCGACGTACCCCAGGGCCAGGACCTGCTCCCGGACGGTCCGTCCTGCCCGCAGCGATTCTTTCGCAACCTTCGCCGCTTCCTCGTAACCGAGGTACTTGTTCAGCGGTGTCACGACCGAGGGTGACGACTCGGCGTACCGCCGCATCCGGTCGGCGTCCGCGGTGATGCCGTCGATGCACCGGGTCGCGAGCAGACGGCTCGAGGTCGACAGGATCCGGATGGACTCGAGAAGGTTGCGGGCGATCACGGGCAGCATCACGTTGAGCTCGAAGTTCCCGGCGGCGCCGGCGGTCGTGATCGCGGCATCGTTGCCGATCACCTGCGCGCAGACCATCAGGGTCGCCTCGGGAAGGACCGGGTTCACCTTGCCGGGCATGATGCTCGAGCCGGGCTGCAGGTCGGGCAGGTGGATCTCGGCCAGGCCGGTGGTCGGGCCCGAGGACATCCAGCGCAGGTCGTTGCAGATCTTCGTCAGGCCGACCGCGATCGTGCGCAGCACACCGCTCAGCTCGACCAGCGAGTCGCGTGTGCCCTGGCCCTCGAAGTGGTTGCGGGTCTCGGTGAAACCCTGGCCGGTGAGCCCGGAGAGCTCCTCGATGACAGTGGCCGAGAAGCCCGGCGAGGTGTTGATGCCGGTGCCGACGGCGGTGCCGCCGAGGGGCAGCTCGCGGACGCGGGGGAGGACCGACTCGAGGCGTTCGACCGCCAGCCGCGCGGTCGCGGCGTACCCGCCGAACTCCTGACCGAGCATCACCGGCGTCGCGTCCATCAGGTGCGTGCGCCCGGACTTCACCAGGCCGGAGAATTCCTCGGCCTTCGCCTCCAGCGAGGCGCGGAGGACCTCGAGTGCCGGCTGCAGCTCCTCGACGACGGCCAGCGTGGCCGCGACGTGGATCGAGGTCGGGAAGACGTCGTTGCTCGACTGGCTCGCGTTCACGTGGTCGTTGGGGTGGACCGGGACGTCCTCGGTGCCGGCGAGCCGGGAGACGACCTCGTTCATGTTCATGTTGGAGCTGGTGCCGGACCCGGTCTGGAAGACGTCGAGGGGGAACTGGTCGGGGTGTTCGCCGTCGGCGACGGACCGCGCCGCCTCCTCGATCGCCGTTGCGCGCTCGGGACTGATCACCTCGAGGCGACCGTTGACCCGGGCGGCAGCGAGCTTGATCAGGGCGAGTGCCCGGACGTGCTGACCCTCCAGCGGCTGGCCGCTGATCGGGAAGTTCTCGATCGCCCGCTGGGTCTGCGCGCCCCAGAGGGCGTCGCGCGGGACGAGAACCTCGCCCAGGGAGTCGTGCTCGGTCCGGAAATCAGCGTCGGAGGCCATACCGGTCAGGCTACTGCGGAGCCGGATGGGAAACTTCTCCCATGTTCTCCCGCGCGCTCACCTTCCTCAGCGTCCTCTTCCTGGTCGCCGGCATCGGTCTCCTCGTGGCCGTCAGCACCGACCTCGTCGACGAGGACGAGCCGGAGTCGACGCACGCGGCGGCGAAGCACTCTGAGGAACCGACGGCAGAGCCGACGGCCACCCGGCAGCCGACGCTCACGCCGACGACAGCAGCGCCCGTCGACTGCGGCGAGGTCTTTTCCCGCGCCGAGGCCGAGGCACTCGCGGACGGTGACCTCGGCGCGGGCAAGCCCGAGGCTTTCTCCGGTCTGACCGCCTGCGCCTGGACCTCCACCACGACCGGTGCGCGGGTCGGTGTCCTGGCCGTCCCCTCCTCGGAGTGGGCGAAGGTTCTGCCGGCCGCGGTGGGCACGCTGCTCGAGTCGGACGTCGACTTCGCCGGGCGCGAGCTGCTCGACGACGCCCTCGAGCTGATCGAGGAGGGCGGGACGCTGGACGACACCAAGGCGTGCGAGGTGTTCAGCACGATGGCCTCGCTGCAGGGGCAGCCGAAGGGCACCACCCAGGTGTTCAACTACGTGCCGGACGACCAGGCGCCGCAGGGGATCAACGGTCAGGCGTGCGTCAACGGCCGCTACTACTCCGTGCAGCTGGTGGCCCCCGGGATCAAGAAGGGCCCGAAGATCGAGGCGCGGATCCGCGCAGCCCTCGCCTCCGCGCTCGCGCGCTGAACCTCACGAGCCCGCGCTACCAACCCAGCGTGCCGGGGGCGCCCTTGAACGGACCGACCACCCGCGAGGTGATCCAGCCCCCGTAGAAGCCGCCGGGCTGGGGTTCGACGCGCTCGTCGTCGACGAAGCAGGCGTCCACTGCTGCGGGGTAGAGCGCAACGTGGTCGGTGATGACGGCGAACCCGGGCGTCGGGTCGGCGTACGTCCAGGCGGAGCGCTGGGCGACGGCACCGCCGCCCAGCAGGTCGAGGTAGGACGCGTCGCCCTTCCACTCGCAGAACGACGTACCGGGTGCCCCTCGCAGCGAGCCGTCGAGGAAGGCGTTCCGCGGCAGGTAGTACGTCGGCGGGTGGCTGGTCTCCAGGACGCACCACGCGTCGGTGGTCTCGGCGATCACGACCCCGCCGAGCACCACCCGGACGCGCTCATGACGCTGCTCGAGACGCGGCGGCCGCGGGTAGTCCCAGACGGACTCCTGGCCCGGCCCCGGGACCTCGCGCTGCACGGTCAGTCGAAGATCTCGGAGAGCCAGCTCTCCTTGCGCTTCTGCTTGTACGGCCGCTGGTAGTGCTGGTTCTGCTGGTACTGCGGCTGCTGGTACTGCTGCGGCGGGGCCGCCTGCGGCGCCGGCTGCGCGACGGAGCGCTCGATGATCTTGTCGAGCTCACCGCGGTCCAGCCACACGCCGCGACAGGTCGGGCAGTAGTCGATCTCGATGCCGCTGCGGTCGCTCATGACGAGGACGGCGCCGTCGGTGGGGCACTGCATGGGGTTCTACCTTCCTTCGGGACCGACGAGTGGTTGTCGTCGTACTCGGCCAACGTCCGGCGTACGGCGAGGGTTCCCGTTCAAGCGCCGTTCTGCTCGGCCCGGACCGCCTGCAGCGCCGGTTTCCCCCGCCCCGCGAGCCAGATCCAAGCCAGACCGGAGCCCAGCACGATCGAGACGATCGGCCACCACAGGTAGTAGTTGCTGGTCGTCTCGCCGCCCAGGGTCCCGTTGTCGGTGACCTGGGTCCTCACCCGCGTGCCGACCGGGGGTGCCTGGTCGCACTTCACCAGGGCACCGGTGCGCTCGCGGCCGCCGTCGGTATAGGTGACCTTCCAGTCCCAGCCGGGGCTCTTGTACTTCGACCCGCAGCCGAACTCGTTGCGCTGCTGCCCGACGACGGTGACCTCCACGGTCTGCACGTCGCCGGTCAGTCGGTCGCGCCAGTCGGCGTCGACGACGGCCAGGATCCAGCCGAAGGCCGCGATCACCAGCAGGGTGCCCAGCACGTTGACCGCCCAGATGCGGGCGACGTGCAGCGCGACCTGCATGGCGGCAGCGGCTACTTCTCGGCGGAGCGGACGCGCAGCCCGCCGGCGTCACCGAGAGCGGTGAGCGGTACGCTGACCGCACCGCTGGGGTCGGTGAAGAAGTCGTTGCCCTTGTCGTCGACGACGATGAACGCCGGGAAGTCCTCGACCTCGATCTTCCAGACCGCTTCCATGCCGAGCTCGGGGTACTCGATGACCTCCTGGCTCTTGATGCAGTCGAGCGCGAGCCGGGCAGCAGGCCCGCCGATCGAGCCGAGGTAGAAACCCCCGAACTCGTTGCACGCCTCGGTGACCTGCTTGGAGCGGTTTCCCTTGGCGAGCATCACCATGGATCCGCCGGCGGCCTGGAACGACTTCACGTAGGAGTCCATCCGGCCCGCGGTGGTCGGACCGAACGAACCCGACGCCATCCCCTCGGGTGTCTTGGCCGGGCCGGCGTAGTAGACCGGGTGGTTCTTCAGGTACTCCGGCATCTCGCCGCCGTTGTCGAGCAGCTCCTGGATCTTGGCGTGCGCGATGTCGCGGGCGACGACCAGGGGTCCGGTCAGCGAGAGCCGCGTCTTGACGGGGTGCTTGCGCAGCTCGGCCAGGATGTCGGCCATCGGCTGGTTGAGGTCGATCGGGACGACCTCGCCACCGGCGATGTCCTCGGCCACCCCGGCGTCGGGCATGTACTGCGCCGGGTCCATCTCGAGCTGCTCGAGGAAGACGCCCTCGGCGGTGATCTTGCCGAGCGCCTGTCGATCGGCCGAGCAGGAGACGGCGATCGCGACCGGGCAGGACGCGCCGTGCCGGGGGAGCCGGACGACGCGGACGTCGTGGCAGAAGTACTTGCCGCCGAACTGCGCACCGATGCCGAAGGACTGGGTCAGCTTGAAGACCTCCTCCTCGAGCTCGAGGTCGCGGAACCCGTGGGCGCTCATCGAGCCCTCGGTCGGCAGGTCGTCGAGGTAGTGCGCGCTGGCGTACTTCGCCGTCTTCAGGGCGAACTCCGCGCTGGTTCCGCCGATCACCACAGCGAGGTGGTACGGCGGGCACGCCGCGGTTCCGAGCGACCGGATCTTCTCGTCAAGGAACTCCAGCAGGCGCTTCGGGTTCAGGACGGCCTTGGTCTCCTGGAAGAGGAACGACTTGTTGGCCGAGCCGCCGCCCTTGGCCATGAACAGGAACTTGTACTCGGGGTTGCCGTCCTTGTCCGGGGTCGAGTACAGCTCGATCTGGGCCGGCAGGTTGGTGCCGGTGTTCTTCTCCTCGTACGTCGTCAGCGGTGCGAGCTGCGAGTAGCGCAGGTTCAGCTTCGTGTACGCGTCGTACACGCCGCGACTGATCGCCTCACCGTCGTCGGCGCCGGTAAGCACGCCCTCGGACTTCTTGCCCATGACGATCGCGGTGCCGGTGTCCTGGCACATCGGCAGCACGCCGCCGGCGGAGATGTTCACGTTCTTGAGCAGGTCGAGTGCCACGAACCGGTCGTTGCCCGATGCCTCGGGGTCGTCGATGATCTTGCGGAGCTGGGCGAGGTGAGCTGGGCGCAGGAAGTGCGAGATGTCGTGCATCGCCTCAGCGGTCAGCGTCTGGATCGCCTCGGGCGAAACCCGGAGGAAGGTCTGCCCGTCGGCTTCGAAGGTCGAGACGCCCTCGGTCGTGACGAGCCGGTACGGCGTCGTGTCCTTCCCGGTCGGAAGGAGGTCGGAGTAGCGGAATTCAGGTCCAGGTGTGCTCACGGAGGAAGGTTAGTCCCCTGTCGCTCCTGCTCGAGCACGGCCAGGGACTCAGAGCCTCGCCGCGTCCGTCACGTCGAGGTGCGGGTGAGGTTCTCGCCGCTCTCAGGATCGAAGAGGTGGATCTGCTCGGGGTCGAGCCAGATCTCCGCGTCCTCGCCCTTGGCGATCGTGCTGTTCGCGTCGAGCGCGACGACCAGCTGGGTGCGCAGCGACTCGCCGTCGAGATCGCGCTCCAGGTCGGCGAGGTGCCCGGCCACCTCGGGCTTCACCTCGAACGGGATGTAGGCGTAGGCCTCGTGACCGAGCCACTCCACCACGTCGACGGTGGCGGTGAAGGTCGAGCCGCGCTCGCGCACCTTCGCGTCGACGACCTGGGCGTCCTCGAAGTGCTCGGGCCGGATGCCCGCGATCAGGTCGCCGCGGTCACGGGCACGCTCCGCCTTGGCGGCGGGCAGCTCGAAGGTGCCGATCGGCAGCTCGATCCGGGTGCCCTCGACGGTCGCCGGGAGGAAGTTCATCGGCGGTGACCCGATGAAGCCGGCGACGAACAGGTTCACCGGCTCGTTGTAGAGCTCGCGCGGGGTCGCCAGCTGCTGGAGCTCGCCACGACGGAGGACCGCCACCCGGTCACCGAGGGTCATCGCCTCGGTCTGGTCGTGGGTGACGTACACGGTCGTGATGCCGAGGCGCTTCTGCAGGCGCGCGATCTCGGTGCGCATCTGGCCGCGGAGCTTGGCGTCGAGGTTCGAGAGCGGCTCGTCGAACAGGAACGCCTCGGCATCCCGGACGATCGCCCGGCCCATCGCCACCCGTTGGCGCTGGCCGCCGGAGAGGTTGCCGGGCTTGCGCTGCAGGTGCTCGTCGAGCTCGAGCGTCTTGCTGGCCTCGCGCACCTTCGCGTCGATCTCGGACTCCGGGATGCTGCCCTTGAGCCGCAGGGGGAACGCGATGTTCTCGTAGACGCTGAGGTGCGGGTAGAGCGCGTAGTTCTGGAAGACCATCGACAGGTTGCGGTCCCGCGGGGCGAGGTCGTTGACCCGCTTGCCGCCGATCACCATGTCGCCGGAGGTGATGTCCTCCAGGCCGACGATCATGCGCAGCAGGGTCGACTTCCCGCAGCCGGAGGGACCGACCAGGATCATGAACTCGCCGTCCTGGACGTCGATGCTGACGTCGTTCACGGCGGGGAACCCGTCGCCGTACTTCTTGACGATGTTGACCATCTCGATCGCGGCCATCGGTCACCCCTTCACTGCGCCGGAGGTGAGGCCGGCGACGATCTTGCGCTGGAACAGCAGGACGATGATCACGACAGGGACGGTCACCACGACCGAGGCTGTCGCCAGTTGCGAGTACGGCGGGTTGAACGGGTCCGCGCCGACGAAGTACGACATCTGCGCCGGGACCGTCCGGGACGCGGTCGTCGAGGTCAGCGAGATCGCCAGGACGAACTCGTTCCACGCGAAGAAGAACGTGAGGATGGCGGCGGTGAAGACGCCGGGCGCCGCCAGCGGGACGATGACCTTGCGGAACGCCTGCCACGCCGTGGCCCCGTCGACCTGCGCGGCCTGCTCCATCTCCCAGGGGATCTCCCGGAAGAAGGCGGACAGCGTCCAGATGGAGAGCGGCAGCGTGAAGGACATGTACGGCACCACCAGCCCGGGCCAGGTGTTGAACAACCCGAAGGTGCGCCACATGTCGAACAGCGGCCCGACCAGGGAGACGACCGGGAACATCGCGATCGCCAGCGCGAGCGAGAGCACCGCCCGCTTGCCTCGGAACTCGAGCCGAGCGATCGCGTACGCCGCCAACGTCGCCAGCACCACCGACAGCACGGTGGCCGTGAGCGCGATGCCGGCCGAGTTCAGAAGTGCCCGGGTGAAGTCAGGGTTGTCGAGGATGTCCTTGTAGTTCTGGATCGTCCACTCGTTGGGGAAGAACTGCGGGCTGCCCGCCGTGGTCTCGTCGGCGGACTTGAACGACAGCGAGACGATGAACGCCACCGGCAGCAGGCACCAGACCATGATCAGGACGAAGCCGGACCAGGTGCCGAGGACGTTCCTGCGCATCAGACCTCACCCCGCGCCTGGGCCAGGTCCACCTTGAACGCCTTGACGATCAGGTAGGCGAGCAGCAGCACCGTGAGGAAGAGCAGCACCGAGAGGGCAGAGCCCATGCCGAGCTGCATCTGCTCGATCACCTGGCGGTAGGTGAGGAACGAGGACGACTCGGTGTTCTGGGCGCCGCGGGTCATCACGAAGATGTTGTCGAAGATCCGGAACGCGTCGAGCGCGCGGAACAGGACGGCCACCATGATCGCGGCCCGCATGTTCGGCAGGATCACCTTCCAGAGGCGTTGCCACCAGGTGGCGCCGTCGACCTTGGCCGCCTCGAGCATGTCCTCGGAGACCTGGGAGAGGCCGGCGAGCAGGAGCAGCGACATGAACGGGGTGGTCTTCCAGATCTCCGAGACCATGATCGCCGTCATCGCGTGCCAGTGGTCGCCGAACCAGTTGGTGTCCGGGTCGATGAACGGCAGCCAGTCGAACCAGCTGTTGATGTAGCCGTTGTTGATCGAGAACGTGAACTGCCACGCGAACGCTGAGACGACCGTGATGATGCCGTAGGGGATGAGGATCGAGGTCCGCATCAGGCCGCGGGCGAAGATGATTCGGTGCATCACCATCGCGAAGGCGAACCCGACCACGAGCTCGACGCCGACGGTCACCACCATGATCAGCACGGTGTTCCAGGTGTCCCTCCAGAACAGCGGGTCGGACAGGATCGTGCCGTAGTTGCCGAGGAAGACGAACGAGCGGTCGTCCGGCGTCGTCAAGCGGTAGCGGAACAGCGAGAGGTAGAGCGCGCGGAGCATCGGCCAGGCGGTGACCAGCAGCATGATGGCCACCGCAGGCAGCACGAGCCGTCGACCGAGCCGTTCCTCGGCGGCGCCGCGCTCGGTGGCCGGACCGGAGCGCTGGCCGGTCTTCGGTGCGGTCTTCCGGACTTCCTCCCGGGCAGTCGCGCTCACAGCAGTCTCCGTCCCTTGAGAACGTCCACGATGAACCTCCCGGACTCTGCCGGGGTGTCCTGGTCGACCGCGCGGGGTGAGTGCCAGACCGCCTGGATCGCTCCGGAGATGTCGCTCCAGTACGGCGAGGCCGGGCGCGGGGACGCCGCCTCCAGGCCGGCCTGCAGCATCTCGAGCAGGTCGGCGGGGTAGGTCTTGCGCAGCGCCGGGTAGTCGTAGCCGGCCGCGCTCGCCGGCATGTTGCCGGTCAGGTCGGCGTTGACGCCCTGGTTGTCGGGTTCGACGATGCAGGCGGCCGCTTCCATCGCCTCGTCGGGATGAGCGGAGTACTGGCTGACGCCGATGTTGATGCCGCCGTACGGGGGAGCGGCGTCCTTCCCGGCGACGGTCTGCGGGTACGGGGCCCACCCGAGGTTGGCGAAGTCCTGCTTGGAGATCCCGCCGGAGCTGACGCTCTTGCCGACCAGGCCCTTGAAGTTGGAGTACACGAAGGTCCAGTCGACCAGGAAGCCGCCGACGTCCGGGAGCACGGCCTTGCGGTCGTGCGGATAGAGGAAGGGCAGCACGGTGCCCTCGTTGGAGACCGAGAGGTCCGGCTCGGCAGCGGTGGAGCCGGCGAGCTGCTCGACGACCTTCGCCGCCGCGCGGCCGGGGTCGGAGTCGATGTCGATCGTCGCGTCGGTGCCCTTCTCGGCGTTGCGGAGGATGGAGCCGCCGGCGCCGGCGATCAGTGCGTTGATCCAGACGACGTAACCCTCGTACTTGTTGGCCTGGACGCCGACGTGGGTGGTCCTCGCGCGGTTCTCGGAGTTCAGCCTGGTGGCGGCGTCGATCACCTGCTCCCAGGTGACGGGACGGGTCATGTCGAGCCCGGCTGCCTTCGCCGCGTCCTTGCGGTACCAGAGCAGCTGGGTGTTCGACCAGAACGGGAGCGCGACCAGCTCGTCGTCCCAGGTGGCCGCGTCGACCGCACCGGTGAACGACTGCTTCTCGAGCTGCTGCTGGAGTGCGTCCGGGATCTTCGCCAGGAACCCGGCGTTGGCGAACTCGGCGTTGAACACCGGGTCCAGGCTCATCAGGTCGATGCCGGGATCCTTGGCGGCGAGGCGGCGGGCGAGCTGGATCCGCTGCTGACCGGCGTCCTGGGGCAGCACCTGGATCTCGACCTCGACCTTGTCCGTCGAGCACTTCTTCGCGACGGCCGCCTGACCGCCCTGGTCGGGATTGGCGTACCAGGTGATCCGCACCCGGCCGTCGTCGCTGCCGCAGGACGTCAGGAGGCCGGTGGTCAGCCCGAGGGCCAGCAGTACGGCGGCAGTGCGTGGTGGTGAGCCCGGCACGTGTTCCTCCCGAGAACGTCGTGCTGCTCCTCATGCCCGGCGCTGGCCGGTTCGAAACTCGGGCCCGGGGTCAGGCCGTGCCGGCAGCCCTGTCCGCCGTCCGACGGATCACCTCGGCGAAGGTCTCGTGCAGCTCGACCGGGAGGTCGTGGCCCATGCCCGGGATCAGCAGCAGGTGAGCGCCGGGGATCGCCTGCGCGGTCGCCCTGCCGCCGGACGGGTGCACGAGCCGGTCGTCCATGCCGTGGATGACGGCAGCGGGCATCCGGAGCGCGTGCAGCGCCTTGCCGCGGTCGGGCTGGGTGAGCACGGCGAGCATCTGCCGGGCCACTCCCTCAGGGTTCAGGCCGCGGTCGAAGGTCTCCTCGGCGCGAGCGCGGGAGGACTCCTCGGACTCCGGGTAGCCGGGGGAGCCGATGAGCTGCCCGACCTTGCGCGAGGCGAGCACGTAGGACTCGCGGTCGGCCCCGCGCGAGGCGAGCATCACCGGCACGAGGCGGGGGTCCTGCCAGCCGACCGTGCGACGACCGGTGGTGGACATGATCGAGACCAGGCTGCGCACCCGGGACGGTTGGGCGATCGCCATGGTCTGCGCGATCATGCCGCCCATCGACACCCCGGTGACGTGCGCCGAGCAGATGCCGAGGTGGTCCAGCAGCCCGAACGCGTCAGCTGCGAGATCGGTCAGTGCGTAGGGCGCCTTCACCTTCCGGCCGAGCCCGGCCTGGATGATCATCGGCTTGGTGACGCGTCCGGGTACCCGGGTGGACTTGCCCGTGTCGCGGTTGTCGTACCGGATCACGTAGAAGCCCTGACGGGCCAGCAGCGTGCACAGCTCCGGGTCCCACCAGGTCATCGGACCGCCCAGGCCCATCACCAGCAGCAGCGGCTCGTCGGCCGGGTCGCCGTAGGTCTGGTAGCAGAGCTCGATCCGGGCGCTCACGGGTGCCGACATCGTGCGGCTGACGACGATCTCGGCGGGCGCTGTCTCAGCGGCTCGGCGGGAGCGGATGCGCGGCATGGGCTGCCTTTCGGGGTGATGGGTCCGAGTACCTGTCTACAACTGTCGCCGACACGCGTCACGAATTTCGTTGAGTCTCGTTAGTAGAACTGTGGTTTCCGTTACTTTCGGCTCTGTGAACTCACCGATGGGCGACTTCCTGAAGCCCGCAGGTTTTGTCGGACCCCAGGGTCTCAGGGCGCTCTCCCGCGAGGGGAGCGTGGTCGGCGAAGCGGCCCGGTACGTCGTGCGGGCGCGCGCGGACCGCAAGGTGCGCGCCCGACTCCCGTACGCCGGGCACCACCGTCCCGGCGGGTCCGAACCGGTCCTGCTGATCCCCGGGTTCATGGCCGGTGACTACACCCTGGCGCCGATGGCCTCGATGCTGCGCGGTGCGGGGTACCGGACCTACCGCTCCCACATCCACGTGAACATGGGCTGCACCCGCGAGGCCGCGGACAAGATGGAGCGCCGGATCGAGTCGATCGCCACCCGTCGCGGTCGCAAGGTCAGCATCGTGGGCCACAGCCTGGGCGGCATGCTCGCCCGCGGGCTGGCTGCTCGGCGCCCCGACCTGATCAACGGCATCGTCTCGATGGGCAGCCCCGTGCTGGCCCCCGCGGCCGTGCACGAGATCCTCGAGAGGGACGCCGAGCTGCTCACCCGGCTCACCCGTGCCGGGGTCGGTGGCCTGATGAGCGAGGACTGCATCGCCGGTGCCTGCGCCCGCGCGAGCTTCGAGGAGACCCACGCGCCGTTGGACCCCCAGGTCGGGTTCACCGCGATCTACTCCCAGCGTGACGGCATCGTCGACTGGCGCGCCTGCATCGACCCGGCCGCGATCCCGGTCGAGGTGACCGCCAGCCACGTCGGGATGGCGCTGGACCCGCTCGTGTTCGACCAGGTCCGGCAGGCTCTCGAGGGCCAGCTCGCCGCTAGGACGGCACTGATCCAGGCCACCCTGAGCGCAGCTCCGAGCGCGACGGCGCGGCTGCGCCCGGTCGCGCACAGCTGAGCCCGGCCACCTCCACCGCTGCGGTCAGCAGCTGCTCCAAGCGTCCGGGGTCGGTCGGCATGCCCGGGCCGAAGTTGCCGAGCGAGTCCGACTCCAGCAGCACCGTGAGCACCGCCGCCATGAAGGCGTCGCCCGCGCCGATCGTGTCGACGACCTCGACGTCGGTGCCCGGGACGCTGACCTCGACGCCCCCTCCCGCGCCGCCTCCCGCACCGGCGGCGTACGCCGTGGCGCCGGCGGCCCCGCGGGTGAGGATCACCAGCTCGGTGCGGTCGCCGGTGAGCAGCGAGCGGGCGATCTGGTCGGGGTCGGCACCCGGGTGCAGGAACTCGATGTCCTGCTCGCTCAGCTTGACCAGCTGGGACCGGTCGGCCAGTGACTCGATGTCGCCCCAGGCCTGGTCATGGTCGTGCTCGGTGAGGTGGCCGGCACGCACGTTCGGGTCGTAGGAGACGAACACGTCGCGGGCCCAGGCCTGCTCGACGAGGTCCAGCACGCTCATCCGGCCGGGTTCGAGGACGGTGCCCAGCGAGCCGACGTGCAGGGCGTCGCACTCGGGAAGCTCGGTGTGCGGGAGGTGCCAGGACAGGTCGAGCTCGTAGAGGGGCTCGTCCTCGTCGAAGTGCACCGTCGCGGTGGCCGTGCGCCCGTCGACGGACGGTGAGGAGAGGAGCTCGGTCCCGGTCGCGGCCAGGTGCTCGCGCACCAGCGCCGCGCGTTCGTCGGTGCCGATCTCGGTGATCAGCACGACGGGGACGTCGAGGCGGCCGAGTGCCACCGCGACGTTCAGCGGCGAGCCGCCGACCGTCTCGCTGCCGTCGGCCACGTCGACCAGGGCCTCCCCGGCGACGACGATCACGCGGCGGTCGCCCCGGCCATCCCGGCCATCCCGGACAGCGCCGTCAGCGGTCGAAGTCGACGTTGGCGTACGCGCGCAGCTTGCTGAGCTTGTGGTCGCTGATGATCTCGCGGATCGTGCCGCTGCGGCTGCGCATCACGAGCGAGTGCGTCGACGCCCCGCCGGCGCGGTAGCGGACGCCCTTCATCAGCTCGCCGTCGGTGATGCCGGTCGCGACGAAGAAGCAGTCGTCGCCGGAGACCAGGTCGTCGGTGTAGAGGATCCGGTCGAGCTCGAGGCCCGCCGCGGCCGCGCGCTCGCGCTCCTCGTCGCTGGTCGGCCAGAGCTTGCCCTGGATGACCCCGTCCAGGCACTTCATCGCGCAGGCGGTGATGATGCCCTCCGGCGTACCGCCGATGCCGAGCAGCAGATCCACGCCGGTGTCGGCCCGGGCCGCCATGATCGCACCGGCCACGTCACCGTCGGTGATGAACTTGATCCGGGCGCCGGTCTCCCGGATCTCCTGGGCGAGCTTCTCGTGCCGCGGGCGGTCGAGCAGGACCACGGTGACGTCCTCGGGCTTGCCGCCCTTGGCCTTGGCGACGAGGTGGATGTTCTCGGCGACCGGGTAGCGGATGTCCACGACGTCGGCAGCCTCCGGGCCGGCGACGAGCTTCTCCATGTAGAAGACGGCGGAAGGGTCGTACATCGAGCCCCGGGGCGCCACGGCGAGCACGGAGACCGCGTTGGCCATGCCTTTGGCGGTCAGCGTCGTCCCGTCGATCGGGTCGACCGCGACGTCGCACTCGGGGCCGTCGCCGTCGCCGACCTCCTCGCCGTTGTAGAGCATCGGGGCGTTGTCCTTCTCGCCCTCGCCGATCACGACGGTGCCGCGCATGCCGACCGTGGAGATCAGGGTGCGCATCGCGTTGACCGCGACGCCGTCCGCTCCGTTCTTGTCGCCCTTCCCGACCCAGCGACCAGCGGCCATGGCGGCGGCCTCGGTCACCCGGACGAGCTCGAGGGCGAGGTTGCGGTCGGGTGACGCCGGGGCCACGGCGAGCGCTTCGGGCAGGTGGGAGTCGGACATAGGGCGCATGTTATCGGTCGCGGGTGCACGCCGGCGCGCCGAACACGGCGGCGGACGGTGTGAACCCTGGCTCAGCCCCGCTCGACGACCACGTTCGTCGACTTGATCGAGGCCACCGCCCGGGCGCCCGGGACCAGCCCCAGCTCCTCGGCAGCATCCGCGGACATCAGCGAGACGACCCTGTTCGCCCCGCAGATCATCTCGACCTGCGCCATCACGGTGTCCTTCTTCACGGCGACGACGATGCCGGGGAGCCGGTTGCGGGCCGAGGACGTGCGCCGGCCGTCGGCATCGGGGGAGTCGGCCAGCGACTCGGCGAGGACGGCCAGGTCCGGTCCGGCGATCGTGGACCGGCCGTTGACCTGCTCGGCGGTGAGCCGACCCTGGTCCACCCAGCGGCGCACGGTGTCGTCGCTGACTCCCAGGACCTCGGCCGCCTCGGAGATCCGGTACCGGCTCGGTTCGTGGCTCATGGGGTCACTCTGCCGCACCCCGGGGTGCCCTCCTAGACCCAGCCCGACCAGCCGTGGAGGACGAGGACGCCGCCGACCACGGCCAGCGGGGTCGCCAGGAGACCGACGAGGTGGAAGTCGCGCGTCGAGACCGTGCCGCCGCTGTGCTGGACCGTGCGTCGCCAGAGCAGGTTCGCCAGCGACCCCGACCAGGTCATCGAGGAGCCCAGGTTGACGCCGATGAGCGTCGCCAGCACGGGAACCGCGCCGAGCGGGGCCACCAGCGGCACCAGCAACAGGGTCGCGGGAAGGTTGTTCACCAGATTCGCCAGCACGGCGCCGATCAGCGCGACCGCGAGCAGCGCCGGCAGGCCGCCACCGTCGGGGACCAGGTCCGCGATCCGGTCCCCGAGCGGTCCCTCGCCGAGGGCGGCGACCACCAGGCCCAGGGAGAGGACGAAGAGCGCGAACGGCAGGTGCGCACTGCGGACCAGCGGCGTGACGGTCAGCTCGCCGCGCAGGAGTGCCCGGACGGCGAGGACCAGGGCGGCGGCGCCCGCGCTCCAGGCCGGGTCGAGGACCGAGCTCGCGGCGAACCCGGCGAGCATCGCCGCGACGACGAGGACCGGCACCACCGGCAGGGGGAGGGGTGGCGCAGCGGCGGGCGTCGCGGGAGCGCTCAGCTCGGCCCGGAACCAGAGCCGCTGGACGGCGTACTCGACCACCAGGGCGAGCACCCAGACCGGCGCCATCAGCAGTGCGAACCGGCCGAAGGAGAGATCGAGGTCGGGGACGGCGAGCAGGTTGGTGAGGTTGGAGACCGGCAGCAGCAACGAGGCGATGTTGGCGAGCCGGACGCAGACCAGCTGGAGCGGCCGTGCCGAGAGGCCGGCACCCGCGGCCGCGGCGATCGCGACCGGGGTCAGCAGCACCACGGTCGCGTCCAGGCTGAGCACGACGGTGACCGCAGCAGCGACCACGAAGGTGAGCGCGAAGATCCGCTGCGGACTGCCGCTGGCGGCGAGCCGGGACCCGATCGCGGTGAACAGCCCGGCAGCCCGGCAGCACTCGGCGACCACGAGCACAGCCACCAGGAACAGCACCACCGGGACCAGGTGGTCCCGCTCGCGCTGGAGGTCGGCCGTCCCGAGGGTGCCGGTCGCCAGGACCGCGGTGCCGGCGACCACGGCCACCGCCGCCTCGACCAGGGGGCGCGGGTGCAGGTACGCCGTCGCCAGCAGGGCGAGCAGCGCCGCCACGGGCACCAGGTCAACGAGCACGCGAAACCACCACGCCGCGACCCTAGACCCGCGATGTTCAGGGCCGCCTGGGAGGATGGCCGCATGGTCACCGAAGCCGAGGCACGCCGCCTGCGCCCGTTCATGAGCGGGATCGTGGCGCTGGTCGTGGCGGTCGCAGCGACCATGGTCTGGTACTTCATGGGGCGCCCGGACGAGACCCCGGTCCCGGTGCGGACCGTCGACTGGTCGGCCTGGGTGAAGGCGGGCCGCGCCGACCACCGGCTCGCCCTGTTCGCCCCGGACGCGCTGCCGAAGGGCTGGCGGGCGACCTCGGCGTCGTACGTCGGCGGCAACGACCCGCGGTTCGAGATCGGGATGCTCACCGAGGACGGCAAGTACGTCGGCATCGTGGAGTCCGAGTCCTCGGTCCGCACGCTGGTGCGGCAGAACATCGACGACAAGGCCGAGCGGGGTGAGGACGTCACCCTCAACGACACGACCTCCGCGTGGCAGGTGTGGACCGACTCCGGCGGTGACTACGGGGTCGCGCTGGACGTCGAGAACCCCGACGGAACCAGCGAGACCGTGCTGGTCTTCGGCTCCGCACCGGACGACGAGATCCGCGACTTCGCCGCGACGTTGCGGCCCGGGACGGTCCCGCTCTCGTAGTGCGGGTCAGTCCTCGTCGTCGCCGAGCACGGCGTCGAGCCGGGCCCGCGCACCGTCGAGAGCGTCCTGGCAGGTCTTCGCGAGCTCCTCGCCGCGCTCCCACAGCGCCAGCGACTCCGCCAGCGAGGTGCCGCCCTGCTCGAGGGTCCGCACCACCTCGATGAGCTGGTCGCGCGCCTCCTCGTAGCTCAGCGTGGTGCCGTC
Source organism: Marmoricola sp. OAE513 (assembly GCF_040546585.1). Taxonomy (NCBI): domain Bacteria; kingdom Bacillati; phylum Actinomycetota; class Actinomycetes; order Propionibacteriales; family Nocardioidaceae; genus Marmoricola; species Marmoricola sp. OAE513. The sequence continues at coordinate 972,843 of NZ_JBEPOC010000001.1, read as the reverse complement.
GGGCTCAGTCATGGTGGTCCTCCGCAGGCTCGTCCTGGACTGGTAGGGGGAGTGGTTCGACGTCGGAGACGGCTGCGCTGATCCGCCCGTCGGCGACCCGGATCGTGACGGCCGCGCCGGGGGCGATGCCCTCGACGCTGGAGAACAGGTTTCCTTCAGCGTCCGACAGCACGGCGTAGCCGCGGCGCAGCGTCGCCAGCGGGGAGAGCGCGCGGACCCGGGCCAGGCTGTGGTCGAGGTCGTCGTACGCCCGGTCGAGCACGTGGCCGAGCACGCGTCGGGCGCGGTCGGCGTACGCGGTGATCTCCTGGTTCCGGGCGACCAGGTCGTTGCGCGGGTCGGACATGCTCGGTCGGCCGCGGATCGCGTCGATCTGTTGCTGCTCCCGGGCGACGGCCGAGGTGATGGTGCGCCGCAACCGGTCGCGCACCTGGACCACGCGGGCGAACTCCTCAGCCACGTCCGGCACGATGCGCTTGGCGGCATCGGTGGGGGTGGAGGCGCGCAGGTCGGCGACGAGGTCGAGCAGCGGGGAGTCGGGCTCGTGGCCGATGGCGGAGACGACCGGCGTGGTGGCGGCGTGCACCGCGCGCACCAGCGCCTCGTCGGAGAACGGGAGCAGGTCCTCGACCGAGCCGCCGCCGCGAGCGATCACGATCACGTCGACGTCCGGGTCGCGGTCCAGGGCGCCGAGCGCTGCGATCACCTGCTCGGCGGCGTTCACGCCCTGCATCGCCGCGTACCGGACGTCGAAGGTGACGCCGGGCCAGCGGCGGCGGGTGTTCTCCAGGACGTCCTTCTCCGCGGCCGAGTCCTTGGCGGTGACCAAGCCGATCCGCTGGGGCAGGAACGGCAGCGCGCGTTTCCGGTCGAGGGCGAAGAGCCCCTCGGCGGCCAGCAGCTGGCGACGGCGCTCGAGCCGGGCGAGCAGCTCGCCCTCGCCGACCAGCCGCAGCTCGCGGACCTGGAGGGAGAGCGAGCCCCTGTTCGGGTAGATGCTCGGCTTCGCGTAGGCGACCACCTGGGCGCCGTTGACCAGGGGAGTGGGCAGCGAGTCGATCACCGAGCGCGGACAGGTCAGCTGGACCGAGACGTCGGCGAGCTTGTCGCGCAGGGTGAGGAAGTCGGTGTTCGAGCCGTTGGGCCGGTTCAGCTGGACGACCTGGCCCTCGACCCAGACCGCGCCGAGCCGGTCGACCCAGCCTCCGATCATGCTGACGACCTGGCGGACCGGGACCGGGGTCTCCGGGGAGGTCGTCAGCGCCATGCGAGCAGGCTAGTCGCAGGCCACTACGATGGTGGGCATGGACACCGACCTGGCGATGCCGCGCCTCATCCCCGAGGCCGAGCGTGCCGTTCTGCTCGCCGCCCCGCGCGGCTACTGCGCCGGCGTCGACCGCGCCGTGATCACCGTGGAGAAGGCGCTCGACCTGTACGGCGCCCCGGTCTACGTCCGCAAGCAGATCGTGCACAACAAGCACGTGGTCGCCAACCTCGAGTCCCGCGGCGCGATCTTCGTCGAGGAGCTCGACGAGGTCCCTGCCGGCGAGACCGTCGTGTTCTCCGCCCACGGGGTCTCCCCGGCGGTGCACGCCGAGGCCGCCGAGCGCGAGCTCAAGACCATCGACGCCACCTGCCCGCTGGTGACCAAGGTCCACCACGAGGCGAAGCGCTTCGCCGCCGACGACTACGACATCCTGCTGATCGGCCACGAGGGGCACGAGGAGGTCGAGGGCACCGCGGGCGAGGCGCCGGACCACATCCAGCTGGTGCAGAGCCCGGCCGACGTGCCGAACATCGTCGTCCGCGACCCCGCGAAGGTCGCCTGGCTGTCGCAGACCACCCTGTCGGTCGACGAGACCCTGGAGACCGTTGCCGCGATCCGCGAGCGGTTCCCGCTGCTGCTCGACCCGCCGAGCGACGACATCTGCTACGCCACCCAGAACCGGCAGCTGGCGATCAAGGAGATCAGCAGCGACGCCGACCTGGTCATCGTGGTCGGCTCCGCGAACTCCTCGAACACGGTCCGGCTGGCCGACGTCGCGCTCGAGGTCGGCGCCAAGGCGGCGTACCGGGTGGACGACGCGAGCGAGATCGACGAGGCCTGGCTCGAGGGCGTGGACAAGGTGAGTGTGACGTCCGGTGCCTCGGTGCCCGAGGACCTGGTCGACGGCGTGCTCAGCTTCCTGGCCGAGCGCGGCTACCCGGACGCCAAGGCGGTCCACACGGCTGAGGAGTCGCTGATCTTCGCGCTGCCGCCCGAGCTGCGCAAGGACATCCGGGCCGCGGAGAAGGCTGCCGCCGCCGGTGACCGAGCGTAGCCGTGGCGCGCTACCTGGACGTCCACCCCGACGACCCGCAGCCCCGGCTGATCGGCCAGGCGGTCGCGACGCTGCGTGACGACGGCCTCCTGGCCTACCCGACCGACTCCGGTTACGCGCTGGGCATCCAGCTCGGCAACCGCGACGGTCTGGACCGGATCCGCACGATCCGCCGGCTCGACGACAAGCACCACTTCACGCTGGTCTGCCGCGACTTCGCCCAGCTCGGTCAGCTGGTGCACATCGACAACGCCGCCTTCCGAGCGATCAAGGCGGCGACGCCGGGGCCGTACACCTTCATCCTGCCGGCGACCGCCGAGGTCCCGAAACGGCTGATGCACCCGAAGAAGAAGACCGTCGGCGTCCGGATCCCCGACCACGTCGTGGTCCGCGCGCTGCTCGAGGAGCTCGGCGAGCCGCTGCTCTCCAGCACGCTGATCCTTCCCGGCGAGACCGAGCCGATGACCGAGGGCTGGCTGGTGAAGGACGACCTGGATCAGGTGCTCGACGTGGTCATCGACTCCGGCGAGTGCGGTTCGTTGCCCACGACCGTCGTGGACCTCACCTCGGGTGCCGCCGAGGTCATCCGGTACGGCGCCGGGGACGCGTCGCGCTTCGAGTGAGCACCGTCGGCGCGGCGTAGCACGCGTGACCTGATCGCGAGCACACCCAGGCACAGGACGTACCCGCCGAGCAGGGCGCCGGAGTGGTGGGCCAGCCCGGAGATCACGGCCTGGATGAGACCGTCGTCGGACGCCGCGATCCAGCTGCGGTGCAGCACCGCGAGGACCGAGCAGAGGCCGAGGAGCAGCATCGGGGGCAGGACGCCGACGGTGAAGAACTCCGAGGGGCGGATCGCCAGCGCGATCGCGATGCACAGCACCACGAACCCGACGTCGAAGATCCGGTCGAGACCGCCCCCGGGGACCAGGTCGGCGATGACGAGGAGCACGCACGCAAAGATCGAGAACCGCGTGACCCGGCTCCCGGACCAGCGTCCTTCTTCCCACACGGTGGGTGCGCTCACCCCACTAACGTAGGTCTGCGCGCCTCTGCTCGGGGTGAGCCACGCCGTGGCCGCGGCTGTGATCCGGATCAACCAGATCCACCAGCTGGGGACGTTCCTCCGCGACCGCGTCGAGGAGCTCGATCGCGGTCAGCGGCCGCGGTGCCTCCGTGACGGGCTGGGGGGAGTCGAGGGGTTCGTCGATCTCGGCCACGTCGGAGAAGTGCCGTGCGGTGACCAGAACCCGGCTCTCGAGCGAGCCGACCGCGCTGTTGTACGACTCGACGCTGCTCTTCAGCGACCTACCCAGCTTGTCGAGGTGGCGGCCGACCGTGCCGAGCCGGGCGTAGAGGTCGCGGCCGAGCTGGTGGATCTCCCGGGTGCGCTCGGCCAGTGTCTCGGTGGTCCACCCGTGGGCGACCGTGCGCAGCAGGGCGATCAGCGTGGTCGGGGTCGCCAGCACGACGTTGCGCCCGGCGGCGTACTCCAGCAGTCGGGGATCGGCGTCGAGCGCGGCGGACAGGAACGACTCGGCGGGGAGGAACAGCACGACGAACTCCGGCGAGGGGACACCGTGCTGCTGCAGCGCACGCCAGTAGCCCTTGGTCGAGAGCTGGTCGATGTGGGTGCGCACGTGCCGCGCGTGCTGAGCCAGGTACGCCGCCTGCTCGTCGAGATCCTCGGTGGTCAGGGCGTCCAGGTACGCCGCGAGCGGCGCCTTGGCGTCCACCACCAGGCTCTTGCCGCCGGCCAGACGGACGACCACGTCGGGTCGCAGACCGGTCTGCCCCGGTTGGCCGTCGTCGCCGGCGAGGTGCACCTGCTGTTCGAAGTCGCAGTGCTCGACCATCCCGGCGAGCTCGATCGTCCGGCGCAGGTGCAGCTCCCCCCACTGGCCGCGCACGTGCGGCTTGCGCAGGGCGGTCGACAGCGCGGAGGTCTCCCGCCGCAGCGAGTCGGTGGAGTGTCGGACCTCGTCGACCTGCTGGTGCAGCGTGCTCTGCCAGGAGACGCGTTGGTGCTCCAGGTCGCGCATCCGGTCGTGCAAGCGGTCCAGGCCGTCCTTGATCACTGCGTTCTCGGCGGCACCGAGCACACCAGGGCCGTCCGCGGAAGGCGTACGCCGCAGAGCCAGCACGCCGAGGGCGCCCAGGGCGATGCCGAGGAGCAGGGTCATCAGGGGAAGCAGAATCTCCATGCTCCGACCGTGCCAGGTGGGTCCGACACATACGATGGTGGTTCTCGGACGCCTTGTGGGAGGGGTGAGCAGGTTGCACGTGCGCGCGCTGGTCGGTGGAGTGGTGGCCGTGGTCGCTGCCGCCCTCCTCGTCGCCGTACCGGGTGGGGCCGGGGCGGTGGGCACCGGTGACCCGGTCATCGAGTCGCCCCTGCCTGCGGCGAAGCACTACGCCGGGTTCAACGGCCCGTTCGTGGTGAACCTCGAGAACGCGCCGATCGGCACCTACGACTACTGGGTCGAGCGGGGCGGCAACGTCGTCGGGAGCACGAAGCAGCACGTCTTCAACGGCAGCTTCCCCAAGCCCCAGCTCAGAGTCGGTGCGCTCCCGCCGGCAACGGGTTACACGTTCCACATCACGACCACCGACGCCGATCTGGTGGTCCACCAGGACTCGCTCGCCTTCACCGTCACGGCCGGGTCGCCGCCGACCTGCTCCCTCGTGCTGCCCAGCCAGATCCGGATGAAGGCCCGCTCGAAGCTGGTCAAGGCCACGCTCAGCCCGCGGTGCACCAGCCTGCAGACGATCTACGCGTCCTGGCTGGCGCGCGACCGCAGGGGTTTCTTCGCCGAGCGGTTCACCTTCGACCACACCGCCCGTGACTACTGGCGGATCTACGACGACGAGCGCACCGGGCTCTACACGGTCCGACCGACCGGCGCCAAGGACGTGGACAACGACGACGTCCCGCAGAACATCGCGCGCACCACGATGAAGATGGACGCGAAGGTCTCGCTGACGGCGTCCCGCGCGGGGAAGACCGTCACGCTGCGCACGAAGCTGACGCGGTACTCGCCGGTCGCGAACCGCTACCAGCCCTGGGCGCACCGGAAGGTCGTGCTGTCCTACCGGACGTGCGCGTCGTGCCCGTGGAAGCGGCTGAAGACCCGGACGACCGACGGAGCCGGCAAGAACGTCTACCGGGTCCGTGCGACCGGGTCGCGCAAGTACCGGGCCACGGTGTCGGGGACAGCGACGGTCTGGTCGCCGCACCCGAACTACGCGAAGCGCTAGTCCGAGCCCTGGTCCGGGCCCTGGTCCGGGCTTTGGCCCTTGCCGCGGACCTTGCCCGCGACGACCGAGACCAGCACGGTCACGATGATCAGCAGGACCACCAGCAGGCCGGCGCGCAGGGCCCCGAGTCCGATGATGTGCACCTTCTTCTGATCGATCACCAGCGCGTTCGCGAGCAGCACGACGAGCCCGCCGACCACCAGTCCGCCGGCCGCCTTGGTCAGCGCGCCGACGACGCGCTCGAGGCGGGTCTGGTCGGCCATCAGAGGAGGTCCTCGCCCGGGGTCTCGTCGACGGTCGTGTCAGGAACGCCCGCGCCGGCGTCCGCGAAGATCGCCGCAGCCATCGAGGTGAGTCCGAGCCCGACGAACGCGATCACCAGGGCGCGCTGCACCGACAGCGTCTCGCCGCAGCCGTCGTCCGGGCTGAACACCGAGCCGCAGTCGCCGACACCGATGAGCCCGAGAACCGCCCCGATCGCGAGGAACCCGACGGTGAAGGTCACCAGGATGCGGAGGATCGACTTTTCCATGGCGAGAGCATCCCACGGGTCAGCGCCCGGAGAGCCGGGGCGTACGTCGCCCCTCGCACTGTCGAACCGCGCGTGCACAAGATCTGGACTCGACTCCGCGTGAGACCTGGAACGACTAATGTCTACAAGCAACGTCGACTTTCGGAACTGAAGCGGCGTCCTCCGAACCCCATTCCTCCCGTGGGGCCGGTCGTGGTGGCCTACCCACCGTGCCCCGCCCCTGCTGCACCGATCCGAAGGAGTACCGGCGACATGACTGAAGCCGTCGCACGTGATCTCGACCCGGCAGACGGTGCGGAAGGTAGCGCGCCCGTCGTCGCCCGCGGGCTGGTGAAGTCGTTCCTCGCGCCCGACGGGAGCTCGGTGGCCGCGGTCAACGGCATCGACTTCGTCGCGCCCCAGGGCAAGATCTCCGCGATCGTCGGTCCGTCGGGTTCGGGCAAGACCACGCTGCTGCAGCTGCTCGCGGGGCTGGACCGGCCCGACGAGGGCAGCATCCAGCTCGCCGGGGTCGAGATCTCGCGGGCCGACGACGCGACCGTGACGCGGCTGCGGCGCCGCGAGGTCGGTTTCGTCTTCCAGTCCTTCAACCTGGTCCCGGGTCTGCCTGCCCGAGACAACATCGTGCTCCCGGTACGCCTGGACCGCCGCCCGGTCGACCAGGAGCGTCTCGTCGACCTCGCCGACCGGCTCGGGATCGCCGACCGGCTGGACCACACCCCCGAGCAGCTCTCCGGCGGTCAGAAGCAGCGGGTCGCCGTCGCCCGCGCCCTGTACGCCGAGCCGGCGATCGTCTTCGCCGACGAGCCGACCGGTGCGCTGGACGCCGACAGCGCCCAGCGGCTGCTCGACATCATCGTCGAGACCGTCGCCGCGCTGAGCCAGACCGTCGTGCTCGTGACCCACGACCTCGCCGTCGCCGACCTCGCCGACTCCGTCCACGTCCTGCGGGCCGGGAAGCTGGACCGGCAACGCTGATGGCCGATTCCGTCCTCCTCGACCTGCTGCGCTCGCAGCTGCGCAGGAACCCGGGTCGAGCCCTCACACTGGCGATCACGGTTGCCCTGGCTGTGTCGCTGCTGACGTCCGCCTTCGTGCTCGCGTCCTCGTTGCGCTCGGCCATCGACCAGGGGCTCGAGGTCACCTGGCGCGGCAGCGACGTCGTCGTACGGACGGAGCTCGGCACGTCCGACTCCTCGCTGTCCGCTGGGGGAGGGTCGGGTGCGCTGTCGTTCGACCGGGCCCAGCTCGGCAAGCTCGAGGCGCTCGAGGGTGTGCAGGCCTCGACCTCGTACGCCCGCGCCAACGCGGTCGCCCGGACGGGGAAGACGGTGCTGGGCATCCAGCTGGAGTCGCTGGCCGGCGACCCGTCCTTCCGCTGGCAGAGGTGGGCCGAGGGTCGTGCTCCGGTCGCCGATCGTCCTGAGATCGGACTGACCCAGCACTCCCTCGACCAGCTGCGGATCCGGCTCGGTGACCTGGTCTCGCTCGGCAGCCCGGCCCTGGGCGCGGCGAACTTCCGGGTGGTCGGCGTCGTCGACGTCCGAGGCTCGCTGGAGTACTCGAACGCGATCTACGGCATCGTGCCGGACGCGACCGCCCGCCTGTTCGCCGGTGTCCCCGGCGACAACGTGGTGCTGCTCCGGGCCACGGACGGAACCACGCAGAAGGACCTGGTCACCCGGGTCAACGCCGCGGGGCAGGGCGGCTTCGCCCAAGGCACCGATGAGCTGGTCCAGGGCGCGGGCTCGGCCGAGCAGACCCGTCTCAAGGCGATCAAGGCCGTTCTCCTCAGCTTCTCGCCGCTCGCGCTCGTCGTTGCAGCGATCGTCCTCGGCACGGCGATCCTGGTCTCGCTGGGCTCACGACGCCGTTACCTCGCGCTGCTGCGCAGCGTCGGCACGACCCGCCGCCAGACGTTCGGCCTGGTGCTCGTAGAGGTGCTCGCACTCGGGCTCGCGGGCACGATCGTCGGGCTCGTCGGCGGCGTCCTGCTGGCACGTGCCGGGCTGCCCTTGACGGGCCTCATCCCGGGTCTCCCGACGGTCACCGGGGACGCGTTCACCGTGCCGCTCGGCGGGCTCACCCTTGCCTTCGGTGCCGGCGTCCTGCTCTCGCTCGTGGCCGGGTTGATCCCCGCGTGGGCGGCCAGCCGCATCCCGCCGGCAGCCGTGCTGTCGAGCACGGTCAGCGCTCCCGGGCGGCGTCGTACGGCGGCCGCGACCGGCGGGGTGCTGCTCGTCGCGGGCCTCGCGGCGCTCCTCCTGGTCGATTCCGGCCACCGCACCTGGGTCCTGCTCGGCCTCGGTGCCGTCGTGATCGGCGGGCTCCTGTCGTTCGGGTTCTCCCTGGGCCTGGTCGCGCTGCAGATCAGCCGGCGCCTGCGCGACCGACCGCGGCGCACGGTCACCCAGCTCGCAGCCAACGGCGTCTCCCGCGACCCCGGCCGCGCGGCCGCCGAGGGCGTCGCCGTCCTGCTCGCGACCGTCCTGATGGCCGGGACCTGGGTGCTGCTGTCGTCCCTGCACGCCTCGGGCAGTCAGCGCCTCGACGACCTGCCGGTCGCCGACCTGACCGTCGGAGCTCCCGTCGGTTCGGTGCCGTTGACGTCTGACTCCCTGGAGCGCTTCCGCGACGTCGACGGAGTGGCGCGACTGGTCCGACTGCCCCAGGGCGTGGACGTCACGCTCGAGGGACCGGGCGAGCGCGGCAAGGTCACGCTGTCGACGGGCGTCATCGGGCAGGACCTGTCCCAGCTGGAGAAGGCGCTGCCCTCGACGTGGGGGATCACGACGATCGCAGCGAAGACGGTTTACCTGCCGAACGACTACTTCAAGGCGTTCAAGCCAGGTGCGCGCGTCTCGCTGGTCGGGCCCGAGAGGACCGTGACCGGTCTGAAGGTCGTCTACCTCGACGACTTCGACCTGCCGGCGCTGGTCGCTCCCGACCTGCTCGACCAGGTCAGCGCGAAGACCGAGGTCCGGACGGCCTGGCTGCGGCTGGCCGACGGTGCCGACCGCGCCGAGGTGCTCTCCGAGGTCAGCGGTGAGGCGGTGCTCGCCGGCCAGGTGCCCGTCGGTGGTCCCGCCCTGCTGGACCTGAAGCTGTCCCGCGCGATCGCCGTCACGACGGCGGCCAGCACGGCCTTCCTCATGGTGGCACTCCTGGTCGCGGTGATCGGCGCGGTGCTGGTGACGGTGATCGCGGTGGCTGAGCGAGGCCACGAGCACGCGGTGCTGCGCGCACTGGGCCTCGAGCAGTCCGGTCTGCGCAGCCTGCTGCTCACCAGGACCCAGGCCGTCGCGCTGGCGGCTGCCGTGGTCGGCGTCCTGCTCGGTCTGGCGGTCGGCCTGACCGGGTCGTCGCTGATCGCGACCGCGCTCGGGATCCCGTCGGTCCACCGGGTACCCCTCATCCCGATCCTGGTCCTGAGTGCCTTCGTGGTGCTCGTCGTACGGTCCGCCGCACTGCTTCCGCTGGCACGGGCAGCGCAGGTCAGCCCCGCCAGCGCACTGAGTCAAGGAGCCAACTGATGCGTCTCTTCACCGTCCCCCGTGGCCTGCTCGGCCTGGCGGCTGTCGCCTTCCTGGTCTCGCCGGCACCGGCTGCCGGCGGTGCCACGCCGGCCACCGACGACCTGAGCGCCGAGGCGTCCTACCAGTGCCAGTACGCCGGCCTCGAGTCGGAGATCCGTACGCCGGCCGGCCTCGGCCTCGGCCTGCCCTCCCTGGGCTTCGACCTGCCCTCGCTCGGCGGCAGTGACAAGGTCGCGGTCAAGGTGCACGTGAAGGCGCCGCCCTTGGTCGCCCCCGGCGAGCCGGTGAAGCTCACGGGTAAAGCGACCTTCACCTTCGGTGCCGCCGCGACGGCGACCAACCTGTCCACCGCGTTCACGTTCCTCAGCGACGACTTCGGTGTCAACGTCGCGGTCGGTAGCAGCCAGCGGTTGCTCCGGATCTCCGACCTGAAGACCACCAGGTCGGCCCTGGGTACCCCGGTGGTCACGACGACCTGGACGCTGCCCGAGTTCCTGGTGCCGAGCTCGGCGACCGGCGACCTGAAGCTCTCGCTGCCCTCGGAGGAGATCGTCACCAACCCGGTGACCACCAAGCCCAAGGCGGTGGCGTTCACCGGTTCGCTGCAGAGCGACAGCCTGCTGCAGCCGAAGCGCGCGGTCGCCTGCGCGCTCAAGGCCGACCAGGACACCGCGCTCGGCTCGGTCAAGGTCGCGGCGGCCGCGCTCGCCGAGCCGACCGACGCCCCGAGCGTGTCCCCGGCCGCTCCGCCGCTCGGTGGCCCGGCTGTCGGCGCGCCGGTCGCGGCCCCGCCGCTGGGTGCGGCGCCACCGGGCAGCCCCGCGGTCGTGACGCCGACCGTGACCGGTCCGCTCTCGGCCGAGGCGATCCCGCCACCGACGGTGCCGGACGGCCTGCGTCTGCCTGCCTGGGCCCTGCTGCTGATCGGTGCGTTCGTCGCGAGCGGGGTCTTCCTGGCGGTGTCCTCGCACCGGCGGCTCCGCCTGGTCGCCGCGGTCGCCGTGCTGATCGCGCTGCTCGTCGGCCCGACGCCGCTGAACCCGTCACCGCCGGCCGAGGCCGCTACGTCGCGCGCGCAGGTCACGCTCATCTGCGTCTACAACGACACCAACGCGGACAAGGACGCCCGCGCCCGCGACCAACCCACGGGTCTGTCGATCTCGCTCGACGTTCCCGCGTCGGTCCGCCCGGGCGAGGTCATCAACCTTGCCGGGACGGCGACGGTGCAGGCGCCCGAGGACATCCGCAGCCAGGCAGCTGGTCTCGGCTTCAACCAGCTCGACGCCATCTCCGACACCTTGTCGGTCGGGGTGACCGTCGGCTCGGCCAAGCGGCAGGTCTTCACCGCCGACCGGTGGCAGACCGGCAAGACTGCATTCGGCAACCCGCTGGTGGTCTCGGCGCCGCTGTACTTCCCGTCGTTCAAGGTGCCGGACAACGCGAGCGGCTCGATCAAGCTCGACCTGCCCCGCAACGAGGTGCTCGACCGTCGACCGCCCCCGCACTCCAACCCCCGGACGCCGCCGCGCACCGCGCTCGAGTTCGTCGCGAGCGTGAGCGGCAACGGCGCCAAGGCGACCTACCTCGTCGACTGCTGGCGCTCGGACAAGGGCACCGGCCGGATCGCGACCATCCCGGTCTCGAAGGCGAACGCGCCGGCGGCGAACCCGGGCTCCGGCAGCGGACAGCCCGGCGCTCGGCCCGGGACGAACCCGGCCGCCATCCCAACTGCGGGGGTGACCCCGGGCGTGACCCCGACCGGTGTCCCGACCGCGGGCTCCACGGCGGTGCCGTCCGGTGCGGCGACGGCGCCTGCCGTGGCTGGCGGAGCACCGCTGCTCCAGGGCGTCCCCGCCGGTGCCAAGCAGACGTCGTACGCCGACGAGGTCACCGTCCCGACCTGGCTGCTCGTCGTGCTCGGGGTGCTGGCGGTGGTCGGCTACGGGTACGCGTTGCGGAACTACCGCAAGGTGCGGGCGGCGAAGACGGCTTAGTCGGCCAGGTCGACGACCACGGGGGCGTGGTCGCTCGGACTGCCCGTGCCCTGCGCGGGGTCGCGCTCGTCGGTGTCGATGAACGCGCCCGTCACCCGCTCGGCGAACGGCTGCGACCCCAGCACGAAGTCGATCCGCAGGCCGCGGTTCCGCTCGAAGCGCTGCCGGTAGTAGTCCCAGTAGGTGTAGACGTCCGGTCCGGGCGTGTGGGCGCGGGTGACCTCGGCGTATCCGCTGTCCAGGAACGCCTGGAAGGCGGCCCGCTCCGGGGGAGTGACGTGGGTCGAGGTCGCGAACTGCGCGACGTCGAAGACGTCCTCGTCGGTCGGGGCGATGTTCCAGTCGCCGACGAGCGCGGTGGGGGTGTCGGTCCAGGTCGCGGCGGCGGTGCGCAGCCTGGCCAACCAGTCGAGCTTGTAGACGTAGTGCGGGTCGCCGATCTTGCGACCGTTGGGGACGTACAGCGACCAGATCTTCACGCCGCCGCCCCCGGTGTCACCGCCGACCCGGGCTCCGATGGCGCGGGCTTCTGCAGCGCCGTCGAACAGCGGCATGTCCGGGAACCCGACCTCGATGTCCTCGAGCCCGACGCGGGAGATCAGCGCCACGCCGTTCCACTGGCTGAAGCCAGCAGCAGCGATCTCGTAACCGCGTGCCTGCAGCCCCATCAGCGGGAGCTGCTCCTCCTTCGCCTTGGTCTCCTGGACCGCCAGGACGTCGATCTCGTGGCGGTCGAGAAAGGCCTCGACGCGATCGATGCGGGAGCGGAGGGAGTTGACGTTCCAGGTTGCGATGCGCACGGGGTCGAGGTTATCGGGGCCCGACTGAACGACCGTCAGCTGCGGTGCTTCTGGAGCCTGTTGCGCAGGTCGTTGAGCTCCTCGAGCAGGGCGGGGTTGTCGGCGGACCGGCCGCGGGCCAGTGCAGCGACGAGGTCGTGGACGATGTCGGCCAGCTCGGCCGTCGACTCGCGCTCGGGTTCGTTCATGGGCGAACGCTAGCGACCGAGGATCATCGGCGCGATCACCCTGCGGGCGTATGTCCGCATCCGTTCCTTGCTGTCCAGCCGCGGTGGAGCATCGGGAGTCAGCAGCAGTGACTGCGTCAGTCGCGCGAGCGTCCCGGCGAGGTCGTCGATGTCGTCCACATCGGTGTTCCCGACGTACGCACGCAGGCTCCGGATCCGGTCGGCGACCAGCATCGAGGACAGCGTCAGCGTCTCGCCCGCGTTGAGCGTCAGGCCGAGCAGCGTCTCGTCGCGGTCGATCTCGAGGAGCTGCTGCAGCAGCGGGTTGTCGCGAACCTGGGTGATCGTGACGGTGAGGAAGCGCTCGACGTACGCGACCGGATCGAAGCCGGTCTCACCGGGTGGGGGAACCGGCCCGGTCGCCTTCTCGATGACGGCGAGGACCCGCTGGGTCTCGTGCAGGTAGGTCTGGCGCACGATCTCGTCCTTGGTGCCGACGCGGCGGTACAGCGTCGCCCGGTTGACCCCGGCACTGCGCGCGATGTCGTCCCCGCTGGTCCGCCGTACGCCGGTGCGCAGGAACTGCGCGCGAGCCGCATCCAGGATGCTGTCGACGGAGGTCTCGGTCACGAGGACAACCCTACACAGTGCGACAGATCTTGTTGTACTGTCGCACCCATGACCCTCCTCGAGGATGAGCCGACACCGGCGCCTGCCGCACCCGTCGCGCGGGCCGCCGTGCCCGACACGTCGCAGGCCGACTTCGGTCTGGCCGACTACATCGGCGAAGCGGCGCTGCTCCTCGGCGCCGGTTCCACGGTGATGAACCAGCTCGCCCTGTACGGCGTCGGCAAGGGCGTGGCAGTGCACTCCAACACCCTGGACCGGCCGCTCGACCGGCTGCGCACCACGCTGACCTACGTCTACGTGATGACGTTGGGCACCGAGGAGGAGCGATCGGCCGTTGCCCGGATGGTGAACCGGGCGCATCGCGGTGTGCGCGGCGAGGGCTACAGCGCGCACGACCCGCAGCTGCAGCTCTGGGTCGCCGCGACGCTCGCGCAGAACGGCGAGTTCATCTACGAGAAGACATTCGGCCCGATGAGCGAGGCCACCCGCGAGCGGTCCTACGCCGAGGCCCAGATCTTCGGCAACGCCCTCCAGGTCGCGCCCGAGATGTGGCCGGCGACGCGGGCCGACTTCACGACGTACTGGCAGGACATGCAGGGCGAGTTCAGCTCGGACCCGGAGATCCGGTCCTACGTGAAGGCGCTGCTGAGCACCCGAGGTGCGCCGCTGGTGATGAGGCCCGGCATCGTGCTGCAGAACCTGCTGACCCGGGGCAACCTCGAGCCACACGTGCGCGAGGTGCTCGGGATGTCCTGGTCGCGGCTCGACCAGCGCCTGTACGACGCGTTCTGGGTCTTCTTCCGCGCCGTCTACCCGCGGGTGCCGAAGGTCCTGCGCACCCTGCACGCGCGGCTGGTGGTGCGCGGCATGCGCAAGCGCCTGAAGGAAGGCCGCCGGGTCATCTGACGATGCCCGCTCCTCGGGCATGATCGAGGCATGAACAAGCGCCCCATCCAGGCCATGCTGGTCGTGGCGATCCTGCTCGACATCGTCTACTGGACGCTCTGGTTCGCCGAGCGCGACTGGATCGCGAGCGAGAAGAACCAGGCGTACTACGAGTTCGAGAACGCCTTCCCGCTCGCGGACTTCTGGCTGGGACTCGCCTGCTTGCTCGCGCTCATCACGCTGCAGAGGAACCGGCCGAGTGCGCTGCTCTGGCTGCTGTGCGCGGGCAGCGCAGGGCTGTACCTGTTCGGCATGGACTTCCTCTACGACGTCGAGAACGGCATCTTCACCAAGGGCGGCGGCGGAGCGTTCGAGGCCGTGATCGTCGCGCTGACGCTGTTCTTCTCCGTGACGATCCTGACCTGGGCGTGGCGGCACCGCGGCGAGCTGCTCAGCGGGGATGCGTCGAGCCCGGTCTAGGTCTGCCTGACGATCCGGTACTTGCCGCCGAAGCGCGGCTCCAGGACGAAGCGGTCGTCATGGGCGAACCGGTGGTGGCGCGGGCAGATCATCACGCCGTCCTCGACCGTCGTCGGACCGCCGCTGGCCCAGGACCTCAGGTGGTGGATGTGCGACATCTCGGCTGTCGCATCGCAGCCCTCGACGACGCAGCCCCCGTCCCGGACGCCGATCGCGATCCGCTGCGCGGTGCTGTGGAACCGTCGGCTCCGGCCCAGGTCGAGCGGCTCCGACCGGCCGCCGAGGACCAGCGGGATGATGCCGGCCTCGCACGCCAGTCGGCGGGCCTCCCCGGCGGAGATGCGCTCGCCGTTGTCCAGGGTGGCTGCGCGGGCGCCTCCGAGCAGCGACTCGAGCGTCATCGTGACCACGGCGACAGCCGGAACACCACCTGCGCGCGGCATGCCGGCAGCGGAACGGGTCTCGAGGTACTCCACGAACGCGGCTCCGAGGCGCATCGATCGATCGAGCCGTTCTCCGGTCTCGGGGTCGGTCGGAACGGCACCGTGCACGGCGACCTGGTGCTTCGGTGCGGCGATCGCCGTGAGGTGCTTGGCGAGGATGGACCCGGCGAGCATCGGGATCTTGAAGCGTCCGACCATCGACCCGTTGCCGTCCGAGTGCATCCGGAAGTAAGCCTTCGAAGCAGCCTCGCGCTCTTCGGCCTCCAGGGCTCGGCGTTCGGCCTCTTCGGCGATCTCGGGAGCGATCACGTCGAGGATCCGACGGCCGAGGATCCCGAGCTCCCTGGGGTTGTGGTGCTCGGCGAGGGCGACGAGGTCTTTCTCCGCCCGCGCGCGGGTCTCGGGGTCGACGAGGTCGCGCGGAAGGGCCTCGACCTTCCGCAGGACGGCAGCCGCTTGCTCGACGGAGACCTCGCCGCGCTCGAGTGCATCTCTGGTCGCTGCGTGGACGTCGTCGTCGAGGGTCCGGGCCAGTGCCACGGACCGGTGAGCGGCGGGCTTGTCGGCGCGAGTCACGTTCGCGAACCAGGCTCCCGTGTTGGCGGCCCCGACGCTGTCCCCGATCTGGTGGCGATCGGCCTCCGCGAGCATCGCGAGCCGGACGGCCGCGAGCCTGTTCTCCGCGACCACGAGTCGGGGCAGCAGGTCAGCGAGCTGGCTCGACGTGAGAGTCCATGCGGGAGCGCCGTGGGAGGTGGCCGTCAGCTCCTCGAGACCAAGGACCAGCGACTCCAGCGGGTGCGCCGCGTTGTCGCCGATCAGTCTCGAGGTCATGCATCGAACCTAGGGACACCCACCGACACTTTTGCCCTCAAAACAAGGGGATTGCGTCGATTGCCAGAAAATACTTCAGCCGTCGGTCACGGGCCTGAATCCGGAGCACAGCACCCGTAGGTAGCTGATCCGATCATCGCCACGGTAGTAAGCCTGCTGCTCCGCGGTGTGTGCGCCGTCCGGCGTACTCAGTGCGAACCGGTAGCTGACGTGCCCGGTGTCCTCGACGGGGGCGCCGGCGACCACCTGGGCCTCGGTGATGACGTCCTGCGGTTCGAACCAGCAACCCAGCAGGACATCGATGACCCCGGCGGAAGAGTCCGCCTCCCAGATCCGTTTCGGGGTCAACCCCTTGAAGTCGACGTCGTCGGCCAGCAGCTCCGTCAACGTCGTGGTGTCCTTCGCCGCCAGCGCGTGGGCGAACTGCTCTCCGAGGTCGGTCACGAGCTCGACCCGTCCGTGCTGATCGTTGCCATGACCGCACGCTACTCGCGGCGGGCGATTCTGTAGAGGGCCCGCAGCGCTCGTCGCCCGTCGTCGTCGACTCGGCCTCGTCTCGCACGCTCGACGGCCGCTCGGTAGGCTCCCCGGGTGGCTCTCACTATCGGCATCGTCGGGCTCCCCAACGCGGGCAAGTCCACGCTCTTCAACGCCCTCACCAAGAACAACGTGCTCGCCGCGAACTACCCGTTCGCGACGATCGAGCCGAACGTCGGTGTGGTCGCGGTTCCCGACCCGCGGCTGGACAAGCTCGCCGAGATCTTCGGGTCGGCCAAGGTGCTTCCGGCCACCGTCGAGTTCGTCGACATCGCAGGCATCGTCGCGGGAGCGTCGCAGGGCGAGGGTCTGGGCAACAAGTTCCTCTCCCACATCCGCGAGGCCTCGGCGATCTGCCAGGTGACCCGGGTGTTCCGCGACGAGGACGTCACCCACGTCGACGGCGAGGTCAACCCGGCCCTCGGACATCACCACGATCCAGACCGAGATGATCCTGGCCGACCTGCAGACCGTCGAGAAGGCGATCCCGCGGCTGGAGAAGGAAGCTCGCGGCAAGAAGGAGCTGACTGCGAACCTCGAGGCCGCCAAGGAGGCCCAGGCGCTGCTCGAGGCCGGTACGCCGATCATCTCCTCGAAGCTCGACCTCGACCTGGTCCGCGAGCTGTCGTTGCTCACCGCCAAGCCGTACATCTACGTCTTCAACTGCGACGCCGACGAGCTCGGCGACGACTCCCTGAAGAACGAGATGCGTGCACTCGTCGCGCCGGCCGAGGCGATCTTCCTGGACGCGAAGTTCGAGTCCGAGCTGGTCGAGCTCGGCGACGACGACGAGGCCCGCGAGATGCTCGCCGAGATGGGCATCACCGAGCCGGGCCTCGAGGTGCTGGCCCGGGTCGGCTTTGACACCCTCGGACTGCAGACCTACCTGACCGCCGGCCCCAAGGAGTCTCGCGCCTGGACGGTCAAGAAGGGTGCGACCGCTCCCGAGGCCGCGGGCGTCATCCACACCGACTTCCAGAAGGGCTTCATCAAGGCCGAGATCGTCTCCTTCGACGACCTGGTCGCGACGGGCTCCATGAACGAGGCCAAGTCCGCCGGCAAGGTCCGGATGGAAGGCAAGGACTACGTGATGGCGGACGGCGACGTGGTGGAGTTCAGGTTCAACGTCTGAGCCACCGACCGTCATACTGAGCAGGTGACCATGCGGGCCTCGTCGACGGTGCGCTGGTCCCGCGCGTCCCTGCTCGCTGCGGTCGTCCTCGCCGCCGGTGTCGTTGCGCACTCCTCGGCCGGAGGTCTGCTGCCGGGCGCCGTGCCGATGGTGTTGCTCTACGGCGGTGTCCTGCTCGGGTGTGCTGCGCTGCTCGGGCACGAGGCCTCCGCGCTGCGGCTGGTCGCGATCATGGTCGCCGGGCAGGGCCTAGTCCACACCGCGCTCGCCGCGACGGCCGGCCATCGGGGCGAGGGCAGCGGCATGACCATGCCGAGCACCCCGACCGCACCGGTCGCACCCTGGGACCCGCGTTCCGGGGAGTCCTACGACCAGTGGGCGAGCCACGCGTACGGCGGGCAACAGGGCCAGGGTCTGGCGATCCCGTCGTGGTTGACGCACGCGCTCTCCGACATGGTCGCGCACCCGGGCATGGCGATCGCCCACGTCGCCGCGGCGGGTGTCGTCGGGCTCTGGCTGGCGCTCGGGGAACGTGCCCTCTGGCTCCTGCTCCGGATCGCGCGCAACGGCGTCCAGGAGCTCGCCGCGCGGGCGGGCGACCGGTTCGCCGAGCTCCCGGTCCTCACCCTCGCGACCCTCCGACCGCAGCCGCGACGCGAGTCCTTCCTCGAACAGCTTCCCGCGCTCCCGGTCTGGTCGCGCGGCCCCGTCCGTCGCGGGCCACCCCTGCTTTTCCTCGCTCGCTGAGCCGCCGCGTCCGCGGCCCCTCCGTCGAGCACACGCACACCACCGCACCGGCGACCCGTCGATGCGGCATACCTACGTGCACGAGGAGAACTCCGTGACCACGACATCACTCGACCCTGCAAACCCCGAGGTGCCCGCCCCGCCGGGCACCAAGCAACGACGACCCGCTCCGGCCGGTCTGTTCCGCGCCTTCTGGCGCTGGCACTTCTACGCCTCCTTCCTGGTCATCCCGGTCTTCGCGCTGCTGGCGGCGACCGGGCTGATCTACCTGTTCCGCTTCCAGATCGAGCCGCTGCTGCACGCCGACGTCATGCGGGTCTCCGTACCGGCCGACCAGCGCTACCAGTCGATGTCGACGATGCTGACCGCCGTCGAGGCGAGGTACCCGGACGCAGAGATCGGCCTGGTCCGGGAAGGCCGCGACCCCGACGACGCGTACGCCTTCGCGATCACCCGACCCGACGGATCGACCACCGACGTCTTCGTCGACCCGTGGCGCGCCGAGGTGCTGGGCTCGCTGAACCCCGACACCACCCTGTCCGGATATGCCATCAGGCTGCACGGCGACCTGATGGCCGGTCGGTGGGGTGACGGCCTGATCGAGGTGGCCGCCTGCTGGGCCATCGTGATGGCCCTGACCGGCTACTACCTGTTCGTGTCGGGTCGCAAGGCGCGGCTGAGACGCAAGGCCAAGAAGGTGGCCGGTGCAGCGCTGCGCCACCGGCACGGTCTGATCGGGGCCGTGGCCGGAGTCGGGCTCCTGTTCATGGTGCTCACCGGGCTTCCGTGGACCGGCTTCTGGGGTGCGAAGGTGCAGTCCTTCGCGACCGACCACGGGAGCT
The DNA here is from genome assembly GCF_040546585.1 of Marmoricola sp. OAE513. Taxonomy (NCBI): domain Bacteria; kingdom Bacillati; phylum Actinomycetota; class Actinomycetes; order Propionibacteriales; family Nocardioidaceae; genus Marmoricola; species Marmoricola sp. OAE513. The sequence continues at coordinate 953,705 of NZ_JBEPOC010000001.1, read as the reverse complement.
CGATGTGGAGCCTCGATCCCGGAGCGCAGTCGAAGCCCGGGTCCGCGCTGGACGAGTCGCTGCCGCACAGCCACGCCGTGGAGGTGCCGTGGGCCCAGGGCGACACGAAGATCCCCGGGTCTGCGCCGGCGGAGGAGGGCGCGTCGGTCGCCACGGTCGACACCGCCGTGGTCGTCGCCGAGAAGGAGGGGCTGAAGCACCCGATGTCGATCGTCCTGCCGACCGGCGACTCCGGGGTCTTCTCGGTGATGGGAGACGCCTTCAGCCATCCGAGTGACGAGCGCACGGTGCACGTCGACCGGTTCTCGGGGAAGGTCCGCGCCGACTACGGCTTCGAGGACTACCCCTTGCTGGCCAAGGCCGTGTCGCAGGGGATCGGCCTGCACGAGGGCCGCAGCCTCGGGCTGGTCAGCTTCTGGGGCGCCGCACTCTTCTGCCTCGCAGTGCTGACGCTCTGCGTCACCGGTCCGCTGATGTGGTGGCGCCGTCGACCGAAGGGGGCGGGCTCGGTGGGAGCGCCTCGGGGCCGGATGCCGCTGAGGTCGACCTGGTGGCTGGTCGGCGGTCTCGTCGTGCTCGGCGTCCTGCTGCCGCTGTTCGGGGTCACGCTGGTCGCGGTGCTCCTGCTCGACCAGCTCGTCCTGCGCCGGGTCCCGGCGTTGCGGGCGGCGTTCGACTCCGCGTGAGAGAGCTTCGGGGCCGGCTCGTCAGGCCGGCCCCGGAGATCCCGGCAGACGCGTGCTTCTCAGGGCTCCAGGGCTCCCACGCGGCGCAGGAGCGGTACGGCGAGTACTCCGTGGACGGCGACCGAGACGATGATCGTGAAGGCCACCGTGGACCACATCCAGTCCGAGCCGAGCCGGGGAGCCTCCCCGGCGGCGTACGCCAGGTAGTAGATCGACCCGATGCCGCGTACGCCGAAGAAGGCCACCGCCCAGCGCTGGCCCCGGTCCAGGCGGGGGTCGCGGCGGAGGGCGAGGACGCCGGCCAGCGGTCGGATGACCAGGATCAGGGAGAGACCGATCGCGACCCCCCGCCAGTCGAGGTGCTCCAGCAGGCCGCGGCTCACCGCGATGCCCAGGACCAGCAGGAGGAAGAGCGTCAGCAGTCGTTCCAGTCGCTCGGTCACCTCGTGCATCGCCGCGTGGTAGTCGTGGGTCCTCTCCGCGGACCGGAAGGTCATGGCGCAGGCGAAGACGGCGAGGAACCCGTAGCCCTGGGCGACCTCGGCGACGCCGTAGGCGAGGACCAGGGCTGCCAGCGCCGTCAGCGACTCGCCGCGCTCCGCGACCCGGAGGGAACGACTGGCCGACCGGAAGGCGATGGTCGCGAGCAGCTTGCCGGTGGCGACGCCGACGGCGACACCGAGAACGACCTTGCCGACCGCGTAGAACCCGACCCACTCGAACCACGCGGACGGCGAGGTCGTGCCCAGAGCGATGAAGACGGCCGCGTAGACGAAGGGGAAGGCAAGGCCGTCGTTCAGCCCGGCTTCGCTGGTCAGCGCGAACCTCAGCTCATCGGTCTCCTCGACCTCGCGGTCGTCCTCCGTCTGCGGTCCGGCGACCTGGACGTCGGAGGCCAGGACCGGGTCCGTGGGTGCCAGGACGGAGCCGAGGAGCAGAGCCGCCGCGGCTCCCAGTCCGAGTGCCGTGCCCAGGGCGAAGACCGCGCCGATCGTGAGCGGCATCGCGATGGCGAGCAGCCTCCACGTCGAGCCCCAGCTGCGCCAGGAACCGCGGTTCAGGCCCAGCGGGCGGTCCAGTGCCAGTCCCACCCCCATCAGGGACACGATGACGGTGAGCTCGGTGACGTGCTCGATCGCGGATCGGTTGGCCGTCGGGTCCAACGGCAACCCGTCGGGGAGCGGGCTGAGACCGAGCGTCATCCCGACGACGATCAGCACCATCGGCGCTGACAGGGCCCACCGGTGCAGGAGGGTCGGCAGCACGATCGTCAGCAGCAAGCCGACGCCGGCAACGACGTAGACGAGATCGGCGTTCACGGGGGTGCGCCGATCCCGGGGACCAGGGTGCTCAGTCGGGAAGTTCCTCGCCGGCACCCGGGGTGTCGCTGGGGCCGGGGTCCTCCGGGTCCCCGCCTGGGATCGGGTCGTCGGTCCCGGCGACCTCGTCCGGGTCGATTCCTGGGGCGGTGCTCATCCGGTTCTCCTTCGATCGTGTTCAGTCCGGGTACCCAGCAGCCAGCACACCAAGCGCGTCCGCGAGGCGCATCGCGTCGTGCGGCGCGTGGCCGTGCGCGTCGTTGTCGAAGTACACGTACACGTCGCGGCCGGCGGAGGCGGCGGACCGACAGCGGTCTGCCCACTGCTCGAGCGTCCGGTCGGCGTACCGGCTCGTGTAGAGCTCGGTGTGGCCGTGCAGGCGGACGTACTCGAACGGCGCGGTGACGACGTCGAGCGCGGGCCAGCGACCAGCGCTGTCGGCGAGCACGCAGCTGACGCCGCGGGCGTGCAGGAGGTCGTAGAACCCGGGGGTCTTGAAGCTCGGGTGCCGGACCTCCACCGCGTGCCGGACCGGCATCGAGGGGTCCGCAGGCTCGAAGAACGGGTCGGCGACCTTGGCGTCGTGCCGTGCCGCCAGCGCCGCCACCCCGCCTGCCGTCGACGGCAGCTGTGCCAGGAACGCGTCGAGCACGTCGGCGTCGTACGTGACCCGCTCGGGGAGCTGCCACAGGAACGGTCCGAGCTTGCGACCCAGGTGCAGGACACCCGAGGCGAAGAAGTTCGCGAGCGCCGTCTCGACATCCCTCAGCCGCTTCAGGTGCGTCACGTAGCGCCCGCCCTTGACGGCGAAGACGAAGTCCTCGGGCGTGGCGTCGTGCCAGCGCCGGTACGACGAAGCCCGCTGGAGGGAGTAGAACGAGCCGTTGAGCTCCACGCTGCTGAAGCGCTCGGCGGCGTAGGTGAGCTCGCGGACATGGGGGAGGCCGACGGGGTAGAAGTCACCCCGCCACCGCGGGTACTGCCACCCCGAGATGCCGATCCGGATCCTGCCCTGGTTGCTCACCCTTCCCGTGTGCCCGCAGGCGTCCGGGGTATCCCTCGGGAGTGAGCACAGCGAAGCTGGTCCCGGTGAAGAAGCCGAGCAAGCAACCGGTCAACCCCGACGGCATCGTGATCGTCGTGCACGGCGGCGCGAGTCGGCGTGGGCAGATGATGGTCAGCCCGACGCAGCTGTCGGTCCTGCGGATGATCCCCCTCGCGCGGCGTCTCGCCCGCGCGGGCAAGGGTCGGTTGGCGGTGTACCGGCTGCTGAACTCCTACCGCGGGTGGGACACCCACCACACGCCGGTCCACGACATCGAGTGGGCGATCTCGCGGGTGGCCGAGCTCCACGGCGTGGATGTCCCGGTCGCGCTGGTCGGGCACTCGCTGGGTGGCAGGGCCGCGATCCTGGCGGCCCGGCTCCCGGCCGTGCGCAGCGTCGTCGCCCTGGCCGCGTTCGTCTACCCGGCGGACGCCGACGGTCTCGGTCTGCGCGACCGATGGATCCTCTTCGTGCACGGCGTGCGTGACCGGATCGCCCCGGTGCAGCGCGCCGAGGCGCTGGCGCAGCGGCTCGCGCGCACGAACGAGGTCGGGTTCCTCGCGATCCGCCGGGGCAAGCACGCCATGCTCGCCGAGCACGGCACCTTCGAGCGGGCAGCGTCCGACTTCGTCACGAGCACCCTGCTGGGCACTTCTCCCGGCACCCGTTCGGGGTCGCTGGTCGCAAGGATCCTCGGTGGGGAGTCCTACGTCCGGACGTGACCGACCTCAGCCGTCGGACAGCGCGGTGATCCGCTGGAAGTTGCGCCCGCCCCGGCCGAAGGCGCGGTGCACCGCTGCCGGGACCTGCTTGCCCGTTACCTGCGTCCAGGTGCACGGGCGCACGTGCACCAGGTCCACTTCGTACGCCGCGGGGTCGGCGTCGTAGGACCACGGCCCCTCGAGGATCCCGCGGTAGGTCCGCTGGTCCTCGGCCCGGGTCCACACCACAGCACCCTCGGGCACGCGGATGAAGCGCCCGAGCAGCTGCGCCTGGTGCTCGCCGTACTGGTGCTCGGTCGCGAGGACCGCGGCGCCGACTTCTGGTGGCACGACCTCGAGGCGGCCGCCGACGCCGCAGAGCCCCAGCGCCAGACCGCGCTCCACGCCGGCGTACCGGTCGACGTCGTCGCGGCGGGACCGCATCGGTGCGCGGAAGTGCGGCGTCATCGTGCCGCCAGCGGGGTGGTGGCGGGGCCCTCCAGGACTGACCCGTCGGGGGAGAACCGTGAACCGTGCAGGGGGCAGTCCCACGACTGCTCGGCGTCGTTCCACTTCAGGACACCGCCCAGGTGGGTGCAGAGCCCGGAGACCGAGCAGGTCCTGCCGTCCACGGTCGAGGTCGCGACCGGGACCGGATTGAGCCCCGACCGACCGACGGCACCCTCTCCTTCCGCGGGTGCCCGCGGCGTCGACCGCGACTCTGCCGAGACCAGACCGGCGGCGAGGGCCAGACCCACCTTGAGGTTGGTCGAGACGATCGTCGCCGCTGCTCGGGGCCGGGTGATCCGTCGGGCCATCGGTGTGGCCCAGGAGGGCTGGTCGCCCAGGATCTCCCCGGTGATCCGGAGTGCCGCCGCGACACCGTTCGTGAGGCCCCACTTGTCGTAGCCGGTCGCGAGGTGGATCCTCCCGAGCCCGCGCGGCAGCGCCCCGACGTAGGGAATGCCGTCGTGGGAGGAGTAGTCCTGCGCGGACCACGCGTGCGTCTCGACCCCTCCCGGGTACCGCGACGTCGCCCACGCGCGCAGCCCGTCGAGGTGACGACGTTCGGACCTGGTCCGTCCCACCGTGTGCCCGTTGCCGCCCACCATGAGCAGCGCCTTCCTAACGGAGTCCGGCCCGTCCGCGCCCGGGACGTCGCGTACCGAGAACGACGGATCGCCGGCGGACAGGAGCATCCCCGGCGGGAGGTCGGTCCCGTCGTACATCAGCACGTACGAGCGACGCGGCTCCAGCTTGGCGAAGTACAGGCCCCGGTCGAGCACCGGGGTGCCGGTGGCGAGGACGACGTCGTCGGCCCGCACCTCGATGCCGTCCGCGGTGCGGACGACGGGGCGTCCGACCTTGGAGACCGACACGACCCGGTCGTTCTCGCGCACGACCCCGCCGTGCCGCGTCAGCTCGGCCAGCAGGGCGGCGAGGACCGGGGCGGGGTCGATCTGGTACTGGTCACGCAGCACCGTCGCGCCGTACGACGGGATGCCGAGGTCGGGCGAGGGGTGCCAGCGCGTGTCGATGCCCAGGCGCTGGCACGCCTGGTGCTCCGCCTCCGCGGCGGACCGCTCCTCCTCGGTCGCGGCGAAGGTGACCGCGTCCCGCTCCTCCAGCGGGACGTCGTGGTCGACGCAGAACCGGGCCAGCCAGTCGCGCCCCTCGGTGGTGCCCTCGACGTACGCGCGAGTCACGTGCTCGGAGGTGGTGCGCAGCATCCGGGAGAGCTTGGTCCCTTGGAGCAGCGAGACCTTGCCGGTCGTCCGCCCGGTCGTGACGTCGCCGATCCGGCGGGCTTCGAGCAGGACGACGCTCCTCCCCGCGCGGGCGAGGAGCAGCGCCGTCGTCAGCCCGGTGAGGCCGCCGCCGAGGACGACGGCGTCAGCCTCCTCGGGAAGGGGGTCGTGCCGGGGAACGGTCGAGGGTGCTGCGTGCTGCCAGTACGAGTCCATACGGTCGTGTACCCAGGTAGGTCACGCCGAAGCAGTGCTCTTCTCCTGCGATGCGGCATCCGCGCGCACCTGGGAGGTGACCTGGTGCGTCAGCGCCTGGTCGACGGTGTCGTAGAGCGCGAACACCTTGTCGAGCCCGGTCAGCCGGAGCACCTTGCGGACGTTCGGGCGCGGCGCGACGACGCGGACCCAACCGCCCCAGGCGGTCACCCGCCGGGAGACGCCGAGCATGGTGCCCAGGGCCATCGAGTCGAGGAACGTGGTGCCGGAGAGGTCGAGCACGACCTGGTTGGTGGTCTCGCTGGTGGCCTCGACGAAGGTCGCGCGGAGCATGTCGACGCTGGAGATGTCGAACTCGCCGACGGGCGCCAGGACGACGCGGCCCTCGAGCTCGGTCCGGATGATGTGCGGGGGGTGGTTCATGAGAAGTCCTTGCGGGGTGGTGCCGCTCCCAGCACCTGATTTGACCGGGAGGTGGCTGGAATCCGAGGAGCGGGAGTCTGAGCCGCGGCGTTCCGGATTCGCTAGCCCCTACGCACCTGATTCCACAGACCACGATGGCGGGAACGCGAGGACCATGCTGCTTGCTACTCCTCCAACGTACACCGGTGCTGCCGACAGAGGTAGCCCGGTGCGCGCCAGCCGGTTCCGGATAGTAGGGTTCGAGCAACGCAGCGGGTCAATCAGTGTGCTCGCGTCACCGTCGGTGGTCCGTTCGCGGCGGCCGGCAGGCATCCCGTCACGGAGCACGCACTCCATGCTCGACCCCTCCATCACGCACGCCCTGGACACCATCGCCCAGGACCTCAAGCGCTCCCGTGACGTCTCCGAGGTGCTCACCTCGATCGTCGCCTCCGCGCGGGAATCCATGTCGGACATCGACCACGTCGGCATCTCCCTCAGCCACCGCGACGGGCACGTCGAGACACTGGCCCGGACCGACGACCTCGTCCTGGAGCTCGACCAGCTGCAGCAGGAGGTCGGTGAAGGACCGCACCGCGATGCCGTTGCGGGCAGCGTCCCGGCGCAGCACGTCCGCGTCGACAACGCCCGGCACGAGCAGCGCTGGCCTCGGTACATCCCTCGAGCCGTCCAGCTGGGTCTGCGGTCGCAGCTCGGCTTCGGACTGGTGGTCGGGCAGGACACCACGGGCAGCCTCAACCTGTACTCGACGAGCGTGGACCGGATCAGCGAGGAGAGCGGCGCCCTGGCCCAGCTGTTCGCCACCCACGCGGCGCTCGCCCTGGGTTGGGTGCGCACCGAGCAGAGCCTCACCGCCGCCCTGGAGACCCGCTCCCTGATCGGCCAGGCCACCGGGATCATGATGGAGCGCTACGACCTCGGTACCGATCATGCCTTCGACTACCTCGTCCGGGTCTCGCAGACGAGCAACACCAAGATGCGCGAGCTCGCGGCTCAGCTCGTGGCGGAGTTCGACACCCGCAAGGCGGAGTGATCCGGCGCGTCGCGCGTCCCAGGCTGGGTAACGAACCGGGAGGGCCGCTGTGGCCCGCGGCGAACCGGAGGTGGTGCACGATGCCGAGCAAGAACGCCAACGTGAAGAACGAGAAGCAGTACGAGGCCCTCAAGGACAAGGGCATGTCCAAGCAGCGCGCGGCCAGGATCGCGAACTCGCCGGACGCGTCGTCGAACGGCGGGAAGAAGAGCCACTCGGGCTCGGGCAACAGCTCGCAGGGTGGCACGCACGCCCAGAAGGTCGAAGCCGGCCGCAAGGGCGGCAAGGCCGCGTCGCACTGAGCCGATGAGTGATCGGGAGGGGCGGCAGGCGGGCGAGGTCGCCGAACTCGCCCTGAGCCGGGAGCTGACCCTCGGGGTCGCGGAGTCGTTGACCGGAGGACGGCTCGCCGCGGCCCTGGCGTCGGCGGAGGACGCCGCGACCTGGTTCCGCGGCGGCGTCGTCGCGTACGTGCCCGCGGTGAAGTTCGAGGTCCTCGGCGTCGAGCCCGGCCCGGTCAACACGGCCTCCTGCGCGCAGCAGATGGCTCGCGGGTGCCTCGACGTGCTCGGCTGCGACCTCTCCCTCGCGGTCACGGGCGTCGGCGGACCGGGCCCTGACGAAGGGGTCCCCGCCGGCACCGTGTTCCTCGCGGTCGCTGGCAGGGACGCCGGCGTCGAGGTCGTCGAGCGCCACTTCGAGGGCGAACCGGCCGACGTGGTCGAGCAAACGGTGAGCGCGGGACTCGAGCTCCTCGTCCGACGGTTGGGGCCGAGGGCCCCGGGTACCTGAGGACGACGGAGGATCCGCAACTCGGGAGGGAAGAGCCCATGAAGGCAGTGACCTGGCAAGGTGTGCGCGACATGAGGGTCGAGGAGGTCCCCGACCCGGGCATCGTCGAACCGACCGACGCCGTCATCCGCGTCACCACCACGGGGCTCTGCGGGTCCGACCTGCACCTCTACGAACCCCTGGCCCCCTTCATGACGCCGGGTGACATCGTCGGCTACGAGCCGATGGGGATCGTCGAGGAGGTGGGCACCGGCGTCCGCGACCTCAAGGTGGGCGACAGGGTCGTCGTTCCGTTCAACGTCAGCTGCGGCAGCTGCTGGACCTGCGACCAGGGCCTGCACAGCCAGTGCGAGACGACCCAGAACCGCGACCAGGGGACGGGTGCCAGCCTGCTGGGCTACAGCAAGCTCTACGGCGCGGTGCCCGGCGGACAGGCGGAGTACCTGCGGGTGCAGTTCGCCGACTTCCTCCCGATCAAGGTCCCCGACGGCCCCTCCGACGACCGGTTCGTCTACCTCTCCGACGTGCTGCCGACCGCCTACCAGGCCGTCCGGTACGCCGAGCTGCCGCAGGACGGGGTCCTGCTGGTGATGGGCGCCGGCCCGATCGGTGACATGGCGGCGCGGATCGCCCTGCACGAGGGACACCGGGTGATCGTCGCCGACCTCGTGCCCGAGCGGCTCGAGCGGGTGCGGGCGCGGGGAGCCGAGACGATCGACATCACCGAGGTCGACGACCTCGGCGAGGAGGTCCGGTCCCGGACCTCGGGACGCGGCGCCGACTCCGTCATCGACGCGGTGGGCATGGAGGCCCACGGCAACCCGGTGGCCGAGAAGGCGATCAAGGCGGTCGGTCTGCTGCCCGACGCAGCCGCGCGCAAGCTGATGACCACGGCGGGCATCGACCGGCTGGCCGCTCTGCACGACTCCATCGACGCCGTACGCCGCGGAGGCACCGTGTCGTTGGTGGGTGTCTACGGAGGCGCCACCGATCCGATGCCGATGCTGCAGCTGTTCGACAAGCAGATCCAGCTGCGGATGGGCCAGGCGAACGTCCGGCGCTGGAGCGACGACCTGCTGCCGCTGGTGACCGACGACGCCGACCCGCTGGGGACCGAGACGTTCGCGACCCACCGGTTGCCGCTCGCGGACGCGCCCGAGGCCTACGCGAAGTTCCGGGCCAAGGAGGACGGCATGGTGAAGGTGGTCTTCACCCCCTGACGGACCGGACGTCCTCCGGTCCCTCCGCCGCCCTCGCCGGTACGCTGGGGCCTCCACGGAGGAGGGGAGCGGGACCATGCACGGTGACGACGAGAGTCCGGTCGCGGCCGACGACTTCCCGGAGTTCGCCTCCCCGCCGCGGCACAAGCCGCACCCCTCCCACGAGCGGAAGCCCCGGGACGCCGAGCGGCCCGTGGGCAACAAGCAGGACGAGGCCGACGACGTGATCGCCCGGATCAAGCGGGAGCGTGCCGAGCGCGAGGGTCGATGACCGTCACCGTCGACGAGCTGCTCGTCGCGGACGCTCCTGAGGCCTGGTCGGTCGCCGGTTTCACCGTCGACGGCGACCTGTGCCGTGTCGGGACCGTGCGGATCCGGCTCGTCGGCCGGGAGCGCGGGCTGGGTCTGGTCGGCTGGTCGCTGCGCGGGGTGCCCGAGGGGACCGCCGACCTGGACGGCGTACCGACCACGGCGTCGTCGCACCCGCCCTCGGTTGCCGAGGAGCACGCGAACGGCGTCACCCAGATCGACCACGTGGTGCTGCTCTCGCCCGACCTGCCGCGCACGGTCGCCGTGCTCGAAGGGCTCGGCGTCCGCGCCCGCCGCGAGCGCGACGGCGAGCTCGGCGGCACGGCGATCCGCCAGGTGTTCTTCCGGCTCGGCGAGGTGATCCTCGAGGTCATCGGTGCTCCGGACTCGGCCGCCACCGGACCGGCCAGCCTGTGGGGCGTGACCTACGTCGTCGCCGACCTCGACGCCACCGTCGAGCTCCTCGGGAAGTCGACCTCGCGGGTCAAGGATGCCGTTCAGCCCGGCCGCCGGATCACCACGCTGCGCCACCGGGACTTCGATATGTCGGTGCGTACCGCTTTGATCACCCCATGAGCCGGGCGACGACGGGGTGGGACTTCGCGGACGCCTGGGTCTTCGCCTCGATCGCCGGCCACCACCGGCCGTGCACGCTGACCGAGCTGATCGGAGCTGCCGACTGGATGAACCACGCCATCCTCCTGGAGGCCGAGCTCGAGGGTGCGCTGGGGAAGCTGGCCGGCGCCGGCCTGGTGCGGGTCTTCGAGGACTGGACCTTCGAGCTGACCGACGACGGGATCAGCCTGTGGACCTCGGGCACCCGCGACATGGCCAAGCAGCTCGAGCTGGTGCAGACCCAGCTCGCCGACCTCGAGCCGGTTCACGTCGAGGTCCGGCTGCCGCGGGGCGTTTTCGCCCGCGCCGTCATCGAGTACCAGGACCGGTAGCGGGGGAGGCCGTTCGGCGAGCTCGTGGGGAGGAGTCCCGAGAAGAGCCCGGGCGCCGACGGCCCCACCCGCCCGGTACTCACTCTCCGGTCGTCGGGTCGATCGTTCCCGCGACCTGGCTCACGACGTTGGCGGGAAAGCCACCGACGCGGGCGTGCTCGCGGACCGCGTCGGCGTCGTCGCCGACGTAGACGCAGTAGATCTTGTCGTCGGTGACGAAGCTCTGCAGCCACTGGGCGCGGCCGCCCATGTCGGCGAGGACAGAGTTCGACTTGACGGCGATGGCGTGCAGCTCGTCCTGGGACAGCTGGCCGGCACCGGGCAGTTCACGTTCGATCACGAACTTCGGCATTGCGGTTTCTCCTTGGTCGGTGGTTCCGGTCGGAACCGATGCCAAGAAGCTAGGACTGCGGGGCGGGTGCCCTCATCGGACGGGAGACCCAACCTGGTGGGGATCAGCTGTGGGTAGAACGACCCACGAGCCCGTGGTCGTAGGCGAACGCCGTCGCGGCCGAGCGGGTGGCGCTGCCGGTCTTCACAAAGATGTTCGAGAGGTGCCGGGCGACCGTCTTGGGGCTGAGGAAGAGCGCCTCGGCGATCTCCTTGTTGCTCATCCCACCGGCGAGCAGCCGGATGACTTCGACCTCGCGTGCGGTCAGACCGGCAGGTGCGGCGTCGTCGCAGGTCGGAGCGACCACGCCGAGCGCGTCGAAGCACGCCTGCGCCGCGGCGGCCTCGCGCTCGGCGGCGTCGTTGTCACCGAGCGCACGGTAGGCCTCGGCGAGGTGCAGCCGGGTGCGGCCCGTCTCGTAGGGGACCTCGAGCTGCTTCCACTCGTTGAAGGCCATCCGCAGCGGCGCGAGCGCCTCGACCGCCCGGCCGCGCGCGAGCAGGAGGGCCCCGTGGCAGCGGTGACCCTCGGCGCGCAAGCCGTCGCTGTCGAACATCTCCGCGACCTCGAGGACCTCGGCCGCCGAGGCCTCCGCGAGGTCGAGGTCGTCGGCGGCCAGCGCGATGTCGACCTGGGCGACATGGCGCGGTGCCTGGTCCAGGCGGCTGCCGTTGCCGGGTGTCAGCGAGATCTTGATCGAGCTCGACGCGTCGTCGACTCGACCCTGCGCAAGACGGAGCAGCGCCATCCCCGGCTGCGGGTCGCGGCCGTAGTCGTGGGCCTGGTGGTAGGCCTGCTCGGCACCCGCGTGGTCCCCCCGCATCCGGCGGACCTCACCGACCTCGTAGTACGCGTCGGCCACCGCGAAGACGTCGATGCCGACCATGTCGACGCAGGCCCCGAGGGCTTCCTCCTCGGCCTTGTCCCAGTCGCCGCGGCTCTGCAGCACCTGCGCGCGGTGCACCCGGCAGATGCCCGGGTACACCGAGGCCAGCGGCAGCGGGTGCGACCAGCGACGGGTGGCCTCGGTCCACTCCGACGCACGGCGCAGGTCACGCAGCTCGTTGCACGCGTCCATCAGGCCGCAGTAGATCGCTCCGGTCCACAGCGGTCCGGGGCCGTCGGACAGCGCCGCGACCATGGCCTCGTCGAGCAGCGCGAGACCCTCGGCGACGCGGGCCTGCTTGATCCGGACGCGACCCTCGAAGTAGACGCCGAGAGCGACGAGGGTGGGGTCGCCGTGGGTGCCGCCGATCTCCTGCATCCGGCGTGCCGACTCCCACGCGGCGTCCAGGTCGGTGCCGGTCAGGCCGGCTGTGTCCAGGTACATGGCGTAGCCGTGGCACGGGCCCTCGGGCTCCTCGGCGAGCAGCCGGTGCGCGGTGCCGACCCAGCCGGCGCTCTGCGCGGCCTCGCCGACCAGGCGGGTGTGGATCGAGAGGTGCACGGCCGTACGGGCGGCGTGCTGGCGCTCCCCGGACTCGAGGTACCCGCGGTAGGCGTCCTGGTAGAGCCGGATCGACTCGTCCATCCGCCCCAGCCACCACGCCGCCTCGGCCTGGTGCTCGACGACCGATGCCGTGCGCTCCTCGAGGTCGCGGTAGGCGTCGTACACCGCGGGCCAGTCTCGGGCGCGGCGGAGTGCCTCGGCTTCGATGCGGGTGGGCAACACGAACCTCCTGAGGGGGATTGTGCACGCGTTTGCTCGTCGATGAGACAGGATTATCCGGTGAGTGACGACGTGGTGACCATCCACACCGACGGCGGATGTACGCCGAACCCAGGCCCCGGAGGCTGGGGGGCCGTGCTGCGCCAGGGCGAGCACGTGCTCGAGCTCTGCGGGGGCGAACCGGGCGAGACCACCAACAACCGGATGGAGCTGACCGCGCCGATCATGGCGCTCGAGGCGCTCAAGCGGCCGGTCGTCGTCCACCTCTACACCGACAGCACCTACGTCCGGAACGGGATCACCACGTGGGTGACCGGCTGGGCGAGGAACGGCTGGAAGACCTCGGGCAAGCAGCCGGTCAAGAACGTCGATCTCTGGCAGCGGCTGCTGGCTGCGTGCGAGGCCCACCAGGTCGAGTGGTTCTGGGTGAAGGGCCACGCCGGCGTCCCGGACAACGAGCTCGCCGACGAGCTGGCCACCCGCGGCATGGCCGAGGCGATGAGCAGTGCTGCGGGCGGAGCGCGGTGAGCGTGGTCCCCAACGAGCTGCTGGCGCGTCTGGTCGGCGCCCGGCTCTACTCCGTCGAGCTCGGTGTCGACCACGTGCAGCTGCGGTTCGAGAACGACGAGAGCTTCCACATGCCGTTCCTCAGCCTGGACTGCATGCCGGTGGTGAGCCGTGACGGGACGGCGTACTGGTCGGCCGACACCGGGTACGCCGACGCGCTGCGGGCTCTGCTCGGCGACGAGGTCACCGCCACGGCGGAGGAGCCCGGACGCGGTTTGCGCGTCGAGCTGGGTGGTGGCTGGATCGGTGTCGACCCTTCGGCGGACGAGCTGGTCGGCGACGAGATCGCGACGCTTGCAGGGTTCGACGACGGGTCGACCCGGGTCTGGCGTCCTGGCGAGGACACGTTCGCCGGACTCTCCTGACTGTCGGTGGGTGCTGTCTAGGGTGGCGGTGTGGACGTCGAGTTCAGCGGTGAGGTCTTCGAGTGGCGGGGTCCGGCTCCCCACCACTTCGTCGCCGTGCCCGACGAGGAGTCCGCGGCGGTCGAGGCGACGGCGGGTGCGGTCAGCTACGGCTGGGGGATGATCCCGGTGACGGTCCGGATCGGCGGCACCTCCTGGACCACGTCGTTGTGGCCGCGCGAGGGCCGGTACGTCGTGCCCCTCAAGCTGGCTGTGCGCAAGGCCGAGGGGATCGATCTCGACGATGTCGTCGAGGTCCGGCTCACGATCGACATCTAGGAGGTAGCGGTGGCCTACGACGAAGAGCTCGCCGACCGGATCCGCGAGGTCAGCCAGGGGGAGCCCGGGCTGAGCGAGAAGCGGATGTTCGGGGGGTTGGCGTTCCTGGTCGACGGGAACATGGCGGTCGCGCCCAGCAGCAAGCGCGACCTGATGGTGCGCATCGACCCGGCCCGGGGCGAGGAGCTGCTCGCGCGCGACCACGTCGAACCGATGGAGATGGGCGGCAAGGAGATGGGCGGCTGGCTCCGGGTCGGCACCCCGGCGCTGACGACCGATGACGCACTCGCGGAGTGGGTCGAGGTCGGCTTCGACTACGCGCGCACGCTGCCACCGAAGTGAGTGTGCTGTCCGATCTCGGCGCCACGGTCCCGGTGGTCGCCGCCCCGATGGCCGGTGGGCCGAGCACCCCTGCCCTGGTGCTCGCGGCAGCAGAGGCCGGCGGGCTCGGGTTCCTGGCGGGCGGTTACAAGACCGCCGCAGTCCTCGGCGAGCAGATCGAGGCCGTCCGGATCGCCGGTGTGCCCTTCGGCGTGAACCTGTTCGTGCCCAGGCCCGTCCCCGTCGACCCGACCTCTTACGACGAGTACGCCGCGCGCCTGGCGCCCGTCGCTGCTCCGCTCGGGGTCGACCTGAGGACCGTGGCGCTGCGCGAGGACGACGACGAGTGGGAGGCGAAGATCGCGCTGCTCCTCGCGCACCCGGTGCCGGTGGTGAGCTTCGCCTTCGGGATCCCGGACGCCGACGTGGTCGCCGCGTTGCGCGCCGTCGGCACCCGAACCTTCCAGACCGTGACGTCGCTGCCGGAGGGCGCGCAGGCCGAGCAGGCCGGGGTCGACGGGCTGATCGTCCAGTCCGCGTTCGCCGGTGGGCACTCGGGGACGACGACTCCGGAGACCCTCCCGTCCGAGCAACCGCTGGAGAGCCTCCTCGGGGTGTTCCGATCGAGGACGGACCTGCCGCTCTGGGCGGCCGGTGGCATCAGCACGTCCGTGCAGGTGCAGGGTGCGCTGGCGGCCGGAGCGGAGGCTGTCGTCGTCGGGACCGTCCTGCTGCGGTCGCCCGAGAGCGGCGCGTCCGCGACGTACAAGGCGGCGCTCGCTGACCCGACGCGAACGGAGACCGTCGTCACGCGCGCGTTCTCGGGTCGTCCGGCCCGAGCGCTGCGCAACGGCTTCGCCGATCGGTTCACCGAGCGTGCCCCTGCCGGCTACCCGGCGATCCACCACCTGACGACGCCACTGCGACGGGCCGCGCACGAGGCCGGCGACCCCGAGAACATCAATCTCTGGGCCGGGACGGGGTTCGCGGACGCGACTGACGAGCCGGCTGCGGTGATCCTGCGGCGCCTCGGCGGCGTGTGACTCAGGCGCCCCAGAACGCGCCGGTCAGCCCGACGCTGCGCAGGTACTGCGCAGACTCGGCAGGCTCGCGCCGTCGGTAGCCGCGCTCGAGGCGGCCGTCGTACCAGTGCTGCGCCAGGTTCCACAGGGTGGTCAGGTCGAGCACGGCTCCCTTCGGACGTCCGGTGAGTGCGAGCCAGTCGTCGACGCACGCCTCGGAGCAGAAGATCCGCTGGTGGCTGCACGTGTGCAGCACGTTCACCCACATCCGTTCGACCGGCACGAGGAAGTGGGCGACCTGGTCGCCGTCGGGAGGTGCGAGGTTCGAGACGTTCCAGCTGTGCGGGCGCTCGCACGCCGGGCAACGGGTCGCGACCAGCATCGGTCCGCGGCCGGGCAGCAGGTGCGGTAGCGCGAACGAGTCCCACGCGCAGCCGCCCCACCAGAGCTCCTCGCGGGCCATCACCGAGAAGCCCATCGGGACCGCGGAGAACGGGTGTGCCATGGCTATCTCGCCGTCGGCGCCGAGGACCACGTGCCGGTTGTTGGCCAGGGAGAACAGACCGCCGCGGACGTCGTCCTTCATCGTGCCGAGATCCTCGGCGAGGCTGGCGATGGTCGGCACCTTCCCCCTGGCGAAGGTGCCGTAGACCGCGAGCCGGAGCGCTTCGATGTCCATGCGCCGAGCCTAGATGTCAGCCGAAGAGGTGGACCAGGGTGAACGTCCCGACGACGAGACCGAGTACGCGGCGGAAGGGCGCCGATCCGCGCAGCACCTCGTCGGCCGCCCACGCGAGCAGGGCGCCGCGACCCAGCGTGGTGAGAAGTCGTTGGTCGGCGTCGTTCAGCAGGTCGCTCCACCCGAGGACGACGGTCGCCATCCAGACTCCGATCGCCGGGTTCGGGACCTGGGCGACGACGAGGTGACCCTCGTCGTCGCGAAGCCACCAGTCGAGGGAGAACCTGCGCGAAGTCGCCATCCACCGACCTTAGGCCGCTGTAGGTTGACCGCCATGATCCAGGGCTTCTCCCACATCGGCATCGGCGTCTCCGACCTCGAGCGCTCCGTGCGCTTCTACTCCGAGGTCTTCGGGTTCGCGCAGCTCTACCAGCTCGACTTCGAGAACAACGAGGTGGCCGCGACGATGGAGCAGGAGGGCACCTTCAAGTCCGCGATGCTGATCCGTGACGACGTCCGGATCGAGCTGCTGCAGTGGGTCGACGTGCCGACCAGCGGCGGCGGCAAGAGCCCGATGACCCGGCTCGGTTTCACGCACCTGTCGTTCCGGGTCGAGGAGATCGACGACCTGACCGAAGCGGTCGTGGCCCACGGGGGCGCTGTGCACCCGCAGACACTGTCGTACGTCGGCCCCGAGGGTTCGCCGCAGACGGGGCTGCTCTACTACACCGACCCGGACGGCACCCGGATCGAGGTCATGACGAACGTGCCGGACCTTTCCGCCCTGTAGCCGCCGTCAGGCGGTTGCGTGCTTGGTGACCGCCGCGACGAACGCGTCGACGTCGGACTCGGTCGTGTCCCACGAGCACATCCAGCGGACCTCGCCGGTGTGCTCGTCCCAGACGTAGAAGACGAAGCCCTCGGCGTACAGGGCCTCGCGGATCTCGGCCGGCAGCATCACGAAGACGCCGTTGGACTGCACCTCCTGGGTGACCTTGATGCGCGGCAGGTCGCGGACGCCGTCGGCAAGCCGCTGCGCCATCGCGTTCGCGTGCGACGCGTTGCGCAGCCACAGGTCGTCGGTGAGCAGCGCGCCGATCTGGGCGGCGACGTACCGGTGCTTGGAGGCCAGCTGCATCGCGGACTTCCGTCGCCAGGCGAAGCCCTCGGCGAAGCGGTCCTCCCAGAGGACGACGGCTTCGGCGCCGAGCGCGCCGTTCTTGGTCCCGCCGAAGGAGAGTGCGTCGATGCCGAGGTCGCGGGTGGCCTCGCGCAGGCTGATGCCCTGGGCCGCGGTCGCGTTCATGATCCGGGCGCCGTCGAGGTGCAGCAGCATGCCGCGTTCGTGGGCGAAGTCGGCCAGGGCCCGGATCTCCTCGGGCTCGTAGCGGGTGCCCAGCTCGGTCGACTGGGTGATCGAGACGACCGCGGGCTGCACGGCGTGCTCGTCGCCGAACCGGATCGCCCGGGTCGCGACGAGCTCGGGGGTGAGCTTGCCGTTGTCGGTCGGCACCGGCAGCAGCTTGCGGTGCAGCAACCGCTCGGGGGCACCGCCCTCGTCGACGTAGATGTGCGCGCTCTCGGCGCAGATGATCGCCTGGTGGGCAGCCGGAGCCAACGACTCCAGGCAGAGCACGTTCGCCGCGGTCCCACCCCAGACGAAGAACACGTGCGCCTCGGGGCCGAGGTGGTCGCGGACCTTGGCGACCGCGTCGGCGGTGGCCGGGTCGCCGCCGTACGCGACGACGTGGCCGAGCTGGTCGGCAGCGCCGATCGCTGCGAGGACCTCGGGGTGGACGCCGGCGTAGTTGTCGCTCGCGAACGCGGTCACGCGGCGACCGCCTTCGTCGCCGACCCGGTCAGCACGTCGGCCAGCTTGGGCTGGAGCTGGGAGTAGAAGACGCTGAGCGGGAACTCGTCGTCGGCCACCGCGTCGATCCAGGCCTTCGGCTCGGGCTCGGTGCGCAGCGCGGTGGCGCCGTCGGCCCAGCGCGAGGTGATCGCGGGGGAGACGTAGGTACTGACGAAATCGTGGGCAGACATCCAGTAACGCACCTTCGGTAGATCGATGCCGGAACGGTAGAGCGACTCCACCTTCTCAAGAAGGTCCAGCACCGCGTCGGCGACTCCCTTCCAGTCGATGGTCAGGTGGTTGTCGGTCCACCGGATCGTGCCGCGCTCGTGCAGGAAGCCGAACAGCAGCTGACCGCCGAGACCGTCGTAGTTGCGGACCCGGGAACCGGTCACCGGGAACCGGAACAGCCGGTCGAAGAGGATGGCGGTCTGGACGTGCCGGGCGAGTGCGAAGCCCGCGGCCTCGAGCTTGACGGCTTCGCCGAACGCGGTCAGGTCGCAGCGCAGCTCCTCCAGCGAGTACATCCAGTACGGCATCCGCTGCCGGATCATGAACGGGTCGAACGGGAGGTCACCCCGGCTGTGCGCGCGGTCGTGCACGAGGTCCCAGAGCACGAAGGCCTCCTGGGAGACCCGCGGCGAGGCCAGCAGCGCCTCGGCGTCGGCAGGCAGGTTCACGCCGAGGACCTCGGTGGCCGCACCGCACACGCGGCGGAAGCGCTCGGCCTCGCGGTCGCAGAAGATGCCCCCGAAGTTGTTCTCCGGCTTGCCGGCGACGGCGAAGGTCTCCGGGAACAGCACCGCGCACTCGCTGTCGTACCCGGCGGTGCGGTCGACGAACGTGACCGGGACGAACTTCGGGTTGTCGTAGCGGGTGCCCTCCAGCTCGGCCAACCAGGCCGGCCACGGCACCCGGACGACCAGCGCCTCGAAGCGGGTGTCCCGCGAGCCGTTCTGGGTGTACATCGGGAACAGCACCAGGTGCTCGGCGTCGTCGCGGCGGTCGAGCTCGGGGCGGAACTCGTGCAGCGAGGCACTGAAGTCGGGCTTGCAGAAGCCGGATGCTGCCCACGCCTCGACGTCGGCGACCACGGCGGTCAGGTAGGCGCGTTGGTGCTCGAAACGGGGCGCCAGCTGCACGACCGCGGCGGCGATCTGCACGACGTGCTCCGTCGGGATCGCGGGGTCGTGAACGGTGAGGTCGATGCTGCCGTCGGGCTCCTGTAGCAGGCGGAGCGCGTCGACCTCGGACTTGAGGCGCCGCCAGGCCGGGTCGTCCACGACAGCGGCCGGGCGGACCTCGCCCCCCGCCCGTGCGAACGCGCTGTGCGCCGCCCACGTGATCGTGTCGACCCAGAGGTCGCGGTGGTCGAGGTCGTCGAGGCAGTCGTCGCCGAACAGGTCGGAGTCGGCCAGGACGACGACGCGACCCCTCCCGGCCTCGGTCGTCGCCATCACCGGTACGCCGGCCGGGTCTGCGGTGGCCGAGGTGCGCAGGACCGCGCGAACCCCCTCGCCGAGCTCGAGTGCACCGGAGCGGTAGAAGGCAGCGCGCTCGACCCGGGCCAACAGGTCGGTTCCGGTGCCGGACGGCTCGCGCTCGCCGAGGATCCAGGCCGGGTTGTCGCCGTGCTGGTGGGTGTAGTCGTAGACGGTGGTGTTGGTGAACGCGATCCCGAAGCGGGACACCAGGTCACCGAGGTTGGTGCCGTACTTGTCCTGCTCGGTCTCCCCGAGGACCACGAGCCCACCTCCGGCGCGGACCCACGCCTCGATCGCGTCCAGCTCGTCGGCCCCGAAGACGGGGGAGCGACCGTCGGTCTTCTCCCAACGGGACTCCGAGGGGTGGGCGATCACCAGGACGTCGACGCCGGCGAGCGTCGTGGCATCCAGAACCCCGGCGCGGTGCGCGTCGACGCCGAGCCCGTGAGACGTCAGCGCCCGGGCGGCTGCGGCGTACGACGAGTCGGCAGGATGGGCCGGCTGCAAAGCGGCGGCACGTTCGGGCGAGATGGTCCAGGCCTCGCCGTGGGACTCGTCGAAGAGGACCCGCGCGACAGGGGCAGGGGAGGTCAGGGGAGTCATACGTCGAGAGTATTTGGCGCTGCGGACGGCGTTCAATGCCGGAATCCTGTCCAGATGCGGCAGAATCCTGCGCATGGATGACCTGGACCGGCAGATTCTTGCACTCCTGACCGAGGACGGCCGTCGGAGCTTCGACGACATCGCCCGGCAGGTCGCCCTGTCGGCTCCGGCCGTCAAGCGCCGCATCGACCGGCTGCGCAGGGACGGGTCCCTGCTCGGCTTCACCGCGGTGGTCGACCCGGAGGCGCTGGGCTACGGAACCGAGGCGCTCGTCGAGCTGTTCTACGCGCCGGGCGTACCCCTCGACTCGGTCGCGGCGAGCCTGCGTCGGGTGCCCGAGGTGGTCGAGGCGTGGAGCGTCAGCGGGGAGCCCGACGCCGTCGCCCACGTGCGCACCCGGGACAACGCCGACCTGGAGCGACTGATCCGCCAGCTCCAGGCCGACGGTGCCGTCGTACGGACGCGGTCCCAGATCGTCCTGTCGCGTTTGGTGCACCGCCGCGGCGAGGGCGACTGAGGGGTCAGGCGAGCCGCGCGGCCAGCCGCTTCGCGTTCATGTAGGCGATCGACTCGATCGAGATCATCGGGTTCACCCCGGAGGCGGTCGGGAAGCAGGACGCGTCCGCGACGACGAGGTTCTTGCAGTCCCAGGTCTCGCCGTCCGGGTTGAGCGCCGAGATCTCCGGGCTGCCACCCATCCGCGCGCTGCCCATGATGTGCAGCGCGGCGAGCGCGAGCTTGGCGGGCGCGGCTCCCTCCTTGCGGACCTGCGCCATGAACGTGTTGATGTCGCCGCGCTTGCCCGGCTCGTAGCTCATCGTCCGGTGGTGGGTGGTGTAGATCTTCGTCGCGCCCGCCGCCTCGGCGATCCGGGCGCCACCCTCGAAGCCCTGCATGAGCAGGTCGGTGTCGTGCGGGGACAGCACGTAGCTCGCGACCGGCTCGCCGTCCTTACCGATCTTCACCGTGCCGCCCGGTCCCTTGTCGCGCACGATGATCGCGACGCCGAGCATGTGCTTGAGCTCCTGCATCCGTTCGAGGTGCTGGGCGCCGCTGCGCCAGTTCACGAATCCCGACCCGAACGCCGGCGTCAGCGGGGCGGTCTCGAACAGCACGCCGTACCCGTCCCCGGCGCGGTCGGTCCACTCGTTGACGTAGCGGGCCTGCAGCGCCCCCTCCCACGGGTTGACCAGGTCGGGCACCAGGCCCCAGACCGCGGTGGCCGGGTGCAGGCGCAGGTGCTTGCCGATGTTGGCGTTCGTCAGCCCCGAGCGCTGGAGCAGGGCCGGGGTCTGGATCGCTCCGGCGGCGACGACGACCGCGCGCGACTTCACCGTGAGCACGTCGCCCTTCGGTGAGATCGCCGTGACGCCGACGGCCTTGCCGTTCTGGATCGTCACGGTCCGCGCGTGCGCGCCGACGTAGATCCGGGCGCCCTGGTCGGCCGCGTCCTGCAACCAGGTCTTGGTCACCGACTGCTTGGCGCCGATGCGGCACCCCATGCCGCAGCGGCCGCACTCGATGCCCTGGTCGCAACCCAGGACGTTGCGCGGCATCGCGTCGACGTTCCAGCCGAGCGCCTTCGCGCCGCGTTCGAGGACCTGGTCGCGCACGCCCGCCCCCGGGTGGTCCTTGTTGACGCCGAGGCGGGCGTTGACCGCAGCCATCGCGTCGTCGTACTCCGACGTCGTGAACTGGGGCGTGCCGAGGCCGGCCCACTCGGCACGCACGTGGTCCGGCGTCGGGAACGAGGTCGTGTAGTTGACCACGGTGCCGCCGCCGAGTCCCCGGCCGGCGACGAGCTGGACCTGGCCCTCGGAGGTGACGCCGGGAGACCCGGCGTACAGCTGGCTGAAGCCGGTGCGCTCGCTGCCGTCGAAGTCGCGGTCGTCGTGGTACTCGCCGGCCTCGAGGATGACGACGTCGAGACCGGCGGCCGCCAGCACGCCCGCGGCGGTGCCGCCGCCGGCACCGGAGCCGACGATGACGACGTCGCAGACAATCGTCTCGTCCTGGGTGACGTGCTCCGGCTTCAGCGTCGGGTCGGGGGCGTCCGGGTTCGGGCCCGGGGGTCCGGGGTAGCCGATGCTGTCCCAGAGCACCGTCCCCCCGGTGATGTAGTACGGCGCCAGGCAGGCGCCCTTGAGGGCGGCGAAGAGCGCACGCTTAGCGGCCAGCCGTGAGTCCGACAGCGACAGCAGCACCGCTTCGCGCTGGGTCTGGGTGAGCGAGGAGAACTTCCGCGGCCTCCCGGTGAGCAGGAACCCGAGCAAACGGGTGTCCCAGAGCTTCAGGAGGGTCTTGAGCTGCTTGAGCTCGGCCTCGCGCGGGTTGGTCCCGGCGAGCTCGAGGGCGAACTCGGGAGCACCGACCGCGCTCGCGGGCGGGATCGCCGCGCCGTCACCCGGCGCGAAGGTGTCGCTGATCAGGCGAAGGGCGGCGAGGTGCTGCGGGGTGAACCCGGGGTCTGCGGAAGACGTCATGCCGGGACGCTACTGCCGACGAAGCGTGTTCGGAAGGATCACGGCCCGGCGGCCACTAAGGTGTGCCGGGTGAGTAGCGCAGCGAGCGAGAGCCAGCGTCGGCGAGGCCCCCGGGTCGACCTCGACGTTCCTGTCGTGCTGCTCGATGCCGCGGAGGTCCTGTTCGGTGCCGACGGCGTCGACAACGTGTCAATGCGCTCGGTCGCGCGTGAGGCGGGCGTCGCCCCGGCGGCGCTGACCCACCACTTCCCGAACAAGCGCGCGCTGGTCGAGGCCGTGGTCATGCGCCGCGGCAGCGCGGTCGGCAACGCTGTCCGGGTGCGTCTCACGGCGCTCCAGGACAAGGACGCCGTCTCGACGCGCGACCTGGTCGACTCGGTGCTGATGCCGTTCGTCGAGGAGATCAACACCGACCCGGAGAACGGCGTGCGGTGGCTCAAGATCGTGATGACGCTGGCGCTCCAGGGCGACGACGTGATCGCGTTCGCCATCTCCGACCAGGGTGAGGGCGACATCGCCACGCTGTTCCTCACCGCCGCGGTCAAGGTCCCGGCGCTCAACGAACCGAGCGTCGAGCTGCGCTCGCCGATCGCGATGTTCTCCATGCTGACCGCCCTGGCGGCTGCCGACCTCGGCGGTTACGGACGTCCGATCGGGCCGACCGGCCTGGACCCGGAGTTCGTCGAGCAGCTGGCCGTGTTCACCAGCAGCGGCCTGCAGGCCGGCTGAGCCGCTCCCGTCTCAGACGAGGACCGCGCGCAACCGCGAGCGGATCATCTCGCGGGTGTAGGTGATCACGTCGTACGCCGCCTCGTTGGCCTCGCCGCCGACGCTGAGCGTCTCGAACTGGGTGAGCAGCGCGACGACGTCGCGCACCTCGACGTCGGTGACGGCGGCCCACTCGTGCATCACCGGGAGCAGGGTCAGCTGCTCGCCGAGACGCGTGTCGTGCTCACCGCCGGTGTAGTAGCGGAGCCGCCCCTCGATGGTTCGCAACGTGGCGGAGACGGCTGACCAGAGGCCGGCGAGCTGCGCGGTCGTCGCCGGGACAGCCGGAGGCCCGGCATGACGGCCCCCCGGTCGCTCGTGCTGCATTGATCCCCTCCACGGGAGCCCCCCTCCTGTGTGCGTGCAGGCCCTAGTGTGCCGCACCGGTGGGCATGGTTCGAACCAGTTGTCTGGACGGCTGGGTAGAAGGTGCCGTTCCGTAGCACCATGGCGCCGTGATCACGATCGACGCGGACTCCGCCCTGGCGCCGTACGAGCAGGTGCGGGCCCAGTACGACGAGCAGATCCGGTCGGGCGCGCTCGTCGCCGGCACCCGGTTGCCGACGGTACGGCGGCTCGCCGAGGATCTCGGGCTCGCCGCCAACACGGTGGCGCGGGCGTACCGCGAGCTCGAGCAGTCCGGCCTCATCGAGACCCGGGGGAGGGCGGGCAGCTTCGTCGCGGGTGCCGGAGCCGAACGCGAGGCGCGCGAGGCTGCGGCGGCGTACGTCGCGCGGCTGCACGAGCTCGGACGGGTCGACGACGCGGTGTCGTTGGTCGAGGGACTCGTTCGTCCCGCCGGCTGAGGTCCGACGAGCGTGCCTCCGGACCTGACCCGGGCTCTCCCGCTCCTGACAGCAAAGAAGCCCGACCGCCACCGGGCGGTCGGGCTCCCTCGGGTCAGGTCAGCTGAGCCGGACGCGCATCTCCTTGATGCCGTTGATCCAGCTGTGCCGCAGGCGGACCGGCTCGCCGAGACGCTCGATCTTGGTGACCTGGTCGGCCAGCTCGTTGAAGATCAGGTTCATCTCGACCCGGGCCAGGTTGGCCCCGATGCAGTAGTGCGCCCCGTGGCCGCCGAACGCCAGGTGCGGGTTCGGGTCGCGGGTGATGTCGAAGGTGTGCGGGTCGGTGAACACCTCTTCGTCGTGGTTGCCCGACGCGTAGAAGAGGCCGACGCGCTGGCCGGCCTTGATGAGCTGGCCGCCGACCTCGACGTCGTTCACGGCGGTGCGCTGGAAGACGTTCACCGGGGTCGCCCAGCGGGTGATCTCGTCGACCATCGTGGACGGCCGGTCCTTGACCCAGCGGTCCCACTGGTCGGGGTGGTTGAGGAACGCGTCCATGCCGTGGGTGATGGCGTTGCGGGTGGTCTCGTTGCCGGCCACCGTCAGGATCACCACGAAGTAGCCGAACTCGTCGTCGGTCAGGCCGCGACCGTCCTTGTCGGCGGTGATCAGCTTGGTGACGATGTCGTCGCGCGGGTTCTCCTTGCGGTCCGCGGCCATGCCCATCGCGTACGCCAGGATCTCGGCGGCGGCGACTTCGTTCTGGCCCTCGAACTCCGGGTCCTCGCCGGCGAGCATCATGTTCGACCAGTCGAAGAGCTTCTTGCGGTCCTCCTGCGGGACGCCGAGCAGGTTGGCGATCGCCTGCAGGGGGAGCTCGGCGGCGACCTCGGTCACGAAGTCGATCCCGTCCTCGGCCCGGGACTTGGCGATGGCGTCGGCGACGATCTCTGTGGGCGCGGTCCTTGAGGCCCTCCTCCAGCGCCATGATCGAGCGCGGGGTGAAGCCGCGGCTGATGATCTTGCGGGTGGCGTCGTGCTCGGCGCCGTCCTGGTTGAGCAGCATCACGCGCTGGAACTCGATCATCTCGCGCAGCATCCCCTCGGGGAACCGGATGATCGCGGAGTTCTCGGCGCTGGAGAAGTTCTTGGAGTCCTTGGAGACCTTCGAGACGTCCTCGTGGCGGGAGAGCGCCCAGTAGCCAGTGCCGCCCTCCATGCCGTCGCGCGAGGACTGCGGCTGCTCGACCCAGTGGATCGGGGAGGTCTGGCGTGCGAGCGCGTGCTCGTTGTGCGGGATCCCCTTGAGGATGGTGTCGGGATCGGTGAAGTCGAATCCCTCGGGGAGCTCGGTGATCGTCATCTGCAGAAATCCTTGTCTCGACGCTGAGGCGGGGGCGCGAACGGGCATTTGGACAGGCGAACAAATAGCCGCTGAAAAATCTAACACGTGTGACCCACGCCACGACATCGTTTCGAGACTGTTCGGGACCGTCCCGCGGCTCCTCGGTGCCGCCGGATGGCTATGCTCCGGCGGGTGACCACGTCTGCTGCCGGTTCCGCGGGGCACCGCCCCAACCGCCGCGGCAGCGAGACCCGGCAGAAGGTCCTCTCCGCCGCGCTGGACGCGCTCGCCACCGGTGACCCGACGGCGGTCTCGGCCAACCACATCGCCAAGCAGGTCGGTGTCACCTGGGGAGCGGTGAAGTACCAGTTCGGCGACGTGGACGACTTCTGGGCGGCCGTGCTCGGGTACATGGCCGAGCGCCGGGGCCAGCTCGAGCTCCGCCCCGATCCCGAGGCCGGGCTCGAGGCCCGCGTCGGGCAGATCGTCGACCTGCTCTGGCTCGGGCTGGACACCCCCGACGTACGGGCGATGAACACGCTGCGTGGAGCCTTGCCGCGCGAGCGCGACGAGCTGGAGCGTGCGTTCCCGAAGACCGCCGCAGAGCTGGCGGCCTGGCAGTCCGGCTGGATCGAGTCGTGCCAGCAGGCGTTCGCCGACCTGGACGTCGACCCGGTCCGGGTGCGCGAGATGGCCGCGATGATCCCCGGCGCCATGCAGGGGCTGACCGACGAGCGGCACCTGGGCACCTACTCGGACATGGACGACGCGAAGCGCGGTCTGCGCAACGCGATCGCGGCGTACCTGAGCGCCTGAGCTCGAGCGCTGTGGTCGCCGCGTCTCGGCAAGCTCGACGACCGGGAGATCGCTCGACGTCAGGGAGACCGTCAGCCGTTGAGCGGCTTGATGACGTCGTTCGCGAACCGCTCCATGCCGTCCAGCTTCTGGTCGAGCGTGGCCTTGTAGCCGTGGTAGAAGAGCCACGGCATCGTCATCGCGTCGGTGACGCCGCCGGCCTCGGCAGCGGCGAATTGCTCCGGCGTCAGGGCGTCGTTCAGGGCGGCGATGACGGTCGCCTTCTCGGTGATGCCGATCTCGGCGCGGTACCCGCGCAGCCTGGTCGCGTACCCGATCGCGTCCTCGGTCGAGGAGATGTCACCGATCCACCCGTCGTACCGGGCGGCCCGGCGCAGAGCGACCTCGGACATCCCGCCGATGAGGATCGGCACCTTGCCTTGCGGACGCGGACTCATCGTCAGGTTCGGCGTCGGGTAGAGCGGTCCGTCGGTGGAGACCCACTCCTCGGTCCAGAGCCGGCGGACCAGGTCGAGGCCCTCGTCGGTGCGCTTGCCGCGGGTCGCGAAGTCCTCCTCGAGGAGGTCGAACTCCTCCCGGCACCAGCCGACGCCGACGCCCAGCCGGACCCGGCCGCCGGACATCACCGCGGCGGTGCCGACGGACTTCGCGACCTGGTACGGGCTGCGCATCGCCGCGACGTAGATCGAGGTGAAGAACGAGATCCGGGTGGTGACGGCCGACAGTGCGCCGACCAGCACCCACGGGTCGGGCCACTCGCAGGTGCTGTCCCACCGGCGGGAGCCGTCGTCCTCGTAGGGGTACGGCGTGGCCAGCTTCTCCAGGTCGACGACGTGGTCGGCGATCGCGAAGCCGGCGTAGCCGAGCTCGTCCGCCGCCACGGCGATCGGCCGGAGCTGGTCGGTGGGCAGCATGGCGCCCACGATCGCGAAGTCCACGAGCCGACGCTACCGAGCGCCCGAGCTTGCTCGAGGTCGAGTGGCGGAGGGCTCGTTGACGAACGACGTGAGGGTCACAGGGAGACCTTAGTGGTCCCATGAGTTTCATCAAGCCCTTTACGAAAACTCTGGACGCCCCGTCCCGGGTGTGCGAGCCTCAGCGCGTGACGTCGTCGGCCAACCCCTACCCGCACCTCCTCGCCCCTGGTCGGATCGGCAGCATGGAGCTGCGGAACCGGATCGTGATGTCGCCGATGGAGACCATGTACGGCACCCCGGACGGTCTACCGTCCGAGCGCACGGTGGCGTACTTCGCGGCACGCGCAGCGGGCGGGGTCGGGCTCATCACCGTCGGCGCGACCGGCATCGACCACCAGCACCCCGAGACCCCGGGCGGCCTCCACCTCGGCACCGACGCGAGCGTCGAGGCGCACCGCCGTCTGGTGGAGGCCGTGCACGCCCACGGGGCAAAGATCCAGCCGCAGATCGTGCACGCCGGCCCCGACGGCCTCGGTCCGGAGATGCACGGCGTGACCTCGCTGGGACCCTCGGTGATCCCGTCGTACCTCACGGGGCGGCCCTCGGAGGAGATCAGCCTGCTGCAGATCGGCGCGCTGATGGATCTCTACAAGGCCGCTGTACGTCGGGCTCGCGAAGCGGGGTACGACGGCATCGAGCTGCACGCCGCGCACGGCTACATGATGCTCGGCTCCTTCCTCGCGCCGCAGCGGAACCGACGCACCGACGACTACCGCGGCGACCGGGTCGCGGGGCGCCTGAAGATCGTGCTCGACGCGCTCACGGCGATCCGTTCGGAGGTCGGGAAGGACTTCCCGATCACCTTGCGCATCTCCGGGTTCGAACGGGTCGCCGGCGGGCGCCCGATGTACGAGACCGCCCAGGTCGCGCCCGCCCTCGTCGAGGCGGGGGTGAACGCGTTCCACGTCAGCGGCGGGGTCATCGACCGGTTGGTCAGCAAGATGGTCAACGGGTCCGACGACGGGGACGGGCTCAACGTCGGCGCGGCCGCCGCGGTCCGCCAGGCCGTCGACGTCCCGGTGATCGCCGTCGGCCGGTTGCACGACCCCGCGCTCGCCGAGGAGGTGCTCGCCTCCGGCCGCGCGGACTTCGTCGCGCTGGGGCGCCCCCTGCTCGCGGACCCGGACCTGCCGACCAAGCTGGCTGCCGGCGGCAACGTGCGGCAGTGCATCTCGTGCGAGAACTGCATCGACGCGCTGGAGATGCGTTTCTCGGTCGACTGCGCGGTGAACCCGCGCACCGGCAAGGAGGCCGACCTCGCGCTGCTCCCGACCCGGGAGCGCAAGCACGTGGTGGTGATCGGTGCCGGTCCGGGAGGGATGGAGGCGGCCCGGAGCGCGTCGGCCACCGGGCACCGGGTCACGCTGCTCGATGCCAACCGGCAGCTCGGCGGCGCGCTGCTCTGGGCCTCGATCGTCCACGAGGAGAACGAGCCGTTCCTGACCTACCTGCGACACGAGATCGAGGCGAGCGCCGTCGACGTACGGCTCGGGGTGAGGGTCGGTGCGGCCGACGTCGCCGCACTGGCGCCGGACGCCGTGGTCGTGGCGACCGGTGCGCGGATCGTCGTCCCGTCCATCCCTGGCGACGACCTCCCGCACGTGCTCCACGGTCCTGCGTTGCGCGAGCTGCTCGCGGGTCGGTCGACCGCGGACCAACCGTTGCTGCACCGCGCGGGTGCGCGCCTGGTCGCCGGCCGCGGGCAGCGCCTGGTCACCCCGGCAGCCGTACGCCGCGCGACGCGCGCCTGGATGCCGGTCGGCAAGCAGGTCGTCATCGTCGGGGGAGACCTGGTCGCCATCGAGTTCGCCGAGTTCCTCGCGACGCGGGGCAGAACCGTCACCGTGCTCGAGGCCGGCCGCGACATCGCTCCTGAGATCGGATGGAAGCGGAAGACCGAGCACATGCACCGGCTCGACCGGCTCGGCGTGACGGTGCACGTCCGCGCCGAGGTGGTGCGGATCGTGCCGAGCGGTGTGGAGTTCGTGCCGTCCGGCGGCACCGCCCGGGTGCTGCCCGCCGACTCGGTGATCCTGGCGGGCGCGGCCGAGGCCGAGCTGAGGCTGCGCGACGAATTGACCGATCGCCTCCCCGGCGTACCGGTGGAGGCGATCGGTGATGCGACGGGTCTCGGTCTGATCCAGAAGGCGACCGAGGACGCGGCGCGGGTGGTGGCGGCGATCGGCTAGGAAGGCGTGTCCGTCACCGCATCTCGGCGAGCTCGATGACCGCATCTCGACACGCTCGGTCGCCGAGCTCGTACCTCGCCTCGGCGCTCGCTGCTCGATGACTATCGACCAAGGCCGCTGACGCGTCCTTGGTCAGCAACCGCTGCGCATCATCTCCGGCTTGGCACCGGTGGTGAGCTCGATGAAGCTGACCTGCTCGTCGTCGTGCAGGTCGGAGACCGGGGTGTTGAACAGGTAGCCAGTCCAGCCGTCGGTGGTCTCGTCGTGCTCGAAGATCGCGCTCTGGCCGAAGCCGGTCTCGACGACCTTCGCGTCCTTCACGGCGGCGCGCACGTCGGCGACGGTGCTGCCGATGCCGAGGCCGGACCTGGTGGTGGGGCCGGCGCCGCGGACGCCGATCGAGGTGATGTCGCCGGCGCGCGTGGTCAGGACGTCGAGGCCCTTGAACGGTGCCTTCCAGACCAGCGGGAACGGCTCGCAGCCGTCCACGGTGGACGGCACGTCGGCGTCGAACAGACCGGTCGCGATCGCCTCGGCCTTGGTCATCCCGGCCTTGACCGGACCAGCGGCACCCGGGAGGAGGACGACGTCGGCGGCCTGGGTGGGCGTCGCGTCGACGGTCTTCGTGTGGCTCGGCTTCTTGGCCGCCGATGCCGGGTCGTTGCTGGTCAGAACGTTGGCGAGAACGCCGACGCTGCCTGCCAGGATGACGGCGACGGCCGCGGCGATGATCTGCTTCTTGCTCATGGTGGTCGTGTTCCTGTTCTTCGGTGTGGGGGTTTCACACACCTAGATGCAGGGAGCACCGGAAAGGTTGCAGACCGTCGTCAGATCACTGTGTGGCGCCGGTCACCGGACGTAGCAGAAGACGTCCGCCACGGTCTCCGCGTCACCCGCCACCTTCGTCGACCGGGCCTTCGCCGCGCACTGGGCGACACCGCCGTCGGGCTGCGGGCTGGTGCCGGTGACCGCGTAGTCGCCGGGAGCCACGGAGATCGCGTAGCGACCGGTGGCGTCGATCTCGGTGCTCAGCGTCGCTCCCCGGGTGCCCGTGAGGATGACGCTGCCCGCGACCGGCTTCGGGTTCTTGCCGTCCGCGTCGACCTGGTAGAGCGTGCCGCGCACCAGGCCGGTCGGCTCCTGGTCCAGGAAGCCGGTGGACATGATGTCGCCCGGGGTGGGCGTGTCCCCGTCGCCGCCGCACCCGCTCAGGGCGAGCACGGCCAGGACGCTGGCGGCTGCTACCACGATCTTCACGCTGCAAGCATGCCGCATAGGGTTGCGGGATGAAGATCGCGATCCTTGTCGGAAGTACCCGCCCCGGTCGGAAGGGCACGCACGTCGCGCAGTGGGTGCTCGAGCGCGCCCGCCAGCGGGGCGACGCCGAGTTCGAGATCGTCGAGCTGGCCGACTTCGACCTGCCGCTGCTCTGCGAGCCGGTGATCCCCGGCGCTGCGAACCGCGAGTACGAGATCCCGCAGACCCGCGCGTGGAGCGCAAAGATCGACGAGTTCGACGGCTTCGTCTGGGTGACGCCGGAGTACAACCACGGTGTCCCCGCGGCGATGAAGAACGCCCTCGACGTGCTCTACCCCGAGTGGGCCCACAAGGCCGTCGGCTTCGTCTCGTACGGCGCCAACGAGGGCGTCCGCGCTGTGGAGCACTGGCGCACGATCGTGGCCAACGTGATGATGGTCGCGACCCGGGCCCAGCTCACGTTCTCCACGTTCAGCGAGTGGCCGGACGGTGAGTTCACGCCGAGCGACCGCCGCGAGGGTGAGCTGAAGAACCTGCTGAACCAGCTCGTGAAGCTGACGGCTGCTGTGGGGACGCTGCGCGCCTGAGGGTCCGCCTCAGCGTCCGTAGACCGCGACCTCGGTCGCCTTCACGCTCAGGGTCACCTGCAGACCTGGGACCAGGCCGAGCTCGGCGGCGGCCCGCAGCGTCACGTCCGCGCTGATCGCCCCGCAGCGCACCCGGACGACGTCGCCGAGCGGCTCGAGCTCCTCGACCGTCGCGACGAACGAGTTGCGGGGGCTGCCGGCAACGGGTTCGCGGAACACCGCGACCGAGGCGGGGCGGAAGGTCGCGACCACGTCGCCGCCGGCGGTCGGTGCCGGGCCGGCGGTCATCCCGTGCAGCAGCGTGCCTCCGGGGAGCACGACGTTCACACCGTCCCAGCTCCCGGCCATCAGGTTCAGCCCGGCGATCCTGGCGGCGAACGCGCTGCGCGGCCGGGAGAGCACCTCGGAGGTGCTGCCGTCCTCGACGACCCGTCCCTCGTCGAGGACCACGACGCGGTCTGCCAGCAGGAGGGCGTCCAGGACGTCGTGGGTGACGACGACCGCGGTGCGGTCGGCGAGGGCCGAGCGCAGGGTCTGCCGGAGTCCCGGAGCCAGGGCGACGTCGAGCGAGGACATCGGCTCGTCGAGGAGCAGCAGCTCCGGATCTGCGGCCAGGGCCCGGGCCAGGGCGATCCGCTGGGCCTGGCCGCCGGAGACCGCGGACGCGCGCCGGTCGGCGAGGTCGGTCGCTCCGACCTCCTCGAGCCAGTGGTCGGCGATCCGGGCCGCTTCGCTGCGCGACCGGCCCGAGCTCCGCGGCCCGAACGCCACGTTGTCGCGGACCCGCAGGTGCGGGAACAGCAGCGGGTCCTGGGTCATCAGGGCAACCCGGCGTCGGTGCGGCGGCAGGTCGGTTCCGCCGGCGGTGTCGAGCACGGTCGTCCCGCCGATCACCACCCGACCCTCGTCGGGTCGCACCAGCCCGGCCAGGACGCCGAGGGTCGTCGACTTCCCGGAACCGTTCGCACCGAGCAGCGCGACGGTCTCACCGGCAGCGATGCTGAACCGGACGTCGTACCGGCGCTCGGCGAGGGAGGCGGCGAGCTCGATGCTCATGTCCGCATCCGATCCGGCCGGGCGACGGCGATCACGACGACCGCGACGACGACCAGCACCAGGGCGAGCGCGACCGCCGCGTCGGGGTCGCTCTCGCGCTGCAGGTAGATCTCGAGCGGGAGGGTCCGGGTGACCCCCTGCAGACTCCCCGCGAAGGTGATCGTCGCGCCGAACTCACCCATGGCCCGGGCGAACGAGAGCACCGCGCCGGCCAGCAGGCCGGGCAGGACCATGGGCAGCGTCACCCGTCGGAACACCGTCCCGGGGCCGGCGCCGAGCGACGCGGCCACTGCCTCGTACCGGGTGCCCGCGCTGCGCAGCGTGCCCTCCAGGCTGACCACGAGGAACGGCAGTGCGACGAAGGTCTGGGCCAGCACGACCGCGATCGTCGAGAACGCGATCCGCACGTCCATCACCTCGAGTGCGTGGCCGAGCAGCCCCCGTCGGCCGAACGTGTAGAGGAGCGCAAGACCGCCGACGACCGGTGGCAGGACCAGCGGCAGCAGGACGACCGAGCGGGCCAGGTTCTGCCCGGGGAAGTCGGTGCGCGCCAGCACCACGGCCATCGGGACGCCGAGCAGCACGCAGAGCACGGTGCTCGCCGCGGAGGTCTGGAGACTGAGCCACAACGCGTCGCGCGAGGACTCCGAGGTGATCAGGTCGAAGAAGTTGCTCCAGTCGACCCGCAGCACGATCGCGACCAGGGGGAGCAGGACGAACGCCGCGCCGACCAGGGCCGGAGCAAGGAGCCAGCGCGGCAGTCCGACCGCTCGGGAGGTCGCCATCAGGGCCGGGTCATCAGGGCTTGCCGAACCCGGCGTCCGCGAGGACGGCCTGGCCGGCCGTGCTGAGCACGAACTCGACGAATTCCTCGGCGAGGGCGGCCTGCTTGCTGTCCTTGACCGTGGTGATCGGGTAGGTGTTCACGGCCGAGGAGCTCTCCGGGAACGTGATGCCCTTGACCGCGTCGCCGGCTGCGATCACGTCGGTCACGTAGACCAGACCGGCGTCGGCCTCACCCGAGGTGACCTTGGCGAGCACGTCCTTGACCGACTGCTCCTCGCTGACCGGCTTGAGCTTCAGGTTCGCGGCGGTGGCGACCGTCTGGGCGGCACTGCCGCACGGGACTTCGGGAGCGCACAGCACCAGGTCGACGCCCTTGCCAGCGAGGTCGTCGAGCGAGTCGATCTTGGCCGGGTTGTCCGGCGGCGTGACGATCTCGAGGGTGTTGGAGGCGAAGTTGATCGGCAGCTGGCCCTCCAGCTCGTCGTCGGTCAGCTTGGTCATGTTCTTGACGTCGGCCGAGGCGAAGACGTCGGCGGGCGCGCCCTCCTGGATCTGGGTGACCAGGTCGGAGGAGCCGCCGAAGGAGAACTCCACGCTCGCGCCGGGGTGCTCCTTCTCGAACTGCTTGCCGAGCTCGGTGAAGGTGCCGGTCAGGGACGCTGCGGCGTACACGGTGATCGTCCGCTCCGGGGTGCTGCTCGACGGGTCGTCGGAGTCGTCCGAGCCGCAGGCGGCGACGGTCAGGGCGAGGGACACGGCAGCGACAGCGGTGAGGACGCGGGTGCGGGTGCGGAAGAAACGCATGGAGATATCAGACCGCATTTGCTGGGCAATATCCATGAGTTGAACGCAGACAAGGAACACGCCCGGTCAAGCAATCCGAAGATGCGGTTGTAACGAATGCGGGACCTCGCTCCCGGTATCCTTCCCTCCACGAGACGCATCGTCTCGTCGGTACGGAGGATGGTCCCGATGGAAATGACCGCGTTCAAGCTCGTCGACGTGACCGACGCGGAGGTCGACGAGGTCGAGGAGCGGTACGGACCGCTGGCCGCCGCCGTGCGCGAGCTGGTCGACGCGACCATCCGCAGCAACGTCGGAGACGACGTCGTCGGGCCGGCGACCGAGCAGATCCGGGCGATCACCGAGAAGCTGCGCGCCGACCAGGTCGACGGTCCCGCGGGGGTCAACTACAACGCCACCGGGCGCGCCTGGAACTGGGGCAACGCAGCGATCGGCCTGCGCAACGGCGCGGCGCCGCCGATGGAGGTCGTCCACGACCCCGACGGCAGGATGCATGCCGACGTCCACCTCGGTGCGGCGTACGAAGGCCCTCCGGGCTGCGCGCACGGAGGGGTCAGCGCGCTGCTGCTCGACCACATCATGGGCGTCACGGCCAGTGGCATGAACCGGGTGACGCTGACCGGCACGTTGACCCTGCGCTACGTGAACCCGCTGCCGCTCGGCGACGTCCGGCTGGACGCCTGGATCTCCGGCGAGGAGGGGCGCAAGGTGTTCGTCGACGCGACCATCAAGGGGTCGGCCGGCGTGGCGCTGGAGGCCCACGGAGTCTTCATCATCCCGCGGTGGTCGGGCGACTTCGAGGCTGTCGTCGCGAGCGACGCGGGCCCGTCCTAGCAAGGCCGGTGTGCCACCCGAGGGCACCAGGGGGATGCCCGTCGGGTGGCCTGGGCCCGGTTCGCGGCTGTGATCGTTGAGCAGGCCCACGTCGCGCCGTCCGGAGCATGTCTGGGTGCTCCGGCAGGAGTCGGCGGACTCCTTCTCAACGAGTGCTCTGCGGGACGGTCTCGGCGCGTTCGCCGGGATGTGAACTCCGCTCTAGACCGCGGGGAACGTCAGCCATCCGCGACCGTCCGCGCGACGAATCCTTGCCTTCAGTCGGTGCGCAGGCCGCGCAGGACCGTGCGTGCCATCTCGGTGGCGCCGCGACGGGTGAGGTCCTGGTGGGCCTGCACCCGGAAGACCATGAACCCGATGATCGCGTCGACCGCATTGCGGCGCTGCGCCGGCGTCGTCGGCAGCTCGGGAGCCGCAGCCAGCCGCGCGGTGGCCAGCTCCTGGAGCGGGCCGCTGAACTTCTCGTGCAGCCGGCGCGAGGTCTCCGGGTCCTCGATGGCCGCCGCGGTGAGCATCCGCAACGTCGCTGCGCCGCGGGGAGAACCCAGGGATGCTGCCAGGTCGCCGGCCCACTTGCTCAGGTCCGCCTGGGCGTCGCCGGTGTCGGCCGGAGGGACCGGGTCCACGTTGTCCCGGTCGAGCAGGGCGTCGGCGACCAGGATCGCCCGGTGCGGCCACCAGCGGTAGATGGTCTGCTTGCCCACGCCGGCCCGCGCGGCGACCGCCTCGATCGAGAACTGGTCGAGGCCGTTCTCGTGCAGCAGGTCGTTGGTGGCCTGCAGGATCGCGACCCGGGCGCGCTCGCTGCGCCGACGAGGACGGGCCTCGGCTGCGTCCGTGGGGGTGGTGCTCACGGAGCACAGACTAGGACACCGTGAGACGAGACGCACCGTCTCGTTTGGTGTACCGTCGTCGCATGGCCTCCTCACCCGCCCGGGACGTCTTCGCTCCGGCCACCCTCGGTCCCGTCCAGCTGCGCAACCGGACCGTCAAGGCGGCGACCTTCGAGGGCCGGACCCCGCACGGCCTGGTCACCGACGAGCTGATCGACTACCACCTTGCTCCCGCGCGCGGCGGCGTCGGTCTGACCACCGTCGCGTACCTCGCGGTCGCGCCGGAGGGGCGGACCCACCGGGAGGTCATCGTCGTCAACGACGCCGCGGCGCCGGGTCTGGCGAGGATCGCCGAGGCGATCCACGAGACCGGCGCCAAGATCGCCGGCCAGCTCGGTCACGCCGGCCCGGTCGCCAACGGTCGGTCCAACGGCGTGCCCGCGCTGTCGTCGTCGCGGATGCCCTCACCCGATGAGCATGCAGATGATCCGGTCCTGCACGGAGGCCGACATCGCCCGGATCACCCGCGACTACGTGCGCACGGCGCGGATCATGACGGACTCCGGGTTCGACGTGCTCGAGATCCACATGGCGCACGGGTACCTGCTCAGCTCGTTCCTGGCCAAGCAGCAGAACCGCCGCAAGGACTCGTGGAACGGATCCTTGGAGAACAGGGCGCGGTTCGCCCGGCAGGTCGCACGGGCGGTCCGCGAGGAGGTCGGCGACGCCGTCGCGGTGACCGCCAAGATCGGTCTGACCGACGGGTCGCGCGCCGGGTTCTCGATGCCGGAGACGCTCGAGTTCGCGCAGCTGCTCGAGTCCGACGGGACCCTCGACGCGCTCGAGCTCAGTGGCGGCAGCTCGCTGCTCAACCCGATGTACCTGTTCCGCGGCGCGGTCCCGATCAAGGAGTTCGCGGCGACGATGCCGCCCGCTCTGCGGCTCGGCCTCAAGTCCCCGATCGGCAAGCAGTTCTTCAAGTCCTACCCGTTCGAGGAGGCGTACTTCGAGGAGAAGGCGCTGGTCTTCCGCGAAGCGCTCTCGATGCCCCTGATCATGCTCGGCGGCATCAACACCAAGGAGACGATGGACCGCGCGATGGCCGAGGGCTTCGACTTCGTCGCCATGGGTCGGGCGCTGCTCCGCGAGCCGGACCTGGTCAACAAGATGATGGCGGGCGAGGTCACCAGCGGGGTCTGCTCGCACTGCAACCTCTGCATGACCCGGGCTGCTGCGACCTCGGACAAGATCGACAACCGCACCCGCTGCGTCGAGATCGCCCCGTTCGTGCCAGCATCCTCGGTGTGACCTACGAGTTCGACCGCGACACCGGGATCCAGGCCTTCGGCGACGGCCGGTACGGCGCCGTGCTGGCACCGGGCTGGGTCGTGGGGGGAGGGGTCAACGGCGGCTACCTGCTCGCGATCATCGGCAAGGCCATCGCAGCCGAGCTCGCCGAGCGGTTCCCGACCAAGGGCCACGTCGATCCGTTCTCGGTCAGCTCGCACTTCCTCAGCGCCTCGACCCCCGGTCCGGCGTACGTCGTGACCGAGGTGGTGCGGTCCGGCGGTCGGTTCTCGACCGTGTCGGCGACGCTGGTGCAGGACGTCGAGGGCGAGCCGGTGCCCCGGATCGCCGCGACCGGAACCTACGGAGACCTCGACCGGGCCCACGACCCCGCCTCGGACGCAGCCGCCGCAGCCCTCGGCCTCGCCCTGCCGGCGCCGCTGCTGCCGCCGCTGGAGCAGTGCGTGGAGTCGCGGGACGCTCCGCCGGAGGTGAAGGCGATCGCGCCGCTGCTCGACCGTTTCGGCACCCGCTTCGACCCGGCCACCGCCATGTGGGCGCTGGGTCAGCCCAGCAAGCAGGGCGTCATCCAGGGCTGGTTCAAGCTCGCCGACGACCGACCGCTGGACCCGATCGCCCTGCTCATGGTGCTCGACGCCCTGCCGCCGACGACCTTCGACCTCGGCATGCCGGGGTGGGCGCCGACGCTCGAGCTGACTGCCCACGTGCGCGCCAAGCCGGCGCCGGGCTGGGCGATCGTGCGGCACGCCACCCGGACCATGGCCGGAGGCCTGTTCGAGGAGGACTGCGAGGTCTGGGACTCCACGGGCACGCTGGTGGCGCAGTCCCGCCAGCTGGCACTGCAGCCGCGATGAGCTCGGCCGTCGAGCCTGACGAGACGCAGCTCGTCGTCGGCGCCGCGATCCTGCGTGACGGCAGGATCCTGGCGGCGCGACGTGCTGCCGGTGACGGGGCCGGTAACGGGGCCGGTGGGTGGGAGTTCCCCGGCGGCAAGGTCGAGCCGGGGGAGGACCCGGCGGCAGCGGTCGTGCGCGAGGTCCGCGAGGAGCTCGGGTGCGCGGTCGAGGTCGTGGGGTGGCTGGACGCCGAGGTGGAGATCCGGGCCGACCTGACCCTGCGCGTCGCGCTGACCGACCTCTCCGCGGGCGAGCCGGTCCCCAGCCCCGGTGACCACGACGCCGTGCGCTGGCTCGCCCCCGCGGACCTGGGTTCGCTGGACTGGCTCGAGGCCGACCGGCCGTTCGTGGCCGAGATCATGGAGCGTCTTGTCGTCGACGACGACTAGGGTTTCGGGCATGACCAAGAAGCACCTGCTGCTCGTGCACGCTCACCCCGACGACGAGAGCATCGGCCAGGGCGCCACGATGGCCAAGTACGTCGCCGAGGGCATCGGCGTCACCCTGGTGACCTGCACCGGCGGCGAGATGGGCGAGATCCTGGTGCCCGAGATGGCGCACATGGCGGCCGACCAGGACGACACCCTGGGGGAGCAGCGCAAGATCGAGCTGGCCAACGCGATGGCGGCTCTCGGCGTCACCGACTTCCGCTACCTCGGTGGTTTCGGGAAGTACCGCGACTCCGGCATGCAGTGGGCACCCGAGGGTCACCCGCACGCGGGGGCGGCGATCCCCGCCGACACGATCCACGAGAACTCCTTTTGGGCCGCCGACCTGACCGAAGCGGCGAACGACCTGGTCGCCGTGATCCGCGAGGTCCGGCCGCAGGTGCTGGTCACCTATGACGAGTTCGGTGGCTACGGCCACCCCGACCACATCCAGGCGCACCGGGTCGCGACCTACGCCGCCTCGCTGGCGGCGGTGCCGTCGTACCGGCCGGACCTGGGTGAGGCGCACGACATCGCGAAGATCTACTGGGGCGCGATGTCGGCCAGCCGGATGCGCGAAGGTCTGCGCAAGCTCCGCGAGGCCGGCGACACCGAGTCGTTCGAGGGCATGGACCCCGACAACCTGCCGCCGTTCGTGACCGAGGACGAGAACCTCGGCGCGGTCGTCGACGGCAACGACTACTTCGACAAGAAGATGGACGCGCTGCGCGCGCACGCCACCCAGATCACGGCGGACAGCCCGTTCTTCGCCTTCGGCGGCGAGTCCGAGAGCGCCTTCTGGGGCCAGGAGTTCTACCGGATCGCGAAGGGCGAGAAGGCCGGCCCGTTCGACGAGAACGGTCTCGAGACGGACCTGTTCAACGGGATCTGACGCGTCAGCTCGGCGGGACGAGGTAGCGGTACGCGTGGTGCCGCTCGAAGCCGAGCTCGGCGTACAGGCGTTGCGCGGGCTCGTTGTCGCCGACGACCTGGAGTGCCATCACGCTGGCCCCGCGCTCGGCTGCCCAGTCGACGGCGTCGGCCATGATGATCCGCGCCAGGCCTCGGCGACGGGCGTGCGGCTGCACGGTGAGGTCGGCGAAGAACACCCAGTCGCCGATCCGGTTCGTACGTCCGCGCGCGACCTGGACCCCGTCCTCGGTGATGCTCGCGAACACCGCGTCCTGCAACCGGAGCGAGGCCTCGACCGCCTCGTAGTTGTCCTGGGCGCTGGTGTTGCCGACCAGCCATTCCTTCGTCAGGGCGTCGGCGTGCTCGACCGAGTCGGTCGACACGTCGCGGAGCTGACGGGCCAGCCGGGCGACGCCGGCGAGCAGGACCTCGGTGTCGGCCTCGTCGGGCCGCAGCCTGTCCCAGCCGGCCTCCTCGAAAACCTGCTGCGCGGGGGAGCCGACGACGACCTGGGCGACCGGTCGCCGGTCGTGGGCGGCGTAGAAGGCGAGCACCCGCTCCAGCGCCTCGCTCGCGGGGACGCCGGGGTCACCGATCGGCAGCACCGAGTTGGGACGCCCGTTCGCACCGCCGGAGTAGCGCAGCACCCAGTCGCCCACCTGCTCGACGGCGCGCGGGGTGAAGAACGCGGTGCAGCGCGCCTCGACCTCGTCGGCGCTCAGCCGACTGAACCGCGACACGCGCGGGGGGACAGGCTTTCCGGACACGATGTCGGCCAGTGCGATCTGGGTCGTGGTGCCGTCCTCGCCAGCGATCACGGCGTGCGACGGGCCCCAGGAGAGGCACGTCCCGAGCAGGTCGGTGAAGGCCGGACCTCCCGTCGGGCCGGTCTCTCCGCGGACGATGCGGCGTACGACGACGCGCTGGCCGACCACGTGCGGACCCAGGGTGTGACCGGTGCGCTCGGGCTCCATCAGGTCACGCCTCCAATTTGATCACGTGTCAAAACGCGGGTCTGCCACCAGGACCTGCGTTCGGGATACTAGGCTTGGCCCAGTCCGCTCGGACCACGTACCTCAGGAGGATCCCGGTGACCTACGTCATCTCACAGCCGTGTGTCGATGTGAAGGACCGTGCTTGCGTCGACGAGTGCCCGGTCGACTGCATCTACGAAGGCAAGCGGATGCTGTACATCCACCCGGACGAGTGCGTCGACTGCGGCGCGTGCGAGCCGGTGTGCCCCGTCGAGGCGATCTACTACGAGGACGACGTGCCGGCGGAGTCCAAGGAGTACTACGACGCCAACGTGCACTTCTTCGACGACCTGGGCTCGCCCGGCGGCGCGGCGAAGACGGACTTCACCGACAAGGACCACCCGATGGTGGCTGCGCTCCCGCCGCAGAACCAGGACCACTGAGCCCTGACCCCGTCGCAGGGAAGTCGGGAGGCGTCTCGGGGCGGCTTCCGGACTTCCCCTGGGACCATCTGACGCCGTACGGCGACCGGGCCCGCGCCCACCCCGACGGCATCGTCGACCTGTCGGTGGGCACTCCCGTCGACCCGACCCCCGAGCTCGTCCAGCGTGCGCTGGTCGAGGCCGCGGACTCGCCGGGCTACCCGCTGACCATCGGCCTGCCCGAGACCCGGCAGGCGTGCGTGGACTGGCTGGCGCGCCGCTTCGGTGTCACCGGCCTGGGTGTCGACGGTGTCCTGCCGGTGATCGGCTCCAAGGAGCTGATCGCCTCGCTGCCCGCACACCTGGGCCTCGGTCCCGGTGACCTGATCGTCCAGCCGGAGCTGGCCTACCCGACGTACGAGGTCAGCGCGGCGCTGGTCGGTGCCGACATCCTCGCGACCGACTCGCTCACCGCGATCGGGCCGCGTACGCCGAAGATCCTCTGGATCAACTCTCCGTCCAACCCGACCGGCAAGGTGCTCCCGCCCGCGCACCTGCGCAAGGTCGTGGCGTGGTGCCGTGAGCGCGGGGTGCTGCTGATCTCCGACGAGTGCTACCTCGAGCTCACCTGGACGGGTGAACGTGCCGTGTCGGTCCTGCACCCCGACATCTGTGGTGGCAGCACCAAGGGCATCCTCGCGGTGCACTCGCTGTCGAAGCGCTCGAACCTGGCCGGCTACCGGTGCGCCTTCGTCGCCGGCGACCCGACGGTGATCGCCGAGCTGCTCGCGGTCCGCAAGAACCTCGGCCTGCAGATGCCCGGACCGCAGCAGCGTGCGATGGTCGCCGCGTTGAACGACGACGCCCACGTCGACGAGCAGCACGCCCGGTACGCGGCACGGCGTACCCGGTTGAAGGCGGCGCTGGAGGCGGCCGGTTTCCGGATCGACCACTCCGAGGGCTCGCTCTACCTGTGGAGCACCCGGTCCGAGGACTGCTGGGAGACCGTGTCCTGGTTCGCCGACCGCGGCATCCTCGTTGCACCGGGCGCGTTCTACGGCGCTGCCGGGAAGCAGCACGTCCGCGTCGCGCTCACCGCGACCGACGAGCGCATCGACGCCGCGATCGCGCGCCTGGCCTAACCCGCGGTCGCGAGGAGCTCCTCGACGCCTGCCTGGAACGTGGCTCCCACCGTGCGCGGGTCCCCCAGGCACCCGCTGGTCATCGCGCCGTCGCGCAGCATCACGAAGAGTGCGGCGAGGCGGTCCGGAGACGTGCCGCCGTCCGGTGTCGCCCGTCCGACGGCCTCGAAGAGGT
The DNA here is from genome assembly GCF_040546585.1 of Marmoricola sp. OAE513. Taxonomy (NCBI): domain Bacteria; kingdom Bacillati; phylum Actinomycetota; class Actinomycetes; order Propionibacteriales; family Nocardioidaceae; genus Marmoricola; species Marmoricola sp. OAE513. Next base: position 912,215 of record NZ_JBEPOC010000001.1, on the reverse strand, counting down.
CCAGTACCAGCGCAGCGAACCAGGCGCGGTGCTCGAGCACCGCGCCGTGCACCGGGTGCTCGGCATCGGGGAACTCGGCGGCGGCGTTGAGGAACGCGCATCCCCGGTACGCCGGGTTGGACAGCTGGGCGACCACCGACCGGGCGACGGCCCGGACGGCGTCGGCGGGGGTGAGGTCGGGGGCGAGTGCTTCGGCCACGGCCTGGCGCTCGTACTCGCTGGCAGCCTGCAGGTAGCCGACGACGAGGTCGTCCTTGCTCGGGAAGTGCCGGTACAGCGTCGAGCGGGTGATCTCGGCCGCGGCGACGATCTCCTCGATCCCCACCGCGTGGATGCCCTTGGCGTAGAAGACCTGCGTCGCGGTGGCCAGGAGTCGGTTGCGCGGTTCGGACCGGCGGCGGGGGCGCGTCTCGGGGGTGGCCGTCATGGGACCGATCATAGCGCAGAAGAGACCGAACGGTCTGTTTGACTTTTACTGCACGGACGCTCAAGATCAGACCGATCGGTCGCTCTCTTTAGTGGCCGCCAGCCCGTCAAGGAGAAGACATGACCCTCAGCCAGAAACCCGCCCTCGTCGCCGGAGCGACGGCCGCCGACTCGACCTCGGCCGTCGTCCCGCTGCGGCGGCTCTACCTGCTGCGCTTCGGTTTCGCCCTGGTGTGGGCAGGCCTCTTCGCCTGGGCGTTCTCGCCGTACGAGACGCTCGGACTGGTGCTGGCTGTCGCGTACCCGACCTTCGACGTCGTCGCCGCGCTGGTCGACCACCGCGCGTCGTCCGAGGACCCTGTCGTCCGCTCCCGCCTCGCACTCGGTGCGAACGTCGCGATCAGCGCTGCCGCCGCCGTGGGTCTGCTCCTGGTCGGCTCGGGTGATCTCGGAGGCGCGCTCCGGGTGTGGGGAGCCTGGGCCATCGCCGCCGGTGTCGTCCAGCTGGCGGTCGGTCTGCGGCGCCGGAGCGTGGACGGCCACGTCCCGATGATCCTGAGCGGAGGCATCTCGGTGCTCGCCGGCGCATCGTTCCTGGCCACTGCCGGCGACGCGAGCTCGCTCGGGATGTTGGCCGGGTACGCCACCCTGGGCGGCATCTTCTTCCTGGTCTCCGCGGTGCGCCTCGGGCGGAGCCGGTCCGCGCACGCCGGCTGATCCGCGACGGCAGTTGGCCATTCCCCGGACGCGTCCGGCGAGAGGCGGCTAGGTTCGGTGCAAATCGGACAATCTCAGGAGCTCTCGTGCACCGTCGCGCCGTCGCCGCCCTCGGCATCCTCGTCATCACCGCCAGTGTATTCATCGCCGATCCTGCCTCGGCCGCCGGGAAGTACGGCGTGACCCTGACCTCGAGCCGCACCGTCGCCGACGTCGGCCAGGTCACCGTGCTCAGCGGCAAGGTCACCGGCACGGGAGCCGGCAAGAAGAAGGTCGCCGTCGACGTGAAGATCGGGGCCGGGGCGTGGAAGCGCGTCGGCACGACGAGGACCACGAAGAAGGGCAAGTACTCCTTCAAGGCCCGGGTCTCCAGCGCCGGGACCGTGTCCTACCGGGTCGTGGCGCCGAAGCGGAAGAAGGTCGCCGCCGGTACGAGCCCGGCGGTGTCGCTGCAGGCCTGGCGTTGGCTCGACCTGTACGACGAGTCGTACCTGAGCGGGGGCGGTGTGATCAGTCGCGGCGTCCAGGACAGCGTGCGCATCGGCGGCAAGAAGCCCGCCGCGCACTCGTTCGCGATGGGCGGGAGCTCCTACCTCTACTGGAACCTGGCCCAGCAGTGCGACCGCATCGTGGCCCAGGTGGGTCTGACCGACGGTGACGGCGGCGAGACGCGCGGTGTCCGGTTCCAGCAGGACGGTGTCAACACCGACATCGACGTCACCGGGGGTGAGGCCCTGAAGGGCTTCGCCAACCTGTCGGCCTCCTCGGTGAGCAGCCTCGTGGTCGCGCGTCCCGACAACCTGTACACCTACCTGGTCCTGCCGCGCGCGCACTGCAAGGTCAACGCACTGCCGATCGCGATCGACTGAGCCTCACCCCAGCGAGACCTTGACCTGATCGGCGTCCGCAGACGGCGAGGGCGTCCAGCCCTTCTCGGAGTCCCGGCCGGTCTGCCAGATCCGGCCGTCGAAGGCGACCGAACGGATCTTCAGCGGCCCGGCCCAAGCGACCAGGTACTGCGCGACGCTCCAGCCCTCGCGGTTGCCGGCCTTGTCGGTGGCCACGTCGACGAGCACGTCCTGGCGGGTGCCCCGGCGCACGTCGAGGTCGTCGCCGAAGGCGTCGGTCAACGAGGTCTCCACGTCGGCCGCGGTGCCGCGCGACTCGGTGCTCTCGACGACGCAGCTGAACGCATCGCCGCCGCTGTACCCGGTCAGGGCGGAGGCGAGGACGCGCGCGTCGGCCTCGTGGTCGGCGTACGCCTCGGGGAATCCGGAGCGCTGCACCTTCTGCGCAGCTTCGGTGACCCGCAGGCTCTGGTAGTCGCCGATCTTCTCCAGCGCCTCGTAGAACTTGTTGATCGCGTAGTGCTCGTCGCGGATCTGCTCGACGGTGCCCCAGCCCTGGGACGGCCGCTGCTGGAAGATGCCGATCGAGTCGCGGTCGCCGTGGGCGATGTTGCGGATCTTGCTCTCCTGGTACGCCGTCGCCAGCGCGATGGTGACCGCCCGGGCGGGGAGTCCGCGCTGCTGGGCGATCGCCGCGATGAGTGCCGAGTTCTGGCCCTGCTCCGGATCGACGGCGACCTCCCGTCCGTCGACCTCGGCGTAGCAGGCCTCGGGGTCGGGCAGCGGGCCCGTGCCGCGCCAGACGGCGACGGCCACACCGCCGATCACCGCCAGCACGGCCAGGAAGAAGAGGACGACTCCTCCGCCGGCCCGCTTGCGTGCCATCGCCGGTCAGTCAGTTCGCATGCAGGTCGGCGTTGAGGGTGATGCCCTCGGCACGCCACGGCACGGCCTCGATGGTGCCGGTGACCGAGTTGCGGCGGAACAGGATGTTGCTGCTCCCGGAGAGCTCCAGCGCCTTGATGGTCCGGGTCGCCTCCGCGGAGCCCTCGCCCTCGCGCACGGTGATCTTGGTGCCTGCGGTCACGTACAGGCCGGCCTCGACGACGCAGTCGTCGCCCAAGGAGATGCCGATCCCGGAGTTGGCGCCGAGCAGGCAGCGCTGGCCGATCGAGATGACCTGGCTGCCGCCGCCGGACAGGGTGCCCATGATCGAGGCACCGCCGCCGACATCCGAGCCGTCGCCGACCACGACGCCGGCCGAGATCCGGCCCTCGACCATCGACGTTCCGGTCGTGCCGGCGTTGAAGTTCACGAAGCCCTCGTGCATCACGGTGGTGCCCTCGGCCAGGTGCGCGCCGAGACGGACCCGGTCGGCGTCGGCGATCCGGACCCCGGTGGGCAGCACGTAGTCGGTCATCCGCGGGAACTTGTCGACACCGAAGACCTCGACCGGGCCGGTCGCCTTCAGGCCGGCCCGGACCTCCTCGAAGCCGACCGGCGAGCACGGGCCCCTGCTGGTCCACACGACGTTGGCGAGCAGGCCGAACTGCCCGTCCAGGCTCTGGCCGTGCGGCGCGACCAGACGGTGGCTGAGCAGGTGGAGGCGCAGGTAGACGTCACTGGCGTCGACCGGGGCGTCGGCCAGCACGATCGAGCGCAGCACCACCTCGGTGTGCACCCGGCGCACCTCGTCCTTGCCGACCAGGGCCGTCAGGTACGCCGGAGCAGCGGCGTCGGCCGGTGCCTCGCCGAGCGCGGGAGCCGGGTACCAGGTGTCGAGCGTGGTCCCGTCGGAGGCGATGGTGGCGAGGCCGAAACCCCAGGCGTGCCCAGGGGTGTGCCCAGGGGTGTGCGCAGAAGTGGCGACGTCAGACATGCGGCTCAGGTTACCGGGCAGGGCGAACGGGACCGTGGCAGGCTGCAGGCATGGGCACCGAGAGCACGGCCGTCGCAAGGTTCAAGGAGCTCTGCCTCGACACGCACCCGACGGGTGCCGTCGGGATCACCGACCTGAGCCGGTTCTGGGCGGCGGCGACCGGGTGCGAGCAGAAGTTCTTCGTCGGTCAGCCCGAGGGTGGCGACCGGCCGAGCGACCCGACCGACCCCGGGGACGTCGTCGGCGTCGAGGAGGGAATGAACATCGCCATCTGCCCGGTCCCCGAACCGCGGACGGTGAAGCACCGGGTGCACCTGGACGTGCACACCGACTCCGTCGACTCGCTGGTCGCGCTGGGCGCGACGGTGCTGCGGCCGCAGGACGCTCCGTCGGTTCCGGGTGGGATCCGCTGGACGATCATGGCCGACCCCGAGGGCGGTGACTTCTGCGCGTTCGTCCGGAGCCCCGAGAAGCTGAAGCCGTACCGGACCTACGAGATGGTCGTCGACTCGGTGGACTCGGTCGCGATCGCCACCTGGTGGGCGGGGATCTTCGGTGTCGAGGTGCGCAGCCAGGAGGGCGCGGACTGGGTCTGGCTGGAGGACGTCCCCGGGATGTCCTTCGAGGCCTGGGTCTTCGGCGACGTCCCCGAACCGAAGACCGTCAAGAACCGCTGGCACTGGGACCTGTACGGCGAGGTCCCCGACTTCCTCGAGCGCGGCGCGACCTTGCTGTGGGACATGCCGCGCTGGACCGTGCTGGCCGACCCGGAGGGCAACGAGTTCTGCGTGTTCCCGCCGCCGGGGAAGGACCTGACAAGATGAGGGCATGGCTCTCGACCTGACCGCTGACGTCGTCACGCTCACCGAACAGCTGGTCAATTTCGAGTCGGTCAGCCGCCACGAGCAGGGCATCGCCGATGCGGTCGAAGCGGGGCTCGCCGACCTCGCGCACCTCACCGTCACCCGGATCGGGAACTCCCTGGTCGCGCGCACCGAGCTCGGTCGCGGGCAACGGGTCGTCATCGCTGGCCACCTCGACACGGTCCCGCTCAACGACAACCTGCCGGCCCGCAACGACGGCACGCTGCTGCACGGTCTCGGCAGCTGCGACATGAAGGGCGGCGTCGCGGTCGGTCTCAAGCTCGCCGCCGAGCTCACCGAGCCGAGCCGCGACGTCACCTACGTCTTCTACGAGGGCGAGGAGATCGCCTCGGAGTTCAACGGCCTGCGGATCATCGCTGAGCAGCAGCCCGACCTGATCGCGTGCGACTTCGCGATCCTGATGGAGCCCTCCAACGCGGGGGTCGAGGCCGGGTGCCAGGGCACCCTGCGGGTCGAGGTCACCAGCCGCGGCGAGCGGGCGCACTCGGCGCGGTCCTGGCGCGGGGTGAACGCGATCCACGGGGTCGCCGACCTGCTCAACCGGCTCGCGGCGTACGAGGCACGCACGCCGGTGATCGACGGCCTGGAGTACCACGAGGGTCTCAACGCGGTGCTGATCACCGGGGGAGTGGCGACCAACGTCATCCCCGACGAGTGCGTGGTGACCGTCAACTACCGCTTCGCCCCGGACCGCACCGAGGCGGAGGCGCTGGCCTTCGTCACCGACTTCTTCGCCGGCTACGAGATCGCCGTCACCGATTCGGCTCCCGGCGCCCGGCCGGGCCTGGACCGCCCCGCCGCGAAGGCCTTCGTGGAGGCCGTGGGGGGAGAGGTGAACCCGAAGTTCGGGTGGACCGACGTCGCCCGCTTCACCGCCCTGGGCATCCCCGCCGTCAACTACGGTCCGGGTGACCCGACGCTGGCCCACAAGCAGGAGGAGTACGTGCCGCTCGAGGAGATCCGCCACTGCGAACGAGCGCTGCGCGCCTGGTTGGGGGCCTGATGACCACGCGAAAGACCAAGCGGAAAGGGCCCACCTTCCTGCGCGACGACCAGGTCGACCTGTCCACGACCGACCAGCGGCTCCTCGACACCCGTGGCGACTCCGACTGGGTGCACACCGACCCGTGGCGGGTGCTGCGGATCCAGGCCGAGTTCGTCGAGGGGTTCGGCGCGCTGGCCGAGCTCGGCCCGGCGATCGCGGTCTTCGGCTCGGCCCGCACCCGGCGCGATGACCCGTACTACGCCAAGGGCACCGAGATCGGCTCCCGCCTGGTCGAGGCCGGCTACGCGGTGATCACGGGTGGCGGCCCCGGTGCGATGGAAGCGGCCAACAAGGGAGCTGCCGAGGCCGGAGGGGTCAGCGTCGGTCTCGGCATCGAGCTGCCCTTCGAGGACGGCGTGAACGAGTACGTGAACGTAGGGGTCAACTTCCGGTACTTCTTCGCCCGCAAGACGATGTTCGTGAAGTACTCGCAAGGCTTCATCGTCCTGCCCGGAGGCCTCGGCACCTTCGACGAGCTCTTCGAGGCGCTCACCCTGGCCCAGACGCAGAAGGTGACGTCCTTCCCGGTCGTGCTCGTGGGGGTGGAGTACTGGAGCGGACTGCTGTCCTGGCTCCGCGACACCGTCCTGGCCGATGGCAAGATCTCCGAAGCCGACCTCGACGCGCTCAAGGTGACCGATGACGTCGCCGAGGCCGTCGCCCTGATGGGAGCAGCCCGATGATGTGGCTCTTCGCCGTCCTGATCGTCCTGGTGATCGGGGGTGTCGCCGTGGTCGCCGCGGGGTACGGCGATTCGCTCTCGGTCGAGTTCGACGACCGACCGGACGTCGTCGTACCGGCCGAGGGGCCGCTCACCGCCGAGGACCTCGGCAGCATTCGTTTCACCACCGTGGTCCGCGGGTATCGCGCCAGCGAGGTGGACGCTCTGCTGGACCGGCTGGCGGCCCAGCTGGCCGAGGCCCGGGCAGACACCAGCCCGCGCGACCCCGACGACGACGGAGACTAGATGCGATTCATCTCGGGAGCAGGCCTCGCCTCGCTGGCGTTGCTGCTCGGTGTGCTCGCGACGCCGGCCGAAGCCGAGGAACCCACGGCCCAGGTCGCGCCCACCGCTCAGCGCGCACAGGTCCGGGCCGTGCACGAGATCAAGGTCTTCGGCAGGTCGGTCAAGGGGCGCGAGATGCGCGCCTACCGGATCGGCGACCCGACCTCGACACGCAAGGCGGTGCTGATCGGCACCATCCACGGCAACGAGGCCGGTCCCGCCAAGATCCTGCTCAACCTGATGGACGGCCCACCGGTCACCGGCGCCGACATCTGGGTGATCCCCTACCTGAACCGCGACGGCTACGCGAAGAACAGGCGCACCAACGCCCGCGGGGTCGACCTGAACCGCAACTTCCCGGTGAGCTGGGTCAAGCAGGGCGGCAGGTACTACTCCGGCAAGAAGGCCGCCTCGGAGCCGGAGACGAAGGCGCTGATGAAGTTCCTGACCGCGGTGCGGCCGGCGTACGTCGTCAGCCTGCACCAGCCGCTCAACGGCGTGGACTCCTCCTACGGCAAGGCTCGCTGGCTCGCGCAGCGGCTGGTCGCCGGGCTCAAGCTCCCGAAGAAGGTGTTCCACTGCCGCAGCAGGTGCCACGGCACCATGACGCAGTGGTTCAACAAGAAGCTGCCCGGTGCCGCCCTCACCGTCGAGTACGGCGGCAAGGTCAGCAAGCGCCAGGCGACCGTCACCGGACCGAAGGGCCTCCTGTCCGCTGTCTTCGCGTCCCGCTGACCGGCCCTGACTCGACTCAGGTGCCGGTGAAGGTCGGCTTCTCCTTGGCGATGAACGCGTCGACCGCCACCCGGTGGTCGTTGCTCGCGCCCGTCAGCGTCATCTTCGAGCCCTCGAACTCCAGCGACTCGGTGAAGGTGTGTCCGGCGGAGTAGTTCACGGACTGCCGGATGGAGGCGTAGGACAGCGTCGGCCCGGCGGCCAGCTTCGTCGCGAGGGCGGTCACCTCGGTCTCGAGGTCGGCGTCCGCGACGACCTTGGTGGCCAGACCGAGGGTGAGCGCCTCGGCGGAGGCGATCGTGCTCGGGAAGTAGAGCAGCTCCATCGCCTTGGCCTGACCGACCAGGCGGGGGAGCGTCCAGGACGCCCCTGTGTCGCAGGACAACGCGACGCCGGGGAAGGCCAGGTTGAAGCCGGCCGACTCGGCGACGATCCGCAGGTCGCAGGCGAACGCCAGGCTCGCGCCGGCGCCGGCGGCGACGCCGTTGACCGCGGCGATCACCGGCTTCGGCATCGTCGCGATCGCGGTGACGATCGGGTTGTAGTGCTTCTCGACGGTGGAGAAGAGCTCGTCGGAGCTGCCGGCGTCCAGCAGTGCGACGTGCTCCTTGAGGTCCTGTCCGACGCAGAACGCCCGGCCGCTGCCGGTGAGCACGACGCAGCGCACCGAGGTGTCGTCGGCCGCGCGGGTGACCGCGTCGAGTAGCGCTTCCTTGGTCGCGATGGTCAGGCCGTTCATGCCCTCGGGGCGGTTCAGGGTGATCGTCGCGACGCCGGCTTCGACGGCGTAGGTGACCGGATTTTCGTCAGACATGGGCCCGAGTCTGCCGTACGGGTTCTCACCGGATTGTCCGAGGCCACCACTCATAGGGAATAATGAGTGCGAACAGCGTCACATCTGCTCGGCGCTTTGATTCAGTCTGAGGAAGAGGTGTGCGCATGGCGGCGATGAAGCCGCGGACCGGCGACGGGCCGCTGGAGGTCACCAAGGAAGGTCGTGGCATCGTCATGAGGGTTCCCCTCGAAGGCGGTGGACGCCTGGTGGTCGAGCTCAACGCGGAGGAAGCCGGCGCTCTCGGCGAAGCACTGAAGAACGTGGTCGGCTGAGGTCGGCCACCCCAGACCTACGCTCCGACCGCGGAGCGGACAAGGCCCCGGCGCCCGGGAACGGGCGGCCGGGGCCTTCGGTATTCTCGCGGGGTGTCCGGGACCCGAGCAGTGACTTCCGCCAGCATCACGCCGACGTTCAGCCTCACCGCCGACGGCCCGAGCAGGGAAGCCGGACTCGTCGCGCTGGCGCTGCTGAGCCAGGACGAGGACCTGGTCCTCGGGCCAGGCTCCGCGGACCTGCTCGACGCCGCCGGTGACCTCGACGTCCTGGGCCTGCTGGAGCAGGCCGGGGCCAGCGCCGCAGCCGGGTCGCTGACCCGGCTCGAGCTGCCCGGTCGGACCCTGCTCGCGGTCGGGGTCGGCGACGCCGGGACCGATGCCCTGCGCGCCGCCGGCGCCGCGGTGGCGCGTGCTGCAGCCGGACGCGACGAGGTCGTCTCCGCCGTCCAGGCCGTGGCCGGTCCGGACGGGCTCACCGCCTTCGTCGCCGGTGCCGTGCTGTCGTCCTTCCGGTTCAGCCTGCGCGCCGAGGAGACCGTCCCTGCACCCGTCGGTCAGATCGTGCTGGCCTCGACCGGGCCCGAGAACCAGGACGCGCTGGACCGCGCCACCGCCATCGCGCACGCGAGCTGGCAGGCCCGCCGGCTCGCGACCACGCCGTCGAACATCAAGTCGCCGAAGTGGCTGGTCGAGCAGGTCTCCGACCTCGCCGCCGTCTCAGGCCTGAAGGTGAAGGTCTGGGACCGCGCCGCGCTGGAGAAGGAGGGTTTCGGCGGCATCGTCGCCGTCGGCCGGGCCTCCGCCAACCCGCCGTACCTGGTGCAGCTGGACTACACGCCCGCCAAGGGCGGCCGCCGCGCCCCGCACGTCGTGCTCGTCGGCAAGGGCATCACCTTCGACACCGGCGGTCTGTCGATCAAGCCGGGCGAGGCGATGCTCAACATGAAGCGCGACATGACCGGCTCCGCCGTCGTCGCCGCGACGCTCAGCGCGCTCGCCGCCGTCGACTGCCCGGTTCGGGTCACCGGCCTGCTCCCGATCGCCGAGAACTCCATCGGCGGCGACGCCCTGCGTCCCGGTGACGTCATCACGCACTGGGGCGGGAGGACCACCGAGGTCACCAACACCGATGCGGAGGGTCGCCTGGTCCTGGCCGACGCGCTGCAGTACGCCGCCAGCAAGCTGAAGCCCGACCTCATGGTCGACGTCGCGACGCTGACCGGCGGCATCAAGGTCGCCCTGGGACTGAACATCGGCGGCTACTTCGCCACCGACGACGCTGCTGCCGGCCACCTGGAGGACGCGAGTGCGGAGTCGGGCGAGCGCCTGTGGCGGATGCCGCTGTCCGAGGAGTACGAGTCGTTCCTGGCCTCCAAGGTCGCCGACGCCGACAACGCCCCCGGACGGGCCCCGGCGATCACCGCAGCCTTGTTCCTCCAGCACTTCACCGGCGGTCTGCCGTGGGCGCACCTCGACATCGCCTCGGTCGGTGACTCGGCCCGCGACGCCGGCGAGTGGACACCCGGTCCTACCGGTTTCGGCGTACGGCTGCTGCTGCACTGGCTGGGTTCGCAGGCACCCCTGGACGGGGTCGGGTCGTGAGCGACACCCACGCCGGCCTGACCGTGCGCTGGTCGTTGGCGGGTGCCGCGGACGGCGTCGAGGAGGCTCTTGCCGACTACGTCGCCGGTACGTCGCACGCCCGGTTCTCCACGATGGAGGACCTGCGGTTCAAGACCTGGCGGATGCGTCGCGGCGAGTGGTTCGAGGGCTGCTACGTCTTCGCCGACGACGCGGCGCGCGACGCGTTCCAGACCGAGTTCACCGCCATCGCGCCGGAGTCGGCGGGCTCGCAGATCATCGGGTCCTCGCCGATCCTCATCGAGGCGTGCACGATCGTGTCGGTGGCCGAGGGTGCCGCCGGGTTCGTGGCCGAGGCGAGGTTCTCCGGATGATGAACACGCGTGTGGTCGCGCTCGTGCTGGTGGTCGCGATGGTGCTGACCGGCGCCGCGACGATCATCTCGGTGGTGCTGGGGGAGTAGGTGGGGGACTACCCCGACGCCTCGACCGCGAAGCTCAACCGCCGCGCCTCCACGCCATCGAGGGTGAACACGAGCACGTAGCGGCCCACCGTCATCAGCGGGATGCCGGCGAAGTTGAAGACGAACGGGACGTTCTGGGACTCTCCGGCGGCGAGCTGGGGCGGGCGGCCGAGGTTGAACTCCATCTGTCCGCCGATGACGTTCTCACCGGGCTTCTCCTCGCCGAGCAGCGGCGGGTTCTGGCCGTCCTCGGTGACCATCTGGAACGCGAGGGTGTGCTCGGCATTGGTGGCTGCCCACGGGACGCTGACCAGACCGGCGGCGCTCAGGTTCACGACGTACGGGGCGGGGCTCCCGGCGGGGAAGACCATCCGGTCGATGTTCGCCCCGCTGATGAACAGCTTCTCGCCCGACACCTGCGCGTGGTCGCACAGCATCACGTCCAGTTCCATGCCTCGACCCTAGGGCTCGCGGCCAACAGGATTCAGGCGGCCTCGGCGGGATCCGCGTCCGGGACCGGGCCGTCCGCCGCGGCCTCGGGAGCCGTGTCCCCGGGCTTGACCGCACCCGGCGCGGGAAAGGCGAGCTCGGCGACGAGGCTGATCAGCAGCCAGGAGACCGGGAACGCGATCAGCAGGCGGGTCAGGCCGACGTCCATCGGCATGGTGCCGTCGACGAACGTGGACCAGAGGGCGGGGGAGGCAACGACCGTTGCGGCACCCAGGACCCAGCCGGAGAGTGGACTCATGCTGTCACCTCATCTCTGCGAGCTCGACGACCGAGCGGTTCACGACGCCCACGGAACGGACCTGGTCCGCACCGACGAGCTCGGAGTAGGAGAGCACCGGGAGCTGGTGCAGGGACGGACGCACGAGCCGGCGTACGGCGGCGCGGAGCTGGGGTGAGCAGACCAGCACCGGGCGCAGGTTGCGGTTCTCGGCCTCGGTGGTGATCGAGGAGAGCTGCATCAGCACGGACTGGCCGAGCTCGGGGCTCAACGCGATGACGAGGCCCTGCTCGGTGGGTCGGCTGTCTTCGAGCATCTGCTGCTCGAGCTGCGGCTCCAGGCTGATCACGTGCACCGTGCGGTCGCTCTGTGCGTCGCTGACGGCGTACGGCGCGACGATGGCCGGGCCGAGTGCCTGCCGCGCCGACTCCACCAGCTGGTCGAGGTCCTTGGTCGCTGCCGCCTTGAGCGACAGCGCCTCGTAGATGCGGACCAGGTCGCGCACCGAGACGCCCTCGTCGAGCAGGGTCTGCAGCACGCGCTGCACCTCACCGAGCGTGAGCTGGGCGGGAGTCAGCTCGTCGACGACGACCGGGTGGCTGCGCTTGACGACGTCGGTGAGCAGCTTGACGTCCTCGCGGCCGAGCAGCCGGGCCGCGTGGGTGGTGACGACCTCGGCGAGGTGCGTCGTGATCACCGAGGCGCGGTCGACCACGGTCGCGCCGGAGAGCTCCGCCTGGTTGCGCAGCTCCAGCGGGATCCACTTGGCGTCCAGGCCGAAGACGGGCTCGCGGGTGGGCTCGCCGGGCAGGTTGCCCAGGCCCCCGCTACCTTCTGGCAGGCCGATCGCCAGCACCGTGCCCGACGGGGACTCGCCGCGCGCGACCTCGATGCCGAACAGCTTGATCGCGTAGGTGCGCATCGGCAGGTCCATGTTGTCCCGGGTGCGGACCGGCGGCACCACGATGCCGATGTCCGAGGCGACCTTCCGGCGCAGTGCCTTGACCCGCTCCAGCAGGTCCCCGCCGGCGCTCGGGTCGACGAGGTCGATGATGTCGGCGGACAGCTCGAGCCCGAGCGGATCCACCTGGATCTCCGAGGCGAGCACCTCCGGTGAGTCCGGCGACGGCAGCGCCGCGAGTGCCTCTGCCTCCGGTGACGTCCCGGGATCCGCGGCGTCGTCGGGCACCCGCGAGCTGGCCAGCAGCATCACGCCTCCCGCGATGATGAACGGGATCTTCGGCAGACCCGGGATCAGGCACAGCGACAGCGCTGCGAAACCGGCGACCCGCAGCGGCGTACGACGCGCGGTCAGCTGCTCGAGGATGTCCGATCCCATGTCGGCGTCGCCCACCGAGCGGGTGACGATGAGACCGGTGGCGACCGAGAGCAGCAGCGCCGGGATCTGGGAGACCAGGCCGTCGCCGATGGAGAGCAGGCTGTAGGTGGTGATCGCGTCGCCGAGGGGCATCCCCTTCTGGCCGACGCCGACGCCGAAGCCGCCGATCAGGTTCACCAGGGTGATCACGATCGCGGCGATCGCGTCGCCCTTCACGAACTTCGAGGCACCGTCCATCGCCCCGTAGAAGTCGGCCTCGGCGTGCACCTCGAGGCGACGGCGGCGCGCCTGCTCCTCGTCGATGAGGCCGGAGTTGAGGTCGGCGTCGATGGCCATCTGCTTGCCGGGCATCGCATCGAGCGTGAACCGGGCGCCGACCTCGGCGACGCGGCCGGCACCGTTGGTGATGACCACGAACTGGATGACCAGCAGGATGGAGAAGACGATCAGGCCGACGATCAGCGAGCCGCCGACCACGAAGTGCCCGAACGTGTCGATGACCTTGCCGGCGTACCCGTCGAGCAGGACGAGCCGCGTGGCGCTGACGTTGAGGGCCAGCCGGAACAGGGTCATCACCAGGATGACGGCCGGGAACGCGGCGAAGTCCAGCGGTTTGGAGATGAACATCGCGGTCAGCAGGATGAGCAGTGCTCCGGTGATGTTCAGCGCGATCAGCAGGTCGAGGACGATCGCCGGGAGCGGGACGACCAGCATGACGACGATGAAGACGATGCCGACGGGGACACCGAGCTGCATCAGACGCTTCATGGACTTCACTCCGCACAGAACCGGGAGCACCGTCCGTGGTGCGCAAGGGGGACGTCGTCCTGACGTCTGAGTCCCTATCGGCCGAGAGCGAGCTTGGCTGAGTGCTTCTTGGGACCGGTCTGGGAACCCGGCACGTGTCGCCGGCGCCGCCCGGCGTCCGGTACGACGGGCAGGTCGCCCTCGGGGCGCGGCGAGCGGTGCTGCCCGCCCCGTTGGCCGCGGCTGCGGCGGCTGATCACGAACGCGAGCACCTGGGCGACCGCGGCGAAGAGCTCGGCAGGGATCTCCTGGCCGACCTTGGTCGAGCGGTAGAGGGCACGGGCGAGGGGGACGTCGCGCACCAGCGGTACCGACTCCTCGGTCGCCAGCTCGCGGATCTTGGCGGCGATGGCGCCGGCACCGCGCGCGACCACCCGCGGAGCCCCCTTCTGGGCGTCGTACCGCAGCGCGACGGCGACGTGCGTCGGGTTGACCAGCACCACGTCCGCGGTGGCCACGTCGGCCATCATCCGGTTGCGGGCCGCCGCGAGCTGGCGCGACCGGATGGCGCTCTTGATCATCGGGTCACCCTCGGTCTGCTTGTGCTCCTGCTTGATCTCCTCCTTCGACATCCGGGTCTGCTTCCCGGTACGCCGTCGGGCGATCGCGTAGTCGGCGCCGGCCATGCCCAGGCCGACCAGACCGATGTTGCGGATCATGCCGAGCGCCTTGCCGGAGACCGTGTCGATGACGACCGGGATCGGCACCAGGCCGCCGATCAGGGGCATCATCGCCTTGATCCCGAAGTAGACGAGCAGGGAGACGAAGGCGCTCTTCAGCAGCATCTTCGCGCCCTCCCACAGGGCCTGGGGGCCGAAGATCCGCTTGGCGCCCTTGATCGGGTCGAGCTTGGACCACTTCGGCTTCAGGCTCTTGGTGGCCAGGTAGAAACCGCCCTGGGCCACGGTGGCGGTGACGCTGATCAGCATGATGCCGCTGCCGAGGACCACGAGGCTGAGGAACACGTGCTTCGCGGCGTCACCGAGCAGGTTGAGCGCGAGTGCCGTGGTCGCCTCGTCACCGACGGTGAGGCTGGTGGTCATGATCGTGCGGATCTTGCCGAGCTCGTGACCGAGCAGCATCGGGAACGCCATCGCGACGACGAGCAGGGACGACCAGCCACCGAGCTCCTGGGTGCGCGCGACCTGGCCCTCCTTGCGGTTCTCCTTGCGCCGCTTGGGTGTGGCCTTCTCGGTCTTCTCGCCGGCACTGCCGCTCACGCGATCACCCCGCTCCGGCGATCGCTGCCATGGCCTCGTTCGCGAGGTCCACGAGGCGCTCGGTGGCCAGCGGCAGCACCGGGAAGGACAGGCCGAGGAGGAGCAGCGTCAGGGCGATCTTGGCCGGGAACATCACGTTGATCGCGTTGAGCTGCGGTGCGACCTTGGTCAGCAGCGCCAGGCCCAGGTCGGCGATGAACAGCACGGCGATCATCGGCAGCGCGATCTGCACGGCCGTGGTGAAGAACATGCCCATGGCCGTCACCAGGATGTCGGTGGGTTCGTCGACGTCCGGGTTCGTGCCGACCGGCAGGAAGTGAAAGGTGCGCAGGAGCCCGCCGATGATCAGCAGGTGCGCGCCGGTGGCGAAGAGCAGCATGGTGGCGAGCATCTGGTGGAACTTGCCGAAGACGGTGTTCATCGTCAGTCCGAGCGGGTCGAAACCCTGGGCCAGGGCGAAGCCGCCGAACATGTCGATCAGGCTGCCCGCGGTCGCGATCGCCTGGAAGAGCAGGTAGGTCACAAAACCCATTCCGGCTCCGATGAGCACCTGGGTGACGATGTTGACCGCCAGCGCCCAGAAGCTCACCGGGATGTCGCCGGACATCCCCGGGGTCACGGCGAAGGCGAGCCCGAGGGACAGCACGACCTTGGCCATCGCCGGGACGGCGCGCGAGGAGAACGGCGGCACGATCGCCAGCCAGGCCACGATCCGGACCGAGGCCAGCAGGTAGGCGATCAGCGGCTCCCCGGCGATGGTGATGGTCATGCGAGGTCAGCTCAGCAACCCGGGGAGCTTCTCGAACAGGTCGTTGGTGAAGTCCACCAACGTGTGCAGCATCCAGTTGCCGCAGACCAGCAGTGCGACCCCGACGCCGATCAGCTTCGGGACGAAGGAGAGCGTGAACTCCTGGATCTGGGTCATCGACTGGAACAGCGAGACCGTGAAACCGATCACCAGCGAGGTGACCAGGATCGGGGCGGACAGCTTCAGCGCGACCAGCATGGTCTGGAGCGCGAGCGAGATGATGGCCGTGTCGGTCATTCGTTGTAGCTCGCTACCAGAGACTTGATCACGAGGCCCCAGCCGTCGACGAGGACGAACAGCAGGAGCTTGAACGGGAGCGAGACCATCACCGGCGGCATCATCATCATGCCGAGCGCCATCAGGGCCCCGCTGACGACGATGTCGATCACCAGGAACGGGATGAAGACGATGAACCCGATGATGAACGCCTGCTTGAGCTCGCTGAGCACGAACGCCGGCACCAGGGTCGCCATCGAGACGTCGTCGCGGTCCTTGGGCAGGTCCCGCTTCGCGACGTTCGTGAGCAGCTCGAGCTCGTCGTCGTCGGTGTGGTCGAGCATGAACGACTTCAGCGGCTTCACGCCGTCGGCGTACGCCTGCGAGGACGTCTTGTCGCCCTTGAGGTAGGGCTGGACGCCCTCGTCGTTGATGTCGCCGAGGACCGGTCCCATGATGAACAGGCTCAGGAACAGGGCCAGGCCGGCGAGGACCTGGTTCGGCGGCGTCTGCTGGAGGCCGAGCGCGTTGCGGGTCAGGCCGAGGACCACCAGGATCTTGGTGAACGACGTGCAGGTCAGCAGGATCGCCGGCAGCAGCGAGAGCAGCGTCATCGCGATGATCACGGTGACCGACGTGCTCGGCTTCTTGGTCAGACCGTCGAGGTCGACAGTGACCGAGGTGCCGTCGACCTCGGTGCTCGGTCCGGTCGGTCCGGTCGGTCCGACGGGGTCGGGCATCGGAGCGAGTGTCGAGACGGTGCTGCTGGTCGCCGTGGTTGCTGCCGTGGTTGCCGCCGAGGCCGTGCCGGCGCCGAGGACGAGCAGCCCGGCCACGGCGACCGCCGCGACCAGGAGCCGTCCGAGGAGCTGGCCGGCGGAGCTCACGAGGCTCGCCGTGCCGCGTTGAACGCCTGCTTCCAGGTCTGCGCGGAGAGGATCGATCCGGCGAGCGCACCCCCGTTGGTCGAGCTCGCCGAGACCTTTGCCGCCTTCGCGGCCGGAGCAGCCCGGTGCGAGCCCGGTGCGCGCACCGGCGCCGGAGCGGTGATCGCCTGCAGGGCGACGGGGACCTGGAGATCGTCCTCGACGACGGTGAGCCCGTCGAGCTCGATGACCTCAGCACCCTCGATCTCGTCAGGGTCGAGCTCGGCGAGCACGCTGATCTGCTGCTCGGTGGTGCCGAGCACCAGGACGCGCGTGCCGACGGTGACCACGGCGACCGCGGACGTGCGGCTCAGCGGCTGCCGGTGCACGACGTGCACCAGGGCCTCGGAGCCACCCCGGAACTTGCGCGCGCCCACGCGCGCCAGCACGAGGAGGAGTCCGACGACGATCGCCAGGGAGACGACCAGCCGGATGGTGAGCTCCAGCATGACGTCCTCAGCCGGCCGAGCTGTCGTCGATGATCTCGGTGACCCGCAGGCCGAAGTCCTCGTCGACCACGACGACCTCGCCGCGGGCGATCAGCCGACCGTTGACGAGCAGGTCGGCGGGACTGCCGGCCGCACGGTCCAGCTCGAGCACGGCGCCCGGGGTCATCGCGAGCAGGTCGCGCACGGTCATCCGGGTGCGACCCAGCTCGACGGTCACCTCCATGTCGACGCCGTGCAGCATCTCGATGCCGCGGCGGGGAAGCGGCGTGACGACCGCGTCGGTGCCCCCGGTCATCGAGCTTGCCGAGATGTCCGGGGTCTCGGCAAGCTCGACCACCGAAGGCCGCTCGACCACCGAAGGCTGCTCGACGACCGGAGTCACGGGTGCGGGGGCTTCGACAGGCGCAACCAACGGACCGCCGCCCTCGAGCAGGTGGTCCTGGATGAGCACCGACGCAGCGATCCCGGCACCGATGAGCGGGACGACGGTGAAGTCGTCGCCCAGGTCGGAGATGACCAGGTCGAGCTCGACGGTGCGCGCCGCCTTCGCGGCCCCGCCGAGCACCGCAGCCGCGGCGTCCAGCGCGGGCTGGGTCGCGGCAGCGAGGTCGAGGCCCTCGATCGGGCTGGACGCGAGCGCCCCGGTGAGCTCGTCCCCGACGAGAACGGCGATCCGTCCCGAGAGACCACCGTCGAGCTCGGCGATCGCGGCACCGGAGAAGGCGGCGGTGACGTGCTCGTTGCCCGGCTGCGCCCCGGCGGCGACAAGCGGGTCGACCGAGGGCAGCACGGCGGCGGCCGCGCTGGCGGCGGCCAGGGCGAGGTCGGCGCCGACGGGGTTGGACGTGGGGGACGTGGTCATCGGATCTCCTTACGGGTGCCGACGATCAGGGCAGCGAGCCGCTGTCCCTGGGCGCCGGCGGTGGCGTGCGCGAAGGTGGTGTCGTCGACCGTGACGTCGAGCGGCGCTGAAGCGGGGTGGGCCAGCCGGACGACGTCGCCGGGCTGGAGCTCGGCCAGGGCGTCGGGGGCGAGCCGGGTCGAGCGGAACCGCACGGCCACATCCATCGGCACCTGGGCGAACTGGGCCTGGAGCAGCTCGGCGGCCTGGGCCCGCTTGGCGCGCTCGCGGTCCGAGGCCGGAGCCGGCGCGGCTGCGGTGGCCAGGTGGGGGAGCAGGCCGCTGAACGGAAGGCAGACCGTCATCTTGTGCGCGGTCTCGTCGACGCGGAGGTCGAAGGTCGCGACCACCATGACGTCCGCGGCGCCGGCGACCTGGGCGAACTGGGGGCTGTACTCGATCCCGGTGACGGTCGGCTCCAGCGGGACGATGCCCGCCAGCGAGTAGCGCATCTCCGAGAGCAGCCGCTCGATCAAGCCGCCGATGACGCCGCCCTCGATCTCGGTCAGCGGCCGCTGCGGCTGGTCGGCGTTGCCGGGCCCGCCGAGCATGTGGTCGACGCACGCCATCGTGGCCGGCAGCGGAATTTCCAGCACGCCCAACCCCGGCATCGGGTCGGCGGCGAAGAGGGTCAGGTACGTCGAGGCGTCCAGCGAGTCGACG
Source organism: Marmoricola sp. OAE513 (assembly GCF_040546585.1). Classification (NCBI taxonomy): domain Bacteria; kingdom Bacillati; phylum Actinomycetota; class Actinomycetes; order Propionibacteriales; family Nocardioidaceae; genus Marmoricola; species Marmoricola sp. OAE513. The sequence continues at coordinate 893,465 of NZ_JBEPOC010000001.1, read as the reverse complement.
TACTCGGCGTAGCTGCGCTGCTCGATCGAGGAGAGGGCCACCCCGCACACGGTGCGCAGCGAGGAGGTGAACACCGTGGTCGCCTGGCGCGCGAAGCCGTCGTACCCGAGCTGCAGGATGCGGGAGTGCTCACGGGAGAGCTGGATCGGGCGCCGGAAGTCGTAGGCGACCGGTTCAGCGCCCGAACGACGGCGCGTGCGGGCGCCCGCAGACCCGGATCGGGGTGCGGACAGCTGCCCGGGGGCGGACGCAAGGAAGCTCACGCCAGCACGTATCGGCCCCGGGGAGGTTCATATGAGTGGTTTTTCCGGTCGTCGAGCTTGCCGAGACGTCTGGGACCGTGTCGGCAAGCTCGACGACCGGGTCCTACTGGGTGACGAACTCGGTGAAGTACACCCCCATCACCTCGTCGTGGTACAGGTGCTCGAGCTCCTCCTCCAGGTGCTCCTTGAGCTCGGCGCGCTTCTTCGGGTTGTTCACCTCGGCCATCGGCTGGCCGGAGAACAGCGCGATGGTCGCGTCCAAGGCCTGGGACCCGTCGGCCTCGTGCGCCTTGGTGGTCAGCTGCAGCGCGATCCCGATCCGCAGGTAGTGGTTGGCGGCCAGGTTGATCTGGATCGGCTCGAGCTTCACGACCTCGCCGGGCTGGGGCGGACCCTCCTTCTTCGGCATCATGAACTGGTAGTAGCCACCACCGCCGATCGCGAGCACCGCGACGAGGATGATGATCAGCTTCTTCTTGCTCTTCTTCTCGACCGGAGCGGCCTCGGTGGTGCCCGTGGCGGTCGGCGGCATGGCGGTGACGGTCATGGGTGCGGCCCTCCTTGGGCGGTGCTCTTGCTCTTCTGGTCGGCGATGACGTCCTTGATGAGCTCACGGGTCTCGCTGGGCAGGCTGGACAGGACGACGATGTCCACCCGCTTGTTCAGCGCCTGGGAGCCAGGCTTGCCGGGGTCGATCAGCGGCTTGGTGTGACCGAACGCCGAGGCGGTCAACCGGGCGGTCGGTACGCCGTCGACCTCGTTGAGGCGCCGCAGCACCGTGACGGCGCGGGCCGAGGACAGCTCCCAGTCGGTCGGGTAGTACTTCGGCTTCACCTTGACCTGGTTGGTGTGGCCGTCGATCTGGAGGGGGTCGGGGATGTCGCGCAGCACCGGCGCGATCGTGTCGACCAGCAGCCGGCCGCGCTCCGAGAGGGTGGCCAGGTTGGCGTCGAAGACGACGTGCTTGGAGACCAGGCTGAGCACCAAGCCACGGTTGTCGATCGCGGCCTGCACGTCGTCCTCGAGGTGGTGCTTCTCCAACGCCGTCTGCAGGCGGGCGAGCAGCTCGTTGAGCCGCTTGACCTCCTCCTGGGCGTCGTCGTACTTGCGCTGGTGCTCGGCGTCCTCGTGGTCGGCGATGGCCTTGGACTCCGCCGAGGTCTTCACCTGCTTCACGTCGACGGCGAACTTGTTCGGAGCGATCGGCTGGGCGACCGTCTGTCCCGGTTGGTTGAGGATCGAGCTCGAGCCGTCCTGGATCGAGGTCGACTGGCCGAAACCGGCCGCGAGGCCGTCACGCAGGGCGTTGAACTTCTTCTGGTCGACCTGGCTCATCGCGAACATGACGATGAACAGCACCATGAGCAGGGTGACCATGTCGGCGTAGGTGACCAGCCACCGCTCGTGGTTCTCGTGCTCCTCGTGCTCCTCGTGACGCTTGCGCCTGCTCATGACCGATCACGCAGCCTCGGCGTCGGGCTGCTGGCCGGCAGGCAGCAGGGAGCGCAGCTTCTGCGCGATGATCCGCGGGTTCGAGCCGGCCTGGATGGCGGCGATGCCTTCGATGGCCAGCTCCATGCGCGCGCACTCGAGCTCGCCGAGGCGCTTCAGCCGGCTGGCCAGGGGCAGGAAGATGACGTTGGCGGAGGTGACGCCCCACAGGGTCGCGACGAAGGCGCCGGCGATCAGGTGCCCGAGCTCCTCGGGAGCGGCGAGGTTCTCCAGCACGTGCACCAGACCCATGACGGTGCCGATGATGCCCACGGTCGGGGCGTAGGCGCCGGCGTCCGCGAAGAACTTGGCGCGCTGCTTGTCCTCCTTCTTCTTGGCGAAGACCTCCGCCTCGAGGATGTCGCGGACCTCCTCGGGGTCGGTGCCGTCGATCGCCATCGTGACGCCCTTGACCAGGAACGGGTCGTCGATGGTGGTCAGCGACTCCTCGAGCGAGAGCAGGCCCTCGCGACGGGCGCGCTCGGCCAGGCCGACGACCTCGGGGATCATGTCGCCCGGCGGCTCCACCTTGCCGGTGAACGCCGTCTTCAGCGAGCTGACGATGTTCTTGGCGTCCATCATCGTGCCGCCGGCGATGCTGATCAGGATCGTCGTGCCGAACACGAGCATCAGGGGCGGGCCGAGGAGCAGACTCATCGGGTTGCCGCCCTCGAGCACGTTGGCTGCCACGACGACGACGAAGCCTCCGCCGATGCCGATCGCGGGTGCGGGATCCATCAGGCTTCACCGTGCCCGAGAGAGGTGCCGACGGAGGGCAGCTGCGAGACGGCGGCGAGCGGCCGCTCGTGCTCGACCGGCTTGCCGTAGGAGATCGGGTCGGGGATCGGGACGTCAGCGAGGTGCGCGCTGACCGCGATCACCTCGGCCCGGTACGTGCGGACCTCGTCGATGATCTGGTCGAGCGTCTCGGCGACGACGTACTTCTTGCCGTCCACCAGCGTCACCACGGAGTCCGGGGTCGCGTCGATGCGCTCGATCAGGTCGGCGTTCAGGACGAACACCGACCCCGAGAGTCGCGTAAGCGTGATCATGGCGCACCTTCCTTGTGCGATCTCCAGGGCCGTCCTTGGCCCTTCGCACCTGGTGATCGGCCCCGCGGGGGAGCACCTGAGGTACTCGGGGGTCCCGATTGTCCGAAGGTCCCGAAACCGACAGGGGCCGGACTCAGCAGGCCGGGTCGAGCACCAGGCGGTACTCGGCCGCCCCGGACTCGCTGCCGACGCGGCCGAGCCGGCCGGGGACCCGTCGCATCAGGCTGGTGGCGCCGAGGTTGCCGTGCGCGACGTACGCCGAGAACTGCAGCACCTCCAGGGCGTACGCGCGGAGCACCAGCGCGGCGGTGAGCGCACTTCCGACGCCGCGCCAGTGCCACGCGTCGACCACCTCGACCGCGATCTCCGCGACCTCGGGGTGGACACCGTAGCCGCGGATGAACCGGGCGACGCCGATCGGGTGGACGCCGCGCTCGTCGAACGCGATCACCGCTTCGTGGGTGCAGTGGTCCACCGAGAGGAGCTGGCGCAGGTCGGCCGAGGTCAGGTGGGTCTTGGGGGCCAGGAAGCGTTGGTAGCGCGAGGTCGGGCTGAGGTGCTCGAAGATCTCGCGGACCGCCAGAGCGTCCGTGGGCTCGAGCGGACGCAGGGTGATGCGGGCTCCGTCGGGCAGGGTGTGTGCGACCAGATCGCCGTTGATCTCCTCGTTCATGTCGGTGCGGCTTTCTCCGGGGGAGGCAGGGGCGCCTCCTCTTCCGGTGTACGGCACGCAGGGCTGGAACGGCGCCTCTTTATTCAGCCCTCACGCGGGGACAGTGACGCAGGTAACGTCTCGAAGCCCCGCAGGATCCGCGTCGTACGCCGCTCCGCTCCCGGCAGCACCCGGAGGTCGGGGTAGCGGTCGTAGAGCACCTTCAGCCCCACCTCGCCCTCCATCCGGGCGAGCGAGGCGCCGAGGCAGTAGTGCCGTCCGGCGGAGAACGCCATGTGCTCGCCGGCGTTGGCCCGGGACACGTCGAACGTGTTCGGGTCGGTGAAGACCTCGGGGTCGCGGTTGGCGCCGGCGAGCAGGGTCGAGACGACGGCGCCCTCCGGGACGCGCATGCCTGCCACGGTGGTGTCGCGCACGGCCATCCGGCCGGTGAGCAGGACGGGCGGGTCGATACGGAGCACCTCGTCGACCGCGTTCGGCCAGAGGTCCGGCTCGGAGCAGAGCCGGTCGAGCTGGTCGGGGTGCTTGTCGAAGAGGACGATGGCGTTGCCCAGCAGGTTGACCGTCGTCTCGAAACCGGCAGCCAGGACGAGCCCGGCGGTGGCCTTGAGCTCGGCGTCGTTGAGCCCGACGCCGTCCTCCTCGGCTGCCACCAGCTTGCTCATCAGGTTGTCTCCGGGGTTCGCGCGCAGGTGCTCCAGGTGCGCGGCCAGCCAGTCGGCGAAGTCGGTCAGCGCAGCCTCGACGTCGCGGAACGACTGCCAGGACAGACCGAGGTCGAGGCTGGGAGCCGCGGCGGTGCCGAAGGTGAGCACCCGCTCCTGGTCCTCCGGCTCGACGCCCAGGATCTCGGTGATCACGGTGAGCGGCAGCCGGGCGCAGTAGGCCTCGACCAGGTCGACCGGCGAGCTCGGGTCCAGCTGGTCGAGCAGGTCGTTCGCGATCTGCTCGGTGCGGCCGCGGAGCTGCTCGACGGCACGGACCGTGAAGACCCGGGTGACGAGCTTGCGGTAGCGGGTGTGGTCCGGCGGCTCGGTGACCAGCAGGGACGGCGGGGTCAGCGGGCCGAGCATGTCCACGTCGGCCCACGCGCGGATCTTCTCGAACGGACCACCGGCGCGGACGATGCCGGTGCGGAAGTCCGGGCTGGTGAGGATCTCCTTCACCGTCGACTGGGACGCGGTGGTGAACGAGAACGAGCCCTGGTGGATCGGCCCGGACGCGCGGGCCGCGTCGAACAGGTCGACGAGGTCGGCGGTCTCCCGGACGCCGGACTCCACGATGAGGCGACCCGGCAGGTCGCCCTTCCTGGCGGCGTACGACATGACGGTGCGGGGGAGTGCGTGGTCCAGAGCCCAGCGAACACGTTGCTTCACGGATCCATCCTGCCCCGTGGGTCCAGCGGTTCGCGTCCTACTGAGGGATGATCCTCCGGTGATGAAGTTCTCGACCGACGGCGTGGTCGCGCGCAACCGCAAGGCTGCCCACGACTTCGACCTCGGCGAGTCCTGGGAGGCAGGCATCGTGCTGCAGGGCAGCGAGGTGAAGGCGCTGCGTCAGGGACGCGCGTCGCTCTCGGGCGGATTCGTGGACGTCGAGGGCCACGAGGTGTGGCTGCACAACGTGCACATCCCGCAGTACGCGCAGGCGCACTGGGTCGAGGCGGGGTCACGTCGGCGCCGCAAGCTGCTGCTGCACCGCGCCGAGATCGACAAGATCGAGCGGAAGGTCAACGAGAGCGGCCTGACAGTCGTACCCGTTGCGCTCTACTTCAAGGACGGCCGAGCCAAGGTCGAGATCGCACTGGCCCGCGGCAAGAAGACCTGGGACAAGCGGCAGGCGCTGGCCAAGCGCGAGGCAGCCCGGGAGACCGAGCGAGCGGTCAGCCGGAGGATGAAGGGCCGGAAAGACTAGAGCGGTCAGCGGACCCGGATCAGGCCGGTGTCGCTCCCGGGGCCGTTCGCGGTGCCCTTGCCCGTGGCCGTCCAGGCGATCAGCACGCCGGCGACCACGACGGCCGCTGCCGCCACCGCGATACCGATTCGTCGTCGCACGTGGCGCTGACGTGCGCACGGCGTGCCGCCTTACGCAGCACGACGGCCCGTCCCCACCAGGGGACGGGCCGTCGCCTTCTCGGGGTGGGAGTAGATCAGCGCTTGATGTTGACCAGGTCCTCGAGGACCTGGTCGGAGGTGGTGATGACGCGCGAGCTCGCCTGGAAGCCGCGCTGGGCCAGGATCAGGTTGGTGAACTCGGCGGCGAGGTCGACGTTCGACATCTCCAGCGAGCCGCCGACCAGGGTGCCGCGACGGCCGGCGCCGGCGACGTCGAGCTGGACGGCGCCCGAGTTGGCCGACTCCCGGTAGGAGGTCTCGCCGACCTTCTCCAGGCCCATCGGGTTGTTGAAGTCGGCGATCGCGATCTGCGCCATGTCGCGCTGGATGCCGTCGTCGAAGATGCCGCGCAGCTTGCCGTCGCTGCCGATGTTGTACGACGTCAGCTCGACACCCACCGGCACAGCCGGGGTCAGTGCCGAGGTGTCCAGGGTGACGTCGATCAGGCCACCGGTCGGCAGGCCGGCGGCGTCGAGCGCGTAGCCCTGCACCCGGTTGCCGGTCGGGCCGACGAGCGTTCCGGTGTTGTCGAAGGTGAACGCCCCGGCGCGGGTGTAGAGCTGCTCGTTGCCCTTCTTCACGACGAAGAAGCCGTCGCCCTGGATCATCAGGTCGGTCGGACGACCGGTGGTCTGGGTCGAGCCCTGGGTGAAGTTGGCGTTGGTCGCGGCGAGCTGCACGCCGAGGCCGACCTGGATCGGGTTGGTGCCGCCGCGGTTCGGGTTGGCGGCAGCGGCGCCGGTGAGCATCTGGCTCAGGGTGTCCTGGAAGACCACCGAGCTGGACTTGAAGCCGGTGGTGTTGGCGTTGGCGATGTTGTTGCCGGTGACGTCGAGCATGGTCTGGTTGACGCGGAGGCCGGAGATGCCGGCGAAGAGTGAACGAAGCATGGTGATTCCCCTCCCAGGGCTTGTGGTGCTGCGGACGAGCTGAGGTCAGGCCGAGGTGGCCGCGGTGCTGTTCTTGACGGAGACGACGTCGGCGATCGGGACTTCCTTGCCGTCGATGTCGAGCACGGGGCCCTTGACCCCGAAGGTGACGCCGGAGACCGAGCCGGTCTGGTTGTTGCCGTCGGCATCGGTCCACGTGACCTGCTTGCCGATCAGCCCGCTGGCGCCGAACGCCATCTGTGCGGAGAACAGGGCGGCCGTCTGGTCGGCGACGTCCTGCATCTTCTCCAGGGCGGTGAACTGCGCCGACTGCGCCAGGAACTGGCTGGAGTCGGTCGGGTTCATCGGGTCCTGGTAGCGCATCTGCGCGACCAGGAGCTGCAGGAACATCTCCTTGTCAGCGGTGCCGGTCTTGGTCGTCGACGTTCCCGCCGTCCCGAACATGCCCGACGTCACTGCTTCTGTCGCAGGGATCGACACTGTGTCTCCTCACATGGTCAGGTCGACGCCCGCGACGCGGGTGCCGATGACCGGCTCGATCGACCGCGGGGTGATCCCCGTTGCGGTCGTTCCTGAGGTCCGGGTGGACCTCGAGGTCTGGTCGGAGCCGTCCTTGGCCGTGTGCTGGTCGGCACGCGTCCCTGCGTGCTGATCGGGGGACCGGTCACCGCCGAGCGCGGGGTCGCCCGCGTTCAGGGTGCTGGTCGGAGTGCTGGTCGTGCTGGTGCTGTTCGCGAGGCCGGCCGGGAGGTCGTGTACGACGACCCGGGCCTCGCTCGCGCCGGCGTGCTCGAGGAGCCGCGCCAGCTCGGGGGAGCCGTCGAGCAGGGAGGCCTTCGCCTCGTGGCCCGCTGCGAGGCGGACGTGCACGTTCCCGTCGCGCATCGTCATGATCACGCGGACCTCGCCCAGCTGCTCGGGGTTCAGGGTCAGCGCGATCCGGTGGGTGCCGTTGCCGCGGCTGACCAGCTGGGTGACCTCCGGGAAGACCTGTGCGGCCACCTGGTCGAGCTGGGTCGTGCCCGCGACCGGAGCCGGCGTCGCGGCAGCGGCCACGGGTGCTGGGGACGCGATCGCGGGGGTCGCCTGCAGAGCGGAGTGGTGCTGGGCTGCGCTCGGTGCAGCAGTCTGGAGCGCGGTGGCGGGCACAGGGGCCGTCGGCGTACCGGCATCGGCGGGGACAGAAGCCGGTTCCGTCGTCGGAGGAGTCGTACCCGCCACCGCGGAATCGTGGGCTGCCCCGCGCGCGGGTGCGTGCGGTGCAGCGATGGGCCTATCGGCGGCGGAGTGCGCAGCCTGAGGAAGTTCGGGTGTTGAGCCTGCCGAGACGTGCTCGGTGGCGGAGCTCGCGGCGGTGGTCGACCTCGCGTTGGTCGACCCCGCCCCGGTGGTCGAGCCCTCTCCGGTGGTCGAGCCGTCTCCGGTGGTCGAGCTTGTCGAGACCCGGTGAGCCACCGGTACCGCGACGCTCACCACGAACGGCACCTGGGCGATGACGGCCGCCAGCGCGGGGTCGATCGGGAGGTCCCCCGTTGGTTGAGGGAGCTGGAGGCCAGCCTCCTCAACCAACGGAGGGGTTCCGTCGGTCGGGGTGGGCCCGTCGACGGAGTTGCCGTCTGGCGGGGTGGGCCCGTCGACGGAGTTCTGGGTGGGGTGGGGACGGGTCGGGAGATCGGGTGCGGACGTCTCGGCAAGCTCGACGACCGGAGGCTGCTCGACGACCGGTGCCGCCTGCGACATCGCAGCCTGGATGACGGCCAGGAAGTCTCCCGGGAGCGCAGCAGTGTCCCCGGCGCCCGCGGCGGGAGCGACCGCCGGCACCGCGGTGGCGAGCGGAGTGATGCTCATGAGGCCGCCTTCATCATCGACAGCACGTTGCGGACGTAGCGCTGGGTCTCCGGGTACGGCGGGATGCCGTCGTACTTGATCACCGCACCGGGCCCGGCGTTGTACGCCGCGAGCGCCAGGCTGGTGCTGCCGAACCGGTTGGTCAGGTCCCGAAGCATCCGAGCCGCGCCGTCAACGGCCTGGTTGGGGTCGAACGAGTCGGTCACGCCGAGGCCCTTCGCGGTGCCGGGCATCAGCTGCATCAGGCCCTGGGCTCCAGCCGGGCTGACTGCCTTCGGGTTGTACCCCGACTCCTGCTTCGCGACCGCGGAGAGCAGCGCCGCCGGGACGCCGTACTTCTCCGATGCGGCCGTGAACAGGTTCGCGTACGGCGTGCTCGCAGAAACCCTGGCGCCGCCTGCGGCGCCGACCGCTCCGACGCCGTCCGCGGGGACGATCCGGCGGATGTAGTCCGGGGTCGAAGGGACGTCCACGATCCGCACGTTCAGGCCGGTGCGCGGCGCCTCGATCATCTTGCCGTCGCCGATGTAGATCGCGATGTGGTCCGCGCCGTTGTTGCGGCTGGAGTTGTCCCAGGCGATCAGGTCCCCGGGCTGGGCCTCGGCCATGCTGGCGACCTTGGTGCCCGCCTTGGCCTGGTCAGCGGAGAGCCGGGGAAGGTCGATGCCGAGGTTCTTGTAGACGAGCTGGACCAGGCCGGAGCAGTCCAGACCCTTGTCCGGGTCGGTGCCGCCCCAGACGTAGGGGAGGCCGAGGTACTTGCGGGCCTCCGTGACCACGGCCTTGCCGCTCGGCAGGATGTCGCCGGTCGTGCCGGTGCCGGTGGTCCCCGTGCTGTCGGTGACCCCGTCCAGGGCGGCCGCGAAGTCGGTGGCCGAGCTGCTGCTCGTGCCGGCCGGAGCGAGCATGGCCAGCTGGGACTGGATCTGCTGGATGCGTGCGGTGACGTCGGTGACGCTCACGAGGCTACACCTCCCTCGGCGTCGCGGTCGCGCAGCCAGCGCTGCACGGCGACGTCGTCGAGCTGACGGGCCTCGGCCCGGTCCATCTCGGCGCGGCGCTCGGTGGCGCGGCGGTCCAGCAGCATCTCGACCGCGGCCAACCGGGTGCGGTCGTACTGCCAGCGCGCGTAGGCGCTCTGGCTGATCACCTGGGCGGCGTCGCGGGCATCCTCGGCGGCGATCAGCGCGTCGCCGAGCATGGCGACCGTTTGCCGCAGGGCCTGGAACTCGGGTGCCGAGCCGGTGACGAAGTCGTCGGCGCGGGCGAGCTGCGCCCGCAGCTCGTCGACCTTGGTCTGCGCCGCGCGGTACTCGTCCCACGCCGTCCGGAGGCCTTGGCGGCTGTCGGACTCGCGCACGCCGCGCACCCGGGCCACGGCCATCAGGCCGGCATCAGGAATCCGTGCCATCACGCACCACCTCCGACGAGAGCAGCCAGCTGGTTCCAGCTCGTCGCGGCGGGAATCTCCTCGCCGAGCGGCTGGGTCAGGAACGCGTTGATCTGCGGGAGCAGCGCCAGCGCGGTGTCGGCGTCGACGTCCCCGCCGGGGACGTAGGCCCCGATCTCGACGAGCTCGCGGATGTTGCGGTGCGCTGCCATCAGGCGGCGCAGCGTGGTCGCGTCGGTCTGCTGCGCGGGACCGGTCACCGCTCCGGTGACCCGGGAGATCGACTCCAGGACGTCGATGCTGGGGAAGTGGCCGCTGGTCGCCAGGGCCCGGGACAGCACGACGTGACCGTCGAGGATCGAGCGTGCGGTGTCGCCGATCGGGTCCTGCAGGTCGTCGCCCTCCACGAGGACGGTGTAGAGCCCGGTGATGCTGCCGTTCGGCGAAGTGCCGGCGCGCTCGAGAAGCCGGGGGAGCAGCGCGAAGACGCTGGGCGGGTAGCCGCGAGTAGCGGGCGGCTCACCGGCCGACAGACCGACCTCGCGCTGGGCCATCGCCACCCGGGTGAGGCTGTCCATCATCAGCACGACGTGCTTGCCGGCGTCGCGGAACGACTCCGCGATCCGCGTCGCGACGAACGCCGCGCGGAGGCGCTCGACCGGAGGAGCGTCGCTGGTGGCCACGACGACCACCGAGCGCGCCAGTCCCTCCGGGCCGAGGTCGTTGTCGATGAACTCACCGTACCTCGCGACCACGCTCGCCGACCAGGGCGATCACGGAGACCTCCGCCTCGGTGCCGCGGGCGATCATCGAGAGCAGCGTCGACTTGCCGACGCCGGAGCCGGCCATGATGCCGATCCGCTGCCCGCGACCGCACGGCACCAACGTGTCCAGGGCCCGGACGCCGAGGCTGAGCTGCGTCTGGATCCGCGGGCGGCTCAATGCACCCGGGGGAGTGTTGTCGACCGGGACCCGGGGCAGCAGGTCGAGCGGAGGTCCACCGTCGATCGGGCGACCGAGGCCGTCCAGCACACGACCCCGCAGGGCGTCGCCGACGGGGACCAGCAACGGGCCACCGGTGTGGCGGACCAGGGCGCCCACCTGGAGGCCGTGGGTGTGGCCGAGCGGGAGGCAGATCAATCCCTGCGGGCCGCCCGCCGCGACCTCGGCCAGGGAGAGACCGTGCGGCCCCTCGACCTCGACGAGGTCGCCGACCGCGGCGTCGAGGCCGGTGACGAGCATGTGCAGCCCGACCAGCTCGGCCACGCGACCGAGCCGGAGCGGGGCGGCAGCACGCGCCGCGCGCAGGCGGCGGTCCAGGGTGAGCGCACTCATCGGAGCACCTCGCGGACGCGCTCGAGGGCTTGGTCGAGACGCAGGTCGAGCACGTGCTCGTCGGCCTCGACCAGGGCGTCGCCGCGCTGGAGCGACGGGTCGCCGACGACGACCGCCCCGCTGTCGCGCAGCGCCGTGGCAGCGTCGCCGGCCGCGACGAGGTCGTCGGGGTGCAGCCGGACCCGGGTGATCGGGGCGGTCGGGTCCAGGGCGAGCACGCGGCGTACGACGTCGATGCCGGGTCCCGCCAGCTCGTGCCCGACCAGCTCGCGGGTGAGCTCCCACGCCAGCTCGCTGGCCTGGTCCTCGACCCGCGCGCAGACCTCGGTGACGGCGGCCCGGAGCTGGGCGGCGGCGTCCTCGAGGGCGGCGACCGCGGCCGCGTGCTCGGCGGAGCGACGCGCTTCTGCCCGGTCGTGCGCCTCGCGGGTCAGCGCTGCCTCGTCGGCCGCGGCACTGCGTGCCGCCCGCTGACCCTCTGCCCAGCCGACGGAGTAGCCCTGCGCGCTCGCGGCCAGCCGGGTGCTCTCGGCGAGCGAGGTCAGCGTGGCCTCGGTGATCGCGTCGCCCAGGACCGCGCCGCTGCCGAGGCGCGTCCACTCGCCCGTGCGGAGCTCGGGGAGCGGGACCACGGCGGCCTCACTCGACGAATTCATCGTCGCTCCCTCGCCGGACCATGATCTCGCCGCGCTCCTCGAGCTGACGGATCGTGCGGATGATGGACTGCTGTGCTTCCTCGACCTGGGTCAGCCGGACGGCACCGAGCAGCTCGACCTCCTCGACGAGGTTCTCCGCGGCGCGGGTCGAGAGGTTGGTGGTGATCTTGTCGCGCACCGGGTCGGCGACGCCCTTGAGCGCCAGCGCGAGCTCGTTGCCCTCCACCGAGCGCAGCACCAGCTGCACCGAGCGGTCGTCGAGGTTGACGATGTCCTCGAACATGAACATCCGGCTCTTCACCTCGTCGGCGAGCGCGGCGTCCAGAGCCTCGAGGCCGTCGACGATCTGGCGCTCGGTCGAGCGGTCGGAGCGGTTGATGATGTTGACCAGCGGGTCGACACCGCCGACGCGCGACATCTCGGCCGGCTGAAGCATCGAGGAGAGCTTGCGCTCCAGGGTGCTCTCGACGGCGCGGATGATCTCCGGGGAGGTCCGGTCCATCACGGCGATCCGGTGGGCGACCTTGGCCTGCTGGTCGGGCGCGAGCCCGGAGAGCAGCAGCGATGCCTTGTCCGGGGTCATGTGCGCGAGCACGAGCGCGATCACCTGCGGGTGCTCGTCGACGATGAACGAGCGCAGCTGGGCGGGGTCCGCGCGGTGGAGGAACTGGAACGGCATCTGCACGGCCGCGGCCTTGACCCGGTCCATGATCTCGGCGGCGCGCTCGGGCCCGAGCGACTGCTCGAGCAGCTGCTGAGCGAAGGAGATGCCACCCTGGGCGATGTGCGCCCGCGCGGTCATCATGTCCTTGAACTCGCCGATGACCTGCTGGGTCTCGGCGCTGCTGATCGACTCGAGCCGCGCGATCTCGGCGGAGATGGCCTCGACCTCGCCGTCGGAGAGGTGCGCCATCACCGACGACGCGCGGTCGCGGCCCATCTGGATCAGCAGGATCGCTGCCTTGCGGACACCGAGGCCCGCCAGCGTTGCGGCACTCATCGACGTCCTCGCTTCGCTCCGGGGGCCGACGAGGCACGAGGGACGCGGCGTTGGACGATTCGTTCGCTTCGCTCACTCATGGCCGCTCCACCAGCCAACCGCGGAGCAGCGAGGCGACGTCCTCGGGCTGGCGCTCGACCAGCGCGGCGAGCTCGTCGAGCATCTCCTCGGTCTCGGACTGCTCGGTCGACTCCAGGGCGAGCATGGCCGGTGACGGCTCGACCGCAGCGGCCGCGGCACGTTCGAGCTGCTCGGCACGGAGCTGCTCGACGACGTACGAGGTGGCCTCGGCGCGGGCCTTGGCACGCTTGCGGCCCTTGAGCCAGGCGAGCAGCACGATCAGCAGCACCAGGACGACGAGTCCGCTGTTGCGGATCAGGTCCATCTGGTTGGCGCTGGCGTCGGCCTTCTTGGCGGCGGCGAGCTCCGCGGCGGCGGCCTTCTCGGCGGTCCGGTCGAAGGGGAGCGTGGAGACCTGGATGGTGTCGCCGCGGTTCGCGTCGATGCCCACGGCGCTGGCGATCAGGCCCTGGATCGTGGCGCCGCTGATGTTGCGCGCCTTGGCGGCGTCCATCACGGCGCTCACGTGCAGGTTCCGGACCGCCCCGGGGGCGTTCTCGCGGCGCTCGACCGTGGTGTCGACCGCGTTGTCGGAGGTCTTCGACGTCTTCTCGTACGCCGACCCGTCCCCGGTCCCGGTCGTCGTGGAGGAGTCCATCTGGCCGTCCGGGCCGACGACCCCGGTCACCCCGGAACCGGCACCCTGGCCGGAGTACTTCTCGGTGTTCTCGGTCTGCGAGAGCGGCACGTTGTTCTTGTCGTAGCTGTACTTCTTGGTCTCGGTGACCGACTTGTCGAAGTCCAGGTTGGCGGTGACGGTGACGGTCGAGTTGCCGGCCCCGAGGACGCGGTCGAGCATCGCCTGGATGCGGTTCTTGGTCTGGTCCTGGTAGTCCGAGATCTCCTGGGCCCGCGTGCTCGCGGCCCCGCCGGCGCCGCTCTCGTCGGTGGAGGAGAGCACCTTGCCCGAGGAGTCCGCGACGGTGACCTTGTCGGTGTCCAGGCCGTCGACGCTGGACGCGACCAGGTGCACGATCGCCTGGACCTGTTCGGCCCCGAGGGTGGCTCCCGGCTTGGTCGCGACCAGCACCGAGGCGGTGGCCGGCTCCTGCTTGTCGGCGAAGACCTGCTTCTGCGGCAGCGCCAGGTGCACCACCGCGGTCTGGACGCCGTCGATCGCCTCGACGGTGTTGGAGAGCTCGCCCTCCATCGCCCGCTTGAAGTTCGTCTGCTCCTGGGCCTGGGAGGTCGAGAGGCTCTGCTTGTCGAGCAGCGAGTAACCGCCCTCGGACCCGCTCGGCAGGCCCTCCCCGGACAGGGCGATCCGCGAGCTGTAGACCTTGTCCTTCGGCACCATCACGGTCGACCCGCCGTCGGTGAGCTCGTACGGCGTACCCTCCGCGTCCAGCTTGTCGACGACTGCCGAGGCGTCCTTGGCCGAGAGGTTCGAGAACAGCGGCGAGTAGCTCGGTGCCGACGCCCAGCGGAACACCAGGAAGCCGGCGAGCAGCAGGGCCCCGGTGCCGAGGACGGCGACGAGCTTCTGGCCGGTGGTGAAAGCCAGGAACGTGCGCTGGTACCGCGCCAACGCGCGGTTGAGGGAGTCCTTCATCAGACCTGCATCCGCATGATCTCGTTGAACGCCTCAACGGCCTTGTTGCGCACGGCGACGGTCAGCTGCGTGGTGACGCTCGCCTCGGTCGAGGCGATCGTGTAGTCGTGGATCGCGTTGAGGTCGCCGGTCGCGGCCTTCACCGACAGCTGGTCGGTCTTGTCCTGGACCTGTTCGAGGCGGTCCAGACCGTCGAGCACCAGGCTGCCGAACTCGCTGCCCGATCCGGTGACCTTGGCCGACCCGTTCGTGCTGACGGAGGCCGGCACGTACGGCGTGAAGCCGACGCTCTCGATGCCACTGACGCTCATCGACGTCCTCGCTTCGCTCCGGGCGCCGATGAGGCACGGTCGACGCTGTTCTGGTTGGTTCGCTCGCTGCGCTCGTTCACGTCATCGTCCGATCTGGAGGGCTGCGGTGTAGGTGTCCTGCGCGGTCTTGGTGGTCTGCACCGAGGCCTGGAAGCCGCGCTGCGCCATCACCAGCTGGCTCATCTGGCTGGCCAGGTCGAGGTCGGGGAGGCGGATGTTCCCGTCGGCGTCGGCCAGGGCGCTGGTCGGGTCGTTGACGACGCGACCGGTCGGGTCGGAGTAGGCGATGCCGGCGACGTCGACGCCACCGTCGGAACGCGCGCCCGCGATCACCATCTGGCCCTGGAAGGCGTTCTCGCTGGTGCGGGTCGCGGTGTTGACGTTGGCGATGTTGTTGGCCAGCGCGTCCAGCCAGGTCTGGTGCATCCCGAGCGAGGAGTTGGCAATGCGGAGCATGTCGAAGGCACCCACGTCACTGGCCCGTCGCCGCGGTCTTCACCAGGTTGAAGCGGTCGGAGACCGCCCGGGTGAGGATCTGGTACTGGAACTGGCTCTGCAGCGCGGCCATCGTCTCCTTGCGGAGGTCGACGTTGTTGCCGTTCGCGCCGACCGGGGTGTCGGTGGGGGTGGTGGTCACGCCGACCTCGACCGGGAGCCCGCTCGCGAACTCGCCACCCCCGATCGCGGCCTTGAGCTGCGTCTCGAAGTCGACGCTGGTCGCCCGGAAGTTCGGGGTGTCGACGTTGGCGATGTTGTCGGCGGTCACCTGCTGCCGCAGGGAGACACCGTCGAGCGCGGAAGCCAGGACCTGGCTGACGGCGTCGGACACGGCGAACGGCACGGGAGCCTCCGGTTGCGCGGGAGCGGTGCCAGTCCGTGGCGTGGGGTGAGCGATCCGTGCTCGGGTGACTCTTCGGTCCCTCGAGGAGGGGGTTGAGCGATTGCTACCGATTCAGGACGTTGGTCCCGTCCGGTCGTCGATCCTGCCGAGACGTGGTGGCGCTCCGGTCGTCGAGCTTGCCGAGACGTGGTGACCACAGCGGCGAACTGTCATGGGGAGTCCACAGTCCCGGTCGTCGAGCCCGCCGAGACGTGGTGACCTGGGCGCATCCTCGACCGATGGGCTACCTCTACATCCTCGAGTGCGTCGACGGTTCCTACTACGTCGGAAGCACGACGAACCTCGAAGCACGGGTCCAGGAGCACAACCTCGGCAAGGGCACCGCGTACACCCGCAAGCGCCGGCCGGTTGTCCTCAAGTGGTCGCAGCAGTTCGACCGGATCGAGGAGGCGTACGCGCGGGAGAAGCAGGTCCAGGGCTGGAGCAGGGCCAAGCGTGAGGCGTTGATGGAGGGCCGTCTGGAGGACCTGCCCGAGCTGTCCCGGAGCATGGCCGATCGCAGTGCGGGTTCCGACGTCTCGGCAAGCTCGACGACCGGGGGCTCGGTGCTCCAGTGACCTCGCCACGTCTCGGCAAGCTCGACGACCGGGGGCTCGGTGCTCCAGTGACCTCGCCACGTCTCGGCAAGCTCGACGACCGGGGGCTCGGTGCTCCAGTGACCTCGCCACGTCTCGGCAAGCTCGACGACCGGGGGCTCGGTGCTCCAGTGACCTCGCCACGTCTCGGCAGGCTCGACGACCGGGTTTGGTTCAGACGTCTCGGCAAGCTCGACGACCGACTACGCGACGAGGACGACCGACAGCCGTCCGGCGCCGTAGCCTCCGACCTCGACGGCCAGGTCCTCGCGGCGGCCCAGCGTCAGGGCGCGGGCCATCACGTCACCGGGGAGCGGAGCTCCGACGTGGTGGGCGTCGTACAGGCGCACGTGGGTGGCGCCGTCGTGGTTGAACAGCGAGGCGGCGATGTTCAGCACCTCGTAGACGTTCTCCTGCAGCGTCTGGTTCAGGACGCGCTCCTCGATCGCGGTCTCCGCGCCGGCGGCGGGCACCAGCCCGATGGCGGCGCCGGCGTACGCCGACAGCGGGAGGTCGAACGCGATCACCGAGGTCACCTGGAGGGTGTCGTCGACGTACACCGCGACCGTGCACGGGTTGTTCGGGGTCGGCGCCAGCGGGGGTGTCGGACTCACCTGGATGTCCCGGTCGAGGAGGTCGGTCAGGAGGTCGCGGATCTCCTTGACCTGCGGCAGGTAGGAGGTCTGGACGTACACGGAGCTCAGCCCTTGAGGACGGGTGCGAGCACCTCGTCGAAGGCTTCCGGGGTGAACGGCTTGGCGATCAGGAACAGCGCACCGCCCGCCGAGGCGCGGGCGCGCATGTCTGCCGAGCCCTCGGAGGTGACGAAGCCGAACGGGACGGTCGAACCGCTGGAGCGCAGCGCGTCGAGCAGGTCGATGCCGGTCATCTCCGGCATGTTCCAGTCCGAGAGCACGAGGTCGGGGGCCTCGCTGCGAACCAGGTCGAGCGCCTCCTTTCCGTTCTCGGCCTCGACGACGTCGTGGCCGGCGTACCCGGCCTGGCGCAGGGTCCTGATCACGATCTGCCGCATCACGCGGCTGTCGTCGGCGACGAGGATCTTCATGGGGTGCTCCTGGTGGTGGTCGGTGGTTCAGTCGGTGGTTCAGTGGTGGGAGTTCTGGACGTGGACGCTGACGACGAGCGGCGCGCCCGCCCAGGTGGCGTCGAAACGGCAGACCTCGACGACGTCGGAGGGCCGGGCGACGCGGCCGGCGGCGACCACGGGCAGCGACAGCGCGCTCGGACCGGGCATCAGGCTCTTCACGCCGCCGCCGATCATGTTGACCAGCTCTCCGACGGCGTCCGCGACGTCCTCGTCCGGGGTGGCGTCGACCATCAGCATCCGCCGGGTGATCTCCTCCGCGGTGCCGGTCGGCAGCTCGACGCTGATCATCCCGTGCCACTCGCCGGAGACGGTGACCGCGGAGGACCACCCGACGTCCAGGGTCGCGGGCGGTCCGATCAGCAGCGGGTCGGAGTCGCCGAGGAAGGAGGACCACACCTCGGTGACCACCATCTCGACGTCGGTCATCGACGGCTCGAGCATCGTCGTCATGCCGGCACCGCCTTCGCGACCAGACCCAGCAGCTCGAGCTTGTCCGCGATCGCGTCCGGGGTGAACGGCTTGATCACGTACTCGTGGGCGCCGGCGGCGAGCGCCCGCACGATCTGGCCGTGCTCGCTCTCCGTGGTCACCATCATCAGCGTGATGTCTCGCCACTCGGGGTTGGCGCGGACGTTGGTGATGAACGTGTAGCCGTCCATCACCGGCATGTTCCAGTCGATCAGGCACAGCGTCGGGATCCGCCCGGCGTTCAGGTGGTCCAGGGCCTCCTGGCCGTCGGCCGCCTCGAGGGTCTCGAAGCCGAGGTCGGTGACGATCCGGCGCAGGATGCTCCGCATCGCCCGTGAGTCGTCGATGATCAGCGCGTACATGGGTCAGGCTCCCGTCATGGCAGTGGGGTGGAGCGGGGCGGCCGTCGTGCTGGGCTGGTAGCCCGCCGGCCGGTGGATCTGGACGCGACCGTGGGCCTCGCGGCCCCAGTGGTCGTCCATGTCCAAGGTGGTCTCGGACGAACCGAGCAGCATGAAGCCGTCGGAGGCGACGACCTGGTGGACGCGGCGCAGGATGTCGCGCTTCATGTCCAGGTCGAAGTAGATGAGCACGTTGCGGATGAAGACGATGTCGAACGTCGGCAGCAGCGGGAAGCTGGTCGAGAGGTTCAGGTGCTGGGTGCGCACCATCTTCTTGAGGTCCTCGGAGACCTCCCACTCGCTGCCGGCCCGGGTGAAGTACTTCACCAGCGAGGTGGCCGGCAGTCCGCGGTTCATCTCCACCTGGCTGTAGCGCCCGGCGTTGACCCGCTCCAGCATCTTGGGGGAGACGTCGGTGGCGAGGATCTGCGCGGTCCAGCCGGGCGGCAGGTGCTGGTCCAGCAGCATGGCGAGGCTGTAGGCCTCCTGCCCGCTGCTGCACGCGGCGGACCAGATCGAGATGTGCCGCACGTGCGCCCTCGACTGGATCAGCGACGGCAGCATCACGTCGGTGAAGGCCTGGTACGGCGCGTTGTCCCGGAACCAGGAGGTCTCGTTGATCGTGAGCGCGTCGAGGACCTTGGCGCGTTCGCCGAGGTCGGTCTGCAGCTTCACGACGTAGGCGTCGACGTCCGCGCACCCGGCCTCGCGGGCCAGGGGCAGGAGTCGTGCCTCGACGAGGTACTCCTTGCCGGGGTCATAGAGCATGGCCGTCTCCCGGCGTACCAGGTCGGAGACGAACGTGAAGCTCGACGGGGAAATGGTCACGGCGGACTCATCGGTCCTGCCCCGGGGTTCCTGAGCAGTCGTACGGAAACCCGGACCAAGGTCACTCGGGACCCCGGGGGGCTCAGGACACCGGCCCGGGCGCCGATAGGGCCTGCGTGATTCGTGTCCTGGTTGTCGACGACTCCGCCCTGGTGCGGCGGCTGATCACCACCTCTCTCGGGCTCGACCCGGAGATCGAGGTCGTCGGGACGGCGACCAACGGCCGCGAGGCGATCGAGTACGTCGACCGGCTCAAGCCGGACGCGGTGACCCTCGACATCGAGATGCCGATCCTCGACGGCATCGGCGCGCTCGACGCGATCCGGCGCAAGCACGCCCGGTTGCCGATCATCATGTTCTCGACGCTCACCGAGAAGGGGGCGACGAAGACCCTGGAGGCCCTGTCGCTGGGTGCCTCGGACTTCGTCACCAAGCCGTCGAACACCACCTCGATGGCCGAGTCGATGGCGAGCGTGCGCGAACAGCTGATCCCCAAGCTCAAGGCGCTGGTCGGGGCGCGGCGGATCATCGGCGAGGGGCGGGAGCGTCCCCGGCCGGTCGTGGCCGCCGCACCCGTCCGCACCAGCGCGCCGACGGCCGTGCGCCCCGAGGTGCTGCTGATCGGCTGCTCCACCGGTGGTCCGGACGCGCTGTCCACCGTGCTGGAGGAGCTGCCCGGGAATCTGCGGGTGCCCGTGCTCGTGGTCCAGCACATGCCTCCACTCTTCACCACGATGTTCGCCGACCGGCTCGACCGCGCCTCGGCGCTCGCGGTGCGCGAGGCCGCCGAGGGCGACGAGGTGAGGCCCGGTGAGGTCCTGGTCGCGCCCGGCGGGTTCCACCTGCGGGTCCGGCGCACGGCGGGGGTCGTGCGCGCCCATCTCGACGAGGGACCGCAGGAGAACTTCGTGCGGCCGGCCGTCGACGCCCTGTTCCGATCCGCGGCTGAGGTGTACGGGGGTGCAGCGGCCGCACTCATCCTCACAGGGATGGGGTCGGACGGGCTCGTCGGCTGCCGGGTACTCGGCGAGCTGGGCGCGCGCGTCGTCGTCCAGGACGAGGCCTCGTCGGTGGTGTGGGGGATGCCCGGCGCCGTGGCGACCGCAGGCCTGGCGCACGAGGTGCTGCCGCTGGAGGACATCGCCGGCAAGCTCACCGCCCTCCTCGCCTGAGCGGCGCGCCTCGGCGATCGAGCCGGTTCGCCGAGGCACTATCGGAGTGTGGAGATTCTGCTCTGGCTCGTGCCCGCCGCCGTCACGACGGGGCTTGCCACGCTCTACGTGAGCTGGATCGGCCGCGAGCGCACCGAGCGCGAACCCACCGAGGCCGACCACGAGCGCTTCGCGGCGGCGATCACGAAGCCGCTGCCGCCGAGGGTGCAGCGCACCGAGCAGACCCGTCGCGCTTCCTAGGCCGCTCACTCTTTTGTTGCCCGCGTTTGAGAGGGTGGCTCCATGAGTCGCCGGACCGTTGCTGGTCTTCTCGCCCTCGGCCTGGCCGCCGCACTGCTGGTCGTGGCTGTCGTCATGCCCGTCCCGTACGTCACCTTCCGCCCCGGTCCGACGATCAACGTGCTGGCGCCGTACGACGGCAAGGACATCATCCAGATCACCGGGCGCAAGGTGTACAAGGACGACGGCGCACTCCGGATGGTCACCGTCTACCCGACCGGCCCGAAGGAGAAGCTCAGCTTCGCGACCGTCCTGGCCGGCTGGTTCTCCACGAGCACGGCGGTCCTGCCGCGTGGGGCGGTCTACCAGAAGCAGGACACCGCCAAGTCGGTGCAGCAGGAGTCCGCGCTGCAGATGACGACGTCGCAGGACAACGCGACCGTGGCGGCGCTGGACGCGGCCGGCATCACCTACAAGACGTCGGTGCTCGTCGGTCAGGTCGACCCGAAGGGTGCCTCGGCCGGCGTGCTCGAGGTGGGCGACGAGCTGCTGAGGATCAACGGCACCACGATCACCAGTCCCGAGCTGGTGCAGAAGACGATCCGGCCGCTGCCGGACAGGTCGAAGGTCACCTTCGACCTGCTGCGCAAGGGCAAGAAGCTGACCGTCTCGGTGCGGACCCGCGCCAGCGAGATCGAGCTGCCGGCGCCGACGAAGAAGCAGGAGACCTGCCCCGACGGCAGCCTCGTGCAGACCGCGAGCAAGAAGGTCTCGCTGATCGGCATCACGCCGGCGCCGCGCTACACGTACCCCTTCGACGTGAAGGTGAACCTGAGCGACAACATCGGCGGTCCGTCCGCAGGGATGATGTTCGCGCTGTCGATCTACGACCTGCTCACCCCGGGCTCCCTGACCGGCGGAAAGATCATCGCCGGCAGCGGTGAGATCAGCGAGGACGGCGTCGTCGGTGCGATCGGCGGCATCGGGCAGAAGCTCGTCGGCGCGCAGCGCGACGGCGCACACCTGTTCCTGGTTGCCGCCGAGAACTGGCAGGAAGCGATCCACTCCGACTACGACAGGTCGAAGCTCAAGCTGGTGAAGGTGCACACGATCGACGACGCCCTGAAGGCGATCAAGGCCTACCGCGAGAACCCCGACGCGGCCCCGAAGGGATGTTCCTGATGAGCCAAGGACCCACCGAACGACCGGCCGAGATGCAGCACCACGTCGGCCCGTTGTACGACGTCGCGCGCGAGCTCGAGGCGCATGCCAGCCAGGCCGGCTGGGACCAGCCGGACAAGCTGTTCGCGATCGCCCGCACCGCCGATCTCGTCGAGCGCGAGCCCGCGCTGGCCTCGGCCCTCGGCCTCGACGGTGAGGTCAGCGACGAGGACCTGACGCCGATCGAGCAGGAGGCGACCGCGCCGGGGCTGAGCCTGGAGGACGTGCTCGCGCAGATCGAGTGGCCCGAGGAGGTCGCCGGCGTCGCCGCGATCGCCGAGAGGTTGGTGCTCCCACCCGGTACCGACGACCAGATCCCCTCCGACCCGGTCGCGGCCAAGGAGTTCGCCGCCAACCACCCGGAACGGCAGGAGGTGCGGCTGGTCGCAGCCGTGCTCCGCACCGGCGAGACTGCTTGCGCGTTGCGGCTAAAGTCACATGACGCCGACGACCTCGTCCTGACCGGGCCGGACCTGGTCCCGGGCCTGCTCGTCCAGTTGAAAGCCACGCTCTACCCAGAGGAGACAGCGGCCGATGAGTGACTTCTTCGCCGACGACGCCGACCCCACCCGCCCGGGTCCGCCGCGGCCGGGAGCAGGCGGTCGCGGTGACTCGCGCCGTCCGCGCCCGCTGGTCCTCACCCTGATCGTGATGGCCGCACTGCTGATCGGCTTCTCGCTGTTCGCCTCGGTCTGGACCGACAAGCTCTGGTTCCGTTCCATCGGCTACTCCGAGGTCTTCAACAAGCTGCTGTGGACCAAGGTCGGCATGTTCCTCGTCTTCGGCCTGGTGATGGCGCTCGTCGTGGGCGTCAACCTGTTCATCGCCTACCGGATCCGTCCGCTCTTCCGGCCGAACTCGGCGGAGCAGGCGAACCTCGAGCGCTACCGCGAGGTGATCACCCCGATCCGCAAGGTGCTGCTCGTCGCGGCAAGCCTCGTCTTCGCGATCTTCGCCGGCGCCTCGGCGACCGGTCAATGGCGCACCTACCTGCTGTGGCAGAACCGCCAGTCCTTCGGCCAGGAGGACGCGTACTTCAAGAAGGACCTGGGCTACTACGTCTTCACGCTGCCGTGGCAGCACTGGCTGGTCGACTTCGCGATGACCGCGATCGTCATCGGCCTCATCGCCGCGGTCTTCGTGCACTACATCTACGGCGGCATCCGTCTCCAGGCGCGCTCGGGCAAGGTCTCCGGTGCGGCCCAGGCACAGCTCTCGGTCCTCCTCGGTCTGCTGGTCCTGCTGAAGGCGGTCGACTACTACCTCGACCGCTTCGACCTGACCTCGCAGGGCGGCAGCCTGATCGACGGCATGACCTACTCCCGCGAGCACGCGGTGCTACCGAGCAAGAACATCCTGATCGCGATCGCCGTGATCTGCGCGGTGCTTTTCTTCGCCAACGTGTGGCGGCGGACCTGGATGCTCCCCGGCATGGGTCTGGCCCTGTTCGCGCTCGCCGCGATCCTGCTCGGAGCCGTCTGGCCGGCGACGGTCCAGCGCTTCCAGGTGAAGCCGGACGAGCCGGACAAGGAGTCGTCGTACATCGAGAACAACATCAAGGCGACCCGGAAAGCGTTCCAGCTGACCGACACCAAGGTGACCACCTACGACTCCAAGACCACGGTCTCGAACCAGCAGCTCAACACCGACGCCGCCTCGCTCCCGGGCATCCGCCTGCTCGACCCGAGCGTCGTCGGCCCTGCGTTCGACCAGCTGCAGCAGCCCCGCCGCTACTACGGCGTGCCGTCGGTGCTCGACGTCGACCGGTACGTCGTCAACGGCAAGGAGCGCGACATGGTCGTCGCTGCGCGGGAGATGGACCTCTCGGGTCTGCCCGACGCGCAGAAGAAGTGGGCCAACGAGCACACCGTGTACACCCACGGGTACGGGATGATCGCGGCGTTCGGCAACCAGCAGGACGCCGACGGCAAGCCGGTCGCCGCCTCGGCGGGCAGCGACCCGGCCTGGGCGGAGGAGAAGCTGCCGCCCGAAGGTGCCCTGACCGATCTGAGTCCAGGTGGTTACGAGGGCCGGATCTACTTCGGCGAGAACAGTCCCGAGTACTCCATCGTCGGGCGCGAGAAGGGCGCGAAGGCCGTCGAGCTCGACTACCCCGAAGGTGGCGGAACGTCCGGCAACGCGAAGACCACGACGTACGACGGCAAGGGCGGCGTGCCGGTCGGCGGGCTGTTCAACAAGCTGCTGTACGCCGTGAAGTTCGGCGACCCGAACATGGTCCTGTCCTCGCGCGTCGGCTCCGAGTCCAAGGTCCTCTACGACCGGTCCCCGCGCGAGCGGGTGCAGAAGGTCGCGCCCTGGCTGACCGTCGACGGTGACGCTCTCCCTGCGGTGGTCGACGGCCGGATCGTCTGGATCCTCGACGGCTACACCGTCACCGACAAGTACCCGTTGTCGGAGAAGCGGTCCCTGACCGACATGACCTCGGACGCGCTCAACCCGCGCTCGGCGTACGCGACCTTGCCGACCGACGAGATCAACTACATGCGCAACGCGGTCAAGGCGACCGTGGACGCCTACGACGGCACCGTGACGCTCTACGAGTGGGACGGCGACGACCCGATCCTCAAGGCGTGGGAGGGCGCGTTCCCCGGTGTGGTGAAGTCGAAGAAGAGCATCCCGGCCGACCTGCTCGACCACTTCCGCTACCCGGGCGACATGTTCAAGGTGCAGCGCAACCTGCTCGCCGAGTACCACGTCGAGGACGCCAAGGTCTTCTACGAGGGCAGCGACAAGTGGGAGGTCCCCGAGGACCCCGAGAAGACCAGCAACAAGCAGCCGCCGTACCGGCTCTCGGTCGCGACCAAGACGGGGGAGGAGCCGGTCTTCTCGCTCACCTCGGTCTACGTGCCGTCGAAGAAGCAGAACCTGGCCTCGTTCATCTCGGTGGGCGCAGACGCCTCTGACCCCAGCACCTACGGCAAGTTCCAGGTGCTCCGGCTCCCGGACACCTCCCAGGTGCCGGGCCCCTCGCAGATCGCGAACCAGTTCAACTCCGACACGACCGTGGCCGGGCGCCTGCTCGACTTCAAGCGCGGCGGTACGACGGTGAAGTCCGGCAACCTGCTGACCTTGCCGGTCGGCGGCGGCCTCCTCTACGTGCAGCCGATCTACACGCTGCGCGAGGGCGGTTCGGGCAACTACCCGGTGCTCCGGTTCGTGGTGGCCTCGCTCGGCAAGAAGGTCGGGATCGGCTCGACGCTGCAGGAGGCCCTGAACGGTGTGCTGGGGACCGACTCGGAGGCACCCTCCACCCCGGACACCCCGGACACGCCTGATGCTCCCGACACGCCGGACACCCCGACGAAGCCGGACCTGAACGCCACGGCGATCCAGCTGCTCAAGGACGCGAACGAGGAGTTCCGGCTCGCGGACGAGGCGCTCAAGGCCAAGAACCTCGCGGAGTACGCCGACCACATCGACAAGGCCGAGGACCTGGTGGTCCGAGCGCTGGCGGCGGAGTCCAAGGGCACGGGCTAGCCGTGCCCCGCGTCACCGACACACGTCCGCCGGCCGAGCCCAGCTCGGAGGGGCAGAAGGCGCGCTACCAGCGGATCATCGAGGTGGCCTCGGAGCTCGGGTCCCAGCACGACTTCGACAGCCTGCAGATGCAGGACGTGGCGACCGGGGCCGAGGTCGCGATCGCCACGCTCTACCGGTACTTCCCGTCCAAGGTGCACCTGCTGGTGGCGGTGATGCGCGCTCAGGTGGACCGGGTCGACCGGGCCCGGGTGTCGCCGAAGGAAGGTCAGTCGCCGGCCGAGGCCGCCAGCGAGCTGCTGATCGGGCTGACCGTGCACATGCACAGCCAGCGGCGGCTCTCGCTGTCGGGCATCCAGGCGATGATCTTCGCGGAGAGCCTCGAGAACCCCGACCGGGAGCGGATCAAGGTCGCGTTCTCCGACATCATCCTGCGGCTCGCGAACTGGAACACCGATCCGACCGACGACCAGCGTCGTCGCGCGTGGCTGCTGACCCAGTGCTGGTTCGGTGTCCTGATGCAGGTGCTCAACGGCAGTCGCTCGCGCCCCATGGCCGACGCCGACATCCGCCGAGCCTGCGAGCTGCTGCTCTCCGGTGGTTGAGCTCGTCGAAACCCACCCCGATTTGGGGACCCAGGCACCCACCCGGTAAAGTTCTGCTCACCGACGCGGGGTGGAGCAGCTCGGTAGCTCGCTGGGCTCATAACCCAGAGGTCGCAGGTTCAAATCCTGCCCCCGCTACAAAGAACAGGGCCTGATCTGCAGTGATGCAGATCAGGTCCTGTCGCTTTGCTGCGGTGCCCAGCGGACTTCATCACTCGTCCGCCAGCTCTCTCGGCGCCAGGGTCGGGTGATCGGTGGGGTAGATGCCGACGGCGAACCCGTAGGTGGTGGACCCGGACCGCGGCAGCTGGTCGAACCGCTCGACGAGCGCGGCCATCTCGCTCCAGAACTGCGAGGCCTGGTCCTTGGTGAGACGGGCGTGCCGGATGAACGCCCAGAGCTTCTTGTCCTCAAAGGCAGGAGCCGACTCGCGCGCGGCCAGCTCGAAGTCGTTGAAGTCCCCGGGCAGCTCCTCGCCGGCGGGGGAGTAGTCCGACGCGATGTAGAACATGCGCGCGACGCGGCCGTAGGTACGTTCCTCGATCGCACGCACCTTCCGGGTGCTGACCACCTGGAGGAGGCCGTTGTCGGTCAGCACGCCCACGTGGTGGGCGACGGTGCTCTTGGGGCGTTCGACCGCCGTAGCGATCTCGGTGACCGTGGCGGCGCGCTCGTGGAGAAGCTGGAGGATCGTGGTGCGAAGAGGGTGCGAGATCGCGCGGACCTGCGCAGGTGTGGTCAGCGCCATCCGGGCGACCTGCTCGAGCGGACTGTTGTCAGGCACGAAAAATCATTCTAGTCTCAACGAATGTTCGAAGTAAGTCGATCATTCTCGGAAAGGCACCTCCATGGCTGACGTCCTGCTCTTCCACCACGTGCAAGGCCTGACCGACGGGGTCCGTGCCTTCGCGGCCGACCTGGAGGCAGCCGGTCACGTCGTCCACACGCCTGACCTGTTCGAGGGGCGGACCTTCGACACGATCGGGGAGGGCCTGGACCACGTGCGCAGCGAGGGTTTCGACGTGATCGGGCAGCGCGGGGTAGCCGTAGCCGACGCGTTGCCCGCCGACCTCGTGTACGCCGGGTTCTCCTACGGCGTCACCTTGGCTCAGCGGCTCGCGCAGACCCGTCCTGGCGCCCGTGGTGCCCTGTTCTTCTGCTCGTGCCTGCCGGTCTCCGAGTTCGGCGACCGGTGGCCGGCCGGTCTTCCGGTCCAGATCCACGGGAAGGAGGGTGACGAGTTCTTCGACGAGGACCTGCTGGCCGCGCAAGAGCTCGCCGACGCCGTCGACGTCGCCGAGCTCTACCTGTACCCCGGCGAGGAGCACCTCTTCGCGGACTCGTCGCTCGCGGCGTACGACGCGGCTGCCGCAGAGCTGATGACGAGCCGGGTACTCACCTTCCTGTCCGCGACCTGAGTCGGACCGTTCCCCGGATGATTACGTCGACAGGTGCCGGGCGCGGGCGAAGCAGAAGAGCCCGTACGCCGCGAACCCGACCGAGATCGCGCCGAGCAGGTAGGGCCCGAAGGGCTGCTGCAGGACCGTGCGCAGCGCCTGGTCCAGCCCTCCGGACTTCGTCGGGTCGTGGCTGAGGGCCGAGTAAAGAAACAGGCTTCCCACGGCAGCGATGGACAGTCCCTTCGCCGTGTAGCCCGCTTTGCCCAGAGCCAGGTACACGGCGCCCGTCTCGCCGGTCCGGCCTTCGCCGGTGAGGTGCTCGGCGAACTTCTCGGTCAGCCCGCGGACGACGTGCCGCGCCCCGTAGCCGATGATGGCGACACCGACCAGCCCCACGAGCAGGGTGCCCGCGGGAAGGTCCATCAGCCTGGCTGTCGTCGAGCGTCCGCGTGAGCTCGATCCGGCACCCGCCGCGACCTTCAGTGCACTGAGGCCGACGCCTGCGTACACCACCGCCTTGCCGAGCGAGACGGCCCGCGACCGCCAGCGCTCCTTCCCGTCGAGCTCCCGGTGGCCGGCCGAGGCCTCCAGGAGTCGCCAGACGACGAGGATGCCCATCCCGATCGCGACGGCCCAGGTCAGCGCTTCGCCGAACGGCTGCTCTGCAAGCTGACGCATCGCGCCCGCACTGTCGGCGTTCCCCTCGTTGTCGCCGAGCGCGAGCTGGAGCCCGAGCCACGCGATCAGCAGGTGCACGACGCCGTAGGCGACCAGGCCCAGGCGAATCCCCGCGTCCAACCCAGCACTGTCCGCGATGCTTCGCGCTGTCGATCGAGAGTTCCCCACCAGGCGAAACTAGCCCCGCTCGGTCGCATCACGAACCGCGCCCCTCGGTAGCACAGCGTTTTACCAGAAAAAGGAAATAAGCGATTTAACGGACATTCCGGTCTAGTCCCCCTACGCTCGAGTCCTTGACAGGTACTCGAACCCGCCTCCGCACCCGGTGACGGTTCAGCACCGCGAGCGGGGGAGAAAGACATGAAGGTTCGCTACGTATCGGCACTGGCGGTCAGCGTCACGTTCGTCCTGGCCGGACTGGCCCAGACCACGACAGAGCCGGCGGCGGCCGCTGAAGCGACCTCGGACGCCTGCGGGACGAAGATCGTCAAGTCGACCGGTGGCACCTGGGAATGCACGCTCGCCGACAACTTCGACGGCACCAGCCTGAACCGCAACGTCTGGATGCCGCAGACCGATTTCGCCATGGGCACCCAGGCCGCACACGCCTGCTTCGTCGACGACCCGGCGTACGTCGGGGTCTCCGGCGGTTCGCTCAACCTGACGCTGCGCAAGGTCATACGTCGGTCAGCTGCAGCTTCGGGGGACTGACCGGGCCGACGAAGTTCGTCTCCGGCGGCGTCATGAGCTACCGGCTCTTCAGCCAGCAGTTCGGGCGGTTCGAGGCGCGGATCAAGAACACCGCGACGACCGCGAAGGGCCTCCAGGAGGCGTTCTGGCTGTGGCCCGACGACCGGGTGAAATCCACGGCCGTCTGGCCGGCTGCCGGCGAGATCGACATCAGCGAGACCTACTCGTCCTACCCGAAGCTCTCGATCCCGTTCCTGCACTACAGCGCCGACATCTTCGGATCGAGGTACGGCGTCAACACGGCCATCAACTGCGCGGCTGACCGCGGGGTGTGGAACACCTACACGTTGGAGTGGTCCGCCTCGAAGATCCAGATCTTCGTCAACAACAAGCTCTGCCTGACCAACACCTCGGGCGACAAGGCGTTCCTCAAGCCGTACATCATCGCGCTCACCCAGGGGATGGGCGCTAAGGGCAACGAGTACAACACCGCGACGCCGGTCCCGGCCACGATGAACGTCGACTACGTCAAGGTGTGGAAGTAGGCGCTACCCGGAAGGCGAGCATCGTGACGTCGTCGTCGGTGCTCGTCCGGGCCCGGTCCCGCACCCGCCCGAGCCAGGTGGGCAGGTCGTCGCTCCCGACAGCCAGGTCGGGGTGCCTCAGATCGCGCAGCGAGTCGTCCAGCACGACGCCGCGGCGCTCGACGAGGCCGTCGGTGTAGAGCAGGAAGCTGGCACCGTCCGGGATCGGTTCGGTCCGCAGCCCGTCGTGGATACCGGCGATCCCGACTCCGAGGACAGGTCGGTGGGCGACGGTGACCGGCCCCGGCCCGGACCCGGTGTCGACCAGGATCGGCGGGTGTCCCGCGGTCGCCCCGGTGTAGGTGCCGGCCGCCTGGTCCACGACGACCATGGCCGCGGTGGCCAGCTGGCCGGGCATCATCCGGGCGACGAACGCGTCCAGCTTCTCCAGGCAGGTCATCGGGTCGTGACCCTCGAGGAGGTAGGCGCGCAGGCTGGTGCGCATCTGGACCATGGTCGACGCGGCGGCGAACCCGTGGCCGGCCACGTCGCCGACGATGAAGGCGGCCCGACCGTCCCTGGTGTCGACCACGTCCCACCAGTCGCCGGCCAGCTGGTACTGCGAGGACGGCAGGTACAGCGCTGCGATGTCGAAGCCGGAGACCTCGGGTTCGCGGTCGAGCTCGACGCTCTCCTTGAGCGACTCGGCCACGGCGACCTGCTCGCGGGACCGGCTGAGCACCACTCCCTGCAGGTCGATCCCGAACGCTTCAGCCGCCTCCAGCTGAGCAGCCGTCCAGGGTTCGCTGCGTCCGTGCACGACCTGGCGCCACTTCTCGAACGACTTGCGCGGGCTCAACCGGACGCCGGGTGGCTCCTGCTCGGCGAGCAGCTTGTTCGTGGGGTCGCCGCCCCAATCCACCTGCTGGACCTGCTCGGGTCGCAGCCACAGCATGTAGCGGTCGGAAGCCGAACCTATCCGGAGGGCGCCGGCGGCGATGTCGGACAGGGACGCGAACGTCGGGTCGAGCACGGCCAGGTGGTCGGTCGAGGTGGCGTAGTCGCCAGGCCGTTCGAGCAGGTCGGCGATCCGGTCCAGGTCCTGCAGAGGAGGCACGGTGCCGACGCTCAGGACCTGGTCCCCGTTGCGCACCGCGACCGCAGTGGCGCCCAGGAAGGCTGCCAGGTCCGGGTGGGCGATCATGCCCTCCAGTGGATCGCCGATCGCCTCACGTGCCGAGCCGATGATCGCTGCCTGCCGTCGACGCAGTGTCAGGCCGGCTCCGCGGATCTCTGCCTGCTCGCGGTCGACGAACATCTGCGAGGCGACCTGGCCGAGCAGCTCCGCTGCTGCGCGTGCGTCCTGGGACGGGCGGTGCGGACCGCTGTAGTGGTGACAGGCGACCAGGCCCCAGAGCTTGCCCTCGGCCACGATCGAGACCGACAGCGACGCGGTGACCCCCATGTTGGCGAGGTACTCCAGGTGCACCGGGGACACGCTGCGCAGCGTGGAGAAGGACAGGTCGAGCGGGGCGTTCGTCGCGGGATCGAGGACCGGCTCCAGAGGAACGGGGCGGTAACCGATGTCGGCGATCAGTCTGATCCAGTTGACGGTGTACAGCCTGCGCGCCTGGGCGGGGATGTCGCTGGCGGGGTAGTGCAGGCCCAGGAACGGGTTGAGGTCCGGGTGCTTCGCATCGGCGATGACCTCTCCGTTCCACTCGGCGTCGAACCGGTAGACCATGGCGCGGTCGAAGCCGAGCAGGTCGCGGATCTCGGTCGAGAGCTGGTCGGCGAGGTCGATGACGTCGGTCGTCGCCGCGAGCCGACCGATCGCACGGCGTGCGGACCTCAGCGAGAGGCCCGAGACCGCGTGCTCCTCGACGGCCTCGATCTCGACCACCAGACGGTCCCCGCTGTGGTGCGTCCGGACGTCGGTGAGGCGTCCGGCCAGCGACCCGGCCAGCGTCCGCGGAAGGCGCGCGGGGAACAGGTCCGTCTCCCCGGGCGAGGTCGCGCCCGCGCGGACCAGTGCGGCGACCTCGCTCCCGACGAGATCGTCCAGGTCGGCACCGAGAGCGCGCTCGACCTCGGTCCCGAGCAGCTCATCGGTGTTCGCCGAGACCGAGACCACCCGACCGGTCCGGTCGACGGCGATCAGGACGCCGTGGGGCTGGATGGCGCCGGGGATGTGGATCGGTTCGGCGTCGCAGTTGCTGAGGTCCGTCGCGACGTACGCCGGCGTGTGCTGCTGGGGAACGGCCGGGAGGACGGTCGGCGCGTAGAGCCGGTCGGCCGCTTCGTTCCCGGTCCGGGGAGCGGTCCCCCCGGGGTCAGACAAGCTCGGTGGCGCCGTCGACGTCGGAGACCTCGTGGGCGATCGCCTGGTCCACGGTGTCGTAGAGCCCGAAGACCTTGTCGAGCCCGGTCAGCGCGAGCACCTTGCGGACCGGAGGCGTCGGGGCGACCAGACGGACCCAGCCGCCCCACTCGTTGGCCCGCCGCCCCACACCCAGCATGGTGCCGATGGCGAGGGAGTCGACGAACTCCGTCCGGGCGAGGTCGAGCACCATCCGGTTCGTCGTCGGGGTCACCACGTCCACGAAGATCTCACGGAGCATGTCGACGGTCGAGATGTCGAACTCGCCGACCGGCGCGACGACAGCGACGCCGTCCTGTTCGGAGCTCTGGATGTACGGAAGTGCGGTCATGGGAGGTCCCTTCGGAGCGTGTCGGGAACCCGCCGGCTGTGTGACTGGTTCCACGGCGCGCACCTGACCCGGGAGGCCTCCCGCATCAGCTGCTCCCCCTGACGCTACACCCCGACCTCGCGGAGAGCGACGATCAGGCCTGGTTCTCGGCCTTCGCCACGCCCAGGCGGCTGTGCGGGCTGTCGTACGCCGCGGGCCACTCCAGGATGGCGGGCTCGTGGCGCCGGATGATCTCGGCCAGCAGATCGGCCGGGTCCGGGAAGTCCGAGGGTTCGATGGCGTCGTGCACCCGCCCGTAGGGCAGCCCGTCGGCCCCCTTGTGCGAGGAGATGATGACGACGGGAACGTTCGTCTGGACCGCGAGGCGTGCCATGCCGAAGGAGCCCAGCATGTCGCGACCGAGGAACTTGATCGGCGTGCGGCCGGCGACGTCGAAGGCGATCGCGAGAACGCCACCGTTCTCGAGGATCTCGATCATGGGCCCGGTGCCGTCGGTGGCGGACATGAGCTTGATGTTCGGTCCGTAGGCGCAGACCTTGAAGTGCTGACGCAGGGCGAGGGGTGCCTTCTTGTCGAACGCCTCGGGGGAGACGACACCGTTGACGATGAAACCAGGGCGCTCGGACTTGGGTACGCCCGCCAGGTCGTCGGCGACACGGGCCATCGAGGACACCACCCCGTTGTACTGACCGTGGTGGACGAAGCTGATGATGACGCCTCGGCCGCGTGAGCGGGCCTCGAGGAACTTCTCGACGTCCTCGACAGGCTGGCGGCTCAGGTGCTTGGGGTGCCAACGACGGTAGTTGCGCAGCACGTCGAACTCGGCGTACTCGCGGGCGATCTGCGGGACCTCGTGAACGCGGTCGGTGTACTCGAGGAGGAAGTGCATGTTCTCCTCCTGCACGGCACGGAACTGGTCGTTCCCCCAGAAGCCGTCGACTCGCCGCCGGGCGATGCCTTGAAGACTGCGCCACGGGAGGAAGCGGGGGAGCTGCTTTGCGGTGTCACCGAGGAATCCCATGGCCGAAACCCTAGGGGTTGGGACGCCACGTCGCGCCGATACTGCCGGGTAATGTCAGCCGGCCCGAATTTGTCGGTGACCCCCGTCATCATCGAGCACGTGGACGAGACCCTTGCGCGCCTGACCGCCGATCGCGCCCGTGCCAGCGGGCGACTGGCTGAGGTGTCCGAGAGCTTCCAAGGTGTCGTGGTCGCGTCGCGCGACAGCAACGCGGACGACGAGCACGACCCCGAGGGTGCGACCATCGCGTTCGAGCGGTCACAGATCAGTGCCGTCGCTGCGCAGCTTCTTCAGCACCTCGCCGAGATCGACGGTGCCGTACGTCGCTGGGAGTCCGGCACGTACGGCATCTGCGAGCGGTGCGGAGGTCAGATCGCCCCGGGCAGGCTGGAAGCGAGACCGGTGGCGCGGACCTGCGTCGCCTGCGTGTGAGGGAGATCAGCGTCGAAAGTAGAGAAATGTGCTGGTCAAAGGCTCCTTTCTTTCCCAGACTCGAGGCATGCCCACCGCCATGTTCTCCCGGGTAGTCAGTCCGCTGCGCCGCGCCGCCATGCGTTGGGCGATGCGCCGGAACTCGACCGGACTCCCGGACATCACCACCCTGCGCAAGGTTCCTGAGCACCTGACCTTCCCGCTGCTGCGCAACGGTGTCGACCCGGTCGAGCAGCTGGCCGCGCAGCGTGCCGAGGACCCGGTGACGATGCTGGGCAGCGTCCTCGGACTGGAGATCTGGTTGGTCACCGGGCAGGAGCTCGTCAAGCAAGTGCTCGCGGATGGGGCGTCGTACTCCAACGACATGCGGCACCTCCTCGGCACCCGCAAGCGCAGCGACGCCGAGACCATCGGCGGCCTCGGCATGACCGACGCTCCGGACCACACCCGGCTGCGGGGCCTGATCACGCCCGAGTTCACGATGCGACGGCTGCGGCGGCTGCAGGAGTCGATCGGCACCATCGTCGAGGAGACGCTGGACGCGATGGAGGCGAGCGGTCCGGTCGTCGACCTGGTGGACCAATTCGGCTTCGAGATCCCGTTCCGGGTGATCTGCGACCTGCTCGGCATGCCCGAGGACGTTCGCGAGGAGTTCCACAAGCTGGGAGTCGCCCGCTTCGACATGAGCGAGGGCGGAGCCGGCTCCTTCGGCGCCGCGACCGAGACGCGGACCTTCCTCATCGAGACCGTACGCCGGCAGCGGGAGAACCCCGGTGAAGGCCTGATCGGCGAGATCATCCGCACCCACGGCCACGAGTACGACGACGTCGAGCTCGGCGGCCTGGCTGACGGTGTGTTCCTCGGCGGTTACGAGACCTCGGCCGCGATGCTGTCGATGGGCGGCTACGTGCTGTCGCGCAACGCCGACGCCTACGAGCTGCTGCGCAGCGGCACGCCGGAGCAGGTCGACGAGGTCGTCGAGGAGCTGCTCCGCTACCTGTGCCCCGTCCAGGTCGCCTTCCCGCGGTTCGCGCGCGAGGACCACGACCTCGGCGGACACCGGATCAGCAAGGGCTCGGTCGTCATCGTCTCGCTGACCGGCGCCAACCGGGACCCCGCCCACGTGCCGCACCCGGAGCAGTTCGACCTGCGCAACGCCGGCACCCAGCACCTCGCGTTCGGTCACGGACTGCACCGCTGCGTCGGTGCCGAGCTCGCGCGGATGGAGCTGCGTGCCGCCCTGACCGGGCTGGCGCGCAGGTTCCCGGACCTGGTCCTCGAGACCGACGACCCGGCAGATCTGGGCTTCCGCGACCTCTCCGTCGTCTACGGGATCGACCGGTTGCCGGTCCGGATCGGTGCCGGCGTCCCGGGCTAGGGGGCGGTCACGACCTCGGGCAGGTCGCGCAGGTAGTCGCGGATCTTGGCCTGGGCGCGGCAGTCGGCCGAGTTGTACCGCAGCAGCCACTCCTCGGCGGCAGCCTTGTCGGCGGGAGTTGCCGGGAAGCGGAACTGGTCGATCATCACCATCGACATGTCCCCGCCGGCGCCGGGCAGGTTCCAGTCGAAGCGGCAGGCCGGTGCGACCTTCTTGAGTGAGTACCCGTCGCGGGAGAAGTAGCTGCTCTCCACCCACTGCTTGAGGTCGAGGACGCGAGCCTCCCCGTACCGCTCGGTCAGGCGCTCGCCCAGGAACTTGGCCGTCTGCCACTGCTCGGGGGAGGTCCAGTGGAACAGGCCCACGGTCAGGCCGTCGGACTCGGCCTGCTCCACGACCCGGTCGAGGTTGTCGAAGAACTCGACCGCCAGGGCTTCGGCCTCGGGTCGCGTCATCGTCTCGAACCGGTAGCGGGACTCGGCGTCGTAGGACTCGGTCGTGTTGTCCTGACCCGTGCGCACCGACGCGCCCCACTGGTAGACGATGCCCGCGGAGTCCCACTCGATGTCGAAGTCGATCTCGAGGTCGAAGGTGGGCACCGGGACCGCAGGCGTGCCGGGGTGCCGGCGCAGCAGCTCGTCGTCGCGGTGCATCCGGGCCCGCTCGACGACCTCGCGCAGAGCCACGGCCTTACCGCCCCCGCTCCGCGCTGCAGCCTCGTAGTCGTCGTTGTGCCGGAGGACGTCCAGGGACGCGAGGCCGTGCGGCGTCGCAGCGCCGTGGCCGTACAGGTAGTCCCAGGCCGCACCGTTGGGGCGTCCGACGGTGAACAGGAACGACACGTCGTCCGGGCCCGCGTCGGCCCGGCACACGGTCTGGCGCGAGCAGCCCGAGCACTCGGCCTTGCCGAACCTCCCGCTGCGCACGCCCTCGACCGAGCCGGACTCGTACCGCGTCTGGCCGACCGCGGCCCGCACCGCGTCCACCCGGGCGGAGAACTCACGGTCGTAGCGGCCGAGGACCGAATCGCCGCGCACCGTCTCGTCGAGGTCGAGCCAGCTCACCGTGAGGTCGTCGAGCGGCGCGTCTGCGCCGATGACGCCACCGAGTCGCTGGTCGGGACCCGGGTGGCGACCAAGGGTCTCGAGCACGCGCGTGTAGTGGGCGAGCTGGAGACCGTCCTTGACCCGGTAGGACGGGTCCCAGCCCAGGTCGGTCGCCTCGCCGGCGCCGGCCGTGCCGGTGTGAAGCGAGGAGACCGGGCTCGTCCGCGCGAACGGACCACGCTTGCGATCCTTCAGGGTCTTGTGGTTCTTCACGTCGACCGGGAGGTAGGTGGCTGCGGGCCCGTCGGTCTGGCGGACCAGGACGTCCGGGTCGCCGGTGCGCAGCAGGTCGAGCGTGTCGACACCGTCGAGCGCGAACGACTGGGGCAGCACGTCGTCGAGGGCCCCGCCGCAGATGATCGCCGTACCGTCGTCCATGGCCTGAAGGGTGCGCTCCCGGCGCACGGCGCGCTGGGCGGTGTAGGAGAGCCGGAGCTCGTCCTCGGTGAGGGTGACGACGACGCAGTCGCTCCCGTGGACGGACTGCAGCTTCTCGAAGACAGCAGCCTCGAAGGTCCTGCCCTGCTCGGCGCGGCCGGCAGTCATCAGGTCCCGGGCGTCGCGCGGCAGGTCGCGCGAGAACGGCGCGTTGTCCAGGTAGACCTGGAAGCCGCACGTCTTCGCGGCGTACGCGCTCAGCGTCGCCGAGCGCGTCGCGGAAGTGGTGGTCATGGCGCGGACGCTACCTGCAACCCCCGTCGGACGACCCTCAGACCAGACGCACCATCTGCTGGGTCCCCTCGACCCGCGACTCGACCTGGTCGCTGCGCGACTCGACGAACTTCCGGAAGGTCGAGAACCCCAGCGCCTTCTCCTTGAAGGCCGGGTCGATCCGCTGCATCTGCGACTTCACGTCCGAGGCCTGGATCCACTCCTCGTCACTCTTCTGGAGCCGGAGCCGGATCGCACGGACCAGCAGCGCGGTCGCGTCCCGCTGCTGCGGGTCCGGCTGCGGATCTACTTTCTGGGCGGCCTTCTTCGCGGTCGCCTTCTTCGCGGCGGCCTTCTTGGCCGGAGCCTTCTTCGGCGGGTGCGCGGCAGGCGCAGGAGGCTGGACGCCCGGGAGGCCGGCGTAGTCGACGTACTCGTCGCACGCGGACTTCAGGGCTCGGCTGGTTGACCCGGCGACGCCGATGCCGACCACGTACTTGCCGAGCCGTTTGCAGCTCTGCGCGAGCGGGACGTAGTCGGAGTCACCCGCCACGAAGACGACGTGGGTGATCTCGGGGTGCCGGACCAGGTCCTCCACGGCGTCGACCGCCAACCGGATGTCGGCCCCGTTCTTCGTCCCCGACACCGAGAACAGCTGCACCAGGCTGATCGAGCGGTCCACCAGAGGTTTGCGGTACGCCGCGTTGGCCGGCACCGACCAGTCGGCGTACGCGCGGCTCAGCGAGACCGCGCCGAAGGAGGCCGCGTAGTCGATGATCGCTCCGAGGTCGACCTCGGCCGCGGCGAGGCGGACGTCGATCGGGTCCTCCGACGCCGGCGACCAACGGTGGTCGCGGGCGTTGTCGCTGCGCCAGGCGCCGTCACCGTGCAGGTTGTCGTAGCGGGAGATCACCACGTTGTCGAAGTCGATGTACACAGCAACGCGATCGCTCATCCTGCGACCCTAGCGCCGCCGCGGGTCCCATCGACGGCTCCCGCGGTTCACTCCGTTCCACACCCACCGCTCGTACGCCGGCACGAGCTTCCCGCGAGCGGCGACGTCCGCAGCGGGCACCTGGGAGAGCAACGCCTGCGCCGTCAGGCCGGCGAGCCGCCGCTGCGAGGGCTCGCGGAGCTCGTGCGGGACACCGCCCGGTGCGAGCATCGGGTTGGTGTTGATCTCCCAGATCTGCGCCCGCCCGTCGGCGTAGCCCCAGTCGATCCGGCCGAACTCGATCCCGGCGAGGTCGAAGACCCGACGCACCAGGTCGAGGTCCTGAGGCTCGGCGAGGAAGGCCTCCTCCTCCGCGACCGTCGCGGGCGTCACCACCGAGGGGTACTTGGTGACCCAGTTGCCGCTCACCTCGACGTGCCGCGGAACGAACTCGCTCCCGATCCGCGCGATCGAGTACTTGCGGAACAGGCCGTCGGGGGAGCGGGCGTCGACCTTCTCCACGACCAGGAGCTGGTCGCGGATCCAGCGCCAGCGCCGGTGGTGGTCGCGCGCGATCCTGGCCAGCCGCGCCTCCAGCTCGGTCTGGTCGAGCACCGGCTCGCCGAGGCTGCCGTCGTGCGCGTTGGCCCAGCGCAGGAAGACCGGGAACCGGACGTGCGGACCGAGCTCGTCGACGGTGTACGCGCGGAAGTCGTTGATGCCCTCGGCGTGCAGCCGCTCCAGCAGGGCGTGGCGCCCGAGCCAACGACCCGGGTCGCCGATCACGCGACGACCGGCCCCCTGCAACCGCCGGTGGAGCCGGCGTACGAAGGCGCGCTCGGGCGGGAGCAACCGCTCGAAATCGGTCAGCACGTGCAGCCCGGGCGCAGGGGGCGACGCCAGGTCGATCTCGCTGTAGCCCACGACGCGCGACTGCTCGGCCAGCTCAGGTGCCCAGCTGTCGACGAACTTGCGGAACGTGTACCCGTGCGGTGAGGTCGCGTAGTACGTGATCACGCCGGGGTGCCCGGGCTCATCGAGAAGTGCGAGTGCAAGGCGAGCACGGCAGCGCCCTGCCGTCGGAGCACCAGCGTCACCCGGCCCGTCCGCGTGCGTCGGCCACCGCCGTCGGTGCCGACCGAGCGCCAGGCCGCGGCGACGACGGCCTGATCACCGTCGATCCAGCGCTGGTCGCCGTCGAGGAACGTGAACTCCTCGGTGCGCTCCCACACCTCCGACCACTGCGAGGCCACCAGGTCGTCGAGCCCCTCGTAGCGCTCGGTCACGGTGCCGAACCCGACCGCCTCGGAGGCGAAGAGCTCGCGTCCGCCGTCGAGGTCGCGCGCCCGCACGCAGGCCGAGAACGCGGCCAACCAGGCGTCGACGTCGGGGTCGCTGAGGGGGCTCACGGCGAGAACTCTAGCGAGGCGCGCAGCCGTGACAGATCGGTGACAGCCGCTGGGTCGAGGCTCGCTCCCGAACCGTGCCAGACCGAGGAGGAGAGAGATGAAGAGGCTGTTCTACGTCGCGCTCGCGACGGTGTTCCTGGTGTTCGGGATCGAGGTGCTGCCGACCCAGGCGGCGACGACGGGCGGGCCGTTCGGGCCGCGCGTGAGCCTGGTCGGATCGGTGATACCGCTGTTCGACAAGAACGACGGAGCGCCGTCGGCCGGCCTCGGAGGTCGTCTGTTCTTCGCGGGCAGGGACGCCCGTGGTCTCGGCAGTGAGCTCTGGGCCACCGACGCGACCGGCACAGGCACCCGGCTGGTCAAGGACATCAGGCCGGGGGCGGAGGGGTCGGGGCCCGGGAACTTCATCCGCTTCAAGAACCGGGTGTACTTCACGGCCTACGACGGGGCCGAGGCCGAGTGGTGGGTCACCGACGGCACCACGGCCGGTACGAGGCGCTTCGTGGACTTCTCGCCCGGCACCTCGTCGAACCCGGGCCGACCGGTGGTCGCCGGCAACCAGATGTTCTTCGCTGCCACCACGGCGGCCTCGGGACGCGAGCTCTGGGTCACCGACGGCACCGCAGCCGGGACCCGGCTGGTCAAGGAGCTCGGCGCCGGGGACGTCGGGGTGGGCATCTACGGTCTCACCGCTTTCGGGACCAAGGTCGTCTTCGGCGGCTACCAGGCCGGTGTGGCCAAGGCCTTCGTCAGTGACGGGACCGTTGCGGGCACCGGGCGCCTGGACACCACTGGCCCCGGGGTCCAGGTCGGTGCCCTGGGCTTCACCGTGCTCGGCGACCAGGTGCTGTTCAGCGCGGAGGGCTCGGCCGCCGGCGACGAGCTCTGGAGCAGCCGCGGGGTGGTCGGGGACGCGCAGCTGTTCAAGGAGTTCGTGCCGGGTACGAGCGGCGGCGCCCCGCGGTCCCTGGTGAGGCTCGGCTCCTCAGTCATCTTCACCGTGACCACCCCGGGCATCGGGCGGGAGCTCTGGTCCACCGACGGCACTGTCGGTGGCACGGTCCCGCTCCGCGACATCTGGCCAGGCAGCGACGGCGGGGACCCGTCCAACCTGGTCCGCAGCGGAAGCTCGGTGTACTTCTCGGCACGCACCTCGTCCGACGACCACGAGCTGTGGACCACCGACGGGTCCACGGCCGGCACGCGCCGCGTCGCCGACATCCGCGTCGGGGCCAGCGGTTCGTACCCGTTCGTCGTGGCTGCTGGTGGCACCAGGGTCCTGCTCAGCGCGAACGACAAGATCACCGGCGGCGAACCGTGGGTCAGCGACGGCACCGCCGCCGGGACCAAGCGGCTGGGGGACTTCTGGCCCGGTGAGCTCGGCTCGGATCCGATCCTGGTCGGGATGCTCGGCGGCACCGCTCTGTTCCGGGTCAACACGGCGGAGGAGAGCTACCGGCTCGCGGCGTACACGCTGCCGGTGGCGCGCCTGAAGGCGTCGCCGAAGAAGTCCTACGCGCGCAGTGACGCGGCCCGCAAGAAGATCCGGATCAGGGTCACGGTCGCGGGTGCCGGCGGCGTCCCGACCGGCCGGGTCGCGCTCTACAAGGGCAGCAAGCGGGTCGGCAGCGCCACCTTGAGCGGTGGCGCCGCGAAGGTCCGGATCACCACCAAGCTCCGTCGGGGGAAGCACACCCTCGTGGTCCGGTACGGCGGATCGCTCTGGGCTCAGAGCAACTCCTCGGTCCCGTTCCGGATCCGGGTGCGCTGATCGACGGCGGCCCACCGACCTGTCAGGTCATCCGCACCTGACAGGTCGGTGACAGGCCGTCCCGAGAACCTCTCGCCACACCTTCTGACCGAGGAGCACCATGACCGTCCACCCGACGACCGCGCCCCTGGGCGCGGACGCACCGACCCTGCCGAAGCTCGCGATCCCGCTGATCTGCATCGCCCAGCTGATGGCGACGCTCGACGTCACCATCGTGAACCTGGCCCTGCCGGCCATCCAGCAGGACCTGGACCTGTCGAACGCCGGGCTCGCGTGGGTGATCGACGCCTACACGCTCGCCTACGCCGGACTGCTGCTGGTCGGCGGCCGCGGGGGTGACCTGTTCGGCCACCGGCGCACGCTGATGGTCGGCATCGCGATGTTCACCGCGTCCTCGCTCCTGGCCGGACTGGCCACCGAGGCGGGCCCGCTGCTCGCGGCGCGGGCGGGGCAGGGCCTCGGTGCTGCGCTGGCGACCCCGACGACGCTGTCCCT
Organism: Marmoricola sp. OAE513; assembly: GCF_040546585.1. Lineage (NCBI taxonomy): Bacteria > Bacillati > Actinomycetota > Actinomycetes > Propionibacteriales > Nocardioidaceae > Marmoricola > Marmoricola sp. OAE513. The sequence continues at coordinate 852,574 of NZ_JBEPOC010000001.1, read as the reverse complement.
GATCACCACGCTGGTGCCGGCCGGACCGCGGCGAACCCGCGCGATGGTCGCGTACGGCGCGATGGCCGGCCTCGGGATCACCCTCGGCCTGGTCCTCGGGGGCGTCCTCACCGAGGCCGCGTCGTGGCGCTGGGTGTTCCTGGTCAACGTGCCGATCGGCCTGGTCCTGCTGGTCAGTGCGCCGCGCGTCCTCCCGGAGACCCGCGGGGTCGCCCGCCGCGTGGACCTGCTCGGCGCGCTGACCGGTACCGCCGCCCTGACCACGCTCGTCTACGGCGTGATCCGCGCCGGCACCCACCACTGGGGTGAGCAGCAGTCGGTGATCGCGCTGACCGCCTCGCTCGTGCTGCTGGTCGCCTTCGTCCTCGTGGAGATGCGGGTGACCGAACCGACGTTGCCGCTGTGGCTGCTGCGGCACCGGGTCCGTCTCGGCGCCTACCTGGTCGCCGCGCTGCTGTTCGGCTGCCTCTACCCGTCGTTCTTCCTGCTGTCGCGCGCCCTCCAGGACGTTCTCGACCTCGGGCCGATCGGGGCCGGACTGCGGTTCCTCCCGATCGGTGTCGGAGTCCTGGTGTTCGCGATCGCGGCCCGGAAGGTCATGCTCCGCACGGGAGCACGGGTGCTCGTCCTCGGCGGGACCCTGGCGACGACGGCCGGTGCCGGCGCGACGATCTTCCTCGAGCGCGACACCGGCTACGCGACCTTCCTACTGCCCGCGCTGATCGGGCTCGGCGCGGGCGTCGGCACGACCTTCGTGGCGAACTCGGCACTCGCCATGACCGACGTGCCCGACCGGGACACCGGCATCGCATCGGGCCTGCTGAGCACCTTCTCGGCGATCGGCGGCACCATCGGCGTCGCGGCGCTGGCGTCCGTCGCGGCGGCCCGGACCGAGAACGGGTGCGCGTCCTTCCGTACCCGCCCGCCCCGAACGCCGCCCTCGACGCCCTGCTCGACGGCATCGGGGTCGGACTGGCCATCGCGACCGCGCTGGCCGCGGCCGCCGTGCTCGTGGTCCTGGTGACCTCGCTCGGCAGCCGCACCCCTACCCCTGTCACCACCACCCCTGTCACCACCACCAAGGAGAACCAGTGAAGACCAGCCCCACCCGCGGCGCCGCCGCCCTCGCCTCGCTCGTCGCCGCCGTGCTGATCGCCGGCTGCGGCGGCCCGGACGGGTCCTCGGCTCCGAAGGACGCGAGCGTCAAGGACTTCTGCAAGGTCGTCAACGACCTGGACACCTCCGACGCGAAGGGGTTCGCCGAGGACCTCGCCGAGGTCGGCACTCCGAAGGACATCCCGGCCGAGGCGCGCGACGGCTTCGAGATCATGGTCGACAACGCGGCCGAGAAGTCGATCAGCGACAGCAAGCAGAAGAAGGTCAGCACCTTCGTCGCCTACTTCACGACCACCTGTTCCGGCGCGTGACGGTCACCGGGATCAGCGTCTACCTCGAGGGCGTCAAGCAGTAGGCCTCACCGCCGCTGCGGCATCATCGAGGCATGGCCCGGCTCCGCGCGTACCTGAGCAGACATCTGCCCCGGTACCTGCGTTGGCGCACCCTGGGCGTGGTGACCGGTTACGTCCTCGCGGTCGCCGTGGTCGTGTCGCCGATCGCGGCCGAGCAGGCCGTCGAGAACGTCCGGTTCTCCGACCGCCTCGGCACGGTGCCGGTCGACGTGACGTTGTGCCACAACGGCTACTCCAGCCTGCAGACGGGTCTGCTCGGCGACGTGTACTGGAAGCGGACCGGCCTGCTCGGTTTCGGCGCCTGCGTGCGGGTCACCCAGCCTCCGGAAGCCGGCGACACCCTGTCGTCGTACGTCGACCAGCGGTTCGTGCAGACCAATGTCGAGCTGGTCAGCGAGCCCGGCGAGCTGGCGGCGGCGTACGGCCACCAGGTCGCCGTGTCCTTCCGCAGCGAGTTCCTCAAGGCCGAGGCCCTGCTGGTGGCCATCGGCCTGCTGGTCGTCCTGGCGGTACGGCGCCCGGTTGCTCTCGACGACCCCGACCGGATGCCCTGGTGGGGTCACCGTCTGGCGCGCCGACTCACGCCGTGGCCCCGGGTCCGCCTGGTGCTCTGGCCGACGCTCCTGGTCACGGTCGGCCTGACCGCTTCGACCGCGTACGCCGCGCACGCCTTCAGCGAGTGGCCGGGCACCCGCAGCGTGGGCACCACCTACGGGATCACCGAGCTGCCGGAGCTGACCTTCAGCAGCCCTCAGGCGCGCGAGATCGCCTCGCAGGTGCAGCCGTTCATCGAGAAGAACACCGACCGGTTGCGCGAGCGCGCCCGGGCCTACGAGGACAAGGCGGCCGACACCCTCGAGACGGCGGTGGCGGCTCGCCGGATGGAGCTCGCACCGCGGGAGGGCGAGAAGATCGTGATCGCGGAGGCGGACCCGCAGGGCAGCGCCGTCGGAACCGCCGTCCGCAAGCGGCTCTACCCGATCCTGTTCGACGCCCTGGGCCGGGACTCGTTCGCGCTGCGCACGATCGCCGGAGACATCACCTCCAACGGCACCGTCGCCGAGAACGGGTTCGTCCGGAACGAGGCCCGTGCCTCTGGCGACCTGCCAACGGTCGCGGCCAAGGGTGACCACGACTCCGCGCGCACCGTGGAGCAGATGGAGGAGCACGGGATCCTGGTCCCGGACCGGGACACCCAGGACGTCGACGGCTTCCGGGTCACCGTGGGCAACGACCCCGAGTTCAAGACGCTCTTCGGTGGCTCGGTCACGAACCCCTCTGGTGTGACCGAGCAGGAGCTCGGCGAGAAGGTCCGGAAGGCGGTGGACCCGGAGAAGGCCGGGATCGTGGTCCTGCACCAGGCCTCCGCGGCCGCGGCGTACCTGGGGATCGGCAACCTCAACGAGCTCAAGGAGCTGCCCGGGAGCATGACCGAGCCGTACGACGACGGCATCGCCGACGTGCCGGCCGGCACCGTCGACGTCGGGCACAGCCATACCCCGTTCGGCCCGTACGTCCTCTGGAACACAGACACCGGTACGACGACCTGGACGGTCGTGGACCGGCTCGGCACTTCCGGTGGCGCCGAGAACAGCCCGACCTTCAACCGGTTCTCGACGCCGACCTCGGTGCCGCTGAAGCCGATCGACGTCCGGCTGCAATTCTTCGACACCGAGACCGGTCTGCAGACCGGGTACGCCTCGCTGCGGATCGACCTCACCGGTACGGCGACCCTGAGCGTCCGCACGGACGTCGGCCTGCCGATCGACCAGGTGCGCTGACCCGCCTGGGCGCGATCTGCCAGACTCCCCGCATGGGACGACCGATGACCGTGAGCGACTCCGTCGAGGTGGCAGCCACGCCCGAGCAGATCTGGGCGGAGGTCGCGGACCCCTCCCAGATGCCCCGGTGGAGCCCGGAGAACACCGGCGCCCCGGTCGGAGCCGGGCGGCCGCTGAGCGTCGGCGACGTCTTCCACGGGACCAACAAGCGCGGCCCGGCCCGCTGGACCACCCGCTGCACCGTGACGGCATCGGAGCCCGGCAAGGTCTTCGCGTTCGACGTCCTGGCGATCGGCGTGAGGACGCCGCGGCTGCGGGGCCGGATCGCGAGCTGGTCCTACACCTTCGAGCCCGTCGGAAGCGGCACCCGGGTGACCGAGACCTGGACCGACCTGCGCAAGGGCTGGCCGGACCGGGTGGCGGCGGTGTTCGACAAGGTCGCGACCCGGGGGAGCCTGTTCTCGGACTTCCAGCGCCGCAACATCGCCCGGACCCTGGCGAACCTGAAGGCCGAGTTCGAGGCCTGATCCACTGCTACAGTGGTCCTGCTCGCACGTCCTGCTGCGAGTTCGCAGGTTGTTCTTCCTGCCTAGCTACGAACACCAGAGCGTGATCCGCTCGGCTCTCGCGCTGGTCGTCGTCGCCGTTCGTACCCGCCGGTCTTGACCGGCCGGGCACTGTCGTCCGGCGACGTTGGAGAGGTGCAGATCTTGGCTGAAACCCGTCGCCGACGTTCCGGCGCACGTCGTCCTGCCCAGTCGGCGCCGGCGCGCAACGGCAACCGCGCCCGGCGCGACGACGTCGGGCTCATCCCGCAGCTCGCCCGCGCCGTGCGCGAGGTGGAGGCGGCAGTCGGCCGCCGGTCGGTCGACCCGTTCGTGCGCACCAAGTTCCAGGTCGTCGCCCTGCTCGCCCGTGAGGAGCGGCTGCGGATCAAGACGGACACCGAGCTGAGCGAGTCCAAGCGCGGCGAGGAGCTCAAGCGCCTCGACGGCATCGCCACCATCCTGGCGCAGACGGCCGCCCGAGACTCCCGGCTCTTCGAGCTGCTGGACGAGAACGCGATGATCACCGACGCCGCGAAGGCCCTGATCCGCGAGCTCAAGACCAAGGGTGGCCTGGAGGTCGCCGAGGAGGACGAGGTCGTCGAGGAGGACGACGAGACGCCTCCCGCTCCGGTCGAGCGTCGGGTCGTCCCGCAAGCCGTGATCTCGCGCCAGCTGGCCAACCCGTTCCTGGTCCCCGACTTCGCCGCCGCGGCCCGGAACAAGAGTCGGCACAGCGAGCTCGCCCGCTGGGAGCTGCTCGGACCCCTGTTCCGCTCCTTCGAGGAAGCCAACGACGGCGGCATCGCCTGCATGCCGCTCCCCGCCCCGATCCCGATCAAGGTTCCCGAGGGGCTGGAGCTGATGCTGCACCAGGCGGGCACCATCTCCGCCGCCGCAGCCGGGCACCGCAGCTTCCTGCTCGCCGACGAGCCAGGTCTGGGCAAGACCGCCCAGGCACTGCTCGCCGCGCAGGCCGCGAACGCCTACCCGCTGCTCGTCGTGGTCCCGAACGTCGTGAAGACGAACTGGGCCCGTGAGGCCGAGCGCTGGACGCCTCGGCACCCGGCGACCGTGATCCACGGCGACGGCGACACCATCGACGGCTGGGCCGACATCATCATCGTCAACTACGAGGTGCTCGACCGGCACGTCGGCTGGCTCCAGGACCTCGGGTTCAAGGGAATGGTCGTCGACGAGGCGCACTTCATCAAGAACAAGACCTCGCAGCGCTCCCAGCACGTGCTCGAGATCGCCGCCAGCATCCGCGCGCGGATGTCGCGGCCGCTGCTGATGGCGCTGACCGGGACGCCGCTGATCAACGACATCGACGACTTCCGGGCGATCTGGCAGTTCCTCGGCTGGATCGACGACCGCAAGCCGCTCGGCGCCCTGATGGATGCGCTCGAGGAGAACGGCCTGACGCCCCTGGACCCGGGCTTCTTCCCCTCGGCGCGGCGTGCGGTCATCGACCAGGGCATCGTCCGGCGTCGCAAGATCGACGTCGCCCAGGACATCCCCGAGCGTCGGATCGCCGACATGCCGATCGAGCTGGACGGGGAGGCCGGTCGCTCGATCCGGGCCGCCGAGGCCGAGCTGACCGCCCGCCTGGTCCACCGCTACGACAGCGCGCTGGCCACCCGTCGCTCCGGCCCGGAGCTGCTCGAGGGTGGCATCGACCACGAGCTCGTCCACCGCGTCGCCGTCTGGGAACGCGAGGACACCGACGAGTCGACCGGGGAGAACGTCTTCGGCCTGATGCGCCGGATCGGCCAGGCCAAGGCCGAGCTCGCCGCCGACTACACCGCGCAGCTGGCCCGCAACGTCGGCAAGGTGGTGTTCTTCGCCAAGCACGTCGACGTGATGGACACCGCCGAGGAGCTCTTCGCCAAGCGGGGCATCAAGTACTCCTCCATCCGCGGCGACCAGACCCCCAAGGTGCGCGAGAAGAACATCGAGGCGTTCCTCAAGGACCCCGACGTCGCCGTGATCGTCTGCTCGCTGACGGCCGCCGGCGTCGGCATCAACCTGCAGGTGGCCTCCAACGTCGTGCTCGCCGAGCTGTCCTGGACCGCGGCCGAGCAGACCCAGGCGATCGACCGGGTGCACCGGATCGGTCAGGACCAGCCCGTCACCGCTTGGCGCGTGATCGCCGCCCAGACCGTCGAGGCCAGGATCGCCGACCTGATCGACTCCAAGGCCGGTCTGGCCGCCCGCGCGCTGGACGGCTCGGAGGAGGACGTCACCTCCTCGGCCGACCTGCAGACCGAGGCGATGGTCGGACTGCTGACCGCAGCCCTGGAAGCCCGTGGAAATACCGGCGGGTAACCCGTTGTTGCAGACCGCGTGAGCCCCTCCGATTCCCAGTCCCTGTTCCAACCCCTGACCGTCGGCGCCGTCGAGCTCCCGAACCGGATCCTGATGGCTCCGCTGACGCGGATGCGCGCGACGCCGCCCGGCGACGTCCCGAACGACCTCATGGTCGAGTACTACCGGCAGCGCTCCGGCGCCGGTCTGATCGTCTCCGAGGGCACCCAGATCTCGCCCATCGGCAAGGGCTACATGGACACCCCGGGCATCTACTCCGAGGAGCAGGTCGAGGGCTGGCGCAAGGTCACCGACGCCGTGCACGCCGAGGGCGGAAGGATCGCGGCCCAGATCTGGCACGTCGGCCGCGTCTCGCACGAGTCCTTCCACGACGGCGGCCTGCCGGTCTCGGCCTCGGCCGTGCCGTACCGCAACCGCGCCACCATCAAGGGGCCGGACGGCAAGCCGTTGCGGGCGAACTGCCCGACCCCGCGGGCGCTGAGCGTCGAGGAGATCGGCGGCACCGTCGAGGACTACCGGCGGGCGACCGTGAACGCGCGCGAGGCCGGGTTCGACCTGGTCGAGATCCACGGCGCCCACGGCTACCTGCTGCACCAGTTCCTCAGCGCCGAGAGCAACTTCCGCGAGGACGAGTACGGCGGCTCGATGGAGAACCGAGCACGGTTCCCGCTCGAGGTGGTCGATGCGGTCATCGGAGCCTGGGACGCGAGCCACGTCGGCATCCGGCTCTCCCCGCAGGGGTCGTTCAACGGTCTCGAGGACAACGCCGGTCTTCCGATGGGCCTGCACCTGGCCGGAGAGCTCGGCAGCCGCAACGTCGCCTTCCTGCACCTCTCCGAGCCTGACTGGGCCGGCGGTCCGGCGATCGAGGACGAGTACCGGCACTACCTGCGCGCCACCTTCGGCGGCGCGATCATCGGGGCCGGCAACTACACGCTGGCCAAGGCGCAGCGCCTCCTCGACGCCGGCCTCATCGACGCCGCCGCTTTCGGGCGCGCGTACATCGCGAACCCGGACCTGGCCGAGCGGTTGCGCACCGGCGCCGAGCTCACCGAGCCGGTCGGCGCGACCTTCTACGGCGGGGGCGCCGAGGGCTACACCGACTACCCGGCGCTGGCGGTCAGCTGACCGCGGCGCGCTTGACGATCTCGGTGAGGCGGGCGGTGAACACCTCTTCGGTGAACGCCTCCGCGTGCTCCTTGATCGCCTCGGGATCCCACGTGCGCGCCTCGAACCGGGCGATGCCGTCACGCAGTGCTGTCGGTGACGGTTCGTCGACGAACACCGCTGTCAGGTCCTCGACCATCGTGTCGAGGTAGCCGCCCCAGCGCAGCACGATGCACGGCGTCCCGGTGGCGGCGGCCTCGATCGGGGTCAGGCCGTAGTCCTCGTAGGCGACGGCGACCAGCGCGCGGCTGTCGTGGTACAGGCGGGTGAGGTCGGCGTCGCTGATGTCCTTGAGGAACTGCACGTTGCTGGTCGCGACCTCCTTCAGCGGGCCCTCGAGCGGGCCGTTCCCGACCACGACGAGCCGCTTGTCCGGCTCGGCGGCGAAGGCCTCGACCACGGCGGCCACGTGCTTGTACGGCAGCAACCGGGAGACGCAGAGGTAGAACCCGGGGGCGGGCTGGTGCGCCGGCCCGTCGGGGTTCTCGGCGGCGTAGGCGATCCGCTGCGGGACCGGCGCCGGCACCACCTCGGCGCTGCGGCCGTAGTGCTGCTGGATCCGGCCGGCGACCTCGGTCGAGTTGGCCAGGTACACGTCGGCACGCCTCGCGGCGCGCTTGTCCCACCAACGCAGCGGCCGACCGAGGAAGAACATCGCGATCCGGGCGACGGGGGAGCGTCGGCCCAGGTAGTCCTCGCCCTGGTAGAGCCAGTGCGCGGGAGAGTGGCAGTAGACGACGGACGTGCCGGACGTGCGGAACCCGTGCGCCCAGCCCGAGGTGCTGGCGACCACGACGTCGGCGTCGATGGTCGTCGCCCCGACGACCGGCGCGTAGAACGGCAGCGCCGCCCGGTGGTGCCGGCGGAAGAACCCGACCCTGTTCAGCGGGGTCACCCGGACGTCGAGATCGGCGAACTCCGGGTAGGTGCCGTCGGGCTCGTAGACCGTCGTGTAGATCGGCGCCCCGGGGAACGCGCGCGCCATCGCCAGCACGACTCGCTCGGCCCCGCCGCGCTGGGTGAGGTAGTCGTGGGCGATCGCGACCGGTACCCGGGTCATGAGGGAGGTGCCTTCCGGGACAACCGACGCCCCAGCTGCATCGCGGGGTACTCCACGAACCGGTAGGTGATCGACCCCAGTGCCAGGGTGATCGCCGTGACCAGGCCGACGTTCCACGCGGCGCCGGGGACCGTGTCCGGACCGAACCACCCCCAGCGCGTCACCAGCATCAGCACCGGAAAGTGCCACAGGTAAAAGCTGAGCGAGATCGTGCCCAGGTACTTCACCGGCCGTACGTCGAGCAGGTCGCCGAGCCGGGACCGGTCGCCGCGAGCCACCGGTTCGGTGATGAGCACCAGCAGGATGCCGCCCGCGACCGCGAGGAACGCGCTCGCGAGCACGGAGTGCGCCGAGAGCGCAGCCAGCGACAGCACGGTGAAGACCACCAGGAGCGGCAGGCTCCCCAGCCACAACCGCGTGCCCCGCAGCCCGCCCAACCGACCGTTCTCGATGAGCACGAAGACCAGGCACGCCGCCATCCCGAAGCCGAACACGTCGGCGTACGTCAGGGTGCTCTCGGTGAGCACGGCGACCGGGTGCGGGCCGAAGGAGATCTCCTGGAGCTCCTTGGCCGAGGTCGCGTCCACGTGCTGCAGGTACCCCTTGGTCGCCCAGCCCACCAGCACCATCAGCCCGACCGGCAGCGCCAGGACCGCGGTGACCGGGCCCGTACGACGGGCGAGCCGCGCGGCGCCCAGCGCCAGCAGGGGCACGATCACGTAGAAACCCAGCTCGGCGGTCAGAGTCCAGGCGACGTTGAGACCGGTCTGCAGCTGGCTGGGCACGAACGTCTGCGCCAGGGTCAGGTGCAGCAGCACCTCGGCCGGGCTGGTCATTCGTCCGGTGCCGGCGTCCGAACGGGTGGTCTCGGCGACGAACACGTTCTGCACGAACACCGCACCGAGGACGAAGTTCGCGACCAGGAAGATCACCAGGTAACCGGGGTAGACGCGGAACAGCCGGTGCAGGCCGTAGGACCGCAGGTTCGGCAGGGGCCGCGCGGTGACGAGCGACCGGCAGAACGGCAGGAAGATCAGGAAGCCGGACAGTGCGAAGAACGCGATCACCGACTGGGCGAGCAGCCCCAGGTGCAGCTTCTCCGCCGTGGCCGGGGTGAGCAGGCCGGTGGTGTGCGCGACCAGGATCGCGACGGCGAGCAGGCCGCGGACGCCGTCCAGGCCGCTGAGGCGGCCGCTGGTCCGGACGTGCGGCGTGGCGGTCTCAGTCATCGGTGAACTCGTCGCTGAAGGCGTCGGGTCGGCTGACGAAGACGAGCAGGATCGCGAAGGCCAGCGTCGCCGCCGAGATGGTGACGACCGGGAAGTCGAGCTGCAGCGCCACCAGCATGATGCCGAGGTAGCCCGCTCCGACGGCGGCGGGCTCGAACGCCGATCCGCGCATCAGGCGCCAGCCGAAGAGCGCCGCCGTCAGCATCAGCACGGTGAACGCGAGTCCGACGACGATCCCGCCGCGGTACACGGTGAGCAAGGGCGCGTTGGCGACGTAGTTCGTCGCCGCGGCCGCCGAGGCGTCGACGAGCTCGGGAGCACCGAAGCCCCGGCCGAGGAGCCAGTGCCCGGACATCTGGTCGGGGAAGATCTCGAACGCCTCCCACCGTGCCGAGGAGCCGCGGTCGTTGGACCCGAACGAGTTCGTGAGCCGGGAGCGGATCGCGGGCAGCGCGAGCATCGCCGTCCCGGCCAGCACGCCGAGGCCGAGCAGCCGCCCGCGGATCCGTCCGGACACCCCGCTGAACAGCACGACGAGCACGGCCGCCACCGCGACCGCTCCGATGTCGGCGCGACTCAGCGTCAGAGCGATCGCCAGGACCAGCAGGCCCACCGACAGCACCCGCAGCCGCCCGCGGAGCAGAGCCAGGGCCAGCAGCAGGCCGACGGCCATGATCAGACCGCCGAGGTTGGGGTCGACGTACGTGCTGGTCAGTCGGGCGAAGTTGCCGTTCGCGCCGAAGACGAACCGGCCGTTGCCGCCGTCCGCGCTGTAGCCGAGGAACGTCAGCCGGTCGAGCTTGGATCCGTCCCGGTCGACGGCGACCAGGGCGATGCCGAAGGCGGCTGCGGCCGTGCAGCCGTAGACGAACCAGCGGCCCACCCGGGCGAGCTGCCGCGCCGGCAGCACCGAGAGCGGGTAGACGGCCGCTGCGGTGATGCTCCACCGGACGAAGTCCTGGACCGCCGCACCGGTGATCGGGTTACCGACGAAGGTGAAGAACGCGAGCCCGATGAGCACGGCGCTCAGTCCGGCCGCCCAGTTCACCCGGTGCTGCACCTCGGGCATCACCGCGAGCGCGCCCCACATGGCGGCCGAGAGCACGAAGGTGATCGACACCCCGAGCACCGGGGTCTGCACGTTGGGGGCGGCGCCGAGCGTGAACCCCATCAGGCAGAAGACCAGCACCGGCTGGTAGGCGAGCACACCGAGCCCGGCGGCGGCGACGAGGAGCAGGACGACGATCGCCGCGAGCCAGGTGATGCCGGCGAAAGCCGCGAGCGCTGCGATACCGAGTGACCCCAGGACGACGAGCTCGGTCAGCGGCGACGGCAGCCGCTTCACCGGCCCGGCCGGCACCCGTGCCGGCTTCACCCCCGGCGACGGTGCGGGCGGTTCGTCGATGATGACCGGCAGCCGGAACGACGTCTCGGTGAGCTCCTCGAGAACCGGGGCAGCGAGCAGTGCAGGCACCGGAGGAGCCGTCGCCGGCTCCTCGAAGATCGGCGGAGCGAGCAGGGCGGGCGGCGGCAGCACCAGCTCGGGGTCCAGGCGCGGCACCTCGCGTCGCACGGTCAGGTCCTCGTCGGTCATGACGCCAGCCACTCGTCGACGATGCGCTGCGGTTCGCCGGTGGACCAGTGGCCGGCGTTGGCCTGGTGCAGCCGGAGTCCTTCGGCCGCGGCGAGCGCGGCGTCGGAGAGCAGCTGCCGGCAGCGGGCGACGAAGCCGTCCTTGTCGTCGTACGGAGTGATCCCGAAGATCGAGCTCAACGACCCGATCCCGGTGGTCGTCGACACGACGGGCAGCCCGCGGGTGGCCGCCTCGAGGATCTTCACCCGGACGCCGCCGCCCGTGCGGATCGGCGCGGCCAGGCCCCGGCACGAGGCCAGCAGGGCAGGGAGGTCCGCGACGAACCCGAGCTCTCGGATGCCGGGACGCTGCACGATCTTCTCGCCCCGCGCCGGTTGCCCGACGACCACGAGCTCGTGCTCCGTCGATCCCGGCCGAGATCTCCGGCCACCACGACCGGACCAGCTCGGCCGCCTCGAGGTTCGGCGGCCAGGTCCGGTCGCCGAGGAAGACCAACCGCGGCCCGGAGCCGGTGATGTCGATGCGATCGGTCGGCGGCAGCGTGATGCCGAGCCAGGACACCCGGGCGGCGCCGCCGTCGCGGTACCACTGGGCCTCCTCGGCGTCGTACGTGCCGACGGCGTGCGCGGCGAGCGCGGTGCGCATCTCGTCGCGACGGATCCGGGGCTGCTCGATCCTGCCGATCCGACCGTGCAGGTGCTCCCAGATCAGGGACTCGGAGTTCGTCGTGTTCACGAACAGCCGCCCCGGTCCTCCGGCGCGCGAGGAACGCAGGAACGGTTCGGCCATGTAGTTGTGCTCGGCGACGTAGACGTCCGCCTCCACCTCCTCGATGGCGGCGACCATCGCGTCGGAGTTGAACCTGGCGTGCACCAGGCTCTGGCGGTGTCGGAGCGCACGGGCGACAGTCTTCCAGGACCGGGCGGGCTCCTTGGGGACTCTGACCAGACCGGGCTCGGCCGGCAGGGTGTCCGCGTCGGGGGACAGGCAGATCCGCACGACCTCGTGGTGGGTCGAGGCCAGTGAGGTGATCAGCTTCGACATCATCACGTCACCGCCGTGCGCGGTGGTCGGGTCCTTGGGGATGAGGAACGCGATCTTCACACCGCCACCTCCGACCGAGCCGCGTAGAGCGCCCGGTAGGCCCACGCGAAGGCCACCAGGTCGGCCAGCACGAACGCGATCGCCGCGCCGATGCTGCCCAGCGACCAGGCCAGCGCCAGGATCCCGGCGGTCTTGATCGCGACGGCGACCAGCGACATCCGGGCGCGCAGCTCGTCGCGGGACTGCAGGGCAAGCACCGTGGTGAACACCGCTCCGTAGAACCGGGTGCTCGCGGCGACCGACAGGACCACGAAGGCGAGCCACAAGTCGTTGTCGGTCCCCAGCAGCCACAGCACCACCCCGGTGCCGATCATGCCGGCACCACCCGCAACCGCGAGTGCACTGGTGATCTTGAACGGCGGGCCGGCCTCGACCGCGCCGCCGTGCTCGCGCAGCGGCTCGTGGAAGGTGAACGAGTAGTTCTGGCCGACCGCGGCGATGGACCAGAGCGCGAGCGTCGCGTAGGAGTAGTAGCCCGCCGCAGACTCCCCGGCGATGAGGCCGAGCAGGACGATGTCACCTTGGGTGTACGCCGCGCCCCCGAGCGCCTCGGCGACCAGGGCCACCGTGCTGCGGGTCCGCTCGGGGAGCTCGACCCGTACGCCGACGACCCGCGGCAGCATCGCCACCGCGAACGGCACGAACCCGAGGACGTAGACCAGGCTCAGCAGCCACACGGACGCGTCCTCGACAGCGACGATCACCACCATCCCCGCCACCAGGCTGAGCCCCTGGCGTGCGGAGTCGAGCGCGAACGCGTTGTCGGGTCGACCGGTGCGGATCGCCGTGCTCTTCTGCGCGTTGAAGAAGACGTCGCCACCGGCCTTGCTCAACGCCAGCCCAGCGGGCAGCCACACCGCGAACAAGCCGAGGCCGAGCGCGAAGATCAGGACGCCGAGCCAGTAGCGCGAGGCCCGGTCGACCTCGAACTGCTCGTCGTCGACCCGGGGAGACCGCACCAGGTAGTACGCGTCCACCGGGATCGAGATGAGGGCCGCGGCACTGATGCCGACCACGAACTGCCCGTAGCCGGAGATCCCGAGCTCGTGCGTCAGCAGCAGCGCCCAGAGCAGGCCGAGCCCGCGGCCGCCGAACATCCACACCGCCGACAGGACCGTGCGCCGGGTGCTCTTCTCCGGTCCGGCGGTCACGGTCGGCTCCAGACCTCGAGGAACGGCTGCGCCGGGTCCCGTACGGCGTCGGCCGCCAGGTAGGCGTCGAGGTCGCCGACCAGCCGGTCCAGCTCGCTGGCCCAGGTGGCCAGACGGCCGGCCGCTGCGGCGAGCTCGGCGGCCCCGCCGTCCACGACCACCGCGAGTCCCTCGGCCTCGAGGAACGCGGTGTCGGGCGAGCGCAGTGCCAGCGTCGGGGTCCTGTAGGCGAGGGCGTGCGTGTGCGTCGCCGAGGCCGGCAGCATCGCGTGCGCGCCGACCGGGGGGCGCGCATAAGGCATCAGCAGCACCCGGATCGAGGCGAAGAACGCGTCCTCGTCGGTTCCTTCGACCGCGCCGAGGATCTCGACCCCCGGGGTCCTCGGCAGGTTCTCGGTCCCACGACCGGCCACCCGCAGCGCCACGTCGTCGGGCAGCGCGCGCCGCAGCGCCGGCACGAGGTCGAAACCCTTGCCGGTGTAGACGTGCCCGAACAACCCGACTGCAAGCGGTCGTTGCGTCACGGGCGGAAGGGCATCGCGCACCGGCAGGATAAGCCGCGCCTCGGTGACACTCCGTCCCATCCCCAGCGCGCGGGTCGCAGCAGCCCCGGTGCTGGTGAGCACGAACAGGTCGGTGCCGGCCAGGGTGCGCCGCTCGACGCCCTCCAGCACCCGGTGCAGCGGCCGGTGGATCGCCTGGTTGAGCACACGTCCCTTGCTGACGCCGCGGGTCAGGAACGGGTACCAGACCGGCCGCGGCGGGTCGTGCAGCGTCGCGGTGACCCGGACGCCGTCGCGGATCAGCGGCCGCACCGCCCAGAACGGCACGGCTGCACCACCGCTGAGCTCGCAGTGCACGACGAGGGGTGTGCCGTCGTCGTACCGGCGGACCAACTCGCGCAGGCGCCGGCGCTCCCGGAGGATGCCCCGTGCGCTGTCGGCCCGTGCCGGCCCGTGCCGGAACTGGACCAGCTCGCGCACGTGCGGGCGCACCGCGGCCGCGAAGTCGTCGGCGTAGTCGCCCACCCCCGAGGAACCGGAGCTTGGCGCCAGGTAGATCACCCGCACGTCGGTGCTCACAGGAACCAGGGACGCCAGAACGTCTCGTGGGTCAGCGGGGCCTCGCGCTTGCCGACCACCTTGGCCGGGACGCCGGCGACCATGTCCATCGGCGCGACGTCCCTGCGGACCAGCGAGCAGGTTCCGACCACGGCACCGCGGCCGATCCGCACGCCGCCCTCGATCGTGGACCGGCTGGCGATCCAGGCGTAGTCCTCGACGTAGGTCTTGCGGCGTACCGGCGCGAAGTCGACCGAGTTCGGGTCGTGACCGCCCGGCAGGAACTGGGTGTCGCTGGCGATGATCACGTGGTCGCCGATGGTCAGACCGTCGGTGCGGTCCTTGTACAGGCCAGTGGTGCCGCGACCGTCGAGCAGGCAGCGGAAGCCGATCGAGCAGTCCTTACCGATCTTGATGCCGTGGATGTCGATGACCGTGGTGCCGCGCAGGATGTGCGAGCCCTTGCCGATCTTCGCGCCCCAGATCCGCAGGTGGGTCACCCGCACCCACTGGAACGGCTGGTAGGTGATCAGGTAGTTGTAGAGCAGCATCCCGATGTGCGCCCAGAGCTGGAAGCCGTGGTTCGGGAAGACCCACTCCTCGCCGGTCTCCGGGTCGTACTCGGGCATGTCAGCGCCTCGTTCGCTTGCCCGACCGCTTCGGGTTGGTCGGCGCCTCGGTCTGGCCCATCGCGGTCAGGACGCTGGGGGCCGGCGGGGCAGGCGGGGCCGGCACGACGGGCGGGGCCGGCGGGGCCGGGTGCACCGGCAGGGCCGGCTGCGTCCCGGCGATCGCAACGGGCCGACGCACGTACCGCACCAGCGCGACCGCCAGCCCGAGCAGCAGTCCGAGCATCGTGCCGCCCGCGACGTAGAGCTTGAGGTCCGGGGAGCTGGCAGAGTCCGGCTTGACCGGGTTGGAGATCTGGGTCCCGGTCACCGAGCTCCGCGGAGCCTGGGCCTGGCCGTCCTGGACAGGTGCCTGCAGCTCGGTCGCCGCGACCTGGGCGATGAGGCTCTGGGCGACGGCACCAGCGACCTTGCGCGCGGTCTCGGCGTTCTCGTCCTCGACGTTGATCGTCATCACGGTCGAGCCGGTGCTGAACTCACCGTTGACCCGCTCGCTGAGCTGCTTGGGCGTCTCGTTGAGCCCGAGGTCGTCCTCGTCGACGACCGGGCCGAGCACCTTCTCGCTCTTGACGAGCTCTTGGTAGTTGACCATCCGGCCCTGGGCGTAGGTTCCGGCGAAGGCCATGTCCTGACCGCCGCCGTCGCCGATGTCGGGCGTGAAGAGCACCTGGGCGGTGGCCGTGTACATCGGGGTCAACGCGAACGTGATGCCCGCACCGACGGCCGCGCCGAGCACGGTCACGACCAGGATCGACTTCCAATACGTCCGGAGTACTCGAACGTAGTCACCGAACGCCACGGGTCCACCTCGTCTGCGGGGTTACTGAGCAGGCCCAACCCTAGGCGTCACACGTGCCTCATGCGTACCGAACAGGGGATTCCGGACGGTCGTGTCCCTCAGCCCTCGGTGCGTTCCGCGAGTGCTCGCTCCACCTTCTCGCGGATGCCCGGAGCGTCCTCGAGGAGGCGCCGGAAGGCATGGCCTTCGATGACCAGAGCGTGCACCGGCGTCACGGCGACGACGCTGGCCGTGCGGGGCGTGCCGTTGATCAGCGCGATCTCACCGAAGAAGTCACCGGCGCCGATCTCGTTGACGACGGCGTCGCCCTGGGTGACGTTCGCGGTGCCGTCGATGATGACGACGAACTCCTGCCCGTCGGCGTGCTCGGTCGCCAGCCGGCGACCGGCCGCGAGGTCGATCTCATCCGCGATCGCGGCGACCTCGGCCACCTCCCCGGAGGTGCATCCGGCGAACAGCGGCAGGGAACGGATCAGCTCGGCCTTGGCGTCCTTGTGCAACCTCATGGAACGGAACCTAGACCCGCCGCGGGGGCCTTGTCTGCACCCCGACGACGGCGGTCTAGCCGGTCGCGGCGGCCGTGTATCAGGCCGGAGCTCCCGGCCCTCCTCAACTGGCTCGGGCGAGCCTCTCGGCCACGGCCGTCTCGACCCGGGCGCGGATGCGGGGGGAGTGCTCGAGCAGGCTCAGGAAGGCGTGCCCCTCGATCACCAGGGCCCGCACCGGGCTGGTCGCGACGACCGTTGCGTTGCGCCGGCGGCCGGTGACCAGGGCGATCTCGCCGAAGAAGTCCCCAGGCCCCAGGTCGGCGATCGACTGGTCGCCGTGCTGGACCTCCGCGGTCACCTCGGCGGTGCCCTCGGCGATCACGATGAACTCGCCACCTTCGGCGTTCTCACGTGCCATCACCCGCCCTGCGGGCAGCTGGATCTCGTCGGCGATGGCGGCGACCTCGGCAAGTTCCCGGGTCTTGCAGTCAGCGAAGAGCGGCAGTGCGCGGAGCATGCGGATCTTCTTGTTCTGGGGGTGCAGCCTCATGTCTTCGACGGTAGGCCGCGATCTGCCCTGCTGTCTGTGGCCCAGGTCTCAGTTTGGCCATGTGATCAAATATTTACATTCCGTTCATGTTCACCGGGCTCGGTACTGCAGCGGGCAGGGGCCGTCGGCGCGGGCCACCCCACCGATCTGCGCGGGCACCGGCACCGGGTACGACGACCAGCCCGGCTCGAGCTCGTAGGTGTTCATCAGGTGCGTGACCGCCATCGACATCGCCGCGAGCGAGAACGGTTGCGCCGGGCAGGAGTGCTTGCCGTGGCCGAACGCCGTCACGAGCGCGGGCGACGCGAGGGCGCTGGGGTCGGCCAGCCGGCTCCGGTTCCACCGCTCCGGCTGCCAGTCCTCGTAGCCGGGGGCCGAGGAGGTGTTCGTCAACGGGAGCAGCGTCGCGATCGTGGCGCCGGGCCCCACGGTGTACGTCGTGGTCCCGTCGTCGAGCTCGACGGGTGCCATCACCGTGCGTCCCATGATCGAGCGCTGAGCGAGCCGCGTGGACTCCAACGTGCAGCGCTCAGCGAGCGCCTGGTCGCCGGCGACCACCCGGGCCGCCTGCTCCGGGTGCTCGACCAGGTCGACCAGCGACCACCCGAGAGCCGCGGCGAGGTTGGACATCGACGCGATGTGGATCAGCGCTACGTCCCACGCGATGCCCTGACGTCGTACGTCGTCGGGCTCGCCGGCCCAGGCCTCCGCGATGCGGACGAAGAGGTCGCTGCCGCCCGGACGACCCAGGGAGTCCCCGACCACCTCGGTGATCTCCGCCAGCGCGGCCCGCTCGTCCGCCTTCCCCGAGGCCTCCACGGCCGCCATCGCGTCCGGGTGCACGAACGCGTCGGACCCGTCGAGGGCGTCGAAGGCGACGACCAGCCGCTCGAAGGCGTCGCCCTCGGCGCAGCCGGGCCCGGCCCACGAGGCCAGCCCCATCCGGTGGCCGAGCCGGCGGGTGACGGCGAAGACGTCGAAGGTGCCCTCGGTCCCGAGCTCTGCGCTCGTCGTCTCCAGCGCCGCCTGCAGGTTCTCCAGGTAGTGCGCGACGTCGCCCTTGCGGAACAGCCCACCCGGCAGCGTGCGCCGTCCGTCGAAGATCTCCTCAGGCAGCTTGCGGCGCAGCATCAGGTAGTCCGCGACGCCCTTGCTCGCGCTCTCCTCGGGCAGCGCGTAGAACGACTCGACGCCTACGGGGGAGAAGGTGAACAGGTAGCGGTCGCGGCCGGTCTCGACGACGAACGTGTCGCCGTACTGCTCGCGTGCCCGGGCGAGCTCCTCGACCGCGTCGTCGACGGCGACGTCCCAGGGAAGGCCGATGCCCTCGGCCAGCGGGGGGAGCGGCGAGATCTCGTTGCGGCGCACGGCCGACGGGGGAGGGGTTTTCACACGAGCATCTTTCACCGCTTCCGCACCGTCCGGAGCCGATCTAAGGTCGGCAGATGAAGAAACTTCTCGGAGCAGCCGTCGGCCTCACCCTCGTCGTCGCCGCTGCAGTACCCGCCCTCGCCGCCGACCGGAACGCCGCACCGGTTCGCACCATCAGCGGCCCGTCCTCGCAGATCCAGCACGTCTCGGACATCGCGTTGCGCAGCGACGGGACGGTGTTCGGTGCGAGTCCCTACTGGGACGCGGTCTTCGCCTACGCCCCCAACGCAGGGGCGGGTGCGAGCCCGCTGCGCGAGATCAAGGGTTCGAAGACGCTGATCAACACCCCGGCCGTGGTGGCGGTCGCCCCGCGGACCAACCGGGTCTGGACGGTGCTCAGCGCCCAGGCGCCGTACTCGATCGGCGCTTTCCCGCTCGGCTACTACAACAACGCCTCGCCGCTGAAGACGATCGGTGGGAGCAACACCGGCCTGAGCGACGTGCGGGGCCTGGCTGTCTCTTCGGGCGGTGACGTCTACGCGGTCGAGGCGTCGACCAGCTCGATCCGGGTCTTCTACGACGGCGCCGGCGGCAACGTCGAGCCGACGCGGGTGATCGCCGGCGCGAACACGCAGATCGTCGACCCGACGGACGTCGCGGTCGACAGTGCGGACAACGTCTACGTCAGCCTGGCCGGCAGTGCGAAGATCCTGCAGTTCCGTGCCGGCACCGCCGGCAACGTGGCGCCCGCCCGGATCATCGACGGTCCGGCGACCGGTCTGGTCGCACCGACCCGGCTCGCTGTCGACAGCGGTCGCCGCCTCTACGTGACCGACGTGGCGAACGACTCGGTCTCGGTGTTCGCGCCCCTGTCGAACGGCAACGTCGCGCCGGTCTCGCGGTTGATCGGTGCCAGCACGGGGCTGGTCAACCCGTCGGCGATCGCGGTCGCCGCGGACCGCAAGGTCTTCGTCCTGGACGGCGGCGGTCCGGCGATCCGCGTCTTCGACCCGTTGGCTCCGCTGGTCCGTGCCGGCGCCGTACGGGGGCTGAAGGTGGGCGGCAGCAAGGGTGCGTCCAAGCGACGGGTCTCGTGGAAGCCGCCCACGACCACCCTGGACACCGCCGAGATCTACGCCTACCGGGTCGTGGTGAAGAAGGGCTCGAAGGTCCTCGTGGCCACGAACGTTCCCTTCGGGATCAACGGCCTGACGCTCAAGCGGAGCAAGCTCCGTGCGGGGTCGCTCAAGGTCACGGTGAAGGCGCTCAACAGCAAGGGCTACGGGCCGACGAAGACCAAGAAGTTCACGGTGGTCAAGTAGTCGGCGGCGACCGGGGAACAACGGCGGCGACCGGCGTTGTTCCCCTGGTCGAGGCTCGCGAGGAGCCCCCGAAGGAGCGACGAGATGACGATGCAGGCCACCTGGAACGGTGCGGTGCTGGCGGAGAGCGACGACACGGTCGTCGTGGAGAACAACCACTACTTCCCCGAGTCCTCGCTGAACCGCGAGTTCTTCTCGACCTCCCCGACGCACACGCTGTGCCCGTGGAAGGGGACCGCGTCGTACTACACGGTCACCGTCGACGGCGAGGTGAACGCCGATGCGGCCTGGTACTACCCGGAGCCCTTCGAGAAGGCCTCGATGGTCGCCGACCGGGTCGCGTTCTGGAAGGGCGTGCAGGTCCGCGCGGTGGCGTGAGTCCTACTCGGTGATCCAGCTGGTCCGGGCGCCCACCGCGATGACCTCGCAGGCCACCGAGATCCGCTCGCGCAGCTCGGTGGAGACCTCGGGGCAGCCGAGCTCGAGGAGCAGCGAGGCGGAGTTGCGGGCGCGCTGACCGACGTGACCCTCGGTGAGGTTCTTGCTCAGCGTCCAGGAGAAGCCGATCGCCTCGGAGCAGAGCCTGATGACGAAGGCGCGGTCGGTGCCGGTGCGCAGCAGCTGGTCGTCGAGGTTCTCGACGAGCGCGGTGATGAGCTGGGGTGCCGGAAGAGCGTGCATCGGGATGTCCTTCGTCCGAGTGGGTGGTTCGGGACGTTCAACGAGCGACTCGGACATTTGTTACGAAAGGCTGCGTCTCTCGACGGGCTCACTAGGGTGTCCGCGTGAGCACCACATCCCGAGGCCCCGGCCGAGCCCGTCAGGAGAAGATCTACCGCGAGGGCGTGTTCGGGCGAGTGCCCGCCGTACCGACCGACTTCGCGACCCTCGAGGCCCGTGCGCAGAAGGCCAGCACCCCGACCGGGTGGGCCTACGTCGCCGGTGGTGCCGGCGAGGGTCGCACCATGCGCAACAACCGCGCCGCGTTCGACCGCTGGGCGATCGTGCCGCGGATGGCGCACGGCAACACCACTCGCGACCTGTCCCTGGACCTGCTCGGCTCGCACCTGCCGGCCCCCGTCCTGCTCGCGCCCGTCGGCGCCGGTGCGCTGATGGCCGAGGACAGCGACCTGAAGATCGCGCGCGGGGCTGCCGCCAACGGGGTGCCGTACGTGTTCTCCAACCAGGGCTGCAACCCGATGGAGGACTGCGCGGCCGAGATGGGGGACACCCCGCGTTGGGTGCAGCTGTACTGGAGCACCGACGAAGGACTCGTCGACTCGATGATCCAGCGCGCCGAGGCGCTCGGTGCCGGCGCGCTGGTCGTCACGCTCGACACCACGCTGCTCGGGTGGCGGCCGATGGACCTCAACATCGGCTCGTTGCCGTTCAGCCGTGGGCAGGGCATCGCGCAGTACACCTCGGACCCGCGGTTCATGGAGATCGTGCGCGAGCGGGTGGCCGCGGCCGCCGGTGCCGCGAAGGAGTCGACGGAGGTCACCCTCGGTGCGATCCGAACGCTCCTCTCGATGACCCGCAACCACCCGGGTTCGTTCGGCGCGAACCTGCGCTCGCCGGAGCCGCGGGCGGCGGTCGAGACCTTCCTCGACATCTACTCCAACCCGGGCCTCAGCTGGGACCACCTCGCGACGCTGCGCGAGCGCACCAAGCTGCCCGTCGTGCTCAAGGGGATCCTGCACCCGGACGACGCCACGAGAGCGTTCGACTCAGGCGTCGACGCGATCATCGTGTCGAACCACGGCGGTCGCCAGGTCGACAACGCGATCGCCTCGCTCGACGCGCTGATCGCTGTCCGCGAGGCGGTCGGCGACGAGCCGACCGTGCTGCTCGACAGCGGCATCCGGACCGGTGCCGACGTCTTCACCGCCCTCGCCCACGGCGCCGACGCCGTCCTGCTGGGGCGGCCCTACATGTACGGACTCGCTCTCGCCGGGGAGCGCGGGGTCACCGAGGTGGTCGCCAACGTGATCGCCGAGCTCGACCTGACGATGGCGCTGTCGGGTGCTGCCGACCTCGCATCGATCACCCGGGACCGGCTCGTGGAGAACCCCAGTGTCCGCTGACGCGGCCACGCCGCCCCTGCTCCTCGTCCACGGTGCCTGGCACGGCTCGTGGTGCTGGCACGAGAACTTCGTGCCGTACTTCGAGGCGCTCGGGTACGACGTGCACACCGTCGACCTCCGCGAGCACGGGCGGGCCCGCGGGTCGCAGCGGCTGGGCTGGCACTCGGTCGCGGACTACGTCGCCGACGTGCGGCACGCCGTCGAGAAGCTCGACCGACCTCCGGTGCTGGTGGCGCACTCGATGGGTGGGTTCGTGCTGCAGAAGTACCTGGAGAAGTTCGACGCCGCTGGCGCGGTCCTGGTCGCGTCCGTGCCGCCACGCGGGGTCATCGGCGTGGTGCTGGGCCTTGCCCGCAAGCACCCGGCCCGCCTGGCTCGCGCGCTGACCACCTTCGACCTGTACCCGATCGTCGCGGGCCCGGAGCGCACCCGCAAGATGTTCTTCTCCGACGCGATCGACGAGGACTCCGTGCGGACCTACGCCGCCGCGCTCGGCAACGAGTCCTACCGCGCGTTCCTCGACATGCTCGTGCTGAAGCTCCCGCGACGGAGGAGGATCCGCGGCAAGGTCCCGATGCTGGTGCTGGGCGGTGAGCTCGACCGGATCTTCCCGCCCGGGGACGTCCGCGCGACGGCGGCTGCGTACGGGACCGCCCCGGTGCTCTTCGACGAGATGGCCCACGACCTCATGCTCGAGGTCGGCTGGGAGCGGGTCGCGGACACGATCGACGCCTGGGTGAGCGACCTCAGGCGAGCGTGATCGATCCGCCGGCGTCCTTGTCGAGGGAGCGCCCGATCACCATCCGCTGGATCTGGTTGGTGCCCTCGAAGATCTGCATGACCTTGGCTTCGCGCATGAACCGCTCGACCGGGAAGTCGCGGGTGTAGCCGTAGCCGCCGAGCACCTGGACGGCGTCGGTGGTCACCTTCATGGCGTTGTCGGTCGCGACCAGCTTGGCGATCGACGCCTCCCGGCTGAACGGGAGCCCCGCGTCCTTGAGCCGGGCGGCGTGCAGCGTCGCGGCCCGGGCGGTCTGCACGGCCGCCTCCATGTCGGCGAGGACGAACGACAGTCCCTGGTGGTCCAGGATCCGCTTGCCGAAGCTCTCCCGCTCGCGGGCGTAGGCGAGCGCGTGGTCCAGCGCTCCCTGGGCGAGCCCGGTCGCGACGGCGGCGATGCCGAGCCGGCCGGAGTCGAGCCCGGCCAGCGCGATCTTCAACCCGTCACCCTCGGCACCGAGCCGGCGCTCGACGGGGACCCGCACGTCGTCGAGCAGCATCGTCGCGGTCGTCGAGCCGGTCAGTCCCATCTTCTGCTCGGGAGCGTCTGCGGTCAGCCCGGGGGAGTCGGCGGGCACGAGGAAGCACGAGATCCCGTTCCGGTCGTCGCTCGTCCGCGCCATCACCTTGTAGAAGTCCGCCTGACCGCCGTGGGTGGTCCACGCCTTCGCTCCGGTGAGCACGTACTCGTCCCCCTCGCGGCGCGCCCGGGTCCGCATCGCCGCCGGGTCGGAGCCCGCGTGCGCCTCGGACAGGCAGTACGCGCCGAGCAGCTCGCCGCCGAGCATGTCGGGCAGCCAGGCCTGCTTCTGCTCCTCGGTCCCGGCCGTGGCGAGCCCGAAGCAGGACAGCGCGTGCACGCTGACACCCACGCCGACGCTGGACCACACCGCACCGATCTCCTCCAGCACCTGCAGGTAGACCTCGTAGGGCTGGCCGCCGCCGCCGTACTCCTCGGGGTAGGGGAGGCCCAGGATGCCGGTGCGTCCGAGGAGTCTGAACACCTCCCGCGGGAACTCCTCGGAGCGCTCGGCGGCTGCGGCCAGAGGCAGCAGCTCGCGCGAGCCCAGGTCGCGGACCAGGGTGAGCAGGTCGACGGCTTCGGCGCTGGGTAGGACGCGGCGTGCAGGCATGAAGTCACGGTAACAGAGTCAGTACCAGAGTATCTATTCTGGTACTCCCCCTGGTACCGTACCTGTCATGGCAGCCGATGAGCGTGGCGACGAGGTCCTCGAGTCGCTGATCGACCTCTACCTGGCCGAGGGCTTCCTCGCCTTCGGCATGGGCGAGCTCGCCGCCCGGCTGCGGTGCTCGCGCTCGACGCTCTACCTGGTCGCCTCCAGCAAGGAGCAGATCATCCGCACCGCCGTACGCCGGTACTTCCGACGCGCGGCCGAGCGGATCGAGGCGCGGGTGCAGGCCGAGCCCGACACGGGCCAGCGGCTCCAGGTCTACCTGGCCGGGGTCTCCGACGAGCTCGCGCCCGCCTCCGAGCGGTTCCACGCCGACCTCGCCGCGTACCCGCCGGCCCGGGAGCTCTACGAGGACAACACCCGCCGCGCCGCCCAGCGGGTGCAGGACATCGTCGCGGCCGGCGTCGCCGACGGACGGTTGCGGCCGGTCAACGCCCGCTTCGTGGGTGCCGCGGTGGCCGAGGTGATGACCGCGATCCAGGCCGGTCGGATCGAGGCCGCCGCCGGCATCGACGACGCTGCGGCGTACCGGTCGCTCGCGGAGCTGGTGCAGCGGGCGGTCGAGTCCGACTAGCGCAGCAGGAACGCGTCCAGGTCGATGGCGCCGGCGGCGTACAGGCCCAGGGAGACCAGCAGCACCGTGCGCGCGGCGACGTCCGACCACGGCAACCTGCTGGCCGCCACCGACTCCTCGACGCGGTCGAGGTCGCGGCCGCGGCTCCGCTTGCCCGGTCCGCTGCCGGTCAGCATGCGCACGAAGCCGACCACCAGCGGGATCGCGTAGTAGGAGTAGAGCGCCATGAACACGACCAGGACGCTGTACCGCTCGAACCCGTAGCGGTGCACGTCGAGGGCGAACGCGGTCCACGACGCGATCACCGACGTACTGATGGCCACGACGGCGAGACGGCCGACCTGGGTCGCGATAGGGCCGACGGCTGACCCGGCCCCGGTCGGCACCCAGGCTGCGGATCGACGTCGTACGGCGTGGATCAGTGCGACCAGGTGCGCGAAGCTGTACGCCAGCTGCACTCGGACGACGTCCGGGCGCCAGCGCGTCGTCATCAGGCGCGGCATCACGACCATCTGGACGAAGAGCGCGGGCAGGAAAGGGAGCAGGTGCTTCGGCTGGATGTCCTCGGCGTAGAACGCCAGCATCACCAGACCCGGGATCGGGAGCACCACGGCGTTGACCGCGGTCGAGAGGTAGTACATGAACCCCGACCAGAAGCAGAGCCGCTGGCGGTACGGGACGTCGTAGTGCCGCTTCAAGCCCTTGGCCAGCAGCGACAGCGAGCCGGTGCACCAGCGGTACTGCTGGTTGACGAACGAGGCCAGGTCGTCGGGGCACAGTCCCTGGGAGAGCACCGCCGGCACGTACTGCAGCCGACTTCCGGCATCGACCACGGCGACACCGGTGTGCACGTCCTCGCTGTGCTCGATCTGCACGAAACCACCAGCCGCCTCCAGCGCCGTACGCCGGTAGATCGCACAGGTGCCGACGCAGATGGCAGCTCCGAGCGCGTCCCGGGACGTCTGGATCCAGCGGTAGAACATCTCCTGGGTCGATCCTGCCCCGCGCTCGAGCCAGCCCATCGTCGCCGTGGTGGCGAAGTACTGCGGGCTCTGGACGATGCCGACCTCGGCGTCGTCGAAGTACGGCACCAGCTGCAGCAGGTAGTCCTCGCGCGGACAGAAGTCGGCGTCGAAGATCGCGACCAGGTCGGCGTCGCTGTGCTCGAAGGCGTACTTGAGGTTGCCGGCCTTCTTCATCTCGCCCCGGTTCGGGCGGGACAGGTACTCGAAGCCGAACGAGGCGGCCGCCTCGGCGACCCTGCTCGACCCGCTGTCGTCGAGCACCCAGACGCGCAGGCCGGGACCCCACTGCAGCCGGCTGACGTGGCGGTAGGTGTTGCGCAGGACCTCCAACGGCTCGCCGCAGCAGGGGAGGAAGACGTCGACGCTCGGGAACGCCCCGTCGACGTAGCGGTCGTCGAGCCACTCGCTCCACTGCAGCTCGTGGGTCTCAGCCGTGATCGTTCCGCGGCGCAGCGCGGTGAAGGCGGTGAGGAGGAGGCCGGTCAGGTTCATCACCACGACCACGAGGAACGGCCACAGCCACGGGGACCGCAACGAGAAGATGCCGATGCACACCACGGCGGGCAGGTAGCCGACCAGGCTCGCGACCTGGACCCAGCGGCCGCCGGAGCTCAGGTAGCGGTCGACGGAGCTGCGAGCAGGAGCCGTGTGGAGCGACGGGACCTGCGGAAGCGGGTCGAGGACGTCGATTTCGGTGCTACGTTGCAGCGCCGTCATCCTGTCCCCTCCCTCCCTTGTCCCGATGCGTGGTGGGTCTCCCGCGCACCGAGGTTATCGGCACTCGGGCGTTCAGCCGGAAGGAACCGACAATCAGCACCAGGAGCAAAACGCCCGTTCGACTGCGAATCGGTCGGTACCTGACATTCCTCGCGGCCGTGGTCGTCCTGGCCGTCACGGTGGTCCTCGTCGTGGTGCCCGACCGGGTCATCCGGGACACCGTCGCCGGTGACCGCAGACCCATCTGGTCCGACGACTTCTCGGGCTCGGCCGGCGCGTCGCCGGACGCAGGACGCTGGCGGCACGCGGAGGGTGGCGACGGCTGGGGCAACGACGAAACCCAGTGCTACACCTCCGACGACGACAACGCCCAGCTGGACGGGGACGGCCACCTGGTCATCACCGCCCTGCGCGCTCCCGGGGCCGGTCACCGGTGCGTCGACGGCAACCTCAACCCGTTCACGTCGGCGCGGTTGGACACCCAGGACCGGTTCGAGTTCACCTACGGCCGCGTCGAGATCCGCGCCAAAGTTCCGAGCGGGATCGGCGTCTGGCCGGCGTTCTGGGCGCTCGGCTCCGACGACGAGGGCAAGAAATGGCCGGCCTCCGGCGAGTTCGACGTCCTGGAGTACGTCGGTCGACTGCCGCGCCGGGTGCTCGCGGCAGCGCACGCGGCGACGGCGGACGGCAAGCACGTCCCGCTGAGCAAGGAGACCCGGGCGACCGTCGACATCGACGAGGACTGGCACACGTACGGCGTCAGGTGGACCCGCGGTGCGCTCGTCTACACCTTCGACGGCGAGGAGTTCGCGACCTTCACGCGGGCCGAGGTCGAGGAGGCCGGGGGAGTCTGGCCGTTCGGACACGACTTCTACCTGGTCCTCAACCTGGCGATGGGTGGCGGCTACCCCGGTCCCGTCGCCCCCGACATCGAGAAGCAGGAGTTCGTCATCGACTGGGTGCGGATCTACCGGGTCTGAGAGACTCGTGGTTCTCTGAATTGCGAGGAATGCTGATGATTCGTGGTCGCCACGCGCAGGTTGCTGGGCTTGCCGTCGCGCTGCTCGCCGTCCTGGTGTCCGGCCTCTTCTCGTTCGGCGGAGCGTCGAACGCAGCCAGCGCGCTTCCCGACAAGAAGCCGAAGCCGATCTGGCGCGACGAGTTCAGCGGCAAGGCGGGGAGCGCTCCCTCGTCGAGGACCTGGACCGCGCAGGTCGGCGGCAACGGCTGGGGCAACGGCGAGGTGCAGTGCTACACCAACAGCCGCACCAACAGCCACCTCAACGGCAAGGGCGTCCTGGTGATCTCGGCGCGGCGCCAGCCGGGGCACACCTGCGCGAACGGAACGACGAACGACTACACGTCCGCCCGGCTGGTGACGCTGGGCAAGATGCACCGCAAGTACGGCCGGATCCTGATCCGGGCGAAGGTGCCCGCCGGCAACGGCGTGTGGCCGGCGTTCTGGGCGATCGGCGCGGACGAACCGAAGGTCAAGTGGCCGCGGTCGGGCGAGTTCGACGTGCTCGAGGCGCTGGGTCGGAAGCCGAAGATGCTCAAGACGACGCTGCACGGGGTCGACGCGCAGGGCAACCACCGCTCCGTCACGAAGGAAGGCGTCGCGAAGAAGAAGCTCAGCAAGGGATGGCACGTCTACGGCCTGACCTGGACCAGGAAGTCCTTCACCGCGACGTACGACGGCAAGGTCTACGCCAAGATCACCAAGAAACAGGTCCGTCGTACGGGGATGCTCTGGTCCTTCGACAAACCGTTCTACTTCGTGCTCAACCTCGCGATCGGCGGCGGCTACGCCGGTCCCGTCGCGGCTGGGACGACGCGCAAGGACTTCCTGATCGACTGGATCCGCGTCTACAAGCGCTGACCGGCGCGGGACACCGATCGATAGCTGTGACCGGTCGGCGTGATCGTGGTGACGGTGTGACGGCGTCCTGGCCCGGCGCGCTCGGGAACGCTCCGCCAGCCGGGTGACTCCTTGGTCTGGTTGCAGTCCTCGCAGAGCCCCTGGCCGTTGAGGTCGCTGGTGGGTCCGTCGTTCGCGCGCGGCTCGACGTGGTCGAAGTGCTTGATCCTGGCGCCGCAGTAGGCGTTGCGGCACCACTGGTCGCGAAGCTCGAGGAACTCCGCCAGCGAGCGTGGGAACAGGCGGGCGTGGGAGTCCATGGCGATCAGCTCGCCGCTGCCGGGCTGCTGGAAGAGCCGCTTGAGCCAGACCTTGTTGCCTGCCTCGAGGCTCTCGGCCACGAGCAGACGCGCGAGCTCGGCGGGGATCGGACCGTGCAGCCCCAGGTCGGCGGGCGCATCGCTGCCGCCGAGGAGGGTCTCGGCCGGCATGGTCAGCCGCAGACCGACCGGCTGCCCGGTGACGGTGCCGGTGGCGCGGCGTACGAGCTCGTCGGCCATCGCCTGACCCTGGTTGGTCGCCTCGCCGGTCCCGATCGCGGTGGCTGCTGCCTGGCGGAGCGCGGCGAACGCGGCCACGCCCTGGGCCACCGGGAGCAGTGCGGTCAGGTAGACCATGGTGTCGGGCGCGGGGCGGATCGTGACCCGGCGCCCGGACTCCGCCCGCCGTCGGCGGCGCGCGACCGAGGCCGCGTCGCGCCGGGCTGCCTCACGGATGACGAAGCTGGTGATCTCCCGGTCTCCGCGACGGGAGAGTGCGACCCCGTCGGCGGCGATCTGCTCGTCGATGGCCTGCCGGTCCTCCAGGGTCAGGCAGGCGGTCTCGCGGGCGATCAGGGTCGCTCGCCACTCGCTGATCAGGCCGGTGTCGAAAGCGGCCCGGGTGTGCGGGAGCTCGTGGAGCACCCGGGCCAGCGCCAGCACCTGACGACCGCGGTGCGGGGAGATCCGACGGGCCAGCGCGATCTCCGCGTGAGCGCCGGAGTCGCGCTGCTCGTCGAGCACGAGGGCGAGGCGCGCCTGACGGGCCTCGGCTGCGCACTTGATCTCCTCGAGGGCGCGGATCTCGTCGATCACCGCTGTGGCGTCCCGGGGCAGGGGAGTCGTCGCGACAGCGTCGAGGAACTCCCGGGTGGGGAGCTGGGCGGCCTCGAATCGTTCGAACATGTGTTCGATTTTAGAACGCCGAAAGTCCTCCGCAACGCCCCAGACCGAGAATGTGGATAACCCGCGCGAGCTCAGTCGTGCTGCGGGAAGCCCAGGTTGAGCCCGCCGTGGCTCGGGTCCAACCAGCGCGCCGTCACCGCCTTCTCGCGGGTGAAGAAGTCCACACCGTGCGGGCCGTAGGCCTTCGCGTCACCGAACAGCGAGTCCTTCCAACCGCCGAACGAGTGGTAGGCCACCGGAACCGGGATCGGCACGTTGATGCCGATCATCCCGGCGTCGACCTCGCGCTGGAACCGCCGCGCGGCACCGCCGTCGTTGGTGAAGATGGCGCTGCCGTTGCCGTAGGGCCCGGCGTTGATGATCTCGACGCCCTCGGCGTACCCGGAGACCCGCACGATCGAGAGCACCGGTCCGAAGATCTCGTCCGTGTACGCCGCCGAGGTCGTCGGCAGGTGGTCCAGGAGCGTCGGTCCGAGCCAGAAGCCGTCCGCCTCACCGTCGACGTCGGTGCCGCGGCCGTCGACGACCACCGCCGCTCCGTCGTCGGCCGCGGTGTCGATGTAGGACGCCACCTTGTCGCGGTGCTCGCGGGTGATGAGGGGTCCCATGTCGCAGGAGCGCCGGCCGTCACCGATCTTCAGGGTGGACATCCGCGAGGTGATCTTCTGGACCAGGCTGTCCGCGATCGCGTCGGTGGCGAGCACGACGCTGATCGCCATGCAGCGTTCCCCGGCCGAGCCGAAGCCGGCGTTCACCGCCGAGTCGGCGACCAGGTCGAGGTCCGCGTCGGGCAGCACCAGCATGTGGTTCTTGGCCCCGCCGAGGGCCTGGACCCGCTTGCCGTGCCGGGTGCCCGTCTCGTAGATGTAGCGGGCGATCGGCGTCGAGCCGACGAAGGAGACCGAGGCGATGTCGGGGTGCTCCAGGATGGCGTCGACCGCCTCCTTGTCGCCGTGCACGACGTTGAAGACGCCCGCGGGCAGGCCGGCCTCGGCGAGCAGGGCCGCCATCCAGTTCGCCGCCGAGGGGTCCTTCTCGCTCGGCTTGAGGATCACCGTGTTGCCGGTCGCGATCGCGATCGGGAAGAACCACATCGGGACCATGGCCGGGAAGTTGAACGGGGTGATCACGCCGACCACGCCGAGCGGCTGCTTGAGCGAGTAGACGTCGACGTCGCTGGAGACCTGCTCGCTCATCGCACCCTTGAGGACGTGCGGCAGCGAGCAGGCGAACTCGACGACCTCCTGACCGCGGGCGATCTCGCCCGCGGCGTCCGAGAGCACCTTGCCGTGCTCGGAGGTCAGGATCTCGGCCAGCTCGCCGCTGCGCTGGTTGAGCAGCTCGCGGAAGTTGAACATCACCTGCTGACGTCTGGCGATCGAGGCCTGGCTCCACTCCGTGAACGCCTTGGACGCGACCGCGACGGCTGCGTCGACGTCGGCGCTCGAGGCGAGCCGCACCTGCTTGGTCACGACGCCCCGGGCCGGGTCGAACACGTCGCCGGTGCGGCTCGAGGTGCCGGCGCTCGGGGCGCCGTCGATCCAGTGGTCCAGGACGTCGGTCATGCGATTCCTCCGGTGGTGAACAGGGTGAGTACTTCGTCGTACGCGTCGATCGCCTCGGCGACCTCGTCGGGCGTCACGGTGCAGGGCGGGACGACGTGGATGCGGTTCTCCACGGTGAACGGCAGCAGGCCGCGGGCGAGCAGCTCCATCTTGACCTGACCGACGAGAGCCGCGGCGAGCGGCTCGCGGGTCTCGCGGTCGGCGACGAGCTCGATCGCCCAGAACACGCCCGTGCCCCGGACCTCGCCGACGACGTCGTGCTTGGCGGCCAGCTTCTCGAGGGCGGGCGCGAGGTGCTCGCGCCCGACGGTGGCGGCGTTCCCGACGACGTCCTCCTCGGCCATCGCGTCCAGCGTCGCGACGATCGAGGCCATCGCGAGCGGGTGGCCGGAGTAGGTGAGGCCGCCGGGGAAGACGGTGTCGTCGAAGTCGGCCGCCACGTGGTCGCTGATGATCACGCCACCGGTCGGCACGTAGCCGGAGTTCACGCCCTTGGCGAAGGTGATCAGGTCGGGCACGACGTCGTAGGCGTCGAAGGCGAACCACTCGCCGGTGCGGCCGAACCCGGCCATCACCTCGTCGAGGATCAGCACGATGCCGTGCTTGCTCGCGAGCTCGCGCACCCCGGCCAGGTAGCCCGGGGGCGGGAGGAGCACGCCGGCCGTGCCCGGGATGGTCTCGAGCAGGATGGCCGCGACCGTCGAGGGGCCCTCCGCCTCGATCACCCGGCGCAGGTGCTGCAGTGCGCGCTCGGACTCCTGCTCGGGCGAGGTGGCCCAGAACTCCGACCGGTACAGGTAGGGGCCGAAGAAGTGCACGTGGCCGCGCGCGAACTCGTTGGGCATCCGACGCCAGTCGCCGGTCGAGACGATCGCTGCGCCGGTGTTGCCGTGGTAGGAGCGGTACGTCGAGAGCACCTTGTCGCGACCGGTGTGCAGTCGTGCCATCCGGATCGCGTTCTCGTTGGCGTCCGCGCCGCCGTTGGTGAAGAACACCTTGCGCAGGCCGTCGGGCGCTCGGTCGGTGATCCGCTTCGCCGCCTCACCGCGCGCGAGGTTCGCCGTCGCCGGGGCGATCGTTGCCAGGGTCGCCGCCTGTTCCTGGATCGCCGCGACGACCTTGGGGTGCTGGTGGCCGATGTTCAGGTTGACCAGCTGACTGGAGAAGTCGAGGTAGCGGTTGCCGGCGTGGTCCCAGACCCGGCAGCCCTCACCGCCGGCGATGACGAACGGCTGGAGCGTCCCCTGCGCCGACCAGGAGTGGAAGACGTGGGCGCGGTCGAGGTCGGCCGCGCGGGCGTCCAGGTCGTCGGTCATGCCCGGGCCTCCTCGTTGGTGTGTTGGCGGTGGATATCGTTGCGCCGGAGAGATTCTGCAACGATATTCGCGCTCGCGATGCCCATCATGCCACCGTATCGGCGGCACCCGTCACCCCAGTGTCACCCGCGCAGCCGTGTCCGCGCCAGGGGTCGTAATCTTGCGCTCGTGACCACAGATGCGACCGCCCCGGCGGCACCCGACCTGACCGGCAAGACCATCGCTGTGCTGGGTGGAACGGGCCCGCAGGGTCGGGGTCTCGCGCGACGCTTCGCCCAGGCGGGCCTGACCGTCGTCCTCGGCAGCCGTACGGCGGAGAAGGGCGCGGCTGCGGCGGCCGAGCTGTCCGAGGCGATCGGCGTGCCGGTCTCCGGGTCCGACAACCGCGGCGCGTCCGAGGCCGGGGACATCGTCCTGGTCGTCGTCCCGTGGGACGGTCACGGTGAGCTGCTCGCCGAGCTCAAGCCGGCTCTGGACGGCAAGATCGTCGTCGACTGCGTGAACCCGCTGGGCTTCGACAAGCAGGGCGCCTACGCCCTGCCGGTCGCCGAGGGTTCCGCCACCCAGCAGGCTGCTGCGATCCTGACGGACTCGATCGTCGTCGGCGCCTTCCACAACGTCTCCGCCGTGCTGCTCGAGGACCCGGAGGTCACCGACCTCGGCACCGACGTCCTGGTGCTGGGTGACGAGCGCGAGGCGACCGACCTCGTCCAGGCGCTGGCCGACACCATCCCCGGGGTCCGCGGCGTGTACGGCGGTCGCCGGCGCAACGCGCACCAGGTGGAGGCGCTGACCGCGAACCTGATCAGCATGAACCGTCGTTACAAGGCGCACGCGGGCGTGCGCGTCACCGACGTCTGATCACCGACGTCTGATCAACCGAGCACGTCCGGCTTGAACCGCCGGTAGAGCGCTTCCTGCGCGACGCTGGCGACCATCAACCCGTCCTGGTCGAACAACGACCCGGTGTACATACCGCGGTTGCCGGCGATCGCGCGCGCCGTGTAGTCGGAGAAGATCCAGTCCTCCAGGCGGGCCGGGTGGTGGAACCACACCGCGTGGTCGAGGCTCGCGGCCGGGATGAAGCCGTCTGTCTTGAACGAGTGCATGTCCGCGGAGACGTCGGACAGGTAGGTCAGGGCAGCCGCGTTGAGCAGGATGTCGTCGCCGAGCTCGGTGGTGAACCGCGACCAGAACCGTGACGGCCAGGCGGTGATGCCGTCCTCGGGCGGGATCCGGACGTCCATCGAGAACATCCGCGGCACCACCCAGCTGACGCCGTCCTCGGGAGGCGTCACCTCGGGCAGCTGTGGTGCCTGGCGGTCCATCTCGTCGCCCGGGATGGCGAACGAGGTGGACGCCGAGAAGATCACCTGGCCGCGCTGGATCGCGACGACGCGGCGGGCCGAGAACGACGAGCCGTCCCGGTCCCGGTCGACCTTGAACATCGTCGGGCGCGAGGCGTCCCCGCGGCGCAGGAAGTAGCCGTGCAGCGAGTGCGGCAACCGGTCGCGGTCGACGGTGAGTCCGGCGGCGAGCAGCGCCTGGGCTGCCACCTGGCCGCCGTACAGGGGCCACTCCTCGTCGAAGACGTAGTTCGCCCGGTAGGTGTCCTCCTCGATCTGCTCGAGCTCGAGGATGTCGCGCAGGTCTCCGGTCTCGGCGGCGTGCTCACTCACCCGGCGTACGTTAGCGCCGTCGTAGGCTCCGCCCATGAGCACCCACGTCTCCTACGCCCACGCCGACGGCGTCTCGACGATCACGCTGGTCGACGGTGATCGCGGCAACGCGATCAACGCCGTACTGGTCGACGAGCTGCACGACGCCGTACGCCGCGCTGCTGCCGACTCCGCCCGGGTGATCGTGCTGGGCTCGACCGGACGGTTCTTCAGCGTCGGCGGCGACATCGGCGCGTTCGGGTCGACCGACGACCTCGCGGCGTACATCGACGACCTGGCGGAGGCGCTGCACCGCGTGGTCAGCGAGCTGGTCCGGAACCCGGCCGTCGTGATCTCGGTGGTGCACGGGCCTGCCGCCGGCGCGGGCTTCCCGCTCGCTGCCGCGGCTGACATCGTGCTCGCCGGACTGAAGGCCAAGTTCACCCTCGGCTACACGAAGATCGGCCTCTCGGTCGACGGCGGCACCAGCCTGCTGGTGAACAGCCTCGGCCTGCACCGGGTGCTGCGGCTCGCGCTGATGAACGACACCATGGACGCCGAGGAGGCGCTCGCCGTCGGCCTGGTCGCGCGGCTCTACGAGAACGACGAGCTGACCGAGGCGGCCGAGAAGCTGGCCCGCGACCTGGCGGCCGGTCCTGCCGGTGCGTTCGCCGCGACGAAGAAGCTGATCCGTGACGCGGCCGAGCCCGCGCCGGAAGCGGTGCTGCGCGCCGAGTCGCTGTCGATCCGCGAGCTGTCCGTGCAGCCGGACGGGCGCGAGGGCGTGGCGGCGTTCCTGGAGAAGCGAGCGGCTTCGTTCAACGCAGCGCACTCGTGAGCACCGAGCCGCTCGATCTGCGCGAGCTGTTCGCGACGCCGTGGTCCGGCCCGGTGACGCTCTGGCGTCCGTGGTGGTTGCGATGGCTCCCGCTCGCGGCGCCGGTGCACTTCCGCACCGCGATCGCTGACGCCCAGCTGGCCGAGACCACCGGTCTGGTCGTGACCGACACGATGACGTTCTCGAACGGGAAGGTCTCGGTGCGCACGATGACAGCGCAGCTGATCGGACCCGGGCGTTGGCGGGTCAGCGCCGAGGACATGCCCGGCGGTGCCGAGCAGACGGTCAGCGCCGACGGGTTCGCGTTTCACGCCGTTCACGATCCTCGCGCCGGTCCTCGGGCCGCTCCGGGTGCGTCTGCGGTGCACCGATGACATCGAGCTGGTCGACGGCACGATGGTCGACACGAGCGAGATGCGGTTTCTGGGCGTGCGGGTCGGTCGGATGGTCATGCGGCTGGAGCGGGAGTAGCGCGTTAGGAGTGCGGTCCGCTCGTCGTAGCGCTGACGCGAGCCACGGACTCGAGCCACTGGTCGAGTTGCTTCCTGCCATAGATCCGTTGGAGGGGCCGCAGGATCCTCGGCACCTCGACTGACATCGCGTAGGCGAGGACGCACGCCGTGCCGTCCGCCCGGAGGTGAGCCTCCTGTGACCCCCGGGCGCGACCGTTCCACTCGATTGTGGTGATGTGCCGCGCCCCGGGCTCGGCATCGGTGACCGTCAGGCGCATCGGCGGCCGACCGCGCATCGCGAGCTCGTACCCCGAGCCCACCGTGCCCGGCTGGCCCCACTCGGTGACGAGGTGGACTCGGTCGTCGATCAGCGGCTGCTGGGTCGGTGTGGCTAGAACCCACCACACGGTCGAGGCGGCGGCGGGAATCCGGATCTCGCGACTGATCGTGACCATCGACGGGAGACTAGCAATCGGGGCGAGAGCCCTAGTCCGGCATCAGCTCCGAGGCCACCAGCCGCGCGCTCGCCAGGATCTCCTCGTCCGGGGCGTCGATCCCTGCGCCGACCATGCCGGCCATGTTCACCGTCATCAGCGCCAGCCGGACGCGCAGCTGCTCGGTGACCGACGCCGTGGCAGGCGCGAGGATCTCGTAGAGCTCGCCCATGATCGTGTGCATGCCGCTGCGATCGGGACTGAGCTCGAGGACGATGCGGCGGTTCGCGACGAAGAACCGGAACGCCGTGAGCCCGTGCGCCTGCATGATCTCCGACCATCGAGCCAGGACCTCGACCCGCAGCTCGGTGGAGAACGGTTGCTCGCGCGCCCACGCGACCAGCTCGGTCGTCTGCTGCTCGATGTCGGCGAGCAGGGTGCGGACGATGTCCTCCTTGCTGTCGAAGTGGTAGTAGAGCGCCGGCTTGGTGATGCTCAGCCGCTCGGCGATCTCGCGCATCGAGGTGCCGTCGTACCCGTTCTCGGTGAACAGCTCGAGCGCGACGTCGAGGATGCGGTCGCGCGTGCGCGGTGCCTCGGGGTCGGCCGGGGTGCTCATGGCGCGGAGTTTAGCGTTTGCTTACCGATCGGTCAGGAGAGTACTTTCCGGATCGTGACCGACCAGCCCGCAGCCCCCGTCGCCCCGGCCCTGACTCCCCGCCAGATCATCACCGCAATGAGCGGCCTGATCGTCGCGATGCTGCTGGCCCAGCTCGACAACATGATCGTGGCGCCGGCGCTGCCGACGATCGTGGGCGAGCTCGGTGGCCTCAAGCACCTGTCCTGGGTCGGCACCGGCTACATCCTGGCCTCGGCGGTCGCGACCCCGATCTGGGGCAAGCTCGGCGACCTGTTCGGTCACAAGCGCACCTTCATGATCTCGATCGTGCTGTTCCTGATCGGCTCGGCGCTCTGCGGTGTCGCGCAGAACATGACCGAGCTCGTCTTCTTCCGTGCGTTCCAGGGCCTCGGTGCCGGCGGCCTTCTGGTCGGCATCATGTCAGTGCTGGGCATGCTCGTCCCGCCGCGGGAGCGCGGCAAGTACATGGGCGTGATGATGGCGGTCATGCCGGTCTCGATGATCGGTGGCCCGCTCGTCGGCGGTTGGATCACCGACCACGTCTCGTGGCGGTGGGCGTTCTACGTCAACCTGCCGCTCGGTGCCCTCGCGCTCTTCGTGATCTGGTCGACGTTGCACCTGACCACCGAGACCAAGCGGACCGAGAAAGTCGTCATCGACTGGTCCGGGATCGCGGTGCTGACGGTCTGGATCGTGTGCCTGGTGCTGGGCATCACCTGGGGCGGCACCGAGTACGCCTGGGACTCCTGGCAGATCATCACGCTGTTCGCGGTGGCCGCGGCCGGTCTGCTCAGCTTCGTGCTGATCGAGCGGAACGCCGTCGAGCCGGTCATCGGCCTGCACCTGTTCGCCAACAAGAACTTCACGCTGAGCACGGTGGTCGCGTTCGTCGCCGGGTTCACGATGTTCGGCACCATCTACTTCCTGCCGCAGTTCCAGCAGTTCGTGCAGGGCAAGTCCGCGACGAACTCCGGCCTGCTGCTGATGCCGCTGATGTTCGCCCTGATGGCGACCTCGATCGGCGGCGGTCAGGTCATCAGCCGCACCGGTCGCTACAAGGCGTTCCCGATCGTCGGCACGGTGCTGCTCGGCGTCGGTCTGTACCTGTTCTCCACGATGGACGTCGACACCACGACCTTCACCTCGGCGCTGTTCATGATCGTGATGGGCCTGGGCCTGGGCTGCCTGATGCAGACGACCAACTTGATCGCGCAGAACAGCGTGGAGATCAAGGACCTCGGCGCAGGAACCGGGACTTTCACCTTCGTGCGCACGCTCGGTGGCTCGATCGGACTGGCGATCCTCGGCAGCATCTACACCCACCAGCTGACCGGTGAGCTGACCAAGGACCTCGGCGGCAGGCTCCCGAGTGCGAGCGGGGAGTCGATCCAGAGCCTGACCCCGGAGCTCTTGAAGGAGCAACCGCCGCAGTTCATCGACGCCTTCCAGCACGCGGTCGTCGCCGGCACGCACTCGATCTTCTTCTGGGGTTCGCTCCTGGTGATCGTCGGCTTCGCCGCGTCGTGGTTCATCCGCGAGGTGCCGCTGAGGGGGAGCGTCCCACCGGCCGCTGCCGAGGAAGCGGCGTCGGCCGAGATCAGCCACCCAGCTGTTTGAGAGATACCCCTGGGGGGTATATGCTGCCTCCATGAGCGAGCACCAGCACTCCTACCTCGCCTCCGGGCGCAAGGACGACTACCTCAAGCGGCTCCGACGCATCGAGGGTCAGGCCCGCGGTCTGCAGCGGATGGTCGACGAGGAGGCGTACTGCATCGACATCCTCACGCAGGTCTCGGCGATGACGAAGGCGCTGCAAGCGGTCTCCTTGAGCCTGCTCGAGGAGCACGTCGGGCACTGCGTCGTCGGCGCTGAGGGCGCGGAGCGCGAGGTCAAGCTCAAGGAAGCCATGGATGCGATTGCGAGGTTGGTCAAGTCATGAACACATCGATCTACACCGTCACGGGTATGACCTGCGGCCACTGCGTCGCCTCGGTCACCGAGGAGATCAGCGAGCTCGCCGGCGTCACCGCGGTCGACGTGGTCCTAGAGACCGGCGCCGTGACGGTGACGTCGGATGCACCCCTCGACGACGAGGCCGTGCGGGCCGCAGTCGCCGAGGCCGGCTACGCCGTGGCATGAGTACGGCGGGCAAGGTCGCTGCGTTCGTCGCCGGACTGGCGGTGCTGTGCGGTGCGGCGTTCGGAGCGGGGACGTTGTTCGCCGACGATGAGCCGAAGTACGCGCTCAGCGTCGAGGCGGGTGAGCCGGATAGCGCCGGCGAGGTCGCGATCGAGCTCACCGTTCTCCGGGACGGCGAGGCCGTCACGAAGTTCACGACCCGGCACGAGAAGAAGTTGCACCTGATCGCGGTGCGGAAGGATTTCGGTTCCTACCGGCACCTTCACCCGACGATGAGCTCCGAAGGTGAGTGGACGGTTCGGAGCTACCTTCCCGGGGGGCGCTGGCGGCTTTATGCCGATTTCGACGAAGCCGGTGACCGTGAGGCGGCGGTCGCGCACCACGACGTGACGATTGGCGGGGACCCCGGATCGAAGCGAGAGGTCTCGACCTCGTTGAGCCAGTCGGTCAACGGATACGACATCGAGTTCGGCGGACCGGACACCTTGGTCCCGAACCAGGAGAGCGCCGTCAACTTCCTCGTGACCAAGGACGGCAAGGACGTCTCCCTGGAGCCGTATCTCGGCGCGTACGGGCACCTGGTCGCGATCCGGGAGGCGAACTTGTCCTTCCTGCACGTGCACCCGGATCCGGGAGGTGCGAATGGCGGGTCCGGCGTTCCGTTCCTGGTCAACGTGGGTGCGCCCGGGCGGTACCGCCTCTACCTCGAGTTCAAGCACGCCGGGGTCGTGCACACCGCGGCGTTCATCGTCCAGGCGAGGACCGGTGAGCAGATCGAGCAGCACGAGGACATGGACCATGGCGACCACTGAGCTCGAGCTCACCGGCATGACCTGCGCGTCCTGCGCGAACCGGATCGAGCGCAAGCTGAACAAGCTCGACGGGGTCACCGCCTCGGTCAACTACGCGACCGAGACTGCCCGCGTCGAGTTCCCCGAGACTGTCAGCACCGGTGACCTGGTCGCGGCGGTCGAGGCTGCGGGGTACGGCGCGTCCGTGCCGTCGGCGGAGCCGGTCGCCGAGGCGGGGGACGAGTCGGACCCGCTGCGCGAGCGACTGGTGATCTCGGCGCTGCTCAGCGTGCCGGTGATCCTGCTGGCGATGGTGCCCGCCTGGCAGTTCGACAACTGGCAGTGGCTCTCGCTGACGCTGGCCTCGCCGGTCGTCGTCTGGGGTGCCCTGCCGTTCCACCGGGCCGCCTGGGTCAACGCGCGGCACGGCGCGACGACCATGGACACCCTCGTCTCGGTCGGCACGCTGGCGGCGTACGGGTGGTCGCTCTACGCACTGTTCTGGGGGGATGCCGGGATGACCGGCATGAGGCACCCGTTCAGCTTCGCGATCGAACGCACCGACGGGTCCGGTGAGATCTACCTCGAGGCCGCCGTCGGGGTGACGACCTTCCTCCTGGCGGGCCGGTACGTCGAGTCCCGGTCCAAGCGCCGGGCAGGCGCCGCGCTGCGGGCGTTGCTCGACCTGGGCGCGAAGGACGTCGCGGTGCTGAGGGGCGGTGCCGAGGTGCGCGTGCCGGTCGAGGACCTCCGCGTGGGCGACGAGTTCGTCGTCCGCCCCGGGGAGAAGGTCGCAACGGACGGCGTGGTCACCTCGGGCACCTCCGCGATCGACGCC
Source organism: Marmoricola sp. OAE513 (assembly GCF_040546585.1). NCBI lineage: Bacteria > Bacillati > Actinomycetota > Actinomycetes > Propionibacteriales > Nocardioidaceae > Marmoricola > Marmoricola sp. OAE513. Next base: position 812,798 of record NZ_JBEPOC010000001.1, on the reverse strand, counting down.
GCGCTGCTCACCGGGGAGTCCCTCCCGGTCGAGGTCGGGCCGGGTGCCGCCGTGGTCGGTGCGACCGTCAACGCGGGCGGTCGTCTCGTGGTCCGGGCGACGCGCGTGGGTGCCGACACCCAGCTCGCGCAGATGGCCAGGCTGGTGACCGAGGCGCAGCACGGCAAGGCCCAGGTGCAGCGGCTCGCGGACCGGATCTCGGGTGTCTTCGTCCCGGTGGTGATCGGTCTGGCGGTGGCGACGCTCGGTTTCTGGCTCGGTCTCGGAGAACCCACGTCCGCCGCGTTCACCGCTGCTGTCGCGGTGCTGATCATCGCCTGCCCGTGCGCCCTCGGGTTGGCCACACCGACCGCACTGATGGTCGGTACCGGCCGCGGCGCCCAGCTGGGGATCCTGATCAAGGGCCCCGAGGTTCTGGAGTCGACGCGCGAGGTCGACGTGGTCGTCCTCGACAAGACCGGCACCGTGACGACCGGCGAGATGGCCGTCCGCTCCGTCGAGGGTGGCGACGAGGTGCTGCGGCTCGCGGGCGCCGTGGAGGCGGCCTCGGAGCACCCGATCGGCCGCGCGATCGCCGCTGCGGCGGGAGTTGTTCCCGAGGTCGTCGATTTCGTGAGTACGCCGGGGGTCGGGGTGGCGGGTGTCGTTGACGGGCGCCGGGTCGAGGTGCGTCGTGCGGCAGGCCAGAGCGACGGGACCGCCGTCGACGTCGTGGCGGACGGCGTACGCATCGGCACCATCGTGGTCGCGGACGAGGTGAAGCAGACCTCGGCCCAGGCCGTCCGGGAACTCCGTGGGCTCGGGCTGCGGCCCTTCCTGCTGACCGGCGACAGCGTCGGGGCTGCTCGCGCAGTCGCGGCGCAGGTCGGCATCGACACGACCGACGTGATCGCCGAGGTGCTGCCTGCCGACAAGGTCGCGGCCGTGAAGCGGCTGCAGGGCGAGGGGCTGGTGGTCGCGATGGTCGGTGACGGGGTCAACGACGCGGCCGCCCTCGCCCAGGCCGACCTCGGCCTCGCGATGGGCACCGGGTCGGACGTCGCGATCGAGGCCAGCGACCTGACGCTGGTCCGCGGTGACCTGCGGACGGCGGCGGACGCGATCCGGTTGTCTCGTCGGACCCTCGGCATCATCCGCGGCAACTTGTTCTGGGCGTTCGCCTACAACCTCGCCGGCCTGCCGCTCGCTGCGGCCGGCCTGCTGAATCCGATGCTGGCCGGCGGAGCGATGGCGCTGTCCTCGGTGTTCGTCGTGCTCAACAGCCAGCGGCTGCGCTCGTTCCGCTGAGGAGCGGTCAGGCGCCCGGGCTGCTGACGACCAGCTGCATGCCGGACTCGATCAGCTCGCGCTGGTAGGCGGCGTACGACGCCCGGAGCTCCTCGGCGACCCAGGCGTCGGGGAGCAGCTCCGCGGGCAGGGCAGGATCCAGCCGCAGGTGCCGGACCACGGCTGCGGCGACCGTGAGGCGCTCGGATGCCGTGTTGGCGGAGGCGATGTCGTCGAGCAGGTGGCGTCCCGCCAGGTTCCACCCGTCCAGGTCCCAGAGCTGGGCGGCCAGGGCGCGCGGGTCGCCGGAGGGGGAGCTCGTGAAGGAGCGGATGAGGCCTTCGGGCCAGACCGGCAGCGTCCGGTCGAGGTTGGCCGGGCGGAGCCAGACACCTTCGCGAAGCTCGGCGAGCCGGAGGTCGGTGAGGTTGGCGCGCAGGCCGGCTCGGTCCGAGGCGCTGCGGCCGACCGAGGTGACGACGACCATCTCCCAGGTGCCGTCCCAGGACCCGGCAGGGTCGAGCGCCGCGTCCTGGCGACGCTGCCGCTCCAGCAGGCGGGCGCTGAGCCGGTAGGTGCCGTGGGTCCGCTCGAGGTCACCGTTCGCGACCATCCGGGTCAGGGCGACGCGCAGGGTCGGCTCGGCGATGTCGAAGAGCTCACCGGCGTCGATGATCGCGCTGACCGGCAGCTCCGGCGGGTGGGCGCCGAGCAGCAGGCTGAGCACCACGGAGCGGGCGCTGAGCGGGCGCTGACCAGTCAACGGCAGTCCTTACACTCTTGAAACGGTTGTCGAGAAGGCGTAATACTACCGCCATGACGACCAGCATCGAGCGTCCGGGCCAGACCAGTGCCGCAGCGTCGCCTCAGTACGTGACCCACGAGGTCACCAATCAGCCGCCGCCGCACGCGCCGTACGACGCCGCTGCGGACGCTGCGTTGATCGAGGGTCTGCACCGCGAGGGGGCCGGCTGGGCCGAGGCCGACGTACGCCGGCTGGGCGCGCTTGCAGGCTCCGAGGAGGCCCAGCAGTGGGCTGAGGACGCGAACCGGTTCGAGCCGGAGCTCAAGACCGTCGACCGCTACGGCAACCGGATCGACGAGGTCGAGTTCCACCCGTCGTGGCACAACCTGATGCGCACCTCGGTCGCCGAGGGCGGAGCCGGTGCCGCCTGGGTCGACCCCCGACCGGGCGCCCACGTCGCGCGCACCGCCGGCGGTCTGGCCTGGCAGCACACCGAGGCCGGGCACGGCTGCCCGATCACGATGACGTACGCCGTGATCCCCGCCCTGCGCCACCAGCCCGACCTGGCGGCGCTCTACGAGCCGGGTCTGACCAGCCGCGTCTACGACCCGGGCCTGCGCGTCCCGACCGAGAAGCGCGGCCTGCTCGCGGGCATGGGGATGACCGAGAAGCAGGGCGGTTCCGACGTCCGGACGAACTCGACGGTGGCTGTCCCGACCGCGGAAGCCGGGGTGTTCACCCTGACCGGCCACAAGTGGTTCACCTCGGCCCCGATGTGCGACGTCTTCCTCGTGCTGGCTCAGTCGCCCGGGGGCCTGTCCTGCTTCCTGGTGCCGCGGATCCTGCCCGACGGCACCCGCAACACCTTCCGGATCGTCCGGCTCAAGGACAAGCTCGGGAACCGTTCCAACGCCTCCTCCGAGCCCGAGTTCGACGGCACCGTCGCGTGGCTCGTCGGCGAGGAGGGTCGCGGCGTGAAGACCATCATCGAGATGGTCAGCTGCACCCGCCTGGACTGCGTCACCGGTTCGGCCGGGATGATGCGCAAGGCGCTGGTCGAGGCCGGTCACCACGTGAAGCACCGGGCCGCGTTCGGGAAGACGCTCATCGACCAGCCGCTGATGCGCAACGTGGTCGCCGACCTGGCGGTCGAGTCCGAGGCCGCGACCACCCTGGCCCTGCGCCTCGCCGGCTCGGCAGACCGCGCCATCCGCGGCGACGAAGGCGAGCAGGCCTTCCGCAGGATCGCCACCGCAGTGGGCAAGTACTGGGTCACCAAGCGCGGTGCAGCGTTCACCGCCGAGGCGATGGAGTGCTTCGGCGGCAACGGGTACGTCGAGGACTCCGGCATGCCGCGCCTGTACCGCGAGGCGCCGCTGAACTCGATCTGGGAGGGCTCGGGCAACGTCAACGCGCTCGACGTGCTGCGCGCGCTCGGTCGCGAGCCCGGCTCGCTGGACGCGCTGAGGGGGGAGCTGTCGCTCTCGGCCGGCGCCGACGCTCGGCTCGATGCTGCGGTGGGACGCCTGGAGCGGTCGCTCGGCGATCTCGAGGACATCGAGGTTCGGGCTCGTGGTCTCGTGGAGCAGATGGCGCTGGTGCTGCAGGGCTCGCTCCTCGTGCGCCACGCGCCTGCGGCCGTGGCGGATGCCTTCTGCGCGACCCGGCTGGACGGGCAGGGCGGGTTGGCGTTCGGGACGTTGCCGGCCGGGACGGACTTCGACGGCATCCTCGCCCGCGCGCTGCCGGAGAACTCGTGAGCGAGTACCGGACGCTGACCTACGAGGTCGACGACCGGATCGCCCGGATCACCTTCAACCGCCCTGAGCAGGGCAACGCCATCACTGCGGACACCCCGGTCGAGCTGGCCGACGCCGTTGAGCGGGCCGACGTCGACCGGCGCGTGCACGTGATGCTGGTGTCGGGGCGCGGCAAGGGGTTCTGCGGGGGGTACGACCTGGGGGTCTTCGCTGAGGGTGACATGGGCGCGTCAGAGGCCGGCTCGGACTCCGTCCTCGACGCCTCCGTGCAGCTCGCGAACCACGACAAGAACAGCACCTGGGACCCGATGGTCGACTACCAGATGATGTCGCGGTTCAACCGCGGCTACGCGAGCCTGCTGCACGCCAACAAACCGACGATCGCCAAGCTGCACGGGTTCGCCGTCGCGGGGGGCACGGACATCGCGCTGCACTGCGACCAGATCATCTGCGCCGACGACGTCCGGATCGGTTATCCGCCGACCCGCGTCTGGGGAGTGCCCGCCACCGGCCTGTGGGCGCACCGGATCGGCGACCAGCGTGCCAAGCGGATGCTGCTCACCGGCGACCTGATCAGCGGCACGCAGGCCGTGGAGTGGGGGCTGGCGATCGAGTCCTGCCCGGCCTCCGAGCTCGACGAGCGCGCCGACGCACTGGCCCGCCGGATCGCGCAGATGCCGCTGAACCAGCTCATCATGGTGAAGCTCGCGCTCAACAGCGCGCTGCTCGCCCAGGGAGTCGCCACCAGCGGCATGGTCAGCACCGTCTTCGACGGGATCGCGCGGCACACCGCCGAGGGCTACCGCTTCGTCGACCGCGCCGGCGAGGTCGGTTTCCGCGAGGCTGTCCGGGAGCGCGACGAGCCGTTCGGTGACGCCAAGGCACAATCTCCTTCGTGACACCGGACGACATCGCGGCACGGCTCCTCACCGCGGACCAGGCGAATGCGATGGACGCGAGCGGGAGGGTGGATGCCGCCGTCCTGATCCCGCTCTACTGGGACGGGGACGAGCCGGTCGTCGTCTTCACCGAGCGGCACGCGGACCTGCGCAAGCACGCGGGCGAGATCTCGTTCCCGGGCGGTCGTCAGGACCCGGCCGAGGTCCTCCAGCACACGGCCCTGCGCGAGGCGCACGAGGAGATCGGCCTCGACCCGGACGACGTCCGGGTGCTCGGGGCACTGCCGCCGCTGGGCACCTTCGTCAGCAACTTCTCCATCTACCCGTACGTCGGCGCCCTGTCCCCGACAACCGGCCCGGCCGCACGCGCGTGGAGGCTGTCGGAACGCGAGGTCGCCCAGGTGCTCGAGTTCCGGCTCAGCGACCTGGCGGCCGCCCACCAGCTCGAGCGGCTCTGGAGCAAGGGCGTTCCGGTGCGTACCTCGACATTTCGGATGGGCGAGCACCTGATCTGGGGAGCGACCGCACGGATCCTGCACGACTTCCTGCGCAGGGTCGGTAGCCTCCGGGCATGAAGCTGGCCTCTCTCGGTGTGATCACGGTGGCGCTCGGTATCGGACTCGGGCTCCCCGGGCTGATCGGGATCGGGATCTGGTGGATCCTCCTCGGACCGGTGATGCGCCAGCACGGCAAGAGCCTCACCGAGCGGCAGAAGGAATCGCCCGACGGCAAGCCTCCGGCGGACCTGGGCACGTTCCTCTACGGCACCCTGCTGTGGGCTCTCCTCGCCGTCCCGTCACTCATCGTCGGCATCCTGCTGCTCGGCATCGACGCGGACCACGAGGCCTGGCGCTGGTTGCCGATCGCGGTCGGTGGGCTGGCAGCCGCGATCGGCGGTGTCGCGCTGCTGCTCTACTCGATGGGCAACGCCGCCCAGGCGTACGCCGACAAGATCGGCGTCCCCGAGTCCGCTGCGACCATCTGGATCGAGAAGGTCACCGAGACCGGCACCTACATCAACGAGCGTCCGCGGATGGAGTTCGAGCTGCGGGTCGAGCCTGATGCGGGGACCGGACTGGCGTCGTACCAGGTGACGAAGAAGGCGACCGTCCCGTTCACCGCGATGTCCGGGCTGCGGGTCGGCGACGGGTTCCGGGCCCTGGTCGTCGGGGCGGAGAACCCCACCGCGATGGAGATCCACTGGGACCAGCCGGTGGCCGGTTCCGGGGCGCCGGCCGGGGACGTGACGGCGCGGCTCGAGGCGCTCGACCGGCTCCGCACGGACGGCAGGGTGACCGAGACCGAGTACGCCGAGCAGCGGGCGAGGATCCTCGGCACGCTCTGAGTCATTGCCAGCTGAGTCATTGCCAAGACCCGGCACAGCCGCCACGATGCGGAGCATGCGCCGCCTCTACGACCTGCACGGGCTGCACGGCCCGGACCTCCGCGGGGTGCGCCCGTTCGAGGTGATCGGACTGGTCTGGGCGGCCAACGTGATCGGCGCGGCGATCCTCATCGTCGACTACCTGGTGGTGCTGCCGTTCCCCGACGACGTCTCCACGCCGGAGGTCGTGCGCGGCAACGTCTTCCTCGGGTTCGCGCTGGTCGGGTTCAGCTGGCTGGTGCTCGGCGTGGTCGGTGCTCCTCGCGCGCGCCGTGCGCTCGGCTGGACGGTCCGCGGTACGCCGCCGAACGCCGAGGAGCGCGAGCTCACCCTGAACCTGCCGTGGTGGCTGTTCTGGATGCAGGTCGCCCTCTGGGCGTTCTCCTGCGTGGTGTTCTTCTACGCCAACCTCGACGTCAGCGCCATGTACGCGCTGCAGCTCTCGACGGCCACGATCATCAGCGGCCTGGCGACGGCGGCGACGTCGTACCTGCTCTGCATGCGGCTGTTCAAGTCCGCGATCACCCGGGTGCTGGCGCTCTCACCGCCGAAGGCCGGCACGTCCGCAGGGGTGGCGCAGAAGGCGATCTTCATCTGGAGCCTGACCACCGGGGTCCCGGTGCTCGGCCTGATCGGGCTGGTGGCCTTCGCCGGCGAGACCGGGGTGTCGCTGCGACAGGTCGCCGTCAGCGGTCTGGTCGTCGGCCTGGGTGCACTCGCGACGGGGTTCGTCGCGACCGTGCTGTTCGCCAAGTCGGTGGGCGAACCGCTCGGGGACCTCACCGAGGCGTTGGCCGCGATCGAAGAAGGTGACCTCTCGGTGGAGGTCCCGGTCAACGACGCGGGGGAGATCGGCCAGCTGCAGTCCGGCCTCAACAACATGGTCTACGCGCTCAAGGAGCGTGAGCAGCTGCGCGACCTGTTCGGCCGGCACGTCGGTGAGGACGTCGCCCGGCTGGCGCTCTCGCGCGGCGTCGACCTCGGGGGCGAGGAGCGCGAGGCGGCGGCGCTGTTCGTCGACGTGATCGGCTCGACCACCTTCGCCGCGACGCACTCCGCCGCCGAGGTGGTCGCCGCGCTGAACCGGTTCTTCGAGGTCGTCGTCGCGGTGGTCTCCGAGTTCGGCGGCCTGGTCAACAAGTTCGAGGGTGACGCCGCGCTCTGCATCTTCGGTGCCCCGCTGGAGCTGCACGACCCGGCGGCGTCCGCCCTGGCCGCGGCGCGCACCATGGCGCAGCGGCTGCGCGCGGAGGTCCCCGACCTCGACGCCGGGATCGGCGTCTCGCACGGCCTGGTGATCGCGGGCAACATCGGGTCGACCGAGCGGTTGGAGTACACCGTCATCGGTGACGCCGTGAACGAGGCCGCCCGGTTGACCGAGCAGGCCAAGGACCGGCCCGAACGGGTGGTGGCTTCCGAACGGATCATCGACCGGGCCGGGTACGGCGAGCAGCGGCGGTGGCGGTTGCTCGAGCCGATCCTGCTGCGCGGGCGGTTGGAGGAGACCACGCTCGCGGTCCCGCTCTAGTCGGTCATCGAGCGCGCCCGGTCATCGAGCGCGCCCGGTCATCGAGCCTGCCCGGTCACCGAGCCTGCCCGGTCACCGAGCCTGCCCGGTCACCGAGCCTGCCCGGTCATCGAGCTTGCCGAGATGTGGTGACCTGAGTACGCGTACCGATGTGCACGCTCCCGCGTCCGCAGAGGCTGGATCCATGAACCGACACCGTGCACTCCAGGCCCTGCTCGCGCTCACCCTCGCCTCTGCCGGACTCACCGGCTGCAGCTGGGTCGAGCACATCTGTTCCGACGGCGAGTACACCGTCGAGTACGCCGAAGGCGGCGCTGAGTGCAAGAAGCTCGCCGCCGACGACCCGGAGTGCCCGGACGGGCGGATCCTGCGGAAGGCCGAACCGAGTGGCCGCGAGGACTGCATCGTCGACGACACGACCAAGGACCCGGACCCCGTGCCGGTGGAACGCTAGCCGGCCTCGCTCGAGTGCCGGCTGCGTGCCAGCTCCAGCAGGTGCTCGAGCGACTGCCCGACCAGGTCCAGGAAGTGCGCGATGTCCGGCATCGCGGACGGCGTGGCCACCGCTCCCACCCACATCCGGCCCGCGAACCGGTGCACCGAGATGCTGAGCGCTGCCGGCGGCACCGGGACGGCGCTGGAGATCCAGCCGACAGCCTCCACGTCGTAGAAGTACCGGGGCTCGGACGGGTCGACGATGAACGCGGTGTGCAGGTGCACCGGCGTGACGGGGGAGACGTTGCCGAAGAGCTTGTGCAGGATCGGGATGATCCAGCCGAACTCGACGGCGGCAAGCTGCAGATCCATGCCGCGATGACGACGCAGTGCCAGCGCATCGCGACAGCTCTCCGCCGTGAGGCGGGCCAGCTCCAACGGGTCCTCGACGTCGATCGGCATCCACACCCTGGCGGTCGCGACGATGTTGCCGTCGCAGCGAGGGTCGCGGACGTTCTCGACGGTGCCGAAGTTCGCGACCATCCTGTGCTGGGGCAGGGCGTCGTTCTCCCGCAGGTAGGTCCGCACCGCTTGCGCGATGGCGGCGTGCAGGGCACCCATCACGTTCATGTCGAGCAGGCCGCCGAGCTCCTGGAGGTCTTCTGTCGCGATCGTCGAGCCCGCCCAGACACGTTCCGGCTGCCCGACCTTGGGGTTCACCTTGGTCCGGGGCAGGAACTTGCGGGGGATGCTCGCACCGGGACCGAACTCCTTCGTCCGGGCACGCTGCTTGCGCAGCAGCCGAGCGACGTGCGCCCACCGTTTCGGCAGCGGGGCGCGGGGCGCCGGGGTCGGAGCAGACCGGTCGACGATCACCGGAGCGGCGCCGTAGGTGTCGGTGCTCAGCTCGCGGAACAGGTTCGCCGCCGCCAGACCGTCCATCATCGAGTGGTGGATCCGGGCCAGCACGGCCTGGCGTCCGTCGGGGAGGCCGTGAACCAACGTCACCTTCCACAAGGGACGGGAGCGGTCGAGGTGGGTGCCACCGAGCTCGCCGATAAGGGCGGCCAGCCCGTCCTCGCCGTCGACCGTCCGCTCGTCGACGTGCTGGGTGATGTCGAAGGTGTCGTCGTCGACCCAGTGCCACTGACGTCGGCGCTTCTCCACGCGCTGGGTCAGGCGCGGAGTGAGTCCGAGGTGGGCCGGGCCGACGGCGATGATCTCGTCCAGGGAGACCGGGCGCCCGCGCGCGGCGGTGTCGAGGTACCACCCGTTGATGTAGTGGAACGTGACGTCGCGGCTCTCGAACTGGAGCATGAATGCGTCGCCGTACTCCATGCGTGTGGTGCCTGGCCTGCTCATGCTTCAACGTCCCGAGTTCGTTGCATGCAGGAAAGGTAGGGGAGGGCGGCGCGGACCCTTGCCCCTGAGAACGGTTGGTCTAGACAGAACTGTCGACCGGCTCCTCGCCGCCACTCTCTCGGCATGGCGATGAGCAGACGGATGGCGATTGCCGTGGTGGTCGCCACCAAGAAGGTGCCGTCCGACGCCACGGACTGCCGCACGACCTCCCATGACGGCAACGCCGGTCGTCATCTACGTCAGCCGAGGAGACGAGTCCTGGTTGTACGGCCTCGTCGGTGGGCCCTAGTCCAGAACCCGCCTACTTCAACGCCTCCGCCAGCGCGCTGATCGTCGCCGCCGGGTGGGTGCTCCCGGGGAAGTAGGCGCAGATGCGCTCGGCCACGTCGCCGAACCGGGTCTTGATCTCGGCGGCGCACTCGGCGGGCGTGCCGACGACCGCCAGCGTGCGCATCACGTCGTCGTCGATCAGGTCGATCATCTTCATGATGTCGCCGGTCTTCGACAGCGCGTTCAGCTCGGGCTGCAGGTCGCCCCAGCCCTCGATGTCGAGGACCGACTTGTACGCCGGCGTCGAGCCGTAGAACGCGAGCAGGCCCTTCACCCCGAAGCTCGCTGCGGTGATCTCGTCGGGGGTCTCGCCCATCGCGACGATTGCCTGCGGGTAGATGTCGATGCGGTCGCGTCCGGCGAGCTCGAGACCCTCGGCGACGGCCGTCAACGTGCGCTCGCGGAAGTGCCGGTGGCTGTGGAACGGCATCACCAGCAGGCCGTCGGCGACCTCGGCCGCGGTCCGCGTCATCACAGGGCCGAGGGCTCCGAGCAGGACCGGCGGGACGCCGTACGGGTTGGGGCCGGGGACGAAGGTCGGCGGCATCAACGTGTGCTTGGTGAACTCGCCGCGGAAGTCGAGGCGGGTGCCGTCCTGCCACGCGTTCAGGATCGCCTTCACGGCGAGCACCGTCTCGCGCATCCGCGCGGCCGGTCGGCTCCACTCGGCGCCGTACCGGTTCTCGATGTGCGGCTTGATCTGGGAACCGAGCCCGAGCCGGAACCGGCCGCCGGAGAGCAGCTGCAGGTCGTAGGCCATGTTCGCCAGGTGCATCGGGCTGCGCGGGATCGCGATCGCGACGTTGGTCATCAGGTCGGTCGGCGGTACGTCGGACGAGCCGGCGGCGACGATCAGCGGCAGGAAGACGTCGTGCGGTCCCTCGAAGGTGAACAGGCCGTCGACGCCGGCGTCGATCAGCTCGCGAGCACGCTGGGCCGCCTCGTCGGGACGGCCGTCGAGCTGCAGGTCGAGCTTCACGACGCCCCCACCAGGTCCAGGGTCCCGAGATCGCGCATCGCCGTGCAGGACCGGTTCACCATCGCCGCGAACATCGCGTCGCCGCGCTCGGTGCGCGCGCCGTACGCGCAACCGAAGACGCTGACGAGCGGCCCCTGCAGCATCGCGAACCGGTAGTCGTCGAAGGCCTGCTCGGCGGTGTAGTCCGTGACCCCGTAGACCAGCAGGTCGGCGTGGTACTCCTCGACGATCGCGCGTTCGTGCTCACGGCGGTCCTCGACCGAGAGGCCGGTGCCGAGCAGGTAGGCGAGGTCGCGGGCAGGGAGCCCGAGGCTGAGCGTCTGCCAGTCGACCGCGCTCACCGGCAGCGCGTCCGCGCCAGGGTCGGCGAGGAAGAGCAGGTTGTCGAGGCGGTAGTCGCCGTGCACCAGCCCGAAGCGCTCGGACTGGCGGGCCAGCGACCACTGCTCGGCGGCGCCGACGCACCGGCGCAGGGTCTCCTGCGTCTCCGGGGTCAGCGCGTCGCCCAGCTGCTCGAGGAAGGTGTCGGTGGCCGGTCCGTAGACCTCGGCGAGCAGGGCTGCGTCGTCCGGTCCGCTCAGGGTGAGGCCCTCGACGTCGTGCAGCGTGGGGTCGGACCAGCGCGGTCCGTGCAGGCCGGCCAGGTTCACCGCGGCGTCGCGGGCCTGGTCCGGGGTGCAACCGGCTATCTGGTCCCCTTGCTGCGCGGGTGCCATGTCCTCGAGCAGCATCGCGAACAGACCGTCGTCGCCGACCGTGCTGGTCGCGTAGCGGCGCGGGGTGTGGATGCCGACGGTCGGCAGCACCTCGGTGTAGAACCGCACCTCGGTGCGGTACGCGCCTGCCACCATCGCGCGGGTGCCTTCGTCCGCTGACGGCAGCTTGAGCAGAGCCGTGCCGGGCAGGGCGGTGTCACCGGTCAGGGTGATCCGGTAGCAGGACCCCATCTGTCCCGTGCCGACGGGCGACAACGTGAAGCCCTCGACCTCGGCGCCGAGCGCGGTGCTGAGCCAGGTCGTGCTGAGCTCGTCGAGGGAGCCGAGCACGGGCAGGTCGACGGGAGGGGAGCCGAGCGACGATCGCGTCATGGGCGGAACACTCCTGCGGCGGTGAGGCCGGGGTTGTCGGGCAGGCCGGCGAACCGGTCGGCAGGTCGGATCTTCTCCCACGCGGTGAGCACCGGCGCGAGCTCGGTCGGGGTCGCACCGTGCAGGATCACGCTGTCCGCCCCGGCGTCGAACTGGTCGAGCACGCGCTGGGCGCACCGCTCGGCCGTGCCCGTCGCCGAGGCGGCGAGCCAGTGCTCCGGCAGGGCTTCCTCGCGCAACCGGGTCAGCTCCTCGGTCGTGCCGATCGCGTCGAACGCGCCGGGGTAGCCCTGCACCAGCGGGTGGTTGCGGAAGGCTTCCAGATCGGCAGGGTCCCACCCGTTCGCGGTGACGAGCGCGGCGCCGTACCCCTGCAGGTAGGTGGCCAGCCGACCGACCAGCTTGCGCAGCCTCAGCTCCTCGGGCAGCGAGTCCTCGACCGTGGCGAGCACCGACCAGATCCGTACCGAGGACGGGTCGCGCCCGGCCCGCTCGGCGGCGTCCCGGATCCGGGTGACCGCGCGCGCCAGGGTCTCGTCGCTGAAGAAGGTGTGCAGCACGACGCCGTCGGCGATGCGGCCGGCCAGGTCGAGCGTGTTGTCGCCGATGGCCATCATCAGGACCGGGATGTCCTCGTCGAAGGAGGCGTCCTGGTTGAGGTAGGCGTACTGGCCCGCCGGACCGTCGTGCCCGGCGACGGCCTCGCCGTGCCAGAGCTTCCGGTAGATCCCGACGGCGTCCTCGAGCTGGGCGCTGGTCACCTTCGGCACCCCCATCAGGTCGAAGAGCAGCCCGAAGCCGCGGCCCAGCCCGAGCGCGTACCGCCCCTCGGAGAGCCGGTGCGCCGTGGTCGCCATCGTCGCGGTGACCAGCGGGTGCCGGGTGTTGTGGTTGGTGGCCGCGGTGCCGATGCCCAGCGTGCTGGTCGCGGCGATCGCGGCACCGGCCATCACGCCGGCGTCCTTGGTGTTGAACCGCTCGGACAGGAAGATCGAGCCGAGGCCGAGCTGCTCGGCCAGTCGGGCTTCGTCGATCAGGTCCTTCGGGCTGGCGGAGTGCCCGGCCAGGCCGTAGCAGCCGAGCTCGGGGAAGCGCTGGACCGAGGCGCTCATTCGAGCGGGATCCCGGGTTCGGGGGAGCGCTCGTTGGGGAACGCCTCGACGAAGTCGTCGATCGCGTCGGCCTCGACGCCGCCGCAGTAGAGCCAGTTGCCGCGCTGGGCGTCCAGGTCGGCCGGGTCGTCGGGGTCGGCCGACCAGCGGGTCAGTGCGACGTGCATGTCGTCTGGGAAGTCGTCGCCGTCCGAGGACTTCCACGGCACGGCGATGAACCGCTCCTGCTCGTCCTGGTAGTCCTGGGCGATGTCGGCGAGGTCGTCCATCGCATCCTCGTCCTTCGCGATGGCCTCGTCGTACCAGGCGATCGTGTAGCCGTGCTCCAGGTTGTGCACCAGGTGCGAGACCGGCGGGCGGTCGTCGCCGTAGAACGCGCGGCCGAACGGCTCCCACCGGGGGAAGTGCTCGCCGAAGGACGGGGGAGCGTCGGCGTAGTCGACGTCCTCGTCGTCGGTGTGCTGCTGGGTCTTGTCGGTCTCCCGGGAGATCACGCTGCCGCACGGTGCCGGGGTGGCGCCGGTGGTGCCGTCGTCATCGCTGTCCTTGGTCGCGATCAGGACGCCACCGACGGCGAGGCCGATCGCGGCCAGGACGGCCACTCCGACGAGGACCAGGCGGGTGCTCTGGCCCGTCGGGGTCGGCGGGTCGACGGGCTCGGACGGCGCGGGGGTCAGGTCGCTCATCGCTGCAGCATTCCATTCGCGGCGAAGAAGTCGACCAGGTCGCGGACCGTGTCCTGGGTCGACCTCGGTTCGTAGCCCAGCTCGGCGCCCGCCTTGGAGCGGTCGACCACCGGGCTCATCGAGATGTTCTCCAGGGCCGCGGGCGCGAACGACTCCGACCCGAACCGTCGGGCGATCGGGTCGACGAGCGGTGCGACCGTCTGCAGCAGCCGCATCGGGATCCTGATGCGGGGACCCTGCTGGCCGGCGTACGTCGCGGCGAGCACCTGCGCGTCGAACAGGTCGAACCGGTGGCCACCGAGCAGGTAGTTGTGACCGGTCCGACCCTTCTCGGCGGCGAGCAGGAAACCTTGGGCGACGTCGCGGACGTCGACCATGTCGAACAGGCCCGGCACGCTGGCCGGGAGCCTGCCGCAGGCGGCGTCGAGGAGGCTGACGTTCATCCGGGAGAGCCGGTCCGGGTGGTCGACCGGCCCGTAGATGCCGGTCGGGTTGCAGGTCAGCGCGTCGAGACCTTCGTGGACGACCTTGAGCAGCTCGACCTCGCCGTAGTACTTCGACCGGTGGTAGACCGGCAGGCGCGGGTCGGTGGAGCGGCGCGAGCCCTCGTGGACGGTGCCGTTCCGCTCGTAGTCGAAGGAGGCCAGCGAGCCGCAGTTCACCATCCGCCGTACGCCGGCGCGCAGGGCGGCGCGAGCCACCGCACCGACGCCGTGGACGTTGACCCGCTCGGCGAGCGGATCCTCCTGGCGCAGGCTGATCACGGCCACCAGGTGGTAGACGACCTCGATGCCCTGGAGGGCCGCGGTCATCGCCTCCTCGTCGAGGACGTCGACGATCTGGGAGGTGACTCGCGGGTCGTCCAGCGAGACCCGGTCGATCGCGAGCACGTCGTGGCCCTCGGCGAGCAGGGCGTTCACGACGTTGAGCCCGAGGAAGCCGGCGGCGCCGGTGACGGCGACCCTCACGACGGCGTCTCGACAGGCTCGACGACCGGACGGTACGCGCGGCCGCGCTCCTCGCGCTCCCACAGCGGGTCGGTGGTGTTCGTGCCTTCGGTGCGCAGCGCCCGCTTGAGCACCTTGTTGGTCGCCGTCGTGGGGACCTCCTCGGCGATCCGCACGTAGCGGGGCCAGCCCTTGGGGGAGAGGTCGGGCTGCTCGGCGAGGAACGCCTCGAACGCGGCGGGCTCGAGGCTCGTGCCGTCGCGCAGCACCAGGGTGACCATCAGCTGGTCGCCCACGTTGGCGTCCGGGACGGCGTACACGGCAGCCTGGCTGATGGCGGGGTGACGCAGCAGGAGGGCCTCGATCGGGGCGGCAGCGAGGTTCTCGCCGTCGACCCGCAGCCAGTCGTCGGTGCGGCCGGCCAGGTAGATGAACCCGGCCTCGTCGCGGTAGCCGAGGTCCCCGGACCAGTACATGCCACCGTCGAGGCGGTCGTTGGTCGCCTTCTCGTCGTTGTAGTAGCCCGAGAAGAATCCGGCGCCCTGGGTGTTCACCAGCTCGCCGACGGCCTCGTCGAGGTTGGTCACCGCACCGGAGGCGTCGAAGACGGCCCGCGGGCACTCGGTGCGGGTCTCCTTGTCGTAGACCGCGACGCCGTCGAACGGCTGGCCGATCGAGCCGAGCGGCGTGTCGTCGGTGCGGGTGATGATCACCGCGGTCTCGGTCGAACCGAAACCGTCCCAGACGGTGCAGCCGAAGCGGCGGCCGAACTCGGCGATGTCCCGGTCCGAGGCCTCGTTGCCGAACGCGGTTCGCAGCGGGTTGTCGGCGTCGTCGGGCAGCTCCGGGGTGGCCAGCACGTACGCGAGCGGCTTCCCGACGTAGTTCATGTACGTCGCGCCGTAGGAGCGGATGTCGCTCAGGAAGCTGGTGGCGCTGAACTTCCGGGCCAGCGCGATCGTCGAACCGCCGCAGAGCGCCGGGGCGAACGAGGCCATGATCGCGTTGGAGTGGAACAGCGGCATCGCGCAGTAGCAGACGTCCGCGGGGGTCAGCCCGTACTTGTCCGACAGGACGCTGCCGGACATCACGACCATGAAGTTGCTGACCTGGACGGCCTTGGGCTCACCGCTGGTGCCCGAGGTGAAGATCAGCATGAAGGTGTCCATCGCACCGACCTCCTCGAAGCCGTCGGTGCTCCGGTCGGCCGCGCCGACCAGGGAAGCCCACTCCTCGCCGTCGGTGTTCACCACCCGTGCGCCGCCCAGGTCCAGACCGTCGAGCAGCGGGAGGTGCTCGGTGTCGGTGAGCAGCACCTGGCAGTCGGCGCGGCGTACGTCGGCCGCGAGCGACTCGCCACGGCGGGTGGCGTTGATGCCGGCGGTGACGTGCGCGCCGATCGCTCCGGCCAGCAGGGCACGGATCATCTCGGGGGTGTTCTCGAGGAGGACACCCACGTGCAGGGGTCGGTCCGGTGCTGCCCAGCCGCGCAGCACGTGCGCCCGGGCGGCGGCGTCCCCGACGGTCTCGCGCCAGGACCAGGAGTCCTCGCCGAAGGCGAGGCCGGGGGAGTCGGAGTCGGCGAGGGCGCGGACGAGCTGCTGCACGGTCTCAGCCACGGTGCGCTCCCTGCGTCGGTGCGGACGTCTCGACGAGCTCGACGGCCGAGCCCTCCGGTCGTCGAGCTTGCCGAGACGTGGTGACCTCAGCACCCAGCTTCCGGGTCAGGAAGCTGACCGCGTGCTTCACGGCCGGCTCGTGGAACGGCTTGCCGGGGAAGGTGTCGAAGTGGTCGCCCGGGTAGTGCCGTACCTCCGCCTGGGCGGCGAAGGCGGCCTTGGCCGCGGCGTGCGGGGGAGAGCTCTGGTCGAAGTCGCAGATCTGCACGAGCACGGGGGCTTTGATCCGCGAGGCTGCCTTGGCGGGGGCACGCGTGCCGAGCTCGAGGGTCACGTGGGCGGCGATCTCGTTGCGCCAGGTCGGTCCGGCGATGCTGAGCATGTCCTCCAGGGCGCCGGCGACCGTGAGCGCGCCGACCTCGCCGGGGCGGGCGACGATCGGGATCATCGAGGCGCCGCGTCCGCGGGCCTCGGAGATCTTGCTGGCGATGCCGAGGCCGGTGGCCTTGAGCAGCTCGCGGGCGCTGTGCGACTTCGTCGCGTGCAGCCCGGCGGCGATGCCGTCGACCATCGGGACCACCGAGACCACCGCGGCGATGTCGGTGCGGTCGGCCGCGGCGCTGAGCACGTGGCCGCCGGCCAGGGACTCGCCCCACAGCACGATCCGCTGGGGGTCCACCCCGGGCAACCTGCCTGCGGCGGCGATCGCGGCGCGCCAGTCCTCGAGCTGACCCGGGAGCGAGACCGTCTGTCGCGGCGCCCCCTCGCTCTCACCGAAGCCGCGGTAGTCGAAGACGAACGCGTCCAGGCCGGCCGCGGCGAACGCCTCGGCGAACGGGGCGAGCCCGGAGTCCTTGGTGCCACCGAGGCCGTGCGCCATCACGACGACCGGGCGACCAGTGGCCGTCGTCAACCCGTCGTCGGTGGCGGGGAAGTGCCAGGCCGCGCAGGTCGTGCCCTGCGAGCTGAAGGTGAGGTTCTCTGGGGTCATCGGTTCTCTCCGTAGATGGTGCGCAGCCAGGTGAAGGTCAGGGTCGCGATGTGCTGGTCCCGCGGTGGGCCGGAGCCGAGCGAGTGCCGCTCGACGGCGTGGTCGTTGAGGTCGAGCAGGACCGAGGCCAGCACCTCGGCGTCCGGTCCGGAGGTCGCGCGTCCGGCGGAGCGCTCGGTGGCGATCATCCCGGCGATCACGCTCGCGAATTCGGCGCGACCGGCGTCCCACATCGCGCGCACGCCCGCGCTGGACGCCCGCGCCTCCAGGAGCGCCCGGTAGGTGTGCGGGCTGCTGTCGACGGAGTCGAAGAGGCCGGTGATCGCCGTGCGCACCCGGTCCTCGGCGTCGCCCTCGGCCGCGACCAGGAGCTCGTTGGCGGCGGCAGCGGCGTCGTACAAGTCGCTCATCAGCGCCATCACGGCCATGGCCTTGGACTCGAAGTAGAAGTAGAAGGCCGAGCGGGTCACGCCGGCGCGTCCGGAGATCTCCGCGACGTTGACCTCCTCCAGCGTCTTCTCCTGGAGCAGCTCGTCGAGCGCGGTGAGCAGCGCGTCGCGGCGGACGTCGCCGCGGTTGCCGCTGCGCCGGTCGACGAGGCGGTTCCAGGCTCCGGGCTCGGGAGCCGCCTCGGAGATGGCCTCGCTCACCGGGCGGCCAGGGTCGACTGCTGAGCCTTCGCGCGCGCCCTGCCGGCCGGGATCTCCTTGGCGCGGATGTCGTGCTCGTAGATGAAGTAATCGACCTGCTGGGTGTGCCGGGCCGTCTTGAGCACGTGGCCGATGTACTTCTCCTCGTCCTCGGCGATCACCCGCTCCATGGTCGCCTCGTCCGGCAGTGCGTACTCGCCGATCAGGTGCGCGGCCGCGAGCCGCGACTGGCTCTCGACGAACGGGAACAGCGTCGGGGTCGACTGGGCGAACCCGATGAAGGTCAGGTCCTCCTGGCCCGGCTTGAACATCCGCTTGTACAGCGGCAGGTGGTTCTCGGGCGCCGAGAGGAAGTCGCGGTCGAAGAACGGGAAGGTGATGTTGTAGCCGGTGGCGTAGACGATCACGTCGAACTCGCCGCTGGTGCCGTCCTCGAAGTGGACCGTGCTGCCGTCGAGGCGGGAGATGTTCGGCTTGGGGATCACGTCACCCGAACCGAGCCGCAGCGGCAGCTCGACCGACTGGGTGGGGTGGGCCTCGAAGAACTTGTGGTTCGGCTCCTTGAGCCCGTACAGCGCGCCGTTCGAGCCGTTCATCGGCTGGGCCAGCTGCATGATCTTCCGCTGCCACGACAGCGGCAGGTACGGCGTGGTCCGGTACATCGTGTCGGCGGGCTTGCCGTAGACGTACTTCGGCACGATCCAGGCCCCGGACCGGGTCGAGAGCGAGACCTCGGTCTGCAGCGACTTGCTGGACAGCTCGACCGCGATGTCGGCGGCGCTGTTGCCCAGGCCCACCACGAGGATGCGCTGACCGAAGAAGTCCAGCGGCGCCTTCGGGTCGATGTAGTGGTGGCTGTGGATCGAGACGCCGGAGAACTCGCCGGGGAACTCGGCGAAGCGGGGGTCCCAGTGGTGGCCGTTGGCGACGACGAGGTGGTCGAAGTGCCGGGTCGCCCCGGCCTGGTCGAGGATCTCCCAGCCGAGACCGTTTCCCAGGTGGGTGGCGTGCTCGACGCCGTTCTCGAACTCGATGTTCTCGCGCAGGCTGAACGCGTCGGCGTAGGAGTCGAGGTAGGCCTTGATCTGGGTGTGGTGCGGGAAGTCCGGGTACTCCGGCGGCATCGGGAAGTCCCGGAAGGAGAGCCGCTCCTTCGAGGTGTCGATGTGCAGCGAGCGGTAGGCGCTGCTGTGCCCGTTCGGGTTGCCGAAAGCCCAGTTGCCGCCGACCCGGTCGGAGGACTCGAAGACGGTGTGCTGCACGCCGTAGTCGGTGAGCATCTTCGAGGTCGTCAGGCCGCTGATGCCGGCGCCGATGATCGCGACGTTCTTGCTGGTGCTGGGCACGGGTCCTCCGAAGGGCTGGGCTGCGCGGAGCGAGGGGGTGACGGGCGTCACGTTAGGCGCTATGTTGACACGTGTCAATCAACCCAGACACCTGTCAGGAGAGCAGATGAGCCTCACCACCGTCGTCATCGGCGGAGCGTCCGGAATCGGTCGGGCGACCGTCGAGGACCTTCGTGCGCACGGCCACACCGTCGTCGTCGCGGACATCACCCCGGGGGACGACGTCATCGCCGTCGACGTCGCGGACGAGGACTCGGTGGCCGCGCTGTTCGACCGGGTGCTGGCCGAGCACGGGTCGTTCACCGGCGTGGTCAACTGCGCCGGCGTGAGCACGCTGGGTGCGGTGATCGACCACGACGCGGCCGAGTTCCGACGGGTCGTCGACGTCTGCCTGACGGGCGCCTTCCTGGTGCTCAAGCACGCGGGTCGCCGGGTCGCCGACGGGGGATCGCTGGTGACGCTCTCGTCGCTCAACGGACGGCAGCCCGGTGGCGGCCTGGTCGCGTACTGCTCTGCCAAGGCCGGGGTGAACATGCTGACCGAGGTCGCGGCGCTCGAGCTCGCGCACCGCGGCATCCGGGTCAACTCGGTCGCTCCGGGTCTGGTCGTGACGCCGCTGACCGCCCCGGCGATGGACATTCCCGGGATCGAGGACGACTACCTGGAGAACACCCCGCTGGGTCGCAGCGGCGAGCCGTCCGAGATCGCGGCGGCGCTCCGGTTCCTGCTGTCCGACGACTCCCGCTGGATCACCGGGGAGAGCCTGGACATCAACGGCGGCGCGCACCTCAAGCGCTACCCGGACCTGCAGGCGCACGTGATGAAGGCGTTCGGGTGAGCCGCCGGGCCACCGTGCCTCCTGACTGGTACGTCGGCAAGACCGCGATCGTCACCGGCGGTGGCTCGGGCATCGGCGCCGCGCTGGTGACGGCACTGCGGCAGGCCGGGGCCATCGCGGTCGTCGCCGACCTGGAGCCAGGGGCAGAGGGTCGCGCGCTGGACGTCACCGACGCGGAGGCTGTTCAGGCGCTGGTCGACGACGTCGTCGCCGAGCACGGCCGTCTGGACCTGCTGTTCAACAACGCCGGCATCACCTTCATCGGCGAGACCCAGGACATCACGCTGGCGCAGTGGAACAAGATCATCGACGTCAACATCCGGGGCGTCGTCCACGGCGTCGCGGCGGCGTACCCGCAGATGATCAAGCAGGGCTCGGGCACCATCGTGAACACGGCGTCGATGGGCGGGTTGATGGCGGCCGGCTTGATCACCTCCTACGTGACCACCAAGCACGCGGTCGTCGGTCTCTCGGCCGCGCTGCGCTCGGAGGCGGCGGCGTACGGCGTGGGGGTGACGGTGGTCTGCCCGGCGGCGGTCGACACCCCGATCCTCGACCAGGGAGAGATCGGCAGAATCTCCGGCCGGGACTACTACCTGAAGGGCCAAGGCGTCCGGAACCCGGTCGATCCCGCCGTCCTGGCCGGCAAGGTGCTCGAGGCCGTAGCGGCAGGTGAGGCGATGGTCATCGAGCCGGTCCAGGCCCGGATGGCCTACCGGTTGCAACGTCTCGCGCCCGGTTTCACCCGCCGAGCGTCCGTCAAGTTCGTCGACAAGCAGCGCAAGCGCGCTGCGCGGAAGAAGAGGTGAGCTCGTGGCCGAGCTGAAGAAGAAGCCCGAGGGACTCGACTCCCCGATCGTGCCGAACGTGATGAAGTACGCCGGCAAGGCGCACGTCCGGGTCTACCGGTTGACGAAGGGACGCATCGGCGGCAAGTGGCGGATCGGTGCGGGCTGGAAGAAGCCGGTCCCGACACTGCTGCTCGACCACGTGGGCCGCAAGTCCGGCAAGGCGTTCACCACGCCGCTGCTGTACCTGGTCGACGGCCCCGACGTCGTGATCGTCGCGTCCCAGGGCGGGTTGCCGAAGAACCCGCAGTGGTACGCGAACCTGATGGCGACCCCGGACACCCGGGTGCAGATCAAGGGCGAGGTCCGCGCCGTGCACGCCCGCACGGCGAACGCCGAGGAACGCGCTGCGGTGTGGCCGAAGCTGGTCGACCTGTACGCCGACTTCGAGAACTACCAGTCCTGGACCGAGCGCGAGATCCCGGTGGTCATCCTCAGTCCCCGGTAACGCCGAGAGGGCACAGATGTCCCGCGTGGCGACGCCGAGAGGGCACAGATGTCCCGCGTGGCGACGTCGAGAGGGCACAGATGTCCCAGATCTCGCTGCCGAGATCCGGGACATCTCAGACCGGTCGGCGCGTGTGGGTGGGACATCTGAGCCCGGTCGGCGTCAGGGGGAGGTCTTCTTCTCCAACGGCCACACGACCCACCTGTACGCCGCGAAGTTCAGCACGAAGCTGATCCCGATCGTGCAGGCCTTCGCGACCAGCACCCGGTCGACGGGCAGGTCGTGGGGGAGCACGCCGAGGAGCAGG
This sequence comes from Marmoricola sp. OAE513, assembly GCF_040546585.1. Classification (NCBI taxonomy): domain Bacteria; kingdom Bacillati; phylum Actinomycetota; class Actinomycetes; order Propionibacteriales; family Nocardioidaceae; genus Marmoricola; species Marmoricola sp. OAE513. The sequence continues at coordinate 791,230 of NZ_JBEPOC010000001.1, read as the reverse complement.
TGGATCGCGATCGGCTGCACCACCCACAGCACGGTCCCGGTGGTGCCGATGAAGGTGAGCGCGTGCCGCAGCGTGAGGCGCTCGGCCTTGAAGGTCACCAGCCCGTTGACCACGAAGCTGAAGGTCATGCCCGCCGCCGTCGAGAGCAGGTTCCCCAGGGTGATCCCGAGCGGGTCGTGCAGCAGGGCGAACAACCCGAAGTCGATGATCGTGTTGATGACGCCGACGACGGCGAAGGTTCCGGCGGTCCGGCGCAGACCGTGCTCGAGCGCGGTCACGAGTCGTCCGGTTTCCCGCGCGCGACCAGCGCCAGGGCGTACAGCGGACGGTCCTGGGTCTCGACGTAGACCCGGCCGAGGTAGCTGCCGATGACGCCCATCATGATCAGCTGCAGCCCGCTCAGCAGGAACATGCCCACGCCGAGGAAGGCCCACCCGGGTACGGAGTCCTCCGGCCGGAACAGACGCACGAAGAGCACGTACGCCGCCAGCAGCACCGAGATCCCGGAGATGGCGAACCCGAGCCGCGAGATCAGCTTGAGCGGGGTGGTCGAGAAGCCGATGATGCCGGTCGCGGCGAAGCTGAAGAGCTTGCGCAGCGGATACCCGGTCTCGCCGGCGAACCGGGCGTCGCGGTCAAAGAGCAGTGCCTCCTGGCGGAAGCCGACGTGCGCGACGATGCCACGCAGGAAACGGTCCTGCTCGCGGTACCGGTTGACCTCCGTGACGACCCGGCGGTCCATCAGCCGGAAGTCGCCGACGTTGCGCGGGATGTCGATCGACGCCAGCCGGTCCAGGACCCAGTAGAACGCGTACGCCGTCGAACGCTTGAAGACGCCGTCCTTGCGGGTGCGCCGTTGGGCGTAGACGACGTCGACGCCGCCCTCCCACATCGTGATCATCTCCATGCTGACGGCAGGGGGGTCCTGGAGGTCGGTGTCCATGACGACGACCGCGTCGGCGTCGCCGGCGGCGTCCAGGCCGGCGGTGACGGCGATCTGGTGGCCGCAGTTGCGCGACAGGCTGAGCACGGTCGCCCGCGGGTCCTGCGCGCGCACCTCGAGAAGCTTCTCCAGGGAGGCGTCCTTGCTGCCGTCGTCGACGTAGAGGAACTCGAAGTCCAGGTCGGGCCGGGTCGCGGTCGCGGCGGCCAGCGCGTCGTGGAACGCGCCGATGGCCTCCTCCTCGTTGAACACCGGGAGCACGTAGGCGATCGTCCGTCGTCCGGTGCCGGTCATCGTGCGTCCTCCTGGTCGGTGGGCGACCAGTCGACCTGGTCCCCGACGTGCAGTGTCCCGGATTCGAGGACCCGGAAGACAGTTCCCGCGCGGCGGCGCAGCGCGGCCGCTGCTCCCGGTCCGAGGTTGTCGTCGAGCAGACGGCAGGGCGCGGCCACCCGGACGACCTCCAGCAGGCAGTCCCCGATGCGCACCCGCGTGCCCGGTGCGGTCGGCACCTCGCCGACGTCGACGGTCACGTTGCGCCGTGTTCCCTCCGGCGGGACCGCACGGCCGAGGTCCTCGCCCGCGAGCGCGAGCGCCTCGGCGGACTGCAGGGTCACGTGGCGGTGCTTCGCGCCGTGGTACCGGTCGCCGACCAGGCCGCGTCCGGCCTCGGCGAGCACGGCGTCGACGGACTTCATCGGGAGCCGGCGGCCGGGGGCGACGTGGATCGAGGTGATGGTGCTCATCGGTCGACGACCGTAACAACAAGTGCGGTGCGGTTCAGGCCCCGGTCGCCGGAAGGGCGACGCCGGAGGTGGCGTCAGGGGTGGCGGCCTCGACGACGCAGGTGCCGCCCAGACCCGACTGGCTCACCACCTCGTCGCCGACGAGCAGGTTGATCATGCCCGTCGGGCTGAGTGCGGCGAGCTCGCCCATCTCGGTCTCGCCCAGGACCCGCTCGTACGCCGGCGTGGAGGAATCCAGGGTGAAGGTGTCGATCGGGGTCGGCGGCACGTCGAGGGGCAGGCCGACGCCGTCTGCGTCGGTGGCCCACGGCTGGAACGACAGGGTGAAGGTGACCGGCTGCAGGTCCGCGGTGTTCCCGCCGATCGGCTCGTTGGTGGCGGTGACCACGGCCTCGTTGCCGCAGAAGACCTCCACCGACCCCTTCGGGTTGGTGTAGGCGCCGACCGGGGCAGCGTCGCACGCGACCTCGCGGGTGGTGCTGACCAGGTTCTCGGGGTCCGACTCCGGGTCCGATCCTGGGTCCGATCCTGGGTCCGCCCCCGGGTCGCCGGGGAGGACGACGTCGAAGGCGTGGCCGCCGTCAGCCAGTCCCGCCACCGTGATCGTGGTGCTGGTGCCCCCAGGGACGGCGACGGCCTCGTCGCCGTACGGCTCACCGTCGAGGTACAGCTCGAAGTCGGTCGCGGCGGCTCCGGCGGTGAGCGTGACGGGCACTGAACCGTCCTCGGCGTCGCAGGTCACCGACCCCACGACCGCCTCCACGCCGACCGGGACGTCGGCCCGGGTGGGCCCGGTCCAGGCGAGCGCGCCGAGTACCAGAACTGTGACAGTGCCCAGGCGGGGGCCCAGGCGCAGGGACGGGGCGGGAGCGGGCATGGGCCGACCCTACGGCGGTGACCAATTCGGTGGGAGGGGTTTCAACCGGTCCGCTGACCCGGCATACTCCCCAAATAGAACACGTTCCAGAAAGTAACTTTCTGCCCGCTTCGCAGTTATGTGATGCACATCTACTTTCTGGTTCGTCCTCACCTGGAAGAACTGGCGTCAGGAGTATGGCTGTGCAGAGCGTTGTGGAATCCACCCGGATTCGTCGACTGCTGGGGATCGGGGCACTCGCACTTGTGCTCGCCGTTCCCACGGCGTGCGGGGGCTCGGCCCTCAGTCCGGAGAAGGTGAAGTCCGCCAACGACAAGGTGAACGGCATCACGGGCGCGACCGGCAACGGCGGCGTCGGGGACCCGGGCACCGGCACGGGCACGGGGACCGGCACCGGGACGGGAACCGGCACGGGTACGGGGACCGGCACCGGGACCGGCACGGGAACCGGGACCGGGACGGGGACCGGCACGGGGACGGGTACCGGCACGGGCACGGGGACCAGCACCGGTGGCAGCAAGCCGCCGGCGGTGGCCGCCGGTTCCTGCGCAGGGTTCAAGAACCAGAAGGGCATCACCGCGAGCACGATCGAGATCGGGAACTCCTCCGACATCTCGGGTCCGGTGCCCGGTCTCTTCACGGCCGCCCAGCAGGCGACCAAGGCGTACGTCGCCTACTTCAACTCGACGTCCAGCATCTGCGGACGCAAGCTCAAGCTCACGACCTACGACTCGCGGACCGATGCTGGTGCAGACCAGCAGGCGTACCAGAAATTGTGCGACAACGTGTTCGCCTCGGTCGGTTCCATGTCGGCCTTCGACTCCGGTGGTGCCGGTGTCGCGCAGGGCTGCGGACTCCCCGACATGCGGACCGCCGCGGTGACCGCGACGCGCAACGAGTGCAAGACCTGCTTCGGTGCCCAGGCAGTCGGTCCGCGCGAGTTCTCGAACGCCGTTCCGGACTACATCGTGAAGAACTACAAGGCCGCCAGCCAGAAGGCTGCCTTCCTCTACCTGAACGCCGGTGCGGCCGCGGAGAACGCGAAGTACCAGCAGAAGGTGGAGGAGCAGAGGGGCATGAAGTTCCTGTACAGCGCGGGAATTGACGTCGCCGACTTCAACTACGGGCCCTACGTCCAGCAGATGAAGAGCAAGGGCGTGGAGTTCGTGCAGTTCATCGGCGCGTACCAGCAGTCGGTCCGTCTGGCCCAGGCGATCCAGCAGGCGAACTTCAAGCCGCAGGTCCGTCTGTACGACCCGTCGGTCTACGACAAGAACTTCCTCAAGACCGGCGGAAGCGCCGTCGAGGGCGTGTTCATGTTCATCAACTTCACGCCGCTGGAGGAGAGCCAGCCCGAGCTGAACCTCTACAAGAAGTGGCTCCAGCAGGTCGCGCCCGGCGCCGACCCGACGTTCTTCGGCGAGTTCGCCTGGTCGGCCTCCAAGCTGTTTGTCGAGCAGTCGATCAAATTGGGTGGCAAACTCAGCCGAGCATCCCTGGTGGCGGCCCTCAAGTCCCAGCACAAGTGGACCGGCGGCGGGATGCACGGTCCGATGGATGTTGGTGGCAAGCACTCGCCGTCCTGCATCCGTTTCATGCAGGTCAAGGGCGGCAAGTTCGTCCCCCTCGGCTCGAAGGAGTACACATGCCGCGGAAGCAGTGTCGGGCGGTGACCGCATGAGCGCGTTCATCTCCTACACCCTCCAGGGTCTGTTCACCGGCGCGGCTTTCGCGATCGCCGCCAGCGGCCTGGTGCTCACCTACAGCACCACCCGGGTGTTCAACATCGCCCACGGTGCCGTCGGCATGCTCTTCGGCTACATGTACTGGGACTTCTCGGTCAAGCAGGGGATCCCGGTCTGGATCTCGTTGATCCTGGTGCTGCTGGTCATCGCTCCGCTCCTCGGTGTCTTCTTCCAGCGGGTGCTCACCCGGGGGCTGGGGTCCGCGCCCATCGGCGTGTCCCTGGTCGTCACGGTCGGCATCCTGGTCGCACTCATCGGTGTGGCCACCCAGATCTGGAAGGCCGACGAGGCGCGGGTGATCCCGCAGTTCTTCCCGGACCAGTCGCTGAGCATCGGCAGCGAGGTCAACATCAGCTACCACCGCGTGCTGACGATCGTGCTGTCCGCGCTGGTCGCGGCCGGCCTCTACGTGCTGCTGACCCGCACCCGGGTCGGTACGGCGATGCGGGCCAGCGTCGACAACCCCGACCTGCTCGAGCTGTACGGCGGACGTCCCAAGTCGGTGGCCGCGCTGTCGTGGGCGGTGGGCACCTCGCTCGGTGCGCTGTCGGGCATCCTGCTGGCACCCGAGATCGGGTTGGAGTACTACCAGCTCACGCTGCTCGTCATCTCGGCGTACGCCGCGGCGATGCTCGGCAAGCTGACCAGCCTGCCGCTGACCTACGTCGGCGCGCTGGCCCTGGGCCTCGCCCAGTCCTACCTGGTCGGCTACCTCGACAAGCTGCCCTTCAGCGAGAAGCTCGGTGGGCTTCCCGCCGTCGTCCCGGCGCTGTTCCTGTTCGCCATCCTGGTGATCCTGCCGCAGGCTCCGCTGCGCATCGGTCAGGTCAAGGGCCTGGTCGCCGCACCGGTCCCGAGCCTGACCAAGAGCCTCGGCTGGGGAGGCGCGTTCATCGTCGTCTCGATCGTCCTGGCCGGCACGCTCAGTGACGCCAACCTGATCCTGATGGGCACCGCCGCGACGTTCTCGATCGTGATGCTCTCGCTGGTGCTGCTCACCGGCTACGGCGGCATCGTGTCGCTGGGTCAGTTCACCTTCGCCGGCGTGGGTGCGATCGCGTACTGCAAGCTCGACCAGCCGAACCTGTTCGGCCTCGCGCTGGTCATCCTCATCACCGCTGCGGTCGGTGCCCTGGTGGCCTTCCCGGTGCTGCGGCTGACCGGTCTCTACCTGGCTCTCGCGACGCTCGCGTTCGCGCAGCTGATGGAGAAGCTGATCTTCCAGCAGAGCTTCGCGTTCGAGTTCTCGAACCTGCTGTCGGCCAAGCGGCTCTCGATCGCCGGGTTCGAGTTCGACAGCTACAAGTCGTACGTCGTCCTCATGGTGATCTTCTTCGTGGTCACCGCGGTCGGCGTCCTCGCGATCCGCCGCGGACGCCTCGGTCGGATCCTCATCGCGATGCGTGACAGCCAGGCCGCGTGCGGAACCCTCGGACTGGACCAGCGCTGGTTCCGGGTCGGCCTGTTCGCCGCCTCGGCCGGTATCGCGGGTCTCGGTGGCGCGCTGTTCGCCGGTCTCCGCGGGACCGTCGGCTCGGCGGACTTCATCTACTTCCAGAGCCTGCTGCTGCTCCTGTTCGCCGTCGTCTGGGGCGTCACCTCGGTCACCGGCACGGTCTTCGGCGGCTTCTCGATGATGTACCTGCCCGTCGCCCAGGGCGACCACCCCGAGATCGGCGGGTTGCTGTTCGTCCTGCTCGGCATCGGCGCGGTCGTCATCGGTCGCGACCCGAACGGTCTGGCCAACAAGCTGTTCCAGTTCCCGGGCTGGATCCAGAACACGGTCTACCCGGCGCTCGTCGAGCGGTACCCCGGCATGGCCCTGCGCCCGAAGGAACCGGGTCTCGCCGATCCGGGCCACGACGACCTGACCGAACCTGTCAACGAGCTCGAGGAGGTGGATGCGGATGCCGCTGCTTCACGTTGACGACGTCGTCGTCCAGTTCGGCGGCGTGACCGCTGTCAACCACGCCAACTTCGAGGTCGAGGAAGGCACCATCACCGGGCTGATCGGCCCCAACGGTGCCGGCAAGACCACCACGTTCAACGTGGTCACCGGCCTGCAGACGCCGACGTCGGGCCGGGTGGTCTTCGACGGCAAGAACATCAACCGCCTCCCGGTCAACCGCCGCGCGAAGCGGGGGATCGGTCGCACCTTCCAGCGCCTCGAGGCGTTCGGGTCGCTGACCGTGGCCGACAACGTCCGGGTCGCGCTCGACATCAACGACGGCTTCAGCGGGATGTTCCGCTCGGCCGACAACGACGTCGACGACCTGCTCGAGCTGGTGGGCATCGCCTCCTACGCCTCGGACCGTGCCGACTCGATCCCGACCGGCACGGCGCGGCTGCTCGAGCTCGCCCGTGCGCTCGCCTGCAACCCGCGGCTCCTGCTCCTCGACGAGCCCTCCTCGGGTCTGGACGAGGACGAGACCGAGGCGTTCGGTGACCTGCTCAAGCAGCTGGCTTCCGAGGGCAAGACCATCCTCATGGTCGAGCACGACATGGACCTGGTGATGAGCGTCTGCGACGACATCCACGTCCTCGACTTCGGCACGATCATCGCGCACGGCACGCCCGCCGAGATCCGCGTGGACCCGGTCGTCCAGAAGGCCTACCTCGGCTACTCCGACGAGGGCCCCGCGAACGACGACACCGCGATCATCCCGCTGGTGGGCGAAGGAGCACAGGCATGAGTGTCCCCATTCTGGACGTGATCGACCTGCACGCGGCGTACGGCCGTATCGAGGTCCTCCGCGGCGTGAACCTGACGGTGCCCAAGGGAGCCGTCGTCGCGCTGCTGGGACCCAACGGTGCCGGCAAGTCCACGCTGCTGAAGGTGATCTCGGGACAGATGGAGCAGACCTCGGGTGACATCCACCTGGCGGGCGTGCACGTCACCGGCGCGAAGTCCGACGACCTGGCCCGGCTCGGTCTGACCACGATCCCCGAGGGCCGCAGTGTCTTCCCGAACCTGACGGTCGAGGAGAACCTGCTGCTGATGTCGTACGCCGGGGTCGCTGCCGACGCCGTGTTCGACACCGCCTACACCTATTTCCCGCGGCTGCACGAGCGCCGCTACCAGCTTGCCGGAACCATGTCCGGTGGAGAACAGCAGATGCTCGCAATGGCGCGCGCTCTGGCTTCCGACCCGGCGCTCCTGCTCCTCGACGAGCTGTCGATGGGCCTGGCGCCGCTGATCGTGGACGAGCTCTACGAGACGGTCGCGCAGATCGCGCAGACGGGTGTTTCGATCCTGGTTGTCGAGCAGTTTGCCCGGACGGCACTCCGTGTCTCCGATTACGCTGCCGTCATGACGGGTGGTCGGGTCGTCGCCACGGGCGAGCCCGACGAGATCAGCGACATCATGGCCGATGTGATTCTTGGGGGTGCCGCATGACCTGCGTGCAATGCAATGAGAAGACTCTGTACGACAAAACGATCGCGCGCCGCGTCCGGACGGCGAGCCGCCGGTCGAAGCGCACGGCGGCGTCGGTGCTGGCGCTCGGCCTGCTGGCGGGGGCCAGCGCGTCGTCGATGAGCCCGGCCAACGCTGCCCCGGACTTCACCGGTTTCACCACCTTCGCGCTGGCGACCCCGCTGCGCGTGGAGATCTACGAGCCGGCCATCCCGGTGCCGTCCTCCCCGCAGCTGGAGTTCAACTTCTCCTACACCAAGGTGCAGGGTGCCTCCGGCCCGATCGGGTCGGCCCGTGCCTCGGCGATGTGGCCCGGCGACGCGGTCGGTGAGGGTCTCAAGACCTTCGGCGAGCAGCTCGGTCTGCCCGGACCGCTCACCGACGGTGGTTACCCGGTGCAGGTCAACGCCCAGAACCCGGGCGACACCCAGTCCGCCAGCCAGGAGTTCCTGCCCGGCAGCGTGGGTCGTGTCAGCACGACGGACAAGAAGGCGACCGCCAAGGTCGGCTACGGCACCGCCGGCGACGTCGCCGACGGCGACACCGGGTCCACCCCGCCGCCGAACCTGCTCGACCTGCTCAAGGACCCCACCGGGCTGACCGGCATCCTGCTCGGTACCAAGACCGACAAGGACGGTGGGTCCACCCCGTCGGGCAGCCCGCTCGGTGCGCTCAGCGCCCTGGTCAACGTCGCGGGCATGGACAGCATCTCCTCGACGTCCTACGACCCGGAGTCCGACACGGTCACGGCGAGCGCAACGGCACGGCTCGGCACCGTTGGCCTGCTCGGTGGTCTCATCAAGCTCAACGGCGTCGAGGTCGTCACCAAGACGGTCAGCAACATCGCCCAGGGCGCGGTCACCACGAAGAAGATCGACATCGGCTCGATGAGCATCCTGGGCAACAAGTTCGGGTACACCGGCAAGGGCTTCGAGGCGATGGGCAAGGAGAACCCGCTCCCGGGCCTGCCCGACGACGCGATCAAGGCGCTGGCCAAGCTCGGCGTGAAGTTCGAGATCGGCGAGTCCAAGGTGACCAAGGAGGGGCCGGTCGGCTCCGTGTCCGCCGAGGGCCTGCGGATCGAGATCGACACCCAGCCGCTGCTCAGCCTGCTGCCCAAGCTGCCGCTCGACGAGCTCGTCGGCCAGCTCCCGGACCTGCCGGGCCAGGCCGCGATCCTCAAGGGCCTCATCGTCGCGCTCGGCGACGCGCACCCGAAGGTCGCGCTGGTCCTGGGGCAGAGCCGGGCGGACGCGCAGACGGTCAAGGGCATCGACCCGGACGCCGTGGTGACGCCGCCGGTGGTCGACACCCCGGTCACCGACACCCCGGTCGCGGACGTCCCCGTCGGCGACGTGCCGATCACGGATCCGGGTGCGCCTGCGGAGACCCCGCCGGGCAACGCGCCGACCGACCCGTTCGTGCCGCAGAAGGTTTCGGGTCTTCCGCCGCTCGGGAGCATCCCGATGGCGCTTCTGCTCGGAGGTCTGATGCTCGCTGCAGGCCTGGGCTGGTACATCCGACGTGCCGGCTTGATCATGTTCGGGGGATCCGCAACCTGTGCACACGGCCTCAAGGCCGGCATCCCCGACCTCAGGAAGGTATGAGATGACCACCATCGAAGTTCCCGGAGCAGCCGCCGCCCCGGCCCAGAAGATGCCGAAGGCGAAGGCCAAGGAAGGGGTGGCCCCGCTGAAGGGCAACCCCATCCAGCAGCTGCACTTCATCCTGTTCATCGCGGGTGCGGTCCTGCTGCCCGGCGGCCTGATCGTGATCGGGCTCGGCTGGTACGGCGCGGCGCACACGCCGTACGAGTACGACCAGACCTCCTACCTGATCTCGGGCGGCATCCTGGGCCTGGGCATCACCTTCGTGGGTGGCTTCCTGTACTTCGGTTCCTGGCTCGCCCGGATCGCCGCCGAGCAGAAGGAGTCGGCGCAGAGCCTGTCCGACACCATCCTGGTGCTCGCCGAGGCGATCTCGGACCGGCACGCCTCGGACCAGGCCGCGCTGGCCACGGCGGTCGAGTCGGCCGCCGCTGCCTCCGCCGCCCCGGCTGCTGCTCGTACGGCGGCGACCCCGGCGCGCGCGAAGAGCAAGGTCGACGGCGCCGAGCTGGTGGTCGCCGGTCGCGGCAAGACGGTGCACCGTGCGGACTGCGACCTGATCGCCGGGCGTGAGGACCTGCGTCCTGCCGGCAGCGACGTCTCCGACCTGACGCCGTGCAGGCTCTGCCAGTCGTCCTGACATGACGGAGGTTCGGACTCCCGTCCCGGCTCAGCCGGGCCCGGGAAGCCGGCCTCGGCGTACCCAGGCCGAACGTCGCGCCGAGAGCGACCGGCGGTTGCTGGAGGCGACTGCCGAGCTCGTCGTGGAGCGCGGCATCGAGGGGACGTCCCTGGCCGAGATCGGACGGCGCGCTGGCTACAGCCACGGGCTGGTGCACGCCCGCTTCGGTTCCAAGGACGCGCTCATCGAGCGGCTCAACGCCGAAGCCGTCCGGATGTTCACCACCACGACGGTCGGCCGGGTGGGGGACACCCACGGCGCCGACGCGCTCCGCATCGTCGGCGAGACCTACCTGCGCCTGGTCCTCGGCCCCGACCCTGTCGCCCGGGTGCACCTGCTGGTGTGGAGCGAGGCGATCGCCACGGGCGTAGGCAAGCGTCCCTACCGGGCGGCCTGGGACCGGCTGTTCCGCTCGTCCCTGGTCTCGATCATCGAGGCCGGGATCGCCGACGGCAGCATCCGGCCGAGCATCGACCCGGAGGCTGCCGCGGTGATCATCGTCGGTCTGCTCCGCGGTGTCGCCCTCCAGCTGCTGCTGGATCCCGGGGCCGGGTCGGCGGCGGCCGTGACCGAGGTGGTGCTGAACCACTTCGACCGGGTGCTCAGGCCCGCAGCTCCGCCAGCACCAGCGACCGTACGAGCGACTTGGAATCCGGCAGGCTGACGCCCTCGTCGAGCATCAGCTGCATCGCGATGCCGCGCAGCACCCCGACGATGGTCAGCGCCGTCTCGGCGACGACCAGGTCCGGCCGGATCGTGCCCGCCGCGATGCCGTCCTCGATGAGCTGGGACAGGAAGTCGCGGAACTGCCGGTCCCACTCGGTCTGCGCGGTACGCCGGGTGGCGGTGTTCGCGATCGCCTCGCTCCACAGCACGACGTGCACCCGGCCCAGCGGGTCGGCCCCCACCACCAGGTCGAGGTAGAGGTCGCCGACCACCAGGACAGCGTCCAGGCCGGTGAGCCGGCCGATCCGCTCCGCCGCGACCTCGGCGTAGTGGGCGGTGGCCACCTCGATGATCCGGTCGACGAGCTCGTCCTTGGAGCCGAAGCGGTGGTTCACCAGCGCGTGGCTGGCGCCGGCACGACGGCCGATGTCGGCCAGCGAGGTGTTCGCCAACCCCTGCTCGACGATGAGCTCCACGGACGCCTGGATCAGGCGCTGCTCGCTGTCGGCACGCCGCTCCGCCTGGGTGCGGCGCGAGGACTCCGCGGGTGGGCACGCACCGACGTTAGTGCACCGCTTTCGGGCCGGGTGCGACCCAGGTCACATCCGCAGCGCCGTCGGCCGCGAATACCAGGTGTCGACGGTCGGTCGTCGACCTTGACCGAGGTGGTGCGCGATGGTTCCCATGTTCGTGGTCGGAAGTCTGGTGGCGATGGCGTTCGTCGTCGCCCTGGTGGCTGCGGAGGTCGCCGACCGACGACGCGCGCTGCGCGTCGTCGCCGATGCGTCCCGGTTCGCGGGGCCGGCGGTCGACCCCCGGCTGCCCTGGCTCTAGACCGACGCCAGGTACTCCAGGACCAGCTGGTTGACCAGCTCGGGCTGCTCGAGCTGGAGGAAGTGCCCCGCGCCCGGCACCATCGCGACCGAGCTGCCCGCCGGCAGGTTCGGTTCGGCGGTCGCGACCAGGCGCGGGTCCAGGCAGCCGTCGTCGGCGCCGTGCAGGTAGAGCAGCGGGACCAGCGGGTCGCGCAGCTCGGCGCCCTTCCAGCGCCGGTACGCCGCCGGCGGACCGAAAGGGCTGGCCAGCGCCCGGTAGTAGCCGATCACGGTGCGCCGGTTCGCCGGGCCGGCCATCGCGGTCAGCACGTGCGGCAGGTCCTCGCTCGCGTCGAAGCCCGGCGACCAGTCCTTCCACAGGCGCCGGACCAGGCGCGCGTGGAAGCGCTCGGGCAGGCGCGGCAGCTGGTTGAACAGGATGTACCAGGAGTTGCGGAGCTGCCGGGGCAGCGCTCGCAGCACCTTCGCCCCCTTGATGGCGGTGAACGGCGGCACCGAGAGCACGACGACCGCGGCGAACGGGTTGTCCTCGTGCGCGGCCAGGGCGTTGGCCGTGATGGCACCCCAGTCGTGGCCGACGAGCACGGCGTCCGGACCGCCGCCGAGCTCGCGGTGGATGCCGAGGACGTCGGAGACCAGGGCGGCCACGTCACCGGCTCCGTCGGCCGGGACCTCGGAGGGGGCGTAGCCGCGCAGGAACGGGGCCACCACCCGGTAACCGGCCCCGCCCAGCGCCGGCCCGAGGTGCCGCCAGGTGTGCGCGGTGTCGGGGAATCCGTGCAGCAGGATCGCGAGCGGCCCGTCCGTCGGTCCCCAGGTGAGGGCGGCCAGGGTGACCTCGGGGAGGTCGATCCGGATCTGGTTCATGGGTCCATCGTGGCAGCGCCTAGACTCCTCCAATGACTTCTGGGCGGAATGAACCGGTGCACCCGCGCCGGATCGTCGTCATTCCGACCTACAACGAGGCCGGCAACGTGCTCCGCGCGGTCGATGCCGTGCGCCAGGCGGCGCCGGAGTGCCACGTCCTGGTCGTCGACGACAACAGCCCCGACGGCACCGGTCCGCTGGTGGCCGGGCACCCGGCGTACGGCGACACGGTGCACCTGCTGACCCGTCCCGGCCGCAGCGGCCTGGGAGGTGCCTACCGGGCCGGCTTCGCGTGGGCCCTGGACGCCGGGTACGACCAGATCGCCCAGATGGACGCCGACCTCTCGCACCCGCCGGACCGGCTGCCGGCCCTGTTCGCGGCGCTCGCCACTGATCAGGTCGCAGGGGCCGACATCGCGGTCGGCTCGCGCTACGTCAAGGGCGGCGGCGTGAAGCACTGGGGCTGGCACCGGCAGCTGATCTCGCGCGGCGGCAACCTCTACGTCCGGCTGCTGCTCGGCACCACGGTGCGCGACACGACGGCCGGCTTCAAGGCCTTCAACCGCGAGGCGCTCGAGGCGATCGACGTGCTCGACTCGGAGTCCAACGGCTACTCCTTCCAGATCGAGAACACCTGGCGCGCGACGCGCCGCGGACTGCGGGTCACCGAGGTCCCGATCACCTTCACCGACCGCACCACCGGGCAGTCGAAGATGTCCGGATCGATCGCCCGGGAGGCGCTGGCTCTGGTGCTGTCCTGGCGGATCGAGGAGTGGCGTGGCCGCTCCAGTGCCGGGAAGCGCCGTTCGACGGTCTGACCCCCGGGAATTCGCTGCGGCGAAACTCTTGTGCGGGGGACGAATCTGCCGAATCCTTGCTCATCGTGCCGGTACGTTGCGGTGACCGGTCCGACTGAGGGGGTTGTTTCGATGGGCGCACGCTCGCAGGCAACGACGGCACTACGTCTGGTCTCCGACCTCGAGGTCGCCGAGGTCCTTCCGACCCGGGTCGCACGCACCGAGTTCGGTGGCGGTTCGGTCCGCTCCTCGATGCTCTCCGCCGCCCTCTCGCGCACCGTCAAGCCGTTCATCGGGTTGTGGTCGCGCGTGCCGCTCGCGCCCTGGCCCTACTTCCTCGCCGACTACGTCGGCCTGGCGCTCAGGACCGTTCCCGGCACCACCTTCGAGCCGATGCGACTCCCGCACTGCACCGCCGAGGTGCTGCGCACGCCGTCGGTCGAGGACCGGGTGATCGTCTACCTGCACGGCGGTGCGTTCGTGGTCGGCGGCCGCTACCTGCACCGACAGCTGATGTCGCGGATCGCCGAGGACACCCGCTCCAGCGTGATCGCGGTGAACTACCGACAGCTCCCCAAGCACCCGGTGAGCGCGTCCATCGCCGACGGGCTGGACGCCTACCGCTACGTCCTGGACTCCGGGGTCCCCGCGTCGCAGGTCGTCATCATGGGGGACTCCGCGGGCGGCTACCTGACCTTCCAGGTCGCGCTGGCCGCACAAGCGGCCGGCCTGCCGATGCCGGCGGGACTGGTGGCGATGTCGCCGCTCATCGACTTCGACGGGACCGCCAAGGTGAGCGCCGCGTCGGCCGGGACCTGCGCGCTGTTCCCGCTGAGCTGCTTCGACGCGCTCGGCCAGGTCGTCCTGCGTGCCGCGCACCGCGCCGGCGAGGCGCACGGCCTGCCCGACAGCCCCAGCCGCGCCGCGCTGCACGGTCTGCCCCCGTCGCTGATCCAGGCCAGCTCCTCGGAGATGGTCTTCCCGGACGCCGAGGCGATGACCGCGGCGCTGATCAGCGCCGGGGTGGACGTCGAGCTGCAGGTGTGGGACCACCAGGTGCACGTCTTCCAGGCCGCTGCCGCGATCGTCCCCGAGGCGGCGCAGGCCGTCGAGGAGATCGCCGCGTTCGTCGACGAGGTCATTCCGGACCAGGTCTGGGCGCTGGACGCCTGACCGCTAGCCTCGGGGTGTGACCCTCGACGCCTGGTTCGCCGCGAACACCAGCTCCTGGTGCGACCGGACCCTCGCCGAGCTGCTGGAAGCGAAGTCCGCCCGTGGGCTCACGGTCAGCCTGGTCGTCCCGGCGCGCAACGAGGCCGCCACGGTTGGCGACGTGGTCTCCCGGGTGCGCACGGCACTGACCGAGACCAACGACCTGCTCGACGAGGTGGTCGTCATCGACTCCGACTCCACCGACGACACCTACGCGGTCGCCGAGGACGCCGGTGCGAAGGTTTACCGCTCGGCCGAGATCCGGCCCGACCTGGGTTCGTTCCCCGGCAAGGGCGAGGCGATGTGGAAGGCCCAGTTCGTCACCACCGGCGACGTGCTGGTGTTCATGGACGCGGATCTCCTGGACTGGGACACGCACTTCGTGCCCGGTCTGCTCGGCCCGCTGCTGACCCGGCCGGAGATCGCGCTGGTGAAGGGGTTCTACGAACGCCCCCTGGCAGACGGGTCGGAGGCCGGCCGGTTGAACGAGGGGGGAGCCTACGAGGGCGGTCGCGTCACCGAGCTCGTCGCGAGGCCGCTGCTCAACCTGCTGTTCCCCGAGCTCGCCGGCCTGGTCCAGCCGCTCGCGGGCGAGTGGGCCGTGCGCCGCAACCTCTTCGAGAACCTGCGTGTGCCGACCGGGTACGCCGTCGAGACGGCGGCGCTCATCGACACGCTGCGGTTGCGCGGCGTCGACGCGATCGCCCAGGTCGACCTCGGCACCCGCGCGCACCGGCACCAGTCCCTGCGCGACCTCGGGGGGATGGCCACCCAGATCCTGGTGGCGGCGCTCGAGCGGGCCGGGCTCGAGACGGGCTCCGGGTCCGTCTCCGGGGAGGGCACCGTGCTGCGCCAGTTCCTGCCGGTCGACGGCGTGGCCACCGCCGCGGACAGGTTCGTCCCCCGGGCCGAACGTCCCCCGGCTGCGAAGTACCTGTCGTGACCCTGAAGCTCGGACGGCAGTCCTTCACCGACGACACCACGCTGGTGATGGCCATCGTGAACCGCACGCCGGACTCGTTCTACGACAAGGGCGCGACCTGGGCCGAGGACAAGGCCTTCGACCGGGTCGTCCAGGTCGTGGGGGAGGGTGCGGAGATCGTCGACATCGGCGGCATCAAGGCCGCTCCGGGCGTCTTCATCGACGAGGTCGAGGAGAAGGACCGCGTCGTCGGCTTCGTCGCCCGGGTGCGGGAGGCGTTCCCGGACCTGGTGATCTCGGTCGACACCTGGCGGGCCAGTGTCGGTCGCGCGGTCTGCGAGGCCGGCGCGGACGTGCTCAACGACGCCTGGGGAGGTGCCGACCCGGGGCTGGTCGACGTCGCCGCCGAGTTCGACGCCGCGATCATCTGCACCCACACCGGGGGAGCCACCCCGCGCACCCGTCCGTTCCGGGTGGAGTACGACGACGTCGTCGCCTCCGCGATCGGCGACACGATCTCCTACGCGGGTCGTGCGCTGGCGGCCGGCGTCGCCCGGGAGAGCATCGTGATCGACCCGGCGCACGACTTCGGCAAGAACACCTTCCACTCCCTCGAGCTGACCCGCCGGCTGGGCGAGATGGTGGCCACCGGGTGGCCGGTGCTGGTCTCGCTGTCGAACAAGGACTTCGTGGGCGAGAGCCTCGACCTCCCGGTGGGCGAGCGACTCAACGGCACCCTGGCCGCCACGGCGATCAGCGCGCTCGCCGGTGCCCGGATCTACCGGGTGCACGAGGTGGTCGAGACCCGCCAGGTGGTCGACATGGTCAACACGATCGCGGGACGGCGACCGCCGCAGCGCGCGATCCGGGGGCTCGCGTGAGAGTCGTCGTGGTGCCCTCGACCCTGGCCCTGCTGCCGCGGTACGCCAGCACCGAGGACCCGATCGCCGACCTCCGGGCGGCCGTCGGCGACGCCGTCGCGTGGCTGGTCGAGGACGGGCCGGTGGCCGCCGTCGCCGCGACCCCGTCGGCCCAGAAGGTCGCCGACCACCTGGTCGCGCCGGCCGCGCACACGGTGCCCGGGCTGCTCCTGGTGGCGAACGGGTCGGCCACCCGTACCGAGAAGGCCCCCGGTCACCTCGACGAGCGGGCCGAGGCTTTCGACGCCGCGATCGGCGCGGCCCTGGCGGCCGGCGACCTGGAGGCTCTCGGTGCGATCGACCTCGAGCTGGCCGGCGAGCTGTGGGCCCCGGACGCGGTGGCGCTGGTGTCGCTCGGGAGGCGGTTGGTCAGCCAGGGAGTCCGTGTCACCGGGGTGAGCGTCGACTACGACGACGCGCCGTACGGCGTCCAGTACTGGGTGGTGAGGTGGCAGTGCGAGTCCTCCTAGACGCCTTGTCCTCCTCGAGCGAGGAGCTCGCCGAGCTCTACCGGCCGCCGCGGTTGCCGTGGCTGCGGGTCAACATGGTCTCGACGCTCGACGGCGCCGCCACCGGCGAGTCCGGCCAGAGCGGCTCGATCAACAACCAGGCCGACAAGGCGGTCTTCGACGCCTTGCGCGCCCAGGCGGACGCGATCATCGTCGGGGCCGGCACGGCACGGACCGAGAACTACCGGGTCGCCGACGTCCCGCTGGTGCTGGTCTCGCGCTCCGCCCAGGTGCCCGAGCAGCTGCTCGAGGCTCCGGCGGGCAAGGTCCTGGTGGCGACCTGCGCGTCGTCGTCCGGGCTCGCGCACGCCCGCGAGCTGCTCGGTGACGACCAGGTCGTCGTGGTGGGGGAGACGGAGGTCGACCTCGCCGCGCTCAAGGCCGCTCTGGTCGACCGCGGTCACCTCAACCTGCTCAGCGAGGGCGGGCCGCACCTGCTCCGCGACCTCGTCGCCTCCGGGGCTGCCGACGAGCTCTGCCTGACGACGGTGCCTCGCCTGATCGGGGGCTCCCACCCGCGGATCCTCGGGGGCGACCCGGTCGGTGCCGACCTCGAGCTCGCGCTCCTGCTGGAGGACGACGGCACCCTGCTCGCTCGCTGGTTCGTGGCATGACGCACTACGACGTCCTCGTCATCGGGTCCGGGTTCGGTGGCAGTGTCAGTGCGCTCCGGTTGAGCGAGAAGGGGTACACGGTCGGGGTTCTCGAGGCCGGTCGGCGCTGGGACCCCGAGGACTTCCCGGACACCAGCAAGGACCCGCGCCAGCTCGTCTGGCTGCCGCGGCTGAAGATGACCGGGACGATGCGGATCAGTCCGATCGGCACCTGCACCGTGGTCAGCGCCGCGGCCGTCGGAGGTGGCTCGATCATCTACGGCAACACCCTCTACGAGCCGCTCGAGGAGTTCTGGACCGATCCCCAGTGGGCGCACATCACCGACTGGAAGGCCGAGCTGGCGCCGTACTACGACCAGGCCAAGCGCATGCTGGGCGCGGAGCAGAACCCGCGGACCAGCGCTGCCGACGACCTGCTCCTCGACGTCGCGCGCGACCTCGGGGTGGCCGACACCTTCCACCGCACCCAGGTCGGCGTCTTCTTCGGTGAGCCCGGCCGGACCGTGCCGGACCCGTTCTTCGGCGGTGCCGGTCCGGACCGCACCGGCTGCACCTTCTGCGCCCGGTGCTTCTCGGGCTGCCCGGTCAACGCCAAGAACACCCTGCTCACCAACTACCTGTACCTGGCCGAGTCGGCCGGTGCTCAGGTGCACGAGCTCACCACCGTCACTGACGTCCGGCCGTTGCCGGACGGCGGGTACGAGGTCACCGCGTCGCGGTCCGACGGCTGGTTGCGGCGGGGACGCCGCACCTTCACCGCCGACCAGGTGATCTTCTCGGCAGCTGCCCTCGGCACCCAGAAGCTGCTGCACCGGCTGAAGCAGACGGGCGCCCTGCCGCACCTGTCGGACCGCTTGGGCGAGCTGTCCCGGACGAACTCCGAGGCCGGTCTGATGGCGATGAGCCGGACCCGGAGGGACATGGCCGACGGTGTCGCGATCAGCGCGTCGATCCATCCCGAGCCGCACACGCACGTCGAGATCTGCCGCTACGGCCCCGGGCAGGACGCCCTGCTGTCCAGCAGCGCGCCGCTGATCGACGGCGGCCCGCGGCGTCCGCTGCGGCTGCTCGGCCAGCTGCTGCGGCACCCGCTGACCCAACTGCGGCTGATGACGATGAAGCAGAAGGCCGAGGGCTCGGCGTTCATCCTGGTGATGCAGTCGTTGAACAACTCCGTCACCTCCTACCTCGAGCGGGGTCGGTTCGGGTGGAGGTTCCGAACCCGGCAGGGGATCGGCGAGCCGAACCCGGACTGGATCCCGATCGCGCACCGGATCACCCGGTCGTTCGCGGCGAAGATGGACGGTGAGCCGCGCGGCTCGATGGCTGATCCCTTCAACCAGCCGGTGACCGCGCACTACCTCGGCGGGGCGGTCATCGGCCTGACTCCGGCCGACGGGGTGATCGATCCCTACCAGCGCGTCTTCGGGCACCCGGGCCTGCACGTCGTCGACGGGTCGGCGGTCTCGGCCAACCTCGGGGTCAACCCGTCGCTGACCATCACCGCCCAGTCCGAGCGCGCGGTGGCGCTGTGGCCGAACAAGGGCGAACCGGACCCTAGACCGACGGTCGGGGAGCCGTACGTCCGGCTGGACCCGGTCCCGCCGCGCCGTCCGGTCGTTCCGGTCGGCGCGCCGGGGGAGCTCCGGATCGGTGGCTGAGGCTCAGACGGTGTCGGCGGGCAGACCGAGCGCCAGCCGGCCCGCGTGGACGAGGGTGTCCTCCGGGCTCAGCGGGTGGAACTTGGCTGCGCGGATGTCGCGGTAGGCGCGCTCGATCGGCGAACCCTTGAAGAACGCCGGACCGCCCGCGACCTCCATCGCCAGGTCGCAGACCTCGACCCCCGCCAGCGCGATCTCGCGCTTGGCCGTCATCACCGCTGCCACCGTCTCCAGCGACGGTGCCGGGTCGTCCCCGACGGCGCGCAGTGCCCCTTCCAGGGCCCAGCCGGCCACCTGCAGGCGGTTCGCCATCAGGCCGACCTGCCGCTGGACCAGGGGGTCCTCGCCGCGGTGGCCGGCGAAGGCCAGCGATGCCTGGTACGCCGACTCGGCGACCCCGAGGTAGACCGCCGAGACGATCGGGAAGGCAACGCTGGAGATCACCTGCAGCGGCGCGTCGATGACGCCGTACGGGCGGTCGGCGAGCACCTTGTCCTCGGGCACGAAGACGTCGGTGACCTGGAGGTCGTTGCTGGCGGTGCCGCGCATGCCCAGGGTGTTCCAGTTGTCCGCCACGGTGATGCCCTCGGCGGCGATCGGCACGGCCATGTTCAGCACCCGCCGGCCGCGCTCGGGGTCGTCGTAGGTGAACATCGTCGACATCACCGTGCCGACCTCGGACTGGCTGGCGAACCGCTTGGTGCCGGAGACCCGGTAGCCGCCGTCGACCTTGACGGCCTCGCCCCGCGGCTGGGTGTAGTCGCCGCCGCCGGTCGAGACGAGCACGATGCCCTCCTCGGCGACGCGGCGCAGGGTGGCCTCCGCGCCGGGCAGACCGCGGCGGTACCGCCACGCGGTGAACGCCACCACGTGCTGGTGCATCGAGCTGGCCAGCGCGGTGGAACCGCAGTGGTGGGCCAGCTCGCGCTGCAGCGCGGCGAGGTCCGCGATGGTGGCGCCGTCCCCGCCGAGCTCGGTCGGTACGGCGGCACGGAGCAGGCCGGCCTCACGCAGGGCTGCGTGCGACTCGGTCACGAAGGTGCCGTCGGCGTCGTGGCGGACGGCGTGCTCGGTCAGGGTCGGCGCCAGGGCGCGAGCCCGCTGGACAAGGGTGTCGGCGGTGCTCTCGCTGGTGGACGCGCTCGGGGGGATCTCGGTCATCGTGGTCATGTACCGAGGCTGCTCCTGCGACCAGGCCCCGGATAGTCCAAGAAAACGACCTGGCCGGTCCAGATTCGGGACTTCCGGTCGGGTGGGGTCGGTGGGAGCATCAGTCATGCCCGAATACGGACGCTACTGCCCGGTCGCCCTGGCCAGCGAGGTCATCGCGGACCGGTGGACCCCCTTGATCCTCCGGGAGCTCATCCTCGGGAACACCCGCTTCAACGACATCGCTCGCGGTATGCCGGGGATCTCCCGGTCGCTCCTGGTCGCCCGGCTCCGGCACCTGGAGAAGAACGGCGTGATCGCGACCTACCCGTCCCCGACCGGGAAGGGCAGCGAGTACCACCTGACGCCGGCCGGCAAGGACCTCGAGCGGGTCATCGACAGCTTCGGTCGCTGGGCGATCGAGTGGCTCTTCGACGAGCTCCGCCCGCACGACGTCGACCCGGTCACGCTGACCTGGTGGATGCACCGCCGGATCGCTGCGGACCGGTTGCCCCCGGTCCGGACCGTCCTGGAGTTCCGGCACGTCGGCGCCGAGCAGGAGGTCATCTGGCTGGTCCTGGAGCGCGGCGAGGCGTCGGTCTGCATCCAGCACCCCGGCTACGAGGTCGACCTGCGGGTCACCGCCACGACGGCGGAGCTCGCTGACGTGTTCCAGGGGTACCGGCACTGGGACGAGGCGGTCAAGGAGGGCCGGATCGTCGTCGACGGGCTGCCGCGCCTGGCCCGGGCGCTGCCGACCTGGTTCGAGTGGAGTCCCTGGGTGGAGGTCACCCACGAACGGGCGCACCGCCCGGTCGAGGTGCGCGCCGAGGTGCGCTGAGGGTTCAGGCCCAGGGGTTCTCGCGTTCCCACACCGTCGGGAACGAGAGGGCGACGCCGTCACGCGTCGCCAGCCGGGTGAGCACCCGCATCGTCACGTCCAGGTCGTCACCGGCGTACGGGAGGGCGCGCAGCTGCTTGTCGCCGGGGTGCATCGGCAACGGCCGGAAGAAGTCGTCCCAGTGCGTCAGGACGGCGCGGCGGGCACCGACGGTGCGCACGGTCTGGTCCCAGTAGGTCTCGATGTAGGTCTCGCTCTGGAGGCCGAGTTGGCCGACGCCGAGGTACGCGACCTCCGCGCTGCGCCCGGTCAACGCACCCTCGACGAAGCCGGCGCTGCCCTGGACCAGCGCACTCGGCCCGCTGCGGTGCCCGACCAGGATCGACCAGGCTTCCCCGCAGCGGTAGGCGCCCGCGCGCACCGGCGGTACCACCGGCGTCGTGATCTCACCGGGGTAGCGGTCGGGCGGGCAGTGGTGGGACTCGACCAGGGTCAGGGTCCAGGCGCCGAGCTCGATCGGCTCCCCGGGCTGCGCCACCGTGATCCGGTCGGCGGGCAGCCGGGCGCCCCGGCCGACGTTCGCGGTCGAGGACCCGCCGATCAGCCGGGCCCCGGTGCGGTGGGCGACGACGCCGGAGTCCATGGCGTGGTCGAAGTGGCTGTGCACCGGCACGACGGCCTCGACCGGACGACCGCCCAGCGCCCGGTGCAGGCAGGCGTCGATCCGACCGACGTCGGGACGCATCTTGCTCAGCAGCACCTCGAGCATCGGCGGACGGCTGAAGAAGCCGTCGGTCAGCACCGCGGACTCACCGTCGTCGAGGAGCAGCGTGCTGACGCCGAGGAAGGTCACGGACAGGTCGCCCTCGGCCGCGGGGACGTCGAACCGGTCGGCGTACGCCGTGATGTCCGGGCGTCCGGGCTTCAACCTCACGGTGCTGTCCTCATCGTCGGCCGTCCACGTGGAACAGCTCGTGCTCGCCGTCGAAGCCCTTGAGCTCCACGGCCTCGGCCGGGGTGAACCCGAAGACGTCCTCGGTGGAGCTGACGATGTCGCCGGTGACCAGGATCTCGCCGCCCTGGGCCTGGCCGGCGACCCGTGCCGC
The DNA here is from genome assembly GCF_040546585.1 of Marmoricola sp. OAE513. Taxonomy (NCBI): domain Bacteria; kingdom Bacillati; phylum Actinomycetota; class Actinomycetes; order Propionibacteriales; family Nocardioidaceae; genus Marmoricola; species Marmoricola sp. OAE513. Next base: position 769,115 of record NZ_JBEPOC010000001.1, on the reverse strand, counting down.
CAGGGCCACGTTCTGGCCGAAGTAGTCGCCGCCGCGCTCGATGGCGGTCCCGGTGTGCATCCCGATCCGGATCCTGATCGGCGTACGCCGCAGCTCGCGGCTCCGGTTCCAGCTGGCGTTGAGTGCCCGCTGGATGTCCAGAGCGGCCGCGATCGCCAGCTCGGGTGTCGTGAAGACGACCATGTGCCCGTCGCCGAACGACTTCACGATCAGGCCGCGGTACTTCTCGACGTAGGTCTCGACGAGGCGGTCGTGCGCGGTGAGGACCTTGAGCCAGCGGGAGTCGCCCAGCTGGTTGTTGAGCGCCGTGGAGTTCTCGATGTCGGAGAAGAAGATCGTGACGGTGCCGTCCTCGTCCGCGATCCGACCGATCGCGGTGCGCTGGTCGGCGGCCCAGCGGTTGAAGTCCTCCAACGTGCTGACCAGCATCCCGCCGACACCCTGCTCCCGGACCCGGCTGACCGCCTCGAAGACCGAGCGGACGGCGGTGCCGGCGGTGAGCACGGCCCGCTGGGTGGGGTTCTCCGGGGGCGGGGGTGGGACCCGCAGGTTGGCCTCGGCGAGCTCGGCGGAGGTCCGGCGCCAAGCCATCACGGCCGCGGCGAGCGCGCCGGTCACGACCACCAGGGCGGCCCCCAGGATCCAGACCAGTGTCGTCGCCTCCACGCGTGAACTCTGGCACACGCGGATGACGCCCGGGTTACCGCGTGAGATAGTGAGAACCTGTTCTAGTTTGGGAGGACCCATGACCGCCACCCCGGCCATCGAGGGCTGGTTCACCGACGGGGCCGAGCCTGCACTGCTCGGCTCGAAGTGCACGACCTGCTCGACGGTGTTCTTCCCGAAGACCTCCGGTTACTGCAAGAACCCCGCCTGCGACGGCGAGGAGTTCGCGGACACCGAGCTCTCCCGGACGGGTCGGATCTGGTCCTACACCGACGCGCAGTACCAGCCGCCGCCGCCGTACATCCCCGCCAGCGACCCGTACGTGCCGTTCGCGCTGGCCGCGGTCGAGCTCCCCGAGGGCCTCGTGATCCTCGGCCAGGTCGCCGACGGCTTCGGCGTGAAGGACATCAAGGTCGGTGACGAGGTCGAGCTCGTCGTCGAGACGCTGTACACCGACGAGACCGGGGAGCGTACGACGTGGCGCTGGCGCCCGACGGGAGTGGACGCATGAGCAACGACATCGCCATCGCCGGGGTGGGTATGCACCCCTGGGGCAAGTGGGGCAAGAACTTCGTCGAGTACGGCGTCGTCGCCGCCCGCGCGGCCCTCGCCGACGCCGGCATCCCGTGGACCGACGTCGACCTGGTCGTCGGCGGCGAGACCGTGCGCAACGGGTACGGCGGCTACGTCGCGGGAGCAACGTTCGCCCAGGCTCTCGGCTGGAACGGCGCCCGCGTCGCCACGTCGTACGCCGCCTGCGCCACCGGCGCTCAGGCGCTGGACACCGCTCGTGCCCGGATCCTGGCCGGCCTGTCGGAGGTCGCGCTGGTCGTCGGGGCCGACACCACCCCGAAGGGGTTCCTGGCCCCGAACGCGGGCGAGCGCTGGGACGACCCGGACTGGCTGCGCTTCCGCCTCATGGGCATGACCAACCCGGGGTACTTCGCGCTCTACGCACGGCGCCGGATGGACCTGTACGGCGCGACCAGCGAGGACTTCGCGCAGGTGAAGGTCAAGAACTCCCGGCACGGCCTGAGCAACCCGAACGCGCGCTACCGCAAGGAGGTCGCTGCGGCAGACGTCCTGGCCAGCGCGATCGTGTCGGACCCGCTTCACCTGCTCGACATCTGCGCGACCTCCGACGGCGCGGCGGCGGTCGTCGTGTGCTCGGTGGAGTACGCCCAGAAGCTCGCGCAGCAGCGCGGGTCCGGTGACCTCGTGAAGATCAAGGCGATCAGCACGGTCACCCCGACCTTCCCGAACACCGTCATCGACATGCCGCTGATGTCCACCGACTCCTCGGCCGTGGCCGGGGTGCCGGAGCGGACCTTCAAGGAGTCGATCGGCGACGCGGCGTACGAGGAGGCGGGCATCTCGCCCGAGGACGTCGACGTGGCAGAGGTCTACGACCTGTCCACCGCGCTCGAGCTGGACTGGATCGAGGACCTCTCGCTGTGCAAGCGCGGCGAGGCCGAGCAGCTGCTCCGGGCCGGGGACACCACCATCGGTGGTCGGATCCCGGTCAACCCCTCAGGCGGTCTGGCGTGCTTCGGTGAGGCCGTCCCCGCGCAGGCGCTGGCCCAGGTCTGCGAGCTCACCTGGCAGCTGCGCGGCCAGGCCGAGGGCCGTCAGGTCGAGGGAGCCCGCGTCGGGATCACCGCCAACCAGGGTCTGTTCGGTCACGGCTCGTCGGTGATCGTCGCGCGCTGAGCGTGACGATTCGGGCGTTCGGGTCGTTGGACCTGCTGTGCGACGTACAGGTACTCCCGCCCGCGCGCTGGGCCCCGTCTTGGGCCCCGCGCTGGGTCTCGCGCTCTGCCTCGTTCTGGGCGGCCTCGGCCTGACCGCGGCGTACGCCGACGACGGTCCGTCGGGGCACGGGTCGCCCGGCGACCCGTTCGGTGGCCAGAGCATCCCGCCGGGGCCGGTCTACATCCTGACTCCGGGGGCGAGCCCGGGCACGGGCCTGCCGGCGACCAGCGACCCCGACGACGTCGAGAAGCAGATCCAGGAGGACATCGAGAAGAACCGGACGGCCTCGGTCACACCGGGAGCACCGTCGGGGACACCGACGTCCTCCGGCACGCCCGTCACCGGCTCGGAGGAGGACGTCGACGGCTCCCCGGGGACCGCTGGTGCAGCGGACGCGGTCGCGGAGAAGACCGACGCCGACGGCTCCAGGACCTGGGTGATCGTGGTCGGCGCACTGCTCGCGATCGTCGTCGCGGGTGGGGCTGCCCGGGTGGTCCAGGTGCGACGCCGGTCGGCGTGACCGCACCGCGCGCTGCTCGTTGATGCAGGTATGCGTCGTACTGCTGCCCTCACCCTGTTCGCCTTCCTGGCTGCCGCCCTCGTCGCCGACGTCGAGGCCGGGCCGCGCAAGGCCTCGGCCGCGGGAGCGGTGCCCCTGCGCGACGTCATGCTCGTCGGCAACAACTGGGCCGGCACGGCGACCGTCGTCGACGCCCGGACCCACAAGCTCCTCAAGACGGGGATCAACTTCGTCCCGGACGCCTCCCAGGAGATCGCCGACATCCGGAAGAAGCCCGACCAGCTCGCGTTCTACTACCTGATCCAGCAGGGTCCCGGCGAGGGCCACGACCAGTACGTCGACGACATGTTCACCACCAACGACGGGAAGTACGTCGCGGTCTCGCGCCCCAGCTTCGCGGACGTGGTCTGGATCGACCTGGCCAAGGCGGCAGCCGCGGGCCCGGCAGGCAGCGTCAGCAGCATCGTCCGCGAGCAGCAGATGGACGGCTACCGGACCGACCACATGGGGGTTTCCCCGGACGGCCGGCGGCTGCTGGTCAGCGACTCCACCGAGAACCAGGTGATCGAGTACTCGATGGTCGACGAGGTCGTCGGTGGCAAGACCATCAAGATGGGCGACCGGCTCCGCAGCTTCGAGTCCGGGGAGACCCCGCACGAGAACAACTTCTCACCCGACGGCTCGCTGATCTACCACGCCTCGATCGGCAAGGTGTACCTGCCGGGCGACCAGCACTCGCTGGGCCCGGTCAAGATCGGTCCGCTCCACGACGCCATCAAGGGCGACCGCTGGTACGAGATCGTCGACAACACCGACTTCTCCATCAAGCACCGCTGGGACATGGGCAAGGAGCTCGAGGAGGCCGGCCACCCGGGGATGAGCTCGGCCGTCCGTCCGATGGCGGTCGCACCGGGAGGACGGTTCATCTACTTCCAGGTCTCCTACTTCCACGGCATCGTCGAGTTCGACACCCAGGCGGCCGACCTGGACGGCAAGGTCACCTACAAGGCGGGCACGATCCCCGAGCCGCGCACGGGCGCCGTCACCCGGCTGATCGACCTGCCCAACCGCGTGCCGAAGATGCCGCTGGAGGAGTACGTGAACGACTCCGCCCACCACGGTCTCGCGATCAACGGCGCGGGCACGACCCTGTGCGCGGCGGGCACGATGGACGACTACGTCGCCTTCGTCGACCGCGCGACCGGGACCCACCGGATCTTCGACAAGGCGACCACCGGTCACGACTACCTCAAGCCGTACTGGACGACCGAGGGTCTGGAGGACACCTGCTGGGTCTCGCTGTCGGACTCGGACGCGGTCGCGGTCATCGACTTCGCAACCGGCGAGGAGCTTGCGTTCCTGCCCGTGGGCGACCACCCGCAGCGGGTCCGGCACGGCTACGTCCCGGAGTCCGTGGTGAGCACCTGGGCTCCCGTCGAGCCGGGGCCGATCGGTGGCCCGAACGGCGGTGGCAAGGGCCTGATCAACACGGTCAGCGCTCTCCTGGGCGGGGTCATCGCGCTGCTGAACCCGGTGCTTCCGGTACGGTGACGCCCGAACGGCTCGACGAGCCCAACACGTGCGGGGAGGCGGACGGTGCTGCTCGGTCCCCGCGTGTCCCGACGGGCGCGGTCCGCGGTGCTGGTGCTTGTTCTGCTGCTCGGCGCGGTCGTCCTCACCAGCTGCTCGCGAGTCCCGAAGGACGCCACCAAGGAGGACTTCTGCACGGCTGGTGAGAAGTTCTCGGCGCTCCAGAAGGTGCCGTTCTCCGAAGGTCAGAAGGCCGTGGACCGGCTGGCTGACATCGGGACCCCGAAGGACATCGACGACTCCGCCCGGGACGGGTTCACCGAGCTGATCGACCGGATGAACGACTCCGACGACGCTGCGGACTTCATCCGGCGTACCCGGACGATGACCGACGACGAGCGCAAGCACCTGCTCGCGCTCGACACCTACATCCAGGGCACCTGCAGCGACCGGCTGCCGGCGACCGCGTCGCGCAGCGCCTTCTGCGCGCCGGGCAAGGACATCCCGGCGCTGAACAAGGCGACCTACGAGGCGGCCAGGACGACGGTGGCGTCGCTGATGCAGGTCGGGACGCCGAACGACATCCCCGCCGGTGCCCGGCTGGCCACCATCGAGCTGATCGACCGGATGAACGCCTCGAAGGACGCCGACGACTTCGCCGAGGCCACCCGCACGATGAACGACGCCGAGCGCAGCCACTACAAGGCGCTGGTCGCCTACGCCCGCAAGACCTGCTGATCCCCGGGCGACCGTTCCGGTGGACATGCACCCCGGACGCTCACATCCCGGGGTCGATTCCTCAGTTTGAGCCTCGGCGGTTCAGAACCAGGACTGGCAACGCGGGTTGTGGACCTCGCAGGCTCAAAAGTCGATGAGGGGCTCGGGTTCTGGACCCCGTCGGGTCGGCTCAGGTGTCGCGGGTGTCGCCCTCGACGTAGACCCAGCGACCGCCGCGTACCTCGAACCGGCTGCGCTCGTGCAGGGCACCGGTCTGGTCGTTCCAGGTCCAGTGCGCCCGGAACTCCACGACTCCGTCGGTGTCCTCCTGCACGACGTCGACCACCTCCAGGCCGGTCCACACCAGGTTCTCGTCGGGGGTGAGGTCGAGCGGCCGGGTGCGGGGGTGCCAGGTCCGGAACAGGTGGTCGGAGGCTCCCACGACGTACGCGCTGTAGCGCGAGCGCATCAGCTCCTCCACCCCGTCGGCAGCGCGCTCGTTGCGGTGCAGCGGACCGCAGCAGGCGTCGTAGGGGAGGCCCGATCCGCACGGACACGCAGAGGCCGGGCCGAGCACAGACATATTCGGGAGGTTAGCGTCACCGGGAGTGAGTAGCCTGCAAAGGTGACTTCGAACTCCTCTCCCACCCCTGCTCCGGCTGCTGCGACCGTCGGAGAGCTCCGCGCCACCGGGCACGTCCACCTGACCCTGCGTGAGGAGCTGCGCGGCAACCTCCTCGCGGCGCTGGCGTCCGGTCGGGACCCGTGGCCCGGGTTGCACGGCTTCGAGAGCACCGTCATCCCGCAGGTCGAGCGCGCCATCATCGCCGGACACGACATCGTCCTGCTCGGTGAGCGCGGGCAGGGCAAGACCAGGTTGCTGCGCACGCTGGTGGGTCTCCTGGACGAGTGGACCCCGGTGATCTCCGGGTCCGAGCTCGGCGAGCACCCGTACGACCCGATCACCTTCTCCTCGAAGGCGGCCGCGGCGCAGTACGGCGACGACCTGCGGATCAGCTGGCGCCACCGCGACGAGCGGTACGCCGAGAAGCTCGCCACCCCCGACACCAGCGTTGCCGACCTGATCGGCGACGTCGACCCGATGAAGGTGGCCGAGGGTCGCTCGCTGGGCGACCCGGAGACGATCCACTTCGGCCTGATCCCGCGCAGCCACCGCGGCATCGTCGCGATCAACGAGCTGCCCGACCTCGCCGAGCGGATCCAGGTTGCGATGCTCAACGTGATGGAGGAGCGCGACATCCAGATCCGCGGCTACGTGCTCCGTCTCCCGCTGGACCTCCTGGTCGTGGCCAGCGCCAACCCCGAGGACTACACCAACCGCGGTCGGATCATCACCCCGCTCAAGGACCGCTTCGGCGCGGAGATCCGGACGCACTACCCGATCGACATCGCCGACGAGATCGCCGTCATCCGACAGGAGGCCGACCTCGTCGCCGACGTGCCCGACCACCTCGTCGAGATCCTCGCCCGGTTCACCCGTGCACTGCGCAGCAGCCAGTCGGTCGACCAGCGCTCCGGCGTGAGCGCCCGGTTCGCGATCGCCGGTGCCGAGACGATCGCGGCAGCCGCACTGCACCGCGCGACCGCCCAGGGCGAGCCCGAGGCCGTGGCCCGGGTCGTCGACCTGCAGACGGCCGTCGACGTGCTCGGCGGCAAGATCGAGTTCGAGTCCGGGGAGGAGGGTCGCGAGGACGAGATCCTCACGCACCTGCTCCGGACCGCCACGGCAGAGGCCGTCCGCGGCCACCTCGGCGGCCTCGACCTCGGGTTGCTGGTGGAGACCCTCGAGCAGGACGGCGTCGCGGTGACCACCGGTGAGCAGGTCACCGCCGCCGACTTCCTGGCCAGCCTGCCGGCACTGCCCCCCACCGAGGCCAGCGAGTCCGACCTCTACGACCAGATCGCCAGCAGGCTGGGTGCGACCAACGACGGCCGGCGCGCGGGTGCGATCGAGCTGGCCCTCGAAGGCCTCTACCTGGCGCGCAAGGTCGCCAAGGACGAGGAAGACGGAGGCACGGTCTACCGTGGCTGACGGCCGTTCGCGCAGGCGTCGCTCCCGGTACTCGCGCTACGCGGGAGGACCTGACCCGCTCGCGCCGCCGGTCGACCTCGCGGAGGCGCTGGAGTACATCGGGGACGACGTCATGGCCGGCTACTCCCCGGAGCGTGCGATGCGGGAGTTCCTGCGCCGTGGTGGTTCGGAGGGGCGGGGGCTCGACGAGCTCGCTCGCGAGGTCGCCCGCAAGCGACAGGAGCTGCTGAGCAAGCACTCGCTGGACGGGACGCTCCAGGAGGTCCGCGACCTGCTCGACAAGGCGGTCCTGGCCGAGCGGCAGCAGCTCGCCCGCGACGTCACCATGGACGACGGCGACCGGGCCTTCCGCGAGATGCAGATGGAGGGCCTGCCGTCCTCGACCGCTGCCGCTGTGAGCGAGCTGGCCCAGTACGACTGGCAGAGCGCCGAGGCGCGCGAGAACTACGAGAAGATCAAGGACCTGCTCGGGCGCGAGCTGCTCGACCAACGCTTCCAGGGCATGAAGCAGGCGATGGAGGGAGCGACCGAGCAGGACCGCCAGGCGATCAACGAGATGCTCGAGGACCTGAACGAGCTGCTCGAGAAGAACCGCCAGGGGATCGACACCCCTGAGGACTTCGCAGACTTCATGGACAAGCACGGCGACTTCTTCCCGGAGAACCCGCGGAACATCGACGAGCTGATGGACGCCCTGGCCCAGCGCTCGGCCGCGGCCCAGCGGATGCTCAACTCGATGACCCCCGAGCAGCGGCAGGAGCTGATGGAGCTCTCCGCCCAGGCGTTCGGCTCGCCCGCGCTCATGGAGAGCCTGAACCGCCTCGACGCGAACCTGCAGGCACTGCGCCCCGGGGAGGACTGGGGCGGCTCCGCGGAGTTCAGCGGGGAGCCGGGGAGCTCCACCGGCCTCGGACTCGGCGACGGCACCGGCGTGCTCCAGGACCTTGCCGAGCTCGACGACCTGGCCGACCAGCTCTCCCAGTCCTACGGCGGGGCGCGGATGGACGACCTCGACCTGGACAAGCTCGCCCGTCAGCTCGGCGACCAAGCGGCGGTCGACGCGCGCACGCTCCAGGACCTCGAGCGCGCGCTGCGCGACTCGGGCTACCTCAAGCGCACCTCGGACGGCCAGCTCCGACTCTCGCCCAAGGCGATGCGCCAGCTCGGCAAGGCGCTGCTCAAGGACGTCGCGACCCGGATCTCCGGGCGTCAGGGGCAGCGCGACCTGCGCCAGGCCGGCGCGGCGGGGGAGCGCAGCGGATCCTCGCGCGAGTGGGCATTCGGTGACACCGAGCCGTGGGACATCCCGCGGACGGTGCTCAACGCCGTACGGCGGCGAGCGGAGTCTGCCGGTGATCGAGCCGAGTCGAGATCAGGTCGCCTCTTCGAGATGTCCGACATCGAGGTCCACGAGACCGAGGCCCGCACCCAGGCCGCCGTCGCGCTCCTCGTCGACACGTCGTTCTCGATGGCGATGGACGGACGCTGGGTCCCGATGAAGCGCACGGCGCTGGCCCTGCACCAGCTGGTCAGCAGCCGGTTCCGCGGCGACCACCTCCAGCTGATCGGCTTCGGTCGGCACGCCGAGGTGATGGAGATCGAGCAGCTCACCGCACTCGACTCGATGTGGGCCAAGGGCACCAACCTGCACCACGGGCTGCTGCTCGCCAACCGGCACTTCCGCAAGCACCCGAACGCGCAACCGGTGCTGCTGATCGTCACCGACGGCGAACCGACGTCGCACCTGGAGCCCGACGGCCAGGTCTTCTTCTCCTACCCGCCGCACCCGGTCACGATCGCGAACAGCGTCCGCGAGCTCGACAACGCCGGTCGGCTGGGGGCGCAGGTGACGTTCTTCCGGCTGGGGGAGGACCCGGGTCTCGCCCGGTTCATCGACCAGATGGCGAAGCGTGTCGACGGGCGGGTCGTCGCGCCGGAGCTCGATGACCTAGGAGCTGCGGTCGTGGGGAGCTACCTGGGGTCCCGCGGAGGCGGACGCCCGTCGTCCGACGACTTCGGGATGGGCGGGTTCCCCGGTTTCTACGGCGGCAACCGAGGCTTCTGGGTCGGCTGACGTTCCCGGTCGTCGAGGCCCCGGTCGTCGAGCCTCCCGGTCGCCGAGCCTGCCGAGACGTGGCGACCTACGGAGCTTGCCGCACCACATCTCGACAAGCTCGATGACCGAGGTCAGCCGCCGAAGAGCTGCTTGCCCATCGCCGCGATCACGACCTCGAGCGCCTGGAACGGGCGCACCATGACGGTGAAGTCGGTGATCAGGCCCTCGTCGTTCCAGGTGATCATGTCGATCCCCTCGACCTGCTTGCCGTCCACGACGGTGTGGAAGCGGAGCACGGCGTCGTTCTCGTTCTTCCAGGTGTCGGAGTAGCGGAGCTCGGGTCCGAGGACGACCAGGGCGGCACCGAGGTAGGCGCACACGGTGTCGCGGCCCTTCTGCGGCGTGTGCACGGCGGGGGAGTGGAAGACGGCGTCCTCGGTGATCATCGCGGGCAGAGCCGCGGCGTCACGGGACTCGACGACGTCGTGCCAGCGCTGCAGGCCGATCTCGGCAGGGGTGGGCATCTCAGTACTTCGCGATCGCGCGGATCTTGAACATCTGGTTGTTGTAGTAGCCCGTGCTGCCGTTGGTCATCGTGATGACGGTGGTCCGCACCTTCTTGGGGTTGAACGGGAACCGCTTCTTACCGTTGCCGGCGGCGTTCAGCGGCATCACGTAGGTGGCGACCTTGCCGGACCGGTAGCGGACCTGCACCCGGATCTCGGTGCCCCGGTTCGTGTTCGGCGCGTCGATGATCAGCTTCAGCTGTGCACGGGAGGGGAGCTTCTTGCTCGGCTTCAGCACCAGGGGCGCCGTGGCCAGGTGGTTGACCCGGACGTCGAGCGTGCCGGTGTCCTTCGCCTTGCGGCTCAGCGTGCCGCGCGCCCACGCGCCGGGCGACGGGTACGCGCCGCGCTCGGAGTAGGTCCCCGGGGGCAGCGTGTTCCAGACGGCGTACCGGGCGAACTCGAGAGGGAAGTCCTTGTACCCGCGCGCCTTGAGCACAGCCACGACCGCCTGGATCGCGTTGCGTCCGCCTGCGGAGACGCGGGCGGCGTTCCAGACCTCGCGGATGATGTTGTTGCTCCTGAAGCGCTCGGACATGTACTTCCACCAGGTGACCGCGCCGTAGCGCTCGAGCCCGCCGGCGTAGTCGAGCGCGTTGCGCGGCTTCACGATCTGGCTGTAGTTCAGGTACTGCAGGTAGTCGTTGATGCCGTCGTAGACGAAGTCCTCCATCCAGACGGCAGTGCCCTCCATGAACCAGTCGCTCTCGTTGGCGTCGTAGCCGAACTGGATCGCGTGGAAGAACTCGTGGGCGGCGGTGACCCGCAGCGACGCGCCCGGGTCGGCGCCGAACTCGCTACGGGCGAAGTCGTTGTCCAGGCCGCACCACGCCGTCGAGGTGGAGGCGCCCGAGTCGGTGGTACAGAAGCCGTAGTAGCCCTGGTCGCCGAGCTGGTCGAGGAAGACGTCGGTCTTGCCGTCGCCGTCGTTGACCGGCGGCTGGTAGCCGAGGACGCCGACCTCCTTGACGTAGACGACCTTCTCCATCACGTAGAGCGTCTCCTGCGCCTGCGCCAGCGACGCGCCGCCGCTCGAGGCCGACAGTCCGTCGCGGTAGTGCACGCAGAAGTGCGCGCTCTCCACGACCTTCCAGGGTGACAGGAACGGGGTCGTGCAGTTGGCCGACTTCGGGACCGGCCGTCCGCCGTCGATGATCGAGGCCTGCCGTGCGGTCATCGAGCCCTTCGCCAGCTGGGCCTCGCGCATCAGCCGGCCCAGGTCCTTGCGGGGCAGCGGGTCGCCGAGCTTGCGCTTCGGCAGGTCCTTCGGCGAGAGTGCCGCCTGCAGCTCGTGGAAGATCGCGGTCGCCTCGGCGCGGGTGTACTTCCGCGGCTTCTCGGCCTTCGTGGATGCCCCGCCAGACGTCACAGCCGATGCCGCGACCGGCGTCGCGCCCGCCGTCGTCGCGGTCGCGGCCGCGGAGAACGTGGGAACGCTGAAGACCACGGCCGTGGTCAGGACGGCTCCGAGGGCGGCCTTGAAAGAGGTGTGCACCCCCGAAGCCTAGGTCAGGGACCTGTGCATGCCGAAGTGAACCTGGACGAAAGGGGCGAGCGATCGGCCGCGGCTCCCTCCGGTAGCGTCGGGGTCACGATGACGATCCCGATGGTGATCCCCGACGGCGCCTCCCCGGACGCCGTGCGCCGCCGCCGACTGCGGCAGATGAAGTCGGTGGCGTTCGGCCTGCTGGTCCTGGCCGCCGTGGTCTACGTGGTCACCCGCGACCACCACGGGTTCCTCGGCTACGTCAACGCCGGGGCCGAGGCCGCCATGGTGGGCGCGATGGCCGACTGGTTCGCCGTGACCGCGCTGTTCCGCCACCCGCTCGGCCTGCCGATCCCGCACACGGCGCTGATCCCGCGGAAGAAGGACGAGTTCGGGAAGAGCCTCGAGGACTTCGTCAGCGAGAACTTCCTCCAGGAGGAGATCATCCGCGAGCGCCTGTCCGCGGCTCGGATCGCCGAGCGCGGCGGGGAGTGGCTGGCCGACCCGACCCACGCCGCCAAGGTCGTCGCGGAGGGCTCCTCCCTGATCACGCTGGGTCTGAACCGGCTGCGCGACAGCGACGTCGAAGCGGTGGTCGCCGACGTGCTGCTGCCCCGGCTGATCAACGAGCCGATCTCGCCGATCGCGGGCAACCTGCTCGCCGAGGTACTCCAGGACGACGCCCACCACGGCTTGGTCGACCTGGCGCTGGAGGAGGGCCATCACTGGCTCGTGCACAACCAGGACACCTTCACCGCGGTGCTGGGGGAGCGTGCACCGAAGTGGGCACCGGACCGCCTCAACGAGATCGTCACCGAGCGGATCCACCTCGAGGCGATCCGCTGGCTCGCCGACATCCGGGCCGATCCGCAGCACCGCGCCCGTCAGGCGTTGGACAGCCTGCTGACCCAGCTCGCCCAGGACCTGCTCACCCGCCCGGAGACCCAGGCACGTGCCGAGCGGCTCAAGACCCGGCTGCTCGAGCACCCGCAGTTCATGGCCAGCGGGATGGCGCTCTTCGACGCCGTCAAGCAGGCGCTCCTCGATGCGCTGGCAGACGACCAGGGGCCGCTGCGCGCGCGGGCGACCGCGGAGCTGGTCCGGTTCGGCACCCGGCTGCAGACCGAGGCGCGGCTGCAGCAGCGCGTGGACACCTGGGCCGCCGACGCGGTGGTCTTCGGCGTACGCCGCTACGGCGGCGAGCTGACCGCCGTGATCACGCACACGATCGCCCGGTGGGACGGCGAGGAGGCCGCCGCGCGGATCGAGCTCCAGGTCGGCCGGGACCTGCAGTTCATCCGGATCAACGGCACCATCGTCGGTGGACTGGTGGGCGTGGCGATCCACGCGATCAGTACCGTGCTCGGGTGAGGAGGCCCGCATGAAGGAGATCGAGATCCGCGACGACGCGATCCGGCTGGGGCAGCTGCTCAAGCTGGCCGACTTCATCGACCACGGCAGCGAGGCCAAGGAGCTGCTGCTCCAGGGCCAGGTGCAGGTCAACGGCGAGGTCGAGACCCGCCGGGGTCGGCAGCTGGTCGTGGGAGAAACCGTGACTGTCCACGGCCAGACCGTTGTCATCGCCGCCCGCGAACTCTAGATTCGCCAGCATGAAGATCAGTGAAGTAGTTGCCGGCAAGGCCAGCCAGAACATCATCACGATCAAACCCGACGCGAGCGTGCGGGACCTGGTGGCCCTGCTCGCCACCAACAACATCGGTGCTGCGGTCGTCTCCGGCGACGGCACCACCGTCGCCGGGATCGTCAGCGAGCGCGACGTCGTACGCCGCCTGAACGGCAACGACGGCGCCCTGGACGCGGCGGTCTCGGAGATCATGACCAGCAACGTGCGCACCTGCGAGTCCGGTTCCTCCCTGGACGAGGTCCGCTCGATCATGACCGAGGGTCGCTTCCGGCACCTCCCGGTGGTCGACGACGGCCGGCTCGTGGGCGTCGTCAGCATCGGCGACATCGTCAAGAACCACATCGACCAGGTCGAGTTCGAGCGCGACCAGCTGGACTCCTACGTCCACCAGACCTGACGGCTACCAGTCAGTACCCGAGACCCCCGCAGGGACCGGACCTCGTCACGGCATAATGAGGCCATGACTTCGATGTTCGACCAGCTCGCCAGCAGCATCCTCGACGGGAAGCCGGCGACGGCCGACGACGCCCTCGCCGTCCTCCGGGCGCACGACGACGAGCTGCTCGACGTCGTCGCGGCTGCGAGCCGGTTGCGCCGCGAGCACTTCGGCAACACCGTCAAGGTGAACTACCTGGTCAACCTGAAGTCCGGCCTGTGCCCCGAGAACTGCAACTACTGCTCGCAGGCCGTCGGCTCGACCGCGGACATCCTCAAGTACAAGTGGCTGAAGACCGACGAGGCGCTCGCCGCGGCCGAGGCCGGCCTCAAGGGTGGCGCCACCCGGGTCTGCATGGTCTCCAGCGGCCGCGGACCGACGAATAAGGACATCGACCGGATCACCGACATGGTGGGCGCGATCAAGGACGAGTACCCGCAGGTCGAGGTCTGTGCCTGCCTGGGCCTGCTCAAGGACGGGCAGGCCGAGCGCCTCAAGGACGCTGGCGTCGATGCCTACAACCACAACATCAACACGGCCGAGTCGCACCACGACAACATCGTGCAGACGCACACCTACGCCGACCGCGTCGACACCGTCGGCAAGGCGAAGTCGGCCGGCCTGTCCCCGTGCAGCGGGTTGATCGCGGGTCTGGGCGAGTCCGACGAGCAGCTCGTCGAGGCCCTGTTCGCGCTGCGCGACCTCGACACCGACTCCATCCCGGTGAACTTCCTGATGCCCTTCGACGGCACGCCGTACGAGAACACCTGGGAGCTGGCTCCCACCCGGTGCGTGAAGATCCTCGCGATGGCCCGGTTCGTCTGCCCCGACAAGGAGATCCGGATCGCCGGCGGTCGCGAGATGCACCTGCGCAGCCTGCAGGCGATGGCTCTCCACGTGGCCAACTCGATCTTCCTCGGCGACTACCTGACCTCCGAGGGCCAGGCGGCCGAGGAGGACCTGGCGATGATCCGCGACAACGGTTTCGTCGTCCTCGGCGCCGCTGAGGACACCGCCGCTCCTGCCGCCACCGCCACGCACGACCCGGTGAAGCGCCGTCGCGGCGCCGGCACCGACCTGCCCGCCAACGCATGATCCGACGCATCCTCCAGTCCCTCACCACCCCAGGAGCACCCATGTCCGAGAAGCCCGAGGTCGAGTTCTACGAAGGTCCCGTCCCGACCGACCTGGTCGTCACCGACATCACCGTGGGTGACGGCGACGAGGCCGTCGCCGGCCGCGACGTGTCCGTGCACTACGTCGGTGTCGCGCACTCGACCGGTGAGGAGTTCGACGCCTCCTACAACCGCGGCTCGGCGTTCCGGTTCCCGCTCGGTGGCGGTCGCGTCATCGCCGGCTGGGACCAGGGCGTCCAGGGCATGAAGGTCGGCGGCCGTCGTCAACTCGTCATCCCCGCGCACCTCGGCTACGGCGACCGTGGCGCCGGCGGCGCGATCAAGCCCGGTGAGACGCTGATCTTCGTCGTCGACCTGCTGCAGGTCCACTGAGCGTCCGCTAGACCCCTTGGCCCCGGCCCTCGAAGGGGGGCCGGGTGTCCTCGTCCGCGCGACGCATGTCCGCGGGCTGCTCGTTGATGCTCGTCATCGACCGGCGCAGGCTCACGGTCAGCGCGATCGTGCCGACGATCGCCGCGACCACCACGATGCTCCAGAAGACGCTCATGGGCGCGCGGTAGACGGCCCGGGTGAACGCCGGAAGAACTAGTCCTCCTCGGTGAGCCGACGGAAGTCGGCGAGGTCGTGCACCGAGCCGCCGCCGCGCTGAGCGTGCCGCGACTCGTCGTCGACCGACCCGAGGAACGCGAGCGCCTGGTCGTGCAGCTTGCCGTTCGAGGCGATGGCGTTGCCGCCGGTCGGCCCGGGCTCGCCGTCGAGCGAGGTGAAGATGCCGCCGGCCTCGCGGACGATCACGTCCAGCGCCGCCATGTCGTAGAGCTCCAGCTCCGGTTCGGCGGCGATGTCGACGGCCCCCTCGGCGAGCAGCATGTAGGACCAGAAGTCGCCGAACGCCCGGGTGCGCCAGCAGCGGCGGGACAGTGCCAGGAAGTCGTCGAGCTGGTCGCGCTCCTCCCAGCCGCCGATCGAGGAGTAGGCGAACGACGCGTCCTCGACGCGGGAGACGTCGGAGACCTGGATCGCCGAAGCGCGCAGGAGCGACGTACCGGTCCAGGCGCCACCGTCCTTCATCGCCCACCAGCGCCGGTTCAGCGCGGGCGCGGACACGACACCGACGACGACCTCGTCGTCGACCATCAGCGCGATCAGCGTGGCCCACACCGGCACGCCGCGCACGAAGTTCTTGGTGCCGTCGATCGGGTCGACCACCCAGCGGCGCTGGCTGTGCCCGGCCGACCCCTGCTCCTCGCCGAGGACGGCGTCGCGGGAGCGGGCCCGGGACAGCGTGCGACGGATTCCCTCCTCGACGGCCTGGTCCGCGTCGGTGACCGGGGTCAGGTCCGGCTTGGTCATCACGTGCAGGTCCAGCGCCTTGAACCGCGCCATCGTCAGCGCGTCCGCGTCGTCCGCGAGGACGTGGGCGAGCCGGAGGTCGTCGGTGTAGTCCAGAGCCATGGGGACAGGCTAGCGAGCAGGTGCCGGCGGCGCGGCGGCGAGGGCGACCTGCTCAGTCGCCTTCCTTGACGTCCCGCGTCGCCAGCAGGCGTCGGAACGACTCCACCCGGTCGCGCTGATCGCCCTCGGCTTCGTCCAGGCCGCACTCGGGCTCACCGAACCCGTGCGTGCAGCCGCGCGGGCAGACCTCGGTCAGCTCGTGCAGGTCCGGGAACGCCTCGATGAGCTGGTCGGGCTGCACGTGCGCGAGGCCGAACGAACGGATGCCCGGGGTGTCGATGATCCAGCCGTCCGGCGGCCCGGCCTCCGACGGCAGCGGCAGCATCAGGGCGTTGGTCGAGGTGTGCCGCCCGCGCCCGGTCACCGCGTTCACGATGCCGGTGGAGCGCATCGCGGTGGGGACCAGCGCGTTGACCAGCGTCGACTTGCCGACGCCGCTGTGCCCGACCAGCACGCTGGTGCGCCCCGTCAGCAGTGCGCGCACGTTGCTCACGTCCGTCCCGCGCTCGGTGACGACGTACGGGACGCCCAGCGGGCGGTAGATGCTCACCAGGGTCTCCGGGTCGGCGAGGTCGGCCTTGGTGAGGCACAGCAACGGGTCCATGCCCGAGGCGTACGCCGCGACGAGAGCACGGTCGATGAGCCGGGGGCGGGGCTCGGGGTCGGCCAGCGCCGCCACGATGACCAGCTGGTCGGCGTTCGAGACCAGCACCCGCTCGACCGGGTCGGTGTCGTCGGCGGTACGTCGCAGCGTCGTCTCGCGCTCGTCGACCAGCACGATCCGCGCCAGGCTGCCGTCGTCCCCGGAGGTGTCGCCGACGATCCGGACCCGGTCGCCGACCACGACGCCCTTGCGGCCCAGCGGCCGCGCCTTCATCGCCATCACCACGGTGCCGTCGTCGAGCAGGCAGGTCAGCCGGCCTCGGTCGACGGTGACCACCCGGGCCGGGACAGCGTCGTCGTACGTCGGGCGGTCCTTGGTGCGCGGACGGGTACGCCGCCGAGGTCGCTCGTAGGACTCCGGGTCGTGCTCGTCGTAGCGCGGGCTCACGGTCGGGCAGCCCCGTCCAGCAGACCGGACCAGACCCGCTCGAAGCCCGGGAAGGTCTTCGAGGTCGTGGTCACGTTCTCGACCAGCACGCCGTCGACGGCGGAGCCGATCACCACACCGGCGTGGGCCATCCGGTGGTCGGCGTAGGTGTGGAAGACGCCGCCGTGCAAGGGAGCGGGCGTGATCTCCAGGCCGTCCTCGTGCTCGACGACCCCTGCGCCCCGTGCGGTCAGCTCGGCGGCCAGCGCCGCGAGCCGGTCGGTCTCGTGCCCGCGGATGTGCGCGATCCCGCGCAGCCGTGAGGGGGAGTCGGCCAGAGCGGCCAGCGCGGCGACGGCCGGCGCCAGCTCGCCGACGTCGTGCAGGTCGATGTCGAGCCCGGAGATGATGCCGGTGCCGGTCACGGTGAGCCCGTCGCCGTCCAGGGACACCTCGGCGCCCATCGTGGCCAGGATCTCGCGGAGGGCGTCGCCGGCCTGGGTGGTGGCGGTGGGCCAGTCAGCCACCTGAACCCGTCCGCCGCTGGTCATCGCCAGCATCAGGAACGGCGCCGCGTTGGAGAGGTCGGGCTCGATGGCCACGTCGAGCGCACTGATCGGTCCGGGGTGCACCCGCCACCGGTCCGGAACGCTGTCGTCGACCTCGACGCCACGGGCGCGCAGGCAGGCCACCGTCATCTCGATGTGCGGCAGGGAGGGCACCGGGGCGCCGACGTGCAGCACCTCGATCCCGTCGTCGTACCGGGGTGCGGCGAGAAGGAGAGCCGAGACGAACTGGCTGGAGGCGGACGCGTCGATCCGGACGCTGCCTCCGGCGACCGCGCCGGAGCCGTTGATCGTGAAGGGCAGCCGGTCCTCCGCCGCGTCGACCTCGACGCCCAGTCCGCGCAGCGCGGTCAGGATCGCGCCCATCGGTCGGGTCCGGGCGTGCGGGTCGCCGTCGAAGGCAGTCGGGGCGCCGCGCAGTGCAGCGAGCGGCGGCACGAACCGCATCACCGTGCCGGCCAGGCCGCAGTCCACGCTCGCTGGTCGGTCGGCGGTCGCGAGGATGCCGGGCGTAACGCTCCAGTCGGAGCCGCGGGTGTGCACCGCGGATCCCAGGCTGGTCAGGGCGGCCGCCATCAGCGCGGTGTCGCGCGACCGCAGGGCACGGCGTACGACGCCGGGGCCCTCGGCCAGGGCGGCGAGCACCAGCTCGCGGTTGGTGAGCGACTTGGAACCGGGGAGCTCGACGCGCAGGTCGACCGGGAACCGGGCGCGCGGAGCCGGCCACGGGTCGGCTACGGCGTCACTCACAGGTGAAGGCTACCGAGATCGGGATCAGAGCAGGCCGAGCAGGGCGCTGTCGCGGTTGTTCAGGTCGTTCGGGTCGGCGACGTTCTCCGGACCGATCACCGTCGCCGCCGCGGTCAGGGGAAGTCCGTTGACCTTGAAGGTCATCGGCGCCGTGTCCGGGCCGATCGGGCACAGCAGCGTCGCCGCGGTCTGCGGCGTGGTGCTCGGGGTGGGTACCGCGGTGCTCTTGGCGGCGGCGGCCTCGGCGGTGACGCACCCGCTGCCGATCTGGGTCAGCGTGCCGCCGAAGACCTGGACCTTGAGGACGCCCTCGGTGCCCTCGGGCAGGCCGGCCGCGCTGGCGTTCAGGTTGCCGATGGTGCCGGCGTCGCTGGCGCCGAGCAGGCCGAGCTTCGGCTGGAAGGCGAGGCGTGCGCTCATGTCCGCCGAGGAGACCACCGGTGCGGTGGGCGTCGTCGGCGGCGGGCTCGTCGGGGTGACCGGAGGCTTGGTGGGCGTCGTCGGCGAGGACGGGTCGCTCGAGGGGCTGGTCGGCCCGTCCGGGGTGTTGGCGACGGGCTGGTTGCCGCCGTCGTCCGGGGCGTCGCTGCTCGGGGCGTCGACCGGGTCCGGGGTCGGGGTGGGGGTCGGCGTCGGCGTCGGCTGGCTCGTCGGTCCGACCGTGATCGGCGGCAGGACCTGCGGCGGGAACGAGGTGGTCTCCCCGGAGTTGCTGACCATCACCGCGAACGCGACCAGGCCGGCGAGCGCGACGGCACCGCCGGCACCGAGTGCGACCCGGCCCTGGGCGGCGATGGTCTCCCAACCCCGTGCGAAGGCGGCGGCCACCGCGGCACCGGCGCCCTCGAACGAACCTCCCAGGACGGCCCCGAGACCGCGGTTGCCCTTGATGCTGGCCAGGTAGGCCTCCGTGGCCTCACCAAGGACGACCGGTCCGATCACGCCCGCCATCGAGGAGTTCACCTCGGAGAGCTCCAGGAGCAGGGCGGTGCACTTGCGACAGGTGCGCAAGTGCTCCTCGACCTTGGCGGCGTCGCGGCGCGAGAGTCCGTTGCGGACGTAGGCGCCGAGCTTGTCGTGGGTCCAGCGGCACTCGGAGTCGCCGATGTCGGCGGAGTGCATCTGCAGGTACGCCTGACGCAGGCCCTCACGAGCCCGGTAGGCGAGCGCGGAGACCGAGTTGGGGGTCATGCCGAGCAGGGGTGCGACCTCGGCCGGCTTCTGACCCTCGACCTCGAGGTGCCACAGCACCAGCTGCCAACGCTCCGGCAGGCTCGCGTACGCCTTCGCGGCGACGCCCCCTTCGAAGCCCGCGATGACGGTGTCCTTGAAGGGTTCACCCTCGTCGTACGGCGTCAGGTCGTCGGTAGGCATCGCCCGGTTGGTGAGCCGGACCTTGTCGACGTGCAGCCGGCGGACCGCGGTGAGCAGGTACGCGCGGAAGGCGACGTCCGGGCCGCCCCCGGCGAGCAGGACGTTGAGGACCTTCGCGAACGCTTCGGAGACCAGGTCGTCGGCATCCGGGGCCGAGACCAGCTGGCGCGCCAGCCGGGTGGCCGCGTCCCGGTGCCGCGCGAACAGGTCGCCGTACGCGGACACGTCGCCACCGCGCACGCTCGAGATCAGCTCGGCGTCGCTCAGCTCGCCCTGCTCGGGCACGCGGTCCATAACGGTCATTTGGCTCTATAACGGGTGAGAGGGGAATTAGTAACGCCATCCTGTCACGGCTGCCGTGGAACGGGGTGTTTCGCGGAATTTCCGGGAACTGCGAAATATCCTCGAAGTCGCGTCATGAATGCGCCCGAGCGCCGTTCCTCCTCCGAGTTCGATCGTCGGGGAGGACCGAACTCGTCAAGGAACAGTGAGCCTGAAGGACATGGTGATGGGACTCTTCACGACGAAGTCGAGGAGGTCCCGCACCGCCAGCGGCAAGAGCACGGAGATGCCCGAACGCCTGCGGAAGAAGTTGCCCGCACGCTTCGAGGCAGTGGGGGAAGCTCTGTCCGCGGGAACTGACGCTCACGCCGCCTGTGCAGTGGTGGGCCGGGATCTGGCTCGGGACGGGATCGACCTCAACGAGGCGCTCCACGACCTCCGGTCCACCTTTGCACTGGTCACGAGGTCCGATCCGGACTTCGGGTCCACCCACGCGCTCAGCATCGCCTGGGCCGACGAGACCCTCGGCTACCTGCACGAGGTCTCCTGCGAGAACCCGCTGACCGGGTTGGCGACGCTGGCCCACGTCCGCGGGAGGCTCGCCGAGATCCAGCGCGGGGCCGAGTCCCGCGGGGTGGTCGGTGACATCGGCTACGCGCTCGTCGTCGTCGACGTCCCGCTGCTGTCCGCGGGTGACCGCGAGGCACGCCTGGGCAGCGCCCTGGTGATGGCGCAGGTCGCCAGCCAGGTGCGGATGGTCTTCGAGGGCGAGGAAAGCATCGGCGAGGCCAGCCCGAGCCGTCTGCTCGTCGTCGCCGAGCGGACCGACTTCCTCGGCACCCGGGTCAGCACCCTGCGCGACCTGCTGATCGAGGCGACGCCCGCCGACTGCGTCGTGCGGGTCTGGATCGAGGGCCTGCCGGCGAACGCGTCGGCGACGTCGACCTTGCTCGACGAGCTCGCCCGCACGTAACTGTCCTCGGCCCGCACTAGCCTGCTCCTATGTGTGGTCGCTACGCCTCGAGCATGGATCCCGAGGACATCGTCGAGGAGTTCGAGCTGCACTCGGCGCTGCCGTCCGACCTGCCGCGGATCGCGCCCGACTACAACGTCGCGCCGACCAAGGAGGTCTACGCGGTGCTCACCCGGCCGCCGCGGGGCGAGGAGGTGGCCGAGCGTCAGCTGCGGGTGCTGACCTGGGGACTGGTGCCGTCGTGGGCCAAGGACCCGAAGATCGGCAGCCGGATGATCAATGCGCGGATGGAGACGGTCGCGGAGAAGCCTGCTTACCGCAAGGCGTTCGAGAAGCGGCGCGCGATCCTGCCCGCCGACGGTTACTTCGAGTGGTACGCGAGCGAGGAGCTGACCGCTGCGGGCAAGCCGAAGAAGCAGCCGTTCTTCATGCGCCCCCGGGACGGCTCGATGCTCGCCATGGCCGGTCTCTACGAGCTCTGGCGCGACCCGACCCGGGCCGACGACGACCCGCTGCGCTGGAAGTGGACCTGCACGGTGATCACCACGACCGCCACCGACGACCTCGGTCGGATCCACGACCGGATGCCGTTGATGCTGCCCCGCGACGCGTACGACGCCTGGCTCGACCCGTCCCCGCGCAAACCGGCCGAGCTGCTCGAGCTGCTGCAGCCGGCTGCTCCCGGGTTGCTGGAGGCGTTCCCTGTCTCGACCCTGGTCTCGAACGTCAGGAACAACGGTCCCGAGCTCGTCGAGCCGCTGCCTCTCGAGGGCCCCTGATGCCCACTGAGCGACTCGTCCCGACAGCGGTCGGAGAGGCGCGCGTCGTCACGTACGCCGCCCGCAGGGCGCAGGTCCGGCTGGTGCTCACGCACGGAGCCGGAGGCGGTGTCGACGCCCCCGACCTGGTCCGGCTCACGGCCGACCTGCCTGGGCAGAGGATCACGGTGGCGCTGGTGGAGATGCCCTGGCGCGTCCAGGGCAAGAAGCTCGCGCCACGCCCCGCGGTGATCGACGAGTCTTACCTCGCCGTGCTCTCCGCGCTGCGCTCGACCACGCCGTTCGTCCTGGGTGGTCGCAGTGCGGGTGCACGCTCGGCCTGCCGGATCGCTGCGGGTGCCGGCGCAGTCGGGGTGCTGGCCCTGTCCTTCCCGCTGCACCCACCGGGCAGGCCGGAGAAGTCACGGCTCGAGGAGCTCGCAGGTGCCGGTCTGCCGACCTTGGTGGTCCAGGGAGGCAACGACCCGTTCGGCCGGCCCGAGGAGTTCCCGGGCGACGTCGAGCTCGCCACGGTGCCGTTCGGCGACCACAGCATGAAGGTCCCGAAGCGTGCGCCGCTGACCCAGGACGACGCGCTGGCGATCGTGACCGAGGCGACGCTGGAGTGGCTGGTGCGTGACGTGGTGGGGAATCGCGAGGCCTGAGGCGTTGTTGTCACCTCTGACGGCAGGGCGCCGTCGACGACGTACGAGGGGACAGGAGACCGACGATGCTGGCCACTTTGGAGCGACCGACGGGTGCCACCCTCGTGGAAGGGTCGGTAGTCTTGAACACGATGACCGATTCACCGGAGAGCGAGAAGGCAGTCGTGGACGTGGCGACCGAGACCGAGGCTGAGCGCCAGCTCCGCTTCGAGACCGATGCGCTGCCGTACCTCGACCAGCTGTACTCCGCGGCGATGCGGATGACCCGCAACCCCCAGGATGCCGAGGACCTGGTCCAGGAGACCTTTGCCAAGGCCTTCGCGGCGTTCCACCAGTTCAAGCCGGGCACGAACCTGAAGGCGTGGCTGTACCGCATCCTCACCAACACGTTCATCAACACCTATCGCAAGAAGCAGCGCGAGCCGCAGCAGTCGATGGCTGAAGATGTCGAGGACTGGCAGCTCGCGCGCGCGGAGTCGCACAGCTCGACCGGGCTGAAGTCCGCCGAGATGGAGGCGCTCGAGCACCTTCCCGACTCGGACGTGAAGGCCGCCCTGCAGCAGCTGCCCGAGGACTTCCGCCTGGCCGTGTACCTGGCCGATGTGGAGGGTTTCCCGTACAAGGAGATCGCCGAGATCATGGACACCCCCATCGGCACCGTGATGTCGCGGTTGCACCGCGGTCGGCGCCAGCTGCGCGAGATGCTCTCGGACTACGTGCGTGACAACGACCTGACCCCCTCGGGCTCCCGAGGAGACGCGTCATGACCCAGCACCAGCACGACACCGACTGCTCCCAGGTCATCCACCAGATCTTCACGTTCATCGACAACGAGATGCCGCAGGCGGACTGCGCGGTGATCCAGAAGCACCTCGACGAGTGCGGACCGTGCCTGGCCAAGTACGACCTGGAGCGCACCGTGAAGTCGCTCGTCGCGCGGTCGTGCTCCGAGCAGGCCCCGGACGCGCTGCGGGAGAAGGTGCTCTTCCGGATCCGCGAGGTCCAGATCAGCATCGACGCCCGCGTCGAAGGTCCGTAGGACGAGCCGGGTTCGCATCCCGGCGCGATACCTGAGAAGATCGTCCCTGCTCCGCGTGCTCGTGGAGGAACACATCTCCAAGGAGGCCCCCATGGGTAAGACCGGACGCAAGCGCCGCGCTCGCAAGAAGAAGGGCGCGAACCACGGCAAGCGCCCCAACGCCTGAGCGTTGACCTTTCCGTGACAGACAGCAACACCGAGCTCCTGGGTCGCACCGCGACCCGGGAGTTCGTCGTTTCTCCGGAGTTCACCGCGGCTGCCGTGGGCTCCGGGTCGCTGCCCGTCCTGGGCACCCCGGCGCTGCTCGCCTGGTGCGAGGCCGTCACCTGCGAGGCGCTCGGCCTGACCGATCCGTCGACCTCGGTCGGCACCCGGGTCTCGTTGGAGCACCTGGCTGCGTCAAAGGTCGGCGCCACCGTCGCGGTGACCGCCACCGTCGCCTACGTCGACGGACGCCTGGTGCGGTTCGCCGCAGAAGCCCGTGACGCCGCCTCCGGCAAGCTGCTGGGGTCGGGCGAGGTCACGCGCGTGATCGTGGACGCCGAGCGCTTCCTGTCCCGCCTCTAGCGCCGACCCGGCACCGATGTGCAGGTAACGACGCCGACCCGGCAGCAATGTGCACGCGAGTGCGCTGACCCGGCACGGATGTGCACGTTCACCTGCACATCCCTGCCGGGTCACCGGTGGGCAGGTGCACATCGGTGCCGGGTCGGCGTCAGATGCCGAAGGTGGCCCGCGGGTACGCCGCGTTCACGTCGGTGATCACGTTGATCAGGTACGGCACGTTCGCGGCGAATGCTCGGTCGATCGCGGGGCCGATCTGCGCCGGGTCGGTGACCAGCTCGCCGGCGCCACCGAGGGCCTTGACGACCTCGTCGTACCGCGTGGCCGGAGCCAGGTCGGCGGCCACGTCGTACCCGTAGAGGAACTGCATCGGGCCCTTCTCCAGGCCCCAGGCGGAGTTGTTGCCGCAGATCATCACGACCGGCAGCTTGTGCCGGACCAGGGTGTCGACGTCCATCAGGGACATGCCGGCGGCGCCGTCGCCGTACAGGAGCACGACCTGGGCCGAAGGTCGTGCGAGCCGGGCGGCGATCGCGCCACCCATGCCCGCTCCGAGGCAGCCGTACGGGCCCGGGTCGAGCCAACCGCCCGGACGCTTCGGCTCCACGAACTTGCCGGCGAAGGAGACGAAGTCACCACCGTCGCCGATCACGATCGCGTCGTCGGCCAGGCGCGGCAGAAGCTCGCCGTAGATGCGTGCGGGATGGATCAGCTCGGCGGTCGATCCGAGTAGGTCGGCGTCCCGGGCGTTCGTCGCGGCGCAGGTGTCCTGGAGCGCGGTCACCCAGGGGCTCCAGTCCGGTCGGGCCTGCCGCCCGAACGCCTCGGCGATGCCGTCGAGGGCGAGCGTCAGGTCGCCGTACGCCGACGCGGCCAGCTCCGCGTGCCCCGAGACCTGGCCGGCGGAGTCCGCCAGGTGCACGACCTTCGCGACCGGGGCTCCGTCCTTGCCCCCGAAGATCCCGTAGCCGAGACGGAAGTCGAGCGGGGTCCCGACGACCACGACCAGGTCGGCGGTCCCGAGGGCCTGGCCGCGCGCCTTGGTCACCAGCAAGGGATGACCGCCGGGGACGATGCCACGACCCATGCCGTTGGTGATGGTCGGGATGCCGAGGTCCTCGACCAACCGGAGCGCCGCGACTTCGGCGCCGTCGGCCCAGACGTCGGTGCCGAGGATCAGCACCGGGCGAGCGGCAGCGGCGAGCAGGCCGGCGATCGTGTCCAGGGCGTCGGAGTCCGGGGCGACCGGGGTCGCTGCCGTCACGACGGGGCGCACCACGTCGGCGGTGTTGAAGAACTCGTCCATGGGGACGTCGACGAACACCGGTCCCCGGTGCGAGGAGCCTGCGACGGTGAAGGCCTCGTGCAGGCCGGCCGCGACGTCCGCGGCCGTCTGCAGCGTCGTGGCCAGCTTGGAGACGGGGGCCAGGATCGGCGGCTGGTCGAGCTCCTGGAGCGAACCCGTGCCCCAGCGGTTCTGCGGTGCGCGGCCGCCCACGACCACCATGGGGGAGCCTGCGAACTGGGCCTGCGCGATCGCGCTGACGCCGTTGGTGACTCCCGGGCCTGCGGTCAGCACCGCCAGGCCGGGCTTCCGGGTCAGCTTGCCGGTGGCCTCGGCCGCGAACGCGGCTGTCTGTTCGTGCCGGACGTCCAGGATCGTCATCTGCGGGTCGGCGGTGACGGCACCGTCGTACATCGGGAAGACGTGCGCGCCGGAGAGCGTGTACATCGCCTCGACCCCGTGCGCCCGCGCCACCGCCACGGCGTGCTGGCCGGCGTGGGCCTCGATCGATCCGGTGGGCGGGGTGCTGCTGGACGAGTCCGGTGAGGTCATGCGCCCGAACGTACTAGTGACTCCGCGGCGGCGGGAAGTACGCCGGGTTGGTGCGTCGCAGCTGGCCGATCAGCACGAGCAGCAGGTCCGTGCGGACGGCCGGGTGCTCCGCGGTGAGCGCGAGCTGGAGGTGCAGGCTGCGCAGGTACCCCTGGACGTTGCCGGCCACGCGGAACGGGTTCTGGTCAGCGTTGCCGCGTCCCTGGGCGTTGGCTGCCACCCGGGCCACCCACGGCTCCAGGACGTCGAGCCCGAGGATGTTGCGCTGGAGCACGTGCATGGTGGCCAGCGCGAGCCGGTCGTCCTCGCCGCTGACCCAGAAGGCGTCGGTCGGCGCGAGCAGCCGGTCCGCGATCACGTCGAGGATCACGGTGAGCTCAAGGCGCCCGACGTACGGCGAGCGGGCGAGCGCGGCCAGCGCGTCGGCGCCGTGCGCCACGGCGTGCGCCCACCCCTTGCCGACGACGAAGTCGCGCAGGTCCTCCTCGCGGGAGAGCCAGCTCATCACCCGGTCGCCCCAGCGGAGGATCACCTCGGGGCCGACCAGGCCGGTCACCGTGCTCCGGTCGATGCACTCGGTGAGGATCAGCGCCGAGAAGCTGCGCCGGAACACGGAGTCGTCCGCACGCAGGCCCAGGCCGATGTCCAGCCCGTGGCACATGCCGTCGCCGAGCCCGACCAGCAGGTCGTCGTAGACGCCCTCGTCGATCCAGGTCGCCAGCGTCGGGAAGGCGATCCCGTCGCGGATGTCGGGGTCGGGGTCGCCGAGCATCCGGGTGAGCTCCTCGGTCATGTCGACCAAGGACCTCTCCGCGGGCACCTTGAGCCCGTCGGCGACTACCTGCTCCCAGAATCCCGAGGCCATGGCCTGATTGTTGCATCCAGCACTGACGGGTCTCGGAGGGATCATCCAGCGACCCCTCCTGAGCGCGGTCGATAGGCTCGCCCCGTGCCGTCCCTGCCCGAGCTCGCCCGCGCTCACACCGACCTGACCGAGGACGACCTCGCCTGGTTGGCACTGCTCCAGGCGGACTGGCAGATCATCGCGGACCTCTCCTTCGCCGACCTGGTGCTCTGGCTGCCCGATCGCAGCGGCAGCGGGTACTGGGCGGCCGGTCAGATGCGACCCACCACGGGTCCCACCGCGCTGGTCGACGACATCGTCGGCACCTTCGTGGCGACCGGGCGCCGTCCGCTCCTGGATGCCGCGGTCGCGCAGGGCCGGATCGCGCGCGACGGCGACCCCGAGTGGCGTGACGACGTCCCGGTCCGCGTCGAGGCCATCCCGGTACGCCGCGGCGACCGGGTGATCGCCGTGGTCGGACGCAACACCAACCTGCACGGCGTCCGCACGCCGAGCCGGCTGGAGCTCTCCTACCTGCAGACGGCCGGTGAGCTCACCCAGATGATCGCGAACGGGTCGTTCCCCTACCCGGGTCAGCGCTCGGACCACGCGGACTCCCCGCGGGTCGGTGACGGTTTCATCCGGGTCGGCGCGAGCGGTCGGGTGGCCTACGCCAGCCCGAACGCGCTCTCGGTCTACCGCAAGCTCGGACTCTCCACCGACCTCGCCGACCAGAACCTGGCCGAGGTGACCCGCGCGCTGATCCCGGCGTCGATGCGCCCGGACGAGGAGACCATCAGTGCGGTGCTGGGAGCGCGGATGCCCCGGGACTCCGAGATCGGCAACCGCGAGGCGACGGTCATCGTGCGTGCGATCCCGCTACGCCCCACCGGGGAGCTCACCGGTGGTCTCATCATGCTGCGCGACGTGACCGACCTGCGCAGCCGGGACCGTGAGCTGGTGACCAAGGACGCGACCATCCGGGAGATCCACCACCGGGTCAAGAACAACCTGCAGACGGTGGCCGCGCTGCTGCGCCTCCAAGCGCGCCGGATCGAGTCGGTGCGCGGACGCGAGGCCCTCGAGGAGGCCGTACGCCGGGTGGGCGCCATCGCGGTCGTCCACGAGACGCTGAGCCAGAGCTTCACCGAGGCGGTCGAGTTCGACGTGGTGGCCGACCAGCTGATCGGCCTGGTCAGCGAGGTGGGCGCGCACGCGGGGTCGGTGGCGCTGCGGCGTACGGGCAGCTTCGGCACGGTCGAGTCGGACAACGCGACCCCGCTGGCGATGGTGCTCACCGAGGTGCTCCAGAACGCGATGGAGCACGGGTTCCCCGACGGTCGGTCGGGGACGGTCGAGGTCGCGGCCGGCGACGTGGGGGAGGAGCTCGTCGTGCGGATCTCCGACGACGGCATCGGCCTGCCGGCCGGGTTCGATCTCGCCTCGGCGAGCAGCCTGGGCCTCTCGATCGTCCAGACGCTCGTCGCCGAGCTCGGCGGGACGTTGCGACTGGGTCCGCGCTCCGAGGGTGCGGGGACGGTCGCGGAGTTCGCGTTCCCCCGGTGAGTCAGCCTGCGATCAGGCGGTGCGGACCCGGGCCCGCGCGTTGCGACGCTTCAGGGCGCGTCGCTCGTCCTCGCTGAGTCCGCCCCAGACGCCGTGGTCCTGGCCAGCTTCGAGCGCCCACGCGAGACACTGCTCGCGCACGTCGCACCGTCGGCACACCTGCTTGGCTTCCTCGATCTGGAGGATGGCCGGCCCGGTGTTGCCGATGGGGAAGAACAGTTCCGGGTCTTCGTCGAGACACGCGGAACGGTGGCGCCAATCCATGGCGATGAACTCCTGTTCGAGAGGTGTGTGAACGCGTTCACTAGGTCAGTCCTGGCGCCGTACCGATCGGGTCCGGCGCAGGGGGTTGTCACTACGTCGGAGGTACACAGGGCGCAGTTACAGACCAATCCTGGCAACGTCTGGCTGTCAGCACAAGGCCCCGCGCAGGTCACCTTCATCACAAAAGGTCGGATTTCCGGGCCTGGGACCCGAGGATTTCGTTGCGATTCAGGCGACTACCCTGGTTTCTCGTGGAAGCCGAGACCTCGCCCGACCCGCGTCAGGCCCCTGTCCCGCTCAGGGTGGCAGCGGCGGTCGTCGCCCTCGAGGGTGTGTTCGCGGTGGTGTTCGGGGCCGTGGAGGCGTTCGCCACCACGTCCGAGCGCGCGGTGATGGGCGCGACCACCTCGCTGTTCTTCGTCGCCTTCGGGGCCGGGATCGTGCTGTGCGCCTGGGGGTTGTCGAAGGTGCGCTCCTGGGCCCGCGGGCCGGTGATGCTGGCCCAGCTGATGTCGCTCGGGCTCGCCTGGAACTTCCGCGGGGGCGAGACCTGGTGGATCTCGGTGGTGCTCGCCGTCCCGGCCGTGATCGGCCTGGTCGGCATGCTGCACCCCGAGACCGTCGCCGCGCTCAACGAGGAGTAGCCCTACTCGATCTGCTGGCGCAGCTGCTCCAAGGTCCGGTTGAGCAGCCGGGACACGTGCATCTGGGAGATGCCCACCGTCTCGGCGATCTGGGACTGGGTCTGCTGGCGGAAGAAGCGCAGGATCAGGATCTGCTGCTCGCGTGCGGGCAGCCGCTCGATGAGCGGCCGCAGCGACTCGCGGATCTCCACGTGCTCCAGCGCCTCGTCGTCCTCCCCGAGGGTCTCCAGCACCGACTGGCTCTCGTCGCTGCTGTTGCCGGCGTCCAGCGACATGGTCGCGTACGCGTTGGCGGACTCGATGCCCTCGAGCACGTCCTCGACGCTCACCTCCAGCCGGTCGGCGATCTCGCGCGGCGTGGGGGAGCGCCCGAGGGACTGGGACAGGTCGCCGGTGGCCGTCGCGATCGACATCCGCAGCTCCTGGAGCCGACGGGGTACCCGTATGGCCCAGCCCTTGTCGCGGAAGTGCCGCTTGATCTCGCCGATGATCGTCGGTGTCGCGTACGTCGAGAACTCCACCCCGCGCTCGAGGTCGAACCGGTCGACGGCCTTGATCAGCCCGATCGTGCCGACCTGGACGAGGTCCTCGTAGGGTTCGCCGCGCTGGGTGAACCGGCGCGCGCAGTGCTCGACCAGCGGGCGGTGGAGCTCGATGAGCGCGTTGCGCGTCTCGACGGCTTCCGCTCCGGCGTCGGCGCTGCTGAGTGCCTCGAAGAGGGCACGGCTGCGCTCTCGCACGGTGTCGAGCACCAGGGGGCTTTCGTCGGCCATGGGTCAGGCGCGGGCGCTCGACGCGGTCGAGGACACGCTCAGGGACACCGTGAGCCGGCCGTCGGCGGCGGCTGCGTGCACGTCGGCGGCGGTCGAGGTGAGCACCTGCCAGGTGAACCCGTCCGGGTCGGGGACGGTCGCGTCCGCGACGTCGGCGCTGACCTCGATGGTGATCCGGCCGTCGCTGAGGAAGAACTCGGCCGTCAGGGATCCGCTGGGAGTGGCATCGGCCAGGACGAGCGCGCTCGCCTCGCTGATCGCCATCTTCAGGTCCTCGATGTCGTCGAGGGTGAAGTCGAGCCTGGCGGCGATACCGGAGGTGGCCATCCGCAGGACGGCGACGTACGCGGTATCCGCCGGGAGAC
The DNA here is from genome assembly GCF_040546585.1 of Marmoricola sp. OAE513. Lineage (NCBI taxonomy): Bacteria > Bacillati > Actinomycetota > Actinomycetes > Propionibacteriales > Nocardioidaceae > Marmoricola > Marmoricola sp. OAE513. Next base: position 738,803 of record NZ_JBEPOC010000001.1, on the reverse strand, counting down.
GAACCTGTGCGTCGGGGTGCATGGGAACACCCTAGGCGAGGAAGCGGAACGGGGCCGGACCAGTGGTCCGACCCCGTTGCGGAGTTCGATTCAGCCTTGGCTCTGGACGTCGAAGGCCTTCACTCCGTTCAGGCCTTCTTGGTCTCCCAGAAGATCTCGGCGATCTCGTCGATCTTCGCGAGCAGCTCGTCGGCCGCCGCGGCGTCCAGGCTGCCCTTGGTGCCACCGGCACCGGCGAGCTTGGTGGCCTCGTTGACCAGGGTGTGCAGCTGCGGGTACTTCTCGAAGTGCGGCGGCTTGAAGTAGTCGGTCCAGAGCACCCACAGGTGGTGCTTGACCAGCTCGGAGCGCTCTTCCTTGATGATCAGGGCGCGGGTGCGGAAGTCGGGGTCGTCGTTGTCGGCGACCTTGGCGATCAGGGCCTTGATGGACTCCGCCTCGATGCGGGCCTGGGCGGGGTCGTACACGCCGCAGGGCAGGTCGCAGTGCGCGGAGACCTCGACGGTGGGGGCGAACAGACGCGCGAACATCACTATGTCCTCTCGATGGGAACTTCAGGATCCAGCCTCGCTGGTACCCAGCGAACGCCGGATCACGCCGGGATTGTTCCTGGGTACAGGTGCGACACTACTCCGCGTGGCGGCTGGTCGGCGGTGGGGTCTCGCCCGGGTGACCGGGAGGTCGATGCTGCCGACCCTCGAGCCCGGTGACCGGCTCCTGGTCCGGTACGGCGTCGAACCGGCGCCCGGTGACGTCGTGCTCGCCCGTTTCCCCGACGGCACCCTCGCCGTCAAACGCATCTCGTACGCCGCCGAGACCGTCGCCGGGACGCTCGGCTGGTACCTGCTCAGCGACAACCCCGAGGAGGGGGTCGACTCCCGGCACCGCGGTGCGCTCGCGGCAGAGTCCGTCCTCGCCGTCGTACGGGGGAGGGTCTGGCCTCGCCCCACGATGTCTGTTCGACCACATTCACGGCGCTGACCTAGGTGTCGGTCCGCGGTGTGTGAGACGATCTGTGCGGGAGATCCCCCAGTTCTGGCACTCCGTGGACCCGATCAAGGTCAGCGTCGAGCAGCCTCAGTCTCAGCCCTTGCTTCCCCGGAGCCACCCCGTGGCTTCCCGATGTCACGAGAGAGCCAACCTCATGGTTGCATTTGACCCCATGCCCGACCTGGACCCCGCGCTGAACGACGCCCGCGCCGACGACCCTGTCTTCGCCCTGCACGTCGGCGGCAAGATGGAGATCGCCGCGACCGTCGCGCTCAACGGCCCCGACGAGCTGTCCCTGGCCTACACCCCCGGCGTGGCCGACGTCTGTACCGCGATCGCGGAGGACCCGTCGATCTACTACGACTACACCTGGACGTCGAACACCGTCGCGGTCGTCACCGACGGCACCGCGGTGCTCGGGCTGGGCGACATCGGTCCGCGCGCCGCGATGCCCGTGATGGAGGGCAAGGCCGTCCTGTTCAAGCAGTTCGGTGGCATCGACGGTGTCCCGATCTGCCTGGAGACCACCGACGTCGACGAGATCGTCGAGACGGTCATCCGGCTGGCGCCCAGCTTCGGCGGCATCAACCTCGAGGACATCTCGGCGCCCCGCTGCTTCGAGATCGAGGAGCGCCTGAAGCAGGCCCTCGACATCCCCGTCTTCCACGACGACCAGCACGGCACCGCCGTGGTGACCCTGGCTGCGCTCGAGAACGCGATGAAGCTCACCGGCAAGTACCACGACACCGTCCGGATCGTCGTCTCCGGTGCCGGCGCCGCCGGGGTCGCGGTGACCCGGATCCTGCTGGCCGCCGGCTTTAAGGACATCGCGGTCGTCGACCGGGCGGGCGTGCTGCACCGCGACCGCGACGACATGAACTCCTCCAAGCGGGCGCTGGCCGCTGACACCGCCGACACCACCGGTCGCTGGGGATCCCTGGCCGCCGTGATGGACGGCGCGGACGTGTACATCGGTCTGTCCGGCGGCACCGTGCCCGAGGAGGTCGTCGCGTCGATGGCCGAGGAGCCGATCATCTTCGGCCTCGCGAACCCGACGCCCGAGGTGCACCCCGACGTCGCGCACAAGTACGCGCGCGTGGTCGCGACCGGTCGCTCGGACTTCCCGAACCAGATCAACAACGTGCTGGCGTTCCCGGGCATCTTCCGAGGTGCCTTCGACGTCCGCGCGACGGCCATCACCGAAGGCATGAAGCTCGCCGCGGCCCAGGCGCTGGCCGCCATCGTCGGCGACGACCTCAGCGAGGACCACATCATCCCGTCGCCGTTCGACCCGCGTGTCGGGCCCTCGGTGGCGAGCGCGGTCGCCGAGGCTGCGCGACGCGACGGCGTCGCCCGCCGCTAGTCTCGGCCGTATGTTCGCCGTCTACGCCGAGAAGTTCTCCACCGAAGATCCCCTCTCCGGGCTGGTGATCGGGGAACGTCCCGACCCGGTCGTCCCCGACGGCTGGGCCAGGGTCACCGTCAAGGCGGCCTCGCTCAACCATCACGACCTGTGGTCCCTGCGCGGTGTCGGTCTGCGCGAGGAGGCGCTGCCGATGATCCTCGGCTGCGACGCGGCCGGGTACGACGAGGACGGCAACGAGGTCGTCGTGCACGCGATCATCAACGACCCGCTCTGGTCCGGCGACGAGACCCTCGACCCGAAGCGGTCGATCCTCTCCGAGCGCTACCAGGGAACCTTCGCCGACACCGTGGTCGTCCCGCGGCGCAACCTGATCCCGAAGCCGGCGTCCCTGTCGTTCGCGGAGGCGGCCACGCTGCCGACCGCCTGGCTGACGGCGTACCGGATGCTCTTCACCCAGGGTGACCTCAAGGCGGGCGACACCGTGCTGGTCCAGGGAGCCGGTGGGGGAGTCGCGACTGCGTGCATCACCCTGGCCCGGGCCGCCGGGCTCAAGGTGCTCGCCACCAGCCGGGACGAGGACAAGCGTGCCCGTGCGCTGGAGATCGGTGCCCACGAGGTGTTCGAGTCCAGCGCCCGGCTGCCGGTGAAGGTCGACGCCGTGATGGAGACCGTCGGCCGGGCGACCTGGACGCACTCGATCCGCGCGCTGCGCCCCGGCGGGAAGGTCGTCATCTCCGGCACGACGTCGGGTCCGAACCCGGACGACGCCGAGCTGACCCGGATCTTCTTCCTGCAGCTGAGCGTGATCGGCTCGACCATGGGCTCGTCCTCGGAGCTGGCCAGCCTGATCTCGCTGCTGGACGCCACCGGGATCAAGCCGCTGATCGACCGCGAGCTGCCGATGGAGCAGGCGCGCGAAGGGTTTGCGGCGATCGCCGCGGGTGACGTCTTCGGGAAGATCGTCCTCACCCGATGAGGACCCACCTCGTCACGGGGGCCGGTTCCGGGATCGGGGCCGACCTGGCCGCGCGCCTGGAGGCCCGCGGCGACGAGGTCGTGCGCGTGACCCGCGACGTCGTCGACCTCAGCGACGCCGCGGCTGTGCACGCCTGGGCGGTCGACCTCGCCGCACGCACGCCGCGCCTGGACTCGCTGCACCACGTTGCGGGGACCGTGGAGCTGGCCACGGTGGCGGAACTCGCCCCGGCCGACTGGGAGCGTCAGATCGCGGTGAACCTGACTGCTCCGGCCGTGCTCACGGCGCCGTTGCTGCCCGCGCTTCGCGCGGCCCGGGGGACGGTGGTGCTGGTGAACTCCTCGGCCGGGCTGGTCGCGAACGCGACCTGGTCGGCGTACGCCGCCTCGAAGTTCGGGCTGCGGGCCTTCGCGGACGCCCTGCGGGCCGAGGAGGCCGAGCACGGGGTCCGGGTCACGACGATCTTCCCCAGTCGCACCGCGACGCCGATGCAGGAGAAGGTGCACGAGCAGGAGGGCCGCACCTACGACGCGTCCCGCTGGATCCAGCCGGGGACCGTCACGGACTCGATCTTGCACATCCTGGACCTGCCCGCTGACGCCACGGTGCCGGAGATCACGCTGCGACCGCGCTGAAGAACTGTTTATTCATTCGGGAATGTCGGCGGACTCACTTAGGTTTTCCCTCGAAGCCGGTGTCGTATTCGCGGGATCTCGTTCGTCGTAGGTGTGACAGGACGGACCTGGTACGTAGCCCAGGCCCGGCACATCAGACTTTCCGAAGGATCCCCCATGCAACCCACCCCCACCTCGGCTGCCGCCGGCGGCGAGCGCACGAGCCCGAAGGACATGGCCGTCCTCCGCTGGCTGGTCGCCGCGACGTTCATCGTGATCCTCAACGAGACGATCATGATCAACGCCGTTCCCGATCTCACCCGACACTTCGGCGTCAGCGACCGGGCTGCCGCTTGGCTCACGACGGCCTTCATGCTCACGATGGCCGTGGTCATCCCGATCACCGGCTGGTTCCTGCAGCGTGTCACGACCCGACAGGCGTTCGGCCTGGCGATGGCCGTGTTCTGCACCGGAACGCTGCTCGCTGCGGTCACGCCGCAGTCGATGTTCTGGGTACTGATCGTGGCGCGGGTCATCCAGGCTGCGGGAACCGCGGTGATGATGCCGCTCCTCATGACGACGCTGATGAACGTGGTGCCCGAGAGCGACCGGGGTCGCGTGATGGGCAACGTCACTCTCGCGATGTCGGTGGCCCCGGCCATGGGCCCGGCCGTGTCCGGTCTCATCCTGAACGCTCTGTCGTGGCGCTGGATGTTCCTGCTGGTGCTGCCGGTCGCTGCGCTGATCGGTCTGGCCGGTCTCCGCAAGCTCACCAATGTCGGTGAGCCGACGGCTGGGTCGATCGACGTCATCAGCGTGATCGCGTCCGCCCTCGGGTTCGGCGGCCTGGTCTACGGGCTCAGCCTGATCGGGGACGACAAGGCGCCGATCGCCCCGGGCATCCTGATCGCGATCGGCGTCGCAGTGCTGGCCCTGTTCGTCCTGCGTCAGCTCATCTTGCAGCGCGTCGACCGGCCTCTGCTCGACCTGCGCGCGTTCAACTACCGCACCTTCACCATGTCGCTCGTGCTGATGGCCGTCGCGTTCATGGTGTTCCTGAGCGTGCTGTTCCTGCTGCCGCAGTACCTGCAGAAGGCCCGTCACCTCAGCGAGCTCCAGACCGGCTTCCTGCTGATGCCGGGTGGTCTGGCGATGGGTCTGCTCGGTCCTCGGGTCGGGAAGGTCTTCGACAAGGTCGGCGGCCGGCCGCTCGTCATCCCGGGATCCATCGCGATCTTCGTCTCCGTCGCGCTGTTCACCCAGGTGGACCTCGAGACGCCGTACGCCGTGATCCTCGCGATGCACATCGTGATGATGATCGGGCTGGCGATGGTCTTCACGCCGGTGTTCACCCTCGGCCTGGGTGCTCTCCCGCAGAAGTACTACTCGCACGGCAGCTCCCTGCTCGGAGCCCTCCAGCAGGTCGCCGGCGCGGCCGGCGCGGCGGTGTCGGTCGCGGTGCTGTCCGCGCGGGCCAAGGACCTGTCGGCAGCGGGCGACAGCTTCGAGAGCGCTTTCACGGGCGGTATGGAGCGCGCCTTCATGGTCGGCGCGGCGTTCGCGATCGTCGTCGTGGCGATCGCGTTCGTCCTGCCCGGGCGGCTGCCCGAGCAGGAGAACCCCAGTGCTCCGGTCGCGGGAGCCTCGGACGACGACCTGCTCGGCGAGGCCGAGTCCGCGACGGTGTAATCAGCGCGGGGCGCTGGACTTCCAGTTCAGCGCCCCGACGATCACCATCAGCAGCTGGCTGCGTGCGCGAGCGCGCAGCGCAGGCAGGTCGCGGTCGCCGGCGAGCAGGATCTCCTCGGAGGTGCTGATCATCGAACCGACGATCAGGTTCGCCAGCGACCGGAGGTCCTCGCTCGACCAGTGGTCCATCGGGAGCCGTGCGAGGTCGGTGGCGAGCTCGCGCTCGAAGAGGCCGAACTGCTGACGGATGGCGGTTCGTGCGACGGCTGAGCCGCCGGACTTCTCGCGCGCGATGAAGCCGAAGTGGGCCCGCTCGGCGCGGACGTGGGTGACCAGGACGTCGACCGACCTATCAACGATCTGCCCCAGTGACGGGGTTCCCTGTCGCACGTCCCGGATCATCGCGCGCAGGGACACGAAGGACTCCTCGACCAGCGCGAGGCCGAGCTCGTCGATCGAGGCGAAGTGCCGGTAGAAGGCGGTGGGGACGATCCCGACCTCCTTCGCGACCTGCCGGAGCGAGAGTCCGGCCAGCCCGGTGTCCTCGGTCAGGCGCAGCGCGGCGTCCAGGATGGCGCGCCGGGTGCGCTCCTTCTGGTCGCTGCGGCTCACGGGGGAGGTGTCGGTCACGGGAATCAGGGTACCGAGACCTGCTTTGCCGCGTTTCGGTGTACGGATGTAAACCGTGTTGGGCGTCACGCCATCGGTCACTTGACCCAGGATTGCTGGGGCGGTCATAGTTTCAGTGTACGCACGTTCACTGAAGGGAGGCCACCTGATGACACTGACCACCAAGCTTCTCGGGTCCAAGACCCTCGCCGCGTTGACCGCACCGCACGGTGTGGACCGGTACCTGGAGATGTTCAACCCGATGTGGGCCGCCACCGAGGTTCGAGCCCGCGTCGTCGACATCCGCCGGGAGAACCCGGAAGCCACCGGCTCTGCGCCGGTCGCCACCTTGACCCTGCAGCCGACCAGCACGTGGCGCGGGCACCGCGCCGGCCAGTACGTCCAGGTGGGTGTCGACATCCCGGGCACCGCCCGCCGGTTCACCCGCTGCTTCTCGATCTCCTCGGCGGCCTCGCTGCCGGGCGAGCGGATCACGCTCACCATCCGTGCCAACGACGAGGGCCAGGTGTCGAAGTTCCTGGTCAGCGAGGCCAAGGTCGGCCAGATGCTGCACCTGAGCCAGGCGGACGGCGACTTCACGCTGCACGAGAGCGCTGCCACGCCCACCAACAACCACCTGGTGATGATCTCCGGCGGGTCCGGCATCACCCCGGTGATGGCGCAGATCCGCACGCTGCTGCGCGACGGCTACGACGGCCGCGCCAACCGCAAGATCACCTTTCTGCACTTCGCGCGCAGCGAGGCCGATCAGATCTTCGCCGATGAGCTCGCGCAGATCGCCGAGGCGGACAACCACATCGACGTGCACCTGCGGTACGGCGACCAGACGTTCAGCGAGTTCGAGCTGCGGCGGCTCGTCCCCGACTTCCGCAACACCGACACCTGGGCCTGCGGCCCGGGCGGACTGATTGACCTGGTCCGGGACGCCTACGGCGAGGAGAATCCCCGCCTGCGGGTGGAGTTCTTCAAGCCGCCGACCATCGCCGCCGGCAACGCCGAGGGCGAGGTGTCGTTCACACGTGCCGGCGAGACCGCTGAGAACACCGGCGCCACCCTGCTGGAGCAGGCCGAGGCCCTCGGGCTCAAGCCCGAGTTCGGGTGTCGGATGGGCATCTGCTTCTCGTGCGTGAAGACCAAGACCGACGGCACCGTCCGCAACGTCCTGACCGGCGAGGAGTCCTCGCTGCCCGACGAGGAGGTGCGGATCTGCGTGTCCGCCCCGGTCGGCAGCTGCTCCGTAGACCTCTGATCCACTGACACCAAGGGAGATCACCATGACCATCACCGACATCCCCACCAAGATCGCCAAGCAGGCCAAGAAGCGGTCGACCGTGCGCGCCAGCGACCCGAAGAGCCCCAACCTCACTCCCGAGCAGCTCGAGGAGTTCGGCAACGAGATGGACGCCCTGCGCCAGCGGGTCCTGTCCCAGCTCGGCAAGGAGGACGCGGACTACATCCGCAACGTCGTCAAGCGCCAGCAGCAGTTCGAGATCGCCGGCCGTGCCCTGTTCTACCTTCCGCCGGCCTGGCCGCCTGGCCGTCGCCGCTCTGAGCGTCTCCAAGATCCTGGAGAACATGGAGATCGGCCACAACGTCATGCACGGCCAGTACGACTGGATGGGCGACCCCAAGCTGAACTCGCGGATCTACGACTGGGACAACGTCTGCCCCGGCGAGCAGTGGAAGTACAGCCACAACTACATCCACCACACCTTCACCAACATCCTCGGCAAGGACCGCGACATCGGGTACGGCATCCTGCGGATGGACGAGGACCAGAAGTGGCACCCGTACTACCTGGGCAACCCGGTCTACGCGTTCCTGCTGATGATCTTCTTCGAGTGGGGCGTCGCGATGCACGACCTCGAGGTCGAGAACATCGTCAAGGGCACCCGCAAGATGGAGGAGAACGCCCAGCTGCACCGCGGCATCATGGCGAAGGTGAAGCGCCAGGCGCTCAAGGACTACCTGCTGTTCCCGGCGCTGACGGGTCCGCTGTTCCCGCTGACCTTCGCCGGCAACGCGGCGGCCAACCTGGTCCGCAACGTGTGGGCGTTCAACATCATCTTCTGCGGACACTTCCCGGCGGGCGTCGCGACGTTCACCGAGGAGGAGTGCGAGAACGAGTCGCGGGGCCACTGGTACTACCGCCAGCTGCTCGGCTCGGCCAACATCACCGGTGGCAAGCTGCTGCACCTGATGTCGGGCAACCTCTCGCACCAGATCGAGCACCACTTGTTCCCCGACATCCCGGCCCGCCGCTACCCGGAGCTGGCCGTCGAGGTGAAGCAGATGTGCGAGAAGTACGGCATCGAGTACAACACCGGCACCCTCGGCAAGCAGCTGTTCAGCGTGGCGAAGAAGATCGTCCGGCTCTCGCTGCCGAACGGCAAGCCGAAGACCTCCCCGGACGCGACGGCCTCCACCGCCGACGAGACTGCGGCCGCCTGATGGGCAACCGCTCCATGACGTCCACCTCGCCCGCCCCGCGCTCGGGGCGGGACGAGGTGGACGGTGCCTTCCGTCGGCTGCGCGCGCTCGGCACCTTCGCCGGCGCGACCGACGCCGAGCTCCGTGCCGTCGTCGCGGCCGGCACCCTGGTGACGGTTCCGGCGGGCTGGTCGCTGATCTGGGACCGCACGCCCGCCGACAAGGCCTACGTCGTCCTGGACGGCACCGTCGAGGTCCGTCGGGGAGACGACGTCGTCGCGACCCTGGCGGGCGGTGACGTGATCGGCGAGGTCGCGATCCTGGACCGCAGCCTGCGCACCGCCACCGTGACGGCAACCACCCCGCTCAGCGTGCTGCACTTCGTGCGCGAGCAGGTCGAGCGCCTGTACGCCGAGGTCCCCGCTGTCCGCCGTGCCCTAGACAGTGCCGCGGCCGAGCGGTCCTGAGATCACCGACACGTTGCCCCGCGGCGGACGGCCAACCACACTGGTGCGCATGAAGGACAAGCTCAGCAAGGCCGAGATCCGCAAGGACGCCGTCCAGGACGGCGTCGAGGCCGTGACCCACGCGGTCGGCCAGGGCACCCAGATCGTGATCGGGGCGGTCTCCGACCTCGCCAAGACGGTCGGTGGTCTGGCAACGGACCTGTTCGAGATCCGTGACGCCTCCAAGCGCGCTGCCGAGGACCTCGGCCCGGACGACCGCGCAGGGGACGTCGGGACGGGCGACGACACCGTCGCCTGATCGCCTGAGGTGCCGGCTTGACCTTGCACCCAGGTGCAGGCTTCAGCCTGGGTGCATGACACCTGAAGCCATCCGACGCATCGTCCGCTCCTCCGCCCTCTACGACCTGATCGTGACGGCCGGCTTCGCGCTGCCGTGGACGGCCACCGCTGCCCTGACCTCCATCGTGAACGTGCACCGGGGGCTCGGGCTGCACGGAGACCTGCCCGTGCTCGACGATCCCTACACGCTGCTGTTCGCCAACCTCCTGGGCAGCATCGTCGTGGTCTGGTCGGTCGTTCGGCTACTACGCCCCGAGCCGCTGCTCGGCGCGGCCGACACCGTGGGTCGCCTGCTGTTCTCGACGTGGTTCGCCTGGGCGCTGGCGCACGGCGCCTCGCCGGTCCTCGTCGGGTTCCTCGCGCTCGAGGTCGCGTGGGGCCTGCTGCAGGGCGTTGCCGTCAGCGGGTACGTGACGGCCGCCCTGCGGAGTCGGCGGCGTCGTACGCTCGCACCATGCTGATCTCCGACCTCGCCGGCGCAGCCGGGGTGAAGACGTCGACCGTCCGCTTCTACGAGCGCAAGGGCATCCTGGCGAGTCCGCAGCGAACCACCAGCGGCTACCGGGAGTACGACGACGCCGACGTCGACCGGTTGCGCTTCCTCAAGCGTGGTCAGGAGCTCGGCTTCACGTTGGCCGAGCTCCGTGCGATGACGTCGTTCTCCGGGACGGCCGGGCCGCTGTCGGGGGAGATCAGCGCGCTCGGCACGGCCAAGCTCGCTGAGATCGACGAACGGATCGCCGACCTGGCGCGTGTTCGCGGCGCACTGGCGGGCTTGCTCGAGGCGCAGTGCATCGAGCCCGACGTGCCGTGCCCGATCATCCAGGCCCTGGCCCAGCCGCGCAGCTCGTTGTCGGTCTAGCCGAAGGACATCGTGAAGTCGGCTTGACGGAACGACGCGATCGTCCGCTTGCCGGCCAGCCAGCCCAGGGCACCGTCGGGGTTGAAGTCCCAGCGCGCCCGGCACGGGGCTGCCTTGGACGATCCGACGAGAGCGGCGGTGACCTCCTCGCCCGACTCCCTCTGCTGCCAAGTGCTGCCCTTGAACGGCAGCCGCGGCACGGCGCGGGAGATGTCGGTGAACGACGCGGTCGCGATCGGGACGCCGTCGAGCTCGGTGGTCCACAGGGTCCGGGTGATCGGGCCGTTGGTGGTGCTCGTGACGCTGAAGTCGCAGAGGTCCTTCGGGATCGCCCACAGGTCGCGGCCGCCGTGCATCGAGGGGACCGAGTCGACCCAGATGTCGGTGATGTTCACGGCCTTGTTGACCGGACGGGCCACCAGCAGCTCGCCGTACGTGAGCGGGCTCGGGTCCTCGTACTTGACCAGGGCGACGCCGTACACGCCGGGCTCGCGGTCCGGGTGGTCCCCGGCGCGCACCTTGAACAGCGAGAGCCACAGCTGCCCGGTCATGTTCCAGGGAGCAGCCGGGTAGCTGACGTCGTCGGTCGTGTTGGGGGCGGAGATCCACTGCACGGTCATGGTCGGCAGTCTAGGACAGGTTCTGACAGTGAGTCCTGTCAGACGCGTCACGTAGCAGGCAGGGTCCAGGACCAGACGGTCCCGTCGCGGGACCCGTCGTTGGTCCGTGACTCGTTGGTGCCCGTGACGACGACCAACCGGTCGCCTGCCCACACGGCAGGTCCGGGCCTCTCGGCGGACCCCTTCGGGCGCGGAATCCTGGTCCAGGTCCTGTCGGCATCGTTGTAGATCCAACCCTCGGCCGCGACCAGCCGCGCGCCGGGTGCCTCCACGGTCCAGCCGCCTGAGAGGTACTTCGGGGGGTCCGGCAGGTCCGACCAGGTTCGGGTCGCAACGTCCAGGACGCCGCCGAACGGGACCATCCGGCCGTAGTCGCCCTTGCCTCCGCCGCCGCCGTTGGTCGCGTCCAGGGCCACGTTCACCACCCGGTCGCCGATCACGGACCAGATCCCGCCGCCGAGCTGTCGGCTCTCCGGCACCCGGGTCCAGCGGTTCGTCCGGCGGTCCAGGAGCGCCGCCCGCAGGTACGCCGGCTGGTCGCCGGAGCCCGGGTTCTCGACCAGCTCCGCGGCGGTGAGCAGCAGGCCCTGCGGCGTGGAGATGACGCCCCGGCCGAAGGACGGCCCGAGCGGGTCCGCCGGGAGCTCGGACCAGCGCTCACGCGGCACGTCGTACGCCAGGTCGGGCAGCGTCTCGGTCTCGTCGCTGCCCGAGGCCAGCACCAGCCGGTCACCGTCGCCCTCCAGGTCGTACCAGCTGGAGATCTTTCGGAGGGTCGTCCAGCGGTCCATCGCGACCTCGTAGGAGAGCAGGTCGCTGTTCGCCTTGATGAACAGCGTGCCGGCGACGAACGCTGAGGACGAGTACGACGGCACCTGCACCGGAGCATCGGCGATCTTCCGCCAGCGACCGGTCGCCGGGTCGAGGGCGGCCCCGTCGGTGGCCGACTCGTTGCCGACCTGGCAGTCTGCGTTCGGCGGGCACGTGTCGCCCGTCTCGCCTCCGACCGCCAGGACCTCGGTGCCGGTCCAGGCGACCACCGGGGCGTAGCGCGAGGACAGCGGCAGGTCGGGCAGCCGCTTCCAGTCCGAGGCGACCTCAGGTTCCGGGCCGAGTGCGCTGGTGCTCCGGTCGTTGTCGTCACCGCACCCGGCCACCAGGCTTGTGACGAGCAGCAGCGGCAGGACGGCGATCAGGCGTGCGGGCATGTCCCTAGGACGCCGGGAGCCCCGCACCGGTTCCTACTCGTCGTCCGGGTCGTCGGCGCGGGCCAGCCAGGTCGCGAACCGCTCGATCGGGATCTCGTGGTCCGGGTAGATGTCGACGAAGGTGCGCAGCTGGTCGGCGAGCCAGGCCAGGGTGACGTCCTCGTCACCCCGGCGCTTCTCGAGCTCCTCGATGCCGCGGTCGGTGAAGTACATCTCGGCGGTCCGTCAGGAGAATGCCTGGTCCATGAGGACCTTGTTCTCCTCGACGTGGCGGGAGTGCTGACCCACCGACGGCGAGGACGACTGGGTCCGCGAGATGACCTGGACGTCCTGGTCGAGCTGGCCGAACAGGTTGAGCCGGAAGTGCGGGGCCGGGCCCATGTTGGCGGGCTCGTCCTGCACCCAGCGCACCGAGCGCAGGTTCGGGAACCTGCTGAGCTCGGCCTTGAGCTCTTCGACCGGCTCGGGGTAGAGCTGCTCGATCCGGACCACGGCTGTGGTCGGGTCGTCGCCCTGGCGCTTCCCACGCTCGACCATCAGGTCCCAGGTGATCCGGCCGCTGCACAGCAGCACGGTGGTGACCTTGTCCGGGTCGGCGGTGTTCTCGCCGATGACCGGGGCGAACGATCCGTTGGTGAACGCCTCGGGCTGCGAGGCGGCCTCCTTGCGCTTCAGCATGGACTTCGGGGTGAAGATGATCAGCGGCTTGTGGGCCTCGCCGAGGGCGTGCCGACGCAGCAGGTGGAAGTGGCTCGCCGGGGTGGACGGCTGGGCGACCACGAACGCGTCGTCGGCAGCCATCTGCAGGAACCGCTCGATGCGGGCCGAGGAGTGGTCGGGGCCCTGGCCCTCGTAACCGTGCGGCAGCAGCATCACGACGCCGGACTGCTGGCCCCACTTGGTCTGGCCTGCGGTGATGTACTCGTCGGTGACGATCTGCGCGCCGTTGACGAAGTCACCGAACTGGGCCTCCCAGAGCACCAGGGCGTCCGGACGGGCGACCGAGTAGCCGTACTCGAAGCCGAGCGCGGCGTACTCCGAGAGCAGTGAGTCGTAGACGAAGAACGACGCCTGGTCCTCGGACAGGTTCGACAGCGGGGTCCACTCGGCCGCGTTCTTGCGGTCGATGATCGTGGCGAACCGCTGCACGAAGGTGCCGCGGCGGGAGTCCTGACCGGCCAGGCGGACCGGGCGACCCTCCATGAGCAGCGAGCCGAACGCCAGGATCTCGCCGGTGCCCCAGTCGATGGGGCCCTCGTTGATCGCGGCAGCGCGGCGCTGGAGCTGAGGGAGCACCTTCGGGTGCACGGTGAAGCCCTCGGGCGGGCTGACGTAGGCGTCAGAGATCCGCTTCATCGTCTCCACGGAGATGGCGGTCGTCGCCTCACCGGTCGCGAGCTTGTCGGGGTAGTCCGGGACCGTGGTCCAGGAGTCGGGCTTCGTGTCGGCGTCGCGGACCTCGGTGAAGACGCGCTCGAGCTGCTGCTGGTAGTTCTGCAGCACTTGCTCGGCCTCCTCGACGGTGATGTCGCCACGGCCGATCAGGGACTCGGTGTAGAGCTTGCGAACCGAGCGCTTCTGCTCGATCAGGTCGTACATCAGCGGCTGCGTGTACGACGGGTCGTCACCCTCGTTGTGGCCGCGGCGGCGGTAGCAGACCAGGTCGATGACGACGTCCTTGTTGAACGCCTGGCGGTACTCGAAGGCGAGCCGGGCGACCCGGATGCAGGCCTCCGGGTCGTCGCCGTTCACGTGGAAGATCGGCGCCTGCACCATCCGGGCGACGTCGGTGCAGTACAGCGAGCTGCGCGACGCGGCGGGGGAGGTGGTGAAGCCGACCTGGTTGTTGACGACGACGTGGATCGTGCCGCCGGTGCGGTAGCCGCGCAGCTGCGACAGGTTGAGCGTCTCGGCGACGACTCCCTGCCCGGCGAACGCGGCGTCGCCGTGGATGAGCAGCGGCAGCACCGGGAACTCGATGCCTCGGTTCAGCACGTCCTGCTTGGCGCGGGCGATGCCCTCGAGGATCGGATCGACGGTCTCGAGGTGCGAGGGGTTCGCCGCGATCGAGACGGCGATCTTGGCCCCTGAGCCGGCGGTGAACTCGCCCTCGGCGCCGAGGTGGTACTTCACGTCACCGGAGCCCTGGACCGTGCGCGGGTCGATGTTGCCCTCGAACTCGCGGAAGATCTGGTTGTAGGACTTGCCGACGATGTTGGCCAGCATGTTCAGCCGGCCGCGGTGCGCCATGCCGATCGTGACCTCCTCGAGGTTCGCCTCCGCGGCGGCCTCGCAGATCTCGTCGATCACCGGGACGGTGGTCTCCCCGCCCTCCAGGCTGAACCGCTTCTGGCCGACGAACTTGGTCTGCAGGAAGGTCTCGAAGGCCTCGGCCTGGTTGAGCTTCAGCAGGATCCGCAGCTGCTCCTCGCGGGGCGGCTTCTGGTGCGGCTGCTCGACGCGCTCCTGGATCCAGCGACGCTGGTCGGGGTCCATGATGTGCATGTACTCGATGCCGACCGTGCGGCAGTAGGAGTCGCGCAGGATGCCCAGGACGGTGCGCAGCTTCATGAAGGACCGCGCCCCGCCGAACTCGCCGGTGGCGAACTCCCGGTCCAGGTCCCACAGCGTCAGGCCGTGGCTCTCGACCTCGAGGTCGGGGTGGCTGCGCTGCTTGTACTCCAGCGGGTCGGTGTCGGCCATCAGGTGACCGCGGACCCGGTAGGCGTGGATCAGCTCGAGGACGCGGGCCTGCTTGCTGACGTCCTCGTCGTGGTTGGTGGAGACGTCCTGGGCCCAGCGGATCGGCTCGTAGGGGATCCGCAGCGACCGGAAGATCTCGTCGTAGAAGCCGTCCTCGCCGAGCAGCAGCTGGTGCACCTGGCGGAGGAACTCGCCCGACTGCGCGCCCTGGATGACCCGGTGGTCGTACGTCGAGGTCATCGTCATGATGCGGCTGATCGCGTTGCGGGTGATGGTCTCCTCGGACGCGCCCTGCGCCTCCGGCGGGTAGTCCATCGACCCGACACCGATGATCGCGGCCTGGCCCTGCATGAGGCGGGGGACCGAGTTGTTGGTGCCCAGACCACCGACGTTGGTGAGGCTGACCGTCGTCCCGGAGTAGTCCTCCATCGTCAGCTTGTTGTCCTTGGCCTTGCGCACGATGTCCTCGTACGCCGTCCAGAACTGGGCGAAGTCCATCGTCTCGCAGCCCTTGATCGAGGGGGCGACGAGCTGGCGGGTGCCGTCGGACTTCTGCTGGTCGATGGCCAGGCCGAGGTTGATGTGGGCCGGGGTCACCATGGTCGGCTTGCCGTCGATCTCCGCGAAGGTGTTGTTCATCGCGGGCAGCGTCTTGATCGCCCGGATGATCGCGTAGCCGATCAGGTGGGTGAAGGACACCTTGCCGCCGCGGGCGCGCTTGAGGTGGTTGTTGATGACGATCCGGTTGTCCCAGAGGAGCTTGACCGGGATGTTGCGGACGCTGGTCGCCGTGGGGACAGCGAGCGAGATGTCCATGTTCTTCGCGGTGGCGGCGCCGATGCCGCGAAGGACGGTGTGGGTCGGCTCGTCGGTGGCCGCGGTGGCGGCCGGCTTGGCGGCCTCCTTGGGGACCGGCGGCGTCGTGGGTGCGGCAGCGGGAGCAGGGGAGGCGGCAGCCTTCGCCGGGGCGGCGGGGGCCGGGGCGGCAGCGGGGGTGGCAGCCTTCGCTGGGGCGGCAGCGGGGGCCGGGGCAGCAGCGGCGGGGGCGGGAGCTGCCGCGGGGGCGCCGTTGGCGGCCGGCGTACCGCCCTTGTAGCTGGCGAAGAAGTCCCACCACGCCGGGTCCACCAGGTTCGGGTCCTTCTGGTACTGCTCGTACATCTCGTCGACGAGCCATTCATTGGCTCCGAACGCTGCGAGGGGGTTGCCTTCAGTGGACTCTGGCACGGCCTTGATTCGCCTCTTCCGATGCGGTGCTTGGGGGTGGGCTGGTGGTGGGTCTGGCGCACACAAGGCTAGTCCGACTCGTGCGCCTACGCATGCCAGGAAATGAGAGTTTGGTCTCGGAATATCGAGCGGGCCGGGAGGCAGGTCAGGGAGTGCAGCCGCCGACACCCGCGATGTCCGGGTCGCGGACCTCGCCGCTCCCGGACTTCAGGTCGTACGCCGAGCAGTAGTAGAAGCTCAGTGCGGAGCCCCGGTCGAGGGTGACTGGTGCCCAGACCCCCTTGCCGCGGGGTTCGAGGTAGCTGAACGACGTGCCGAGCAGGGCCGCGGTGTTGTCGACGTGCTTGAGGTACCGGTCCAGCCACAGCTGGGTGTAGGTGCTCGTCAGGTCCTGGCCGTACCGGCTCGCCGGGAGCACGTAGGGGATGTCGGTGTACTCGAGGTGGGTCGAGGCCCGCGGGACGACCAGCATCGAGTCGACTCCGGCAGCTGCCCAGGAGTCGAAGCCGGTGGCCCGCTCGCGCATCGGGTTCGGCAGGCCCAGCGCGGGGATCACGCCCCCGCCGGCGGCGAAGGACGGCGCGACGGTGAACCCGTACTCCGACTGGACCGCGAGCGCCGGGACGACCGGGGTGTTCGCGCCACCCGCGCCGCCGAAGGGGCTCTCGGCCGATCCGGCGAGCTTGTCCAGCGCCACCACCGCCGCGACCCGGGAGTCGGTCGCCTGGACCTGGGAGACCGCGGCGGCGCCGAGCGAGTGCCCGATGATCGCGATCCGCTTCGTCCGGCCAGGGGTGGCCGGGTTCGGGTCGTCGCTGAGGTCGAGCTTCGCGGCGTACGGGTTGGCAGGGGAGGTGAAGAAGTCCAGCGCGTCGGTCGTGCCGGTGGTGAAGTTCGCGATCTGCTGGAACGGGACACCCGGGCAGCCGGACAGGTTGCCGTCGACGGGTGCTGCGAACGGGTTGCAGAACGGGTAGGCGGCGCCGGTGGTGTGCGGCAGCGTCTCGCTGGTGCCCTGGCCCTGGACGTCGTAGGTCAGCACGACGTACCCGCGCTCGGCGAGGTCCTGGGCCAGCCAGACGTACATGCCCTCGGAACCCTGGATCGAACCCGGGGTGATCACGACACCCGGGAACGGGCCGGTCAGCGGCGCCCCGGTGTACGGGTCCTTGGCGCCGGCCTTCGGGGCGTAGACGGTGCCGCGCAGCAACGCGCCGTACCGGTTGAGGAACGAGACCGGCTTGGAGGTGCCGCGGGTGCCGTTCCAGCCGCCGCGCAGCGGGTTGCCGACGTTCCAGCCCGGCACCAGCTGGCCGGCGGAGAGCACCGGGCGCAGCGGGTTGGCGGCCTGGGTCAGCAGCTGGGTCGCGGTGAGGAGGGTGGTCTCCTTGATCAGCGCAGGCAGGTAGTTCGGGTTGCTCAGCTGGCCGTGCGGCCCGGTCTGGCGTCCGTACGCGTCCAGGATGTTCTTCAGGTCGCGTGCCAGGTACTCCGGGCTGTTCGGTGCCGGGCCGTCGGCCCGGGCCGGACCGGTGACGGTGAGGGCGGTGAGGGTGGCCAGCGCGGTGAGCGCGGTGAGGACTCGAGGGGCCAGGGCGCGTCGCATGACCGTCCAACGAGTCACCGTTCCCCGGGGTACGGGGTTCAGGCGTGCTTGAGCGCGTGCGCGACCACGGCGGTCGCGTGACCGTGTCCGAGGCCGTGGTCGTTCTTCAGCCAGCCGACCAGCTCCCCGTGCCTGGTCAGCGGGCTGTTCCTGACCAGGGTCAGCCAGTGGTCGATCGGTTCGCCGTAGGTGCGCTCGATCGAGGGGAAGTAGGAAGCCGGGCCGTGGACCTTCTGCGTCGTCGTCATGCCCGTACGTCGAACAGGTCGGGCCCGGTTCGACATCAGGACTCAGGTTTCGCGGACCGTCATCAGGGCGCGGTGGTCCGACGGGGTCCGGAGCAGGACGACCTCGGTCGCCGGACCCGGCCCGAGCACGTCATCGATCTTGCGCTTGCCGCGGCCGATGGTCCCGGGCTGGTCCTCGCGGCCGTCCCAGGACGAGGTGAGCCCGGCCAGACGGAAACCGTCGAAGTTGCTGTCGCCGGTGGCGTAGACGTCGTGGCCGGCGTGCTGCAGCTCGGCGACGAGGGCCCCGAGCCGCGACACCTCCTGCAGGTGACGGGCGACCAGCGTCGGTTTGCCGGCGTCGTAGCTCTTTCCGCGCTGGGCGCCGGCCACCAGGTGGTAGCTGATCATCGCCGTCGTCCGCTCGGTCGCGCGGTCGCGGAAGATCCCGACGGCGGCGATCCGGGGCGGTTCGGCGTTGAAGGGGTGGTCGACGCGTTCGGACCGGCCCAAGCCGCTGAGGAGAAGCGAGCGTCCCTCAAGCAGGTCGAAGCGGTCGGAACGCGCCCCGACGACGCAGCCGGCGCCAAGGGTGGCGACCCAGTGGTAGCGCGGGGTCCGAGCGGGGAGCCGCAGCACGCCGAAGGACGGCACCAACGTCACGTCCCCCGTACGACGCAGCAGCCCGGCGCGCGAGACGTACCACTCCTGCAGGCCGACGAGGTCCGGCTCGGTGGCCAGCACCGTGGTGAGCGTCTCCTCGGCAGCGGACGCCGCGAGCTTGAAGAGAACGTTCGCGGAGGCGACACGGGTGGGCATGGGCACAAGTCTGCCCGGCGGTCTAACCTGAATCCGACCTGTCAGCCTCCCTCCCAGGAGATTCAGTCATGAACAGAGCTCGGGCTCTTCTCATCACGCTCACGGTCGCCGCGCTGGCGGCCGTCGTACCCGCGGCCTCGGCCGACCCCGGCTCGGGGCCGCCGACGATCACGATCAACAACCCTCAGGACGGTTCCGTTCTGTACGTCGACGGGCACGGCCCGCTCGACTTCAGCTGCGCACCCGGGGCGGCCCCGATCGCGTCCTGCAGCGCGGACCACGAGGAGATCGACTACTCCGAGGGCGAGCACGCGATCACCGTGACCGCCGAGGACACGGCCGGGGTGGTGGCGACCAAGACCGTGCACTACCGCGTGGCGAAGCACCCGCAGACGGTCGCCTTCACCACGGATCCGCCGGAGGGCGCGACCTGGGGGCGGTTCCCGTACTTCGCGGAAGCGACCGCGAGCTCGGGTCTGAAGGCGACGATCTCGGTAGACCCGGCGTCGACCGGATGTGCCGGCGAGGCCGCCGAGGCTGACCCGTTCGTGGCGATCTCGTTCCCGCACCCGGGCACCTGCATCATCCACGCGGACCAGGCCGGCACCGACACGGTCGCCCCGGCGCCCCGGGTCACCCAGACCTTCGAGGTCGGCAAGCTGAAGTCCTACGTCTCCACGACGAAGGCGTCAAAGGGGCTGCTCGGCCTCACCCCCACGACGTTCCGTGCCGAGGTCGACGCGGACACGTTCTTCGGTCCCGGCCAGGTCGTCTCCGGGTACCCCGGTGCGACGGTGACCTTCTCGGTCGGAGGCAAGAAGATGTGCTCGGCCAAGTCCGTGGTCGTCGGCACGGACGGCCCGTTCACGGTGACGGCCGTCGCGACCTGCAAGGCCACCATCGGGTTGGGGCACGCGCTCAGGAACTCGTACGTCGCCTCGTTCGCCGGCGACGACCTGTACCTGCCGAGCAGCGCCACCGGCAAGCTCCAGTAGTCGCCGAGCGGGCTGGGATGTCCCGCCGCCGTGCGCCGAGCGGGCTGGGATGTCCCGCCCGCGTGCGCCGAGCGGGCTCGGATGTCCCGCTGAGGCTGACCCCGTGTACATCTGCGCCCGGTCGGTGTGCCCAGGTGGGACATCTGCGCCCGGTCGGTGTGCCCAGGTGGGACATCTGCGCCCGGTCGGTGTGCCCAGGTGGGACATCTGCGCCCGGTCGGTGTGCCCAGGTGGGACATCTGCGCCCGGTCGGGGAAGGCTTGACGTGTCTGCATACTCGGTATATACATACCCAGTATCCATTGGTCAGGAGGCGCACGAATGTCGGTCAAGATGGGCCTGCTGGCGCTGTTGGCGCAGGGGCCCCAGTACGGCTACCAGCTGCGGGCGGCGTTCGAGGAGAGCACGGCGTCGACGTGGCCGTTGAACGTCGGGCAGGTCTACACGACGCTCACCCGCCTGGAGCGTGACGAGCTCGTCGAGCAGGCCGGCGTCGAGGACACCCGGGTGCTCTACCGCATCACCGATGCAGGTACCGCGGCGGTCGCGGACTGGTTTATGGCTCCGGTCGAGCGCAACGCCTCGGTCCGCGACGAGCTGGCGATCAAGCTCGTCCTCGCCGTCACCGTGCCCGGGGTCGACGTCGGCTCCGTGATCCAGCGCCAGCGCACCGCGACCATGGCCGCGCTCCAGGGCTACGTCCGGGAGAAGCGGGCCACCACCGATCTCGCTGCGGGCCTCGTGCTCGACGGCCTGGTCTTCGCCAGCGAGTCCGAGATCCGCTGGCTCGACCACTGCGAGGACCGGCTGCGCCAGGCAGCCGCTGCACCCCGAACCAACACCACCACCCCGCCCACCGAGGAGTCCGCCCGATGAACGCAGTGCTCACGCTCGAGAAAGTCACCCGGGTCCACGGCGAGGGGGCCGCCCGCGTGGTCGCCCTCGACAACGTCTCGCTCCAGGTCTCCGCCGGCGAGCTCGTCGCCGTCATGGGCCCGTCGGGTTCCGGGAAGTCGACCCTGCTCACGGCGGCCGGCGGACTGGACACCCCGACCAGCGGCACCGTCTCGGTCTCCGGCGTTGCTTTGTCGAGCCTGGACCACACCGGCCGCGCCCGGCTGCGCCGTACGGCGATCGGCTACGTCTTCCAGGACTTCAACCTGATCCCGGCGCTGACCGCCGCTGAGAACGTCTCGCTCCCGCTGGAGCTGGACGGGATGGGCGCCGGTCAGGCCCGGGCCGCAGCGCTGAAGTCGTTGGAGCAGGTCGGCATCGTCGAGGTCGCGGACCGTTTCCCCGACGAGATGTCCGGTGGTCAGCAGCAGCGCGTCGCGATCGCGCGTGCCGTCGTGGGCGATCGGACACTGATTCTCGCCGACGAGCCGACCGGGGCGCTGGACACCGGCACGGGGGAGGACATCCTCAAGCTGCTGCGGCTGCGCTGCGACGAGGGCGCCGCCGGGATCCTGGTGACCCACGAGCCCCGGCACGCTGCCTGGGCCGACCGGGTGGTGTTCCTCCGCGACGGCGCAGTGGTCGACGTGACCGAGACGGACCCGAGCCGATGAGCCCGGTGACCGGCTGGCGGATCCCGCTGCGGATCGCCCGACGGGAAGCGCTGCGGGCCAAGGGTCGTTCGATCCTGATGCTCGTGATGATCGCGCTCCCGGTGATGGGCGTGACCGCGGCGGACATCCTGATCCAGACCCAGGACGTGACCTCGGTGGAGTCGCTGGACCGGCGCTTGGGCACCGAGGCCGCCGCCCTGGTTTCCAACCCGGGGGGCGGCGGGACCCCCTGGGAGCAGGGGCTCGACCCCGAAGCCGGCGGCTACGGCGGCGGCGACAGCTCGCAGGCGAAGCCGGGGACGAAGGAACCTACCCTCGCGTCGGTGCTGGCCACGCTCGGCGGCGAGAGGAGCGGGATAGAGCTGGTCGACGGCTATCCGTCGGTGAAGACCGACAAGGGCGTCACCTCCGCGTCGGCCACGACGATCGACGTGTCAGACCCGCTGGCACGCGGTCTCTTCCGCCTCACCGACGGTCGCTGGCCGAAGGCCCGGGACGAGGTCGTCGTCAATCGAGCGCTCGCAGACCGGGGTCCGGGGCTCGGCGAGGACGTCGAGATCGGCAAGGGCGAGTTCGATGGCGGCGACGTCGACCCGGAGTTCGTGACGCGCAAGGTCGTGGGCATCGCCGAGTCCACCTCCTACCGCGACAACCCCCAGGTGGTCGGCCTGCCCGGGAGCATCCCGGCGTTGGAGGCGGACGACGCCAGCTGGCTGGTCGGCGGGGGGCCGGTCAGCTGGGAGGACGTCAAGAAGCTCAATGCCCTCGGTACGTTGGTCGTGAGCCGTTCTGTCATCGAGAACCCGAGCGCGTCGGCGCTCGCCGCGGACCAGATGTACAACCCGGACGAAGGTCTGAACGAGGAGACCGTCACGCTCGCCGTGCTCGTCGTGGTGATGGCGCTGATCGAGGTCGTCCTGCTGGCTGGTCCTGCCTTCGCCGTCGGGGCGCGACGGCAGGCCCGACCGCTGGCCCTGCTGGCTGCGTGCGGAGGCACGCCCGGTCAGGCGCGCAAGGTCGTCCTGGCGACGGGTCTCGTCATCGGAGCTGCCGGCGCCGTGGTCGGAACCGTGCTCGGTATCGCTGCGGCCGCGGGCTTCGAGCCCTTGTTCCAGCAGCACAACAGCACGCGTTTCGGTCCGTTCCAGGTGCCGTCGCTGCACCTGCTCGGCATCGCCGCCTTCGGGCTGGTCAGCGCACTGCTCGCCGCGGTGGTCCCGGCCTGGATCGCCTCCCGCCAGGACGTCGTGGCGGTTCTCAACGGCCGTCGCGGCGATCAGAAGCCGTCGACCCGGTCGCCGTACGTCGGTGTGGCGCTGCTCGTGCTCGGGATCGTCCTCGCGGCGCTGTCCACCGAGCAGGGGTCCTCGGGAGCCGCGATCGCGATCGGCCTCTCGGCGATCTTCTGCGTGCTCGGCATGGTGTTCGTCGTCCCGGTGGTCGTGATCGGGTTGGCCCGTCTCGGCCAGCGGCTCCCGCTTCCGCTGCGCTTCGCCGTCCGGGATGCCGCTCGTCACCGCACACGCACGACGCCGGCGGTCGCGGCCGTCGCCGCCACCGTGATGGGTGTCGTCGCCCTCGGCATCGGCGTCACCAGCGACGACAAGCGTCAGGACGCGCTCTACGTGCCGCAGCTGCCGGGGCACGCGGCGGCGATCTCCTCGGACGGCTATCCCGGAAAGGCACCCTGGGACGAGTACGCGGCCGTGGTCGAGCGCGAAGCACCGGGGGTCAGCACCGATCCGCTTCTCGGCGTTCCTGTCACCAGTGCCGACGGCAGCGGTCAGGAGCTGGACATCACCGGGTCGGGACCCGACGACTACCTGTACGGCAGCTACAGCAGCCCGTTCCCGACGCAGGTGCTCGTCTACGACGGCACGTTGCCGTCGGTGCTCACGGAGCTCGACGGGTTCGACGACGCGGTCGCGACCCGGATCCTGGACGCCGGCGGGGCGGTCGTCTTCCCCGACGCGCAGCCGAGACTCTCCCAGGTCACGCTCAAGGTGGTGTCCTACGACGGCGTCGAGGACGGTACCGCTGACGCCCCCCAGGACCTCGCCCCACCCGTGACCGTGTCGGCCCGGGCGATGGATCTGCGAGGTCGGGCTCCGGCCACGGCGATCATCTCCGCGGAGGTCGCCGAGAAGCTCGGTATCAAGCCGGCCACGGTCGCGCTGGTCACCACCGGCCCCCAGATCACCAGGGCGCAGGCCAAGGACATCGGTGAGGCCCTCAAGGCCCTCGAGCCCGGAGGGTCCCTGTACGTCGAGCGCGGCTACCAGCAGCCCTCCGACGTCTGGGTCATCCAGCTGGTGCTCGCCGGCCTCGGTGCGCTGCTCATGCTCGGCGGCACCCTGACCGCGACGTTCCTCGCGCTCTCGGATGCGCGGCCGGACCTGGCCACCCTCAGTGCCGTCGGAGCGGCACCGCGCACGCGGCGGTTCGTCGCGGCCAGCTACTCGCTGTCCATCGGTCTGGTCGGTGCGCTGCTCGGGGCCGTGGTCGGGTTCGTCCCGGGGATCGCCGCGACCTATGCGATCGCTGCGGACGGCACGTCGTGCACGTCGCAGTCGTGCGGGGGCACCGCGCAGGCGATCCGCGACCACTACCTGGACGTGCCCTGGCTGCTGGTCCTCGGCGTCGTCGTCGCGCTCCCGCTGCTGACCGCGGCCGTCGTGGGACTCTCTGCCCGGTCGCGGCTGCCGATGGTGTCGCGGTTGGCGTGAGCCTCAGGTCCGATCGGGCGCCCCGACCGGGTCGCGGCGCACGATGCTGCTCAGCGCGCGGCGCAACGGGCGGTCGATGGTCCAGGCGGCACCGAGCTCCTCGTCGGCGCCCGGTGGGTGGAACTTCGACATCCCCGACCACGAGTACAGCGTGATCTCGCCGATCCAGATCTGGTCGCCGTGGTCGAAGAAGTCGACCCGGGCGTGCTCGAGGTCGGCGGCGACCGCTTCTGCTGCCGCAACCATCCGGTCGAGCAGCGCCGGCCGCGGCCAGTCGCCCGGCAGCGGTTCCCGGCTGAACCACCAGCTGATCCGGTTCCAGTCGAGGTCGTGGAAAGCGGCGTTGCGGATCTGCCCGTTCTCGACCGTGACCGTGTTCACCACGTGCGCCTTGCCGCCGAACACGAACACCCGGCGCTCCAGCGGAGGCTCGTCGCCCCCGACACGGCTCTCTACGACCAGGCGCGGGCGCACCCGGGAGTAGCCCCACTCGCCTCCCTTGCGCCCGTGGTCGACCTTCAACCAGCGTCGCGCCGTACGCCGCAGGGCGCTCTCGTCGGGCTCGCCGGTCCCGTCGACGATCACGACCTGACCCGAGGCGTGCGTGCTCTTCAGCACGTACGGCGCCACCAGGTCCTCGAACGGGATCCGCCCCGGGCGTCGACCGACCCACTGCACCGGCACGAGCAGATCGTCGCCGACGCGGGCGCTGACGTGCTGGCGTACGGCGACCTTGTCGAGCAGGGCGGGGTAGCGCGGGTCGTGGTCGAACGCCTTGCGCCACTGGATCTTCTCGGTGTAGCGCCGCGGCCGGAAGATCCGCAGCCGCATCCCGTGCGCAGCGCGGTACTCGCGCCGGAGCCGACGCACCAGCCGTCGCCACGCGAGCAGGCGGGCCGGGAGGGGCCGGATGCGGGAGAGCACGGGGGAGAGCCTGCCAGACGTGCAGCGAGGCCCGCATGCGACGCAGCCTCGTGCTCGCCGGGGGCGGCGAAGTGCGCGCCGGTGAACCCCGGGGGAACGGCGAAGGGCCTGGTCGATGACCAGGCCCTCGTCGCGCGCCTTCGGCAGGAATCGAACCTGCGACACCCGGTACCGGAAACCGGTGCTCTATCCCCTGAGCTACGAAGGCCGGCTCCCCGGAACGAGCCGGGGAACGAGATCGAACTCTACCGGTCGATACTCGGGTGAAGGAAACCGGACGCCGCCGATACGCTGGGGCGGTGAATCCCGCCCAGCTCTCCGCCCTCGTCGTCGACGTCCTCACCGGGCTCGTCGACGCCGGCGACCTCGCCCTGCCCGACGGAGTACCGGCGGAGGTCACCATCGAGCGCCCGCGCGAGAAGAGCCACGGGGACTACGCGACCAACGTCGCGCTGCAGCTGGCGAAGAAGGCCGGGACCAACCCGCGCGCGCTCGGCGAGCTGCTCGCGGCCCGGCTGCGCGAGTCCGACGGCATCAGCGCCGTCGACGTCGCCGGTCCGGGGTTCCTCAACATCTCCGTCGAGGCAGGGGCCCAGGGCCAGGTCGCCGCCGACGTGGTGGCGGCAGGGTCGTCGTACGGGCACCTGGACGTGCTGGCGGGCCAGAAGATCAACATCGAGTTCATCTCGGCCAACCCGACCGGACCGCTGCACCTGGGCCACACCCGGTGGGCGGTGCTCGGCGACGCGATCGCGCGGGTGCTGGCCGCCGCGGGCGCCGAGGTGACCCGGGAGTTCTACATCAACGACCGCGGCGTGCAGATGAACCACTTCGCCGACTCGATCATCGCGGCTGCGCTCGGTGAGCCGACGCCCGAGGACGGCTATCAGGGCGCCTACATCGCCGACATCGCCAAGGAGGTCGAGGCGGCCCACCCGGGGATCTTCGACCTGCCCGCCGACGAGCGGCGGGCGGCCGTCCGAGCAGCCGGGTACGCCGTCCAGCTGAAGTCCCAGCAGGACGTGCTGAGGTCCTTCAACACCCACTTCGACGTCTGGTTCTCCGAGCTCTCCCTGCACGAGGAGGCCGCCGGCTCGGTCCCGGAGACCCTGCAGCGCCTCAAGGACCTCGGGCACGTCTTCGAGGACGGCGGCGCGCTGTGGATGCGGACCACCGACTTCGGCGACGACAAGGACCGGGTGCTGATCAAGTCCGACGGCGAGCTGACGTACTTCGCGTCGGACACCGCGTACTACCTGAACAAGCGGTCCCGCGGTTTCGACCACTGCATCTACCTGCTCGGCGCCGACCACCACGGGTACGTGGGTCGGCTGCGGGCGATGGCGGCGTGCGTCGGTGACGACCCGAGCAAGACGCTGAACGTGATGATCGGCCAGCTGGTCAAGATCCTGCAGGGCGGCGAGGAGCTCCGGCTCTCGAAGCGAGCCGGCAACATCGTCGCGCTCGACGAGCTCGCTGATGCGATCGGCGTCGACGCGCTGCGCTACTCGCTGGCGCGGTACCCGGCCGACTCGCCCCTGGTCCTCGACGTCGAGGAGATCACCAAGACGTCCAACGACAACCCGGTGTACTACGTCCAGTACGGGCACGCCCGGACCTGCCGGATGCTGGCCAACGCCGCCGACCTCGGCATGGTGCTGCCGGCGCCGGACGCCTTCGACCCGGCGCTGCTCGCGCACGACAAGGAGGGCGACCTGCTGCGGGCCTTGGCCGAGTACCCGCGGGTGGTCGCCAGCGCCGCCGATCTGCGCGAACCCCACCGGATCGCCCGGTACCTCGAGGACACGGTGGCCGTCTTCAACCGTTGGTACGACGACCGCGAGCTGCGGATGCTGCCGCAGGGCGACGAGCCGGTCGCCCCGGTCAACGAGGCTCGGATGATGCTCGTCGTCGCCACGCAGACCGTCCTGCGCAACGGGCTCGACCTCCTCGGCGTCAGCGCGCCGGAGCGTATGTGATGCGCGCTCACGAGGCCGGCTGGGCGCACGCCGTCCAGTCCGTCCGCGGTCCTGCCTGGCTGCGCGACCCTGCGGACGTCAACGCGCTGCTGCCGCAGCTGTGGTCGACGACGGCGCTCAAGGTCGACGGGGTCCTGGAGGTCGGGGGAGTCCGGCTGACCGACCTGGTCGCCGAGCACGGCTCGCCGGCGTACGTGCTGGACGAGGCGGACTTCCGCGGTCGAGCGCGGGCCTTCCGCGCCGCGTTCGCGGACTACGACGTCTACTACGCGGGCAAGGCGTTCCTGAGCACCACCATCGCCCGCTGGGTGATCGAGGAAGGGCTCCTCCTCGACATCTGCTCCGGGGGGGAGCTGGCCGTCGCCGAGCGCGCCGGCGTCCCGGCCGAGCGGATCGGCTTCCACGGCAACAACAAGTCCGAGGCGGAGCTGAGCCGGGCCGTCGAGCTCGGGGTCGGCCGGATCATCGTCGACTCGTTCCACGAGATCGAGCGGTTGACCCAGATCACCCGCGACCTCGGTCGCACCGCCAAGGTGCTGATCCGGGTGACCGCAGGCGTCGAGGCGCACACCCACGAGTACATCGCGACCGCGCACGAGGACCAGAAGTTCGGGTTCTCGATCAGCAGCGGCGACGCGCTCGCGGCAGCCGAGGCGATCGCAGGCGTCGAGTCCCTGGAGCTGCTCGGACTGCACAGCCACATCGGCTCGCAGATCTTCGACACCGCCGGCTTCGAGGTCGCCGCGCGCCGGGTGCTCGCCCTGCACGCGCAGATCTCCGAGGAGGTCGGGGTGGTGATGCCGGAGATGGACCTCGGCGGCGGCTTCGGCATCGCGTACACCACCCAGGACGACCCGTCGGACCCCTCGCAGCTGGCGATCGAGCTCACCAAGATCGTCACCGAGGAGGCCAAGGCGCGCGGCGTCGAGGTGCCCCGACTCTCCATCGAGCCCGGTCGCGCGATCGTCGGACC
This sequence comes from Marmoricola sp. OAE513, assembly GCF_040546585.1. Classification (NCBI taxonomy): domain Bacteria; kingdom Bacillati; phylum Actinomycetota; class Actinomycetes; order Propionibacteriales; family Nocardioidaceae; genus Marmoricola; species Marmoricola sp. OAE513. Next base: position 710,865 of record NZ_JBEPOC010000001.1, on the reverse strand, counting down.
CGCGATGTGCACCGTGTACGCCGTCGGCACCGTCAAGGCGGTCGAGCTCGACGCCGGGGCCGTGCGCACCTACGTCAGCGTCGACGGCGGGATGAGCGACAACATCCGCACCGCCCTGTACGACGCCGACTACTCCGCGACCCTCGCCAGCCGGACCTCCGAGGCCCCGCCGCTGCTGTCCCGCGTGGTCGGCATGCACTGCGAAGCCGGCGACATCGTGGTCAAGGACGAGTTCCTTCCCGGCGACCTGGCGCCCGGTGACCTGATCGCCGTCCCGGGCACCGGCGCCTACTGCCGGTCGATGGCCAGCAACTACAACCACGCCCTGCGGCCCCCGGTGATCTCGGTCAAGGACGGCGCGACCTCGGTCGTGCTGCGCCGCGAGACCGTCGACGACCTGCTGAGACTCGACGTCGGCGCGGCCGACTCGATGGAAGACTGAGCCCGATGAGTACCCAGGAGTCTGACAAGTCGTCCATCCGCGTGGCCCTGCTGGGCTGCGGGGTCGTCGGCACCCAGGTGGCCCGGCTGATCCACGAGCAGGCCGACGACCTGACGGCCCGCGTCGGAGCCCCGGTCGAGCTGGTCGGCATCGCCGTACGACGCCTCGGGCTGGACCGGGACGCGGACCTGCCGGCCGACCTGTTCACCACCGACGCGGAGGCGCTGGTCACCCGGGACGACGTCGACGTCGTCGTCGAGGTCATCGGCGGGATCGAGCCGGCCCGCACGCTGATCCTGGCCGCGCTCGGCGCCGGGGCGTCGGTCGTCAGCGCGAACAAGGCCCTGCTCGCCGAGGACGGCGCGACGCTGTTCGCCGCCGCGGAGCGCGCCGACCGCGACCTCTACTACGAGGCCGCCGTCGCCGGCGCCATCCCGATCCTGCGGCCGCTGCGCGAGTCGCTCGCCGGTGACAAGGTCACCCGGGTGCTCGGCATCGTCAACGGCACCACCAACTTCATCCTGGACAAGATGGACTCCACCGGCGCCGGTTTCACCGAGGCGCTCGAGGAGGCCCAGGCCCTCGGGTACGCCGAAGCCGACCCGACCGCAGACGTGGAGGGCTTCGACGCCGCCGCCAAGGCCGCGATCCTCGCGAGCCTGGCTTTCCACACCCGGGTCACCGCCGGTGACGTGTACCGCGAGGGCATCGCCGAGGTCACGGCCAGCGACGTCGCCTCGGCCCGCGAGATGGGTTCGGTCGTCAAGCTGCTCGCGATCTGCGACCTCTCCGACGGCCCGGCCGGCCCGGCGGTCTCGGTCCGGGTGCACCCCGCGATGATTCCCCGGTCGCACCCGCTCGCCAGCGTGCGCGGCGCCTACAACGCCGTCTTCGTCGAGAGCGAGGCGGCCGGCGAGCTGATGTTCTACGGCCCCGGTGCCGGGGGTTCGCCGACGGCGAGCGCCGTCCTCGGTGACCTCGTCACGGTGGCCCGCAACCGGCTCGCCGACGTCCGCGGCGCCGGGGAGTCGGCGTACGCCGACCTGCCGGTGCTGCCGATGGGCAGCACCGAGACCCGGTACCACGTGCAGATCGACGTCGACGACAAGGCGGGTGTGCTCGCCGCGGTCGCGCAGGCGTTCGCCGAGCACGACGTCTCGATCTCGACGGTCCGTCAGGAGGGTCGGGGCGACGACGCGCAGCTCGTGGTGGTCTCGCACGCGGCCAGCGACGCCGACCTCGCCGCGACCGTGGAAGCGATCCGCCGGATGGCGTTCGTCCGTGACGTGTCCAGCGTGATGCGCGTAGAAGGAGCGAGTGAGTAGTGAGCACCCACCAGTGGCTCGGCGTGATCGAGGAGTACCGGGACCGCCTCGACATCCCCGACGGCACCCCCACGATCACCCTGCGTGAGGGCGGCACCCCGATGGTGCACTCCGACTGGCTCTCCGGCGTGACCGGAGCCGAGGTCTGGCTCAAGGTCGAGGGCAACAACCCGACCGGCTCCTTCAAGGACCGCGGCATGACCGTGGCACTCTCCGTGGCGGTCGGCCAGGGGGCGAAGGCCGTCGTCTGCGCCTCCACCGGCAACACCTCGGCCTCGATGGCCGCGTACGCCGCCAAGGCCGGCGTCAAGGCCCTCGTCCTGGTGCCGCAGGGCAAGATCTCGGCCGGCAAGCTCGCCCAGGCGGTCGTGCACGGCGGCCAGGTGATCATGGTCCGCGGCAACTTCGACGACTGCCTGACCATCTCCCGCAAGCTCGCCGAGAACTACCCGGTCGCGCTGGTGAACTCGGTCAACCCGATGCGCCTCGAGGGCCAGAAGACCGGCTCCTTCGAGATCGTCGACTTCCTGGGCGACGCCCCTGACGTGCACGTTCTCCCGACCGGGAACGCCGGCAACATCTCGGCGTACTGGAAGGGCTACCAGGAGTACGTCGACTCCGGGGACGCCACCCGGACCCCGGTCATGCGCGGCTGGCAGGCGGCCGGGGCCGCGCCGCTGGTCCTCGGCCACCCCGTCGAGGATCCCGAGACGCTCGCCTCGGCGATCCGGATCGGCAACCCCGCCTCGTGGGACCTGGCGATGGCGGCCGCCAACGACTCGGGCGGCGCCTTCCGCAAGGTCACCGACGAGCAGATCCTCGCCGCGCAGCGCGAGCTGGCCAGCCGCGACGGCGTGTTCGTGGAACCGGCCTCGGCGGCCGGTGTCGCGGGCATCCTGCTCGAGCACTCCGAGGGCGCCGACCTGAGCGGCAAGAAGGTCGTCGTCACGGTGACCGGACACGGACTCAAGGACATCGACACCGCGCTGTCGACCTTCACCGACCTGGTCGACACCGTCGTGGACGCCGACGTGGTCTCCGCGGCACGTGCCGCCGGCCTCGAGTAGACCGTGAGCCAGCACGCCCCCGGACTCGTGAGCGGCCCGGTCACCGTCCAGGTCCCCGCGACCAGTGCCAACCTCGGGCCCGGCTTCGACACGCTGGGTCTGGCCCTCGGCCTTCACGACCGGCTCACCGCCGAGGTGGTCCCGGACGGACTGGAGATCGACATCGTGGGGGAGGGCGCCGGTCATCTGCCGCGCACCGAACGCCACCTGGTCGTCCGCTCGATGCGGGCTGCCTTCGAGGTCCTCGGGGCGGCGCCGACCGGTCTGCGGCTGAGGTTCGAGAACAGCATCCCGCAGAGTCGTGGTCTGGGTTCCAGCTCGGCCGCGATCGTCGGCGGGCTCGCCCTCGCCCGTGCGCTGGTGGTCGGCGGTGAGCGCTTCGACGACCACTCGCTGCTCTTCCTGGCCAACAAGATCGAGGGTCATCCCGACAACGTCGCGCCGGCGGTCGTCGGAGGGTTGGTCGTGGCGGGTCAGACCACCGACGAGGTGTGGGCACTGTCCGCCCCGATCGCGGCGTCCATCTCTGCGGTCGCGTTCGTCCCGCCGAACGGGGTCTCGACCGAGGCCGCCCGCGGCCTGCTCCCGGCTGACGTGCCGCACGCGGTGGCTGCGGCGAACACCGGACGCGCCGCCCTGCTGGTCGCCGCCCTGGCCGGCGCGCCCGACCAGCTGCTGCGCGGGACCGAGGACTTCCTGCACCAGGAGTTCCGCGCGTCCGCGATGCCCGAGTCCTACGCCCTGGTGAAGTCGTTGCGCGGTCTCGGCAAGGCCGCCTTCATCTCCGGTGCTGGCCCGACCGTCCTGGTCCTCGGCACGGCCGAGAGCCTGAACGGCCTGCTCGAGCTGACTCCTGAGGGGTGGGCTGGTCACGAGCTCGATGTCGATCCCCGAGGTGTCCGGGTTGTTCAACCCTGACCAGATCGCGGTGCTAAGGTCGGACCGCATCCATCCTGATCGCTGGTCCGACTCTGAGATCACAGCGAGGACGTGAAGCACTTCTCCTGATCAGCCCCTGGTCCTCCGGTGTCCGTCACCGGCGGTCGAGCTCTGATCGGGCAACCACGGCGCCGTCAGGACAGTCCTCGTCGGCCCAGTACCTGGGGAAGGACCCCGCATGACCGAATCCACCGAGACCACTCCCGCAGCCAAGGGCGGCCTGTCCGCGATGTTGCTGCCCGAGCTCAAGAAGGTGGCCGGAGGCCTGGGCATCAAGGCCACCGGGATGAAGAAGGCCGAGCTCGTCGCCGCGATCAAGGCTGCCCAGAGTGGTGGCCAGAGTGGCGGCCAGAACGGCGCCCAGAGCCGCGGCCAGAACGGCTCCGCGAAGCAGGGCGCCAAGCAGGCCGCGCAGCAGGACGCGCCCGAGCGCGCCGCGGAGAAGGCCGCGGAGAAGGCCGAGAGGTCCGAGAAGGCAGACAAGCCCGAGGGCAACGACAAGCCCCAGAAGGACCAGAAGACCGACGGCGGCGAGAAGGTCGACGGTGGCGACGGCAACCGCGGCAACCAGAACAACCGCCAGCAGGGCAACCAGCAGGGCAACCAGAACGCGCAGAACAACCAACAGAACCCGCAGGCCGCAGCAGGCGAGGAGGAGGGCGGAAGCCGCCGCAACCGCCGTCGTCGTGGTCGCGATCGCGCCAACGCCGCCGGTGCGGGCAACCCGCAGCAGGGCGCCGGTGGTCAGGGCGGCGGCAACGAGCGTCGCGGCAACCGCAACGAGCCCGACCTGCAGATCCTCGAGGACGACGTGCTCGCGCCCTGCGCCGGCATCCTGGACGTCCTCGACAGCTACGCGTTCGTCCGGACCAGCGGCTACATGCCCGGCACCGAGGACGTCTACGTCTCGCTCTCCACGGTCCGCAAGTACGGCCTGCGCCGCGGCGACGCCATCGTCGGCCAGGTGCGTCAGCCCCGCGAGGGCGACCGCAAGGAGAAGTTCAACCCGCTGGTCAAGATCGACAGCGTCAACGGCGGCGACCCGGAGGCGGCCAAGACCCGCGTCGAGTTCAGCAAGCTCACCCCGCTCTACCCCTCCGAGCGCCTGCGCATGGAGACCACGGCGACCAACCTGATCGGTCGGGTCATCGACATCGCCGCACCGATCGGCAAGGGCCAGCGCGGCCTCATCGTCTCGCCCGCCAAGGCCGGCAAGACCATGATCCTGCAGTCGATCGCGAACTCGATCACCACGAACAACCCCGAGTGCCACCTCATGGTCGTCCTGGTCGACGAGCGCCCCGAGGAGGTCACCGACTTCCAGCGGTCGGTCAACGGCGAAGTCATCTCCTCGACGTTCGACCGCCCGGCCAGCGACCACACGATGGTCGCCGAGCTGGCGATCGAGCGGGCCAAGCGACTCGTCGAGCTCGGCCACGACGTCGTCGTGCTGCTCGACGGCATCACCCGCCTCGGCCGCGCGTACAACCTCTCCGCCCCGGCGAGCGGCCGGATCCTGTCCGGCGGCGTCGACTCGGCGGCCCTGTACCCGCCCAAGAAGTTCTTCGGTGCCGCCCGCAACATCGAGGACGGCGGCTCGCTGACCATCCTCGCGACGGCGCTCATCGAGAGCGGTTCGAAGATGGACGAGGTGATCTTCGAGGAGTTCAAGGGCACCGGCAACATGGAGCTGCGGCTGCGGCGCGACTTCGCCGACAAGCGGATCTTCCCCGCGATCGACGCCGTCCAGTCCGGCACCCGTCGCGAGGAGCTGCTGATGAGCGAGGAGGAGCTCGCCATCGTGTGGAAGCTGCGTCGGGTGCTGTCGGGGCTCGAGGGTCAGCAGGCTCTCGAGCTGCTCCTGGAGCGCCTGAAGAAGTCGCAGACCAACCTGGAGTTCCTGATGGCGGTGCAGAGGAGCACCCCGTCGGCCAACGGAACTCTGGACGGCTGATCAGGCCCGGAAACGCGGACACCTCAGGCCGGACGCAGTCTGGCCGATTGCCCCAGATGGCGGACCGCATGTAGTTATGCTGACCCGGCACCGTGCGTTGGGGTTCACAGGTGCTGCACAACTTGATGTTCCGAGGGGGACTAAATGGCGCGCATCGTGATCGCTGACGACGACGCTGACATCCGCGAGCTGGTCGTCTTCAAGCTGCGTCACGCCGGCCACGACGTCCTGCCCGTCGCAGACGGTGCCGCTGCTGTCGAGGCGTGCCTCGGCAACAAGCCGGACCTGGTCATCCTCGACGTCATGATGCCCGGGATGAGTGGCCTCGAAGCCGCCCGCGTGCTCCGTGGCGACGACGCCATGACCGGCGTCCCGATCATCATGCTGACCGCGCGTGCCCAGGAGTCCGACATCGAGCAGGGTTTCGAGGCGGGAGCCGACGACTACGTCGTCAAGCCGTTCAGCCCCCGCGAGCTGGCGCAGCGCGTTGCCGCCGTCCTCGGCGAGGACGCTTCCTAGCGGAGGAATGCGGATTCGCTTCCCTGCGTTACAGGTGGCAGAATCTCTGAGGCTCCGGTTCACGTCTGCACCCGCAGGCGACCCGGCGGCCGTTGACCCGGAAGAGGAAACATGAAGAAGGACATCCACCCCGAGTACGTCGTCACCGAGGTGACCTGTACCTGTGGAAACCAGTTCACCACCCGTAGCACCTCGACGAGCGGCACGCTGCGCTCCGAGGTCTGCTCCAACTGCCACCCGTTCTACACCGGCAAGCAGAAGATCCTCGACACCGGTGGCCGCGTCGCCCGGTTCGAGGCGCGCTACGCCAAGAAGGACGCTTCCAAGTAGTTCCGTCGAACGCCGGTCCCTCCAGGTTCGCCTGGGGAGGCCGGCGTTTCTCGTTCCCACGGAGCGCGTTGTCCCACCACCCCGATCCAGGAGCCGCAGATGTTCGAAGCCGTCGAGGCGCTGATCGCCGAGCACGCCGACATCGAGCACGACCTGGCGGACCCCGAGGTGCACGCTGACCAGGCCCGGGCTCGCAAGCTCAACCAGCGGTACGCCGAGCTCTCCGCGATCGTGCGCACCTACCGCGAGTGGCTCCAGCTCGGGGAGGACGCCGACGCCGCCCGCGAGCTGGCTTCCGATGACGAGGCGTTCGCTGCCGAAGCCGTCGACCTGGACGCGCGCCGCGTCGTGACCGGGGAGCGGTTGCGCCACCTGCTCGTGCCGCGCGACGCCTCGGACAGCAAGGACGCCCTGCTCGAGCTGAAGTCGGGCGAGGGTGGTGAGGAGTCGGCACTGTTCGCCGGCGACCTGCTCCGGATGTACACCCGGTACGCCGAGACCCGCGGCTGGAGCACCGAGGTGGTCGACGCCAACGAGTCCGACCTCGGCGGCTACAAGTCCGTCACCGTCGCGGTGAAGGCGAAGGGCACCCCGGCTCCGGGCGAGGCACCGTACGCGCTGCTGAAGTTCGAGGGCGGCGTGCACCGGGTCCAGCGGGTCCCGGTCACCGAGAGCCAGGGTCGGGTGCACACCTCGGCTGCTGGCGTCCTGGTGATGCCGGAGGCCGAGCAGGTCGACGTCACCATCAACGAGAACGACCTGCGCATCGACGTCTACCGGTCCTCGGGGCCCGGAGGGCAGTCGGTCAACACCACCGACTCGGCGGTCCGGATCACGCACGTGCCCACCGGCATCGTGGCGTCGTGCCAGAACGAGAAGTCCCAGCTGCAGAACAAGGAGTCGGCGATGCGGATCCTGCGCGCCCGGCTGCTGGCTGCCGCCGAGGAAGCGGCGAACGCCGAGGCGTCGGACGCGCGCAAGTCCCAGGTGCGCACCGTCGACCGCTCCGAGCGCATCCGGACCTACAACTACCCGGAGAACCGGATCTCCGACCACCGCACCGGCTACAAGGCGTACAACCTGGACCAGGTCCTCGACGGAGCCCTCGAGCCGGTGATCGAGTCCTGCGTCGCTGCCGACATGGCCGCCCGCCTGGAAGCTCTCGGTGACTGAGGTCCGGGTCGCCCTCGCCGCGGCCGCCACCACGCTGGAGGCGGCCGGCGTCGACAGCCCGGTCAACGACGCCGAGTGGTTGCTCGCGCACGTGCTCGGCACCGGCCGGGGCAGCCTGGCGCTCGCGCCGGCACTGACGCCCGACCAGGAGCAGGCGTACGACGCCCTGGTGCAGCGCCGCGCTACCCGCGAACCGCTGCAGCACCTCACCGGCACGGCCGGCTTCCGGTACGTCGAGCTGGCGGTCGGCCCCGGGGTGTTCACGCCCCGCCCGGAGACCGAGCTGCTCGCCGGGTGGGCGATCGAGGCGGCCCGCGCGGTGACCGGCCGCGCGCCGGTGGTCGTCGACCTGTGCACAGGCTCCGGCGCGATAGCGCGCAGCATCGTCGACGAAGTTCCCCAGGCCCAGGTGCACGCCGTCGAGCTCGATCCGTCGGCTCACCGCTGGGCCCAGCAGAACCTGGACGGCACGGGCGTGGACCTGTGCCAGGGCGACATGGCGCAGGCCTTCCCCGAGCTCGACGGCACCGTGGACGTCGTGGTGTGCAACCCGCCGTACATCCCGCTGGAGGCCTGGGAGAGCGTGGCGCCGGAGGCCCGCGACCACGACCCGCACCTGGCGCTGTTCTCCGGCGACGACGGCCTGGTGGCGATGCGCGTGCTCGAGCAGGTCGCCACGCGGCTGCTCCGCAGCGGTGGCGTCGTGGGGGCCGAGCACGCCGACCTGCAGGGGGAGTCCGCGCCCGGCGTCTTCGCCGCGACCGGGCGGTGGGCCGACGTACGGGACCACCGCGATCTGGCAGGTCGTCCGCGCTACCTGACGGCCAGGCTGGCACGATAGGCCCGTGTCCACCCGTTATGACGCCGGCGACGAAGAGATGCTCGAGGCCGGCCTTGCCGCCGCCACGACCGCGATCAGGGCCGGGGAGCTCGTCGTCCTGCCGACCGACACCGTCTACGGGATCGGCGCGGACGCGTTCGACCCGGTCGCCGTGGCGCGTCTCCTGGAAGCCAAGGGCCGGGGTCGGGAGATGCCGCCGCCGGTGCTCGTCGGGTCGCCGGCGACCCTGGACGCACTGGCGACCCAGCTGCCCGAGTGGGCGCGCGTCCTGGTCGAGCACTACTGGCCGGGACCTCTGACCATCGTCGTGCGCCAGCAGTCCTCCCTGCAGTGGGACCTCGGGGAGACCCGCGGGACCGTGGCGGTCCGGATGCCGCACGACCAGGTCGCCCTGGAGCTGCTGGCCCGTACCGGGCCGTTGGCGGTGTCCTCGGCCAACCTGACCGGCAGGCCCGCGGCGACCAACGCCGACGACGCCGCCGAGATGCTCTCCGCGCAGGTCGCGGTGATCCTCGACGGCGGCCCCACCTCGGACGACCGCCCCTCGACGATCGTCGACTGCACCGGGGACCAACCCCGGCTGCTGCGGCTCGGAGCGATCAGCGCCGAGGAGCTGCGCACGGTGCTCGCGGAGGTCGAGGTCGCGCTGGACGACCTGAGCGACGAGCCCGGAACCGGCCAGGGGAGCGCCGGTGCGTGAGTACCTCCTCGTCTTCCTGACGGCGGCGGTGGTCAGCTACCTGTTGTGCGTGGTCGCGCGCGAGCTCGCGATGCGGATGGGCGCGGTCGCGCAGGTCCGCGACCGGGACGTGCACGCGATCCCGATCCCGTACTTCGGGGGAGTCGCGATGCTCGGCGGCCTCGGTGCCGGTCTGCTGATCGCACACCACCTTCCGTTCCTCTCCAAGTCCCAGCCGCAGATCTTCCACGACGCGGGGGTGGTGCTGGTCGGCGGTGCGATCATCTGCGCGGTCGGCGTCCTGGACGACCTGATAGAGCTCGATGCCCTGACCAAGCTCGGCGGACAGATCGTCGCCGCGGGTTACCTGGTCCTCAACGACGTTCAGCTGTACTCGCTGCGGCTCCCGGGGAGCGACCAGCTCACGCTGGACTCCACCCAGGCGATGCTGTTCTCGATCGTGCTGATCGTGGGCACGGTGAACGCGATCAACTTCGTCGACGGCCTGGACGGTCTGGCCAGCGGGATGGTCTGCATCGGCGCCGTGGCGTTCTTCCTGTTCTCCTACCGGCTCGCGGACGCCAACAACGAGACCCTGGCGATCACCGCCGCCCTGCTGTGCGCGTGTCTCGCGGGCGCCTGCGCCGGGTTCCTGCCGCACAACTTCTACCCGGCGCGGATCTTCATGGGGGACTCGGGCTCGATGCTGCTCGGCCTGGTGCTGTCCGGCTCGACGTTGACCCTCACCGGCCAGTTCGCCACTGTCGACCTGAGCACCGACGGCAAGGACACCGGCACCGCGCTGGCGATCCTGCTCCCGATCCTGCTGCCGATCTCGATCCTGGTGGTGCCGTTCCTCGACCTCGTCCTGGCCGTCGTACGCCGGACCCGCCGCGGCCAGATGTTCTACCAGCCGGACAAGGAGCACCTGCACCACCGGCTCCTGGAGTTCGGGCACAGCCAGCGCAAGGCCGTGGTGATCATGTGGCTGTGGACCGGCCTGATCGGGTTCGGAGCCGTGCTGATCAGCCTCTACACCAGTCCGTACGCGCTGCTCGCGATCGCGTTCTGGGCAGCCGTCACGGCCGTCCTCACCTTCGTCGTCCCGCGCCTGCACAGCCCTGCGTCGTAGGCCCGGTACCGCCACCCGAGAGCCTTGGATCGGTCCAATTTTGTTGCCCCGGAGATTGTGCTAACTTTCACAAGCACCACCCGGAACACCGGATCCGCCGCCCTACTGACGACCACGACGAGGCCGCCATGACGACGATCGACGCACCGCAGGAGAGGACTCCGCGAGTCCTGCTGACTGCCGCGCTCTCGGTCGTGGCGAGCACCGCGGTGCTCGCACTCGTCGGGGCTCTGGCCCAGGGAAGGACCGAGAGCACCTCGGCCCTGCTCGGCGGCGGGATCGTGCTGGTCTTCTTCGGTTTCGGCGCGGTGGTCGTCGGGACCGTCGCAGACCTGATGCCGCAGGCGGCGCTGGTCATGGCGCTGCTGACCTACACCTTCCAGGTGGCCCTGGTCGGGCTGATCTTCGCGGGGCTCACGAAGGCCGACGCGTTCGCCGAGCACCTCGCCGCCGGATGGCTGGCGGCCGGGGTCATCGCCGGCACCTTCGCCTGGATGGCTGGTCAGCTGACCGCCACCCTGCGGGCTCCGATCCCAGCGTGGGAGGTGGATGCCGCGTGATCGCCCACGGCTGCTATTGTCCGGGCTGCGATGTCCCAGCCGGATCCTGCGCCAGACTCACCGAACGAAACTGCTCCGTCCACGTACCAGGGAGACCCCTGGCACGCGTACGGCTACATCGTCTCCGGTGTGTTCCTGTACGGCTTCCTGGGATGGCTCGCAGATCGGTGGTTGGGGACCTCGTTCCTGGTTGCCATCGGGATCCTGCTCGGAGCGGGACTCGGGATCTACCTGACAATCAAACGCTTCGACGCCCTGCCCGACTGGCGGGGCAAGAACCGGGCACCAGCACCAGACGTAGACGAGAAGTAGGAGCACCCAGGTGAGCTTTGCAGGGACCATCGTTGCGGCCTCCGGCGGAGGCGACGAGTTCGTCGCTCCGGGTCCCGGAAACTTCGACCTGCCTGCGGTCTTCTCGATCGGCAGCGTCGACGTCACCAAGCCGATGCTGCAGCTGGTGCTCGCGGCCGGTCTGGTCTTCGCGTTCCTGTACTTCGCCGCGCGCAAGCGCGCGATGGTGCCGGGTCGGCTCCAGTTCGCCGGCGAGGAGGCCTACTCGGCAGTCCGCAACGGGATGGGCCGGGACATCATCGGCAGCCACGACTTCAAGCCGTACATTCCGTACCTGATCACCGTCTTCTTCTTCGTGCTGACCAACAACCTGTTCAGCTCGATCCCGTTCATCCAGTTCCCGACCTTCAGCCGCGCGAGCATGGCCTACGCGCTGGCCGGCGTCAGCTGGCTGGTCTACAACTCGATCGGCGTTCGCAAGCACGGGCTGATCGGCTACCTCAAGCTGCAGTGCGTCCCGGCCGGCATCACCGGCCCGATGCTGCTCCTGCTGGTCCCGCTGGAGTTCCTCTCCAACCTGCTGATCCGCCCGGTCACCCTGGCCCTGCGACTCTTCTGCAACATGTTCGCCGGCCACCTGCTGCTGATCCTGTTCTCGACCGGCGGTCTCTACATGCTCGAGCACGGTGCGCCGTTCGTGAAGGGTGCCGGCGTCGTCGCCTGGATCCTGGCGATCGCCATCTCGTTCCTCGAGCTCCTGGTCCAGTTCCTCCAGGCCTACGTCTTCACCCTGCTGAACGCGATGTACATCCAGGGTGCGCTCGCAGACGAGCACTAGTTCCACCGCACGACCCCGTACTGCTCCACCAGATACGTACCACCAAGTGAAGTAACTCTGAAAGGAAAAGCCAATGGATGGCTCCGTGAACATGATCGGTTACGGCCTGGCTGCTATCGGCCCGGGTATCGGTATCGGTCTCATCTTCGCTGCCTACATCAGCGGCGTTGCCCGTCAGCCTGAGGCGCAGAGCCGCCTGCAGTCGATCGCGATCCTGGGCTTCGCCCTCGCCGAGGCGCTCGCCATCATCGGTATCGCCCTCGCATTCGTGCTCTGACACATCTCTACTGACGAAGGATCACGACTATGTCGTACCTGATTCCGCTTGCTGCGGAAGAGCACAGCCCGCTCATGGTCGAGTGGGTCGAGGTTGCGATCGCGCTTGTCGTCTTCGGCATCCTGTTCTTCGCCATCAAGAAGTTCGTAGTCCCGAACTTCGAGGCGACGTTCGAGGAGCGGACCACCGCCATCGAGGGTGGTCTGCAGGCTGCGGAGTCGAAGCAGGCCGAGGCGGACGCCAAGCTCGCCGAGCTGGAGAAGCAGCTCGCCGACGCGCGGCACGAAGCCGCACGCATCCGTGAGGAGGCGCGCGAGCAGGGCGCCCAGATCGTCGCCGAGCTGCGCGAGCAGGCGCAGACCGAGGCTGCTCGGATCGTCGAGCACGGCAAGACGCAGATCGAGGCGGAGCGCCAGCAGGCGGTCACCGCGCTGCGTGCCGAGGTCGGCACCCTGGCGACCACGCTGGCCGGCCGCATCGTCGGAGAGAGCCTGGACGACGACGACCGCTCCTCGCGGGTCGTCGACCGTTTCCTGGCTGAGCTCGAGGGAGCCAACTGATGGTGCTGCGAGGCGCATCGGCCGAGGCCCAGGCGGGACTGCGTGAGAAGCTCGACGCAGCCGCCGGGGCCGACCTCTCGGCTCTCGGCGAGGACCTGATCGGAGCGGCTTCGGTCCTCCGTGCCGAGCCCGGGCTGCGGCGCCTGGTCACCGACCAAGCCGTCGACGCCTCGGCAAAGGGCGGACTGGTCCGCCAGGTCTTCGACGGCAAGATCTCGGCCGGTGGCCTGGACCTCGTCGTCGACGCCGTCGGACGCCGCTGGACCACGACCCGGGACCTGGCGGACACGCTGGAGACCCTCGGCGTCGTGGCGGTCGTGAAGTCCGCCGGTGCCGACTCGGCCCGGCTGGCCGACGAGCTCTTCGCGGTCACCCAGCTGGTCAACGCCGAGTCCGAGCTCCGTGGCGCGCTCAGCGACCCGACCCGCTCGGTCGGCGACAAGGCCGCGCTGCTGGGCAGCCTGCTCGAGGGCAAGACGCTCGCGGCCACGCAGCGGCTGGCCGTCCTCGCCCTGAACGGCAGCCACCGCACGGTGGTCGTCGCGCTGGACGAGTACCAGAAGATCGCCGCAGCGGTGAAGGACGAGAGCGTCGCGAAGGTGCGGGTCGCCCGCGACCTGACGGCCTCGGACCGCGACCGGCTCCAGAAGGCACTGACTGCGCAGTACGGGCGGCCGGTGCACCTGAACGTCAGCGTCGAGCCCGACCTCGTCGGCGGCATGCGTGTCGAGATCGGTGACGACGTCATCGACGGCAGCGTGTCGAGCCGTCTCGACGACGCACGTCGCCGGCTCGCCGGCTGATCACCACCCCCACGACTTAACAACGTTGAAGCACAGAGAGTAGGGACCTGAAATGACGGAGCTTTCGATCCGTCCGGAGGAGATCCGGGACGCGCTGCAGCGCTTCGTGGCTGACTACAAGCCCGAGGCCGCGAGCAAGGAAGAGGTCGGCACCGTTGCCGAGGCCGCGGACGGCATCGCCCGCGTCACCGGCCTGCCCTCCTGCATGGCCAACGAGCTCCTCGAGTTCGAGGACGGCACGCTCGGCCTGGCACTGAACCTCGACACCCGCGAGATCGGTGTCGTCATCCTCGGTGACTTCGACAAGATCGAGGAGGGTCAGACGGTCAAGCGGACCGGCGAGATCCTCTCCGTCCCGGTCGGCGACGGTTACCTGGGCCGGGTCGTGGACCCGCTCGGCAACGCGATCGACGGCCTGGGCGACCTCGCCACCGAAGGCCGTCGTGCCCTCGAGCTCCAGGCCCCCGGCGTCATGGCCCGCAAGTCGGTCCACGAGCCGCTCGCCACCGGCATCAAGGCGATCGACGCGATGACCCCGATCGGCCGCGGCCAGCGCCAGCTGATCATCGGTGACCGCGCCACCGGCAAGACCACGGTCGCGATCGACACGATCATCAACCAGAAGCAGAACTGGGAGTCGGGCGACCCGAGCAAGCAGGTCCGCTGCATCTACGTCGCCATCGGCCAGAAGGGCTCGACCATCGCGTCGGTCCGCGCGGCCCTCGAGGAGGCCGGCGCCCTGGAGTACACCACCATCGTGGCCTCCCCGGCATCGGACTCCGCCGGCTTCAAGTACCTCGCCCCGTACACCGGCTCGGCCATCGGCCAGCACTGGATGTACGACGGCAAGCACGTCCTCATCGTCTTCGACGACCTGACCAAGCAGGCCGAGGCCTACCGCGCCGTGTCGCTGCTGCTGCGCCGCCCGCCGGGCCGCGAGGCGTACCCGGGTGACGTCTTCTACCTGCACTCCCGCCTGCTGGAGCGCTGCGCGAAGCTGTCCGACGAGCTCGGTTCGGGCTCGATGACGGGTCTGCCGATCATCGAGACGAAGGCCAACGACGTCTCGGCGTTCATCCCGACCAACGTCATCTCGATCACCGACGGTCAGATCTTCCTGCAGTCCGACCTGTTCGCGGCCAACCAGCGCCCGGCCATCGACGTCGGTATCTCCGTCTCCCGAGTCGGTGGTGCCGCGATGACCAAGGCGATGAAGGCCGTGACCGGTTCGCTCAAGGTCGACCTGGCGCAGTTCCGCGCCATGGAGGCGTTCGCCATGTTCGCCTCCGACCTCGACGCCGCATCGCGCCAGCAACTGGACCGCGGTGGCCGGCTGATGGCCCTGCTCAAGCAGCCGGCGTACTCGCCGTACCCGCTGCAGGAGATGACCGTCTCCCTGTGGATCGGTACGACGGGCCGCCTGGACAAGGTCCCGGTCGAGGACGTCCTCCGGTTCGAGAAGGAGTTCCTCGACTACCTCCGCCTCTCGCACGCGGGCATCCTGGACACGATCCGGGAGACCCAGAAGTTCGAGGACGACACCGAGAAGTCGCTCGAGGGCGCCTACGAGTCGTTCCTGAACCAGTTCGAGACCAGCGAGGGCAACTCGATCAAGCCCGGCGCGGAGGCCCACGAGGCCCTCGAGGACGGCGACGTCGAGCAGGAGCAGATCGTCAAGCAGAAGCGGGGCTGACCCATGGCCCTCTCTGTGCGCGAGTACCGCGCGCGGATCAAGTCGACCCAGTCGATGAAGAAGATCACGCGTGCGATGGAGCTCATCGCTGCGTCCCGGATCATCAAGGCGCAGCAGCGGGCACAAGCCGCTGCGCCGTACAGCCGCGAGCTCACCCGGGCGGTCTCGGCCGTGGCGACGTTCTCCAACGTCGACCACGCGCTGGTGACCGAGCCGACCGAGTCCGACCACGTCTCGGTGCTGATCGTCACCAGCGACCGCGGCCTGGCCGGTGCCTACTCCTCCGCGGTGATCAAGGAGGGCGAGCGTCTCATCGAGAAGCTCAAGGGCGAGGGCAAGGACGTCACGATCTACACCTCGGGCCGGAAGGCTGCGGCGTACTTCAAGTTCCGCAACCGTCCCGTCAAGCAGAGCTGGGCGGGCTTCTCCGACCAGCCGACGTACGACGACGCCCGCGAGATCGCGTCCACCCTGATCGAGGCCTTCATCGCGGAGCAGGAAGCCGATTCCACCGACGAGGTGCACATCGTCTACACCCGCTTCCGCTCGATGCTCGTCCAGGAGCCGGTCGCCGTGCGGCTGCTCCCGCTCGAGGTCGTCGAGGGCACCGAGGCGCCCGAGCCCGGTGACGTGCTGCCGCTCTACGAGTTCGAGCCGTCGGCGCACGACGTCCTGGACGCGCTGCTGCCGAAGTACGTGACCAGCCGGATCTTCACGGCGCTCCTGCAGGCCGCGGCCTCCGAGCTCGCTGCCCGGCAGAAGGCGATGAAGTCCGCCACGGACAACGCCGAAGAGCTCATCAAGAAGTACACCCGAATCGCCAACCAGGCCCGTCAGGCCGGCATTACCCAGGAAATCAGCGAGATCGTCGGTGGCGTCAACGCCCTCGCCGACGCCAACGCAGGGAGCGAGTGAGAGACATGACTGCCACTATCAACGAGACCGGCATCGGCCGGGTCGCCCGGGTCATCGGCCCGGTCGTCGACATCGAGTTCGCGACCGACGAGATGCCCGACATCTACAACAAGCTCGAGGTCGACATCACCCTGGGCGGCGAGACCACGACGCTGGCCCTCGAGGCGGCGCAGCACATCGGTGACGGCATGGTCCGCGCCATCTCGCTGAAGCCGACCGACGGCGTCGTCCGCGGCGCCCAGGTGCGCGACACCGGCAGCCCGATCACGGTGCCCGTCGGCAACGCGACGCTGGGCAAGGTCTTCAACGCGACCGGCGACGTGCTCAACCTCAAGGAGGGTGAGACCTTCGAGACCGACGAGCGCTGGGGCATCCACCGCAAGGCGCCCGCGTTCGACCAGCTCGAGTCGAAGACGCAGATGTTCGAGACCGGCATCAAGGTCATCGACCTGCTGGCCCCGTACGTCCAGGGTGGCAAGATCGGTCTGTTCGGTGGTGCCGGTGTCGGCAAGACCGTTCTGATCCAGGAGATGATCGCCCGCGTCGCCAAGGACCACGACGGTGTGTCCGTGTTCGCCGGCGTCGGCGAGCGCACCCGTGAGGGCAACGACCTCATCGAGGAGATGCAGGAAGCCGGGGTGTTCGACAAGGTCGCCCTCGTCTTCGGCCAGATGGACGAGCCGCCGGGCACGCGTCTTCGCGTCGCCCTGTCCGCCCTGACGATGGCGGAGTACTTCCGCGACGTGCAGGGCCAGGACGTGCTCCTGTTCATCGACAACATCTTCCGGTTCACCCAGGCCGGCTCCGAGGTCTCCACGCTGCTCGGCCGGATGCCCTCCGCGGTGGGTTACCAGCCGAACCTGGCTGACGAGATGGGAACGCTCCAGGAGCGGATCACCTCGACCCGTGGTCACTCGATCACCTCGCTGCAGGCGATCTACGTCCCCGCGGACGACTACACCGACCCGGCCCCGGCCGCGACCTTCGCGCACCTGGACGCCACCACGGAGCTCTCCCGTGAGATCGCCTCGCTGGGTATCTACCCGGCGGTCGACCCGCTGACCTCGACCTCGCGGATCCTCGACCCGCAGTACATCGGTCAGGCTCACTACGACTGCGCGATCCGCGTCAAGCAGATCCTCCAGCGCAACAAGGAGCTCCAGGACATCATCGCGATCCTCGGTGTCGACGAGCTCTCCGAGGAGGACAAGACGATCGTCCACCGCGCCCGTCGCATCCAGCGGTTCCTGTCGCAGAACACCTACGTCGCCAAGCAGTTCACCGGCATCGAGGGTTCGACCGTCTCCATCGGTGACACCATCGACGCGTTCAACAAGATCGCGGACGGCGAGTACGACCACGTCGCCGAGCAGGCGTTCTTCATGTGCGGCGGTCTCGACGACGTCGAGAAGAAGTGGGCCGAGATCCAGGCGAGCCTCTGATGGCAGCCCTCCAGGTTGAGCTCGTCTCGGCCGACCGCCTCGTGTGGTCGGGCGAGGCGAGCATGATCATCGCCCGGACCTCGGAAGGTGACGTCGGCATCCTGCCCGGTCACGCACCGATGCTCTCGGTGATGGTGGACGGCGTCATCGACGTCACCACCACCGACAACGAGACCTGGGTCGCCGCGGTCGACGCCGGCTTCCTGTCGGTCGCCGACAACCGTGTCTCGGTACTCGCGGAGCACGCCGAGATGGCTCACGACATCAACCTCGAGAAGGCTCGCGCCGACCTCGAGCGGTGCCAGAAGGCCGGCGAGAACGAGGACGACGCGCAAGCCGCCCTCGGGATCGCCTGGGCCGAGGCCCGGATTCGCGCGGTCGAGAAGGTTTCCTGAGTCTCGTACCATCTGACGACCACACGACGCACGCTCAGCACTGGGACGAGGGATAGATGCCGGTATGGCAGTGGCTGCTTGACTCAGCCGGTGTCGTGCTGCTCCTCGTCGTGGCCTACGGCCTCCTGCTGGTCGTGCGTCGTCGTCTGCTCGCCCGCAACGGCGGGACCTTCGAGCTGTCGGTCCGGGTGCGCTCCTCGCAGGCCGGCCGCGGTTGGGTGCTGGGGATCGGCCGCTATCACGACACCGACCTGGAGTGGTTCCGGATCTTCTCGCCGTCCCCGTGGCCGCGTCGCCGCTGGGCGCGCGCGGACCTGACGATCGTCGGGCAGCGCGAGCCTTCGGAGACGGAGTCGTTCGCGCTCTACAGCGGTCACCGCATCATCGAGTGCCGTACGCCGGACGGCGAGGTCGCCCTCGCGATGAGTCCGTCGGCGCTGACCGGGTTCTCCGCCTGGCTCGAGGCCGCGCCCCCGGGGACCGACTGGAACCAGCCGCCGCCGCAGCGCTGACCGCTGGGTCAGCGTTCGCCGCCGGGGACCCACAGCACGTCGCCGTTCTCGCGGTTCGCGTACCGGGCGAGGATGAACAGCAGGTCCGAGAGCCGGTTCAGGTACGTGATCGCGAGCGGGTTCATCGTCTCCGCGTGCTCGGCCCAGGCGGCCCAGGCCTCTCGCTCGGCACGCCGTACGACGGTGCGCGCGACGTGCAGCTGGGCTGCTGCCGGCGTACCCCCGTTGAGGATGAACGACCGCAGGGCGGGCAGGTCCTCGTTGTACTGGTCGCACCAGCCCTCAAGGCGGTCGATGTAGTCCTGCTCGATGCGCAGCGGCGGGTACTCGGGGTCCTCGACGACCGGGGTGCAGAAGTCCGCCCCGACGTCGAACAGGTCGTTCTGGACGTGGGTGAGCACTGCGAGGACGTCCTCGTCGAGACCACCGGTGGCCAGGGCGACGCCGAGGATCGCGTTGCTCTCGTCGACCACCGCGTAGGCCTGCAGCCGGGAATCGGTCTTGGACGTCACGCTCATGTCGCCCAGGCGGGTCTGCCCGGCGTCGCCGGTACGGGTGTAGATGCGCGTGAGGTTGACCATGCCGTCAGCCTAGCGATCCCGTTCATCGAGCTTGCCGAGATGTGGTTCGGCGGTCACTTCACGTGCGGGCGTCTCGGCAGGCTCGACGACCGAGGGGTCTAGGCTCACGTTCGTGGAGAGCTTCCAGATCACCGCGGACGGCCCGCAGGCGCGACCCCTGGAGGGGACCGTGCACGTGGGCGGTGCGAAGAACTCTGCGCTGAAGCTGATGGCCGCCTCGTTGCTGGCCCCCGGCATCAGCACGATCCACAACGTCCCGGACATCCTGGACGTGACCGTGATGGCCGAGCTGCTCCGCCGCCTCGGCTGCACCGTGGACGTCGACCACCCGCTGGACGCCGACCCGACCGCCGAGCTCACCAGCGGGATCGTCCGGATCGCCGTGCCCGAGGAGCTGGCCTGGGAGGCGCCGTACGAGCTGGTCCGCCGGCTGCGCGCCTCGATCGCCGTCCTCGGCCCGCTGGTGGCGCGGTGCCACCGGGCGAGCGTGGCGCTGCCGGGCGGCGACGCGATCGGGTCCCGCGGCGTGGACATGCACATGGCCGGCCTGCGCGAGCTCGGCGCCGAGGTCCGCGTCGAGCACGGGCAGGTCGTCGCCGAGGTGCGCGACGGGCTGAAGGGCGCCGCGCTGTGGCTGGACTTCCCCTCCGTCGGAGCCACCGAGAACCTGCTGATGGCTGCCGTCCTCGCCACGGGGTCGAGCGTCATCGACAACGCCGCGCGCGAGCCCGAGATCGTCGACCTCTGCGAGATGCTCGTCGCGATGGGTGCCCGGATCGAGGGCATCGGATCCTCCACGCTGCGGGTCGAGGGTGTCGACCGTCTGAACCCCGTCGACCACGTGACCGTCTCGGACCGGATCGTCGCCGGCACCTGGGCCTTCGCGCCCGCGATCGCCGGCGGGCGGGTGACCGTCAAGGGCGGGGTGGCAGCCCACTTGGACCTGGTCCTCGACAAGCTCCTCGACGCGGGCGCCGAGATCAGCTCCGAGGCCGACGGCTTCACCGTCAGCGTCGACAAGAGGTTGCGTTCCTTCGACGTGGTCACGCTGCCCTTCCCCGGCTTCCCGACCGATCTGCAGCCGTTCGCGATGGCGCTGGCGTCCGTCAGCGACGGCACCGCGATGATCACCGAGAACGTCTTCGAGTCGCGCTTCATGTTCGCCCAGGAGCTGGCCCGCCTCGGCGCCGACGTGCACACCGACGGCCACCACGCCGTCGTACGGGGGGTGCCGCTGCTGTCCGGTGCGCCGGTGGTGGCGCACGACATCCGAGCCGGTGCCGCGCTCGTCCTGGCCGGCCTGGCGGGCAAGGGCGTCACCACGGTCGCGGAGTCCCACCACATCGACCGGGGCTACCCGAGCTTCGCGGAGGTACTGGCGGGGCTGGGTGCGGACGTGGTCCGGCTGCCCGATTCGGTCGCCTGAGTGTGACGTATCTCCGGGTGAGACAGGCAACAAGGCGTACCCATCAGTAGCAAGAGGGACCTACCCTCCTCCTATGAGCGCTGAACTGTCATCCACGCCTGCCCAGAACCCGGTCAAGGACCGGCCCTGGGTGATGCGGACGTACGCCGGGCACAGCTCGGCGGTGGAGTCCAACAAGCTCTACCGGGGCAACCTCGCGAAGGGCCAGACCGGTCTGTCGGTCGCCTTCGACCTGCCCACGCAGACCGGGTACGACCCGGACTCCCCGCTGGCGCGCGGTGAGGTCGGCAAGGTGGGCGTCCCGATCCAGCACCTCGGCGAGATGCGGAAGCTGTTCGCGGACATCCCGCTGACCGAGATGAACACGTCGATGACCATCAACGCCACCGCGATGTGGCTGCTGGCGATGTACCAGGTCACCGCCGAGGAGCAGAACCCCGGGATGGCGCCGGAGGAGGTTGCCGCGCAGCTCGCCGGTACCACCCAGAACGACATCATCAAGGAGTACCTGAGCCGCGGGACCTACGTGTTCCCGCCGCAGGCATCCCTGCGCCTGATCAGCGACATGATCGCCTACACCGTCCACCAGATCCCGAAGTGGAACCCGATCAACATCTGCAGCTACCACCTGCAGGAGGCCGGCGCGACGCCGACCCAGGAGCTCGCCTACGCGCTCACCACGGCGATCGCGGTCCTGGACGCGGTGAAGAACGCCGGGCAGGTGGACGAGGCCGACTTCGAGAAGGTCGTCGGCCGCATCTCCTTCTTCGTCAACGCCGGTGTCCGGTTCATCGAGGAGACCTGCAAGATGCGGGCCTTCGTCCAGCTCTGGGACGAGATCACCGCCGAGCGGTACGGCGTCAAGGACCCGAAGATGCGCCGTTTCCGGTACGGCGTGCAGGTGAACTCGCTGGGTCTGACCGAGGCGCAGCCCGAGAACAACGTGCAGCGGATCGTGCTGGAGATGCTCGGTGTGACGCTGTCGAAGAACGCCCGCGCCCGTGCCGTCCAGCTTCCTGCGTGGAACGAGGCCCTCGGTCTGCCGCGTCCCTGGGACCAGCAGTGGTCGCTGCGGCTGCAGCAGGTGCTGGCGTTCGAGTCCGATCTGCTGGAGTACGAGGACATCTTCGACGGCTCGCACGTCATCGAGGCCAAGGTCGCCCAGCTCGTCGCGGACGCGAAGGCCGAGATGGACCGGGTCCAGGCGATGGGCGGTGCAGTCGCTGCGGTCGAGGCCGGCTACATGAAGTCCGAGCTCGTCTCCAGCCACGCGACTCGACGCGCGCGGATCGAGAACGGCACCGACATCGTCGTGGGCGTGAACAAGTTCGAGACCACCGCCGAGTCGCCGTTGACCGCGGACCTCGACGGCGCGATCCAGACCGCCGACCCGGCCGCCGAGGCGACCGCCATCGCCTCGCTCAACGCCTGGAAGGCCGAACGTGACCAGGCCGCTGTCGACGAGGCGCTGGCCACGCTGGCCGCGACCGCCAAGACCGACGAGAACCTGATGGCCGCCACCCTGGCCGCTGCCCGCGCGGGCGCGACCACGGGGGAGTGGGCCGGGACGCTGCGCGAGGTGTTCGGCGAGTTCCGCGCTCCCACCGGCGTCGCCGGTGCCGTCGGCGTGGCCGAGGCGGGTGCCGAGCTGACCGCCGTACGGGAGCGGGTCAAGGCGACGGGCGAGGAGCTCAACGGACGGCTGCGCCTGCTCGTCGGCAAGCCCGGCCTGGACGGCCACTCGAACGGTGCCGAGCAGGTCGCCGTCCGTGCGCGTGACGCCGGCTTCGAGGTCATCTACCAGGGCATCCGCCTGACGCCGGAGCAGATCGTCGCGGCCGCGATCGCGGAGGACGTGCACTGCATCGGTCTCTCGATCCTCTCCGGATCGCACATGGAGCTCGTCCCCGACGTCCTGGACCTGATGAAGGAGAAGGGCATCGCCGACATCCCGGTGATCGTCGGCGGGATCATCCCGGACTCCGACGGTCGCAAGCTCGTCGAGCAGGGCGTCGCGATGGTCTTCACGCCGAAGGACTTCAGCCTCACCCAGGCGATGGACGGGATCGTCACCGCGATCCGGAGCGCCAACGGTCTGGCCTGAACGACCGGTCTGGACCACAAAAGGTTCATAGCGGACGTTTCGTACCATCACGCCCTCACACGTGGCTAGCATGGCCAAGGTCGGGCCCCGTCCCGACACGTGGGTGAGGGAGCCTGATGAGCACGGAAACGGGGGGTAGGAGCACGCCGTCCGACATGGGCGGCCTGCTGGAGGCTGCCCCGGACGCGATGGTCGTCATCGACCACACGGGCACGATCGTGCTCGTGAACGCCCAGACCGAGCGCGTCTTCGGCTACGAGCGCGGTGAGCTCCTCGGCCGGCCGGTGGAGATCCTGGTCCCGGTGGACCTGCACGAGGTGCACCGCCGGCACCGCACCGACTACGTCGGAGAGCCGCACGTTCGGTCGATGGGCTCGGGTCTGGACCTGCGTGCCCGCCGCAAGAACGGCTCCGAGTTCCCCGTCGAGATCTCGCTGGCGCCGCTGCAGGCCGGCGACGAGCTGCTGATCTCCGCCGCCGTTCGCGACGTGACGAGCAAGCGTCGTGAGGAGCGTCTCTTCCGCGGGCTGCTCGAGGCTGCGCCGGACGCGATGGTCATCGTCGACCAGACCGGAACGATCGTGCTGGTCAACGCCCAGGTCGAGTCCCGGTTCGGGTACGAGCGCGAGGAGCTGATCGGGCAGTCCGTCGAGATCCTGGTCCCCGAGCGTTTCGCGGGCATGCACGCCGGGTTCCGCCAGGGGTACGTCGCCGGGCCGCGGACGCGTCCGATGGGTCTGGCCGGCGACCTGTACGCGCGGCGCAAGGACGGATCGGAGTTCCCGGTGGAGATCTCGCTCGCTCCGCTCGAGACCGAGGAGGGTCTTCTGGTCTCGGCCGCCGTCCGCGACATCAGCGAGCGCCGCCAGATGCAGGCCGAGTCTGACCGGATCAAGGACGAGTTCTTCGCGACCGTGTCGCACGAGCTGCGCACCCCGCTGACCTCGATGCTCGGGTACTCCGAGCTGATGGCCGACCTCGAACAGCTCAGTCCCCAGGGCAAGCGGTTCCTCCAGGTCATCACCCGCAGCGCCGAACGCGAGCTCCGTCTCGTGGACGACCTGCTCACCCTCGTCGCCATCGAGGAGAGCGGCCTGACGATCCGGACGGCGACGATCGACCTCGAGCCGGTCGTCCGGGACGCCGTCGAGGCCGCCCGCCCTCGCGCCGAGGACGTCGACATCGACCTCAGCCTGGAGATCCCCGGTTTCCCGCTGCAGGTGGAGGGCGACAGGGACCGGATCGGGCAGGCGATCGACAACCTGCTTTCCAACGCGCTGAAGTTCACGCCGTCCGGCGGCTCGGTGCGGGTGCGCCTGCGGGTCCACGGACAGAACGCCGAGATCGAGGTCGCCGACTCGGGCACGGGTATCGGCGACGCAGAGCCCAGCAGGATCTTCGAGCGGCTCTACCGCGCGGGTTCGGCGATCGCCCAGCAGGTCCCCGGCGCAGGCCTCGGACTGACCATCGCACTCGCCATCGTCGAGGCGCACCGCGGCACGATCAGCGTCGTGAAGACCGACAAGCAGGGCACCACGTTCCAGATCAGCATCCCGCTCGCGGTGCCGGTCGAGGCGCCGGTGATCCCGCTGCGGAGGGCCGCGGTCGAGGCTGGCTGATCAGAACAGCCGCTCGGTGGGGTCGTCCAGCCCGCGCAACGCGTCGTAGTCCACGACGGCACAGGTGATGCCGCGATCCTCGGCGAGCACGCGCGCCTGGGGCTTGATCTCCTGGGCGGCGAAGATGCCGCGGACCGCGCCCTTGCCGGTCAGCAGCGGGTCGCGGTTGAGGAGCTCGAGGTAGCGGGTGAGCTGCTCCACACCGTCGATGTCCCCGCGGCGCTTGATCTCCACGGCGACCGAGAGTCCGCCGGCGTCGCGGCACATCAGGTCCACCGGGCCGATCGCGGTCGGGAACTCGCGGCGTACGAGGGTGAGGCCCTCGGACAGCGTCGCGGGGTGGTCGGCGAGGAGCTCCTGGAGGTGCTTCTCCACGCCGTCCTTCTGCAGGCCGGGGTCCACGCCGAGCTCGTGGGAGGTGTCGTGCAGGATCTCCTCGACCAGGATCCGCAGGGTGTCCGGGGTCGCGCCCTTGGCGGCCTTCGCGGTGACGACCCACTCGACCTGGCCGTCCTCGGTGGTGCCCTCGCGGACCGTGCAGGGCGGGCTCATCCAGTTCAGCGGCTTGTAGGAGCCACCGTCGGAGTGCACCAGCACGGAGCCGTCCGACTTGAGCATGAGGACCCGGGTGGCCATCGGGAGGTGCGCGGACAGCCGTCCGGCGTAGTCGACCTGGCAGCGCGCAACGACGAGTCTCACGCAGGAGAACCTAACTGATCCCGTCAGCGGCGCCGGACCCGACGCACGAGATCCTTCGCCACGGCAGTCCCGATCGTGACCGGGTGGTTGGCCAGCGTGGCGAGCCGGCCCTTGAGGGTCAGCGGGTCGTGGGCGATCCCGAGCTGGCGCAGGATCGTGGCGGAGTCGAAGTAGGGGCGCTCGCAGACGATCCCGGTGTCGTCGTCGAACTGGAACACCGCGATGCACTGCACCTCGAACGACCTGCCGGTCGCGGGCAGTCCCCGGAACGGACCGAGGTGGGTGCCGAGCAGCTTGAACTCGACGACGATCGAGTCCTCGGCGTGGTGCAGGGCGATCAGCTCGTTGCGCTGGTCGGGGAACGCGGTGCGGGACTCGGCGAAGTACTCCAGCACCCGCTCGGTCCCGTCGAAGACGTCCCCGGTCGGCACGATCTCGTAGCGAGGGTGCGAGAACGTTCCCATGGTGGTGTCGTAGTCGTGGACGTTCTCCGACTCCATGTGCTCGATGATCACGGCTTCGCGACGGGCGCGCAGATCTGCGTCGACGGGACTCATGAGCCGATTGAACCCGACAGATCTCAGCCTGTGTAGAAGATGACCTTCTTCTGCGCCCGCTCGATCGCACCGGTCATCCCGGAGAACTCGACCTTGAACTGGATCTCCCAGTCGAGCGAGGCGTGCACCGCCTCGCTCGTGGGGTCCACGTCTGCCGGGATCGGCAGCAGGAACGGGAACTCGACCCGCTGGCCCTGGACCAGCATCACGTCCCGGGCGATGGAAATCATCGGTCGCGGGGTGAACGACTCGTTCGGCTGCAGCGGGGGCTGCTTGTCCAGCGGGTGCGAGGTCTGCACCTTGCGGAACCACGCGGCGACCAGGGCGGTCCGGGTGATCGGCTCGCGCGCCGTCAGTCCGATGGTGCCGTGGATCGTCTCGCCGGCCCGGTACGCCGACCGGTCGGTGGTGACGTCGAACAGCACGCTGTTGGTGAAGGACCGCTCGCCCTGGACGAGCTCCATGTCCTCGGGGGCGGGCACCGGGTCGGGAGCGGCGGACAGCACCTGCAGCGGCACCTCCACCTCGACGTCGCGGCCGGAGCGCTCCACCCGCAGGCGCGCCTGCCAGCGGACCACGAACTCCGAGGAGCCCGGCGACCACGACGGCAGTCGCAGGGGGACGGCGTGGGTGCCGCTGCCCAGCACGCCGCCCGCCACGGTGAGCGGCACGTCGAGGACGTGCACCCACTCCTCGCTGTCCTTGGAGTTGCCCGGGTTGGTGTCGGTGACGCCCAGGACGAAGGCGGTCTCGCTCGCACCGGTCATCGCGGACTCGGCCCGACCGGCCCAGACGTAGCGGAAGCCGTTGAGGTAGCCCAGCTCCACCGTGGCCGCGGTGACGCCGTCCAGCGCCTCGGGGATCGTGACGGTCGCGGTGACCGTGTCGGTGGCCCGGTACGGCCCGGCCGGACTGAGGTCGAGGCCGGCCCGGGCCTTGCGGCTGAAGAGTCCCATCAGGACTTCTTCGCCCTCCGGTTCGCCCGGTACGCCGCGTTCGCGGCCTTGCGGGCCTCCTTCTTGGCCTTCTGCTCGGCCTGGAAGGCGGCGTACTCCTCGGGGTTGTTCTTCTTGTGCATCGCGCGCACCGGCCAGAACAGCACGTAGAGGATGCCCTCGAAGATCTTGCCGATCACCCAGAGCGGTCCGTAGAGCACGACGACGAAGAGCCAGGCCGGGTAGGTGAAGAGCAGCCCGAGCTGCAGGAACTGCTTGAGGCCGACGGGGTAACCCTCGGCCATCGAGAACCAGAAGCGCGGGTGCGCCAGCGCCAGGATCTTCCCGGTCCAGGTCGGGTCCGCCTCGACCGCGAGCTGGGCGGCGCTGACGTCGCGGGGACGCTCGTCCGCCGTGCGTCCGCGTTCGGGGCGGGGAGGTTCCGAGACGGTCATTCGTGCTCCTGGGAGGGGAGGGACCCGGCTTCTTCAGGTCCACGAAGCCCTCATTGTGCTCACAGCGGACCAGTAACCTCACGCCATGGCCGTCGGTGATCTGGACCACCTCGACACCTCGCTGCTCGCGCAGGGGGCGTCGATCTTCACCGCGCTGTCCGGGACGGCGAACGTGGTCATGCAGCTCAGCCGGCCGGAGATCGGGTACGGCGTGAAGGACAGCGCGGTGACCGAGGGCAGCCTGTTCGGCAACCCGCGTCGCCGGCAGCGCACAACCGTGGGTCTGCTCGCTGTCGCGCGGTGCTGGGGACGCCCGAGGAGCGGGCGGCGTACCGGAACGCGGTCAACGGCTCCCACGCCCGGGTACCGGGGGCTTTCGACCCCGAGCTGCAGCGTTGGGTCGGCGCCTGCATCTACCGGGGTTTCGAGGAGGCGCGCGAGTACACCTACGGGCCGCTGACGGGCGCCGAGCGCGAGGAGTTCTACCGCCAGGGCGCGATCTTCGGCGGCATGTTGCAGATGCCGCTCGCGCTGTGGCCGGTCGACCGGGACGCCTTCGAGGTCTACTGGCGCGAGGGCCTGGCCGCGGCCGAGATCGATGCGAACGTGGGGGAGTACCTGCACCGGGTGATCCGGCTGGAGTACCTGGGGCGCCGGATCCCGGCGCCGGTGCTGCGGCTGCGCACCTGGCTGGTCACCGGCTACCTGCCCGCCGAGCTGCGGCCGAAGCTCGGGCTGATCTGGACGCCGGCCCAGCAGCGCAGGTTCGTGCGGTTCAACAAGGTCGTCGGAGCCGTCGTACGACGGCTGCCGGCGTCGCGTCGCGCCTGGCCGTTCACCCGTTCGATCGCCCACATCCGGGCCCGCGTCGCTGCGGGGGAGCACGTCTTCGGCAGCTGATGTGACCGGTCTGGCATATCGAAGGGTGGGAGAACCCTTACTCGCGAGTAGGTTGCGTGGCAAGATCGCCGCCATGACTGACACCTCAGCCACCCAGATCCACGACACGCTGGTGCTCCCGTACCTCAACCACGCGGTCCGCATGTTCGAGCAGTCCTACGCCTCGCGTGGTGACATCGACAACGCGATGCGCTTCGGTTGCGGCTACCCGCGCGGCCCGCTGACCACGCTCGACGAGATCGGTCTCGACGTCGTCCGCGACGGCCTCGCGGCCCGGTACGCCGAGACCGGCGACAACCTGCACAAGCCCGCCGACCTGCTGGAGAAGCTCGTCGCCGAGGGTCGGACCGGTAAGGCCGCGGGCCGTGGCTTCTACACCTACGAGGGCGACGCGGTCGTCGCGGACGACGAGACCCCGTCGGCCGACGACCAGCCGCAGCTCAAGCACGAGATCGCCAAGGTCGGCGTCGTCGGCACCGGCACGATGGCTTCGGGCATCGTCCAGGTCTTCGCCCAGGCCGGCTACGACGTCGTGTTCGTCGGTCGCGGCGAGGACAAGATCGCGGGCGTCACCGCCGGCATCACCAAGGGCCTCGACAAGCTGATCGAGCGCGGCAAGTCCGACGAGGAGACCAAGGCCGCCGTTCTGGGTCGCCTGACCGGTGCGACCTCGCGCGAGGCGCTGGCCGACGTCGACATCGTCGTCGAGGCGATCGCCGAGGACCTCGACCTCAAGCTCGAGCTGTTCCGCGACTTCGACCGGATCATCAAGCAGGGCGCGATCCTGGCGACGACCACCTCGTCGCTCCCGATCACCCAGCTGGCCGACGCCACCTCTCGTCCGGAGTCGGTCATCGGCATGCACTTCTTCAACCCGGCCACCGTGATGAAGCTCGTCGAGGTCGTCACCGGCCCGTCGACCTCGGCCGAGGTCAACGAGACCACGCTGGCGCTGTGCGCCAAGGTCGGCAAGGTGGCGGTGTCGTGCGCCGACCGCTCCGGCTTCATCGTGAACTGCCTGCTGTTCCCGTACCTCAACGACGCGGTGCTGCTCTCGGAGACCGGTGTCGAGCTCGACGTCATCAACGACGCGATCAAGGCCGAGGCGGGGTTCCCGATGGGTCCGTTCCAGCTGCTCGACGTCGTCGGCAACGACGTGTCGCTGGCGATCCAGAAGGAGCTGTACGCCGAGTTCAAGGAGCCCGGCTTCGCGCCGGCCGCCACCCTGGAGAAGGTCGTCGCCGACGGTCACCTCGGTCGCAAGACCAAGCGTGGGTTCCACGACTACAGCTGAACCAGACCTCCCCGGCCCCTCCCGGCGCGGGGATGCGCTCACCACGGAGCCGTCGACTTTCGGGTCGGCGGCTCCGTCGCGTCTAGTCGATTCCCAGCCCGCCCTCGCGGGCTGCGACGATCGCCGCTGAGCGGTCGGACGCTCCGATCTTGTTGAGCACGTTGGCGACGTGGTTGCGAACCGTCTTCGGGCTGAGCACCAGCCGCCGCGAGATCGTGGTGTTGTCGAAGCCGCGGGCGACCAGGTCGAGCACCTCGCGCTCGCGGTCGGTGAGCTCGGGGAACGGCACCCGGACGGCGGTCCGCCCGGACGTGACGGTCGCCATCGCGCGGGCGGCCACCTTGGGGCCGAGGATCATCTCGCCGTTGGCGACCGCACGCACCGCGCGCTCGACCTCGTCGGGAGAGGCTCCCTTGAGCAGGTAGCCGCTGGCGCCGGCGCGGATGGAGGCGACCACCGACTCGTCGTCCTCCTGCATCGTGATCACGAGGACCGCGACGTCGGGGTGGGTCCGGGCGACCGCGCGGGTCGCCTCGATGCCGGAGTCCTCGCCGAGGTGCAGGTCCATGAGGACGACGTCGGGCTGCTGCGCTGCGATCAGCTCGTGGGCCGCCGCCGCGTCCTCGGCGTCGCCGACGACCTCGACCCCGTCGAGCGAGGCGAGCAGTGCGCCCATCCCGAGCCGGAACACCGGGTGGTCGTCGACCACGACGACTCGGATCGGGGTGCTTGCCTCAGACACGGTCGACCTCCAGGGGCAGCTCGGCGCGGACCACCGTACCGCCGCCGGGGCGGGCCTCGGTCGTGACCGAGCCGCCGAGCTCCTCGGCACGTTCGCTCATCGAACGGGTGCCGACCCCGGCCACGGCGTCTGCTGCCACGCCGCTGCCGTCGTCCTGAACGGTCACCACCAGCCGGTCGGCCTCGACGCGCGCATCGACGCCGGCGTTCTCGGCGCCGCTGTGGCGGGCGGTGTTGATCAGCGCCTCGCTCGCGATGGCGTACGCCGCCGCAGCGATCGGCGTGGGCAGGCCCGCCGGCAGGTCGGCGCGGGCCTGCACGGTCAGACCGGTGTCGGCGTGGCGGGCAGCCAGCTCCTGAAGAGCCGGCGCGAGCCCGAGCTCGTCGATGACGGGGGGCAGCAGGCTGTGCGACAGGGTTCGGACCTCGTCGACCCGCTGGTCGAGGTCGGCCTGCAGCTGTTCGAGGATCTTCGCGGCAGCGGCATCGTCCCGCCCGAGCAGGTTGCGCGCCCCTTGGAGTCCCAACCGGAGCCCGGCCAGGGAGGGGCCGAGGCCGTCGTGGATCTCCCGGCGGATGACCCGCCGCTCCTCCAGGCGTGCTCGGGTCAGACGGGCCCGGGCGTCCTCGACCTCGGCGGCCTGCTGTCGCACCGCGAGCGCCGCCGCGGCCACCGAGCCGAAGTCGCTGACCAGCTGGGCACCGCGCTCGCCGAGGGACTCCCCGGCAGGTGCGGTCACCTCGACGGTGCCGACCTGTTCGCCCTGGTGCCGCAGCGGGAGGGAGGTCGGCTCGGAGGTCGGTCGGCCCCAGCGCACGTCGACGCCGGGCGCGCGGACGGCCACCGACTCCAGCCGCATCGACCGGCCGAGGTCACGGGCCAGGCCGGCGAAGAGCTCGTCGGTGTCGGCGACCACGCCGAGGCGGCTGCCGAGGGTGCGGACCAGGTGGGCGGGGTCGGTGGCGGCGTCGCCGTACACGAGCTTGTTGACGCGGACGGAGAACCAGAGGCGTGCGGGCTGGACCGCGACGGCGACCGTGCCGGCGGCGACCAGGTGGGCGAAACCCTCGCCCGGGATGATCTTCTCGACGAGCAGGGAGACCAGCAGGTAGAGGATCACCAGAACCAGGGTCAGCAGCCCGGCCAACGTGGTGCGACTGATGGCCAGGTCGAGCCCCCACATTCGGCCGCGCAGGACCGCGACCAGGATCGCAGCGGGGAAGAGGGCCTGGGCGGCCAGGTGCAGGGCCGGCGTCCCGTTGATGACGTGCTCGAAATTCAGGGTGAGCCCGAGCACGTCGACCGTGACGATCTTCTTCACCGCGTCGTACTCGGCGCCCACCGCAAGGACCAGGGGGACGAAGGACAACGCCATGACCAGGGTTCCGAGTGTCAGCCACCCGAGCCCCCGACGTTCCTCCACAGGCCCGGCCACCCAACGTGCCGCGACGACGAGAGCGGTGACGATGCCGTAGACCACGGTCAGCTGAAACATCAGGTGGTCGTCACGCCCGTCCAGGAAGATCCGCTCCCACGTCATGTACAGCGCGATCGCCGAGCCGCCGAGCACGCCGATCCACTCGAGACCGAGACGGTGGTCGCGGATCAGCCAGGGAATGACCAGGAAGAGCGCCAAGGTACCGGGCACCCATGCGGTGTTGCTCAGCTTGAGCACGCCGGCGAGCTCGGGGAGACCGCCGTACTTCAGCTCCAGCACCTTCCACGCGTAGCCCAGCGAGGCCAGTCCGCCGCCGACCGCCGTGACCGCAAGGATCAGCGGAACCGGGTGGACCCGCCGCGAGAGGGTCACCGCTCCTGCGGTTCCGTAGACGACGGCGACCATCGCGTCGACCGCGAAGAACCAGAAATCGGTATCGACCGGTGGCCGGGAGACCGTGACGAAACCGACGGCGAGCAGGGCGATGCCCCAGGCGGCAACCGCGATCGCGGTCGCCACCCGGGGCAGTCCGGGGGAGGGAGGTGTCGAGGCCATCGTGGCCGCAGCGTAGTTCTGGATCACGGTCCTCGCCCCCGGATTCGTCACTGCCGAGTTCAGGACAGCTCGTCGCGGTCGCCGAAGGCGAAGCCGAGCGAGATGACCAGCACCAGCAGCGGGCCGGTGAACCCGGCCATGTACTGCAGCGGGGACATGCCGACCAGCAGGGTCAGGCCACCCAGGACCGCGCTGACCCAGCCGATCCAGCGCGGCGCCGCGGCCTGCTTCAAGGCAGCGACGGCCACGGCCACGCCGGTCAACCCGGCGCCGACCCACAGCCACGGGACGGTGCCGACCCAGTGGCCGAACATTGCCGCGGTCTCGGGGACCAGCTGCGGCTGGTCGCTCGAGGCGTTGACGCCGAAGATGAACTCGGTGTCCAGGGCGGAGCCCATCAGGCCGGCCACCGAGGCCAGCAGCAGGCCGAAGGCCGCGACGTCGGGAAGGATGCTGCCGGCCTGGACCTGGCCGGCCAGGCGACGGCGCAGGCCGGCGGCGAAGACGAGCAGCGTCACGGTGGCGATCATCGTGAGCGTGTGGAACACGAGCAGGTTGGGGGTGGAGTCCTTGAGGGACTCGACGATCTTCTCGGCGTTGCCGGCGGTCTTCTCGTCGTACACGGCCGAGACGCCGAGCGACGCGACGATCGCAGCGACGCCGGCCGCACCGGCGAGGATCCCGGCATGGGCCCAGCGGCGGCTCGGGATGGAGGTGCGGGCGTCAGCCCGGGTGGGGGTGGTGGTCGCCGTGGACATGGCGGGTTTCCTTTCGATCAGGTGGTTGACCTGACCGAGGTTGGTGCGCCCGGCGTCCCGACCGGTAGGGCTGCGCGTCCCGACTACCCGGGCACTTATCCGGCCAGGGGCTCTGCGGGCTTCCACGGCTTGAGCCACTCGGTCTCCGGCCAGCCCTCGCGGCCGGCCACGAGCTCGTACATCGTGGCGCCGTCGACCGCTTCTCGGATGATGTCGGCGTGCCCCGCGTGGCGGGCGAGCTCCTCGATGAGGTGGAACCAGACCCAGCGCACCGACCAGGCGCCGATGTCCTGGGGGAACCACGGCGCGTCCGGCACCGGTACGGCGGCGTCGAGGTCGAGGCTGCCGACTGCGGCGAGGACTCGGGCGCAGGTCTCGTCGAACGCGGCCAGCAGCGGAGCCAGCCCGGCCTCGGCGTCGTACCGGAAGCCGTCGCCGTAGCCTGCCTCCGCGTCCGGGGCGTACGGCGCAGGGCGCCCGGGCGCGGCGGCCGCCATCGCGAGCCAGTGCTCCTGGGTCTCGGTCACGTGCTTGACCAGTCCGCCGAGCGTGAGGGTGCTGACGGTGTTCGCCAGACCCGCCTGCGCGTCGGTCAGGCCGAACAGGACCGTGCGGAAGGCGTCCTGCTGCTGGGCCAGGAAGCCGACCAGGGCCTCGGTCTCGTTCTTCACGGGTGCGACGTTCGCTGCCATCGGATGTCCTTCGTTCGGGGGTGGATAGAACGATCGTCTCGGAGCAATAGGACAGATCCTGTCCGCTAGTTGAGGCACGATGGAGCCATGGCCGACCTCGACCCCACAGCCCGCGCGCTCCAGCTGCTGAACCTGCTGCAGTCCCGTCCCGTGTGGACCGGGCCTGAGCTCGCTGATCGGCTCGGGGTGACCACGCGGAGCGTCCGACGTGACGTCGACCGGCTGCGTGCACTGGGCTATCCGGTGAACGCCGCGCAGGGCTCCGGAGGCGGCTACCAGCTGGGCGCCGGACGCGCGCTGCCGCCGTTGCTGCTGGATGACGAGGAGGCCGTGGCCGTTGCGGTCTCGCTCCGGCTCGCGGCCGGCGGCACGGTCGCCGGAGCCAGCGACGCCGCGCTGCGCGCTCTCACCAAGCTCGACCAGGTGCTGCCTGCGCGGCTGCGTTCGGAGATCACCGCGATCCTGGCCTCCACCGACATGCTGGCCGGGCGCGGTGCTGGCGCTGCGGAGCAGATCGACGGCGAGGCGCTGCTCCAGCTCGCCAAGTGCTGTCGCGACCGCCGCCGGGCGACGTTCGGGTACGTGGCTCGGGAGGGCGCCGCGACCGAACGCCGGGTGGAACCGGTGCGGTTGGTCGCGACCGGGCGGCGCTGGTACCTGATGGCCTGGGACCTCGACCGCGAGGACTGGCGCACCTTCCGCCTCGACCGGATGGACGGGGTCGCCGGCACGACGTGGCAGTTCCCCTTCCGCGAGCACCCCGACCCGGTGACCTACGTCGGTGAGTCGATCTCCTCCCCGCACCGTCACGAGGCGGTGATCGTCGTGCGAGCGCCGTTGGACGCGCTGCGCGAGCGGCTCGGCACGCGCGAGGTGACGCTGACGGCGCTGGACGCCGGCACGACCCGTCTCGAGCTGGTGGGGGACAACCTGCACTGGATGGCGTTCCACCTCAGCTGGCTCGGGTTCGACCTCGAGGTCAGCGAGCCGGCCGAGCTCGTCGAGACGCTGGCGACCCTGGGATCCCGGATGACCCGGGCGGCAGGTGCGGGCACGCCGTACGCTGGCTGAATGATGACAAAGCGGGCGCTCCTCCTCGTCCTCCTGGTGCTGGCGCTCGCCGTCCCGCCTGCGGCCGCCGCCGTGAAGCCGCTGCCGACGGGCACCGATGTCGACTACCAGCTCGGCGGGTCGCGGTCGGTCCCGGGCAGTGTCGGCATCGTCGCGCGCGACCGCACCGAGAAGCCGCTCGCCGGTGCGTACAACGTCTGCTACGTCAACGGCTTCCAGACGCAGCCGAACGAGAAGAAGCTGTGGAAGAAGCACCCGAAGCTGATCCTGCGGAAGAAGGGGAAGCCGGTCGTCGACGAGGCCTGGGGTGAGAAGCTCCTGGACACCCGCACCAAGGCCAAGCGCAAGAAGATCGCGAAGATCGTCGGTCGGTGGATCGCCGGGTGCGCCAGGTCCGGGTTCGACGCGGTCGAGTTCGACAACCTCGACTCGTTCTCACGCAGTCGTGGACTGATCACCGCCAAGGAGAACAAGGCGATGGCACGGCTGCTCGTCGCGCGGGCTCACCGGGCCGGGCTGGCTGCCGGCCAGAAGAACTGGGCGGACTGGAACGGACGCAAGGTGGGCTTCGACTTCGCTGTCTCCGAGGAGTGCGGCCGGTACGAGGAGTGCGGCTCCTACGTGCGCCACTACGGCAACCGGGTGCTGGTGATCGAGTACCGGCGCGTCGACTTCGACGCCACCTGCAAGGCGTGGGGAGCCCGGCTGCCGGTCGTCCTGCGAGACCGTGACCTGACTGCGACGGGACTGCGCGAGTTCTGCTGAGCGATGGGCTGAGAGACTGGGCGCGTGACCTCCGCCCTGCACACCACCCCGTACGGCGAGCACGGCAGCCGCGTCGTCTTCCTGCACGGTCTCTTCGGGCAGGGTCGCAACTGGACCGGCCTGGCGAAGGCTCTCGCCGCCGACCACCGGGTCCTGCTGGTCGACCTGCCTGACCACGGGCGTTCGGCGTGGACCGAGGGCTTCGACATGGTCGAGGTGGCCGACACCGTGGCGGCCGAGCTCCGCCGCGACCCCGAGCCGGTCGCGCTGGTCGGGCACTCGCTCGGCGGCAAGGTCGCGATGCTCGTCGCGCTGCGGCACCCCGACCTCGTCGAGCGGCTCTGCGTGGTCGACATCTCCCCGGTGGCCTACCAGAAGCTCAGCGAGTTCTCGGGCTACATCGACGCGCTCTGCGGGCTGGACCTGGCGTCCTTCACGCAGCGCTCCGACGCCGACGCCGCGCTCGCGCCGTCAGTGCCGAACACGACCGTGCGCTCGTTCCTGCTGCAGAACCTGCGACGCGACGGGGACTCCTGGCGCTGGCAGCCGAACCTCGAGGGGCTCAAGCGATCACTGCCCGGTATCGGCTCGTGGCCGGAGGACCGCCTGGCCGGTACGCCGCCGTACCCGGGGCCGGTCGTCTGGATTGGCGGCGCGAACTCGGCGTACGTCACCGACGACTACGCGCCCGCGATGGACCGCTGGTTCCCGCACAACCGCCGGGTCATCGTGAAGAATGCCGGCCACTGGGTGCACTCCGAGCAACCCGAGGTCTTCGCCGAGATCATCCGGCGCTTCCTCGCCTAGCCGGACCGCCGAGCGGGCACACATGTCCCGCGAGCACACGCCGAGCGGGCGCACATGTCACGCCAGAGCACGCCGAGCGGGCACACATGTCACGCGAGCGCACGCCGAGCGGGCATACATGTCACGCCGGAGCACGCCGAGCGGGCACACATGTCACGGCGGTCATGCTTGGTCTGGGACATGTCAGCCCGGTGGGCGTCCTGGGGTGGGACATGTGAGCCCGGTGGGCGTCCTGGGGTGGGACATGTGAGCCCGGTCGGCGTCAGGCGCGGCGGGCTCGGTACGCCGCGACGGCGTTCCGGTTGCCGCAGGTGGTCGAGCAGAACTTGCGCGACCGGTTGCGGGAGAGGTCCAGGACGACGCCGCCGCAGTCGTCGTCGGCGCAGACCGCGAGGCGTGACATCTCGTCGGCGCGGATCACGTCGACCATCGCCATCGCGGTCTCGACGTTGATCCGGGTCTGGAGCGCCGTGCTGTCGTCGACGGCGTGGATGTGCCAGTCCAGGTCGCCGTGCCGCACCAGCTGCGGGACCGCCCCTGCGGTCGCGAGCATCTCGTTCACCAGGGTGACGGCGTCGTCGCGGTCACTGGTCAGCAGCCGGCGCAGAGGGGAGCGGATCGCCCGGACCTCGTCGAGCTCGGCCTGGTCGCGGCGCAGGGAGCCGGTGTAGCCGTGGCGCGCGTAGAACGTCTCGAGCTCGTCGACGGACGTGAGGGTGTCGGGCTCGAGCTCGGAGTTCGCCAGCTCCACGGCGGCCAGCAGGGACGCCTCGGTGTCATGAGCGAAAATCACTTTGACACATTACCACCAGGTTCTCTAACGTCATCGGTCATGGAGCAGATGACTCATGACAGGCGGTCGATCGGTGGTCTGGGCTTCGCGGTCCTCTCGGCTGCGTCGTTCGGCACCTCGGGCGCACTCGCGGCCGGCCTCATGGACGCCGGCTGGAGCGCCGCGGCTGCGGTCGCCGTCCGGGTCTCGCTGGCCGCCCTCGTGCTGCTCGTCCCGGCGCTGTCCGTGCTCGACGGTCGCTGGTTGCTCCTGCGCGAGGAGTGGCGCACGGTCGTCGCCTACGGGCTCGTCGCGGTCGCGGGCTGCCAGCTCGCGTACTTCAACGCTGTCCGGCACATGGAGGTCGGGCCGGCCCTGCTCATCGAGTACACCGCGCCGGTGGCTGTCCTGCTCTGGGCGTGGGTTCGCCACGGGCAGCGGCCAGGTTGGTTGACCGTGGCCGGCTCGGTGCTCGCTGCTGCCGGCCTGGTCCTCGTCCTCGACCTGGTCGGGGGAGCGGACGTCAGCCCGACCGGAGTGCTCTGGTCGCTCGGAGCGATGGTCGGCGCCGCGGTCTACTTCATCCTCTCCGCCGGGGAGAGCGAGCTGCCCCCGCTGGTCCTCGCGGCCGGAGGCCTGGTCGTCGGCGCGGTGGCGCTGGCCGTCGCCGGGCTGCTCGGCGTGCTCGACTTCTCCGCGACCTCGCGCGACGTCGACTACGCCGGCGCCGTGGTCCCGTTCTGGTTGCCGCTGGTGGTCCTCGGCATCGTGTCGGCGGCTGTCGCCTACGTCGCCGGGATCGCTGCCTCGCGCCGGCTCGGGTCGCGGCTGGCGTCGTTCGTCGCCCTGCTCGAGGTCGTCTTCGCGCTCGTCTTCGCGTGGCTGTTGCTGCGCGAGCTGCCCGGGGCCGTCCAGTTCGCCGGCGCGGCGCTGGTCCTCGCGGGTGTCGTCGTCGTGAAGCTGGGGGAGCGGAGCGTTCCTGTGCTGGTCGAGGGTGACGTGGCAGCGGGAACAGAAACGCCCCAGCTCGTCTGAGCCGGGGCGGTCTGCCTATCGTTCGAGGTCAGTCCTCGGTGTGCTCGTCCCGATCCTGGGCCCGGTCCTGGGCAGGTGCGTCGTCCTCGTCGTTGCCGAAGCCGGACACGACGTCCTTGAGGGCGCCGAGCTGGGCCACGATCGCGTCGCGGCGCTTGGAGACCCGGTCGACCTCCGCCTTGATCGCGGCCAGCGCCCGCTCGGACTCGGCGTGGCCGGTCACCAGCAGGCTCTCCGCCTGCTTCTTGGCGGCGTGGAGGAGCTGCTCGGACTCGCGGCGTGCCTTGGCCATCAGCGCCTCGGCGTCAGCACTGGTCTGGTCGCGGTGGACGTTCGCGGCGTTGATCGCTTCGCGCGATCGGTCCTCGGCGGCGTTCGCCCGGGCCTCGGCCTCGGCGACCATGCGAGCCGTCTCGGCCTTGGCGCTCTCGTGGAACTCCGCGGACTCGCGCGCGAGGCGCTCGCGCTCGACGGCGAGCACCCGGCGTGCCTCGGTGACCTCGCGGTCCGCAGCGGCGCGAGCCTGCTCCGTCTCGCGCTCGGTGGCGGTGCGCAGCGCGCTGGTCTCGGCCTGGGCCGTGAGCCTGAGCTGGTCGGCCTCGCGCTGGGCGGCGGCGAGGTGGTCGTCGGCGTCGGCCTTGAGGCGACGGCGCTCGGCCTCGATCTCGGACATCGTCCGCACCCGCTGGTCGTCGAGCTCACCGAGCTGGACCACGCGGATGTCGTCGGCGTCGCTCTCCGCCTTCGCCAGGATGGCAGCGGCGTCACGCTCGGCCTGGGCCAGGATCGCAGCCGCCTGGTTGTTCGCGGTGGTGAGCACGTCATCGGCCTGCTCCTCGGCCAGGCGTAGCATCTCGCTGGCCCGACCGCCGAGGCCGGCGTACGACGGCGTCTCGTTCTCGGTGAGCCGCTCCTTGAGCTGGGCGTTCTCGGCGTGCAGGGCGCGGAGCTTGTCCTGGGACTCGTTGAGGCTGGCGATCAGCCCCGCCTTCTCGGCCGAGGTGGTGCGCAGGTGCCGGTCGACGGCGTCCTTGTCGTAACCACCCTTGCGGACCAGCGGGAGCGCTGCGGCGGCGGCGTTGCTGGTGGCGGCCTTCGGCGGGACCAGCGGAGCGTTGGCGGAGCGCGGGATGCCCGTCTGCGGCACCGGGACGGGAGCAGCCGCGTGCTGCGGGGCGGCTGCGGGAGCCGGCGGGTCTGCGACCGGGGCCTCGACCCGAGGGATCACGGTCGTGGCCTCGTTGTCCGCAACGCCCTCGGCGTCGCCCTCGAAGATCGTCAAGCTCTCGTCCTCACTCATGTGTTCCCTCACAGTTGGCGGTCCTGCTGTTCCCCGCGACCCATCCTCGCCGATGACTCAACCGAAGACCAAGCGGCTCATCATCCGGATACGCGAACGGGGCCGATCCGCCCTCTGCGGAGGGAGAATCGGCCCCGGTCGGCTGTTCGTGGTTCAGATACCCCGGAACAGGTTGATCTTGTCGAGGTGCTGCGCGCGGAGCTCCTCGTTCTTGACGCCCATGCCCTCCTCGGGCGCGAGGCAGAGCACGCCGACCTTCCCCTGGTGCTTGTTGTGGTGCACGTCGAGGGCGGCCTGGCCGGTGTCCTCGAGCTTGTAGGTGCGCGACAGGGTCGGGTGGATCTTGGCCTGCGCGATGAGGCGGTTGGCCTCCCACGACTCGCGGTAGTTGGCGAAGTGGCTGGAGATGATCTTCTTCAGGTTCATCCACAGGTAGCGGTTGTCGTACTCGTGCATGTAGCCCGTGGTCGAGGCGCAGGTGGTGATGGTGCCGCCCTTGCGGGTGACGTAGACCGACGCACCGAAGGTCTCGCGGCCCGGGTGCTCGAAGACGATGTCGATGTCCTCGCCGCCGGTGAGCTCGCGGATGGCCTTGCCGAAGCGCTGCCACTCCTTCGGGTTCTGCTTGGTGCCGTCCTCGTTCCAGAACTTCGGCGCGAGCTCGGAGCGGTTGATCACCATCTCCGCACCCATGTTGCGCACGATCTGGGCCTTCTCCTCGTTCGAGACCACGCAGATCGGGTTGGCGCCACCGTTGAGGGCGTACTGGGTGGCGAAGCCGCCGAGGCCGCCGGAGGCACCCCAGATCAGCACGTTGTCGCCCTGCTTCATGTTGCCGCCGTTGGCGGAGACCAGCTGCCGGTACGCCGTGCAGTTCACCAGGCCGGGCGAAGCAGCCTCTTCCCAGGTGAGGTGCTCGGGCTTGGGCATGAGCTGGTTCGCCTTGACCATGGCGACGTCGGCGAGACCACCGAAGTTGGTCTCGAAGCCCCAGATGCGCTGGGAGGTGTCGAGCATGGTGTCGTTGTGGCCGTCGGGGGCCTCGAGCTCGACCGAGAGGCAGTGCGCGACGACGCGGTCGCCGGCCTTCCAGCGGGTCACGCCCGCGCCGACGGCGAGCACGACGCCGGACAGGTCCGAGCCGACGATGTGGTACGGCAGGTCGTGACGCTTGGCCAGCTCGGACTCGCGGCCGTAGCGCTCCAGGAACCCGAAGGTGGAGACCGGCTCGAAGATCGAGGTCCAGACGGTGTTGTAGTTGATGGCCGACGCCATCACGGCGACGATCGCCTCGCCCGGGCCGAGCTCGGGCAGCGGCACCTCGTCGAGGTGGAGCGACTTGCGGGGATCCTTGTCCCAGGACTCCTGGCCCTCGAACATGGCGACCTCGTCCTTGTGGACGGTCACGGCCCGGTAGGACTCCGGCAGGGCGAGGTTCGCGAAGTCCTCGGCCGAGGCCTCGGCGTTGATCGCGTCGAGAATGTGCTGCACGTCAGGTGCTCCTGATCTTCTGGGGTGCGTGGGTTGCGCGGCGTATGTTACCGGCGAGTTGGGTCGTGCGGTCCGGTGTGTGCCGGACGTCTCAGAACGGGCTCAGTGACCGTTCGCGGCCGGCTCGACGAGCTCGACCAGGACGCCGCCGGCGTCCTTGGGGTGGATGAAGTTGATCCGGGAGTTCGCGGTTCCCCGCTTCGGGACGTCGTACAGCAGGCGCAGACCGCGCTCGCGCAGGATCGCGGAAACCTTCTCGACGTCGGTGACGCGGTAGGCGAGCTGCTGCAGGCCCGGGCCGGAACGGTCCAGGAACTTCGCGATGGTCGACTCGTCGTTGAGCGGGGCCAGGAGCTGGATCCGCTGCGTCGTGCTGTCCCCGCCGACGGAGTTGATCTGGACCATCGCCTCCTCGACCTTCTGCTCCTCGTTGACCTCGCGGTGGGCGACGGTCATGCCGAACTTGGTCGTGTAGAGCTCGATCGCCGCGTCCAGGTCGGGAACGGCCACGCCGACGTGGTCGAT
Organism: Marmoricola sp. OAE513; assembly: GCF_040546585.1. Taxonomy (NCBI): domain Bacteria; kingdom Bacillati; phylum Actinomycetota; class Actinomycetes; order Propionibacteriales; family Nocardioidaceae; genus Marmoricola; species Marmoricola sp. OAE513. The sequence continues at coordinate 669,657 of NZ_JBEPOC010000001.1, read as the reverse complement.
GCAGACGAACAGCTCTTCAGGGAGGTCCAGGGGAGTGGTCATGCCGCCATCTTCGACCAACCCGCAACGGGTCACAACCGAACCGCACCGGGTGTGACGACCCCGACACTGCCGGGTGCGGTGAGACACCTCCCGCGAACCGGTACCGATGGGTAGTGTCGGGCGGTACGCATCTTGACCCCAGACGCAGTTCCGTCCCAGGAGGACCACTCATGTCCGTAAACGTCATCGTCGCCGGCGCCCGTACGCCGATCGGTCGCCTGCAGGGCGGGCTCGCCTCGCTCTCCGCCGCTGAGCTCGGCGCGATCGCCATCAAGGGTGCGCTGGAGAAGTCCGGCGTCGCCGGCGAGCAGGTCGACTACGTGATCATGGGTCAGGTCATCCTGGCCGGTGCGGGTCAGAACCCGGCGCGACTGGCGAGCGTCGGTGCCGGTATCCCGATGAGCGTTCCCACCATCACCATCAACAAGGTCTGCCTCTCGGGCCTCAACTCCATCGCCCAGGCGTCCGCGCTGATCACTGCCGGTGAGGCGGAGATCGTCGTGGCCGGCGGCATGGAGTCGATGACCCAGGCCCCGCACCTGCTGCCCAACTCGCGCGCGGGCTTCAAGTTCGGTGACACCACGCTGGTCGACTCGATGGCCTACGACGCCCTCTTCGACCAGTTCACCAAGCAGGCGATGATCAACCTCACCGACTCCTGCAACGCGGCGAAGGACAAGTTCACCCGCGAGGAGCAGGACGCTTTCGCCGCCCAGTCGCACCAGCGTGCCGCTGCCGCGCAGAAGAACGGCATCTTCGACGACGAGATCGTTCCCGTCACCATCTCCTCGCGTCGCGGCGACGTCGTGATCAGCGAGGACGAGGGTGTCCGCGGCGACACGACCGCCGAGACGCTCGCCGGTCTGCGTCCGGTGAGCAAGGAAGGCACGATCACCGCCGGTTCGGCCTCGCAGATCTCCGACGGTGCGGCCGCTGTCGTCGTGATGAGCAAGGCCAAGGCCGAGGAGCTCGGGCTGGAGTGGCTCGCCGAGATCGGCGCCCACGGCCAGACCGCCGGCCCGGACTCGAGCCTGCAGCTGCAGCCGGCCGCCTCGACGGCCAAGGCGTTGGCCAAGGAAGGCATCACGGCTGCCGACCTCGACCTCGTCGAGTTCAACGAGGCCTTCGCCGCGGTCGGGATCGCCTCGGCCCGCGAGCTCGGTCTGTCCGAGGACATCGTCAACGTCAACGGTGGCGCGATCGCGCTCGGTCACCCGGTCGGCATGTCCGGTACCCGCGTGGTCCTGCACCTCGCGCTCGAGCTCAAGCGTCGCGGCGGCGGCGTCGGTGCTGCCGCGCTCTGTGGTGGCGGTGGTCAGGGCGACGCCCTGATCGTGCGCGTTCCGAAGAACTGACGCTCCGGTCGTCGAGCTGAGTCGAGACGCGTGAGCCGTAGAAGTACGAACGACGTCCCCGGACTGGTCGAGAAGGCCAGGGCCGGGGACGCTCGTTCTGTGGCCCGGTTGATCTCCCTGGTCGAGGACGCCTCGCCCGCCCTGCGCGAGGTGATGGCTGCACTGGCTCCGTACGCAGGCGCAGCGCGATCCGACGGCGGCGGCCACATCATCGGCATCACCGGTTCCCCGGGTGTCGGCAAGTCCACCTCGACCAGCGCCCTGGTCGGTGCCCTGCGCAAGGCCGGCAAGCGCGTCGGCGTCCTGGCGGTCGACCCGTCCTCGCCGTTCTCCGGTGGAGCCCTCCTGGGTGACCGGATCCGGATGCAGGACCACGCGCTCGACCCGGAGGTCTACATCCGCTCGATGGCCTCGCGCGGCCACCTCGGCGGCCTGTCCTGGGCAGCGCCCCAGGCGTTGCGCGTCCTGGACGCCGCAGGGTGCGACGTGATCCTCGTGGAGACCGTCGGCGTCGGCCAGAGCGAGGTCGAGATCGCCTCGATGGCCGACACCACCCTGGTCCTGCTCGCGCCGGGGATGGGTGACGGCATCCAAGCGGCGAAGGCCGGCATCCTGGAGATCGGCGACCTGTACGTGATCAACAAGGCCGACCGCGACGGCGCGAACACGGTCGCCCGCGAGCTCCGCGGGATGCTCGGCCTGGCCCAGCGGCCCGAAGGTGCGTGGGTCCCGGAGATCCTCAAGACCGTCGCGATGACCGGCGAGGGTGTCGACGACGTGGTCGTCGCGATCGACAAGCACCTCGAGCACCTCACCACCTCCGGCGAGCTCGCCGCGCGACGCACCCGTCGGGCGCGCGAGGAGATCGAGGCGATCGCCGTGACCCGGCTCCGCGAGCGCTGGGGCGACGTGCACGCGCACACCGAGCTGGACGCGCTGGCCGAGAAGGTGGTCGCAGGTACGTCGGACCCCTACGCTGCGGCAGATGAGCTGCTCGCGTTCTACACCGACTGACGCCCTCCGATGAAGGTCGTCGTCACCGGCGCCGGCCCTGACTCGATCGGACTCGCTACCGCCGTCGCCCTGCGCGACCTCGGCCACGACGTCCTGGTCTCGACCCGCTCGACCCCGGTCGACGGGTTCGCCTGGCACCCGTTGGACCTGTCGGACCGCAGCTCGGTCGGCGCGTTCGCGGACTGGGTGCGGGGCACCGACGGGGGCCTGGACGTACTCGTCAACAACGCCGGCATCCACCTCGACCTGCGGGCGAAGTGGACCGAGCCACAGCTGGTCGACGGTTACGAGATCCACTGGCGCACCAACTACCTCGGCACCATGCAGCTCACCGACCTGCTGCTCCCGGCGCTGCTCGAGCAGGCGTCGGTGACCGGTGACGCGCGCATCGTGCACGTCGTCTCGCAGCTGCACGCGCGCGGCACCAACGCCTACCTGTTCGACGGCGTGACGCCGTACAGCTCGTGGAAGGCGTACGGCACCACCAAGCTGGCGCTGGTCCACGACGCGGCCCGCCTGAACCGCACGTACGCCGACCGAGGCCTGCGCGCCGTCTCGGCGCACCCGGGCAAGGTGCTCACCAAGATCGCCGACGGCGGCCTGGCGAACAGCCCGGTCCTGGCGAAGCTGCGCTCGTACGCGCGCCCGATCGAGAAGCTGATCCTGCTCACCCCCGAGCAGGGTGCGCAGACCAACGTGCACGTCGTGACCACCGACGACCTGGTCGGAGGTGGCTACTACGAGAAGTCCGCGCCCACGCTGCCCTCCTCCGACGCACAGGACGCCTCGGTGGAGGAGCAGCTGTGGGAGCAGACCGAGGCCTGGCTGCGCTCCTGAGGACACCGGTGCCCGTCGTGGTTGGATGACGCCATGACCTCTGTTGGCAGCGCTGCGGGAAGCATCGCGTCGGGACCGGTCACCCAGATCGCCTGGGTCACTGCGGACATCGACGCCACCGAGAAGTACTTGTCCACCGGCTTTGGTGCCGGGAGCTGGACCCGGATGAACGACATCCACTTCGCGCCCGACGCGGTCACCCTGCGCGGCGAGCCCGCCGATTTCACCATCCACGTCTCGATCGTCTACGTCGGCGACATGCAGCTCGAGGTCATCCAGCCGGTCACGGGCACGTCGATCTACTCCGAGTTCCTGGAGAAGAACGGTCCCGGCCTGCACCACGTCTGCTTCGACGTCGAGGACATGGACGCGGCTCTGGCCGGCGTCGCCGAGCTCGGCCTGAGCGTGCACCAGCAGGGCAGCATGATGGGCGGTGCGATGGACTTCGCGTACGTCGACGGCACCTCGGCAGGCGCGCCGTACATCGAGCTCGCCCGGATCGGTGACGACATGAAGGCGATCTTCGCGAGCATCAAGGAGAACAGCAGCAAGGTGGCCGGCTAAGTCCATGGGCCTCGACTTCGACCCGATCGACGAAGCCGCCCGGCAGTGGGGGCTTCGCTGGGACGGCGTACCGCAGATGCACGCGGTCACCTCGCTGATGCGCGTGCACCAGCTCGTGCTCTCCCGCCTGGACGCGATCCTCAAGCCGCACGACCTGACCTTCGCCCGGTACGAGGCGCTGGTGCTGCTCTCCTTCACCCGTCGGGGCTCGCTGCCGCTGGGCAAGATGGGGGAGCGCCTCCAGGTGCACCCGACGTCGGTCACCCCGATCGTCGACCGCCTCGAGTCCGCCGGCCTGGTACGGCGGGTCCCGCACCCCGAGGACCGGCGCGCGATCCTGGCCGAGATCACCGACGCCGGTCGCGCGCTCGTCGAGGTCGCCACGGCTGACCTGCTCGCTGCCGGCTTCGGTCTCGCGGCGCTGGACGACACGAGCTTGACCGGGATGTCGGAGCTGCTGCGGCCGGTGCGGGAAGCAGCAGGCGACTTCTAGGACGTCTTGGTTGGACCGGCGGTCTGGACGCGCGGTCCATAGCGAGTCGCGCGAGCGCCGCCGTAGCCTCGGCCGGGAGGTCGGCTGTGGGGTCGACCCCCGTTCTCTGGTGGTGCGATGCGTCGAGCAATTCTCGTGGGTGCTCTGTCTCTCCTGCTGGCGGTCTCCGGACTGCTCGCTCCGGCCCAGGCTGCGGCCAGCAAGGTCGAGGTGACACGCATCTCGGGCGTCCCGACCTCTGGCGTGAACCTGGTGCTGACGGTCAAGGTCAGCAACGGGAAGAAGGGTCAGAAGATCTGGCTCGAGCGCAAGGTCGGGTCGCGCTGGAAGGTGGTCTCGAAGAAGAAGCTCGGTGCCTCCCGGCAGGTCAACGTCGCCTCGGCCCTCAAGCTGGGCAGGACCAAGTTCCGGGTGCACGTGTTCGCCAAGGGCTCGAACAAGGCGAAGGTCCGCAAGGTCACGGTCACGCCGCTGCCGCGAGTCAGCCCGGCGCCGTACGTCGACGAGTCGTTCACGATCAGCGGCAAGCTGCCGACGACCGGCAAACGGTCGGTCCAGCTGCAGCGCAGGAACGGCAGCGCCTGGACCACGGTGGCGACGAAGAACTCGACGGGCTCGGGGTCGGTGGCGTTCGCGCGCGCCGGCTTCGTCGGCACGGCGGTCTACCGGCTGCACGCGCCGAAGAAGAAGTCGAAGAAGAAGTTCACCAGTCCGGGCGTGGTCGTGAAGCCGGGCGACCGGACGCGGCTGGTCAGTGCCACGCCCGCGGGGGTGGCCGGGAACGAGCCGAGCGCGAACTCCGCAATGTCGGGCAACGGACGCTACGTGGCGTTCGTGTCCAGTGCGAGCAACCTCGGTCCTGCGGACGCGCACGTCGGGGACGACATCTACCTGCGCGACCTGGTCACCCGGAAGACGGTCCTGGTGAGCCGTGGGCACGCGGGGGCGACGGCGAACGGAGGGAGCGCCGACCCGACGATCTCCGCCGACGGCCGCTTCGTCGCGTTTTCCTCGTTCGCGAGCAACCTCGTCCCGAATGACTTCAACGCGGGGTTCCGCGACATCTTCCGCTGGGACCGGGTGACAGGCGCGATGAGGCTGGTCAGCCACGACAGCAGCGGGACGGGGTCCAACAACGACAGCATTCGCCCATCGATGTCCGCCGACGGAAGGCGGATCGCCTACAGCAGTGCCGCGACCGATCTGACCTCGGAGACCGACGACAACTCCGCTGCTGACATCTTTCTGTGGACCGAGGCGACCGACTCGGCGAGCCGGCTCTCGAAGCCGTCGAACAACGCCACCAACGCCGGAGGCGGCAGCAACCCGCGGATCTCCGCCGATGGGAAGTGGGTCGCGTTCACATCGTCCTCCGACGTCATCGACGGGGCTTCCGGCCAGACGAACAGTGCGTTCCTGCGCAACGTGCAGGCCGCGACGACGCAGCGGGTCAGCACGACGACCTGCACGGGCGGTCAGTCGTTCCCGGTCGGCGTCACCAACGGCGGCACCCTGGTGGCCTTCTACTCGACTTGCGCGGACATCGTCGGTGCGGGCGACGCCAACGGGACCTGGGACATGTTCGTCCGGAAGACGAGCAACGGCGCGTTCGCGCTCGTCAGCCATCAGTGGAACGACAAGACGGAGGCGGGTGACAGCAGTGCCTTCGGGCCGGCGGACCTCGCTCCCGACGGCAGCCACATGGTCTTCGCGTCCCGCTCGGAGAACCTGACCCAGATCGACGGCAATGGCGACCAGGACATCTTCCTCTGGACGGCGGCCACGAACAGCAACGTGCTGGTCAGCCGCCGCAGGGACACCTTCGAAGGGTTGTCGTCGAACGGCGACAACCAGGACGCCACGTTCTCCGACAACGCGCGTCTGGTCGCGTGGACATCCGAGGCGACGAACGTCGCCGCTGGCGACACCAGCAGCGCCGAGGACGTCGTCTACCGCGACCTGCGCTGACGAATCGCCGACCCGGTGAAGGACTGGGCCCTACGCTGCCGACAGCCGGCTTCCCGAAACTAGTCGGGTGTCCTACTATCTTGGCATGGAGGATTCTGTGAGCACCGAGAAGTCCGCACGGCAGCGCTGGCAGGACCGGTACGCCGCGTCCCGGCTGCGCGAGGCCGACTTCACCACGCTCTCCGGCATGGAGGTCGAGGCGGCGTACGGCACCGAGGACTCCGAGTGGCCCGGTGAGTTCCCGTTCACCCGTGGTCTGTACGCGGCGGGGCAGCGCGGACGCACCTGGACCATTCGGCAGTTCGCCGGCTTCGGCAACGCCAAGCAGACCAACGAGCGCTACAAGATGATCCTCGGCCGCGGCGGCGGCGGCCTCTCCGTCGCGTTCGACATGCCGACCCTGATGGGCCGCGACTCCGACGACCCGCGCTCGCTCGGCGAGGTCGGGCATTGCGGCGTGGCCATCGACTCGGCCGCGGACATGGACGTCCTCTTCGACGGGATCAACCTCGGCGACGTCACCACCTCGATGACGATCAGCGGGCCGGCCGTCCCGATCTTCTGCATGATGCTCGTCGCCGCGGAGCGCGCGGGTGTCGACACCGGTAAGCTCAACGGCACGCTGCAGACCGACATCTTCAAGGAGTACATCGCCCAGAAGGAGTGGATCTTCGGCCCCGAGCCGCACCTGCGCCTGATCGGCGACCTGATGGAGTACTGCGCGGAGAACATCCCTGCGTACAAGCCGCTCTCGGTCTCCGGGTACCACATCCGCGAGGCCGGCTCGACGGCCGCGCAGGAGCTCGCGTTCACCCTCGCCGACGGTTTCGGGTACGTCGAGCTCGGTCTGTCCCGCGGCCTCGACGTCGACGTGTTCGGTCCGGGTCTGAGCTTCTTCTTCGACTCCCACCTCGACTTCTTCGAGGAGATCGCCAAGTTCCGCGCGGCCCGTCGGATCTGGGCGACCTGGATGCGCGACGTGTACGGCGCCAAGACCGACAAGGCGCAGTGGATGCGCTTCCACACCCAGACGGCGGGCGTCTCGCTGACCGCGCAGCAGCCGTACAACAACGTGGTCCGCACCGCCGTGGAGGCCCTTGCCGGCGTCCTCGGCGGCACCAACTCGCTGCACACCAACGCCCTCGACGAGACCCTGGCGCTCCCGTCCGAGCAGGCCGCCGAGATCGCCCTGCGCACCCAGCAGGTGATCATGGAGGAGACCGGGGTCATCAATGTCGCCGACCCGCTCGGCGGCTCCTGGTACGTCGAGGCGCTCACCGACAAGATCGAGGCCGAGGCGAACGCGATCTTCACCAAGATCCTGTCGCTCGGCGGCTCGAACCTGACTGCGGCCGACCACGCCGGGCTGGCTGCGGCGACCGCGGCGGGGGAGAACCCGATCACCAAGGGCCTGCTCCGCGGCATCGAGGACGGGTGGTTCTCCTCCGAGATCGCCGAGGCGGCGTTCCAGTACCAGAAGGCACTGGAGAAGGGCGACAAGAAGGTCGTCGGGGTCAACGTGCACCTCGACTCGGTCACCCACGACCTCGAGATCCTCCGGGTCTCCCACGAGGTCGAGGTCGAGCAGGTGCGCGAGCTGGGCGCCCGCAAGGCAGGTCGCGACCAGGCGGTCGTCGACGCGGCCATCGCCGAGATGGTCGCCGTCGGGCGCACCGGGGAGAACATGATCCCGGCGATGCTGCAGGCCTGCCGCGTCGAGGCCTCGCTCAGCGAGATCTGCGATGCGCTGCGCGCTGAGTGGGGCGAGTACCGGGAGCCGGCCCGCTTCTAGCTGTCGGCGGGCGGAGCCGCCTGGCTCCCCACGAACGGCTGCTCCTCGACCGCGGCGACCAGGGGCAGCCGGAAGACGATCGTCGTCCCGGTGCCACGCGCTCCCGGGGCGACGTGGATGCTGCCGCCGTGCCGGTCCACGATCCGCCGGCAGATCGCCAGACCCAGCCCCGTGCCGTGGTAGCCCTCGCCGTGCGCTCGGTGGAAGGTCTCGAAGACGGCTTCGCGCTGCGCCTCGGGGATGCCGATGCCGTTGTCGGCGACGCGCACCTCGAGCCAGTCGCCGACGGTCTGACCGCTCACCTCGACGACGGGGCGGACGCCCGGGGCGACGTACTTGACCGCGTTGCCGATCAGGTTGTCGAGCAGCTGGCGCACCAGACCGGCGTCGGCCCAGACCTGCAGTCCGTCGGCCACCGCGATCACCGGCGCTGCGGGAGAGGAGGTGCGCAGGTCGGCCAGCGAGCGCACCGTCGCGGTGAGGTCCACCGGCCCGGAGCGCAGGGACTGGTCGCGGGCGATCGTGTACGACATCAGGTCGGCGATGAACTCGCGCATGTGCCGGGTCGAGTCCTGGATCCGCTCCACCATCAGCGCCCCCACGGCAGGGGACACCGAGCCGGTCCGGAACTCGTCGGCCAGGGCTTCGGTCCATCCGTCCACGATGGACAGCGGGTTGACCAGGTCGTGGGCCACGACGCCGGCGAACGAGGAGAGCGCGTCGCGGTGCTGACGGTCCACGGTGACGTCACGCAGGTTCACCATCGCGCGGCGCGGTGCGCCCGGCTCGGAGAGCAGCGGCCGGCCACTGACCTCGAGGATCCTTCCCTGCGGCACGGACGGGGTCCGCACGTGCAGGTCGAAGGGCTCGACCACCTCGCCGGCCAGAGCGCGTGCGTTCGCCATCTCGTCCTCGCGCAGGGGCAGTCCGTTGGGGTGGAACAGCCCGTACTCCGAAGCCGGGCGCACCTGCTCGGACGCGCTACCGACGAGCCCGGCCAGGTCGCGGCTCGCGGAGTTGTGCACCAGCACGTGCCCGTCGCTCTCCACGACGACGACGCCCTCCTTGAGCGACTCGAGCACCGCGTTCAACAGCTGGGCACGCTCGTCGGCCGCCCGCCGGGCACGAACCAGCTCGCGGGCGGCGGCGTCACGCTCCGCGCGGCTGAACGCGAGCGCGAGGCCGGTCAGGACGGTCATCAGCACGAAGCCCTGGGCGACCAGGGCGCGGTAGTGCAGATCGTCGATGGCGGCGAACGGGCCCCGGTCGGCGAGCGTGAAGAACATCCCGACCGCGCCCATGGCGACGCCGTGCACGGTCACCGCCAGCGAGGCGAACCGCAGCCCGGCCCAGACCGACGTCACCAGGAGCAGGAACGCGAGCGGCTCGGCGGTCCGGTCGGCGAAGATCAGCAGCGAGAGTGCCACCGAGGCTCCGATCAGCCCGCACACCTCGGCGAGCCGGCCCGGTGACTGCGGGGACAGCGCCTCGCGCACCGCCTCGGCGGCTGCTCGGATGCTGCCGCTGGCGACGAGTGGCTGGCAGGTCAGCATCATCAGCGTCGAGATCACGACCAGCGCCACCGTGTTGCGCCCCCACCAGACGGCGACGGAAACGGGATGGGGAGCACCGAGCGCGACACTGATGGCAGGGATGGCGAACGCCGTGCTGGCCGCACCCGAGATCGCGGCGGCGACGGCGATCCTCGCGAGGTCGACGATCCGGTGCAGCTGGCCTGTGCCGCCGAAGCCCCACAGGTCCGGGATCCAGCGCCGGACCAGGGCCACGAACACGGCGACCTGGAGCAGGTTCGTGAGCAGGAAGAGCGCTGCCGGTACGAGCGGGGCGCCGGTGGTCAGGTTCACCAGCATCATGCAGGCCGAGAGGACGACCAGGTCGACCGGCAGCGTACGGCGCTCGGCGGTGCCGAGCCACATCGCGGCGATGCCGATCGCGGGCCAGATCAGGCTCAGGCCGCGTCCGTCGATGACGGTCGCGCGTCCGATGTACCCGGCGACCAGGAACGAGATGCTCCAGAACGCCAACCGGAACCCCAGGTCACGGGCGCTCCCGTGGCGCCGACGTCGCTCCGTCGGCGTCGTCGCACCCTCGTTGGCCCCCGCCATGTCACTCTCATCGGCTGCCGGGGAGGGGACCTGAGCAAAGTTCGCGATTCAACCACCGGTTTTTCCTCAGGCGGGCCCGCGCCCTGCCGACATGGCCCGTTCGGCACAATAGGGGTATGACTCAGCAGCCGTTCTCCCGTCCCGGTGCTTTCGACCTCGCAGGCCTCGGCGCCTCGGCACCGACCGGCGCGCCGGGTGCACCGGCCGGTTCAGCAGGCGTCAGCGGGGCGTACACGCTCGCGATCGACGAGGCCAACTTCCAGACCGTCCTGGAGAGCTCGATGAGCGCTCCGGTCATCCTGGCGTTCTACGCGGCGTCGCGTTCCCCAGAGAGCGTCCAGCTCGCCGATGACCTCCAAGCGCTCTCCAACGAGTTCGACGGGCGGTTCCTGCTCGGGCGCATCGACGTCGACGCCACCCCGCAGATCGCCCAGGCGATGCAGGTGCCCTCGGTTCCGCTGGTCGTCCTGGTCGCGCAGGGCCGCCCGGTGCCGCTGGTGGACCGGGCCGTCCCGGTCGAGGACCTGCGCACCGCGATCACCCAGGTGCTCCAGCAGCTGACGGCGAGCGGTTTCGCCGGACGGCACCAGCCGCGTTCCGGCGAGGTGGACGCCGAGACCGGCGAGGAGACGCTGGACCCGCGGTACGCACCGGCCCAGGACGCGCTCGAGCGCGGCGACGCCGCCGGTGCGGTCGCGGAGTACCAGAAGCTGCTCGCGTCCAACCCGGCCGACGCCGAGGCCGCCGCCGGCCTGGCGATGGCCCAGCTGCTGCTGCGGACGGAGGGTGCCGACCTGAACGCCGCCCGGGCCGCTGCGGCGCAGAACCCTGATGACGTGGACGCGCAGACGATGGTCGCCGATCTCGACCTGCTCGGCGGGCACGTGGACGACGCGTTCGTCCGCCTGATCAACCTGGTGGCGCGCACCTCCGACGCGGACCGGGACAAGGCGCGCACGCACCTGATCGGTCTCTTCGGTGCGGTCGGCGGGGACGACCCGCGGGTGATCAAGGCGCGTCGCGACCTGGCCTCCGCGCTGTTCTGAGCCTGGCTGTGTTACCGACGCCTCACCGTGACGGGAAGGCCCGTGTGAGGCGTCCGTAGTTCTCACACCGCCCCGGAGGGTGCTGCGAGAAACGGTTTACATCCGAGACACCGATCGCGACCTCGGTCCGAAACATCGCGCTGCGAACCTCAGGTTCCAGGATCCACCTCCGGGTCCGGGATCGTGAGGAGTACCGATGTCCGTCACCGACAAGCCGGCCGCCGCCGCGACCGCCCCTGCGGCGCCGTCGCGGGGCACGTCCTGGATCGACCACTGGGAGCCGGAGGATCCGGAGTTCTGGGAGACGACCGGCAAGCCGATCGCCCAGCGCAACCTGCTCTTCTCGATCTTCGCCGAGCACCTCGGCTTCTCCGTCTGGCTGCTGTGGAGCGTGAGCGCGGCGTTGCTGAGCAAGGCCGGGTTCGTGTTCACCCCGGAGCAGCTGTTCTGGCTGGTGGCGATGCCCAACCTGGTCGGCTCGCTGCTGCGGCTCCCGTACACCTTCGCGGTGCCCAGGTTCGGTGGCCGCAACTGGACGATCGTCTCGGCGCTCCTGCTGGTGATCCCGACCGGGCTCTTCGCCTTCTTCGTGCAGCGGCCCGACACCCCGTTCTGGGTGTTCCTGCTGATCTCGATGACCGCCGGCGTCGGCGGTGGGAACTTCGCCTCCTCGATGGCGAGCATCAACTTCTTCTACCCGACCGCGAAGAAGGGTGCGGCGCTGGGTCTGAACGCGGCGGGCGGCAACGCCGGCGTCGCGGTGATCCAGTTCTTCCTGCCGATCATCGTCGGTGGCGCGGGCGCCTTCGGGTTGGTCAAGGCGAGTCAGAGCGGGCTGGTCCTCGAGCGCGCCGGCTACCTGTACGCCGCGCTCGCCCTGCTGGCGGCGGCGTGCGCCTACAAGTTCATGAACAACCTCTCGGCGGCCTACTCCCGCCCCCGTGAGCAGCTCGCGGTGGTCCGGTACAAGCACACCTGGATCATGGCGTTCCTCTACATCGGCACGTTCGGCTCCTTCATCGGCTACTCCGCGGCGATGCCCCTGCTGATCAAGATCAACTTCTTCCGCTCGCCGATCCCGACCGAGTCGATCGGGATCAACTTCGCCTACTACGCGTTCCTCGGAGCTCTGGTCGGATCGATCGCGCGGCCGTTCGGTGGCTGGCTCGCCGACAAGTACGGCGGCGCCCGGGTCACCTTCGGAGCGTTCGTCGCGATGATCCTCGGCACCATCGCCGTCTACGTCAGCCTCACCCGGCTCGACACCGTCCCGGCGCCCGACCCGGCCAAGATCGCGGCCTGGACCAAGGACCCGTCCAGCTTCCCGGGCTTCCCGCCGGCGGTGGTCGAGGCGGTCGACCACAACTCGGCGATCTTCCCGTTCTTCCTGGTCGCGTTCCTGTTCATCTTCGCGGCGACCGGTATCGGCAACGGGTCGGCGTACCGGATGATCCCGGCCATCTGGAAGACCTACGCGAGGTCGGCCGGTCCCGAGGGCAGCCAGCCCCGGGTCGACGCGGACGCGAAGGCCACCAAGGAGTCCTCGGCGGTGCTCGGCATCGTGGGTGCTGTCGGCGCGCTGGGCGGGTTCCTGATCCCGATCACGTTCAACTCGCCGTGGGTCACCGACCCGGTGGCCGCGACCAAGAGCGCGTTCGTGGTGTTCGCGTGCTTCTACCTGGTCTGCCTCGCCGTCACCTGGGCGTTCTACCTCAAGCCGTCCTCGGAGATGGCCAAGGCGAAGGTCTGAGCGTGACCCGGACCGTGACCGACACGCACTGCCCCTACTGCGCGCTGCAGTGCGCGATGACGCTGACTCCCTCCGCGGAGGGAGTCAGCGTCACCCCGCGAGACTTCGCGACGAACCAGGGCGGGTTGTGCCAGAAGGGCTGGACGAGCGCAGAGGTGCTCACGCTGCCCGACCGGATCACCGAGCCGCTGCTGCGCAACGCCGACGGCGTCCTGGTGCCGGTCACCTGGCAGGCGGCGCTGCGGTACGTCGCGGACCGGATCGACGCGCTGCAGTCCGAGCACGGGCGCGACGCGATCGGGGTCTTCGGTGGGGGTGGACTGACCAACGAGAAGGCCTACCAGCTGGGCAAGTTCACCCGCACGGTGCTGCGCAGCAGGCACATCGACTACAACGGCCGGTTCTGCATGTCCTCGGCCGCGGCGGCCGGCAACCGCGCCTTCGGGATCGACCGGGGCCTGCCGTTCCCGCTGACCGACGTCACGGACGCGGACGCCCTCCTGCTTCTCGGCAGCAACGTGGCCGACACGATGCCCCCGCTGGTCCAGCACCTCCGCGGGGTCCGCGACCGCGGTGGCCTGCTCGTCGTCGACCCGCGCCGCTCGGCGACGGCAGCCCTCACCGGCGACGGTGCCGGCCTGCACCTCGCGGCGCTGCCGGGAACGGACCAGGCACTGCTGCTGGGCCTGCTGCACCTGGTCGTCGCGGAGGGAGTCGCCGACGAGGACTACCTGGCCGCGCGGACCTCCGGCTGGGACGAGGTCCGGCGCTCGGTCGCGCTCTGGTGGCCCGAACGGGTGGCGGCGACGACGGGGGTGCCCGAGGAGACGTTGCGGACCGCCGTACGGATCCTGGCTGCCGCGTCGCCGTCGCGGGGCGGTCGTGGCGCGATGATCATCACCGGCCGGGGTGCGGAGCAGCACACCGACGGCACCGACACGGTCACCGCCGCGATCAACCTCGCGCTCGCGCTCGGCCTGCCCGGGCGTCCCGCCAGCGGGTACGGGTGCCTGACCGGCCAGGGCAACGGGCAGGGCGGTCGCGAGCACGGGCAGAAGGCCGACCAGCTCCCCGGCTACCGCTCGATCGAGGACGGTGCAGCCCGCGAGCACGTGGCAGAGGTCTGGGGAGTCGACCCGGCGACGCTGCCGGGCAAGGGCGTCGCGGCCGTCGAGCTGCTCGGCAAGCTGGGGACCGAGGTGCGCGGCTTGCTCGTGCACGGCTCCAACGTCGTGGTCAGCGCGCCCGACGCGCTCGCCGTACGTCGTCGCCTGGAGTCTCTCGACCTGCTGGTGGTGTGCGACTTCGTGCCGAGCGAAACCGCCCTGCTCGCCGACGTCGTCCTCCCGGTCACCCAGTGGGCCGAGGAGGAGGGCACCATGACGTCGCTGGAGGGCCGTGTGCTGCGCCGGCGCAAGGCGCTCGACGCCCCGGGGTCGGCGCGCAGCGAGCTGCAGATCCTGGCCGACCTGGCCGTGGCCCTGGGGTCGGAGGTCGCGTTCGACACCGAGCCGTCCGTCGTCTTCGACGAGCTCGCCCGCGCGAGTGCCGGTGGGACCGCGGACTACTCGGGTCTCTCGCACGCCGTGCTCGACGCGGAGACCACGGCCCACCACTGGCCGGTGCCGGCCGGGTCGACGGGGACGCCGCGCGTCTTCGGTGAGCGTTTCGGCCACGTCGACGGGCGGGCCCGGATGGTCCCGGTGACTCCGGGGGCGCCCGAGGACGACCTGCGGCCCGAGGCTCCCGTCTACCTGGTGACGGGCCGGGTGCTCGCGCAGTACCAGTCCGGGGCGCAGACCCGCCGCGTCGCCGCGCTCGCTCGCTCCGCGCCTGCCCCGTTCGTCGAGCTGCACCCGAACCTGGCGGCGCGCTACGGGATCGAGGAGGGTGACGAGGTCACGGTCGCCTCGGTCCGCGGGACGGCGACCGCGGCGGCCCGGATCGTGACGTCGATCCGTCCCGACACCGTCTTCATGCCGTTCCACTGGCCCGGGGACGGGATGGCGAACGCCGTGACGAACGACGCGGTCGACCCGATCTCCGGGATGCCGGAGTTCAAGGTGTGTGCCGTCCAGATCGCTCGGGCGATCGATGTCGCGGCAGGTCCGTCGAACGTGGAAGGGGCACTCGTATGACGTCTCGACAGGAGCGGATCGTCGTCGTCGGGGCCGGCATGGTCGGCCACCGGTTCGTCGACGAGCTGGTCCGCGCCGACCGCACCGGCCGGTACGCCGTCGAGCTGGTCGGCGCGGAGGAGTACGAGCCCTACAACCGGATCCTGCTCTCCGACGTCCTGGCGGGGCGGTCCGACCTCAAGGCCCTGAGCCTGCCGCTCCCCGGCACCGATCGGGTGGCGTTCTGGCGTGGCCTCAGCGCGACCGCGATCGACCGCGAGGCCGGCGAGGTGCTGCTCGCCGACGGCAGCCGCCGCACCTTCGACCGCCTGGTGCTGGCCACCGGCGCCCGCGCCTTCGTCCCCCCGATCGCCGGGCTCGAGTCGGACCCGAGGCACGTGCACGTGCTGCGCACGCTCGACGACTGCCGCAACGTCGCCGCCCGTGCGATGAACGCCAAGCACGCCGTGGTCCTCGGCGGCGGCATCCTCGGTCTGGAGACGGCGTGCGGGCTGCGTCGGCGCGGCGTCCCGGTCACCGTCGTCGACCTCGACGGGCACCTGATGGCGACCCAGCTCGACCAGGGCCCGGCGCGGGCGATGGCTGGCCGGTTGCGCGATCTCGGCATCGACGTGCGCACCCGCACCAGCGTCACCGAGGTGATCAGCGCGTACGGCGAGGTGGTAGCCGTACGGCTCACCGACGACACCGTGCTGGCAGCCGACCTGGTGCTGGTGTCCTGCGGGGTGCGCGCGAACACCGACCTCGCCGCGCAGGCCGGCCTGGTGGTCGAGCGCGGGGTGGTGGTCGACGAGAGCCTGACGACCGACGACCCGCGCATCCACGCGATCGGTGACTGCGCGCAGTCGCCGGACGGGATGACCGGTCTGCTGGCACCGGGTTGGGCTCAGGCGGACCGGCTGGTCGGCGAGCTCACCTCCGTGCCGGGCTCGCCGGTACGACGCGAATCCGCTGTCCCACTCGCTTCGCCGACCGTGAAGCTCAAGGCTGCCGGCGTCGACCTGGTCACCATGGGCGTGCGCGCGTCGGCCGCCCTCGACGACGACCGCGTGCTCACGGTCAGCGACCCCGGCGGCCGACGGCACGTCGACCTGGTGCTCCGCGAAGGTGCTCTCGTCGGGGTCACCTGCACCGGTGCGCCGGAGGTCTCCGCGGCCCTGACGCTCGCCTACGACCGACAGACGCCGCTCCCGGTCGACCCGCTTCTCCTGCTGGTGCCGGAGGCCCGTGCTGAGGAACCGACCTCTCCGGTGCTGATGCCCGGCGCCACCACCGTCTGCCGGTGCAGCAACGTCACCAAGAAGGACATCGTCACCGCCTGGGAGGGCGGCGCCCGGACGGCGGACGCGGTCGCTGCCAGCACCCGTGCGAGCACCGGGTGCGGTGGTTGCAAGGACGTCGTCTGCGGGCTCGTCGACTGGCTGAACGCGAGTGACCCGAACACCGAGGAGCAAGGCGTGGCGGAGGCCCCCTCCGTACGCCGTAGCACGCCCGTAACACCACGAAACACGCCCGTTGAATCGACTACCTAAGGTGCCTGACATGTCCAGTACTCACCCCGAACTGGCTACCTCCAACGACCGTGCGCCCGGCTCCAAGCGGCTGAGCGTGATCGGTGGCGGGATGGTCGCGCACCGTCTCGTCGAAGCCCTGCGCGACCGCGACCCGGACGGCACCTGGGCCGTCGACCTGTACTGCGAGGAGATCCACCCGCCGTACGACAGGGTGGCGTTGACGTCGTACTTCTCGGGCAGGAGCCCCGCCGACCTCGTCCTCGGCGAGACCGACCTCGCCGAGGACCCTCTCGTCACGGTGCACCTCGGCACCGGGGTGACCGCCATCGACCCGGTTGCACGCACCCTGCGGACCGACGACGGCGAGAGCGGCTGGGACGCGCTCGTCCTCGCGACGGGATCGTCGGCGTTCGTGCCGCCGGTCACCGGTGCGGACCTGCCGGGCGCCTTCGTCTACCGCACGATCGACGACGTCCAGACGATGGAGGCCTGGGTGCAGGGCCTCCCCGAGGGCAGCAAGGGCGTGGTCGTCGGGGGTGGCCTCCTGGGCCTCGAGGCGGCTGGCGCACTGCACGGTCTCGGTGTGGCCACGACGGTCGTCGAGTTCGCCGACCGGCTGATGCCGCTCCAGGTCGACGAGGGTGGCGGCGCGGCCCTGCGCCGGATCGTCGAGGGGCTGGGTGTCGCGGTGATGACCTCGACCGCGAGCGCGGCGCTGCACGCCGGTGCTGACGGCCGGGTCGCCGCCATGGAGTTCGGGGACGGCAGCCGGGTGGAGGCCGACGTCGTCGTCTTCGCGACCGGCGTCCGCCCGCGCGACGAGCTGGCCCGCGAGGCGGGGCTGGTCATCGGCGAGCGCGGTGGCGTCGTCGTCGACGACTTCTGCGTCTCGGCAAGCTCGACGACCGGGAGGCTCTCCGACGTCTACGCGATCGGGGAGGTCGCCTGCATCCAGGGCCGCACCTGGGGTCTCGTCGGTCCCGGCTACACGATGGCCGAGGTCGTCGTGGACCGGCTGCTCGGCGGGGAAGCCACCTTCCCGGGCGCCGACACCTCCACCAAGCTCAAGCTCCTCGGCGTCGACGTCGCCTCCTTCGGCGACGCGTTCGCCGAGGCCCCCGGCAGCCTCGAGGTCGTCTACGCGGACCCGGTCGCCGGGGTCTACAAGAAGCTCGTGATGTCGGACGACGCCAAGACCCTGCTGGGGGGTGTCCTGGTGGGCGACGCGAGCGCGTACGCGTCACTGCGTCCGATGCTGGGTGCCGAGCTCGGGTCCGACCCGAACGCGTGGCTGCTGCCCCCTGAATTGTTGCAGGGTACGGGTGCTCCGGTCGGCGGCGACCTGCCGGACGCGGCCAACGTCTGCTCGTGCAACAACGTCACCGCGGGCACGATCCGCGACGCGGTCTGCTCGGGTGGCTGCACCGACCTGGGTGCGGTCAAGGCGTGCACGAAAGCCGGCACCAGCTGCGGCTCCTGCCTCCCGCTGGTCAAGAAGCTCGTCACCACCGAGCTGGAGAAGACTGGTGTCACGGTCAGCAACGCGCTCTGCGAGCACTTCGAGTTCAGCCGCGCCCAGCTCTTCGACATCATCTCGGTCACCGGCCTGCGCACGTTCAGCGAGATCATCGGCTCCCACGGCACCGGTCGCGGCTGCGACATCTGCCGGCCGGTGGTCGCCTCGATCCTGTCCTCGCTGGGCACCGGACACGTGATGGACAAGGACCTCGCGCGGCTCCAGGACACCAACGACCACGTGATGGCGAACCTGCAGAAGGACGGCACCTACTCCGTCGTACCGCGGGTGCCCGCCGGCGAGATCACCCCCGCTGGACTAATCACGATCGGTCAGGTGGCGGAGGACTTCGGGCTCTACACGAAGATCACCGGCGGCCAGCGGATCGACCTGTTCGGTGCCCGGATCGAGCAGCTCCCGCAGATCTGGCGGCGCCTCGTGGACGCGGGCTTCGAGTCCGGGCACGCGTACGGCAAGTCGCTGCGGACGGTGAAGTCCTGCGTCGGCTCGACCTGGTGCCGGTACGGCGTCCAGGACAGCGTCGGCCTCGCCGTCGAGCTGGAGCTGCGCTACCGAGGGCTGCGCTCGCCGCACAAGATCAAGCTCGGCGTCTCGGGCTGCGCCCGTGAGTGCGCCGAGGCGCGCGGCAAGGACGTCGGGGTGATCGCGACCGACAACGGCTGGAACGTGTACGTCGGCGGCAACGGTGGCTTCACCCCGCGCCACGCGCAGCTGTTCGCCGAGGACCTCGACACCGAGACCCTGGTCCGCACCATCGACCGGTTCCTCATGTACTACGTGCGCACCGCCGACCGGCTGCAGCGGACGGCCCCGTGGGTCGAGGCCCACGAGGGCGGCATCGAGGCGATCCGGGAGGTCGTCATGGAGGACTCGTTGGGGATCTGCGCCGACCTGGACGCCGCCATGGCTGCGCACGTCGAGAGCTACCGCGACGAGTGGGCCGCGACCCTCGCCGACCCGGACAAGCTGTCCCAGTTCGTGTCCTTCATCAACGCGCCCGAGGCCGGTGACCCGGACCTGACCTACGTCACCGAACGAGGGCAGCGCAGGCCGGCGACCCCGGAGGAACGTGAGTCCGTGGTCATCGCCGGTACGACGCTGGAGGTGCGGTCATGAGCGAGTGGGTCGGTGTCTGCACCAAGGGTCAGCTCATCCCCGAGCGTGGCGTCGCCGTGCTGGTCAAGGACCAGCAGGTCGCATTGTTCCGGGTGACCGGGACCGACGAGGCGGGGGAGGCGGCCGACTTCGTCTACGCCGTCGGGCACCGCGACCCGTTCGCGGACGCCAACGTGATCGCGCGCGGCATCGTCGGTTCGGTCGGTCGCGGCGCGGACCAGCGCGACACCGTGGCGTCGCCGATGTACAAGCACGTCTTCGTCCTCGCCACCGGGGAGTGCCTGACCGATCCGTCGCGCTCGCTCCCGGTCTACCGGACCTGGATCGCCGGCGGCGTGGTCTACGTCCACCCGGTCCCGTTGGCCGTCCCGCTGCCCGTCGCGCACCCCGCCCCGACGGCCGACCTCGTGAGCACCTAAGGAACAGTGACCCCATGACCGAACTCACCCCGGTCCTCGCCGGAACCCGCATCCTCGTCACGGCCCAGCGCCGCTCCGACGAGCTGGCGGCCGCGCTGAGCAGGCGCGGCGCCGAGGTGACGGTGGCACCGGCGCTCGGGGTGGTCCCGCACATCGACGAACCCGAGCTGCTGCGCCGTACCCGGGAGATCCTCGCGACGCCGGTCGACACCCTGGTGGTCACGACCGGCATCGGGTTCCGCGGCTGGATGGACACCGCCGAGGCCGCAGGTCTGTACGACGACCTGGTCGCCAACCTGGAGAACACCCGACTGGTGGCCCGCGGCCCGAAGGCGCGCGGCGCCCTCCAGGCGGTCGGCCTCAAGGCGGACTGGGTCGCGGAGTCGGAGACGTCGGCCGAGATCGTGGAGTTCCTGCTCGCCGAGGGCGTCGACGGCACCCGGATCGCGGTCCAGCACCACGGGGCCGGCGACCCGCACCTCGAGACGATGCTGACCGGCGGGGGAGCGTCCATCGTGCCGTTGGAGGTCTACCGCTGGGGGCCACCTGGCGATCCCGAGGCGGTCAGCGAGACCGCGTTGCAGGTGGCGGCTGCGTCGTACGACGCGGTGATGTTCACCAGCGCGCCGGCAGCGATCGCTTGGATCGCGGAGCTCGAGCGTCAGGGCATCACCCAGGTCGTCCGCGATCTCGTGCTCGCCGACCGGTTGCTGATCGCCGCGGTCGGGCCGGTGACCGCTGATCCGCTGGTCAACGCCGGCCTGCACCCGGTCCACCCCGACCGCTCCCGGATGGGTGCCCTGGTCCGGCTGGTCATCCTGACCCTGGGCGACGAGGCGCACAGCGTCTCGACGCCGTCAGGAGTGCTGCACGTGCGCGCGTCCGCGGCCACGCTGGACCACGCCGTCCTGCCGCTCTCGCCGAACGGTCTGGCGATCCTGCGCGAGCTGGCGGTGCACCCGGGCGAGGTGGTCAGCCGCGACCGGTTGCTCGACGCGCTGCCGGGGGAGTCCGCGGACCCGCACACGGCCGAGGTCGCGGTGGCGCGGCTGCGGGAGGCGCTGGCCCCGCACCCGCTGGTGAAGACCGTGATCAAGCGCGGGTACGTGCTGAAGGTGTCCTAGGGGCGGACCTTCACGCTCACCTGACCCGCCGCGACCAGCGCCTCCACGACCGCCCGTACGGCGGGGGAGGAGTCCTGGCTGCGGCGCCAGATCGCGATGGTCTGCCGCGACGGCACGGGCTCGCGCACCCGGACCGCGCTCGTGCCCTCGGGCAATGGGCCGCGGCCGAGACGCGGGATCAGCGCGATCCCGAGTCCGGCGGCGACCAGGGCGAGGTGCGACTCGAACTCCATCGAGACGTGCTCGATCCGCGGGAGGCCTCCGGTGCCGGCGTACATGCGGGACAGCCACTGCCGGCAGATGGTGCCTTCGGGGGTGGCGATCCACCGTTCCTCGACCAGGTCAGCGGGCGTGACGTGTTTGCGCCCGATCAGGCGGTGGCCTGCGGGCAGGATCACCTCGGCCTCGTCGTGGTGCACCACCCGGCGTTCGAGGTGGTCCGGGATCTGCAGCACCACGTCGCCCCAGCGGTGCACGAGTGCGACGTCGCCCTGGCCGGTGGCCACCCGTTCGACGGCATCCCACGGCTCGAGCTCGGTGAGCTGGATTCGCAGGTCCGGGTGCTTGGTCGTCAGGTCGGCGACGACCGGGCCGATCAGGCCGCGCATGGCGGTGGAGAACCCGAGCAGGTCGAACTCGCCGACCGCCTCCCCGGCGTGCGCGTGCAGGTCGCTCTCCAGTCGTTCGAGCTGTGCGGCGATGACGGCGCCCTCAGCGACGAGGAGTCGTCCGGGGCCGCTGAGCACCACGCCGCGACCGACGCGCTCGAGCAGCTCGACGCCCGTCTGCCGCTCGAGACGCTTGATCTGCTGGGAGATCGCCGAGGGGGTGAAGCCGAGCTCGTCGGCGGCGGCGACCACGGACCCGAACTGGTCGACGGCCTCGAGCGCGCGTAGGGTGCTCAGATCAATCATGAAGTGAGATTACATGAAACCATCGATTTGTATTCGCTGGTGCTTCATCGATCTGGCGCCCAGACTGGAACCCATGAGACCTCGTCACGCCGCCCTCGCCGTCCTGGTCGCGACCATCTGGGGCTTCAACTTCGTGGTGATCGCGTGGGGGATGGACGACGGCATGCCGCCGCTGCTGTTCGTGGCGCTGCGCTTCGCGGCCGTCATCGTTCCTGCCGTCTTCTTCGTCCCGAAGCCGGACGCACCGTGGCACACGATCCTCGGTGTCGGGCTGTTCATGTCGTTGGGTCAGTTCGGGCTCCTGTACTCGTCGATGGATGCGGGCATGCCTCCCGGGCTCGCCGCGCTCGTACTCCAGGCCCAGGTGCTGTTCACCGTGCTGATCGCCGCTGTCTGGATCGGAGAGCGCCCGTCCTCGCGCCAGCTGCTCGGCGTGCTGGTCGGCGCGGCGGGCTTGGTCGTCGTCGGTGTCGGCCGCGGTGGTCACATCCCGGCGTTCGCGTTGCTGCTCTGCTTGGCCGGTGCGCTGAGCTGGGGCTTCGGGAACGTGGTGTCGCGGCGCTCGGGCGTGAAGTCCGGCCTCTCGATGGCGGTCTGGTCATCGCTGGTCGTGCCGGTCCCGCTGGCGCTGGTGAGCCTGGTCGTGGACGGCCCGTCCACGGTCGGTAGTGCGCTGACGGGGCTGAGCGCCCACGCGGTCCTGTCCACGCTCTACACCGCCGGGCTGGCCTCGCTGGTCGGCTACTCGATCTTCAACGGGCTGCTCGCCCAGTACCCGGCGCACTCGGTCGTGCCGTTCGTGCTGATCGCCCCGCCCGTCGCGATGGTCAGCGCCTGGGTGCTGCTGGACCAGGTCCCCAACGCGGCTGAGCTGGTCGGTGGGCTCGTCGTGCTGGTCGGTGTGCTGGTGACGACGAGAGCCTCGGCGGCTCGCTCAGGAGCGACCGCTCTCGGTGTACGGCGCACCGGGGGAGTCGGAGACGTTGATCATCGCGGAGACAACGCGGCGCGCGGTGAAGTCGGCGCAGAGCTCGTGAACCTCCTCGATCGTGCAGAACTTCGCTGACCTGATCTCGCGCTTCTGGCGGACGATCTGCTCGACGATCGTGTCCTCGTGCACGCCGCCGTCGAAGACCAGGCAGACAGCGTCGTCCCAGCCGCCCCAGGCGGGCAACCAGTCGGTGAGCACCAGGCGACCCGGGGGGATGGTGAGCGCGAGCTCCTCCTCGACCTCGCGACCGACGGCGAGCATCGGGGACTCACCGACCTCGACGACGCCGCCGGGCAGGTCCCAGTCCTTCTTGTAGGTGAGCTGGCACAGCAGCACCCGGTCGCCCGAGGCGCGGATGAGCATCTGGCTGATCGCCCGCTTGCGCGGCAGGAACGAGTTCAGAAGGCGTCGGAAGCCGGCCGGGTCGTCGACCGGGGTGTCGTCGGCCAGACGGGCGTAGACGATCCGGTCAGCACCGTCGACGACGCTGCGGGCCACGCCCTCGCGCATCAGGCCGGAGAAGGTCGCGATCCGCTGGGCGTCCTCGTCCTCGGGGTCGACGTGCGTCTCGATGCGGTGGTTGCCCGAGGTGAACCCGTCGACCAGCGCCACGCGCACGGCCTCGACCGACGGTCCGAGGCCCTGGGCCTGGAGCTCGGCACTCCAGCTCAGGCGGACGACCCCGGGGGAGACGGGAGTGAGTTCAGCGGACACGCGGTCAGCCTAGTCGGAGCCTATATTCGCCGGCATGGTGCTGCGAGAGATGTCATGCGAGCTCGGGTCTGACCACCACGGGTTCGCGATCGAGGGGGCGACCCCGTCGTTTCGTTTCGCGAGACCAGCCAGCACGCCCGGGAGATTGTCTCGCCACCGCTGATCGACGTTCTTCCGGAGGAGGAAGCAGGGCTCGCGGCAGCGTGGGCGATCATTCGGGACGTGCGCGGCGAGCCGGGCAGTCGTGAGATCCCAGGCGGGGCCGGCAGGATCGAGTTCGAGCTCGAAGTGCCTGGAACCCCTACGAAGGTGTTCAACGCGTTGCGCTACGTCCACGGTTGGCCGCCGTGCACGGGAGGAATGGGAGATGACTCCGAGTTCGACTACAGCGATGCCACCATTCCCGGCGACCCGACGACGTACGAGGTGGCGGGCTGGGTTCGAACCAGCCTGGTCGCGGCCGACAAGCCTCGTCGCATCGTGAAGCGCTGGAACTGGGTCCTCCCAGGGGACGGCACGATCGACGTGCTGCCGCTGTTGCTCGATCAGGAGGGAGTCGTCACCCTGACGATCACCAAGTCCGGGCAGGTCGACGCCGAGACGCGTTCACGGGTTCACGTCGTGCACGAGGGAGCGCCTGGAGCGTGGGTCGACGATCTGGAGAAACTGTGGCGATGGCACGTCGCCCAAGGGATCGCCAGTTAGGCGATTGTCTCGAAGGTCGGCCGCCGGCACGCACCGGTGGCCGGGCACCTGGGGGGGGTGTCCGGTTCGGGCTAGTCGTCGGGTGGGGTGTCTGGTGGGTCGACGGTTTTGGGCGTGAGGTCTTCGGTGCCGTGGCGGTCGCGGAGGTAGGTCCGGCCCAGTGGTGATCTCCACAGGTAGACGCCTGGTTCGACCATCGTGTAGCTCCAGCGGCCGTGGGTCTTGTAGCGGTGATGTCGTCGGCAGAGCGGTGCGAGGTTTCCGGTGGAGGTGGTCCCGCCCTGGTCGTAGGGCTCGATGTGGTCGAGGTCGCAGCGTCTGGCGGACCGGTTGCAGTGCGGGAAGATGCAGGTCCGGTCGCGCAGGATCACCTGTTCGCGGATCCTGTCGGGGATCGTGTAGGCGGTGGTGCTGTGGGTCTGGTTGAGGTCGATGACCGGCTTGATGACGACCTTGGCGTCGCCGGTGTTGATCCATCGGGTGAGCTGGTCCTTGGTCAGGACCTGGCAGCCGGCGTTCTCCAGGTGGACCAGGGCTTCCTCGGGCCGGAGGTGGACGTAGAGGGTCATGTCGCGAGGGCAAGCGGGCGCGACTGGTTCGCCGTCCGCGGCCAGGACGAGCGCCTGTTGGCCGCGGGCGAGTTCTCCAAGCGCCTGGGCCCGACGGACGTTGAGGCTGTCCTCGGACCCACCAGCCTTGATCGCTTCAGCGCCGATGCTGAGGGCGTTGTCGAGGTCGAGCGCGTCGGCGGTGTCGACGGTGGCTAGGATTGAGGACATCCCCGAACCGGTGCGGTGGTCGTGGATCACCTCGACGTGGCGCCCCTCGGCTGCCTGCTCCGCGATCTCGGCGGCGAGCGCCGGCATGAAGCGCAGCACCGCCTCGTCGATCAGACGCTCGATGGCGGCTGGTCCGATCTTGTGGGCGAACGGGGCGACCTGCGCGTCGACGTAGGTGGCTGCCACAGGGGAGAGCGCGACGGTCTGTTCCGCGATCCGCCGGGCCTTCCACGCCAGCAGGGTGCCGTCCAGGACCCGCGACCAGGTCAACGGCAGTCGGTGCTTGAGCTCGAGAGCCTGGGCCAGCAGGCTGCGGCCCGAGTCGGTGGTGCCGCCGATCGCGGCACCGAACTCAGCAACGCAGAACTCCGCGACGTAGGGGGACCCTTCGCCTCCGAGGAGCACCGGAGCCTCCCGCCAGCCCGCCGCCTCCGCCGCATCACTGACCTCGTGGAGCCGGCACCACTCGACCGCACCGAGCAGCACTTCGACATCAGCCTGGTTGGCCGCCGCCCTGCTCCGCTGCACCGCGACCAGCACCGCACTGGCAGCAAGATCGGTCGTCGAGGTCATGACAGCAACGCTAGGGAGGCGAACCGACAGTTTTGCCCTAGAAACAAGGGATCTGAGAAGAAAGTCAGAGAAATCTAGTGCGGTGCGAGCCAGAGCGTTCCCAGCGGAGGCAGTCGCAGCGTCGCGCTCGCGGGCTGGTCGCCGTACGGCTGGTCAACGGCGGTGACGCTGCCGAGGTTGCCGACGCCGGAGCCGCCGTACGTCTCGGCGTCGGTGTTGAGCACCTCGTCCCAGACTCCGGCGAAGGGGAGCGGCACGCGGTACTGCTCGTGCGGGCGGCCGGAGAAGTTGCAGATGCAGACCAGCGCCTCGCCGCCGGTGCCCCAGCGGACGAACGCGATCACGTTGCTGCTTGCGTCGCCCGCCGCCAGCCAGGTGAACCCGTGGCCGACGGCGTCCTGGGTCCAGAGGGCGGGGGTGCCGGCGTACCGGCGGTTGAGGTCACCCACGAGGTCCAGCACGCCGCGGTGCTCGGCCTGGTCGAGCAGCCACCAGTCCAGCTCGCCGGCCTCGGCCCACTCGTTGTCCTGCGCGAACTCGCTACCCATGAAGAGCAGCTGCTTGCCCGGGTGCGCCCACTGGTAGGCGAGGAAGGACCGTACGCCGGCGAACTGCTTCCAGCGGTCGCCCGGCATCTTGCGCAGCAGGGAGCCCTTGCCGTGCACGACCTCGTCGTGGCTGATCGGGAGCACGTACTGCTCGGAGAACGCGTAGGCCAGGCTGAAGGTCAGCTGGTCGTGGTGGTGCGACCGGTACATCGGGTCCTGGGAGATGTAGGCCAACGAGTCGTGCATCCAGCCCATGTTCCACTTGAAGCCGAAGCCGAGTCCGTCGGCGTCGACGCGCGCGGTGACGCCCGGCCACGAGGTGGACTCCTCGGCGATGACCGTCGCGCCGGGCACCTGGGCGCCGACGGCGACGTTGAGCTCCTGCAGGAACGCGACGGCCTCGAGGTTCTCGCGACCTCCGTGCACGTTGGGGGTCCACTGGCCGTCCGGGCGGGAGTAGTCCAGGTAGAGCATCGAGGCGACCGCGTCCACGCGCAGACCGTCGACGTGGAACTCCTCGAGCCAGTACAGCGCGTTGGCGATCAGAAAGTTGCGGACCTCGAGACGCCCGAAGTCGAAGACGAGCGTGCCCCACTCGGGGTGCTCGCCGCGGGTCGGGTTCGGGTCCTCGTAGAGCGGCGTCCCGTCGAACCGGGCCAGCGCGAACTCGTCCTTCGGGAAGTGCGCCGGGACCCAGTCCAGGATCACGCCGATGCCGGCCTGGTGCAGCCGGTCGATCAACCGACGCAGGCCGTCGGGGTCACCGAAGCGGGACGTCGGGGCGTAGTAAGAGGTCACCTGGTAGCCCCAGGAGCCGCCGTAGGGGTGCTCCATGACGGGCAGCAGCTCGACGTGGGTGAACCCCGTCTCCACCACGTACGCCGTCAGCTGCTCGGCGAGGTCGTCGTAGGACAGGCCCTTGCGCCAGGACCCGAGGTGCACCTCGTAGACCGACATCGGAGCCTGGTCCGGACGGTCAGTGCGCGCCTTCATCCAGGCGTCGTCGGACCAGGTGTGCCGGGAGGAGTAGATGACCGAGTGCGTCTCGGGCGGGACAGCCGTGTGCACGGCCATCGGGTCGGCGCGGTCGGTCCAGACGCCGTCGGCACCGGCGACGACGTACTTGTAGCGGGCCCCTGGCCGGGCGCCGGTGACGTCGAGCTCCCAGATCCCGGAGCCGTCGCGCCGGGCCATCGGCATCGTGGCCCGGTCCCAGCCGTTGAAGTCGCCGACGAGGCGGACCTCGCGGGCGTTCGGCGCCCACACCGCGAACCGGGTGCCGCCGTCGTACGGGTGCGCGCCGAGCGCCTCCCAGAGGCGGTGGTGACGGCCCTCGCCGATCAGGTACAGGTCCAGGTCGCCCAGCTCGGGCGCCTGTGCGGGCGTGCTCTTCGGCGCGGTCATGCTGCGCTCCCGACGATGCCGCTGAGCGCCAGCAGCGGGATGCCGACCCAGCTCGGTCGGTTGCGCGTCTCGTAGACCGCCTCGTAGATCGCCTTGTCCGCGATGTACGCGCGCAGCAGCGCCCCCTCGGCGTCGCTCATCGGCTCGCCGCGCTGCTCGGCGTACCCGGCGAGGAAGGCGGCTGTCGTGTGCGCGGTCCAGGACTCGGCGCGGTGCGTGATCTCGGCAGCCTCCTCCTGGGCTCCGCCGAGGTCGCGGCTGACGGTGGATGCGGCGTAGTCGAAGGACCGGACCATGCCGGCGACGTCGCGCCACGTCGAGTCAGGGAGCCGCCGCTCCTCCAGGCTCTTGGCGGGCTCGCCCTCGAAGTCGACGAACTTCCAGCCGAGCGAGGTGCGCAGGGTCTGGCCGAGGTGGAGGTCCCCGTGGATCCGTTGCACGTCGAGAGCGCCGAGGGCACGGATCGCGTCGAAGCTCGAGGTCAACGCGAAGCGCATCTCCCCGAGCTCGGGAACGACCTGCGCGGCCTCGTCGAGCCGGGTCTGCATCTGGTCCGCGAGGTAGGCGCCGTCAGCGGTGCCGGTGCCGAACGAATCCTGGAGGACGTCGTGGATCTCGGCCAGTCCGGCGCCGAGCCGGTGGGCCTCGGCGGCGAAGTCGCCGCCGGACTCCTCGGGCAGCAGGTCGGTCTCCATGACCAGGTTGCGGACGCTGGCCAGGGCGAGCTCCCAGCCGTCGCTGGCGGTGCGCAAGAACTGCTGCAGCATCGCGAGGTCGATCCGACCGAGGTCGGGCACGTCGGCGACGACGTGCCCGTGGAGGGCGGCGATGTGGGTGCTCTCCGCCGCGGTGAGCACCTCGTGGATCTCGATGTCCGGGTTGGTGCCGGGTTCGAGCCGCCGGAAGACCTTGAGCAGGGCGTCGTCACCGAACGCGAGCGAGGAGTTCGACTGCTCGCCCGACAACGGCGTCGAGTGGGTCTCCCGGTCGAGCTCGTGCTCGGAGGTACGGGTGAACGAGACGTGCTCGTCGAGCTCGTCGCTGGGAGCGCCGGCGAAGGCCTCCAGCCAGACCTGCATGGCGTCGCGGTCGTGGACGGCGTCGTAGTGGTGGCGGTCGTCCCAGATCCCGATGGCGGCGTGCGCCAACCGCTCCTGCGGCTCGTCGTACGACGACAGCGGGATCTGGTAGAGGTCGGTGCCACCATCGGCGTAGGACAGCCGGACCAGGTTCGTGCTGACGCCCGGGGCGAGCACCAGCTCGGTCACCGCGGTGACCTCGAAGGCGCGCCCCTTCCCGCCGAACCAGCGGGCGTCGGCGATGTAGGCGGCGATCTGGTCAGGCGTCATCGGCAACCTCCGGGAGGCGGATCCAGTAGAAGCCGTACCCGCCGAGGGTCAGCAGGTAGGGGAGCTCCCCGACCTGGGGGAATCGGACCCCGCCGAGGAGCTCGACGGGCGTCACGCCCTCCCACCGGCGCAGGTCGAGCTCGACCGGTTGGGGGAAGCGGGACAAGTTGTTCACGCAGAGGACCGTGTCGCGGTGCGACAGACCGTCCTCGTCGACCCAGGCGTGCTCCCGCACGTAGGAGAGCACCGAGGGATTGGTGCCGCCCAGGTCGCTGAAGTCGCCCAGCCCGAAGCTGGGGTGCTGCTTGCGGGTGTGGATCATCTTCCGCGTCCAGTGCAGAAGCGAGGAGGAGTTGTCGAGTTCGGCTTCCACGTTGACCGACTGGTACCCGTAAACGGGATCTTGAACCGCGGGCAGGTGCAGCTTGCCCGGCGTGGCCGAGGAGAACCCGCCGTTGCGGTCCGAGGACCACTGCATCGGGGTGCGTACGCCGTCACGGTCACCGAGCCAGATGTTGTCGCCCATCCCGATCTCGTCCCCGTAGTACAGGACGGGGGACCCGGGCAGGGAGAGCAGGAGAGCCGTGAACAGCTCCATCCGGTTGGTGTCGTTGTCCAGCAGCGGCGCGAGCCGGCGACGGATGCCGATGTTCGCCTTCATCCGCGGGTCCTGGGCGTACTCCGACCACATGTAGTCGCGGTCCTCGTCGGTCACCATCTCGAGGGTGAGCTCGTCGTGGTTGCGCAGGAAGATGCCCCACTGGCAGTTGGCCGGGATGGCGGGCGTCTGCTCCATGATCTCGGAGATCGGGAACCGGGACTCGCGTCGCACCGCCATGAAGATGCGGGGCATCACCGGGAAGTGGAACGCCATGTGGCACTCGTCGCCACCCACCTCTGGGTCCCCGAAGTACTCGACAACGTCGCTCGGCCACTGATTGGCCTCGCACAGCAGCACCGTGCCCGGGTAGTTCTCGTCGACGAAGCGCCGGACCTGCTTGAGCGCCTCGTGCGTCTCGGGCAGGTTCTCGCCGTTGGTCCCGGGACGCTCGAAGAGGTACGGCACGGCGTCGAGGCGGAACCCGTCGAGGCCCATGTCGAGCCAGAACGCCATCGCGTCGAGCATCGCCTGCAGGACCTTCGGGTTGTCGAAGTTCAGGTCGGGCTGGTGGGAGAAGAACCGGTGCCAGAAGTACTGGCCGCGGACCGGGTCCCAGGTCCAGTTCGACGGTTCGGTGTCGACGAAGATGATCCGTGCGTCCTCGTAGAGCTGGTCGGTGTCGGACCAGACGTAGAAGTCGCCGAACTCGCCGTCCGGGTCCGACCGGCTCGCCTGGAACCACGGGTGCGCGTCCGAGGTGTGGTTCATGACGAAGTCGATGATCACGCGGATGCCGCGGGCGTGCGCGGCGTCGAGGAACGCGTGGAAGTCCTCGACGGTGCCGCACTCGGGGAGGATGTTGGTGTAGTCGGCGACGTCGTACCCGCCGTCGCGCAGCGGGGAGGTGAAGAACGGCGGGACCCACAGGCAGTCGACACCGAGCCACTGCAAGTAGTCGAGCTTCTCCGTCAGCCCGCGGAAGTCGCCGACGCCGTCACCGTCGGAGTCCTTGAACGAGCGCACCAGCACCTCGTAGAAGACGGCTGTCTTGAACCACTCCGGCTCGTCGCCGAGAACGGTCGCGCTGGCGGTAGCAGTGGCATGGATGGCGGGTTCGGTCACGCGGTCCTCACGGTCAGGATGTGGGCCACCTCGACGGACGGGTCGAGGCGGACGTAGTTGTCGGTGCCCCACGACCAGGTCTGGCCGGTGAGCTCGTCGTGCACCTCGACGACGGCGTCGTCCGGGACACCCAGGGCGGCGAGGTCGAGGTGCACCATCGTCTCCTGCGGGGAGTGCGGGTCGAGCGTCAGCACCACGATCACGCTGTCGCTCGCGGTCGCCGAGCCGGCCGGGACGGTCCGGCTGAAGACCAAGACGTTCTCGTTGTCGCTGCGGTGCACGGTCAGGCCACGCAGCCGCTGCAGCGCCCGATGGTGACGGCGCAGCTCGTTGAGCCGGGTCAGGTAAGGGGCCAACGACCGCCCCTCGGCCTCGGCGCCCGCCCAGTCGCGCACCTTGATCTCGTACTTCTCCGAGTCCAGGTACTCCTCGCTCCCGGGCCGGACCGCCATCCGCTCGCACAGCTCGAACCCGGCGTACACGCCCCAGCTGGGGGAGCCGGTGGCGGCGAGCGTGGCCCGGATCCGGAACGCGGCCGGCCCGCCGTGCTGCAGGTACTCGTGCAGGATGTCGGGGGTGTTGGGCCAGAAGTTCGGTCGGAAGTAGTGCGCCGACGTGGCGGACACCTCGCGCAGGTAGTCCTCGATCTCGGCCTTGTGGTTGCGCCAGGTGAAGTAGGTGTAGCTCTGGTGGAAGCCGATCTTGGCCAGCGCCTGCATCATCGGTGGCTTCGTGAACGCCTCGGCGAGGAACAGCACGTCCGGGTCGGTCTCGCGCAGCTCTCCGAGCAGGCGCTCCCAGAACGCGAGCGGCTTCGTGTGCGGGTTGTCGACGCGGAAGATCCGGACGCCGTGCTTCATCCAGTGCCGGACGACGCGGAGCACCTCGGCGTAGATGCCCTCGGGGTCGTTGTCGAAGTTGATCGGGTAGATGTCCTGGTACTTCTTCGGCGGGTTCTCGGCGTACGCGATCGATCCGTCGACGCGGGTGGTGAACCACTCCTGGTGCTTCTTGACCCAGGGGTGGTCGGGAGCAGCCTGGAGCGCGAGGTCCAGCGCGACCTCGAGGCCGAGCGAGCCCGCCTTCTTCACGAAGGCGTCGAAGTCCTTGAGCGTCCCGAGGTCGGGGTGGATCTTGTCGTGCCCGCCGGCCTTGGAGCCGATCGCCCAGGGCGAGCCGACGTCGGTCGGCCCGGGCGTCAGGGTGTTGTTGCGGCCCTTGCGGTTGACCTCGCCGATCGGGTGGATCGGGGGCAGGTAGAGCACGTCGAAGCCCATCGCCGCGACCGCCTCGAGGCGGTGGATCGCCGTCTTGAACGTGCCACTGGTGCGGGTCCCGTCGGCTGCCTCGGTGGCCCCCTCTGAGCGCGGGAAGAACTCGTACCAAGCGCTGTTCAGCGCGCGTTCGCGGGACACGAAGAGCGGGTAGGGGCCCTCGGAGGTCAGCAGGTCGCGGAGCGGGTACGCCGTGAACAGCTCGTCGACCGCCGGACTCTCCGCAGCGGCCAGCCGGGCCTCGACGGGACGGCTCGTGTCGGTCAGTGCCCTGAGGGTGTCGGCCGCGACCGTACGGGCGGCCTTCGGCGCCTCGACCTCCCGGGCCCAGCGCTCGAGCAGGGCGGCTCCCTCGGCGAACATCAGCTCGACGTCGACCTCGGCGCGGATCTTGATGCCGGCGTCGTGCAGCCAGGTCGACAACGGGTCGCTCCAGGACTGGATCGTGAAGGACCACGCGCCGACCTGGTCCGCGCTCACCTCCGCGCCCCAGCGGTCGACGTCCCCGGCGACCGGCGTGAGCCGCACCGGTGCCCGCCGCACCCCGGCGGGATCGGTCAGCACGACGTCGGCGCCGAGCAGGTCGTGCCCCTCGCGGAAGACCAGGGCGGTGACGGGGAACGACTCACCGACCACGGACTTGGCGGGATAGCGCCCGTGCTCGACCACGGGCGTCACGTCCAGTACCGGGATCCGTCCCACCATGGCTCAACCCTTGCGGGTCTGCGCGGAGGAATCAAACCCGCTCAGGACGTTTGGATCTGGGGAATTGGGTAGGCGTTCGCGGCGCCCGGCATAGAACCGCTGGTGGGCAGTGGCAGCGGCCGTCCAGCTGTACGTCGCAGCGAGCGCACGCCCTGGTCCCGGATCGTGGGTGCCGCCCAGGACACCGTCGAGCGCCTGCGCGATCGACGGCACGTCCCGGGCGTAGGTGACCGTGGAACCGAAGACCTCGCGCAGGACAGGGAGGTCGCGCGCCACCACCGGAACCCCCGCGGCGAGCGCCTCCATCGCGGCCAGCCCAAACCCCTCCTTGGTGGAGACGAACCCGAGCGCGCTCGCCTCGGCGACGAGAGTCGGCAGGGCGGCGTCGTCGATGCCGCCGAGCACCTCGAGGTCGACGCCGAGCTCGGCGGCCCGGCTTTCGAAGGCGCGTCGGTAGTCGCGGTAGTCGAACAACGTCTCGCCGCCGGCCAGCACCAGGCGGGTCCCGGGGCGTTCCTGCTGGACCAGGGCCATCGCCTCGAGCAGGTCGATGCTGCCCTTGCGCGGCTCGATGCCTCCCAGCGCCAGGACGTAGGTGCCCAGCCGCCGACGCCACGTCTCGCGTCCGGCCACGTCGCGGGCCCCCGCGACGAACCGGTGGGCGTCGACGCCGTTCGGGATGACCGTGGGGGTCAGGCCCCAGCCGGCCTCGACCTCGGCCGCCACGGCAGCAGACACGCAGATCCGATCGGTCGGCTCCACGACCGCTCGCTCGTGGCAGGCCGCGAGCTCCGGGGTGGTGAAGGTGTCGAGGTGGTGGATGGTGCGGATGCACGGCATCGCGGCGTTCGCGCTGATGCAGTCCTGGGCGTGCACGACGTCGTAGACGTCCCGAGCGGCCTCGAAGGCCGTCCGCAGGGCCGCGATCGAGCGGACGATCCGGGTACCGACGTCCTCGTCGGCCACGTCGGGGAACGGCACGGGGTGCACGCTCACAGCCGGCGCGACCGGCCTGAAGAAGGTGGTGTCACCGCCGCGCGCCAAGGTCCAGACGTGCACCTCCTCGCCGAGCGCGGCGAGTGCCTCGGCCAGCGCGAGCGTGTGCACCACGCCGCCGCGCGGCTTGGTCGAGTAGGTGAGCAGCGCGATCCGCACGTCTCAGACCACCGGGTTCGTGCCTCGGTACGCCTCCGGCACCCTTTCGCGCAGGTGGCTGAGCGTGCGCCGCGACCGCGCGACCTCGGCGGCCACGTCGAGGGTGGTCACCGCCATCCCGCCCTTGCCCTGGGTGCGGGCCAGGATGTCACCGCCGGGGCCCACGACCTTGGCCTGCCCGAGGAACCGGAGCCCGCCCATCGAGCCCGTCTGGTTGGAGGAGACCCACACGATCTGGTTCTCGGCCGCGCGGGCCGAGTCGTAGATGTCGAACAACCGGGACTGGCGGTCCGCGGAGAGGCGGTCCGCCCGGTCGGTGACGCTGGCCGGCCAAGCGCTCAGGCAGGCGACCAGCTCGGCGCCGTCCAGCGCCAGGGCGCGAGCGGCCTCCGGGAAGGTCTTGTCGTAGTCGATGAGCATCCCGATCCGGCCGACCGGTGTGTCGAACGCGTCGAAGCGGTCCCCGGGCCAGGTGGCCTCGCGCTCGCCCAGCGGCTGGTGCACCTTGCGGTGGCGGCCGAGGATGCCTGAGCCGTTGAAGCAGACGGCAGTGTTGTACGTGTACGCCTGCCCGCCGGTCACGGCGACCTCGGTGAACCCCAGGCAGACCACCATGTCGCCGGCCCACTGGACTACTTTGGCGAGCTCGGCCGAGTCCTCGGACAGCGGCGGTGGCAGGGCACGCGGATCAGGGTGCGCGAGGTCGCTGAGGTAGCCGCCCAGCGCGGCGTGAGGGAGCACCAGCAGGCCCACCCCGGCGTCCCGCGCGTCGGAGATGATCCGCGTGGTCTTGTTGACGCACCGGTCCAGGTCGCGGCCGAAGTTGGCGGCGACGGCGGCGATGGTCAGGGCGGCCAAGGGCTCAGCTCGCCTCCAGAGCCGGGACCAGGACGTTGCGCCGTCGCCCCAGCGCCGTCGCAGCGACGTGCTCGGCGTCGCGGGCGATGCCCAGGAAGCGTCCCGATCCCCACGTGTGCAGCCACGGCAGGCCGAGGAAGTACAGGCCGCGCGCCGTGGTCACGCCCCGTTCGTGGGTGGGACGCCCGGTGCCGTCGAACACACCGACCCGCACCCAGCGGTAGTCCGGGCGGTACCCGATCGCCCAGACGATGCTGGTGATCCCCTCGGCTACCAGGTCCAGCGACGTCGGGTCCGCCTCGGGCACCCAGACCGGCTCGTACGCCGCTCCCGGCGGCGCGTCGATCCCGGCGCGCTCGATGTAGCGATCGATGTCGCGGCAGATCGAGTTGTACGTCGCGTCGGCCGAGTCCAGCGCCGCCGTCATCGTGGGCTGGAAGGTCAGGTCGGTGCCGCGGCCGGACTCGAGCATCCCGTAGAGCCGCATCCCTTCGGCGGCGAACGCGCGCAGGTCGATGTCGCGACCGCCGTCCCGTCCGGTGACGTAGTGGTTGGTCTTCTCCCGCGCCGCGAGTCCGCCCGGGTAGCTGGCCACGGGAGTCTCGTAGAGCCCCATGTCCGCCAGCCAGGTCATGCAGTCCCGGCCACGGTAGAAGCGGGCGACGCGCGGGGCGTCGCCCAGCGCGAGGTGCACCTGGCGGCCCTCGAGGTGCAGGTCCTCGGCGATCTGCGCGCCGGACTGCCCGGACCCGACGACGAGGACGGCGCCGTTGGGGAGCTGGTCGTTGTTGCGGTACTCACCGGCCTGCAGCTGGGTGATCGACGGGTCCAGCGCGCTCGCCCAGGTCGGAAGGATCGGTACGTGGTAACCGCCGGTCGCGACCACCACCTGGCCGGCGTGCCAGGTTTCGGTGCCTTGCGGGGTGGTGACGGTGAGCCGGTAGCCCCCGTCGGCCGATGGGACCAGTTCGGTGACCGTGTGGTGCTCGCGTACCGGCGGCCCGAAGGTCGCGGCGTAGCCGCCGAGCCAGGCGACCACCTCGTCGCGGGTCATGAACCCGTCCGGGTCCGGACCGTCGTAGGCGTACCCGGGAAGGGCGCAGTGCCAGTTCGGGGTGACCAGGGTGAAGTTGTCCCACCGGCTGTCGGCCCACTCGTGCGCGGTCGTCCCGGCCTCGAGGACGACGTGGTCGACCCCGTCGCGGGTGAGGAACCAGCTCGTGGAGAGGCCTGCCTGGCCGCCACCGACGACCACGACCTCGGTGCTGTGCTCGGGTTGGTCGTTCATGACTGCTCCTGGCGTGGAAGGGGCGGGTGCATCCGCAGCACCCGGACGGGTTGGTCGGGGGAGAAGAACGCGGCCGAGCGCACCACCTGTTCGCTGGTCGCGGCGGCCGAGGTGCAGGCGAACCCGAACTTCTCGCGCACCCGCGCACTGGCCAGGTCGAGGGCAGTCACGGTCCGGCTCACGAAGTCCTCGACCGCGTACGTCGCTCCCTCCTCGAGGTGGTCGTGCACCACCAGGCTCGGGGAGTAGCACTCCTCGACCGACCCGTCGGGCCAGCGCACGGTGAAGGTCATCTCAGGCACGGCTGCTGCTCCTCGCCTGCTGGTCGGCCCGCTCGTACAGGTCCGGCCGGCGGTCGCCGAGGTGGAACATCGCCCGCCTGGCGGTCGCCAACGTCTCGGCCACGTCCACGTGGGCGATCGCCAGGCCGTCGCCGACGCCGGTCGTGTCGAGCACGTCGCCGCCGGGGCCGACGACCTTGGCGTTGCCCACGAACCGCAGCGAGCCGAAGGTGCCGGTCTGGTTCGCCGCCAGCCAGACGACCTGGTTCTCCAGGCCGCGGGCCTGGTCGAAGATGTTGAAGCGGTGCGTCCACCTGTCATCCGCCAGCTGGCCGGCCGTTGCCGTCCGGGACGCCGGCCACGCGGAGATGCAGGCGATCACCTCGGCGCCGTCCAGCGCGAGGGCGCGGGCGGCCTCGGGGAAGGCCTTGTCGTAGCAGATCAGCAGACCCATCCGCCCGACCGGGGAGTCGAAGGCGAGGAGCTCCTCGCCGGCGGCGTAGTAGAGGCTCTCTCCGAGCGGCTGGTGCACCTTGCGGTACGACGCGAGCACGCCGTCGCCGGTCACGGCAGCGGCGGTGTTGTAGCGGTGGGTGCCGTCGGACTCGCAGAACCCCACCACGACGGTGAGGTCACCGGCCATCGCCGCGAGCGCGCGCAGCTCGGGCCCGTCGAGGTCCAGGACCGGCGGCAGGGACTCCGGGGTCTCGTCGTGGGTTCCGTCGCGGCCGCTGCCCAGCACCGAGAGGTAACCCCCCAGACAGGCCTCGGGCAGGGCGAGCAGACCGACGTCCTGCGCCTTGGCCGCCTCGACCAAGGTGGCGGCCTGGGCCAGGTTCTGCTCGACGTCGCGGCCGAAGTTGCCGGCCGCCGCCGCGAATCCGGTGGTCATGCCGCCCCCATCCCGGTCACGGTGGAGGAGACGGCTTCGGTGACGATGCCGTCGGGCCAGCGAAGACCGACGCCGGTGCCCTCGACGAGCTCGCCGCACACGGCCGTCGTCACGAAGTCGGGGAGCGCGTCGACCGACTCGCTCGTCTCGGCGGTGACCACCGCGAAACCGGGGAAGCAGGTCAGCCAGTCCCCAGGCGCTGCCGCACTCGGTGCCGGGACGTCGGCGACGTCCAGGACGGCACCGCAGCCGCTCGCCTCGGCGAGCATGCCGGTCGTGCCGACGAGGCCGGACATGCTCACGTCCTTGGCCGCTGTCGGGTGCAGTGCGGGCACGACCCCGGCCAGCGCGCGCATCTCGGCCGGCGTCCGGGTGCTCGAGGAGTCCCACTGGGAGCCGCCGTAGCCCGGTCGCCAGGCACCCCCGAGGTCGGCGGTGACGCGGAGGCGCTGGCCTGCCTGACCGCCCCCGCCGGGGACGGGGGAGTCTGTGCGACCCAGCGCCGTCACCGACAGGGAGCCGGGGACCCCGAGCTGCGTGTGCCCGCCGAGCACCGGGACGCCCCAGGCCTCGGCCGCGGCAGTCAGTCCGGCGAGCACCCGGCGGGCGAAGCTGGCGTCCCGGGCGCCGACGGCGTCGAGCAGGCCGACCGGGCTTGCGCCCATCGCGAAGAGATCGTTGACGTTGACCAGGACGGCGCACCAGCCGGCCCACTCGGGGTCGCGCTCCACCATGGACGGCAGGATCGCGTCGCACGCGGCGACCAGTCCGCTGTAGCCCTCGGCGGTGGGGACCGGAGCCGCGTCGTCACCGACGAACCCGGGTCCGCCCCCGCCGTACGGCGTCGCGGTGATCGCGGCAAGCAAGCCCCCCAGAGGCGCCTTGGTGGCGTCCGCCAGCCGCTGGACCCGAGCGATCGGGTAGTCCATCAGTGCATGAGGCACCCCTTGGACCAGGTTGGTGCCCCGACGCACCCAGCCCAGGCGGGTGAAGAGGACCTCGTTCTGCTCCTGCACGGTCGCGTCGAAGCGGAGCGCGCCGGCGGTCTCGGCCAGCGCGCAGGCGGCGCGGACCAGCATCGACCCGGTGCCCCGCGCCGCCCCGGGCGCGACGACGAGCCGGCTGCCCCGCCACCACCCGATGTCCCGACCGATCTCGGCGCCACCGGTGGTGGGGTGGATCCGGACGCCCCCGAGAACGGTGCCGTCCGGAGCCCGCACGACCAGCACCCGGGTCCGTGGGTCGCTGTCGACGTCGTCGGCATCACTGCGGTGGAAGAGACCCTGCTCCTGGACGAAGACGCGCCGGCGCAACGCCCGGTACGCCGCCAGGTCCCTGTGGTCGTCGGTCTCGACGATCACCGGGGCTGGCCGGTGGCCGAGCAGGACGACGGCGTCGACGTCGCTGTCCCTCAGTCCTACGGACATCTCAGGCTCCTTCGCACGACAGGCCGGAGCAGGCGCCGCACGCGGCGCAGCCGGCCTTCTGGTCGGACCCGGCCATCCCGGCTGCGCGCAGCAGCCGGGCGACCCGGAAGGTGATGTCGCTGACCACGGCCGGGTCGGGCGCGGTGGCGCCGTCGACGTCGGTGGCCAAGGTGCCCGCCAGCGGGCGGAACGGGACGACGAACGGGTAGACGCCCATCTCGACGAGCTCCTCCACCCCGGAGACCAGCTCGTCGGGGTCCTCGCCGAGCCCGACCAGGATGTACGTCGACACCTGGTTGTGGCCGAAGACCCGGACGGCCTCGCGCCACGCGGCGCGGTACTCGTCCATCGGCACCGAACCCTTGCCGGGCATCCAGGTACGTCGTACCTCGTCGTCGAGCGACTCGACGTGGATGCCGATCGACCGGGCACCCGCGTCGTACAGGTCACCGATCACCGCGAGGTCGCCGGGCGGTTCGCACTGCACCTGGATCGGCAGGTCGGGCAGCACCTCGCGCACCGCACTGACGCAGCGGGCCAGGTGCACCGCGCCGCGGTCCCGGCCGTTCGAGGTCCCGGTGGTCATCACCATCTGGGTGACGCCGTCGAGCTCGGCGGCCGCCTTCGCCACCTCGGCGATCTGCGCCGGTGACTTGACCGCGATCGTCGAGCCCGCGTTCAGGGACTCCTCGATCGCGCAGAACCGGCAGCGCTCCGACTCCTCGTAGCGCACGCAGGTCTGCACCACCGTGGTGGCCAGCACGTGGCTGGAGTGCAGCCGCGCGATCTTCTCGTAGGAGACGCCGTCTGCCGTGGTCAGGTCGTAGAACCGGGGGCGGGCCACCGCCTCGACGCCCATCCCGGTGTCGGCACCGTCGAGCAGGAGCTTCCCACCGCGCACCGAGTACGGGCTGCGCGGGTTGAGGGGGATCGCAGCACCGACACCGTCGAGCAGCACGTGGCCGTCGTCGCTCGGCCCCGCGCCGGAGCGGCGCGAGACCGGGGCGTCGAGCAGACGGATGCCCTGGATGGCGACGTCGACCCGGGTCGAGGTCGCGCGGTCGAGGGGCTGAGCGGTCACGGCACGGCCCTCAGAGGTTGTAGACGGAGTTGATGATGGCGCCCTTGTTGGCGAAGTGGATGACCGCGTCCTGGACGTCCAGGGGGTGCGACGGGATCACACCCGCGATCAGGTCCTCCTCGCGCAGGCCGTGCAGGGCCATGCCGAACCGGCAGCAGAAGACGGTGCCGCCCTCGCTGATGAACGTCTTGATCGAGTCGTTCAGGTTCTGGTTGCCCGGGAAGGCGACGTCGCCGGTCGTGGGGAACCCGCGGGTGTCCATGCACGCCAGTGCGCCGGGTCCGTAGAAGTAGACCGCCGACTCGAAGCCCTTGCGGAGAGCGCGGGTCGCCTGCAGCACAGCGACGAAGGTCACCGAGCTCTCGTGCGGGATGCCGTGGACCAACGTCAGGTAGGACTGCCCCTCGCTGGCCTGGTAGTCCGGGAAGATCTTGGTGGAGCCGTAGAGGTTGCTGCCCTTCTCCAGGCTCGGGTGCGGGACCTCACCGAGCGACTTGGCGATGTTGGCCAGGATCTCGTCGTCGAACACTGCCATGGGAACTCCTTGTTATGGGTGCTGGATGTGGTGGTGCCGTGGTGAGAGCTCGTGGTGCTGCGGTTCAGCCGTAGAGGGACTCGAAGTTGCGCGTGAAGAAGGCGTCCGCCAGCTCGCCGTCACCGGCTGCCGTGCGGAGCCGGTGGTACTCGCCGTCGAAGTCGCCCCAGGGTGCGTCTGTGGCGAACAGGACCCGGTCGTGGCCGACGCCGCGGCGCTCGATCTCCGCGACCAGCCAGGTCGGCGCGAAGCCGATCGTCCAGCTGGTGTCGGTGTAGACCTGCTTGCCGGCCTCGATCCAGTCGAAGAAGCGTCCGCCGATCAGCTTCATGTGGCCGCTCATGCCGCCGCCGAGGTGGACCAGGTGGATCTTTGTGGCGTCGCCGTACCGGTCCACCAGGGTGCCGACCTGGTCGATGTCCGAGGCCGCCCCCGGCGAGGTGTGCACGTGCACGACGAGGCCGAGGTCGGCGGCGGTGGTGAAGATCCGCTCCAGCTCCTCGGCGCAGTCGGGATCGGTGGGGTGGCCGCCGAGCAGGAAGCTGGTCTTGAGTGCGGCGACCCCGGACTCCGAAGCCAGCTCCAGGGCGGCACGGTTGCGCTCGGCGTCGGCGGCCTTCGGGGAGACCCAGAGTCCGCAGCGGATCCGGTCGTCCTTCTGCGCGGCCTCGAGGGCAAGGTCGTTCAGCTCGAAGGCGACCTCGGGGATCGGCACGCCGTAGTTGGGCAGCACCAGCGCCCGTTCGATGCCGTCGGCGTCGAGGTCGTCGATCAGCTCGGCGACGGTGGCCCGGGCCGTCAGGTCCGCTCGGAGGGGCGGCCCGCCGTAGAACGGGAACTCGGGAAGGATCCCGATGTGCCGGTGGCTGTCGAGGATGGGCATGCCTCTAGCGAAGGCTTCGGGCGTTTCCAGTTGGTTTCGGCCAGAACATGCTTCTGCAACATCCGGCCAGAATCGATGTCGGGCCGGTTTCGGTCGGACAGAAGTCCGCCGGAAGTCAGCTCAGCGGGCCGGCCGCCTTGGTGATCTTCTTCGAGCCGCTCGCCGTCTGGTACGACGCGGCGATCTTCTCCGCGCCGTCCGGCTTGGTGCTGTCGAGGTGGTGCCAGTCGGCCTGGACCCGGGAGGCGCTGAAGTCGACGACCATGAAGCCGGCCTTGAGGCCCTCGGAGTACTTCACCCACGGGTTCGCGAGCCGGTCGTTGGTGGTCAGCACCGCATCGAAGAGCGTGCCGACGCCCGGGGCGACCTGGTTGATCTGGGTCGGCAGCGAGGGGCTGGCCAGCCCGGGGGTGATGAACTCGACGGCCGCGGACTTGCGGTCCAGCAGGTACTTGTTCGGCTTCACCGGGATTTCGCTGGCGTAGGACTGGTGCACGTCGCCGGTGAGGATGACGACGTTGTCGACCGTTGCCATGCCGTCGACGATCCGCTGGCGCTCGTCGATGAACCCGTTCCAGTCCTCCACCTGCAGCTGCAGGAGCGGCTGCTCGAAGGTCTTGGAGAGCTGCGGACCGAGCAGGTCGGTCAGCTGGCCGGGGACGTTGGCCAGCAGCGTGGTCGGGTAGAACGGGACCTGGTTGCCGACCACCTTCCAGGTGGCGCTGCTGCCGGCAAGGCCGTCGACGAGCCAGTGCGTCTGCTCCTCGCCGATCATGCCGCGACCCGGGGCGCTCGACGTACCGCCGGCAGAGCCGTAGCCGAAGAAGAGGCTCTTGGGCGGCTGGTCGCGAAACCGGCGCTCGTCGAGCATCCAGAGGTCGACGAGCTTGCCGAAGCGCAGGCGCCGGTTGATCCGGTACCAGTCGTCGGGGTCGGTGTGCCGGACCGGCAGCCACTCCAGCCACGCCCGACGACCGGCGCTCGCGCGGGTGGCCCAGTCGCCCTCGGTGGCCGGGTCGTGGTTCTCGGCGCCGTTCTTCCAGGTGTCGTTGGCGATCTCGTGGTCGTCCCAGACGGCGACCATCGGGTGCCGGGCGTGCAGCAGCTGCAGGTTCGGCTCGAGCTTGTAGTGGCCGTGCCGGATCCGGTAGTCGGTCAGCGTCAGGCACTCGCGCTGCGGCTCCGCTGTCCGGACGACCTTGGGGATGTCGTCGGTCAGCACGCCGCCCGGCGCGTACTCGTAGATGTAGTCGCCGAGGTGCAGGACGGCGTCGAGGTTGTCCTGCTGGGCGAGGTACTTGTAGCCCGTGAAGTAGCCCCAGTTGAAGTTGGCGCACGACGTCACGCCGAACCGGACCGGCACGCTGGCCGACGCCAGGGCGGCGGTCTTCGTCCGGCCGACCGGGGAGGTGACGCCCAGCGCGCGGAAGCGGTACCAGTACGCCGTCGCCGGCGTCAGTCCGGCGGCGTCGACGTGCACCGTGTGGTCGGTGCCTGCGCCCGCGACGGTGGTCCCGCTCGCGACGATCGTCGTGAAGGCCGCAGACGTCGCGACCTCCCACTCGACGGACACGTCGGGGCCGACCCCGGAGCCGGGCTTGGCTGCCGCGGAGGGAGTCACCCGCGTCCACAGAATGATCGCGTTCGGCAGCGGATCGCCCGAGGCGACGCCGTGCACAAACGGACCTTCGGCCGCGACGGCCTCGTTCCACTGGCTCATCGCCAGGACGGCGCTGCCGCCCACTCCGGTGGCGATCAGGGCGCGGCGGGACAGTTCGGGCATGGGGACTCCTGGCGTCGGTGAGGGCCGTCGGGGCTTCAACGAGTGAGTGTGACGGCGGTCACGGGCGCCCGTTGGTTGCCGCTCGTGTCGGTCGTGTCGGTTTCACACCAGCTGGTGTGAAACCGGCAGATCAGCACGTTGCGACGTGCTGGTCTGTCAGGAACGTGCAGTCCGTGGCCGACCTACCCGTGGATCAGCGGTGACATCAGGCGGGCGATCCTGCTCTCGTGGCCGGTGAGGCGCTCCTCGGCGTCCGCGGCGCGCATCGCCTGGAGGCCCGCGTTGATGCCGAGCCAGCGGAGCGGCTCGGGCTCCCACGACGGGCTGCTGTGCTGCACCCACGGCAGCGTGACGAGGTCGGAGTCGGTCCAGGTGATCAGGTCGGCAAGCGTGCGCCCGGCCAGGTTGGTCGTCCCGACACCGTCGCCGACGTACCCGCCCGCCCATGCCTGCCCGGTGCCGCGGTCCAGGCCGACCGATGCCGCCCAGTCGCGAGCGATCCCGAGCGGACCGCCCCAGGCGTGCGTGAACCTGACGCCGCCCAGCTGGGGGAGCAGCTCGGTCAGGGTGGTGAGGAGCTTGCCGAAGACGCGCGGCTCGTTGTCGAAGCCCGGCTGGATCCGTGAGCCGAGGTGGTACGGCGCGCCGCGGCCGCCGAAGGCCAGGCGCCCATCGGCGGTGCGCTGGCCGTAGATGATCACGTGCCGTCCGTCGCTGAAGGTGGGGCGGTCGGCCAGACCGACCTCGGCCCAGGTGGCCTCGTCGAGAGGCTCGGTCGCGACCATCAGGGAGTACACCGGCGCGATCCGACGACGAGTGCCCGGCAGGCGCGCGGTCCACGCCTCCGTCGCCCGGACGACGACGTCGGCCGTCACGGAGCCGACGGCGGTTCGCGCGGCACCGGCCTCGATCGCGGTGACCGGCGTGCGCTCGTGGATCCGTACCCCGCGGGTCCTCGACGGCGCGGGCGAGACCGCGGACCAGGTCGGCCGGCTGCACCGCGGCGCAGTGCGCCGTGAAGGTACCGCCGAGCACGTCGGTCGCCGCCAGGTGCGCGGACGCTTCACCGGCATCGAGCAGTCGCAGGTCGTCCTCGTCCAGGCCGCGCGCGCGTGCTTCGGCCACCTCGGCACGCGCTCGTTCGAGCTGCGGTCGGCTGCGCGCCAGGGTGACGGTCCCACCGCGCTGGAACCCGGCGTCGATGCCCTCGCTGTCGCAGACCCGACCGACCTCGCGGACGGTGTCGCTCATCGCGCGGTGC
The DNA here is from genome assembly GCF_040546585.1 of Marmoricola sp. OAE513. Lineage (NCBI taxonomy): Bacteria > Bacillati > Actinomycetota > Actinomycetes > Propionibacteriales > Nocardioidaceae > Marmoricola > Marmoricola sp. OAE513. Next base: position 625,699 of record NZ_JBEPOC010000001.1, on the reverse strand, counting down.
AGCCGAAGTGCATCCGCCGCGCTCGAGGAGGCGACGAGCTTGGACCACGGCGTCGGGAACAGCGCGCTGCACCAACCACCGTTGCGCCCCGACGCTCCGAATCCGACGTGCTCAGCCTCGAGCACGACGATCCGCAGGGACGGATCAGCGCGGCTGAGGTAGTACGCCGTCCACAGGCCGGTGAACCCGGCACCGACGATCACGACGTCGTACGCCGCGGGGCCCGGCAGCGGGCTCCGCTCCGGCAGCGGTTCGCGGGCGGTGTCCGCCCACAGGCTGGGGCTCTGCTGGGGGCTCAGCGCACGCCCCAGGAGTAGGTCTGCTTGCGGAGCTTGAGGTACACGAAGGTCTCGGTGCTGCGGACACCCTCGATGGCGCGCATCCTGCCGGAGACGACGTCGAGGAGCTTCTCGTCGCTCTCGCAGACCACTTCGGCAAGGATGTCGAACCCGCCGGCGGTGATGACGACGTACTCGATCTCGTCCATGGAGGAGAGCGCGTCGGCGACCGGCTCGATCGGCCCGTCGACGTGCACGCCGATCATCGCCTGGCGGGCGAAGCCGAGCTCGAGGGGATCGGTGACCGCGACGATCTGCATGACGCCGTTCTCGATCAGCCGCTGCACCCGCTGGCGCACGGCCGCCTCGGAAAGTCCTACCGCTTCGCCGATGCGGGCGTAGGCGCGTCGGCCGTCCTGCTGGAGTTGCTCGATGATCGCCTTGGAGACGTCGTCGAGTGGTGCGCTGCGGCGTACGTGCTGAGTCTCGGAGTCACCCATGGGACCCATGGTGTCGCCCCGAGCAGAGCTCAAGCAAGTTCATGGCGCGGTTTTCGTTGCGAAACAAGATCTTCACAACGGAATCTATTGTTCCGGTCAGTGAGTCGTGTCACGATGCGCTGACCGAGAGTGGGAGGTTTCGTGACTGGAGATTCCCGGTTCAGCCGTAGGACGGTCCTGAAAGGCGCTGCTGGCGCTGCGTTCGGGATCGGCAGCGTGGCGGCGCTTCCGCTGTTCGGCACACCCGATCGCAAGCAGAACCCGGCCGACTGCGTCGCCGATGACCTGTCGTCCCGCCAGAAGCAGCTGGTGATCTCGAACTGGCCCGGCTACATGGACGAGGACAGTCCGACCACGCTCGAGGACTTCGAGAAGCGCACCGGGATCAAGGTCCGCTACGACATCGACGTCAACGACAACCTCGAGTTCTTCGCGAAGGTCCGCAACCAACTCGGCAACTGCGAGTCCTCCAAGCGCGACATGTTCATGCTGACCGACTGGATGGCGGCGCGGATGATCCAGGTCGGCTGGATCCAGAAGCTCGACGCCGCCAAGGTGCCCAACCTGCACGCCAACCTGATCGACTCGCTGGCGAAGGTCGGCTGGGACGAGAAGCGCGAGTACTCCGCGCCCTGGCAGAGCGGCATGACCGGCATCGCCTACAACAAGAAGAAGGTCAAGGAGGTCAAGTCGTTCTCCGACCTGCTGACCCGGCCCGACCTGAAGGGCCGCATCTCGCTGCTCAGCGAGATGCGCGACACGATGGGATTCATGCTCCTCATCAACGGGGCCGACCCGGCGGACTTCAGCCAGGCCGAGTGGGAGCGGGGTCTCGAGACCTTGAAGAAGGCCCGGCGCGGCGGACAGATCCGGGCGTTCACCGGCAACGAGTACATCCAGGACCTGGCGGCCGGGAACATCCTCGCGTGCGAGGCGTGGTCCGGCGACGTGGCCGCCGCGGAGAACGAGGACCTCGTCTTCGTCACTCCCGAGGAGGGCCTGATGATCTGGGCCGACAACATGCTGATCCCGAACCTGGCGACACACCAGAGCAACGCCGAGCAGTGGATCAACTACTACTACGAGCCGGAGATCGCCGCCCGGCTCGCGGACTACGTCTACTACATCTGCCCGGTCAAGGGTGCGGAGCAGGAGATGGAGAAGATCGATCCGGACCTGCTGAAGAACAAGACGCTGAAGAACCTGATCTTCCCCGACGAGGAGACGCTCGCGAAGACCAACGGATTCATGGCCCTCGACGAGGCGCTCATCCGTCGCTACGAAGGAGACTTTGCCGATGTCACCAGCAGCTGACCGCGACCTGCGGATCTCCAGCCTCACCAAGGAGTTCGCCAGCTTCACCGCCGTGAAGTCGCTGGACCTGGTCGTCCCGCAGGGCACGTTCTTCGCACTGCTCGGGCCCTCCGGGTGCGGCAAGACGACGACGCTGCGCATGGTGGCGGGACTGGACACCCCGACGTCGGGGTCGATCCACCTCGGCGACCTCGACATCACCTACGAGAAGCCCTACCGGCGTCCGGTGAACACGGTCTTCCAGAACTACGCACTGTTCCCGCACCTGGACATCTACGAGAACGTCGCGTTCGGCCTGCGTCGTCGCAAGTCGAAGGACGTCGCCAAGCAGGTCGACGAGATGCTCGAGCTGGTCGAGCTGACCAGCCAGGCGCGCAAGAAGCCGCCGCAGATGTCCGGAGGGCAGCAGCAGCGCGTGGCGCTGGCCCGAGCGCTGATCAACCGTCCCGAGGTGCTGCTGCTCGACGAGCCGCTCGGCGCGCTCGACCTCAAGCTCCGTCGCTCGATGCAGCTGGAGATCAAGCGGATCCAGACCGAGGTCGGCCTCACCTTCGTGCACGTCACGCACGACCAGGAGGAGGCCATGACGATGGCCGACACGATCGCGGTGATGAACGGCGGCGTCATCGAGCAGATGGGCAGTCCGGCAGAGCTCTACGAGAACCCCGCCACGACGTTCGTCGCGAACTTCCTGGGCCAGTCGAACCTGATCGCCGGGAAGATCATCGGCAAGGACGGCGACGTGGTGAAGGTCGAGATGGAGGGCACTGTGGTCTCCATCCCCGCTGAGCGGGCCCACGCCGACCATGGTGCGGGCTGGGTCGGTATCCGGCCGGAGAAGGTCCTCATCGCGCCGGCAGGTGAGCCGATCGACGCTCCCGGCAACCACATGACCGGCGCCTACGTCACCGACGTCAGCTTCGTCGGCGTCAGCACGCAGTACCAGGTGCGGATGGCCTGGGGACAGGAGCTGATGGCCTTCGAGCAGAACACGGGCGTCCGCGGGATCATCCCGGTCGGGACCCAGGTCGACGTATCGTGGAAGCCCGAGTTCGCCTTCCTCCTCGACGCGAGTCAGGACGTCAACGCCGGCATCGAGGAGGCCTGATGACCCAGGCGATCGGAGACGCCGAGGCGGTGGCAGCGCCGCCGCCTGCGCCGAAGACGAGGTCGAAGAAGACCGGGTACTGGCTGATTCTTCCCGGTGCCCTCTGGCTCGGTCTCTTCTTCGTGATCCCGTTCTACTCGCTGGTGGCCACCAGCCTCTACGACCCGGACGGGTCGGTGCTCGGTGGCTACGAGGTCACCTTCCACTTCGCGAACTTCACCGACGCGCTGAGCGACTTCGGCGGACCGCTGGTCCGCTCGCTCTGGTACGCCGGTGTGGCCACCTTCTTCTGCCTGGTGCTCGGCTACGTGCTGGCGTACGCCATCGCCTTCAAGGCGGGGAAGTGGCGCAACCTGCTGCTGGTCCTGGTGATCGCGCCGTTCTTCACCAGCTTCCTGCTCCGCACCCTGTCGTGGAAGCTGATCCTGGCCGATGACGGGTTCATCGTGAACACGCTGCAGACGCTGCACCTGATGGGCGACGACCAGCGGCTGCTGGCCACGCCGGTGGCGGTGATCGCCGGCCTGACCTACAACTTCCTGCCGTTCATGGTGCTGCCGCTCTACGCCAGCCTCGAGAAGATCGACGGTCGACTGATCGAGGCGGCCGGCGACCTGTACGCCTCACCGTTCAAGGCGTTCTTCAAGGTGACCTGGCCGCTGTCGCTGCCGGGTGTCGTGGCGGGCACCCTGCTGACGTTCATCCCGGCAGCAGGCGACTACATCAACGCCCAGCTTCTCGGTAACCCGAACACCCGGATGGCCGGCAACGTGATCCAGAACCTCTTCACCAGCACCGGCGACTACGCCGCTGCCGGTGCGCTCTCGGTGATCCTGATGCTCATCATCGTGGTGCTGGTGATGGTCTACGTCCGCAAGGCCGGGACGGAGGACCTCGTATGAGCGCCTTCGGGAAGATCCGGCTCTGGATCAGCGACCACCTGATCCTCGCGCTCGGGCTGCTGGTGCTGGTCTACATGTTCGTGCCGATCGCCGTCGTCATCCTGATGAGCTTCAACGACAGCTCGAAGTCGCGGAACCTGTACGCGTTCCAGTCGTTCACCTGGGACAACTGGACGGGAATGTGCAAGCCCGACGGCATGTGCTCCTCGGTCATCAAGAGCGTCGAGATCGGACTGCTCGCGACCCTGGTCGCGGTGGTCCTCGGCACGCTTGCGGCGTTCGCGATGGTGCGCCACGACTTCAAGGGCAAGAAGGCCGCGAACATCATCATCTTCCTGCCGATGGCCTCGCCCGAGATCGTGATGGGCTCCTCGCTGCTCGCGCTGTTCATCTCCACCGGGAACAGCGAGCTGCTCGGCTTCCGGGCGATCTTCATCGCGCACGTGATGTTCTGCCTGTCGTTCGTGATCGTCACCGTCAAGGCCCGGTTGACCGGTCTGGACTCCAACCTCGAGCAGGCCGCGATGGACCTCTACGCCACCGAGGCGCAGACGTTCTGGCGGGTGACGTTCCCGCTGGTGCTGCCCGGCATCCTGGGTGCGGCTCTGCTGAGCTTCTCGCTGTCCTTCGACGACTTCATCATCACCAACCTGAACGCCGGCCAGACGACGACGTTCCCGATGTTCGTCTACGGCGCTGCTCAGCGCGGCGTGCCGATGCAGGTCAACGTGGTCGGCACGATCATGTTCCTCATCGCGATCTTCATCGTCGTCGGCGGCGAGCTCAACAACCGCCGGAAGGCCAAGGCGCTCGCCGGCTGATGGACGCTCCGCAGCACCCGTCCTTGGCCGACGCAGCCCCGACGCCGTACTGGCTGGATGATCCGGCGCGCCCCGCGGAGGCCGCGCCTTTGGAAGGTGCCCCGTCGGTCGATCTCGTCGTGGTCGGGGGCGGTTACCTCGGGCTCTGGACCGCGCTGCTGGCGGCGACCCGCGAGCCCGGGCGCGACGTCCTGGTGATCGAGGCCGAGACCTGCGGGCACGCGGCGAGCGGACGCAACGGCGGGTTCTGCGAGGCGAGCCTGACTCACGGGCTGGGCAACGGGATCTCGCGGTGGCCCGATGAGCTGGCGACGTTGGTGCGGCTCGGGCGGGAGAACCTGGACGCGATCGGCACGACCATCGAGGCCGAGGGCATCGACTGCGACTTCGTCCGTGCCGGCGCGCTCAGCGTCGCCACGCAGCCCGAGCAGGTTGCCGGGCTCGCGGACGAGGTCGAGGAGGCTTCGTCGTACGGCGCGACGCTCACGCTGCTCGATGCTGCGGCCGTGCGGGCGCGGGTGGACTCGCCGACGTACCTCGGCGCCGTGCACGACCCGGATTCGGCGATCCTGGAGCCGGCGCGGCTCGCGTGGGGTCTGCGCGAGGCGTGCCTGCGCAGGGGAGTGCGGATCGTCGAGGGGACCCGTGCTCTCGGCCTGCGGCGGGAACGCTCGGGCCGGGGGAGTGACCGGATCGCTGTCCGGACCCCGCACGGGACCGTGCGCGGTCGCCAGGTCGTTCTCGCGACCAACGCGTTCAAGCCGCTGTTGCGCCGGCTGCGGCTGATGACGGTTCCCGTCTACGACTACGCGCTGATGACCGCACCGCTGTCGACCGAGCAGCGCGCCGCGATCGGCTGGACGGGTCGCGAGGGCATCGGCGACCGCACCAACCAGTTCCACTACTACCGGACCACCCGCGACGGCCGGATCCTCTGGGGCGGGTACGACGCGATCTACCACTACGGCAGCGGCCAGCGGGCGGCGTACGAGCAGCGACCGGAGACGTTCGACGTCCTGGCGGATCACTTCTTCACGACGTTCCCGCAGCTCGAGGGTCTGCCGTTCACGCACCGCTGGGGCGGGGTCATCGACACCTGCACCCGGTTCACCGCGTTCCACGGGACGGCGATGAACGGCTCTGTCGCCTACGCGCTCGGCTTCACGGGGCTGGGCGTCGCCGCCACCCGGTTCGCTGCCGAGGTCGCGCTCGACCAGCTCGCCGACGAGGAGACCGAACGGACCTCGCTGCGGATGGTGCGCGAGAAGCCGTTGCCGTTCCCGCCCGAGCCCGCGCGCTGGATCGGCATCCAGGCGACGCGTTGGTCGCTGGCGAAGGCGGATGCGAACGGCGGCAAGGAGAACCTCTGGCTGCGGACCATGGACCGCCTGGGGCTGGGCTTCGACTCCTAGCTGCTGAGGTCGTCCCACAACCGCGCCACGACCCCGTCGTAGTACGCGGCGTGGTCGTCGACCGACCCGACCAGGTGACCCCAGAGCTCGAACGAGATCGTCCCGAAGATGTTCGTCCACGCCATCAGCGTGCGGCCCACCAGCTCGGCCGGGGCTTCGGAGACGTCGGCCGCGATCTCGAACCGGCTGATCGCTTCCTGGGCGCCCGCCGTCGAGGCGTCGAAGCCAGGGGGAGCGCCAGCAGGGGCGGCAGGGAGCGCACGGCCGGCCTCGACGGACCGCACGATGATCTCGACCAGGCGCCGGATCACCCGGGTGGCCGGCTCGATGGTGTCCTGCGGGGCGGCGTACCCGGTGACGGGGGAGCCGTAGAGCAGGGCGTAGTCGTGCGGGTGCGCCAGTGCCCACTGCCGGACGGCGTTGCAGGTGGCGTGCCAGCGGGCGGCGTGATCGTCCCGGTCGGCCACCGCGTCATCGGCCGCTTCGGCGTACGCCCCGAGCTCGTCGTACGCGGCGATGAGCAGGGCCGTCAGCAGGTGGTCGCGGCTGGGGAAGTAGCGGTAGACGGCTGAGGAGACCATGCCGACGTCGCGGGCGACGGCACGCAGGCTGAGCTCGCCAGGGCCGGCTTCGGCCAGGCGTGCTCGGGCCGCGCTGAGGATCTCGCTGGTGATCTCCTCGCGGGCGCGCTCGCGCGCAGTCCTGGCCTTCGGAACGTCCGTCACGGGCACGATCATGGACCATTCCGAGAGCATGTGCAACAAACGAGAGCAGTGCTCTTGCATTTGACGTTAGACGGTGCCATGCTGACAAACGAGAGCGGTGCTCTCGCCCATCAGCCTCAGGAGGAACCATGTCTGATCGTCACTTCATCGTCGGAGCCGGACCTGTCGGTCGGCACGTCGCCCAGCTGCTCGCAGCACGCGGCTCGGAGGTCGTCGTCGCGACGCGTTCGGGCACCGACACGGGCATCGCGGGGGTCGACCACATCGCGCTGGACGCGTCGGACGCAGACGCGCTGAGCGCGGCCGCCGAGGGCGCGTCGGTGCTCTACAACTGCGCCAACCCCGGCGACTACACGACGTGGGAGCAGGTCTGGCCTCCGCTGGCCGCTGCACTGCTCGTGGCTGCGGAGCGGTCGGGTGCGACGTACGCGATCACCGGCAACCTGTACCCCTACGGTCCGGTCGACGCTCCGATGCACGAGGGCCTGCCCGATGTCGCGACCGACCACAAAGGCATCCTGCGGACGAGCATGTGGGCCGACGCCCTCGCGCTGCACCAGGCGGGTCGGATCCGGACCGTCGAGGTGCGAGGTTCGGACTACGTCGGCACCGGGGTGGGGGAGAACGGTCACATCACCCGTCAGGTCCCCGGCATGCTCGCCGGCAAACGTGCCTGGGTGATCGGCAGCGCCGACCAGCCGCACAGCTTCACCGACGTGCTCGACATGGCACGCACGATGATCGCGGCAGCCGAGGACGAGACCGCCCTGGGGCGGACCTGGCTCGCGCCGACCAACGCTCCGCGCACGCAGCGTGAGGCACTCACCGACGTGATGGCGGCGGTCGGTCGTCCGGCGCCCAAGGTGTCAGCGATCCCGGCGTCGGTGTTCGCGGCTTCCGCGTTGTTCGTGCCGATGATGCGCGAGCTCAAGCAGCTCGACTACCAGTGGACCCGGCCGTACACGATCGACGACTCCGCGGCGCGCGCGCACTTCGGCATCGAGCCGACGCCGTGGGACGAGGTGTGCCGGCGTACGGCTGTGGTCGGCTGAGCTGGTGCAGCCTCGCCACAGCTCGGCAAGCTCGATGACCGGGGTCGGTCAGAGGTGGTTCTCCGCCTCCGTCAGAACCTTGCGCAGGATCTCCTCGATCTCGTCGAAGTGCGCCTGGTCGCAGATCAGCGGGGGAGCGAGCTGGACCACCGGGTCGCCGCGGTCGTCGGCGCGGCAGTACAGGCCGGCCTCGAAGAGCGCCTTGGACAGGAACCCGCGCAGCAGCCGCTCGGACTCGGCGTCGTTGAACGTCTCCTTGGTCGCCTTGTCCTTGACCAGCTCGATCCCGTAGAAGTAACCGTCGCCGCGGACGTCGCCGACCAGCGGCAGGTCGAGCAGCTTCTCCAGGGTGGCCCGGAAGGCACCCTCGTTGTCGAGGACGTGCTGGTTGAGGTTCTCGCGCTCGAAGATGTGGAGGTTGGCCATCGCGACCGCGGTCGAGACCGGATGGCCGCCGAAGGTGTAACCGTGCAGGAAGGTGGCGTCGCCACCTCTGAAGGGCTCGAACAGCCGGTCGCTGGCGATCATCGCGCCGAGCGGGGAGTAGCCCGAGGTCAGGCCCTTCGCGCACGTGATGATGTCGGGCTGGTAGCCGTAGCGGTCGGCGCCGAACATGTGGCCGAGACGACCGAACGCGCAGATGACCTCGTCGGAGACCAGCAGCACGTCGTACTCGTCGCAGATCTCGCGGACCCGCTGGAAGTAGCCCGGCGGGGGAGGGAAGCAGCCTCCGCTGTTCTGCACCGGCTCGAGGAACACCGCCGCCACGGTGTCGGGACCCTCGAACTCGATCGCCTCCGCGATCCTGTCCGCGGCCCAACGTCCGAACGCCTCCTCGTCGTCGGGGTGCCCCTGGAACTGCGCCGGGGCGCGGTAGAAGTTCGTGTTCGGCACCCGGAACGTGCTCGGCACCAGCGGTTCGAAGGGGGCCTTCATCCCCGGCAGGCCCGTGATCGAGAGCGCGCCCTGCGGGGTGCCGTGGTACGCGATCGCGCGGCTGATGACCTTGTGCTTGCCGGGCTTGCCGGTGAGTTTGAAGTAGTTCTTCGCCAGCTTCCAGGCAGTCTCGACGGCCTCGCCGCCGCCGGTGGTGAAGAAGACCTTGTTGAGGTCGCCCGGCGCGTAGCCGGCGACGCGCTCCGCCAGGTCGATCGCTCCCGGGTGCGCGTAGGACCAGATCGGGAAGAACGCCAGCTTCTCGGCCTGCTTCGCCGCAGCCTCCGCGAGCTCGGCGCGGCCGTGACCGGCCTGGACGACGAACAGACCGGAGAGCCCGTCGAGGTACCGGTTGTCGTGGGTGTCGTAGATGTAGGCGCCTTCGCCTCGTGCGATGGTGGGGACCTCGGCGGACTCGTACGACGAGTGCCGGGTGAAGTGCATCCAGAGGTGGTCGCGAGCGGCCTGCTGGCGGCCGGCATCCGTGGCGTCGTTCATGCCAGCAGTGTGCCCACTGGGCCGCGCTCAAAGCAAGTGAATCCGCATTTCAGGGCCGCTCTGAAGGTTGCTTTCGTGTAAACATTTTGATTCTCCGACGGATTTCGTTGTTCCGCCTTGACTGGTCCGGCCGTTCTGGCTTGACTTGGGACAACCGTCGCTGCGAGTACCAGGGAGCCTCATGTCCGACGCACCAGTCTTCACGAACATCATCAACGGCGAGGCCGTCGCCGCCGCGGACGGAGCGACGTACGACGTCATCGATCCGACCACCGGCCAGGTCTACGCCACCGCCCCGATGTCGGGTGCCGAGGACGTCGACCGCGCGTACGGCGCCGCGGCGGAAGCGTTCGCGTCGTGGCGGAACACCACTCCGCAGGACCGGTCGAACGCGCTGCTCAAGATCGCCGATGCCATCGAGGCGCGCACCGACGAGCTCAACGCGGTCGAGAGCAGGGACACCGGCAAGCCGCTGCACCTGACGCTGAGCGAGGAGATGCCGTACGCCTCGGACCACTTCCGGTTCTTCGGCGGTGCGGCGCGGATCCTCGAGGGGAAGTCGGCCGGCGAGTACATGACCGACTACACCTCGTGGATCCGTCGGGAGCCGGTCGGCGTCGTGGGTCAGGTGACGCCGTGGAACTACCCGCTGCTGATGATGATCTGGAAGATCGCGCCGGCGCTGGCGGGCGGCAACACGATCGTGCTCAAGCCGAGCGACACCACCCCGGCCAGCTCGACCCTGCTGGCCGAGCTGTGCCAGGAGTTCCTGCCGCCGGGTGTGCTCAACGTCGTCTGCGGTGACCGCGACACGGGCCGGGCGCTGGTCGAGCACAAAACGCCGGCAATGGTCGCGATCACCGGGTCGGTGCGTGCGGGCATGGAGGTCGCCGCCTCGGCGTCGACGGACCTGAAGCGCGTGCACCTCGAGCTCGGCGGCAAGGCGCCCGTGGTCGTGTTCGACGACGCCGACATCGCCGCGGCCGCCGAGGGCATCGCCGGCGCCGGACTGTTCAATGCCGGCCAGGACTGCACCGCCGCGACCCGGGTGCTCGTCCAGGCCGGCATCCACGACGAGTTCGTCGCGGCGCTCGCCGAGGCTGCGCAGGGCATGCCGACCGGACGCCCCGACAACGAGGACACCTACTACGGCCCGCTGAACTCCCAGGCGCAGCTGGAGAAAGTCTCGGGCATGGTCGACCGGCTTCCCGACCACGGGAACCTGGTCACCGGCGGCACCCGCAACGGCGATGCCGGTTACTTCTACGACCCGACGGTGCTCTCCGGTCTTCGTCAGGACGACGAGCTGATCCAGCAGGAGATCTTCGGGCCGGTGATGACCGTCCAGAAGTTCGCCGACGAGACCGAGGCACTGGCCTGGGCGAACGGTGTCGAGTACGGCCTCTCCTCGAGCGTCTGGACCAAGGACCACGCGCGTGCGCTGCGGATGAGCAAGAACCTCGACTTCGGCGTCGTCTGGATCAACACCCACATCCCGTTCATCTCCGAGATGCCGCACGGCGGGTTCAAGCACTCCGGCTACGGCAAGGACCTGTCGCTGTACGGCCTGGAGGACTACACCCGGATCAAGCACGTCATGAGCTACATCGGTGAGTGATCTCGCCTCGGCTCGATCCACAGAGATGCGCATCCTCCTCGTCGGGGCCGGGGGAGTCGGCGGGGCCTTCACCGCGATCGCCGCGCGCCGCGAATTCTTCGAAGCGGTCGTGATCGCCGACTACGACGAGGCCAAGGCGCAGCGCGCTGCCGACGCGCTGGACGACCGGTTCACGGCAGCGACGATCGACGCGTCGTCGGCCGAGGCGGTGACGGCGCTGTGCCGCGAGAACGGCATCACCCACGTGATGAACGCTGTCGACCCGGTTTTCAACATGCCGATCTTCCACGGTGCGTTCGCGGCCGGTGCGGACTACGTCGACATGGCGATGTCACTCTCGAAGCCGCACCCGGAGAAGCCCTACGAGCAGGTCGGCGTGATGCTCGGCGACGAGCAGTTCGCCGTGGCGGAGGAGTGGGAGGCCGCCGGCCGTCTCGCGCTGGTCGGGATGGGGGTCGAGCCTGGTCTGTCCGACGTCTTCGCCCGGTACGCCGCAGACCACCTGTTCAGCGAGATCGATGAGCTCGGCACCCGGGACGGCGCCAACCTGGTGGTCACCGACGACGCCGGCAACGAGATCTTCGCGCCGTCGTTCTCGATGTGGACCACGATCGAGGAGTGCCTGAACCCTCCCGTCATCTGGGAGAAGGACCGTGGCTGGTTCACCACCGCGCCGTTCTCCGAGCCCGAGGTCTTCAACTTCCCCGAGGGCATCGGGCCGGTCGAGTGCGTGAACGTCGAGCACGAGGAGGTGCTGCTGATGCCGCGCTGGGTCGACGCCAAGCGGGCGACCTTCAAGTACGGCCTCGGCGACGAATTCATCACCATCCTCAAGGTGCTCAACACCCTCGGGCTCGACAGGACCGAGAAGGTCACCGTGAAGGGCGTTGAGGTGTCGCCGCGCGACGTCGTCGCCGCCGTCCTGCCCGACCCGGCGACCGTCGGCCCGCGGATGAAGGGCAAGACCTGCGCCGGGCTGTGGGTCACTGGCAAGGGGAAAGACGGTGCTCCCCGCAGCACCTACCTCTACCACGTCGTCGACAACGAGACGGTGATGGCGGACTACGGCCACCAGTGCGTCGTCTGGCAGACGGCGATCAACCCGGTGGTCGCTCTCGAGCTGATCGCTACCGGCACCTGGAGCGGAGCTGGCGTGCTGGGCCCGGAGGCGTTCGACGCCGTACCGTTCCTGGACCTGCTCACCGCCTACGGCTCGCCCTGGGGAACCAAGGAACTGGAGATCGCATGACCACCACCGCCGGCGGACCGAGCCTGCCGCAGGAACGTCGCCTGGTCACCGAGGTCCCGGGACCGAAGTCGCGCGAGCTGCACGAGCGGCGTACGGCGGCCGTCGCCTCCGGGGTCGGCAGCACCCTGCCGGTGTACGTCGCCGCTGCCGGTGGCGGCGTGATCGTCGACGTCGACGGCAACTCCTTCATCGACCTCGCCTCCGGCATCGCGGTCACCTCGGTCGGCAACTCCGCGCCCGAGGTCGTCGAGCGGGTGACCGAGCAGGTCGCCGCGTTCACGCACACCTGCTTCATGGTCGCCCCGTACGACGGCTACGTGGAGGTCTGCGAGCAGCTGGCCGACCTGACGCCCGGTGACCACGCCAAGAAGGCCGCACTGTTCAACTCCGGCGCCGAGGCCGTCGAGAACGCGGTGAAGATCGCCCGCGTGCACACCGGTCGGGACGCCGTCGTCGTGGTCGACCACGCGTACCACGGGCGTACGAACCTGACGATGGCGATGACGGCCAAGAACATGCCCTACAAGGAGGGCTTCGGCCCGTTCGCGGGCGAGGTCTACCGGGCCCCGGTGTCCTACCCGTTCCGGGACGGTCTGACCGGTGCGGAGGCCGCGGCCCGCACGATCGACGTCATCGACAAGCAGGTCGGCGCGAGCAACGTCGCCGCGATCGTGATCGAGCCGGTCCTCGGGGAGGGCGGCTTCATCGTGCCGGCGCCCGGCTACCTGCCCGCACTTGTCGAGTACGCCAACGCGAACGGCATCGTCTTCGTCGCCGACGAGATCCAGTCCGGCATGTGCCGCACGGGCACCTGGTTCGCCAGCGAGCACGAGGGCTGGCTGCCCGACCTCACCACCGTCGCCAAGGGCGTCGCCGGCGGACTGCCGCTGGCAGCCGTCGTCGGCAGGGCGGAGATCATGGACTCGGTGCACGTCGGCGGCCTCGGCGGCACGTACGGCGGCAACCCGGTCGCCTGCGCCGCCGCGCTGGGGGCGATCCAGACGATGAAGGTCCTCGACCTCAACGCGCGCGCCCTCGGTATCGGCGAGCTGCTCAAGCGCCGGCTCGCGGCGATGGCGGTGACGTTCCCGGCGATCGGTGACGTCCGCGGCCAAGGCGCGATGATCGCGGTCGAGATCGTCGAGCCGGGCACGACGACGCCCGACCCGGTGACGGCAGCGAGGCTCAGCGCCGGCTGCCACCAGGAGGGCGTCCTCACGCTGACCTGCGGGACCTACGGCAACGTGCTGCGGTTCCTGCCTCCTCTCGTGGCCTCCCGCGAGCTGCTGCACGAGGCGATGGACGTCCTCGAGGACGTCGCCGCCGCACTCGTCGCCGCCGGCTGATCGAGCGTAGTCGAGATCATCGTTCGTGGTCTCGACTCACCACTCGCTGCGCTCGTTGCTCGACCACCCGGTCAGGCGGTGGTGACCAGCTTGCGGCTGGTCAGGTCGCCGAGGAACTCGACGATGTCGCCGCGGCAGGTCTCCGGGGTCACGTCGTACTCGGCGCTGACCAGGCCGACGAGGTCCTCGAGCGTGCGGGGCTCGGCCAGGTGCTGCCAGATCGAGGCGGCGACGTCGCGCAGGCCGTAGTACTCGCCCTGCTCCTGACCCATCATCACGAGCTCACCGTCCATCTCGACGGCGTGCAGCTCGGGCCGCCGTACGTAGGTGGTCTCGGGTCCGCTGGTCATGCTCGCTCCTGGGTCGGGGTCTGAGGTGATTCGGTGCCGATGTCGGAAAGGATGGCTTCGGCGGTCGATTCTGCAGTCATGGTTGCAGCAGGTCGTCGGACCCGCGTCACGCGGGCGGTCCTCGCCAGGCTGGCGCACTGCTGGAGGTGCCGGGCGACCGGCTCGGCACCGCTGATCAGCTCGTTGCGGTAGGTGTGCTCGTGCAGCAGGCTGAACGTGACGGCGCCGTGCACGGGAGCCAGTGTCAGCTCGGTCCCGGCGTGCCGCTCGAGGACGTAGATCCAACGCAGCGGCAGCGGCCCGATCGCGTTGCGCTGCAGGGGAAGCTGGAACTTCTCGTGCGCGTCGTTGATCCGCTCGAGCCCGTCCGTGCCGACCCCGAGCCGGGCCAGGGCGTCGTCCCAGAGCTTGATCCGCGGGTAGCCCGGGATCGCGTTCCCCGTGGCGTCCACCGGGACGACGTCGTCGGAGAGCACGTCGAACCCGCGGCGGTCGAACTCTGCGGCGAGCGTCGACTTGCCCGCGCCGGAGTGCCCGACGACGACGGCTGCGGCGTCCCCGATGCGGAACGCGTTGCCGTGCAGCACGAGGTGGTCGCGCTGCATCATCAGCGCGCCCATCACGGTGCCGAGCAGGAACAACCGGATCGCGCGCGGCTCAGCATCCGGCAGGGGATCGATGACGATCTCGACGCCGGCCCGGGTCTCGTAGCGCCCGACGTCGGGGACCTCGACGCCGCAGACGTCGCTCTCGCGCCACAGGCCGTAGGGGAGGGTGCTGGGCGGCGGGACCTTCAAAGATCCGAAGCGGATCACCACGTCGGGGGTCGCCTCGGTCTCCAGCGGAGCCCCGAGGTCGGGCAGCTCGATCTCGCTGCGCAGGAGGAGTCCGTAGCAGGAGTAGGTGGTACCTGAGGTCACGCCGCGATCACCGGAGCCGGTTCGCTCGCGGTGACCACGCGAACGCGCCCACCTCGGTGTACTCGCGACCGTTGCCGCCGGTCACTGCGATCGTCCCTGCATGGACCCAAGCATGGGCGACCAGCGCGTTGCCGTCGCGCCGAACGCCGAAAGAGACCACGTGCGGGATCCGGCGGACGGCGAGGAAGGTGCGGGCGGCGAGCGCCTGGGGGTAGCAGTCCGAGCGCCACGGCGCGTGGGCCGCAGCCGCCTCGACGATCCGGCCGATGTGCGCCGCTCGCCAGGTCTGCTCCTCGTCGAGCTCCGGCACCGTCTGGTGACCGGGGGACGACTGGTTCTCGCCGAGCAGCCGTCGTACGACGGTGAACGGGAGAGCGATGATGAGAATTCGGGCAAAACCGAGAAGGAACCAGGCCGCCGTGAAGCGAACCTGGTCCCTCAGTCCTAGACGGACAAAACCCCGCACCGTGCGAACGAATCCCATGGTGCGAAGTCCTCGTGGCACCCGAGGGTGCCCTTGAGTGGCTGAGCCTTCAGCTACCGAGCGGGGGGAACGGGATGTGGATCCCGAGGCCCAGGTCGATGTCGCTGGTGGCCCGCAGGCTGAGCGACTCCAGCTTGGGAGCGCTGTACGCCTTGTCAGAACCGGTCATCGTGGAGCTCCTGTCGGTTGTTGCCTTCTCAATCAGAACCAACGAGCCGGCACCGAAAAAGGTACGGAGGGTGAGGTTCCGCACGAAAAATATAGTCCAGGAACCAGCTCCGGTCCTGAAATGGCTCCGACGGGTCCGGAACTTCCCAGTTCACCAACCAACAAGCGCACGGGCTTCTAGTGTTGGCGGGTGCCACAGACCCCTCCTGCGCTGCGACGCGTACGCGCGTGGACGCGGGGCGCCCTGCGCCTGGAGGCAGGCCTGTCCTGGACGCCGGAACCTGCGTTCGAGACGCCGATCGAGCTGGTCGAGGCCGTACGAAGACACCGAGTTGCCGAGCTCGTCGGATCCCAGGCCGAAGGCTTGCAGCTGCCGCGCGAGGTGGTCGAGCCGATCAACGCCCTGCGGGCGGTCAGCCGGCGTCAGCTGATGGTCCAGATCCTCGAGATCGACCGGTTGCAGAACCTGTTCCGCGGTGCCGGCCTCGAGACCATGGTGATCAAGGGCCCGGCTCTGGCGGCGCAGACGACCGGCGACCCGGGCGCGCGCGGCGCAGGGGACGTCGACCTCCTTGTCGATCCTGAACAGGTCGAGGCCGCACACCACCTGCTGATCGAGAACGGTTGGGTCCGCCGCGAGTCCTACGAGGTCAACCCGGGGACGTGGGCGTGGGGCCACGTCATGCGCTCGTTCAACGCCTTCACCTACGACGGCCCCTCGAGCTCGGTCGACCTGCACTGGCGCCTCGATCCCACCCTGGACGCGCTGCCGACCTTCGCCGAGGCGTGGGCCCGCCGCGTTGGCGTCGACCTCGGCGGCGTCAGGGTCGACACGCTCTCCCACGCCGACCTGCTCCCGCACACCAGCCTGCATGCGGCGAAGGACTCGTGGCGCTGGATGCGCAGCCTCGTCGACGTGCACCGGCTCGCCGCGGACCCCCGGACCTGGCAGCGCGACCTGCGCGCCGACCCGCTGCGGCGGCTCGAGGTCAGCACTCTCGCGGTCACCCGCTTCGTCGTCGGTCTCCCGCCCAGCGTGCCCGCTGCCGTGCTCGCCGAGCTCGACCGGGTGCCCTCCTCGGTGGTGAACCGTGCCGTCCTGGCCCAGGGCCGCCCGGCGCGGGAAGCCTTCCCGTTCCCCGGGTCTGCCAGCTTCCGGCTGCTGCGCTACATGCTCGAGGCCAGCCCGACCGGTCGCGACCGTCGTCACTCCGCGGTGAGCATCGCCCTGCCGGTGAAGTCCGTTGTCGGCGTCGAGGCCACGTCGGCGTGGACCGGGGTACCGCTGACGCTGTGGCTCCGTGTACGCCGTTTGTGCCGACGCAGCGTGGCGTGGGTGCGGCGCGAGCCCGGGGCAGGCGTGGTCGAGCCCCTGGTGAGGTCGCACCGGTGATCCGTCGTGCGGGGGTCTGCCTGCGGCTGATGGCCGACACGGTGGGCACAGCGAAGGTGCTCGGCCTGCTGGTGCTGCAGTTCGTCGTGGCGCTGCTCGAGGGCGCCGGTCTGGTGCTCCTGGTGCCGGTGATCCAGGCGCTCGGTGGCGACGACCGCTTCAGCGTCCCCGGCCTGACCGTCGAGTTGACGCTGGTGCGCGCGTTCTCGCTGGTGATCGCGGTCGTCGTGCTCCGCGGGATCGGGCAGTGGTGGGCGATGGTGCTCGCCGTCGACATCCGGCTGACGACCGTCGACCGGCTCCGTCTCGGTCTCATCGACGACCTGTACGCGGCCGACTGGACCTACCTGTCGGCCCAGCGCCGCAGCGAGGTGGTCCAGAGCCTGACCACCAACGTCGAGCGTGCGCAGAGCGCGGTGGCGATGGTGCTGCGGCTGTGCGTCGGTGGCTTCGTGCTGGCCGCGACGGCGGCCGTCGGTGTCCTGCTGGCTCCGGTGGTCGGGGGACTCGCCCTGATCGCGGTCGTGGTCGTGCTCGGTCTGGCAGCGCGCTCGACCCGCGGCGCCACGTCGCTGGGCCAGGTCATCACCGAGCGGATCGCCGGCTTCGGTGCCGCGCTGTCGGACTCGTTGGCCTCGGCGCGGGTGATGCGGGCGCACGGTGCCGAACGGGCCTGGTCCGAGCTGGTCGCGGAGGAGGCCGCACGTGTCCGCGAGGTTCGCCGCAGCTTCGTCGCCCGCGCCGCGATGGTCTCCTCGGCACTCGGCGTGGTCGGGGTGCTCGCCGTCCTCGGCCTGATCCTGATCGGCCGCGAGATCGGCTTGTCGCTGTCCGAGCTCGCTGCCCTGCTGGTGGTCTCCACCCGGTTGCTGACCAGCGGGCAGAACCTGCTGATCGCCGCGCAGACCTTCGCGAACGACGTACCGGCGCTGGAGTCGTTGCTGGCGTTCCAGGCCGAGGCCCGACGTCACCCGGAGCGGGTGGCCGACACGGTCCCCGAGGAGCACCGGACCCCGGCGGCCGACCGCGAGGGCCGCCGTCGCGCGGTCGCGCTGATGGAGCTGCGCGGGATCGGGGTGACCTACGACCCTGCGGCCGGTCCCGCCCTGGACGGCATCGACCTGGAGATCCCGTACCGCAGCCTGGTGACGGTGACCGGGCCGAGCGGTGCCGGCAAGAGCACGTTGCTCGATGTGATCCTGGGCCTGCTGCCTGCCCAGCGGGGCGAGCTGCTCGTTGACGGCGTACCGGTGACCGACCTGGCTGGCTGGCGCCGACGGATCGGGTACGTTGCGCAGCAGACCGTCCTGGTGCCGGGCACGGTCTATCAGAACCTGGCCTGGTCGCTGCAGCCGGGCGAGACGCTCACCGAGGAGCGCGCCTGGGAGGCTCTCCGTCTGGCGTGCCTCGACGAGGTCGTGCGCGGACTTGCCGGCGGCCTGCAGGCGCCGCTGCAGGAGCTCGCCGAGCTGTCCGGCGGCGAGCAGCAGCGACTCGCGATCGCGCGGGCACTGGTGCGCACACCCGAGCTGCTGATCCTTGACGAGGCCACCAGTGCGCTGGACCGGACGACCGAGGCAGCGGTGCTCGCCAACCTTCTCAACGGGGACCGCGCCGTGCTGATGGTCACGCACCGGCCGCTGTCGGAGAATCCGGGGCAGGTGCTGCGGCTGGAGAACGGGCGCGGATCGTACGCCTGAGCAAACGCAATTGGAACGATCAAGTGGTCGTCGGCTAACGTCGTTTTCATGCGCGCGATCCGACGATTCACCGTCCGTCCCGTTCTTCCGCCGAGCCTGGCCCCCCTGCTGGAGCTGGCCACCAACCTGCGCTGGTCCTGGCACCCGGCGACGCAGGACCTGTTCGCTGCCGTGGACGGCGGCGCCTGGGAGGAGGCGGGTCACGACCCGGTCAAGCTGCTCGGCGCCATCGCCCCGGGTCGCCTCGAGGAGCTTGCCGGCGATGAGGTCTTCCTCGCCCGCCTGCACCAGACGCGTGCAGACCTGGACGCCTACCTGACCGGCGACCGGTGGTTCCAGCAGCAGGTCGCGCCGCGTGAGGCCGACGGCGGCGTCGCGCCGCGTGCCATCGCGTACTTCTCACCCGAGTTCGGCATCACCTCGGTACTGCCGCAGTACTCCGGCGGTCTCGGCATCCTCGCGGGCGACCACCTCAAGACCGCCAGCGACCTCGGCGTACCGCTGGTCGGCGTCGGCCTGCTCTACCGACACGGTTACTTCCGCCAGTCGCTCTCCCGCGAAGGCTGGCAGCAGGAGACCTACCCGGTCCTCGACCCGGACGGCCTGCCGATCACGCCGCTGCGCGAGGCTGACGGCAGCCACGCCCGGGTGGCGCTCGAGGTCCCCGGCGACCACCCGCTGATCGCCCGGATCTGGGTCGCCCAGGTCGGACGCGTGCCGCTGCTGCTGCTCGACTCCGACGTCGAGGAGAACCCGGAGGCCCTGCGCGAGGTCACCGACCGGCTGTACGGCGGCAGCGTCGAGCACCGGCTGCGCCAGGAGCTGCTCCTGGGCATCGGCGGCGTACGGGCGCTGCGGGCCTGGTCCAGGATCACCGGCGCCGACGCCCCCGAGGTCTTCCACACCAACGAGGGCCACGCCGGGTTCCTCGGTCTCGAACGGATCCGCGAGCTCAGCGTCGCCGAGGACGGCCCGAGGCTGTCCTTCGCCGAGGCCGTCGAGGTCAGCCGAGCCGGCACGGTCTTCACCACGCACACCCCGGTCCCGGCCGGTATCGACCGGTTCCCGCGCGACCTCGTCGAGCAGTACTTCGGACCGACCTCGCCCGTCGCCGGCGTACCGGTCGCCGACGTGCTCGCGCTCGGTGCCGAGGACTACGACGGCGGCGACCCCGGAGTCTTCAACATGGCCGTGATGGGCTTCCGTCTCGCGCAGCGTGCCAACGGCGTCTCGCAGCTGCACGGTGAGGTGAGCCGCGGGATGTTCAGCGGGCTGTGGTCGGCCTTCGACGAGGCCGAGGTGCCGATCACCTCGATCACCAACGGCGTGCACGCGCCGACCTGGGTCGCGCGCGAGGTCTTCGAGCTCGGTGCGCGCGCGGGCGCAGATGTGGACTCCGACGACGACGAGGTCTGGTCGGTCGTCGACCAGATCCCCGCGAACGACCTCTGGGCCACCAAGCGCGTGCTGCGCCAGCGACTGGTCGAGGACGCGCGCGTTCGGGTGCGCAAGGCGTGGCAGCAGCGCGGCGCCGCGGCGTCCGAGCTCGGGTGGACCGACCAGGTGCTCGACCCCGACGTGCTCACGATCGGGTTCGCCCGGCGTGCGGCGTCGTACAAGCGACTCACCCTGATGCTGCACGACCCGGAGCGGCTCAAGCGGCTGCTGCTGCACCCCGAGCGTCCGGTCCAGCTGGTGATCGCCGGCAAGGCCCACCCGGCCGACGACGGCGGCAAGAAGCTGATCCAGGACGTCGTACGGCTCGCTGACGACCCGGCGATCCGGCACCGGATCGTGTTCCTGCCGAACTACGACATCGCGATGGCCCAGCCGCTGTACCCCGGCTGCGACGTCTGGCTGAACAACCCCCTTCGCCCGTACGAGGCCTGCGGCACGTCCGGCATGAAGGCGGCGCTGAACGGCGGGCTCAACCTGTCGATCCTCGACGGCTGGTGGGACGAGTGGTACGACGGCGACAACGGTTGGGCGATCCCGTCGGCCGACAGCGTGAGCGACGTCGACGAGCGCGACCGGCTCGAGGCCGAGTCGTTCTACGACCTGGTCGAGAACGAGGTCGCGCCGCGCTTCTACGACGTGGCTGACGGCGTCCCGATCCGGTGGATCGAGATGGTCCGGCACACCCTGAAGTCGCTCGGGCCGAAGGTGATCTCGACCCGGATGGTGCGCGAGTACACCGAGCGCCTCTACGTCCCGGCCGCGACTGCCGAGCGCGCGATCAACTCCTCCTACGACGGAGCCCGCGACCTCGCCGCGTTCAAGGCGCGCGTCCGTGCGGGCTGGGATCAGGTGCGGATCGACCACCTCGACACCGCCGGCGTCTCGGAGACCCCCGAGGTCGGCGGCGCCCTCGACCTGACGGCGTACGTGAGCCTCGGCGACCTCGCCCCCGGCGACGTGCGCGTCGAGCTCGTGCACGGCCGGGTCAAGGGCGAGGACGCGATCCTCGAACCGGCGGTGCTTCCGCTCGAGCTCGTCGAGACCTACGAGGGCGGCCGCCACCGCTTCGCGACGCGGTTGGTGCTCGACCGCCCGGGGCCGTTCGGGTACACCGTGCGGATCCTGCCGGCGCATCCGGCGCTGGCTAGTGCGGCGGAGCTGGGGCTGGTGGCTTCGGCCTAGCCGGAATTTCGGGTGAACCCGAAATTCCTGCCGAAGCAGGCGATGTTTCGTGTTGGTCGGCCGGTTGTGGGCTTGAACTGCACCGTTCGCCCCGAGGCGCTGCCATCCACAGCAGCGATCGTGGTGAACACGGACCGTCCGGCGCGGACCGCACCATCGCCTCATGCTGGATCTCACGACTTATTCCGTGCCGGGTGTCTTTCTGCGCAGGCACGCATTGGAGCTCGGGTACGACGACAAGTGGCTCGCCAGGTCCGTGCGGAACGGAACGCTCGTGCGCGTGCGACACGGCGCGTACGTCGAAGCATCTCGATGGAACGACGCCGACGAGTCGGATCGGCACGCTCTAGCTTGTCACGGCGTTTGGATGTCCCGCCGTTCCGAGATCGCATTCAGCCATCAATCGGGTGCTGTGCTCCACGGTCTGCGTCTCTGGGGCACAGATCTCTCGAGGGTGCACGTGTCGCGGTTCGGCGTCACCGCCGCGCGCAAGCACCAGGATGTGGCGTACCACGACGTTGACGACCGGCCAACGATCCACCCCGTGGGCGGTCTGTCGGCGCTCTCCGCGGCGAGGTGCGCCATCGGAGCCGCATCGCTGTCGTCGGTGGAGTCAGGGATCGTCGTTGCCGATTCCGCCTACCACCTTGCCGGGTGCACGCCGGAGCAGATGCGGGCGGCCGCAGCAGAGATGCAGGGGTGGCCCGGAACGCGAAGGCTGCAGATCACGCTGCGACTGGCTCAACCCGGGGCGGAGTCCGTCGGTGAGTCTCGGTCGAGATACCTCTTCTGGAGGCACCAGATCCCGCGACCTGAACTGCAGTACGTCGTCGCTGACGGACAGGACATTCTGGGGACAACCGACTTCGCTTGGCCTGAAGACGGCGTGCTGGGGGAGTTCGACGGCAAGGTCAAGTACGGGCGTTACCTTCGTCCGGGTGAGTCGCCAGGTGACGCGGTATTTCGCGAGAAGCGACGAGAAGACGCGATACGCGAGCTAACTGGATTTCGATTTGTTCGACTGACGTGGGCGGATCTTCACGATCCGATGCGTACTGCCGCACGAGTCCATGAGGTGCTTCGCGGGCGCGGCGCGACGCGAGCAACCTGAAACTGTCGCGCCAACCCAATACATCGCGCGTTCGAGGCGGAATCACGGGTTCCCCCGAAAATCCGCCGAGGCTCAGTCCTGCTGCAGAACCACCAGCGACTGCGCCTGCAGCGTGAACGTCCCCCCAGCGCGCACCTCGGTGCCCTGTTCGAGGCTCTCGTCGGTCGACAGGGCGACGTGGCCGGCCTGCACCCACTGGTTCTCCGGCAGCCGGACCTCGCAGTCGACGTCGGAGCCGTTGAGCCAGATCATGAAGCTCGCGTCCACCTGCTGCTCGCCGCGGGGGCCGGGGGAGCGCAGGGGGTTGCCGGAGACGAACATGCCGATCACGCGCAGCTCTCCGTCGTGCCAGTCGTCACCGGTCATCTCGCGGCCGGCCGGGTGGATCCAGGCGAGATCCTTCGGGCCGCCCTTGATCGCGGGACGCCCTTCGAACCAGTGCCGCTGGCGCAGCGCGGGGTGCTCGCGGCGGATCTTCAGGGCGGTCCGGGTCATGTCCCACATCCGCAGCCAGGCGTCGTCGGGGCGCCAGTCGATCCAGGAGATCTCGTTGTCCTGAGCGTAGGCGTTGTTGTTGCCGCCCTGGGTGCGCCCGCGCTCGTCGCCCGCGGTGATCATCGGGACGCCGTTGGCGAAGCAGAGCGTGATCATCAGGTTCGCCGCCACCCGCTGCCGCCGGGCGAGGATCGTCGCGTCCTCGGTCGGGCCCTCGACGCCACCGTTGGAGGACCGGTTGTTGTCGGTGCCGTCCCGGTTCTCCTCGCCGTTCGCCTCGTTGTGCTTGGACTCGTAGGAGACCAGGTCACGCAGGGTGAAGCCGTCGTGAGCGGTGATGAAGTTGACCGACGCGTACGGCGAGCGGCCGTCGTCGGCGTACAGGTCCGAGGAGCCGGCGAGCCGGGTCGCGACGGTGCGGATGCCGTCGGAGGAGCCGCGCCAGAAGTCCCGCATGGTGTCGCGGAACTGGTCGTTCCACTCCACCCACGGCGGCGGGTACTCACCGACCTTGTAGCCGTCTCCCGAGGCGTCCCAGGGCTCGGCGATCAGCTTGGCGTGGCGCAACGCGGGGTCCTGGCCGATGGTGGTCAGCAGGCTGCTGGTCATGTCGACGGAGTAGCCCGACCGGGTGATCGCCGAGAGCAGGTCGAACCGGAAGCCGTCGACGTGCATCTCGTTGACCCAGTACCGCAGCGAGTCGAGGATCAGCCGCAGGGCCGCCGGGTTCTGGGCGTTCACGGTGTTGCCGCAACCGGTGACGTCCCAGTAGGTGTCGTCGAACCGCGCATGCTCGGGGAGATCCGCCAGATCCTCGTCCTCCTCGAGGTCGGGCGCGACCCGGTGGTACATCCCGCGGTCATCCAGGCCGCGGAAGCTGTAGACCGGTCCGAGCGCACCGGCCTCGGCGGTGTGGTTGTAGACCACGTCGAGGATCACCTCGATGCCCGCCTCGTGGAAATTCTTGACCATCTGCTTGAACTCGGTCACCTGCTGGCCGCGGTCGCCGCTGGCGGAGTACGCGTTGTGCGGGGCGAAGAAGCCGATCGAGTTGTAACCCCAGTAGTTCTTCAGACCCAGCTCCGCGAGGTGCGGCTCGGAGAAGAACTGGTGGATCGGCAGCAGCTCGACAGCGGTGACGCCGAGGTCGGTCAGGTAGCGGATCACCTCGGGGCTGCCGAGGCCGGCGTACGTGCCGCGCAGGTCCTCGGGGATCTCGGCGTGCAACGCGGTGAAGCCCTTCACGTGCAGCTCGTAGATCACCGAGTCGCGCCAGCGGCGTCGCTGCGGCGGGTCGCCGCCGGGGCCCCAGTCGAAGCTGTCGGCCACCACGACGCTGCGGGCCGTCGAGCCGGCGGAGTCCAGGGCGCTCGGGCTGCCCGGGTGCTCGAAGTCGTGGGCGAAGATCGCCGGTCCGGGGGTGACGTCGCCGGAGACCGCGCGGCCGTACGGGTCGAGCAGGAGCTTCTGCGGGTTGAACCGGAGCCCTTGCGAAGGCTGCCACGGTCCGGCGGCCCGGTAGCCGTAGCGGGTGCCGGGAGCGACGTCGGGAATCGCGCCGTGCCAGTTGCCCAGCGAGTGCTCGGTCAGCTGGTAGCGCGTCTCGGTGCCCTCGTCGTCGAACAAGCACACCCACATCGCTGTGGCAGCAGGAGAGAACACCGCGAAGTTTGTCGACTCCGCCGACCAGGTGGCGCCCAGCGGCCAGCTCCGCCCCGGCCACACCGGGGCGGTCGTGTCCGAGCCGGTCCAGCTCCAGATGTCCGCTGCCACCCCCCGATCATGTCAGCGCCTCCCGTGGAGCTCCGAATCGCGTTGTCGTAGGTTGTCGGTTCCGCACCAGACGAAGGAGAGCAGGCCATGGGGGAGTTCGTACGGCTCGAGGTGGCTGACGGGGTCGGCACCATCCGCCTGGACCGGCCGAAGATGAACGCCATCAGCGTCCAGGTCCAGCGCGAGCTGGTCGAGGTCGCGGCCGAGGCGACCGAGCGCGCCGACGTGAGGGCCGTCGTGCTGACCGGCGGGGACCGGGTCTTCGCAGCGGGCAACGACGTCAAGGAGATGTCGGACTGGAGCTACACCGACATGGTCGACCGGGCTGCCGGCGTGCAGGACGCCGTGACCTCCATCGCCCGGATCCCGAAGCCCGTCATCGCCGCGATCAACGGCTACGCCCTCGGCGGTGGCTGCGAGCTCGCCCTGGCGGCAGACGTCCGGTACGCCGCGGAGAACGCCGTGCTCGGCCAGCCCGAGGTGCTGCTCGGCATCATCCCCGGCGCCGGCGGTACCCAGCGCTTGTCCCGCCTGGTCGGCCCGAGCCGCGCCAAGGACCTGATGTTCACCGGCCGGATGGTGAAGGCGGAGGAGGCCCTCGCGATCGGGCTGGTCGACCGGGTCGTCCCGGCCGAGGACGTGTACGCCGAGGCGCACGCCTGGGCCGCGCAGTTCGCCGGCGCCGCGTCGTACGCCATCCGGGCGGTCAAGGACGCGGTCGACCGCGGCCTCGAGACCGACCTCGAGACCGGCCTGGCGATCGAGCGCCAGCACTTCGCGGGTGTCTTCGCGACCGAGGACCGGACGATCGGCATGACCTCGTTCGTGGAGAACGGTCCCGGCAAGGCCGAGTTCAAGGGCCGCTGAGCGGGCTCGTCCCAGGTACCGTGTGGACCTGCGCCGCGGAGGGCGGCGCGGGTGCAAGGTGCTGGTGAGGGGAGCAAGCGTGGCCAAGGTGGTCAAGTCCGAGGAGCCGTTGCCGGACCGCGACGAGTCGAGGAAGGCCCAGCGGGACCAGATCCGCGACACGATGTCGAAGATCCTGCGGGTGGTCTTCCTGTTCTTCGCGCTCGTCCTGGCGCTCGGAGCCTTCCTGGTCGCTGCGCACGAGAACGTCAGCCAGGACAACCCGGTGGTCAAGTTCATCCTCGACGCCGCGGACTTCATCGACGGTCCGTTCAGCCGTGACAACGGCATCTTCGCCTTCCACGGCGAGAACGCCGACACCAAGAACGCGGTCGTGAACTGGGGCATCGCCGCCCTGGTCTACCTTGCCCTGGGCCGCTACTTCCAGCGCATCCTGGGCCCCCGGAAGTGACGGGCGATCCGCTGTGACTGACCCCACCTGAGATCCGGTGTGATCGGACCGTTACCTGCTAGTAGTCTCAACCGAACTCAACACTCTGATTCAGGAGGGGCCCGCGGAGGGCCGTAACCAGCATGAACATTGTCGTCTGTGTGAAATTCGTACCGGACTCGACCGCCGACCAGGCCTTCGAGTCGGACAACACCGTGGACCGCGTTGGCGTCCCCGGTCTGCTCTCCGAGCTCGACGAGTACGCCGTCGAGCAGGCGCTGCAGCTGAAGGAGAAGAACGAAGCCCCTGACTCGGTCACCGTGACCGCGCTCAGCGTCGGCCCCGAGGGTGCTGCGGACGCGATCCGCAAGGCCCTGCAGATGGGTGCGGACGCGGGAGTGCACGTCGTCGACGACGCGATCGCCGGCTCCGACTCCCTGGCCACCTCCAAGATCCTGGCCGCCGCGCTGAAGAAGATCGGCGACGTCGACCTGGTGGTCACCGGCATGGCCTCGACCGACGGTGGCATGTCCGTGGTCCCCGCGATGCTGGCCGAGCGCCTCGACCTGCCGCAGGTCACCTTCGCGTCCGTCATCGAGTCGCAGGGCGACCAGTTCCGCATCAAGCGCGACGGTGACATCGCCACCGAGATCATCGGCGCCACCGCGCCGCTGGTCCTCTCGGTGACCGACCAGACCGGCGAGGCCCGCTACCCGTCGTTCAAGGGCATCATGGCCGCGAAGAAGAAGCCGCTGGACGCGTACTCGCTGTCCGACATCGGCGTCGACGCGAGCGAGGTCGGCCTCTCGGCTGCCTGGACCGCGGTCGAGAGCACCGAGGCCCGTCCGCCGCGCACCGCGGGCACCATCGTGACCGACGAGGACGGGTCGGGCGCCAAGGCGCTGACCGAGTTCCTCGCGTCCAAGAAGTTCGTCTGAGCCGGACGAGAAAAGGAACTAGAAGACATGTCTGAAGTACTCGTTCTGGTCGACCACCTCGACGGTGCCGTCCGCAAGCCGACGCTGGAGCTGCTGGCCATCGCCAAGCGCCTGGGTTCGCCGTCCGCCGTGTTCATCGGTGGCGCGGACAAGGCCGCCGGCGTCGCCGAGTCGGTCGCCAAGTACGGCGCCGAGAAGGTCTACGTCGTCGACGACACCGAGATCAAGGGCTACCTGGTCGCCCCCAAGGCCGAGGCCCTCCAGCAGATCGCCGCGTCGGCCAGCCCGGCCGCGATCCTGCTGGTCTCCTCCGCCGAGGGCAAGGAGATCGCCGGTCGTCTGGCGGTCAAGCTGGACTCCGGTGTGATCACCGACGCCGTGGACGTCTCCGCCGAGGGTGTCACCACCCAGTCGGTCTTCGCCGGTAACTTCACCGTGCAGGCGAAGGTCACCCAGGGCACGCCGATCATCACGGTCAAGCCGAACTCCGCCACCCCGGAGGAGGGCGCCGGTGCCGGTGCCGTCGAGAACGTCTCCGTGACGATCTCGGACTCCGCCAAGAAGGCGCAGATCGTCGCCTCGCAGCCGCGTGAGTCCTCCGGTCGTCCGGAGCTCACCGAGGCCGCCATCGTCGTCTCCGGCGGTCGCGGCACCGGCGGTGACTTCTCCGAGGTCGAGGCGCTCGCCGACTCGCTCGGTGCTGCCGTCGGCGCCTCGCGTGCCGCGGTCGACTCCGGCTGGGTGCCCCACACCTTCCAGATCGGCCAGACCGGCAAGACGGTCTCCCCGCAGCTCTACATCGCAGCGGGCATCTCCGGCGCCATCCAGCACCGGGCCGGCATGCAGACGTCCAAGACGATCGTCGCGGTCAACAAGGACGAAGAGGCTCCGATCTTCGAGCTGGTCGACTTCGGTGTGGTCGGGGACCTGAAGCAGGTCCTCCCCGCCGCGACCTCGGACATCACCGCCCGCAAGGGCTGAGTCCGACCTGTTCGGCACCGGGCCGGTCAGGGTCGCCACCGCGTCAGTCGCGGGTGGCGCCCTGGCCGGTTCGGTCGTTCTGAGCCTGCTCTGGCTGCTCCGCCCGGAGTCCTACTGGTTCGTCCTGCTGACGGCGTACACGCCGTACGCGCTCCCGGGTTACCTGGTGGCGCTGGTCGGACTGCTGCTCCTGGTGCGCGGCGCGCAGGCCCCGTACCGGCGACGTATGGGAGGCGCCGCCGGCTTCGCTGCGGCCGGGACGTTGCTGCACCTGGGCCTTCTCCTCCCGGCGTACGTCGGGGAGCACCCCGACGGGCCCTCCGACCTCACCGTGCTGACCCTGAACGCCCGGCACGGGGGAGCGGACGCGGAGAGCCTCGTCCGGCTGGCACGGTCCTCCGAGGCCGACCTCGTCGTCCTGGTCGAGGTCACGCCGAGGCTCGAGAGCCGGCTCCGTGCGGCCGGTCTCGCCCGCGCGCTCCCGTACGTCGGCGGCACGGCGGGTCCGGACGCCTCGGGCACGATGATCTTCTCGGCCTTCCCGCTGACGGACTCGGTCGCCCTGCCTCTCGAGCACGGGGCCCTGCGGCTCTCGGTGGCTGCACCCGAACCGTTCGAGCTGGTGGCCGTGCACCTCGGCCAACCGCTGAAGGACAGCGGACGTCGCTGGCGCGCGGACTGGGGCGTCCTCGACCAGGTGCTGCCCGACCTGGACGGCCCGGTGGTCGTGGCAGGCGACTTCAACAGCACGCTCGATCACCGTTTCGTGCGTCGCCTGCTCGGCGAGGGGTACGCCGACGCCGCCCGCGAGGCGAACTCCGGCTGGCAGCCCACCTACCCGCAGAAGCTGCCCCTGATCGCCATCGACCACGTCCTGTCCCGGGGCGGGTACAGCGCGGTGAGCACCAGCACCGCGTCGGTCTCCGGCACCGACCACCGCGCTCTCGTCGTACGGCTGGCTGTGCGTTGAACGGCCCTGAGGCGACCGGAAGTAGGCTGGGGAGGACATGACGACCTATCTCGACCACGCGGCGACCACGCCGATCCTGCCCGAGGCGGCAGCGGCGATGACCGCGCAGCTCGGCAACGTGGGCAACGCCAACTCGCTGCACGCCTCCGGGAGGTCCGCCAGGCGTGTCGTCGAGGAGTCCCGGGAGACCGTGGCACGGGCGCTGGGTTGCCGTCCCGGTGAGGTCGTCTTCACCTCCGGCGGCACCGAGTCCGACAACCTGGCGCTCAAGGGCCTTTTCTGGTCGCGCCGCGCGTCCGACCCCGGCCGCACCCGCATCCTGGCCACCGCGATCGAGCACCACGCGGTGCTCGACCCGCTGCACTGGCTCGCCGAGGAGGAGGACGCGTCGGTCGAGCTGATCGCCGTGGACCCGATCGGGCGGATCGACCTCGAGGCCTTCCGGGCAGCCGTCGAGAGCGACCCCGCCAGCATCGCGCTGGTCTCGGTGATGTGGGCGAACAACGAGGTCGGCACCGTCCAGCCGGTGGCCGAGGTCGTCGAGATCGCGCACGCCCACGGCATCCCGGTGCACACCGACGCCGTCCAGGCGGTCGGTCAGGTCCCGGTCGACTTCGCCGCCTCCGGCGTCGACGCCATGACCGTCACCGGCCACAAGATCGGAGGCCCGTACGGCGTCGGGGCACTCCTCGTGCGCCGCGAGGTCCAGCTCACCGCGCTGCTGCACGGCGGTGGGCAGGAGCGCGACGTCCGGTCCGGCACGATCGACGCCCCGGCGATCGCCGGCTTCGCCGCCGCCTGCGAGATCGCCGTCAAGGAGCAGGCGCACCTCGCCGCGCGCCTGGTCGCGCTGCGCGACCGTCTGGTCGCCGGCGTCCTGCGCGAGGCGCCCGGCGCGGTCTACAACGGCGACCCCGACAGCGACCTCGGCCACCGCCTTCCCGGCAACGCGCACCTGCGCTTCCCGGGCTGCGAGGGCGACTCGCTGCTGATGCTGCTCGACGCCCGCGGCATCGAGTGCTCGACCGGCTCGGCCTGCAACGCCGGCGTCCCGCAGCCCTCGCACGTGCTGCTGGCGATGGGGTGCAGCGACGAGGAGGCCCGTGGCTCGCTGCGGTTCTCCCTCGGCCACACCTCCACCGAGGAGGACGTGACGGCCCTGCTCGAGGCGATCGGTCCGGTCACCGAACGGGCCCGCGCCGCCGGCCACACGTCCCGCTCGCAGGTGGCGACAGGGTCATGAAGGTTCTCGCCGCGATGTCGGGGGGCGTGGACTCGGCGGTGGCCGCGGCCCGTGCTGTCGAGGCCGGCCACGACGTCACCGGGATCCATCTCGCGCTGTCGCGCAACCCGAAGTCCTACCGGACCGGCGCCCGGGGCTGCTGCACCATCGAGGACTCCAACGACGCCCGCCGAGCCGCAGACGTCATCGGCATCCCGTTCTACGTCTGGGACATGAGCGACCGGTTCCACTCCGACGTCGTGGAGGACTTCCTCGCCGAGTACGCCGGCGGGCGCACCCCGAACCCTTGCCTGCGCTGCAACGAGAAGATCAAGTTCGCGGCCGTCCTGGACCGCGGGCTCGCGCTCGGGTACGACGCGGTCGTCACCGGCCACTACGCGCAGCTGCGCACCGGCGCCGACGGGCTGATCGAGATGCACCGCGCCACCGACATCGGCAAGGACCAGTCCTACGTCCTCGGCGTCCTGACCCAGGACCAGCTCGCGCACTCGTTGTTCCCGCTCGGCGACACGGCCAAGCCGCAGATCCGCGAGGAGGCCGAGCGGCGCGGGCTCCAGGTCGCGGACAAACCCGACAGCCACGACATCTGCTTCATCGCCGACGGCGACACCGGAGGCTGGCTGGGGGAGAAGCTCAAGGAGAAGAGCCCGAACACTCTGCTCGAGGGGGGCGCCATCGTCGACGAGGCCGGCGAGGTGCTCGGCGAGCACGAGGGCTCCTGGCGCTTCACGATCGGGCAGCGCAAGGGCTTGCGCATCGGCACCCCCGCCGCCGACGGCAAGCCCCGCTTCGTGCTCGACATCGAGCCCGTGTCCGGGACCGTGACCGTGGGGCCGCGGGAGTCGCTCGCCGTCACCGGGTTGTCCTGCATCCGTCCGCTGTGGTGCGGGACCGCGCCGACGTCGCCGACCGAGTGCACGGTGCAGCTGCGGGCGCACGGCGAGGAGCACCGCGCCGTCGTGGTCCCCACCGGTTCCGGCTTCGACGTGACGCTGCTCGACCCCGCGTCCGGGATCGCTCCCGGGCAGGCCTGCGTGATCTACGACGGCACGCGTGTCGTGGGCTCGGGGACCATCGCGTCGACCGCGCGCTGACCCCGCTGCCGACCGGCCCGCTGCGTCGGGATCGGCGGCCGGTAGCCGACCATCAACCGGGCCAGCGCTGCGGTCTCGCGCAGCTGCGGCAGCCCGTTCAGGTGCGCCCGGACGACCAGCTCGAACCCGTCGGGGTCGCACGGGGTCACCGTCGGTTTGAACCGCTCCCCGGTGTCGATCACCAGCGCGACCTTGCGCTCGGGCCGGTGCGGGTCCAGGTTCCACCAGTGCTCCAGGTCGGTGGGACCCCACAGGTGCCAGGGCTGCACTGCTGCCCAGCCGCTGAGCGGCAGCACGCTGACGTCCTTGATCTCGCCGTACTGGATGCGCCGGGCACCCCACGGGTAGTAGCGCTGGATGGCCAGTCCGCTCTCGTCGCAAGCGACGCTGCCATCGTCGTAGTGAGCTCGTGCGTAGTCCATCTGCCCTCCCCAGAGCAAACAAGGTGCTGCCTCTTCCGGTGTGGCCCCTCGCGGACATCCTGACCCCGCCAGGCCGCGACGCGCCAGAGGCGAACGTCCTGATTTCCGGCCGACTCCCAGGGCGGGCGCTACGCTCCGAGGCGGGACACAGCAGGCGAACACAGTGGGGTGTGCATGGTTGCCGTCGGCGAGACCTTGGAGGAGCGGCTCCGGTCGATCGGGATGCTGGCTCCCGAGGACGCGGCCGCGCTGCTCGGACAGGTCGCCGCCGAGCTCGCCGAGACGCACGCACGCGGGTCCGTGCACGGGAACGTCAGCCCGTCGACCATCCTCCTCGGACCCGACGGCAGCGCTCGTCTGACGCACGTCGGGTCCGCCGGTGAGATCGAGCCGGACAGCATCCCGTACCTCGCGCCCGAGGCCGTCGACGGCGGCCCGGCCACGAAGGCCGGCGACCTCTGGGCGCTCGGCGCGACCTTGTACGCCGCAGTCGAGGGCGCGCCGCCGTTCCCCGGGGAGACCGTCGACGAGATCTTGCAGGGCATCCGCCGCGACCCGATCCCGCCGTCGTTGCGTGGCCGTGCGGTGTCCTGGGTGATCGCGCTGCTGCTGAGCCGCGAGCCGGTCGGTCGGTTGACCGCCGCGGAGGTCGCGGAGGCGCTGGGAGCCATGACGGTGCGGGCGCCTGACCCCGAGCCCGAGCCGGTCGCCGTGCCGGTCTCTGTGCCGGTCTCTGTGCCGGTCTCCGGGCCGGTCTCCGGGCCGGTCTCCGGGCCGGTTCTCGTGCAGGCTCCCGAGCCCGTCACCGAGGCCGTTCCCGAGCCGGTCGTCCAGCCGGTCGCCACCCCGAGACCGGAACCCGTGGGTGCACGCGAACCAGCCCATGCGGGCGTCGCTGCCGTCGACGCCTCCTCGACCGGATGGTTGCTGCTGCTGGTCGCGTCGGTCGTCGCGATCACGCTGCTGCTGGTGCTCTGAGGCTCAGGCCTTCCTCGGCGGCAGCGGGAAGAACATGCTGGTCCGGGCGGCGTACTCCGGGTAGCCCTCCCGCTGCATCATCGTGCGCTCGAGCAGGCGTGCGCCGGTGGCGAAGACCAGGAAGTACGTCATCGCGACCGGCGACAGGATCGTGAAGACGCCCGGCCAGGAGGATGCGCAGACCAGATAGATGCCCCACCAGACGCAGGCGTCGCCGAAGTAGTTCGGGTGCCGGGTGTAGCGCCACAGCCCGCGGTCCATCACCGGTCCGCGGTCCGGGTCCTTCTTGTACGCCGCCAGCTGGGCGTCGCCGACGGACTCGAAGAGCAGGCCGGTGGCCCACAGGGCGACGCCGACCCAGAGGACCCAGGTGACGTGCGTCAGGGAGAGCGCTGTGACCTGGATCGGGAGCGACACGAACCAGATGGCCAGTCCCTGGGGGAGGAGCACCTTGCGCACCAGGCCGCCCGAGCCCTTGCTCATCAGCTCCTCGTAGCGCGGATCCTCGCCACCGCCGTGCGAACGCCGGCCGATGTGCCAGGCGAGGCGGCCGCCCCAGACGACGACCATCGCGACGAGCAGCCAGGTGCGGAACTTCTGGTCGTCGAAGGGATTCGGGATGTCGGACAGCCGGAGGAGGGGCGATGCTTCGTCACTCAGGACAGCGACGCTGACGGCGTCCGGCTGGACACCTCGACCGACGAGCACCGCGGTGATCGCCACCACGATGAACCCCAGCCCCCAGATCGTGTCGACCACGGACACGCGCCCGGTCACCCGGGTCAGCACGGCCGTCAGCACCATCAGCGCGACGACCACCGCCAGGCAGACGGCCGAGGTGAGCAGGAAGTCACCGAACGGGTAGTCGAAGTGGCCGAAGTGGTCCATCAATCCCTACTCAGAAGTCGCGCACCGGGGGCAGGTCGTGCGGAGCACCGGGGCGCACCGCGAGGATCTGGTCGACCCCCATCCTGCCGTCCCGGAAGGACATCCCGCCACCGACGAGGTACAGCCGCCACACGCGGATGTACTCCTCGGGAACCAGCGCGCGCAGCTCGTCGTACGCCGCGTCGAAGCGCTCGATCCAGGCGTCCACGGTCTTCACGTAGTGCTCGCGCATCGCGTGCACGTCCCGCACCTCGAGGCCGCCGGCCTCGATCAGGTCGACGGTCTCGCCGACCGGGCGCATCGTCATGTCCGGAGCGATGAAGGACTCGATGAACGGACCGCCGCCGGGATGCTTGCCGCCGCCCTTGCCGGCGCGCGTCATCGCCTGGATCAGCACGCGTCCGCCCGGCTTCACCGAGCGCCGCAGCACCTCGACGTACGTCGGGTAGTTGCCCTGGCCGACGTGCTCGCCCATCTCGATGGAGGCGACGGCGTCGTACTCACCCTCGGCGTCCCGGTAGTCGCACAGCTTGATCTCGACCAGGTGCTCCAGGCCGCGCTCGGCAATCCGGGCGTCGATGAACTTCTTCTGCTCCGCGGCGATGGTGATGCCGGTGACCTTCGCGCCGAACTTCTCGGCGGCGTACAGCGACAGCGATCCCCAGCCGCAGCCGACGTCGAGGAAGGTCTTTCCGGGGGCGAGGCCCACCTTGCGGCAGACCAGGTCGAGCTTGGCGTCCTGCGCCTGCTCCAGGGTCATCCCCTCGGACCAGTACCCCGAGGAGTAGGCCATGTTGTCGTCGAGGATCGCGGTGTAGAACTCGTTGGAGAAGTCGTAGTGGTGGCTGATCGCGTCGCGGTCGCGGGACTTGCTGTGCAACCGACCCTTCAGGACGGCCTGCGACTGCGGGGCGGCCGGTCGCTTGCCGAACGCGCCCACCTTGAGCGCTGCCCGGGCCGCACGCCAGACGGTGCTGGGCGACGTGGAGACCCCCGTCAACCCGCGCTCGCCGATCACCGCCCACACGTGTGTCAGCGCGAAGTTCAGGTCGCCCTCGACGTCGATCTCGCCGGTGACGTAGGCCTGGGCCGCACCGAGCTCGCCCGGGGCCCACAGCAGCCGGGTCAGCGCTTGGGGTGAGTTCAGCCGGACGACCGGACCCTCGCCGGCCACGGAGCCGTCCCAGGCGTGCAGCTGCACGGGGAGGTCACCGCCCACGAAGGGGCGCAGGGCCTCGGCCAGCGTCTGCGCCACACCGCCGCCGGCCCGGCCGTCGAGCTTGCCGGGACGAGGGTTCGTGGTCGAGGTGGTCATCAGGCCTCCCGGGTGAAGGTGATCTGCTGGACGTCGATGTACCCGGAGGCGAAGCCCGCGCGCGAGTACTCCAGGTAGAAGTGCCACATCCGCAGGAAGGTCTCGTCGAAACCGGCCTCGATCACCGCGTCGTGCGAGGCGGTGAAGGCCTCGTCCCACTGCCGCAGGGTCTCGGCGTAGTGGCTGCCGAAGGTGGTGCGGTGGTCCAGCCGCAGAGCGGTCCGCGAACGGGTCACCTCGTCGAGCTGCTCGGTCGAGGGCAGGAAGCCGCCGGGGAAGATGTACTTGTGGATCCAGGTCCACGTGCGCCGGGTCGCGAGCATCCGGTCGTGCGGCATCGTGATCGCCTGGATGGCGACCTTGCCGCCGGGCGCGAGCACCTTGTCGATGGTCTCGAAGTAGCTCGGCAGGTACTCGTAGCCGACGGCCTCGATCATCTCGACGGAGACGACGGCGTCGTACTGGCCCTCGACCGAGCGGTAGTCGAGCAGGTCCACCTGAACGGCGTCCGCGCGCAGCCCCTCGGCAGCCACGGCGTCGGCGAAGCGACTCCGCGCCAGCGTCTGCTGCTCGCTCGACAGCGTGACCGAGCGGACGGTCGCTCCGCGACGCGCGGCGCGGATCGCGAGCTCGCCCCAGCCGGTGCCGATCTCCAGGACGCGGCTGCCGGCGGTGACCCCGGCGGCGTCGAGGATGCTCTCGATCTTCCGACCCTGGGCCTCCTCGAGTGCTGATCCCGCAACCGGCGGAGCCATCGTCGTGCGGGTGCCGTCGGTGACCGAGTCGGTGTCGAAGAGCGCGGACGAGTAACTCATCGTCGGGTCCAGGAACAGCGCGAACAGGTCGTTCGACAGGTCGTAGTGGTGCGCGATGTTGCCGCGGGTGTTCGCGGCCGTGTTCCGCTGCGCCTTCGGCGGCCGTGACACGTACGTCGCCCGCAGCTTCTGCATCCAGGCGGGGACCAGGTCGCCGATCTGCTCGCACAGGATGGTCAGCGTGCCGCCGAGGTCCTCAGCGTCCCAGGCGCCGGTCATGTACGACTCGCCGAAACCGATCAGGCCGTCGTTGCCGACCCGGCTGAAGAACTCCTCGGGGCGGTGGATCACCAGGTCTGCCGGGCTGCCGTCGTAGGACACGGAGATGCCGTAGCGCTCCGCCACCTTCACGAAGATCCGTCGGGCGATCGCGGCCGAGATGCGGGCCTTGGGTCCGTTGCGCAGCGGGCTGATGTCGGCCCAGCGGTCGGAGATCGGGGTGTTGAGGGTCGAGGTCATCGAACACCTTCCTGGTGATGACGGGGGCGTGGCTGCACCGGGAGCCGGCGCGCCCAGAGACGAACACCCTGGATTCGGATCCGCAGCGATCCGAGGATTGCCGCCGACGCCGCTTTCCACACCGCGAGGCGGGTGTTGCCGGTCACAACCTCGCCGCGCAGGACGGCATCGAACTTCGCCCCCGCAGCGGTCACCAGGCGCACGGCGATGTGCAATCGGTCGGTCGGCACCGGGACCACGAGCTCGTAGTGGCCGTCGGTCCCGTGGAACGGCGAGACGTACATCTCCTTGCCGACGAGAGCGTGCCCCTCGGCGTCGGGGTGGACCAGGTACGCGTGCCGGTCACCGTAGGTGTTGTGCACCTCGACGACCGTCGCCGCCAGGTTGCCGCTGGCGTCGTGGCACCAGAACACGCTGATCGGGTTGAAGTTGTAGCCCAGTCCGCGGGCGTTGGCCGCCATCAGGATCCGGCCACCCGTCACCACGACACCCTCGGCGGCGAGGAACGCCTCGACGTTCTGCCGGATCGAGAGGTCCGGGTCCCCGAGGTGGTCGCGCGCCTCGAACCGTGCCAGCGGGCCGTGGTCAGGCAGGTCGTCGAGGTCGACCAGCCACAGGTGGGAGGTGTTGGTGAAACGGTTCTTCAACGGCTCGCGGCGGGTGTGCGTGATGGTGCTGCGGTAGATGCGCGGCGCCTCGGTCGCGCCGGGCCTGGTCGAACGCTCCGTCTCGGGCCACGCGAACCCCAACCGCTCCGCCGCGGCGGCACCTGAGCGGGAACCGTCCTCGTGGAAGCCCCAGCCGTGCCACGCACCGGCGAAGACCAACCGGTCGGAGTCGATCTCGTGCAGGCGCCGCTGGGCGGCCACCGAGGTCGGGTTGTAGATCGGGTGCGCGTAGTCGCGCCGGGCGATCACCTTGGTGGGGTCGACCTGGTCGGTGGAGCCGAGCGTGACGAAGTACCGGGTCCCGTCGACCGAGGGCAGGGACATCAGCCGGGTCATGTCGTAGGTGACCGTGACGGCGCCCTGCTCGGGCCGGTCCCACTGGTTCCAGGACGCCCACGCCTTGCGGTGGCGCGGCATCACCGAGTCGTCGGTGTGCAGCTGTGCGAGGTTGGGCGAGTAGGGCATCGCGGTGAGCAGCTCGGTCTGCAGAGCGGTCGGCTCCGCGAGCATGCTCAGCGCCTGGTCGGGGTGAGTGGCCACGACGACGGCGTCGAAGGTGTGCACCGTCCCGTTGCCGTCGGTCACGGCGACCCCGTCGGGCGACTCGAGGATCGAGGTGACCTTGGTGCCCAGGTGGATCGTCCCACCGGCGCGGCCGATCGCTGCGGCGACCTTCTCGACGTACCGGTGGGAGCCACCGGTGACGGTGCGCCACTGCGGCGAGCCGTAGATGCTGAGCATGCCGTGGTGCTGAAGGAAGGCGAACAGGTAGCGGGCCGGGTACTCCAGCGCGATCGCCGGGTCGCAGGACCAGACGCACGCGACCAGGGGCGTCATGAAGTGCCGACGGAAGTACGCCGAGAAACGTCCGGCCTCGAGGAACTCGGCCAGCGTCTGGTCGGCCCCCTCCGGTGCGTCGAGCAGCTTCTTCGCCTGCCGGTGGAACCGGGGGATCTCGGTGAGCATCCTCAGGTACGACGGACGCAGGTAGTTGCGCCACGTCGGGAAGAGGCCCGCCGGCCCGAGCGCCCCGGCCCACTCCAGACCGCGACCGCCGTGCGCCTGGTCCGCGCGCACGGACATCGACATGTCGGAGGGCTGGGTCTCCACCCCGAGCTCGGCGAAGATCCGCAGCAGCGTCGGGTAGGTGCGCTCGTTGTGCACGATGAACCCGGTGTCGATGTTCACCGTGCTGCCGTCGGCTGCCGGCACCTCATGGGTGTCGGCGTGACCGCCGAGCCGGTCGTCCGCCTCGAACAGGGTGACCTCGGCGGTCCTGCTGATCACGTAGGCAGCCGTCAGCCCGGCGACGCCGGTGCCGACGATGCCGACGCGACGGGTCTGCGTCGAGGTCATGCCTGCTCGAAGTCGACGAGCGCGACCGGAGCGGTCGTCGGCTCGCCGGTCGGCGAACCTCCGCGCTGCTCGACGGTGACGCCGACGCCGCTCGCTCCGGACGGGTCACCCTTCAGGACGGTGGTGTCGCCCTTCATCAGGCCCGCGGAGACCATCGTGTCGCCGCGCTGGAACCAGAGCTGGTAGACCCGGTCGTCCGGAGCCGCAGGCATCTTGCGGGTGACGATCACGGCGTGCCGGGCGCTGTCGGAGACCGAGACGGTGACGCTCGCGCCTCCGGGGAGCTGGGCACTGAAGTGCTGGACGTCCTCGGCCTTGAGCACCCGGTCGACCTCGGCGTTGGCGTACTGCGGCGCTTCGACGTCGTTGCGCTGGTCCTGCCAGACGGCGACCCCGCCGCCGAGGACCCCGAGCACCGCCGCAGCGGCGACGAACGACGACCAGCGCCGCGGACGGCGGGCCTGGATCTTCGCCTCGATGCGCGCCACCGTCGGCGGCAGCGGACGGACGGTCTTGATCTCGGTCATCAGCTGGTCGCGCACCGACTTCGGCGGGGCGACTTCGGTCAGATCGGAGAAGAGGGTTGCGGTCGCCTGGAGGCTGGCCACCTCGGCCTGGCACTCGGCGCACTCGGCAAGGTGTGCTTCGAACCGGGCGCGCTCGAGGTCGTCGAGTGCGTCCACGGCGTACGCCCCGGAGAGGGCGTGGATCTCGTGAGCTGTCATTGGCCCACTCCCATCGCGTCGCGCAGCCGGATGAGTCCATCGCGGATGCGAGTTTTTGCAGTGCCGACCGGTAGGTCGAGCATCGTTGCCACCTCGGTGTGGGTGTACCCCCCGAAGTAGGCGAGTTCGATCGCCTCCCGCTGAACGGTGGTCAGCTCCGCGAGTGCTGACCGGACCCGGCGGCTCTCCATCGACGCCTCGGCCGCCTCGGCCGTGCTGTCGTGGGGGACCACCTGGGTGTTCTGGTGGAAGCTGGTGTCCTGCCGGCTGACCGCTTCTGCGGCTCGGACCCGGTCCACCGCTCGGCGGTGGGCCAGGGTCATGAGCCAAGCGAGCGCGCTGCCCTTGGACTCGTCGTACCGTGCTGCGGTCCGCCAGACCTGGAGGAAGACCTCCTGGGTGACTTCCTCGGACTGGGCCGGATCGCGCACCACCCGCAGGACCAGGCCGTGGACCCGGGCCGAGGTGGCGTCGTACAGAGCGGCGAACGCCTGCTCGTCTCCCCGGGCGGACCGGCGGAGGTACTCCGCCAGCAGCTCGGGCAGTGGTGCGGTGACACCCGTTCCCTCCGGCGTGGATTCGCCGGAGGGAACGGGCTGGAGGTGGGACACGATGTGTTCCTGTTCCTGTCGTGAGCTTGTGATCAGTGTAGAGATCAGGCAGCCGGGGTGAGAACGCTGTCGATCACGTAGACCGTGGCGTTCGCGGTGGGGATGTTGCCGCAGAGGACAGCAGCCGGGGTCTCGCCGTTGTCGACGGTGAAGCTGTCGCCCGAGCCCTCGACGGTGATGGTGTCCTTCGCCAGCGTCTCGTGCTCGCCCGCGAGCTCGTCCGGGGACAGCTGGCCGGCAACGACGTGGTGGGTCAGGATCTTGGTGAGCAGGGCCTTGTCGGCGAGGATGCCGTTGAGGTCCTTCTCCGGGATCTTCTTGAACGCGTCGTCGGTCGGGGCGAAGACGGTCAGGGCGTCGGCGCTGTTCAGGGTGTCGACCAGGTCGGCGGCGGTGACCGCGGCGACCAGGGTCTTCAGCAGCGGGTTGGCGCTCGCGGCGGTGGCGACCGGGGCGGTGGCCATGCCGTTGAACGAGCCGGCACCGTCGGCGGGGATCAGCTTGCAGCCCGGGCCGAAGGTGTCCGCGCCGGCGTCGTCCGACATCTTCGAGCTGTTGTCGCTCGCCTTGGCGTCGCTGTCCTTGTCGTCATCGCTGCCACATGCAGCCAGACCGAAGGACAGGGCCAGCGTGACCGCAGCCACGGCGCTCGTGCGACGGAGGAGGGAGGTGGTCATGGGATGAGCCTTTCGTTGTGAGGCCCCCTTGGCCGGGGCCTCGCTCGTGTGAGTTGTTCGGCGCCGCACCGGGACCGGATTGGCGTTGTTGCAAACTTTTTGGGGTCAGGCGACCTGGACGACGATCTGCTGGATGCCGCTCGAGCCGTCGGGGAACGTCGCCTTGCGCACGGCCGTCTGCTCGGTGCCGTTCATGCCGAACGCGCGCACGGCGACCTGGTGGGAACCGGACTTCGCGTCCCACGGCAGATACCACTGCCGCCAGTAGTTGATGCCGACGTCGGGGCCGAGCTCGGCCTCCTGCCACGCACCGCCGTCGATGCGCACCTCGACGCGCTCGATGCCCTCGTTCTGGGCCCAGGCGACGCCGCCGATCGCGACCCTGCCGGGGTCGATCGCGCTGAGACCCTTGGGCGTGTCGATCCTGCTCGAGATCTTGATGGGGCCGTCGGTCGCCCAGTCGCGCTCGGTCCAGTAGGACTTGTCGTCGGCGAAGGTCGTCGCGGTCAGGCGGGTGAGCCACTTGGTGGCGCTCACGTACCCGTAGAGGCCGGGCACGACCATGCGGGCCGGGAAGCCGTGCTCGCGCGGGAGGATCTTGCCGTTCATCCCGAGGGCGATGATCGCCTGGCGGCCGTCCCGCAGCGCCTTCATCGGCGTACCGATCTTGAAGCCGTCGACGTCGGTGCCGATCAGCTGGTCGGACTTCTCGGAGATGCCGGCCTCGTCGAGGATCTTGGACAGCGGGACACCGGTCCAGCGAGCGGCTCCGATGTACTTGCCGCCGACCTCGTTCGAGACGCAGGTCATCGTGATGTCGAACTCCTCGAGCATCATGTCGCGCAGGTCGTCGTAGCTGAACTCGAGCTCCTTGTCGACCATGCCGTCGACCTTCAGGCTCCAGCTGTTCTGGTCGACGATCGGGACCGACAGCTTGGTGTCGACCCGGTAGAACTTGCCGTTCGGCGTCGTCAGCGAGGAGATGCCCGGGTGGGCGACCTCCAGGCCGTCCGGCAGTGCCGGCAGGGTCTTCGCTGCTTGCGGCAGGTCGATGTTCGACAGCGACGAGCGCGACTTGTAGATCCACTGACCGGCTCCGGCGGCCGCTGCACCGCCGAGCAGCAGCCCACCGGAGCCGATCAGGAAGCCTCGACGCGAGCTGCCGGGCTCAGCGTCAGAGGCCGTCGAGGGTCCCTCCAGGGCCCCCAACGCCCGGACCAGCCACCAGAGCGACAGCGGTCCCAGGACTGCGGCCACGAGGGCCGGGACGACATCGAGCAGCTCGACCTGCGGACGGGTCAGGGCCGCTGCGCCGGCGAGGCCGACGAGGAAGACGGTGAGGCCGATGCCGACGGCTGGCCGCTTGCGCGCCAGGATGCCCGCGACCGCGGCCAGGACGAGCGTGCCCGCCAGCACGCTGCCGATGAGGATCACCTTGTCGGCACTGCCGAACTTCTCGATGGCCCACACCTTGACCGGCGTCGGCGTCGAGTCGATCACCTTCGAGCCGACGGCCAGCACGGGGGAGGACTGCGGGTTGAGCAGGCTCGCGACGAGGTGGGCGACGGCCACGGCTGCACTGGCCGCGAGCACGCCCGCCAGCGCGTACGGCGAGTACGTGCGGAGGCGCTGCACGGCTGACGTGAGGGTCGAGCGTGACGGTCGCTTCATGCAGGGGATTCGGAGCCCGGTGCAGGACGGATTGGTCGAGGTGCGATCGGCGCCCAGTAACCTCGGTCCGTGGTCACGCAGAGCATCCTCGCCAGCGGGATCGGGTCGATGCCCGGCGAGGACTTCGCCGAGAGCCTCCGGGTGGTGATCGACTCCCTCCCCGACCTGCCCCACCTGCCCGAGCTGCCCGCCCGCGGGGTCACCGCCGGGATGACCGGGCGCACGCTGGCAGTGGTCGCCGACCTCGGCTTCGACCTGCAGCCCGCCGGCTGGCGGCTGACCGACGCGTCCGGCATCGACCACCGACGGGCGCGGTCGTTGCTGGCCCAGGACCTCGACTCGACCGAGGAGGTCCTGCAGGGGTACGAGGGTGAGCTCAAGCTGCAGCTCGCCGGACCCTGGACCCTGGCCGCGACCGTCGAGCGTCCGCGCGGCGACCTGCTCGTCGCCGACCACGGCGCTCGCCGCGAGGTCGCGCAAGCACTCGCCGAGGGGGTCAGGGTGCACCTGCGCGACGTTGCGCGTCGGGTCCCGGGTGCGCGCCTGGTCGTCCAGGTCGACGAGCCGGCTCTGCCCGCGGTGCTGGCAGGCAGCCTGCCGACGGCGTCCGGGTTCTCCCGGCACCGGGCCGTGCACCCGCCGGAGGCCTCGGCCGCGCTGGCGGAGATCTTCACCTCTGTCAGGGAATCAGGCGCCGCGAGCGTCGCGCACTGCTGCGCGGGAGACATCCCGATCGGGTTGCTGCGGGGAGCCGGTGCCGAGGGAGTCTCGTTGGATCTCGCCGTGCTCACGGCGGCGAACTACGACGAGCTCGGTGCCGCCGTCGAGGACGGGGCCACGGTCCTGCTCGGCGTCGTGCCCGGCACCGACCCGCCCAGCACGCCGTCGAAGAAGCAGGTCGTCGACCGGGTGGTCCGCGCCCTCGACATGCTGGGCTTCGACCCGAACGACCTGCCCGGGCGGCTCGTGCTCACCCCGGGCTGCGGGCTGGCCGGAGCCACTCCTTCTTATGCGCGAGAGGCGCTGGCCCTTGTCCGGGCCAGCGCCTCCGCGCTCAGTACGAAGAGCTGATCAGTGCGCGGCCACCGGGGTCGCGCTGTCGGTCGCCATCTCCTCGTGGCTGACGCTCAGGAAGATCCAGAGGATGGCCGAGGCCGCCCAGATCATGAACGCGCCGACGAGGAAGGCCTGCGTACCGCCACTGG
Organism: Marmoricola sp. OAE513; assembly: GCF_040546585.1. NCBI lineage: Bacteria > Bacillati > Actinomycetota > Actinomycetes > Propionibacteriales > Nocardioidaceae > Marmoricola > Marmoricola sp. OAE513. Next base: position 582,593 of record NZ_JBEPOC010000001.1, on the reverse strand, counting down.
TGAAGGCCGCCTGCCCGACGAGCGACTCGACCGTCTTGTTCGGACCACCGGTAACGCCGCCGCCACCGCCGCTGGCAGCGGCGAGCTTGCCGATGCCGTCGCCGAGGCTGGTCGCCTTCTCGGTGATGTAGTGCGTCGCGATCGTCGCCAGGGTCGCGAGACCCAGAGCGCCGCCGACCTGCTGCATCGTGTTGAGCACACCCGAGCCGATACCCGAGTCCTGCTCGTCGACGTGGTGCACGGCAGCCAGCGTCAGCGGGATGAACGTCAGGCTCATGCCGAACGCCATCAGCGCGATGAACGGGAAGATGCTCGTCCAGTAGTTAATGGTGTCGCCGAGGAACACGTCGCCACCCTTGGCGTTGGCCGCCAGGTTGAGGATGTTGCCCGCTGAGTCGTCGACGGTGAGGCGGTGGAACATCAGCAGCGCGACGCCGGCGAGCGCCGTGCCGGTCCCGGCCAGGAAGCGCGGGTCGATCCTGCTCATCAGCTGCGAGCTGATCATCGCGCCGAACACCATCGCGAACGGGAAGGGCAGGAACGACAGACCGGCCTCGAGCGGGCTGTAGCCCATGACGTCCTGGACGAACTGGCTGAGGAAGAAGAACATCGCGAACATCGCCGCGGGCACGATCATCATCGCGATGAACGCGGTCGCCCGGGTCTTGTTGGTGAGGATCCGCAGCGGCAGCAGCGGGTGTGCCACGCGACGCTCGATCAGCACGAAGGCGACCAGCAGGGCGAGACCTGCAGCGATGAAGCCGATGGTGCCGCCGTCGTCCCAGCCGTACTGCGCCTCGCCGGCGCGGGTGATGCCGTAGACCAGGGAGACCAGACCGAGGGTTCCGGTGACGGCACCCGGAAGGTCGAGCTGGCCGGGGCGCGACTCCGACTCGGCGAGAAGGCGCGGAGCGGCGAACGCGGCCACCAGGCCGATCGGCACGTTGATGAGGAACGTCAGGCGCCAGCCGTCGACGTCCAGCGGGGTGAGGCCGGTGAGCCATCCGCCGAGCAGCAGACCGATCGCGGCGCCGACACCCGACATCGCGGCGTACACCGAGAAGGCCTGGTTGCGCTTGGGGCCGGCGGGGAAGGTGGTGGTGATCAGCGCGAGCGCGGCGGGAGCAGCGAGCGCGGCACCGAGACCCTGGAGACCGCGGGACGCGAGCAGCATCGCCTCGTTCTGGGCGAGACCGCCCAGGCCGCTGGCGACGGCGAACAGCGTCAGGCCCAGGACGAAGATGCGGCGACGGCCGTAGAGGTCACCGAGGCGACCGCCGAGGAGCAGCAGGCCACCGAAGGCGAGTGCGTAGCCGGTGACGATCCACTGCAGGTTCGCCCGGCTGATGTCGAGGTCGCTGCCGATGAAGGGGAGCGCGATGTTGGCGATCGTGCTGTCGAGCACGACCATCAGCTGCGCCATGCAGATGAGGACGAGCGCCCAACCGAGGTGCTTGTGCGTCCCCGGCTCGGCGATCTCGTCCGTCTCTCCCGGGATGACCACCGGGATGGCGGGTTCGGCCGGCCCGGTGGGGTCGGCGATCGTGGTGTCGGTCATGGGGTGTTCCTTGCCTTCTTGTTAGCGGGCGGGTGGGTGGACGCGGCTGTGCGTCCCAGGGGCCCGTCGCACGAGGGGTGCTGAACGGCGGGCAGGATGACGTGGTCGACGACGCGCTCGATGGTGGCGTCGTCCGGGGGGATGCCGAGGATGAACGTGCGGTGCAGGAGGATCCCTGCCAGTGCAGGCCCGATGACCTCGAGGTCGATGTCGGCGGCGACCTCTCCGCGCTGCTGCGCACGCTCGTAGATCGCGTGCGTGACGGCGACCTTCGGAGCGATGAACTTCTCCCGGAACTGCTCGGCGAACTCCGGGTCGGTCGAGAGAGCGGTGATGACCGAGCCCATCACCTGGGTGGCGGACTCGTTGATGCCCTCGTTGCCGCAGAAGGTGGAGAGCAGGTCACCGCGCAGGCTGCCGGTGTCGTGGTCGCCGATGTGCGGGGACTGCTTGGCGCGGATGAGCGCCTCGACCACCAGGCTCGCCTTGGTCTCCCAGCGGCGGTAGAGGGTGGCCTTGCTGGCCCGGGCCTTCTTGGCGACCGCGTCCATGGTCAGCCGGTCGTACCCGGCCTCGATGAGCAGCTCGACGGTCGCGTCGAGGATCTCGTCCTCGCGCTCTCCTTCGACGCGAGGGCGGCTCGCTGCGCGAAGCGACATGGCGGCTCTCCTGCTCGGTGATGGATGAAACGGAACGGTTTCGTTTCATCAACAGAGTAGAGGCGCGGGTCATTCCCGCCAAGCCGATAAATCTGTTCCGCACGTCACACCGCTGCGGGAGTTACGCCCGGACTTCAGGTGGTCTGGTACTGGTCCATTACGAAACCGGACATATCAGGTACTTGTTACCAACCCGTAGCGCACGTCACATCTTTGCTGCTAGAACACGTTTCGGTGCTGACCTCCCACAGCGCCATCTCATCGTGGAACAGGGGTTCTGTAATGCGCGCACGCGTACACACGAGCGACCGACCGAAGGGCCGCGCGCGTCGCGGCCTCACCGGTCTGATCGCCGTCTTCTCTCTCTGCGCAGCAGCGCTGGTCGCCGTCGGCGCCGCGCCTGCCAACGCAGTCCAGGCGTCGGGCGACGACGTCCCGGCGTGGAACAACGGGTGGAGCTGGACCTACCAGACCTCCTTCCGCTACGTCGCCGAAGGCACGGACGTCACCATCAACGAGACCGCGACCTACACGGTGGCGGGTCGTGAGACGTTCCGCGGTCAGGACGCCTACAAGCTGAATCTCTCCGGCACCATCAACAACGGCAGCGGAACCGTCGCAGTCCCCGATGTCGGTAACGCGACGCTCAAGAATTTCTCGGGCAACGTCAGCGGCACCCGGTACGTCCGGGTCGCCGACCTCGCGCTGCTGCAGGAGAACCAGCAGCAGCACCTGAACGCGACCGCGTCCATCGCGATCATCTCCACGGGAATCGTCGCGGACATCAACCTGTCGCTCACCCCGCGCGACCAGACGTGGAAGGTGCACAACTTCCCGCTGAACGTCGGCGACAAGTGGGACACCAACACCAACGTCGACTACGAGGGCGGCTTCTCCTACGACGCCGGCTCGCTGGGCGGCACGGGCAACTCGCCGTTCGGGCCGGACACGATGGTCTTCAGCGCTCCCAACACGGCCGTGACTGCGGAAACGATCACCGTGCCGATCGCGTCGAACCTCAACACCAAGAAGGTCACCGCGGTCAACGCGGACAACACCATGTCCGACCAGTCCTGGTGGAGCGTCACGCACCGGAACCAGGCCAAGGAGATCCTCGTCCTGCCCCTCGACGGCGGCTCGATCACCCTCACCCGCAACCTCCAGTCGGCCTCCCTGCCGGGCGGTGCTCAGTTCTCGGCGACCACGACGCCGTCCCTGACCTGCGCCGGTTCGCCGATCACGGTCTCGGGCAACCTGAGCACCAACCAGGCCGGCGTCCCGGTGACGGTCCGCATCGACAAGTCGCAGAAGAACGGCGGCACCAACCCGGGTGAGTACGTCCAGGCGACGACCACCACCGGGGTCAACGGTGCTTACTCGGTCAACCTGACCGCTCCAAGTGAGAGCGACCTGCAGAACCGCAACAGCGGTCCGAACGGCACCGCACGCGCCAGCTGGGGCATCGAGGTCATCAGCTCGGCGACGACCGCCACCGGTGCCAGCACCGTGGTCGTCACGCCGGTCGACTGCTCGAGCATCAGCTACACCGGAGCGACCTCCGGCCCGAACGCCGGCTCGGCGAACGTGTCGGCCCAGCTCACCAACCTCGCCGGTGGCAGTGCCGCCGGGCGTACGGTCACCTTCGCCCTCAGCGGCGGTGGCTCGGTGAGCGCCGTGACCAACGGCTCGGGCGTCGCTTCGGCGAGCCTGCCGCTGAACGGCCCGGTCCGGGCCGCGACGATCACCGCCTCGGTGCCCGGCTCGAGCAACTTCGCCGCGGCCAGCACCTCGGCGCCGTTCAGCGTCCTGGTCAACCCGACCACGACGACGGTCGCGCCGTCGAACAGCACGGTCACCATCGGTGACCCGATCACCTTCGACGCCACGATCACCCCGGTCGTCGGGTCGAACCCGGGTGGCACGGTGCAGTTCCTGGTCAACGGTGCCGCCCTCGGCGGTCCGGTGGCCGTGTCCGGCAACACCGCGAGCGTCACGGTGAACAACACCGGCGCGATCGGGCTGGGCAACCACACCGTGCAGGCGGTCTACAACGGGTCGGCGCTGTTCGGCACCAGCTCCTCGCCGACCGTCCCGTTCCGCATCCGCGTCCCGCTGCTCGGCTCGACGGCCTCGCTGTCGGTCACCCCGAACAGCACCGTCTACGGCCAGGGCGTGACCCTGTCGTCGCACATCACGACGACCTCCGGCTCGGGCAACCCGACCGGCACGGTCACCTTCAAGGAGGGCGGCACCGTCTACGGGTCCGCCCCGGTGAACGGCTCGGGTGACGCCTCGATCGTCGTGACCGACATCCCGGTCGGCGCGCACAGCATCACGGCGTCGTACTCCGGTGACGACGAGTACAACAGCGCGAACTCCTCGCCGGGCTCGCTCAACGTCGCCAAGGCGGACGTCACGGTCACCGCGACCACGTCGGACAGCTCGACGGTCACCGGTGAGGCTGTCGACTTCGGCGTCAGCGTCGCGGCAGTGGCCCCGGGTGCGGGTCTCCCGGACGGCACCGTGCAGCTGGTCGTCGACGGCAACAACGTCGGTGCGCCGGTGGCGCTCGTCGGTGGGGTCGCGAACTTCGACCCGGTGACGTCGCTGAAGGCGGGCAACCACACGGTCGCCGTCGCGTACAGCGGCAGCTCCAACTACAAGACCGGCAACGACACCCTGTCGCAGTCGGTCACGAAGGCGGACACCGCCACCGTGGTGACCATCTCGCCGTCCCCGTCCTCGGAGGACCAGAACGTGAACATCACCGCGAACGTCGGCGCTGTCGCGCCGGGTGGCGGTGCTGCGACCGGCCTGGTCAGCTTCACCGCGGACGGCGACCCGATCGGCTCGGCCCCGCTGAACCCGTCCTCGGGTGGTGCCGCCGCCACGCTGCAGATCTCGACGCTGGCCCCCGGGACCCACACGATCGTGGCGACCTACGACGGTGACGACGACTACAACGGCAGCGTCTCGCCCGGCAAGAACCACACCGTGATCGAGGGCGCCGCGATCGTGGCCACCAAGACCACCGTGGTCTCCTCGCAGAACCCGTCGGTGTACGGCGAGTTCGTGTCCTTCACCGCCACGGTGGTCGACGACGACGAGGTCAACGACGGCCCCGACGGCGCCGGCGACGTCCCCGAGGGTGCGGTCCAGTTCTCGATCGACGGCACCGACGTCGGTATCCCGGTCGAGGTCGGTCCCGACGGCACCGCCACCAGCCCGCTGGTCGCGTCGCCGGAGCCGGGTGACCACACGGTCATCGCCGCGTTCATCGGCAGCCCGGGTTGGGGCAACGGCGGTGACTTCCTCGCCCAGTCTGTCGAGGACGCCAGCGTCGGTCTCACGGTGACCTCGTCCAACGCCTCGAGCAACTACGGCCAGGCCGTGACGTTCAAGGCCAAGGCGACCACCCCGGTCGACGGCATCGGCAACCCTGACGGTCACGTCCAGTTCCGCGTGGACGGTGTCGCCGTCGGCGGAGCTGTCGCGCTGGACGGCGACGGCGAGGCGACCAGCAACGCGGTGTCGAACCTGACGCCGGGCACCCACACGGTCACGGCCGACTACTCCGGCAGCGCGCACTTCGCTCCGGCTCTGGCCTCGACCACGCAGAACGTGGGCAAGGTGGGCACGACGACCGCACTGGTCGCCGCCCCGAGCACGGTCAACTTCGGCCAGACGGTTGCCCTGATGGCGACCGTCACGCCGGCCGCGACCGCCCTCGGCGCCCCGACCGGCACGGTGACCTTCAAGGACGGCAGCACCGTCCTGGGGACGTCTGCGGTGGGTGCGAACGGCACCAACGGCAAGGCTGTGCTCTCGGTGAGCAACCTGCAGGGTGGAACGCACTCGATCACCGCGACCTACTCCGGTTCGGCGGGCTTCTCCGGAAGCGTCTCGTCGGCCCAGACGGTCACGGTGAACAAGCTGAACACCACCATCACCGCGCGAGGCGCCCTGGTGAACCTGGTTCCGCTCCAGGTCCCGCTGGGTCACCTGCAGGCCACCCTGACCTCGGCCAACGGCCCGGTCGTCGGTGCGCCGGTGAAGTTCACGATCGGTACGGCCACGGTGTGCACCTCGTACACCGATGCCAACGGACTGGCGACCTGCAACGCGCTGCCGCAGCTGCTCACGCTGACGCTGCTCGGCTTCAAGGCGTCCTACGCCGGGGACGGGAACTACAACCCGTCCACGGTGCAGGGCACCATCCTCAAGTAATCCTCCAACCCCTCACTCCCAGCTCTCCCGGGGGCGCGAGCCCCCGGGAGACGGAATGCCAGGGTCGCCCTGGAGAAGGAAAGGCCAATCGTGCGTAACCCAATGCGCAAGCTGACGGCGGCCGTAGCCGCCCTCGGGGTGGGTCTCGGACTCACCCTCGTAGCAGCATCGTCGGTGCAAGCAGCAACCAGCACCCCGACCAACAACCAGGTCGTTCGCGGCAACTTCGCGATCACGACGTCCGCACTCGGCGACGGTTCGCTCTGCATCAACGGCAACGCGTCCCGGACGACGCACCGCTTGATCAACGCGGCCAACGTCACCGTGTTCTCGAGCGCCCAGTCCAACGCGGTCAACGGCTTCACCACCACGCTGACCAGCCAGAACTACCCTAACGGCGCGTACACGGTCCGTTCCGAGGAGCAGCGCCGTTCCGGCACGATCATCTGCTCCACGTCCAACACGACGATCAACACCCCGATCGTCATCGACAACATCACCGACATCGTCTTCAACTCGCCTCCGAGCAGTGGTGCGCAGAACACCAGCGTCCCCGTGTCAGCGACCTTGACCGACCCGAACGCGGCCAACCCGGCGGTCGCCGGCGCCACGGTCACCTTCGCGCTCGGCGGTGGTACCTCGGTCAACGCGACCACGAACGCCTCTGGTGTCGCGACCGCGAACCTGCCGCTCAACGGTGCCCCGCGGACGACGACCATCTCGGCGTCCTTCGCCGCGACGTCGTTCCTGAAGGGCAGCTCGACCTCGCGTCAGTTCGACGTCACGAAGAACTCGACCTCGACGACGCTGGCCCAGCCGGCGACGGTCGTGCATGGTCAGTCGACCAGCTTCAGCGCCACGGTGGCGAGCACCAACGGTCTGGCCACTGCGCCGACCGGGACCGTCCAGTTCACCGTCGACGGGAACAACTTTGGTGCCCCGGTGGCGCTGTCGGGCGGCACCGCCAACTCGGTCTCGACCTCGAGCCTGAGCACCGGCAACCACACCATCGGTGCGGTCTACAGCGGCAGTAGCGACCACCTCGGCAGCTCGGCCGCTACCAAGACCCAGGTCGTGAACAAGGCCGAGACCACCACCACGATCACCGACACGCCGTCGGGCTCGACCGTGAGTGGTCAGGCCGTGACCTTCAAGGCCCACGTGGACATCGTGTCCCCGGGCGTCGGCACCCTGGCCGGCGGCGTGCAGTTCTACGTCGACAACGACCCGTTCGGTACCGCGGTGCCGCTGGGCGCCGGCGACAACGCGCAGGTGACGATCAGCAACCTGACCGTCGCGAACCACGACGTGTACGCGGTCTACAACGGCAACGCCGACTTCGCAGCGAGCAGCTCGGCCACACTGACACACGGCGTCGGCAAGGCCGACACCACCCTGGACCTGACGTCGTCGGCGAACCCGGCGTTCTCGGGCCAGCCGATCACCTACACCGCGGTCGTCGCTCCGGTGGCTCCGGGCGCAGGTAACCCGACTGGTGCGGTGCAGTTCGCGATCGACGGGGTGAACCTCGGTTCGCCCGTCAACCTGGTCGGTGGGCAGGCCGTTTCGCCGGTCGCCAACCTGCAGGTCACGAGCGACTTCTCGCCGCACGTGATCACGGCCAACTACGTGGGTGACGACAACTTCTCCGGTCAGACGGACTCGCTGAACCAGGCGATCAACCCCGCCCTGACGACGACCTCGCTCTCGGCCAGCCCGAGCCCGTCGGTCTTCGGGCAGGCGGTCACGCTGCACGCGGAGGTCACCCCGAACGCTCCGGCCACGGGCAACCCGGAAGGTTTCATCGCCTTCTACGTGGACGGCGCCGCCGCTCCGGCTGCCTTCGTCGCGACCTCGGGTGGTGAAGCGGACTTCACGACCAGCAGCCTGGCCGTGGGCGCGCACACCTTCAAGGCCGTGTACTCCTCGACGGACCTGAACTTCTTCACCAGCGCGTCCGCCGTGGTCAACCACGACGTCAACAAGGCTGCGACGAAGACCGTCGTGACCAGCTCCGCGCAGCCGGCCGTGTTCGGTCAGCCGATCACCTTCACCGCCAACGTCTCGGTGCTCGCGCCGGGTGCGGGTGCTCCGTCCGGAACGATCGTGTTCAAGGACGGCGCGACCACGATCGGGTCCGAGCCGGTCAGCGCATCGACCGGTGAGCAGGCCTCGATCACCGTGTCGAACCTGAGCGTCGGCTCGCACGCGATCACGGCGACCTACAGCGGTGACGACTCCTTCAACGGAAGCGTCGGGAACACCGCGCAGACGGTCACCCGGGCTCAGACGACGACGTCGATCACGTCCTCGCAGAACCCGGCTGCCAACGGTGAGGGCGTCCAGTTCACCGCCACGGTGAGCCCGGTCGCGCCGGGTGCCGGCGTCCCGACGGGTACGGTCCGGTTCTTTGTGAACGGTGCCAACCTCGGTGGGTCCTACCCGCTGGTGGACGGTGTCGTGACGAGCCCGAACTTCGCGTCGCTGACGCCGGGCACGTACACGATCACCACCAACTACCAGGGTGACGCCAACTTCGTCGGCAGCTCCGGCGTGCTGGCGCAGGGCACCGGTCAGAACATCACCAAGGGCAACACGTCCCTGACGGTGGTCTCCGGCCCGAGCCCGTCGGCATACGGCGACACGGTGACCGTCACCACGACGGTCAAGTCCGTGGCGCCGGCCACCGGCAAGCCGACCGGCGTCGTGCAGATCTGGGAGGGTGACGAGCTCGTCGGAGCGACCAGCCTCGTGCAGCAGTCCGCTGCGAACACCTCCGTGGCGACGTTCACGACGGCTGGCCTGAGCGCGGGTACCCACGCGCTGACGGCCAAGTACGTCGGCAACTTCAACTTCAACGGCCAGACCGGGTCCACCACCCAGGTCGTTGGACAGATCCCGACCGTCACCGGTATCACGTCGGCCAACAACCCGGCCGTCTACGGCGACGTCGTGAACCTCACGGCGACCGTCAACACCTCGGCCGGCACTCCGACCGGCACGGTCACCTTCAAGGAGGGTTCGACCGTCCTGGGCACGGCTCCGGTGGGCGACGGTGGACAGGCCGTCCTCGCTGTCGCCGACCTGCACGCGGGTTCCCACGCGATCAAGGCCACCTACAGCGGTGACGTGTCGCACGGGGCCAGCACCTCGGCGGCGCTGAACCAGGTGATCACCAAGGCACCGACCAAGGTCCTGGCCGGTGACGTCAACCGTCCGGGTGACGTCCCGCTGCGGCAGGGCTGGATCCGGGCCAAGCTGGTCGACCGGTACGGCAACCCGCTGGCGGGTCGGAGCATCAGCTTCGACGCTCCTCCGGGTGCGGCACGGCCGGGGCGTCACCTCTGTGACGCACTGACCAACGCCCAGGGCATCGCCGAGTGCGACACCCAGGTGATCAGCATCGACCTCGGTCTCGACCTCGGGAACGAGTCGCTGCTGGACATCCACGGGACGTACAACGTGACCTACGCAGGGGACGCCGACACCATCGGCGACACCGACCAGGGTTACCAGTACTGATCGGCTAGTCAGACACACCACGGCCTCCCGGCTCACCCGGGAGGCCGTGGTGCTTTTCGGTCCAATGCCGGCCTCGGAGATGAGAGAGTGAGCAGGTGCAATTCCTCCTCTCGGGCCGGCGCACGCGCGCGCTCCTCCTTCCCGTCGTCGTCCTTGCTGCAGTCCTCGTGGGCACGCCTGCGGGAACGGCGTCAGCAGCTCCGACCGCGCCGGTCGACGTGCTCGACAAGGTCACCGGCGTCACCGCGGTCGCGGGGCCGCACCGGGTGACGCTGACCTGGACCGGTGTGCTCGGCGCCGCCGGGTACTTCGTCGAGACGCAGCGCGGCACGTCCACCTCGGTCAAGTACCTCGCGATCAGCGACGGCACCGTGACGACGGCGACGGTCTCAGGACTGGTCGCCGGCCAGAAGTACGTGTTCCGCGTCGCTGCCGTCGCTGCATCCGTCGTGGGAGAGGCGTCGACCCGGGTCGAGCGGACGCCGCTGGCTGACAAGATGGCGGCGCCGAAGCTCAAGGTGGTGAAGGTCGGCAAGCGCTACCACGTCAGCTGGGCCCCCGTCACCAACGCCGACTACTACGAGGTCCAGTACAAGGCCCCGGGCAAGAAGTGGCAGACCGTGCAGGTCTCCTCGACGAAGGCGTGGAAGAGTTTCACCGCCGCGAAGGGCAAGAAGTACAAGGTCCGGGTGCGCCCGTACGACGACCTGGTCGCCGGTCCGTTCTCCGCCGTGCACGCCTACAAGCGCCGCTGACCCGGCCCCTGTCTCGGTCCCGGTCGCCGAGCATGCCGGGACGTCGTGCGGCAGGCGCCGAGCTCACCTTGTCGGGGTCGGCCCCGTCGTAGCAGTCGGGTCTGCGGTCGGGGTTCCCGTCGGGTCCGCGCTCGGCCCGGTGGTCGGCTCCGTGGTCGGTTCTGCCGTCGGCCCGTCGGTGGGGTCCTCCGACGGCTCGTCGGACGGGCCCGTGGTGGACGACTCGGTCGGCGTCTGGCTCGGCGCGGGCGTGGGCCTGTCGACCTCCCGGGACGGCGCAGGGGAGTCCGAGGAGCCGTGGTCGCCGACCGTGGCACCGATCGTGGTGCCGGTGGAGTCGGATCCGCCGAGCACGCTCGACAGCGGCTTGCCCAGGATCGTCTCGACCCCGGTCAGGGTGCCCAGGGTGATGCCGAGAACGGCGGCCGCAGCCAGCGCCGTACGACGCCATGCCGGCCTCGCGGAGGTGAGCCGCTCCGGTTCCGGAGCGATGGCGAGCAGCTCCCGGGTGTCGGCCTGGTCGACAGCAGCGAGCACATCGGTCTCCTCGATCTCCGCGAGCTCAGCGGCCGCGGCGGGGTCCTGGGCCACCGCGGCGCCGTACTCCGCGCCGCTGGCGCGGACCAACCGGGCGGTGCTCAGCCGGACCGCCTCGGCGCTGCGTCGCAGCGACGCCGTGTACATCGCACTTCCCACGGTCGCGATCACGCTCGCCACGGCAGCACCGATGATCGTGCCGGCGACGCCCAACCAGGACGCTGCGAACGCAGCCGAGGAGGCGGCCAGGGCGCTGGCGGCGATCTGGGTCACGGAGACCCCGGAACTGGTGGAGGGACGGTCCTTCGGTGCAGACATGCGGCGCTTTCTTCAGGGAATGCTTCTCCCTGGTGGAACGCACCGGAGCCTCAGGCGGTTTCGTCTCCGCGACGTGATGCCGCGCACGTCGCGTTCTCCAGGACCGCCAGCGACTCGGTCAGCGCGATCCTGTTCCAGTCCCCGGCGCCGGAGAGCATGTAGTGCCCGCGGCCCGGGAGCGCCAGGTAGTTCACCGAAGCAGCCACCGAGGCTGCCCGCTCGGTGAAGATCCGCGAGGCCTTCGGGCTGGTGATCCGGTCCCGGCTGCCGTGGACGGTCACGAGGTGCTTCCCGGTCAGCGCGGTGATCGGTTCGTCCGCGGGGAACCACGGCGCGAGGCCGACCACACCGACGACTCCGGGTTCGTCCGCCACAGCCACCGACGTCCGTGCGCCCATCGAGTGCCCGAGCAGGAGCACCGGGAGGTCGGGGTGCTCGGTGTGCAGGTCGCGCAGCGCCAGGCGGGCGTCACGGACCGGGCTCGGGACCCCGCCCGGCTCCGCGTTCCACCCCTTCACCACGAACCGCAGCAGGCCGACGGCGTACCCGGCGTCGTTGAGCGGTTCGGTGAGCGACCGGAACATCGCCCGCGTACGCCGCAGCGCGAGGCTGCGGTGGTCGACGGGACGCTGGCTGTACTCGGCGCCCCCGTGCAGCATCAGGACGATGCCACGGGCGTCCTTGGGAACGTCGCTCAGGGTCAGGCGGTCGTGCATGCAGCCATCCTCGCAAGTCGGCGGTGAGGGTTGTCCTCGAGCGGTGATTCGGAGCACCGGCGGACACGGATTGGGCGGTGCCGGAATGTCGGAGGGACACGGCAAGATGGAGTCCGTGAACGAGTCAGAACTCCGCACCGAGCACGCCGAGCTCGCCGAGCAGGTCGACGAGGCCAGGTTCCGCTACTACGTGCTCGACGACCCGACGCTGGACGATGCCGACTTCGACCGGCGGATGCGGCGTCTGGAGGAGATCGAGGAGCTCGTCCCGGACCTGCGCACGCCGGACTCGCCGACCCAGAAGGTCGGGGGCGCGGTCTCGACGCAGTTCATCGCGGTGGACCACCTGGTGCGGATGGAGAGCCTCGACAACGCGTTCTCCTACGACGAGCTGGAGGCCTGGGAGGCCCGCCTGACCCGCGACGGCATCGAGGGCGCCGAGTACCTCTGCGAGCTCAAGGTCGACGGGCTGGCGATCAACCTGCTGTACGAGAACGGCAGGCTCGTGCGCGCCCTGACCCGGGGTGACGGTCGCACCGGCGAGGACGTCACGCCCAACGTGAAGACGATCGCCCCGATCCCGCACACGCTGACCGCCACGGAGAAGTTCCCGGTGCCCGCGCTGGTCGAGGTCCGCGGCGAGGTGTTCCTCTCCGCGGAGGCATTCGAGCGGCTCAACGCGAGCCTCGCCGAGGCCGGCAAGCCGCTCTTCGCCAACCCGCGCAACTCCGCGGCCGGCTCGCTGCGCCAGAAGGATCCCCGGGTCACCGCGACCCGTGACCTCGGCATGGTCTGCCACGGCATCGGCGCCCGCGAGGGCTTCGAGCCGCAGGCCCAGTCGCACGCCTACGAGGCGTTGGCGGCGTGGGGCCTGCCGGTCTCCGACCAGGTCCGGGTCGTCGGTTCGCTGGCCGAGGTGAAGGCCTTCATCGAGAACGCCGGTGAGCACCGGCACACCATCGTTCCCTACGAGATCGACGGAGTGGTGGTGAAGGTCGACGACGTCGCCCTGCAACGTCGCCTCGGGTCGACCTCGCGCGCCCCTCGCTGGGCGATCGCGTTCAAGTACCCGCCCGAGGAGGTCAACACCAAGCTGATCTCGATCGAGGTGAACACCGGCCGCACCGGCCGGGTCACCCCGTACGGCGTGATGGAGCCGGTCAAGGTGGCCGGGTCCACCGTCGAGAACGCGACCTTGCACAACGGCTACGAGGTCAAGCGCAAGGACGTCCGCCCCGGGGACACGGTGATCCTGCGCAAAGCCGGCGACGTCATCCCGGAGATCCTGGGGCCGGTGCTCGCCCTGCGGCCCGAAGGTCTCCCGGAGTGGGTCATGCCCACCGAGTGTCCGTCGTGCGGCACCACGCTGGTCGAGCAGAAGGAGGGCGACAAGGACCGCCGTTGCCCCAACCACGAGAAGTGTCCTGCCCAGGTGACCGAGCGGGTCTTCCACGTCGCCGGACGCGGTGCCTTCGACATCGAGGGACTCGGCTACGAGGCCGCCGTCGCGCTGCTCGAGTCCGGGGTGATCACCAACGAGGGTGACGTGTTCGACCTCGACGCCGAGCGACTGGTCCAGGTACCCGTCTTCACCCGCGCCGCGAAGAAGGACGAGCAGGGCCCGCAGCTCTCGGCGAACGGCGCCAAGCTGGTCGGCAACTTGGCGAAGGCCAAGGAGCAGCCGCTGTGGCGGGTGCTGGTCGCGCTCTCGATCCGGCACGTCGGACCGTCGGCCGCCCGAGCGTTGGCCACCGAGTTCGGTTCGCTCCCGGCCATCCAGGAGGCGAGCGAGAGCGCGCTCGCCGCTGCCGAGGGGGTCGGCCCGACGATCGCCGAGGCGGTCCGGCAGTGGTTCGACGGGGACGAGTCGGGCTGGCACCGCGAGATCGTCGAGAAGTGGGCAGCGGCCGGCGTGCGGATGGAGGACGAGAAGGCCGAGCTGGGGGAGCAGACCCTCGCCGGGCTGACCCTGGTCGTCACCGGCTCCCTGGTCGACTTCAGCCGGGACTCCTCCAAGGAGGCGATCCTGGCCCGCGGGGGCAAGGCCTCAGGCTCGGTGTCCAAGAAGACCGACTACGTCGTGGTCGGGGAGAACGCCGGCTCCAAGGCCGACAAGGCCGAGGAGCTCGGGGTGCCGGTGCTCGACGAGGACGGCTTCAAGAAGCTGCTCGAGGGCGGGCCGTCGGCGCTCTGAGGCCGGTTAGCTCTCGTACGGCTTGCCGCCGACCTTGATCGCTCCCTCGCCGATGCGCAGCTCGATCCCAGTACAGATGCCGTGGGCAGAAGATCCGGTTTGCACGGGTCTAGCGACTTTCTCCGCCGAGGATCTGCTCGCGCAGGATGTCCGCGTGGCCGGCATGCCGGGCCAGCTCCTCGATCATGTGCAGGTAGATCCAACGCAGCGACAGCGGGCCTCGCCTGTTGTGCCGGGCCAGGTCGTCCAAGGAGAAGCCGGCGGCGATCTCGCGGGCCTCGGCGCAAACCTGCTCGTACTCGGTGATCGTCGACTCCACCGTGTCCTCGTCGGTGAAGGAGAAGGTCGGGTCGACCTGCTCCGGCATCCCGAGCTCGGCGCGGGTTCTGCCCGCCAGCGCAACGTGGAACCACACCCGTTCGGCGAAGGCAGCGTGCTTGAGGAGCCCCAGCGGCGTGGTCAGCGAGGGCACCAGGCGACGCCGGGCCTGCTCCTCGGTGAGCCCGCGGACCGCCTCGACCAGCTCGGCGCGCGTGCTGTCGAGGAACTCCTCGAGCTGGACCCGCTCCTCGGCGATCAGGCTCGGCTCCCCGGAAGTCTCCATGGCGTGAGCGTAGTCACCCCTCGGGACGGTGTCGGCGGAGTTCTCCGGACCTCTAACCTCGGCGCATGAGCGCGAAGAGCACCACGATCGATCCGACCAAGCCCGTCCTGGTCACCGGCGGCAGCGGGTACGTCGCGAGCTGGGTCGTCCGGTACCTGCTGGAGGACGGCTACACCGTCCGGGCGACCGTGCGCGACCCGAAGAAGCCGAAGGGACTCGAGCACCTGCACGCGCTGTCCGAGGCGCACCCCGGCAGGCTCACCCTGCACCGGGCGGAGCTGCTGGAACCCGGCAGCTACACCGGGGCGATGACCGGCTGCGAGCTCGTCATCCACACCGCCTCGCCGTTCCTGCTCGGCAAGGTCCGCGACCCGGAGAAGCAGCTGATCCGTCCCGCCGTCGACGGCACCCGGAACGTGCTCGACAGCGTCAACGAGCTCGACACGGTCAAGCGGGTGGTGCTCACCAGCAGCGTCGTCGCGATCTACGGCGACAGCGCCGACATGCGCGGCAAGGACCAGTTCACCGAGGACGACTGGAACACCACCAGCACGGCCACCCACCAGGAGTACTCCTACTCCAAGACCGTCGCCGAGCGCGACGCCTGGGAGTACGCCGGTGCGCAGGACCGCTGGGACCTGGTGACCATCCACCCCGGTCTGGTGCTCGGCCCCGCGCTCACCAAGGTCAGCAAGTCGGGCTCGATGGCCACCATGAACCACTTCACCGACTTCTCGCTCGCCACGGGTGCACCGGCGCTGCAGCTCGGCGTGGTCGACGTCCGCGACGTCGCCCGGGCGCACATCGCCGCCGGGTTCACCCCGTCCGCGCACGGCCGCTACATCACCAACTCCGAGACGATGAGCATGCTCGGCATCGGGCAGGTGCTGCGGGAGAACTTCGGCTACCGGCCGTCCTTCCCGCTGTTCGAGGCACCGAAGGCACTGATCCGGCTGGCCGCGCCCGTCGCGGGACTGACCCGCAAGTACGTCGACCTCAACGTCGGCTACCCGCTGCGCTTCGACAACTCCCGCACGGTCGCCGAGCTGGGGATCGACTTCCGGCCGGCCGCGGACTCGGTGGTCGAGCACTTCCAGCAGATGATCGACGACGGGCTGGTCAGGGGCTGAGCCCAGTTCCGGTCATCGAGCCTGCCGAGATGCGGTGAGGGGCCTGCGGTCGGTTCCGGTCATCGAGCCTGCCGAGATGCGGTGATAGGGCTGCATCCCCGGCCACTAGGATTGTCGGCATGCCTGAAATCCCTGGATCGAGCCGAGTCGAGATCACCCGTGACGAGGTCCGGCACCTGGCCGATCTCGCCCGGATCGACCTCGACGACGCCGAGCTCGACCACATCGCCCCCCAGCTCTCCGTGATCCTGGAGAGCATCGCCTCGATCGCCGAGGTCGCTGCTGCGGACATCCCGCCGACCTCGCACGCGATCCCGCTGACCAACGTGTTCCGTGACGACGTGATCGTCCCGAGCCTGACCGCCGAGCAGGCGCTGTCGGGCGCCCCGGCGAGTGAGCAGCAGCGCTTCTCCGTCCCGCGGATCCTGGGGGACGAGCAGTGAGCCTCTTGACGAGGAGCGCGGCCGAGCTGGCCGACGCCCTCGCCGCGGGCGAGACCACCAGTGTCGAGCTGACCCAGCTGTGCCTGGACCGGATCGCCGCGGTCGACACGACCGTCCACGCCTTCCTGCACGTCGACGCCGAGGGCGCACTCGCGCAAGCGGCTGCCTCTGACGCCCGTCGCGCCGCCGGCGAGCTCGCCTCACCGCTGGACGGCGTCCCGATCGCGGTCAAGGACGTGCTGGCCACCGAGGGCCTGCCGACCACCTGCGGCTCCAAGATCCTCGAGGGCTGGATCCCGCCGTACGACGCGACCGTGGTCGCGAAGCTCAAGGAAGCCGGTCTTCCCATCCTGGGCAAGACCAACATGGACGAGTTCGCGATGGGTTCCTCCACCGAGCACTCGGCGTACGGTCCGACCCGGAACCCGTGGGACACCGACCGGATCCCCGGCGGTTCCGGCGGTGGTTCGGCGGCCGCCGTGGCCGCCTTCGAGGCGCCCCTGGCGATCGGCACCGACACGGGCGGCTCGATCCGCCAGCCCGGCGCCGTCACCGGCACGGTCGGGTTGAAGCCGACGTACGGCGGCATCTCCCGCTACGGCCTCGTCGCGATGGCGAACTCGCTCGACCAGGTAGGCCCGGTCACCCGGACCGTCTTGGACTCCGCCCTGCTTCACGAGGTGATCGGCGGGCACGACCCGAAGGACTCGACAAGCATCGACCAGCCCCTCGCGGCGTTCGCCGAGGCCGCCCGCACGGGTGCCGCCGGTGACCTGGCCGGCGTCCGCGTCGGGGTCATCACCGAGCTGGGCGGCGAGGGTTACCAGCCCGGCGTCCAGCAGCGCTTCGACGAGGCGGTCGCGCTGCTCGTCGGCGCCGGCGCCGAGGTCGTCGAGGTGTCCTGCCCGAGCTTCGTGCACGCGCTCGCGGCGTACTACCTGATCATGCCGAGCGAGGCCTCCTCGAACCTGGCCCGTTTCGACGCGATGCGCTACGGACTCCGGGTGGTCCCCGAGGGCGACCCGAGTGCGGAGGACGTGATGCGCGCCTCCCGGGACGCCGGCTTCGGTGACGAGGTGAAGCGCCGCATCATCCTGGGCACCTACGCGCTGTCCAGCGGCTACTACGACGCCTACTACGGCCAGGCGCAGAAGGTGCGCACGCTGATCAGCCGCGACTTCGACTCCGCTTTCGAGAAGGCCGACGTGCTGGTCAGCCCGACGGCGCCGACGACAGCCTTCAAGATCGGCGAGAAGCTGGACGACCCGTTGGCGATGTACCTCAACGACATCGCCACGATCCCGGCGAACCTGGCCGGCGTCCCCGGCCTGTCGCTGCCCGCCGGGCTGGCACCCGAGGACGGCCTCCCGGTGGGGTTCCAGATCCTGGCCCCCGCGCTGGCCGACGACCGGCTGTACCGGGTCGGCGCCGCGCTCGAAGCACTGTTGGAGAAGAGCTGGGGCGGACCGCTCCTCGCGCAGGCACCCGAGGTGGCCCGATGACCGAGCTGATGTCCTACGACGACGCGATCGCAGCGTTCGATCCCGCGATGGGCCTGGAGGTCCACGTCGAGCTGAGCACCCGCACCAAGATGTTCTGCGGTTGCTCGGTCGAATTCGGTGCCGAGCCGAACACCCAGACCTGCCCGACCTGTCTCGGCCTGCCGGGCTCGCTCCCGGTCATCAACGGCAAGGCCGTCGAGTCGGCGATCCGCATCGGTCTCGCGCTGAACTGCGAGATCGCCGAGTGGTGCCGGATGGCCCGGAAGAACTACTTCTACCCGGACATGCCGAAGAACTTCCAGACCTCCCAGTACGACGAGCCGATCGCCTTCGACGGCTACCTCGACGTCGAGGTCGACGGAGCCGACGGGCCCGAGGTCTTCCGGGTCGAGATCGAGCGCGCGCACATGGAGGAGGACACCGGCAAGTCGCTGCACGTCGGCGGTGCCACGGGTCGCATCCACGGTGCCGACTACTCGCTGGTCGACTACAACCGTGCGGGAATCCCGCTCATCGAGATCGTTACCCGCCCGATCCTGGGCGCCGGCGCAAAGGCGCCCGCGGTGGCTCGCGCGTACGTCGCGACGCTGCGCGACCTGCTGCTCGGCCTGGACGTCTCCGACGTCCGGATGGAGCAGGGGTCGATGCGCTGCGACGTGAACCTCTCGCTGTCCCCGAAGGGGTCGGGCACGCTCGGCACCCGGACCGAGACCAAGAACGTGAACTCGTTGCGTTCGGTCGAGCGTGCGGCCCGCTTCGAGGTCTCCCGCCAGGCGGCCCTGCTGAGCGCGGGGGAGTCGATCCTCCAGGAGACCCGGCACTTCCACGAAGACACCGGGGAGACCACCTCGGGCCGCGAGAAGTCCGACGCCGACGATTACCGCTACTTCCCGGAACCGGACCTGGTCCCGGTCGCCCCGAGCCGGGAGTGGGTGGCCGAGCTCAAGGCGGCCCTGCCCGAGCCGCTGCGCGACAAGCGCGCCCGGTTGCAGGCCGAGTGGGGCTACACCGACCTGGAGATGCGCGACGTTGTCGCGGCAGAGGCGGTCGGCCTGATCGAGGAGACCGTCGCCGCCGGTGCGTCCCCGCAGGCAGCCCGCAAGTGGTGGGTCGCCGAGCTGACCCGACGGGCCAACGAGGACGGCGTCGAGCTGGCCGCGCTGCCCATCACGCCCGCGCAGGTGGCGGCGATCCAGGCGCTCGTCGACGCCGGCACGATCAACGACAAGCTGGCCCGGCAGGTCTTCGACGGCGTCCTCGCCGGCGAGGGGGAGCCGGACGCGGTCGTCGCTGCCCGCGGCCTGGCCGTGGTCTCCGACGACGGCGCCCTGGGCGAGGCCGTCGACCGTGCGATCGCCGCCAACCCGGACGTCGCGGACAAGATCCGCGACGGCAAGCACGCCGCTGCCGGTGCGCTGATCGGTGCGGTGATGAAGGACATGGGCGGGCAGGCCGACGCCGGGCGCGTTCGCGAGCTGATCCTCGAGAAGCTGGGTTAGGCCCTGGGTTAGGCTCAGGCGTCCTCTGCTGAGGACACCTCACAATTCCATCTCACGTCCGTGGTGGGGAAAGCCGGTCCGAGTCCGGCACTGACCCGCAGCCGTAGGTCGCGCACGCAGGTGCGCGACGAGTCGGAACGCCCGCCACGCGACGTCCTCGCACCAACGCTGTCGTGGAAAGCAGCGGGCGGCTGACTGCCTCCCGTTCATGCAGCGGGAAGGAAACCATGTCTCTCGTCTCCCGACGTCTGGGCGCGCTCGTCGCGGCCTCGGCGCTCACCGCCACCGGGCTCACCCTGGCGGCGCCCCCGGCCCAGGCGGCTGCGGACCCGCGTCCGCTGGACCAGGCCATCTCCTACCTGAAGAACCAGCTCGTCGACGACATCATGCTCAACCCGGCCTTCGGCGGGATCGAGGACTACGGCCTCTCCGCCGACGTCGCGCTGTCGCTCAAGGCCCTCGGCAAGGAGCCCGAGACGGTCAAGGCGATCGGGAAGGCCGTGCGCGAGCACTACTACAGCTGGGTCACCGACTACGACTCCGGGTTCGGCAACCCCTCCTCGCCGACCGAGCTCACCGGCTCGATGGCCAAGGCGCTCGTCCTCTCCCAGGTCGCCGGGTCGGACCCGAGCGTCTACCGGGACAAGGTGCAGGCCGACATCGAGGACAACCTGTACCAGGGCGCACCCCTGACGGGACGCATCCGCAACATCAACGACTTCGTGTACCCGCCGCCGGACTTCAACCCCGTCCCGGGAGACAACGCCAACGTCTTCGGGCAGTCCTTCGCTGCCCGGGCACTGGTCCTCGCGGACTCCGACGACAAGGCGGCCGTGCTGGACTTCCTGCTCGACCAGCAGTGCGCCGACGGCGGCTTCCGGGAGAAGTTCGACGCCTCCGACGACCCCAACCAGGAGTGCGGCGCCGGCGACACCGCGACGTACGGCGACCGGATCGGTGCCACGGCCACGGCGGTGATCAACCTGCAGGCGATCGCGAGCGAGCCGGGCGTCAACGTGACGGCTGCGCTGGCGAGCGCCCGCGCGTGGCTCGTGACCCAGCAGAACGCGAACGGTTCCTGGGGCACCGGCACCGGCAACGCCAACAACACCGGCCTCGCCGCGCAGGCGCTCGGCGAGACGGCTGACACCGCCGAGGCGGCCCAGTGGCTGCGCGACTTCCAGGCCAACGACACCGACGCGTGCACCGGGTTGAAGAAGTTCGTCGGTGCCGTCGCGCTCGACGAGGACACGCTGACCGACGGCCGCAACGAGGGCGTCCCGCTCACCGCCGTGGGCACCTGGCAGCGTTCGACGAGCCAGGTCCTCTACGGCCTCTCGCTGGTGCAGGCAGGTCCGGCGGTCACGCTGAACCTCACCGGCCCGAACGGCTACCAGCGCGGTGGCTCGCCGGCCACCTACCAGGTCTCCGGTGCGGCCGCCGGTGCCAAGCTCTGCACGACCGTGGCGAACAACTTCAAGGCCGGTGTCGCCAACGCGTCGGGCTCTGCCTCCATCGCGCTGCCGCTGCCGAGCAGCACGGCGAACCGCACGGTCACGGTGGTCGACAAGGACGGCAACACCGACACCGTCGTCACCAAGGTGCTCGGTCCCGCGAGGTTCACCCTCCTCAAGAAGAAGAGCAAGGTGACGAGCGGCAAGTCGGTCACGGTCATCGTCTACGGCCTCGCGCCGGGCGAGAAGGTGACCGTCTCGGTCAAGGGCGACAAGGTCTCGGGCGTCGCCACGGCTCAGGGTCGGTTCGCCGCCAAGCTGAAGCCGAGCAAGAAGGTCGGCAAGAAGACCATCAGGGCCGTCGGCCAGTTCCCCGACCGCACCGGCTCGACGACCGTCAAGGTGGTCAAGAAGTAACCGGCAGCTAGGAAGTACCAGGGTCGACCAGCAGGATCTGGTCGTCGCCCTCCTGTGGGTCACCGCGTCCGTCCCGGTTGGACGTGGTGACCCACAGGCGTCCGTCGGGGGCGGCGACCGCCGTACGCATCCGGCCGTACGTGCCGACGAAGAAGCCCTTCGGGTTCACGGCCTTCGCGCCGTCCACCGTCACCCGCCACAACCGTTCGCCCTTGAGCGAGGCCATCCAGAGGTGGCCGTCGAGGAACGCGAGGCCTGAGGGCGACGCGTCGTCGGTGCGCCACTGCTGCTGCGGGTTGCGGTAGCGGCTGTTGCTGCCCTTGCCCTCGACGCGGGGCCAGCCGTAGTTCTCGCCCGCCGTGATCAGGTTCAGCTCGTCCCAGGTGTCCTGGCCGAACTCCGAGGCCCAGAGGCGTCCGGCGTCGTCGAAGGCGAGCCCCTGGACGTTGCGGTGTCCCAGGGTCCAGATCGGCGAGGACGGGTCGGGGTTTCCCGGAGCGGCCTTGCCCTCGGTGGTGATCCGCAGGATCTTGCCGCCCAACGAGTCCGGGTCCTGGGCGAGCGTGGGTTCGCCCCTCTCGCCGGTCGAGACGTAGAGGAAACCGTCCGGTCCGAAGGCGAGGCGGCCGCCGTCGTGGATGTAGCCGTTCGGGATCCCGGTCAGGATCGCCTTCGTCGACCCGAGCCGGCCGTCCTCGAAGCGTGCTCGCAGCACGCGGTTGTCGCGGTCGGTGGTCGTGTAGAGAAAGACGGTCCGGTCCTCCTCGAAATCCGGGGAGACCGCCAGCCCGAGGAGCCCGGCCTCGCCCTCGGCCCGGGTCTCGTCGACGGTGCCGACCTCGGTGACCGACTCACCGCTGACCTGCAGCACCCTGCCGTTGTCCCGCTCGGTCACCAGGGCGGACCCGTCCGGGAGGAAGCCGATGCCCCAAGGAGCCTCGAGGCCTGTCGCCACGGTGCCGAGGACCTTCGGCGCGCGGACGGGGGCGAGCGTCGTCCCCGACTCGGTCGCGGTCGGGGTCGGGTCGGTCGCGTACGACCCGGGCGCAGGAGTGGGGGAGTCCTCGTCGGGATCGGCGCCGCAGGCGACGAGTGCCAGCAGCAGGGGAGTGAGAGCAAGGCTGGTGCGGAGTCTGGGCGCCATTCCTCGAAAGTACCTGCCGCCGAAACCACCCGCGGGGCGTCGAACGGCTCAGAAGAGCGTCCCGCGGTCGGGGACCCGGTCGAGCAGGCTCAGCAACAGCTCGTGCACCTCGTCGGGTTTCTCCATCGCGACGAAGTGCGACGCGTTGAGCTCGGTGTACTCCGCGCCGTCGATCCGCTCGGCCGCCGTGCGCATGTCCTCGGAGGAGGCGAGGACGTCCCAGCGTCCGGCGACGAACGACGTCGGCACGTCGATGTTCCGCAGCGAGATCCGCAGGTGCTTCGAGGTCTGGACGGCGAGGTGCATGTACCACTCGACCGGGGTCTGGAACATCTCCCGGACGGTCTCGGCGGTGAGTTCGGGGTCGGCCACCGGGAGCATGAACCCGGTGTGGCTGAGGAAGGTGACGACCTTCGGGCCGACCGGAGCGCGGCGGAAGAACTGGCTCGTCAGCGGACCGGTGAGCCGCATCAGGCGGGCGGCGTTGACGGTGAGCGCCGCTCGCGCCCAGCGCGGTACGCCGAGCGGCGCGAGCATGGAGGAGAAGGTGCCCCCCGGCACGCCGGCGACGGCGAACAGGCCGTCGACCCGGTCGGGATGCAGGGTGGCGAGCTCGAAGGCGGTGTTCACGCCCATCGACCAGCCCATGACCGTGCAGGACTTCACGCCGGACGCGTCGAGCACCGAGGCCGCGTCCTCGACGAACGCGTCGATGCCGACGTGGTCGCGGTCCGAGGGACGCTCGGAACCGCCCGTGCCGCGGTGGTTCCAGGAGATCACCCGGACCCCGCACTGCGGGTCGAGCAGAGCCGGCCACGCGTACGGATTGGTTCCCAGCCCGTTGCACAGCAGGACCGTCGGTCCGGCGACGTCGTTCGTCCAGGCCACCAGCTCGGTTCCGTCCTTGGCGGTGACCTTGTAGTAGCGCAGCGCGAGCCCCTCGTCCGGTTCGGGGACGAGGTGCAGGGGCGCGACTGAGGCGGACATGTGCTGAGTTTCCCCCAGGCCCTCTGCGTAAGGGGGCTTTCGTGCTCGATCTCACGCGGTGCGGGAGCGGTCACGCGGACTGCGGGAACTCAGGTCAGGTGGGTTTCAGCTGACGTGCCGCGCGGGCGCGGCGGTCGTCGTGGTGGTGCTCTGGTCGGCGATCTTGGTGGCGGTCTGGACACGTCGGGCCAGGTGGGCCGCGACGAACTCCTCGACCTCGACACGTTCGATCCGGCGGGCGGTCAGGACCGTGCACGCGGCCATCGCGTTGCGGCGCGCCTGCTCCTGGCTGCTGGTCGACCAACGTGCGACGAGGCCCAGCGGCGACGTGGCGAAGATGCTGCTCATCCGGATTCCTCCCTCTTCGGTGGTGGTGCTCGAGAAACTCCCTCTCGAGCCACCCACGATGGCAGTCGTGGGCGACAGGACGGTTCCGGGTGTGTGACGAGTGTGTGAACTACGTCTCACAGATGTCTTGAGGCGCAGCTCTGCGGGGGTCATGCTCGGACCATGACGACCACGATCCTGATGGTGGGTACGCGCAAGGGGCTCTGGATCGGCACCGCCGCCGATCGGCGTACCGGCTGGACCTGGACCGGTCCGCACTTCGACATGATGGAGGTGTACTCCTGCATGGTCGACCCCCGCGGCGGTCGGACCCGGCTCTACGCCGGCGCATCGTCCCCCTGGACAGGACCCCAGATCCAGGTCTCCGACGACCTCGGCGCGACGTGGCAGCCCACCGGGGGAGCGCACTTCCCCGAGGACGTCGACGCCTCGGTGGAGCGGATCTGGCAGCTCGTGCCCGGCACCCGCGACGGAGTCGTGTACGCCGGCACCGAGCCCGGGGCGGTGTTCCGCTCGGACGACGACGGAGCCACCTTCCAGCTCGAGCGCGGCCTGTGGGACCACCCCGAACGCACCGAGTGGGGGGAGGGGTTCGGGGGTCAGGCGTTCCACACGATCCTGCCGCACCCGCACGACCCGGAGTCGGTGACGGTCGCCATCTCCACCGGCGGCTGCTACCAGACCGCGGACGGCGGGGCCTCCTGGCACGCCCGCAACGCCGGCATCCGTGCCGAGTTCCTGCCCGAGGGCCAGCAGTACCCGGACTTCGGGCAGTGCGTGCACAAGATCGCCCGGCACCCGTCCGCCCCGGAGCGCCTGTTCCTGCAGAACCACGGGGGTGTCTACCGCTCCGAGGACCACGCGCTCAGCTGGCAGTCGATCGGGGACACCCTGCCCTCGGACTTCGGTTTCCCGGTGGTCGTCCACCCGCACGAGCCGGCCACGGTCTTCGTCTTCCCGCTGGGCGCCGGTGACGGTCGGTACCCGCCGGAGGCCCGTGCCCGCGTCTGGCGGTCCCGCGACGCCGGTGACAGCTGGGAACCCCTGGACAGCGGACTGCCGCACGACTTCTACGTCGGCGTGATGAGGGACGCCATGACCGCCGACACCCACGAGGTGCCCGGGCTCTACCTCGGCGCTCGCAACGGGGCGGTCTGGGGTTCGGCAGACGCCGGGGACACGTGGCAGCAGCTGGTCGCGAACCTCCCGGACGTGATGGTGGTCCGCGCAGCGACGGTCTGAGCCGGCGCCGGCGGGTGCCGAGGGGCGAAACCCCTGTGCAGTGCCCTGGGGCTGTCGTAGAGAATGGAGACATGACAGATCTGTCCTCCGGGACCCACGACATGAAGCCCCGCTCCCGCGATGTCACCGACGGCCTCGAGAAGGCCGCCGCGCGAGGGATGCTCCGGGCCGTAGGCATGGGGGACGACGACTGGGTCAAGCCGCAGATCGGCGTCGCGTCGAGCTGGAACGAGATCACCCCCTGCAACCTGTCGCTGGACCGGCTGGCCAAGGCCGTGAAGAACGGCGTGCACGCCGCCGGCGGCTACCCGCTCGAGTTCGGCACGATCTCCGTCTCCGACGGCATCTCGATGGGCCACGAGGGGATGCACTTCTCGTTGGTCTCGCGCGAGGTCATCGCGGACTCGGTCGAGACCGTGATGATGGCCGAGCGGCTGGACGGCTCGGTGCTGCTGGCCGGCTGCGACAAGTCGCTGCCCGGCATGCTGATGGCCGCCGCCCGCCTCGACCTGGCCAGCGTGTTCCTGTACGCCGGCTCGACGATGCCCGGCAGCGTGGACGGCCACGACGTCACGATCATCGACGCCTTCGAGGCCGTCGGCGCGTGCCTGGCCGGCAAGATCACCCGCGAGGAGGTCGACCGGATCGAGAAGGCGATCTGTCCGGGCGAAGGTGCCTGCGGCGGCATGTACACCGCCAACACGATGGCGTCGGTCGCCGAGGCCCTGGGCATGTCGCTGCCGGGGAGCGCGGCGCCGCCGGCGGTGGACCGTCGACGCGACGGCTTCGCGCACCGTTCCGGCGAGGCCGTGGTCAACATGCTGGCGAACGGCATCACCGCCCGCCAGATCATGACCAGGGAGGCGTTCGAGAACGCGATCGCCGTCGTGATGGCACTCGGTGGTTCCACGAACGCCGTCCTGCACCTGCTGGCCATCGCCCGCGAGGCCGAGGTCGACCTGACCATCGACGACTTCAACAAGATCGGCGACAAGGTCCCCCACCTCGGGGACCTCAAGCCGTTCGGCAAGTACGTGATGAACGACGTCGACAAGATCGGTGGCATCCCGGTCGTGATGAAGGCTCTGCTCGACGCCGGCCTGATGCACGGGGACACCTTGACGGTGACCGGCAAGACGATGCGGGAGAACCTCGAGGCGCTGAACCCGAAGCCGCTGGACGGCGACGTGCTGCGCCAGATCAACGAGCCGATCCACGCGACCGGCGGCATCACCATCCTCAAGGGCTCCCTGGCTCCCGAGGGCGCGGTCGTCAAGAGCGCCGGCTTCGACGACACCACCTTCACCGGCACCGCTCGGGTCTTCGACGGCGAGCGGGCCGCTCTGGACGCGCTAACCGAGGGCAAGATCGTCGCGAACGACGTCGTGGTCATCCGTTACGAGGGCCCCAAGGGCGGACCTGGCATGCGCGAGATGCTGGCGATCACCGGAGCCATCAAGGGTGCCGGTCTGGGCAAGGACGTCCTGCTCATCACCGACGGCCGCTTCTCGGGCGGTACGACCGGTCTCTGCGTCGGCCACATCGCGCCGGAGGCCGTGGACGGCGGGCCGATCGCGTTCATCCGGGACGGCGACCCGATCACCCTCGACGTGGCCAACAAGACCCTCGAGGTCACCACGGCCGACGGATCCGACTCCTGGGAGGCGCGGAAGGTGGGCTGGGAGCCGAATCCGCCGAAGTACACCCGCGGGGTGCTCGGCAAGTACGCGAAGGTCGTCCAGTCGGCGGCCCACGGCGCCGTCTGCGGCTGACAGAGGGCGGGAGGCCCGACCAGTTGTCGGTCGCGCGAGGCACAGTGGTGGCATGGAACAACGCCTCAGCTTCGTGACCCTGGCCGTCGCCGACCTGGAGAAGACCTACGCGTTCTACGTCGACGGCCTGGGCTGGACGCCCGAGCTGCACGTGCCGGACGAGGTCCTGATGATCAGGGCCGGCGACGCCCT
Source organism: Marmoricola sp. OAE513 (assembly GCF_040546585.1). NCBI lineage: Bacteria > Bacillati > Actinomycetota > Actinomycetes > Propionibacteriales > Nocardioidaceae > Marmoricola > Marmoricola sp. OAE513. The sequence goes on along the minus strand of NZ_JBEPOC010000001.1, from coordinate 555,373 downwards.
GGTGCTCTCGTTCTGGGCCGAGTCCGGCTTCGAGGGCGAGGTCGGTCCGATCCGGCGGGGGAGCGGTCTCGCCCCGATCACACTCGCGCACAACGTCCGCACCGAGGCCGAGGTCGACGAGATCCTCGCCCTGGCCGCCTCGATCGGGGCGGACCCCGTCGGCGTGGGCGAGAAGCGCGACTGGGGCGGCTACACCGGCTACTTCGCCGACCCCGACGGCTTCCGCTGGGAGATCGCCTACAACCCGGACCCACGGCTGGAGAGCATCGTCCTGCCCGACTAGCGGTGATCTGTCGTGGGCGGCCCCTACCTTCGCGACATGAACTTCCTGCCGACGGTCGATGCTCGTCCAACCTCGCAAATGGAAGACGTGCGGCCTGCGGCGCTCCACCCGTCGCTTTGGGCAGCGTCGCGACCGACCTCCGCGACCCTGGACAACCTCCTCCTTCCCGCAGGAACCACCGTTCACGGTAAAGCGGGCCAGCTCCTGGCATGGGAGTCAGCGCCGGCATCGCCGACCGAGATCGGGGCGTTGTGGCTCAGGTGCGCGAAGAGCTTTCCGGCGACTGGCCTCTGGCCCGTTTGTGACTACCCGTGGCCGATCGAGCCGGAGCGGCGTTGGCAGCACACGCGCGGGAACGACGGGTCCTTGGTCTGGCGAGACCCGTACGCCCTTCCGGTCGACGTCTACGGCGCAGCCGAATTGCCGGACAGGGATGGACAATTCGACGACCGGGGCGAACCGGAATCCTACCGGCGTTTGATGGAGGACTTCGGGATCACCGAGACCGAGATGATTCCGGCCGCAGCTGCAGCGTTGCCGGACGACCCGCTTGCTCGGTTGGTGGCACCGGTCGGTCATGAGCGCCTCACCCTTGTCGCGTGTCGCCGGCCTGCGGATGCCAGTCTCGTTCTCGACTTCGGGGTGGCGAACGACGATGCGACCCCGGGAATCTTTGCCGGAGTCGTTCGCTCGTGGGAGGAACGCTTCGGCGTCGTCCCCGTGATGCTCGACCCCTCTTGGACCGCGTTCCAGGCCGTTGCTCCGCCGACAGAGGACGTCCAGGTTGAGCGATTGAGCGCTGAGATCTTTGCGTTCGCCACAGACACCGCTCTTCAAGGCGGGTTCCACATCCAGAACATGGCCCACGAGGCCAGTGCCAAAGACATGGCCCGAAGTCGAGAATGGCTCATCTGGTGGGATTGACGAGCGCATCTTCCTGCCGGAGGGGTCGAAATCCTCGCCCGAGTGTGTGTCGGGAGGTCGACCTAGTTTCGGTGCATGCTCAACCTTGAACACGAACAGCTCACCATGCCCGACGGCATCGAGGTCGACGTCGGAATCGCCCCACTGCTGCGCTCCCTTTGGGAGCTCGGCCTCCGCACGAGCTACTCGTGCCAGGGCACCTCGCCTCCGGAGCCCGGTGGGGACGGGCGCGAGAGCTACATCTCGTTTCCCGACGCAGCCGACGGATCGAGGTTCTTCGCCGAGACCTTGGAGGCCCTCTCGGTTCCCGGACGTGTCGCGCAGATCAAGGTCTCGGTCCAGTTCGGGTCGAAGCCGCCGCGACCGGGCCGCGAATACCTCAAGTCCGGCTCGCCGGTGGTTCTGGAACTCAGTCTGAATCCGTCCGTAAGCGAGCGAAGATTGCGCGGCTGTGTCAGGTTCGACCCCGACCTCATGCCTGAGATCGAGGCAGCGTTCGGCAGAGAGGCATAGTGTCCGATTGCATGAAGCTGCCCGAGTGTTTGTTGCCCGGGGCGGAGGAACGAGCGGTGCAGGTTCTCCGCGCCTACTACCGACCGCACCAGGGTGCCCGAGGCTATACAGGGGCTTTGTTCGACGGATTTGATCCAAACGCCAGCAGGACGGCCAATGCCAACTGTTTCACCTCAGACGATCTGATCGCGGTCACCTTTCTTTCGGTCGATGTCCCGCCGCTCGCTGCGCACGAAATCCTGGTCAATCAGCGGGCCAGGTTCAGCGCACTACTTGACCATCTCAAGCCCGACCTCGACTTCGCCGACGTCCCAGATGTTTCTGAAGATGCGTTCTGGCCTGCGTGGGACCTGTGGCGGGCATTGATTGACGTACATGGTCTCGGTCCGACTACTGTCTCGAAGCTCATGGCGCGGAAGCGTCCGAGGCTGATCCCGATCTTCGACAGTGTCATCAAGCAGTATGTACTTGGGGGTCGAAGCGATCACTGGGATGCGATGCATGGGGCCCTCAACAGCCATCATGCAAATGGAGAGACCCTGGCGGAGTACCTCCGGCGACTGCACGCCATGGCTGGAATGGCGCCTGACGTCACTTCGCTGAGGGTGTTCGACGTACTCGCGTGGATGGAAGGCACTGGAAACACCGCTCGAAGGCGATCGCGGGCAGCGGCATTTAGGCGCCATCGCCCCGGCGTTTCCGCACTTGCTCAGACCTGACACCTCCCGCTGACCGGGCGTCGTGCACCGCGAGGAGAACCAATCGCCGGCGAAGGTCGTCCTTCTGCAGGTGCTCGCCGAGCTCGCCGAGCTGGCGGTCGGCTGATCCGTGCGCCCGATTCGCCGTCCTTGGGGCGCTGGTGTCGAATGGGGGCGTGGACAAGCCCGGGGAACGTACGCCGCTGATCGAGCGGACCGTGCCCGAGGACTGGATCCAGATCTACCTGGCCGTGCTGGCCCTGGTGGCCCTGCTCCTGGTCGCCGGCGGCGTCGGTGCCGAGGACCGTGCCGACGCGCGCGCAGCGGATCGTGCGTCGACCGGCACTCCGCAGCGCCCCGGTGACGCGCCCGACCCGAAGCCCGCCGCGCCCACCGAGACGGTGCCCCCGCCCGGGCCCAGCGGCCTGCCCCGCGGTGCGAGGACGATCTTCGAGCCGAACCGCGTGCTGGTCGCGTACTACGGCACGGCCGGCACCGCGTCCCTCGGCGTCCTCGGGGAGTCCTCACCGGAGAAGGTCATGCCGCGGCTGGCAAAGGCTGCGAAGGAGTTCGCCGTCGGGGGCCGCACGGTGCAGCCGGTCTTCGAGCTGATCGTCACCGTCGCCCACGCCGGCCCGACCGACGAGGGCGACTACAGCACCGAGATCGACAGGGACGACGTCCGTCGCTACATCGACGCAGCGCACCGGCACGGCGTTCTGCTGCTGCTCGACCTGCAGCCCGGCAAGGCCGACTTCCTGAAGATCGCCAAGCGCTGGCAGTGGGCGCTGGAGGACCCGTGGGTCGGGCTGGCGCTCGACCCGGAGTGGCGGATGAGCCAGGGCGGCGTGCCGGGTCAGCGGGTCGGCTCGGTGGGTTCCGACGAGGTCAACCGGGTCTCCGCGTGGCTGGCAAACCTGACCTCCTCGAAGGCCCTCCCGGAGAAGATCTTCCTGCTGCACCAGTTCCGCGCCGACATGGTCCGCGGCATCGAACGGGTCCAGCCCCGCGCGGGCCTGGCGATGGTGCAGCACGTCGACGGGTACGGCACCCCGCGGGAGAAGCTCGCGACATACCGGGCGCTGGTGCGGCCGCGGCAGTTCCACCTCGGCTTCAAGCTGTTCTACGACGAGGACGTGCCGCGGATGACGCCCGCCCGGGTGCTGCAGATCAACCCGAAGGTGTCCTTCGTCAGCTTCCAGTAACTTGGCCGCATGCTGAACGAGTTCGGCCAGCCGATCGGGCACCCCGTCGACTGGACACCACGCCCGCCGGTCGAACCGATCACCCTCGTCGGCGAGCACTGCCGACTCGAACCGTGGTCCGGCGCCCACCTCGAGGACCTCTACGACGCCGCCGTACGCCGGTCGCCGGCCAGTCTCTGGACCTACCTCGCCACGCCGCCGCTCGACGAACCCGCCGGCCTGGGCGCCTGGCTCGACGGGCTGGCCGCCGACCCCGGGGCCGTGCCGCTGACCATCTGCCGGCCCGACGGGCGCGCGGTCGGCACGGCGTCGTACCTGCGGCTGGACCACGCGAACGGGTCGGTCGAGGTCGGCGCGATCGCCCTGGCCGCCGAGCTCCAGCGGACCCGCGCCGCCACCGAGGCGATGTACCTGATGATGCGGCACGCCTTCGACGACCTCGGCTACCGCCGTTACGAGTGGAAGTGCGACTCCTGCAACGGTCCTTCCCGCGCCGCGGCTCAGCGACTGGGCTTCACCTACGAGGGCACCCACCGCAACGCGGTGGTCTACAAGGCGCGCAACCGGGACACCGACTGGTTCTCGATCACGGGGGAGGAGTGGCCCGCCGTCCGGGACCGCCTCGAGACCTGGCTGGCGCCGGAGAACTTCGACGAGGACGGCCGCCAGCGGGCACCGCTCCGCCGACCGTGACCCGACCACCAGTCGGGACGGACATCCCATATGCTGGGACCCGTGGCAATACCGGTTGAGACCGGCACGGTCCGAGAGGCACTATGTACCCATGCGTTTTGAGATTCTTGTACGCACGCGACGCGTGAGCTGAGGCCCCGGCCTTCCGCACACGCGTCCGCCCCTCGTTGCCATGATGGCCGAGGGGTTTTTTGTTGGACACGAGCACCACCCAGACACAGAGGATCTAGATGAGTGAGCAGGGCGGCACCGGGACTCAGGTCACCGGCGCACAGAGCCTGATCAAGTCGCTGGAGAGCGCAGGCGTCGAGAACATCTTCGGTATCCCCGGAGGTGCCATCCTTCCGGCGTACGACCCGCTCTACGACTCCTCGATCCGGCACATCCTGGTACGCCACGAGCAGGGCGCCGGGCACGCTGCTCAGGGCTACGCCGTCGCGAGCGGCAAGGTCGGTGTCTGCATGGCCACCAGCGGCCCGGGTGCGACGAACCTGGTCACCCCGATCGCCGACGCCTACATGGACTCGGTCCCGATGGTCGCCGTCACCGGACAGGTGCCGGCCGCCTCGATCGGTACCGACGCGTTCCAGGAAGCCGACATCCGCGGCATCACGATGCCGATCACCAAGCACAGCTTCCTGGTCACCGACCCGGCGGAGATCCCGCGCACCGTCGCCGAGGCGTTCTACCTGGCCTCGACCGGTCGTCCCGGCCCGGTGCTGGTCGACGTCGCCAAGTCGGCGCTCCAGTCGATGACCACCTTCGACTGGCCGACCGAGCTGAACCTGCCGGGCTACCGACCGGTCACGCGTCCGCACGCCAAGCAGATCAGGGAAGCCACCAAGCTGATCCTGGAATCCCGCAAGCCGGTCCTGTACGTCGGCGGTGGCGTCATCCGTGCTCGCGCCCACCAGGAGCTGCGCGTCCTGGCCGAGATGACCGGCATCCCGGTCGTCACCACCCTGATGGCTCGCGGCGCGTTCCCCGACAGCCACCCGCAGCACCTCGGCATGCCGGGCATGCACGGCACGGTCGCCGCGGTCGCCGGCCTGCAGAAGAGCGACCTGATCATCAGCCTCGGGGCGCGCTTCGACGACCGGGTGACCGGCAACCTCGACTCGTTCGCGCCGGGCGCCAAGGTCATCCACGCGGACATCGACCCGGCTGAGATCGGCAAGAACCGCGCGGTCGACGTCCCGATCGTGGGGGACTGCCGTGAGGTGATCGCCGACCTGATCGTCGCGCTGCAGACCGAGCAGGATGCCGGCAACACCGGTGACTTCGAGGGCTGGGTCAAGTTCGTCGCCGGGATCAAGGAGACCTACCCGCTCGGCTACGACACCCCGGCGGACGGTCTCGCGCCGCAGTACGTGCTCGAGCGCCTGGGCCAGATCAGCGGCCCGGAGTCGATCTACGCGGCAGGGGTCGGGCAGCACCAGATGTGGGCGACCCACTACCTCGGCTTCGAGAACCCGAACACCTGGCTCAACTCCGGTGGCGCGGGCACGATGGGCTTCGCGGTCCCGGCTGCCATGGGCGCCAAGGTCGGGAGCCCGGACTCGGTGGTCTGGGCGATCGACGGGGACGGCTGCTTCCAGATGACCAACCAGGAGCTCGCGACCTGCACGCTCGAGGGCATCCCGATCAAGGTCGCGATCATCAACAACGAGTCGCTCGGCATGGTGCGGCAGTGGCAGACCCTGTTCTACGAGGGTCGCTACTCCAACACCGACCTGCACACCGGTCCGGCGCGACGGATCCCGGACTTCGTCAAGCTCGCCGACGCGTACGGCGCCGTCGGCCTCTCGTGCGACTCCGCTTCGGACGTCGACGCGACGATCAAGAAGGCGATGGAGATCAACGACGTCCCGGTCGTCGTCGACTTCCGGGTCCACCGGGACGCGATGGTGTGGCCGATGGTCGCCGCCGGCACGTCCAACGACGACATCAAGTACGCGCGCGACCTGGCGCCGCAGTTCGAGGAGGACGACCTCTGATGAGTGAGCGAAGCGAGCGAATGATCAAGCACAGCGTTCCGGATCGGGCATCGACGCCCGCAGCGAAGCGAGGACGGCGATGACCGTCCACACCCTGTCGGTTCTCGTCGAGAACAAGCCCGGCGTTCTCGCTCGTGTCTCGGGCCTGTTCAGCCGCCGCGGCTTCAACATCGACTCCCTGGCCGTCGGCCCGACCGAGCACCCGGAGATCTCCCGGATGACGATCGTGGTCAACGTCGACGAGTCCCCGCTGGAGCAGGTGACCAAGCAGCTGAACAAGCTCATCGAGGTCATCAAGATCGTCGAGCTCGACGACCGCGAGGCTATCGAGCGCGAGCTGCTCCTCGTCAAGGTCAAGGCCGACGTGGAGACCCGTTCGCAGGTCCTCGACGTGGTCCAGCTCTTCAAGGCCCGCGTGGTCGACGTCGCCACCGACGCGATCACCCTCGAGGTGACCGGCAACTCCGACAAGCTGGCGGACTTCCTCCGCGTGCTGGAGCCGTTCGGCATCCGTGAGCTCGTCCAGTCCGGTCTGGTGGCCATCGGGCGCGGCGGTCGGTCGATCAGCGAGCGCACCCTCAAGCCGGTCCCGGTGCCGGTCGCCCAGGCCCTGGCCTGACATCATCACCGGGTCTCAATCACCCGGTCCCACAAGCTCAACCACCGATAGTTACGAAGGAGAGCCCACCGTGGCTGCAGAAATGTTCTACGACGACGACGCCGACCTGTCCCTGATCCAGGGCAAGCAGGTCGCGGTGATCGGCTACGGCAGCCAGGGCCACGCGCACGCGCTGAACCTGCGCGACTCCGGCGTCGACGTGCGCATCGGCCTCAAGGCGGGCTCCAAGAGCATCGCGAAGGCCGAGGAGGAGGGCCTGCGCGTCCTCACCGTCGCCGAGGCGGTCGCCGAGGCGGACGTCATCGTCATCCTCGCCCCCGACCAGCACCAGCGGAAGATCTACGCCGAGGACATCGCGCCCCACATCACCGCGGGCGACACCCTGGTCTTCGGCCACGGGTTCAACATCCGCTTCGGCTACATCCAGGCGCCCGAGGGCGTCGACGTGATCATGGTCGCGCCGAAGGCGCCGGGTCACACGGTGCGCCGCGAGTACGTCGCCGGCCGCGGCATCCCGGACATCATCGCCGTGGAGCAGGACGCCTCCGGCACCGCCTGGGACCTGGCCAAGTCCTACGCCAAGGCCATCGGCGGCACCCGCGCCGGCGTCATCAAGACCTCGTTCACCGAGGAGACGGAGACCGACCTCTTCGGCGAGCAGTCCGTCCTCTGCGGCGGTGTCTCGCAGCTGGTCATGTACGGCTTCGAGACCCTGACCGAGGCCGGCTACCAGCCCGAGGTCGCCTACTTCGAGTGTCTGCACGAGCTCAAGCTCATCGTCGACCTGATGTGGGAGGGCGGCATCGCCAAGCAGCGCTGGTCCGTCTCCGACACCGCGGAGTACGGCGACTACGTCTCCGGCCCGCGCGTGATCGACCCGTCGGTCAAGGAGAACATGAAGGCCGTCCTCGCCGACATCCAGTCGGGCGCCTTCGCCAAGCGCTTCATCGACGACCAGGACGCCGGTGCACCGGAGTTCCTGGCCCTGCGCGAGAAGGGTGCGGCGCACCCGATCGAGGAGACCGGGCGCCAGCTGCGGGGACTCTTCTCCTGGAAGCAGCAGGACGCCGACTACACCGAGGGCTCGGCCGCTCGCTGATCCCTCTCGTGCGCTCTCGTGCACACCGTCGTACGCGCTACCGACGCCCCCGGCCCGTGGCCGGGGGCGTCCGGCGTTTGACGCGCCTCAGCCCGGGGCACCCCTTCTGCATGGATCTTTTGGACCTGTACGCGAGTGCCAGCGAATGGACTCTCGGCAAGGCGACCGGCGCCGCGGTGCGCCTCGATGCGCTCACCCCGTGCGAGGGCTGGGACGTCGGAACGCTGATGAACCACATGCTCCAGACCCAGCAGTACTTCGTCGGGTCGGCCCTGGGTCAGAAGGTCGCACCCCCTGCAGGCGAGCCGCCGCAGCTGCTCAGCGACGACCCGATCGACGACTTCCTCCGCGCCCGCGAGGAGATGCTGCGCGTCTTCGGCACCCCCGGAGTGATCGAGAGGACGGGACCCGCTCTCGGGATCGCGTTCGCCGACCAGCTCCTGCACGGCTGGGACCTCGCCAAGTCGATGGGCCAGTCCGGCGCGATGCCAGGTGACCTGGCCGAGACGGCGTACGGACTGGTGCACGGGAGCTTCACCGACGAGCAGCGCCAGGGCGTGTTCGCGCCCGAGATCGCCGTGCCCGCCGGTGCCTCTCCGCAGGACAAGCTGCTCGCGTACGCCGGTCGGGACCCGGCACTGAACCTGCTCGCCTGATTTCTGAGGGCGCCTTCAATCTCGGGGGAAACTCTTCCCGCGAACTAGAACACGTTCTAGGCTCGGCGCATGGACCTCGCAGGAATCGAAGAAATCCGCCAGCTCAAGTACCGCTACTTCCGCACCCTCGACCTCAAGCGGTGGGACGAGTTCGGTGACTGCCTCACCGAGGACGTCACCGCGCGCTACGGGACCCAGGCGATGGACAAGCCGTTGCACTACGACAACCGTGCCGACGTCGTCGAGTTCATGTCCGGCAACCTCGGCGAGGGGATCGTGACGATCCACATCGCGAACCACCCGGAGATCGAGGTCGACGGCGACAGTGCCACCGGCTCCTGGGCCTTCGAGGACACCGTGATCGTCCCCGACTTCAAGATCATCATCCGGGGCGGCGGCTACTACATCGACGAGTACCGCAAGGACGCCGACGGCAAGTGGCGCATCGCCGCGACCAAGTACGAGCGCATCTACGAGTCGATGACCTCGCTCGAGGACACCCCGAGCTTCAAGCTGATCGCGAACCGCTGGGACCCGAGCCTCAAGCACTGAGGTTTTTCGGGGTACGACGAAAAACCTGCCGCCCAACCTGAAACTTCGGGTTGGGCGGCAGGATTTTCCGGTGACCCCGAAAAACCGGCGTCCGGCTACTTCACCTCGGACCGGACGACGATCCGCAGACCCACGGCCAGCGGGATCACCAGCCAGAAGAGGCCGGTCACGCCGAGGTGGGCCCACTCCGAGACGCTCAGAGGTCCGTTGAACAAGGCTCCCTGGGCGTAGTTGAAGTCGACCCAGGGCCAGGCGTCCTCGAACCACGACTGGGTGTTCGACAGCAGCAGGAACAAGCCGGGCAGCACGAACGAGATCACGAAGTAGCCGACGATCGCAGCGGGCGAGTTGCGCAGCAGCACCCCGAGCATGAAGCCGATCAGCATGCCCAGCGCGTTGGCCAGCACGATCATGGTGAAGTCCAGGAACGTCAGGTCCCAGACGGTGTCGACGCCCGCGATCGCCGAACCGACCAGGTTGCCGACCGCCCCGATCGCCAGCGCCAGCACCATCGAGGCGACCGCGATCGTCAGGGTGGCGAGCAGCTTGGCGAGGATGACCCGGCCGCGGTGCGGTACCAGGGTGAAGGTCGTCAGCCCGCTGCGCTGGCTCCACTCGCTGGTGACCGAGAGGACGGCGATCATCGGCAGGATGACGGCCATCGGGAAGCCGATCGCCCCGGAGAACGCCTCCTGGGTCAGCTCGTCGTTCGGGGCGAACAGCAGCGTGGCGCCGGTGGCGAGGAGGGCGGCGATGCCGATGCTCGCCATCAGCCAGAAGCCGGACCGGGTGTTGAACATCTTCGAGAGCTCGACGCCGACGATGCGGGTCATCGGGATCGGCCCCGGCTCGGGGCGGGTCGTGGGGACGGCGTTGGTGCGCTCCAGGGTCGAGGTGCTCATGCTGCGCTCTTCTCGTGGGTGGGGGTGGCTTCCCGCTGGGTCTCAGCGGTGAGCTCGAGGAACATCTCTTCCAGGCCGGCGCCGTCGGCCGACTTCAGCTCGGTCAGGGCGATCCCGGCGTGCAGGGCGACCTGGCCGACCCGGGTTGCGTCAGCGTCGGTGCGGATTGCGCCGTCGCCGGAGATCGTGCAGGTCAGGCCTGCGTTGGTGAGGGCCAGCGCGAGCGCCTTCTCCTCCGCGGCCCGTACGACGGTGCCCGCCGCCGCGAGCAGCTCCTCCTTGGTGCCCTGGGCGACGATCCGACCGTTGCCGATCACCACCAGGTCGTCGGCGACGACCTCGATCTCGTGGAGCAGGTGCGAGGAGAGCAGCACGGTGCCGCCCTGGTCGGCGTAGTCCCGCAGCAGGTCGCGCATCCAGCGGATGCCCGCCGGGTCGAGCCCGTTGGCCGGCTCGTCGAGGATCAGCACCTCGGGGGCGCCGATCAGGGCCGTGGCGATCCCGAGCCGCTGGCGCATGCCGAGCGAGTAGTTCCGGACCCGGCGCTCGGCCTCCCCGTCGGACAGGCTGACCTTGTGCAGCATCTCCTCGACGCGTGCCTTGGGGAGGCCCATCGTGCGCTGCGCGATGCCGAGGATCTCCCGGCCGGTGCGTCCGGCGTGCTGGGCCGAGGCGTCGAGGAGGACACCGACGGTCAGGCCCGGGTTGGGCAGGTCGGCGAACGGTCGTCCGTGGACGGTGGCAGATCCGGAGGTGGGCTGGGTGAGCCCGACCATCATCCGCATCGTGGTCGACTTCCCGGCGCCGTTCGGGCCCAGGAAGCCGGTGACCCGGCCGGCCCGAGCGGTGAAGGTGACGTCATCGACGGCGGTGAATCCGGCGTACTTCTTCGTGAGTGCTTCGACGGTGATCATGTCCCGAACTCTCGTCCGGGGACGGCAGCCGGCACATCGGGGACAACGCTGGACCTGACCCCGAGAGATCCCCTAGGGGCCTCAGGGTCGGAGACGGGTAGCGGGCAGGGGCTAGACCGTGAGGCGGTCCAGCGTCGCCTGCAGCTGCTTGATCGTCTTGCTCGCCAGGAACGGCAGGTACGCCGCCACGACGGGCACGGCCAGGGCCGAGGCGCCCTTGAGCTCGAACGTCGCGTGGTACCCGACCCGGGTCCCCGGGCCCTCGGGAGCGAAGGTCAGCCGGTCGTCGCCGACGAAGGAGTCGTTGACGCCCTGGAAGTGCAGGCGCTGCGAGGGTTCGTGGGTCAACGTCGTGTAGGTGAGCACCGCCTCGCGGCCCAGGAACTCCGAGGTGTTCCGGTACGTCGCTCCGACCCCGACGTCCCCGCTGAGCAGGGCGCAGCTCACTGTGCCCGGGTCCCACGTCTCGGCGTTGCGGAAGTCGGCCAGGTAGGCGAAGACCACCCCGGGAGGGTTGACGGTCGTGAAGGAACGGCGCACGTTGAGCTTCATGCAGTGACGTTACCCAGCAGGAACAACCGCACGCGCGCCCGCGTTGACCCGGCATGCGTATCGAGATCTGGAGCGACGTCGTCTGTCCGTGGTGCTACATCGGCAAGCGCCGCCTCGAGCAGGCGCTCGCGACGTTCCCGCACCGCGACGAGGTCGAGGTCCTCTGGCGCTCCTTCCAGCTCGACCCCTCGGCTCCCGAGGTCCCCGTCGAGACGGTCGCGGAGTCGCTGGGTCGCAAGTACGGCGGCGGTACGGAAGCCGGCAGGGCGATGATCGACCGCGTGGAGGCCGTGGCGGCCGAGGAGGGGCTGCTGTTCCGACACCACGCCTCGCTGCGGGTCAACACCGTCGACGCGCACCGCGTGCTGCACCTGGCTCTGGAGACCGGAGGGCCGGACCTCCAGGGACGGCTCAAGGAGGCGCTGCTCTCGGCGTACTTCGTGGAGACCGAGAACGTTGCCGATCACGCCACGCTCACCCGGATCGCGACGGGTGTCGGGCTGGATTCTGACCGGGTGGAGGAGGTTCTGGCCGGCCGCGAGTACGCCGAGGCGGTCCAGGCCGACATCGACCACGCCGTGGCGTTCGGTGCCGGGGGAGTGCCCTTCTACGTGGTCGACCGCAAGTACGGCGTCTCCGGTGCTCAGCCTGCGGAGACGTTCACCCAGGTGCTCGAGAAGGCCTGGGCCGACCTGCATCCGCAGCTCGACCTGGTCGGCGGACCCGAGGGAGACGCCTGCGGCCCGGACGGTTGCGCGATCTGACGGTACCGGGGCGTTTTGCATGACCATGCATGATCATGCATACTTCTGCTGTGTCCAAGGTACTCACCAGTCTGCCCATCGGCGAGCGCGTCGGCATCGCCTTCTCCGGGGGCCTCGACACCTCCGTCGCGGTTGCGTGGATGCGCGACAAGGGTGCGATCCCGTGCACCTACACCGCTGACATCGGCCAGGCGGACGAGCCCGACATCGGTTCGGTCCCGGGCCGCGCGAAGCAGTACGGCGCCGAGATCGCCCGCGCGGTCGACATCAAGCCGCAGCTGGTCGAGGAGGGCCTGGCCGCGTTGGCGTGCGGGGCGTTCCACATCCGGTCCGGGGCCAAGGCCTACTTCAACACCACCCCGCTGGGTCGTGCCGTCACGGGCACCGTGCTGGTGCGCGCGATGCACGCCGACGACGTCAACATCTGGGGTGACGGGTCGACGTACAAGGGCAACGACATCGAGCGGTTCTACCGCTACGGGTTGATGGCGAACCCCGAGCTGCGGATCTACAAGCCGTGGCTGGACGCGGACTTCGTGACCGAGCTCGGGGGCCGGCACGAGATGAGCGAGTGGCTGCTCGCGCACGGCCTGCCCTACCGCGACTCGATCGAGAAGGCGTACTCCACCGACGCCAACATCTGGGGCGCCACCCACGAGGCCAAGACGCTGGAGCACCTCGATGTCTCCCTGGAGACCGTCGAACCGATCATGGGCGTGAAGTTCTGGGACCCGAGCGTCCCGATCGAGACCGAGGACGTCGCGATCACCTTCCGGGCCGGTCGGCCGGTGGCGATCAACGGTCGCGAGTTCAGCGATCCCGTCGCCCTGGTCCTCGAGGCGAACGCCATCGGTGGCCGTCACGGTCTCGGCATGTCCGACCAGATCGAGAACAGGATCATCGAGGCCAAGTCGCGCGGCATCTACGAGGCGCCCGGCATGGCGCTGCTGTTCGCGGCGTACGAGCGGCTGCTCAACGCGATCCACAACGAGGACACCCTGGCCAACTACCACCTCGAGGGTCGCAAGCTCGGACGGCTCCTCTACGAGGGTCGCTGGCTCGACCCGCAGGCGCTGATGCTGCGGGAGTCGATCCAGCGCTGGATCGCCTCGCTGGTGACCGGCACCGTGACGCTCCGGCTGCGTCGAGGTGACGACTACACGATCGTGAAGACCGAGGGACCGAACTTCTCCTACCACCCGGAGAAGCTGTCGATGGAGCGCGTCGAGAATGCCGCCTTCGGTCCGGTCGACCGGATCGGCCAGCTGACGATGCGCAACCTCGACATCGCCGACAGCCGGGCCAAGCTCGAGCTGTACGCCGGCCAGCCGCTGGACCAGGGCACTGTCCTGGTCGAGAACGGCACGCTCTTCGGCGAGCTCCCGGCCGGGGGCTTCGACCAGATCGCCGTCGCGGCCGACGTGGACCCCGAGGCCGAGGCCGTGCTCGACGACGTCGCCATGGAGTCGGGCACCGACTGAGCCGGCGCCACAGGCACCCGCCCGCCGAGGGCAGCTACCACGGTCAACCCTGGGCGGTGACGGGCTTCCCGTCCCAGATCAGCTCCCACTCGTTGTGGTCGGACCGGACCTTCACCGTGCGGCTGTACGGCGCGGAGCCCTCGTCGTCCTGCCACGTCCCGCGCAGGACCACGGTGGCGTGCTGACCGTTGCGGTGCACCGCGGTGGCGTGCAGTCCGCGGATCACCGCCCCGGGGATCGTCCCGACCAGGGCGTCGCACTCGGTCTGCACGGTCTTCGGGTCACCGATCACGGCGGTCTCCGCGTGCACGCAGGCCTTGGCCGAGCCGTTCTCGGAGTGCACCAGGATGTCGGTACCGCGGATCGCGGCCGCGGTGGCGTTGCCGTCGAGGTGGGAGATCCACAGCGAGCGGATCCCGAAAGCGACCCCGCCCAGGACGAGGACGACGGCGAGGATGACGCCGACCCCGAGCAGGGGGCGACCGTGCGCGACGACCTCGGTGGTGCCGACCGAGAGCCCGCGCGGGGCATCGGCGACCGGGGTGTCGCAGGCGAGGCAGTACGTGCCGGTCGGCGGCAGGACGCCGCCGCAGCTGGCGCACAGATGTTCTTCCACCTGCTCACCATGGCAGCGCAGAACCCCCGTGCGCGCCCCCGGACGGCGAATCTCAGGCCCTTGTCAGGGTGTTCTTCGCACCCGTTCAACTCCCGCGTCGATCTGTCCGTTTCGTCTCCCGGACCAGCCCTCGGGGGCGGGCCTGGTCGGGTAGAGTTCTCGATGGCACAGCGTCGTGCGCGGCGGCCGTCCCCATCTCGGACGGGCCGCCCTCACCTGCCGACAATCTCAAGCCAAGGAATCCAACGTGGGCAAGCCCGTCGTACTCATCGCTGAAGAACTCAGCCCCGCCACCGTCGAGGCACTCGGCCCCGACTTCGAGATCCGCAACTGCAACGGTGCCGACCGCGCCGAGCTGCTTGCCGCGATCGTCGACGTCGACGCCATCCTGGTCCGTTCCGCGACCCAGGTCGACGCGGAGGCGCTGGCCGCCGCGACCCGGCTCAAGATCGTCGCCCGTGCCGGTGTCGGTCTCGACAACGTCGACGTCAAGGCCTCCACGCAGGCCGGCGTCATGGTCGTCAACGCGCCGACGTCCAACATCGTCTCCGCGGCCGAGCTCGCCGTCGCGCTGATGCTCGCCGCCGCCCGCCACGTCTCGCCGGCCCACGCCGCGCTGCGCAACGGTGAGTGGAAGCGCTCCAAGTACACCGGCATCGAGCTCTACGAGAAGACCGTCGGCATCGTCGGTCTCGGTCGGATCGGCGTCCTGGTCGCCCAGCGCCTCTCGGCGTTCGGCATGAACGTGATCGCCTACGACCCGTACGTCCAGGCCGGCCGGGCCGCGCAGATGGGCGTGCGGATGGTCTCCCTCGACGAGCTCCTCGCCGAGGCCGACTTCATGAGCGTGCACCTGCCGAAGACGCCCGAGACCGTCGGTCTGATCGGCGCCGACCAGCTGAAGGCCGCGAAGTCCAGCCTGGTGCTGGTCAACGCCGCCCGCGGCGGCATCGTCGACGAGGCCGCCCTGTACGACGCGCTGAAGACCGGGGAGATCGCTGCCGCCGGTCTCGACGTGTTCGCCAAGGAGCCGTGCACCGATTCGCCGCTCTTCGAGCTCGAGAACGTCGTCGCCACGCCGCACCTCGGTGCGTCGACCGACGAGGCCCAGGAGAAGGCCGGAATCGCGGTCGCCAAGTCGGTGCGCCTCGCGCTCGGCGGCGAGCTGGTCCCGGACGCGGTCAACGTCCAGGGCGGCGTGATCGCCGAGGACGTCCGCCCCGGCATCCCGCTGACCGAGAAGCTCGGCCGGATCTTCACCTCGCTGGCCGGTGAGGTCGCGCAGTCCCTCGACGTCGAGGTCCGGGGCGAGATCACCGAGTACGACGTCAAGGTGCTCGAGCTCGCGGCGCTCAAGGGCGTCTTCGCGGACATCGTCGAGGAGCAGGTCTCCTACGTCAACGCGCCGCTGCTGGCCGCCGAGAGGGGAGTGGCCGTCCGGCTGGTCACCGACGCGGAGAGCCCCGACCACCGCAACCTGATCACCATCCGGGGCACGCTCGCGGACGGCACCCAGTTCTCGGTGTCGGGCACCCTGGTCGGGATCAACCAGCGCGAGCGCCTCGTCGAGGTCAACGGTTTCCTGGTCGACCTCGAGCCGACCGACCACCTCGCGTTCTTCCGCTACTCCGACCGTCCCGGCATGGTCGGCACCGTCGGCCAGATCCTCGGCGAGGCCGGCGTGAACATCGCCGGTATGCAGGTCGCCCGGGACGCCAAGGGCGGTCAGGCGCTGGTCGCCCTCTCGGTCGACTCCGCGGTGCCTGCCGAGGTCCTCGAGCAGATCCGCGCGTCGATCGACGCCGAGACCGTGCGGGGTGTCGACCTCACCAGCTGATCAGCTCTGAGGTAGACCAGTACGCCATTCGGGGCAATGTGCCTTCCTGATCCCCGGTCCGGAAGATACATTGCCCCGAAGCGCATGCGGGGATGCCCGAGTTGCGCTAAATTGTCTTCAATCATCTGATTGCACCGGCTGCACCCCGGTTTGATCGGATTCCGGTCTAGTGTGGGGGAAGTACCGTGACCGCTCGCTCGCGCGCGCAAATTCTGATCGTCCTGCTGATGGCTGCCCTAGTCGCAGCTGCCCTGACGAGCGTGTCCTCCTTCGAGGCTGCGAACGCCTCGACCTCCTCCGAGGGGGCCTCGACCGCCGTCGCGCCCCGGGCCGTCAAGGCCGCCGTCGAGCCCAGGCTCAGCGCGAAGGAGCTGGCCAAGGAGGCTGCCGGACGCAAGGCCGGTCGCAAGGCCGGGGCGGCCGCCGGCGCAAAGGCCGGACGGGCTGCGGCAGCCAAGCGCGGCAAGAAGGCTGCTGCTGCCGGCGAGGCGGCCGGCCGCAAGGCCGGAGCTGCTGCCGGGGCGAAGGCGGGCAAGAAGGCCGGTCGGACCGGGGGAGCGCCGGCGGGAAGGAAAGCCGGCAAGAAGGCAGGCGCCAAGGCCGGCCGGCTCGCGGGAGCCCGCGCCGCTGCCGTGGTGGCACCCGCGTGCGGCTCGACGACCTACCGCAAGGACGACGGGTCCCTGTGGAGGTGCACGATGGGCGAGGAGTTCGACGGAACCTCCCTGAACCCGCTGCTGTGGCGTGCCATGACCAGTGACAAGTTCGCCTACGGCGTTCGCCCGGACTGCTTCGTGAACTCGCCGAACAACATCTCGGTCGCCCACGGCATGCTCACGCTGACCTCGCGCAAGGAGTCGAAGTCGTTCGTCTGCAACCAGAGCGGGCGCAAGGTCACCACCAACCTCACCGCCGGCATGGTCAGCACCTACGACAAGTGGACCCAGGCGTACGGCCGCTTCGAGTTCCGTGCCCGACTGCCGTGGACGAGCCAGGACGGCGTCCAGACCTCGATGTGGCTCTGGCCCGAGGGCGCCAGCGGCGCTTCCTGGCCCGCGTCGGGCGAGATCGACGTCGCCGAGTGGTAC
The DNA here is from genome assembly GCF_040546585.1 of Marmoricola sp. OAE513. NCBI lineage: Bacteria > Bacillati > Actinomycetota > Actinomycetes > Propionibacteriales > Nocardioidaceae > Marmoricola > Marmoricola sp. OAE513. The sequence goes on along the minus strand of NZ_JBEPOC010000001.1, from coordinate 537,980 downwards.
AGCCACTTCGACGACCGCGTGATCCCGTACCTGCACCAGGGGAACTTCCTCATCCCCAAGGACCAGACGACCAACAACTACTGCCTGGTCAACCGGGTCCAGGACTGGCACACCTACCTGCTGGAGTGGACCCCTGCCTACCTGCGGATCAGCTACGACGGCAAGCAGTGCCTGCTGAAGAAGGGCGGCGGCGCGCCGTTCAACAAGGCGTACATGATCTCGATGTTCCAGGGATACGGCCTGCAGAAGAACAAGCCGACCTCCGCCACCCCGGCCGTCTCGCGCGCTCAGTTCGCGTGGGTCCGGGTCTGGTCCTGAACGGCCTGCGTACCCGCTGAAACGCTGACCAAACGGGACATCGGGCCACAAGTCCTGATTCACAGGGACGAATGTCTATGCAGAGTGACCGGTTTGCGCTACTTTTCTCCTGCTCGGGGATCTAGAACAGGTTGCACCCGGTTCGCCTCGGCACCGCCAGTGGGAGGCAGACATGGGTACACGCATCCGTATTCAGGCTCGGTTCACGGCGGCCGCCGCGGCGGGGGTCCTCGGGACCGGGCTGCTGACCGCAGCCGTCACCTCGCCCGCTGAGTCCGCCGTCACGGCGACCACCGGGCCTTCCTGCGGCACCGTCGTGATCACGAAGGCCGACGGCTCTCCGTGGACCTGCACCTTCGCCGACGAGTTCACCGGCACCAAGCTCGACACCACCAAGTGGGTTCCCCAGCTGACCGCCACCAGCGGCTTCGACCAGGGTGGCGTCTGCTACACCGACAGCAGCACCAACCTCGCGGTCACCCAGGGGGCGCTCAAGCTCACCCTCAAGCGAGCTTCCTGGGCGACGACCTGCAAGTCGACCCGCGGCAACTTCAGCACGAAGTACTCCTCGGGCATGGTCAGCACCTACACCAAGTTCACCCAGGCCTATGGACGGTTCGAGATCCGGGCCAAGTTCGGCACCACCAAGCAGCCCGGGCACCAGTCCGCCTTCTGGCTCTACCCCGAGGTCCCGGGCAACATCTGGCCCTACAGCGGCGAGATCGACATCGCCGAGTGGTACAGCAAGTACCCCGACCGGGTGATCCCGTTCCTGCACTACGGCGGCACGTACTACGACCCCTACGCGACCAACAACAACTGCAAGGTCGCGAACGTGGGCAGCGCCTGGCACACCTACGCCCTCGAGTGGACCCCGCAGACGATCAAGTTCATCTACGACGACCAGGTCTGCCTGACCAACTCGACCGCGTCCGGCAAGGACCCGTTCAACAAGAACTACATGGTCGCGCTGACCCAGCTGCTCGGCACCGGGGTGAACGCTCCGAACGTCTTCACGCCGAGCACGGGCTCGATGACCGTGGACTACGTCCGCGTCTGGGCCTGAGGGCGGCGGGCCGGCCGCTCAAGCCACGAGCGTCGGCTCGCTGCGACGCAGGCCGGACTCCTCGCTGAGCGTGGCCGTCCAGGCTTCGGCGACGCGGGCGATCGCGTCGGTCAGGACGTGTGCTGGCTGGGTGTAGGGGATCCGCAGGAAGCGGTCCAGGCCGCCGTCCGGGGCAAAGCTCGGACCCGGTGCGAGCAGCACGTCGCGCGCTGCGGCGTGCGGAACCAGGTCGGATGACCGCTCGGCCGGGAGCTCGCACCACAGGTTCAGCCCACCGGAGGGCTTGCGCACCGCCCACCCGGGCAGGTGCCGGGCGAGCGCGTCGAGGGCGGCGTCCCGGCTGGTGCGCAGCTGCTCGCGACGGTGCTCGATCAGGTCGGCACGGTTGCGGATGAGCTCGGTCGCGACCAGCTGCTCGAGCAGGGGAGTACCCAGGTCGAGGCTCAGGCGGGCTCGGAAGAGGTCCTCCATCCGGGCCTGGGGTGCGCGCACCCAGCCGATCCGGACGCCGCCCCAGAACGGCTTGCTCAGCGAACCGACGGTGATGGCGTCGCGGTGGTGCGCAGCGAACGGTGCCGGCATGGCCTGCCCGTCGAGCGCCAGCTCGACCATCGACTCGTCGATGATCGGGACCGTCCCGGCACTGGTCAGAGCGGCGCCGACACGCTGTCGGCTCTCGTCGGAGAGCAGGTGCCCGGTCGGGTTGTGGAAGTCGGGGATCAGGTAGGCGACGCCCGGCCGCACCTGCGCGATGCTCGCGAGCAGGTCGGAGGCGTCTGCCGTCTCGCGCCCGACGGGGCTGCACAGCAGCCGGCCGCCTGAGTGTCGGAGCGTCGCGATCGCGTTCGGGTAGGTCGGGCTCTCGACCAAGGTGCGGGTGCCGCGCCTGAGCAGAGCCCGTGCGGCCACCGCGACGCCGGCCTGCGCACCCGGGACGATGAGGATCTGCTCGGGCACGGTGGCCAGACCACGCTCGGTGTACCGGTCGGCGACGGCCTGCCGCAGGACGCCGAGACCGGAGGGGTAGTAGCCGGTGCTGGCCAGGTAGCCGGGCAGCTCCGACATCGCCTTCTCGTACGCCGCCACAATCCCGCGCCCGGGGATCGGCGCGGCGCACGTGAGGTCGATCTTGCCCTCGGGCAGGTCCCCGGGCGGCAGCAGGTGGTCGCTGCGCAGGCCACGCGAGGCCGGGAGCGCGGCGAGGCTGCCGGAGCCCTGGCGGGAGACCAGGAAGCCGTGGTCGCGGAGCTCGGCGTACGCGCGGGTCACGGTGGTGCGGCTGACGCCGAGGGCGTCGGTCAGCTCCCGCTCGCTGGGGAGCCGTACGCCGACGGGGACACGACCATCGGTGATGAGCACGCGGATGCCTTCGGCAAGCCCGCGGTACGCCGGCTCGCGGTCGAAGTCTCCGACGAGGGCGGCGACGCGTGTGGCGGGGATCACTCGATTGGTCGTGTCCATGCAGACCACTTTAACTGGATTGGCTATTTAAGACCAGACCAATCTGAGCCACCCTAGTTTCATGAGCGCATTCAACAACTCCCGCATGGGTACCCCTCCTCTCGGTCGCAGTCCCCGTCGTCGTCTGGGCAACCGGTTCGGCCTCGACACGCTGCTGACCCGTGTCCGCACCCGCTGACGCACACCTCGCACCTGCGCGCGAGCTGGCCCGCCTGGGCCCGGTCGCGCAGCTCCGTGCCGGGCGCCTGACCCGACGGCTGTTCCAGCTGGCTCTCGGGCTGGTCCTGTACGGCCTCACGCTCGCGATGATCATCCGGGCCGGGGTCGGCAACGCAGCGTGGGACGTCCTGCACCAGGGCATGGCCAAGCACCTGCCGATCTCGATCGGTGAGGCCGTGATCGTGATGAGCGTCGTCGTGCTCGTCCTCTGGATCCCGATCAAGGAGCTCCCGGGGCTCGGCACGATCGCCAACACGTTCCTCGTCGGGCTCTCGGCCGACTTCTTCCTCTCGGTCTTCGAGCGTCCGGACAACCTCGGGCTCCGGGTCGCGATGATGGTCGGCGGCGTCGTGCTCAACGGTGCCGCGACTGCTCTCTACATCGGGTCGCAGTTCGGACCCGGTCCGCGCGACGGCCTGATGACCGGCCTGCACCGGCGTACGGGCGTCTCGATCCGGCTCGTACGCACCTGCCTGGAGCTCAGCGTCGTCGGTATCGGCTTCGTGCTCGGCGGTGTGGTCGGGCTCGGCACGGTCGTCTACACGCTGGCCATCGGCCCGCTGGTGCAGCTGATGCTGCCCTACGCGATCGTGGAGCTCCCGCCCCCGCAAGGCCTAGTTCTTCGTCGCGATGAGCGCCGAGGCGTCGGGCGCCACCATCACCTCGACCGCGGTGAACCGCGGGTCGGTCAGCCACGCCTCGCGCAGCGCGTCGACCCGGCCCATCGTGATCGGCGGCCACATCTCGCACGGCGTGAAGTCGTCCATCACGACGATGCCGCCCGGCTCGACCAGGTCGGCCACGGCGTCGACGCCGGCGTCCTCGGGGGAGGACGGGTCGAGGAAGAGCAGCGAGTACGGGCCCTTGTTCAGCAGCGTCGACCAGTCCGCGGAGAGCACCTCGACCTGGGGGTCGTCCTCGAAGATCTCCTGAGCGGCGACCGCGAGCTTCTGGTCGAGCTCGGCCGTCAGGATCATGGCGCCGTCGCGCGCGCCCGAGCGCAACCAGGCGGTGCCCACGCCGCAGCCGGTGCCGAACTCGGCCATGGTGCCGTGGCGGGTCGCGGCGAGCGCTGCCAGCAGGCGGCCGGTCTCGTTGCGGCAGAACGACACGTACCCCGCCCGCCGGGAGACGTCGAACGCTCGCGCCACGATCGGCGGTACATCGGGGGGAGCACTCATGCCGAGGAGTCTTCCAAACAGAACGCCCCGGTCCGGATATCGGTCGGGATTCTCGGATCGTGGGACAAGTTGAGAAAAGGGGCTGCGCCCGCGGTTAACGCGTCGTAACCTGAAAGCGCTATGCGGACGTTCCTCGTATCCATTCGCCGCCGTGGCGGGGCCTAACTCGTAGGCCACCTCGCCGCGGAGTTCGGCGTACCCCCGCCCTGTCGGGCCTACGAGATCAACCACTCCGCGAGCAAGGAACGAACGATGTACGAGATGTATCCCGAATGGGGCCCGGCCAAGCACGACCCGGAGAGCCCGGCCAACCAGCGCGCTCAGCGCTTGGCACTGCAGACCGCTCTTGACCTGCGAGACAACGGCGGGCCGCGCCCCGACGACAACTAGCATCGCCCGCATGTCTTCCCTCAAGCTTGCTGTCATCCCCGGCGACGGGATCGGGACCGAGGTCACTGCCGAAGCGCTCAAGGTGCTGGAAGCAGTGACCCCGTCGGACGTGAAGTTCGAGCCGACCCGGTACGACCTGGGTGCCGAGCGCTACCTCGCCACCGGTGAGGTGCTCCCGGACACCGTGCTCGAGGAGATCCGTGCGCACGACGTGATCCTCCTCGGTGCCGTCGGCGGCAAGCCGAACGACCCGAACCTGCCCCCGGGCATCCTGGAGCGCGGCCTGCTGCTGCGGCTGCGCTTCGAGCTCGACCACTACGTGAACCTGCGCCCGTCGCGCATCTTCCCGGGCTCGGTCTCCCCGCTGGCCCACCCGGGCGAGGTCGACTTCGTGGTCGTCCGTGAGGGCACCGAGGGTCCCTACACCGGCAACGGCGGTGCACTCCGCGTCGGTACGCCGCAGGAGGTCGCTACCGAGGTCTCGGTGAACACGGCCTTCGGCGTCGAGCGGGTCGTCCGCGACGCCTTCGCCCGTGCGCAGCGTCGTCCGCGCAAGAAGCTCACCCTGGTCCACAAGACCAACGTGCTGGTCAACGCCGGCTCGGTCTGGTGGCGCCTGTTCCAGTCGGTCGCCGCGGAGTACCCCGAGGTGACCACCGACTACATGCACATCGACGCCGCGATGATCTACATGACCACCGACCCGGCGCGCTTCGACGTGATCGTCACCGACAACCTGTTCGGCGACATCATCACCGACCTGGCCGCCGCGGTGACCGGGGGCATCGGCGTCGCCGCGAGCGGAAACATCAACCCGGACCGCACGGCTCCGTCGATGTTCGAGCCCGTGCACGGTTCGGCGCCCGACATCGCCGGCCAGCAGAAGGCGGACCCGACCGCGGCGATCCTCTCGGTCTCGCTGATGTTCGACCACCTCGGGATGACGGACGTGGCCACGAAGATCGAGGATGCGGTGATCGCGGACCTCGACGCCCGCGAGCCCGGCGTCGCCCTGAGCACCTCGGAGATCGGCGACCGCGTCGCTGCCCGAGTAGCCGGCTGAGCTGCGCTCCTGGTCGAGGCGCAGCTCGGGGTTAACGACCGCTCACCCCTGTTCTGCAATCCGACACAGAGAGATAACGTGACGTCATGACTCTGGACATCTCGATCGTCCCCTCGGCCCAGCCGCGCTCCGCCGCGGAGGTTGCCGAGATCCTGGCCGACCCAGGCTTCGGCACGCACTTCACCGACCACATGTTCACCGTCGAGTGGACCCCCGAGAAGGGCTGGCACGACGCGCGCATCACGGCGTACGGGCCGCTGACGCTGGATCCCGCCACGGCGGTGCTGCACTACGCCCAGGAGACCTTCGAGGGCATGAAGGCCTACCGGCACGCCGACGACTCGATCTGGACGTTCCGTCCGGATGCGAATGCCGACCGGATGAAGCGGTCCTCGCACCGCCTCGCCCTGCCCGTGCTCGAACCGGAGGACTTCGTCCAGGCCGTCGACGCGCTCGTCGAGGTCGACCAGCGCTGGGTGCCGGAGTCGGGCTCGGAGAAGAGTCTCTACATCCGCCCGTTCATGATCGCCACGGAGGCGTTCCTCGGTGTCCGCCCGTCCCAGCACGTCACCTTCATGGTGATCGCCTCGCCGGCGGGCGCGTACTTCAAGGGCGGCGTGAAGCCGCTGACCCTCTGGCTGACCGAGGAGTACACCCGGGCCGGCCGCGGTGGGATGGGTGCCGCCAAGACCGGTGGCAACTACGCCAGCTCGCTCGTCGCCCAGCAGGAGGCCATCGGCCAGGGCTGCGACCAGGTCGTCTTCCTCGACGGCGCCGAGGGCAAGTACGTCGAGGAGCTCGGCGGGATGAACATGTACTTCGTGTTCGCCGACGGCCACATCGTCACCCCGGAGACCGGCACCATCCTGGAGGGCATCACCCGCTCGGCGATCATCGAGCTCGCCCGGAAGTCCGGCCGCACCGTGGAGGAGCGTAAGTTCTCCATCGACGAGTGGCGCGACGGCGTGGCGTCGGGTGAGATCGTCGAGGTCTTCGCCTGCGGCACCGCGGCCGTCGTGACGCCCGTCGGTACGTTGAAGTGGGCGGGCGGCGAGGTCCGGGGTTCGGCGGAGCCCGGAGACTTCACCAACGAGATCCGCGCCGCGCTCGTCGACATCCAGTACGGCCGCACGCCGGACGTCTTCGGCTGGATGCACCAGGTCACCAAAGCCGAGTAGGCCTCACCGGTTCCACAGCGCGGCGACGGCTCCGGCCGCTGCGAGGCCTTGGCGGAGCCCTGCCTCGGCGGACGGCCTCCGGCGGGTCGGGTCGAGCGAGTTGGAGCCCATCTCCTCGGTCGCGTCCTTGTCCGGGACCACCGAGACGTGGGCGTCGAAGCCTGCGCGCTCGAGTTGCTTGTCGAGGTGGTGCTCCTTGGACACCGCGTCCGGCATCGGGGCGATGACCACCGCGACGTCACCGCCACCGGCGAGGTCGGCGTTCACCGGGGACCGGGCGCCGCCGTCGACGTACGTGGTGCCGTTGATCGTCACCGGAGGCCACACGAGCGGCACGGCGCAGCTGGCGGAGACGGCGTCGAGGACGGAGACCCCCGAGGTGCGGTCGAAGATCTCGAGGCGGCCGTTGTCGATGTCGATCGCGGTGATCCGAAGGTCGCCCGCGGGCCACTCCGGGTCACCGACGCGGGTGCGGATCACCTCACGGCGCTCGGCGGCGGTGACGGTCTTCGTCTCCCGCGAGGCCTTGCCGATCTTCTTGAACTTGGTCGCCTCGTCGGTGCGGCGCGACATCATCACGACCAGCTTGATCATCGTGCGCGTTCCGATCTTGGCGGCGATCTCGCCGCTGGCGTCCGCGAGCTGCTCCTCGAAGGCCTCCGCGATCGTGCCCAGGCGCAGCCGGGTGCCGACGACCGAGCCCGCCGAGGTGCCGAAGACGACGTCGGCGTCGCCGAGGTCGACGCCCGCCCGCCGCAGCCCTTCCACGACCCCGAGCTCCCAGGCGACACCGGTCACGCCGCCGCCGCCGAGCACCAGCGCCCGCGTCACTCGGTTCTCCGGTACAGCGTCATGGGACTCCTCTTCGGACATCGACAGTGCCGTGTGGCAGACTCCTCATGTGCACTCCGCCACCATCATTATCGTCTAGCGCGACGGAAGCCCGCGAAGATCGGGCCCCCGCCGCGCCAACCTCTCGTCCAGCGGGAGGTTTTTTGTTTGTCCCGACCGACCCACCGAAGGACCAGCCTGATGACCACCTCGGACGCGTTCCACGTCTACGACACGACCCTGCGCGACGGAGCGCAGCAGGAGGGGCTGAACCTCTCGGTCGCGGACAAGCTGGCCATCGCGCGGCACATCGACGGCCTCGGGGTCGGCTTCATCGAGGGTGGCTGGCCGGGCGCGAACCCGAAGGACACCGAGTTCTTCGCCAAGGCACGTGAGGAGCTGAAGCTGCAGAATGCGCAGCTCGCAGCGTTCGGCGCCACCCGGCGTGCGGGGGTGAAGGCCGCGGACGACCCGCTGGTCGCAGCCCTGCGCGACTCGGGCGCCTCGGTCGTGACGCTGGTCGCGAAGTCGCACGACCGGCACGTCGAGCTCGCGCTGCGGACCACGCTGGAGGAGAACCTCGCGATGGTCCGCGACACCGTCTCGCACCTGACCGCCGAGGGGCAGCGGGTGTTCCTGGACGCCGAGCACTTCTTCAACGGTTACCGCGACAACCGGGACTACGCGCTCGAGGTGCTGCGGACCGCCTTCGAGGCCGGCGCCGAGGTGGCTGCACTCTGCGACACCAACGGCGGCATGCTGCCGAACTGGGTCAGCGACGTGGTGCACGACGTGGTCTCCAGCACCGGAGGTCGGATCGGCATCCACGCCCACAACGACACCGGCTGCGCCGTCGCGAACAGCCTGGCCGCCGTGGACGCCGGCGCCACCCACGTCCAGGGCTGCATCAACGGGTACGGCGAGCGCACCGGCAACGCCGACCTGATCAACGTCGTCGCCAACCTGGAGCTGAAGCTCGACAAGCAGGTGCTTCCGGCCGGCCTGCTGCGCGACGCCACCCGGATCGCGCACGCGGTCGCGGAGGTCACCAACGTGCCGCCGTCCTCGCGCCAGCCGTACGTCGGCGTCTCCGCCTTCGCGCACAAGGCCGGCCTGCACGCGAGCGCCATCAAGGTCGACCCGAACCTCTACCAGCACATGGACCCCGAGGGCGTCGGCAACGACATGAGGCTGCTGGTCTCCGACATGGCGGGTCGCGCGTCGATCGAGCTCAAGGGCCGCGAGCTGGGCTTCGAGCTGACCGCGGAGCAGGTCGTCGCGACCACGGCCCGGGTCAAGGACCTGGAGCTGCAGGGGTACACCTTCGACGCGGCGGACGCCTCCTTCGAGCTGCTCCTGGTGGGAGAGGTCGAGGGCGCCCGACCGACGTACTTCGAGGTCGAGTCCTGGCGGGTGATCACCGACTCCAGCCCGGAGGACGAGGCGTCCTCGGAGGCCACGGTGAAGCTGCGCGCCGGCGGTGAGCGCCTCGTCGTGACGGGGGAGGGCAACGGACCGGTCAACGCGCTGGACCACGCGCTGCGCCAGGCGATCGAGCAGCTCTACCCCGAGGTCGTGAAGTTCGAGCTGATCGACTACAAGGTCCGGATCGTCGACCAGGGCCACGGCACGGACGCGATCACCCGGGTCCTCATCGAGACCACCGACGGGGAGTCGTCGTGGGTCACGGTCGGGGTCGGCCACAACGTGATCGAGGCGTCCTGGGAGGCGCTGATCGACGGGCTGACCTTCGGCCTGCGCCGGCACGGGGCCTAGGTTTCGACAGGCTCAACCAACGGGGCGGATGATGCGCAGCGCCAGGTCCTCCCACCCGGCGACGATCCGCTCGACCTCCATGTGCTCGATGTTCACCTGCTGACGCAGGATCGGAACCTCGAGCGGTGCGAGCAGGGCGGTCGCGAGCAGGGCGATGTCCCCGCCGACGCCGATCTGCCCGAGCAGGTACCGCACGTGCGTCGCGGTGAACGAGTACGCCGCGTAGCTGCGTCCGGTGTCGGCGCCGGAAGCGGCCAGCAGCAGGTCGGCGTTCGCGAGGTTGGAGACGAGTCGTGCGCGTCCGAAGGCGAGCAGCCTCTCGCGCGGCGCTGCGTCGGGACCCAGGGGCGGGGGACCGCTGATCACGGAGGCCTGGAACGCGGCCTCGGACTCGTCGAGCAGTCGGGCCATCAGCCCGGCGCGGTTGCCGAACCGGCGGAAGACCGTGCCCTTGCCGACGCCGGCCGCCTCGGCGACGGCATCCATCGTCACCGACTCGACGCCGCACTGGTCGATCAGCTTTTGGGCGGCGCACATCAGCGCATCGCGGTTCCGGGCGGCGTCGCTGCGCTCGCGCGGCTGCTGACCCAGGATCGGCAGCAGCTCGGGCTCGGACATGCCCCCAACCTAGACGGAGGGTCAACCGGGGACGGGGAGGCGGAAAAAATTTCTGAGATCCGGGAATGAAAGCGGACCAGGGTCCGGTTATGCCTCGTGAAGCAGGTCCCCCTTCTACTCAGGAGCCAGAAATCCCATGACCCAGATCGCCGTTCTCGTCGGTAGCCTCCGCGCCGACAGCGTCAACCGCCAGGTAGCCGAGTCCCTGAAGACGCTGGCTCCCGCCGGCGTCGAGATCGACATCGTCGACGGCCTCGGCGACGTCCCGTTCTACAACGAGGACATCGACGTCGGGTCCGCCCCGGCCGCCGCGTCCGCCCTGCGTGACCGCGTGAGCTCCGCCGACCGCGTCCTGGTCGTGACTCCCGAGTACAACGCCACGATGCCGGCCGTCCTGAACAACGCCATCGACTGGCTCTCCCGCCCATACGGCGCCGGCGCCATCGCGGGCAAGCCGTTCGGCGTGGTCGGCGTCACGCCGACCCCGTACGGCGGCAAGTGGGCCCACGAGCACGCTGCGCTGTCGGCCAAGATCGCCGGTGCGCTCGTGGTCGAGGACGTCACCGTCTCGCAGACCTCGATCGACGTCGACGTCCTCAACGACCCCGAGGTGCAGGGCAAGCTGCGCGGTGCGCTGGAGACCCTGGTCTCCTACGTCCCGGAGACCTCTGCCGCGTAGCAGGGTGGTTGAGGCGCAGGCGCACTGGCGCCTGCCTCGAAACCTGGTGACGGACTAGCGTCACTCTCATGACCCAGCTCCACGACCTGACCGCTCTCCAGCAGGGCGCCGCGCTCCGGTTCGGCGAGATCTCGTCGGACGAGCTGGTCGAGCACTACCTCGAACGCGCCGAGCGACTGAACCCGTCGCTCGGCGCGTTCGTCACGTTCAGCGCCGACCAGGCGCGCGAGCGTGCGGCGACGGTCGTCGGGGACGGGCCGCTGGCCGGCGTACCGACGGCGATCAAGGACCTGAACGCCACTGCCGGCGTGCGGACGATGTTCGGCTCACGCCTCCTCGGTGACTACGTGCCCGACGAGAGCGACGAGGTGGTGCGGCGGATCGAGGCCGGGGGACTGGTCAGCCTCGGCAAGACGAACACCCCGGAGTTCGGATCGCCCTGCTACACCGAGTCCGCGGTCGCACCGCCGGCGGTGACGCCGTGGGACACCACCCGGATGGCGGGCGGTTCCAGCGGCGGCGCTGCCTCGGCAGTATCCGGCGGACTGGTCCCGCTGGCCCAGGGCTCCGACGGCGGAGGTTCGATCCGGATCCCGGCGAGCTGCTGCGGCATCGTCGGGCTCAAACCGACCCGCGGCCGGATCTCCGGCGCCCCGATGTACGGCGAGATCACCGGCCTGGCCACGGTCGGCCCGCTGGCGCGCACCGTGCGCGACGCGGCCGCGTTCCTCGACGTGATGGCCGGGCGCGCCGTCGGTGACCCGTTCTGGGCGCCCGAGGAGGCGACGCCGTTCCTGGCCGCGTGCGACCGGACCCCGGGCCGGCTGCGCGTCGCGCGGTTCTCCGTGCCGGTGATCGCCGAGACGTCCGTCGACCCCGAGGTGCTCGCGGCGTACGAGGACGCGAGTCGGTTGCTGGAGTCGCTGGGCCACGAGGTCGTCGACATCGATGTCCCGATGCCGCGCGAGGCGGTCGCCACGTTCGAGACCTGCTGGGCCGTGCTCACCGGGCTCTCGACCGCCGGGCTCGATGACTCCGCCCGCGCGCTGCTGCAGCCGTTGACGCGATGGTTGGGCGAGCGCGGCGAGGCGGTCTCCGGTCCACAGTTCGGGCTAGCCCTGGGCGAGCTCCGCCGGATCGCCGCACGGACGTTGGAGGCCTTGGAACCGTACGACGTCGTGCTCACGCCCACCCTCGCGTCGCTCCCGCTTCCCGTCGGTGCGCTGCGTGACGATGAGGACCCGGCGGCCGACTTCGAGGCGCAGAAGCGGTTCACGCCGTGGACCTCGATGTGGAACGTCACCGGCAGCACGGCCGTCTCGCTGCCGCTCGGGCAGTCCGCCTCGGGTCTGCCGATCGGGGTGATGCTCGCCGCTGCACCCGGCGCGGAAGCGCTGCTACTGTCGCTTGCCACCCAGGTCGAGGAAGCGTCACCGTGGCTGGACCGGGTGCCGCCGTGCTGGTGAGTCCTGTCGTGTGCCCCAGGACGCGCTCGAGCGCGTCGTCACGCACACGACCGAGCGGTACGGTGCTGCCATGGCTGAACCCAGTGCTGACCCCAGTACCGGCCCGCGGGTGAACAAGCACGGCATCGTCATCCCGATCATCCTGCTCGTGCTGCAAGTGGGGAGCGTGCTCGTCTTCGGTGCCTTCGGCCTGTTCATCGCCTTCATCAGCGACTCCTGCGGAGCGTCGAGCACGTGCGACACCGACCGGATCGCCTTGGGCATGATGACCCCGCTCGGCGTCGCGGTGCTGTTCTTCCTGATCTCGCTGGTGCACTCGATCAAGCGGATGCGCGCGGACGAGTCGGCCTGGTGGGTGCCGATCGTGTGGACGACCTTGTCAGCCTCGGGCATCGTGATCGGCTTCATCGTGGCCGCCAGCGGTGTGGCCGCCAACGGCTCGCTGGTGTGACGATGGCCGGCCGACCGCGGGGATAGCGCCGCCGCTGACTCCTCACGTCCTCCGGCTGAAGATGACCTTGCCGTGCTTGTCGGTCTTCATCTGGAACCTGGCGTCGTGCGCGACCCGGTGGTGGGGACCGCAGATCATGATCGCGTCGTCGACGGTCGTGCGACCACCTCGTGACCAGGCTGTGAGGTGGTGGACGTGGCACTGGTCGGGCGTCTTGTCGCAGTCCTTGACCACACACCCCTTGTCGCGCAGGGCGATCGCCACCCGTTGCGGACCGGTGTGGAACCGCGACTGCCGGCCCACGTCGAGGGGCTGGGACCTCCCGCCGAGCACCGCAGGGATGATCCCGGCCTCGCAGGCCAGGCGGCGGGCCTCGGAGGCGGAGATCCGGTCTCCGGTGTCGAGGGTGGCCGCCTGTTCGACCCCGAGGAGGCTTGCCATCGTCATGGTGACTGCGATCGTGGCAGCGAGGCCGCCGGCCCTCGGTGTGTCCTCAGCGGACCGCGTTTCGATGTACTCGACGAAGGCCTGGCCGAGCCGCAGCGGGCGGGCCGTGGTCAGGTCGACGGTCCCGGTCGTCGCGGCCTGGTGCCCGGGGGCGGCGAGGGCGTTGAGGTGCTTGGCGAGCATCTTCCCGGCGAGCACCGGGATCTTGAACCGACCGACCAGGGAACCTGCGCCGTCGGGGCTCATCGAGAACGACGCGTTCGCGTTGGCGAGTGCTTCTTCCCTCTCCAGGATCTTTCGTTCGTGCGCCTCCGCGACCTCCGGCGCGACGTACTCGAGGATCCGCCGGCCCAGGAACCGGAGGTCGCGGGCGTCGTGGTGCTCGGCGAACGCGACGAGGTGTGCCTCGGCCTGACGGCGTACGGCGGGCTCGACCAGCTCGACGGGGAGCGCGTCGACGGCCTTGATGATGACGCGTGCCTGGTCCCGGGCGACCGCCCCGGCGGCGAAGGCCGAACGTACGGTCGTGTGCTCGTCGGCGTCCAACCGTGCTGCCAGCGAGATCGCGCCTGCAGCGGCCGGCTTGGTGGTGCGGGTGACGTTGGCGAACCATGCACCGGTGTTCGCCGCCCCGACAGCGTCCCCGACCTGGTGCCGGTCCGCCTCCCGGAGCACGGCCAGCCCGAGAGCCTCCAGGCGGTTGGTGACCGCACCGATCCGAGGCACCAGGTCAGCGAGCTGCGACGAGGTCAACGTCCACACCGGCGACCCGTCGAACGCCGCAAACGCCGACTCCAACGCACCGACCAGCGCTTCGGCGGGGTGCGCCGGGTGCGGTTCGTGGAGTCCTTCAGCCATGCAGTCAATCTAGAACTGAGCACCGACAAAAAGTTTCGGAACCGGAGTCACGCCGTCGAGGCTCGGAGCAGCCGCGCACACTCCTCGACCAGCCGCGTCCGGATCGGCGCACCTCGCTCGCTGAACCCGCGCTGAGCGGCGACGTACTCCGACTTCCCTTCAGGCGTCTCGATCGCAACCGGCGTCCAAGGTTCGCCCGTGGGATCGAGAGTCACGCCGGTGAAGTCGTACGGCGCCGCCCTCATGTCGAGGATGCGGATGTCCCACGCCAGCGCGAACGCATCGGCGACGAGCTCCGAAGGGATCAGCGGGCTGAGCCGGAATGCGTGCTTGTACAGGTCCATGCCGGCGTGCAGGCAGCCCGGCTGCTCGAACGCCGGCCGGTCGTCGCGCCCCGGTTGAAGGGTGTTCAGCGGACGCGCCGGGGGAGTGAAGAACCGGTAGGCGTCGAAGTGGGAGCAGCCGATCCGGTGGCCCTCGACGACCTCGTCGGTGCCGGAGCCCCCCAGGCGCAGCGGCCACGCGTGCCGCAGCTCGCTGCCCTCGGCGGGGTCGGACTGGGCGCTGCGGTAGGCCATCGCCCACTCGTGCAGCCCGAAGCAGCCGAGCGTCGGCGGGCGGGACGCGGTCGCGCTGAGGAGGGTGTGCAGCCCGCGAACCAGGGGTAGCTGTGCGGCCAGGTAGTCGGGGGAGACGGTGCTGCCGGCGTACCCCTTGAGGCCGTCGTACTCCGGGGCGTCCGCCAGGGTGACGCCGTACCCGGGATGCCAGCGAAGCAGTCCGGCCGGGCGCTGGGAGTAGTAGGTGAAGAGGAAGTCGTGGACCGGGTGCGCCTCACCGCGGTGGCGTCGCGCGAGGTGCGGCTGGACCCAGACGTCGACGCGGGCCGCGTGCGCCTCGGCTCGTGCGCGCCACTCGGCCGGGTCCAGGATCACCGGTCGAGGTTACGAGGTTCCGACCGGCTCGACCAACGTCGCGGACCCGGGAAGGCCCGAGACAGGCACCGGCGTCGATCCTCGGGCTCACCCGCTCGGCCTCGTCTCGCAGCCTCGACGGGCGCTCGGTAGGCTCGCACCCGTGCGCATCGCGAGGTTCACCACCGGAGAAGACCCCCTGTTCGGCGTCGTGACGGGGGAGGTCGACGAGAACGGCATCCCCGATGACGACTGCGTCATCGTCGGGCTGCACGGCGACCCGCTGCACGTCGGGCTGCACCTGTCCAACAAGGAGTACCCGCTCAGCGAGGTCCGTCTGCTCTCGCCGGTGATCCCCCGCAGCAAGGTGATCGGCATCGGCCGCAACTACGCGGCGCACGCGGCGGAGATGGGCGGCGACGTCCCTGACGAGCCGCTGATGTTCATCAAGCCGAACACCAGCGTGATCGGTCCGAACGACCCGGTCTTCTACCCGCACCAGAGCAGCGAGGTGCACTACGAGGGCGAGCTCGCTGTCGTGATCAGCCGTCCGTGCCGCGACATCCCCGCCGAGAGGTTCGCAGACGTGGTCCAGGGCTACACGGTCGGCAACGACGTCACCGCCCGCGACCTGCAGCGCAAGGACGGGCAGTTCACCCGGGCCAAGGGCTTCGACTCCTTCTGCCCGCTCGGCCCGTGGATCGAGACCGAGATCGACCCGACCGACCTCGCCGTCAAGACCTACGTCAACGGTGACCTCAAGCAGGACGGTCGCACCTCGGACATGATCTTCAAGGTCCCCGAGCTGATCGCTTACGTCTCCTCGGTGATGACGCTCCTGCCCGGCGACGTCATCCTCACCGGCACCCCCGAGGGGGTCGGCCCCGTCCAGGTCGATGACGAGATCGAGATCTTCGTCGAGGGCATCGGCAACCTGACCAACAAGGTGAAGCAGCGTGACTGAGGTTTCGACAAGCTCAACCAACGGTGTGAGAGTCCGGATGGCCCCGAGCCCGACCGGCTCCCCGCACGTCGGCCTGGCACGCACCGCACTGTTCAACTGGGCGTTCGCCCGGCATCACGGCGGGACCTTCGTGTTCCGCGTCGAGGACACCGACAAGGAGCGGAGCACCGAGGAGTCGCTGACCGCGATCATCGAGGTGTTCCGCTGGCTCGGCCTGGACTGGGACGAGGGCCCCGAGGTCGGCGGCGACTTCGGTCCGTACAAGCAGTCCGAGCGGACCGACCTGTACGTCGACGCGCTGAACCGCCTGCGCGAGGGCGGCTACACCTACGACTGCTACTGCACCAACGACGAGGTCGAGGCGCGCCACGAGGCCGTCAAGGACCTGGCCAAGGCCGCGATCACCACCGCGAAGGCGGCCGCCGCCGCGGACCCGGAGAACCCCGACCTCAAGGCCGCGGTCGACGCCGCCGTCGGTGTCCTGAAGTCCCAGGTGCTGGGGTACGACGGGCACTGCCGGGAGCTGACCGACGAGCAGCTCGCTGCGTTCGCCGGCCGACCGGCCGTGGTTCGCTTCCGGATGCCGGAGGGAAGGATCAGCTGGGACGACCTGGTGCGCAAGGAGGTCTCCTTCGACACCAAGCACGTCCCGGACTACGCCCTCGCGCGACCCAACGGCGACCCGCTCTACACGCTGGTGAACCCGGTGGACGACGCCCTGATGGAGATCACCCACGTGCTGCGCGGCGAGGACCTGCTGTCCTCGACCCCGCGCCAGCTCGCCCTGTACGACGCGCTGGCCGCGGTCGGCATCGGCAACGGCACGACGCCGCAGTTCGGCCATCTCCCGTACGTCATGGGCGAGGGCAACAAGAAGCTCTCCAAGCGCGACCCGGGCGCCAGCCTGCTGGGCTACCGCGAGGACGGCTTCCTGCCCGAGGGCCTGCTCAACTACCTGGCCCTGCTCGGCTGGTCGGTGGCCGCAGACCGTGACGTGTTCGGGGTCGAGGAGATGATCGAGAAGTTCGACATCGCCGACGTGAACGCGAACCCTGCCCGGTTCGACCTGAAGAAGGCCGAGGCGATCAACGCCGCGCACCTGCGCCTCCTCCCGCTCGAGGAGATCACCCACCGCGTGCTGCCGTTCCTGCACGCGGCCGGTGTCATCAGCGACCCCATCACCGAGTCGGAGACCAGGCTTCTCGAGCAGGCGATGCCGCTGGTCGCCGAGCGGATCAACAAGCTCACCGAGGCGCCGGACATGCTCGGCTTCCTGTTCGCGAGCGAGGTCACCTACGACCAGGCCGACGTCGCCGCGCTGCTCGACGACGCCGGTCGCGAGGTCGTCTCCGCGTCCCGTGACGCTCTCGCCGCGCTCAGCACGTGGAGCACCGAGGCGATCGAGGCGGCTCTGCGCGCCAAGCTGGTCGAGGAGCTCGGCATCAAGCCGAAGAACGCGTTCGGACCGGTCCGGGTCGCGATCACCGGTCGCCGGATCTCGCCGCCGCTGTTCGAGTCGCTCGAGCTGCTCGGGCGCGAGGAGTCGCTGCGACGCCTCGACACCGTCCCGGCCTGACCGTGGAGGAGCCACGCAGCTACCCGCTGGTGCTGCGCACTGCGGCGTACCGGTGGTTGCAACCGGCGACCGGCATCGTCCTCGCGGTGCTGACCTTCGCGCTGTTCGCCCCGCTCATCGGCCAGGCGGTGCTCGCGGTCGCGATCGCCGTCGACCACGACGGGGCGTTCGCGCCGGCGTTCAACGAGGCGCTCGACCTCGACCCGGTCACCTGGCAGGGACTGCTCTACCTGAACCTGTTGCTGGCCTTCCTGGTGCCGGCGACCTGGGCGATCGTCCGACTGGTGCACGGCGTCTCCGGCAAGTTCCTGATGTCGGTGAAACCGGGGATCCGCTGGCGTTTCTTCTGGGCCTGCGCCGGTCTGGCCCTGGTCGCCGTCGCCCTCCAGCTCACCCTCGGCGCGATCCTAGGCGGTGACCAGAACAGCCTCTCCGGCTCGGCGAACAAGGCCACCGGGACGCTCCTGGCGATGGGCCTGGTCGTCCTGCTGACGACGCCGTTCCAGGCGATGGGGGAGGAGTTCCTCTTCCGGGGCTACCTGATGCAGGCGTTCGGTGCGCTGACGCGCCGACCCTGGGTCGCCGTCCTGCTCACCTCGTTGCTGTTCGCCCTGGCTCACGGGGTCCAGAACGCGCCGCTGTTCCTCGACCGGCTCTCCTTCGGCCTGATGGCCGGGTACGTCGTCGTCCGGACCGGAGGCCTCGAGGCCGGCATCGCGCTGCACGTCTGGAACAACCTGTTCGCGTTCGGTCTGGCGCTCGGGCTCGGCGACATCACCGAGACGCTCAACGTCGAGGAGACGTCCTGGGCGAACCTGCCGCTGAGCCTGGTGCAGAACGGGTCCTACCTGCTGCTCGTCGTGTGGTTGGCCCACAGGATGCGGATCACACCCGTCACGGACCGACCCGTTTTGCTGCCCGCGCAAGCGTCCGTGTAAAGTTCCCCTTCGGTCCGGTTGCCCCGGCAGTCGGCCCGAAATAGTGGGATATGGTGTAATTGGCAGCACGACTGGTTCTGGTCCAGTTAGTCAAGGTTCGAGTCCTTGTATCCCAGCGAGTGACGAGGTCTCGTCGATTTGGTGCCAGGTGCGCCGAGCCGATAAAGTCTCGCCTGCTCAGGCTCCCGTCGTCTAGTGGCCTAGGACGCCCGCCTCTCACGTGGGTAACGAGGGTTCGAATCCCTTCGGGAGTACAGAAGCCAGAAACCCGAGTCTCAGGACTCGGGTTTCTGTCGTTCCAGGGCTCTGCAGGCCCGCTGCCTCAGATGGACTCGCGGTAGCCCTCGAGGCGCTTGGCGATGCGCTCGCGGTCGGCCTGCTCGAGGGGCAGCAGGAGCTCGGTGACGACGTCGGTCAGCTCGGCGATCCGGCGGTGCAGCTCGCGGTTCTCCTGGACCTCCTGCTCGAGGACCTCGACGCGCTGGCTGACCGATTCGAGGTGGCCGCGCCCGAGGATGCGCTTGACGAACGAGCGGAGGCCACCTCGGGCCGGCGGCGGGGGAGTCTGGGTCATGTCTGCTTCCTTGTCTTGCGGGCGCGGCGGGTTCGGGCTGGCTTCGATCTCAGCCGTGGTCCGGTGCCGGATCTGCATCCGGGTGATCAGCGGGTCGGGCTCGCCGAACATGTCGGTACCCGGCCCCTGTTCCTCCTCGACGACCACGAGACCGCGGGCCTCGAGTTCCTCCTTGAACCACTGGACCCCGAACCGGCGGACCAGGTGGTGCTGCTCCTCGGGCAGGGACGGGTCGTGCGCGGCGAACTCGACGAACAGCGAGGTGCCCCGGCGCAGGGACACGTCGGCCAGGCGGACGAAGTAGTCCCGGGCGTTCTCGTCCAGGCAGCCGATCAGGTGCCGCGCGTAGAGGTGGTACGGCACCTCCTCGTTGGCGAACTCGGCGCCGGCGACCAGCACGGTGCGCAGCTCGTTGAGGATCAGCTTGCGGACGTCCGCCGAGCCGGTCTCCTTGGTCAGGCGACGCTTGGCGATCCGGACCGCGATCCGGGAGAAGTCGAACGCGCGGACGGGGTGGCCCTGCTGGTTGAACCAGATCGCGTCGCTGCCCGTGCCGCACCCGATGTCGGCGATCGGGGAGCCCGGCTCGATGCGCTCGTTGACCCAGGCTGCGAACGGGGAGCCGCCCTCCGGGATCCGCTCGGTCGCCGGGCTGCGGTACAGCTCGGTCCAGAGGCCCATCTCGGTGCGGAAACCGCGGAACCAGCCGTTCAGGCGCCGTACGCCGGGGGCGGGGTCGGCGTACCGGAAGGACGGGTCGGGGGTACGCCAATTCGGGCCGTAGAGGAAGGCCATCATCGCCTCCGGATCCCGCGGGACCGGGAACTCGTAGCCCTCCAGGTCGATCGTGCCCAGCGGCAGGATCGACTCCCGGGCGAGCTGCCCGCTGCGGTTGCCGAACTGGTAGAAGACGCCGTTGATGTGGAAGGCGCCGAAGACGTCGATGTGGCAGTCACGCCCGTCGCTGAGCGGGAGCAGCAGCTTGATGTCGCCGCCGGACATCCGCAGCAGGTTCCAGCCGCGGGCCTTCATCGCGCGCTCCACGCGGTAGGACTCACGGATGATGTCGACCGGGACCGTGTAGGCGCTGATGTAGCAGAGGTCGGTGTCGGAGTCGTGGCCGATCATCTTGCCGTCGCGCACGGCGCCGAGCAGGGCGCCGTAGTTCAGGTAGGCCTCGACCCCGCCGTACTCCTTGAGGTCCGCGAGCGCCCGCTGGGTGCCGGTCAGGATCTCGTCCTTGATGCCGCCGGAGGACTCGTCGAAGATCCGCTGCAGGTGGCCGACCTTGTCGACCGAGACCGGGTTGCCGCGCTTGTCGGTGACCGCGACGCGGGTGTCGTCGTCGGAGAAGCGAACCTCTTCGTCGAAGTAGGTCTCGTCCTCCGGGGAGCGCAGCACCACCTGGGTGCTGCCCTTGAGGAAGGGGTGCAGGACCGGAGGCCACGGGGTGTGGATACCGGTCAGGCTGCGGGTGCCGTCACGGGAGGGGACGAAGGACCAGACGTACTGCCCGTCGAACTCGACGATGACCGGGCCGGAGACAGAGGTGCTGACTGCGACGCCGCTGAGATCGACGGTCAATACCGTGACACCGCGCGCCGGAGCTGGGTGCTCGAGGTGTGCATCGTGTACGGGAAGTAGCAGACCTCGACGCCGTGCGGCTCGAAGTCGGCTTCCAGCTTGATGCCCTTGGGGGTGCCACGCCAGTCGTCGCCCTTGAAGATCAGGTTGAACCCGAGCTCCTTCCAGGCGTCGAGCTTGCTGGTGGTGGTCTCGATGTGGACGCGGTCGACGATCCGGAGAGCCGCGACGATCTCGGCGCGCTCGTTCTCGGGGACGAACGGGTCGACGCCCTTGGTGGCCCGGCACACCTCGTCGCTGACGACGCCGGCGATCAGCACGTCGCAGTGCTCGCGCGCGAACCTCAGCGCGTTGAGGTGTCCGACATGGAACAAGTCGAACGCGCCGGGGGCGTAACCGATCGTCTGGCTCATGTGCTGGGACTCCACAGGGTCGGATTGTGTACTTGATCAGTCTACAGAAGTCACCGGGGCGACGCGATTTCGCACGCGGGCACGCGGCTCCGCAGTGCCCGCGGGCCACCGGGCACGGTGATGGCTGATTTCCGCTAGAAGTCGTCGGTGACGGCGGGCAGACTTCGGGTCATGTCCTCGACCGGAATGCACACCGACAGCGAAGCCTGCTACCGCGCGGTGAAGAGCAAGGACCGGCGTTTCGACGGGATCTTCTACACCGCGGTGCGCACCACCGGGATCTACTGCCGCCCGAGCTGCCCGGCGATCACGCCCCGGCTCGCGAACGTCACCTTCCACCCGAGCGCGGCGGCGGCTCAGCTCGCCGGCTACCGGGCGTGCAAGCGCTGCCTGCCCGACGCCACGCCGGGCTCGCCGGAGTGGAACGTGGCCGCGGACGTGGCGGGTCGTGCGATGCGGCTGATCGCGGACGGAACGGTCGAGCGGGAAGGCGTGGACGGGCTGGCCGGTCGACTCGGCTACTCCACCCGTCAGCTCAACCGGGTGGTCACCGGCGCGTACGGAGCCGGACCGCTGGCGCTGGCCCGCGCCCGCCGCTCCCAGACCGCGCGGGTGCTGATCGAGACCACGGCGCTCTCGTTCGCCGACGTGGCCTTCGCGTCGGGCTTCGCGAGCATCCGCCAGTTCAACGACACCATCCGCGAGGTGTACGCCGCGACCCCGACCGAGCTGCGCGGACGCCGCGGGAGCACCAGCACGTCCGGGACGCTGTCGACGCGCATCGGTGTGCGAGAGCCGTTCCACGGTGCCGGCCTGCACGCCTTCCTCGCCCTGCGTGCGGTCCCGGGCATCGAGGCGGTCGGCCCCGGGTGGTACGAACGCTCGCTGGCCCTCCCGCACGGCCCCGGCGTCGTCCGCGTCGAGCTCCTGGATCGGCCAGCGGGACAGGTTCCCTGCCAGCTGACCCTGGCTGACGCACGGGATCTCGCGCCCGCGCTCGAGCGCACCCGGCGCCTGCTCGACGCCGACGCCGACCCGGTCGCGGTGGACGACCAGCTCGCGGCCGACACGCTGCTGGCCCCCGTCGTACGCCGCCGCCCGGGGTTGCGGGTGCCGGGTCACGTCGACGGCGCCGAGGTCGCCGTACGAGCGGTCCTCGGTCAACAGGTCAGTGTCGTCGGTGCGCGCACCCTGGCGTCCCGGCTGGTCGCCTCCCACGGTCACGAGCTCGACCTCGACGGTGGCCACCAGGTCACGCACCTGTTCCCCTCGGCCGACGTGCTCGCCGAGCTCGACCCGACCGAGGTCGCGATGCCGCGAGCCCGAGGACGTGCGCTGGCCTCGGTCTGCACGGCTCTGGCCTCGGGCGACATCACCCTCGACCGCAGTGCCGACCGTGCCGAGACCCGCGCAGCCCTGCTCGGGCTCGCCGGCGTCGGGCCGTGGACGGCGGACTACATCGCCCTGCGGGCGCTCGGTGACCCCGACGTCTTCCTCCCCACCGACCTCGGTGTCCGGCACGCGGCGGCGCACCTCGGGATCGACGACGTCGCCGCGCGCAGCGAGGACTGGCGACCGTGGCGGTCCTACGCACTCGTCCACCTGTGGTCGGTCCTGTCCGACCAGCGAACGAAGGAGTCATAAGGTGACCACCAGCACCGCACACGAAAAGGCAGTGACGACCATGTGGACCGTGATGACCTCCCCGATCGGGGACCTGCGCGTCATCGCGGACAAGGCCGCCGTCGTGGCGATCGAGTTCAGCCCGTTCCGCGGGTTCGCGGACGGCCGCCCGATCGGTGAGCGCACCGACGACGACCCGCTGCTGCGGCGAGCGGTCGAGCAGCTCGAGGCGTACTTCGCGCGTGAGCTGCGGGTCTTCGACCTGCCGCTGGCGCCACGGGGGAGCGAGTTCCAGACGAAGGTCTGGGAGCAGCTCGTCGCGATCCCGTACGGCGAGACCGCCTCGTACGGCGAGATCGCCCACCGGCTCGGCCACACCAACGCCGCGTCCCGTGCGGTCGGTCTGGCCAACGGCAAGAATCCGATCCCGATCGTGATCCCGTGCCACCGGGTGATCGGGGCGAACGGTTCGCTGACCGGGTACGCCGGTGGCCTGGAGCGGAAGCAGATCCTCCTCGACGTCGAGCAGGACTCTCTGTTCTAGGAGCTGACCCCTACGAGCTGACCTCTCGGCTCGCGTTCTCCTGCGCGATCCGCCGGATCGTCAGCAGCACCGGCTCCACCAGCACCGTCCCGATCACCGCACGCTCGGCCGTCTCCTCGCGGGTGTCGGCCAGGACCGAGGCGACCTCGGCGGGCGCGATCGACGCCATCGCGGCGGCGTACCCGTCGAGGTCCTCGGGGGTGAGCGGGAAGTCCAGCCCGACCAGGGTGTCCAGGGCGCGCGCGAGAACGGTGCGCTGCGGACTGTCCGGTGCGAGCTCCCAGCCGTGCCGCTCGAGCAGGTCGGCGACGACGCGGAGGGCGGCATCGCTGGCGGGCTCCTCGGGAGTTCCGCCGAGACGGGTGTGCGCGCTGCCGACCGCGTCGTGCACCGAGCCCGCGTCGTCGATCCCGGCGAGGACCTCCCGCACGGTCTCCAGACTCATCTGGCCGACGTCGGTGAGGGCGCGGATCAGGCGCAGTCGGCGTACGTGGGCCTCGTCGTAGACCGCGCGCGTCGCACCGGTCGCCTCGCCCGCGGGGAGGAGACCCTGGCGCAGGTAGTACTTGATGGTCGCCACCGGGAGCTCCGAGCGCGCCGCCAGCTCCGCCATCCACATGGAATGCATCTTGACATTAGATAGTTCGACTGTCCAATATTGGTGAGTCGAACTATCCAAACGGAGGCACCATGTCTGACGAGTCCCGGATCCTGGCCGGCACGCTGTTCCTGTCCCTGGTGACCGTCGAGACCGGCGGCCTCTACCTGGTCAAGCTCTGGAAGGACGCCAGCGGCGCGACCCCGTTCCAGATCGGGTTCGCCCGTGCCGGGCACGCGCACGCGGGGGTGCTGCTGGTCCTCGGGCTGCTGTGTCAGCTGTACGTCGACGCCGCCGACCTGAGCGGCGGCTGGGAGTGGGTGGCGCGGGTCGGTGTCCCCGCGGCAGCACTGCTCATGCCCGCAGGCTTCTTCGCGGCATCGGCCGGCCCTGGGCGGACCGGTCCGAACCGCTTCATCGCGCTGGTTTACGCCGGGGGAGCGGTGATGGCGCTCGGCCTGGGCACCCTCGGCGTCGGTCTGCTGCTCGCCTGAGGCGTCAGGTCAACGACTCCGCGCGGAACTTCGCGAGCAGCTCGTTCAGCTTCTCCTCGTCACGCTGGGTCGCGGGGACCAGCAGCTCGGCGAGGATGTCGGTCAGCTCGGCCAGTCGACGGTTCAGCTGGCGGTTCTCCATGACGGCGTCCTCGAGGTCGAGGATGCGCTTGGGGAGGTAGACCGTCTCGGCGAAGTAGCGGCGTACCCCGCGCTTCTTCTTGTTCGTCGTCATGACGTTCCTTTCTGGGAAGTGTGGTTCCAGTGCGCCACGATGCGTGCGATCCGCGGGTCGGGTTCGTCCAGGTAGCCGGTGCCTGCCTCGACGACGAGCTCGTCGATGATCCCGCCGCGCGACTCGATCTCGGCGACCACCAGATCGGTCGGCAACCGGGAGATCAGCTCGCTCGGCTCGGGCTTCGGCCCGCTGTCGGCGCTGAACTCGACGAGCAGCTTGCCGCCGCGGCGCAGCGACATCGAGGCCATCAGCCAGAGCAGGTCGCGTGCTTCGGCGTTCAGGCAGCCGATGACGTGGCGGACGTACAGGTTGACCGGGTCGGGGTTCCGGGCCAGCTCGGCACCGGTGATGAGCACCGAGCGGCGGTCGTTCAGCGACAGCGTGCGGACCGAGTCGGGGTCGCCGCCGCCGCGGGTGACACGGCGTCGGGTCGACTGGAGCGCCTTGCCGGAGTAGTCGAAGGACAGGGTCTGGTGGCCGCGGCGCAGGAACAAGGAGGTGTCGCGACCCTTGCCCCGCGCCGATGTCGGCGATCGGGGACCCCGGCGGCACCTTGGTGAGCGTCCAGTGCGCGAAGCTCGACGCCTTCTTGGGGAAGGTGCCCTTGCGGTCCCGGGTGAACTCGTTCCACTCGATGACGTCGTCGCGCACGCCGCGCATCCAGCCCTGGATGCGGCGCAGGCCTCCCGGCGGATCGACGTTCTGGAAGGCCGGGTCCGGGACCCGCCAGGACGGGCCGTACAGGAAGGCCAGCACGGCTTCCGGGTCGGCGGGCGCCGGGACCTCGACGCCCTCGAGCGTGATGGTCCCGGCCGGGGTCAGTGCCTCCCGCGGCAGGACTCCGCTGCGTCCGCCGAGCTGGTAGAAGGTGTCGCCGACGTGGAACGCGCCGAAGATGTCGATGTGCACCCGACGGCCGTCGGCCAACGGGTACAGCAGCTTGAGGTCGGCGTTCGACATGCGCACGACCCGCCAGCCGCGGCGGCGCATCGAGCGTTCCATCGCGTACGACTCGGCGATGATCTGGGCCGGGTGCGTGTACGGGCTCAGGTAGGCGAGGTCGGAGTCGGTGTCGTGACCGATCATCTTGCCGTCGCGCACCGCGCCGAGCAGGCAGCCGTAGGAGAGGTGTGCGTCGTACCCGTCGGCGCGCAGGTCGGCGAGAGCCTGCCGGGTGCCCTCGACGATCTGTCGGCGGATGTCGTCGCCGGTCTCGGAGAAGACCCGGGCCAGGTGGCCGGCGCCGTCGATGGCGAGCCGGTGCCCGTGGTCGTCGACGAGCTCGAGCGGGGCGGCCTCCCCACCGAACGACACGGTGCTCTCGAAGCGCTTGCCGTTCTCGTCGCTGGACAGGGCGACCGACGTGGTGCCCACCAGACGCGGTCGCAAGGCCTCAGGCCACGGGACCTTCCAGCCGCCGGCGCGGAAGGTGCCGTCGCGCGGGGTGGTGAAGGACCAGACGTAGGCATCGTCGAAGAGGACCCGCAGGGTCCCGCGTTCGCTCCGCGGGACGAGAACGTGGTCGTCGGTCACGCTGAAGGACAAGGTCGAGGATCCGTTTCCGCACTGGACGAGGCGTCGTTGCGACGCTGACCCCGCAACTTAACACCGCAGCGGCGCCCGGACCGCTCCCGCAGGGCCTACTCGGCAGCGGCGCGGCGCAGGGACTCCGAGAGCCGGTCGGCCGCGGCCAGGACGGCCGGGGCGTGCATCCGACCGGGTTGGCGGGAGAGACGCTCCAGGGGGCCGGACACGGAGACGGCCGCGATGATCTTGCCGCTGGGGGAGCGCACCGGTGCGGAGACCGACGCGACACCCTGCTCGCGCTCGCCGATCGACTGTGCCCAACCTCGTCGACGGATACCTGCCAACGCGGTCGCCGAGTAGGCGGCGTTCTGCAGGCCGCGGTGGATCCGCTCCGGGTCCTCCCAGGCGAGCAGGATCTGGGCGGCCGACCCGGCACGCATCGTCAGCTGCGAACCGACCGGGATGGTGTCGCGCAGTCCGCTGGGACGCTCGGCGGCGGCTACGCAGACGCGGTACTCGCCCTGGCGGCGCCACAGCTGGGCGGACTCCCCGGTGATGTCGCGCAGGCGGGCGAGGACGGGTCCGGCGGCGGCGAGCAGGCGGTCCTCGCCGGCGGCCGCGGACAGCTCGGCCAGGCGCGGTCCGAGGACGAAGCGCCCCTGCATGTCCCGGGCCACCAGACGGTGGTGCTCCAGCGCAACGGCCAGTCGGTGCGCGGTCGGTCGCGCGAGGCCCGTGCCGGCGACGAGGCCCGCCAAGGTAGCCGGTCCCGACTCGAGAGCGGCGAGCACGAGCGCGGCTTTGTCGAGAACACCGACTCCGCTAGAGTTGTCCATATAGCAATACTGCCGTCTCAATCGCTGAGATGCAACTGCTACGCTCAACATCGTTCACCGACCGGTGTGGCTCTGGTCGGCAGCACTCATCAAGGAGGAGCCGTGGGCAAGACCCTGGCAGAGAAGGTCTGGGACGAGCACGTCGTCCGTTCGGCGGAGGGTGAACCCGATCTCCTCTACATCGACCTGCACCTCATCCACGAGGTGACCTCGCCGCAGGCGTTCGACGGACTGCGCCTCGCCGGCCGTCAGGTACGCCGCCCCGACCTCACCCTCGCGACCGAGGACCACAACGTCCCCACGATCGACTGGGACAAGCCGATCGCGGACCCCGTCTCCAAGACCCAGGTCGACACCCTGCGCAAGAACGCCGCCGAGTTCGGCGTGCGGTTGCACCCGCTCGGCGACGTCGACCAGGGCATCGTGCACGTCGTCGGTCCGCAGCTGGGTCTGACCCAGCCGGGTATGACGATCGTCTGCGGCGACAGCCACACCAGCACCCACGGCGCGTTCGGCGCGATCGCGTTCGGGATCGGTACCTCCGAGGTCGAGCACGTGCTCGCGACCCAGACGCTGATGCAGGCCAAGCCCAAGACGATGGCCGTGACGGTCAACGGCTCCCTGCCCGCAGGCGTCACCGCCAAGGACCTGGTGCTCACCCTGATCACGCACACCGGTACCGGAGGCGGCCAGGGCTACATCGTCGAGTACCGCGGTCAGGCCATCGAGGAGCTCTCCATGGAGGGCCGGATGACGGTCTGCAACATGAGCATCGAGTGGGGCGCCAAGGCGGGCATGATCGCTCCCGACCAGACCACCTTCGACTACATCGAGGGCAAGCCCGAAGCGCCGACCGGTGCGGACTGGGACGCTGCCGTCGCGCACTGGAAGACGCTGGTCACCGACGCGGACGCCGAGTTCGACAAGGAGATCGTCCTCGACGCGAGCACGATGACCCCGTTCGTCACCTGGGGCACCAACCCGGGCCAGGGTGCGCCGCTGGGCGCCAACGTCCCGTCGCCGGACGACTTCGAGCACGAGCAGGACCGGATCGCCGCCGAGAAGGCGCTGGAGTACATGGGCCTCGAGGCCGGGACGCCGCTGCGCGACGTCAAGGTCGACACCGTGTTCGTCGGCTCCTGCACCAACGGTCGCATCGAGGACCTCCGCCTCGCCGCCGAGATCATCAAGGGCCACAAGGTCGCCGACGGCACCCGCCTCCTGGTGGTGCCGGGTTCGGTGCGGGTGCGCATCCAGGCGATGGAGGAGGGGCTCGACAAGGTCTTCACCGAGGCCGGTGCCGAGTGGCGCGGCGCGGGCTGCTCGATGTGCCTCGGCATGAACCCCGACCAGCTGGCTCCGCAGGAGCGCAGCGCGTCGACGTCCAACCGGAACTTCGAGGGGCGCCAGGGCAAGGGCGGTCGGACGCACCTCGTCTCGATCCCGGTCGCCGCGGCGACCGCGATCCGCGGCACGCTCTCGTCACCCGCCGACCTCGAGACCGCAGGAGTCTGACGATGGAGAAGTTCACCACGCACACCGGCGTCGCGGTTCCCCTGAAGCGCAGCAACGTCGACACCGACCAGATCATCCCGGCCGTCTACCTCAAGCGGGTCACCCGCAGCGGATTCGAGGACGGGCTCTTCTCGGCCTGGCGCTCGGACCCGGAGTTCGTCCTCAACAAGCCCGAGTACGAAGGTGCGTCGGTGCTCGTCGCCGGCCCGGACTTCGGCACCGGCAGCTCGCGCGAGCACGCCGTCTGGGCGTTGCAGAACTACGGTTTCAAGGTGGTCATCTCGGCGCGCTTCGCCGACATCTTCCGCGGCAACTCCGGCAAGGCCGGACTGCTCGCAGCGCAGGTCGACGAGAAGGTCGTGCAGCGGATCTGGGACTACCTCGACGATCACCCGGGTGCGGCCGTCACCGTCGACCTGGAGTCGCGCACGGTCAAGGCCGGCGAGGGTCCGGACGCGATCGTCGACTCGTTCGACATCGACGACTACACGCGTTGGCGTCTCCTCGAGGGACTCGACGACATCGGCATCACGCTCGGCAACGCCGACTCCATCTCGACGTACGAATCGACGCGTCCGTCGTGGAAGCCGGTCACGCAGCACTGATCATCGGCGACTCGCAGCGCGGACTTTCCCCATCTCTGCAAGGGGAAAGTCCGCGTCGCTCGTTTTCGAGCCAGGAGCGCGTCCTGGGAAATCGTGTTTCCTGATCATTTCCCAAGCGGAAATTTCGTACGACGACACGCGCACCCGAGCATTGTTCCGACGCGCCGTTTTGCCTAGCGTGCAAGGAGAAAGTCGAGCAAGGCGCTCGATACCAGACGTTCACGAAAGGGAAGCTTGTGAACAAGAGTCAGTTGATCGACGCTCTTGCGGCCCGCTTTGAGGGAAACAAGAAGGCGGCGGCGCACGCGCTGGAGTCGGTGCTCGACACCATCACCCGTGAGGTGGCCAAGGGCGAGAAGGTCGCCATCACCGGTTTCGGTTCCTTCGAGAAGCGCGTCCGCGAGGCCCGCTGGGTGCGCAACCCCGCGACCGGCGAGCGGATGAAGTCCAAGAAGACCAACGTCCCGAAGTTCAGCGCCGGCGCTGAGCTGAAGGCGATCGTCTCCGGCGCCAAGAAGCTCCCGGCCCTCGTCGAGTCGCAGGTGGCCCGTCCGGCTGCGGCTGCTTCGCGGACCGCCGCCGCGGCCAAGAAGACGGCGACCAAGACGGCCGCTGCTGCCAAGAAGACCGTGGCGAAGAAGGCTCCGGCCAAGAAGGCGCCCGCGAAGAAGGCTCCGGCGAAGAAGGCGCCCGCGAAGAAGGCTCCGGCGAAGAAGGCTCCTGCCAAGAAGGCTCCCGCGAAGAAGGCTCCGGCGAAGAAGGCTCCGGCCAAGAAGGCGCCCGCGAAGAAGGCTCCGGCGAAGAAGGCTCCGGCCAAGAAGGCGCCCGCGAAGAAGGCTCCGGCGAAGAAGGCTCCGGCCAAGAAGGCGCCCGCGAAGAAGGCTCCGGCGAAGAAGGCTCCGGCCAAGAAGGCAGCGAAGAAGAAGTAACGCCTGAGAGAAACGGCGGCATTCCCCTCGGGGAATGCTGCCGTTTCCGTTTCTCCGGTCGGTCAGGTGAGGCTGGCGGCGACTTCTGCGGTCCGCGCGCCGACACCGAACTGCAGGGCTGCGGTGAGGTCCTCGGTGGTGTCGACGTCCAGCCGCAGCGACACGTGGTCCAGGGCGACCGCGGCGGCCCCGGTGCCTGCGTGCGCCTGCGCCGACCCGACGCCGAAGTGCGGGTCCAGCTCGGTGCCGGCCGGCGCGAGCAGGAAGGTCGTCCCGGTGCCGCTGGCGTCCGGCACGAAGCAACGGCCGACGGCCGAGGCGAAAAGGCTGCGCACGTCATCGGTCCGCAGGCAGGGCAGGTCGGCCAGCATGACGGCGATCCCGGCGCCCGGGGCGGCGACGCGGGCGGCGGCCCGCACCAGTGCCCGGTTGAGGTCACCCTCGCCCTCGTCGGGGACGATCTGGCAGTCCACGCCGGCGAGCAGCTCCGTCAGACCGCCGGCGTCCCCGACCACGTGCACGCTCACCAGGTCGCACGCGGCGGCGGCGGTGATGGCGTCCCGGGCGAAGGCTGCCATCAGGCGCGCGCGGACAGCGGCGCTCCCTACTCCGAGGCGGCTCTTGGCGCCGCTCCCGTCCTTGACCGGGATCAACAATGCATA
Source organism: Marmoricola sp. OAE513 (assembly GCF_040546585.1). Lineage (NCBI taxonomy): Bacteria > Bacillati > Actinomycetota > Actinomycetes > Propionibacteriales > Nocardioidaceae > Marmoricola > Marmoricola sp. OAE513. Next base: position 507,444 of record NZ_JBEPOC010000001.1, on the reverse strand, counting down.
ACGGGGTGTTGTCACAGCACTGATCCTCCCAGCCGCGTCGGTAGTGTGCTCCTGCACGGGTGCCTCGGGGTGCTCGGAGGTTGTCGTCTGGAGGTGTCGGTGTGGTCAAGGTGCGCAAGCTCCGCGAGCGACGCGGATGGGCGTGGGGCACGGTCGTCGCGATAGTGAAGCCCACCTTGCTGGCCACCACGAAGCACGAGTGGATCGACGGCGAGAAGATCCCGGCCACCGGCGGCTGCGTCGTCGCGATGAACCACATCTCGCACATCGACCCGCTGACGCTGGGCTGGCTGCTCTACGAGCACGGTCGCCTGGTCCGCTACCTGGCCAAGGACGCGCTGTTCGAGGTCCCGGTCTTCAAGTACATCATCCGGGACGCTCGGATGATCCCCGTGTCCCGATCGAGCACCGACGCCGCGAAGGCGTTCGACGCCGCCGTCGAGGCGATCAACGCGGGCGGGTGCGTGGGTGTCTACCCCGAAGGCACCATCACCAAGGACCCGACCGGCTGGCCGATGCGCGGCAAGACGGGTGCTGCCCGGATGGCCCTGGAGACGGGGTGCCCGGTGATCCCGATCGGTCAGTGGGGAGCGCACGAGATCCTTCCGCCGTACACGTTCCGACCGCACCTGCTGCCACGGCGGACCGCGCGCTACAAGGTGGGCGACCCCGTCGACCTGTCGGACCTCCGCGGCCGGCCGCTGACGAACGAGGTCCTGCACGAGGCCACCGACCGGATCATGGCGGCGATCGCGGGGTTGGTCGGGGATCTGCGCGGCGAGGCCGCTCCTGCCGTACGGTTCGACCCGAAGAAGGCCGGGGTCAACGAGACCGGCAACCCGAACGCCGAGGACCACAAGAGGGGACGGAACAGCTGATGGCACGCGTGGCTGTGTTCAGTGCAGGCTCCTGGGGGACGGCGTTCGGGATCGTGCTCGCGGACGCGGGCAACGACGTCACGCTGTGGGCGCGACGCGAGGACGTCTGCGCCAACATCAACGACAAGCACGAGAACACCGACTACTTCCCGGGTATCGAGCTTCCGTCCTCGATCACCGCGACCACCGACCCGGCGGTTGCTCTCGAAGGCGCCGAGTACGTCGTGCTGTCGGTCCCGTCGCAGTCGCTGCGCCAGAACCTCGCCGAGTGGGCACCGCTGGTGCCGCAGGACGCCGTCTTCATCTCGCTGATGAAGGGCGTCGAGCTCGGCACCACGAAGCGAATGAGCGAGGTCATCGCCGAGGTCACCGGCGCAGGCCCCGAGCGGATCAGCGTGATCAGCGGCCCCAACCTGGCCAAGGAGATCGCGCTGCGCGAGCCCGCCGCCAGCGTGGTGGCCTGCGCGGACGACGCGGTCGCGCGTCGGCTCCAGGAGCTCTGCCACTCGCGGGCGTTCCGGCCCTACCGCAGCACCGACGTGCTCGGCTGCGAGCTGGGCGGCGCCTACAAGAACGTCGTCGCGCTGTGCGTCGGCATGGCCGTGGGCCTGGGGTTCGGCGACAACACCACCGCCTCGGTGATCACCCGCGGTCTCGCCGAGACGGCGCGGGTCGCGATGGCCCAGGGCGCCGACCCGCTGACGCTGATGGGTCTCGCCGGTCTCGGTGACCTGGTCGCGACCTGCTCCTCGCCGCTCTCGCGCAACCGCACCTTCGGCGAGAAGCTCGGTCAGGGGATGAGCGCCGAGGAGATCTACGCGACGACCAGCCAGGTCGCAGAGGGCGCGAAGTCCTGCTCCTCGATCCTCGAGCTCGCCCGCAGCATCGGTGTCGACGCGCCGATCGCCGAGCAGGTCGACGCGGTCGTGCGCGGCGAGATCGGTGCGCGCGACATGATGGACGCGTTCATAGCCCGACAGACCAAGGCCGAACGCGACTGACCTCTCACGACGTCAGCGGGGCTGAGCCTCAGACGGCGATGCCGTAGTTGATCCACGTCGAGCTGATCTCCATCCCGAGGCCCAGGTAGAGGTCGAGCGCCCCTGTCCGGGAGTCGGTGCTCAGCTCGGAGCGGCCGTTGCCGACCTCGCGGGCAGCGGCGAACGCGGCGGCCAGGAGCGCCTTCGCCAGCCCCTTGCCGCGCTGGTCCGCCCGGACGGCGACCTTGCTGACGAACCCGGTCCCGTCGGGGTCGAGCACGACGTGCACGCCGCCGACGACCTCGCGGTCCGGTCCGGTGACCAGCTGGAGGTTCCACGGCTCGAAGCCGGGACGCTCGACGACCTGGGCGCGCCAGTCGTCGTACGGCTGCTTGTCACGCACCGACCACTCCAGGAACGCGTCCTCGATCACGTGGTAAGTCGCCTCGACGTCCTCCGCCTCGGCGATGCGCAGCCCGTAGCCCGCGGGGAGTGGGAGCTGCGGGATGTCGCGACCGGCGGGGAGCTCCAGCACCCAGGAGGTCCACCGCTGGTGGTAGCCGAGGTCCCGGAGCAAGGTCTCGCCGGGGGAGCCCTCCGGCACCGGCATGCCGATCTCGCTCTGCCCCTGGGCGCGCGCGGTGTCCTGCATCCAGTGCGCCAGGAAGGTGCCGATGCCGCGGCCGGTCTCCTCCGGGTGCACGCACGCGTCACCGCGGGCGGGTCCGCTGACCTCGGCGTACCCGAGCAACCGATCGCCCTCGAAGACGCCGATCGTGCCGGCGTCCAGGTCGAAGCTCGGGCGGTTCCAGTCGCCGATGATGTCGGCCTCGGTGATGACGACCGAGCCGATCGTCGCCATCTCGAAGGCGGCCATCACCTCGACGACCGCAGGGGCGTCGGCCAGGACCAGCGGGCGCGAGGAGACGCCGTCGGGGAGTCCGGTCACGACGGCAGCCCGGCGACAAGGTCGTCCCAGAGGTCGTCGACGTCCTCGATGCCGACCGAGAGCCGGACCAGCCCCTCGGGGATCGTGCTCGGCTCTGCGGCCCAGCGGCGACGCCGCTCGAACATCGACTCGACGCCCCCCAGCGAGGTCGCGTGCACCCAGAGCTTCGTGCTGTGGGTCAGCACGTCGGCCACGGCGGCGTTCTCCAGCACGATCGCCAGCATGCCGCCGAACCCGGGGTAGCGGACGTCGACCACGGCCGGGTGCTCGCGCAGCCGCCGGGCCAGCTCGGTCGCGTTCGCCTGCGCCCGCTCGACGCGCAGCGGGAGGGTGCGCAGGCCGCGCAGCGCCAGCCAGGCCTCGAAGGGCCCCGGGATGGCCCCCAGCAGGTCGCGGCGGCGCTTCAGCACGTCGTACAGCTCGGCGTCACGGGTGACGATGGCTCCCATCAGCACGTCGGAGTGGCCGGCGATGTACTTGGTCGCCGAGTGCACGACCAGGTCGGCGCCGAGGTCCAGCGGTTGCTGCAGCAGCGGAGTCGCGAAGGTGTTGTCGACCACGACGTAGGCACCTGCCGCGTGCGCTGCCTCGGCGATCGCAGCGAGGTCGGCCAGCTCCATCGCCGGGTTGCTCGGCGACTCCAGCCACACCAGGGCGGCGTCCTCGCAGGCGGCGGTCACGGCCGCGGTGTCGGTGAGGTCGACGAGCACGGTCCTGATCCGTCCGCGCGACTCGAGGTCGGCCAGCTGCATGGTGGTGCCGTTGTAGGCGTGCCGCGGCGCGACGACGACCTGGTCGGCGCCGACCAGGTCGAGCACGACGGAGACGGCGGCGAGACCGCTGGCGAAGGACAGGCAGAGCGCTCCCTGATCCCCGCCCTCGAGGTCGGCGAGCGCCTCCTCGAAGGCGGTCCACGTGGGGTTCGCGTAGCGGCCGTACTCCCGGTCACCCCCGGCGACGTAGGTCGCGGCCATGGTGATCGGGACGTTGAGCGGCTCGTCGCTCTCGTGCGGCGGGCGGCCGACGTGGACGGCGCGGGTGGCAGGTCGCATGTCCCAACCCTAGTGGCCGGTAGGGTCGTCCCCATGTCCTCGCAGCCCGCCGACAGCACCCCCGAGCGCTCCCGGATCCGGGTCGCGGTGGTCTTCGGCGGCCGCTCCAGCGAGCACGCGATCTCGTGCATCTCTGCGGGCAGCGTGATCAACGCGCTCGACCCCGAGAAGTACGACGTCGTGCCGATCGGCATCACCACCGACGGTCGCTGGGTGCTGGAGTCCAACGAGGGCGGACGCCTCGCTCTCGGTCCTGCCGGCGAGCTCCCTGCGGTGACCGGCGACCGCGAGGTCGCGCTCAGTCCCGAGGCCGACCTCGTCGTGAGCGAGCCCGGTGCCGTCCCGACCCGTCTCGGCGAGGTGGACGTGGTCTTCCCGGTGATGCACGGTCCCTGGGGGCAGGACGGCACGTTGCAGGGGTTGCTCGAGCTCTCCGGGGTCCGGTACGTCGGCGCCGGCGTGCTGTCCTCGGCGGTCGGCACCGACAAGATGTTCATGAAGCTGCTCTTCGCCGCCCAGGGCCTGCCGGTGCTTCCGTGGGTGCTCGTCCGTCCCGGCGCCTGGGAGCGCGACGAGGCGGCGATCTCCGAGGCGGTCGCCTCGCTGGGCTACCCGGTCTTCGTGAAGCCCGCCCGCGCCGGGTCGAGCTTCGGGATCAGCCGCGTCGACCGCCCCGAGGACCTGGGCGAAGCGATCACGGAGGCCCAGCGGTTCGACCCCAAGGTGCTCGTCGAGGCAGCGGCCGAGGGTGCCCGCGAGGTCGAGATCGGTGTGCTCGGCGGACTCGACGGCAAAGAGCCGCGCACCAGTGCGATCGCCGAGATCACCGTCGACGCGGCGCACACGTTCTACGACTTCGAGGCCAAGTACCTGCCCGAGCAGAACACCGCGCTGCAGGTGCCGGCGGACCTCGGGGACGCGGTCGCGGCCAGGGTGCGCCAGTTCGCGCTCGAGGCGTTCGCCGCCCTCGACGTGGAGGGGTTGGCACGCGTGGACTTCTTCGTCTTCGACGACGGACGGGTAGTCCTCAACGAGGTCGAGACCATGCCGGGATTCACCGCGACGTCGATGTTCCCGCGGATGTGGGCGGCCTCCGGCCTGGAGTACCCCGAGCTGCTCGACCACCTGGTCGCCCTCGCGCTGGCCCGGGGGACCGGCCTGCGCTGACCCGAGGGCTGGCCGGGCAGGCTAGAGGTGCACGACCTGGCAGGTCAGCGACCGGATGATCCCGTCGACCTGGCGGACCTTGGTCAGCACGAGCTTGTCGAGCTCGTCGAGGTTGCGGGCCTCGGTGCGGACGATCACGTCGTACGGACCGGTGATGTTCTCGGCCAGGGTCACGCCCTTGATCTCCCCGATGCGGGTCGCCACCTCCGCGGCTCGCTTGACGTCGGTCTGGATCAGTACGTATGCCTGAGCAACCATGTGAGCTCCCTGAGTTCTCGACGCTGAGTGGCCAGTGACGAACCTACCGGACACCTGCCGCGGTGCGAATCGCCGGTGGGATGACAGAATTGCCCCATGACGTCCCCGCCGCCGGGTGCCACCGTGGCCGACCTCGGAGAGTTCGGGCTGATCCAGCAGGTCGTCAGCCGCTTCGAGCAGGGCCCGGCGGTCTTCGTCGGCCCGGGTGACGACGCCGCGCTGCTGCGCACCCCCAAGGGTCACGTCGTGGTCTCCACCGACCTGCTGGTGGAGAACAGGCACTTCCGCAGGGACTGGGCCGGGGCCACCGATGTCGGGCACCGTGCCGCGGCGCAGAACCTCTCCGACATCAACGCCATGGGTGGCACCCCGACCGCCCTGACCCTCGGGCTGACGCTGCCCCCGGACCTCGAGGCGCGGTGGGTGCTCGACCTGGCCGACGGGGTCGCTGCCGAGGCGGCCCTGGTCGGGGCCAGCGTCATCGGCGGCGACATCACCCGGGGTACGGAGATCGTCATCGCCGTCACGGTCCTGGGGGAGTGCACGGTCGCTCCGGTGCTGCGCAGCGGGGCCCGCCCGGGTGACGTCCTCGCGATCGCGGGTCGTCAGGGCTGGGCAGCGGCAGGTCTCGCGGTGCTGGGGCGCGGTTTCCGCTCACCCCGCGCGGTCGTGCTGGCTCACCAGCGCCCGGAACCGCCGTACGCCGCCGGCCCACTGGCAGCGGCCGGGGGAGCGACCTCGATGATCGACGTGTCCGACGGGCTGGTGGCCGACGTGGGCCACCTGGCGCACGGTTCGGGTGTCCGCATCGACGTGTGGTCGGGGGCCTTCGACCTCGACGGGCCGCTGCAGGCCGTCGGCGCGGCGCTGGGGGTGGAGCCGATCAGCTTCGTCCTCGGCGGTGGCGAGGACCACGCGCTGGTGGCGACCTTTCCGGGCGACGCCGTGCTGCCCGAAGGTTTCCGGGCGATCGGTGCTGTGCTCGCGGCGGGGGAGGACGGCCCGGAGGTCACCGTCGACGGTGAGGAATACGAGGGTCCCTCGGGTTGGACGCACTTCTGAGGCACCAGGCACCTCAGGCCGAACTGGTTCAAAACGACAGCAACGGCGCCGTGCCGGAGCACCGCGCCGCTGCCGAGGAACGTACTTAGCGGGAGACCTTGCCGGCCTTGAGGCAGCCGGTGCAGACGTTCACGCGCTTCGGCGTGCCGTTCACGGTCGCGCGCACGCGCTGGATGTTCGGGTTGAAGCGACGCTTCGTGATCTTGCGCGACCAGGGTCGGTTGTTGCCGAAGCCGGGCTTCTTGGCGCAGATGTCGCAGACGGCAGCCACCGTGCACTCCTTGATTCTCGTTCAAACAAAGTCAGGGTCCCGTCCCGGACGTCGATCCGTTCTGGGCAACCGAAGAAGGATAAACGACACCACCCCCTGCGCGCGAATCGAGCACCGGATCGGTAGCGTGATCCACAACATCTGTGCACCCTGACCGGGCGCGAGGACCGAGGGCGGGGAATGACGGCTGGCACGCGTGGCGAGCAGATCGCCACCTTCGATCTGGGAACCGTACGCCGGTTCGCGGATCTGGCCGTCGAGGGGCTCTCCGCCGCCCGCGAGGAGATCGACGCGCTCAACGTCTACCCGGTCCCCGACGGGGACACCGGGACGAACATGTTCCTGACCATGGAGTCGGCCCGGGGAGCCCTGCGCGAGCACCTGGAGGCGGCCGAGGCCGCCGAGCCGGGCGTCGAGCCCGACCTCCGTGCCGCGCTGCAGGCCTACGGACGTGCCGTCCTCCTCGGCGCCCGCGGGAATTCAGGGGTCATCCTGAGCCAGCTGCTCACGGCGCTGCTGCGCCGGATGGGGAAGGGCGGCCCCGAGGACCGCTCCGCCGTGCTCATGGCCGAGGGCTTCGCGCTGGCCAGCGAGGCGGCGTACGCGGCGGTCGGGAACCCGGTCGAGGGCACCATGCTCAGCGTCGCGAAGGCAGCGGCCACCGCCGCTGCGGTCCGGGCCGAGGACCCGCAGGCCCACCTGGGCGACGTCCTGCACGCGGCCGCCGAGGCGGCCCGGGAAGCCCTGGCCCGCACCCCCGACCAGATGCAGCTGCTCCGCGATGCCGGCGTGGTCGACGCCGGTGGCCGTGGGCTCTGCGTGATCCTGGACGCCGCCGAGACAGCGGTGACCGGCCAGCGCCCGGTCGGCGCTCCGCAGAGCACCGGCAGCGCTCGCAGGATCCCGCAGCCGATCGCTCCCGCGCTGCCGACCGGCGACCTCACCGAGGGCGGGCCGGCGTACGAGGTGATGTACCTGCTCGACGTCGAGTGCTCCGAGGACGCGGACGAGAGCGAGGTCATCAAGGACCTGCGCACCCGGCTCGGCGCCCTCGGCGACTCCGTCGTGGTCGTCGGCGGCGAGGGTCTGTGGAACGTGCACGTGCACACCGACGACGTCGGGGCCGCCGTCGAGGCGGGCATCGACACCGGTCGTCCACGACGCATCCGGGTCACGCACTTCGCCGAGCAGATCACCCGTGCGCAGGAGCGGCGCGCGACCCGTCGAGGTCGTGCGGTGGTCGCGGTCGCCGCAGGCGAGGGGATCGGCGCGATCTTCGCCGAGGCCGGGGCGAAGGTGCTCATCGGCGGACCCGGACGTCGTCCGAGCACCGGCGAGATCCTCGAGGCCGTGCTCGGCAGCGGCGCCGACGAGGTCGTCGTGCTGCCCAACGACCCGGATTCCCTGGGCGTCGCGCAGGCCGCTGCCGCTGCCGCCGAGGAGGGCGGCGAGATCCGGGTGGTGGTGGTCCCGACCCGGGCGCAGGTGCAGGGCATCGCCGCGATGGCGGTGCACGAGCCCGGCCGCGGCTTCGACTCCGACGTCGTCCAGATGACCTCCGCGGCGCGCAGCACCCGGCACGGTGCCGTCACCGTGGCGGCCAAGCAGGCGATGACCACCGCCGGCCCCTGCGAGGTCGGCGACGTGCTCGGCGTGCTGCAGGGGGACTTCGCGATCGTCGGGCAGGACCGGTTCGACGTCGCCGTTCAGCTGCTCGAGCGCATGCTCGGCGGGGGCGGCGAGCTGGTGACCCTGGTCTCCGGTCAGGACTGCGGCGATCTGACCGAGCGGCTCGAGCAGTGGATCGCCGGTGCCCACGCCGGCGTCGACGTGCTCGTCTACGACGGCGGTCAGGAGCGGTACCCGTTGCTGCTGGCGGTCGAGTGAAGGTCAGCTGGGAGTCGGCCCTCACGACGATCGGGGGCAAGAAGGCCGCCGACGTCGTCAAGGAGACCGGCTACGAGACGGTCGGCGACCTGCTCGGCCACTACCCGCGCAGCTACGTCGAGAAGGGTCGCCTTAGCGACCTCGGCCAGCTGCAGGAGGGCGACATGCTCTCGCTGGTCGGCGAGATCGTGTCCTCGGCGCAGAAGACCTACCAGGACCGGCGGACCCGGAAGACGGCGTACCGGCAGGAGGTGCTGGTCAAGGCCGAGGACGGCACCCTGCGGATGACGTTCTTCGACCGCGCGCACCACACCGCTCGGTGGCGGGCCGAGCAGCTGGCGGCCGGGAAGATCGGGATGTTCTCCGGCAAGCTCAAGTGGTTCAACGGGCACTGGGAGCTGAACAACCCGAACTCGCGGATGTACGGCGACGACGCCGACGACGCGGCGGACGCCTTCGCGAAGATGCCCGAGCTGATCCCGATCTACCCGGTGACCGGCAAGGTCGACAGCTGGCAGCTCGAGGAGCTCATCGGCCTGGCGCTCGAGCTGGTCGACGACATCCCGGACACCCTGCCCGCAGCGGTCCGGGCCGAGCGGGAGCTGCTCTCGGCCGACCAGGCGCTGCGCTGGATCCACCGACCCGACAACCACGGAGAGCTCGGAGCCGCCCGCAAGCGGCTCAAGTACGACGAGGCGTTCACCACCCAGATGGTGCTCGCGAGGCGTCGTGCGAACCACCGCGCCGAACCGGCCGTGCCGCGTCCGCTGCGCACCGACGGGATCCTGGACGCGTTCGACACGCGGCTGCCGTTCACCCTGACGGCCGGCCAGGAGCGGGTCGGGGACGAGGTCGCCGACGAGCTCGCCTCGGACCACCCGATGCACCGACTGCTCCAGGGCGAGGTCGGCTCCGGCAAGACGCTGGTCGCGCTCCGGGCGATGCTGCAGGTCGTCGATGCCGGAGGACAGGCAGCCCTGCTCGCGCCCACCGAGGTCCTGGCCCAGCAGCACTTCCGCTCGATGGCCTCGATGCTCGGCGACCTCGCCGAGGGCGGCACGCTCGGCAGTCTTCTGGGCGGTGCCGAGCAGGCGACCCGGCTGGCACTGCTCACCGGGTCGATGAGCACGGCCGCGCGCCGCCAGGCGATGCTCGACGCGGCCAGCGGGGAGGCCGGCATCGTGATCGGGACGCACGCGCTGCTCGAGGAGAAGGTCCAGTTCTTCGACCTCGGCCTCGTCGTCGTCGACGAGCAGCACCGCTTCGGCGTCGAGCAGCGTGCGGCCCTGACCGGTAAGGCGGGGACCCCGCCGCACGTCCTGGTGATGACCGCGACGCCGATCCCGCGGACCGTGGCGATGACGGTCTTCGGTGACCTCGACACCTCCACGCTCTCCGAGCTGCCGGCCGGTCGTGGCGAGGTGCAGACCAGCGTGGTTCCGGTGCAGGTGCAACCGGCCTGGCTCGACCGCGCCTGGAGCCGGATCCGCGAGGAGGTGGCCCAGGGACGGCAGGCCTACGTGGTCTGTGCCCGGATCGGTGACGAGCCGCCGCCCGAGGACGGTCCGGACCTGTTCGCCGTGGAGGACCTCGCCCCCGACCTGGCGAGCGGACCGCTCGCGGGCCTGCGGGTGGAGATGCTGCACGGCCGGATGACCCCGGAGGACAAGGACCGTGTCATGCAGTCCTTCGCCTCGGGCCTGGTCGACGTCCTGGTCTCCACGACGGTGATCGAGGTCGGCGTCGACGTCCCGAACTCCACGGTCATGGTGATCCTCGACGCCGAGCGCTTCGGCGTCTCACAGCTGCACCAGCTCCGCGGCCGGATCGGCCGCGGAGGCCACTCCGGTCTCTGCCTCCTCGTCACCAGCGCGGCGCCGGACTCGCCGAGCATGGAACGCCTCACCGCGGTCGCCGGCACCCGCGACGGTTTCGAGCTCTCCCGGATCGATCTGGAGCAGCGGCGCGAGGGCAACGTCCTCGGTGTCGAGCAGAGCGGCCGACGCTCAGCGCTGCGGCTGCTGTCGGTCCTCACCGACGAGGACGTGATCGTGGCGGCGCGCGAGGCCGCGACGGCGTACCTGGCCTCCGACCCCGACCTGGACGGTACGCCGGCGCTGAAGCGCGCCGTGGAGATCCTGGAGTTCTCCGAGCGCGCCGAGTTCCTGGACAAGGGGTGAGGTCCGGATGACACGCATCATCGCGGGCACGGCGAAGGGTCGCCGGGTCCGGACGCCTGCGGGGGACGTCACCCGCCCGACCTCGGACCGGGTCCGGGAGGCGCTGTTCTCCGCGCTGGAGGCCCAGTTCGGTTCGCTGCACGGACTGCGCGTCCTCGACCTGTACGCCGGCTCCGGCGCCGTCGGGCTGGAGGCGGCTTCCCGCGGGGCGACCGCCGTGCTGGCGGTGGAGTCGGACCGGCGCACCGCGGCCCTGATCGCCGAGAACGCCCGCACCCTCGGGCTCGCCGTCGAGGTCAGCGCGCATCCCGTCGAGCGGGTGCTGACCGCTCCGGCCCGAGAACCGTTCGACGTCGTGTTCCTCGACCCGCCGTACCCGCTGCCCGCGGAGGCCGTGACCGAGGCGCTCGGTCTGCTGGCGACCGGAGGCTGGCTCTCGGAGGGCGCCGCTGTCGTGGTGGAGCGGTCCCGGCGTAGCGTTGAGCCTGCGTGGCCGGACGGACTCGGGACCGCGAGGCAGAAGAAGTACGGCGAGACGGTGCTTTGGTACCTTCGCCGCCCCGAAGCAACGGAGGAGTAGCACGTGCGGAAAGCGGTCTGCCCGGGGTCGTTCGACCCGGTCACCAACGGCCACCTCGACATCATCGCGCGCACCTCGGACCTCTTCGACGAGGTCGTCGTCGCGATCGGGGTGAACAAGTCGAAGGCCAGTGCCCGGCTGTTCACCGCCGAGGAGCGGATGGAGATGATCCGCGAGGCGATCGCACCGTACGGCAACGTCACCGTGGCCGGTTTCGAGGGTCTGCTGACCACCTTCTGCGAGCAGAACGGCATCAAGGCGATCGTCAAAGGACTGCGCGCGGTCAGCGACTTCGACTACGAGCTGCAGATGGCCCAGATGAACTCCTCGCTGGCGCCGACCGTGGAGACCGTGTTCGTGCCGACCAGCCCCGAGTACTCGTTCCTGGCGTCCTCGCTCGTCAAGGAGGTGGCGACCTTCGGTGGTGACGTCTCCGCGCTGGTGCCGCCGTTCGTGCTGGAGCGCCTGACCGCGCGGCTCGCCGCGAGGCGTGCCGCCGCCGAGGGGGCCTGACCGGTGAAGGAGGACATCACCCGACGCCTGGACGCGCTCCGCAGCGCGGTCGACGCCGCACGCTCGGTGCCGATGTCGGCGTCGGTGATGATCAACCGCCACGAGCTGCACGAGCTGCTCGGTGAGCTGGAGATGACGATCGACCAGTCGCTCTCGCACGCGACCCGAGGTCCTCGGGGAGCGGGACGCGTTCGTCGACACCGGCCGGATCGAGGCCATCGAGCTGCTCCGGGAGGCCGAGCGCCGCAGCCAGGACATGGTCTCCGACACCGACGTGTTCAAGCTCGCCCAGCTGCGCGCCGAGGAGGTCGTCGCGGACGCGGAGCGGGACGCTGCCCGTCTGCGTTCCGAGGCCGAGGAGTACGTCGAGGCGAAGCTGGCCAACTTCGAGCACACCCTCACCAAGACGGCCGACCGGATGGTGCTGGGTCGCTCGCAGATCGCCAAGCTGGCGCCCGAGGAGCTCGAGGACCTCAAGGTCGAGACCGACCAGTACGTCACCGAGAAGCTCACCGAGTTCGAGAACATGCTCGTCGAGGCCGTGCAGGTGCTCCGCAAGGGTCGCGCCCAGCTGACCGGGGGACACGTGCACGGGCTGGCCGACGACACCGATGTCGGCGCGATCAGCCTGCCCGAGCACCTCGACCGCTGAGCCGAGATGTCCGATTAGCCCCTCGGGACCGAGTCCGGCTAGACTCCCGGAGGTTCTGCAGAGGCTTAAACGGAAGTGACATCTTGCGCAATCTCGACCCGAGAGCGCCGCTCGTGCTCGATACACGCGAGCTCGGCCGCCGCCCGGGGTCCCAGCGCACGGTGACTCTCACCGCGGAGGCTCCTGCAGAGCTGGGTATCGAAATCCTGGGCGTGCCCGAGGGTTCGGAGGTCAGCTTTGACCTGCGGCTCGAGGCGGTCATGGAGGGAGTGCTCGTCAGCGGGACGGCGTCAGCCGAGCTCGAGGGTGAGTGCGCACGGTGCCTGGAACCGATCGAGGACGAGGTCACGATCGACATCCAGGAGCTGTTCCTCTACGACGACTCCCAAGACGGTCACTCGTCGAGCGACGAGGAAGCCGACGAGGAGACCGATGTCCGTCGGACCGAGGGCGATCTGATCGACCTCGAGCCGCTCCTGCGGGACGCGGTGGTGCTCGCACTGCCGTTCCAGCCGTTGTGCCAGGACGACTGTCCGGGACTGTGCGCCGAGTGCGGTGCTCGCCTGGCGGACGACCCGGACCACCGGCACGAGGAGCCGGTCGACATCCGGTGGGCGGCCCTGCAGGACGCAGTGCTTCCCGACGGGGAGTCCGACGAGAAGTAGCACCACCCCAGACGTTGAAACTGGCCGGGGGAACCCGGCCGCTGACAAGGAGTACATCGTGGCTGTTCCGAAGCGGAAGATGTCGCGCAGCAACACGCGCCACCGTCGTTCGGCCTGGAAGACCGTCGCCCCGTCGCTGGTGACGTGCAGCAACCCGGCCTGCGGCTCGAAGCACCTGCCGCACCGCGCGTGCCCCGAGTGCGGTCAGTACGGCGCCAAGGCCGACCGCCGCCAGGTCCTCTGACACCTGACGTCGGCGTGACGCAGACGCACGACGCGGAGGCGTTCAAGGACCTGCGCAGTTCGCTCGGTGACCCCGTACTGAGTCCCGAGCTGCTGGAGCTCGCCCTCACGCACCGCTCGTTCGCGTACGAGAACGGTGGCTTGCCGACCAACGAGCGCCTGGAGTTCCTGGGGGACTCCGTGCTCGGCGTCGTCATCACCGAGACCCTCTACCGCACCCACCCGGACCTCTCCGAGGGCCGGCTGGCCAAGTTGCGCGCAGCCGTGGTCAACGCCCGCGCACTGGCCGACGTGGCCCGCACCATCGGGTTGGGCCCCTACGTGCGCCTCGGCAAGGGTGAGGAGTCGACCGGCGGGCACGACAAGGCCTCGATCCTGGCGGACACCGTCGAGGCGGTCATCGGGGCGACCTTCCTGTCCGGCGGCCACGACGCCGCCGAGAAGCTCGTGCACCTGCTCTTCGACCCGCTCCTGGAAGCGGCTGCTGCGCTCGGCGCCGGCCTCGACTGGAAGACCAGCCTCCAGGAGTTCTGCGCCGAGCACGACCTCGGTGTTCCGATGTACCTGATCGAGGACGACGGTCCCGACCACATGAAGACCTTCACGGCCCAGGTCCGCGTGGCCAACCGGCTGCACGGCCACGGTGTCGGCCGGTCGAAGAAGGAAGCCGAGCAGCAGGCTGCCGAGTCGGCGTACGCGACGCTCGTCTCCGAGCTGCCTGCCGAGTCGTCGGCCGACGTGCCGGCGACCGACGGCGCCGACGCCTGATCGGCCCCCGTGCCCGAGCTGCCCGAGGTCGAGGTCGTCCGCCGTGGCCTCGAGGCGCACGTGCTGGACCGCCGGATCTCCGCGGTCGAGGTGCTGCACCCACGCCCGGTACGCCGGCACCTGCCCGGCCCAGCGGACTTCGCCGCGACCCTGACCGGTCGGACCTTCACCGCGGCTCGGCGGCGGGGCAAGTACCTCTGGTTGCCCCTGGACTCCGGTGACGCGCTCCTCGGCCATCTCGGCATGAGCGGTCAGATGCTGGTCCAGCCCCGAGGCGCCGAGGACGAGCGGCACCTTCGGGTCCGGTTCAGCTTCGAGGGTCGGGACGCGCCGGAGCTGCGGTTCGTCGACCAGCGGATGTTCGGCGGTCTGTCGTTCGCTCCCGGGGGAGCCGAGCTCCCGGTCGAGCTCGAGCACATCGCCCGGGACCCGCTCGACGAGCTGTTCGACGACGCGGCGTTCGTGGCCCGCGCCCGGCGCAGCGCCTCGGGCATCAAGCGGATCCTGCTCAACCAGACGGTGATCTCGGGCGTCGGGAACATCTACGCCGACGAGGCGCTCTGGCTGGCCGGGCTGCACGGCGAACGCCGCGGCGACCGGCTGCGCGTCGTCGACGTCGAGCGCGTGCTCGCCGGCGCGCGCACCGTCATGCTGGCCGCCCTGGGGCAGGGGGGCACCTCCTTCGACGCGCTGTACGTGAACGTGAACGGCGAGAGCGGGTACTTCGACCGGTCGCTGGAGGTCTACGGGCAGGAGGGCCGGCCCTGCTCGCGCTGCGGCACCGCCATCACCCGGGTGCACTTCATGAACCGGTCGTCCTTCTTCTGCCCGCGGTGCCAGCCCGCTCCCCGGGGCCGGGCAGGTTCGGTGCGCCCGCGCTGATCTTGCTCCTGAGCGCTCCTCGTGCGATTCTTGTAGACGGCCCGAACGGGTCCGACCACCGCCTCAGTTCCCCGGAGGAAACTTTCATGGCCAAGGCACTGCACGGCTACCTGGGAGGCACCGACCCCCGCGTGACCGCCCGCCTCGCTCGTGAGAACCAGCTTCTGCGTCAGCGCATCGCTGACCTGGAAGCCGTCACGCTTCGTCTCCAGATGGAGAACGACACGCTCGGCGCCCTGGTGGGCACCAACGACGAGGTTCTCGAACCCGCCTGACCTCCTCGGCCCTCACCGCCGAGGACTCCTCGTGAGCCCGCGTCCCGCAGGCCCTGAGGAGTCACCGACCCCGTCCCCGGGCCGGCGCCACGGTGGCCGTCCGACACGCGGTCGGCCTCTCCCGGAGCGGTCCGCAGCCACGTAGTCTCGACGTGCCGCTTCCCCCGGCAGGAGTTCTGCATAGGATTCCTGTTCGCGCACTCACATGATCGCGCCCCCTGCCGGAACGAGGAGCTGACGTTGTACCTGAAGAGCCTGACCCTGAAGGGGTTCAAGTCCTTCGCCTCCGCGACGACGCTCCAGCTCGAACCGGGCATCACCTGCATCGTCGGCCCGAACGGCTCCGGCAAGTCCAACGTCGTCGACGCCCTCGCCTGGGTGATGGGTGAGGCCAGCGCGAAGAGCCTGCGCGGCGGCAAGATGGACGACGTCATCTTCGCCGGCACGGCGGGACGCCCGCCCCTGGGTCGCGCCGAGGTCGTGCTCACCATCGACAACTCCGACGGTGCCCTGCCGATCGAGTACGCCGAGGTCACCATCAGCCGGACGATGTTCCGCACGGGTGGTTCGGAGTACGCGATCAACGGCACCCCGTGCCGGCTGCTCGACGTCCAGGAGCTGCTCTCGGACTCCGGCATCGGCCGCGAGATGCACGTCATCGTCGGGCAGGGTCAGCTCGACACGATCCTGCGCGCCACCCCGGAGGAGCGGCGCGGGTTCATCGAGGAGGCGGCCGGCGTCCTCAAGCACCGCAAGCGCAAGGAGAAGGCGCTGCGCAAGCTGGAGTCCACGGAGGGGAACCTGACCCGGCTCTCCGACCTGCTCAGCGAGATCCGTCGTCAGCTCAAGCCGCTCGGTCGGCAGGCCGAGGTGGCCCGTCGTGCGCAGACGGTCCAGGCCGACCTGCGCGACGCCCGCGCCCGCCTGATGGCCGACGACCTGGCCGCGGCCCGCGCGTCGCTCGAGCAGGAGCTCGCCGACGAGACGGTGCTGGTCGCCAGGCGCGCCGAGGTCGAGGCGGACATCGCCGCGACCCGCGAGATCGAGGCGGCGCTCGAGGCGGCCCTGCGCGAGGACCTGCCCGCGCTCGCGCGCGCCCAGGAGACCTGGTTCGGGCTCTCCGGCCTCCGTGAGCGCTTGCGCGGTACGGCGAGCCTCGCCGCTGAGCGGGTGCGCAACGCCGCCGTGGAGCCCGAGATCCCCGCCGGTCGGGACCCGGCCGAGCTCGAGGCTGCCGCCGAGCAGGTGCGCGTCGAGGAGGCAGCGATCCTCGCCGAGGTCGAGCAGAACCGCGGAGCCCTGGAGGAGGCCGTCACCGCCCGGACCGCTGCCGAGCAGGCGTTCGGCGAGGAGGAGCGTCGGATCGCCGGCCTCCAGCGCGCTGCCGCCGACCGTCGCGAGGGCATGGCGCGCCTGCACGGCCAGGTCAACGGCTTGCGGAGCCGTGCCGCCGCGGCCGAGGAGGAGGTCGCGCGGCTCGAGAACGCCCGCGCCGAGGCCGTCGCCCGCGCCGAGAAGTCCGAGCAGAGCTTCACCTCCCTGGAGACCCGGATCGCCGGCCTCGACGCCGGCGAGGAGGGACTGGACGCCGAGCACGAGGGTGCCAGCAGCCAGCTGGCCGACATCGAGGAACGCCTGACCAAGCTGCGCGAGGAGGCCCAGGCCGCCGAGCGCGAGAAGAGCGCCCTGGGCGCCCGCAAGGAAGCCCTCGAGATCGGTCTCAACCGCAAGGACGGGGCAGGCGCCCTGCTGGCTGCTACCGAGTCGGTCTCCGGCCTGCTGGGTTCGGTCGCCGCGCTGCTGACCGTGCGCCCGGGTTACGAGGCCGCGGTCGCCGCCGCGCTCGGCGGCGCTGCTGACGCGGTCGCCGTGACCGATGTCGACGCGGCGATCACGGCCATCGGACACCTCAAGGACTCCGACCTCGGACGGGCCGGCATCCTGCTCGGGGGTGCCGACGTCGACGACGCGTCCTGGCCCGGCCTCGGTGCCGGAGCCGTCTACGCGCTCGACGTGATCGAGTGTCCCGCGGACCTGCGTCCGGCGCTGTCGCGGCTGCTGTTCAAGGTCGCCGTGGTCGACGACCTCGCCGCGGCCAAGGCCCTGGTCGCCGAGGCCCGCGACGTCACGGCGGTCACCCGCGAGGGCGACGTGCTCGGTGCCCACTTCGCCGCCGGCGGCTCCTCGAGCCAGCCGAGCCTCCTCGAGGTCCAGGCCGCCGTGGACGAGGCGACCGAGTCGCTGAACCGCGCCGGTCACGAGCTGGACCGGCTCACCTTCGCGCTGAGCGCGCTGGAGTCCGAGCGCGAGGAGGCCTCGCACCGTGTGGACGTCGCGCTCGCCAAGCTGCACGAGTCGGACGCCGCGCTCGCCGCGGTGGCCGAGGAGCTCGGTCAGTACGGGTCGCAGGCACGGTCGGCCAAGGCTGAGGCCAGCCGCCTCGAGCAGGCGATCATCGCCGCGCAGGAGTCGCACGCCAAGGACCTCTCCGGCCTCGCCGAGCTCGAAGCACGGCTCGCGGCCGCCGAGGAGGCTCCCGAGGAGGAGCCGGACACCGAGACCCGCGAAGCGCTGGGCGACGCCGCGCGCGCCGCCCGGGCCCACGAGATGGAGTCGCGCCTGGCGCTGCGCACCGCCGAGGAGCGCGCCCGCGCGCTGCACGGCCGGGCCGACAGCCTGGTCGCCCAGGCGCAGGCCGAGCGCGATGCCCGGGCGAAGGCGATCGAGCGTCGCGAGCGGCTGATCCGTGAGGGCGCCGTCGCCGAGGCGGTCACCCGCGGTGTCGCGGTCGTCCTGGCCCGTCTGGAGGAGTCCGTCGAGCTCGCGTCGGTCCAGCGCACCCGCGTCGAGCAGGGTCGCGTCGGACGTGAGCAGGAGCTCGTGGACGCCCGCGAGAAGCTGCGCGGCCTGGCCACCACGTTGGACGAGCTGGTCAACTCGGTGCACCGCGACGAGATGGCGCGCACCGAGCAGCGCATGCGGATCGAGCAGCTCGCGGAGAAGGCGCTGGAGGACCTCGGCCTGGATGCCGACGCCCTGGTCGCCGAGTACGGACCGGACCAGCTGATCCCCTTCACGGGCGAGGTCGAGGAGGGCCAGGAGGTCCCCGAGCCGGCGTCGTACGACCGGGACGAGCAGACCAAGCGACTCCGGTCCGCCGAGCGGGCGCTGGCGCAGCTCGGTCGGATCAACCCGTTGGCGCTCGAGGAGTTCTCGGCGCTCGAGGAGCGGCACAAGTTCCTCACCGAGCAGCTCGAGGACCTCCGGCGTACCCGGCGCGACCTGCTGGACATCGTCAAGGAGGTCGACGAGCGCGTCGAGCAGGTCTTCACCGAGGCGTACGCCGACGTGGTCACGGCGTTCGACGCGACGTTCGCGCGGCTCTTCCCCGGGGGTGAGGGCCAGCTGGTGCTCACCGACCCGAGCGACATGCTCACCACCGGCATCGAGGTCGAGGCCCGCCCGCCGGGCAAGAAGGTCAAGCGGCTCTCGCTGCTGTCGGGAGGCGAGCGCTCGCTGGTGGCGGTGGCCTTCCTGGTCGCCCTCTTCAAGGCCCGGCCGTCGCCGTTCTACATCCTCGACGAGGTCGAGGCCGCGCTGGACGACACCAACCTCGGCCGCCTGCTGGAGATCTACGAGGAGCTGCGCGAGAACAGCCAGCTGCTGGTGATCACCCACCAGAAGCGGACCATGGAGGTCGGTGACGCTCTGTACGGCGTCTCGATGCGGGGTGACGGCGTCTCCGCCGTGATCAGCCAGCGCCTGCGCGAGACCGAGAGCGCATGAGCCCCGCGCAGGACCGCCCGACGCGGGCGGACTACGTCGAGTGGCG
Organism: Marmoricola sp. OAE513; assembly: GCF_040546585.1. NCBI lineage: Bacteria > Bacillati > Actinomycetota > Actinomycetes > Propionibacteriales > Nocardioidaceae > Marmoricola > Marmoricola sp. OAE513. The sequence continues at coordinate 488,350 of NZ_JBEPOC010000001.1, read as the reverse complement.
CCGTGCGACCACCCGGTGGCGCGACGACGACGCCTACGGCCACCTGAACAACGCCACCTACTACGAGCTCTTCGACACCGCGGTGAACGCCTACCTGTACGAGGCCACCGGGCTCCAGGTCCGGCTCCTCCCGCAGATCGGCGTCGTCGCCGAGACCAGCTGCCGGTACTTCCGCGAGATCGGCTTCCCGGCCCCGATCGACATGGGCCTGGTCGTGGACAAGGTCGGCACCTCCTCGATCATCTACCGGATCGGCCTGTTCCAGGGAGGTGACGGATCACCGGAGGAGGTCGCCGCCGCCGAGGGCCGTTTCGTCCACGTGTACGTCGACAACACCGACCCCGCACGACCCTCGACCCCGATGCCGGACCCGATCCGCGCTGCGGTCTCGAAGCTGTTGGTTTCCTCACAGCCCGCGGGGGAGTGAGTACCGGGCCTTGCCCGGGGGTAGAAGGATGGGGCTGCAAGCCCCTGCTGCTCTCTCGGAAGGACGACCCTGTGCTCTCGATCATCGTGGTGATGCTGGCGATCCTCGTCGCGGCGGCCGTCGTCGTCGTGTACGTCGCGTACCCGCACCGCGACCAGGAGGTCCCGGGAGCACCCTGGCTGGGTGACGCGATGAAGCGCGGTGTCGACGCGATGCCGACGTTGGAGGACGAGTTCACCCGCCGCTGAGCAGGTCTGCGGTGCTCTGGTTGGATTGACCCCATGGGTGCCACCGAATACCTGATCATCGGCGCGGTCGTCGCGCTGCTCGCGATCGCGCTCGTCGTCGGTCTCGTCGTCCGCGGGCGGGAAAGCGCCTCCCCGGCGCCGGCGCCCGCCGAGGTCGCTCCGACCGCTCCGGCTCCTGGCGAGGAGGACTCCCCGGCCGCCACCACCGAGTCCGCCGCGCCGACAGCGGTCCTCGACCGCCCGGAAGCACCCGCCAGCCGGCTCGTCCGGCTACGTCAGCGCCTTGCCGGATCCCAGGGCGGCCTCGGTCGCGGCCTGCTGTCGCTGCTGTCCCGCGACCGTCTCGACGAGGACACCTGGGAGGAGCTCGAGGACACGCTCCTGACCGCGGACATGGGCGTCGGCCCGACGACCGAGGTGGTCGGGCGGCTCCGTACCCGTCTGCGCGTCGAGGGCGGCAGCGCCGAGGACGCTCGCACGGTGCTGCGCGAGGAGCTCCTCGGTCTGGTCGACCCGAGCATGGACCGGTCCCTGAACCTCACCGGGCCCGACGGGGCGCCCTCGGTGATCCTGGTCGTCGGCGTCAACGGCGCCGGCAAGACCACCTCGGTGGGCAAGATCGCCCGGGTACTGGTCGCCGAGGAGCACAGCGTCGTGATGGGTGCGGCCGACACGTTCCGTGCCGCTGCCACCGAGCAGCTGAGCACCTGGGGGGAGCGGGTCGGTGTCGACGTCGTGTCCGGTCCCGAGGGGAGTGATCCCGCCAGTGTGGCGTTCGAGGCGGTCCGCACGGGTGTCGAGCGCGCCGTGGACGTCGTGCTGGTCGACACCGCCGGGCGCCTGCAGAACAAGGCCGGTCTGATGGACGAGCTCGGCAAGGTCAAGCGCGTCATCGAGAAGCAGACCCCGGTCACCGAGGTCCTGCTGGTGCTGGACGCGACCACCGGTCAGAACGGGCTGGTGCAGGCGCGGGTCTTCAGCGAGGTCGTGGACGTCACCGGCATCGTGCTCACCAAGCTGGACGGGTCGGCCAAGGGCGGCATCGTCGTGGCGGTCCAGCGCGAGCTGGGCGTGCCGGTCAAGCTGGTCGGCCTGGGCGAGGGGCCCGACGACCTGGCACCGTTCGACCCGGAGACGTTCGTCGACGCCATCCTGGGCTGAGCGCCGCCCTGCACGCACGCTCAGAGCGCGCTGTCCTGAGTTACGCCCCGCAGCCGCGGAGCACGAAATCGATCATCTCGTCCACCTCGTCGAGCGTCGGCTGCGCCTTGTCGATGGCGGCGTTGAGGACCAGCAGTCCGGAGATCCACGCCACCGCGAAGTCGACGCGCATGTCGGCGCGCAGCTCGCCACGGGCGATGCCGCGCTCGAACATGACGCGAGCGGCGGCCTCCTGGGCGGTGTGGGCCGCGGTGTAGAGGGCGCCGAGGCGGTCGTCGCGCAGGGACTCCGCGATCGTCATCCGCAGGTACGCCTTGCCGCTCTCGGTGGACACGAACTCCAGCGCCGAGCGGTAGGACTGGCGCAGGTCCTCGCGGATGCTGCCGGTGTCGGGGATGGGCAGCTCGGTGGTGTACAGCTGCTCGAGCGCAGCGAACGCCAGGTCTTCCTTGCCCGACCAGCGCCGGTAGACGGTCGCCTTGCCGGCCTTGGCCTTCGCGGCCACCTCGTCGACGGTCATGTTGTCGTAGCCGTGCTGGAGGATGAGCTCAGCAGCGGCCGCCAGGATGCGTTCGTCGGCGCTGGCGTCGCGCGGACGGCCCTTGCGCCGCGGAGCCGGCGGCTCGGTCGCTTCGGGGCTGGATACAGACTCGGGCACGGACAAAAGGTAGGACCCTAGACGGTCCGCGGGAAGCGAAACGCCGACATTGGAATGAGTTCAACAAATCAATTCCCGGGCGTCGCTCCCCGTGATCCGTGGCCCCGCTAGCCCGCCGCAGCGGAGAAGGGCCGCGGCGCCGCCGGTTTTCAGATCCTCTGCTCGGTAACAGGGCTCGTGGACGACGCTTTCGGCGGTCGGGTCAGTTCACACATTCGTAACACCGCCCCCGGATGTGTCACGCAAACGAAACCGCTCCGCACCGCTGCGTGAAACCTCGACCCAGGACTCTTCTCCAGACAACGCGACCCGCCCTGGTCCGACACCGCTGTCTGGCCCGGGGGTGAACGCGCAGCCACAGCAGTCTCACCACTGGAGGTTCCATGGACGGCTATTACGCCTGGATGCTCGTCGCCACAGCATTCGTGCTGATGATGACAGTTCCCGCGCTGGCCCTGTTTTACGGCGGCATGAGCCGCTCCAAGTCTGTGCTCAACATGATGATGATGTCGTTCGTCTCGGTCGGCATCGTCGGAATCGTCTACGTCCTCTGGGGCTGGTCGATGGCGTGGGGCCCCGACGAGGTCCTCGGCGGGGCGTTCACCAACCCGTTCGACCTGTTCGCCCTCAAGGACGTGCCGCACGAGAGCTACATCGGCATGGCGTTCCAGATGACCTTCGCGATCATCACCGCCGCGCTGATCAGCGGTGCGATCGCCGACCGCGTGAAGTTCTCCGCCTGGGTCGTCTTCCTGCCGCTCTGGGTGACGCTGTCCTACTTCCCGCTCTCGCACATGGTCTTCAGCTGCACCGAGGACTCCTGGATCTGCGGGCGCCAGGGAGCGCAGGACTACGCCGGCGGTACGGCGGTCCACATCAACGCCGGTATCGCCGCTCTCGTGCTCGCCGTGATCATCGGCAAGCGGGTCGGCTTCGGCAAGCAGCCCATGAAGCCGCACAACCTGACCCTCACGATGATCGGCGCCGGCCTCCTGTGGCTCGGCTGGTACGGCTTCAACGTCGGTTCCATCGTCTTCACCGGCGCCACCGACGAGGAGAACACCGCGCAGTTCATGTCCGAGACCGGGCTGACCTTCGTGAACACCACCCTGGCCACCTGCGCCGCGATGCTCGCGTGGCTGATCATCGAGCGCATCCTGCACGGCAAGGCCACCTCGCTGGGCGCGGCGTCCGGCATCGTCGCCGGCCTCGTCGCGATCACGCCCGCCTGTGGCGCGGTCGACGTCGGCGGTGCGATCGCGATCGGTGCGGTCGCCGGTGCGGTCTGCGCCTGGGCCGTGGGCCTGAAGTACAAGCTGGGTCTCGACGACTCCCTCGACGTCGTGGGCGTCCACCTGGTCGGCGGCATCGTCGGCACCCTGCTGATCGGCCTGTTCTCCACGCAGTCGGTCGACGGCCTCTTCTACGGCGGCGGCTGGGACTCGCTGTGGTCGCAGACCAAGGGTGTCCTCATCGCCGTCGCCTGGTCGGGCATCGCGACCGCGATCCTCGGCTACGCCATCAAGTACACGATCGGGTGGCGCATCACCGAGGAGGAGGAGGTCGACGGCATCGACTTCGCCGAGCACGGCGAGTCCGCGTACGACCTGGCCACCTCGGGCGGCGGTTCGGTCCTCACCAAGGAAGGGGCACTCTGATGAAGCTCGTCACCGCGGTCATCAAGCCGCACAAGTGGGAAGAGGTCCGGGAGGCCCTGGAGACCTTCGGCGTGACGGGCATGACCGTCAGCGAGGTCAGCGGCTACGGCCGGCAGAAGGGTCACACCGAGGTCTACCGGGGCGCGGAGTACGACATCGCCCTGGTGCCGAAGATCAGGATCGAGATTGTCGTCGACGACGGTGACGTCGAGGACGTCGTCGGGATCGTCGTGAAGGCCGCGCAGACGGGCCGGATCGGTGACGGCAAGGTCTGGGTCTCCTCGATCGACAGCGTGATCCGGGTCCGTACCGGAGACCGCGACGAGGCCGCGATCTGACCGGTCCGAGAACCGCACAGCAGTGAGCGTCCGTTAACACGGCCGTAACATTTCCGGCAGGCGTGCAACTTCGTGGAAACACGGGGCGCGCCTGCCGGAAACCTGTGCGCGTGAGGGTGTGGATCCATGAGCTCACCACTCCTCACACCCCTCGCCAGTGTGAGCGCGGGCGACACCGCCTGGCTGCTCACCTCCGCCGCCCTGGTCATGCTGATGGCACCGGGCCTCGCGCTGTTCTACGGCGGCATGGTCCGCTCGAAGAGCGTGCTGAACATGATCATGATGGTCTTCGGGGCGCTGGCCGTCGTCAGCATCGTCTGGGTGCTCGTCGGCTACTCGATCGCCTTCGGCGACGACGTCGCCGGTGGCCTGTTCGGGGACCCGTTCCAGTACCTCGGCTTCCGGGACGTCCTGGACACCGCGAGCGGGACCGTGCCCCACGCGGCGTTCGCGATCTTCCAGGGCCTCTTCGCCGTGATCACCTGCGGGCTGATCGCCGGCGCCATCGCGGACCGCACCCGGTTCGGCACCTGGCTGGTCTTCGCCGCCGTCTGGACCGTGCTGGTCTACGCTCCGGTGGCGCACTGGATCTTCGACTTCAGCGCGGGTGACCACGTGGGCGGCTGGATGGCCAACAAGCTCGAGGTGCTCGACTTCGCGGGCGGTACGGCGGTCGAGATCAACTCGGGCGCCTCCGGTCTGGCCGTCGCCCTGGTGCTCGGCACCCGGATCGGGTTCGGACGTGAACCGATGAAGCCGCACAACCTGACCCTGGTGATGCTCGGCGCGGGGCTGCTCTGGTTCGGCTGGTTCGGCTTCAACGCCGGGTCCGCCCTCCAGGCCGGCAGCACGGCCGCCACCGTCTTCGTGAACACCCTGATGGCCGGGTGCGCCGGCTGCCTCGCCTGGCTCCTGGTCGAGCGGATCCGCGACGGGCACGCCACGTCCTTCGGCGCTGCTTCCGGTGTCGTCGCCGGTCTGGTCGCGATCACCCCGGCGTGCGGCGCGGTGACGCCGCTCGGCGCCATCGCGGTCGGCACCGTCGCGGGTCTGGTCTGCGCCGTGGCGATCGGGTGGAAGTACAAGTTCGGGTACGACGACTCGCTCGACGTCGTCGGCGTCCACCTCGTCGGCGGTCTGGTCGGCACGCTGCTGATCGGCCTGCTCGCGACCACGGACGTGACCTCGGTCGACGGTCTGCTCTACGGCGGCGGGCTGGACCAGCTCGGCAAGCAGGCGCTCGGCTGCCTGGCGACCTTCGCCTACGCCTTCCTCGCCTCCGGCCTGATCGCGCTGGTCCTCGACCGCACGATGGGCTTCCGCGTCGAGGAGGACCACGAGGTGACCGGGGTCGACCTGGTGATCCACGCCGAGACGGCGTACGACCTGCACGCTGCCACGGGCGGGGCCCGTCCCCACCTCGGCGGCTGAGGTGGCAGTCTTCTGATGACGAACGAGAAGGAGTTGCGATGAAGCTGGTGACCGCGGTGATCAAGCCGCACAAGTGGGAGGACGTCCGGGCCGCCCTCGAGACGGTCGGCGTGACGGGCATGACGGTCAGCGAGGTCTCGGGCTACGGCCGGCAGAAGGGTCACACCGAGGTCTACCGCGGTGCCGAGTACGACATCGCCCTGGTGCCGAAGGTCCGGATCGAGATCGTCGTCGACGACGGTGACGTCGACGCGGTGACGCAGGCGATCGTGAAGGCCAGCCACACCGGTCAGATCGGCGACGGCAAGGTCTGGGTCGCCCCGGTCGAGAGCGTGGTCCGGGTGCGCACCGGCGACCGCGACGAATCCGCGATCTGACCCGACCGCTCATGACAGCTGCCGACCGGGCGGAGCGAGCCCGGGCCGCCGACGCCCTGTGCCAGGAGGCCTTCGCGTCGGTGGGCTGCCCCGAGACCGGGGTGGCCCTGGTCGCCGTCGGCGGCTACGGCCGGGAGGAGCTGGCGCCGTACAGCGACCTCGACGTCGTGCTGGTGCACGACGTGGAGGTCGAGGCGGGGGAGTGGGCCGGCAAGATCTGGTACCCGCTGTGGGACTCGGGCGCGAACATCGACCACGCCGTCCGCTCGTTCCCCGAGGTCCTCGAGCAGGCGGGCGCCGACCTCAAGGTCGCGCTCGGCCTGCTCGACCTGCGGCACCTGGCCGGCGACCCGAACCTGACCCTGCGGTTGCGGACCGCCATCCTGGCTGCGTGGCGCCGCGACGCCAAGCAGCGGTTGCCGCAGCTGCACGACCTGGTGCGCGACCGGGGCAGTCTTCTCGGGGAGATCGCGCACCTCTCGGTCCCCGACATCAAGGAGGCCACCGGTGGGCTGCGCGACGCCACGGTTCTCAAGGCGCTGACGGCCACCTGGCTCGTCGACGTCCCGCACGGTGAGCTCGAGTCGTGCAGGCAGGCGCTGCTCGACGTCCGCGACGTCGTGCACCAGGTGGCCGGGCGTGGAACCGATCGGATCGCCCCCGAGCTCTGGGCCGACATGGCTCCGCTGCTGGAGCTCCCCGACGCTGCGGCGGTCCAGCTGCACGTGCGCCGGCTCGGCAAGCGCATCACCCACCTGTCCCGGCTGGTCTGGCGTCGCGCGGACGCCGTCGTACGGCGTCCGGCGAGGTCGGCGACCACGCGCAGGCCGCAGCTGACCTCGCTCGGGAACGGACTGGCGATCGCCTACGAGGAGATCGTGCTGGACCGGGACGCCAAGCCGTCCGGGGATCCGCTCCTGCTGCTGCGCGCCGCCGCCGAGGCGGCCGAGCGCGACGTCGTCCTGGAGCCGTCGACCACGGCCCGCCTGATCGCTGAGGTGCCTCCGATCCCCGAGCCGTGGCCGGCCGAGGCGCGCGACCTGCTGGTTCGGCTCCTGGCTGCCGGGCGCGGGCTGCTGCCGGTCTGGGAGACCCTGGAGGAGACCGGGGCCCTGGCCACCATCCTGCCGGAGTGGGAGCGGGTGCGGTTGCTGCCGCACGCCTCGGTCGTGCACCGGTTCACCGTCGACCGGCACCTGGTCGAGACCTGCATCGAGGCCTCGGCGCTGATCCGGCGGGTCTCCCGCCCGGACGTGCTGATGATCTCCGCCCTGCTGCACGACATCGGCAAGGGCGGCACCGTGGAGCACAGCATCGCCGGCGAGCCGATCGCCCGCGAGATCGCTGCGCGGGTCGGGTTCGACGCCCGGGAGACCGAGCTGGTCGCCGCTCTCGTCCGCTGGCACCTGCTGCTGCCCCAGACGGCGACCACCCGTGACCCGGAGGACCCGCAGACCGTCGAGCTGGTGACCACCCGGATCCACGACCGCGAGGAGCTCGAGCTGCTCGCCGCGCTCACCGAGGCGGATGCGAAGGCGACCTCGGAGAAGGCCTGGACGACGTGGCGTGCCTCGTTGATCCGCAGCCTGGTACGGCGCGCGTCGGTCGAGCTCTCCGAGCACCTCACCTTCGAGGAGGAGCCGCGCACGGTCGACGTACCCGCATCGGTGCGCTCGGTGCCGAACGCGGTCGCGGTGACGGTGACCGAGGACGGGGACGGTTCGACGATCACCGTCATGTCGCGCGACCGTGTCGGCCTGCTCGCCGACACGGCGGCGGCGATCGCCCTGCAGCGGGTCTCCATCCGCGCCGCCCGCGTCTGGACCGAGGACGGCATCGGGATCTCCCGGTGGCAGGTCTCGCGGACCGGCATCGACGCCAAGGTGCTGCGCGAACGGTTGGAGGCCATCGCGGAGGGCCGCCTGGACGCAGGGACCCGGCTCCGGCCGGCCGACGCCGACGGTCTCGCCCCGATCGTCGTGCTCCACCCCGAGGCCTCGGAGCGTGCGACCGTGCTCGAGGTCCGTGCCGCCGACCGTCCCGGGGTCGTGCACCTGGTCTGCGCCGCACTGGCGGGGCTGGGTCTCACGGTCCGCTCGGCCCACGTCGACACCCTCGGCCCGCAGGCCGTCGACGTGTTCTACGTCCAGGACGCCGACGCCGAGGCGTTGAGCGCCGAACGGGCGGCGGCGGCCGCCGACGCGGTCCGGACGGCCCTCAGCCCCTCCGGCTGAACCTTCGCTGATCCTGACCGACGAGCCCCCGCGGGCGGTGAACTAGGCTGGTCAGCGCAGCTCTGACGTCCGACCTCGAGGATCGCCTTGTTCAACACCCTTTCCGACCGCCTTGCCGAGAGCTTCAAGAACCTTCGTGGGAAGGGCAAGCTCTCCGAGGCCGACATCGACGCCACCGCCCGGGAGATCCGGCTGGCGCTGCTCGAGGCCGACGTCGCGCTGCCGGTGGTCAAGGACTTCGTCGCAGCGATCAAGGAGCGCGCTCGCGGCGCGGAGGTCAGTGCCGCGCTGAACCCGGCCCAGCAGGTCATCAAGATCGTGAACGAGGAGCTCGTCGCGATCCTCGGTGGGGAGACCCGCCGGCTGCGGTTCGCGAAGAACCCGCCGACCGTGATCATGCTCGCCGGTCTGCAGGGTGCCGGCAAGACCACGCTGGCCGCGAAGCTCGCGCTGTGGCTGAAGAGCCAGAACTCCTCGCCGATGCTGGTCGCCGCCGACCTGCAACGCCCGAACGCCGTCCAGCAGCTCCAGGTCAACGGCGAGCGTGCCGGCGTGACGGTGTTCGCCCCCGAGCCCGGCAACGGCGTCGGGGACCCGATCTCGGTCGCCCGCGCGGGCGTCGAGGAGGCCCGCCGGACCCTGCACGACGTCGTCATCATCGACACCGCCGGACGCCTGGGCATCGACCAGGAGCTGATGGCGCAGGCCGCCGGGATCCGGGACGCGGTCAACCCCGACGAGGTCCTGTTCGTGGTCGACGCCATGATCGGTCAGGACGCGGTCAACACGGCGCAGGCCTTCCTCGACGGCGTCGGGTACGACGGCGTCGTGCTCACCAAGCTCGACGGTGACGCCCGCGGTGGCGCGGCGCTGTCGATCGCGAAGATGACCGGCAAGCCGGTGATGTTCGCCTCGAACGGCGAGAAGCTCACGGACTTCGACCTCTTCCACCCCGACCGGATGGCCTCGCGCATCCTGGACATGGGTGACCTGCTGACCCTGATCGAGCAGGCCGAGAAGAACTTCGACGCCGAGCAGGCGGCGAAGGCGGCCGAGAAGCTGCAGAGCGGCGAATTCACGCTCGACGACTTCCTCGACCAGATGCAGCAGATCCAGAAGATGGGCTCGCTCACCAAGATGCTCGGCATGCTCCCCGGCATGGGGCAGTTCCGCGAGCAGCTCGACAACTTCGACGAGCGCGAGATCGACCGGATCCAGGCGATCATCCGCTCGATGACCCCGGCCGAGCGCGCGAACCCGAAGATGATCGACGGTTCCCGCCGGTCCCGGATCGCCAAGGGCGCGGGCCGCACGGTCGCCGACGTCAACCAGCTCGTGGACCGGTTCTTCGAGGCCCGCAAGATGATGCAGCAGATGGCCAAGGGCGGCGGTATGCCGGGCATGCCCGGGTCGCCCGGGATGGCACTGGGCAAGCGCGCCAAGGCACGTCAGGCACCGCAGGCGAAGAAGGGCAAGGGGAAGCGCGTCTCCGGCAACCCGGCCAAGCGGGCGCAGCAGCAGGCGGCCGAGCCGGCCGCCCCCGCCGCGAACCCGTTCGGGCTGCCCGGCGGGGACGCCGCCGACTTCGACCCGAACGCGATGCCGGACCTGTCGAAGTACCTGAACTAGCTCCCGCGGCCGACGGGTCGCCGCGAGCGGCGCGCGATAGGTTCGCCGGGTGCCAGTGATGCGATTCCGGGGTCCGGTCCTGCCCGACGGCGAGGCCGCCGACCTCTACGTGGTCGACGGTGTCGTGTCCTACGACGCGCAGCCCGGCGCCGAAACCGTTGCCGAGGGCTGGATCGTCCCGGGACTGGTCGACGCGCACTGCCACATCGGCCTCGACGACCACGGCGCCACCGACCTCGAGACCGCGGAGGCCCAGGCGATCGCCGATCGCGACGGAGGGGCGCTGCTCATCCGCGACTGCGGCTCAGCGATGGACACCCGGTGGGTCCAGGAGCGCGCGGACCTGCCGCGACTGATCCGTGCCGGAAGGCACGTCGGTCGGACCCGCCGCTACATCCGCAACTACGCCGAGGAGGTCGAGCCGGCCGACCTGGCCGCGGCCGTGGCCGTCCAGGCCCGGCGCGGTGACGGCTGGGTGAAGCTCGTGGGGGACTGGATCTCCCGCGAGGAGGGCGACCTGGCACCGTCCTTCCCGGCCGACGCGTTCGCCGCGGCGATCAGCACCGCGCACGAGCACGGGGCCAAGGTGACCGCGCACTGCTTCGGGTACGACGTCCTGCCGGGCCTGATCGCCGCCGGCATCGACTGCATCGAGCACGGGACCGGCCTGACCACCGACCTGGTCGAGGCGATGGCCGCCGCCGGGACGGCGCTGGTTCCGACGGTGATGCAGGTCGACAAGTTCCCCGAGCACGCGGCCGGAGGGCGGGAGAAGTTCCCGGCGTACGCCGCGACGATGACCGACCTCTACGCGCGGCGTCGCGAGACCCTGATGTCGGCGTACGACGCCGGGGTGGCTCTGTACGCCGGCTCGGACGGCGGCGGGATCAGCAAGCACGGCAACCTGGCCGGCGAGGTCCTCGCGATGGCAGAGCTGGGTCTCCCGGCCGAGTACGCGCTCGGGGCCGCCTCCTGGCGCGCCCGGTCCTGGCTCGGCTGGAACGCCACGCTGGTCGAAGGGGCGCCCGCCGACTTCCTGGTCTACCCGCGCAACCCCCTCCTGGACCTCACCGTGCTGCGCGAGCCCACCGCGATCGTGCTGCGCGGCGCCGTTGTCGGCGGGCGGTCCTAAGGTCGGGACATGACCGACCTGGAGCTGGATGCAGCGACCGTGGCGCGTCTCGGTGACCTCTGCCTGACCCTGCCCGGCGTCGTGGAGGAAAACGCGTGGCACGGCGTCCGCTGGCGGGTGCGCGGACGCACCTTCGCCCACGTCCTCACCCTGGTCGACGGCCGCCCGGCCAGCTATGCGGAGGCGGCGGGCATCGACGGCCCGGCGGTCGTGCTGACCTTCCGGGTCACTGAGGAGGACCGCGAGCTCCTGCTCCGGCTGGGGCACCCGCACTTCGCGGCCAGGTGGGGGCGCGACCTCGGCGGTCTGATCCTCGCCGGTGCGGGCAGCTCACCCGACGGCGTCGACTGGAGCGAGGTCGCGGAGCTCCTCACCGACAGCTGGCGCCTGATGGCCCCGCAGAAGCTGGTGTCCCAGCTCAGTGCCGGGGGCGCCGGCTGATGAAGAGCACCGCCACCACGATCGTTCCGACCAGGCCGAGGATGCCGAACGCGAGGGCGCCGATCGCGGTGATGCCGATCGTGATCAGCTGGGACTCCCCGAACGGTGCGCCGACCCGCACCTCCTCCTCAGCCGCGGAGCAGGTGATGTCGACGCTGGTTCCGTCGGTGCTGAACTCCGCGAACGGGATCCAGGTCTCGCCGTCCGTGCCGACGTCGTAGTCGCCGACGTCCTCGGTGAGCGGCTCGACGGCGACCGCTGCGCCGTCCTCGGTAACGGCGCACTGCGGCGCGCCCTCCTCGGTCGGGAAGTAGAGCATGTGGTCACCCGAGTCGTCGAGGCTGATCGCGTGCGCCTCACCGTCGGCAGGAAGGTAGCCGTCGGTGCTGAGGCTCCGGACCACCGTCACCCCGAAGAGGACGCCGCAGACCACGGCGAGCACGAGTCCCAGCGCGCCCGGCAGGAACCACCAGGCGCTGGGCCGCTTCTTGCCCGGCGACGGTGGCACGGGGTAACCGTAGGGGACCGGCGCGCCGTACGGCGGCTGCGCCGGATATCCGTACGGCGGCTGCTGGGGCGGGTAACCGTACGGCGGCTGCTCCGGCGGGGGCGTCGTCATGGGGACAGTCTGCCGGACTCGATTTCCCGCGCTCCGCCTTCTCTGGCAGAATGTCCCGCTGAGTCTCAGGCGGTTTCGGACCCTCTATCCCGAACCGTGTGAGCCCCCCGAGCGGTTCGACCCGGTCCCCACCTGGTGCAGGCCCGCTCACCCACTCCAGAACTCGCAAGGAGACACCACAAACGTGGCCGTCAAGATTCGTTTGAAGCGTATGGGCAAGATCCGTCAGCCGTACTACCGCGTCGTCGTCGTCGACGGCCGGAAGAAGCGTGACGGAAAGGTGATCGAGGAGATCGGCAAGTACCACCCCAAGGAGGAGCCCTCGTTCATCGAGGTCACCTCCGACCGGGCGCAGTACTGGCTGGGCGTCGGCGCGCAGCCGAGCGAGGCCGTCGAGGCGATCCTCAAGATCACCGGTGACTGGCAGAAGTTCAAGGGTCTTCCGGGCGCCGAGGGCACCCTGAAGGTCAAGGAGCCGAAGCGCGACAAGCTCGAGATCTTCAACGAGGCGCTCAAGGACGCGGCCAACGAGCCGAAGCGTGAGGCCGTGACGAAGAAGAAGGCCGAGAAGAAGGCCGAGGAGCCGGCTGCTGAGGCTCCGGCCGAGGAGGCTCCCGCTGAGGAGGCTCCGGCCGCCGAGGCCGCCGCTGAGGAGGCTCCGGCCGCCGAGGCTCCGGCTGCTGACGAGACCGCCGAGGCCTGAGCACGATGCTGGCCGAAGCGCTCGAGCACCTGGTCCGTGGCGTCGTCGACAACCCCGACGACGTCTCGGTCCGGGACAAGCAGCTGCGTCGGGGTTCGATCCTCGAGGTCCGCGTGCACCCGTCCGACCTGGGCAAGGTGATCGGCCGCAACGGTCGCACCGCCACCGCCTTCCGGACCGTCGTCTCGGCCCTCGCGGGTCGCGGCGGAGCGCGTGTCGACTTCGTGGACGTCGACCGTCGTCGCTGATCGAGGCTTGATCGATGGCGGCTGCTGATCCCTCGGCGACGATCGTCGTCGGTCGGATCGGCAAGCCGCACGGCATCAAGGGCGAGGTCTCCGTGGAGCCCCGCACCGACGAGCCCGACCGTCGCTTCGCGACGGGAGCAGTACTGAAGACGGACAGCAGACGGCCCGGTGCTGCGGGTCCCGCCCACCTCACGGTGGCAGGCACCCGCTGGCACTCGGGCCGTCTGCTCGTCCGGTTCACCGAGATCGCCGACCGCAACGCGGCCGAGGAGGCCCGCGGCACGCTCCTGGTGATCCCGCTCGACCCCGACGAGCGCCCCGAGGACCCCGAGGAGTTCTACGACCACCAGCTGGTCGGTCTCACCGTGGTGACCACGGAGGGCCGCGAGATCGGCGAGGTGCGCGAGATCGTGCACGGTACCGCGCAGGACCTGCTGGTCATCGACGCCGACGGGCGCGACGTGCTGGTGCCGTTCGTCTCCGAGCTCGTCCCGGAGGTCGACGTCACCGGCGGGCGGATCGTCGTGGCGGACCGGCCCGGCCTGCTGACCGACCTGGAGGACTGACGTGATCCTCGCTCCGCTCGGCACCGTGCGTTCGCCCACTCGGTCACGAGCAAGCTCGGACGCTCGATAGGCTCCGCACGTGATTCTCGCTCCGCTCGGCACCGTGCGTTCGCCCACTCGGTCACGAGCAAGCTCGGACGCTCGATAGGCTCCGCACGTGCGCATCGACGTGGTCTCGATCTTCCCCGACTACCTCGCGCCGCTGGAGCTCTCGCTGCCCGGCAAGGCACGCGAGAAGGGTCTGCTCGACATCGTCGTGCACGACCTGCGCGACTGGACGACCGACAAGCACCGCACCGTCGACGACACGCCGTACGGCGGCGGGGCCGGCATGGTGCTGAAGCCCGAGCCGTGGGGTGAGGCCCTGGACGCGCTCGGCGCGGAGGGTGCCGTCCTGGTCGTGCCGACCCCGGCCGGGAGCCCGTTCACCCAGGTCTTGGCGGCCGAGCTCTCCGAGCGCGAGCACCTGGTCTTCGCGTGCGGGCGGTACGAGGGCATCGACCAGCGCGTGCTCGACCACGCCGCCACCCGGATGGAGGTCCGCGAGGTCTCGCTGGGCGACTACGTGCTCAACGGCGGGGAGGTGGCGGCCCTGGCCGTCATCGAGGCGGTGGTGCGGCTGATCCCCGGTTTCATGGGCAACGCGGAGTCGCTCGCCGAGGAGTCGCACGCGAACGGCCTGCTGGAGTACCCCGTCTACACGAAGCCTGCGGTCTGGCGCGGGCTGGCTGTCCCCGAGGTCCTGCTCTCGGGGGACCACGGGCGGATCGCCGCCTGGCGGCGCGAGCAGTCCGAGCGGCGTACGGCGGAGCGACGACCGGACCTGCGCCACCTCTCGGCCGGGTTCGCCGACGGGGAGATCCGCCTGGTCGCGCCTGCCGATGCCGGCGAGCTGTTCACCCTGCAGCGCGCGTGCTGGGTCCAGGAGCAGCAGGCCAACCCCGGGGTCGAGATCCCGGCGCTGCAGGAGTCGCTGGCCGACGTCGTCTCCTGGATCGCCACCGACACCGTGCTCGTCGCCCGTTCCGGTGGTCGCCTGGTGGGCGCGGTCCGGGCCAGGCTGCACGCCGAGGACGGCGCGGCGACCTGGGACATCGGGCGGTTGATGGTCGCGCCCGACGTGCAGGGCACCGGCCTGGGCCGCACCCTGCTGGAGCAGATCGAGGCCCTCGCCCCCGAGGGCGTGCAGGGCTACGAGCTCTTCACCGGGGCCGGCAGCGTGCGCAACCAGCGGATGTACCGCAAGGCCGGCTACCGGCTCCGCGGCGAGATCGAGCCGGGTGTCGTCCGTCTGACGAAGAAGGCCTGACCCCTACTTCGCTGCCACCGTCCTGGCCGTCGGGGTGCTGTCCTCGAGCAGCGCTGCCTGCAGCTCCACGATGCAGCCACCCAGCGGCGAGGCCGCCAGCTTCTGCGAGTACGGCGCCAGGGCGGCGGCGAGCTTGCCCTCCGCCTCCAGGAACGACTGCCGGTAGGGGCTGTAGAGCGGCGCGATCAGGTTGAAGCCCTGGTCGAGCAGCGCGGCGAAGGTGTCCAGCAGCGGCGTCAGCGCCGGCTCGATCTTCGGGGCGATCTCGGGGTACTTGGCCAGGATCGGGCCGAGCAGCTGGAGCAGCGGCTGGTAGGCGGCCGCCGGGGCGAACGCCTCGGCCTTGAACGGACCGAACGCGGGGGCGAACCCGATCAGGGTCTGCAGTCCACCGCTGGTGGTCGGCTCCTTGATCGGGATGACGCAGCGAGCGATCTTCACCGAGCCGGGTTCGGTCGGCTCCGCCGGGTCCGTCGGCTCCGGGGTGACCGGCGCAGCAGGCTTGCTCGGCGTCGGGGACGGCTTGGCCGGAGTGCTGATCGGCGTGCCCCCGACCCCGACCGAGACGGCCGGGAGTGCCGGCGGAACGGGCGCGGCGGGAGGTGCGGTGACCGGCGCGAGCACGGCTGCCGGTGGCGGGCCGGGGACGCTGGTCGTGGTGGTGACCGAGTCCAGCCGCACCGAGAAGGCAGCCAGGGCGAGCAGGTCGACCGCGATCAGGACGATCAGCGCGGGCTTGATGAACCGCGCGTTGCGGTTCAGCGCGGCGGCCGAGAGGACGTGGGGGACCTTCACGACGCCTCGCCCGGTGCCTCGGCCCGCCTGCGCAGGACGCTCAGGGCGAGCAGGGCGGCGAACCCCAGGACGGCGATGCCGACGGCCAGACCGATGACCGGCTTGGAGACCCGCCACTTCTCCTGGGTCACGGTCTTCGTGGTCACCGGGCCGGTCGCTGCCGGCTGCTGACCGGCGACGACCGGCGCGGCGCCGGGGACGTCGCCCGGGTTGGCGCCGGTCGGGATCGCGCCGGGGGAGGTCGGGGCGTTCGGCACGGCGGTTCCGGTGCCCGCGCCGTTCGCGGTGGTTCCGGGGTTCGCCGTTCCGCCGGCGCTGCCGCCGTTGCCGCTCGCGGCTGGCGGCTTCGTCCCGGCGGCCGGGACGAACTTGCCGACGAAGTACCAGGAGCCGGTGAACTTGTCGAAGGGCCCGCCGACGACCTGGCTGGTCCAGTGCAACGTGAAGGCTCCCGTGGCGGCGTCGTACGTGCCGGTCGCGGAGCGGGTGTTGCCGGGCGTGGAACCGTCCGGCTTCGGTGCCCCCTGGTTGAAGTCCTGGTTGTTCCAGGTGACGGCGAACGCACGCAGGTCAGCGGTGAGGGTGCTGCCGGTGACGGTGGCGCTGGGCGCCGGGACGGCCTTCTTGGTCTGCCGGTCGACCTTGGTGGTGCCGGTGGCGAAGCTGGTGCCGTAGAACGGGGCGGGCGCGGTCAGCCGGTTGGCCCTCGCGTTGCCCGAGGAGTCGAAGACCGGACTCGGCGGCGGCTGGTACGCGCCGCCGACCTTGAGGCCGCCGTCGGTTCCCGGGGCCAGGGGAGTGATGCTCTGGTCGGAGCACGAGGAGTCGTTGTTCGCCATGTAGGGCCCGTTGGGACCGCCGCTGGGCAGAATCATCCGCAGGTAGGTGCCGGTGACCTTCCCGCCCGCGCACTTGCCGGCGGTCAGCTGCAGCGTGCCGACGAGCCGGGTCGCCTTGGCAGCGGGGACGCCGGGGGCGGCCTGCGAGGGCTGCGGGACGACGACCGCGGCCAGTGCGAGCAGGGCCGCGAGCGGCGCCGCGGCGTACAGGCCCAGGTGTCGGCCCTGGTTCCTGTGCACGCGACGACCGGTGGGAATCGGGAGGGATCCAACGGAGTTCATGGTCTAAAGTCTAGCAACATGGTCGACTTGGATGACAAAGCGACCGAGTGGCGGACAGCGTCCCGACGCACCCGGACCTCGGTGCTCGTCCTTGGCCTGCTCGCACTCGGTCTGGTGGCTGGGCCCTTGGCGATGGGCATGCTCACGAAGGCCCCGCAGGGCGCCTCGATGCTCGAGGACTTCACACCCTTCATGAGCTCCGAACGCCTGGCCGGGTTCATTGCCGACCTCGACCTGATCGATGACGCCGTCTCCGAGCTGGACGCGACGGACGCGAGGGCGACCAACCCGACGTACGCGGAGTTCAGCGAGCAGTGGCCGCCGATCGAGGACGACATGTCGGGGCTGATGGGCGACGTCACCGACAACCTCGACAACTACCAGGCGATGGCGGACCTGCCCAGCTTCCGGCTGTTTCCGTGGTTCTTCCTCGCGCCCGGGCTGGTGCTCCTCGCGGTCCTCGCCGTGGTGGCGCTGCGGCGTCGCTGGACCCGGGGGAGCCAGGTCGCCGTCGCCGCCGTGGGCATCGCGCTGGTCGTGGTGCCGTTCGCCTTTGGCATGTTCGCCCGCGCGCCGAAGGGTGGCGAGATGATGTCCGCCTTTGCCGACCTCGAGACCAGCGAGAACGTCGGCCGGATCCAGGGCTACTTCTCCCAGATGGCGGTCGGTCAGGGCTCGATCCGGCTCGAGGTGGTACCGGCTCTGCAGGAGACCGGGCTGAGCGCCGCAGAGGTGGCACGGCAATTCCCCGCGACCACCGCGCTCAACGACGGCTGGGTCCACATCCTCAACGACATGACGCCGATGATCGGCGCGATGAGCGACAACGTGGACAACTACGACGCCCTCAAGTCGCTGCCGCCGTTCGCGATCTTCCCGTGGGCCTTCCTGGTCCCCGGGCTGATCGTCGTCGGCCTCGCCCTCCTCGCCGGCCGCCCGGTCCGGTTGACCCATCCGCAAGGAGAACCCGCATGAACCGCACCGTGATCGCGCTCGCCGCCGTACTGGCCCTCTCGGTGCTGCCTGGCTGCGGCAGCGACGGCGACAGGGCGCCTGCCCGGGCAGGCAAGGGCACCGAGCTCGTCGGGACCTTCCGGCTCGAGCCGGGACGGTGCACGGCGAAGGGCGCCGCGGGCTCGTACTTCCGGATGATCAACCGCGGCGGCACGGTTGCCGACGGTCCGTTCTTCGGCAACCCGGACTCGCCGTGCAAGGACAAGTCGTTCAACGTCCAGGTGCCCGGGAGCGACGGGGGACTGGTGACGGGGTCCTACCAGCCGAACCCGAAGGTCCCGTTCGACAAGGGCGGCAACGCGGTCGCCCGCCGGATCGCGCAGCCGGGCAGCTTCACCGCCATCAAGTTCGGGATCTCCACCGAGAAGGTCGACCCCGGCACCAAGAAGCGCAACCCGGAGCCGGCGATCTTCGTCGAGGACGGCAAGCTCACCGGCCAGATCACCGCCTGGACCGCGTCGTGGAACAACCTGTACTTCAACCAGGGCTCCCCGAAGCCGGGAGGCGGCACCCCCGGCCTGACGGTGCCCGTCTCGGGCACCTACGACGCCGCGACCGGCCGCTTCGTGCTCACCTGGGTCAGCGGGGTCGTCGGCGGACCGTTCGACAAGTTCGCGGGGGCCTGGCACCTCGAGGGGACCTTCGAGCCCGCGAACCGCGGCTGATTTCCCTCGGGCAGGCCGTCTCTGGCAGAATCTCCCCTCGGCCCAGTCGGCCACGATCGCCTGCGTTGCACTTCTGACCAGGGATCTGCGCGAGCACCTGCCACAGGGGGCGCAGCGCACCGGCCAGCAGCACCGGGTCATCCCACCGAGAAACACGTACCGCGGCTGACCTGTGGCGATCGCGAGGAGATACACCATGACCAACGTCATCGACACCCTTGCTGCCGCCTCGCTGCGCAGCGACGTCCCCGAGTTCCGCGCCGGCGACACCGTCAAGGTCCACGTGAAGGTCGTCGAGGGCAACCGCTCCCGCGTCCAGGTGTTCCAGGGCGTCGTGATCCGCGTCCAGGGCTCCGGCATCGGCCGCACCTTCACGGTGCGCAAGGTGTCCTTCGGTGTCGGCGTCGAGCGCACCTTCCCGCTGAACTCCCCGATCTTCGAGCAGATCGAGATCGTCACCCGCGGTGACGTCCGTCGCGCCAAGCTGTACTACCTGCGCAACCTGCGCGGCAAGGCTGCCAAGATCAAGGAGCGCCGCGAGTTCTGAGCTCCACCCTCGTTTGTGATTTCCACCAGCGAGTTGGGACTCGACGTTAGGCTCCGGACGTGACTGAACCTTCCCCCGGGCTCGCCCCGGGCGACGCTCCGAAAGACTCGGATTCGGGCACGTCATCGCCGGGGCCCAAGTCGCGCAAGGCCATCAGGTCGAAGCCTGAGAAGAAGCCGCTGCCGGTGTGGCAGGAGAGCATCCTGCTGCTCGGCATCGCGCTGGTACTCGCGATCGGGATCAAGTACTTCTTCATCCAGGCGTTCTACATCCCGTCGCCCTCGATGGAGCCCGCGTTCGTGAAGAACGACCGCATCCTGGTGCAGAAGGTCTCCTACTGGTTCGGCGGGCACCCCGAGCGCGGCGACATCGTCGTGTTCAAGGACCCCGGCAACTGGCTCAACGACATCGAGAGCAACTCGGCGAAGAACCCGTTCACCAAGACGCTCGAGGCGATCGGCCTCTACCCCTCGGGCGGCCACCTGGTGAAGCGGGTGATCGGCGTCGGTGGCGACTCCGTCGACTGCAACCCCTCCGACGCCAAGACCAAGGGCCGTCTGACGGTCAACGGCAAGGCGCTGGAGGAGAAGTCGTACCTGAAGAAGAACGTGCTGCCGTGCGACACGGAGTTCCACGTCAAGGTGCCCGAGGGTCACCTCTGGGTGATGGGCGACAACCGCAGCGACTCCGCCGACTCGCGCGCGCACACCGGCGACCCGGGCGGGGGCTTCGTCGACGACGACCTCGTCGTGGGCAAGGTGTGGTCGCTGATCTGGCCGGCCGGGCGCGCGAAGTGGATCCACACGCCCGACACGTTCAAGGACATCCCCAACCCGTAGGCGGGGCGCGGCCATGACGTTGTCCGACCGCCCGCGGGGCGCGACGATCCGGCGTGATGCCGGGTTGTACGGGTACGAGCGCGCGCTGCGCCGCGCCGGGCTGTCCCCGGTCGCGGGGGTCGACGAGGCCGGTCGGGGTGCGTGCGCGGGTCCGCTCGTGGCGGCCGCCGCGATCCTGCCCGAGGGCAAGGCCGGGTTGATCCCCGAGCTGGCGGACTCCAAGCTGCTCACCGCCAAGGCGCGCGAACGCTGCTACGCCCAGGTGGTGAAGCGGGCACTCGCGTGGTCGGTCGTGGTCGTGGAGCCGGCCGAGTGCGACCGGATGGGCATGCACGTGGCCAACATCGAAGCGCTGCGCCGGGCGCTCGCGCGGTTGGACGTGCGGCCGGCGTACGTCCTCACCGACGGTTTCCCGGTGGACGGCCTCGGGGTGCCCGGGCTGGCCATGTGGAAGGGGGACCGGGTGGCTGCCTGCATCTCTGCGGCCTCGGTGATCGCGAAGGTGACGCGCGACCGGCTGATGATGCAGCAGCACGAGCTCTGGCCGGACTACGATTTCGCCACGCACAAGGGATACATCACCGCCGAGCACACCGAGGCGCTGACCGAGCACGGACCGTGTCCGATCCACCGGATGAGGTTCGTGAACGTACGTCGCGCCGCGGGCCTCGTCGACGAGGAGCCCCTGAGTCTCGAGCCGCAGCTCGAGATCGACCTGGAGACGTTGGAGGAGACGAGCCGATGAGCGCCGAGGACCTCGAGAAGTACGAGACCGAGATGGAGCTGACGCTCTACCGGGAGTACCGCGACGTCGTCGGCATCTTCAAGTACGTCGTCGAGACCGACCGGCGCTTCTACCTGTGCAACTCCGTCGACGTGAAGGCGCGTACCGAGGCGGGGGACGTGTTCTTCGAGGTCTCGATGACCGACGCCTGGGTCTGGGACATGTACCGGCCCGCCCGCTTCGCCAAGAACGTCAAGGTGCTGACCTTCAAGGACGTCAACGTCGAGGAGCTCAGCAAGTCCGACTTCGAGCCGCCGAAGGGCTGAACCGAACCCTTCGGGAAATATGCGATAAAAGGGACAAAGGTCCCTTAAGGGCGCTAACCTCCTATCACGGATAGGGGGCCGCAATGTCGACGTGGGGTTCAGGGAAGCGCACCGAACGCGGAGCAGCCGCGGTCGAGACCGCGCTGTGCATCTGCTTCTTGGTTCTGCCGCTGGTGTTCGCGACGATCTCGTACGCCTACATGCTGAGCTTCCGGCAGTCGCTGTCCCAGGCCGCCGCCGAGGGTGCTCGCGCCGCAGCCGTGGCGCCCGCCGGCACCTCGCAGGCGGCCGCTGAGGCCGTCGCCAAGTCGGCCGTCGACGACGCCCTGGAAGGTGTTGCCGGCAACCTGGCCTGCGGCACGTCGAACCTGACCTGCACCTTCACCTGGAAGACCACGGGCTGCGGCAACGACGTGAACGGCAACGCGCTCAAGTGCCTGTCGGTCAAGGTCAGCTACCCGTACCGCGACCACTCGCTGATGCCGACCGTTCCGGGATTCGGCTTCCTGCTGCCCGACACGCTCGCCTACAGCGCCACCGCGCAGGTCGGCTGATGCGGCGCCGCGACCAGCAGGGCGCAGTCGCCGTCATGATGGCGCTGGTGACCTGCTTCGTGCTGATCCCGATGGCCGCACTGGCCGTCGACATCGGTGTCCAGCGGGTCGCCCGGCGCGACATGCAGGCGGTCGCCGACGTCGTCGCGCTCGACCTGTCGCGCCAGCTCACCGGGGGCACCTACGGCTCCTACACGGCGTCGAAGAAGGCTGCGCTGCAGACCATCGCCGAGGAGAGCCGCGACCGCAACGCCACCAACATCGGCTCCGGCAGCGGCGGCAAGAGCGCGGACATCTCCTACGAGCTGGGCACCGTGGACAACGCGGCGTACGGCACGGCGAACTACTTCACCCCGACCACCGCCTCCAACGTGATCCCCACCGCAGTACGGGTCAAAGCGACCGCGACGGTCGGCTTCGGTCTGGCCAACGCGCTGCCCGGCGACGGGTTCGGCAGCGGCTCGGCGACCCGGTACGCGATCGGCGTCCGGCAGTCCTCGGCCTGCTTCAAGCTGGGGTCGTACGCCGCCGCGATCGACACCAAGGGGTCGACGCTGCTCGGACCGCTCAACGATCTCCTCGGTCTCAACCTCGGCCTGGTCAGCTACCAAGGGCTGGCAGCCGCGAGCCTGAACCTGGCTTCGCTGGCGGCCGACTCGCACATCGGTTCGGTCGACGGTCTGCTCAACAACAACGTCACCCTCGGCAACTTCACCGCGGCGACGATCGCCGTGCTGCAGAAGCAGGACAAGCCCGGTAACGCCGCGGCGATCACCGCGCTGCAGGCCATTCAAGCGAGCGGGATCAACCTGAGCAAGCCGGTCCACGTACTCGACATGATCAGCCTGCAGAGCACCGACAGCGCCGCGCTGAACTCCGACGTGAACGTGCTCGATCTGATCTCGGGCGCGATCCAGGTCGCCAACGGGGAGCACGGCGTCGACGTCAGCAGCCTCAACGCGGCCGGGATCACCGGCAGCATCAAGGTGACCCAGGGCATCCAGACCTGGTGCGGCGTGCCGAACGACCCGAGCCCGACTGCGGTGGCGAAGTCGTCGCAGGTGAAGGTCGACCTGGGTTACTCGGTCCCGGCCAACACGAAGATCCTCGGGGTCGACATCACCGGTGGCGTCAAGATCACCGGCGGAATCGGCAACGCGACCGGCAAGCTCGTCAGCCCGAACCCGATCGTCTGCCAGGCAGGAACGGCGGCTGCCCCGGACTCCTACTCGGTCGCGGTCACGCCGGGCCTGCTCGGCCTCAGCGCGACCAGCAACCTCGAGCTCAACGGCACGATGGGAACCGCCCAGCTGGGCCTGCTGGGCACGCTGCTGCAGGGTGTCCTCGGCACGTTGATCGAGGTGAAGTTCGATCACGTGAAGCTCGGGGTGAACGCGATCACCGCGCCGTCGGCGACCTCCTCGACGAAGAACCTCCGGGTGCCGCAGAACTCGTACAACTCCACCCCGAAGGGCTCGCCGCTGTCGGCAGGAACCCGGTTCGACAAGCTCGGTCTGCTGCCCAGCCTGACCAACGACCCGCTGACGGTGGTGAGCGGCAAGATCACCATGACCACGAAGGTGCTGTTCGCGATCGCCGTCACCACTGAGATCAACCTGGACAAGAACGCCGGAGCAGGAACGGCGATCGCGGCCGTGCTCGACGGCGTCAGCAACATCCTCAAGACCGCTGTCAACACGACGCTCCCGCCGCTGCTGGACCCGGTCATCAAGAACCTCGGTGACCTCATCGGTCTGAACGCCGGCGGAGCGGACGTCTACAGCGTCTCCCGTCCGACCTGCAACGGCGCCAAGCTGGTCGGCTGAGCTCGCATCCTCCGGACCCGGTGTCCACGAGAGCGGTCCTGGGGGCTGGTCTCCACAACCTCGGGGATCCGGAGGATGCGTCTGCCTGAATCCGTGCTGTCCTCGCCGCGGAGGTGGGGACATGACCACAGCGGGACAGCGGCAGGCGCTCGGTGCCTACGGCGAACGGCTCGCCGCGCGACACCTGGCAGCGCTCGGCATGACGGTGCTCGACCGGAACTGGCGCTGCCCGGGCGGTGAGCTGGACCTGGTGCTCCGCGACGGCGAGGACCTGGTCGTGTGCGAGGTGAAAGCACGTCGCGGGGTCGGCTTCGGCCATCCGCTCGAAGCCGTGGACGACGTCAAGGTCGGTCGGCTGCGGCAGGCAGCCATGCTCTGGGTCGAGGCGCACGCGGTCGTCCCGGGAGGCATCCGGATCGACCTGGTCGGGGTGCTGCTGCCGCGACGCGGCCTCGCGGTGATCGAGCACGTCCGCGGGGTGGGCTGATGTACGCCGCGACGAAGACGGTCTCGTTGGCCGGCGCGGTCGGCCACGTGGTCGACGTTCAGGTCGACGTCACGGGCGGGCTGATCATCACCAGCATCGTGGGCCGTCCCGACGCGTCGATCAACGAGGGTCGCACGCGGTGCCGTGCGGCGATCGAGAACAGCGGCCTGGACTGGCCCTCGAGCAAACGGGTCACCATCCTGCTGTCGCCCACCGACCTGCCCAAGCGAGGCCCGCACTTCGACCTCGCGATGGCGGTCGGCGTCGTCGCCGCCACGAAGCCGTTGCCGGCCGGAGCGCTGGAGGACCTGGTGCTCATCGGGGAGCTGAGCCTCGACGGACGTCTCCGGGCGGTGCCGGGCGTGCTGCCGATGGTGATGGCCGCGGCAGCGGCCGGCATCGGACGCGTGGTCGTACCGGAGCCGCAGATCGGGGAGGCCTCCCTGGTCCCGGACGTGGAGGTGTACGGCGTCCGTTCGCTGTCCCAGGCGCTCGCGCTGCTCACCGGCGAGGACGTTCCCGAGGCGCCCGAGGTCGCACCGGTCACGGGGGAGTCGCTGCTGTCCTGGCGCGGCCAGGAACGGCTGGAACAGGTCGACCTGGTCGACGTCCTCGGGATGGCGGACGCCCGCTACGCCCTCGAGGTAGCCGCGGTCGGAGGCCACCACCTGCTTCTCACCGGCGCCAAGGGCACCGGGAAGACCACGCTGGCCGAACGACTGCCGACGATCCTCCCGGACCTGGACACCCGGGAGTCGCTGGAGCTCACGGCGATCCACTCCCTGGCCGGCGGGCTTCCGGTGGGAGCGACCGTTCTGAGGCGGCCACCGTTCCGGGCGCCGCACCACACGACGTCGCGCACCGGCATCCTCGGGGGCGGCACAGGCCGGGTCCATCCCGGCGAGGTCAGCAAGGCCACGCACGGCATCCTCTTCCTCGACGAGTTCCCCCTGCTGCCCTCGGACGTCATCGAGGCGCTGCGGCAGCCGCTGGAGAGCGGCGAGATCACCATCGCGCGCGGGGACGAGGACGCGACCTTCCCGGCCTCGGGGATGCTGGTGCTCGCGTGCAACCCGTGCCCGTGCGGGGAGTGGTCCACCCGGGTCCGGGAGAACACCTGCCTCTGCTCGGAGGTGAACCGGCGCAACTACCGACGCAAGATCTCCGGGCCGATCGCGGACCGGATCGACATCACCCGGACGATCGAACCCGTCCCGGAGCACGAGCGGAACGACCGGTTCTCGCAGCCGGAGTCCTCCGCGGTGGTCCGCGCGCGCGTCTCCGCTGCACGCCGCCGGCAGCAGGACCGGTACGGCGACGCCGGGTGGCGGCTCAACGGGCACGTCCCCGGGCCGGAGCTGCGCTCACGGTGGCCGTTGGCCGCGGAGGCCACCCGGCTGCTCGACCGCGAGGTCTACGGCGGGACGCTGACCCGGCGGGGTGCCGTCCGGGTGCACCGGGTCGCCTGGTCGGTGGCAGACCTGCGGGGTGTGGAGGTGCCCGGTCCCGACGAGCTCGAGATCGCGCTCAGGCTCCGGACCGGGGTCGACCTCGACCTGAGCATGCTCGCGCGGGTGCAACCGTGACCGCCCGGCCTGGTCCGCTCGACGCCGAGCGGCGCGCGCGGCTCGTGCTGAGCGTGGTGGGGGAGCCGGGGGATCCTCGGCTGCTGGACCTGGTCGCCGAGATCGGCCCGGTCGCCGTGCTCGAGGCGCTGGAGCAGCAGTCTGCCGGCGAGATCTCCGAGGCACTGGCCGAGCGGCTCCGCACCGCGCGGCCCGAGGACACCTACGCGGCAGCGCTGCGCAAGAAGGTCCGGTTCGTCACCCCGGCCGACGACGAGTGGCCGGAACAGCTGGAGGACCTCGCGCACGCTGAGCCGCTGCACCAGCGTGGGGGTGTCCCGCTGGGGCTCTGGGTCCGAGGACCGCTCCGTCTGGACGAGGTCGTGCAGGGAGCCGTCGCCGTCGTCGGCGCGAGGTCGGCGACGAGCTACGGGGCCCGGGTGGCCGGCGAGGTGGGTGCTGCCGTGGCAGCGTCGGGTGCGGCTGTGGTCTCCGGTGCCGCGTTCGGCATCGACCAGGCCGCCCACCGGGGTGCGCTGGCGGTCGACGGGCCGACCGTCGCGGTGCTCGCCTGCGGTGCCGACCGGGTCTACCCCCAGGCGCACCAGCAGCTCCTGGCGGTGATCGCGGACGAGGGGTTGGTGGTCTCCGAGGCGGCACCGGGCTGCGCGCCGACCCGGATCAGGTTCCTGGCAAGGAACCGCCTGATCGCAGCTCTCTCCTTCGGCGTGGTCGTCGTCGAGGCGGCGGTGCGCAGCGGTGCGCTGAACACGGCGAACTGGGGCGATCAGCTGTCCCGGGTGGTGATGGGAGTTCCGGGACCGGTGACCAGTGCCGCCTCCCAGGGCGTCCACCAGATGATCCGCGCCCGCAACGCCCTGCTCGTGACCGACGGCGGGGACGTGCTGGAGGCGGTCTCGCAGTCGGGGGAGCAGGCCGTCGTTCCGGTGGCCGGTCTGGTCAGCGTCCGCGACCTGTTGACGCCCCTGCAGCGCCAGGTTCTCGATGCGGTGCCGGTGGTGCGCGGGGCCACGCTGCCCCAGATCGCCCGTACGGCGGGTCGCCACCAGAGCGAGGTCGGCGACGCGCTCCGGGTGCTGGTCGCCCAGGAGCTGGTCGACCAGGGAGACGGGGTGCCCCGGTTGTGGCGGCTCAGAGCCGGGACAGCACCAAGGCCGAGCGGGTCCGGTTGACGCCAGGGTGGTTGCGGATGACGCCGAGCACCTTCTCGAAGTCCTGGGTGTCGGCCGCCCGCACCCGCAGGATGCCGTCGGACTCCCCGGTGACCGTGTAGGCCTCGACCACCTCGGGGATGGCGCGCACCAGGTCGCGCATCCGGTCAGGAGGAACCCGACCCTCGCAGTAGAGCTCCACGAAGGCCTCGATGGTCCAGCCGAGGGCGGTCGGCTCCACCTCGGCGCTGAACCGGCGGATCACGCCCTCGCTGCGCAGCCGGTCGACCCGCCGCTTCGTGGCCGCCGTGGACAGCCCGACCCGCTGGCCGAGGGTGGCGAAGGACTCGCGGCTGTTCTCCACGAGAGCCGCAAGAAGATTGTGGTCAATCGCATCAAGACGCAACATATGGACTCCATCTTCGAACATTCGGGGCTCTTTATTGTGTTCCGGTCATCCTACGCTCGGAGCATGACAAGTACGGTGGTTGCGCGGGAGGGCGCCGGGGACGGCAGCGCCCGCCGCCCTGCACCGCGGCACTACCTGATGTGTCCGCCGACCTACTTCGACGTGGTGTACGCGATCAACCCGTGGATGGACCCGCGGGTACCGGTCGACCGCGACCGTGCGCTGGCCCAGTGGTCCGCGCTCGTCGCTGCCTACCGGGCACACGGGCACCGGGTCGACCTCCTCGACCCGGTGCCCGGCCTTCCGGACCTCGTCTTCACCGCCAACGGCGCCACCGTCGTGGACGGACACGTCCTGCGTGCCCGGTTCGCGAACTCCGAGCGGAGCGCCGAGGCCCGGATCCACGAGGACTGGCACCGCCTCCACGGCATCCTGTACGGCGGCACCCAGGTGCAGCGGCCCGTGGCGGTCAACGAGGCCGAGGGCGACTTCGCCGTCCTCTCGGACACGGTGCTCGCGGGCTACGGGTTCCGCACCAGTCGTGCCGCGCACCGCGAGCTGGCGGCGCTGACCGGTCGCGAGGTTCTCGGCCTGCGCCTGGTGGACCCGCGGTTCTACCACCTCGACGTCGCGCTCGCCGTCCTGGACGACCGGACCGACCACGTCGCCTACTACCCGGAAGCGTTCAGCCTGGGATCGCAGAAGCTGCTCGCCGAGCGCTTCCCCGACGCGCTCCTGGTCAGCGAGACGGACGCGCTCGCGTTCGGACTCAACTGCGTCAGCGACGGGTTCCACGTGTTCGTCCCCGTGCAGGCGCCCGGCCTCGTCGCGTCGCTCGAGGCCGCCGGCTACCAGCCCGTGCCGCTCGACCTCTCCGAGCTCACCCGCGCCGGCGGCAGCATCAAGTGCTGCACCCAGGAAGTCCGTCCCGTTGCCCTGCGCCCGACCCACGACCCCCAGGAGAACTGATGACCGCGATCGCGGAGAACACCTCGCTCGGCCGGCGCCTGGTGGCGTCGGAGGACGAGCACGTCGCGCACAACTACCACCCGCTCGACGTCGTCGTGGCCTCCGGTCAGGGAGCAGTGCTGACCGACGTCGACGGGCGGGAGTACCTCGACTTCCTGGCTGCCTACTCGGCGACGAACTTCGGGCACGGCCACCCGGGTCTCCTCGCCGCTGCCCGCGAGCAGCTCGACCGCGTCACCCTGACGTCGCGCGCGTTCCACCACGACCAGCTGGCTCCGTTCGCAGCTGCGCTCAGCGCCCTGGTCGGCAAGGACATGGTCCTGCCGATGAACACCGGCGCCGAGGCGGTCGAGTCGGCGATCAAGGTGGCCCGCAAGTGGGGCTACCAGGTCAAGGGCGTCCCCGACGGCCAGGCCCGGATCATCGTCGCGGGGGGCAACTTCCACGGCCGGACCACCACCATCATCAGCTTCTCCGACGACCCGACCGCGCGGGACGGGTTCGGCCCGTACACCCCCGGGTTCACCGCCGTCGCGTACGGCGACCTCGACGCCGTGCGTGCCGAGCTCCGCGGTCCCGAGGGAGGCAACGTCGTGGCCGTCCTCATCGAGCCGATCCAGGGCGAGGCGGGGGTGCGGATCCCGCCGCCGGGCTACCTCGCCGGTCTCCGCGCGTTGACACGTGAGCACGACGTGCTGCTGGTCGCCGACGAGATCCAGTCCGGGCTCGGCCGCACCGGACGCACGCTCGCCTGCCAGCACGAGGGCGTCGAGGCCGACCTCTACCTGCTCGGCAAGGCGCTCGGCGGTGGCATCGTGCCGGTCTCCGCCGTGGTCGGCGACCGCGACGTGCTCGGGGTGCTGCGTCCCGGTGAGCACGGCAGCACCTTCGGGGGGAACCCGCTCGCCTGTGCGGTCGGGTCGGCGGTCGTCGCGCTGCTGGCAGGAGGCGGCCCGCAGGAGCGGGCAGCCCGGCTCGGGGTGCAGATGGCCGACCGGATCGCCGCGATGGTCGGGCACGGTGTCGTCGACTTCCGCGCCCGCGGACTCTGGGCCGGTATCGACATCGATCCGTCTCTCGGCACCGGCCGAGACGTGTGCGAGGCCCTCGCGCGCCGCGGGGTGCTCGCCAAGGACACCCACGGGTCGACGATCCGGCTCGCGCCGCCGATCGTGATCAGCGAGGAGCAGCTGCACCGCGGCCTCGACCAGCTCGAGGACGTCCTGCGCGAGCGCGCCTCCGGGTGAGCGGCAGGTCGGCTTCGTAGGCTGGCGCGATGGACCTGCCCGAGGAGTTCGCGACCGCGCTGGCGGCGTACGAGCGGCACCTCGTCTCCGAGCGCAACCTGACCCCGCACACCGTGCGCGCCTACCTCGGTGACGTCAGCGGGATGCTGCGTCATGCGGCGGCGATGAGCCACACCTCGCTGGAGGACCTCGACATCCGGACCCTGCGCAGCTGGTTGGCCAACCAGCAGACGCTCGGCAAGGCGCGGACCACGATGGCGCGCCGGGCGACCGCCGTCCGGGTCTTCACCGCGTGGGCACTGCGGACCGGTCGCGCGACCAAGGACGCGGGCGCCCAGCTGGGAAGCCCCAAGGCGCACAAGCCGCTGCCGCCCGCTCTCGACGTCGCCCAGGCCCGGGCGCTGCTCGAGGCGGCCGCCGTCCAGGCGGACGACGGGAGCGCGGTGGGGTTGCGCGACGTCGCGATCCTCGAGCTGCTCTACGCCACCGGTGCCCGGGTGGGGGAGCTCTGCGGCCTCGACGTCGACGACGTCGACCGTCCCCGCCGTGTCGTCCGGGTTTTCGGCAAGGGCCGCAAGGAGCGGATGGTTCCCTACGGCCTCCCGGCTGACCAGGCGCTCGAGCGCTGGCTGACCGAGGCGCGCCCGCGGCTGTTCGTGCCCGGGAGCGGTGCCGCCCTCTTCCTCGGCGCGCGCGGGGGGCGCATCGACCAGCGCGCAGTCCGCTCGATGGTCCACCGACGGCTGGCTGACGTCCCCGGCGCTCCGGACCTGGGGCCGCACGGGCTGCGGCACACCGCGGCGACACATCTGCTCGAGGGCGGAGCCGACCTCCGGACGGTGCAGGAGATGCTCGGCCACGCGTCGTTGGCCACCACCCAGATCTACACGCACGTGACCACCGACCGTTTGCGCAGCGCCTACCTGATGGCGCACCCACGGGCCTGATCGCACGTCTCAGGGTGGCCCGACCGGGAGCAGGCGGACCGGGCCCCGGCGTACCAGCGTGAGGGGATCGAGGTACTCCTCGCCGACGCGCAGTCCCCAGTGCAGGCACGCCCGCGGCGGGCAGTGGCTGCCGCCGGCCTGCACGGTGCCGAGCGTCGCGCCGCTGCCCACGTGATCCCCGACCGCGACCGAGGGCGCCACCGGTTCGTAGGTGGTCCGGCGCCCGTCCGTGTGCTCGACGACCACGACGCCCCGACCCGCGATGGTCCCTGCGAAGCTGACCGTCCCGGCCAGTGCCGCACGCACGGGAGCGCCGGCAGTGGCCAGCAGGTCGACGCCCCGGTGACCGGCGGACCAGCGTTGCTCGGGCGGGTCGAAACCGGCGACCACCTCGGGGACCGGGTCCAGCGGCCACCGGCCGGCCGAGACCGGAACAGGCGTCGTTCCGGGGCCGGCAGCGCCCTCGGCGGTCGGGGGAGCGGCAGCCGCCAGCGCGGCGGCGACGACGGCGTGCAGGGCGAGAGCAAGAGCGGGCATGGGTCGAGGTTCGCTCCGGCCACCCCCGATCAGGGCACGGATCGTCTGTGGCTGTGGAGAACCGCCGTCCAGCCGGATCTGGGGAGCGTCCGCCGTTTCGACAACCGGCCCGGCCCGCGGCTAGGATCTTCCCAGCAACCCACCTGGGTTGACTTCGCGCGCCCGCAGACCGTGCTGGTTCCTTCCTGGAGCCGGAACGCCCACGGGTGAGGGCCTTCAGTCCCGCTCGACCCCGGTCGAGAAGGTCAGGTTCTCACGCAGGCGCCAGGGCAAGCACCGCTTGCGTCCAACTGAAAACCGGAACGTGTGCGTCAGCATGCGCGCGTTCCACCACAGGAAGCAGAACAATGGCAGTCGTCACCATGCGCCAGCTCCTCGAGAGCGGCGTCCACTTCGGGCACCAGACCCGTCGCTGGAACCCGAAGATGAAGCGCTTCATCATGACCGAGCGCAACGGCATCTACATCATCGACCTGCAGC
This sequence comes from Marmoricola sp. OAE513, assembly GCF_040546585.1. Taxonomy (NCBI): domain Bacteria; kingdom Bacillati; phylum Actinomycetota; class Actinomycetes; order Propionibacteriales; family Nocardioidaceae; genus Marmoricola; species Marmoricola sp. OAE513. Next base: position 456,947 of record NZ_JBEPOC010000001.1, on the reverse strand, counting down.
AGTCGCTGTCGTACATCGACACCAGCTACGCGTTCATCAAGGACACCGTGGCCAAGGGCGGGACGATCATGTTCGTGGGCACCAAGAAGCAGGCCCAGGAAGCGATCGCCGAGCAGGCCACCCGCGTCGGCATGCCCTACGTCAACCAGCGTTGGCTCGGCGGCATGCTCACCAACTTCTCGACCATGAGCCAGCGGATCAGCCGGCTCAAGGAGCTCGACGAGGTCGACTTCGACACCGTCGCCGGCTCGGGTCGCACGAAGAAGGAGCTCCTGCAGATGAAGCGGGAGCACGTCAAGCTCGACAAGACCCTCGGTGGCATCCGGGCCATGGGCCGGACCCCGTCCGCCGTGTGGATCGTCGACACCAACAAGGAGCACCTCGCCGTCGACGAGGCCCGCAAGCTGCGGATCCCGATCATCGCGATCTTGGACTCCAACTGCGACCCGGACCTCGTCGACTACCCGATCCCGGGCAACGACGACGCGATCCGCGCGGTCGGTCTGCTGACCCGCGTCGTGGCCGACGCCGTCGCCGAGGGCCTCATCGCCCGCTCCGGTCTGAAGACCGAGGGTGACGAGAAGGCGATCGGCGCCGACGAGCCGCTGGCCGACTGGGAGCGCGACCTGCTCGAGGGCGACAAGCCCGCCGAGGCGCCCGTTGCCGAGGCCGTCGTCGAGGCTGCTGTCGAGGCGACCGGTGGCGACTCCGCCGTCGAGGACACCCCGGCCGTCGAGGCCACCGGTGCTGCGTCGGAGGCCGCCGAGGCCGTCGCCGCCGTCGAGGCCGTCGAGAACAACGACGACACGAAGGAGGCCTGAGTCGTGGCGATCTCCGCTGCTGACGTCAAGAAGCTCCGCGAGCTCACCGGCTCCGGGATGATGGACTGCAAGAAGGCCCTCGAGGAAGCCGACGGCGACTTCGACAAGGCTGCCGAGCTGCTTCGTATCAAGCTGGGCAAGAAGGCCGCCGAGCGTGGCGCCGAGCGCGAGACCAGCGCCGGCCTCGTCGCGAACAAGGGCGGTTCGCTCATCGAGCTCAAGAGCGAGACCGACTTCGTCGTCAAGAACGAGGCGTTCATCTCCGCCGCGCAGAAGATCGTCGAGGCCGCCGAGGCGGCTCAGGCGGCCGACACCGAGGCCCTGCTGGCGGCGCCGCTCGACGGCAAGACCGTCGCCGAGGTCGTCGCGGACCTGGGTGTGACCCTGGGCGAGAAGATCGAGCTCGGCCAGGTCGCCTACTTCGGTGGCCGGTCGGTCGTCTACCTGCACCAGCGTGCGGCCGACCTGCCGCCGGCCGTCGGCGTCATCGTCGAGTACGACGGTGACGACGAGTCCGCCGCCCGTGGCGCGGCCATGCAGGTCGCCGCGATGCGTCCGACCTACCTCTCCCGTGAGGACGTCCCTGCGGACGTCGTCGCCAAGGAGCGCGAGATCGGTGCCGCCATCGCGCGGGAGGAGGGCAAGCCCGAGGGCGCCATCGAGAAGATCGCCGAGGGTCGCCTCAACGGGTTCTTCAAGGACGTCGCCCTGCTCGACCAGGCGTCGGTCACCGACTCGAAGAAGTCGGTCAAGGCCGTCCTCGACGAGGCCGGGATCACCGTCAAGCGGTTCGCCCGGTTCGAGGCAGGCGCCTGATCCGTTCCCGTTCCAGGGATACACGACACGAACACCGAGGAGGCCGGTCCGATGAAGTTCACTACGATCATCGGACCGGCCTTCTCGTACCACCAGGGCCACTCGGCGAGGGGAAACCAATGACGTACAAGCGGGTGCTGCTCAAGCTGTCCGGCGAGGTCTTCGGGGGCGGCGAGGTCGGTGTCGACCCGGACGTCGTCCAGACCATCGCGCGCGAGATCGCCTCGGTGCAGCGGGCCGGTTTCCAGGTCGCGGTCGTCACCGGCGGCGGCAACTTCTTCCGCGGGGCAGAGCTCCAGCAGCGCGGCATGGACCGCGCCCGGGCCGACTACATGGGCATGCTCGGCATCGTGATGAACTGCCTCGCCCTCCAGGACTTCCTGGAGAAGGAGGGCATCGAGACGCGCGTGCAGACCGCGATCACGATGGGTCAGGTCGCCGAGCCGTACATCCCGCGCCGTGCCATCCGGCACATGGAGAAGGGTCGCGTCGTCATCTTCGGCGCGGGCGCCGGCATGCCGTTCTTCACCACGGACACGGTCGCCGCGCAGCGCGCGCTGGAGACCAAGTGCGAGGTGGTCCTGATGGGCAAGAACGGGGTCGACGGCGTGTACGACGCCGACCCGCGCAAGGTCCCGGACGCCGTGAAGTACGACCACGTGACCTACCAGGAGGTCCTGACCAAGGGCCTCAAGGTCGCCGACGCCGCAGCGTTCGCGATGTGCATGGAGAACGACCTGCCGATGATCGTTTTCGGGATGGAGCCGGAGGGCAACATCCTCAAGGTCGTGCAGGGTGAGAAGATCGGGACGCTCGTCAGCGGAGAGAAGGAGTCACAGTGATCAACGAAACCCTCAACGAGGCCGATCAGAAGATGGGCAAGTCGGTCGACGCGACCCGCGAGGAGTTCGCTGCGATCCGGGCCGGACGTGCGAACCCGGCGATGTTCTCCAAGCTCGTCGCCGAGTACTACGGCTCGCTGACCCCGCTGCAGCAGCTCGCGTCGTTCGCCTCCCAGGACGCTCGCACGATCCTGGTGACCCCCTTCGACGTGGGCGCCCTCGACGCGATCGAGCGCTCCATCCGCGACTCCGACCTCGGCGTCAACCCGTCCAACGACGGCAAGACGATCCGCTGCGTGTTCCCCGAGCTCACCGAGGAACGCCGCAAGGAGTACATCAAGATCGCGAAGGCGAAGACCGAGGACGGCAAGGTCAGCGTGCGCAACATCCGCCGCAACGCCAAGCAGGCGCTCGACAAGCTCGAGAAGGACGGCGAGGTCGGCAAGGACGACGTCACCGGTGCCGAGAAGCGCCTGGACGGGCTCACCAAGAAGCACACCGACGAGATCGACGAGCTGCTCAAGAAGAAGGAAGCCGAGCTGCTCGAGGTCTGAGGACCCCGACCCACGCCATGAGCACCACTGACGCAGGAACTCCTGCCCCGCAGAAGGACCACGGCCGCGCCGGTCGCGACCTGCCTGCAGCCGTCGGCTCAGCCGTGGTGCTGCTGAGCGTGATCGCCGGCTCGCTGTTCTTCTTCAAGACCGCCTTCATCGTCGTCGTCTGCACCGCGGTCGTCGTGGCGATCTGGGAGCTGCACCGCGGGCTGCTCGCGAAGCAGATCGACATCCCGGAGCAGCCGCTGATGGTCGGCGGCGTCGTGATGGTGGCGGTCGCCTACTTCTGGGGTGCCCCCGCGCTGGTCACCGCCACGGCGGTCTCCGCGCTGGTGATCATGCTGTGGCTGCTGCGTCGCGGCGTCGACGGGTTCGTGCAGAACGCCACTGCGGCGGTCTTCACGCTCATCTACGTCCCGTTCCTGGGGTCGTTCGTCGCGCTGATGCTGGCCGAGGGCGGCGACTGGAGGACCACCGAGCACTTCGACGACGGCGTCAAAGGCATCGTCGCCTTCATCCTGCTGACCATCGCGTCGGACATCGGCGGGTACGTCGCGGGCGTGCTGTTCGGCAAGCACCCGATGGCACCGGTCATCTCCCCGAAGAAGTCCTGGGAGGGCTTCGCGGGCTCGCTGCTCTTCTGCGTCGGGGCCGGCGTCGGCCTGATGGACTGGCTCGACGGCGACTGGTGGATCGGCGTGGCCCTGGGGCTGATCGCCGTGGTGATGGCCACCCTCGGCGACCTCTGCGAGTCGGTGATGAAGCGCGACCTCGGCATCAAGGACATGAGCCAGATCATCCCGGGCCACGGCGGCCTGATGGACCGGTTGGACTCGCTGCTCGCCACGATCGCACCGATCTGGCTGCTGCTGCACTACTGCGTCTTCAGCTGATCGGGAACCGCGACGGAGCGGTGCGCGTCCCACCCGCATGACTCCCCGACATCTGCTCGGCACGTGCGTCCTGGTCGGTCTCCTGCTCACCGGCTGCGGCAGCACGGGGGTGGAACAACGACCTGCGGCGCGCAACGGCGTCGACGGCCCCGGGCTGACCGCCGAGTACGTCGTCACCGGGGCGACCTCAGGCGGCAAGCCGCGCCCGCTGGTGCGTGGCAGCGAGATCCGGATCAGCATCGCCGACGGGCGGATCTCGATCTCGGCAGGCTGCAACGCCATGAACGGTGCCTACACGCTGACCGGCACCCGCCTGGAGGTCGTCGGCGGGCTCGCGACCACGGACATGGGCTGCGAGAAGCCGTTGATGGACCAGGACGCCTGGGTGGCGGGGCTCTTCACCCGTCCGGTCCAGCTCAGCACCGGGAAGGACGCCGCGATCATCTCGGGCGACGTCGTTCTCGGTCTGGCTGACCGCGCCGACCTCCACCCGGACGAGCCACTCGCGGGGACGGTGTGGGTGCTCGACTCCGTCGGGGAGTCGAAGCCTGACAGCCCGGTCAGCTCGGTCCCCGAGGGCCTGGTCGCGTACCTGCGCCTCGAGGACGGGGAGGCGCTGACCTACGACGGCTGCAACGGCGGGGGAGCGCCGTACGAGCGGAAGGGTGACCGGTTGGTCTTCGGCGACCTGACCACCGACCTGCGGGGTTGCACCGGTCCGCAGGCCGACGACCTCGCCCGGCTCCACGAGGCGTACGCCGAGGTCTTCGCCGGCACGGCGTCGTACTCGATCAAGGAGAAGCGGCTCACGCTCACCCACGGCGACGTCGTGCTCGGTTTCCGGGCCGAGGATGAGGTCCCCGTCCACGACTGATTGGTCGCCTCGCTCGCGAGGTGGGAGAATCCTCAGGTCATGACTGAGCCCATCAAGACCCTCCCGCTCGTCTTCGAGGAGCCGAAGGGTCGAGGAAAGCCGCCGACGCACCTCGCCGACCTCACGCCTGCCGAGCGCAAGGCGCGCCTGGAGGAGCTGGGGCTGCCCGGGTTCCGCGCCAAGCAGCTCTCGGTGCACTACTTCGACCGGCTGGTCGACAGTCCTGATCAGATGACTGATCTTCCGTTGGGCACCCGCGATGCGATCGTCTCCGGCTTGCTGCCGAACCTGATGACCCCCCTGCGGGTGATGGAGGCCGACAAGGGCACCACCCGCAAGACACTCTGGAAGCTCTTCGACGGCTCGTTGGTCGAGTCGGTGCTGATGCGCTACCCGGGTCGCGTGACGATGTGCGTCTCCTCCCAGGCCGGCTGCGGGATGGCGTGCCCGTTCTGCGCGACCGGTCAGGGTGGCCTCCAGCGCAACATGTCCACCGCCGAGATCGTCGAGCAGGTCGTGGCCGGCGCCCGGTCCCTGGACCGGGGCGAGGTGCCCGGCGGGCCCGGTCGGGTCTCCAACGTCGTGTTCATGGGCATGGGCGAGCCGATGGCCAACTACAAAGCCGTGATCGGCGCCGTACGCCGGCTGACCGACAAGACCCCGGACGGTCTCGGCATGTCGGCGCGGGGCATCACCGTGAGCACGGTCGGTCTGGTCCCACGGATGAAGCAGCTGGCCGACGAGGGCATCCCGGTGACGCTCGCGCTGAGCCTGCACGCGCCGGACGACGAGCTGCGCAACGAGCTGGTCCCGATCAACACCCGCTTCTCGGTCGCGGAAACGGTCGAGGCCGCCTGGGACTACGCGCGGAAGACCAAGCGTCGCGTCTCGATCGAGTACGCGATGATGCGCGGGATCAACGACCAGGCCTGGCGCGCCGACCTGCTTGCCGACGTGCTGAACTCCTACGGGGACTGGGGCTGGGTGCACGTGAACCTGATCCCGCTCAACCCGACTCCTGGCTCCAAGTGGACCGCGAGCGACCCGGCCGACGAGCGCGAGTTCGTACGCCGCCTCGAGGCCAAGGGCGTCCCGACGACGGTCCGCGACACCCGCGGCAGCGAGATCGACGGGGCCTGCGGGCAGCTCGCGGCGGTCGAGCCCTGAGAATTAGACAGCCGCCCGGACGCTCAGCGTCCGGGCGGCTTCGTCGTTCGATCACTCGCTGATCAGGCGTCGACCATCGCCTCGTCGCGCCGTGCGATCACCTTCGCGGCGACCGCGCCGCCCGCGAGCGCGGCGACAGCCACCGGGTTGATGCTGCTCGCGGACAGGGTGGGCGCCTGAGCCAGGTTCACCCCCACCGGCACCGGCAGCAGCAGCTCGGCGTTCCGCGAGGCAGCGGTGCCCGACAACGACGCCAGGTTCGACTGCGGGTCGTTGGCCGAGAGCTCTCGCGACAGCGAGGCCAGAGCCAGCGTGCTGGTCGGGTTGGTGCCGGGGTCGGCCGGCCCGGCGTGGTCGATGATCGTGGTGAAGATCGACAGGGTGCCGTCGGCGTTGTCGGTGATCTCGATGACCCTGGCCTGCTGCGGGAAGTCGATGTGCGAGGCGGTGTTGATCTCCCAGAAGCCACCGGTGTTGTCGGCGCGCTTGTGGGCGATGATCTCGTTGCGGTGGGTGTGACCGTTGACCCAGGCGATCACCCGGGGCTGGGTGAGCAGGTAGCTGGTGACCGCGTCACCGAGCACCCGCAGGCTCGGGTCCAGGCCGGTCAGCACGAGCGGGTTCGCCATGCTGCCGCTGGTGTGGTGGCTGTAGACGATGACCGCCTTGTCGCCGGCCGAGGCGATGGTCGACTTGAGCCAGGCGAACTGCGCCTGGTCCAGGGAGCCGTCGGCGTACCCGTTGGGGTTGACCGTGTCCATCGCGATGTGTCGGAAGCTGCCCTCGTCGAAGTAGTAGTACGCGGTGCCGTTGGTCTTGTTGGCCGCCGTGTACCCGTGGCCGACCGGGCTGCTGGTGGTGTTGAAGTACTCGTTGATGACCTCCTTGCGCGAGAGGTTCTTGCGCGCCGGGTCCGGCGTGACCAGACGGGCGCCGGGCAGCAGGTTGATGCTGCTCAGCAGTCCCAGCAGGTCGAGCTTCTTGAGGGAGTTCAAGATGTCGCTCTGGGTGATGCCCGGCGGCACGGTGATCACCTTGACGGCGCCCCGGGAGAGCAGGTCGAGCTGGGTGGTCGAGTTCGGGAAGTTGCCCTGGATCAGGCCGTCGTGGTTGCCGAAGACGGTGTACCAGGGGAGGTCCAGGCCCTCGGCGGTGAACGGCTGGCGCGCGGTGTCGAGCAGGCCCGGGACGGTCGGGTAGCCGTGGTCCTTGCGCAGCTTGTCCGGCTGCTTGCCACCCGGCTGACCGTCGGGGTGCCAGTAGTGGGTGTCGTAGTAGATGACGTTCTTGTCCATCACGCCCTCGTACTTGGAGTGGCTGCCGCTGTCCGGGCGGACCGACTTGCCGTCGAGGATGTCGATGTTCCAGCGGATCTCGTTCTTCTGGCAGTTGTCGGAGTTGTCTCCGGTCTCGATCATGAACGACAACGGCTGGCCGGTGACCGGGGAGGAGTCCTTGATGTCGTTGACCGCCTGCACCATCGCGTCGGCGACCTGGGCGCTGAGCATCTCCCACGCCCGGTACGACGAGGACAGCAGGCCCGGCACGAGGCCGAGGTCGTTGGGGTCCTCGAAGCGGTCCAGCCACTCGACGCGGCCCGGCGACTGGTGGTCGACGACGTGGATGTCGCTGAACTGCACGAACGCCGCGAGCGGGCTGCGGGCGTTCTCGCGGTCCGGGTCGGCGGGGGTGGTGAGGAGGTCCTCGCGGACCACGTGCGCCTCACCCGCCAGCTCGACGATCTTGCCGTAGCCGGCCGCGTTGACGGGGCCGAGGCCGTAGGTCTTCGCGAGCGTGGTGCCGGCGGGGCTGACCACGCCGGCGACGGCGGACCCGGCCAGCGAGGTGACGAGGGGGACAGCGGCGGCAGTGCCGCCCACGAGTGCGGCTGAGCGCAGGACGTTGCGTCGGGACATCTCCATGTGTCGCACAACGAGCGGGCGTGGTTCAGGTCACGTTCCGGGACAGCTGGTCGGGCAGTTCGGCGGGCGGAAGTAGACCACCGCCCGAGATGTCCGGTTGGACGTCCCAGCGCGGGCCGCCCCGGTGGACACGTGTTGTCGGCGTCGGCGAGGATTGGCATCCGTGATCCGGCGGCACCGCCGGCCAGCAAGGAGTACTCGATGGCGGACGCGCCCGACCCCAGCAAGCTCGAGAAGCTGAACCGTCTCGACGCGCTCAGCGATGCCGACCTGGCGACCGTCGTCCGGGCCGGCCGCTACGTCACCCTCCCCGCGAACTGGTCGGTGATCTGGGAGAAGACTCCGGCCGACAAGGCGTACCTGATCGTCGACGGCGAGGTGTCGGTCCGCAAGGGCGGCGTCGAGATCGCCCGGCTCGGACCCGGCGACGTCATCGGTGAGATCGCGATCATCAACCACAAGCTGCGTTCGGCCAGCGTGGTGAGCCTGACTCCGCTCGAGGTCATCCACTTCACCCGCGAGTCCCTCGAGGAGCTGCTCGTCGCGGTGCCGGCGTTCGGGGATGCCCTGCGCGGCACCACGGCCGACCGCCTCGAGGCCGACCAGCAGGCCTGAGCTGTGGCGGAAGATTTCGACCCGCAGGCGATCTTCGACGCCCTCGAGCTGCACCTGCTCGGGAGCCACCCGACGCTCACCGGCCAGCAGCTCGCCGAGCAGATCGGCATCCCGCTCGAGCTCGCCCGCGCCCGCTGGCGGTCCCTCGGCTTCACCGCGGTCGGCGACGACGTGGTCGCCTTCACCGAGCTGGACCTCCAGGCGCTGCGGCTCACCCAGAAGATGCACGACCTCGGCCTGATCGACCCCGACGACGAGGCCGCCCTGATCCGCACCCTCGGGCGCAGCTTCGCGCGGCTGGCGGAGTGGCAGATCACCATGCTCGCCCGCTCGGTCGACCCCAGCCAGCTCGACGGCGTCGAGGGCCTGGTGGACCTGATGGACGAGGTCACCCCGGTCATCGAGGGCGTCCAGAACTACATCTGGCGGCGACACACGCTCAGCGCGGCGTCCCGGTTGCTGCTCGCACCACCGGTCGAGGAGGGCGTCTCCGAGGAGGTCCCGACGGCGATCGGCTTCGCGGACATCGTCGGGTACACCCGGCAGACCCGGTCGCTCACCCAGGGGGAGCTGGCCTCACTCGTCGAGCACTTCGAGGCGCTGGCGCAGACGATCATCACCGGTCACAACGGTCGGATCATCAAGACGATCGGCGACGAGATCCTGTTCGCCGCGGACTCCGCCGCCGACGCGGCTGCGATCGCGCTGGACCTGGTCGAGGAGCACGTCGAGGACGAGGACTTCCCGCAGCTGCGCGTCGGCGTCGCCTGGGGGCCCGTCCTGCACCGCCTCGGTGACGTCTTCGGGCCGACGGTCAACATCGCCTCCCGGCTCACCTCGATCGCGCGGCCCGGCCGCGTGCTGATCGACAAGGAGCTGGCCGAGGCGATCGAGGGCGACGAGCGCTTCAAGCTCCGCCGGATGCGGCGTACGTCGGTGAAGGGCTACCGGCGCCTGGAGCCCTGGGCGCTGCGCCGGCCGCTCGACGAGGGGGACCTACCCCCGGTCGCCGCCGTGCTGCACGAGCGCGGGCAGGACATCCTCCGGGTCGTCGACGAGCTCCAGGCGCGCGCCGAACGCCCGACCCCGCCCGAGCCGCTCGACTAGGTCCCACACCGCGATCTCGCGGGTCCAGTGCTCACGTCCGACGAGCACCATCGGGATCACCCCGGCCTCGCCGGCGTAGTAGTTCGCGCACGCCGCCTGGAAGATCTCCTGCACCGTGCCGGCTGCGCCGGGGAGGAACACCAGCCCTCCGCGGCACACCTTGAGCAGCACGTCCTCCCGCGTCGCGTTGCTGAAGTACTTCGCGATGGCCGAGGCGAGTGCGTTCGGCGGCTCGTGCCCGTAGAACCAGGTCGGGATGCCGAGGGACTCCGCGCCTGCGGGCCAGCGCTCCCGGACCTCGAATGCTGCCCGGGCCCAGGCTGTCACCTCGGTGAAGTCGGGCGCGTCCGCCAGTACGGCGATGGCCTCGTCCAGGGCTTCTTCCGGAGCCGTGGACAGCCACGCACCGAGGTTCGCCGCTTCCATCGCACCCGGGCCGCCGCCGGTCGCGACCGTGTAGTGCGCGGCGAGCGAGCGCCCGAGCGCGGCGGCGCCGCGGTAGCCGGGGTCGTCGCGCCGCAGCGCGTGGCCGCCGAGGACCCCGACGAGCGAGCGCCCGGTCGTGAACTCCTCGAGCGCGTCGTCGATGGCGTGGTCGTGCAGCGCCGCGGCCAGGGTCCGGTCCAGCGAGCGCTCGCCCCGGGACCACGCGTAGGCGACCGCGTCCGGCGTCGCGGCGTACCCGTCGGCCAGGTCGGCGTACAGGGTGTCGGGGGAGTAGAGAGAGCCCCGGTAGGGGTCGAACGGCACGTCCGGCACGGTGGGGAAGACGAGCCCGCCGCGGCGGTGGACGTCGCCCTCCGCCCCGGGGCCGTCCCCGGGAGCGAACCGGCAACCGAGGAACACCCCGCCGGCCACCGAGATGCGGGACAGCTCGTGCGCCCGCTCGGTGAGGTCGAGTGACTGCAGGTGCCAGCCGCGGAGCCGGCTCAGGCCGTCGTCGAGCGCCTGGTCGAAGTCCTCCAGCGTCTCGAGCTCGTGGATGTGCACAAGGGGAACCTAGCCGAGGCCTCATCTTCTGTTCACGTGACCGAAGCCGCAGGCTTGCTGTCCGTTATGGCCCGATTCCTAGCGTCAGGGCCATGAGCACACCTGGCCTGCTCCACCGACTGCCCGTTCCGCCGCAGGCGGCCCCCGGGCTCCGGGTACTGATCGTGACCGAGTCCTTCCTCCCGCAGGTCAACGGCGTGACCAACTCCGTGCGCCGGGTCCTCGAGAACCTGGAGGGGACGGCGCACCAGGCGCTGCTCGTCGCGCCGACGGGGCCCGAGGAGTACGCCGGCACGCGCGTGCGCCGGGTCACCTCGGTGGCGATGCCGACGTACCGCGACTTCCCGATCGGGCTCGCCTCCGCACACACGCTGCGGCGCATCTTCGCCGAGTTCCAGCCCGACGTCGTCCACCTCGCCTCGCCGGCGCTGCTCGGTCGCGCCGCCGGCGCGATGGCGCGGAGCCTCGGCATCCCGGTGGTCGCGGTCTACCAGACCGACCTGATCGGCTTCGCAGCTCGCTACCGCTTCCCGGGTGCGGTGGCGATGATGCGCAAGCTGACCACGAGCATCCACGGCGCGGCCGACCTCAACCTGGTGCCGTCCAGCGCGAGCGCCGACCAGCTCGGCGGTCTGGGGATGCGCAACGTCGCACTGTGGCCGCGGGGCGTCGACGACGTCCAGTTCACACCGGCTCGTCGTACCGACCAGCTGCGTGCCGAGATCGGGACGCAGGACGACGAGGTCATCCTCGGCTACGTCGGCCGGCTGGCCCCGGAGAAGGAGCTGGACCTGCTCCGCTCGATCCAGCACCTGCCGAACCACCGCCTGGTGGTCGTCGGAGGCGGCCCGGAGGAGGGTCGGCTGCGCGGGATGCTGCCCGACGCGCACTTCCTGGGCGTCCTGCACGGCGAGGACCTCGGTCGGATCGTCGCCTCGTTCGACGTCTTCGTGCACACCGGCAGCACCGAGACCTTCTGCCAGGCCGCGCAGGAGGCGCTCGCGTCCGGCGTACCGGTGGTGGCCCCGGACGCCGGTGGTCCGCGGGACCTGGTCCGCAACGGCGAGAACGGCCTGCTGTTCGCGCCGGGCGACGGCGGCGAGCTGTTCGCCTGCCTCGACGAGCTCGTCGCGAACCCGGCGCTGCGCGCGCGGATGGGCCGGGCGGCGTTCCTCGGAACCCGGGACCGGTCCTGGGCGCAGGTCACCACGACCCTGCTGGACTACTGGTCCGAGGTGGTGGTGACGCCGGCCGGGGTCCGGCTGGTGGGGTGAGGTGGCCGCCGGTTTCACACCAGCTGGCGTGAAACCGGCGAACCAGCACGTTGCAACGGTCTGATCTGCCAGGAACGGGCAGTCGACGCCCGCGAACCTGGATGGTTCACCAGGCGGAGGCCATCAGCTCCCCGAACAGCTCCTGCTCGTCGACGTCCAGCCCGCGCCGGGCGAACCAGGTGCAGACGTTGTGGCAGTCGCGCAGCAGGAAGTCGCTGCCGTTCGGGTTGGCTACCAGGTCGACCATCTGGGGCAGGTCGATGATCACGAGCCGTTCGCCCGCGGCGAGGATGTTGTACGGCGACAGGTCGCCGTGGACGAACCCGTTGCTCGCCAGCACCGTCATCGCGGTCCGCAGCTGCTCGAACCAGTCGCGGAGCAGGTCCGCCCCGGGCCTGGTCGCGGCCAACCGCGGGGCAGGTTCGCCGTCGACCGTCACGAGCTCCATCAGGATCTCGGTCCCGTCGATCTGCACCGGGTACGGTACCGGGACGCCGAGCTCCCAGCACCGCTGCAGCGAGTCCCACTCGGCGCCGGCCCACTGTCCTGCCGCGACCTCGCGACCGAAGGAGCTCTTCTTGGCCATCGCGCGGGTGACGCGGCTGTCGCGGACCCGACGGCCCTCGGTGTAGCCGCCGTTGCGGTGGAAGTCGCGGCGGTCCTCGCCCCGATACCGCTTGGCGGCCAGCTGGCAGGACTCCTCGGAGCCCGGGACCGAGCGCTCGAGCAGGTAGACCTCGGCTTCCTTGCCGGTCTTGAGGATGCCGAGCTCGTGCTCGACCGCGGCGCGGTCGGTCACCAGCCAGTCGGGGACGGGCTGCGGTCCGCGCTGCAGCGGTTCGAGGTCCCAGTACCGGCTGAACCGGGCACCGTCCTCGGGGTCGTCGATCGCGATGTACTCGAATTCGAACGCAGCGTCGACGGTGAAGAAGTCGGCGCCGTCAGGCGCCTGGTCGTGCGTAGTCATGAGAACTCCGGAAAGAAGTGGAAGGGGCGGCGGGCAGGCCGACGACAGCGACGTACATGTCACTTCTCCCTTCGCTTCGGAGCTCACGGTGACCAGAGCGGTCACGCACGGGATCGAGTGTGAACCAGGCGGCGCGGCGGCCGCAACGGGTTATTCGTCAGACGCCTCGGCGGGGTGCAGCAGGGCCGCGAGCTCTTCGACACCGTCGACCAGCCGGGTGCCGGGGCGGGCCCAGGAGGCGTTCGCGTCCACCGCGTGCACCGGTACGCCGACAGGCAGCACCCCGGCCGCCACCAGCTCCGCGGCGAGCGCCGACGAACCGTCCCGGTCGTAGCCGCAGGGAGCCACCACGACGACCTCGGGAGCGGCGGCGTGCACCTGCTCCCAGGTGACGCGCTCGGACTTGGCGCCCGGCGTCGCGAGCAGCGGATCGCCGCCGGCGAGCCGGATCATCTCCGGGATCCAGTGCCCCGGAGCGAACGGCGGGTCGGTCCACTCCAGGAACATCACGCGCGGGCGGGGCCTCCCTGCGACCCGCGCAGCGACCTCCGCGAGCCGTTCGCGCTGTGCGGCGACGAGCGTGCGGGCCTCGTCGAGATGGCCGGTCGCGGCGCCGAGGGTCTCGATCGAGCCGAGCACCTCGTCCAGCGTGTGCGGGTCGATGGTCAGGACCTCGGCGGTGCAGCCGAGGTGTGCGAGCGCGTCGTCGACCACCGAGACGTCCACGGCGCAGACGGCGCAGAGGTCCTGGGTGACGACCAGGTCGGCGTCCAGGCCCGCCAGGGCGCCCTCGTCGAGGTGGTACAGGTCCTCGCCAGCGGCCATCGCCTCGACGACGAAGGTGTCGATCTGTGCGGGGGTCAGGCCCTCGGGCATGGCCGAGGTGGACACGATCGTCCGGCTGCGCGCCTGTTCGGGGTAGTCGCACTCGAAGGTCACGCCGACGACGTCGTCCCCGGCGCCGATGGCGAACAGGATCTCGGTGGTGGAGGGGAGCAGGCTGACGATCCGCACACGTGAACTCTAAGGTGGACGCATGAGCAGCGAACCCACCGAGCAGTCCGTTCTGTCCGCCGTACCCAAGCAGCTCTACATCGGCGGGGAGTGGCGCGACGCGACCGGCGGCGCGACCTTCGAGGTGGAGGATCCGGCCACCGGCAAGGCCTTGTGCGAGGTCGCCGACGCGACTGCCGGCGACGCCCGGGCAGCCCTGGACGCAGCCGTCGCAGCCCAGGCCGGCTGGGCCGCCACGCCGCCCAACGAGCGCTCGGAGATCCTGCACCGCGCCTTCCTGGCGCTCGGCGAGCAGGCCGAGGAGCTGGCGCTGCTGATGACGCTGGAGATGGGCAAAGCCGTCTCGGAGTCCAAGGGCGAGCTCGCCTACGCCGCCGAGTTCTTCCGCTGGTTCTCCGGGGAGGCCCTGCGCCTCGACGGCTACTACAAGACCTCGGGCAACGGCGCGAGCCGGGTGCTGGTGATGCGTCAGCCGGTCGGCCCCTGCTACTTCATCACCCCGTGGAACTTCCCGAACGCGATGGGCACCCGCAAGATCGGTCCGGCCATCGCCGCTGGCTGCACGATGGTCGTCAAGCCCGCCCAGCAGACCCCGCTGTCGATGCTCGCCCTGGCGAAGGTGCTCGAGGAGTGCGGTCTGCCGCCCGGCGTGCTCAACGTGATCACCGCGACCCGTTCCGGTGAGGTCTCGTCGCCGATCATCGAGGACCCGCGGCTGCGCAAGCTGTCGTTCACCGGCTCGACCGAGGTCGGCAAGAAGCTGATCGCCCAGGCCTCCGACCAGGTCCTCAAGGTCTCGATGGAGCTCGGTGGCAATGCCCCGTTCCTGGTCTTCGCTGACGCCGACATCGACGCGGCCGTCGACGGCGCGATGCTCGCGAAGATGCGGAACATGGGCGAGGCGTGCACCTCGGCGAACCGGTTCCACGTGCACGAGTCGGTGGCCAAGGAGTTCGGCGACAAGCTGGCGGCGCGGATGGGCGCGCTCAAGGTCGGCCGCGGTACCGACGCGGGCATCGACGTCGGGCCGCTGATCGACGCCGCCCAGCAGGGCAAGGTCGCCGAGCTCGTCACCGACGCGGTCACCAAGGGCGCCACCGTGGTCACCGGCGGTAAGAAGGGTGAGGACCGCGGCTACTTCTACGAGCCGACGGTGCTCGTCGACGTCCCGCACGACGCCCGGGTGCTCAGCGAGGAGATCTTCGGCCCCGTCGCCCCGATCGCGACGTTCAAGACCGACGCCGAGGCGATCGAGGCCGCCAACCGCACCGAGTACGGCCTGGTGTCCTACGTCTTCACCAAGGACCTGACCCGGGCCTTCAAGGTCTGCGAGGCGCTCGAGACCGGGATGATCGGTCTGAACCAGGGCATCGTCTCGAACGCCGGCGCCCCGTTTGGTGGCGTGAAGCAGTCCGGCACCGGGCGCGAGGGTGGCAACGAGGGGATCGCGGAGTACCTCGAGACGAAGTACGTCGCGCTCAACATCTAGGCTCCGCGCATGACCACTGAGCGGCGCGACGTCGTCATCCTCGGCTCGACCGGATCGATCGGCACCCAGGCGCTGGACGTGGTCCGTGCGAACCCGGACCGGTTCCGGGTGGTCGGTCTGACTGCAGGCGGGTCCCAGCGCGACCTGTACGACGCCCAGGTCGCCGAATTCGCTCCGGCGTTCTCCGGGCTGGGGGAGAGCGCCTCGGTCGACGCCGCCGCCCTGGACTGCGACGTGGTCCTCAACGGCATCACCGGCGCTGTCGGCCTGCGTCCGACCGTCGCAGCGCTGGAGGCGGGCAACACGCTCGCGCTGGCGAACAAGGAGTCGCTGATCATGGGCGGCTCGGTGGTCACCTCGCGGGCCCGCCCCGGCCAGATCGTGCCGGTCGACAGCGAGCACAGCGCTTTGGCCCAGTGCCTGCGCAGCGGCTCGGAGGCCGAGGTCGCCAAGCTGGTGCTGACCGCGAGCGGGGGACCGTTCCGGGGCCGCAGCCGCGACGAGCTCGCCGAAGTCACCGTCGACGAGGCGCTGGCGCACCCGACCTGGGACATGGGCCCGGTCGTGACGATCAACTCCGCGACGCTGGTCAACAAGGGTCTCGAGGTGATCGAGGCACACCTGCTCTTCGACATCCCGTTCGACCGCATCGACGTCGTGGTGCACCCGACCTCGGTGGTGCACTCGATGGTCGAGTTCACCGACGGCTCCACGATCGCGCAGGCCTCACCGCCGACGATGCTGATCCCGATCGCCCTCGGGATGGCGTGGCCGGACCGGGTGCCAGCGGTGGCGCCGGCGGTCGACTGGACGACGGCCCAGACCTGGCAATTCTTCCCGCTGGACGACGAGGCCTTCCCCGCCGTACGGCTGGCCCGCGAGGCAGGAGCTGCCGGTGGCACCGCTCCGGCGGTCTACAACGCGGCGAACGAGGAGTGCGTGGCGGCGTTCCGTGAGGGGAGGCTGCCGTTCACCGGGATCGTCGACACTGTCGGAGATGTCCTGTTGTCGCACGGTTCCACCCGTACCGACGTAGGCTCGAACCGAACGAACCTCTCCCTGGACGACGTCCTCGACGCCGACGCCTGGGCTCGCACCGAGGTGAAACGTCTGCTGGAGAAGGACCGATGACCGTACTGCTCTACATCGCTGGTGTGCTTGCGATCGTCGTGGGCCTGGCGGTCTCCATCGGGCTGCACGAGTTCGGGCACATGATCCCGGCGAAGAAATTCGGCATCCGGGTCCCGCAGTGGTTCGTCGGTTTCGGCACCACGCTCTGGTCGACCAAGCGCAACGGCACCGAGTACGGCATCAAGGCGTTCCCGCTCGGCGGCTTCGTGAAGATCATCGGGATGCTCCCGCCGCACCCCGACAAGCCGTCGGGCAAGCCGCAGAGCGGCTTCTCCCGCCTGATCTCCGACGCCCGCGAGGCCGAGGCCGCCCTGCTCCAGCCCGGTGACGAGAACCGGATGTTCTACCAGCTGCCGTGGTGGAAGAAGGTCATCGTGATGGCCGGCGGCCCCACGGTGAACCTGGTCATCGCGTTCTTCCTGTTCGGCGGATTGTTCTACTTCCACGGCGTCAGCGAGGCCACGACGACCGTGGCGACCCGCGCGGACTGCGTGATCGCCGTCCCGAAGGGGGAGCAGGCGGCGCGCGACACCTGCCTGCCGACCGACCCTGAGGCGCCGAGCAAGACCGCGGACATCCGCCCCGGGGACAAGATCGTCGCTTTCGACGACACCAGGATCACCAGCTACACCCAGCTCCAGAAGCTGATCCGGTCGCACCCGGACGCCAGCGTCACCATCACCGTGCTGCGCGACGGCGAGACGCTGAAGAAGTCGGTCACCACCCAGGTCAACACGCTGCCCTCGATGGACGACGACCTGAAGTCGGTCAAGGTCGGCTACCTCGGCATCAGCCCCCGTACCGAGAACGTCTCGAAGGGCCCGCTCTACACCGTGGAGCAGATGGGGGACATGACCGTGGAGACGGTCAAGTCGCTCGGCCACATGCCTGCGCGGATCTGGGACGTCGGTCGCGCGGTGCTCGGTCTGCAGGACCGCGACCCCGAGGGCCCGATGAGCGTCGTCGGCATCGGACGTGTCGCCGGAGAGGTCAGCGCGGACGACTCGATCGCCGGCGGCAACAAGGTCGCGTTCATCATCACCCTGCTCGCGGGCGTGAACCTGTTCGTCGGGATGTTCAACTTCGTTCCGCTGCTGCCCCTGGACGGCGGACACATCGCCGGTGCCCTGTACGAGGCGCTGCGGCGGGGCTGGGCCAAGCTGTTCGGCCGCCCGGACCCGGGCCACTTCGACGTCGCGAAGCTGCTCCCCGTGGCCTACGTCACCGCAGGTGTCCTGCTGGTGATGACCGTCCTGCTGGTCTACGCCGATCTCGCGGTCCCGATCACCTGACGCTGATGGGTCCCGGTGCAGGTCAGACCGGTAGCCTGAGGGCATGACTTCGGTTTCGCTCGGCATGCCCGCGGCCCCGCCGCCGGTGCTGAACCCCCGCCGCCCCACCCGCCAGATCAAGGTCGGCAAGGTCGGGGTCGGGAGCGAGTCGCCCGTCTCGGTGCAGTCGATGACCACGACGCTCACCTCGGACGTCAACGCGACCCTTCAGCAGATCGCCGAGCTGACCGCGACAGGCTGCGACATCGTCCGGGTGGCGTGTCCCTCGCAGGACGACGCCGACGCGCTGCCCGAGATCGCGAAGCACTCGCAGATCCCCGTGATCGCGGACATCCACTTCCAGCCCAAGTACGTCTTCGCCGCGATCGAGGCCGGCTGTGCGGCGGTGCGGGTGAACCCGGGCAACATCAAGAAGTTCGACGACCAGATCAAGGAGATCGCCCGAGCGGCCACCGACCACGGGACCTCCATCCGTATCGGCGTCAACGCCGGGTCGTTGGACCCGCGACTCCTGGCCAAGTACGGCAAGGCCACCCCGGAGGCTCTCGTCGAGTCGGCGAAGTGGGAGGCGTCGCTCTTCGAGGAGCACGGCTTCCGCGACTTCAAGATCTCGGTCAAGCACAACGACCCCGTCGTGATGGTGCGCGCCTACGAGCTGCTCGCCGAGGCGGGGGACTGGCCGCTGCACCTCGGGGTCACCGAGGCCGGGCCGGCGTTCCAGGGCACCATCAAGTCGGCGACCGCGTTCGGCGCGCTGCTCTCCCAGGGCATCGGGGACACGATCCGGGTCTCGCTGTCCGCCCCGCCGGTCGAGGAGGTCAAGGTCGGCATCCAGATCCTGCAGTCGCTGAACCTGCGCCCGCGCAAGCTCGAGATCGTCTCCTGCCCGTCCTGCGGCCGCGCCCAGGTCGACGTCTACACCCTCGCCGAGCGGGTCACCGCCGGGCTCGAGGGGATGGAGGTGCCGCTGCGGGTGGCCGTCATGGGCTGCGTCGTCAACGGTCCGGGGGAGGCCCGCGAGGCCGACCTCGGCGTCGCGTCCGGCAACGGCAAGGGTCAGATCTTCGTCAAGGGCGAAGTCATCAAGACCGTGCCCGAGGCGATGATTGTCGAGACCCTCATCGAGGAGGCCATGCGGCTGGCCGAGGAGATGGAGCCCGTCGAGGGCGCCTCCGCGGAGGTCACCGTCTCCTGAGCGCTACCGCGTCGGGGTGACCGAGGCAGAGCTGGTCGGCGTGCCCGAGGGGGTCCCCGTCGGTGTCGTGGCGGGCGTTCCCGACGGCGTTCCACCGGGGGTGCTCGACGGCGTGCTCGTCGGGCTGCTCGTGGCCGTCGGCGCTACCGGCAGCGGGTCGTTCGGGCCGAGCCCCAGCTGTGCTCGCACCGCCTTCTCGATGACCGCGAGCGCCGCGTTGCACCGCACCCACGTCGGGCTGTCCTTCGCCAGGAATTCGAGGTCCTGGAGGGCCGCCTTCACGGCAGCCTCGTCGGTGAGCTCGACCGACGCGAGCTGACCCCAGCCGGGCGCGAGCTCGGCGTTCGCCGCCGCGGCGTTGTCCTCGAGCGTCTTGAGGGCAGCGGCGACCGCAGCCTTCTTCGGCGGTCTGCTCTTCTTGCCGCCCTTGCCCTTCGTCGGAGCCGGCAACGGGTCTGCCAGGTAGCGACCGACGTCGGCGGCGCGCTCGTCGGCCTGGAACTCCATGTCGTAGGGCTGGAGACGGGTGCTGAACTGGCGCAGGGCGGTGATCGCGTCGAGCTGGGCGGCGATCTTCTGCTGGCAGTCGGTCGCGGTGTCGGTGTTCTCGTAGTAGTCCACCGTCGCCACCACGCTCGTCCAGCGGCTGGCCAGTGCGGAGGGGTGCTTGTCCTCGTCCAGACCGACGATCGCGTCCGCGACGTCGCCCCACTGCTTGCGGCACTCGCTGAGTCCCGGGGTCTTCGCCGCGGTGGCCTTCTTCTCCTCGCTGCACCCGGCCGACCCGAGGCCGAGCACGAGGGTCGTGGCCAAGACGACCCTGGCAGCGTGGTTGACCATGTTCTCAAGGTAGCGGTTCCTCTAGGGTGTGGCCGTGATCGTCGCTTCGGAACCGGACGCCGAGCGGCCCGACGGCCGCCCCGGTACCGTGCGCGTCCTCGGCCCGGCTGACCTCTCCGCTGCGCTGGTGGTCCTGGAGGCGGATCCGGTCACCAATGTCTTCGCGGAGTACCGCAGCCGGATCACCCAGCTCGACCAGCGCTGGCTCGGCGGCCAGATGTGGGGCTACGAGCAGGAGGGCGAGCTGCTCTCGCTGTGCCACGTCGGCGCCAACATGGTCCCGGTCCAGGCATCGCCCGAGGCCTGTGCGGCGTACGCCGAGCGGGCGCTGAAGCAGCGCCGGCAGAGCTCGACGATCGTCGGCCCGCGCGATGCCGTCTCCGACCTGTGGGAGGCACTCGAGCCGTCCTGGGGGCCGGCCCGGGACGAGCGCTGGGACCAGCCGCACCTGGAGATCAGCGGTGCCGCCGAGGTGGCGCCCGACCCCGGCGTACGACGGACCGAGCCGCACCAGGTCGACGAGCTCTACCCGTCGTGCGTGGCGATGTACACCGAGGAGGTCGGCGTCTCCCCGGAGAGCGACGGCGGTCGCAACCTCTACCGCGCGCGGGTCTCGCAGCTGGTGAACCGGGGTTGGTCGTTCTCGCGGATCGAGAACGGCAAGGTGCTCTTCAAGGCCGAGATCGCCTGCGCGACGCCGTACGCGTGCCAGGTGCAGGGCGTGTACGTCGATCCGTCCCGCCGCGGGGAGGGCCTGTGCACCAGCGGCATGGCCGCCGTCGCGGAGATCGCGCGGGCCGAGATCGCCCCGACGGTGGCGCTGTACGTCAATGCGCACAACGCTCCGGCGAGGGCGGCGTACGCGAAGGTCGGGTTCCAGCAGACGGCGACGTTCTCGACCTTGATGTTCTGAGCCGGTTCGCCCACATGGCTAGGGTGGCGCCATGACTGCACCCCTGCGCCGTGACGCCAAGCTCCTCGCTACCGGATTCCTCGCCTCGGGCACGGTGCACCTCGTCAAGCCGGACGTGTGGGAACCGCTGATGCCGGACTGGGTCCCGGCGCACCGCGAGGTGATCATCTGGTCGGGTGTCGCCGAGATCGCCTGCGCCGCGGGCCTGCTGTTCCCGCCGACCCGCAAGGTCGCGGGTCTCGCCAGCGCCGCGCTCCTCGCCGGGGTGTACGTCGGCAACGTGAAGATGGCCGTCGACGCCTCGAAGTCGAAGAGCCTGCCGCTCAAGGCAGCGGCGTACGGGCGGCTGCCGCTGCAGTTCCCGATGATCCGGGCCGCCTTGCGCGCGGGCCGGAGCTGACTCAGCCGACCGGCGTCGCGCCGGCCCCGGAGAGCCGGTCGGCCTCGCGCAGGTCCTTGAAGAACCGGTACGCGACCCGGATCTTCTCCGGGCCGGCCTCGATCCGGTGCCAGATGCCCGAGCCCGGCCCGAGCCGGGTGGTCCGGGGGAGCTCGAAGGCGACGGCCTGGGGCTTCATCGAGCTCCAGTGGCCGCCGTCGAGCACCAGGACGCGGCGGTCGGTGACCGCGACCTGGCGGTACCGGTTGATGAAGAGGAACGGGATGAATCCCACGAGTGGCGCCAGCCACTGGCTGTGCGACTGCCCGATGAAGACGACCTGAAGCTGTTCGCCCGGCTGGAGGTACGGCTGTACTGCGGTCGCGAGCTTGTCCCTGAGAGCCATGGCGGAAGCCTAGAGAACGACGAGCACGGGCGGAACCGCCTAGTTGCCCCGGCACCCCCGCAGATAGCCTCTCCCCATGATCTTGAGGATGTCGTCCCTGTTCGTCCGGACGCTGCGCGATGACCCCGCCGACGCGGAGGTTCCCAGTCACCGGTTGCTGGTGCGGGCCGGCTACATCCGGCGGGCCGCGCCGGGCATCTACACCTGGCTGCCGCTGGGGCTGCGGGTGCTGCGCAACGTCGAGGACATCATCCGCGAGGAGATGGACGCGATGGGCGCCCAGGAGCTGCAGTTCCCGGCGCTGCTGCCCCGGGAGCCCTACGAGGCGACGGGTCGGTGGACCGACTACGGCGACGGCATCTTCCGGCTCAAGGACCGCAGGGACGGCGACTACCTCCTCGGCCCCACGCACGAGGAGATGTTCACGCTCGTCGTGAAGGACCTGTACTCCTCCTACAAGGACCTGCCCGTCTGGCTCTACCAGATCCAGACGAAGTACCGCGACGAGGCGCGTCCCAGGGCGGGCATCCTGCGCGGACGCGAGTTCGTCATGAAGGACTCCTACTCCTTCGACACCACCGACGAGGGCCTGGACGCCTCCTACGCCGCGCACCGCGCCGCGTACGTCAAGACCTTCGACCGGCTCGGGTTCGACTACGTGATCGTCAAGGCCACGGCCGGGGCGATGGGTGGCTCGAAGTCGGAGGAGTTCCTCGCGAAGGCTGCCGTCGGTGAGGACACCTACGTCGCCTGCACCACCTGCGACTACGCGGCCAACGTCGAGGCCGTCGAGGTGCCCGCTCCCGCCGCTGTCGGGTACGACGACGTACCGGCCGCGCACGCGGAGGACACGCCGGACACGCCCACCATCGACACGCTCGTCGCGCTGCTCAACGAGAAGCACCCGCGCGAGGACCGGCCCTGGGCTGCCGGCGACACCCTCAAGAACGTCCTCGTCGTGCTCAAGCACCCCGACGGCACCCGGGAGCCGCTGGCGATCGGTCTGCCTGGCGACCGCGAGGTCGACCAGAAGCGTCTGGAGGGCCAGCTCGAGCCGATCGAGGTCGAGCCGATGGGGGAGGCCGAGCTCGCCAAGCACGCCGCCCTGGTCAAGGGCTACATCGGCCCCGGCGTCCTCGGTGAGGAGTCGACGTCGGGCATCCGCTACCTCGTCGACCCCAGGGTGTCGGCGGGCACCCGCTGGGTCACCGGTGCGAACGAGGCCGGCAAGCACGTGATCGACCTCGTCGTCGGGCGCGACTTCACCCCGGACGGCACCATCGAGGCCGCCGACGTGCGCGACGGCGACGCCTGCCCGGTGTGCGCGGTCGAGGGACGTGACGGGACCCTGGAATCCGAGCGCGGCATCGAGATGGGCCACATCTTCCAGCTCGGCCGCCTGTACGCCGAGGCGCTCGACCTCAAGGTGCTCGACGAGAACGGCAAGCAGGTCGTTGTCACGATGGGCTCCTACGGCATCGGCGTCTCGCGCGCCGTCGCGGCGATCGCCGAGGGCAACAACGACGAACTCGGCCTCGTGTGGCCACGCGAGATCGCGCCTGCCGACGTGCACGTGGTCGCCGCGGGCAAGGAGGCCGAGATCTTCGACGCGGCCGCGGCACTCGCTGACGCGCTGTCGGGCGCTGGCCTCGACGTGATCTACGACGACCGTGCCGGCAAGGTCAGCCCCGGCGTGAAGTTCAAGGACGCCGAGCTGATCGGCGTCCCGACGATCGTGACGGTCGGTCGCGGCCTGGCCGACGGCACGATCGAGATCAAGGACCGTCGTACGGGCGAGCGGACCGAGGTGGCCGTCGGCGACGCTGCCGAGCGTCTCGTCAGCCTGGTGCGCAGCTGATCTGAACGACAGCGGGCCCCGGCACCAGCCGGGGCCCGCTGCGTCGTACGGGGTCTACCTGCAGGACGTCACCGGTGGTGGCGGTAGTGACGGTGACCCTTCTTGGCGAAGGCGTCGCCGGCGTCGAACGCGTCCGCGCCGGCCGCCTTGTCGATCGAGTCGGCGCCGGCATCGGTGAGCCGGAGGACCGTGCGGTGGTGGCCACGGTGCGTGGCGCGCGCCTTCCGGTCGGAGTCGCGGAACTTCAGCACGGCGATCCGCTCGCCGCCGACCACGGCGGTGACCTTGTTCTTCCGCTCGTTGATCCTGATCCGCGACCAGGTCACGTCGGCGTTCGTGCCGTCGAACGTGATCGACCCGCGCGCACCGTTGCGGTCGTGCGCGAGGCGGCTGTGGCGGGCGTTGCCGCCCCACTCCAGGTCGACGTCGAACTTGTCGAGCGTGGCGGCCGCGCTCCTGGTCAGCGAGAAGCCCTTGCCGCCGTTGCGGTGGTGCGATCCGTCGGCGTTCGCCGGCGCAGCGGTCGCGCCGAGGGTGCCGATGCTGAGTGCCGCGACGGCTCCAGCCGCCAGGTTCCGGGTGATGCGTGCCATGAGTAATCACCTCCAGGGAGTTCGGTTGTCATGGCTCCAGCGACCGTGCCCGCCTGGTTCGATCCGAAACACCTCCGCCAAAATCGCGTGCTCGGTCGCCTTGCTCCTCGGTAGGTTCGCCCGGTGAACCGTGCACCTGTTGACGCCGTCATCTTTGACTGGGGCGGCACGCTGACCGCCTGGCACGACATCGACTTCCACGCCGAGTCGCTCGCCCTGGCCCAAGCCGTCGTGAGTACACCGACACCCGAGGACGACCACCACCGCTACGCCACCGCGCTGCACCAGGCCGGGTCGGTCGTGTGGGGCTGGAGCCGCGACGAGCAGCGCAGCGCCACCGTCGACGACCTGTTCGAGCAGGCAGGGCTCAGCCACGACCCCGAGCTGCTGACGGCGTACCGCGAATTCTGGGAACCGCACACGCTGACCGACCCCCAGGTCGGCCCGTTGTGGACCGAGCTGCGTGCACGGGGGATCAAGGTCGGGGTGCTGTCGAACACCTTGTGGCCGCGGTCGTGGCACCGCGGCTGGTTCGAGCGCGACGGTGTCCTGGACCTGATCGACGGGGACGTGTACACCAGCGAGATCCCCTGGACGAAGCCCTCGCCGAAGGCTTTCGGAGCCGCGATGGAGGCGATCGGAGTCAGCGACCCGGCGCGCTGCGTGTACGTCGGCGACCGGCTGTTCGACGACGTCTGGGGCGCGCACAACGCCGGGATGAAGGCCATCCACGTGCCGCACAGCGTGATCCCGGCGGAGCAGGTCGGGCACACGGAGGGAGAGCCGGACGCGGTCGTGCACGAGCTCGCCGAGATCCCTGCCGTGATCGACTCCTGGTAGACCAGCGGGAACCCGGTCGACACGCCGTGTAACGCATCCGGGGGCACCTGCGCTGGTAGGTGGTGAGAGGCGATCCCGTCGCCGTCCCAGCCAGGAGGCCCTTGCATGTTCTCGTCCCTGCTTCGTCGTACGGCGACCGTCGCGGCTCTCGCGACCGCTGCCGCGACGCTGGTCTCCGTCGGCAGCGCCGTCGGCGCCGGCCCGCACACGACGTCGATCGCGATCCGCGCCACCAAGGCAGCGGTCGCACCTGGCGGCAGCGTCGCCATCAACGGCAGTCTTCGCATCGGAGGCGGTCAGGCGCTGCCGGGCAAGACCGTCACGCTGGAGGCGAAGCTCCCGGGCGAGGATGCGTTCCTCCCCGTCGGCACCGACGT
The DNA here is from genome assembly GCF_040546585.1 of Marmoricola sp. OAE513. NCBI lineage: Bacteria > Bacillati > Actinomycetota > Actinomycetes > Propionibacteriales > Nocardioidaceae > Marmoricola > Marmoricola sp. OAE513. The sequence continues at coordinate 431,775 of NZ_JBEPOC010000001.1, read as the reverse complement.
CAGCGGCCCGCAGGGCGGTCTCTCCCTGACGGTCACGCCGGCCGAGACGACGCGCTACCGCTGGTCGTTCCCCGGCGATGCGGCAGCGAACAAGTCCCGCAGCGGTGTCGCGACCGTCAAGGTCCGGGTCCCGACCCACACCGCGACCCGCAAGGCGGCGTCGCTGTCGATCCGTCGTGCCACCGCGGTCGTCAACCCTGCGGGCTACGACACGGTGAGCGGCCGGTTGCTGTCGAAGAAGAAGCCGATCCGTCACAAGATCGTCGTGCTGCTGGCACGCAAGGCCGGCGCCACCGAGTGGGGCTTCGGAGCCGCGAAGCGGACCAACCACAACGGTCGTGTCCAGTTCACGGTCAAGCCGCTGGTGAAGACGTCCTACAAGCTCGTCTTCCAGGGCACCAAGAAGTACCGCAAGGCCCGCAGCGCCGTGGTGCACGTCGGGGTCCGGTCCACCGCGCTGACCTCCGCGGTCTCCGCAGGCACGATCACGCGTGGCAGCTCAGCGACCGTCAGTGGCGTGCTGACCAAGTCGGCCGTCGCGTACGCCGGCCAGAACGTCCAGCTGTGGGGCAAGCCGGTCGGCACGAAGAAGTTCGCAGCACTGGCGTCGGCGGTCTCGGGAGCCGACGGCAGCGTGACCTTCACCGTCACGCCGACCCGGTCGATGCGGTACTACCTGTTCTTCCCCAAGACCGCTGAGGCGCCTGCGGCGCGGAGTGCGACTCGTACCATCGTCGTGAAGTAACCAGCTCCGCGTGGTTCCACCAAGCCGTCGCCTCCCGTCGGCCTAGCGAAGGGATACCGGTCTGACCGGATCCGAACGCCCAGATCCGTCTCGTCGGCCTGATCACCGCACTGGTCAGGCCGACGAGTCGCTGGACCTCGCTCTCGAGCAGGCCCGGAACGGCGAGGAAGCGGGATTCGTGGAGCTCTGGCGCACGTTGCACCCCCCGCTGCTGCGCTACCTGACCGTCGGGAGGAACGACTCGCCCGAGGACCTGGCGGCCGAGACCTGGTTCCAGGTCATCCGGGATCTGCCGAAGTTCCAGGGCAGCTCCCGGGACTTCCGCGGATTCCTGTTCACCGTCGCCCGCAACCGGGCGATCGACCAGGGCAGGGGCCGTACGGCGAGACCGGTGATCTACCTCGCCGAACCGATCGACGACGAGGTGGCGCCGAGCGCCGAGGCGGACGCGCTGGAGAGCGTCTCCACCCGGGCCGCGCTCGACCTGGTGGCGACACTGCCCCGCGAGCAGGCCGAGATGGTGATGCTCCGGGTGGTCGCCGGCCTGGACGTCGCGACCGTGGCCGAGATGGTCGGCAAGAAACCCGGCACCGTCCGGGTCAGCGTCCACCGGGCGCTGAGAGCACTGGCGGAGAACCCGCGCGCACGCGCGAACGACGAGCACGAGGAGGTGGGGTAGTGATCGAGAACGACGACGAGGACTTCTCCTCCGACGACCCCATCGTGCGCGCCCTGCGCGCACCCGGAACCCCCGACGAGCTCGCCGGCGAACGCGATTTCGTCGCTGCCTTCGCTGCGCAGCGTCACCACGGGTCGGTACGCCGGATCTTCAGCCGTGTCGGGGTCGGCGCGACCACGGCGGTGGCGGCGGTCGCGCTCTCGACGGGTGTCGCGGCGGCGTACACGGGCGGTTTGCCGGACCCGGTGCAGGAGCTTGCGCACGACGTGCTCGGGCCGGTCGGCGTACCCGCGCCGGATCCGGTACGTCCCCCCGTCGTCTCGCGCACCCCGGAGCGGACCGCCGGCGCGTCGCCGACCGCGGGCGCCACCGGCCCGACCGCCACGCCCACCCCGACGGCCTCCGCCACCGAGCCGTCGGCACCGGGCTCGACGGCGACCGCCAGCTCCTTGCCGACGACGTCCGCGCCGCCGACCGCGCCCATCGGCGCGCCCACGCCGACGGCGAGCTCGTCGACCGGTGCGACAGTGCCTCCGGTACGCCGCGTCCCCGCCGCGGTCTCGATCGAGGTCTCCGACCGCCGCGTGCCTGCCGACACCCCGGTGACCGTCACGGGCGTCGTCACGGCTGAGGACGGACACCGGTTGCGCAAGCGCTCGGTCCGCCTGATGGCCCGGGTCGGCAAGCAGCGCTGGACCCAGGTTGCCGCGGCGAAGACCGACAGGCGGGGCCAGGTGGCGATCACCAGCCCGGCGCTCGCGCGGACCTCCGAGCTGCGCCTGGCCACTGCGAACAAGGTGCGGAGCAACGCCGTCCGCGTGGTCGTCGTCCCGGTGGTGACCGCGAGCAGCACGAACGAGGGTGGCACGACCACCATCACGGTCTCGGTGCGCGGCGCCAGGGCGGGAGACGCCGTCGCCGTGCTCCGGCGCAAGGACGGCACGTACGTCCGGCTGACGCAGGCCGGGCTCGATGCCGACGGCACCGCGGTGCTGACCGTGCCGACGCCCAGGAGGCAGGTGCGGCTCGTCGTACGGGTGCTGTCGACCCCGCAGCACCCGAGCGCTCAGACGAGCCTGAGGGTCGGACCGGAAGCGGGCTGAGCCCACCCTGCAGGAAGTTGCGGGGTTGTGCAGTGCACGAACCGGAAGCGGCGCGGTTGTTTCATCAGGTGCCGGGAACGGACAAGATCAAGACACGGAGCCGGGGAACATCTCGGGGGTTCCTCGGAGCTCCACCTGACGGACGGCTGCGCTGTCGAGAGCGACAAGGGCCCATCGGCGTTCTGCGCCGGCGGTGTTCTCGACGAGCTGGCCGTAGGTCTTGACGATGCGGCGCTCCAGCTGGAGCGCCGCATCGTTCAATTCTGCGGACGTGTCGAGCTTGGCCGGGATCGCGTAGGCCACCGCTGAAGCGACCGGCTCGGCGCCCGCTGCCCGCACCAGGGCCGCGAGCCGGTCCCGGTTGCGGCGGTGGAGCCGGTAGCCCTCGGACAGCTGGGCGTACAGCTGCGGCTGGGTGGACTCCGATGCCTGGGCGCCGAGCACCCCGCTCAGGTACACCGCGGCGTGCTCGTCGGCGAGGGCAGCCTGCAACGCGTCGACCGGGGTCATCCCAGGACCGCCAGCTGCTGGGAGATCCCCGCGGTCATCGTGGCGAGCAGTCGCGCGAACGGACCGCTCTCGGCACGCAGCGCCAGGCCGACGAGCTGGTCGTGAAGGGCCTTCTCGGCGGTGCGGACGTCCTTCATCGCCAGTGGGCGAGAGGCCGGAGCTGCCGGGGGAGCCTGGGCAGGTGCCGGGTCGACGTCGTCCGGTACGGCGTCCTGCAGCGCCTCCAGGTGCGCCTGGTGCAGGGCGGTCAGGCCGGCCAGCTTCGGTCCGAGACCCGGGAAGGTCGACGTCGCGAGCCGGACCTTCTCCTGGGTCGCGAGCAGCAGGCCGACGGCCGTGACGGCGAGACCGACGTCGGGAGCGAGGTCCTGGACGACCTCGGCTGCCGGCTCCTTGGTCGAGTCGAACGGGTTGTTCAGCGCACACCCGGAGAGGAGGGCCGCCGTGCCCAGGGCACCGCTCGCCAGCACGGTGCGTCGGCGAAGGACCGTCGGGCCGGTGCGGGGGAACGGGTCTGTCGGTGCCATCGTGCGCATCGTATCCAGCGCGGGGGTGGGATCCCGCGTTGCCCGGTTGCACTAGGGTTGGGGAACCACAACAACAGAGCAGGAGGTCGCCCATGGGTGTTCCGGGTACGACGGACATCATCGACCGCCTGACAGCCCTGCTGAGCGGGCCGGTGCAGGGCCTCGGCCTCGACCTCGAGGCGCTCGACCTGTCGAAGGCAGGCAAGCGGTCGGTCCTGCGCGTCGCCGTGGACAAGGACGGCGGGGTGAGCATGGACGACGTCGCCGAGGCCACCAAGGTGGTCTCCGACGCGCTCGACGAGGCCGACCTCATGGGGGGCAACCCGTTCACGCTCGAGGTCACCTCTCCCGGCGTCGACCGTCCGCTGACGCTGCCACGGCACTGGCGTCGCAACGCCACCCGGCTGGTCAAGGTGAGCCTGACCGAGGGCGAGGAGCTGACCGGTCGCATCGTCACCAGCGACGAGGACTCCGCGACGCTGGACGTGGGCGGCACCGAAGTCACGGTCGCACTCGCGTCCGTGGCCAAGGCCAAGATCCAGATCGAATTCAAGAGGGAAGGCTGAGACGTGGACATCGACATGAGCATCCTGCGCTCGCTCGAGCGGGAGAAGGAGATCTCCTTCGACATCCTGGTCGAGGCGATCGAGCAGGCGCTGCTGACGGCGTACCACAAGTCGCCGGGGGCGCTGGAGAAGGCGCGGGTCCACCTGGACCGCAAGTCGGGTCACGTCGTCGTGTACGCCCAGGAGACCACCGAGGACGGGGTCCCCGAGGGCGAGGAGTTCGACGACACCCCGGCCGACTTCGGCCGGATCGCCGCCACGACGGCGAAGCAGATCATGCTGCAGCGGCTCCGCGACGCCGAGGACGAGATCAAGTTCGGGGAGTTCTCCGGCAAGGAGGGCGACATCGTCTCCGGACTGATCCAGCAGGGTCGCGACCCCCACGACGTGATGGTCGACCTGGGCAAGCTCGAGGCGCTGCTGCCCTCGGGCGAGCAGGTCCCGGGGGAGGACTACTCGCACGGTTCCCGGCTCAAGGCGCTGGTGGTCAGCGTCCGCAAGGGCATGCGGGGGCCGCAGGTGATGCTTTCGCGCACCCACCCGAACCTGGTGAAGAAGCTGTTCGCCCTCGAGGTCCCGGAGATCGCCGACGGCACGGTCGAGATCGTCGCCATCGCCCGCGAGGCCGGCCACCGGACCAAGATCGCGGTGCGGACCGACGTCGCCGGGGTCAACGCGAAGGGCTCCTGCATCGGTCCGATGGGCCAGCGGGTCCGGAGCGTGATGGCTGAGCTGCACGGCGAGAAGATCGACATCGTCGACTGGTCCGAGGACCCGGCGGAGATGGTCGCCAACGCGCTCAGCCCGGCTCGGGTCACCAGCGTCACGGTCGTCGACGAGGCTGCGCGGGCCGCCCGGGTCGTCGTCCCGGACTTCCAGCTGTCGCTCGCGATCGGCAAGGAGGGGCAGAACGCCCGCCTGGCCGCCCGTCTGACGGGGTGGCGCATCGACATCCGCTCCGACGAGGCGCCCGAGGACTGAGCAGGAGTCGGCCGCGCAGCGGCCAGCCGGTTCGGAGTCGCGACCGGAACGCGCTAGACTCCTCGCTGGTGACCCCCCAAGACCCCCGACGCCCTTCCGAGCCTGTTCGGACGTGCATCGGGTGCCGGAAGCGGGCCGCCAAGAGTGAGCTGCTACGAGTCGTCGCAGGCGCCGGGACGGTCGTCCCGGATCCGGGCGGCTCGGCGCCGGGTCGCGGAGCGCACCTGCATCCGTCCCTTGCGTGCTTCGAGCTCGCCGAGCGAAAGCGTGCCTTCGGCCGGGCCCTGCGTCACGACGCGGGGAGCGGTGCGGGAGCGCTGGACCTGGCCGGGCTCCGCGAGCACCTCACCACCCCTGTCCGATGAACCGAGATGAAACTGGAGCATCAGCTCATGAGCCTGCGATGAGAACTTCGCGATGAGCATGCACATCAACTAGCGGTCCGCAGACCCCGGTTCATCCCCGGGCTCGGACCAGGAGGAACAAGAGTGTCCAAGGTCCGAGTCCACGAGCTCGCAAAGGAATACGGCGTCACCAGCAAGGACGTGCTGGGGATGCTGAGCGAGCTCGGCGAGTTCGTCAAGGCTGCTTCGTCGACGGTGGAGCCCCCCGTCGTGAAGCGCTTCCAAGACAAGTACGGCGCCGAGCTGACCGCCAAGGCGGAAGCAGCGGCGGCGAAGAAGGCCGCCAAGAAGGCGCCCGCCAAGAAGGCTGCTGCCAAGACCGCCGAGGCGCCTGCCGAGGCTGAGGTCGAGGCTCCGGCTGCCGAGGAGGTGGCTCCGGCTGCGGCAAAGGCTGCTCCGCGCCCGGGCCCGCGCACCAAGGCGACCGAGGTCGTCGAGGAGACGCCCGAGCCCGAGGCCCCCGCGGCACAGGCGCCGGTCGTCGAGCCCCCGGCCGAGGAGCCGCCGGCCGCCGAGGCGCCCGCCGCGCCGAAGCCGCCCACCCCGGGCGCACCGCGCCCCGGCAACAACCCGTTCGCCTCCACGCAGGGCATGGGCCGTCGTCCGGCGGCTCCCGCCCCGCGCGACGGTGGTGCGCCGGGTGCCCCGGCCGCCGGTGCTCCGGCCGGCCGGCCCGGTATGCCGCGCCCGAACCCGGCGATGATGCCCAAGTCCCCGGCCGCCTTCGGTGGTGGCCCCGGCGGTGCGCGTCCGCGTCCCGGCGGTCCTGGTGCCGGTGGTCCCGGTCGTGGCGGTCCCGGCGGTGCGCCGGGTCGCGGCGGTCCGGGTGCTCGTCCTGGTGCCGGCGCAGGAGCTCCCGGTCGCGGCGGCTTCGGCGGCGGTCCCGGTGGTGCTCCCGGTGGTGGCGGTCCCGGTGGCCGCCCCGGCGGCGGTGGCCGCCCCGGTCAGCGCGGCAGCACCCAGGGTGCCTTCGGCCGCCCGGGTGGCCCGTCGCGTCGTGGTCGCAAGTCGAAGCGCGCGCGTCGTCAAGAGTTCGAGCAGATGGAAGCGCCCACGATCGGCGGCATCCGCGTCCGCAAGGGCAACGGCGAGACCGTGCGTCTCGCTCGTGGTTCCTCGCTGACGGACTTCGCCGAGAAGGTCGGCGTCGACCCGGCATCGCTGGTGCAGATGCTGTTCTCGCTCGGCGAGATGGTCACCGCGACCGAGTCGGTCAACGACGAGACGCTGGAGCTGCTCGGCGAGGAGCTCAACTACGTCCTCGAGATCGTCTCCCCGGAGGACGAGGACCGCGAGCTGCTGGAGTCCTTCGACCTGGAGTTCGGCGCCGACGAGGGCGACGAGGAAGACCTGGTCATCCGGCCGCCGGTCGTGACCGTCATGGGTCACGTCGACCACGGTAAGACGAAGCTCCTCGACGCGCTCCGCAACGCGAACGTCGTCGACAAGGAGGCCGGTGGCATCACCCAGCACATCGGTGCCTACCAGGTGCACGCCGAGGTGGACGGCAACGACCGCCGGATCACCTTCATCGACACCCCCGGTCACGAGGCCTTCACGGCCATGCGTGCCCGTGGTGCCCAGGCCACCGACATCGCGATCCTCGTGGTCGCGGCCGACGACGGCGTGATGCCGCAGACGGTCGAGGCGTTGAACCACGCCAAGGCCGCCGGCGTCCCGATCGTGGTCGCGGTGAACAAGATCGACAAGCCCGAGGCGGACCCGACCAAGGTCCGCGGACAGCTGACCGAGTACGGCCTGGTGCCCGAGGAGTACGGCGGCGACGCCATGTTCGTCGACGTCTCGGCGAAGTCGAACCTCAACCTCGACAAGCTGCTCGAGGCCGTCGTGCTGACCGCCGACGCCTCGCTCGACCTGCGTGCCAACCCGCGTCAGGACGCGCAGGGTCTCGTCGTCGAGGCGCACCTGGACCGCGGTCGCGGCCCGGTCGCCACGATCCTGGTGCAGCGCGGAACGCTCCGTGTCGGCGACTCGATCGTCGCCGGTCCGGCGTACGGCCGCGTGCGCGCCATGCTCGACGAGCACGGCGAGAACATCGAGGAGGCCGACCCGTCGCGTCCGGCCATGGTGCTGGGTCTCTCCGGGGTCCCCGGCGCGGGTCAGAACTTCATCGTGGTCGAGGACGACCGTATGGCCCGTCAGATCGCCGAGAAGCGGGAGGCGCGCGAGCGTGCCGCCATGCAGGCCAAGCGCCGCGTGCGTCGCAGCCTCGAGGACTTCATGGCGTCGATGGAGAAGGGCGAGAGCCAGGAGCTCAACCTCATCCTCAAGGGCGACGTGTCCGGTTCGGTCGAGGCTCTCGAGGACGCGCTGGCCCAGATCGACGTCGGCGACGACGTCAGCCTGCGCGTCATCGACCGCGGTGTCGGTGCGATCACGGAGACCAACGTCGACCTGGCCGCCGCCTCCGACGCGATCATCATCGGCTTCAACGTCCGCCCGCAGGGCAAGGCGAGCCAGATGGCCGACAAGGAAGGCGTCGAGATCCGGTACTACACCGTGATCTACCAGGCCATCGAGGAGATCGAGGCGGCCCTCAAGGGCATGCTCAAGCCGGAGTTCGAGGAGTCGGTGCTGGGTCAGGCGGAGATCCGTGCGATCTTCCGCTCGTCCAAGATCGGCAACATCGCCGGTTGCATGGTCACCAGCGGCCTGCTGCGGCGCAACGCCAAGGTCCGGGTCATCCGCGACGGTGCCGTCATCGTCGAGACCGCCGACCTGGCATCGCTCAAGCGCGAGAAGGACGACGCCTCCGAGGTCCGTGAGGGCTTCGAGTGCGGTCTCGTCGTCAAGGGCTTCAACGACATCAAGGAAGGCGATGTCATCGAGGCCTACGAGATGAGGGAGATCCCGCGCGGCTGATTCGACGCGCCGGCGGCGGTCCGGTTTCCCGGGGTAACCGGTGAAACCGGATCGCCAGCCCGAAACTTCACCAGTTCGAGGTGGTTTTTCGTCGCCCCACGAAAAACCAGCAGGCAAGGAGCAAAGCCATGGCCAGCCCCCGCGTCCGCAAGGTCGCCGACCGGATCAAGGTGATCGTCGCCGAGATGCTCGAGCGGCGGATCAAGGACCCGCGGCTCGGGTTCGTCACCGTGACCGACGTCCGGGTCACCGGTGACACCCAGAACGCCTCGGTGTTCTACACGGTGCTCTCGCTCGGCGGCGAGCAGTCGGCGGAAGACCTGGCGGGCACCGCGGCGGCGCTCGAGTCGGCCAAGGGCCTGATCCGTTCCGAGGTCGCCAAGCAGCTCGGCATGCGCCACGCGCCGGCGCTCGAGTTCATCCACGACGCGCTGCCGGAGTCGGCCCGCGCGATCGACGACCTGCTCGACATCGCCCGGGCGCAGGACGAGCAGGTCGCCGCCAGCCGCACCGGCGCGACGTACGCCGGCGAGGCCGACCCGTACAAGAAGCCGCGTGTGGAAGACGACGCGGACGACGAGGACGAGCTCGAGGACGACTCCGAGTCGTGAACGGGCTGGTCGTCGTCGACAAGCCCGCCGGCATCACCTCGCACGACGTGGTGGCGCGGGTGCGTCGCCTCGCCGGGACCCGCAAGGTCGGCCACGCAGGCACGCTGGACCCGATGGCCACCGGGGTCCTGGTCGTCGGGGTGAACCGGGCGACCCGGTTGCTCGGGCACCTCCTGCTCACCGACAAGGGGTACGACGCCACGGTCCGCCTCGGCGCGAGCACCAGCACGGACGACGCCGAAGGTGAGTTCGTCGCGACCCACCCGGTGGGCGGTGTCTCCGAGGACGCCGTCCGCGCCGGCCTGGCATCGATGGTCGGCGAGATCGACCAGGTGCCCTCGGCGGTCTCGGCCATCAAGATCGACGGCAAGCGCGCCTACGAGCGCGTGCGGGCCGGCGAGGACGTGCAGATCTCGGCCCGTCGGGTGAGGATCAGCGCCATCACCGTCTCCCGGGTCGAGGCGGTCGACGACTTCCTCGACGTCGACATAGCGGTCGCGTGCTCGAGCGGCACCTACATCCGCGCGATCGCGCGCGACCTCGGCGCCGACCTCGGCGTCGGCGGTCACCTGACGGCGCTGCGGCGGACGGCGGTCGGGCCCTTCGGCATCGACCAGGCGCACACGCTCGAGGAGCTCGCCGAGGACTTCAGCCTGCTCGACATCAGCGACGCGGCCCGGGCGAGCTTCCCGGCGTACGAGCTGGACGACGTGCAGGCCGCCATGGTCCGGGTCGGCAAGAAGCTGCCCATCGACCTGCCCGAGCAGGTCCCCACCGCGGTGTTCGCGCCGACCGGCGAGTTCCTGGCCCTGTACGAGCGCGGGGGAGACCTCGCCCGACCCGTGGCGGTGTTCGTGTGAACGAGGACAACATCTTCCACCTCGCCCTGGTCTCGGACTGGGCAGCGGCCCAGGAGTCCGGCGACTACCGGATCTCCACGCTGGGGCGCACCCTGGAGCAGGAGGGCTTCATCCACGCCTCCCGCGAGGACCAGTGGCGCGGCGTCCGGACCCGTTTCTACACCGACGTCCCCGAGGAGCTGGTGCTGCTCGAGATCGATCCGGCGCGGCTGACCTCGCCGCTGGTGGTCGAGCCCGTGCCCGGCACCGACGACGAGTTCCCGCACATCTACGGTCCGTTGAACCTCGACGCCGTGGTCCGGATCCACGAACAGTAGGCTCGACCCGTGCGTGTGTGGCGTTTCCTCGAGCAGGTGCCGGCTGACCTCGGCCGGACCGTCGTCGTCATCGGCAACTTCGACGGCGTCCACCTCGGCCACCGGCACGTGATCGCCCGCGCCCGGGAGATCGCCGATGCCGCCGGCGTCCCGCTGGTCGCAGTGACCTTCGACCCGCACCCGATGGCGGTGCTGCGCCCCGACCACGCGCCGTTGATGCTGACCGACGTGGATACCCGGTGCGCGCTGCTGGCCGAGGCCGGCGCCGACGACGTCCTGGTCGTGCCGTTCTCCCGCGACATCGCCGCGTGGACCCCGGATCACTTCATCACCGCGGTGATCGTCGAGAGCCTGCAGGCCCGTGCGGTCGTGGTCGGTGCGAACTTCCGGTTCGGTGCCCGTGCCTCCGGCGACGTCACGACGCTGCGGGCCGCCGGGCACGACCACGACTTCACCGTCGAGGGCATCGCCCTGGACGGCGGGCCGCAGGTGTGGTCCTCGACGTACGTGCGTACCTGCCTGCTCGCCGGCGACGTCGAGGGAGCAGCCGAGGCGCTCGGTCGCCCGTACGCCGTGACCGGCGTCGTCGTGAAGGGGGACCAGCGCGGTCGCGAGCTCGGCTTCCCCACGGCGAACGTGCCGACCCAGGGGGTGGCCGCTCCCGCCGACGGCGTGTACGCCGGCTGGCTGCGCCGCACCGACGTCGAGGGCGAGGCGCCGTTCCCCGCTGCGATCTCGGTGGGCACGAACCCGACCTTCGACGGGGAGCGCGAGCGTCGCGTCGAGGCCTACGTCCTGGACCGCACCGACCTCGACCTGTACGGCGCCACGGTCGAGATATCGTTCGTCGCCCGACTGCGCGGCATGGTCGCGTTCGAGGGCATCGAGGCGCTGATCGAGACGATGAAGGGCGACGTGGTCCGGACCCGGGAGATCCTGGGCCTCTGAGCTCCGGCTCGCGACCGGCCCGGCTCAGCCGAAGGTGCCGCGGGCAAGCACGGCGCCGTCGTCGCCGCGCACGGCGAACGCCAACAGGTCGATCCCGGCCTCGCTGCCGGTCGTCGCGCTCACCCACACCAGCAGGTAACCGGGGTCGGCGGTCGTGCTGACCCCGGAGCGGACGTCGGTGTCGGTCGAGCGCGTCCGCACGGTGGCGGTGACGACCCGGGCGTCGGGGTTCGCGATCAGGCCGACGTACGTCGGCTCGCCGACGGGACCCGGCACCCGCACCATGCGTCCGTCGCGGCGCGGGAGGACGGGAGCGTCCAGGTAGCCGGCCCGGCGGACCTGGAGGTCGCCGTCGATGGCGCGCGAGCCGTAGGCGAGCCGGGGCCCGGGCTCCTCGGCCCACAGCGCGATGCTGCCGACCGAGCTTCCGTGCTCGCGGACGTAGAACTTCATGTCGACGTCGACCACCGATCCGACCGGTTCGGCGAAGGGTGCCGTGGACAGGAACACCTGCTCGGGGGAGCTGTCCTGGGTGCCCCGGCGGTCGGAGAAGCCCGCAGCATCGTGGTCGGCGTCGGGCAGCAAGGTCCACGGCGCCGCCAGCACCGCGGCGGCGACGGCGGCGGCAACCCCGATCCGCGCTCGTCGCAGGTGCGCCAGGGTCCGGCCCCGTCGTCGGATGTCGTCCAGGTCCGGGCCCGCGGACGGTGCTCGGGAGCCCTGCATTGCTTCGGTGAGCTCGGTGACGTTCATGAGTGGACCTCCAGTCCTGACCCGTTCTCGACCCGCAGCCGAGCCAGCGCGCGCGACGCCGTGCTCTTCACGGTCCCGACCGAGATACCGAGCTCCTCGGCGACCTCGGCCTCGGAGGAGTCGAAGTAGTAGCGGAGCACCACGATCTGTCGCTCCCGGACGGACAGGGTTCCCAGCAGTGCAGCCAGCTGGTCACGATCGGCGATCCGGTCGGACTGCGCGGAGCCGCCGCCGACGCCGCTCTCGGCGATGTCGGGGACGACGTCGGTGACCAGCTCGACGCGGTTCCGCCGACGGCGTACCCGATCGATCTGTGCGTTGAGCACGCACCGCCGGGCGTAGGCGTAGGGCTGTTCGGAACGCACCCTGCGCCAGGCCGCGAAGGTCTTGGCAAGCGCCGCGGAGGCGAGGTCCTCGGCATCCTGGTCGTGGCCGGTGAGCAACCACGCCGCGTGCCGCAGCCGCGGCCAAGCCGCCACCGCGAACTCGTCGAAGTCCTCGTGCACGATCAGTCCTCGCTCCCCGGGTCGCCGTGCTGGTGACCCTGTCACCCCTCTCAACGCAGCCGGTGCCTGCGAGTTTGAGTGACGGGTCGGCATCCTCAGACCCGCAACCAGGCCAGCACGGCCCGGACCCGGCGGTTGTCGTCGATGTCCGGCGGGAGGTCCAGCTTCGTGAAGATGCTGTTGGTGTGCTTGGCCACGGCCTTCTCGGTGACGAAGAGCGCGCTCGCGATGGCAGCGTTCGACCGTCCCTCGGCCATCAGGGCGAGGACCTCGCCCTCCCGTGCGGTGAGCCGGTCGACCGGCTCCTCGGGGCGCTTGGCCATGATCGAGGCGATCACCTCGGGGTCGATCACCGTGCCGCCCTCGATGACCCGGGCCAGGCCGTCGAGGAACTCGGTGACGTCGGAGACCCGGTCCTTGAGCAGGTAGCCGACCGAGCCCTCCCCGCTGGCCAGCAGCTCGCGGGCGTAGAGGTGCTCGACGTACTGGGACAGCACCATCACCGGGAAACCAGGTCGGCGCTCGCGCGCCGTGATCGCCGCGACCAGGCCCTCGTCGGTGAACGACGGGTGCAGCCGTACGTCGAGCACGGCCGCGTCCACGTCGGGTCCGGCCAGTGCGCGGTCCAGGTCGGGGGCGTTGTCGACCGAGGCGACGACGGTGTAGCCGCCGGACTCCAGGATCCTGGTCAGACCGGCGGCGAGGAGGGCATGGTCCTCGGCGAGGACAACTCGCACGGCACCTCCAGGGTGATCAGGGTGGGTCCCTGGTCGGGACTCGACACGGTCATCGTGCCGTCAAACGCTGCCAGACGTCGCATCACTCCCCGCATCCCGGTGCCTTTTTCCGGGTCGGCGCCGCCACGGCCGTCGTCGCCGACCCGGGCTCGCAGGACCGATCGCTCGTGGCTCAGCTCGACCCAGGCGTTCTCCGCGCCGGCGTGCTTGCCGATGTTCGCGAGGCACTCCGCGATGGCGAAGTAGAGCGCCGACTCCACCGGCGGTGCGGGACGTCCGGGCAGGTCGTTGGTGACGGTCACGGGGTACGCGAGGTCGAGGGCGAGCGCCTCGACGGCACCACCGACCCCGCGGTCGGCCAGCACCGGCGGATGGATGCCTCGGACCACCGAGCGCAGCTCGCCCAGTGCCGCGCTCGCGGTCGCCCGGGCGTCGGAGACCAGGTGCCGCGCCTGCTCCGGATCGCTGGTGAACAGGGTCTCCGCCAGGCCCAGACTCATCCCTACGGCCACCAGACGTGCCTGAGCACCGTCGTGCAGGTCGCGCTCGATCCGGCGCAGCTCGGCGGCGGAGTGGTCGATCGAGGAGGCCCGCGTCTCGGTGAGGACCTGGACCCGGCGCTCGAGGCGCTCGGTGTGACCGTAGCTGAGCAGCGCCAGGTCGATGCGGGCGCGGGCACGCATGATGGGCTCCGCGCCGTACCACCACACCGCCCCGGTCACGATGACGACGAAGAGCAGGAACGTCAGCAGCGAGAGCACGAACCCGATCGTCAGCGAGGTCAGCATCCAGGCGAGGTCGCGCCAGGTCATCGGGTCCCGTGCCCAGGTCGTCACCTTCGTGACCAGGTGGGCGCCCTCGGGCACCGGACGGTACTCGGCGGGAACCGTGGTGCGCAGGATCGCTGCGGCGAGATTGCGGTGCCGGGAGGCGATCCAGCGGCTTGCCGGGATGAACAGGAACAGCAGCGGCAGACCGATCCAGGCGATGGCCAGCACGCCGCCGACGACCGAGAGCACGAGGAACAGCAGGGTCGGCAGCACCATCAGCAGGTGCGCGCCGGCGTACAGGGTGAGCTTGAGGCGACCCGGGAGCGCAACCGGCTGCTCGAGGGTCAGGGTCGGCTCGGTCATGGGTTCCATTCTGGCCGATCCGGCCGGTCCGGACAGTGGTGCTGGGTCTACCCCGGGTGTGGTGCTCGCGCCCCTGACCGGAGCGCGTGGGCGAACCAGGCTGGACGCACCACCCCTGTCGGTGCGACAACCCAGGCAAGGAGCCCCCACCATGTCCACCTCCCCGCAGCACCACCCAGCAGAGCAAAAGCACAGTGCGCTCACCGCGCTTCCCCTCAGGGCCGCCCGCTGGAGCGCCACCCATCCGTGGCGCGCGATCGGCGCCTGGTTCGCCTTCGTCCTGATCGCCGTCGGCCTGGCCGTCGTGGTCCCGACGGCCGAGACCAAGGAGGCCGACTACGAGCTCGGTGACTCCGGCAAGGCTTCGTCCCTGGTCCGGGAGTCCGGCCTGGACGGCAACCCGTCCGAGGCGGTCCTCATCCGCGCCCGGGCCGGCCAGAGGATGGACCGTGACGCTGCGACCGCCGTGGCAGCCGAGATCGCGACGGACGCGAGAGCCGCTACCGGCGTCGCGTCGGTGGCCGATCCCGTGCTCAGCGAGTCCGGGAGGGCGGTCCTCGTCGACGTCGAGCTGAAGCGGGGGGCCGACGACGTCAGCGCCCTGACGAAGGTCACCGACGCGGCGGCGAAGGCGCACCCGGACCTGCGGATCAGCCAGGCCGGTGACGTCAGCATCGACGACGGCGTCGACGACCGGGTCAGCGAGGATCTCGCCTCGGCCGAGGGGATCAGCCTGCCGATCACGCTGCTGCTGATGCTGCTCGCCTTCGGTGCGCTCATCGCTGCCGGCATCCCGGTGATCATCGCGGCGAGCAGCGTCGCGGCCACCATCGGGATCACCGCACCGCTCTCGCACCTCGTGCACGCCGAGCCGACCGTCAGCAGCATGATCGTGCTGATCGGTATGGCGGTGGGCGTCGACTACTCGCTCTTCTACCTCAAGCGCGAGCGTGAGGAGCGGGCCAAGGGGCACAGCACCCCCGACGCCGTCGAGATCGCGGCTGCGACCTCGGGCCACTCGATCGTCGTCTCCGGCCTGGCGGTCATCGCGGCGATGACCGGGCTGTACGTCGTCGGCGGCGCCACCTTCAACTCGCTGGCGACCGGGTCGATCCTGGTCGTCGCGATCGCGGTGCTCGGATCCATCACGGTGCTGCCGGCGCTGCTGGCCAAGCTCGGCCGCTGGGTCGACCGCCCGCGCGTCCCGCTGCTGTGGCGCCTGAACGAACGGGTCGGTCAGGGCGGCGTGAGCAAGGTCTTCCTGGGCCCGGTCGTGCGGCGCCCGGTCGTCGCGCTGACGGTCGGCGGTGCTGCCGCGGTCGCGCTCGCCGTGCCGACTTTCGGCATGACGGTGCACGAGGCCAACCTCAAGACGCTGCCGGCCGACATCCCGCAGGTCCAGACGCTACGGGCGATCACCGCGGAGTTCCCGTCGCAGGGCGAGAGTGCCGAGGTGGTCGTGGAGGCCGCTGCGGCAGACTCCGGCAAGGTCGTCGCTGCGCTGGAGGATCTTGGCCGTGCCGCGGTCGCGACCCGGGACTTCGTCGCCACGGACGACGTCGTCCGGACCTCCACCGACGGCACGGTCTCGGTGCTGCACCTGGTCACGCCGTACGGCGAGGCCGACCCGCGCGTGGACCAGGCCGTGGCGACGCTGCGGGACGACCTCGTTCCGGCGGCCCTGGACGGGATCGAGAAGGACGGAGCCTCGGCGTACGTCGGCGGCGGCGCCGCGGAGTCCGTGGACTCGGCCGACCGGCTGCGCACCTACCTGCCGATCGTCGTCGGGTTCGTGCTGCTGCTGACCGTGGTGATGATGGGCCTCGCCTTCCGCAGCGTCGCCGTGGCGCTGCTGTCCGCGGTGCTCAACCTGGTCTCCGTCGGTGTCGCCTTCGGCATCCTGACGCTGGTCTTCCAGCACGGCTGGTTCGAGTCGCTCCTCGACTTCAGCTCGCCGGGCTTCGTCATCGACTGGCTGCCGATGTTCATCCTGGTGGTGCTGGTCGGCCTGTCGATGGACTACCAGGTGTTCGTGCTCAGCCGGATCCGCGAGCACATCCGTTCCGGTCTGCCGGTGCGGCTGGCCGTCGAGCGGGGAGTCCGCGACACCGCCGGCGTGGTCACCAGCGCTGCCGCGGTGATGGTCTCGGTGTTCGCGATCTTCGCCACGCTGAGCATGCTGGAGATGAAGATGATGGGCGTCGGCCTGGCCGCCGCCATCCTCATCGACGCCACGCTGATCCGGTTGGTGCTGATGCCGGCCGCGCTCGTGCTCATCGGTGACCGGGCCTGGAAGCGTGACGCGGGTCGGGCCCCGGTGGGGACGCAGGTGGCGGAGTCCGAGCCGGCGTACGAGCTGGTCTGAGCTGTTCCGGTCGTCGAGCTTGCCGAGACGTCTCGGCAAGCTCGACGACCGGAGTCACGGGTTCTTGTCCACCTCGGTGACCGCCCCGACCGACGGATCGGGGGCCAGGTCGCCCTCGTCCAACCAGGAGTGGTCGCCCTCGAGGTGGCCCTCGCGGAAGAAGACCACCATGTACGGGCCGCGCTCCCCGGCGCTCGGACCGGTGCGCTCGAAGTCGTGCTGGACCACGACGCCCTCGAGCCCGCGGGAGAAGGTCAG
This sequence comes from Marmoricola sp. OAE513, assembly GCF_040546585.1. Classification (NCBI taxonomy): domain Bacteria; kingdom Bacillati; phylum Actinomycetota; class Actinomycetes; order Propionibacteriales; family Nocardioidaceae; genus Marmoricola; species Marmoricola sp. OAE513. The sequence goes on along the minus strand of NZ_JBEPOC010000001.1, from coordinate 414,889 downwards.
GCCGTCCTGCGGTGCGAAGTCCTTGGCGAGGACCACGTAGCTGCCCAGCTCGAGCCAGTCCGGGGCCCGGGTCGTGCTCACGCCGGCTGCGGCACCTTCTCGGTCACCAGCGCCTCGACCGTCACCGGCACCCCCGACAGCGCCGCGTTGCCGCTGACGTCGAGTCGCTCGGGGTCGGTCAGGTCGTTGATCGAGACGCCCGCGACGCCGGAGGCGTGCCCCATCCGGGTGCCGCCGACCTGGTGGCCGTAGCCGTGCGGCAACGAGACCACGCCAGGCATCATGTCGTCGGCTGCGGCGACGTCGATCTCGACCGAACCGACCCGCGAGGTGATCCGCACCAGGGCGCCGTCGGTGATGCCGCGAGCGGCCAGGTCGGCCGGGTTCATCAGCAGCTGGTGGCGCGGCTTGCCCCTGTGCAGCCGCTCGAGGTTGTGGGTCCAGGAGTTGCAGTCCTGCTTGTGCCGGCGCCCGATGAGGACCAGCTCGCCCTCGGCCGGCACGGGGAGGGTGGACCGCAGCCGGTCGAGGTCGGCGACCAGCGGCGCCGGTGCCAGGTCGATCCGCTTGTCCTTGGTCCCCAGCCGCTTCGGCATCGTCGGCCGGAGCTCGCCCAGGTCGACGCCCTCGGGGTGCTGCCGCAGCTGCTTCATCGACGTCTTGCGCCCCAGCGCCAGCAGCAGCGTGACCATCAACGTCGGGCTCATCGACATCCGGACCCGCTCGGAGACGCGCTGCAGCAACGGCTTCTTGGCGTTGATCCGCGCGTTCGTGCGGGCCGCGATCTGCTGGAAGATCTCCCAGTCGTGCAGGGCGTCCGGCTCCTTCTCGAACACCGCCGGCGTGAACCGGGCGGTGTTGCGGACACTGAGCGCGTGGAAGACCAGGTCGTAGTGGTCCCGCTCCAGCGCCGTGGTCGGCGGCAGGATCACGTCGGCGTGCCGGGTCGTCTCGTTGAGGTAGATGTCGACGCTGGCCATGAAGTCCAGGCCGGCGAACGACTCGCTGAGCCGGCGTCCGTCCGGGGTGGAGAGCACCGGGTTGCCGGCCAGCGTCAGTACCGCCTTGATCTGCCCCTCGCCCGGGGTGTCGATCTCCTCGCGGAAGACCGAGACCGGGAGCTCGCCGCCGAACTCGGGCATCCCGCGGACGCGGCTGCGCCAGACGTCGAAGTGCCCCGAGGACAGCAGCCCGTTCTTGACCACGTCGATCGCGGGCTCGGGGAAGAGCACACCGCCGACCCGGTCGAAGTTGCCGGACAGCAGGTTGAGCAGGTTGATCGCCCACTGGCAGATCGAGCCGAAACCCTGGGTGGAGAGCCCCATCCGCCCGTACGCCGCCGCGCCGTCGGCTGCGGCGAATTCCCGCGCGACCCGCCGGATCGTCTCGGCGTCCACACCACTGACCGAAGCCGCGTACTCCGGGGTGAACTCGGCGATCGCGGCCTGCAGCGCGTCCAGGTTGTCGACGTAGGACGGGGGAGTGGCCAGGTTCTCGGAGAGCAGCGTGTTGACCATCGCCAGCAGCACGACCGCGTCACTGGCCGGGCGGATGAAGTGGTGCTCGGTCGCGACCTTGGCGGTCTCGGTGCGGCGCGGGTCGAAGACGACCATCTGACCGCCGCGGGCCTTGAGGTCGCGGACCCGGTTGGGGAAGTCCGGCACCGTCATCAGCGATCCGTTGGAGGCCACCGGGTTCGCCCCGAAGACCAGGAAGTAGCTGGTGCGGTCGATGTCGGCGACCGGGAGCAGCAGCTGGTGGCCGAACTGCAGCATCCCGACGTACATGTGCGGGATCTGGTCCACCGAGGACGCGGAGAACTTGTTGCGCGTCTTGAAGGTCTTGATCAGCTCGAACCCGTGGGTCATCGAGCCGAGCGAGTGCGCGTTCGGGTTGCCGACGTAGATGCCGAGCGCGTTCTTGTCGTTCTCGTTGACGGCTTTGGCCAGACCGTCGGCAACGGCGTCGAGCGCTTCGTCCCAGCTGATCTCGGTCCAGGTCGCGTCCGCGCCCGTCCCGGTACGCCGCACGGGTCGCCGCAGCCGGTCGGGGTCGGTGTAGATGTCGGCCAGCGCCACGCCCTTGGGGCAGATGTGGCCGCGCGACAGCGGGTCCTCGTCGTTTCCGCGGATCGAGGTGACGACGTCGTTCGCGATGCTGATCTTCAGGCCGCAGATGGCCTCGCAGAGGTTGCAGACGCCGTGCTTGGTGCCGGTGAAGCCGGCGGAGGGTGCGCTCATGGAGGGATCGTCCCACCAAGTGCGCGACACGCCGGTGCGCGATCCGCAGTACTACGCAGTCCGTAGTACTGTGCGAGGCATGGATACCACTCAGCTCCTCAAGGGAGTACTCGACCTGACCGTGCTGGCGGTCGTCGAGGGCGAGGACGGCTACGGCTACGACATCGTCCGACGACTGCGCGACGGCGGACTGTCCGACGTCGGCGACGCCTCCGTCTACGGCACCCTGCGCCGGCTGTACTCGTCCGGGGCGCTGACCTCGTACGTCGTGCCGTCGGAGTCGGGTCCGCACCGCAAGTACTACGGCATCACCCCGACCGGGCGGTCGCAGCTGAAGAAGCAGCGCGACGACTGGACGGTCTTCTCCGGCACCGTCTCCGCACTTCTCGGCAAGCCCCACCTCGAAGGAGTCTCCGCATGAACACCGTCGTGATCGCCCCTGAGGTCCTGGCCTTCGTGGCCTCCGTCCGGGCACAGCTCGCCGACCTCGAGCCCGAGGAGCTGCTCGAGATCACCGACGGACTCGAGGCCGACCTGACCGACCTCGTCGCCGAGCAGGGGACCGGTGCGTTGGGGGACCCTGTCGCCTACGCCGCCGAGCTGCGTCAGGCGGCCGGCCTCGCCCCGCAGGTGCGGCGCCCCCGTGGGCGGGTGGCCCTGCTCGCGCTCCTCGACCGCGGCTTCGCCGAGGTGACCAGCCGCAAGGACGCCGCGCTCGCCGGACTGCCGGGCGATGCGTCCGGACTGCTCGCCAGCCTGCAGCCCATCTGGTGGGCCGTGCGTGGCTACGTGGCCGTGCAGTCGGCGCTGCTGTGGAGCGGAGGGTGGGCGTTGACCCCCGTGCCGGACGACAGCATCGACGGTGGACTGATCACCCTGGCGGTGATGCTGGTCAGCGTGCAGCTCGGTCGCAAGCGTCTCCCGGTCCTTCGTGACTGGGCCGGCAACGCGCTGTTCCGCATCGCGGTGATCGCTCTCAACGTGGTCGCCGCGGTGATGATCCCGGTCGTGGCCAACGGGTTCGAGCACCGGGACGCCCAGACCTTCGAGTCCGGGTACTCGCGGGGGATCAACGAGTCCGGTGCGTCGTACGTGAGCGACGAGAGCGGCGCCCAGGCCGGCCTGTACGCCGACGGCCGCTGGGTCTCCAACATCTTCCCGTACGACGCTGCCGGTCACCCGCTGGTCGGCGTCCAGCTCTACGACCAGTCCGGGAAGGCAATCGAGACGCTCGCGGCGAACGAGTGCGTCTACGACGCCGACCAGATGCCGATCGACTCGACCCGGGTGTTCTACCCGTGGTCGGACGGGGCCGCGCAGAAGAAGAACGTCTTCCCGGTGCCGAGCCGAGTGGAGGGGCCCGAGGTGGTCGACCCGGACCCGATGGCCTTCACCGGGGAGAACCGGCCCAGCGTCAGCGGCTTCCCGTTCGCCAGCGTCCCGAAGATCTCGCTCCCGGGCCTGCTCACCAGCTCGGCGAAGACCCCGGCCAAGGCGTTCGTGCCGGGACCGCGCACCGGGCCGATCAACCCGATCGACTACGGCTGCTGACCTGCGGTTTCGCACCGATCCGCTCGATTTCGGCAACGCCCGAGGCGCTGATAGTCTTGGGCGTTGCCGTCTGACGGCCGCGGATCCAGAGTGCCCGGAGGGACATGCCCCGGCGCGCCGCGCAGCACATTGTGAAGGGAGTCGACGTGTCGATCGGTACTGACGCAGAGACCAAGAAGAAGATCATCGCCGAGTACGCCACCACTGACGGTGACACCGGCTCCCCGGAGGTCCAGATCGCGCTGCTCTCGCACCGCATCTCGCACCTCACCGAGCACCTCAAGTCGCACAAGCACGACCACCACAGCCGTCGTGGCCTGCTCCTGCTGGTCGGCCAGCGCCGCCGCCTTCTCAACTACCTCGAGAAGACCGAGATCGAGCGCTACCGCTCGATCGTGCAGCGCCTCGGCCTGCGTCGCTGACAGCGTCCACGGCGGTTCGCCTTCACAGGCGGGCCGCCGTGTCTGTTAACTAGCACCTGCACGTACAACTGAATACAAACCACCATCAGGAGCGGCCCGCGATACGCCGGCCCGGTCCTCGGTAGTGGCCCCCCGTGTGCACCAGGTGCACCACCGGAAGATTCCGGTACAGCACGGTGGGCCTCGATCGAAGACCGGCCACCTTCCCCCACAGCTGTGGGGACGCAGGCAGTGCCTCACTCGTAGCCCTTGCGGGCTAAACCATGGGCTCGCGGAACGCTCCGCGAAGAGAAAGGGAAACCCTTGTCTGAGGGACCCGTCATTTCCGCCGTCGAGACCGTTCTGGACAACGGCAAGTTCGGCACCCGCACGATCAAGTTCGAGACCGGCCTCCTGGCCCGGCAGGCCGCCGGTGCGGTCACCGCGTACCTCGACGAGGACACCATGCTCCTGTCGGCGACCACCGCCGGCAAGCAGCCCAAGGACCACTTCGACTTCTTCCCCCTGACGATCGACGTCGAGGAGCGGATGTACGCCGCGGGTCGCATCCCCGGCTCGTTCTTCCGGTCCGAGGGTCGTCCGGGCGAGGACGCGATCCTCGCCTGCCGCCTCATCGACCGTCCGCTGCGCCCGACCTTCAAGAAGGGCCTGCGCAACGAGGTCCAGGTCGTCATCACCGTGATGGCGCTGAACCCCGACGCCCAGTACGACGTGCTGGCGATCAACGCCGCGTCGGCGTCCACCCAGATCTCCGGCCTGCCGTTCACCGGCCCGGTCGGCGCCACCCGCGTCGCGCTCATCGAGGGCCAGTGGGTCGCGTTCCCGTCGCACAGCCAGGTCGAGAAGGCCGTCTTCGACATGGTCGTCGCCGGGCGGGTCACCGAGACCGGTGACGTCGCGATCATGATGGTCGAGGCCGAGGCCACCGAGCAGACCATCGAGCTCATCCAGGGTGGAGCCCAGGCCCCGACCGAGGAGGTCGTCGCCAGCGGTCTGGACGCTGCCAAGCCGTTCATCAAGCAGCTCTGCGAGGCGCAGGTCGAGCTGGCCAAGCAGGCCGCGAAGCCCGTCCAGGAGTTCCCGATCTTCCTCGACTACGAGGACGACGTGTACGAGGCCGTCAAGGCGCACGCCTCCGAGGCCACCGCTGCCGCGCTCACCATCGCCGGCAAGCAGGAGCGCGAGGACAAGCTCGACGACATCAAGGCCGACGTGCTCGCCGCCCTCGGCGCGCAGTTCGAGGGTCGCGAGAAGGAGATCGGCGCGGCGTTCCGCTCGGTCAACAAGTCGCTGGTCCGCCAGCGCGTGCTGCGCGACAAGATCCGCATCGACGGCCGTGGCCTGACCGACATCCGGACCCTGTCCGCCGAGGTCGAGGTCCTGCCCCGCGTGCACGGCTCGGCGCTGTTCGAGCGCGGCGAGACGCAGATCCTGGGTGTCACCACGCTGGACATGCTCAAGCTCGAGCAGCAGCTCGACGGTCTCTCCCCGGAGAAGTACCGCCGGTACATGCACAAGTACATCTTCCCGCCGTTCTCCACCGGTGAGACCGGTCGCGTCGGTTCGCCGAAGCGTCGCGAGGTCGGTCACGGTGCGCTCGCCCGTCGCGCGCTCCTGCCGGTGCTCCCGAGCCGCGAGGAGTTCCCGTACGCGATCCGTCAGCTGTCCGAGGCGATGGGCTCCAACGGCTCGACCTCGATGGGTTCGGTCTGCGCCTCGACGCTGTCCCTGCTGCAGGCCGGTGTGCCGCTGAAGGCGCCGGTCGCCGGTATCGCGATGGGTCTGATCTCCGACACCGTCGACGGCAAGACCGAGTACGTCGCGCTCACCGACATCCTCGGTGCCGAGGACGCGTTCGGTGACATGGACTTCAAGGTCGCCGGTACCAAGCAGTTCGTCACCGCCCTGCAGCTCGACACCAAGCTCGACGGCATCCCCGCCGACGTGCTGGCCGGCGCGCTGACCCAGGCACGGGACGCCCGTCTGGCGATCCTCGAGGTCATGGCCGAGGCCATCGACGGCCCCGAGGAGATGTCGATCCACGCTCCGCGGATCATCACCATCAAGATCCCGGTCGACAAGATCGGCGAGGTGATCGGGCCCAAGGGCAAGGTCATCAACCAGATCCAGGACGACACCGGCGCGAACATCTCCATCGAGGACGACGGCACCATCTACGTCGGTGCCACGAACGGAGAGGCCGCCGAGGCCGCCCGCCAGGCGATCAACCAGATCGCCAACCCGACGATGCCGGAGGTCGGCGAGCGCTACCTCGGTACCGTCGTGAAGACGACCAACTTCGGTGCGTTCGTCTCGCTGATGCCGGGCAAGGACGGGCTGCTGCACATCAGCAAGCTCCGTGCGCTGGCCGGCGGCAAGCGGGTCGACAACGTCGAGGACGTCGTCTCCGTGGGTCAGAAGATCCAGGTCGAGATCGGTGAGATCGACGACCGCGGCAAGCTGTCGCTGGTCCCGTACATCGAGGACGCCGAGGGTTCTGAGGCTCCTGCCGAGGAGTCCGACGGCGAGTGACGCTCGCAGCTGAGCAGAAGCCCGGCACGACCCGCACCCTCATCGGAGGCGTCCAACGGACTGTCCTTCCGGGAGGGCTGCGGGTCGTGACCGAGCACGTCCCCGGTGTCCGCTCCGCGGCCATCGGGGTCTTCGTCGGCGTCGGGTCGCGTGACGAGACGCCGGCGCTGAACGGCGCCTCCCACTTCCTCGAGCACCTGCTGTTCAAGGGAACCCCGACGCGTACGGCGATGGAGATCTCCTCCGCGCTGGACGCCGTCGGGGGCGAGTTCAACGCCTACACCGCCCGCGAGTACACCTGCTACCACGCACGCGTGCTCGACGCCGACCTGCCGATGGCGGTCGACGTGCTCGGCGACATGCTGACCGCGTCGGTGATCACGCCTGAGGACGTCGAGGCCGAGCGCGAGGTGATCCTCGACGAGATCGCCATGCACGACGACGACCCGGACGACGTGGTGCACAACCTCTTCGCGGCCAAGGCGTGGGCGGGTACGTCGCTCGCCCGACCGATCGCGGGCACCGCGGAGTCGATCCGGGGGCTGACCCGTCCGCAGATCAACCGCTACTACAAGTCGCGGTACACCGCGCCGGCGATGACCGTGGCCGTGGCCGGCAACATCGTGCACCGCGACGTCGTGCGGCTGGTCCGCAAGGCGTTCTCGCGCAACCACTTCCTCGCCGACCTCGACGCGCGGCCGCTGCCGCCGCGGCTGGCCGAGAAGCCCCGGGCGACCAAGGCGGGCGAGGAGCACACGACCCGTCCGTTCGAGCAGGTGAACCTGGTCCTCGGCATGCGTGGTCTGACCCGGTCGGACCCCCGGCGCTACCCGCTGGGTGTCCTCAACGCGGCGTTCGGTGGGGGATCCTCCTCCCGCCTGTTCCAGGAGGTCCGGGAGCGTCGCGGCCTGGCCTACTCGGTCTACTCGTTCGCGACCAGCTACTCCGACGCCGGCATGGTCGGCGTCGCGGTGGGCTCGCTGCCCAGCAAGTCGGCCGAGGTGCTCGACGTGGTGCGCAGCGAGATGGCCCGGATGGTCGAGTCCGGGCTCACCCAGGAGGAGCTCGACCGGGGTCGCGGCCAGATGCGCGGCGGCATGGTGCTCAGCCTGGAGGACACCGGCTCACGGATGACTCGCCTCGGTGAGGTCGAGCTGTTCCAGGACCGGCTGCTCTCGCTCGACGAGGTGCTCGAGCGCCTCGACGCGGTTACGCTCGCCGACGTCCACGAGCTCGCGTCGGACCTGTTCCGGCGGCCGGAGACGCTGGCCGTCGTCGGTCCGGCCTGAGGGTTTTCGGCAGGCTCGACCAACGGGGTCGGCTCGATCAGTTCAGCGCGGTCCAGAGCACCCCGGCGCAGGTGATCGACCAGAGCACGCTCGTGAACGAGCCGATGATGAACCGTTCCGCGGCACCGGGCTGCTTGAGCTCGGGGTAGCGGCCCAGTCCCTTCATCGCGAGCACGATGGCCAACCCCTCGGGCCAGCCGGCGACGAGCGTCACGAAGATCGCGGCGCGTTCCATCGCGCCGATCCAGGCGCCGCCGCGCAGGACGTTGCCGGCCTGCTCGATCGGCCCGCCGTGGTCCACCACGTGCAGCACGGCTGCGGTCACCGGACCGCCGCCGAAGATCGCCAGGGCGGCGACGAGCAGGATCAGGGTGCCGCGCAGACCGTCGCCGTGCGCGACGTACGACGGGTCGAACAGCGCCCAGCAGCCCAGGCCCGTCAACGTGAGCACCCCGAGGGCCGACCCGAGCTGGTGAGCGCGGTCCTGGGTCCGCAGGAACCACCCGGGCAGGGTTCCGGCCAGGGCCAGCAGCAGTGCTGCGATCGTCACCCGTCCTCCTCCAACATCTCGTCCAGCAGGTCCGCGAGCAGCCGGGCGGCCCGGTCGCTCTCGATCAGTCCTGCCGCTTGGGCCCGCTGGGACACCGCCGACTGGCTGATACCGAGGCGGGAGGCGGTCTCCGCGTAGGTCAGGCCCTCGGCGAGCAGGTCGGCGACCTCCCAGCCGCGGTCGCTGCGCCGGGTGAGCACACCGGCCCACAACCAGGCGACGGTCTCGATCTGCTCCGCACGGTACGCCGAGGCCCCGACAACACAGAGGCGGCTCGCCAGCTGCTTGGCACGACCGACCGCCTGCCGCGCGAGCACGAACGCCTCGCCCCGTCCTGCACGGGTCGAGGAGGGGAGCGGGAGCTCGACCGCGCCGAGCCCGAGCCCGATGTTCCAGGCGCCGTCGCGCAGCAGCAGCTCGAGGCGGGCGACCACGGACCTGCCGTCGGACAGGACGCCCTGGACCTCGTCGCCGGCGGTCCGTTCGAACGGGAGCAAGGTCGGTCCGAGCCCAGGATCGTTCAGCAGGTGGAGCACCTCTGGCACCAGGTCCGGGCCCGCTTGGCTGCCGCGTTGGTCGACGGTGAGAACTGCGCTGGTCATCAAGGCACCATCCTTATCTCCTGAGACATAAGGAATATACCTTATGTATGCGTGCTGAAGGCAAGAACCTGTTCCGCTAGGCTGACCCGGTGAGCACACGGAAGGTCGGCGTCCTCGGGGCGCAGGGCAAGGTCGGGCGCGAGATCTGTGCAGGCGTGGAGGCTGCCGAGGACATGGATCTCGTCGCGGCGCTCGACGTCGGCGACAGCCTGGACGACCTGGTCACGAACGGCGCCGAGCTGATCGTCGACTTCACCCATCCCGACGCCGTTATGGGCAACCTCCGTTTCTGCATCGAGCACGGCATCGGCGCCGTCGTGGGCACCACCGGCTTCGACGAGGACCGGCTGGCCGAGCTGCGCGACCTTCTCGGCGACGCTCCCCGCAGTGGCGTGCTGATCGCCCCGAACTTCTCCATCGGCGCCATCCTGATGATGCGGTTCTCCGCCCAGGCGGCGAAGTACTACGAGTCGGTCGAGATCATCGAGCTGCACCACCCCACGAAGGCCGACGCACCTTCGGGCACCGCCGCCCGCACGGCCCGGCTCATCGCCGAGGCACGCCGCGACGCCGGGCTGCCGGCGCCCCCGGACGCGACGTCGACCGGTCTCGACGGAGCCCGCGGGGCGGAGGCGGACGGTATCCACGTGCACAGCCTCCGGATCCGCGGCCTGGTCGCGCACCAGGAGGTCGTCCTCGGCGGGCCGGGAGAGACGCTGACGATCCGTCACGACTCGATGGACCGGGCGTCGTTCGTGCCCGGCGTGCTGCTCGGCCTGCGCCGGATCGGTGGAGCCCCCGGCCTGACCGTCGGGCTCGAGGCTTTCCTGGACCTCGACCGGTAACTCCTGCACGTTCCTGCAGCGCAGGGATTGCCGACTACCCGCCCCCTGCGAGCGGGTGGATGCTGTGGCCTCCGAGGATGCCGCCAGGTGTCCTCGACATCTCTCGGGAGGAACACGCATGCGCACCCCTGCACGCCTCATCGGCGGTCTGGTCGTCTCCGCGACGACCGTGGTCGCCACCGCACTGACCCAGGCCCCCTCGGCCGTCGGCGCCGCCCGCCCCTCGGACCCCACGCCGGCCCAGGCCGCCGTCGCGGCGGTCAAGGACCACGCCGCCGGTACCCGGTTCGGCAGCGGCCAGACCCTCACGGCCACCAGCACCAGCACCGACCTGGACGGCACCCGGCACGTCCGGCTCGACCGCAGCTACCGCGGTCTGCCGGTGGTCGGCGGCGACCTCGTCGTGCACCTGAGCGCGGGAGAGCAGTGGAAGGGCGTGAGCCAGACGCTCGCGGTCGCTCCTGATCTGGCGACCGCCCCGGCAGTCGGCGCGGACCGGGCCGAGGACGTCGCGCTGGCCCCGCGCACCGGCCGCGCCCGCATCACCGGCCAGAAGGTCGACGGCTCCCGGCTGGTGGTCGACGCGACCGGCGCCACCGCTCGGCTGGCGTGGCAGGTGACCACGTCGGGCACCCAGGCGGACGGCACCCCGAGCCGGCTGCTCAGCTACGTCGATGCCCGGACCGGCGCGAGGATCCGTTCCGAGCAGCAGATCCAGACCGACGCCGGCTCCGGCCAGTCGTTGTACGCCGGCACCGTCCCGCTGGACCTCACGAAGAGCGGCTCGACGTACCAGCTCAAGGACCCGGTCCGCGGCGGGACCTACACCACCGACGTCGCCAACGGCACCGACAGCGGGCTGTGCACCCTGCTCGGCGTCGGTTGCAAGACCGGGACGCTGTTCACCAGCCCGGACGCCAGCTTCGGGACGGGGACGACGACCTCACGGGAGTCCGCAGCGGTCGATGCCCAGTACGGCACCGCGGTGACCTGGGACTTCTACAAGAACACCTACGGACGCAACGGGATCTTCGGCACCGGTGCCGGCTCCTACAACCGGGTGCACTACGGCACCAAGTACGTGAACGCCTTCTGGGACGGCGAGAAGATGACGTACGGCGACGGCGACGGCACGAACTACGGACCGCTGACCTCCCTCGACGTGGCCGGTCACGAGATGTCCCACGGCGTCACCGAGAACACCGCCGGTCTGACGTACTCGGGGGAGTCGGGTGGTCTGAACGAGGCCACATCCGACATCTTCGGCACCCTGGTCGAGTTCTACGCGGCCAACGCCAACGACCCGGGCGACTACCTGATCGGTGAGCGGTTCGACCTGAAGAACCACCTCGGGCTCCGCCGGATGGACAACCCGGCTGCCGACGGTGACTCGGTCAACTGCTGGTCGAGCACGGTGAAGAACCTGGACGTGCACTACTCCTCCGGGGTCGGCAACCACTTCTTCTACCTGCTCGCCGAGGGCTCGGGAACCAAGACGTTCGGCGGCGTGAAGCACACCAGCACGACCTGCAACGGTTCGACGGTCGGAGGCATCGGCCGTGCTGCGGCCGGGCAGATCTGGTACCGCGCGCTGACGACGTACATGACCTCGAACACCAGCTACGCCGGTGCCCGGGTCGCCACGGTCAAGGCCGCCACCGACCTGTACGGCGCGGGGTCGGCCCAGGTGGCCGCAGTGAACGCGGCGTGGAGTGCGGTCAACGTCGCCTGAGGTCGCGTGCCGTCGTACGGGAGCTGTCGGGACCTGCGTTGCATGTTCGTGCAGCGCAGGTTTTGACAGGTTCCGAAAGGTGCAGGAAACAGCCAGTCTGGGGGCGAGGAGATTTCTCGGCTTCCTCGTCCCGGAACCCCCAGGCGCGTCCCCGCCGCTGCTGCAGTCGCCACGGACCCAGCAGGCAGGTCGGACGGCGTGCAGAACCCGGGACCGGGCGCCCGTTTGGGAGAACGGCACCCCTCGCTGAGATTTGGTCCGGTCCGCCCCCAGCACCTCCCTGCCGGAGGCGGACCGGACCACCTAGCGCGAGGGGTCCGCACTGGGGGTGCGGGCTCCTCGCCCGCCCTCCGCAGCCGACCCCGAGCGGCTGCCGAGCGGCTGCCGGGCGGCTGCCGGGCGGCTACAGCAACCGCAGCAGCGCCGCCGTGGCCGCAGACACCACGACGACCAGCAGGAAGGGCGCACGCAGCAGCAGCGCCACCGCCGCGGCACCGAGGCCGGCCAGGCGCGCGTCGATCGTCAGCGTCGGGTGCGAACCGTCCCCGCCCGAGAACACCTGCACGGCGATGAGCGCCGCCAGCAGCGCGACCGGGAGCAGGTCGGCGACCCGTTGGACCGACCGGCCGCTCCAGCACCCGGGCAGGGACTGACAGGCCCGCCAGCTTGAGCAGGTAGCAGGCCGCGGCGCAGGCGCCGATCGCGATCCAGGTCATCGGCGCCGTCAGCCCCTCAGGCCCAGTCCGAGCGCGACCACACCGGCGGCCAGCACGGGGATACCGGCCGGGGTCAGCGGCACCAGCAGCAGCGCCAGGGCGGCGGCCAGGGCCGCCGCGATCCGGGCGGTCGGGGTGTCCAGCCGCGGCCACAGCAGAGCCAGGAACGCGCCCCCGACGGCGGCGTCGAGACCGTAGTCGCGAGGGTCGCCGAGCGAGTCGCCGGCGACGGCGCCGACCAGGGTCGCGGCGTTCCAGAGCACGAAGACGCCGATGCCGGTGGTGAGGAAGCCGACCCGGGCGGCAGCCTGCGTGCTCCGGGTGACGCTCATCGCGGTGGACTCGTCGATGAGCACGTGCGCGGCCGCCGCCCGCCGTACGCCGGTCCAGCCGAGCAGCGGCGCGAGCTTGAGGCCGTAGAGGCTGTTGCGGACCCCGAGCAGCATCCCGGAAGCCGCGCCGAGCAGAGGAGCCCCGCCGGAGGCGATCACCGAGATGAACGCGAACTGCGAGGCGCCGGTGAAGACGAGCAGCGAGAGCGCGCAGGTCTGGGCGGTGTCGAGACCGCTGCCGACGCCGAGCGCCCCGAACGAGATGCCGTACGCGCCGGTGGCCACCGAGACGGCCAGACCGTCCCGGACGATCTGGCGCCGCTCGACCGGGTCGAGCCCGTCCCCGGGGGCCGGTCGCACGACTAGCCCAGGTCCGTGTGCAACCGCACCTGCTTGACGGTGACGCTGCCGTCGCCGGTCAGGTCGAGCGTCCGGTGCGCTCCGTCGGGCCCCCAGCCGGCCGCGGTCAGGAAGGCGCGGGTGGTGTCGTCGGCGGCGGGCAGCCAGGTCACCGCGCGGCTGAACCGGTCAGCCTTGAGGGTGTCGACGGCGGCCTGCATCAGCCGGGAGCCGTGACCGCCGTTGCGCTTGTGCGGGTCGACGGTCAGGTCGGTGACCTCGCCGTCGGCGATCGGGTCGCGGTCGGGGTCGCCCGCGGGGCCGGTGACGGCGAACCCGGTCACCAGGTTGCGCTCCAGTGCGATCAGGACCCGGTTGCGGGCGTCTGCCGGTTGGGCCAGCGACGCTCGCCAACCCTCGGCGATCTGGTCGGGCTCGAGCGCGGCGAGCACCTCGGCGGGGAGCAGGCCGGCGTACGAGCTGCGCCAGGCGCGGACCTGGACTGCGGCGATCGCGGGTGCGTCGTCGGACCAGGCAACACGGCAGGAGACGTCGGCACTCACCAGGCCATCAAATCAGGTGTCTGCGGACTCCACGTCGGCGGCATCGAGCAGGTCGAGGCGGGTCTCCGCACCGCACAGCACGACGCTGGCCGCCACGCTGATCACGAACGCACTGATAGCGAGCGGCCACCAACCGTCGCGGACCTCGTCGTTGAACAGGGCGATGCCGACGGCAGCCGGGATCGCGGTCTGCAGCAGGATCTGCGGCGAGGTGGCTGCGGTGACCGAGGTCCGGTTGAGCGCCACCGAGTACAGCAGGAAGCCGAGCGACCCGAAGAGGCCGATGCTGATCGCGGTCGCCAACGTGTCCGGTTCCCAGGAGAAGTCGACCAGAGCCCTGGTCGCGATCGGGGAGAGGCCGTAGGCCACCCCGGCCAGCGTGGCCAGCACGACGCCGGCCAGGGGGTGGGTCGAGCGCCAGGCCAGCCAGCCCAGCAGGCCGACCGTCGCCAGGACCGAGTAGAGCGCGATCGTCGTGCGGTCGGTGAACGTCGACTGGCCGATGTCACCCGCGGCGATCGCGAGGATGCCCAGCCCGGCGACCATCGCTGCCACCGCGACCCAGTGCTCCCGGCGCAGGGGCTCGCCCATCACGAACGACGCGAGCAGGGCGGTGACGACGAGCGAGGCGCCGACGCCGACCTGCGCCAGGTAGAGCGGGAGCTCCGCGATCGCGACCAGGTGCAGCAACCAGCCGACCAGGTACGCGACCAGCACGCCGAGCATCGGCCGGGACAGCAGGCCGTGCTTGCGGATGATCGAGGCCTGGATGGCGGCGATGGCCCCGAAAAGCGCAGCGGCCAGCAACGCAGCCGACATGCCCACAATCACCCTCGGAGTCTGCCACGGGATGCCGACAACCGACGGTAGGTTAGGGGTATGCAGAGCTACCTCGACCTGGTGCAGCGGATCCTCGACGAGGGTACGGAGAAGTCCGACCGCACCGGCACCGGGACGTTGTCGGTCTTCGGTCACCAGCTGCGCTACGACCTCTCCGAGGGCTTCCCGCTGGTGACGACCAAGAAGATCCACACCCGCTCGGTCTTCGCCGAGCTGCTCTGGTTCCTGCGCGGCGACACCAACGTGAAGTGGCTCCAGGACCGCGGGGTCTCGATCTGGGACGAGTGGGCCGACGAGAACGGCGACCTCGGTCCGGTCTACGGCTACCAGTGGCGTTCCTGGCCCACCCCGGACGGTCACCACGTCGACCAGATCAAGCAGGTCGTCGAGCAGATCCGCAGCAACCCCGACTCGCGCCGGCACATCGTGTCTGCCTGGAACGTCGCTGACATCCCGCAGATGGCGCTCGCCCCGTGCCACACGATGTTCCAGTTCTACGTGGCCGACGGGAAGCTCTCCTGCCAGCTCTACCAGCGCTCGGCGGACGTGTTCCTCGGCGTGCCGTTCAACATCGCGTCCTATGCGCTGCTCACCCAGATGGTCGCCCAGGTCTGCGACCTGGAGGTCGGCGACTTCGTGCACACGCTCGGCGACGCCCACCTCTACACCAACCACCTCGACCAGGCCCGGTTGCAGCTCACGCGCGAACCGCGGCCGCTGCCCACGCTGCACCTCGACCCGTCGGTGAAGGCGCTCGACGAGTTCGACCTCGAGCACATCACCCTCGACGGCTACGACCCGCACCCGGGCATCAAGGCCCCGATCGCCGTATGACGGTGACCCTGGTCGCCGCCGTTGCCGACAACGGCGTGATCGGCAACGACGGTGACATCCCCTGGCGGTTGCCCCCCGACTTCGCGCACTTCAAGGCGCTGACGCTGGGGCACGTCCTGGTGATGGGACGGGCGACGTACGAGTCGATCGGCCGTCCGCTGCCCGGCAGGACGACGATCGTGCTGACCCGGGACCCGTCCTGGTCGGCCGAGGGTGTGCTGACCGCACCGGACCTGGCCACGGCCCTGCGGTTGGCCGAGGGCATCGACGACGAGGTGTTCGTCGTCGGCGGAGCATCGGTGTACGCCGAGGCGCTGGCGGTCGCCGACGTCCAGGTGCTCACCGAGGTGCACCTGGACCCCGAGGGCGACACGTTCTACCCGGAGTTCGACCCCACCCGGTGGGTCGAGACCCAGCGGGTGCCGCACACCCACGAGGGCACCGCGTTCGAGTTCGTCTGGTGGGAGCGGGTCTAGAGCTGCGCGAGAGCCTCGGTCGCGACCCGCTCGAACACTGCCGTCTCGGCGTGGAAGTAGGAGTCCGGGATCGGCCAGTGGATGACGAGCTCGTCGAAGCCCATGGCCAGGTGCCGGCCGGCGAAGTCCACGAACCGGTCGAAGGACTCCAGCGGTGCGTTGGCCTCCGGGGTGAAGCCGGTGAGCAGCACCTTGCGGATCGTCGCCGGGTCCCGGCCGATCGACGCGCAGGCGTTCCCGAGTCGCTCGACCTGCCCGGCGATGGCGACGTCGGACTCGGCTGCGGTGCCGGTCTCGAAGATCTTGTCGTCCCCGGTGGTGACCCACGCCTGTCCGAAGCGTGCCGCCAGCGCCAGACCTCGCGGCCCGGAAGCGGCCACCGCGAAGGGCAGCCGCGGGCGCTGCACGCAGCCCGGGAAGTTCCGCGCCTCGTACGCCGAGTAGAACGTGCCCTCGCTGGTCACGTCGGGCTCGAGCAGCAGCCGGTCCAGCAGGGTCACGAACTCGGCGAACCGGTCGGCGCGCTCGCGCGGTGACCACGGCTCGTGGCCGAGCACGGCGGCGTCGAAGCCGCTGGTGCCGGCGCCGATGCCCAGCGTGATCCGACCGCCGGAGACGTCGTCGAGGGAGATCAGCTCCTTGGCGAGCGTGACCGGGTGCCGGAAGTTCGCGTTCGTGACCAGGGTGCCGAGCCTGATCCGCTCGGTGGCGGTCGCCGCGGCGGTGAGCGTCGGGACTGCGCCGTACCAGGGGCCGTTGCGGAAGGTCCGCCAGGACAGGTGGTCGTAGGTGTACGCCGTGTCGAACCCGAGCTGCTCGGCGCCGACCCAGGAGTCCCGGGCGCCTTCCCTCCAACGCTGGTAGGGCAGGACGACGGTGCTCAGGACGGGACTGCTCATGCGAGCAGGCTAGTGCGGCGGGGTGCGCCCGAGCCTCAGATTTTCCCGGCCGCCAGGGTCAGGGCCGCGACGACCTTCTCCTTCACGACGTCGGCCGACTGGCCGTCGCCCTGGAGGTAGGTCACCTGGACCAGGGTGCCGCCCACGCGCACGAGTCCGCCGCCCTGCTGGTTCTCGCCGCCGGTGGTGCCGGTCTTGACGTAGGCCTCCTCGCCCACGCCGTCGACCGGGCCGCCGCCGTCACCCTGGAGCACGCCCGAGACGCCGGTGATCGCCGCTTCGAAGCCGCCGTTCGCATCGTCGTACGCGGTGGCGGTGAAGCTCACGCTGGGTTTTCGCGGGTCGTCCTGGGCGAAGTTGCAGCCTCCTCCCGGGACGTCCTCGTGGGTCACCGTGCCGCCGACGATGGCACCGGCCTCGTCCGCGGTGATCTCGGTGCAGACATCGATGAGACCGCCCGAGGCGGTGTCGGTCTCATCGTCGCCCGTGGGTGCCGTGGTCCCGTCGGTGCTCGAGGAGTCCGACCCCTTGTCGCCGTCGTCGGAGCCGCACGCCGACACGGTGGCGAGCGCGCCGATCAGCGCAGCCGTGGAGAGCAGACGGGGCAGGGACACCTGGGTTCGCATGGTGGCAACGTAGCCAGTCGGCGGCTTCGCCGATAAGTAGGGTTTTCGCCTGTTCGGTCAGGAGCTCTCGGCCACCGCGAGCCGGAGCAGGCTGACCACCAGCGAGCGCACCCGGCCGCGAGTGAGGCCCGCGCTCTGCGCGAGCTCCACGCTGATCAGCCGGTCACCGATGCGCACCGCGCCGGCGCCCTGGAGCTGGTCGCCGCCGAAGGAGGTCCCGGTGACGACGAACGCAGCGTCGCCGATGCCGGCGAGATCCTCGGGCTCGCCCTCGACCGCGGAGGTCGCGTTCTCCTTCGCGCCGGTCATGCCACCGGACATGTCGGCGTACGGGTGGTCGATGAAGTTCGCGGCCGGGGGCCGGGGCTTCTTCGGAGCGAAGGCGCAGCCGCCGCCGGGGATCGCCGCACCGGTGACGGTGTTGCCGAGCACCGCGCCGACCTCGGCCTCGCTGAGCTCGGCGCAGACGCCGCCGCCGGCCGCTGCCGGCTCGTCGTCGCCGTCGGCGTCACCGCTGCCGCGGGTGGGCTTCTTCGTGGGCTTCTTGGTGGGCTTCGCGCTGGCGGTCGGCGAGCTGAGGGGAGTGGGCGACGGGGTCGGCGTGGCGCTCGGGGTGAGGGCAGGGGCGGTCGGCTCCGGCGCTGTGACTGGCTCCGGATCGTCGCCCTTCCCGCACCCTGCCAGCACGCCGGCGGTCAGCACCGCGGCGATGCCCGCGGACAGCAGGCGGAGGGAGCGGGGGGCGGGCGCAGCGGAGGTTCTCACCCGGGCGAAGGTACTCCGGGAAGGCCGCCGATCCGGGGAGGCTGGCCGCCGCGGCACAACCCTGAGGCGCCGACGGCTCCAGGGCGACTAGCCTTGACCCCATGAGCCTGCCTGCAGCCCCCTTCGGCCGGGTGCTCACCGCGATGGTGACACCTTTCAACGACGACGGATCGGTCGATCTCGACGGCGTCGCGAAGGTGGCGGACCACCTGGTGAACAACGGCAACGACGGCATCGTCGTCAGCGGTACCACCGGTGAGGCCCCGACCACCTCGGTCTCCGAGGACGGCGAGATCCTGCGCGCGGTGATCGACGCGGTCGGCGACCGCGCCACCGTGATCGCAGGCGTCGGCACGAACCACACCGAGCACTCGGTCGAGCTCAACGAGCAGGCGGCGAAGGCCGGGGCGGACGGCGTGCTGCTCGTCTCGCCGTACTACAACAAGCCCACCCAGGCGGGCATCGCGGCGCACTTCGAGGCCGTGGCCGACGCCAGCGACCTGCCGATCATGCTCTACGACATCCCGGGCCGCACCGGGGTCACGATCGCCCCGGAGACCTTTGCGCGGGTCGCCAGCAACGCGAAGTTCGTCGCGGTCAAGGACGCCGTCGGTGACCTGTTCCGTGGGGTCTCGATCATGGCCGAGACGGGCCTGTCGTTCTACTCCGGCGACGACGTCCAGAACCTCGGCTGGTTGACGCACGGGGCGGCCGGCCTGGTCTCGGTCGTCAGCCACGTCGCCGGCAACCAGTACGCCGAGATGGTCGCGGCCGTCGACGCGGGCGACCTCGAGCGCGCGCTGGGTGTCTACACCGACCTGCTGCCCGTCGTCGACGCGATCATGAACCACGCGCCGGGCGTGATGACCGCGAAGGCGGCTCTGGAGCTGATGGGGGTCACCTCGAACCGGGTCGTGCGGCTGCCCTTGGTCGAGGCGGACGACGAGCTCGTCGGCCTGGTGCACGAAGCCCTCGCCTCGGCCCACCTGCTGCCGACCGCCGAGTCGAACTGAGCGGGTAGCTGATGAGCCACGCGCACCCCGAGCTGTCCGAACCGTCCGCCCTGGCGAAGGGAGGCCTGCGGGTCATCGCACTCGGCGGCCTCGGCGAGGTCGGTCGCAACATGACCGTCTTCGAGTACGGCGGCCGGCTGCTGATCGTCGACTGCGGCGTGCTCTTCCCGGAGGAGAACCACCCGGGCGTGGACCTGATCCTCCCGGACTTCGACGCCATCCGGGACCGCCTCGACGCGGTCGACGCGCTGGTGCTCACGCACGGCCACGAGGACCACATCGGCGCGACGCCGTACCTGCTCCGCGAGCGCCACGACATCCCGCTGGTGGGTTCGCAGCTCACCCTGGCGCTGCTGGACTCCAAGCTGCGCGAGCACCGCATCTCCGACACGGTCCGGCACATCGTCGCGGAGGGCGAGACGATCTCGTTCGGTCCGTTCGAGCTCGAGTTCGTCGCCGTCAACCACTCGATCCCGGACGCGCTCGCGGTGGCGATCAAGACCGGTGCCGGCGTCGTGCTGCACACCGGTGACTTCAAGATGGACCAGCTGCCGCTCGACGGTCGGATCACCGACCTGCGGGCGTTCGCACGGCTGGGCGAGGCCGGGGTCGACCTGTTCCTCACCGATTCCACCAACGCCGAGGTGCCGGGGTTCACGACCTCGGAGAAGAACATCACCCCGGTGCTCGACCGGGTCTTCCACACCAGCAAGGACCAGCGGATCATCGTCGCGTGCTTCGCCTCGCACGTGCACCGCGTCCAGCAGATCCTCGACGCCGCGCACGAGCACGGCCGCAAGGTCGCGTACGTCGGACGCTCGATGGTCCGCAACATGGGGATCGCCCGCGACCTGGGCTACCTCAACGTCCCGCCGGACCTGCTGGTCGACCCCAAGGAGCTGGCCAACCTGCCGGCGGGCATGGTCGTGATGATCTCGACCGGGTCGCAGGGCGAGCCGATGTCGGCGCTGAGCCGGATCGCCCAGCGCAACCACAACTTCGTGACGATCGAGGAGGGGGACTGCGTCGTCCTGGCCTCCTCGCTGATCCCGGGCAACGAGAACTCGGTCTACCGGGTGATCAACGGCCTCACCGCGCTCGGCGCGAACGTCGTGCACAAGGGCAACGCGTTGGTGCACGTCTCCGGCCACGCCAGCGCGGGCGAGCTGCTCTACTGCTACAACATCGTCAAGCCGCGCAACGTGATGCCGGTGCACGGCGAGATCCGGCACATGTACGCGAACGCCGAGCTGGCCAAGCTGACCGGCGTCCCCGCGGACAACGTCGTGGTGGCCACCGACGGTGTCGTGGTCGACCTCGTCGACGGCCAGGCCTCGATCACCGGCAAGGTCGACTGCGGGTACGTCTTCGTCGACGGGAGCTCGGTCGGCGACATCACCGAGAGCGACCTCAAGGACCGCCGGATCCTCGGCGAGGAGGGCTTCATCTCCGTGATCGTGGTGATCGACTCCCAGACCGGCAAGGTGGTCAGCGGCCCCGACATCCATGCCCGCGGCTTCGCCGAGGATGACGAGGTGTTCAACCAGATCAAGGGACCGATCACCGACGCGATCGACAAGGCCGTCAACGAGGGCGTCACGGACACCTACCAGCTCCAGCAGAGCATCCGGCGGGTGGTGGGTCGTTGGGTCTCCGGCAAGCACCGCCGCCGCCCGATGATCATCCCGGTCGTCCTGGAGGCCTGAGCCGATGCCTGTCCCGTCCGAGACCGAGTTCGTCAGTTACCAGCAGTGGGGTCTCGACTTCTTCGCCGAGGCCGTCAGCGAGGACCGGATCCTCGGGGCGGTGAACAACATCGCCGGGCAGCCGATCGACTTCGGTCCGATGGGCGTCGGGCCGGGCAAGATCGCCAAGGTCCGGGCGTACGGCGAGATCGGCGCCGCCAGCGCGCACCGGATCGAGGGTGCGCAGATCTCCTACCGGGTCGAGCTCCCCGTCAGCCTCACCTTCGAGGTCAACCTTCAGGTCGAGACGCACACCTTCCACGCCGAGCTCCTGGTGCCGCTGACCCTCACCGCGCAGGCCGTCGAGGGCGTGAAGATCTTCATCACGATCGACCCGCCGCGCAGCTCCGAGATCGAGGTCAAGGTCCAGGCCGAGGGCATCCGCGCGACGATCATGCAGCGCGTGGTCAACATCGAGGGCGAGCTCAAGCGCTTCGTCGCCAAGTACGTCGCACGGGAGACCAGCAAGCCGCACATCGAGGAGGCCCGGGTCATCGACGTCTCGGCCGCCATCGACAAGGCCTGGGGGTCGATCGCGCCGAAGCCGGCGAAGTCCACGGTGACCGACGACTTCGCCGAAGCACTCGAGGCCGAGATCCGCGAGAACGAGGACACCCTCCTCGGTCCGATCGAGGGCTGAGGTGACCGACCGCCGGCTGCCGCGCTCGAAGACGGTGAGCGTCGTCGTACCGGCACCGCCGGAGGCGGTCTGGGCCGTGCTCACGGATGTCACCCGGGTGGGGGAGTGGAGCCACGAGGCCACCGGGGCCCGGTGGGTCCAGGGCGACGGCCCGACGGCGGGCAACGCCTTCAAGGGCACCAACCGGCTGCGCTGGATCCGGTGGTCGCGGCCGTGCACGGTCGTCGAGTCGGTGCCCGGCGTCCGGTTCGCGTGGACGACGAACGGCGGGCTCGCGGGGGACGCGACCCGGTGGAGCTTCGAGCTCGAGGCGGTCCCCGAGGGGACCCGGATCACCGAGACCTACCAGATCGAGAAGATGCCTCGCCTGCTGGAGGCAGCTGTGGTGCGCCTGATGCCCACGCACCTGGACCGGGCCGCGGCGATGGCCGGCGACCTGGCGCGGCTCGGAGATCTCGCCGCGCGCTAGACGAGCACGTTGGAGAAGAACATCCCGCCGAGGTAGACGTACTGGACGGCGAAAAGTGCGAGCACCGGCAGCTTGACCGCGGGATGCAGGTTCTTCAGCAGCACCAGCCCGACGAACATCTGGGCGTGGTTGCGGTACCAGGACATCTGCGCGCCGGCGAGGAACGGCATCAGGAAGATCGCGCCGAGCAGCAGCACCGCGGCCCACTGCTCGACCTCGAGCCGGCGGTCGCGTACCAGCTGCCATCCGGTCCACGCGACGACCAGGACCACAAACGCCAGGTTGAACCAGAGCTGCCAGTGGTTGGCGCCGGTGCTGTGCGCGGCCAGCCACGAGTCGTTGCCCGGCGTGATCGGGAAGGTGAAGTCGAACTTCCGGGCGTCGTCGAACTCGGTGAAGGGGTTGCGCAGGCCGCCCTGTCCGTAGCTGGACCGGTTGATCTGCTCGTAGGCGTCCCAGTGCCCGGTTGCCGTCCACATCACCCACGTGGCCCAGAGCACGCCGCTCGCCGCGAGCGCGGCGGAGCCGAGCGCCTTGGCGACGCGCCGGCGTACGGGGTCGGACTGCCAGGCGAAGAACACGCTGAGGACGAGCATCCCGACGACCACGGCGCCGACGAGGTGGCAGGACGCGGCGACGAAGCCGGCTGACCCGGCAAGCAGCCAGGACCCGCGCTTGACCCCGATCACCGCGACCAGCAGCGCGAAGGTGCCGAGCGCGATCGGGAAGACGGCGTGGAAGTAGATCCCGCCTGCGAAGACCACCCCGAGCGCCATCGTGAGGCCGGTGGACCAGGTGAGCCGGGAGCCGAGCAGCCACCAGAGCGCGAAGAACATGCCGAGCAGGGCCAGCTCGGAGACCAGGATCCCCGCGGCGTCGTACGACAGTCCGGTCGCGGAGAAGATCCGGACCACCATCGGGTAACCGGGGAACCACGCCACGTTCCCGCAGATCACGTCGGGGAACCCGGCGTCCTTGTAGCCCGCCCGGTCCCAGCAGTTGAACATCTCGTAGCCGGAGCGCGAGATGGACAGGTAGTGGGTGGAGTCCCAGCGCTCCCGGCCAGCTGCCGACCAGTACGCGACGTCCGTGGCGCGGGCGACCGCCCAGGTCAGCAACGTCGCGGCGACCCAGGCGACCACCGGCGGGGTCGACCAGGTCAGCCAGCTCGCGGCGCCGTTCGGCGCGGGCCGGCGCAGCAGGGTCGGGGCCGCGGTCATGCCCGCATGATTCCACCTCCCGGAACCACGCCGACGACGTGCCGGGCAACACGCGGCGTGTGACGCATGTGAATGGTGGGGCTGACGAGTACATTGCGACCATGGCGACCCGTACGTCTTCCCCGCCGGCGTCGCGTAGCAGGAGCACTGCAAAGGGTGCTTCTACGACGCGTTCCCGGCCGTCCGGTAGCCAGGGCAAGCGCAAGCCTGCTGCACGGAAGCCCGCCGCTTCGAAGAAGAAGCGACCGGCCCCGCGAGCAGTCCGCAACGGTCCTGGTCCCGTTTCGCGTACCTTCGGTGCGCTCGGACGCGGCGTGGCCGCCGTCTGGTTGGGCGTGGCGGGAGGTGTCGGCTCCGGCGCCCGCAGGATCGGCCAGGGCGCCCGGGACCTCGAGCCCGAGCAGCGCCGCGACGGTGCCGGCCTGTTCCTGATGGCGTTCGCGGTCGTCGTGGCCGCCGCGGTCTGGTGGCAGCTGCCCGGCCAGGTCTTCGGCGGCGTGCGCGCCGCGGTGGCCGGCTCGGTGGGCCTGCTGGCGTACTTCGTGCCGCTGATGCTCGTCTACATCGCCTGGCGCAACATGCGCGACCCGGAGGCCAACGGCCCCGCCGGTCGCCAGGTCGTCGGATGGGCGGCCCTGCTCTTCGGCGTCCTCGGCATCGTGCAGATCGCCAACGGATCGCCCGAGCCCAAGCTCGGCGACACCACCGACATCCAGGACGCCGGTGGCGCCCTGGGGTTCGTGGTCGCCAAGCTGCTCACCGACCTGCTGAGCACGCCGTACGTCGTCGTGCCGCTGCTCGCACTGCTGTCGTTCTTCGGTCTGCTCGTGGTCACCGCCACGCCGCTCTACCAGGTGCCGACACGCCTGCGCACGATGCGCGACAAGGCGCTGGGCCGGTACGTCGAGCCCGAACCGGAGCCAGAGCCGAAGAAGCGCCGCAGCCGCAAGGCGCTGATCGACGACGGCATCGACCCGGACATGGGCGACGTCGCCTACGACAGCCCGGTCCTGGAGGACCGCGAGGTCAAGAAACGCCGGGGCAAGAAGGGCGACGACGCGGGTGTGGACGTCTTCGACTTCGACGCCGCTGCCGCCGAGTCCGACGCCAAGGTCGACCTCGAGCCCCCGCCGCACACGCCGTTGCCGGTGCGCGTCGAGCAGCTCAGCCTGTCCGGCGACATCACCTACACGCTGCCCGAGAGCGACATCCTCAAGCCGGGCAGCGCGCACAAGGCCCGGACGCCCGCCTCGGACGCCGTCGTGGAGCGTCTCACCGCGGTCTTCGAGGAGTTCGACATCGACGCGTCCGTCACCGGCTACACCCGCGGTCCGACGGTCACCCGGTACGTCGTCGAGCTCGGCCCCGCGGTCAAGGTCGAGAAGATCATCAACATCCAGAAGAACATCGCCTACGCGGTGGCCTCGGCCGACATCCGGATCCTCTCGCCGATCCCGGGCAAGTCCGCCGTCGGCATCGAGATCCCGAACACCGACAAGGAGATCGTCTCCCTCGGTGACGTGCTCCGGTCCAACAGCGCCCGCAACGACCACCACCCGATGGTCGCCGGGCTCGGCAAGGACGTGGAGGGCGGCTTCGTGGTCGCCAACCTGGCGAAGATGCCGCACCTGCTGGTGGCCGGTGCCACCGGTTCGGGAAAGTCGTCCTTCATCAACTCGATGATCACCTCGATCCTGATGCGGGCCACGCCTGATGAGGTCCGGATGATCATGGTCGACCCGAAGCGCGTGGAGCTGAACGCCTACGAGGGCGTCCCGCACCTGATCACGCCGATCATCACGAACCCGAAGAAGGCCTCCGAGGCTCTCCAGTGGGTCGTCCGCGAGATGGACATGCGGTACGACGACCTGGCGAACTTCGGCTTCCGGCACATCGACGACTTCAACAAGGCCGTCCGGGCCGGCAAGGTGCAGGTGCCCGCGGGCAGCGAGCGCCAGCTCGCGCCGTACCCGTACCTGCTGGTGATCGTCGACGAGCTCGCCGACCTGATGATGGTCGCGCCCCGCGACGTCGAGGACGCGATCGTCCGGATCACCCAGCTCGCCCGTGCGGCCGGCATCCACCTGGTGCTGGCCACCCAGCGCCCGTCGGTCGACGTGGTCACCGGCCTGATCAAGGCCAACGTGCCCTCGCGGCTCGCGTTCGCGACCTCCAGCCTCGCCGACTCCCGGGTCATCCTCGACCAGCCGGGGGCGGAGAAGCTGGTAGGCCAGGGTGACGGGCTGTTCCTGCCGATGGGAGCCTCCAAGGCGATCCGGGTGCAGGGCAGCTGGGTCACCGAGGCCGAGATCCACCAGGTCGTGAAGAAGTGCAAGGAGCAGCTCGAGCCGACCTACCGCGACGACGTCACCGCCCCGGCGGCGTCCAAGCGCGAGCTCGACGACGACATCGGTGACGACCTCGACCTGGTGATCCAGGCGATCGAGCTGGTCGTCTCCACCCAGTTCGGCTCGACCTCGATGCTGCAGCGCAAGCTCCGCGTCGGGTTCGCCAAGGCCGGGCGCCTGATGGACATCCTGGAGAGTCGCGGGATCGTCGGCCCGAGCGAGGGTTCGAAGGCGCGCGACGTCATGATCAAGCCCGATGACCTCGACGACGTCATCGCGTCACTGCAGGGGGAGCTGTGAGCCAGGAGCAGTACGACGGACCCGTCGTGGAGCAGGACGAGGACGAGCAGGACGTGGTGGCGATCCGTCGCAACGTCGTGCTCAGCGGTGCCGTCGGTGGCGCCGCCGTCCTGTTCGGCGTCGCCTACCTGATCCGTGCCGGGTCGACGTTCGAGGTGCTGGTCGGCCTGCTGCTGCTGGCGGTCGCCGCGATGAACCTGCCGGCGCTCGCCTCCGCGCGCACGCCGGTGCTCGTCGCCGACGGCCAGGGCATCCGGCTCCGCGTCGGCCTGACCTGGCGGGGCCTCCCGTGGGAGTCCGTGCGCCAGGTCGTCGTCGAGCCCCCGCGCTCGCGGTGGACCGACGGCCGCCTGGTGATCGTGCCGCGCGACCGTTCCCGGGTGCTGCGCCGCCTCGGCACGCTCGCCGAGCTGCACCTGCGCTGGAACAAGTACTTCTACGGCGCCTCGTTGAGCGTGCCGCTCGGGATGACCACGCTGAGCGACAGCGTCGACCTGGCTGCCGAGCTCGTCGACCTCGCGGACGGACGCGTGGAGATCGTGCACCTGCACGGCCGTGCGCCGTCGCACCCTGCCGCCTCCCAGGCGCCGACCAGCTACAACGACGAGGGTCTCCCGATCCCGGACGAGGACGACTGGGTCCCGTCGCCGCAGGCGTTCGACGAGACCGCCTTCGACGACGAGGTGCACGAGGTCGTGGCGGGAGCGGTCCTGCTCGACCCGGTGGTTGAGGTCGAGCCCGTCCTGCCCGAGCCCGTCCTGCCCGAGCCTGCGCTGCCCGAGCCGGTCCTGCCGCTGCGCGCGGTCGCCGAGCCGAACCGCGTCGACGTCCGGCTCGACCCGGAACCGGTCGAGGACCCCGAGGCGCGCACGTACCAGGATGAGGACGCGGTGCTCCCCGACGACGTCGAGCACACCGAGCCGGTGGTCCTGGCCGCTGTGGAGAACCCGCCGTCCTGGGACGAGCTCCCGCCGGAGATCGTGATCGACGACCTCGCCGACCGCCGTCCGCCGGTGCTCGAGCCGTTGATCGGCGCGAAGGTCGCGCACGCGCGCGAGTGCCTGGACATGAGCATCGAGGAGCTCAGTCAACGCACGCGGATCCGCCCCCACGTGCTCGAGGCCATCGAGCGCGACGACTTCGACCCGTGTGGCGGCGACTTCTACGCCCGCGGCCACCTCACCGCGATCTCGCGCGCCCTGGGCCTGACCCTGGATCCGCTGCTCGCCATCTACGACGAGCGCTACGCCCAGGCGCCGATCAACGCGCGCCGCGTCTTCGAGGCCGAGCTCTCCACAGGGCTGTCCGGCGGCATGCGGGCCACCCTGGGAAGCCCGCGGTGGAGCCTGCTGATCGGGTCCGTGCTCTGCCTGACGATGGTCTGGGGCCTGGCGCGGATCTTCGCGGGCGATCCGGAGGAGCTGAACGCGGCGCCGGAGACCAGCCATTCCGCCGGTCTCGCCGGCAACCAGACGCCGATCACGTCGCCGAAGATGAAGACCTCCGGGATCACGGTCCGCGCGGCGTTTGCGCCGAGCCACGTCGCGGTCAAGGACCGGGACGGGCACGTGCTCTGGTCCGGCGACCTGGCCCAGGGAAAGACCCGCAAGATCGTCGGCCTGGCGCCGTTCAAGGTGGTGGCCGACAACGCCGGCGCCATCGAGGTGATCATCAAGGGCAAGACCCAGGGCGTCGTGGGCACCGCAGGGGCCAAGGGTTCGAAGACCTTCGGCCACCGCTGAGGCGCGTCGTCCGGTTCGCTCTGGGGGCGGTCCGACCGGCATAATCGGCCCCGACATGACTTCACCCTCCGCTCCCGGCCACACCGTCGCGCTCGTCACTCTCGGGTGCGCCCGCAACGAGGTGGACTCCGAGGAGCTGGCCGGCCAGCTCGAGGCCGGCGGCTTCCTGCTGGTCGAGGACCCGGCCGACGCCGAGACGGTCGTGGTCAACACCTGCGGCTTCGTCGAGGCCGCCAAGAAGGACTCGGTCGACACGCTGCTCGCCGCGGCAGACCTCAAGGACGCCGGCTCGGCGAAGGCGGTGGTGGCCGTCGGCTGCCTCTCCGAGCGGTACGGCAGCGAGCTCGCCGAGTCGTTGCCCGAGGCGGATGCCGTCCTGGGGTTCGACGACTACCCCGATATCGCCGCGCGGCTGCGCTCGATCCTGGCAGGTGACAAGCAGCACGCGCACACGCCGTCGGACCGGCGCAAGCTGCTGCCGATCTCGCCCACCCAGCGGATCGACGTCGACGTCGTCGTCCCGGGCCACTCCTTCGAGGTCGCCGCGCAGGTGCCCGAGGACCTCGCGGACATCGGTGCGGGAGCGCCGTCGACCGGGCCCCGCGCCGTACGCCGCCGCCTCGACGGCGGACCGATGGCGCCGCTCAAGCTGGCCTCGGGCTGCGACCGCCGGTGCGCTTTCTGCGCGATCCCGAGCTTCCGCGGCTCGTTCGTCTCCCGCCGTCCCTCCGACGTCCTCGCCGAGGCGCGCTGGCTGGGGGAGCAGGGCGTCAAGGAGCTGTTCCTGGTCTCGGAGAACTCCACGTCCTACGGCAAGGACCTCGGCGACATCCGGCTGCTGGAGACGATGCTGCCCGAGCTGGTTGCCGTCGACGGCGTCGAGCGGGTGCGGGTGTCCTACCTGCAGCCGGCCGAGACGCGTCCGGGCCTGGTCTCCGCGATCGCCACGACGCCGGGGGTGGCCGACTACTTCGACCTGTCCTTCCAGCACGCCTCGCCGACGGTGCTGCGCTCGATGCGTCGCTTCGGTGACCCGGAGTCCTTCCTGACGCTCCTCGCTGACGTACGACGCCAGGCGCCGGCCGCGGGTGTGCGCTCCAACTTCATCGTCGGGTTCCCCGGCGAGACCGACGAGGACTTCGCGACGCTGAGCGACTTCGTCTCCGAGGCCAGGCTGGACGCCATCGGTGTCTTCGGCTACTCCGACGAGGACGGCACCGAGGCGGAGACGTACGACGGCAAGCTCGACGAGGAGGTCATCGCCGAGCGGCTCGAGCACCTCACCGCGCTGGCCGAGGACCTGACCGCCCAGCGCGCCGAGGAGCGCATCGGCGAGGAGGTCGTGGTGCTGGTCGAGGCACTCGGGCTCGAGGGTCCGGGGACCGCCGAGGGCCGGGCCGCGTGCCAGGGTCCCGAGGTCGACGGGTCGACGACGTTGACCGGCCTGTCGGGTGCCGTGGCCGTGGGTGACATGATCAGGGCGAGGGTCGTGGCCACCGAGGGCGTCGACCTGGTCGCCGAGGCTCTCTGAGTGAGCACCGAGCCGGCAGGAGCAGGGAGGGGAGCGATGAGCGAGCACAAGCCGAGCAACTGGAA
The DNA here is from genome assembly GCF_040546585.1 of Marmoricola sp. OAE513. Classification (NCBI taxonomy): domain Bacteria; kingdom Bacillati; phylum Actinomycetota; class Actinomycetes; order Propionibacteriales; family Nocardioidaceae; genus Marmoricola; species Marmoricola sp. OAE513. The sequence continues at coordinate 385,663 of NZ_JBEPOC010000001.1, read as the reverse complement.
CGTGCCCAACGCCCTGACCACCCTGCGCATCGTCATCACGCCGTTCTTCGGGATCGCCCTGCTCCACGACGGCGGTGAGGACAACGGGTGGCGCTGGATCGCCTACGCGCTGTTCGCCGTCGCGATGATCACCGACAAGATCGACGGTGACCTGGCCCGCAAGCACAACCTGATCACCAACTTCGGCAAGATCGCCGACCCGATCGCGGACAAGGCGATCACCGGGATGGCGTTCATCGGCCTCTCGATCATCTACCCGGTCCTGTGGTGGGTGACGGTCCCGGTGCTGCTGCGCGAGTGGGGCGTCACGCTCGCCCGGCTCTCCATCGCGAAGCAGGTCGTGATGCCGGCCAGCCAGTCGGGCAAGGTCAAGACGATGGCGCAGGCGCTGGCGCTCGGTGGGTTGGTGGCGCCGTTCCACTACCTCAGCGGCGGTTGGGACGTCCCCGGTGACGTCGTCTGGTGGACCGCGGTGGTGCTGCTGGTCGTGGCCGTCGTGCTGACGATGACCTCGGGCTACGAGTTCGCGCGCGACGTCGTGCGGCACCGTCGCGGTGCTGCTGCCCCGGCTGACGCCTGAGCCCCAAGCCCGGCCCGAGCCCGGCCTGAGCCCCGGGCGGTCAGTCGCCGGTGCGCTGCTGCGGCACCCGAGGTGCCCGGTAGCGGGTGATCGCGGCGTGCATCAGCACCGGATCGATCTGCGTGGGCCCGAGCTCGACGACCTTGCCGTCGGCGGTCTCCAGGCGCACGCGCCAGTTCGGGCGGTTCGTGCGTCCGGTCTCGATGATCCGGCGGACCGGGCCGGTGAGGTCGAAGTCGTCGGTCTCCCGACCGCGACGCACCGAGACGACCGGGCCGTCGAGGGTGACCGTGGTCGGCGTCGAGACCGACAGCGCGGTGTAGGTCATCAGGGCGATGTTCGTGAACGCGACGAGGACGGCGAGTGCGTCGAAGGTCTGCACCCAGAGCGTCAGGAAGAGGCCGACCCCGGCACCGACGAGGGCGAGCGCGAGCAGCGCCTGCCCGAAGATCCGCCGCGGTTTCGGTTGCCGCCAGGTCCCGTGCAGGTCGCTCTCCGGGATCTCCGGCTGTGCCGGGGTGACGAGCCGGGCGAGCATCTGGGCACTGAGCTCGGCGCCGACCTGGGACCGGAGGTCGGGACCGGACCCCGCGGGGGTGGTCTCGCGTCCGCGCATCGGTCCTCCTTCGTACGTCGACCCGGCCGGTTCCGGTAGGGAGATTCTGCGTCACTGCCGCGCCCAGCGCGACCCGGGCTCGCCGCGCGGACGCGATGGTATAGACCTATTCGGCAGCAATTGCCCCGGTGCGCTCGATTTCCTGCCGAAGTGTCCGCGCTGCCTGTACCAGCGTCAGGTGGGTGAACGCCTGCGGGAAGTTGCCGACCATCCTGGCGTTCCCGGCGTCGTACTCCTCGCTCAGCAGACCGACGTCGTTGGTCAGCCCGACCAGCCGGGTCATCAACGCGGTGGCGTCGTCGTGCCGCCCGGCCAACGCGTACGCGGAGACCAGCCAGAACGAGCACGCCAGGAACGGGTGCTCGTCGCCCGGGAGACCGTCGACCCCGGTCTCGGTGCGGTAGCGGAGCAGGAGGCCGTCGCGGAGCAGGTCGTTCTCGACTGCCGCGATGGTGCCGAGGATCCGCGGGTCGTCGCCGGGGAGGAACCCCACGACCGGCAGCAGCAGGAGCGAGGCGTCCACCTCGTCGGTGTCGTCGTGCTGGGTGAAGGTCCCGCGGGCCGGGTCGAAGCACCTCGTCTCGACGTCGGCGCGGATCGTGTCGCGCACGTCCCGCCAGAGCTCGACCGGTCCGCTCAGTCCGTGGTCCTCGACGCCCCGCACCATCCGGTCGAAGGCGACCCACATCATCACCCGGCTGTGGGTGAAGTTGCGCTGCGGGCCGCGGATCTCCCAGATGCCGTGGTCCGGCAGGTGCCAGGTGTCGACCAGACCGTTGACCAGGGTGCGCTGCAGGCTCCAGCTGTCCCGGGTCTCGGCGAGACCCAGGTCCCGCGCCGCGCCGAGAGCGGCCAGGACCTCGCCGACGACGTCGCCCTGGCGCTGGTCCACCGCGGCGTTGCCGATCCGGACCGGACGGGAGTCGGCGAACCCGGCGAGGTGGTCGAGCTCGAGCTCGGGGATGTGGCGACCGCCGTCGACGGTGTACATGATCTGGAGGTCCTCGGGGTCGCCGGCGATCGCGCGCAGCAGCCAGTCGCGCCACGGGCCTGCCGTCTCCGGACGCGCGTCCCCGGGACCACCGATCATCGCCTCCACGGTGAGGGACGCGTCCCGCAGCCAGGTGTAGCGGTAGTCCCAGTTGCGGACCCCGCCGAAGTCCTCGGGAAGCGAGGTCGTGGGTGCGGCGATGATCCCCCCGGTGTCCTCGTGGGTCAGTGCGAGAAGGGTCAGCATGCTGCGCCGGACGGCATCGGTGAACGGGCCCTCGTCGGGGGCGCCACCGCTCCACTCCTGCTGGAGCTCGACGGTGCGGGCGAGCGCGGCTTCCACGTCGACGTGCTCGGGCAGGTCGCGGTGCGACGGGATCCAGGTCAGCGTGAAGTCGAGGGTGTCCCCGGCGGTGACGGTGAACGTGTCCTGGTGCCGGCCGTCCACGGCGTGCGGCAGGCGTGGCCCGGCCAGGACGAGCTTGTCGGGTCCGGCCACGGCGACGATCACCTCTGCGCCGTCGGTCACGGCGCGACGCACCCAGGGTCGGATCCGGCCGTAGTCGAAGCGGATCACCAGCTCGTGGCAGAGGTCGACGGTGCCCTCGAGTCCCTCGACCCGCCGGATCACGTCGGCCCGCCGGTCCCGGACGGGCATCAGGTCGGTGACCCGCACCGTGCCGGAGCTCGTCGTCCAGGTCGTCTGCAGGACGTTGGTGCCCTCGACGTACGAGCGCTCGGTGGTGTGCTCGCCGGCATCCGGCGCGGGCCCGATCTGCCAGCGGGACCTGTCCTCGTCGCCCAGCAGGGCGCTGAAGCAGGAGGGGGAGTCGTAGCGCGGCAGGCAGAGCCAGTCGATCGACCCGTCGATCCCGACCAGGGCGACGGTGTGCTGGTCGCCGATGATGGCGTAGCTCTCGATGGCAGGAATGCTCTGCGTCGGGGGCGCCATGACTGTGCAGACTAGCCTTGCCTCCATGAGTGCCGACCTCACCCCCGCGCAGAGCCTGGCGGCCACCGTGCACCGGGCGCTGCTCGCCCGTGGCGAGAGCGTCGGCTGCGCCGAGTCGCTCACCGGTGGTGGCCTGGCCGACCTGCTCAGCGGTACGCCGGGCGCCTCGGCCACCTTCGCCGGGGGAGTGGTCACCTACGCGACCCGGGTCAAGCGTGACGTCCTCGGCGTCACCGCGTCGCAGGTGGTCTCCGCCGACTGCGCCTCGCAGATGGCTCGGGGAGCCCAGCAGCTGCTCGGGACCGACTGGGTGCTGGCGACGACCGGCGTCGCCGGGCCGGAGAAGCAGGACGACAAGCCGGTCGGCACCGTGTACGTCGCACTGGCCGGCCCGAAGGGTGTTCAGGTCCTCCGGCACGCCCTGGACGGCGACCGGACGCAGATCCGCGCCGCCAGCTGCGTGGCCGCCCTGGAGGCGCTGGCCGATGCCCTCGGCTGAGCCGGACGCGCAGCCCGAGCTGGTTGCCGCCGCCGACCGCCTGTACGCCGGAGCGGTCGGCGACTTCACGGCGTCGCGCGACAGCGCGGCGAAAGCCGCGACCGCTGCGGGCGACAAGCCGCTCGGCGCTCGGATCAAGGCGCTGCGGAAGCCTTCGCTCGCGGCATGGGCGGTCAACGTGCTGGTCCGGCGGGAGAGCGAGCAGATCGACCAGGTCCTCGAGCTCGCGGCATCGCTGCGTGCGGCCGCCGAGTCGCTGGACGGGGACGGCCTGCGCACGTTGACCCGGCAGCGACGCCAGCTGACCGCAGCCCTCACCACGACCGCGGGCCAGCTGTCCCGCGAGCACGGCGTGCGCCTGACCCCGGCAGTCGCCGACCAGGTCGAGGGGATGCTGACCGCGGCCCTGCTCGACCCGGTCGCCGGTGACGTCGTGCGCTCCGGCTTGGTCGTCACGGCCTTCTCCTCCACCGGTGTCTCCGAGCTGGACGTCGCGGCCGTGTGCGCCGTGCCGGAGGCGCTGGGGTACCGCGCCGCGGCGGTCGAGGCACCGGGTGAACCGGCGCCGCCGGTGCTGCACGTCGTCCCCGACGACGGTCTGCGTCTCGAGGCCGCTCAGGAGAAGGTCGAGGATGCCGTCCTCGGGGTGGCTGAGGCGCAGGAGGAGCTCGACCACCTGGTCTCCCGTAACGAGAAGCTCCAGGCGCGGCGGTTGCAGCTGCAGGGCGAGATCGACGAGCTCCGGCGCAGGCTCGCCGGGCTCGAGGACGACGTGGACGCGGTCGACGAGGAGGTCGACGAGCTCGAGGACGCCGTGGCTGAGGCACGCGAGATCCTCGAGGTCGCCGAGGAGAACCTGGCCGAGACGCGGGCCGAGCTGGAGAAGCTCGAGCGCTAGCTGTAGTTCCCCGGCAGGTTGTGAACGGTCACGCCCAGCCCTTGCTGCGCTCGACCGCCTTGAGCCACAGTGCGTACGCCGCGGCGGTCTTGTCCGCGGCGGCGGGGTCCGGCTCGAAGACGCGGTCGAGCTGCCAGCTGGAGCGCAGGTCCTCGGTGCTGTCCCAGACGCCGGTGCCGAGACCGGCCATGAAGGCGGCGCCGAGCGCGGTCGTCTCGACGATCTTCGGACGTTCCACCGGGACGCCGAGCAGGTCGGCCTGCAGCTGGCAGAGCAGGTCGTTGGCCGCAGCGCCGCCGTCCACGGCGACCGAGGTCAGTGCAGGCATCGTGTCGATCACGTCGCGGACCTCGTAGGTGATCGCCTCCAGCGTCGCCCGGACGATGTGCGCACGGGTGGTGCCGCGGGTCAGGCCGAGGATCGCGCCGCGGGCGTGCGGGTCCCAGTGCGGGGCTCCCAGGCCGGTGAGCGCGGGCACGAACACGACCCCGTCGGTGGAGTCGACGGTCGCCGCGATCGCCGCCGTCTCGGCTGCGGTACCGACGATCTGGAGGCCGTCGCGCAACCACTGCACCGCGGCGCCGGTCACGAAGATCGCGCCCTCGAGGGCGTAGGTGATCTCCCCGGAAGGCGCCCGCCACCCGGCGGTCGAGAGCAGGCCGGCGTCCGAGCGCTCGACGGTGCTCCCGGTGTTGGTGAGGATGAACGAGCCGGTGCCGTAGGTGCACTTGGAGTCACCGACGTCGAAGCAGGTCTGGCCGAACAGCGCCGACTGCTGGTCGCCCGCGATCCCGGCGATGGGCAGGTCCAGGTCGAGGAAGCTGCGCGGGTCGGTGCGGGCCAGCTCCCCCCAGCTGTCGACCACCTCGGGCAGCGCGTCCCGCGGTACGCCGAACAGGGCGCAGAGCTCCTCGGACCACTCGCCGCGCTCGAGGTCGAAGAGCAGCGTGCGGGAGGCGTTGGAGACGTCGGTGACGTGCCAGGTCCCGCGGGACATCCGGGCGATCAAGTACGAGTCGACCGTGCCGACGGCGTACCGGCCAGACTCGACCAGCGCCCAGGTGTGCGGCTCGTGCTCCGCGAGCCAGGCCAGCTTGGTGCCGGAGAAGTAGGGGTCCAGCCGCAGACCGGTGAGCTCGGCGACCCTGTCCTCGTGCCCCTCGGTCTTGAGCCGCTCGCAGATGTCGGTCGTGCGGCGGTCCTGCCAGACGATCGCCCGGCGCGGGGACCCGAGGGTCTCGCGGTCCCACAGCAGGACGGTCTCGCGCTGGTTGGTGATGCCGATGCCGGCCAGGTCGGCGGGGGTCCCGTCCCAGGCCTTGAGCGCGGCGCGGGTCGACTCGATGGTCGCCTGCCAGATCTCCTCCGGGGAGTGCTCGACCCACCCGGGGTGCGGGAAGTGCTGGGCGAACTCCTGGTAGCCGCGGGCGGCGATCGTGCCGTCGGCGGTCACGACCACGGCCGTGACACCCGTCGTCCCGGCGTCGATGGCCAGGACGTTGCTGGCGGTCATCCGGCGGCCCCGGCGGTTCCGGCGGTTCCGGCGGCTCGGAGGGCCTCCAGCACCTGGGCGTCGATCCAGCTGCCGTCCTCGGCGACCCGCATCTCGTAGTTCTCGGTGCCCACCCAGGCTGCCAGGCTGGGGTGACCGGTGGCGGCGACGAGCCCGGCGATCTCGGCCTCGAGCTCGGGGGTGACGGTGATCCGCTCCTCCTCGGTGGAGGCCGTCAGGTACAGGTCGTTGAGTGCGAGCAGCCGCGTGAGCTCGGTGATCGGGGACGCGTGGTCGTCGACGCGCAGGTCGACCGCGACGTCGTCGTTGCCGCCGTACCCGGCTCCCTCGCTGACCACGAGCAGCGCGGCCGACTGACGACCGCGCTTGTCGCCGCCCGCGGCATCGCCGGCGGCGAGGGCGGCGAGCAGTCGTCGGGCCAGGGGTGCATCCTCGGGCGAGGCGTCCCAGGCGGCCTTCATCTCCTCCACGACCTCCGGGCCGGTGAGGATGTTGCCCTGGATCGCGACGCCCTCGCCGGTCAGCCCGCCGGCCCAGTCGAAGCAGTCGTGCCCGGTGTGCGTGGCGGCCCCACCGTCCACGTCGACCAGCCCGACCTGGCGGTGGCTGTGCTTGTCGTCCTCCTCGAGCATCCGGTCCAGCGCGACCTGGGCGGTGGCTCCCTCGTCGAGCAGGGAGAGGCCGATGCCCTTGAACGCGACGTTCGCCTCGGCCTGGGTGGCGACCGCGCCGACCCCGGCGACCGCTGCCGGGACCGCGTTGCCCACGGCGAGGAACTTCGAGGCGACGGCGACGCCCCAGGACTGCCCGTCGGCCGAGCGCGCGACGATCGAGAAGGTCATGGCGTGACCCTAGCGAACGTGGCTAGGGTGGGAGCACTCACTGGATCGTTCCAATTGTGGAGGCAGCGGATGCGCGTCGGAGTACTCACCGGAGGCGGTGACTGCCCGGGCCTGAACGCCGTGATCCGGGCCGTCGTACGCAAGGGCGTCAAGGAGTACGGCGACGAGTTCGTCGGCTTCCGCGACGGGTGGAAGGGGCCGCTCGAGGGGCTGACCATGGCGCTGGGGATCGACCAGGTGCGCGGCATCCTGCCGCGCGGCGGGACCGTCCTGGGGTCCTCGCGCACCAATCCGTTCTCTATCGAGGGTGGTGTCGAGCAGATCGAGGCGAACCTGGCGGCCGCCGGGGTGGACGCGTTGATCGCCATCGGTGGCGAGGACACGCTGGGTGTGGCCACGAAGCTGCACGAGCTCGGTGTGAAGGTCGTCGGTGTCCCCAAGACGATCGACAACGACCTCTCCGGGACCGACTTCACCTTCGGCTTCGACACCGCGGTGAACATCGCCTCCGAGGCCATCGACCGGTTGCACACCACGGCGGAGTCGCACCACCGGGTGCTGGTGGTCGAGGTGATGGGCCGGCACGCCGGGTGGATCGCCCTGCACGCCGGGATCGCGGGCGGCGCCAACGTGGTGCTCATCCCCGAGCGGCCCTTCGACATCGACGAGGTCTGCCGGTACGTCGAGGCTCGGTTCGAGACCAAGTACGCCGTCATCATGGTGGTCTCCGAGGGAGCGGTGCCGGTCGAGGCCGAGGACGGGAGCGGCATGACCCTGCTGACCGGGGAGAAGGACGCCTTCGGGCACGTGCGGCTCGGCGGCATCGGTGAGCGCCTGGCTGCCGAGATCGAGACCCGCACCGGCAAGGAGGCCCGTGCCGTCGTGCTCGGTCACATCCAGCGTGGCGGTACGCCCACGGCGTTCGACCGCTGGCTGGCCACCCGGTTCGGTCTGCAGGCGATCGGAGCGGTCCACGACGGCGACTTCGGGACGATGATGGCGCTGCGCGGCACCGACATCGTCCGGGTGCCGCTGAGCGAGGGGACCTCGGAGCTCAAGCTGGTGTCGCCCGAGGAGTACGCCGAGGCGGAGATCTTCTTCGGCTGAGGACGCATGAGGAGGGCGCTTTCTGGGTACCAGACGCCCATGTCTGCCCTCAGCGAGCGCGAAGAGACCGACGTCAACGGCCCCAGTCCCGACCTCAAGAGGGTGATGGGCCCGGGCCTGCTGCTGCTCTTCATCGTCGGAGACATCCTCGGCGCGGGCGTGTACGCGGTCACCGGTCGCCTGGCCGGCCAGGTGGGCGGCGTCGCCTGGCTTCCGTTCCTGGTGGCCTTCGCGGTGGCGACGCTGACGGCGTACTCGTACCTGGAGCTGGTCTGCAAGTACCCCCAGGCGGCGGGCGCGGCGCTGTACGCGCACAAGGCCTTCGGCGTGCACTTCGTGACGTTCCTGGTCGCGTTCACCGTGGTCTGCTCGGGGATCACGAGCGCGGCGACCTCGTCGGGCCTGCTGGCCAGCAACCTGCTGGTGGGCCTCGAGGAGGGCATCCCGGCGATCCCGACCGGCGACGGTGCCACGCTGGTCGTGGCGCTGGCCTTCATGGTGGTGCTGGCGCTGGTCAACCTGCGGGGTGTCGGCGAGAGCGTGAAGTTCAACGTGATCCTGACCCTGGTGGAGATGGCCGCGCTGGCGATCGTCATCGTCATCGGCTTCGTCGCGATCGGCGGCGGCGACGGTGACCTCGACCGCATCACGGTGTTCGAGAACCCGGACGACAAGGGCCTGTTCGCCGCCGTCACGGTGGCGACCGCGATCGCGTTCTTCTCGATGGTCGGCTTCGAGGACTCGGTCAACATGGTCGAGGAGACGAAGGACCCGCACCGGATCTTCCCGCGTGCGATGTTCACCGGCCTCGGGATCGCGGTCATCATCTACATGCTGGTCGCGGTCTCGGTGGTCGCGGTGATCCCGGCGGGGGAGATCGCGACGCCGAAGAACCCGGAGGCGGGCATCCTGCTCGACGTCGTGCGCGTCGGCGCACCGGACCTGCCGATCGACAAGATCTTCCCGTTCATGACGGTCTTCGCCGTCGCGAACACCGCGCTGATCAACATGCTGATGGCGAGCCGCCTGGTCTACGGCATGGCGAACCAGGGCGTCCTTCCCCGTGGTCTCGGCAAGGTGCTGCCGAAGCAGCGCTCGCCGTGGACCGCCATCGTCTTCACTACGGCACTGGCGCTCGTGCTGATCGTGGTGGTGCGCCTGGAGGCGGAGAACACCGTGGTGGCGGCGTTGTCCGGGACGACCGCGCTGCTGCTGCTCGCCGTGTTCGCGGTCGTGAACGTCTCGGTCCTGATCCTCCGCCGCGAGCCCGGACGCGACGGTGCCTTCACGGCTCCGACCGTCGTCCCGGTGATCGGGGCGATCGCGTGCCTGTACCTCCTCGGTCCGTGGGCCCGGCTGGACGCGGACATGATCCAGTACAAGATCGCCGCCGGCATGCTCGGCGTCGGCGTCCTGCTCTGGCTGCTGAACTTCGCGATCAACAAGCACGAGGGGGAGAGCACGACGTTCGAGGACGTCGGCAAGCTCGAGTAGCGGCCCTCGGCCCGGGTCAAGGCAGCAGGACGACCTTGCCGTAGGCCCTGCCGTCGTTCAGCAGGCGGTGCGCCTCGGCCACCTCGTCGAGGCCGAACGTCGCTCCGAGGTGCACCTTCAGCGATCCGTCACCGGCGTGCCGGGCGAGCGGGACCCGGGCGCTCGCCCGGATCTCCTCGCCCGGATCGGCTCCAGGTCCGCCGCCGAGAACCTTGATGCCGGCGGCCGGTCCCTGGGCGAAGTTGGCGATCGTCGCGATCCGGTCGCGGTCGGCGACGAGTGCGAGCGACGTCTCCAGGGCCTCGTCGGTGCCCACCAGGTCCAGCGCGACGTCGATGCCCCCGGGAGCCACCTCGCGCACCCGGTCGGCCAGTCCCGGCCCGTAGACGACCGGTTCCGCCCCGAGCTCCTCAAGCAGGCCGTGGCGCTTCTCGCTGGCGGTCGCGACGACGGAGGCGCCACGCAGAACCGCCAGCTGGACCGCCATCAGGCCGACACCTCCGGAGGCGCCGTGGATCAGGACGGTGTCGTTCTCGCCGACCGCGGTCGCGGTGAGCAGGTGCACGGCGGTCGCCCCGGTGAGCATCAGTCCGGCCGCCTCCGGCCAGTCCAAGTGGGAGGGCTTGCGGATCACGGCGCTGGCCGGGACCACGACGTCCCCGGCGTACGCGCCGGAGATGCGGAACGCGATCACCTCGTCGCCCACAGCGATCGGGCCCTCGGGTCCGTCCGCGTCCGGTCCGACGGCCGTGACGACTCCGGCAGCCTCGAAGCCCAGGCGCAGCGGGAGCTTGCTCGGGTCCGTGCCGAACGCACCGTTGTAGGACTTGATGTCGGCGGGGTTCACCCCGCACGCGAGCACGGAGATCGCGACCTCGCCCGGGCCGGGTGCCGGAACGTCGACGTCGACCAGGGCCAGGTTCTCGGGTCCACCGAAACCGGTAGCGACCACTGCGGTAGTCATGGTGGGCGAACGGCCCCGTCCGGACACCTATTCCCAGCCGCCGCGCGTGGCCACGTAGGCTTGGCGGGTGCTGGACCCGAATTCCTCGATCCCCGATCTCGCAGCGCTGCACGCCCTCGGCGCGGCGCAGCAGCCGACGTACCCGGACAGCGCCGCGGTCGACGACGCCGTGGCCAAGCTGCGGTCCTTTCCGCCGCTCGTCTTCGCGGGGGAGTGCGACGACCTGACCGCCAAGCTCGCGGCGGTCAGCAGGGGTGAGGCGTTCCTGCTCCAGGGTGGCGACTGCGCCGAGACCTTCGACGGGGTCACCGCCGACATCATCCGGAACAAGCTCCGCGTGATCCTGCAGATGGCCGTCGTGCTGACCTACGCGGCTTCGGTGCCGGTGGTGAAGCTCGGCCGCTTTGCCGGTCAGTACGCCAAGCCGCGCTCGAGCGACTTCGAGACGCGTGACCTGCCCGGGATCGGACCCGTCACCCTCCCGGCGTACCGGGGCGACGCGGTCAACGGCTACGAGTTCACCGAGGCGGCCCGGATCCCGGACCCGCAGCGGCTCGTCGACGTCTACCACTCGTCGGCCTCGACGCTGAACCTCGTGCGTGCGTTCACCACCGGTGGTTACGCCGACCTGCGCCAGGTGCACGCCTGGAACACCGACTTCGTGCAGGGCTCGGCCGTGGGCAGCCGCTACGAGGCCGTCGCCAACGAGATCGACCGCGCGCTGACCTTCATGAAGGCGATCGGCGCCGACCCGGACGAGTTCCACCGGGTCGAGATGCACTCGAGCCACGAGGCGCTGGTGCTGGAGTACGAGCACGCGATGACGCGCATCGACTCCCGCACCGAGCAGCCCTACGACGTGTCCGGCCACTTCGTCTGGATCGGAGAGCGCACCCGTCAGCTCGACGGCGCACACGTCGAGCTGCTCAGCAGGATCAAGAACCCGATCGGCGTGAAGCTCGGTCCGACGACGAGCGCCGACGACGCCATCGCGCTGGCTGCCAAGCTCAACCCGGAGAACACGGCCGGCCGACTCACGTTCATCACCCGGATGGGGGCGGGCAAGATCCGCGACCTGCTGCCGCCGCTGGTGGAGAAGGTCGAGGCCGCGGGCGTCCAGGTCGCGTGGGTCTGCGACCCGATGCACGGCAACACCTACGAGGCCTCGTCGGGCTACAAGACCCGCAGCCTGTCCGACGTCACCGCCGAGGTGCAGGGCTTCTTCGACGTGCACCGGGCACTGGGCACCTGGCCGGGCGGCATCCACGTCGAGCTCACCGGTGACGACGTCACCGAGTGCGTCGGCGGGCTCGAGGACCTCGCGGAGATGGATCTCGGCAACCGCTACGAGTCGGTGTGCGACCCGCGCCTGAACCGCGTGCAGTCGCTGGAGCTCGCGTTCCTCGTCGCCGAGATGCTCCGCAAGGCCTGACAGGCCCCTGCTGCCTCGTCGAGCCGACCGGGCCCCGGCGCTGGCCCCTGGCGCTGGCCCCCGGCGCTGGCCCCCGGCGCCGAACTCAGGCGCCGAACTCAGGCGTTGACCCCGGTTCTGACCCGCGAGCTCTCAGAACCCAGCCATGACTTTCAGTTTTGAGCTCGTCCGGTCCAGAACCCGAGCGGGTCTCCACGGTTCTGAGCTTCGGAGGCTCAAAATCGACTATGGCCTTGGGGATCTGGACCGAGGGGTGTCACGCACAAGTCGACGGGGCGGCTCTCGCACCGCCCGGGCTTCAGCGTCGGACCCGTTCTCCGGCGTCGACGCGCCCGACGACCGGCGGGATCTGGCGCACGGCCTGGGCCAGGGCGCGCAGCTCGTTGCCGAGCAGCGCCTGCGGACCGTCGCACAGCGCCGTCTCCGGGTCCGGGTGCACGTCGACGATCACACCGTCGGCGCCGACCCCGATGGCCGCCTTCGACAGCGGCACGACCAGGTCCTTGCGGCCGCCGGCGTGCGACGGGTCGACGATGATCGGCAGGTGGCTGATGCCCTGGATCACCGGGACGGCCGAGATGTCGAGGGTGTTCCGGGTGGACGGCTCGAAGGTCCGGATGCCGCGCTCGCAGAGCACGACGTCGAGGTTTCCGCGCTGGGCGATGTACTCCGCCGCCATCAGCCACTCCTCGATGGTGGCGGTCATGCCGCGCTTGAGCAGCACGGGCTTGCCGGCGTCACCGACTGCCTGGAGCAGCCCGAAGTTGGCCATGTTGCGGGTGCCGATCTGGAGCATGTCGGCGTGCTCGGCGACCACCGTCACGTCCCGGGCGTCGACGACCTCGGTCACGATCGGCAGACCGGTCGTCTCGCGGACGTCGGCCAGGATCTCCAGGCCCTTCACTCCGAGACCCTGGAACGCGTACGGCGACGTCCGCGGCTTGTAGGCGCCCCCGCGCAGCAGCGTCGCGCCGGCGGCCTTGGCCATCTCGGCGGCCTCCAACGTCTGCGTCGGTGTCTCGACCGCGCACGGGCCGGCGATGAACGTGAAGGTCTCGGGACCGATCGGCACCTGGTGGCCAGCAGGGCCGACCCAGACCGTCGAGCGGTCCGGGTGGTGCTGGCGACTGACCAGCTTGAAGGGATCGGAGATGCGGTGCACGGCGGCGACGCCGGCCATGCTGCGCAGGTTCAGGCCGTGGAACGACTCGATGTCGCCGACCAGTCCGATGATCGTCCGGACCACCCCGCGGGACACGAATGCCTGCCCGCCGACTCCCTCGACGCGCTCCGTGACGTGGGCGATCTGCTCGTCAGTGGCATCAGGGGCCATCACCACAACCATGGGGCAGACCCTAGTGCGGGCGTCCACCAGCCGGACACTGATTTCGGCCCGCGAGACGCCCGGCCGGTCCGCTACGTCGCGCGCAGACCATCCATGACGATCTTCAGGATGCGCTCGGTCTGCTCCCGGTCGAAGTTCGGCATCATCGTGCAGCCACCCACGAGGCGCAGCACGTCGGGTGAGGTGACGTCCGAGCGGATCTCGCCTGCTTCCTGCGCACGGGTCACGAGCACCTCGGCGTTGCCGTAGATGACTCCGCGCGAGTGCGTCATCAGCTCGGACTCGCGCCCGACGGCCTCGACGAGCTCGGCGAAGATGTGCCGCTTGGTCGCGGCGTAGTCCACGAAGGCTGCCAGCCACAGCTCCAGCGCCTCGACAGGGGAGTGGTTCGGGATCACCTTCTCCGCGGCTTCCCGCAGGAGATCGACCTCGTCGCGGTAGACGGCCTCGAGGAGGTCCAGACGCGTCGGGAAGTGTCGGTACAGCGTGCCGATGCCGACGCCGGCGGCCTTGGCGATCTGCTCGAGGGAAGCCTCGCCGCCCTCGGCGGTGAACACGTCCCGGGCAGTGGTGACCAGCTTGGCTCGGTTGCGCGCGGCATCGGCCCGAAGCTTGGGCGCGCCGTCGGCGGGCGTCGCATCAGTCATTCCACATGTCCCTTGCATAAACGGAGGCACCCTCCGTATAGTAAGTGGAGGCGCCCTCCATATATTACCTCAGCCCACCGGCTGAACAACCCTTCACCCAAAGGCGGATCACACCGTGTCCGAACAACTTATCGCCGAGAACCCGGCGACCTCTGCACCAGACGAGACCGAGCACATCAAGAACCCGAGCCGTGACCGGCGTGGTCTGGTCCTGGCCACCATCCTCATCGCCCAGCTGATGGTCGTGCTCGACCTCAGCATCGTCAACGTGGCCCTGCCGAACATGCAGGAAGCGCTCGGCTTCAGTGCCACCGGGCTGTCCTGGGTCCTCAACGCCTACAGCCTGACCTTCGGCGGACTGCTCCTGCTGGGAGCGCGTGCCGGCGACCTGCTGGGTCGGCGCCCCACCTTCCTGGTCGGGATCGCGATCTTCACGCTCGCCTCCCTGGCCGGCGGGTTCGCCACCTCGGGAGCCGCCCTGGTCGTTTCCCGGGCGGTCCAGGGCCTGGGCGCGGCGCTCGCCGCTCCCGCGTCCCTGTCCCTGCTGACGACGATGTTCCCCGAGGGCCGGGAGCGCACCCGAGCGCTCGGTCTGTACACGGCCGTCTCGGTCGGCGGTGTGTCCTTCGGCCTCGTGGTCGGAGGCATCCTCACCGAGTTCGCCTCGTGGCGCTGGGTGATGCTCGTGAACGTCCCGATCGGCATCGCCGTCGCGACCACGGCGTGGCTCTCGGTCCCGCACACCCCGCGGCGCCGCGGCCGGTTCGACCTGGCCGGCGCGGTGACGTCCACCGCTGGTGTCTCCGGACTGGTCTACGGCTTCGTGCACGCGGCCTCGGCCGGTTGGAGCAGCGTGGTCACCCTGACGTCGGTCATCGGCGGTGTCGCCCTGGTGGTCGCCTTCATCGCGATCGAGCGTCGCGCCGACGAGCCGATCACCCCGCTCGGTTTGTTCGCGAGCCGGGTCCGCAGCGGGGCGCTGCTCGCTCGGATGTTCCTGATCGCCGGTGCGATGGGCGCGTTCTTCTACTTGACCCAGTACCTGCAGGACGTCCTGGAGTTCACGCCGATCCAGGCCGGGCTCGCGTTCCTGCCGATGACTGCGGGCGTGTTCCTCGCCTCGCAGTCGAGCTCCCGATTCCTCGTCGAGCGTCTCGGTGAGCGGATCGTGATGATCGTCGGTGGAGTTCTCAGCCTGGCCTCGTTGGTCTGGTTGACCCAGCTCGACGTGCACAGCGGGTACGGGGACGTGGTCGTCTCACTCGTGCTCCTCGGTCTGGGCAACGGCCTGGCCTTCGTCCCGCTGACGTCCTCGGCCCTGCACGGTGTCCAGCCGCACGAGGCCGGCGCTGCGGCCGGACTGGTCAACGTCGCCCAGCAGGTCGGCTCGGCCCTCGGGCTGGCAGGCTTGGTGACCGTCTCCGGTCACGCGGCCCGCAACGCCGACCCCGCAGGAGTCCTCGACGGTGTGCAGCACGCGCACGCGGTGTTCCTGTCCGGGGCGCACGCGGCCTTCGAGGCGGCGACGGTCATGCTCGTGGTGACGCTGTTCCTGGTCACGTTCGTGATCAGGCGGGGCCAGGTCGCCGAGGAGCCGGTGCCCGTCCTGGTCGACTGATCCGGGCCTGAGGCCGCCGGCCCCGGACCCGGCCCGGCCCGTGTCCCGAGCCCCGAGCCTCTGAACCTCGGGCCCCGGCACACGACGCTGGCGCCCTGCGCGAGCCCGTCGTCCTAGATGACCGTCAGGACGACGACGCTCCCGTGGGGCGCCAGCGTTCCGGCGTCCGGGTCCGAACCGGCGACCACGTTGTACCCGAGGTAGAGCGCGCTCTGGCGGACCTCGACCCGGAACCCGAGGCCCTCGAGCAGAGCCTGGGCCTCGGTGGCGCTCTTGCGCCGCACCTTCGGGATCTCGATCATCTCGACGCCCTTGGAGACGACCAGCGTGATCGTGTCCTTCTTGAAACCCTTGCCCGAGTTCGGGGTCTGCGAGATGACGTCCCCGGTCTTGACGGTGTCGCTGAAGTCCTCGGTCAAGCGGACCTGGAAGCCCAGCTCCTTG
Organism: Marmoricola sp. OAE513; assembly: GCF_040546585.1. Classification (NCBI taxonomy): domain Bacteria; kingdom Bacillati; phylum Actinomycetota; class Actinomycetes; order Propionibacteriales; family Nocardioidaceae; genus Marmoricola; species Marmoricola sp. OAE513. The sequence goes on along the minus strand of NZ_JBEPOC010000001.1, from coordinate 369,722 downwards.
AGCTTCTTCTCGGCCGTCTTCGCCTTCTTGCCCGTGTAGTTCGGGATCGCCACCGGCTCCCGGCCCTTGCTGACGGTCAGGTCGATCAGCGTGCCCAGCGGCTGGTCCTCGCCGGCGGCGGGGTTGGACCGGATCACCTGTCCCTTGGGGATGGTCTCTGCGTACCGCTGGGTCACGGTGCCGACCTCGAGCTTCACGCCCTCGAGGATCGCGGTCGCCTCGGCCACGGTCTTCCCCTTCAATGTCGGGACGGCGGTGAGCTCGGGGCCCAGCGACACGACGACCGTCACGGTGTCGCCCTTGCCGATCCGGTCCCCGGGATCCGGGTTCGTGCCGATGATGGAGTCCTTCGCCACCTCGGTGGAGTACTCCGGGGTCCCGAGCCGCAGCTTCAGGTCGGCCCGGGCCAACCTGGTCTTCGCATCCGCGACCTGCAGACCTTCCAGCGACGGCACGGTCGTGTACCGGCCGAGCTGCCACGCGCCGACGCCAGCGGCCAGTGCCAGGACGAGGACGGCGACGAGCGCCCACATGCCGCGGCGCCGCGACCGGTCGCGCTTCGGCCCCGGGACGACGGGCTCCTCGGCGAGCGGACGTCGCGCCTCCGGCGGGAGCGGCGGCGGAACGGAGTCCCGTGTAGGCGGCCGGACCGATCCGGTGGGCAGAGGCCCGGTCCGCACGGGCCCGGTCCGCACGGGCCCGGTCCGCACGACCGGTTCGGTGTAGTCGTCGTAGTCCGCGTCGGCGGCCTGGTCGTAGACCTCGTCGTGGGCCCGGACCGCCGCGCGGTCCACCGGGATCACCCCGGTCGGGATGCTGTCGGGCTGGTGCCGCGAGCTCGGCAGCAGGTCGGCCACGAGCTCGGGATCGTCGACGATCCCGTGGTCCAGCGCCTGGCGCACCCGACGTACCTGGTGCAGCAGCACCCGCGCGTCGGAGGGGCGGAGGTCGCGGTCGCGGGCGGTCGCGCGCGCGACCAGCGCGTCGACGTACGCCGGCAGCTCCGGCACCCGCAGGGACGGCGCCGGGATGTCCTCGTGCACGTGCTTGTAAGCCACCTGGATCGGGTTCTCGGCCTGGTGCGGCTTGACCCCGGTGAGCATCTCGTAGATCAGCACCCCGGCGGCGTACACGTCGGAGCGGGCGTCGGCCCTGCCGTCGACGACGAGCTCGGGGGAGAGGTAGGACACCGTGCCGATGAGGACGCCGCCCGCCGCGGTGTGCTGCGTCTCCGCGTTGACGGCGCGGGCCAGCCCGAAGTCGGCGACCTTGACCCGGCCGTCGTCGGCGATCAGGACGTTCTCGGGCTTCACGTCCCGGTGGATGATGCCGGCGGCGTGCGCGGCGGCGAGCGCGGCCAGCACCGGCTCGATCAGCGCCAGGGCTCGGCCGGCGTCGATCGGGGCCTCGCGGCGGATCACGTCGCGCAGGGTGATTCCCGGGACGTACTCCATCACCAGGAAGAGCGTGCCGCGATCGGCACCCTGGTCGAACACGGAGACGACGTTGTGGTGGGACAAGCGGGCGGCGGAACGCGCCTCGCGCTCGAAACGGGCGACGAACTCGGGGTCGTCGACGAGGCCGGCGTGCATCACCTTCACCGCGACGGTCCGCTCCAGGCGCAGGTCCTCGGCCTGGTAGACGGTCGCCATGCCGCCGCTCGCGACCTGCTCCCCGATCTGGTACCGGCCGTCGAGAACGCGCCCGATCAGCGGGTCGTCAGCACGACCCGTGTCCTTGCGCTCCACAGCGTCCTCCATCGTCGACCGGTGGGGAAGGTCCCGGTCAGTGCTGAAGTTTAGTTGCTCGGGACCCGGAATCGCGGGAGCGCGGCCCTTGCTGGCAGCATGGTCTCGTGACCGATTCCACCGCTCCCGGCGACGTCGACCTGTCCGAGCTGATCACCGACTGGCTCGACTGGAAGGGCGCGGCAGCTGAGCTGGGCGTCACCGTGAGCAAGGTCCGGCAGTACATCCGCGAGCACCAGCTCGCCGCCGCGGTGCCCGCTCCCGGCCTCGGACAGCTGGTCCCGGCCGAGCTCATCATGGACGGTGCCATCGTCAAGGGCGTCCCGGGACTGCTCACGACGCTGCACGACGGCAACTTCGAGGACCGCGAGATCCTCGCGTGGATGTTCACCGCGGACGACTCGCTCCCGGGGCGCCCGATCGACGCGCTGCGCGAGAACCGTGGGTCCGAGGTCAAGCGTCGAGCCCAGGCGATGTCGCTGTAGGCCTCACTCGTTTCGGTGCAGCCGCTTCGGGCTGTCAGGCAGCGCTGCCGGGGGCAGCACCAGCGGCGGAGCAGCGTCCGGTACGACGTCGTCGAGCCAGCCGTCGTGCTGGTCGACGAGCAGCTCGAGCACGATCGCCGGGGCATCGGTCAGCACCGCCCAGGGGTGGTCCTCGTCGTCGTCCTCGCCGGCGTACCGCTCCCGGGCGACCTCGACCTCGTAGCCGTCGGCGGCCAGCTGCCGCTCGACGTCACGAGCCGCGTCCTCGTCGAAAAAGATCCCGCGCACCGGCGTCCTAGAACCCGCGCTGGGTCGCAGCGGCGGCCAGCTCGCGCAGGACGCTGCGGGCCTCGTCGCGGACGTCGGCCACCTCCAGCGCCGCCAGAGCCCTGTCGGTCAGATCGGTGATCATCTCCTCCACCTGCGCCTCGGCACCGCTCGCCCGGATCAGGCGGCGCAGCCCGGCCACCTCGTCCTCGGTCAGCGGACCTCCCAGGCTGCTGTCCAGGTGCGCGCGGTCGGCCGGCCCGAGGCCGTCGAGCGCCAGCGCGATCAGCACGGTGCGCTTGCCCTCGGAGAGGTCGTCGCCGGCCGGCTTGCCGGTCACCGCAGGATCCCCGAAGACGCCGAGCAGGTCGTCGCGCAGCTGGAACGCCTCGCCCAGGGGAAGGCCGAAGCGGGTCAGCTGCTCGATCACCTCCGGCGAAGCTCCGGCCAGCGCGGCGCCCAGGTGCAGCGGTCGCTCGATGGAGTACTTGGCCGACTTGTAGCGGACCACCTGCATCGCGACCTCGACGTCGGTGGTGCCACGGGCCTGCGCCGAGACGTCGAGGAACTGGCCCGTGACCACCTCGGTGCGGGTCAGGTCGAAGAAGCCGAGCGCGGCGAGCACCCGCTCGGCCGGCAGCCCGCAGGTGCGCAGCAGCTCGTCGGACCAGGACAGCAGCAGGTCGCCGAGGAGGATGGCCGCGGAGGCGCCGTACTGGGCCGCGTCGGCGTTCCAACCCCGCTCGCGGTGCAGGGTCTCGAAGGCGCGGTGCGTGGCCGGACGGCCACGGCGGACGTCGGAGGCGTCCATGTAGTCGTCGTGCACCAGCGCGCTCGCGTGCAGCAGCTCGAGCGAGGCGCAGGCGCGGAGCAGAGCGGTCGCCGTGGCATCGTCGGTCGGCTCGGCCAGGGCCCGAAAACCCCACCAGCAGAAGGCGGCCCGGAAGCGCTTCCCGCCGGAGACGCTGACCCGCGCGTGCTCGACCAACCGGTCGGCGTCCTCGCCGAGCGCCGAGAGCCAGGTCGCCTGGTCGTCGATGAAGCGCTGGACGCACTCCTCGATGCCGTCGCGGAACGCCCCGGGGTCCCAGGTGGGCAGCACGACTTCCTGAGACTCGGTCACGCGCCGAGCGTATCGCTCGTATTCTCACTGCCATGGCGACGGGACGACCTGACAGCATCGCGACCCTCCTGGGTCAGGGCGAGCGCTCCTTCTCTTTCGAGTTCTTTCCTCCCAAGGACGAGGCCGGCGAAGAAGTGCTGTGGCGCTCCCTGGGCGAGCTGGAGGAGCTGAAGCCCACCTTCGTCTCCGTCACGTACGGCGCCGGCGGTACCACCCGTGACCGGACCATCGAGATCACGGGTCGGATCGCCCGGGAGACCTCGATGACGCCGATGGCGCACCTGACCTGCGTCGGCCACACCGTCGAGGAGCTCGGCGAGATCCTCGACTCCCTGGCAGATGCCGGGGTTTCCAACGTGCTGGCGCTGCGCGGTGACCCGGCCGGTGGTCCCGGAACGGCGTGGGTCAGCACCGAGGGTGGTGTCGACTACGCGGCCGACCTCGTCGGCCTGGTGAAAGCGCGGGACCAGTTCTCGATCGGCGTGGCGGTGTTCCCCGAGGGCCACCGCGACTCGACCTCGCTGGACTCCGACGTCGCGGTCATGAAGGCCAAGTACGACGCGGGCGCCGAGTTCGGCGTCACGGAGATGGTGCTGCGTGCGTCGGACTACTTCGGTCTGGTCGAGCGCAGCCGCGCCGCCGGTATCGACATGCCGATCATCCCGGGCATCATGCCGATCCTGGCGATCGGCTCGATGAAGAAGATGGTCGAGCTCTCCGGGCGGGAGATGCCGCAGGAGGTCCTCGACCGCATCGAGCCGCTGGCCGACAACCCCGAGGCGGTGCGCGCCGAGGGCATCCGGATCGCCACGGAGCTCTGCGACGACCTGCTCGCCGGCGGCGCGCCGGGCCTGCACTTCTACACGCTGAACCGGAGCAAGGCGACCCGCGAGATCTACGCCGCTCTCGCCGTCAACGCGTGACGGTTTCACACCATCTGGTGTGAAACCTCGCGAACTGCCCGAAGTATCAGGCTGTTCTGTCGGTTTCCCACCACCTGGTGTGAAACCGACACGCCTAAGCGGGCCCGATCAGCTGGGCCACCAGCGCTGCCGAGAGGCCGACGCTGGGAAGGCCTGCTCCCGGGGTCGTGTGCGCGCCGGCGAGGTACACCCCGCTGATCGGTGACTGCGTGCCGACGCGGTGCTTGACGGTGCCGCGGCCCTGCCACAGCACCCCGAACGGCGAACCGTTCCAGTGCTCGACGAGCTCGCGCGGGGACCGGTCGACCCGGACCTCGACCTGGTCGCGGACCCGGATGCCGCGCCGGGCGAGCGCGGTCACGATGTCCTCGGCGAGCTGGCCCCGGCCGAGCAGGGTCCAGGCGTGCGCGCCCTCGGGTGCCGTGCCCGTCGTCCGCAGCACGATGGTGGGGTCGCCGTGCAGGACGACCTCGTGCGGCAGGTCGGGCACCTCACCGGTGACGCCGATGTACGACATCACCGGCGGGATCGCCGGCATCGTGCGCTCGACGTGTTTGGCGAGCGCGGGCAGGCGGCGCGGGTCCATCGCCACCACCACGGCGTCGGCGGCGTGGTCACCGGACTCCGTCCGTACGGCGACCACGGCGCCGTTCTCCACGACCAGGTCCAGAGCCGTGCTCCCGCTGACGACGGTGACGCCGCGGGTGCTCAGACGGTCGGCGAGCACGTCGACGAGCTGCCCCATGCCCCCCGGGAGCGTCCAGGCGCCGAAGTTCTGCTCGACGTAGGACCAGACACCGACCCAGGCCGGCACGTTGCGCGGGTCGTGCCCCTCGAACTTCGCCGCGTGCATCGCGAGCAGCTGGAGGCGCTTGTCCTTGAACTCCTTGGTGACCATCTTGTGCAGCGTCAGGCGGGTCTCGAGCAGGGCAAGCGTCTGCTTGGCGGCGTGCTCGGGGAAGAACGGACGCTCGAACCAGTCCTTGCGCAGGACCTCCCACACCTCGGCGAAGTCGTCGACGTAGCTCGTCCACTTCTCCCCGGCGCCGTTGCCGAACGCGCGCTCGACAGCCTCGAGCTGGGCAGCGCGACTGCCGCCGGGAAGGTCGAGCACGGTCTCGTCCTCGAACCGGTGCCGCGCCACCGGCTCGACGGGGACGAGGTCGATCTCCTTCTCGGCGGGGCGTCCTGACTTGCGGAAGAAGTCCCGGATCACCGCCGGCAGCAAGGTGCTGGTCGGGCCCTCGTCCCAGCGGAACCCGTCCTTCTCGACGTACCCGAGCGCACCACCCAGGGTGTCGCGCGCCTCGAGCAGGGTCACCTCGTGGCCGAGCTTGGCCAGCCGGGCCGCACTCGCCAGTCCGCCGAACCCGCCACCGATCACCACTACGCGCGCCATGCGCACACCTTAGGGGTGTGTGCCAGCGGTCGGCCTCAGGCCGGCGCGGTCCTGTTCTTCCAGCGTCTCCAGCCGCGGCGGACCAGCCTGAGTGCGAGCCGCAGCAGCACCAGCCCGACGACGAGCAGCACCAGGCAGACGGCGCCGGCCAACCAGGGGTGCCGGATCGCGACCAGGACGATGCCGACCACCGCGATGTCCTCGACCAGGCTGGCAGCGATGTTGGTGAAGGGCTCGGGGGAGGTGTTCAGCGCCAGTCGGCCCCCCGCCTTGACGCTGTGGCTCGCGAGGGCGGTGCCGCCGCCGAGCGCGGCGTACCCGGCCTGCTCCAGCGAGGTCGCGTCCCCCGAGACCAGCAGGGCGATCGTGGTGCCGATGGCAGGACGGACGATCGTGGAGATCGCGTCCCAGGTGGAGTCGACGTACGGGATCTTGTCGGCGAAGAACTCGATCGAAGCCATCACCGCGGCGGCGAGGAGCACCTCGGTGCGTCCGAGTGCGTCGGGAAGGTCGGCGAACGAGCCGAACCGCTCCGAGAGGCCGAGCACGAGGACAGCCAGGTAGGCGTTGACGCCGCTGGCCCAACCGCTGGAGAACACCAGGGGGAGAAGGTCCATGGCGAGAGGCTATCCGGCGTTATTCGGTCGAGCCGGGTCCCGCTCGCGGCGTACCGTCAGCCGGGTGGAGATGACCGAGATCGCTGACCTGGACGCCTTGGTGGCCCTCATCGGGGAGCCGCTGCCGCGCGCCCGGGACAAGGCCAGGCACGCGCTGACCGACCTCGACCGCGACTGGCTCGCGGCGTCCCCGTTCTGCGTGATGGCCACGTCGTCGGCGGACGGTGCCTGCGACGCCTCGCCGAAGGGCGACCCGGCCGGCGACCTGGTGCACGTGATCGACGACGTCACGATCGCGATCGCCGAGCGACCGGGCAACCGGAGGGCGGACGGGTACAAGAACATCCTTGAGAACCCGCACGTCGGGCTCACCTTCTTCATCCCCGGTCGCGGTGACACGCTGCGGGTCAACGGGCGTGCCCGACTCGTCTCGGACGCACCGTTCTTCGACCAGATGGTGGTCAAGGGCCACCGACCGGTCCTGGCCGTCGTCGTCGACATCGACGAGCTGTTCCACCACTGCGCCAAGGCCTTCCTGCGGTCGGGTCTGTGGGAACCGGAGACCTGGGACCCGACCGGCACCGTGCCGCGCCGCGCGGTGATCGCCCAGCGGCTCGACGCCTCCGAGCTCAGCCTGGAGGAGCTCGACGAGTACTACGGGGAGCAGTACACGGCGGGTCTCTACGGCCCGACCCCCTAGTCGGGCACCACCCGGCTCGTCAGCCGCGCTCGACGATCGCCTTCAGCGTCTCGGCGTCGCGCGCGACCACCGTGGTGCCGTCGGTGGCGGTGACGATGGGTCGCTGGATCGTGCGCGGGTTCGCGACCATCGCGGCGATCCAGTCCTCGCGGTGGGCGGCGTCGCGGGGGAGGTCGATGCCGGCCTCCCGGGTCTCGGCCGTCCGCGCGACGTGCCAGGGGTCGAGCCCCATCCGGTCGAGGACCTCGCGCAGCTCGGCGACCGACGGTGGGTCGTCGAGGTAGCGCCGGACGGTGTACTCGATACCGGCGGCGTCGAGCTCGTCGGTCGCAACCCGGCACTTGCTGCAGGCAGGGTTGATCCAGATCTCCATCGGGTCCTCAGTTCACGTCGATCTCGGTGGCCCCGGTCAGGGCGAGCAGCTCGGGGTAGTCGGTGGAGAAGACCGCCGCCGGGTGCGCCGGCCGCGGCCCAGAGCACGTCGTACGACGCCAGGGCGCGGTCCAGGTAGGTGCGGATCGGAGCCGGGTGGGCGATCGGGGAGACGCCCCCGATCACCTGGCCGGTGTGCTCCTTGACGAACTCGGGCTTCGCGCGGCGCAGGGCGCTCGCTCCGATGGCGGCGGCCACCAGCTCCACGTCGACGCGGTGCGCGCCCGAGGTCAGGATCAGGACCGGTTCGAGGTCGCCGGACTCCGCCGGTGCGGCGAAGAGCAGGCTGTTGGCGATCGCGCCCACCGCGCAGCCGAGCGCCTCGGCGGCGAGCGCGGCCGTGTGCACCGAGTCGGGGAGCACGACGATCCGGCCTGCGCCGCCGAGCTCGGTCAGCCGGGCGCGGAAGCGGGCGATCGAGGGGTGCTCGTCCTGGGACTGCTCGGTCATGCGGCGAACGTATCCCAGGTGCCGCGCGGGGGCTTGACGTGGTGTCGGTGGGGAGGTGTACCTTGGATTCATTCGAACAGATGTTCGAATGACGCTCCGGTGGAGGGTGACTTCGACCCCCACTCTCCACCGGAGCACCGACACAACCGGTGACGGCCGAGGAGATGGGAAGGAGCAAGACGGTGCAGACATACCAAGACCTGGTGGAGGTTCGGAAGGGTCCTGTCCCCGGCTACGGGGCGGACGGCCCGGGCTCCGTCCTGACCGACCTCCGGCCTGACCTGCGGCTCGACCCCCTGCCCGAGGACGGCCCGCAGCAGTTCCTGTGGCGCGGCCGGCTCTGGCAGGTGCGCGAGATCTTGTCGCACTGGGTGGAAGCCGGCGCCTGGTGGCTCCGGCGACCCGAGGACGCTCCCGGCCGGTCCGCCCTGATGACCGAGCGCCTCGTCTGGCGCGTGACCGCGGCCCGCGGTCGCGCCGTCGCCACCGAGGACGACCCGGGTTTCGGCGTCTTCGACCTCACCTTCGACGGAGCCGAGGGCGTCTGGCGCCTGGCCGGCTCGCTGGACTGAGACCCGATGTCCTACCAGTCCCGACCTGCGATGAACGTCCAGCTCCCGGCCGCGACGCACTCCTACCTCGAGCGCTCGGCGGAGTCCTTGCGCGAGGCCATCACCTCCGACGACGTGCCGCAGCGGTACGCGCTGGCGCACGTGTCGGCACTGCGGGCGACTGCGGCGCTGCTGGCCGCCCGCACCCAGCCGACGCCGGTCGCACGCCGACGCCAGAAGAACGCCTGGGTGCTGCTCGCCGAGGTCGCGCCGGAGTTCAGCGAGTGGGCCGCGTTCTTCTCCTCGGGCGCCCAGAAGCGGTCGGCCGCCGAGGCTGGTTCGCGCCGTGCCGTGACCGAGCGCGAGGCCGACGACCTCGTCCGTGACGCCGACCGCTTCCTCGCGCTCGTCGAGACGTCCTTGGGGCTGGTCGAGCACCAGTCCATTCGCGTGGCCTGACGTCGCCATGCACGGCACCGGGCCGCGTGGTCGTCGCGTGAGCTCGCTGCGCACGAAGGAGCCCTGCGCCCTCCGCCGTGCCCTGCGCCGCACCTGGCAACGTCAGGACTCGACGTTGGTCGAGGTGCCCTAGTGTTTGAGGCATGGACCCTGAGCGCCCTCTGGAACGCCGAGCCTCCGTGCGGACGGCGGTCCTCTGGGACACCTGCCGTGCCCGGCTCGACCAGGCTGCCGACCAGACCGTGGTCGACATCGGCGGTGGCACGGGCGGGTTCGCGGTCCGGGTGGCCGAGCTCGGCCACGAGGTCACGGTCATCGATCCCAGCCCCGACGCGCTCGCGGCCCTGGGTCGTCGCGCCGCCGAGCGTGGCGTCGCCGACCGGGTCATCGCCGAACAGGGTGACCTCGCCTCGCTCGGCGAGCTGGTCGAGGCCGGTAGCGCTGACCTGGTGCTCTGCCACGACGTGCTCGGGCTGGTCGCCGACCCGGCCGAGGCGCTCGCCACGATCCACGCCGCGCTGCGTCCTGGCGGAGCGCTCAGCCTCCTCGTCAACCAGCGGCACGCGGCCGTGCTCGCCCGGGCGATGGCTGGTCAGTTCGACGCCGCTCGCGCAGCCCTCGACGACTCGACGTCGCCCGAGGGTCGGTTCACCGCGGACGAGGCCGAGGGCCTTCTCGTCGACGCCGGCTTCACCGTCACCGACGTGCAAGGCATCCGCGTCTTCGCGGACCTCGTCCCCTCGACGCTGCTGGACCTGGAGCCGGGCGCCGTCGCCGGGTTGGTCGAGCTCGAGCGCGCGGTGGCCGGTCGTACCGAGTTCTTCGCCCTGGCCGGTCAGATCCACCTCCTCGCCACCGCCTGAGTCGCCGCCTGCGCCGCCTCCTGAGTCGACTCCTGAGAGCTCGCAGGTTCAGGGGTGGTGGCTGGCAAGGCGGAGCGCAGCAAAGCGGACGTCGGCTGACGACAGCGCAACCAGGCGCAGCGCGTGAACCCGCAGGACGGGTCGGAGGAGTGCCACATCCTCCACGTCGACATGGACGCGTTCTACGCCTCGGTGATGCTGCGCGACCGACCCGACCTCCACCACGTCCCTGTCCTGATCGGAGGGGGACACCGCGGTGTGGTGCTCGCCGCCAACTACCCGGCCCGCGACTTCGGGGTCCGCTCCGGGATGTCCGGGCGCGAGGCGCAACGGCTCTGCCCGCAGGCGGTCCGGCTGTCCCCGGAGTTCAGCGAGTTCGAGGCCGTGTCGCGTTCGGTGATGGAGACCTTCCGGCAGGTCACGCCCCAGGTCGAGGCGTACTCGCTGGACGAGGCGTTCCTCGACGTCTCCGGCGCCGGACGACGGATGGGCACGCCGCTGCAGATCGCGGAGCGGTTGCGCGCCACGATCTACGACGAGCAGCGGATCACCTGCTCGGTCGGGCTGGCCGGCACGGTCTCGGTGGCCAAGCTCGCCAGTCGACGGGCCAAGCCCGACGGAGTGCTGATGGTCCCGCCCGACCGGGTCATCGAGTACCTGCACCCGCTCGACGTCGGCGAGCTCTTCGGAGTCGGGCCCAAGACCCGTGCCAAGCTGCACAAGCTCGGCCTGCTCACCGTGGGTGACATCGCCGCCATCGAGCTGCCCACCCTGAAGCTGATGGTCGGCAAGGCCTCGGGGGTGCACCTGCACGAGCTCGCCTGGGGCACCGACCGCAGCACGCTGACCCCGCGCCGCTCCGACGACGACCCCGAGCGCAGCATGGGGGCCGAGGAGACGTTCTCCCGCGACACCGCCGACCCCGACGCGATCAACGCCGAGCTGCTCCGGCTCGCCACCAAGGTCACGTCCCGGATGCGGCGCGCCGACCTGGTCGGGAGGACCGTGGCGATCCGGGTCCGGTACAGCGACTTCGAGACCATCACGCGGTCCCGGACGCTGCCTGACCCGACCGACGTCACCGCCGAGGTGTACGCCGCTGCGGCGGCGCTGTTCGCGGCCCTGCGCAACCAGCGCGGGATCCGCCTGGTGGGGGTCCGGGTCGAGGGGCTGCGGGCGCGGAGCAGCGCCGACCGGCAGATGACGCTGGGCGAGCGCGAACGGGGCTGGTCCGAGGCAGACCGCGCCGTGGACCGGGCGGGACAGCGCTTCGGGAGCGGAACGATCCGCCCTGCGACCCTGCTCGGGCGCCGCCGCCCGTGAGGAGCGTCCGGTCGCCCCGCCCGCGCAGGTCCCGACTTTCCCTATGAATTCGCGATCTCGGGTACCGCGTTGCCCAGTGCCTGCCTAGACTTGTGGTGTTGGATCACCATCTGTCCGTTGGAGGAACCCGTGCCGCTCTCGGAAGAAGAGCTCCGTCTGCTCGAGCAGATGGAACGCGCGCTCGCCGCGGAGGACCCCAAGTTCGTCTCCGCCCTTCAGGGCCGGACGCTCCGCCAGGCGGCGCGGATGCGCTCGCTGGCCGCCGGTCTCGTCTTCCTCGGCGGCATCGCGATGCTGCTCGGCGGCGTGATGACCGACGCCGGCACCGTCTCGGTCCTGCTCGGCGCTCTCGGCTTCGTCGTCATGCTGGCCTCCGCCATGGTGGGTCTCGCTGCGTGGCGGGGACACCAGGTTCCTGATGAGCGTCCGGCCGGTCCCGACGCCCTCTTCGACTTCGACGACCACCCGCACCGCTTCGAGGCGATCGACGGTGGTCGTGCCGGTCGCGTCAGCCGCCCGAAGCGTCAGCGTCGTCCGCGCAAGCAGGGCACGTTCATGCAGCGCATGGAGCAGCGCTGGCAGAACCGTCGCGACCAGGGCGGTTACTGAAAGCTCAGGTCTCGAGATCGAGCCCGGCACAGCCTCAGCGCAGGTCGCTGAGGCTGTTCTCGTTCCTGGCGGCCACGGCCCGGCCCGCGCCGGCGAACAGTGACCGCGGCGCCCACGCCGCGAGCCGTGCCTGTCGGGTGGTGACCGCCAGCTCGATCAGGTCCGACCACCGACCGACCGCTTCCAGCGCCTCGAGCCGGTCGAGCTCGTCCGGCTCGAACCTCTCCTGGTAGCGGGCACGCTCCACCAGGCGCACCAGCGTCTCCAGCACGGCGCGGTCCTCGGCGGTGCGGCTGCTGGTGTCCGAGCGGAACACCCGGTCCGCGACGAGGTCCGCGATCATCTGCGGCGACCGCGTCTCGGGCCAGGCGATGCCGTGGTCCAGGCAGGTGGCCCGGAGCTCGTCCCAGAGTCCTTCGACGTCGGCCCGCGGGTCGGCCTTGGGATCCAGGCGGCGCATCCGCTGGCGGTTCCGGAGCGCGCGCGGCGTGACCGCGGCCACCAGCAGGAGCAGCAGCGCACCGACCGCGATCGGCAGGACCGGGGTCGAGGTCGACCGGGTCGGCTCGACCGGGTCGACCTCGGCGTCCGGCTTCGCGGTCGGCGCCGGCGCGCTCGTCTCCGGTGCCTGCGTCGTCGTCGGCAGTGCCGGGTCCGGTCGGTCGACGTTGCCGCGGGTCCAGTTCGGAGCGCTCCCGGTCCGGGTGCTCGGCGTCGGTTCGAACCGCACCCACCCGTAGCCCCGGAAGTAGATCTCCGGCCAGGCGTGCAGGTCGTCGCTGGTGTAGGTCAGGTCGGTCCCCGAGGACTCGCTCGGGGAGAGGAACCCGACGACGACCCGCGCCGGGATGCCCAGCGACCGCGCCATCAGCGCCATCGTCGCCGCGAACTGCTCGCAGTACCCGACCTTGTCCGTCGTCACGAACCTGGCCAGCTGCTCGAGCCCCTCCCCGGCGGCCGGCGCGAGGGAGTAGGTGAAGCCGCCCTTGCTGCGGAACCAGTCCTGCAGCAGCACCGCCTTGGCGTACTGGGTCTTGCCCGCCGCGGTGATCTCCGTCGCGATGTCCGTGACGACCTTCGGCAGGTCCGGCGTCGCGGTCATCGTCTCCAGGACGTCCGGCGGGGGCGCCGGGGCCTGGTCGAGTGCGGCGGAGCTGAAGGCCGGGGTGAACGCCGTCAGCCGGTACCCGACCCCGGTCGGCGGGGTGTCGTCGACGTTGGCGATGTCGAGGAAATTCGGGTCGTAGCGCCAGTCGCCGTCGTCGATGCTGATCGTCCGGGTCGAGTACGGCGTCGGCAGCCAGGTGGTGCGGAAGGCACGGCTGGTCACGAGGTCCCAGCTCGAGCTGCTGCCCGGTCGACCCGGGCTCAGGCCTTCCGGTTCCGGGAGCCGACCGTCGGCCGCGTCCGCCGCCTCGAGGCTGCGCGGGGACGGCACCCAGGCGTCCTTGCGGAACCGGTCGAGGACGGTCAGGCGGACGTACGTCGGGTCGGACGCATCCGTCGTCGCGTCGAGCAGCGGCAGGTGGTCGTTGCGCACCAGGTCGCGGCGCAGGTTCACCAGCGGGTTGGTCAGCGACACGCTCTTGGCCTCGCCGGAACCGGTGCCGCCACCCTTGCCGGACTCGCGGAAGAACCCGTCGCCGACCGGTACGCCGAGGGACAGCACCAAGGCCGCCGCGGTCGTCGCCGCGCCGATGCCGAGCGCTGGTGCGCCCAGGGCGCCGAGCCGCAGCACCGGGTCGTCCTTGTTGACACCGCGCGTGTCGGAGGCGAGTCCCCAGGCCATCGCACGATCGGCCTCGAGCACCGCGAGCAGCAGCGCGAAGCCGAGCGCGGTGCCGACGTACACCGGGACCGGCAGGCCGCCGTCCAGAACACTGATCGGTATCGTGACCGCCACCAGGACCGGGAGGCCTGCCCACGCGGGGTGCCGCAGCCCGCAGGCCAGCAGGTCGACCAGCAGCACGACGCCGGCTCCGACGGCGATCAGGTAGACCGGCGCGTCGACGAAGCTCGCCGAGACCGGGGCCCCGTAGCTGTTGATCGCCTCGGCCCCGTCGCGGACCTGACCGAAGAGCTCGGCGAGACCGTGCGGCGTCGGGACCCACCCGCCGAGCAGGTCGTCGGCGCGCTGCCGGTGGTGGAACCAGACGGTCACGACGACCAGCTGCAGGGGGAGGACGGCGTACCAGCGGAGCCGCAGGACGCGCCCGGCCGAGCCGACCAGGGCGATCAGGAGAGCGGCGACGAGCGCCGGCCCGCTGAACTGTGCCGGGTGCTCGACCAGGCCGCGCCACGAGCAGATGGCGACCCACCCGAGGACGGCGGCGACCAGGGAGCCCGCGAGGGTGAAGGCGGTCCGCTCGGTCATCGGCCGAGCTCCTTCCACACCGCAGGCAGCGAGTCCGCGCGGTTCAGGTCGGTTGCCTTCCAGCCGCGCTCGCGGAGGTAGGTGGTGCTGGTCCCGGTCACGTCTCCGGCGAGCCGGTCGCGGGGTGACCAGGAGTCGACGGCGAGCGAGACGGCGTACGACGAGCTTCCTTGGGTGTGCAGCCGACCGAGGACCCGGCGGTCGTGGTCGTCCAGCGCGCCGAGGACGCCGATGAAGAGACCACCGGTGCCGCCCTCGTCGATCCAGGGAGTGCTGATCCGGGTCTCCGCGGTCGTGGCCAGGGCCGCGAGGTGCTCGAGGATCGGACCGGTCGACGCACCACCGGGCACGTCGTGCCAGGCGTGGTCGAGCTCGTTGCCGTCGGCGCTGACCAGACGCACCTGGAACCCGAGCCGGCTCAGGTGCACCGCGATCGACGCGGTCGCGGTCACCGCGCGCTCGAGGGAGGAGTCCGGTCCGCTGCCGCGGTGCGCGACCGCCCGGTTGTCGATGAAGAGCGTGCAGCGGGAGTGCCACGGCTGCTCCTCGCGACGCACCATCAGCTCGCCAGTGCGTGCCGTGCTGCGCCAGTGCACCCGGCGGAGGTCGTCACCGAGCCGGTACTCCCGGACACTCGTGTCCGCGGCGCTGCCGATGGAGAACGGGCGCGGACGGTTGTCGCCGCTCCCGGACCACGCGCCGATCGGTCCGATCACCGGCAGCGGCTCGACCACCGGGACGACGACCAGGGGAGTGGTCCGCGGGAAGGCCCGTTGCAGCGAGAGCATGCCGAACGGGTCGGCCACCTTCACCGACAGCGGGCCGACCTCGTAGATGCCGCGGACCTCGGCCTGGACCGGGTACTGGACCAGACGCTTGCGGCCGGACTGCATCCAGCCGATCAGGAACCGCGGTCGGTGACCCAGTGCCCAGGGAACCTGCTCCTCCACGAGCAGCAGCCCGGTCCGCGCGCCGACGTTGGTCAGGTGCAGCTGGACAGTCGTGCCCTGGCCGACCTCGACCACCGGTGCGGCGATGGTCCGGGTCAGGCTCAGCCGCGGTCCGGTGCGCGCGACCACCAGGGCGGTGACCACCGGGATCAGCAGCACCAGCACGCCGATCCGGACCAGGTCGCGCTCGCCGAGCGCCAGCCCGCACAACGCCGCCGTGACGCCGCCGGCCACGAAGGCACGTCCGCGCACGGTCAGCGTGCCCAACGTCGACCGCAGGCGCGAGGGCCGCCGTCCCGTCGTCCGCGCAGCGGTGGCCGTGGACATCGTCAGCTCAGCGGGGGACCGGCAGGGATGCCAGGATCGAGGCGAGGATGTCGCCGGGACCCCGGCCGCTCATCGCGGCGTCGACAGTCGGCAGCAGTCGGTGCGCGAGCACCGGTGACGCCAGTGCGTGCAGGTCGTCAGTGGTCACGAAGTCGCGGCCGTCCATCGCGGCCCAGGCCTTGCCGGCCCGGACCAGGTGCAACGTCGCGCGCGGTGAGGCGCCGAGCCGGAGCTCCGGCGAGGTGCGGGTCGCAGTCGCGATCGCCACGGCGTACTGCTGGACCGAAGGGCGTACGTCGACCTCCGAGACGATCGAGACCAGCTTGCGGATCTCGGCGGCGTCGGTGACCGGCTCGAGGTCGTCGATCGGGCTGGAGGTCGTGCGTGCCGAGAGCATCGCGATCTCGGCGGCCATCACCGGGTAGCCCATCGAGACCCGGGCCAGGAAGCGGTCGCGCTGCGCCTCGGGCAGTGCGTAGGTGCCCTCCATCTCCAGCGGGTTCTGGGTGGCGATCACCATGAAGGGGGACTCCAGGCCGAAGGTCTGGTTGTCGACGGTGACCTGCCGCTCCTCCATGCACTCGAGCATCGCGGACTGGGTCTTCGGCGAGGCGCGGTTGATCTCGTCACCGATGACGATGTTGGCGAAGATGCCGCCGGGGCGGAACTCGAAGTCCCGGGTCTCCTGGTTGTAGATCGAGACGCCGGTCAGGTCCGAGGGCAGCAGGTCCGGGGTGAACTGGATCCGGCGCACCGTCAGGTCGATGGAGCGAGCCAGCGCCTTGCTCAGCGTCGTCTTGCCGACGCCGGGGACGTCCTCGATCAGCAGGTGGCCCTCCGCGAGCAGCACCACCAGCGACATCCGGACGACGTCCGGCTTGCCCTCGATGACGCGCTCGACGTTCGCCTGCACCCGGTCCGTGACCGCTCTCAGTGCGGCCAGGTCGCTGCTGGGTGCTCCCGATCGCGCGCCTGCCGCTGGCTGCACTCGTTCCTCCATGGCCCTAGTCAACATCACCGCTCCACGTGGGGCGGCAGGACTGGGACGTCGGTGGGGGCCGATCGGTTCCGGGAGCTCGAAAACCGCCACCGCCAGAAATCTGGTGAGAAAGGGAGAGAAAGGGAGCGAAGGTGGTTGACGGTGGGGCGTTGTGGAGTAAAGTGGAGGAAAGTGGTGGAAGAGAAGGACGAGGTGGTGGGATGTTCTCCGGCACCTACCGCCCGAAGCTCGATGACAAGGGCCGTCTCTTCCTCCCGGCGAAGTTCCGCGAGGCGATGGGAGACGGGCTGGTGATCACCCGGGGGCAGGAGCGCTCGGTCGACGTGCGCACCCAGGCCGACTTCGACTCGTTCGCCGTCAAGCTGCAGAACGCGCCGCAGACCGACGCACGGCTCCGGCACCACACGCGGATGCTGTTCGCGCTCGCCTCGGACCAGAAGCTCGACAAGCAGGGCCGTTTCACGGTCACCCCGGAGCTGCGCGAGTACGCCGGCCTCTCCAAGGAGTGCGTCGTGATCGGCGTCTACAACCGGCTCGAGATCTGGGAGCCGGCCGCCTGGGCGGAGTACACCGCCGCCCAGGAGCAGGCGTTCTCGGACGTCGAGGAAGAGGTCTACCCGGGCCTCTGACCCACGTCAGGTTCCCGGCGCCCCACAACGCCCCACCAGAAGTCGCAGAACACAACTCAACACAGGTGATCGCCGGACCAGGCTCGTGTCCGCTCCCGCCTCACGGCCGTCTGTCGCACCTTCCCCGGTGACAGAAGACCGCTTCCCGAGGAGCGAGCGGACCCGAACCTGACCCGGCGATCACCAAATTCTCACCACCACACCAGCCATCAGGGGTCGAAACCATGAGCGGATTGAACGAGGCCACGCCGGCCCGACGCGTACGTCACGACGTACGCGACGGTGTCGCGCTGATGGCGTTCTCCGCGGTCACCAGCGTGGTGCTCGGCCTGGTCATGACGCTGCTCATCGGACTCGGCAAGTAGGGCTCGGGCAGATGACGACCCCCTCCCACGTCCCGGTGCTCCTCGACCGGGTCGTTGCCCTGGTGGCCCCCGCGCTCACCGCGCCGGGCAGCGTGTTCATCGACGCGACCCTCGGCCTGGGCGGTCACAGCGAGGCCGTGCTGACCCGGTGCCCCGAGGCGCACGTGATCGGCGTCGACCGCGATGTGCACGCGCTCGACATCGCCGGCAAGCGGCTGGAGCCGTTCGCGGAGCGGACCACCCTGGTGCACGCCGTGTACGACGAGATCCCCGACGTCCTGGCCGACCTCGGCCGGGGCCCGGTGCAGGGGATCCTGTTCGACCTCGGCGTCTCCTCGATGCAGCTCGACGTCGCCGAGCGCGGGTTCGCCTACGCCGTCGACGCACCGCTGGACATGCGGATGAACGACACCACGGGCCTGACCGCCGCCGACGTGCTCAACACCTACAGCGGAGCGGACCTGGCCCGGATCCTCAGCTCGTACGGCGAGGAGAAGTTCTCCCGCCAGATCGCCCGGGCGATCGTGAAGGAGCGCGAGACCGAGCCCTTCGCCACCTCGGCCCGCCTCGTCGAGCTGCTCTACGACGTGATCCCGGCGCCGGCGCGTCGTACCGGGGGACACCCCGCCAAGCGCACCTTCCAGGCGCTTCGCATCGAGGTCAACGACGAGCTCGGCGTGCTGCGGCGGGCGATCCCCGCGGCGATCGACTCGATCGGCATCGGCGGGCGGGTCGTCTTCATGAGCTACCAGTCGCTCGAGGACCGGATGGTCAAGCAGGTCATCACCAAGCGCGGCACGTCCACGGCGCCGGTCGACCTGCCGGTCGTCCCCGAGGAGCACCAGCCCGAGCTGAAGCTGCTCACCCGCGGCAGCGAGAAGGCCTCGGCCGCCGAGATCGAGGAGAACCCCCGCGCCGCATCCGTCCGGGTGCGCGCCGTCGAACGGATCCGCTTCAAGAAGGACGCAGCATGAGTCAGACGCAGAGTGTCCGGGTCCGGTCGCAGCGCACGGCCACGGCGGCCGTCGAGCGTGCTCGGCTCTCCCTGGTCCCCAGCCGCCCGTCGTCGGCTCCGCGGGCGCCGTTCGCGATCCTGGTCTTCCTCATCCTCGGCGCCGGCGTCCTCGGGCTGCTCATGTTCAACACCCAGATGCAGCAGGCCTCGTTCCACGCCACCGAGCTGCAGCGGAAGGCGGACGCGCTGCAGGCCAAGAGCCAGGCGATGAGCCAGGAGCTGGAGGACAAGCGCGACCCGCAGCGGCTTGCGCGCGCTGCCCGCAAGCTCAACATGGTGACGCCGCCCAACCCCGCGACGCTCAACCTCAGCACCGGGAAGGTCGAGGGCGAGCCGCAGGCCGCCACCCCGGAGAACCGGACGATCATCATGTCCGACAGGACGCCGCTGCCGCCGTGGGGAAACCGCAAGCCGATCACGAGGTTCATCGATCCTCCCGCCGGACAAACCTCCACCGCGAACGGCCCTGCCTCCGGCGCAAACGCGTCCGCCGCAGGTACGAATGACTCACCCACGAACGCGGACGATGGAGCCCAGCGTTGACCCAGCCTCGCCGACCGGCCGCGCGCAACCGCAACCGGACCCGGACCGACCAGCGCACGCTGCGGGGTTCGTCCGAGGCGCGGCTGCGCTCGGGGATGATCGTGATCGCGATCGTCGTGTCGATCTTCGGCGCCCGGCTGTTCCAGCTCCAGGGTCTCGACCCCCGGTCCTACGCGACCCGCGCCGACGCCGAGGGTGTCGTCACGGTGCCGCTGCCGGCGACCCGCGGCGAGATCCTCGACCGCAACGGGGTCGCGCTGGCCGAGACGATCAGCGGGCTGACGATCGTCGCCGACCCGCAGGCGACCAACCCGAACGCGGAGAAGATCGCCCGCATCCTGGCCAACAAGCTCGACCTCGACTACTTCGACGTGCTGGCCAGTCTGCGCAAGACGACGGACAAGAGCGGGAAGAAGCTGCACTTCGTCTACGTGGCGCGTCGCGTGCCTGCCGGTCTGGCCACTGCGGCGGTGGCTGAGGTCAAGAAGGCCAAGTACCTCGGCATCGACACCCTCGCCGACCCGGTGCGCACCTATCCCGCGCACGACGTCGGGTCGAACCTCCTCGGCTTCCTCAACACCGACGGCAAGCCGCTGGCCGGGCTGGAGAAGTCGTTCGACACGCTGCTCTCCGGCAAGGACGGCAGCGAGACCTACGAGGTCGGCGGCGGAAACCGGATCCCGCTCGGTGAGAACTCCCAGGTCAAGCCGGTCAACGGGAAGGACCTGAAGCTCACCATCGACCGCGACGTGCAGTGGTACGCCCAGCGGGTGCTGCGCACCGCGGTCCAGAACTCGCGGGCGGTCTCCGGCGCCGCGCTGGCGATGGACACCAAGACCGGTGAGATCCTCGCGTTCGCCGACTACCCGACGTACGACGCCAACAACCCGGCAGCCGCCAAGAAGGTCGACCGCGGCAGTCGTGCGCTCAGCGACGTGTACGAGCCCGGGTCGGTCGAGAAGGTGTTGACCACCTCGGCGCTGATCGACGCCGGCAAGGTCACGCCGCGGACCCGGATCAAGGTGCCGAAGGACCTCCCGGTCCTCGACCGGGTGATCCACGACTACTTCGAGCACGACAACATCAAGCTCACCCTCGCCGGCGTGATCGCGAAGTCCTCCAACATCGGCACCGTGCTGGCCACCCGTCAGTTCAAGCCCCAGCAGCTGTGGGGCTACCTCGACAAGTTCGGCCTCGGTCAACGCCCGAACGTCGGCCTGCCCGACGCCACCCGCGGGCTGCTCCCGGACGCCTCGACCTGGTCGGAGCTGAGTCAGGCGACGATCTCCTTCGGCCAGGGCGTCTCGGTCAGCGCGCTGCAGATGATCACCGCGGTCAACGCGATCGCCAACGGCGGCGAGCGGATCTCGCCCAGCCTGGTGAAGGGCAGCGCGACCACGGTCGACGGCACCGAGGTCGGCACCGACACGGCCACCCGCACGCGCGTGGTCAGCCCGGCCGCCGCCGCGGCCACGGCGCAGATGATGGAGATGGTCGTCACCGAGGGAGCCGGCACCGCACCGATGGCGGCCATCCCGGGCTACCGCGTCGCCGGCAAGACCGGTACCGCCCAGCAGGTCGGCAAGAGCTGCGGGTGCTACGACGGCTCGCTGGCTGTCTCGTTCTCGGGCTTCGCGCCCGCGGACGACCCGCGGTTCACCGTGTACGTCGTCATCCAGAAGCCCGCCGGGGGAGCGACCGGCGGTGGCACGGCAGGTCCGGTGTTCCGCAAGATCCTGTCCTACCTGCTGCAGAAGTACGCCGTGCCGCCGACGAACACCCCGCCCGCCGCGCTGCCCGTGGAGTGGTGAACCGATAGGTTCGTGGCTGTGTTCCTCGCCTCGCTCGTCAACGCGCCGTCGCTCGCTCGGTCAAGAGCACGCTCCGGCGATCGTTAGGCTCGGCGCGTGTCACTGACCCGTCCCGCGCACCCGATCGCCACCCCTGTGGGCGATCTGGCTGCCAGGACCCGTGCGCGTGTGCTCGGCGGGACCGACGGTGTGAGCGTCACTGGCCTGAGCCTGAGCTCGCGCCGGGTCACCCCCGGCGACCTGTACGCCGCCCTCCCGGGTTCCGCGGCCCACGGCGCCGACTACGCCGCCGACGCGGTCGACGCCGGTGCTGTCGCGGTCCTCACCGACCCGGCCGGTGCCGACCGGCTGACCGGGGCGACCGTCCCGGTCCTGGTCGTCGACGACCCGCGGGCGCTCCTGGGCAGGCTCGCGGACGAGATCTACGGGCACCCGGCCGGCTCCCTCACGCTGATGGCCGTCACCGGTACCCAGGGCAAGACCACCACCACCCGCCTGCTCGAGGCCGGGCTCGAGCAGGCGGGTCTGCGCGCTGCGGTGATCGGGACCGTCGGCACCCGGATCGCCGGAGCCGAGGTGAAGACGGCGCTGACCACGCCCGAGGCCCCCGACCTGCACGCCCTCTTCGCCGTGATGGTCGAGCAGGACGTCCGCGGCTGCGCCATGGAGGTCTCCAGCCACGCCCTGGTGATGGGGCGCGTCGACGGTGTCGTCTTCGACGTCGCGGCGTTCGTGAACCTCGGCCGCGACCACCTCGACTTCCACGCCGACCTCGAGGACTACTTCGCGGCCAAGGCGTCGCTGTTCACTCCCGAGCGCGCCCGCCTCGGCCTCACCAACGTCGACGACGAGTTCGGCCGCCGCCTGCTCGAGGTCGCCGGCATCGAGATGCGCACGTTCTCGACCGAGGGCAACCCGGCCGACTGGCGGGCGGTCGACGTGCAGCTGCGGCCGGAGGGTTCGACGTTCACGGTGATCACGCCCACGGGGGAGCAGGTGCCCGCGGGCGTGCCGCTCACCGGTGCCTTCAACGTCTCCAACGCGCTCTGCGCCGTGGCGCTCGCCGCCGAGGCCGGCTTCGACGTCGCCGCGGTCGCCGCGGGGATCGCCTCCTCCGGGGGCGTTCCCGGTCGTCTCGAGCGGATCGACGCCGGGCAGGACTTCCTCGCGGTCGTCGACTACGCCCACAAGCCGGACGCCCTGGAGGCGGCCGTGGCAGCACTGCGCCCACTGACCACCGGTCGGCTGATCCTCGTCGTCGGGGCCGGCGGCGACCGGGACGCCGGCAAGCGTCCGCTGATGGGCGAGATCGGGGCCCGCTCCGCCGACGTGCTCGTGGTCACCGACGACAACCCGCGCAGCGAGGACCCGGCCGCCATCCGTGCGGCAGTCCTGGCGGGCGTCCCCGCCGACGCGCACGCCGAGGTCGTCGAGATCGGCGACCGTGGCAGCGCCATCGCCCATGCGGTCGGACTGGCCGGACCCGGTGACACCGTGCTGGTGGCGGGTAAGGGACACGAGACCGGCCAGGAGGTGGGCGGCCCGGGGGACGTGGTGGTGCACCCGTTCGACGACCGTGACCAGGTCCGTGCCGCACTGGAGGGAAGAGCCCGATGATCGCCATGACGCTCACGGAGATCGCCGAGGTCGTCGGCGGCGAGGTCGCCGACCCGCTCCAGGGGCCCACGGTCGTCAGCGGTCCGGCGTTCCTGGACAGCCGCGAGCCCGCGCCAGGCGGGCTCTTCCTCGCCATCGCAGGGGAGCACGTCGACGGTCACGACTACGCCGCGGGAGCGGTCGCGGGCGGAGCCGCCGCGGTCCTCGCCAGCCGGCACCTGGATCTCCCCGGCGTCGTCGTGGACGACGTGCAACGAGCCGTCGGGGCGCTCGCCGCCCACGTGCTCGCCACGCTGCGTCGTCGGAACCCCGACCTGGTCGTGCTCGCCGTCACCGGGTCCCAGGGCAAGACCAGCGTCAAGGACATGCTCGGCGCGGTGCTCGCCGACGCGGGCCCGACGGTGGCGACGTACGGGTCCTTCAACAACGAGCTCGGCCTGCCGCTGACCGTGCTCCGTGCGGAGGAGACCACCCGCTACCTCGTCCTGGAGATGGGCGCCCGCGGGATCGGTCACCTTGCCGACCTCTGCGCGATCGCGCCCCCGGACATCAGCATCGTGCTCAACGTCGGTAGGGCCCACCTGGGCGAGTTCGGTTCGCAGGAGAACATCGCGATCGCGAAGGGCGAGCTGGTCGAGGCGCTGGGTCCGAACGGCGTCGCCGTGCTCAACCTCGACGACCCCCTGGTCGCGGGGATGGCTCCGCGCACGAAGGCGGCCGTGCACACCTTCGGCGAGGACGTGAACGCCGGCCTGCGGCTGTCCGACCTCGAGGTCGACGACCTCGGGCGACCGTCGTTCGACCTCACGACCGGCGCCGAGCGGGTGCACGTGAACCTCGGGCTGCTCGGGGCGCACCAGGCCCGCAACGCCGCCGCAGCGACCACGGCAGCTCTGGCGGCGGGCGTCCGTCTGGAGGACGTCGCCGCGTCCCTGCAGCGGCTCACCGCGCTGTCGAAGTGGCGGATGGAGCTGCACGAGCGGGCCGACGGTCTGGTGGTCATCAACGACGCCTACAACGCCAACCCGGACTCGATGGCGGCCGGTCTGCAGACCCTGGCCGGGATCGGGGAGCGGGCCGGTCGTCCCACGGTCGCCGTCCTGGGGGAGATGCGCGAGCTCGGTGCGACAGCGCTGGAGGAGCACCGCGCGATCGGCCGGCTGGCCGCCGACCTGGGCATCTCGCGGGTGGTCGTCGTCGGGGAGGGCGCCCAAGGGATTGCTGAGGGGATTGCTGAGGGGATCACTGAGGCCAACGACACAGCCGTCTTCCACCCCTCGGTGCGCGATGCTGCCCTCGCCGTGCGGAACAATGTCGACGGCACGGAGATCGTGCTGGTCAAGGCATCGCGGGCGGCCGGGTTGGAACGGGTCGCCGACGCGTTGCTGGCCGACGACCGGGCTGACGACGAGGCGAAGGAGGCGAAACCGTGAGAGCAGTCCTGCTCGCCGGCGGTCTGTCGCTGATCTTCACCATCATCGGGACCCGGGTCGCGATCTCGGTCTTCGCGAAGCGGGGCTACGGCCAGCTGATCCGCGAGGACGGGCCGACGACGCACCACACCAAGCGCGGCACCCCGACCATGGGTGGCCTGGTGATCGTGCTGGCCACGGTCGTCTCCTACTTCCTGGCCAAGCTCATCACCGGCGTGCACCCCTCGGCGTCGGCGCTGCTGCTGCTGTTCCTCTTCGTCGGGCTCGGTTTCGTCGGGTTCCTCGACGACTTCATCAAGATCTACAAGCAGCGCAACCTCGGTCTGCGGAGCAAGGCGAAGTTCATCGGTCAGACGCTGGTCGCGGTGATCTTCGGCTTCCTGGCTCTGTGGAAGCACGCGCCGTTCGTCGACGCCGACGGCACCACGGTGGCCAGCCGCGCGATCTCGTTCACCCGCGACCTCGACTCGTTCAAGCTCCCGCTGGCCCTGATGGTCGTGTTCATCGTGCTGCTGATCGCCGGCACCAGCAACGCCGTGAACCTCACCGACGGTCTCGACGGCCTCGCCGCCGGCGCCTCGATGATGGTCTTCGGTGCCTACACGCTGATGAACATCTGGCAGAACAACCAGGACTGCGGCGGCACCCGGGTCGCGGTATCCGGTGCGGTCGGTTCCTGCTACGTGGTCCGCGACCCCCTGGACCTGGCCGTCATCGCCGCCGCGATCACCGGCGCCTGCTTCGGCTTCCTCTGGTACAACGCCTCGCCCGCCCAGATCTTCATGGGTGACACCGGCTCGCTGGCTCTCGGTGGTGCGGTCGCCGGTATGGCCGTGATGACCCGCACCGAGCTGCTGCTCGCCCTGCTCGGGGGCCTGTTCGTGATCCAGACGATGTCGGTGATCCTGCAGGTCGGGTACTTCAAGGCGACCAAGGGCAAGCGGCTGTTCCGGATGGCGCCGCTGCACCACCACTTCGAGCTGCTCGGCTGGGAGGAGATCACCGTGGTGATCCGCTTCTGGCTGATCGGCGCGGTCTTCGTCGCCGCCGGTCTGGGCGTCTTCTACGCCGAATGGGTGGTCGGAGGATGAGCACCGTTGCCGTCCCGTCCTGACCAGCTCGGCCGGCACGACTCCTGGGAGGGCGTCGACGTCGTCGTCGCCGGCATGGGCGTCTCCGGTTTCGCCGCCGCCGACAACCTGACCTACCTGGGTGCTTCGGTGACCGGCCTGGACGACGGCGAGCCCGGGGCCCGCGCCGAGCGGGCCGCGCTGCTCGAGGACCTCGGCGCCACGATCCGGTACGGCGAGGGCTCCACCGCCGTGCTGCCCGAGGACGTCGACGTGCTGATCACCTCACCGGGCTGGCGGCCCGACACCCCGCTGCTGGCGCAGGCCGCCGCCCGGGGCATCCCGGTCTGGGGCGAGGTCGAGCTCGCCTGGCGTCTGCGCGACCCGGAGAACCCGGTGCCCTGGCTGGCCGTCACCGGCACCAACGGCAAGACGACGACGGTGCAGATGCTCGCGCAGATGCTGCGCCGGGGCGGCCACCGCGCGGTGGCCGCGGGCAACGTCGGGCTGCCGCTGGTGGAGGCCGTGATGACCGGGTACGGCGAGGACGGCGACCCCTACGACGTCCTGGCGGTCGAGCTCTCCAGCTTCCAGCTGCACTACACGTCCTCGATGAGTGCGCACTCCGCGGCGGTCCTCAACGTGGCCCCGGACCACCTCGACTGGTACCCCTCGATGCAGGCCTACACGGCGGACAAGGGCCGGATCTACGAGCAGGTCCAGCACGCCTGCGTCTACAACGTCGCCGACCCGGTCACCGAGCAGCTCGTCGTCGACGCCGACGTCGTCGAGGGCGCACGCGCGATCGGTTTCACCCTCGGGATGCCGTCGGTCGGCATGCTCGGTCTGGTCGAGGACGTCCTGGTCGACCGGGCGTTCGTCGAGAACCGCCGCGAGGCGGCCGCCGAGCTGTGCACGCTGGCCGATCTTGCCTCGCCGGCCCCGCACATGGTGGCGAACGCCCTGGCAGCGGCCGCGCTGGCCCGCTCGTACGGGGTCGCCCCGGTGGCCGTGCGCGACGCGCTGCGCGAGTTCAAGCCCGACGGTCACCGGATCGCGGAGGTGGCCACCTTCGACGGGGTCACCTGGGTCGACGACTCCAAGGCCACCAACCCTCCCGCAGCGCTGGCGTCCCTGCAGGCCTACGAGTCGGTCGTGTGGGTTGCCGGGGGACTGGCGAAGGGAGCCACCTTCGACGACCTCGTCGAGAAGGTCGGGAACCGGCTGCGCGCGGTAATCCTGATGGGTACTGATGCTGATGTGATTGGTGAGGCGTTGTCCCGACACGCCCCGGATGTGCCCGTCTTCCGGCTCGCCGCCGGAGAGACTGCTCCCATGGAAAGGGTCGTGGCGGAAGCCGCGGCGCTGGCACGACCGGGGGACACGGTTCTCCTTGCTCCCGGATGCGCCTCCATGGACATGTTCGCCAACTACGGCGCCCGCGGCGATGCCTTCGCCGAGGCGGTGCACCGCAGGCAGCGGGCTCAGGACAGCTGACGCAGGAGGAAGAGTGAGCGCCACCGCGCACCCCGGTGACCGGACCTACGGCAGCAGCGCCGGTGTCCGGACCTGGATCGCGACGATGCGCCGCCACCTCGACCGGCCGCTGACCCCGTACTACCTGCTCCTCGGCGCGACCACGCTGCTGCTGGCCATCGGCATGGTGATGGTGCTCAGCGCCTCCAGCGTCGAGGCTTTCGAGAACCAGGGCGGCAACAGCTACTACTGGGCGACCAAGCAGCTCATGTGGGTCGTCGTGGCGCTGCCGTGCGCCTGGATCGCCACCCGGCTGCCGCTGAAGGTCCTGCGGCTCGCCTCCTGGCCGATGCTGCTGGTGGCCGCCGGGATGCTCGTGGCGACGCAGACCTCGCTCGGCGTCGAGGTCAACGGCAACAAGAACTGGCTCGGCGTCGGTCCCTTCCAGGTGCAGCCCTCGGAGGTCGCGAAGTTCGCGATGATCCTGTGGTGTGCCGACGTCTACGCACGCAAGGACCACCTGCTGGCCAGCTGGAAGCACCTCGTCGTCCCGGTGATCCCGGTGGCCGCAGCGATCACCGGCCTGGTCCTGGTCGGTGGCGACCTCGGCACGGCCCTGGTTCTGGTCGCGATCACCCTCGGCATGCTCTGGGTGGTGGGGGTCCCGGTGCGGTTCTTCTTCGGCGCTGCGAGCCTCGCCGGCGTCGTGGTCCTGTTCCTCGCGGCCAGCAGTCCCGAGCGGATGGAACGTCTGACGATGTTCACCAAGCCGTTCTCCGACTTCCAGAACTCCGGGTGGCAGGCCGGCCACGGCATCCTCGGCATGGCCAGCGGCGGCGTCTTCGGCAAGGGCATCGGCGCCAGCCAGCAGAAGTGGGGAAACCTGCCCGAGGCCCACACCGACTTCATCTTCGCCGTGCTCGGTGAGGAGATGGGCCTGGTCGGCACCCTGCTGGTGCTGGCGCTTTTCCTGGTGATCGCCTACGCCGGCCTCCGGGTGGCGGCGCAGGCCGAGAACCTCTTCGTGCGCTACGCGACCGCCGGGATCGTGATCTGGCTGACCGCGCACGTGATCATCAACATCGGCATGGTCCTCGCCCTGCTCCCGGTCATCGGCATCCCGCTCCCGCTGGTCTCCTACGGCGGTTCCTCGCTGGTGCCCGAGCTGGTCGCGCTCGGCCTGGTGATCGGTTTCGCCCGCTCCAACCCGAACGCCGCCGGTGAGCTCCAGCGCCGTCGCAACGAACGCCGTCGCCTCCGTGCCGTGAACGCCGGGGCGGCACGGACCGCTGGACTGCGATGAGGGCACTGCCGTGAAGCGCGTCCTGCTGGCCGGCGGAGGTACAGCGGGGCACACGTCCCCGCTGCTCGCCGTCGCCGACGCCCTCGGGCGCCGGGACCCCGATCTCGACATCGTCTGCCTCGGCACCCCGCGCGGGCTCGAGGTCACCGTCATCCCCGCAGCCGGCTACCAGCTCGAGCTGGTCTCGCCGGTGCCGCTGTCGCGCAAGCTGAACGCCGACCTCGTCCGCACACCCGGACGACTCCGTGCGTCGGTGAACGAGGCGACCGCGGTCCTGGACCGGCTTCAGCCCGACGTCGTCGTCGGCTTCGGTGGCTACGTCTCGGTGCCCGCCTACCTGGCCGCGCGCCGGCGGAGGACGCCGCTGGTGGTGCACGAGGGCAACGCCCTGCCCGGCATCGCCAACAAGCTCGGCGCGCGCTTCACCCGGTACGTCGCGACCAGCTTCCCGGGCACCAACCTCCCGCACGCGGTCGTCACCGGTCTGCCCGTACGCCGGATGATCGCCACGCTGGACCGCGCCGCGCTGCGGGCCGAGGCGCGCGCCTTCTTCGGCCTCGACGCCGATGCCCCGACGCTGCTGGTGACCGGCGGCTCGCAGGGGGCGCAGCGGATCAACGGCTCGATCGTGGCCGGGGCCGGTGCGCTGGCCGCTGCGGGGGTGCAGGTGCTGCACGTGATCGGTCCCAAGAACGAGCTCGAGGCACCGACGACCCCGGGCGGGCCGGCGTACGTGGTGCAGAACTACGTCGACCGGATGGACCTCGCGTACGCCGCCGCCGACCTGGTGGTCTGCCGCTCCGGTTCCAACACGGTCACCGAGGTCTCCGGCGTCGGGCTTCCGGCCGTCTTCGTCCCGCTCCCGATCGGCAACGGCGAGCAGGCGCTCAACGCCCGCCCGGTCGTCGACGCCGGCGGAGGCCTCCTCGTCGCCGACGCGGCGTTCACCCCCGAGTGGGTCCGGGCGACGCTGCCCGGACTGCTCACCGACGTCGCTGCGCGCGAGGCGATGGGCGCGGCGGCAGCCGGGGTGATCCCGCTGGACGCCGACGAGAAGGTCGCCGACCTGGTCGAGGCAGCGGCGCGAGGAGGGCGGCGATGAAGGTCCCCGTCCCCGCCGAGCTGCTGCCCGCCGAGGCCCTGGGTCGCGTCCACTTCGTCGGTATCGGCGGCGCCGGCCTCTCCGGCATCGCCCGGATCATGCTGGCCCGCGGCATCGAGGTCTCCGGCAGCGACGCGAAGTCCTCGGCGACCATCGAGGCGCTGCGTGCGCTCGGCGCCCGGTGCTACGTCGGCCACGCTGCCGAGCAGGTCGCCGAGGTCGACACCGTCGTCGTCTCGACCGCCGTCCGCGAGGACAACCCCGAGGTCACCGAGGCCGTACGCCGCGGCCTGCGGCTGCTGCCGCGCTCGGCCGCGCTCGAGGCGGTGATGCAGGGACGCGAGGTGATCGCCGTGGCCGGCACCCACGGCAAGACCACCACCACCTCCATGCTCACGGTCGCCCTGCAGCACTGCGGCGCCGATCCGTCCTTCGCCATCGGGGGCGACCTCAACGAGTCCGGCTCGAACGCCCACGACGGCACCGGCCGACTGTTCGTGGCCGAGGCGGACGAGAGCGACGGCGCCTTCCTGGTGTACTCGCCGCGGGCCGCGCTCGTCACCAACGTCGAGGCCGACCACCTCGACAATTACGGCACCGAGGAGGCCTACCGGGCCGCCTTCACCGAGTTCCTCGGTCGGATCGACCCCGACGGTTTCGTCGTCGGCTGCGTCGACGACCCCGGGGCCGCGGACCTTCTCACCCAGGCCGAGCGCCTCGGCCTGCACAGCGTCGGCGTCGGCATCGGCACCAGCGGCGAGCCGGCCGAGGTCAAGGCGGAGAACCTGCGCCAGGTGGGGCCGACCTCGACCTTCGTCGTCGTCGACCGCGGCCGCCGGCTGGGCGAGGTCCAGCTGCAGGTCCCCGGGCAGCACTACGTGCAGGACGCGCTCGCTGCACTGGCCTGCGGCCTGCGGCTCGGCTTCCCCTTCGCCGACCTGGCACGCGGGCTCGGCGCCTACACCGGCACCCGGCGCAGGATGGAGCTCAAGGGCGAGGTCGGCGGGATCCGGGTCTACGACTCCTACGCGCACCACCCGCGCGAGATCGTCGGTGACCTCGAGGCAGCGCGGTCGTTGGCTGCCGGCGGCCGGATCGTGGTGGCGTTCCAGCCGCACATGGTCTCGCGCACCCGGATCTTCGGGGCCGAGATGGGCGAGGCGCTCGGCGCGGCCGACGAGGTCGTGGTGATGGACATCTACGTCGCTCGCGAGGACCCGGAGCCGGGGGTCACCGCAGCACTGGTCGCGGACGCCGTCCCGCTCCCGCCCGCGCAGGTCGTGCTGGAACCCTCGTGGTCCGCCACAGCCGAGCACCTCGTGCAGCGCGCCCGCCCGGGCGACCTCATCCTCACCCTGGGTGCCGGCGACGTGACGCTGCTGGGACCCTCGGTCCTCGAGCTGCTGACGACGCGCGCCGCCGAGGGTGCCGGGTCGTGATCGGCGAGTACGGCGACACGGCAGTAGGTGACGACGAGGACACCACGGTCGTCGCCGCACCCGACTTCGGACGACGACGCTTCCGCGCCCGGCTGGACAGGTGGCGCCGCTGGATCATCCTCGCGCTGGTCGCGATCCTGCTGGTCACCGGCGGGTGGTTGATCTACTTCTCCTCCGTCCTGGCCGTGAGCCAGGTCGAGGTCACCGGCAACGCCCGGGTGACCACGGCCCGGGTCGAGCGGGTCGCCGGCGTACCGATCGGTCGTCCGATGGTGCGCACCGACCTCGCCGCGATCAAGGCGCGCGTCGAGGCGATCCACGCGGTCGAGTCCGTGGCGGTCTCTCGCTCGTGGCCGCACACCGTCGTGATCGAGATCGTCGAGCGCACCCCCGTCGCCGTCGTGGACCGGGGCGGCAAGCTGCAGGCGCTCGACGCCTCGGGCGTCCTGTTCGGCGGCTACTCCCGAGCCCCTGACGACCTCCCGCTGGTCGAGACGCGAGCGGACGTCAGCGCGTCCGCACTGGCGGAGGCTGCGAAGGTGGTCGGCGCCCTGCGTGCCGACGTCGCCGGGCGCGTCGAGAAGATCAACGTGCAGACGATCGACAAGATCAACCTCGAGCTCACCAAGGGCGTCACGGTCCAGTGGGGGAGCGCGGAGGGGTCCGAGGACAAGGCCCAGGTCCTGGTCCTCCTGCTGAAGCGCAAGGGCGTCAAGGAGATCGACGTCAGCGTGCCGGGTCGTCCGACCACGCGCTGACCGCACCGACTTTCGTCATCTCTGCAAGAAGTTCCGCCGCTCCGGGCGTGTTGCCGCAGAACTCGGGTCCGCGTTGCCTACGTTGTTCGAACGGTCGCAGGTTGACATAACATTAACTCTCCACTAGAGGGTTAAGGTTCCCCAGCCGGTCCGGACAGGATTTCCCACCACGTTCGAGAAGGGCACCCGCCATGGCAGCACCGCAGAACTACCTGGCCGTGATCAAGGTCGTCGGTATCGGCGGCGGCGGCGTCAACGCAGTCAACCGGATGATCGAGGTCGGGCTGCGCGGCGTTGAGTTCATCGCCATCAACACCGACGCGCAGGCACTGCTGATGAGCGACGCCGACGTCAAGCTGGACATCGGCCGCGAGCTCACCCGCGGCCTCGGCGCCGGCGCGAACCCCGACGTGGGCGCGCGCGCCGCGGAGGACCACGCGGACGAGATCGAGGAGGTCATCAAGGGCGCCGACATGGTGTTCGTGACGGCCGGCGAGGGTGGCGGCACCGGCACCGGTGGCGCCCCCGTGGTCGCCAAGATCGCCCGCTCGCTCGGCGCGCTGACCATCGGTGTCGTCACCCGTCCGTTCGCCTTCGAGGGGCGGCGCCGCTCGACCTCGGCCGAGGAGGGCATCGCCAACCTCCGCGAGGAGGTCGACACGCTGATCGTCATCCCGAACGACAAGCTGCTCTCGATCGCCGATCGCAACGTCAGCATGCTGGACGCCTTCAAGCAGGCCGACCAGGTCCTGCTGCAGGGCGTCTCGGGCATCACCGACCTGATCACCACCCCCGGGCTGATCAACCTCGACTTCGCCGACGTGAAGTCCGTGATGTCGAACGCCGGCTCCGCGCTGATGGGCATCGGCTCGGCCCGTGGCGAGAACCGTGCGGTCGAGGCCGCCGAGCTCGCCGTCTCCTCGCCGCTGCTCGAGGAGTCGATCGACGGCGCTCAGGGCGTGCTGCTCTCCATCGCCGGTGGTTCGGACCTCGGACTCTTCGAGATCAACGAGGCGGCGGCGATGGTGGCCGACGCCGTGCACCCGGAGGCGAACATCATCTTCGGTGCCACCATCGACGACGCCCTCGGCGACGAGGTGCGGGTCACCGTCATCGCCGCCGGGTTCGAGGGCGGTCGCCCGAAGCGTCGCGAGGACGCCCCGGGCCTGCGTCGTCCGGTCCCGCCGATCAAGACCCAGACCCAGGAGGAGACCCGGGAGGCTGCTCGCGCGATGGTCGAGGAGCGTCGTGCCGCGTCCACCCCGGTCAGCCACAAGGAGCCGGTCACGGTCGCGGCCACGCCGACGACGCAGAACGTCGACTTCCAGGACGACCTCGACGTGCCCGACTTCCTGAAGTAGAACACCCGGTTCCTGGCACGGTCCCTGGTGTACCTCCACAGAACATCGCTCGGCCCCGTCGACCTGGCCTTCACGGACAGGTACGGCGGGGTCAGCGGCGTTCCGTACGACGAGCTGAACCTGGCCGTCGAGGGCGGTGACGACCCGGACGTCCGTGCCGAGAACCACCGGATCCTGCTGGCGGACTTCGCGCCCGGCGACGTGCTGGCGGACCTGCACCAGGTGCACGGCGCCGACGTCGTCGTGGCCACCGCTGCGGGGTTCGCCGTACGACCTGACGCGGACGGGGTGGTCGCCACGGAGCCGGGCGTGACGCTGATGGTCCGGGCTGCGGACTGCGTCCCGGTCGTCCTGGCCGATCCCGGCAACGGCGTGATCGGAGTCGCGCACGCCGGGCGGCTCGGCATGGAGCGGGGCGTCGTCCCGGCCACGGTCGCCCGGATGCGTGCCCGGGGTGCAACCGCGATCAAGGCCTGGATCGGTCCGCACATCTGCGGGCGCTGCTACGAGGTGCCCCAGGCCATGCGGGACGCGGTCGGCGGCTCGGTCCCCGAGGCGGTCGGCACCACGAGCTGGGGGACTCCTGCCCTCGACCTCGGAGCAGGGGTCCGCGCCCAGCTCGAACGTGACGGGGTGGAGGTCACGGCGCTGGAGGTCTGCACGCTCGAGACTCCGTCGCTCTACTCCTACCGTCGCGACGGGGTCGGAGCCGGCCGGCTGGCCGGCGTCGTCCGGGTACGCCGATGAGCCGCGCCGAGGAGCTCGCGGCGAACCTCGCCGCGGTGCGCACCCGCATCACCGATGCCGAGACCGCAGCCGGTCGCCCCGCCGGCGGCGTCCAGCTCGTCGTGGTGACCAAGTACTTCCCGGCGTCCGACGTACGGATCCTCGCTGACCTCGGTGTCACCGCGGTGGGGGAGAACCGGCACCAGGAGGCGCAGGCCAAGGCCGCCGAGTGCGCCGACCTCGGGCTGGACTGGCACTTCATCGGCTCGATCCAGAGCAACAAGGCGGCCGCGATCGCGGCGTACGCGAGCACCGTGGAATCGGTGGACCGGGTCAAGCTCGTCGGCGCGCTCGACCGCGGTGCCCAGCAGGCAGGTCGCGAGGTCGGGTGCCTGGTCCAGGTCAGCCTGGACCCGCCGGGCGCGAGCGGCCGCGGTGGCGCCGACGCGAGCGCGGTGGCGGCGGTCGCCGACGCGATCGCGGCGTCCTCGGCACTGCGCCTGCGCGGCGTGATGGCGGTCGCCCCGCTCGGGGAACCGCCGGCGCCAGCCTTCGAGCGGCTCGCTGCGATCTCGGCCGAGCTGCGCCGCGACCATCCCGGGGCGACCGTCGTCTCCGCCGGGATGAGCGGCGACCTGGAGCACGCCGTGAAATACGGCGCGACACACGTGCGCATTGGCTCGTCGGTCCTCGGTTCGAGGCCCTCGATCCACTAATCTCAACAAACAGGACACACAAGCAACTCCAGTCCCACCCGGGTCGGAACAGGCGTAGAGGAAGAGGATTCATGAGCGGCGCGATGCGAAAGATGGGCGTCTACCTCGGACTGCTCGAGGACGCCGACGGCGACTACGCCGAGCTCGACAACGCGTACGACGAGCCCGCTCGTCGTGCACCCGAGACGACCCGTGCCGTCTCCAACATCTCCGAGCGTCGTCGCCCGGCGCCGGCGGCACCCGCCCCGGCGGCAGCGCCGGCCCGTGCCGCGGCGCCGCTGTCCAGGATCACGACGCTGCACCCGCGCACCTACAACGAGGCCCGGGTCATCGGCGAGAACTTCCGCGACGGCATCCCGGTCATCATGAACCTGTCCGAGATGGCCGACGAGGACGCCAAGCGCCTCGTCGACTTCGCCGCCGGTCTGATCTTCGCGGTCCGTGGTTCGATCGAGCGCGTGACCAGCAAGGTCTTCCTGCTCTCCCCGCCGAACATCGAGATCGGCGCCGAGGAGAAGGAGCTCATCGAACAGGGCGGCTTCTTCAACCAGAGCTGATCCCGCGATGAATCCTGTCGGGAGCACGATCGCCTTCGTGCTCTGGGCCTTCATCGGCCTCGTCTTCGTCCGCCTCGTCTTCGAGATGGTCCAGAGTTTCGCGCGCAGCTGGGAACCCCGCGGTGCCGCCCTGGTCGCCCTCGAGACGGTGTTCACCATCACCGACCCGCCGATCCTGGCATTCCGCAGGATCTTCAAACCCATCCGGATCGGTCCGGTGGCCCTGGACCTGAGCGTCCTGCTGGTCCTGGTGGTCTGCTACATCCTGCTGGCGATCAACGCAGCGATCTGGGTCTGAGGCCGCGCTGGCTCCACCGGACGAGATGCCGAGAATGCCGCAGATCGCCCAACCCGCTATTGTTCAACAGCACCGTGCTTAACAAGATCGTGTTTGTCCGACTAACGAAGAATGGGTGAGGTCATGCCGCTGACGCCTGAGGACGTGAGCAACAAGCGCTTTACTCCGGTCCGGCTCCGTGAGGGCTACGACATGGGTGAGGTCGACCAGTTCCTCGACGAGGTCGAGGCTGAGTTGGAGCGCCTGAACAAGGAGAACGACGACCTCCGAGCCAAGCTGAGCGCCGCCCAGAGCGGTGCCGCCCCGGTTGCTGCGCCGCTGCCGCCCGAGCCGGTCTTCGAGAAGGCCCCCGAGCCGATCGCACCGCCGCCGCCCGCCCCGGTCGCCGCTGCTCCGGTCCAGGAGTTCAAGGTCAGCACGGTCGCCGACGCCTCCAGCGCTGCTGCCCGGCTGCTCGAGATCGCGACCCGCAACGCTGACGAGCTCGTCGGTGACGCGAAGGACGAGGCCGACAAGATCGTCGGTGCCGCCCGCACGAAGGCCGAGCGCCTCGAGGCCGAGACCAAGGCCAAGACCGACCGGCTCGAGTCCGACGCCCGCACCCGTGCCGCCATGCTCGACTCCGAGACCGAGGCCCGCCGCAAGGAGATCTTCGGCAACCTCGAGAAGGAGAAGGAGAACCTCAACGGCGAGATCGAGGGCCTCCGTTCGTTCGAGCGCGAGTACCGCAGTCGCCTGAAGAGCTACTTCACCCAGCAGCTCGAGGCGCTCGACGGCTCGACCCAGACCGGTGGCGGTCTCCCGCCCGTCGGTCAGATCGAGCACGCTCCCAAGCGTCTGCGGTCCATCCTCGGCGAAGACGCCGACGACTGATCAGCGTTGCGCTGCACCACGTCTCGCAGCGCTGACAAGCACAGCACGTAGCACGAACGGCGCCTCTCCTCCGGGAGAGGCGCCGTTCGTCGTTCCTGTCCGGGTCAGACCTTGGCGACGGAGAACGCGAAGCCGAGCTCGTCGTCGCTGAACGTCAGCGGGGCTTCGCCCGCGGTCATCGTGGTGGCCAGCACCTCGCCGGCGATCAGGTCGGCGTGCTCGGCGACCGCCGCAGCCAGGTCGCCGGAGGCGGACCAGGTGAGCGTGATCCGGTCAGAGACCTCGAAGCCGCTGTTCTTGCGCGCTTCCTGCACCATCCGGATCACCTCGCGTGCCAGGCCGGCACGGACCAGGTCCTCGGTGAGCTCGAGGTCCAGCGCCACCGTCTCGCCCTGCTCGTTGACGACCGACCAGCCCTCGCGCGGACGCTCGGAGATGATCACCTCGTCGGCGAGCACCTCTGTCGGCGTCCCGTTCACGTCGACCGTCGCACGACCGTCCGCCGCGATCGCGGCGGCCAGCGCACTGGCGTCGGACTCGGCGATGGCGGCGGCCACCGTCGGGGTCTCCTTGGCGAACCGCTTGCCCAGCGCGCGGAAGTTGCCCTTCGCGGAGTGGTCGACCAGGTCGGCACCGGCGGCGCTGAGCGGCTCGATCGCGCCGAGGTTGAGCTCGTCGGCGACCTCGGCCCGCAGCTCGTCGGTGAGCCGCTCGAAGGCGGCCGTCCCGACGAGGGCCCGCCGCAGCGGCTGGCGGGTGCGCACCTTCGCGTCGGCGCGGGCGGCACGGCCCAGCTCGACCAGGCGACGGGCGATCGCCACCCCGGCGGACAGGTCGGCGTCGACGTCCTCGGGGACCGGGGTCGGCCAGGAGGCCAGGTGCACCGAGGACGGCGCGTCCGGCGTGACGGGCACGACCAGGTCCTGCCAGACCTGCTCGGTGATGAACGGCACCAGCGGCGCCATCAGCTTCGTCAGCGTCTCCAGGGTGTCGTGCAGGGTCTGCAGCGCGCCCGCGTCGCCGTCCCAGAAGCGGCGTCGCGAGCGACGCACGTACCAGTTGGACAGGTCGTCGACGAACTGGCCGAGCAGGTTGCCGATCCGCTGGGTGTCGAACCGCTCGTACGCCGCCGTCACCTCGACGACCAGGCTGGCCGTCTCCGCGTGCAGCCAGCGGTCCAGGACCGGCCGGTCCTGCACGGCGGGTGCGTCGCCGGTGCCCGGCGTCCAGCCGGCCGTGCGCGCGTACAGCACGTGGAAGGCCACCGAGTTCCAGTAGGTCAGGAGCACCTTGCGCACGGTCTCCTGGATGGAGGCGTGCCCGACGCGGCGGGCCGACCAGGGCGATCCCGAGCAGGCCATGAACCAGCGCACGGCGTCGGCGCCGTGCTCGTCCATCAACGGGATCGGTTCGAGGATGTTGCCGAGGTGCTTGCTCATCTTGCGGCCGTCCTCGGCGAGGATGTGCCCCAGGCAGAGCACGTTCTTGTATGAGGACTGGTCGAAGACCGTCGTGCCGACCGCCATCAGCGTGTAGAACCAGCCGCGGGTCTGGTCGATCGCCTCACAGATGAAGTCGGCGGGGTAGGCCGCCTCGAACTTCTCCTTCGAGCCCTCGACGTGCGGGTAGCCCCACTGCGCGAACGGCATCGAGCCCGAGTCGAACCACGCGTCGATCACCTCCGGAACGCGCGTCGACAGGGCACCGCAGACCGCTCCTTGGTTCTCCGACGGGCAGGCGAAGGTGATCGCGTCGACGTACGGGCGGTGCGGGTCGAGCTCGGACTGGTCGGTCCCGGTGAGCCCGGACAGCTCGGCCAGCGAACCGACGCACGTCTGGTGCCCCTCGGTGCAGCGCCAGATCGGCAGCGGCGTGCCCCAGTACCGGCTGCGGGAGAGCGCCCAGTCGATGTTGTTGTTCAGCCAGTCGCCGTACCGGCCCCACTGGATCGTCTCGGGGAACCAGTTGGTGCCCTCGTTCTCCCGCAGCAGTGCGTCCTTGACGGCCGTGGTGCGGACGTACCAGGACGGCTGTGCGTAGTAGAGCAGCGCGGTGTGGCAGCGCCAGCAGTGCGGGTAGCTGTGCTCGTAGGCGACGTGCCTGAACAGCAGGTCGCGGCTCTCGAGGTCCGCGGTCAGGTCGGCATTGGCGTGCCGGAAGAACTGGCCGCCGACCAGCGGGACGTCGTCGGCGAAGTGGCCGTCCGGGTTCACCGGGTTGACCACCGGCAGGCCGTAGGACTTGCAGACCGCCATGTCGTCGGCGCCGAACGCGGGGGACTGGTGCACCAGGCCGGTGCCGTCCTCGGTGGTGACGTAGTCGGCGAGGACGACGAAGTGTGCCTCGCTGGGGAAGTCGACGATCTCGAAGGGCCGCTGGTAGCTCCAGCGCTCCATCTCGCGGCCGGTGATCGAGGCGATCTCCGTGTGGTCTTCACCCAGCACGGCGTCGAGCAGCGGGCGGGCGACGACGACCTTGCGGCCCGCCGAATCGGATGCCGTCTCGGCCAGGACGTAGTCGACCTCCGGGTTCACCGCGACGGCGGTGTTGGAGACCAGCGTCCACGGCGTCGTCGTCCAGACGAGGAGGTCCGCGCCCTCCCACGGTCCACTGGTCAGGGCGAACCGGACGTAGACCGACGGGTCGGTCACGGTCTCGTAGCCCTGGGCGAGCTCGTGGTCCGAGAGTCCCGTGCCGCACCGCGGGCAGTACGGCGCGACGCGGTAGTCCTCGACCAGCAGGCCCTTGCCGTGGATCTGCTGCAGGGCCCACCAGACCGACTCGACGTAGGAGGAGTCCATGGTCCGGTAGGGGTCCTCGGTGTCGACCCAGTAGCCCATCCGCTCGGTCATCTGCTCGAAGGCGCCGACGTGGCGGGTCACCGACTCGCGGCAGCGGTCGTTGAACTCGGCGACGCCGAACGCCTCGATGTCGCCCTTGCCGGAGAAACCCAGCTCCTTCTCGACGGCGAGCTCGACGGGCAGGCCGTGGCAGTCCCAGCCGGCCTTGCGGACGACGTACCGGCCACGCATGGTGTGGAACCTCGGGAACAGGTCCTTGAAGACCCGGGCCTCGATGTGGTGGGTGCCCGGCATGCCGTTGGCGGTCGGCGGGCCCTCGAAGAAGGTCCACGGCTCACCGTCGCGGGTCAGCGCGACCGACTGCTCGAAGGTCTTCTGCTCGGCCCAGAGGTCCAGAACGCCGCGCTCGAGGGCGGGCAGGTCGACCTGGGGGGCAACGGGGCGGTACTGGTTCACGGTGTTCGTCCTTCGGAGGTCTTCTCGAGTCCAACCGAAGGGACGAGCGCCGTTCCGGCTCCCGCGGTACCACCCTCCTTGGCCGGCTGACGCTCGTACGTCGGTGCCGACCCGCTCTTCGTCTGCTGCTGCCGGTTCTAGTCCGCCCCGGTGCTGATCGGGGCGTTTCTTCCGGCGGCTCCGGGGTGATGGCCCCATCGATGCCGTGCAGCGGGTCCATTCTGCCAGAGGAACCCGTGCGGAATCATCCGGGATTCACGGAATGGCGAGTTGAAGGCTCTGGCGCAGGGACATATCCTCGCGCCCACCTGGTTATGACCTACGTCATATTTCCTACAGCCCGATGGGGGCGAAGCGCGATGGCTGCATCACCCAAGAAGTCGCTGGTCAGTCGAGCGGGCGCCGCTGCCCGCAAGGTGGTCAAGAAGGCGGCTCCCGCGAAGAAGGCAGCCCCCGCCAAGAAGGCGGCGCCCGCGAAGAAGGCTCCGGCCAAGAAGGCGGCGCCCGCGAAGAAGGCGGCGCCCGCGAAGAAGGCTCCGGCCAAGAAGGCAGCACCGGCCAAGAAGGCCGCGCCCGCGAAGAAGGCAGCTCCGGCGAAGAAGGCCCCCGCCAAGAAGGCAGCACCCGCGAAGAAGGCGGCGCCCGCGAAGAAGGCTCCGGCCAAGAAGGCAGCGCCCGCGAAGAAGGCCGCGCCCGCCAAGAAGGCTCCGGCCAAGAAGGCAGCACCGGCCAAGAAGGCCGCGCCCCCGAAGAAGGCCCCCACCAAGAAGGCCGCGCCGGTCAAGAAGACCGCTCCGGCGAAGAAGGCTGCACCGGTCAAGAAGGCGCCCCCCGCCAAGGCGGCGCCTGCCAAGAAGGCCCCCGCGAGCAAGGCGGTGGCGCCGAAGTTGGAGGCACCTGTCAAGGTAGCGCCCGTGACTTCTGCGCCGACCCCGAAGACCCCGGTCAAGACGGCCGCCCCGATCAAGGCTGCCACCTCCAAGTCCAAGCTCGTCGTCCGCGAGGACGAGAGCCCCTGGACCAAGGACGAGCTCAACGAGGTGCGCAACACCCTGCGTGCCGACGTCAAGCGGTTGAAGGCCGAGCTCGACGTGGTCGAGAGCGACCTCGCCCACATGATGTCCAGCGGCGGCGAGGGTGCCGGCAACGACACCGCGGACGTGGGCTCGGCGACGTTCGAGCGCGACCAGGAGATGACGATCGTCAACAACGCGCGCGACATGCTGGTGCAGTCCGAGCACGCGCTGGACCGGATCGCCGACAAGACCTACGGCGTCTGCGAGGTGTGCGGCAACCCGATCGGCAAGAATCGGTTGATGGCATTCCCGCGTGCGACAATGTGCATGACATGCAAGCAGCGCGAGGAACGTCGCTAACCAGCGACGGGGAGTCTCCCCAGCCGACGGAGGACTCCGGCTCCCGGCTGGTTCCGATCCTCGCCATCGGTCTGGTCGCCCTGCTGGTCGACCTGGGCACCAAGGTCCTCGCCGTCGAGCGTCTCGCCGACGGTGAGCCGCGGCACTTCATCGGATCGTTGCTCCAGCTGCACCTGACCAGGAATCCTGGCGCCGCCTTCAGCACCGGCACCTCGATGACGCCGTGGATCTCCGCCTTCGGCTGCGTGGCGCTGGTCGTCGTGCTGGTCGTCGCCCGCCGGGTGCGGACGCCCTTGTGGACCCTGGCCTTCGGCCTGCTGATCGCCGGCATCGCCGGCAACCTGGTCGACCGGTTCTTCCGCGACCCGGGTCCGCTGCGGGGGCACGTCATCGACTTCCTCGAGCTGCCGAACTGGCCGATCTTCAACATCGCCGACATCTGCATCAACATCGCGGCCGGACTGATCATCCTGCAGTCGCTGCGCGGTGTGCCGCTGGCAGGCCGGGAGGAGAAGTCGGAGAAGTCCTCGTGAGTGCCTCCGCCGCCGAGGAGCGTGCCCTCCTGGTCCCCGACGGTCTCGCCGGCGAACGCGTCGACGTCGGCCTGGCCCGGATGTTCGGCATCTCCCGGTCCAAGGCCGCCGACCTGCTGAGCGAGGGTCTGGTGCAGCTCGACGGCAGCACCGCGATGAAGTCGGACCGGCTGCTGCCGGGGACCCTTCTCGAGGTGAGCCTGCCCGCAGCCGGCGACCCGCTCGAGATCAACGCCGAGCTGGTCGAGGGCATCCGGATCCTGCACGACGACGAGTCGATCGTCGTCATCGACAAGCCGGTCGGCGTCGCCGTGCACCCCTCCATGGGCTGGACGGGGCCGACCGTCGTCGGCCACCTCGTCGCAGCGGGGTACCGGATCGCCACCAGCGGAGCACCGGAGCGGCAGGGGATCGTGCAGCGCCTGGACGTCGGCACGTCGGGCGTCATGGTGATCTGCAAGGGCGAGCGCGCGTACTCGGTCCTGAAGAACGCCTTCCGCAACCGCGAGATCGACAAGACCTACCACGCGCTGGTCCAAGGGCACCCGGACCCGCTGGCCGGCACCATCGACGCCCCGATCGGGCGGGCCCCGAAGTCCGACTGGAAGTTCGCGGTGCGCGAGGACGGCAAGCACAGCGTCACCCACTACGAGACGCTCGAGGCGCACCGGTTCGCCAGCCTGCTGGAGATCCAGCTGGAGACGGGCCGCACCCACCAGATCCGGGTGCACATGGCGGCGCTCAAGCACCCGTGCGTCGGCGACCTGACGTACGGCGCCGACCCGACGCTCGCCAAGCGGCTCAAGCTCGAGCGCCAGTGGCTGCACGCGATCCGCCTCGGGTTCACCCATCCCGACTCGGGGGAGCACGTCGAGTACGAGTCGACCTACCCGGCGGACCTCGCGAGCGCGCTGGAGAAGATCCGTGACGCCCACTGACGACGTCCTGCTGCGACCGGGCACCCCCGAGGACCTGCCCGAGATCGCCGAGCTGTTCCTGGCCACGCGGCGTGCCGCCGTACCGCAGATGCCGCCGGTGGTGAGCAGCGACGACAAGGTGCGCGCCTGGTTCGACGAGCACGCGCACACCCAGGAGATCTGGGTGGCCGAGGACGGCGACCTCATCGGGTTCGCCATGGTCGAGGGCGCCTGGCTGAACTCGCTGTACGTCGGGCCGCACCACCAGGCCGGGGGAGTCGGGTCGATGCTGCTCGACCTGGTCAAGGCCCAGCGGCCGGACGGCTTCGGCCTCTGGGTGTTCGCGAGCAACTCCTCGGCCCGCGGCTTCTACCACCGGCACGGTCTGGTCGAGCTGGAGCACACCGACGGGTCCGGGAACGCGGAGAAGGCGCCCGACGTCCGGATGGTGTGGCCCGGGCGGGAGCCGCTGAGCTACCTGCGCGGCCAGATCGACGCGGTCGACGACGAGCTCGCCCTGCTGCTCGCCCGGCGGCTCGCGCTGACCGCGACCGTGCAGGGCTTCAAGGACAACCCGGGGCAGTCCGGCCGCGACCCCGAACGGGAGGCGGCCATCGCTGCCCGGATGGCGGCGCACGCACCCGGACTGGGCCTGGCAGCGATCACCCGGATCATGCACACGGTCATCGGGGAGTCCCTCGATGCCTACGAACGGGACCGGTGAGGTCCGCGTCACTCCGCACCGCGGGAACCGACTCCGCGGCCGACTCGTTGGGGAAGACATGCACAACCACTTCAACGGCCTGAAGACCGCGCTGCTCCTCGGCGGCATCTTCGGCCTCCTGCTGGCCATCGGCGGCGCGATCAGCGCGTCGACCGGGAGCATGGCCTTCATCTGGCTCTTCGCGCTGTTCGGCGTCGGCATGACGGCGTACGGCTACTGGAACTCCGACAAGATCGCCATCCGTGCGATGCAGGCGGTCCCGGTGACCGAGCAGGAGCAGCCGGCCATGTACCGGATCGTCCGCGAGCTCTCGATGACCGCGGGCAAGCCGATGCCGGCCCTGTTCGTCTCCCCGACCAGCGCGCCCAACGCGTTCGCCACCGGCCGCAACCCCGACCACGCCGCGGTGTGCTGCACCGAGGGCATCCTCGAGCTGCTCGACGAGCGTGAGCTGCGGGGCGTGCTGGGCCACGAGCTGATGCACGTCTACAACCGCGACATCCTGACGTCGTCGGTCGCGGCCGCGGTGGCCGGTGTGATCACCTCGGTGGCGCAGATGATGATGTTCGCCTCGATCTTCGGCGGTGGCGACGACGAGGACCGCCCCAACCCGCTGGTGCTGATCCTGATGTCGCTGCTCGCCCCGATCGCCGCGTCGGTGATCCAGATGGCGATCAGCCGTACCCGCGAGTACGACGCGGACGAGGACGGCGCCCGGCTGACCGGTGACCCGATGGCCCTGGCCAGCGCGCTCAACAAGCTCGAGCACGGGGTGGCTGCGCGGCCGTTGCAGCCGACGCCGCAGCTGCAGAACGCGAGCCACATGATGATCGCGAACCCGTTCCGTGCCCAGGACGTGTCCAAGCTCTTCTCGACGCACCCGCCGACGGGGGACCGGATCGCCCGGCTCCAGGAGATGGCCGGGCGCGGTCCCGGCCGTTTCTGAGGCGCGACGAGGGTAGTTTCCACCGGCGCCCGGCGTGTCCTCGAGGACGCGCCGGGCGCTGTTTCGTCCTCCGTCCCGGGATGAGGAATGTCGGCCGTGCCTGACACAATCGCGATCACCGGGGACGTAGGCTGACAACCTTCCCCAGGCAGTTCCGAGACGCTTCGGCGTCCCCATCCGCAACCCCTGGGAAGGTGATCCCCGCTCCATGACAACGCAGTCGGCCGGCGCCGCGGACTTCGTCCACCTGCACGTGCACACCGAGTACTCGATGCTCGACGGCGCCTCGCTGCTGGACGGTCTCTTTTCGCGGGTCAACGACCTGGGCATGACGTCGATCGCCATGACCGACCACGGCAACCTGCACGGTGCCTTCGACTTCTACTCCAAGGCCAAGAAGCACGGGGTCAAGCCGATCATCGGCATCGAGGCCTACGTGACGCCCGGGACGCAGCGCTCCGAGCGCCGGCGGGTCCGGTGGGGGCGGGGCGACGCGGCGGAGGAGGGCGGCGACGACGTCGCCGGCGGCGGTGCCTACACCCACATGACCATGTGGTCGGAGTCGACCGAGGGCATGCACAACCTCTTCCGGCTCTCATCCCTGTCGAGCCTGGAGGGCTACTACTTCAAGCCGCGGATGGACAAGGAGATCCTGCAGACCTACAGCAAGGGCCTCATCGTGAGCACCGGCTGTCCCAGCGGCGCGATCCAGACCCGGCTCCGTCTCGGGCAGTGGGACGAGGCCGTCCAGGAGGCCGGCGAGCTCCAGGACATCTTCGGTCGGGACAACGTGTTCCTCGAGCTCATGGACCACGGCATCTCGATCGAGAGGAGGGTCCGCGACGACCTGCTCAAGCTCGGCAAGCAGCTCGGCATCCCCCCGATCGCCACCAACGATTCGCACTACAACAACCCCGAGGACGCCGACGCCCACGACGCCCTGATCTGCGTCGCCTCGGGCAAGCGGCTCTCCGACGCCAACCGCCTCAAGTTCGACGGCGGCGGCTACTACATCAAGTCCGCGGCCGAGATGCGCGCGCTGTGGGCCGACGGGTTCGGCATGCCCGAGGCGTGCGACAACACCCTCGCCATCGCGGAGCGCTGCCAGGTCGAGTTCACCGAGTCCACGGGCGGCTACATGGCCCG
The DNA here is from genome assembly GCF_040546585.1 of Marmoricola sp. OAE513. NCBI lineage: Bacteria > Bacillati > Actinomycetota > Actinomycetes > Propionibacteriales > Nocardioidaceae > Marmoricola > Marmoricola sp. OAE513. Next base: position 325,131 of record NZ_JBEPOC010000001.1, on the reverse strand, counting down.
GGCGGACGTGCCGGCGGGGGAGACCGAGGACTCGTGGTTCCGCAAGGAGGTCTGGCGCGGCATCGAGGCGCGCTACCCCGGCGAGCGGTTGACCCAGGAGGTCCGCGACCGGGTCGAGATGGAGCTCGCGATCATCTCGCAGAAGGGCTACTGCGGGTACTACCTCGTGGTCGCCGACTTCATCGGCTGGGCGAAGGACAACGGCATCCGGGTCGGCCCCGGCCGTGGTTCCGGTGCCGGTTCGATCGCGGCGTACGCGCTGCGGATCACCGACCTGTGCCCGCTGGAGCACGGGCTGTTCTTCGAGCGGTTCCTCAACCCCGAGCGGCCGTCGATGCCCGACTTCGACATCGACTTCGACGACGTCCGCCGCGGCGAGGTCATCCAGTACGTCAGTGACAAGTACGGCTCCGAGCGGGTCGCCCAGATCGCGACCTTCGGCCGGCTCAAGTCCAAGGCCGCCATCAAGGACGCGGCCCGGGTCCTCGACCACGGGTTCGCGATCGGCGACAAGATCACCAAGGCACTGCCCGCCGACGTGATGGGCAAGGGCGTCGCGCTCAAGGACATCTTCAACCCGGAGCACAAGCGCTACAACGAGGGCGGCGAGTTCCGCACCCTGCACGACCAGGACCACGACGTCCGCACCATCTACAACACCGCGCTCGGCCTCGAGGGCCAGATCCGCAACTGGGGCGTCCACGCCGCCGGCGTCATCATGTCCAGCGAGCCGCTGATCGACATCGTCCCGATCATGGCGCGCCCCCAGGACGGCGCCGTCATCACGCAGTTCGACTACCCGATGTGCGAGTCGCTCGGCCTGGTCAAGATGGACTTCCTCGGGCTCTCCAACCTGCGCACGCTGGAGGACGCGCTCGCCAACATCGAGGCGAACCGCGGCGAGAAGGTCGTGCTCGAGGACCTGCCGTTCGACGACCGGGCGACCTACGAGCTGATGGGCCGCGGCGACACGCTCGGCGTCTTCCAGCTCGACGGTGGCGGCATGCGTGCCCTGCTGCGCTCGATGCAGCCCGACCAGTTCGCCGACATCACGGCCGTCTCCGCGCTCTACCGCCCCGGCCCGATGGGTGCCGACTCGCACAACAAGTACGCACACCGCAAGAACGGTCGCCAACCGATCGAGCCGATCCACCCCGCTCTCGCCGATGCCCTCGAGTCGGTGCTGGGCGAGACCTACGGCCTGATCGTGTACCAGGAGCAGGTGATGGCGATCGCCCAGCAGCTCGCCGGGTTCTCGCTGGGTGCGGCCGACAACATGCGGCGCGCGATGGGCAAGAAGGACGCGGAGAAGCTTGCCAAGGAGTACGACGGCTTCGAGGCCGGGATGCTCGAGCGCGGTTTCCCGCGCGAGGCGATCAAGAAGCTCTGGGAGGTTCTCGTCCCGTTCGCGGACTACGCCTTCAACAAGTCGCACTCGGCGGCGTACGGCGTCATCACCTACTGGACCGCCTACCTCAAGGCGAACTACCCGACCGAGTACATGGCCGCGCTCCTGACGTCCGTGAAGGACACCAAGGACAAGATGGCGATCTACCTCAACGAGTGCCGCCGGATGAAGATCCAGGTGCTCCCACCGGACGTGAACGCCTCCGCCCACGACTTCACCGCGGTCGGCAACGACATCCGCTTCGGCCTCACCGCCGTGCGCAACGTCGGCCACAACGTCGTCGACGGCATCGTGTCCGGGCGTGAGGAGAAGGGCCGGTACGCCGACTTCAACGACTTCCTCGACAAGGTCCCCGCGGTGGTCTGCAACAAGCGGGTGATCGAGTCGCTCGCCAAGGCGGGCGCGTTCGACGACATGAAGCACAAGCGCCGGGCGCTGGTCGCGGTGCACGAGGTCGCGGTCGACCAGTACGCCGACCTCAAGAAGAACGAGGCGATGGGGCAGGACTCCCTGTTCGCCGGGCTCGAGGGCCTCGACGGCGACGACGCCGGTTTCGGCGCCTCGGTGACGGTGCCGGACATGGAGGAGTGGGACAAGACCACGCTGCTGGGGCACGAGCGCGAGATGCTCGGCCTCTACGTGAGCGACCACCCCCTGCTGGGTGTCGAGCACGTCCTGGCTGCGGCCGGCGACTGCACGATCGGACAGCTGCTGCTCGACGAGGAGCGCGCCGACAACTCCACCGTCACCGTCTCCGGCCTCATCACCAGCGTGCAGCGCAAGATGACCAAGCGGGGTGACACCTGGGCAATGGTGACGCTGGAGGACCTCGAGGGTGCCATCGACGTGCTGCTGTTCCCCAGCGCCTACCAGCTCGCGGCGACGCTGCTGACCGAGGACGCCATCGTGACGGTCAAGGGTCGGCTGTCCCGCCAGAAGGACCAGCCCGAGCTGCACGGTCAGGAGGTCACCCTCCCCGACCTGAGCGACGGTCCGAGCGGACCGGTGGTCATCTCGATCCCCTCGACGCGGTGCACCCCGCCGGTCGTCGAGCAGCTCAAGGAGGTGCTCTCGACCCACCCGGGGATGTCGGAGGTACGTTTGAAGCTGATGAGCCGTACTTCGACGAAGGTGTTCCGGATGCCCGACCAGCTCAGGGTGACTCCCACCCCGGCCCTGTTCGCCGACCTCAAGCAGCTGCTCGGCCCGGGCTGCCTGGGATGAGCGACCAGAACCCGCTGACGCCTCCCGGTCCGTCAGCCCCGGTGCCGCCTGCCACGTCGGGCCCGGCGTTCCCGGACTTCCCGTCGGTGACCGAGGCCGAGGCCGCCGAGCAGCGCCGCGAGCTGATCACCGAGCTGGTCACCAGCGCACTGGTCGTCCTGGCCTGGTTCGCTGTCGCCGCGGTGATCGGTGCGCTGATCTGGGTCGAGGTCACCCCGCTCCCGGAGTTCACCCGGATCGCCACCACCGGGACGATGGACGAGGAGCAGCTGGCCAAGCAGTTCTCGACCAACGGCTGGTTCACGGTGATCGCAGCGATCGGTGGGCTCGTCTCGGGCCTGGCGCTCCTGCTGCTGCGTCGGAAGTCGCCGGTCGCGATGGTCGGCATGGTCGCCGTCGGGGGAGCCGTGGCGACCCTGGTGATGCTGCAGCTCGGGCTGGCCTGGGGGCCCGGGGACCCCAACGTCGCGCTCGGCGCCGCGCAGATCGGGGACAAGGTCCCGGTGCAGCTCAAGCCCGACGCAAAGGCCGTCTACTTCGCGTGGTCGATCGCGGCCCTGCTCGGCGCTGCGCTCGCCCTCTGGCTCACCGAGTCGTTCGCGAACCGCCGTGCGGAGCTGGATCAAGCGCCCGGCAGCGCGCCGTACGCCAGGTAAGGTGCCTCGCGTGCGGCCCCCGCACGCTCCCGCCGAAGCTGAGGAACCGCCATGTCTGACGACCAGACTCCCGTCGAGCCCACCGGGTCCACGGAGCCCACGGTGCCCGTCGAGCCCGTCCAGCCCACCGAGCCCACCGTGCCCGTCGAGGGCACCGAACCGACGGCCACGCTGCCGCCGGGTGCAGGGGCAGCCCACCAGGACGAGGCGGTTGCCGTGGCGCCCGAGCCCGCCGCGGGCGGCAAGAAGGGCCGCCGTGGGCTGGTCGTCGGGATCGTCGCCCTCGTGGTCGCCGCGCTGCTCGGCGGCGGCGCCTGGGCCGTCGTGTCCTTCTTCTTCGGTGGCGGCCCGCAGCCGGAGGAGGCCCTGCCGACCTCGACGGTGGCCGTCATCAGTCTCGACCTGGACCCGTCCGGTGGTCAGAAGATCGCGGCGATCAAGGCGATCCGCAAGTTCCCCGCGCTGAAGGACGAGCTCGGGATCAACACCCGCGACGACCTGCGCAAGTTCGTGTTCGAGAAGGCCACCGAGGACGAGGACTGCGGCCTGGACTACGACGACGACATCAAGCCCTGGATCGGGCAGCGGGTCGCGTTCGCCGCGGTCGACCTCGGCGACAAGAACCCGGTCCCGGCCCTGGCTCTGAAGATCGAGGACCAGAAGAAGGCCAAGGCGAACTTCCAGAAGCTCGTCAGCTGTGCGGACCTCGGCGACGACGTCGGTTTCGCCGTCGGCAAGGACTACCTGATCGCCAGCGACTCGATCGCGCACGCCAAGAAGATCCTCGAGGACGGGCAGGAGAAGCCGCTCGCCGACGACAAGACCTACAAGAAGTGGGCCGACGAGGTCGGCGACAAGGGCGTCGTGAACTTCTACGTGAGCCCGAAGGTCATCGACTACGCCTCGGACCTCCTCGACGAGTTCGGCAGCGAGCTGTTCGGCGGCACCACCTCCGGGGAGCTCTCCTCGGACAGCCTGGAGGGCGGGTTCGGTGAGTCCGCAGCGCGCTCCGGTGGCAGCACGGCCGACCCGGACTGCGACACCGACGCCGTCGGTTCGATCAAGGACGGTCTGAAGAACTTCGGTGGCCTGGCCGGCACCGTCCGCTTCGCCGATGGCGGCATGGAGCTCTCGGTGGTCAGCGGTGGCAAGAAGGGGGGCGGTGTGCCGTCCTCCTCGGTCGGCAAGCAGATCCAGGCACTGCCCAAGGACTCCGCACTCGCGTTCGGGTTCGGTGTGCCGAAGGGCTACGCCGACGACTTCGTCACCGGGTTCAAGGCCGGTACGTGCGGCGAGGAGGGCGACCTGCTCGGCGAATTCGAGGACGAGACCGGTCTGAAGATCCCTGAGGACCTCGACACGCTGCTCGGCAAGGCGCTCACCCTGTCGCTCGGCGGTGACGCCCCGGCCGACCTCGCTCAGATCGAGGGTTTCTCCGAGATCCCGGTCGGTCTGGTGGTGCACGGCGACGGCCAGAAGATCAAGGATCTGATCGCCCGTCTCGAGGACACCTTCGGCGCCAGCCTGGCTGACGTGCAGATCGGGGTGAAGAGCTCTGGTGACCGGGTCGTGCTCTCGACGTCGGAGGACTATGCCGACTCGCTGCTGGAGAACGGCTCGTTGGGCGACAGCTCGCGTTTCAAGGACGCCATCCCGGAGGCCGGACGCGCCTCGTCGGTGTTCTACGTCGATTTCAACTCCGAGTGGCGCGACGCCATCATCAGCGCGATCGAGGACTCGGGAGCAGACGCCTCCGAGGTCCGCGACGTGGACGAGAACACCAAGCCGCTGAAGTCACTGGGCATCAGCTCGTGGAACGACGGGGGCGTCGCCCACATCCTCGTCAAGCTCGCGACCGACTGATCGCAGCGGTCGAGGCACTGGTCGCCGTGACCAGGTCCGCGGGTGCGAGCCCGAGGTCCAGGCCACGGCGGCCGCCGCTGACGTAGATCCGCGTCAGCGTCAGCGCCGACTCGTCCAGGACGGTCCGCAGGGTCCGCTTCTGGCCGACGGGCGAGATCCCGCCCACGACGTATCCGGTCACCCGGGTCGCGTGCGCGGGGTCGGCCATGGCTGCCTTCTTCGCGCCGACGGCGACCGCGAGCGCCTTCAGGTCGAGCAGGCCGAGCACCGGGACCACGCCGACGACCAGGACGCCGTCCGCTTCGGCCAGCAGGGTCTTGAACACGGTGGCGGGGTCCAGCCCCAGGGCCTCGGCGGCCTCCAGCCCGTAGGACGTCGCCGCCGGGTCGTGCTCGTAGGTGTGCACCGTGAACCCGATCCCCGCCTTCTGCAGCGCCACCATCGCCGGCGTCCCGCTCGGGGCCTTCTTCGCCATCAGTTGGGGGACCAGCGGGTGCGCGAGACCTCGGTGGCCGGCAGGCTCGGGACGGCGCGCATCGCCCGCATCTCCTCCCGCAACGACCAGCGCAGCATCCGCAGCCGCTCCAGGGCGGTCGGAGCCTCGAGCAGCTCCTGGCGCTCGGTCTGGCTGAGCAGGCAGGTGGCGGCGAGCGAGTACGACAGGTACGTGGGGTCGTGGGGCATCGGCCCGGCCAGAACCGGCCCGCCGCGGAGCTCGGAGAGCTCGTCCCGGTAGGTCTCGAAGGTCAGGAGCGTGCGCGCGGCCTCCTCCTCGGCCTCGGGATCGGTGACCTCTGACGGATCCTCGAGCAGCTCGTACTCGCCGGTGAGGTACTCGCCGCTGCCGTCGACGTCGCTGAGCACCAGCCGCTGACGGCCGGTGACCTCGATGTCGAACCGCCCGTCGTCGTACCGCTCGACCTCGGTCAGCTGCACCAGCGTCCCGGTGCGGTGCATTGACTGCATGCCGTGCTCGCCGACCTCGTAGCCCTCCCTGATCGCGACGACGGCGAAGACCCGGTCCTCGCGGTTCTCGATCGCCAGCAGGTCACGCATCAGGGCGCGGTAGCGGTCCTCGAAGATGTGCAAGGGGGTGACCACGCCGGGGAACAGGACCGCGTTCAGCGGGAACACCGGAATCCTGATCACGTTCGGAGCCTAGCGAGCGCCCGAGCTTGCTCGTGGCCGAGTGGGCGACGAAACGTTGAGGAGTGAAGCGAGGATCACGTTCGGAGCCTAGCGAGCGCCCGAGCTCGCTCGTGGCGCCGTCCCGTGACCGAGCGGTGAAATCCGGTCGGAGTCGTGCGGCGGGCCTCCCTAGAATGGGACGCATGTTGCGCAGGATCGATCTGAGGGGCGCCGCTGCGTCGTCCCCGGACGCAGAGTCGCCGGACTACACGACGTTGGTGCCGCGGGCTGACTTCGACGTCGAGTCCGCGCTGCACGTCGTGCGCCCGATCTGCGACGACGTCCGAGACCGCGGGGTCGAGGCGATCCTGGAGTACTCGGCCAGGTTCGACGGCGTGACCGGCACCGACATCGCGGTTCCTCCCCAGGTCATCACCGCTGCTCTCGAGGCTCTGGACCCCGCCGTGCGCGCCGGGCTCGAGGAGTCGATCCGCCGCCTCCGGGCCACCTGCGAGGCCGAGCTGGAGGCCGACGTGGTCACCGACCTCGGTCCGGGTGCCCGGGTGACCCAGCGGATGATCCCGGTCGACCGCGTCGGTCTCTACGTCCCCGGCGGCGTGGCGCCGCTGGTCTCCAGCGTGGTCATGAACGTCGTCCCGGCCCAGGTCGCCGGCGTCCGCTCGATCGCGTTGACCAGCTCGCCGCAGAAGGACCACGGCGGGCTCCCGCACCCGACCATCCTGGCCGCGTGCGCCCTGCTCGGGATCACCGAGGTGTACGCGGTCGGCGGCGCCCAGGCGATCGCCATGCTGGCCTACGGCGCCGGTCCGTGCCGCAAGGTCGATCTGGTCACCGGTCCCGGCAACATCTACACCGTCTCCGCCAAGCGGCTCCTCAAGGGCGTCGTCGGCATCGACTCCGAGGCGGGTCCGACCGAGATCGCGATCCTGGCCGACGACACCGCCGACGCGGCGTACGTCGCCGCGGACCTGATCAGCCAGGCCGAGCACGACCCGATGGCCGGCTCGGTGCTGGTCACCGACTCGCTGCGCCTGGCCGACGAGGTCGAGGCAGAGCTCGACAAGCAGGTCCCCGCGACCAAGCACGTCGAGCGGATCCGCACCGCACTGACGGGCGAGCAGTCCGGCATCGTCCTGGTGGACGACGTCGACCAGGGGCTCGACGTCGTCAACGCCTACGCCGCCGAGCACCTCGAGATCCACACCGCGGATGCTGCCGCGGTGGCTGCCCGGGTGCGCAACGCCGGCGCGGTGTTCGTCGGCGCGTACGCGCCGGTCTCGCTCGGTGACTACTGCGCCGGGTCCAACCACGTCCTGCCGACGGCCGGGGTGCGCGTGCCACTCCTCGGGTCTCTCGGTCAGGGCCTTCGTGCGCGCCGTGCACGTCATCGAGTACTCGGCCGAGGCCCTCGCCGAGGTGGGCGGCCACGTGATGACACTGGCCGACGCCGAGGACCTCCCCGGCCACGGCACCGCGGTGCGGGTGCGGCTGGACGACATCGAGGGCAGTCAGCCGTGACCTTCCCGCCCCTGCGCGAGGAGCTCCGGGGCGTCGAGCCGTACGGCGCGCCGCAGCTCGACGTGCCCGTGCAGCTCAACGTCAACGAGAACCCCTACGGCCCCTCGGCCGAGACCGTGGCGGACATTGCCGCCGCGGTGGCCGCTGCTGCGACGACGCTGAACCGCTACCCCGACCGGGAGTTCACCGAGCTCCGCGAGGGGCTGGCGGCCTACCTGAACGGTTCGGGCGGCTCCGGGCTCTCGGCGGACCAGATCTGGGCGGCCAACGGTTCGAACGAGATCATGCTGCAGGTGCTCCAGGCGTTCGGCGGGCCTGGTCGGACGGCCGTCTCGTTCGCGCCGACGTACTCGATGTACCCGGAGTACGCGCGTGACACGAGCACGACCTGGGTCGCGGGTCGCCGTCACGAGGACTTCTCCTTCGACCTCGACCACGCCGCCGCCCTGATCGCCGAGCACGCCCCGGCCGTGGTGCTGCTGCCGTCCCCGAACAACCCCACCGGGACGGCGCTGCCGCACGAGGTGATCGGGAAGCTGTGCGACCTGCTGCCCGGAGGCATCGTCGTCATCGACGAGGCGTACGGCGAGTTCCGGCGCGAGGGCGTCCCCTCCGCGCTCGAGCTGCTGCCGTCGTACCGGAACCTGGTGGTCACCCGCACGATGAGCAAGGCGTTCGCCCTGGCCGGCGCGCGCCTCGGCTACCTCGCGGCCGCGCCGGAGATCTGCGACGCGCTGCGTGTGGTCCGGCTGCCCTACCACCTCTCCGCGGTGACCCAGGCGACGGCGAACGCGGCCCTGCGGCACGCCGACGAGCTGCTGGCCAAGGTGGCCGAGCTGCGCGCCGAGCGGGACAGCACGGTGGAGTGGCTGCGGGCACAGGGGCACGCGGTCGCGGACTCCGATGCGAACTTCTGCCTGTTCGGGCTCTTCGAGGACCGGCATGCGGTGTGGCAGGGCCTGCTCGATCGGGGAGTGCTCATACGGGAGACTGGTCCCGACGGATGGCTGCGGGTCTCGATCGGTACCGCTGCCGAGATGATGGCGTTCAAGGACGCCCTCACCGAGACTTTGACAGTGATGCGGAAAGAGACGGAACTGACATGAGCCGCAAGGTGCGCCTGGAGCGCGAGACCAAGGAGTCGAAGGTCCTCGTCGAGCTAGACCTCGACGGGAGCGGCCGGACCGACATCTCGACCGGGGTCGGTTTCTACGACCACATGCTCACCGCGTTCGGGCGGCACGCGCTGTTCGACCTCACCGTGCAGACCGAGGGTGACACCCACATCGACGCCCACCACACCGTCGAGGACACCGCGATCGTGCTCGGCGACGCCCTCAAGCAGGCGCTCGGCGACAAGTCCGGAATCCGTCGCTTCGGGGACTCCCTGGTGCCCCTCGACGAGGCCTTGGTCCAGTGCGCCGTCGACGTCTCCGGGCGCCCGTACTGCGTGCACACCGGCGAGCCCGAGGGGCAGCAGTTCGTGCTCATCGGCGACGCCTACCTCGGGTCGCTGACCCGGCACGTCTTCGAGACGCTCGCGCACCACGCGAGCCTCGGCCTGCACGTGCGGGTGCTCGGCGGTCGCGACCCGCACCACATCGTCGAGACGCAGTTCAAGGCCGTCGCCCGGGCGCTGCGCGACGCGGTCGCCTTCGACCCGCGCGAGACCGGCGTGCCGTCCACCAAGGGAACCCTCTGACCGTGGCCCCTCACGTCGTTGTCCTGGACTACGGATCAGGCAACCTCCGCTCCGCCGTGCGCGCTCTCGAGCGCGCGGGTGCCGAGGTCACGCTCACCTCGGACAAGCAGGCCGCGCTGGACGCCGACGGACTCGTCGTGCCCGGCGTCGGTGCGTACGCCGCGTGCATGGAGGGCCTCCGCGGGGTCAAGGGCCCGGAGATCATCGGGCGCCGCCTCTCAGGCGGCCGTCCGGTGCTGGGCATCTGCGTGGGTATGCAGGTGCTCTTCGAGATCGGCGTCGAGCACGGCGTGACGTCCGAGGGCTGCGGCGAGTGGCCGGGGACCGTCGAGCAGCTGCAGGCTCCGGTCGTCCCGCACATGGGCTGGAACACGGTCGAGGTGCCCGAGGGCACCGTGCTGTTCGAGGGCGTCACCGGGGAGAGGTTCTACTTCGTGCACTCCTACGGGGTGCGCGACTGGTCGCTGGTGACCAACGACCGCACCCGGGCGCCCCTGGTGACCTGGTCCGAGCACGGCGGCGACCGGTTCGTCGCGGCTGTCGAGAACGGCGCGCTGTGCGCGACCCAGTTCCACCCCGAGAAGTCCGGCGACGCCGGCGCCCGGCTGCTCGCCAACTGGGTGGGCTCGCTGCGGACAGCATCGTGAGTCCGCTGTGAGCAAGGAGCGGGCCCGGCGGCGCGAGGTCCGCGAGGCCGAGGCCGCCGCCCGGGCGGAGGCCCGCGCTGTCGCGGAGGCGAAGGTCGCACGCAAGCGTGCCCGCAAGGCCGCCTGGCAGCGACGGCTCGGCCCGTTCTCCCCGCGCGGGGAGACCGGCAAGCAGACGGGTGCACTCGCGAACAAGCGCCGTACCCGGCTGCGCGTCATCCTGATGCTGCTGCTCGCGGTCCAGGTCTTCACCTGGTTCGCGCGCCCTGACTGGCAGGCCCGGCTGGCAGCTTTCGTGATCGCTGTCTTCGCCTTCCCGGTGCTGGCCGTGTTCGCCCTCTGATGTGATCGACCCACCCACCCGACTGGAGCACCCCGTGAACAAGTCCTCGACCCCCCACCTCGAGCTGCTGCCCGCCGTCGACATCGCCGACGGCCAGGCCGTCCAGCTGGTGCAGGGCGTCGCCGGCTCGGAGAAGCGCTTCGGTGACCCGATCGAGGCGGCTCTGCGCTGGCAGGAGGCTGGCGCGGAGTGGCTGCACCTGGTCGACCTCGACGCCGCCTTCGGGCGGGGCAACAACCGCGAGCTGCAGGCCGAGATCGTCGGCCGGCTGGACATCATGGTGGAGATGAGCGGCGGCATCCGCGACGACGAGTCGCTGGAGGCGGCGATGGCGACCGGCTGCCGCCGGGTCAACATCGGCACGGCCGCGCTCGAGCAGCCGGAGTGGTGCGCCAAGGCGATCGCGTCGCACGGCGACCGGGTCGCCATCGGCCTCGACGTCCGCGGCACCACTCTGGCGGCCCGTGGCTGGACGCGGGACGGAGGAGACCTCTACGAGGTGCTGACCCGGCTGGACTCCGAGGGCTGCGCCCGGTACGTCGTCACCGACGTGAACAAGGACGGCATGCTGCAGGGGCCCAACCTGCAGCTGCTCAAGGACGTCAGCGCCGTCACCGACCGGCCGCTGGTCGCCTCGGGCGGGGTGACCGAGCTGCACGACCTCGAGGCGCTGATGGACCTGGTCCCGATCGGCGTCGAGGGCGCCATCATCGGCACCGCGCTGTACGAGGGCCGCTTCACGCTGGAGGACGCGCTGCGCCTCACCTGGCCGGAGCGGTTCGGCTCGTGAGCCTGGCGGTGCGCGTGATCCCGTGCCTGGACGTCGACGGCGGCCGGGTGGTCAAGGGCATCAACTTCCAGGAGCTCCGCGACGCCGGGGACCCCGTCGAGCTGGCCAAGGTGTACGACGCCGAGGGCGCCGACGAGCTCACGTTCCTCGACATCTCGGCCTCGCACGAGGGCCGGGCGACCACGATGGAGATCGTCTCCCGCACGGCCGAGCAGGTGTTCATCCCGCTGACCGTCGGCGGCGGTGTGAGCAGCGTGGAGGACGTCGACCGGCTGCTGCGTGCGGGTGCGGACAAGGTCGCGATGAACACCGCCGCGCTGCGTCGCCCCGAGCTGGTCGCCGAGGTCGCCGACCGCTTCGGCAACCAGGTCCTGGTGCTCTCGGTCGACGCCCGCCGGGCGGCGGGCACGGACTCCGGGTTCGAGGTGACCACGCACGGCGGCCGGCAGTCGGCCGGCAAGGACGCCGTCGCGTGGGCCGTCGAGGCCGCCGCACTCGGCGCGGGCGAGATCCTGCTCAACGCGATGGACGCCGACGGCACCCAGGACGGCTTCGACCTCGAGCTGCTGCGGCTGGTCCGGGCCGCGGTGAACATCCCGGTGATCGCCAGCGGTGGCGCCGGTGCGCTCGAGCACTTCGCGCCGGCGGTCGAGGCCGGCGCCGACGCGGTGCTCGCGGCCACGGTGTTCCACTTCGGGACGCTGCGGATCGGCGACGTGAAGGACACCCTGCGCGAAGCAGGACACCCGGTTCGGTAGCACGCCGGCTGGTTGAGGTGCGGCCGCGCTGGCGGGCGCCTCGAAACCTGGTGAACCCGGCGCTCAGTCGGGCGTCCAGCACAATCCGTACCGCTGCCCGTTGCTCCACTGGGCTCGGGTCGGCCACTCGAAGCTCCAGCGCAGCTTGGTCAGGTTCGTCTCGCGACGCGCGTCGATGTCGCGGCACGCGGAGTCCGCCGCCTTCCCGGCGGCCTTGCCGAGATAGACCGCACCGGCCGGCAGGTTGATCGAGGCCCGGGCGCGCCAGGAGTGCTTGGCCGCGCACGAGACACGGGTGAAGTCAGGTGAGCCCGGAGCGGCGGTCCCGCAGGTGCCGTACCGGTTCAACGCGGAGGCGCTGGCGAGCAGCCCCTTCGTCCTCGCCGGGAGACGGGCGAACGTGGTCGCCCCGTCCGCGATCACCAGGTCGCAGCGGAACCAGCGAGCACCGGTGTCGAACTGCTTCAACGTGGGGGAGAACCACACGGCCTGGACCCGGCTCAACCGTCGGGTCTCCGCGCTGCCCCCGACGTGCGCGTCGACCTTCGCGCGGCACCGGTTCGCCACCTGGCGCTGCAGCCGGGTCGAGTCGATGGCAAGCAGGTGCCCGTCTGCCACCGGGTCCAACGTGCCGACCGACACCGTCACCGACGTGTGCCGTCCCGAGCACGGCACCGCCGGTGCGCTGCTGCTGAGCTCGAGAGCGGCAGCGACGTCGATGTCGTAGCAGGCGCCGACGTCGGGTGCGGCCGCGGGCACCACGGCAGCGGGCGCCTCGGGGTCCGAGCGCTTCTCGTCCGACCCGCCGCCGCACCCTGCGAGCAGGAGCCCGGCAGCGATCAGCGCCGCGAGCCCGCTTCGCCTGCGTGTGCCGCTCACTTGGTCGTCCTCGCCCAGCAGACGGCGCGGCGGTTGCCGCCGTCCCAGTGGTCCTCGCGGAACCACGAGTAGCCGAACTCGAAGTCCGGCGGATAGCCGAGCCAACCGCGCACCGAGTCCTTGCAGTAGTCGCGGCTGCGCACCTCGGCCAGACGGTCGCCCGGGTAGGCGTCGTCGGGCTGGCCGATCTTGACCGTGGTCACCGCACGCCAGGTGTGCGGCTCCGTGCACGCCACCTTCGTACCGGTGCTGACGCTCTCCCCGTCGGCGCACGTGAACCAGGCGTCGGGCAGGTCGGTGCCGAACATGCCCTCGGCCTCTTCCGGCAGCGGCCGCAGCGACGTCGCGTCCTGGGGTCCTCCGACGACGTCGCAGCGGAACCATCGCGCCCCCTTGTCCCAACCACGCTCGGAGGGGCGGAACCAGGCCCAGCTGAGCCGGGAGCGCATCACCATCGACTCGTCGGCGCCGAGGTAGGAGCCGAACGCCTTCGTGCAGGCGGCGTAGACGTACCCCGCGTGTCCCTTGTCGTCGTACGCGGTTCCGGTGCTCCTCGGGAGCTCGCCGACGAGGAAGGTCTGCGCCGTGTGCTCCTTCGCGCAGGCGACCGGCTTCCCGTCGTTGCTGGCCCTGGTCAGGTCGCGTGCGCTGAGGTCACGACAGGCACCGACCCGGGGCGGGGTCTTCGAGTCGGACGCGGTCTGGGCTGCGTCGCTGCCGCACCCGACCAGGGGCAGCAGGCACAGCGCCAGGGCGCCGATGACGACGGCTCGCACGGTCCCTCCTCAGCCGGCCGACAGGGCCGCGATCGTACCGCCCAGGACGTACGCCGCCTCGAGGTCGTCGGCACCGGGATCGCCGAGCACCTCCAGCGTCGTGTAACCCTGCTTCCAGCCGAGCGCCCCCGTGATCGCCAGTACCGAGCGGACGGCACCGGTGACGTCGTACCGGCCGTGCACGTAGAGACCGAACGGCCGCCCAGCTGTCGAACCGGCCGTCGACCCCGCCGCGTCGCCGGCAGCACCGCTGTCGTCCAGGGCTCCGCCGACCGCCAGGAAGGTCGAGTCGAACATGTGCTTGAGGGCGCCGGACATGTAGCCGAAGTTCGCGCTGGTCCCGAGCACGTAGCCGGACGCCGCCAGGAGGTCGTCCGCGGTCACCTCGAGGGCGTTCCGGACGACGACCTCGACCCCCGTGACCTCCGGGTCCTGCGCACCCGCGACCACGCGGTCCCGCAGCGCCGTGAGCGTCGGCGTCGGCGAGTGGTGGACGACCAGGAGGTGGGGCGTGCTCGGGGGCATGAGCGCCAGTCTGCCCGAGACGCTATGCTGAGCAGGTCATGTTGATGCGCCAGCTCCTTCTTCGCTGCCGCAGCGAGGTCTGAAGAACGTCGGACCCCCTCGCTGCGGAGGCTTCGCGTACGCCGGCACCCACCTCACAGCGAGAGATTGATCCATGACTGAGAACAACCCGGCGATCCACCTGAGCCGCACCGTCAACACGCAGCAGCCGAGCGGCATGCCGGTGCACCGGTACGCCGCCTTCGAGCCCGTCACCGTCCCCGACCGCACCTGGCCGGACACTAAGATCACGCACGCCCCGCGGTGGCTCTCCACCGACCTGCGCGACGGGAACCAGGCGCTGATCGACCCGATGAGCCCCGAGCGCAAGCTGCGGATGTTCGACCTGCTGGTGAAGCTGGGCTACAAGGAGATCGAGATCGGGTTCCCGGCGGCGAGCCAGACCGACTTCGACTTCGTGCGCCAGATCATCGAGGGCGACAAGATCCCTGACGACGTCCGTGTCTCGGTGCTGACCCAGGCCCGCGAGGACCTGATCGAGCGGACGGTGTCGTCGCTGGTCGGTGCGCCGAACGCGACGGTCCACCTCTACAACGCGACCGCCCCACTGTTCCAGCGCGTGGTGTTCGGGGTGAGCCCGGCCGAGTGCATCGGGATCGCCACGCGCGGCACCGAGTGGGTGATGAAGTACGCCGAGCAGCTGCTGGAGGGCACCGACTTCGGCTACCAGTACAGCCCGGAGATCTTCACCCAGACGCCGACCGACTTCGCGCTCGAGGTCTGCGAAGCCGTCTCGGACGTCTGGCAGCCCGAGGCCGGTCGCGAGATCATCCTCAACCTGCCGGCCACGGTCGAGATGTCCACCCCGAACACGTACGCCGACCAGATCGAGTACTTCGGCCGCAACCTGACTCGTCGCGAGCACTCGGCGATCAGCCTGCACCCGCACAACGACCGTGGCACGGCGGTCGCGGCGACCGAGCTGGCCCTGATGGCCGGCGCCGACCGCGTGGAGGGCTGCCTGTTCGGGCACGGCGAGCGCACCGGCAACGTCGACCTGGTCACCTTGGCGATGAACCTGTTCAGCCAGGGCATCGACCCGCAGGTGGACTTCAGCGACATCGACGAGGTCCGTCGTACGGTCGAGTACTGCACCCAGCTGCCGGTGCACCCGCGGCACCCGTGGGCCGGCGACCTGGTGTACACGGCGTTCTCCGGCTCCCACCAGGACGCGATCAAGAAGGGTCTCGAGGACCTGGAGAAGATCGCTGCGGAGAAGGGCATCCCCGTGGCCGACGTGCCGTGGGAGGCGCCGTACCTGCCGATCGACCCCAAGGACGTCGGCCGCACCTACGAGGCCGTGATCAGGGTCAACAGCCAGTCCGGCAAGGGCGGCGTCGCGTACCTGCTCAAGTCGGAGCACAAGCTGGACCTGCCGCGCCGGCTGCAGATCGAGTTCAGCCGCGTGGTGCAGGCGCTCACCGACGGCGAGGGCGGCGAGATGACCGCCGAGGCCATCTGGGCCACCTTCCAGGGCGAGTACCTGACCCGCGAGAACCCGCTGCGCCTGGACTCGGTGCACTCGTCCTCGGCGGCGGGGGAGAAGGACCAGCTCGTCGTCGGCGTCGTGGTCGAGGGCGAGCCGATGGAGCTGAAGGGTTCCGGCAACGGCCCGATCGCCTCGTTCGTGGAGGCGATCAACGCTCTTCCGCAGGAGTGGGACGTCCGGGTCCTCGACTACACCGAGCACGCGTTGTCCGAGGGCGGCGACGCGATCGCCGCGGCGTACGTCGAGTGCGCCGTGCGCGGTCAGATCCTCTGGGGCGTCGGCCTGGACGCCAACATCGTGACCGCCTCGCTCAAGGCTGTCGTCTCCGCGATCAACCGCGCCTGAGCGCGGCTCGTGTGCCTCAGCGCGTCACCTGCGACGCGCTGAGGCGCACGACCGATATCCCTCCGCGGGGGCGCGCTGACCTCTAGCCTCGGCTCATGACGCTCGTCTCCGAACGCATCGGGCAGTTCTTCGTCGACGACCACCGCCTCGAGTACACCGAGTTCGGGGCCGGCGACCGGTGGGTGGTGCTGGTGCCCGGACAGCTGATGCCGCGGCGGATGCACCAGCCGCTGGCACGCAAGATCGCCGCGGCGGGCGCGCACGTCATCACCCTCGACCTGCTCGGCCACGGGCGGTCCGACCGGCCTGACGACCCGATGGCCTACTCGATGACCGCGTTCGGCGAGCAGGTCCTGGCCCTGCTGGACCACCTCGGCGCCGACCGTGCGGTGCTGGGCGGCACCTCGGCGGGCGCGAACGTCTGCCTGGAGGCGGCCGTTCTCGCCCCTGACCGGGTGCAGGGCCTGCTGCTGGAGATGCCGGTGCTCGACAACGCGGTCGAGGCGGGCATCGTGACACTCTCGCCGCTGCTGTTCATCGCCCGGTTCGCGCCGTTCGCCGTGCGCGGCGCCCGCATCCTCTCCCGGGCGGTGCCGCGCGGCATCGTCCCGTTCTGGGTCGGCGTCGGGCTGGACACCCTCGATCAGCGCCCTGGCGCGCTCGCAGCGACCGTGCACGGCATCTTCTTCGGCCGTCTCGCCCCCTCGGCCAAGCAGCGGATCGCGATCGACGTCCCTGCCCTGGTCGTCGGGCACGAGCGCGACCCGCTGCACCCGGCTGCGGACGCGGCGATGCTTGCCGAGGAGCTTCCCGACTCGACCTTCGTCACGGCGCGGAGCCTGTGGGAGTGGCGGGTCCGCCCTGCGCGGCTTGACGAGATCGCCGTCGGCTTCGTCGTCGGTTGCTGGGCCCAGCCGGCCACGGGCAGGCTCGCGGACGCATCGTCCTGAGTTCGTGGCTGCCGCGTCTGGGCACTACTAGTCTCGAACCGAGAGGAACGAGTCGCCGGGGAAAGGGGCTGGTCTGATGCGCACGCGATCTCCCTTCGTCCGGGGCATCCAGCAGCTCCTCGGGCGGGAGACGGCCGACCCGCGCATCGCCCAGATCCTCTTCGTGGTGCCCGCACTGGCGGACTTCGCCTTCGTCGCGCTGCACGGCAGCTCGGCGCTGGAGGGCACCTACCTCGCCGGGCTCGGCGTCGTCGCGCTCTCGACCGCGATCGCCTTCGTCCTCGGCAAGCGACCGGCCGCGGAGCGCTTCAGCGTGCTGGTCCCCGTGCTCGACATCGTCGCGCTGGGGTTGCTCCGGTTGGACCCGGAGAGCACCGCGACGATCGCGCTGGTCTTCCCGGCCACTTGGTTGGGTCTGCAGTTCGGGCGTCGCGGATTCGCCATCACCCTGGTCATGGCCGTCGGGGTCTTCGGCCTCCCGATGCTGCTGCGCGACGAGGCTGCGATCGACCTCGCCCGGACGGTGCAGCAGCTGCTCCTCGCGGGGGGCTGTGCGCCTTCGCCGTCTCGGTGACCGCGGAGCTCTGGCAGGACAAGGTCGTGGAGGCGGCCGACGCGCAGAAGATGCTCGAGAGGGCGGTCGGCGACAGTGCCGACCAGCGCCGGTTCAACGAGGCCATCCTCAACAGCGTCGACGTCGGCCTGCTCGCGCTCGACGCCCACGGGGACGTGCACTCGATCAACCCGCGCCACCAACGCTTCCTGGAGGCGCTGGGCGGCAGTGACGGGATCCTGGACCAGGTCGGCCGCACCTTCGGACCCGACGGCTTCACCGCCCTCGCCGAGCACGAGCTGCCCACGTGGCGTGCGGTGCAGGGCGAGACGCTGCGCGACTACCTCATCTGGGTCGGCGACCACGTCGGCGAGCGGCGCGCCTTCGCGGTCTCGGTCTCGCCGTTCTTCGCCCCCAACGGGGTGTTCGACGGCGCGGTGCTCGCGTACCACGACATCACCGAGCTGATGACGGCTGCGCGTCTCAAGGACGAGTTCGTCGCCACCGTCAGCCACGAGCTGCGCACCCCGCTCACCTCGATCGTCGGGTACGTGGACCTGCTGCTCGAGGACGTCACCGGGATCCCGGCTGACGCGCGCGCCTTCCTCGAGATCGTCCAGCGCAACGCGCGCCGGCTGCACCGCTTGGTCGACGACCTGCTCTCCGACGCCCTCAAGCTCGGCCGGGCGGAGCTGCACCTGGGACGGATCTCCTTGGCGGGCGTCGTCCGCGCCTCGGCGGTCGAGGCGGAGAAGGCGGCGCACGCCGCGGGACTGCACTTCGACGTACGGCTGGGGCGGGCGCTGCTCGAGGTCCACGGCGACGGTGAGCGGTTGTCGCAGGTGATCGACAACGTGTTCAACAACGCGATCAAGTTCACCCCGCCCGGCGGGACGATCACCGGATCGCTGCGGCGCGAGGGGCGCCAGGCCGTCGTGCACATCGCGGACACCGGCCGTGGGATCCCGCCCGAGGAGCTCCAGGACGTGTTCGTCAAGTTCTTCCGCTCGCCCGGCGTGCAGCTCGACGCCATCCCTGGCACCGGCCTGGGGCTCGCGATCTCCAAGACGATCATCGAGGCCCACGGCGGCAGCATCGACATCTCCAGCGTCGTCGGCGAGGGGACCGCCCTGGAGATCCGGTTGCCCCTCGTCGGTCCGCCTGCAGCGCGATCCCGCTAGCCGCGGCGCACCAGCGCGTCCAGGGCGTGAATCCTGGCCCGAGGGGGGAGAATGCTCGGGTGCCCCTCTACACCGACGAAGCGATCGTGCTGCGCACGCGCAAGCTCGCGGAGGCGGACCGCATCATCACGCTGCTGACGCGTCAGCACGGTGTCATCCGCGCGGTCGCCAAGGGCGTCCGGCGTACGTCCTCACGCTTCGGGTCACGGCTGGAACCGTTCACCCACGTGGACCTGCAGCTCGCCGAGGGGCGCAACCTCGACACGATCACCCAGGCGGTCACCCGGGCCCCCTTCGGGGAGTCGATCAGCTCCGACTACGACCGCTACACGGCGGCGTCGGTGATGGTGGAGACCGCCGAGCGGTTGGTCGCCGAAGAGCGCGAGCCGTCGGTGCAGCAGTACCAGCTCCTGATCGGTGGCCTGCGGGCGATGGCGTCCGGCGACTACCGGCCCTCGGACGTGATGGACTCGTTCATCCTGCGCTCGCTGGCCGTCGCCGGCTACGCGCCCTCCTTCGACGGGTGCGCCCGCTGCGGGCTGGAGGGTCCGCACCGCGCGTTCCACCCGGCCTCGGGTGGCGTGCTCTGCGCCGACTGCCGGATGCCGGGGTCTGCTCACCCGACCCTGTCCACGATCGCCCTGCTCGGGGCGCTGCTCGCGGGGGACTGGCCCGGGGTCGCGCAGGCCGACGACCGTGACCGTCGCGAGGCGCGCGGGCTGGTCTCGGCGTACCTGGCCTGGCACCTGGAGCGAGGGCTCCGGTCGATGCCGTACGCCACGGGCTAGGTCTCGACGTGATCCTCGCTGCGCTCGTCAACGGGACTTCAGCCACTCGGTCACGAGCAACCTCGGACGCTCGGTGATCGTCGCTGCGCTCCTCAACGCTCCTCGCTCCGCGGACGCCGGAGCAAGCTCCGCGCCGCTCCGGTCGGTCGCGTAGCCTCGTCCCGTGCGCAGAACCCGACGTCAGGCAGCTCGCGGGCCGGTGAAGTACCCCGAGCCGCACCCCAGCGGAGCGAAGCCGCCGACGATCCCGGCCGACCTGGTCCCCGAGCACATCGCGGTGATCATGGACGGCAACGGACGCTGGGCCAACCAGCGCGGGCTGCCGCGGACCTCGGGCCACGAGCGTGGCGAGCAGGCGCTCGTCGAGGTCGTCAAGGGTGCGATCGAGATCGGCGTGAAGGCGATCTCGGCGTACGCCTTCTCGACCGAGAACTGGTCGCGCTCTCCCGAGGAGGTCCGGTTCCTGATGGGCTTCAACCGCGACGTCGTACGCCGGCGGCGCGAGGAGCTGCACGAGCTCGGTGTCCGGGTCCGCTGGGCCGGACGCGCGCCGCGGCTGTGGCGTTC
The DNA here is from genome assembly GCF_040546585.1 of Marmoricola sp. OAE513. Classification (NCBI taxonomy): domain Bacteria; kingdom Bacillati; phylum Actinomycetota; class Actinomycetes; order Propionibacteriales; family Nocardioidaceae; genus Marmoricola; species Marmoricola sp. OAE513. The sequence goes on along the minus strand of NZ_JBEPOC010000001.1, from coordinate 304,960 downwards.
GGTGATCAAGGAGCTGCAGGTCGCCGAGGAGCTGACGCAGGCGAACGACGTGCTCACCCTGACGATGTGCGTGAACTACGGCGGCCGTGCCGAGATCGCGGACGCCGCGGCTGCTCTGGCCCGCGACGTCGCCGCCGGCAAGGTGAACCCGAACCGGATCGACGAGCGCACCTTCGCGCGCTACCTCTACGTCCCCGAGGTGCCCGAGGCCGACATGGTCTGGCGGACCTCGGGGGAGGAGCGGCTCAGCAACTTCATGCTGTGGCAGGCCGCCTACTCCGAGTTCGTCTTCACCGATGTGCTCTGGCCCGACGTGGACCGGGTCGAGCTCTGGAAGGCGATCGAGATCTACGCGCAGCGCACCCGGAAGTTCGGGGCGGCCGAGGACCTCGCGCCGAACGGATGAGCGAGTTCAGCAGTTCGCGCGCAGCGCGGATTGCTGGACGTGCGATGGCAAGGCGGAGGAGTGAAGGCGTCCTTCAGCGCAGCGCAGCGGAGCGGACGTCGATCGACGACAACGCAGCCAGCGCTCGTTCAGCAGTTCGCGCAGGTCCCGAAGATCTCGAGCGTGTGGCTGACGTCGCGGAAACCGTGGTCCTCGGCGACCCCGTGGGTCCACCGCTCCACGGCCGGGCCCTCGACCTCCACGGTCGCACCGCAGGAGCGGCAGACGAGGTGGTGGTGATGACTGTCGCTGCACCGCCGGTACGACGCCTCGCCGGCGTCCGAACGGAGCACGTCGATCTCGCCGGCGTCGGCCATCGCCTGGAGGGCGCGGTACACGGTGGACAGGCCGACGTTGTCGCCGGCCGCGCGCAGCGACTCGTGCACCTGCTGGGCGGTCCGGAACTCGTTGCACCCCTGGAGAACGCCGGCGACGGCAGTTCGTTGCCGGGTCGGGCGCAGCGGACGGGGATCAGTGCTCGTCATAGTGACCTCCGTGCACCGCGTGGCGGTGACCGTTGTGGATGTAGTCGACGTGGTCCCCGTGCTCGACCGCGACGTGCCCGCACCCGGGTCCGTGCTGGTGCCGGTGCGGCTCGAGGACCCGCTGCTGCTCGGGCTCCTCGGCCATCTCGAACGGGACCCGCGCCTGCCGGCGCCGCTGGACCAGCACGCCTACCGGCGCGGTCACGGCGAACCCGAGGAGAGAGACCAGCACGATCGTGGCGCCCGGGGGCGCATCGACGTACGCCGTCGTCGTGATGCCGACCACGGCCGCCAGCAAGCCCGCTCCCATCGCGGCGAACATGGTGGCTCGGAATCCCTTGGCGAACTGCTGGGCGGTGGCCACCGGGATGACCATCAGGGCACTGACCAGAAGCAGGCCGACGGTGCGCATCGCGACGCTGACCGAGACCGCGGCGAGCACCGAGATCAGGACGTTGTAGTAGCCGGCACGCAGGCCGGTCGTCCGGGCGTGGTCCTCGTCGTTCGCCACGGCGAAGAGCTGCGGGCGCAGCGCGACACTGAGAGTGATCACCACGGCGGCCAGCGCGATGCTCACCCAGACGTCGGCGTCGGAGATGGAGACGATCGATCCGAACAGGTAGGACTGCAGCGCGAAGGCACCCTGGCCGGCGAACGAGACGATCATGAGACCGCCGGCGATGCCGCCGTAGAAGAGCAGCGCGAGCGCCACGTCACCGGAGGCCTTGCCGGTGGCACGGATCAGCTCGATCACGAGCGCCCCGAGGATCGCCACGCCCACGGCAGTCGCCGTCGGGGAGGCGCCGGTCAGCAGGCCGAGGGCGACGCCGGTCACGGTGATGTGCCCGATGCCGTCGCCCAGGAGTGACAGTCGTCGCTGGACCAGGTAGGTGCCCACGGCAGGAGCTGCGAGGCCGGTCGCCGCCCCGGCGAGCAGGGCTCGCACCATGAAGTCGGAGAACAGGATGTCGAACATCAACCCTCCCGACCCAGGGGCGCGGCGACACCCGGGAATCCGCCGGGGACGACCCCGGGAACGGGGCTCGGGGAAGCTGCGGACGGCTCGCAGTGCGCGTGCCCGTGGCCGTGGCCGGGTGCGCCCGACGGGTCCCCGTCGTAGGAGACCCGTCCCTCGCGCAGCGTCACCGCGCGTTGGATCAGCGGCTCCAGCGGGCCGAGCTCGTGGAGGACGACGACGACGGTGGTGCCTCGTTCGGTCAGGTGCTCCAGCGTGGCCGCGAGGGCGTCCTGGCTGACCAGGTCGACGCCGGCGAGCGGCTCGTCGAGGAGCAGGAGGTCCGGTTCGCCGGCGAGCGTGCGGGCGAGCAGCACGCGCTGCTGCTGGCCACCGGACAGGATGCCCACCGGGTGCTGCGCGCGGTCGGACAGACCGACTGCCTCCAGGGCGGCGTGCACCGCTGCCCGGTCCGCGGCCCGCTCGGGAACGAACGGTCGGCGGCGGGACAACCGCCCCGAGGCCACCACCTCGCGCACCGTCGAAGGGACGCCCTGGGCCATCGGGGAACGCTGCGGGACGTAGCCGAGCCGCGACCACGACCGGAAGCCCGTCAGCGGGACGCCGAAGAGCCGGACCTCGCCCGCGGAGAGCGGGAGAAGTCCGGCCACGGTCTTGACCAGGGTCGACTTGCCGGAGCCGTTGGCCCCGAGGAGGGCGACCACCTCGCCGGGATCGACGCGCAGGTCGACGTCGCGGAGGATCGGTCTCCCCGCGATCTCGACGGACCCTCCGGTCACCTCGAGAACGGGGTTCGGTGCGGTGCTCATGAACAGGAGTCTGCCTTCTGGATCGCTGCGAGGTTCGACCGCATCAGGGACAGGTAGTCCTTCCCGGCGGTCGCGTCGCTCAGTCCCTCGATCGGGTCGAGGACCGCGGTGGTGATCCCGAGGTCGTCGGCCAGCGTCTTCGCCAGCTTGGGGCTGGCCAGGGTCTCGTTGAACACGGTCGTGATCTTGTCGGTCCGGATCAGGTCGGCGAGCTCGGCGAGGTGCTTCGGCGAGGGTTCGGCGTCGGGGGAGAGGCCGGCGATGGCGTGGACCTCGAGGTCGTAGCGCTCGGCGAAGTAGTTGAACGCGTCGTGGCTGACCACCAGGGTACGGCTGGTGCAGGCCTGCAGGCCGGCGCTGATCTCCTGGTCCAGGGCGGCCAGGTCCTTCTGCAGGGCGTCGTTGTTGGCGCGGTAGTCGGCGGCGTGGTCGGGATCGATCTTCGCCATCTTCGCGGTGAAGGAGTCCGCCACCTGGGCGAGCAGGGTCGGGTCCTGCCAGAAGTGCGGGTCACCGTCGTGGTCGTGGCCGGCGCCCTCCTCGTGGTCCTCGCCGTGCTCATCGGCGTGCTCGTCCTCGTGGTGGAGCTCGATCACCGAGGCGACGTCGAGCCGCTCGTCAGGACCGGAGTTCTCGATCGCCTTGTCGACCGCGGGCTGGAGCCCTGCCTCGAACAGCACCAGGTCGGAGCCGGCCAGCTCGGCGACCTGGCGGGTCTTCAGCTCCAGGTCGTGCGGTTCGACCCCGGGCGCCGTCAGGTTCTCGACCTTGGCGTGGTCACCGACGATGCGCTCGGCGACGAACTGCAGCGGGTAGAACGAGGCGACGACGGTCGTGCGCCCGTCGTCGGAACCCCCGCACGCGGAGAGCGGGAGCAGGATGAGGCCGGCGAGTGCGACCTTCAGGGAGCGGGATCGGGGGATGCGGAACATGGGAATGATTCTCATTTGAAATGGGAATCATTGTCAAATCAGCGAACCGCGCGACGCGAGGTGACGGACGCGCTCAGGTGAGCGCAGTCGGCGCGTCTCCCGTCTTCACCAGCTCGACCACGGGCTTCTCCGGCACCTCGTCGGCCAGGAACCAGCGGAACGCGAGCATGCCGCGCTGGTTGTCGAGCGTGGTCACGGCGTTGGGGTGGTCGAGCTGCGTGCGGGCCACCACGATCGTGATGCTTCCGTCGCTGTTCTTGACGGCGGTGTGGTTGTTGAGCGACGTCTTGCCGTCCGCGGCGTTGTGCCCGGCCATGTACTCGGTCCACGGCATGAAGTTCCAGAACCGGAAGCTGTTCGGGGGCGTGTAGGTGAGCACCAGCGCCTCGTCGGCCTCGAGGTCGTAGGACCCGAAGCAGTACGTCGCGTCGGTCGCCGACCAGCCGAAGTTGAAGTCCGGCACCCGGTAGGGCTCGGCCACCATGTTCACGCCGTCCGGCGTCTCGTGCCCGAGTCCGAGCCGGTCCTCGTCCACCCGCTCCTTGATCGTCATCGGCACGATCATGAACATCGTCCGCATCCAGCTCAGCGTGGACCGCAGCGCCTGCGCGGTGGCAGCGTCCGAGCGGACGATCGGGTCCGGTTCGTCGAGGCACTCGATGTGCCACTCCACCGGCTTCCCGGTCAGAGGATCTGCCTGGTAGTCGCGGGTGAGAGCGGCGGCCGTGTCCGGCGTGAACTGGATCCACGGGCCGTCGTACCCTTCCGGCTTCCGTGCGCCGAGGTAGAAGCTGAAGTTCCCGGCGTCGTCGAATTCCAGGTCGGCGTCGTTGACGACGCCGATCACCTTGTCCGACCAGGCGCCGGGCGAGGGTTCGTTGTAGACCGTCACGGAGAAGTACGCGCTGTCGTTGCGGGTACCCCAGATCCGGTAGGTGCGGTCCGGGTCGAAGATCGCGAACGCGTACGCCGCGTCGGTGTTGTCGCCGCCCCAGCGCCGGTCTCGGCGGAACGGGGTGACGGTGTCGACCCAGACCGGTCGGCTCTTCTCCGGGTAGAGGTAGATGTCCAGGCCGATGCCGAGGATCGTGCCCAGCATCCGGTAGCCGTTGACCACGCCGGTCTCGGTGGTGACCGCGCGGTCGCCCTCGAGGAAGCTCGCCTGCAGCTCGTCGAGCCCGGCGAGGAGCTCCTGCCAGGCTGCGGTGGTTTCCCAGTTCTGGTTCATCGGGACGTGCCTTCCGTGATGAGGTGGGTGATCCGGTCGACCCAGCGACGGTGTCCCTCCGGTGTGGCGAGGTCGTCGGGGTGGAGCAGCAGGGCGAAGAACGCGGCACCCGCGACGAGGTCGAGCAGCGGTTGCTCGATCCCGCCGAGCGCGTCGGAGAAGCGCAGGAGCAGGGCGGCGTGCAGGCTCGGGTCGGCGGTGATCGCCGCGACGAGCCCCGGAGCGGCGGCGCGGGCGACGGGGTGGGAGAACGCCGCCAGCGAGCCGGCGACCAGGTCGCGGACCGACGGCGATCCGTCGGGCGCGGGGATCGTCAGCGACTGCGGGAACGCCGCTTCGTGCACGAGGTGGTCGAGTGACGCCCACCGTCGGGCGAGGGCGGGGCGCGTGGTGCCGGCCCGCTCGGCAATCGCGGTGAGGGAGAGGCCGGCGTAGCCGACCTCCAGCAGGAGCGCCCGGACGGCGTCCAGCACCGCCTCGTCGATCCGGCCGTCGCGGGGCCGCCCGAGGCTCTGTTCAGAGGCTGAGGCCTGTGTCACCATTCCGATACAGAACGTAACGGAAGTAGGCGCGGCATGGAAGCAGTGAGACTGACCGATCTCGCAGTGCCCGAGTTCTCCTCGGACGTCACCGCGATCTTCGAGGTGATGGGAACGATGGCCGCCGACCTGCGGCTGGACTCCGACCAGCTGCACGCGATGGCGTCGGAGCAGACCGGGCTGACCGACTTCGGGCCGCGCGACTACACCGACCGGCTCGGCGTGCTGCTCGCCGCCCTGCGGGAGGTGGAGGACGTGACGCCGGCGGGACTCCTCAACCTGCACACCCAGCTGCTGCAGATGCTGAAGAACCGGTTGCTGCTCACCGATCTGCTGGCCCGGCACCCGGAGATCCGTGACGTGGACCTGCTGCCACCCGTGGTGATCGCCGGACTCCCGCGCACCGGCACGACGCACCTGCACAACCTGCTTTCCGCCGGCCCGACGTTCCGTTCGCTGCCGTACTGGGAGAGCGTCGAGCCGTTCCCGGTGGCGGCCGAGCGCGACCACGTCGAGCCGAGGCGCGAGCGCACCGGGCAGGCGGTCTGGTTCGCCGACGAGGCGATGCCGCACTTCAAGCGCATGCACGAGATGACGACCGACCACGTGCACGAGGAGATCCAGCTCCTGGCCAACGACTTCTCGACGATGTTCTACGAGACGATCGCCGAGGTGCCGGCCTGGCGCGACCACTACCTGGCCTGCGACCAGACCCCGCACTACGCCCACCTGCGGGTGCAGCTCGCCGCTCTGCAGCACCTGCGCGGCGGACGGCGCTGGCTGCTCAAGTCGCCCCAGCACCTCGAGCAGCTGCCGGTCCTGGCCGACGTCTTCCCGGGGGCGGCCGTCGTCGTCACCCACCGCGACCCGGTCTCGGTGGTGGTCTCGATGGCGACGATGGTCGTCTACAGCGCCCGGATGCACCGCTCGCCGGTTCCGGTCGAGCGACTCGGTCGTTACTGGGCCGACCGGATCGCGCTGATGCTCGATGCGCTGGTCCGTGACCGGGACGTGCTCGACCCGTCGAGCTCGCTCGACGTGCGCTTCGACGAGTTCATGGCCGACGACCTCGGCACCGCTGAAGGTGTCTACGAGCTCGCGGGGGAGCCCGTGACCGACGAGGCACGGGCGGCGCTGCGCGGCTACCTGGACAACCACCAGCGCGACCGGCACGGACGGATCGACTACCGCGCCGAGGACGTCGGCCTGGATGTCGACGACCTGCGGGAGCGGTTCGCGGCGTACACGGCGCGGTTCCTCTAGCCGCTCGGTCGTCGAGCTTGACGAGACGTGGCCACCACTACGCTTCAGCCATGCTGGTCGTGAACCGTTTCCGTGCCGAGGACGAGTCGTTCCGGGACGACCTGGAGAAGGCGCACGCCGCGCTCGCGGCACGCCCGGGGTACGTCGACGGTGACGTCGGTCGCAACGTCGACGACCCGACCCTGTGGACCCTGGTCACCCGCTGGGCCGACGTGGGCAGCTACCGCCGCGCGCTGTCGTCCTACGAGGTGAAGCTCCACGCCGTCGCCACGCTGAGCCGGGCCCTCGAGGAGCCGAGCGCCTACGAGTTCGTCGTCCCCGGGGAAACCCTGAATGTGACCGACGTGCGGTCTCTGTAGGCTGTCCGTTCGTCCGGCAGCCAGCCGGGCGGATCGAACAGGAGCTGAGAACACCGTGGCCAAGAAGCCCCCGTCCGTCGTCGACAACGTCGTCTCCCTCGCCAAGCGTCGCGGGTTCGTGTACCCGTGCGGAGAGATCTACGGCGGCACCCGGTCCGCGTGGGACTACGGCCCGCTCGGGGTGGAGCTCAAGGAGAACATCAAGCGCCAGTGGTGGCGCTCGATGGTGCAGTCGCGCGACGACGTCGTCGGCCTCGACTCCTCGGTGATCCTGCCTCGCCAGACCTGGGAGGCCTCCGGTCACGTCGCGACGTTCTCGGACCCGTTGACGGAGTGCCAGTCCTGCCACAAGCGCTTCCGGGCGGACCACCTCCAGGAAGCGGTCGCCGAGAAGAAGGGCGGCAACCCCGATGACGTGGACCTCGCCACCCTGGCCTGTCCGAACTGCGGCACCCGCGGCGCCTGGACCGAGCCCCGCCAGTTCTCCGGTCTGCTGAAGACCTACCTCGGCGTGATCGAGGACGAGTCCGGGTTGCACTACCTGCGTCCCGAGACCGCGCAGGGCATCTTCCTCAACTTCGCCAACGTGGTGACCTCCAGCCGTCAGAAGCCCCCGTTCGGCATCGCCCAGATCGGCAAGAGCTTCCGCAACGAGATCACCCCGGGCAACTTCATCTTCCGCACCCGCGAGTTCGAGCAGATGGAGATGGAGTTCTTCGTCAAGCCGGGTGAGGACAAGGAGTGGCACCAGTACTGGATCGACACGCGCACCGCCTGGTACGTCGACCTCGGCATCAAGGCCGACAACCTGCGGCACTTCGAGCACCTGCCCGAGAAGCTCAGCCACTACTCGACCCGCACGGTCGACATCGAGTACCGGTTCAACTTCGCCGGCTCGGAGTGGGGCGAGCTCGAGGGCATCGCGAACCGCACGGACTTCGACCTCAAGACGCACTCGGAGGCCTCGGGCAGCGACCTGTCCTACTTCGACCAGGCCGCCAACGAGCGCTACTTCCCCTACGTCATCGAGCCGGCGGCCGGTCTCTCCCGCAGCCTGATGACCTTCCTGGTCGACGCCTACACCGAGGACGAGGCGCCGAACACCAAGGGCGGCGTCGACAAGCGCACCGTGCTCCGGCTCGACCCGCGCCTCGCGCCGGTGAAGATCGCCGTGCTGCCGCTGAGCCGCAACGAGGACCTGTCGCCGAAGTCGAAGGCCCTGGCCGCCGACCTGCGGCAGCTGTGGAACGTCGAGTTCGACGACTCCGGCGCGATCGGTCGCCGTTACCGCCGCCAGGACGAGATCGGGACGCCGTACTGCGTCACCGTCGACTTCGACACCCTCGAGGACAACGCCGTCACCGTCCGCGAGCGCGACTCGATGAGCCAGGAGAGGATCTCCCTGGAGGGGCTGCGGACCTACTTCGCCGAGCGGCTGGTCGGTTGCTGATGGTCCGGGATCGGCGGTTCGGCGCCGTTCGGGAGCCTCGCTCCGTGCACAATGTGCGGATGAAGTCGCTGGTTCGTGTTCTCGTGGCGGTCGTCGGCCTGACGACCGTGCTGGCCGGTTGCACCGACGCCAAGGATCCCGATGCGAAGAAGTCGCCGGGTACCCCGGCTGCCACCGCGCAGACCCAGGTCCCGGTCCCGGACGGCGTCGAGCTGACCGAGTACGGCACCGACCTGACCTTCGGTCAGTCCGCGAACGTCGCGTACTCGCCGAACGACGAGCGCCAGACGGTCCTGCAGCTCACGGTGAACGGGGTGACCCAAGGGACGATCGACGACCTCTCCGGCTACACCCTCGAGGAACGCACCCGGGCCTCGACGCCGTACTACGTCAAGGTGACGGTCAAGAACGTCGGACAGGGTGACGTCGGCCAGACGCCGATCCCGCTGTTCCTCGTCGACAACCGCAACACCCTGATCTCGGCGTCGAGCTTCACGAACTCGTTCACCAAGTGCCCCTCTGTCCCGCTGCCGACCACCTTCGCGCCGCAGGCCTCGCTGGCGACCTGCCTGGTCTTCCTGGCGCCGGACCACGGCACCATGACCGGCGTGAGCTTCCGTGCCGTGCAGGAGTTCGCTCCGATCGTGTGGACCGGTGAGCTGACGGTGCCTAAGAAGAAGAAGAAGGACAAGAAGTCCTGAGCGCAGCTGCTTCTCCCGCACCGTCCGGGCTGACGATCGGCTCGGTGCAGGTGCGCACCCCGGTGGTGCTCGCTCCGATGGCCGGCATCACGAACGCGGCGTACCGGCGTCTCTGCTTGGAGCAGGCGACCGCTCAGGGCGGTAGCAGCCTGTTCGTCTGCGAGATGATCACCAGCCGTGGCCTCGTCGAGGGTGACGCGACCACGAAGTCGATGCTCGTCTTCGACGAGCTGGAGACCGTCCGGTCGGTCCAGCTCTACGGCACCGACCCGCGCGTACGTCGGCAAGGCCGCCGAGATCCTGTGCGCCGACTACGGGGTGGGGCACGTGGACCTGAACTTCGGCTGCCCGGTCCCGAAGGTGACGCGCAAGGGTGGCGGCGCCGCGCTGCCGTGGAAGCGGAACCTGCTCGGGGAGATCCTGAACGCTGCGGTCTCGGCCGCTTCGCGGTACGGCGTCCCGGTGACGATGAAGACGCGTCTCGGCATCGACCCCGACCACCTGACGTACCTGGACGCGGGCCGGATCGCCGAGGAGTCCGGGGCTGCCGCCATCGCGCTGCACGGACGCACCGCCATCCAGGGCTACTCCGGGACGGCGGCCTGGGAGCCGATCGGCGAGCTCGTCGAGCACGTGAACATCCCGGTGCTCGGCAACGGTGACATCTGGGAAGCCGCTGACGCGTTGCGGATGGTGGCCGAGACCGGCGCCGCCGGGGTCGTCGTCGGCCGCGGCTGCCTGGGACGCCCGTGGCTCTTCCGGGACCTGGCTGCTGCGTTCGAGGGGGACGATGTCCAGGTCCTGCCGAACCTCGGCGAGGTCGCGACGATGATGTACCGGCACGCCGAGCTGCTCGGTGTGCACATGGGCGAGGAGCGGGGCTGCAAGGAGTTCCGCAAGCACGTGTCCTGGTACCTGCGCGGGTTCGGTGCCGGCGGCGAGCTGCGGCACGCGCTCGCGCTGGTCAGCTCGCTCGCGGAGATGGAGAAGCTGCTCGCCGAGCTCGACCACGACGAACCCTTCCCGCAGGCGATCCTGGGCGCCCCGCGCGGGCGTCAGGGGAGTGCCCGCAAGAAGGTGGTGCTGCCGGACGGTTGGCTCGACGACATGGACGGCAGCGGCCTGGAGATGTTCGAGGACGCGGACGAGATCTCCGGCGGCTGACCCCTCCCGGGGTGGTTGAAAGTCGCACGGAAGTGGCCCGGTGCACGTCCGGTTCGTCCGGTTTTGACGTGAGTTCGATTGGCCTTCCGTTACCGAACCGTGTTCTTATGGGCGGGCCCTTCCGGGAGGGACTGCCCTTGTAGTCAACGTTAGGACGCCAGGTGACCCGAGGCCGACACAGCCTTGCTTCACGCAACGCCCGAGTTCAAAGACTCACCCTGATCACCGCTCCGCTGGTGACCTGCGCCGCCGTCGGCGCGGGCATCACGCTGACCGACGGTGGTGCGGCGACGACTCGCATCGACATCGCCCGGCAGGCCTCGGCGACGATCTCCGCCGAGCACGAGCGGACCGTTCAGCTCTCCCGCGACGCAGCACGCCAGGCCGTTCCCGAGGTCAATGGCCGCCGCTGGACGACCGCGGAGCTCGACCTCCGCCTCAAGCCCGACGAGGACGCCAAGACTGCCGGGGAGCTGAAGAGCCTCCGCAAGATCGGCATCACCGGCAAGAACCGCAACGGCTTCACCCAGGTCGTGGTCGGCAAGAAGACCTACTGGGTCACCGACGACTACCTGGCGAAGAAGAAGCCGACCGACCCCGCGCACCTGCCGATCGCCGGCAAGCCGTGCGCCGGGACCAGCGGCGTCGAGAGCGGCCTGACCCGTGACGCGATCCGCGTGTACCGCGCGGTCTGCAACAACTTCCCGCAGATCACCCGCTACGGCGGCCGCGACGGCCACGGCGAGCACAGCACCGGTCGCGCGATCGACATCATGACCAGCGACGTCGCCACCGGTAACGCGGTCGCCGAGTTCCTCAAGGCGAACGCGGCCGAGTTGAACCTCTTCGACGTCATCTGGCACCAGCGGATCTTCACGCAGCAGCGCGGCGGAGAAGGCTGGCGCTCGATGCCCAGCCGGGGCTCGGCCACCGCCAACCACATGGACCACATCCACGTTTCTGTGTACTGAGGCCCGCCAGCCGCGGCGCCCGGCCGCGTTGTCGTCAGTCGAAGTCCGCTCCGCTGGCGCTCCGCTGAAGGACGTCTCCTTCCTCCGCCTTGCCGTGCACCACGTCTGACGACCCTCAGCACCCAGAAATGCAGGCGAGGCGCTACGGTCCCGCCATGGCATTCGCACCCGGGCCCCCGCTGACCGACACCGCCGTACGTCTCGTCCTGCTCGGTAGCGGCGAGCTGGGACGCGAGGTGGCGGTCGAAGCCGTGCGCCTCGGCTGCGAGGTCCTCGCCGTCGACCGGTACGCCGGCGCGCCGGCGATGCAGGTGGCGCACCGGCACGCGGTGGTCGACATGACCGACCCGGTCGCCCTGCGCGCCCTCCTCGACGCCGAGCGCGCGAACCCGTGCGCCGAGCTGCTCGTCGTCCCCGAGCTCGAGGCGATCGCGACCGCCGAGCTGGTCGCGCTCGAGGCCGAGGGGCTGCACGTCGTCCCGACCGCGCGCGCGGCGCGGCTCACGATGGACCGGGAGGGCATCCGGCGCCTGGTGGCCGAGGAGCTCGGGCTGCCGACCTCGGCGTACCGCTTCTGCGACAGCGAGGCCGAGGTCGCCGCTGCCGTGGAGGCGCTCGGCACCCCGTGCGTGATCAAGCCGGTGATGTCGTCCTCCGGCAAGGGCCAGAGCGTGATCCGCTCGGCCGACGACGTCGCGCGCACCTGGGCCTACGCCCAGGAAGCCGGCCGCGTCGGTGCTGGTCGGGTGATCGTCGAGGCGTTCGTCGAGTTCGACTACGAGATCACCCTGCTCACCGTCCGGCACGCCGGCGGTACGTCCTTCTGCGACCCGATCGGTCACGTCCAGGAGGACGGCGACTACCGGGAGAGCTGGCAGCCGCACCCGATGTCGGACGCGGCGCTGACGGCCTCGCGCGAGCTCGCGACCGCGGTGACCACTGCCCTCGGCGGCACCGGCATCTTCGGCGTCGAGCTGTTCGTCGTCGGGGACGAGGTGCTGTTCTCGGAGGTCTCGCCGCGGCCGCACGACACCGGCATGGTGACGATGACGACGCAGGCGCTCAGCGAGTTCGCGCTGCACGTGCGTGCGATCCTCGGCCTGCCCGTCCCCGCCGGCACCGTGCCGCTGCTGGCCGCGGGCGCTTCGGCGGTCTGCCTGGCCACCACCGAGGGGCGTGCACCGCGGGTGGTCGGTGTCGACGGCGCGATGGCGGTGGACCCTAGCGTCGACGTCCGCGTGTTCGCCAAGCCTGATGCCAGGCCGAACCGGCGGATGGCTGTCGCACTGGCCAAGGGCCCCGACGCCGAGAGTGCGCGGGCGACCGCGCGGGCCGCAGCCGCGCAGCTGGCTGTGGAGTAGTGCTCGGCGCGCCCCGGCACACCGATTATTCGCGAGCGGGAACACCGGGCACGGCCCTAGGGTTGGGCCACTGTGAGCACTGACCCCGCGACCGACGCCATCTCCGGCGACGAGTCGGGGACGACCCTCATGGACGGCTTCCGCGTCCTCGGGGTGGCGATCCGACGGGAGCCGTGGATCTTCACGATCTCCACGCTCGGCAGCGTCCTGTTCGGCGCGCTCACGGTGGCTGATGCCTGGGTCCTCGGTTGGTCCACCGACCACGTGCTGCTGCCCGCCTTCGACGAGGGCTCGACGACCGCCGGTCTGGTGATCGCGGTCATCGCGCTCTTCGTCGGCGTGGCGATCCTGCGAGCGGTCGGCATCGTCGCCCGCCGGCTCGGGGCCGGCGTCATGCAGTACCGGATGCAGGCGGCGTACCGGCGCGAGGTCACCGCGCAGTACCTCCGCCTCCCGATGGCCTGGCACCAGAAGCACCCGACCGGCCAGCTGCTGTCCAACGCCAACGCCGACGTCGAGGCGGCCTGGGCGCCGATCGCGCCGCTGCCGATGGCGGTCGGCACGGTGGCGATGATGGTCATCGCCGTGGTGCAGATGCTGCTCGTCGACCTGACCATGGCCGCCGTCGGACTGATGGTCTTCCCGCTCGTCACTGTCGCCACGCTGGCCTACCAGCACCTGTCCTCGCCGCTGTTCACCCGGATCCAGGCCCTGCGCGCCGAGCTGTCGGAGATCGCTCACGAGTCGTTCGACGGTGCGATGGTCGTCAAGACGCTCGGGCGTGAGGCCCAGGAGACCGAGCGCTTCGCCGAGAAGGCGAACCAGCTGCGCGACCTCGGCATCCGGGTCGGCCGGATCCGGGCGATGTTCGACCCGATCCTCGAAGCCATCCCGAGCCTGGGCGTCCTCGGTGTCCTGGGCGTCGGGGTCTGGCAGATCGAGAACGGCAACGCCGGTGCCGGTGACGTCGTCACGATCGCCTACCTGCTGACCATCGTGGCGTTCCCGATCCGGTCGATCGGCTGGCTGCTCGGAGAGTTCCCACGCTCGGTGGTCGGCTTCCGCCGGGTGCACCGCGTGCTCGACGAACCCGTCGAGACGACGTACGGGACTGCTCGTCTGGAGGCGAACGGCCAGGGTGCCCGCCTCGAGGTCGAGGACCTGCGCTTCTCCTACGTCCCGGGCCAGGACCTCCTCGCCGACCTCGACTTCGTCGTCGAGCCCGGAGCCACCGTCGCGGTGGTCGGGGAGACCGCGTCGGGCAAGAGCACGCTGACGACCCTGCTCACCCGGCTGGTGGACCCCGAGGCCGGACACGTCCGCGTCGACGGCGTCGACCTGCGCGACCTCGCCCCCGGGCAGCTCGCCGGCCAGGTCGCGCTGGTGCCGCAGTCCGCCTTCCTCTTCGACGACACAGTCCGCGGCAACGTCACCCTCGGCGAGGACGTCAGCGACGAGGAGGTCTGGTCCGCCCTGCGCACCGCCCAGGCGGACGGCTTCGTGGCGGCCCTGCCCGAGGGCCTCGACAGTCGGTTGGGCGAGCGCGGGACGACGCTGTCCGGCGGGCAGCGCCAGCGTCTCTCCCTGGCCCGCGCGCTCGTACGCCGACCGCGGCTGCTGATCCTCGACGACGCCACCTCGGCGGTCGACCCCGAGGTGGAGGCCCGCATCCTCGCGGCCATGGGTGCCGCATCCGGGGACGCCACCCTCGTCCTGATCGCCTACCGCAAGGCCACCATCGGTCTGGCCGACGAGGTGCTGTTCCTCGTCGACGGGCGGATCGCCGACCGCGGGCCGCACGAGGACCTGCTGCAGCGCAACGCCGCGTACGCCGACCTGGTCAACGCCTACGAGCAAGTCGAGGCGACCGATGACTGAGCGAGGTGCCCGATGAGTGAGCAGCTCGCGGGCGCCGGGACCACGATGGACTCCGGCGAGAACATCTCCGCCTGGCAGACCCTGAAGCGCGGTGTCGAGATCTCGCCCGAGCTCCGCGAAGGGTTCTGGGGCACGATCACCCTCGCCCTGATCGGCACCGCCGGCCGGGTCGTCGTCCCGATCGCCGTGCAGAAGACGCTCGACCGTGGCGTCAACGGACCCGACGGCGTCGACCTCGGCTTCGTCGGCGCGATGGCGGTGCTCGCGACCGTCGCGCTCGTGGTCACCGGCGTCTCGTCGTACCTGATGACGGCGCGGCTCTTCACCACCGCCGAGCGTGGTCTCGCGACCCTGCGGATCAAGGCGTTCCGGCACGTCCACGACCTCCCGCTCCTCACCCAGAACACCGAGCGTCGCGGCGCACTCGTCTCGCGGGTGACGAGCGACGTCGACCAGGTCAGCCAGTTCCTCGTCTTCGGCGGGATCATCGGCATCATCAGCGTCGGGCAGATCGTCGTCGCGACGATCATCATGCTCTTCTACAGCTGGCAGCTCACGATCGTCGTCTGGCTGTGCTTCGCGCCGCTGTTCGCGTCGCTGCAGTACTTCCAGCGTCGGCTCTCGGAGTCCTACGGTGTCGTCCGCTCGATGGTCGGTCAGATGCTCTCGGTGGTCTCCGAACCCGTCGTCGGCGCGCTGGTGGTGCGGACCCACGCGATCGAGGACCGCACCCAGGCCCGGATCGACGACTCGATCGACCGCTACCAGGCCGCCAGCACCCGGGCCCAGGGCCTGACTGCTTTCTCGTTCTCCCTCGGCGGACTCTCCGGCGGTCTGGCGAACGCCGGCGTGATCGTGGTCGGCATCTGGCTCGGCCAGGGGCATCTGTGGGGAGGCGACCTCAGCTCGGGGGAGATCCTGGCCTTCGCGTTCCTGGTGACGTTGTTCGTCAGCCCGGTGCAGATGGGCACCCAGGTGCTCACCGACGGCCAGAACGCGATCGCCGGCTGGCGACGAGTGATCGGAATCCTCGACACGCCGGCCGACCTCGACGACCCGGGCACCTCCGGAGTCACGCTGCCGCAGGGTCCGATGACCGTCGAGTTCGACGAGGTCGACTTCGCCTACCCCGGCGGGCCGCGCGTCCTCAAGCGGGTCAGCGAACGCATCGAGGCGGGTTCCCGGGTCGCGGTGGTCGGGGAGACCGGGTCGGGCAAGACGACGTTCGCCAAGGTGCTCACCCGGTTGATGGACCCCACCGGCGGCACCGTGCTGCTCGACGGGTTCGACCTCCGCACGGTCGACTTCGCCTCGCTGCGCCGGCGCGTGGTGCTCGTGCCGCAGGAAGGTTTCCTCTTCGACTCCACCCTGTTGGCCAACTGCCTGTACGGCGACCTGGACGCCGGTCCCGACGACGTCCGCCGCGCGATCGACGAGCTCGGTCTGGGTGACTGGCTCGAGGGCTTGCCCCTCGGGCTGGCGACCCGGGTCGGGCAGCGCGGTGAGTCGATGAGCGCGGGGGAGCGGCAGCTGGTCGCGCTGGTCCGCGCGCACCTGGCGGACCCCGACCTCCTGGTGCTCGACGAGGCGACCAGTGCAGTCGACCCGGCGCTGGAGATGCGCATCGGGAGGGCCCTCGAGCGGTTGATGGCCGGCCGGACGAGCGTCACCATCGCGCACCGGCTGTCGACGGCGGAGAACGCCGACGAGGTGATCGTGTTCGACCGCGGCGAGGTCGTGCAGCGAGGCAACCACCTGGCGCTGGTGGACGAAGGTGGCGTCTACGGCCGCCTGCACGCCAGCTGGGCCGCTCAGCAATCCACGTGACGGCTCCTGGGATACTGGACGGGTGACCACCCTCGACCCTGCGATCGTAGCCCGGCTCAAGCGCAACGAGGCCGGGCTCGTTCCCGCGATCGTCCAGCAGCACGACACCGGCGAGGTGCTGATGCTCGGCTGGATGGACGACGAGGCGCTGCACCGCACGCTGACCACGGGGCGAGGCACCTACTGGAGCCGGTCGCGCGAGGAGTACTGGGTCAAGGGCGACACCTCCGGCAACACCCAGCGCGTGGTCGAGGTGCGGCTGGACTGCGACGGCGACACGATCCTGCTCAAGGTCGACCAGCAGGGTGCGGCGTGCCACACCGGCGACCGGACCTGCTTCGACGCGGACCTGCTCGGCCATGGCTGAGAGCGAGCGGTCCGCCCGCTTCGCCCCGGTGGCACTTCTCGGCATCATCTCGACCGGGTTGCTCGCAGTAGCCGGGTCGAAGCCCTGGTTCAGTGCCGCCGTCGACTACAAGGCGACCCTCGGCGGCACGGTGCCGGAGACGACGGCCGACATGCCGCTGGCGCTCGCCTGTGCCCTGGTCGCGCTGGCCTCCTGGGGCGTCGTGCTGGTCACCGGCACCCGGGTACGTCGGATCGTCGTGGTCCTCGGGCTGGTCGCGGTCCTCGGCGTCCTGGCGTGCGTGGTCGCCGCCCCCTTCACGCTGCCCGACGACGTCCGGGCGCAGCTGCTCGCCGGCAGCGGGGACGTCCCGGTGGATCCGACCGGGTGGTTCTTCGCAGCCGCCGTGGCGGCGGTCGTCGCGCTGGTCGTCCTGGTCGTGGCCTGGGTGCTGGTCCCGCGCTGGCCGACCATGTCGAGCCGGTACGACGCCCCGGGCCGTGCCGGCGCCGCTTCCGACCTCGACCCCGATACCGCCGCGTCGATCGACCTCTGGAAGGCGCTCGACGAGGGTCGCGACCCGACGGCCCCCGGTCCCCTCTAGACTGCTGCCTGCCCCGCCAGACCTGCACGCCCACCGTGCGCCCCAGCAAGGAGTCGAACCGATGTCGGACAACCACGGGAACACCCCCGCCGCCTGGACCGCTGTGTTCGTCGGCCTGGCCAGCTTCGTGGTCGCCGGTATCGGTCTGATGGTCTTCTCCTGGCCGATGTTCTGGATCGGGTGTGCGCTGACCCCGCTGGCTCTCATCGTCTTCGTCGTCATGGGCAAGCTCGGGTACCACGAGAGCCACTGACGGCTCCGTGACCGCCGCGTCGAACGTCGCCCCGCGCTCGGCGCTCCTCGCCCCCGTCGGCACCGCCGCGGGTCTCGGACTGGCGGTCCTGGGGCTGCACCTGCGCGACCCGCACCGGCACGGCTCGTGGGGGCTCTGCCCGTTCCAGGTCCTCACCGGGTGGGACTGTCCCGGCTGCGGCGGCCTGCGTGCGGTCCACGACCTCAGCAACGGATCGGTCTCGGCCGCCTGGCACAGCAACGCCGTGCTGGTCGCGTTCGTCCCGGTGCTCCTGGTCGGCTGGGTCCTCTGGCTGCTGCGTGCGTCGGGTCGGCGGGTCGTGGTGCCCCGCGTCGGCCGCCGGTCGTTCTGGGTCGCGCTCGCCGTCGTCGTGCTGGTCGCGTTCGCGGTCCTGCGCAACACCCCGTGGGGTCAGCCCTACGCGGCCTGAGGTCCGAGCCACGGCCTCCGGAGAAATCCGCTGGCGGCGCATGAGAGCCTTGCCCCACGCCTTGAAACCACGTCCGCGCCCCACCAGTGAGGTCTCCATGTCTGTGCTCGACGACATCGTCGCCGGTGTCCGCGAGGACCTCGCCGCCCGCAAGGCGCGCACCTCGGTGGTCGACCTCCGCGCGATGATCGCGGACACCGATGCGGCGCGCGACCCGATGCCGGCTTTCCGCGCACCGGGCCTGAGCGTGATCTCCGAGGTCAAGCGCCGCTCCCCGAGCAAGGGCGACCTCGCCGACATCCCGGACCCGGCCGCGCTGGCCACGGCGTACGCCGCCGGCGGTGCCGACGCGATCTCGGTGCTCACCGAGGAGCGCCGGTTCAACGGATCGCTCGCCGACCTGTACGCCGTCCGGGCCGCGGTCGCGACGCCGATCCTGCGCAAGGACTTCATCGTCAGCGAGTACCAGCTCCTGGAGGCGCGCGCCGGGGGAGCAGACCTGGCGCTGCTGATCGTCGCCGCGCTCGACGACGCGACCCTGGCTGACCTCTACACGACCGCGATCGGGCTGGGCCTGACCGTGCTCGTCGAGGTCCACGACGAGGACGAGGTCGAGCGCGCGCTGGCGATCGGCACCGACCTGCTCGGCGTGAACGCCCGCAACCTGAAGACCCTCGAGGTCGACCCGGACGCGTTCGGCCGCCTGGTCACGCTGGTACCGGACGACGTGGTGAAGGTGGCCGAGTCCGGCATCGGCGGCGTCGCTGACGCCGAGCGCTACGCGGCACTCGGCGCGGACGTCGTGCTGGTCGGAGAAGCTTTGGTCAAGGACGGCGACCCCACCGCAGCGGTCGCAGCACTACGAGCAGTGGGACGAGAGGACAGCTGACGTGAGCAGCGGGATGGGACCTGACGAGGCAGGCCGGTTCACCGGTCCGGACGGCCAGGACTTCGGTGGCAGGTGGATGCCCGAGGCCCTGATCGCCGAGCTCGACGAGCTGACCTGGGTCTGGACCGCAGCGATGGCCGACCCGTCGTTCACCGGGGAGTTCCAGCGGATGCTGGTCGAGTACGCTAACGTCCCCAGCCCGCTGTACGACGCCACCCGGCTCTCCGAGACCGCCGGTGCCCGGATCCTGCTGAAGCGCGAGGACCTCAACCACACCGGGGCGCACAAGATCCGCAACGTGCTCGGACAGGCCCTGCTCGCCAAGCGGATGGGCAAGACCCGCCTGATCGCGGAGACCGGCGCCGGTCAGCACGGTGTCGCCACGGCGACCGCGGCGGCGTACCTGGGCCTGGACTGCGTGGTCTACATGGGCAAGGTCGACACCGAGCGCCAGGCGCTCAACGTCGCCCGGATGAACCTGCTGGGCGCCGAGGTCGTCGCGGTCGACTCCGGCAGCATGACGCTCAAGGACGCCATCAACGAGGCGATCCGCGACTGGGTCGCCTCGGTCGAGCACACCGCGTACTGCTTCGGCACGGCTGCGGGCCCGCACCCGTTCCCGGCGATGGTCCGCGACTTCTGCCGCGGCATCGGTGACGAGGCCCGCGAGCAGGTGCTCGCTCTGACCGGTGGGCTGCCCGACGTCGTGACCGCCTGCGTCGGTGGCGGCTCGAACGCGATCGGCATGTTCACCGCGTTCCTCGACGACGTCGACGTGCGCATCGTCGGCTTCGAGGCGGGTGGCGACGGGGTCGACACCGACCGGCACGCCGCCACGATCCACGCCGGCGACATCGGCGTGCTGCACGGTGCCCGCACGTTCGTGCTGCAGGACGAGGACGGCCAGACCATCGAGTCGCACTCGATCTCCGCCGGCCTGGACTACCCGGGTGTCGGGCCGCAGCACGCGTTCCTCGCGCACATCGGTCGCGCCGACTACCAGCCGGTGACCGATGCCGAGGCGATGGACGCACTCGCCCTGCTGGCCCGGACCGAGGGCATCATCTGCGCGATCGAGTCGGCGCACGCGCTGGCCGGTTCGCTGCGGCTGGCGAAGGAGAACCCGGGATCGACGATCCTGGTGAACCTGTCCGGTCGCGGTGACAAGGACATGGGGACCGCCATCGAGTGGTTCGGTCTCGGGGCGCCCCAGGAGGAGGTCGGATGACCGCGCGCAGCTCCTCGCACGCGTTCGCGACGGCCAAGGCCGAGGGCCGCGCGGCCCTGGTCGGCTACCTGCCCGTGGGTTTCCCCGACGTGGCGGGATCGGTCGAGTCGCTCAAGGTCCTGGTCGACGCCGGCTGCGACATCATCGAGATCGGCCTGCCCTACAGCGATCCGGTGATGGACGGCCCCACCATCCAGGCAGCTGCGCTGCAGGCGCTCGAGGGTGGTGTCCGGACGGCCGACGTCCTGCGTGCCGTCGAGGCGGTCGCCGCGACCGGCACGCCGACCCTGGTGATGACCTACTGGAACCCGGTCGAACGGTACGGCGTCCCGCGCTTCGCCGCTGACCTGGCGAGCGCCGGGGGAGCGGGTCTCATCACCCCGGACCTCACCCCCGACTCCGGCGCGCACTGGAGCGCCGCCGCCGACGAGCACGACCTGGACAAGGTCTTCCTGGTCGCGCCGTCGTCGACCGACGAGCGTCTCGCGATGACCACGGCGGCCTGCCGCGGCTTCGTCTACGCCACGGCCGTGATGGGAGTGACCGGTGCGCGGGAGAGCACCAGCGACCTCGCCGGTCCGCTGGTCGCGCGCGCCAAGGCACTCAGCCCGAAGGGGGCAGCCCTGCCGATCGGCGTCGGGCTCGGTGTCTCCAACGGGGCCCAGGCCGCCGAGGTGGCGTCGTACGCGGACGCCGTGATCGTCGGCTCCGCCTTCGTCCGCTGCCTGCTCGACGCGCCCGACCGGTCCACCGGCTTGAAGTCGCTGCGTAGGTTGACCGAGGATCTTGCGGCGGGCGTCCGCGCGACGCCCGCCACCCACGAGTAGGAGCGCCGTGATCGCCGAGTTGGTTCCCCAGTTCATCCCCAGTCCGTCCGAGGGGGTGTGGCACCTGGGGCCGGTGCCGATCCGCGCCTACGCGCTCGCGATCATCCTCGGCGTCTTCGCCGCGATCTGGTTCGGGGAGAAGCGCTGGGTCGCTCGTGGAGGCGTCGCCGGCCAGGTCGGCGACGTCGCGATCTGGGGCGTTCCGTTCGGGCTCGTCGGGGCCCGGCTGTACCACGTGATCACCGACCACAACCTGTACTTCAGCCACTCCTCGAAGCCCGAGCACAACTGGGACCCGGTGGGCGCCCTCGAGGTCTGGCACGGCGGCCTGGGGATCTGGGGCGCGATCGCGGGCGGCGTCTTCGGCGGGATGTTCGCCTGCCGTCGCTACGGCATCAAGTTCCGACCGATGCTCGACGCGCTGGCGCCCGCGCTGCTGCTCGCCCAGGCGATCGGCCGGTTCGGCAACTACTTCAACCAGGAGCTGTTCGGCAAGCCCCTGGACAAGCCCTGGGGCCTGAAGATCGACGGCGCGCACCTGCCCAAGCAGCCGGACGGCAGCGCGTTCGACGTCGACAAGTACTTCCCGGACGGCCCGCCGTACACGTTCCACCCGACGTTCCTCTACGAGGCGCTGTGGAACGTGGGCGGCATCGGTCTGATCCTGTTCCTCGACCGCAGGCTCAAGCTCGGCTTCGGGCGCTGCTTCGCGCTGTACGTGATGGTCTACTGCGCGGGTCGCGGCTGGATCGAGAACCTGCGGATCGACTTCGTGGAGGCCAACGACGTCTTCGGTCTGCGGCTGAACGTCTGGACCTCGATCATCCTGTTCCTGCTGGCACTCGCGTACTTCGTGGTCGCGGGCCGCAAGCACCCGGCACCGGCGTCCCGCGAGGAGTCGGTCCTGGTGGAGGGCGTCGAGGCGGCGGACGGCGCGAAGGCCGACGAAGCGGACGAAAAGGTCGCCGACGCCGCGGAGGCAGTGCCCGAGAGCGACACGCCGCGCTGACCTGCGGCGCAGCAGTCCGATCTGCGGCGTTCGTCACGCGTCCACGGGCGGAAACCGAGATGCTCGGGACGCCCTCGCTGATGTAGTCTGATCCTTCTTCCGCACGGGCCAGTGAAGTCCTGTGCAGCATGCTTCCACCGCAGCACAGAGCCGGGTCCCACGCGGGGCCCAGCCGCGTGCGCACGATGACGACGGGAGAATGCAGATGCACGCATTCCCGCCGCCCGCACCTGGGGCACTCACCAACGGCAACCTGGGCTTCACGAACTACCCGCAGGCTCAGGGTCTCTACGACCCGAAGCACGACCGTGACGCCTGCGGTGTCGCGTTCGTCGCGACACTGACGGGCGTTCCCAGCCACGCCATCGTCACGCAGGCGCTCACCGCCCTGCGCAACCTCGAGCACCGCGGTGCCGCGGGTGCCGAGCCGAACTCCGGCGACGGCGCCGGCATCCTGCTCCAGGTCCCGGACCGCTTCTTCCGCGAGGTGACCGCCGAGCTCGGCTTCGAGCTGCCCGCCCAGCACGCGTACGCCGTCGGCACGGCCTTCCTGCCCGGCGACGCCGAGCACGTCGAGAAGACCCGCCGGCGCATCGAGGAGATCGCTACCGAGGAGGGCCTGACCGTCCTCGGTTGGCGCGAGGTCCCCACCGACCCGTCCTCGCTCGGCAAGACCGCGCACGACTGCATGCCGTCGTTCGCCCAGATCTTCGTCGCCAGCAGCGGCAGCCGTCTGCTCGGCATGGGCCTGGAGCGGCTCGCGTTCTGCCTGCGCAAGCGTGCCGAGCGCGAGACCGACGTGTACTTCCCCTCGCTCTCGAGCCGGACCATCGCCTACAAGGGCATGCTCACCACCGACCAGCTCGACCACGTCTTCCCGGACCTGGTCGACGAGCGGGTCGAGTCGGCGGTCGGAGTCGTGCACTCGCGCTTCTCGACCAACACCTTCCCGAGCTGGCCGCTGAGCCACCCGTTCCGGTTCATCGCGCACAACGGTGAGATCAACACCGTGATGGGCAACCGCAACTGGATGCGCGCTCGCGAGGCGCTCCTGGAGAGCGACGTCATCCCGGGCGACCTGGAGCGGCTGTTCCCGATCTGCACCCCGGGCGCCAGCGACTCGGCCTCCTTCGACGAGGTCCTCGAGCTGCTGCACATGGGTGGCCGCAGCCTGCCGCACGCGGTGCTGATGATGATCCCCGAGGCGTGGGAGAACCACACCGAGATGGACGCGGCTCGCAAGGCTTTCTACGAGTTCCACTCCGCGATGATGGAGCCGTGGGACGGACCGGCGTGCGTCGTGTTTACCGACGGCACCCAGGTCGGGGCCGTGCTGGACCGCAACGGTCTGCGCCCGAGCCGCTACTGGGTCACCGACGAGGGCCTGGTCGTCCTGGCCAGCGAGGTCGGCGTGCTCGACCTCGCCCCGGAGTCGATCGTCCGCAAGGGCCGCCTGCAGCCCGGCAAGATGTTCCTCATCGACACCGAGGAGCACCGGATCATCGAGGACGAGGAGATCAAGTCCTCGCTCGCCGCCGAGAACCCCTACGACGAGTGGCTCCACGCCGGACTGATCAAGCTCTCCGACATCGCCGACCGCGAGCACGTCGTGCACAGCCACGCGTCGGTCACCCGTCGCCAGCAGATCTTCGGCTACACCGAGGAGGAGCTGCGCGTCATCCTGACGCCGATGGCGAACACCGGTGGTGAGCCGCTGGGCTCGATGGGCACCGACACCCCGGTGGCCGTGCTCTCGGACCGGCCGCGCCTGCTGTTCGACTACTTCGCGCAGCTGTTCGCGCAGGTCACCAACCCGCCGCTGGACGCGATCCGCGAGGAGCTGGTCACCAGCCTGAACGGGTCGATCGGCCCCGAGGCGAACCTGCTGTCGCCCGGCCCGTCGTCCTGCCGCCAGGTCGTGCTGCCGTTCCCGGTGATCACCAACGACGAGCTGGTGAAGATCCGGCACATCAACAACGAGGGTGACCACCCCGGTTTCGTCACCCACGTCGCACGCGGTCTGTACGACGTCGCCGGCGGCGGTGAGGCCCTCGCCGAGCGCCTCGACGAGATCTGCGCCGAGGTCTCCGCGGCGATCGCCGGTGGAGCGCGCATCATCGTGCTCTCCGACCGCCACTCGGACGCCACCAAGGCGCCGATCCCGTCGCTGCTGCTCACCGCGGCGGTCCACCACCACCTGGTCCGGGAGAAGTCCCGCACCCAGGTCGGCCTGCTGGTCGAGGCGGGCGACGTGCGCGAGGTGCACCACGTCGCGACGCTGATCGGCTTCGGTGCCGCTGCGGTCAACCCGTACCTGGCGATGGAGACCGTCGAGGACCTCGCCCGGGACGGCTTCTACGTGAAGGCGGAGCCCGAGCAGGCCGTCAAGAACCTGGTGAAGTCGCTGGGCAAGGGCGTGCTCAAGGTGATGTCCAAGATGGGCGTGTCGACCGTGGCGTCGTACACGGGCGCGCAGATCTTCGAGGCCCTCGGCCTGTCCGAGGAGCTCGTCGACAAGTACTTCACCGGCACCACCTCCAAGCTCGGGGGCATCGGCCTCGACGTGATCGCCGAGGAGGTCGCCCTGCGGCACCGCACGGCGTACCCGATCGACGGCATCGCGCCCGCGCACCGCGACCTCGCCATCGGTGGCGAGTACCAGTGGCGCCGCGAGGGTGAGCTGCACCTGTTCAACCCCGAGACGGTCTTCCGTCTCCAGCACGCCACGCGCTCGGGCCGCTACGACGTGTTCAAGCAGTACACCTCGGCGATCGACGAGCAGGCCGAGAAGCTGATGACCCTGCGCGGGCTCTTCCGCTTCAAGGACGGCGCGGAGACCCAGCGCGCCCCGATCTCGATCGACGAGGTCGAGCCCGTCTCGGCGATCGTCAAGCGGTTCTCGACCGGTGCCATGTCCTACGGCTCGATCTCGCGGGAGGCCCACGAGACGCTGGCGATCGCGATGAACCGCCTCGGCGGCAAGTCGAACACCGGTGAGGGCGGCGAGGACGCAGACCGGCTCTACGACCCCGAGCGTCGCTCGTCGATCAAGCAGGTCGCCTCGGGACGCTTCGGCGTCACCTCGGAGTACCTGACCAACGCCGACGACATCCAGATCAAGATGGCGCAGGGTGCCAAGCCCGGCGAGGGTGGCCAGCTGCCCGGCAACAAGGTCTACCCCTGGGTGGCCAAGACCCGGCACAGCACGCCCGGCGTGGGCCTGATCTCGCCGCCGCCGCACCACGACATCTACTCGATCGAGGACCTGGCCCAGCTGATCCACGACCTGAAGAACGCGAACCCGTCCGCACGGGTGCACGTGAAGCTGGTCGCCGAGGTCGGTGTCGGCACGGTTGCCGCGGGTGTCTCCAAAGCGCACGCGGACGTCGTCCTGATCTCCGGTCACGACGGTGGCACGGGAGCGTCCCCGCTGACCTCGCTCAAGCACGCCGGTGGTCCCTGGGAGCTCGGCCTGGCCGAGACCCAGCAGACCCTGCTGCTCAACGGGCTGCGCGACCGCGTCGTGGTGCAGGCCGACGGCCAGCTGAAGACCGGTCGTGACGTCGTCATCGCCGCGCTGCTCGGCGCCGAGGAGTACGGCTTCGCCACCGCTCCGCTGGTGGTCTCGGGCTGCATCCTGATGCGGGTCTGCCACCTCGACACCTGCCCGGTGGGCGTCGCGACGCAGAACCCGGTCCTGCGCGAGCGCTACTCCGGCAAGGCCGAGTACGTCGTGAACTTCTTCGAGTACGTCGCCGAGGAGGTCCGCGAGATCCTCGCCGAGCTCGGTTTCCGCAGCCTGGACGAGGCCATCGGCCACGCCGAGGTGCTGGACGCCGCTCGCGCGATCAACCACTGGAAGGCCGCCGGGCTCGACATCGAGCCGGTCTTCCACGTGCCCGACCTGCCCGAGGGTGCCGCCCTGCGCAACACCACCGTCCAGGACCACGGCATCGACAAGGCGCTCGACAACGAGCTCATCGCGATCTGCGCCCCGGCGCTGGAGAACGGCGAGCCCGTGCGTGCCCAGGTCGCGATCCGCAACGTCAACCGGACGGTCGGCACCATGCTCGGACACGAGCTGACCAAGCGGTACCGCGCCGAGGGTCTGCCCGAGGGCACGATCGACATCACCTTCACCGGCGAGGCGGGCAACTCGTTCGGCGCGTTCGTGCCGAAGGGCATCACGCTGCGGATCGAGGGCGACGCCAACGACTACGTCGGCAAGGGTCTGTCCGGCGGTCGCATCGTCGTGCGCCCCGACCGGGCCGCGACCTTCGATGCCTCGCAGCAGATCATCGCGGGCAACACGATCGGGTACGGCGCGACCTCGGGCGAGATCTTCCTCCGCGGCCAGGCCGGCGAGCGGTTCTGCGTCCGCAACTCGGGCGTCACCGCGATCGTCGAGGGCGTGGGCGACCACGGCTGCGAGTACATGACCGGCGGCACCGTCGTCGTGCTCGGCCCGACCGGGCGCAACTTCGCGGCCGGGATGAGCGGCGGTACGGCGTACGTGCTCGACCTCGACCCGGCGCGCACCAACCGCGAGCTCGTCGACCTCGGACCGGTCCCGGCCGCCGACGTCGCGAAGCTCGAGGGCCTCGTGCGCAAGCACCTCGAGGAGACCGGCTCGACCGTGGCCGAGTCTCTGCTGGCCGACTGGGACACCGCGGTGACCCGGTTCACCGAGGTCATGCCCCGCGACTACCGGACCGTGATGGAGGCGAAGGCGAAGGCCGAGGCCGACGGACTCGGCGAGGCCGAGGTTGCGAAGAAGATGATGGAGTCCCTCCATGGCTGACCACACCCACGGCACCGAACTGAAGGGTGCGAACAATGGCTGACCCGAAGGGCTTCCTCAACAACGGCCGCGAAGTGGCCGAGCGCCGTCCCGTCGAGGAGCGCGTCCAGGACTGGAACGAGGTCTACCCCGGTGGACCCGGTCGCGCGCTGCTGCCGATCATCCGCACCCAGGCCTCGCGCTGCATGGACTGCGGCATTCCGTTCTGCCACCAGGGCTGCCCGCTGGGCAACATCATCCCGGAGTGGAACGACCTGGTCTACCGGGACGACTGGGACGCCGCGATCGAGCGCCTGCACGCGACCAACAACTTCCCGGAGTTCACGGGTCGCCTCTGCCCGGCCCCCTGCGAGACCGCCTGCGTGCTCGGCATCAACCAGGACCCGGTGACGATCAAGAACGTCGAGGTCTCGATCATCGAGCGGGCCTTCGAGTCCCACAACGTGCGGCCGCAGCCGCCGGAGTGGCTCTCGGGCAAGACCGTGGCCGTCATCGGCTCCGGCCCGGCCGGTCTCGCCGTCGCGCAGCAGCTCACGCGTGCCGGTCACACGGTCGCGGTCTACGAGCGCGCCGACAAGATCGGTGGCCTGATGCGCTACGGCATCCCCGAGTTCAAGATGGAGAAGAAGGTCCTGGACCGACGCCTCGAGCAGATGCGTCGTGAGGGCACCGTCTTCCGCGCTGGCGTGAACGTCGGTGAGGAGCTCACCGGCGACCAGCTTCGCGACCGGTACGACGCCGTCGTGCTCGCGGTCGGCTCGACGATCGCCCGCGACCTGCCGGTCCCGGGCCGCGAGCTCGGTGGCATCCACCAGGCGATGGAGTTCCTGCCGCAGGCCAACCGCGTCGCCGTCGGGGAGTCGGTCGACGGGCAGATCCGCGCCGACGGCAAGCACGTCGTCATCATCGGTGGCGGTGACACCGGAGCCGACTGCCTCGGTACGTCGATCCGTCAGGGAGCTGCCTCGATCACCCAGCTCGAGATCATGCCGCGCCCGGGCGAGGAGCGTCCCGCCAACCAGCCGTGGCCGACGTACCCGATGACCTTCAAGGTCTCCTCCGCGCACGAGGAGGGCGGCGACCGGGTCTACGCGGTCTCCACCCAGGAGTTCCTGGGCAACGACGAGGGCAACGTCAAGGCGCTGCGCCTCGTCGAGGTCGACGGCTCGTTCCAGCCGATCGAGGGCACGGAGAAGGAGATCCCGGCGGACCTGGTCCTGCTGGCGATGGGCTTCGTCGGTCCCGAGAAGGCCGGCGTCGTGGAGCAGCTCGGTGTCGAGCTGGACGAGCGCGGCAACATCGTCCGGGACAAGGACTACGCCTCGACCACGCCCGGCGTGTTCGTGGCCGGTGACGCCGGTCGTGGTCAGTCGCTGATCGTGTGGGCGATCGCCGAGGGACGTGCCGCTGCTGCCGCGGTGGACAAGTTCCTGGGCGGCAAACCGGCCACGACGCTCCCCGCGCCGATCCCGCCGACCGAGCGCCCCATCACCGCCTGACCCGACCCGGCAGCAATGTGCAGCTGTCCTGCGCTGACCCGGCAGCAATGTGCAGCCGTCCTGCGCTGACCCGGCAGCAATGTGCGTGTCTTCGTGCACATTGCTGCCGGGTCGGCGAGATGGGGGCGCACATCGCTGCCGGGTCGGCGAGGGGCTTGGAACGTTCAAGGGCGTGAGCGATAGGCTCCGTACGTGCGTAGAGCAAAGATCGTCTGCACCCTCGGTCCGGCCGTCTCCACGAAGGAGTCGATCCGGGCACTGGTCGACGCAGGCATGGACGTCGCCCGCCTGAACCTGAGTCACGGCACCCATGCCGACCACGAGGCCGTCTACAAGATGGTGCGCGAGGCGTCCGACGAGAGTGGTCACGCGATCGGGGTCTTCGCCGACCTCCAGGGGCCGAAGATCCGGCTCGGTTGGTTCCGCGACGGTGGCGTTCGGATCAACGCCGGCCAGTCGTTCACGATCACCACCCGCGAGGTTTCCGGCGACAACGAGATCGCCTCGACCACGTACGAGGGCCTGCCCGGCGACGTCAGTCCCGACGACCAGATCCTCATCGACGACGGCAAGGTGCGGCTGCGGGTCACGGCCGTCGACGGTACCGAGGTGCACACCCGGGTCGAGGTCGGCGGACGCGTCAGCGACCACAAGGGCATCAACCTGCCTGGCGTTCCGGTCAGCGTGCCGGCGCTCTCGGAGAAGGACATCGAGGACCTGCGGTGGGCGCTGCACCTCACCGTCGACTTCATCGCGCTGTCCTTCGTGCGCTCGGCCAAGGACGTCGAGGACGTGCGCCGGATCATGCGCGAGGAGGGCGTCATGCTTCCGGTGATCGCGAAGATCGAGAAGCCGCAGGCGATCGACAACCTCGACGAGGTGATCAAGGCGTTCGACGGGTTCATGGTCGCGCGCGGCGACCTCGGCGTGGAGTGTCCGCTCGAGGACGTCCCGTTCCTGCAGAAGCGCGTGGTGGCCAAGGCCCGGCGCAACGCCAAACCCGTCATCGTCGCGACCCAGATGCTCGAGTCGATGATCTCCGCTCCGGCGCCCACCCGCGCCGAGGCCTCCGACGTCGCCAACGCCGTGCTCGACGGCGCCGACGCCGTGATGCTGTCCGGCGAGACCAGCGTGGGGGAGTACCCCATCGAGACAGTGCGCACGATGGCCCGGATCATCTCCTCCACCGAGGACCACGAGCTCGAGCGGATGGCCGCCATCGACTGGCAGCCCAAGACGCGCGGCGGCATCGTCGCGAAGGCAGCCGCCGAGGTCGCCGAGCGAGTAGGGGCGAAGTACCTGGTCGCCTTCACGCAGTCCGGGGACTCCGCCCGTCGGCTCGCGCGCTACCGCGGCACGATCCCGGTGCTCGCGTTCACCCCCGAGGCGACGGTGCGGTCACAGCTCTCGATGACCTGGGGCGTCGAGACGTTCAAGACCGTCGAGGTCGAGCACACCGACCAGATGGTGCGGCAGGTCGACGAGCAGCTGCTCGACGCGGGCCGCGTCAAGGAGGGCGACATCGTCGTGATCATCGCCGGCAGTCCTCCGGGCATCCCCGGATCGACCAACGCCCTGCGCATCCACCGGATGGGCGACGCGATCAACGAAGTCGCGCCGGCGTACCGACGGCTCAGCTAGCTTCCGTTCGGCGGCAACGGGTTGCGCTGCGGCTTCGGCGGTCGGCCCGGGTCGATCACGTCGCTGCCGTAGCGGGACTTCAGCCACCGGTCCGCCTCCTCGCGGGTGCTGCCCCCGAGCTCCGACACCGCGTCCTTGATCCCGAGGTGCACCCCGAGCGCGATCGCCCAGATCAACAGGAAGGTCGACGCCGCTCCGAGGATCACCGCAGCGAGCGCCCCGCCGTCCCCGGCGGCGACGAGTCCGCCGACCAGGTAGCCGATGATGGCCAGGAACAGGAACAGGCTGCGCTCCACGAGAGCTCCTCGGGTCGGGGGTTCGACCAGTGTGCCACCGCTCGAGGGGTGCTACTGCTTGATTCCGATCAGCTCGGTAAGCCGCGCGACGTCGGCTCGTCGCGAGACCGAGAGGACGCGAGGATTGGTCTGGCGGTACTCGACGCCTACCAGGTCCAGCGTTTCGCGGCACCACCGCATGATGTCGTGGGACTCGTTCACGAACTGCCAGCGCGGGTACTCGTAGCGCTTCCTTTCGCCGGCGACCATGCGGGTCGCCCAGTTCTTGACCAAGGAGCCGTCGGAGTGGAAGAGGCCGCGAAGGAAGTCAGCCGGATGTTCCTCCACGATGGCACGCTGCCAACTCGTCATCGTCAGCGTCCGTTCGTGCTTCCGGCCAGGTCCGTGCTGCGGGAACAGACAGGGCCAGTGCTTCCAGTTCGACTGGACGCTGATGCATCCGGGCGCGGGCACGAGGTGCGTCGGGCGGTC
Source organism: Marmoricola sp. OAE513 (assembly GCF_040546585.1). NCBI lineage: Bacteria > Bacillati > Actinomycetota > Actinomycetes > Propionibacteriales > Nocardioidaceae > Marmoricola > Marmoricola sp. OAE513. The sequence goes on along the minus strand of NZ_JBEPOC010000001.1, from coordinate 274,278 downwards.
GGGGTGTACAGCACGGACCACCGAAGCGACGTCGGCCAGGATCGCGGGCAGCTTCGCGTCGCACGCGATCCGGAGCGCGTGATACCGCGCTGCCCGCGAGATGCAGCCGTCGCCGAGGTAGTAGCCGAACAGGGCTGCATAGGCCGGCGTGGAAGTGAACGGAGCCGGGCACGGTCGCGCGCCGCCACTCGATCCGCGGGGATCGTCGCGCCACCGCCGAAGCGCTGCCCGGCTGACACCCAGCTCGTCGGAGATGGCGTTAAGCGACATGCCTGCCGCGACTAGACCGAGGGCGCGGGACCGAAACTCCGTGTCGTACATGACCCCACAGTCGTGGCACCCACGGACAGATTTGGTGCCCCGAGTCGGATTCGAACCGACACTGGATGTGGTTTGAGCACATTGCCTCTGCCGTTGGGCTATCGGGGCGACAGCAAGCCCAAACGCTACCGGACAGCCCGCCGCTCGCCGCACTCGGTAACCTGTCGCCGTGACCGAGACACCTACCACCCCGACCCGCCGCGTCGTGATCGCCGAGGACGAGGCGCTGATCCGGCTCGACCTCGCCGAGATGCTGGCCGAGGAGGGGTACGACGTCGTGGCAGCGGTCGACGACGGCGAGCAGGCGATCGCGAAGACCGAGGAGCTGCGCCCCGACCTCGTCATCCTCGACGTGAAGATGCCCCGGCTCGACGGTATCGCCGCGGCGGAGCGGATCGCCTCCCAGCGGATCGCCCCGGTCGTCATGCTCACCGCGTTCAGCCAGCGCGACCTGGTCGAGCGCGCACGAGACGCCGGCGCGATGGCGTACCTGGTCAAGCCGTTCGGCAAGTCCGACCTGGTGCCGGCGATCGAGATGGCGGTCAGCCGGTTCGCCGAGCTGCAGATGCTGGAGGCCGAGGTCGCCGACCTCAACGAGCGGCTCGAGACCCGCAAGGTCGTCGACCGCGCCAAGGGGGTCCTGCAGGAGAAGTTGAGCCTCAGCGAGCCCGACGCGTTCCGATGGATCCAGAAGACCGCGATGGACCTGAGGCTCTCGATGCGCGAGGTCGCCGTCGGCGTCGTCGAGCACGGCATCGAGGTCAAGTAGGGGCCGAGCCGGGCCTTTGGTCCCGCTCTTGTGACGGGAGTGATTCCGCTTCGTCACAAAATGGCAACGGTCGAGATCCGTCGCCTGACGTTCCCCCGCAGACGAATATCCGGTGCTAGGTTCCCGGAGAACGTGCGATCGAACTCCTTATCGTTCGCATCCAACCGTCAAGCGGAGGAAAGATGATCCGTTCCACCAAGTCCCTGCGCACGCTCGCAGCCCTTGCGGGTGTCGCTGCCCTGACCCTGAGCGCCTGCGGCAGCTCAGACGACGATGGCGACAAGAAGTCCGCTGGCGGCGCCAGCGAGCTCTGTGGCAAGAACCTCGCCTTCCTCGGTGCACTGACCGGCGACGCCGGTGCACTCGGCCAGAACATGGTCAACGGCATCGAGCTCGCTCTCAAGGAGCACAACGACAAGAACGCTGACTGCAAGATCAGCCTCAAGAAGTTCGACTCGCAGGGGTCCCCGGACAACGCGCCGGGTCTGGCCACCCAGATCGTGAACGACGACTCCATCTTCGGTCTCGTCGGCCCGGGCTTCTCGGGTGAGTCGCTGGCCACCGGCAAGACGTTCTTCGAGGCCGGCCTGCCGTCGATCTCCCCGTCGGCCACCAACGTGACCATCACCGACCAGGGCTGGACCACGTGGCACCGGGTCATCGGCAACGACGACGCCCAGGGCAAGGCCGACGCCGGCTACCTGACCGGCAAGGTCGGCGCCAAGAAGGTCTTCGTCGTCGACGACGGTCAGGACTACAGCAAGGGCCTCGCGGGTACCGTCAAGGACGCCCTCGGCGACGCGCTGGTCGACTCCGACCAGATCTCGGTCGGCGACACCAACATGTCGGCCGTCGTCCAGGCCGTGAAGTCCTCCGGTGCGGACGCCGTGTTCTACGGCGGCTACTACACCGAGGCCGGCCTTCTCGCGAAGCAGCTGCGCCAGGGTGGCTTCAAGGGCACGTTCATGTCGGGTGACGGTTCCGAGGACCCGAACTTCGTCAAGGTCGCGGGCAAGGAAGGCGCCGAGGGCGCTGTCCTCTCCGCCCCCGCTGGTCCGGCACCGTCGGGCTTCGGCGCCACGGGCCTGTACGCCACCCAGGCGTACGACGCCACGAACATCTTCCTGGCGGGCATCGAGGACGGTGCGTCCAACGGCGAGGAGCTGAACAAGTTCATCGGTTCCTACACCGGTGACGGTGTCAGCGGCCCGATCGCCTTCGACGACAAGGGTGACATCAAGGAGTCGAAGATCTACGCCTACTTCGTCAAGAGCGGCGAGCTGGACGTGGCGAACCCCGAGGTCATCGAGTAATCAACCTCGACTGATCAACTGAACAACGCTGTGGCCGGAGGGCGACCTCCGGCCACAGCATTCAGCAACGGGTGAGGGGATCCCCTTGGACTTGATGACGGTCACGACGTACAGCGTCCACGACCTCTTCGGAAGCTTCGACAACTTCGCGAGCTACACCACCGGCGGCCTGGTCTACGGCGCCATCTACGCACTCATCGCCCTGGGCTACACGATGGTCTACGGCGTGCTGCAGCTCATCAACTTCGCCCACTCCGAGGTCTTCATGTACGGCACCTTCGCCGTCGCCTGGACCTTCGTGTTCCTGCACGGGACCGACTCCGCGTCGCAGTCCCTCGGTGAGGCGTTACCCATACTCCTGGTCGCGCTCCTCGTGGCCATGTTCGTCTCGGCTCTCGTGGCTCTGTTGCTCGAGCGGGTGGCCTACCGTCCGCTGATCAACAAGAACGCCCCCAAGCTGATCGCGCTGATCTCCGCGATCGGTGCCTCCTTCGCCCTCGCCGAGGCCATGGGTCTCCGCGACCGGTTCGCGAAGTGGGTCGGGCTGGACGACAACCTCAAGGACTACGTCTCCCCGGAGAAGGCGCGCGACGTCTACTCCAACCCGGTGACGATCAACCCGCACGACCTGTTCAGCATCGGCGGCTATACCGTCACCGACGTCGACCTCGTCGTGATCGGCGCCGCCATCCTGATGATGGTCGCGCTCGACCAGTTCGTGCGCCGCACCCGTTTCGGTCGCGGCATCCGGGCGGTCGCCCAGGACCCCGAGTCGGCAGCCCTCATGGGCGTGAACTCGACGCGCGTCGTCCAGGTCACCTTCCTGATCGGTGGCCTGATGGCCGGCGTCGCGGCAACGCTGTACATGCTCAAGATCGGGTCGACCCGGCAGAACGCCGGCTTCATCCTCGGCGTCAAGGCGTTCACCGCCGCTGTCATGGGAGGCATCGGAAACCTCCGTGGCGCCCTCCTCGGTGGTCTGCTCCTCGGTGTCATGGAGAACTGGGGATCCGCGGTCTTCGGCTCGCAGTGGAAGGACGTCGTCGCGTTCGTCCTGCTCGTCCTGATCCTGCTCGTTCGACCGTCGGGTCTCCTCGGTGAGGCGCTCGGAAAGGCGCGTGCGTGATGGCCACCCAGACCCAGCCGCCGGTCGGTACCTGGCGCAACCCCCTCGCGGTCATCGGTGACAAGTGGGACGGCGTGGTCAACGCCTACAACCGTCAGCCGCTGTTGGTCAGGGCACTGCTGATCGCCCTCGTCCTCGTCCTCGTCTACGCCCTTCCGCTGCTGCGGCCGCCGGTGCTCACCACGCAGAACATCGACTTCGGCGGCGTGATGTTCCGCGTCGCCGCGTTCGCGCTGGTAGCGCTCGGCCTGAACATCGTGATCGGGTACGCCGGTCTGCTCGACCTCGGGTACGTCGGCTTCTACGCCACGGGTGCCTACACGACTGGTGTGCTCACCGCCCAGCACGGCAGCTGGCCGTTCTTCCTGGCTCTGCCCATCGCGATCGTGGTCACGATGATCACCGGAGTCATACTCGGAGCACCCACGTTGCGGGTGCGCGGCGACTACCTCGCCATCGTGACGCTCGGCTTCGGTGAGATCATCCGGATCTGCGTGAAGAACATCGAGTGGCTCGGCGCCTCGGCCGGCATCAAGGACATCCCGCACCCGAACACGATCGGGCCGGCGGCCAACCCGCCGTTCGACAAGGGTGGCCTGTTCGAGATCCCCCGGGTCCAGTGGGACGGCTTGACGCCGTCGTTGGACTACGACCACGCCACGCACTTCCTGGTCTTCGGTGCGCTGGACGCGATCCCGTACTACTGGCTCCTGCTGACGGCGCTGATCCTGGTGCTCATCGGTGACCGGCTGATCAAGGCCAGCCGCGTGGGCCGCGCCTGGGAGGCCACCCGGGAGGACGAGGACGCCGCCGAGCTGATGGGTGTCCCGACGTTCAAGTACAAGCTGATGGCGTTCGCCCTGGGTGCTGCGATCGGCGGCCTGTCCGGTGCGTTCTACGCCAGCGGCCAGGGCGGCTACATCAGCCCTGACAGTTTCCCGCTGCTGCTGTCCATGCTCTTCGTCGCGGCGGTCATCGTCGGTGGATCCGGTAACCGCTGGGGAGCGATCGCGGGTGGAGCCCTGGTGGCCTACCTGCCGGAGCGCTTCCGCGAGTTCGCCGACTACCGCCTCCTGGTCTTCGGCCTGGCGCTCACGGTGCTCGCCGTCTGGAAGCCGGACGGCCTCCTGCCGCCGCGGAGGGTCAGGCGGGCGAAGGCTGCGGAAGCCGAGATCGACGCACTCGAGCTCGGTGAGGACGACGGGGGAGTGAAGGCATGACGAACGAAGCCAGGGCGATCCTCGAGGTCGACAACGCCACCCTCCGGTTCGGTGGCCTGACCGCTCTCAACCAGGTCAGCTTCGACATCAAGGAGGGCGAGATCCTCGGCCTCATCGGGCCGAACGGCGCCGGCAAGACGACCTGCTTCAACGCGATGACGGGCGTCTACCAGCTCACCGACGGTCAGATCCGGTTCGACGGCAAGCCGTTGACCAAGATGAAGCGGTTCAAGATCACCCAGCTGGGGATCGCGCGCACCTTCCAGAACATCAGGCTCTTCAAGGCGATGACGGTCCTGGAGAACGTGATGGTCGGGGCGGACGCGCACAGCAAGGTGAGCTTCTTCGAGGCGCTCTTCCGGCTGCCGCGGCACCGTCACACCGAAGCAGCGTCGCTGGCGCGGGCGAAGGAGCTGCTCGACCTGGTCGGCATCAAGGCCGGCCACGACGAGCTGGCCGCGAACCTCTCGTACGGCGACCAGCGACGCCTCGAGATCGCGCGCGCGATGGCGACCAACCCGAAGCTGCTGTGCCTCGACGAGCCGGCAGCCGGCTTCAACCCCGCCGAGAAGGTGAAGCTCATGGAGCTGATCCGGAAGGTGCGGGACAACGGCTACACCGTGCTGCTGATCGAGCACGACATGCGCCTGGTCATGGGCGTCACCGATCGGATCGTGGTGCTCGAGTTCGGTCAGAAGATCGCCGAGGGAACCCCTGCCGAGATCCGCGATAACCCCGCGGTGATCGCGGCCTACCTGGGAGTGGACGAAGAAGATGCTTCTTGAGGTCAACGGCCTGTGCGTGAACTACGGGCACATCGAGGCCATCCGTGACATCTCGTTCGGGGTCGAGGAGGGCACGGTCGCAACGCTGATCGGAGCCAACGGCGCGGGCAAGACGACGACGCTCAAGACCCTGTCGGGTCTGCGCAAGGTGCGGGCCGGCTCGGTGATCTTCGACGGCAAGGACATCACCAACATGCCGCCGTACGAGCGGGTGCTGCTGGGCCTGAGCCAGTCACCGGAAGGTCGTGGCTGCTTCCCGGGCATGAGCGTCCTGGAGAATCTGGACATGGGCGCCTACGTCCGCAAGGACCGCAAGACCGCGGCGTACCGGCAGGACCTGGAGCGGGTGTTCCACCTGTTCCCGCGGCTGGAGGAGCGCCGGAACCAGGCGGCCGGAAGCATGTCCGGTGGTGAGCAGCAGATGCTCGCCATCGGCCGCGCCCTGATGGCCAAGCCGCGCCTGGTGCTGCTCGACGAGCCCTCGATGGGTCTCGCGCCGAAGCTGATCCAGCAGATCTTCAACATCATCACGGAGATCAACAACCAGGGCACCACGGTGCTCCTGGTGGAGCAGAACGCGGCTCAGGCACTCAAGCGCGCGCACACGGCCCACATCCTGGAGACCGGCGAGATCGTCCGCTCGGGGACGGGTGCCGAGCTCGCCGGCGACGACAGCGTGAAGGCCGCGTACCTCGGCGGCGACGTCTAGCTCCTGACGGCGTCCGACGTGGTGCATGGCAGGGCGGAGGAACGCAGGCGTCCTTCAGCGAAGCGCAGCGGAGCGGACGTCAAGTGACGACAACGCGGCCAGGTGCCGCGTGGGGCGCCGTCAGCGGAACCAGGTCACGACCTCGACCAGTACCGGCGCGATCAGCAGTGCCGGCAGCAGGTCGCCGACCTTCACCTGCTTGATCTCGAGCAGGCGCAGCGCCACGCCCACCAGCAGCAGTCCGCCGGTGGCCGTGAGCGCTGCGAGGTGCGCGTCGGGCACGAAGTCGCCCAGGACGGCGCCCAGGGCGGTGAGTGACCCCTGGACGACGACGAGCGTGACGACGCTGGCCACCACGCCCCAGCCGAAGGTGGCCGCGAACGCGATCGCGGCGAAGCCGTCGAGAGCGGACTTCAGCAGCAGCTGGTCGGCGCCGCTGCCGATGCCCTCCGTGATCGAGCCGAGGATCGTCAGCGGGCCGACGCAGAAGACGAGGGAGCTGATCAGGAAGCCCTGGATGAACCGGGTGCGGGCGTCCTCGGCGACGGCGTCGGCCCCCTCGGCCGACGCCGCGCTGCCGGTGAACCGGCGCTGCAGGTAGTCGCCCAAGCCCTCGATCCGGTCCTCCAGGCGCAGCAGCGACCCGACGATCGCGCCGGTCGCCAGGGCGCCCAGGACGATCAGCATCGGCGCGGAGTCGCCGACCGCGTCGGACAGCGAGCCGTCGGTCACCGCGATCGCGGACGTCCCGGCGATCAGCAGGGTCACCAGTCCGAGGGCGTCGGTCACCCGGCTCCGCACCCGCACGGGCAGCCGGTGGCCGATCAGGACGCCCAGCGTGCCCCCGAGGAGGACCGTCGAGGCGTTGACCAGCGTGCCGGTTCCTGTGAACACGAGAGACCCCTAGAAGTGGTGGAAGGTTGAAGCGTAGTGTGCACGCTCAGACGGTTTCGGGCTCTCATCGGGTGTGAAGGAGACAACGAATGTCGCGTCACGTGCTGGATGTCCGCGACGCGTGTCCCGAGGACGCGCAGGCGCTGCTCCGTCTCTGGTCCGAGAGCGGTCCCCGAGGTGTCGAGACAGCCAGCCCGCGCCCGGTCGAGGAGGCCGCCGCCGCGCTGGCCCAGATCGCTGCGGACCCGGACGAGCGCGTCATCGTCGGGCTCTTCGAGGACGAGGTCGTCGCGGCGATCCACCTCCGCCGCGCCGCGATGAGCCCGCTGCACACCGACATGGCACTGCACAGCTCCTACCTGCTGGTCAGCCCGGAGCACCGCAAGCACGGGTTCGCACGGATGATGCTCGACGCCGCGGTGACCTGGGCGGAGGACAAGGACATCGCCCACATCACGGCGATCACCTCGAGCGGCTCGCGTGACACCAACCGGTTCCTCGCCCGCCTCGGGCTCGGCACCGTGGCATCGGTACGGGTGGCGAGCACGGCGGTGCTCCGCCGCAAGCTCACCCCCGAGGTGCTGCGCACCCGGACGGACCGGCGCAACCTCGGGCGGATCCTGGCCCAGCGCCGCTCGGTCCAGCGGGTCGTCATCGACCCCGAGGCCGCAGAGTAACCGTCAGCTCGGCGGATCGATCAGCGCGCAGGTGATCCGCGAGGTGCAGACCCGCTTGCCGCGCTCGTCGGTGATGACGATCTCGAACGCCGCGCTGGTGCGACCCAGGTGGATGGCGGTCGCCGTACCGGTGACGGTGCCCGAGGTCGCGGAGCGGTGGTGGGTCGCGTTGATGTCGACACCGACCGGGATCTTGCCGAGAGTCTGGGCGTGCAGGCCCGAGCCCATCGATCCGAGGGTCTCGGCGAGCACGACCGAGGCGCCGCCGTGCAGCAGCCCGTAGGGCTGGGTGTTGCCCTCGACCGGCATCGTCGCGACGATGCGCTCCGCGGACAGCTCGACGACCTCGATGCCCATCTTGTCGTTGAGGGCACCCATTCCTTGCGGCATCGCGGCGATGTAGGCCTCGATCTCGTCCTTGTTGCTCATGCCCCCATCCTGCCCCCGAGCGCCGAGGCTGACGTTGTCGGGGCCACCCACTAGGGTCGAGACGTGCCCGCGAACGACTCCGACAGCCAGCGCCCACGCCTCCTGCTCCTCGACGGCCACTCCTTGGCCTACCGGGCTTTCTTCGCCCTGCCGGTGGAGAACTTCTCCACGGTGACGGGCCAGACGACCAACGCCGTATACGGGTTCACCTCGATGCTCGTCAACGTGCTCCGCGACGAGCAGCCGACCCACGTCGCGGTCGCGTTCGACCGGTCCCGCAAGACGTTCCGGCTCGCGGAGTACCCGGAGTACAAGGCCAAGCGCAACAAGACTCCTGACGAGTTCAGCAGCCAGCTCTCGATCCTGCGGCAGCTGCTCGACACCTTCTCGATCCCGCACCTCGACTACGAGGGCTTCGAGGCCGACGACATCATCGCCACGCTGGCGACCCAGGCCCTGGCCGACGGCTTCGAGGTCCTGATCCTCACCGGCGACCGCGACTCGCTCCAGCTGGTCACCGAGAGCTCGACGGTGCTCTACCCGATGCGCGGGGTCTCCGAGCTCGCCCGGATGACCCCCGAGGCCGTCGAGGCCAAGTACGCCGTCCCGCCGCACCGCTACCCCGAGCTCGCCGCGCTGGTCGGCGAGGACTCGGACAACCTGCCCGGCATCCCCGGGGTGGGCCCGAAGACGGCGGCGAAGTGGATCGCGACGTACGACGGCCTGGAGAACGTGATCAACCGGGCTGATGAGGTCGGTGGCAAGGCGGGGGAGAACCTGCGCGCCCATCTCGACGACGTGATCCGCAACCGGCGGCTCAACGCGCTGGTCCGCGACCTGCCGCTGGAGCTGACGCCGGCCGACCTGCCCCGTGCGGAGTGGGACCGGCAGGCAGCGTTGGCCCTGCTGGACGAGCTGGAGTTCCGCGGGGAGCTGCGCACGCGCATCCTCGACACGCTCGCCCCCGAGGAGGAGCCCGAGGTCGAGGGCGGCTTCGAGCTGGCCGGCCAGACGGTCGACCCGGGCGCCCTCACGGAGTTCCTCGACGGCCTCGGCGCGGACCGCGTCGGTCTGCACGTTCGGGGCACCTGGGGGTCCGGCACCGGCCGGGTGGACGGGCTGGCGTTCGCGCTGGCTGACGGCACCGCGGCGTACGTCGACGTCGCCGGGCTGACCCAGTCCGACGACGCCGCCCTGGCCGGGTGGCTCGCCGATGCGGACCGGCCGAAGATCCTGCACGACGCCAACGGGCCCCTGCTCGCGCTCGGTGCCCACGGCTGGCAGGTCGCGGGCCTGGAGACCGACACGGCGATGATGGCCTACCTGGTCGCGCCCGACCAGCGCAGCTACGCACTGGCCGACCTGACGCTGCGCTACCTCAAGCGCGAGCTGAAGCAGGACAGCGGCGACGACCAGGGACTCCTCTTCGAGGCCGGGAACGAGGTCGCTGAGACCGCGATGCTGCACGCCCGCGCGGTGCTCGACCTGTCCGAGACGCTGGCCTCCGAGCTCGAGGAGCACGGGGGCACCCAGCTGCTCGCCGACATCGAGCTCCCGCTGGTCGAGGTGCTGGTGGGGATGGAGCGCGTCGGCATCGCCGTCGACTCCGACCTGCTCCGCGGCTTCGAGGCGGAGTTCTCCGACTCGGTGCGCGCCGCCGCCGCCGAGGCCTACGACGTGATCGGCAAGGAGATCAACCTCGGGTCGCCCAAGCAGCTCCAGGTGGTGCTCTTCGACGAGCTCGACATGCCCAAGACCAAGCGCACCAAGACCGGCTACACCACCGACGCCGACGCCCTGCAGGACCTGTTCGTCAAGACCGAGCACCCGTTCCTCGCGCACCTGCTGCGCCACCGCGACGTCAGCCGGCTGCGCCAGACGGTGGAGGGCCTGCTCAAGACCGTGGCCGACGACGGCCGCATCCACACCACGTTCAACCAGCTGATCGCCGCGACCGGACGGCTCTCCAGCACCGAGCCGAACCTGCAGAACATCCCCGTCCGCACCGAGGAGGGCCGCCGGATCCGGCAGTCCTTCGTGGTCGGCGACGGGTACGACGCCATCATGACCGCGGACTACAGCCAGATCGAGATGCGGATCATGGCGCACCTGTCCGAGGACACCCTCCTCATCGAGGCCTTCAACTCCGGTCGCGACTTCCACCAGATCACCGCGGCCCGGGTCTTCGGCGTCGAGCCCACCGAGGTCAACACCGAGATGCGGGCGAAGATCAAGGCGATGAACTACGGCCTGGCGTACGGACTGTCCGCCTTCGGCCTCTCCCAGCAGCTCAAGATCGAGACGGGTGAGGCCAAGGGCCTCATGGACGAGTACTTCGAGACCTTCGGCGGCATCCGCGACTACCTCGCAGGTGTCGTCGACGAGGCCCGGCGCACGGGCTTCACCGAGACCATCATGGGACGCCGCCGCTACCTCCCCGACCTGACCAGCGACAACCGTCAGCGACGGGACACCGCCGAGCGGATGGCGCTCAACGCTCCCATCCAGGGATCGGCGGCGGACATCATCAAGGTCGCGATGCTCAACGTCGACCGTGCGCTGACCGAGGCCGGGATGTCCTCGCGGATGCTCCTCCAGGTGCACGACGAGCTCGTCTTCGAGGTCGCGCCGGGGGAGACCGAGACCCTCGAGGCCCTGGTCCGTGAGCAGATGGCGGCGGCGGCCGACCTGACTGTGCCGCTGGACGTCTCGGTCGGCACCGGAACCAGCTGGCACGAGGCCGCGCACTGACCCGGTCGCGCACCGGCGATCGGGAGATTTCGGACTAATCGCCGTGCTGTAATGGTCCTGTGGGAGCGAGGGCCGACGTGCAGTTCGACGACGCTGTCGCGTCCCCGGACGACCTCCCGAAGGCCGAGAAGGCCATCCAGGTCGACGCGCTGACGGGTCTGCGCGGCTTCGCCGCTCTGGCCGTGGTCGCTGTGCACGCCTCGGGCCGCACCGACTTCGACTGGTTCGGCATCCACGGGTACGGGCCGGTCAGCCTGTTCGTGCTCTCCGGGTTCCTGCTCTACCGGCCGTGGTCGGTCTGGGCACTCGGCCGCGGTACCCGCCCGGAGGTGCGCACCTTCGCCCGACGCCGCCTGCTCCGGATCTTCCCGGCGTACCTGGTGGTGATGTTCGCGATCGCGGTGATGCTGCCGGAGTCGCAGCCCAACGGCCCCGACGGCTGGCTGCGCGCCGTCACCCTGACCGGCACCTTCGCCAGCGACGGGTTGCGTCCCGGCTTCGAGCAGACCTGGAGCCTCGGCACCGAGCTGAGCTGGTACGTCGCACTGCCGTTCCTGGGGCTCGTCGCCGGTCTGGTAGCCCGGCGGCGCACGCCGCGCGGGGCGTTCTGGTCCACGCTCGGCCTGCTGGCCCTGTCGATCCCGGTCACCATCGCCTGGCGGATCTGGACCGAGGTCGAGGACCTGGGCAAGGAGTTCACCTACTCGTTCTGGCTGCCCGGCTTCCTGGTCTGCTTCGCCGGCGGAGCCGCGGTCGCTCACGTGCTCGAGGGGGAGAAGGCCGGCATCGTCGACCTGACCCGGGTCCGTGGCTGGTTCCAGCGCTCGTGGTTGCTCTTCGTGGTGGTCGTCGTGACCGTGCTGGTCTGCAACTCCGCGCTCGGCGGCCCGACGGCGTACGTGCCGGCGACGTTCAGCGAGCGGCAGGTCCGGTTCGGCTGCTCGACCCTGCTGGCCCTGCTCCTGCTGGCCGGCGCCGTGCTGTGCCGCCCGACCTCCTGGCTTCCGCGGGTGATGTCGACCCGGTTCCTCACCGCGATCGGTCGCTGGTCGTTCGGCATCTACCTCTGGCACCTGCCGGTGATCGTGCTGCTCGAGGACGACTTCGTGCACCGCACCGGCTTCGGCGGGTTCCTGCTGTGGATGTCCTGCATCCTGGCGATCTCGATCCCGCTCGGGGCGGCGACCTACGCGTGGGTGGAGAGCCCGGCGATCAGCTGGTCGAAGAAGAAGCCTCGGTCGACCGACCGCGCCGCTGTGACGGGTGCAGCATCGCCGTCACCACGAGACTGACCAGGACGCCGAGGTCCACCAGCGCCACGGCCCGCACCAGCTGGTGCCCGTTGTCGACGAGCAGCGAACCGACGGCGACGAGCACCAGACCCGCCCACACGATGAGCACCGAGGCGCGGTGCTGGCGAGCGACGACCTCGTAGACCATCAGCTGGATCAGGGCGAGCAGGGTGCCCAGCGTCGCGAACAGCCAGATGTTCGGCTCGACCTCGGCGTACTTGGAACCGCCGATGAAGGTGATCGCCAGCGAGCTCAGCACGACCGCGCCCAGCGTCGCCACGGCGCCGATAGCGGCGACCGCGGCGAGCCCGCGCAGGTACATCCGGTGCTGGCCGGCCGACGAGGCCATCGAGGGGAACGCGATCACCACGACGAACTGCGGGAGGAACAGCACCGCCTTGGTCAGGATCAGGCCGCCGGCGTACAGGCCGGCGTCGTGCTCGTCGAAGCGCGCCCGCGCCAGGATCACGTCGACGTTGGAGAGCGCGAAGAACGCCAGCAGGGCGTAGGAGTTGCCGGCCACCTCGCGGAGGATCGTGGTCGTCCCGGACCACGCGGCCGCGGCGCTCGCCCGTCCGCGCAGGGCGAACCAGCCGATGACGGCCGGCACCCAGGCGGCGATCGCCACGGCGACCATGGCGCCGAAGGTCGAGTCGAAGACAGGCATCAGGGCCAGGCCGAGCGCCAGGCGACCCAGGCCCATCCCGAGGTACACCGCGGACAGGGCTCCCCAGCGACCCTCTCCCTGGAGCACGCCTGCCTGGCCGCCCATGATGGTCAGCGGCACCGTGCTCACGCCGATCATCGCGGCGGCCGCCCAGTCGTCGAGGTCCAGGGCCAGGCTGATCAACGGAGTCAGCGCGAGGCAGGCAGCGCCGAGCGCCCAGGCCGATCGGTGCGACGCCGCCATCACCGCCGACTCGATCTCCGCGCGCCGAGACGGTTCTGCGGCCACCCGACGAGCGCCGGTGGCCTGCAGCCCGAGCGCGACCACGTTCACCACGAGCAGCAGCGCCATCAGGCTGGCGATCCCGCTGTACTCGCGAGGGCCGAGCAGGCGGGCGGCGATGATCTGGAACCCGTACGTCGCGACGTTCATGATGCCCATCGCGATCGCGATCCCGGCACTGCCGCGGACGACCGCGCGCAGGGTGCCGGTTCTCGAGCTCACCCGGGCGAGCCTAGGTCACCTGGTCGTTGGCCGGGGTGCAACGCGTCAGTAGGGTCAGGACGTGTCCCGGAGCCGGGACGTCGGCGCGCAGCGCAGGGGAGGTGGGACGGTGCCAGAAGCAGGCTCTGACGCAGGTTCTGACCCAAGCTCTGGCGCAGGCTCCGCCAGCCGCACGGCCCACGAGGTCGTCGGGCTGTACGGCGATCCCGACACCACCTGGGGCATCTTCCTCGAGCTCGGCCTGAACGTCCCGACCCAGGTCGACGCCGTACGCCGGGGACTCGCGGATCTCGTCGCGGCGCACCCGCACCTCGGCCCGGCCCCGGAGCCGGAGCAGGCCACCGAGGCAGCCTGGGACGAGCGGTTGCAGCACCTGGCGGCGGCGCCGTACGACGGCAACGGACCGCTGGTGCGGGTGCTGCTCGGCCCGGGCAAGGTCGTGGTCGCCGCTCACCACGGCGTCTGCGACGGCCTCGGGCTGCTGGCGATCGCCGAGGCCGCGACCGGCCTGGAGCTGCGCTCGCAGGCGAAGGGGATCGGTGACCGACCTGCCCCGGTCGGCTTCCTGCGCTCCAGCCTGTCCCGCCTGACCGAGGCGCTGCTGCGCCCGCCGCCGCGGTTCGCCTCGCACGTGGTGGACCCGTCGCCGCGCGAGCACCTCGAGATCCTCTCGGTACCCCGACGGGCGGTCGGGTCGGTCGACCTGGCGCTCGCGGTCGCGCAGGTCTTCGCCGCGTGGAACGCCGCGGGCTCGGAACGTCCGCTGCTGGTGGCCGGGGCCTCGCGCCGCGAGCCCGGGGCGTCCGCCCCGGACCGGCAGACCGCGTACCTGCGCTTCCGGGTCGACCCGCGCTGGACCCGCGAGCAGGCCAGGGCCGCGTTCGCCGCGGTCGAGCCGGAGCCGGAGTTCCCGGAGACCTCGGCCCGCGGCATCGGGCCGCGGGTGACCCGGCTGCTCCGCAACCGCCTCGGCGGGACGGCGCAGATCAGCAACCTCGGCGTCGTCGAGTCGCCCGGACTGGAGTACGCCGCCATGTTCCCGGCCCTCAGCGGCCCGCGAGCGCTCGCCGTCGGGCTCGTCACCACGAGCACGTCGACATCCCTCAGCCTGCGCACGCGCGGCAGCGAGTTCAGTGCCGCCGACACCCGCGAGCTGGCCGGTCTGATCGCAGCCGCGTTGACGGACTGACCGACTCAGTACGGGTCGTACGGCGAGTCGTGCCCGAACAGTCGGGCGACCGGCCGGAGCCTGAAGCGCAGCAGCACCTTGACGAAGACGTTGCGGATCCACCACGGCATCTCCCCGAGGATGCGGAGGCGGTCGCGGGCCGACGGCTTGCTGCGGAAGAACAGTGCCTGGGAGTCGCTGCGCCGCTCGTACCGGATCTCGGAGGAGAACAGCACGTGCACCAGGATCCCGAGCGTGACGCCGATCGAGGAGAAGCAGTCGTGGATGACGATCGGGCCGCCGGCGGGCAGGTGCTCGGCCCACTTGAGGTCGTCGCTCAGCGTCCAGTAGTCGTGCTTGCCGTCGATGTAGAGCATGTCGAAACCCTCGGACCAGGTCGGCCGGAGCTTGGTGCTGTAGTCGGCGCGCAGGTCGACCAGGTCTGCGACCTGCGCCTGCGCGAGGTGGGTCTCGAACTTGGTCCGGGTCGGCGTACCGCCGAAGAGCTTCCCCTCGACGAACGGGTCGACGGCGATGACGCTGCCGCCGAGCGGCTCCAGCGCCTTGGCGAGCACCACCGTCGAGCGGCCCTGGTGGCTGCCGATCTCCAGCACGCGGGAGCCGGGAGCCAGGGCTCGGGCATGATCGAAGAGGAGTCGTGCTTGACCAGGCTTGAGCCAACCCGGAATGGTGTCAGCGATCGCCCACACGGTCTCGAAATCGGCGTCGGCGCTTGCCATGGGAAATACGGCCTCTCGGGATAATTCGGGCGATACACTCAGGGAGCAGGTTACTGAATGTTGGCACGAGAAGGTGGGGATCTGGTGTCGTCGAGCCAGTCGCGCGCCTCCGGCGTGCGCAGGTCGCGAACAGCTCAGGTCCACTATCTCGTGGTCCTGGCGCTCGGCGTGCTGACCTTCCTCCAGCGACCCGGCAAGACCACCTTCGACACGAAGTTCGACCTCAGCGCCGACCCGGGTGCGTTCCTCGCCGCCACCCTGCACCTGTGGAACCCCGAGCTGTCCTTCGGCGAGCTCCAGAACCAGGCTTACGGCTACCTGTTCCCCCAGGGAACGTTCTTCTGGGGCGGTGACCTGCTCGGCGTCCCGGACTGGATCGTCCAGCGCTGCTGGTCGGCCCTCATCCTCATCGCAGCGTACGACGGCGCCCGTCGGCTGTTCCGCGCGCTCGCCTCGACCGGCACCACCCGTGGTCCGGCCTGGCTCCCGATCCTCGCCGGCCTGGCCTACGCGTTCTCGCCCCGCCTGCTCGGTCTCAGCGGCGTCCTGACCGCGGAGATCCTGCCGACCGCCGTGCTGCCGTGGGTGGTACTGCCGCTGGTCCGCGCGCTGCAGGGTCGGATCTCGCCCCGCCTCGGCGCCCTGCTCTCCGGGGTCGCAGTGCTCTGCATGGGTGGCGTGAACGCGGTGGAAGACCTCGCGACGCTGCCCCTGCCGGCGCTGATCCTGGTCTTCTCGCTCGGCACCGTCGTCGGTCGTCGGCTCGCGCGCTGGTGGGTCCTCGCCGTCGCCCTGGCCTGCGCGTGGTGGATGCTGCCCCTGCTGGTGCTCGGCAAGTACAGCCCGCCGTTCCTGGACTACATCGAGACCGCGGCCGCGACCACGCACCCGCTCGGCTGGACCAACGTCGTCCGCGGGGCCGACCACTGGCTCGCATTCGTCAACGTCGGGGGAGAGCCGTGGTGGCCGGGCGCTTTCGACCTGGCCACGATGCCGTTGCTCATCGGACTCACCGCCGTGGTCGCGGCGCTGAGTCTCGGCGGCCTGTTCCACGCGTCGATGCCCGCGCGGGTGCCGCTGGCCCTGAGCGCCCTCCTCGGCGTCGTGCTGCTGACCATGCCGCACATCTCCACGCTCGGGAGCCCGCTGTCCGGCGGCGTACGTGAGCTGCTCGACGGGATGCTCGCCCCGCTGCGCAACGTCCACAAGGTCGACCCGTTGGTCCGGCTACCGCTGGCTCTCGGTCTGGCCCACGGCGCGGGCCTCCTCGCGGCCTGGGTGCTCGCTCGCTCCGAGGGGCGCGCTGCCTCCCGCGTCCGGCTACCGCGTGCGACCCGGCTGGTCGTGCCGGTGCTGGCGGTCGCCCTGCTCGCCTCCTCGGCCCTCCCGCTGTTCGAGCGGACGCTGCGCAAGCCCGGGTGGGACGCCGTCCCGCAGTCCTGGGAGCAGGCCACCGACTACCTCGCCGCGCACGCCGACGGCCGGCGCGCGCTGGTGCTGCCGGGTTCAGGGTTCGGCCAGCAGACGTGGGGCTGGACGATCGACGAGCCGATCCAGGGGCTCGCCAGGAGTCCGTGGGTCTCG
Source organism: Marmoricola sp. OAE513 (assembly GCF_040546585.1). Lineage (NCBI taxonomy): Bacteria > Bacillati > Actinomycetota > Actinomycetes > Propionibacteriales > Nocardioidaceae > Marmoricola > Marmoricola sp. OAE513. Next base: position 257,329 of record NZ_JBEPOC010000001.1, on the reverse strand, counting down.
CGCACCCAGGTGCCACTGGTGCCCGGGCCGACGATCCGCTTCCTGGACTCGGTCGAGGACCGCATCGCTGACGGGCGCGGGTCCCCGGTCCTGGCCGACACCCTGGCGCGCGCCGGCATCGGGTTCGTCGTCGTACGCCGTGACCTCGACCTGTTCGCCAGCGACGCCCCGTCGACCTCCACGGTCGACCAGGCGGTGAAGAGCAGCCCCGGCCTGGCGAAGGTCGCCGCCTTCGGATCGACCGGGGTCGGCGACCAGGCGGCGATCACCGTCTACCGGATCGACCGCGACGTCCCGGTCGTCGAGGCCGTCGACGCAGGCGGCGTCGCCGAGGTCGCCGGCGGGCCCGAGGACGTCATCTCCCTGATCGAGGCCGGGTTGCTACTGCCCACCCGCCCGGTGCTGATCCGTGGCACCGCGACGAAGGCCGAGACCCCCGACCTGGTGGCCGACGGCTACCGGCTCCGCGAGCGGCAGTTCGGGCGGCTCCGGGACTCGTTGAGCCAGCTGATGACACCGCAGGAGAAGTACCGCAACGAGCGTCGGGCCCACGACTACCCGGGCGTCGAGGGGGCGGACCGGGTGGCCGCGTCGTACCCGGAGATCAGCGGGCTGACCGCCTCGTCGTCCTCGGGGTACGCCGACACCCTCGGAGCGGTGCGGCCCGAGCTCGGCCCGTACTCCGCGGTCGACGGCGTTCTCGACACCTACTGGCGGTCCGCGCCGCTGGAGAAGCCCGAGGGCCAGTGGCTCGCGGTGCGCCTCAAGGAGTCTCAGCCGCTGCCGTACGTCGACGTGACCGTCGGCGTGGACGGTTACAGCGGCGTACCAGTACGCAAGATCCGGGTCGACGCCGGCGGTCAGGTCAGCGACCACGACGTCGACCCGGAGACGGGTGTCGTCCGGGTGGACCTGTCGGGTGCGCCGGTCCGGGAGGTCCGCGTCACCGTGCTCGACACCTACCGGCACCCGCGGTTCGGAGTCGTCGCGATCCGCGAGATCGGCTTCCCCGGACTCGCCCTCGGCCGCACCCTCGTGGTGCCCTCGGCGGGCGCCGACGCGGCCACCGAGTTCCTCTTCCGGGCGCAGCCCGAGCGGCGCGCCTGCGTCACCGGCGACCTGGGGCAGGACTGCGATGCCGAGGCCGCCCGGCCCGCCGAGGAGGCAGCCGGGCTGAACCGAACCTTCACCACGGACTCGTCGGGGACCTGGACGCTCTCGGGCACGGTCACCGCACGCTCGTCCGCGAGCACCGCGCAGCTGCTGCTGCCGCTCGGCCGCCAGGTAGCCGTCACCGCGAGCTCGGTGCTGGCGCACGACCCGGCGGTCTCGGGACAGTTCGCGTTCGACGGCAACCCGAGGACCACCTGGATCGCTGCTCGCGGCGGGCAGGACCAGTCGCTCGAGCTCCGCTGGAAGGGCAAGCGCACCCTCACCCGGCTCCAGCTGGTGGCTGCTGGGGGCCTGACACGGTCAGCCGGGTCTGCCGTGCTGGAGTCTGACGGCCAGCGCCGGGAGGTCAGCCTGCGCGGCGACTCGCTCGGCTACTTCGACGCGCTGCGCACGGACCACGTGAAGATCACCTTTCCCGGCAGCGACACCGACCGCCGCTCGCTCGGCATCGCGGACCTGGTGATCGCCGGGCTCGAGGACCTGACCTACTCGCCGTCGGCGTCCAGCATCACCGGGGCGGAGTGCGGCCTAGGGCCGCAGGTCCGGATCGACGGCAAGGTGACCCAGACCCGGGTGACCGGTCGGATCCGGGACGTCCTCAGCGGAGGTGCGTTGCGCCTGCAGGCATGTGGTGGCGACCTCGAGCTCGCACCGGGCACGCACACGATGACCGTCGCCTCGACGGATCGGTGGGTCCCGACCACCGTCGCGCTCAAGGTGCCGAAGGACCCGTACCTGGCCCTGTCCTACCCCGCCGACCGCACGACGAGGATCACGCACTGGAGCTCGACCGACCGCTCGGTCCGGATCGGTGCCGGGAGCGCCGCGATCCTGCGGATCCCGGAGAACCTGAACGCCGGTTGGCGGGCGACGCTCGACGGCAAGGTGCTGAAGCAGGTGGCGCTGGACGGGTGGCAGCAGGGCTATCGGGTGCCGGCGGGTGACGGCGGCACCGTGCACCTCGTCTACACCCCGGACGGCACCTACCGGTTGTTCCTGCTGCTCGGCGGCATCGCCGGCGTGCTGCTGCTCGGGCTTGCCCTGGCCGTCGCGCTGCGCGAGCGGCATCGTGAGCCGGCCGTCCCGGTCCTGCCGACCGCGTGGGGACGGGCGCTGCCGATCGGTCCGTTCGGGCTCGCCCTCCTGGTCGTCGCCTGGGTGGCCGGCGGCGTCCCGCTGCTGACCGGCACCGCTCTCGGGCTGCTGCTGCGCCGCAAGGTGTCGCCGGTGTGGGTCGGCGCGGGGGTGGTCGCCGTCGCGGGAATCGCGGCGGCCGTGCTCGCGCAGGTCGACCCTGACCAGTCCTGGTCGGTCGTCGACGCCGTGACCGGCGGCGCGGTCGGCGTGCTGCTCGCGTCCCTGGGGCGCACGCCTCACGAGACGCCGACGAAGGAGGCCGTCGATGCCTGAGACCGTCCGTGCCTGGACGACCCGAGCCGGGCTGTTGGCGCTGGTCGTGATCGCCGCCCAGCTGCTGTGGCGAGCGGTGCTCCTGGGCCACGGCTACTTCTCGCAGGACGACTTCCTGGTGATGGCCTCGACCAAGGCGGACGGCGCCTGGAGCATGCTCGACGCCGACTACGCCGGCGGGTTCTCCCCGGCCGGCACCGCGCTGGTCGCTGCGTGCGTCGGTCTCGCCCCGCTCAGCTGGCCGCTTGCCGCCGGCGTCGTGCTGACCCTGCAGACGGCGGCCACCGCGACCATGTGGCTCGTCCTGACCCGGTTGCTGGGGGACCGCTGGCTGCGTCTGCCGCTCCTGGTCATGTTCGCCTTCTCGACGCTGACACTGTGGTCGACCCAGTGGTGGGTCCTCGGTCTGGCGTACTGGTCCGCGACGCTGATGCTCCTGGTCGCCGTCTGGGCCGTGCTCAGTGCGACCGACGAGAACCGGGTCCGACGTTCCGGCCTGGCGCTGGCGGCGTTCGCACTGGCCGTGCTCTTCGACGAACGCGCCGTGCTGTTCCCGGTCGTGCTGGTCGGCGTCGCGCTGATCGCCGCGGGCGGCGACACCGTGCGCGCCCGGTTCCGTACGGCGGCCCGCGACTTCAGTGCCCTCGGTGTCGGCCTGCTCATCGTGCTCGCCGGGTACGCCGTGCTCCGCTGGCGTGCTGCACCGCTCGACCTCGACCTCGGTAACGACCTCGGTCAGGTCGTCACCGGCTACCTGCGGCACAGCTTGGCCGAGGTCTTCAACGGCCCCTGGTCCGGCTCGCTCCCGGCGCACGCGTACCTGGTCCCGGTGTCCTGGATCGTGGCCCTGAACGGTGCGCTGCTGCTCGGGCTGGTCGGCCTGACCACCCAGCACGGGCGAGCCTCGGCCCGCGCGGCCTGGGGAACGCTCGTGGTCTTCGTCGCCGGGTCGGTCGGCGTGCTGGCCCTGACCGGTCGCGCCGACGTTCTCGGCTCGCTCGGCCTGGTCCACCGCTTCGGTGCCGAGCTCGCGGCGGTCGTCGTGATCGCGGCCGCCGGCGCCCTGCGCGAGGTGGAGTTCCCCGACCTCTCAGCACGCGGCAGCTTCTTCTCCCCGCTCGGCCTCGAACGCGGAGCCAGCGCTGTCGCGTGCGTCGCCCTGGTCGTCTCGGCCGCCATCTCGGCCGGCTTCCTCGCCTCCAACCTGTACCACTCCGACGACCGCGAGTACGTCGAGGCGATCCGGTCGGGGCTCCGCGCCGACCCGAAGGTGGTCCTGCTCGACGGTGGTGTCCCCGTCGGCGTGATCAGTGCCTGGTACGGCGAGCGCGCGACAGTTCGCAACGTCGTCGGGTACGCCCCCGAGCGCCCGGTCTTCGACCTCCCGAGCCATGCGCTGCGGATGGTCCGCGAGGACGGCTCGCTGGCGAAGGTCGCCCTGGAAGGCCCTGTGCGCACCAAGGCGTCGGACGACGAGCAGTGCGGTTACCCGGTGCGCTCGACCGGCACGCTCGTGCCGATGGAGGCCGACGTCCCCGACGGGCGTTGGGTCCTCCGGATCGGTTACTACACCAGCGCCGACGGCTTCGCCGACCTCGACGTCGCCGGCGGCCACCAGCGGTTCGCGGTCCGCTCGGGTCTGAACGCGGTCGACGTCGTCGTCAACGGTGGGTTCACCAACTTCCGGATGACGCTCGAGGACCCGACGACCACCCTCTGCCTGACCGACGCGTCCGCCGGGGTGCCGCGCCCCGAGCCGAAGTGACCCGATGACGCAGCGGACACGGACGGCGCAGGACAGGCGGCTCGCTGCGGCGGGCTCGGCGACGATCGTCGTCCTGTCCGGCCTCGCTCTCGCTCCGGTGCTGCTGTCCCGCGGTTTCGTGCTGATCGGCGACATGGCGTTCGTCCCCGACCAGCCCTGGAGCCCAGCCTGGCTCGGCCTGGACGGGTCGGTACCGCGGGCTGTCCCGGCCGACGCAGTCGTCTCGGTGCTCAGCCAGGTGCTGGCCGCTGACCTGCTGCAGAAGGTGGTCCTGCTCGGTGCGCTGCTGCTCGCCGGGTTCGGGATGCGGCGCTTCACCGGCAGTCTCCTCGCGGACAACGCGCGCCTCGCGCCGCTGGGTGCGGCCGTCCTCTACCTGTGGAACCCGTGGGTGCTCGAGCGGTTGGCGATCGGCCACTGGGGACTGCTCCTCGGGTACGCCGCCCTCCCGTGGGCAGCGGCCGCCGCCGTGGCGTTCCGCGAGCACGCCGACCGTGCAGGTCTGGCTGCGGTCGTCCTGCCGCTCGCCCTCGCGTCCTTCGCCAGCCCGACCGGCGGCCTGCTCGCCGGGTTCGTCGTGCTGGTGCTCGGCACCGACCGCGCCCGGGTGCGCGACGCGGCCACCCTGCTCGCGGCTGTGGCGGTGACCAACCTTCCGTGGCTGCTTCCCGGCGTCCTGGGCAGCGCTGACGCGAGCGATCCGGCGGGTGTCTCGGGCTTCGCCGCCCGGGCGGACACGCCGTACGGGGTGCTCGGCTCGGTGCTCTCCTTCGGCGGGATCTGGAAGGCCTCGGTGGTACCCGGGGAGCGCGACTCGGTGCTGCTGGTCGGCCTCGCGCTGCTGGTCACCCTGGCCTCGCTCGCCTTCCTCGCGCGGGCGCACCGACGGCTGCTCGGCGTCGGTCTCGTCGGGCTCGGGCTCGCCGTGCTGCCCACCTGGGGTCCGGGCAACGACCTGGTCACCTGGCTGGTCCGTGAGGTACCCGGCGCCGGACTGCTGCGCGACTCGCAGAAGTGGTCCGCGCTGCTGGTGCTCGCGGCGTGCGCCGGGTTCGCGCTCGTCCTGGATGCGGCGAACCGCGCGCTGCGCAAGAACGCTCTGCCGGCGCGGGCCGTCATCGGGACCGCCGTCGTCTTCCCGGTGGTGCTGCTGCCGTCCTTCGCCTGGGGGATCGCGGGCAAGCTCGAGCCGGTCGGCTACCCCCGGGAGTGGACGCAGGTGCGAGCCGTGCTCGACCACCAGCCTGCGGAGAGCCGACGCATCGTCGTGCTGCCGTTCTCGGCGTACCAGGCGTTCGCCTGGAACGACGGGCGCGCGGCGCTCGACCCGGCGATCCGGTTCTTCCCCGGCGAGGTGATCAGCAACGACGCCCTCGGTGTGGGTGGCGGCAAGGTGGTCGTAGGCGAGGACCGGACAGCCGCCTCGATCGCGCAGGCGCTCGAGCAGGGACGCCCGCTGCTGCCGGTGCTGAGGTCCGCGAGGGTGCGCTACGTGCTCGTGGAGCGGACGGCCGCCGGGGGAGCCAGGATCGACGACGCCGACCTCGTCACGGCCGGTCGGGTGCTGTACGACGGCTCGGAGCTCCGGCTCATCGACCTCGGCTCCGGCGAGGTCACCGGTACCCGCCCGTACGCCCCGGTCGTGGTGGTCGGCGACCTGCTCGCCCTCGTGGCGGTGACGGCATCAGGAGGTTTGATAACAGTTCGGCGCATTCATGGCAAAAGGGACAAGATCGGGTAACATGGTCATCGGGAGAACGCACAACGACAGGTGAGGGAACCGATGTCATTTCTTGGATTTGGAGCCGCGGGCGGCAGTGCCACGTTCGGCACCGTTGCCGTTGCCGGGGTCGGTGGAGCACTCGTCGCCGGCGCCTTCGCCGTAGCGACCACGCAGGTCGCTGCGAACATCACGCAGCCGGGGGAGACCAAGGCGAACGTCTCGAACGTCAACGCCCCGAACTACGCGAAGTAGTTCCTCCAGCAGCACCAGAGCTCAGAAGGTCCGTCACGACCCGAAACGTGACGGGCCTTCTGCTCGTTTTCAACCGGTCGTCGAGGTTGCCGAGACGTGGCGACCAGGGCGCAGACCTCACCGCATCTCGACAAGCTCGATGACCGAGTGCAGGCTCGATGACCGAGCACAGGAAGGGGCCTGACCTCACTGGAGGTCAGGCCCTTCCGGGTTCGTGGTTCGTCAGCGGGCGTCGAGAGCCGCGCCGATCGTCGCAGCCGCCGCCTCCCAGGTGAACTCCGCGGACCGGACCTCGGCCTTGTGGCCGAGCTCCTCGCGGAGCTGCTCGTTGCGCAGCAGGACGGCGATCTGGGTGGTCAGGTCGGCGCGGTCGGTGGCGAGCAGGCCGCTGACGCCGTCGAGGATCGCCTCGGTGACTCCACCGGCGCTCGCGTAGGCGACCGACGCGGTCCCGGCGTGGCCGGCCTCGACGATCGAGAGGCCCCAGCCCTCCTTGACCGACGGCAGCACGTGCACCCAGGACGAGGACAGCTCCTCGAACTTGGTGCGGTCGCTGACGAAGCCGAGGAACTCGACGCGGTCGTCGAGCCCCAGCTCGGTCGTCAGCTGCTGCAGCGCCTCGCCCCACCAGCCGTCGCCCAGGACCCGGAGGCGGACGCCCGGGAATTCCTCGGCGAGCTCCGGCAGCGCGGCGATGACGTGGTCGATCTGCTTGTGCGGGACCAAGCGGCTGAGCACCACCAGCGTCGGGTGCTCGGACTTCTCCCGGGCCTCGTACGCCGGCACCGGCGGTAGGCCGTTGTAGGCCAGGGCGATGCTGTCGGGCCGGACGCCGAGGCCGACGAGCTCGCGACGGGTGATGTCGGAGACGGCGACGTACCGGCGGCCGCGGTTCGCGCGGACGGCGACCCGGGACTCCAGGAACCACCCGATCTTCGCCAGCACGGGACCGACCACGGTCCACTGCTCGCGGTGCACGTGGTGCACCAGGACGACCACGCGTGCTGCGGTCAGCCAGGAGGCCAGGAACGGCATTCCGTTCTGGACCTCGAGGACGGCATCGAGCCGGCCGAGCCGACGACGCAGGGCCCCGGTGCACAGCAGCAGTGCCACCCAGAGGTAGACGGTCAGGTGGCCGCCCCGCCGGATGAACCGGATGCCGTCGACGACCTCGTCGCGCGCAGCGCCCGGGTAGGCCGCAGTCACCCAGGTCACCTGCTTGCCTGAGTCACGCATCTCTTTGGCTACTTGATGGACGTAGAGCTCCGAGCCCCCACCTTCGGGGTGCCACGGGTCACGCCAGTTCAGGACCGCGACGCTCGTCGGTGCTGACGAACGGGCAGGCTGAACCCCCCTTTTCAAGGACCGCACAGTGGTTCTCCCTCCCCGGTGCGATACCGAATCTGTGACCACGGTAACATTGGAATGTGGTTTTTGTCCGATTGTTCCGATCTACCGGGTTGGCCCGTTCTGTTCGCTTGTTCCGTTCCTTCCTGACCGAGCAGACCGATCCGGACGGCTTCTACCGGCTGATCGCCGAGGACGCGATCGACCTGGTGCGTGAGCACGTGGACCCCGTGGGTAAGCTCGTCGCCGACTTCGGAGGCGGCCCGGGGTTCTACTCGGCGGCGTTCCAGGAGGCCGGCGCAACCACGGTGCTGATCGATGCCGACATCGACGAGATCCGTTTGCACGGGCGTCGTACGCCGGGATCGGTCGTGGGACTGGCGGAGCGCTCGCCGCTGACCGACGGCGCGGTCGACATCGCGTTCTCCTCCAACCTGCTCGAGCACGTCCGCGACCTCGGCGCCGTCTGCGACGAGATCGTCCGGGTCGTCAGGCCCGGGGGAGTGGCGGTGCTCTCGTACACGATCTGGCTCGGGCCCTGGGGAGGTCACGAGACATCGCCGTGGCACCTGCTCGGCGGCCACTACGCGGCACGACGGTACGAGCGGAAGAACGGCAAGCCGCCGAAGAACGTCTACGGCTCGTCGATGTTCGCGGCGTCCGTGACCGACGGGCGTCGCTGGCTCGCGTCGCGCCCAGACCTCGAGGTCCTGGACCTGCGTCCGCGCTACTTCCCGCGGTGGTCCTCGTTCCTGCTGCGCGTCCCGGTGCTGCGCGAGCTGATCACCTGGAACCTCTGGATGGTCGTGCGCAAGAAGGCTTGAGCCCGGGCGAGCGGCCCTGTGGGGTTGTCTACACCGGAATGTCACGATTCAGGTAACGACGGGGTTAATGTCCCGTTTAGGGCATGTTTCCTGTTACCGTCGCCCTGTGCGTTGTGGGAGGGAGCCCAGGGCGCCGTACTGGGAGGGAGCGCGTCATGCGCCGTTTTAGTCTTGCATTGGTTGCCGTGGGGGCATTCCTCGTCGTCCTGGCACCGATGATCCGTTTCTACGCCTACCCGCGCCTGGCAGTGGCTCCGGCCAACCAGATCAGCGAGACCGGGCTGCAGGCCAAGGGCGCCACGATCTTCGACGCGGGCACCCTGAAGGAGATCGTCACCGACCTCAAGATCAAGGTGAGCACCGTCGGCGACGCGAAGGCGGCCAAGGAGCACAAGGGCTCGGTCACGTACGTGAACACCACCGTGACCACCGACTCCGCCGGCACCATGACCGGCCCGAACGGCGAGGTCCGCGGCGAGATCGAGCGGATGACCTTCGACGCTCGCACCGGCGAGGCGACCCCGGGGATCAAGGACGACTTCGTCTCCGACACCCCGGGCGTGGAGGACAAGCTGGTCCACAAGGGCCTGGTCGCCAAGTTCCCGTTCGAGACCCAGAAGAAGACCTACATGTTCTGGGACTCCACGCTGCTCAAGGCTGTGCCGATCAAGTACCTCGGCACCACCAAGATCGAGGGCATGGAGGTCTACAAGTTCGGTCAGACCATCCCCGCCACCCAGTACGACACGATGGACGCGCCGCGGAGCATCCTCGGTGAGTCGGGCGACGGGAACGTCGAGGCGCAGATGATGTACTCCGTCGACCGCACGCTGCTCGTCGAGCCGCACACCGGCGTGATCATCAAGCGCACCGAAGCGCAGAACAACACGATCGACTACCAGGGCACGCCGCGGGTCACCACGACCAAGGCCGTCGTCACCTACGACGACAAGACCGTGCGCAAGAACATCGACGACTACGGTTCGCAGGGCTCGATGCTCAACCTGGTCCGCAACGTCGTTCCGCAGGTCGGCTTCGTCCTCGGTCTGGTCCTGATGATCGGTGGCGTCATGATGACCCGCCGCCAGGCCTCGTCGGGCGGCGCCCGCGTGAAGGAGCGCGAGGCGGTCCACGCCTGAGGCGTCGTTCGTAGAACGGTCCCGGTCATCGAGCCTGTCGAGATGCGTCTCGGCAGGCTCGACGACTGCCTACGCCAGGTCGGCCACGTAGAGCGCCGTTCCCGGCGTGAGCAGCCCGCGGGTGCGGCTCCACCCGCCCCAGACCCGGTCGTGGTCGGCCGGCCACTCCGGCTCGATCAGGTCGACGAGCCGGTAGCCGCTGGCGCTGAGTGCTCGGACCCAGTCGCCCAGGGTCCGGTGGTGCTCGACGTACGAGGTCTCGCCGGTCTCGTCGTCGACCTCGACGTACGGCGTCCGGTCCCAGTACGACTGGCTCGCCAGCAGCCCGCCCTCGGCGGGGTCGTCGGGGAACATCCACCGGGTCGGGTGCGTGACGGAGAAGGCGAACCGCCCGCCCGGGCGGGTGACGCGAGCGATCTCGGCCACCAGCGCGTCGGCGTCGGAGATGAACTGCAGCGCCCCGAACGCGGAGAAGACGATGTCGAAGGCGTCGTCGACCACGGGGATCGCTGCCGCGCCCGCGCAGATCGTCGGCACCCGGGTCTCGTGCTCCTGGTCGATCCGTCGGCTGTGCTGGAGCTGACGCATGGAGACGTCGAGGCCGACCGGCCGACCCCCGTGGCGCAGCACCCAGCGTGAGCACTGGCCCGCGCCGCAGCCGAGCTCGAGGACGTCCTTGTCCTCGACGTCGCCGAGCGCACGGACGGCGTCCTCGCGGACGCCCTCGGGACCCCAGAGGAAGCCTTCGTCACCCAGGAACTCGCCGTGGGTGGACTGGTACTCGTCGGCGTACCGGTCCCAGTCGGCGCGGTTCGCGGTGAGCGAGTCCTGCTCGTCGACCGGGCGTCGTTCGACGCGGACCGGTCGGTGGGGGGCGGTCATGAGGAGATGATTGCACTGACGACCCCGGTCGCGGGCTCCGGCCGGTTGGACTCAGGCCCTCGGGACGCCGTACGATTCTCGGTGCGCCAGAAGTCTGCCTGAGTCTCAGACGTAGCAGCCTCTCGCTCGCTGTCCGGTCCGCGGTTCCGTGGGCCAGCGAAATGAATTCGTGATGGTGATCAAGGGCTTCTCGCGTGCCCGCACTACATCTGTCCACCAAGGATCCATTTCCCTTATGACTTCCATTCTCTACTCCGACGCTCCGCAGGTCGCGATCAACGACATCGGCTCCGAGGAAGACTTCCTCGCCGCGATTGACGCCACCATCAAGTTCTTCAACGACGGCGACATCGTCGAGGGCATCATCGTCAAGGTCGACCGCGACGAGGTGCTGCTCGACATCGGTTACAAGACCGAAGGTGTCATCCCCTCCCGTGAGCTCTCCATCAAGCACGACGTCGACCCCAACGAGGTCGTCAAGGTGGGTGACTCGGTCGAGGCCCTCGTTCTCCAGAAGGAGGACAAGGAAGGCCGTCTGATCCTGTCCAAGAAGCGCGCCCAGTACGAGCGCGCCTGGGGCACCATCGAGCAGGTCAAGGAGGAGGACGGCGTCGTCACCGGCACCGTCATCGAGGTCGTCAAGGGTGGTCTCATCCTGGACATCGGGCTGCGCGGCTTCCTGCCGGCCTCCCTCGTCGAGATGCGTCGGGTCCGCGACCTCCAGCCGTACGTCGGCAAGGAGCTCGAGGCGAAGATCATCGAGCTGGACAAGAACCGCAACAACGTCGTCCTGTCGCGTCGTGCGTGGCTCGAGCAGACCCAGTCCGAGGTCCGCCACGGCTTCCTGACCCAGCTGCAGAAGGGCCAGATCCGCAAGGGTGTCGTGTCCTCCATCGTCAACTTCGGTGCCTTCGTGGACCTGGGTGGCGTCGACGGCCTGGTGCACGTCTCCGAGCTGTCCTGGAAGCACATCGACCACCCGTCCGAGGTCGTCACCGTGGGCGACGAGGTCACCGTCGAGGTGCTCGACGTCGACATGGAGCGCGAGCGCGTGTCGCTGTCGCTCAAGGCGACGCAGGAGGACCCGTGGCAGCACTTCGCCCGGACCCACCAGATCGGCCAGATCGTGCCCGGCAAGGTCACCAAGCTGGTTCCGTTCGGTTCCTTCGTCCGCGTGGAGGAGGGCATCGAGGGCCTGGTGCACATCTCCGAGCTCGCCGAGCGTCACGTCGAGATCCCGGAGCAGGTCGTCCAGGTCAACGACGACGTCATGGTCAAGATCATCGACATCGACCTCGAGCGTCGCCGGATCTCGCTCTCGCTGAAGCAGGCGAACGAGACCTCCACGGCTGCCGAGGCCGAGGACTTCGACCCGACCCTGTACGGCATGACCGCCACGTACGACGAGCAGGGCAACTACATCTACCCCGAGGGCTTCGACCCCGACACGGGCGAGTGGCTCGAGGGCTACGAGGACCAGCGCAAGGTCTGGGAGGACCAGTACGCCAAGGCGCACGAGCGCTGGGAGGCCCACGTCAAGCAGCAGGCCGAGGCGAAGGTCGCCGACGCCGAGGCCGGCGAGGCCACGTCGTACTCCAGCGACGCTGCGACCGAGGGCGACGCTGCCGAGGGTGGCTCGCTGGCTTCCGACGAGGCCCTGCAGGCCCTGCGCGAGAAGTTGACCGGCGGCCAGGCCTGATCGGCCGGCTCCACGTCTGAAGGACGAGCCCGGATCCCCCAGGGGGTCCGGGCTCGTTCGCTTTTGCCGGCTCGTGTCTTCGTTTGCCCTGCACGGCCATGCTGTCCGACCTACCATCGTCAGCATGTTCAACGGGGGTAAGACACTGCGCACTGTCACGTGCCTGGCACTGATGGCGACCACGGCGGCACTGGTTCCGAGAGATTCGGTGGCTGCGCCACCGCCGGGACCCAGCTACTCCTGCACCACGGACGCAGGTCCGTCGGGCTCGAACCCGACCAAGATCATGGTGGCGGGCGATTCCATCACCGCCGGGTCCGTCGGTGACTACACCTGGCGGTACTGGCTCTGGCGCAACCTCGTCGACCGTGGCGGCAACGTGGACTTCGTGGGCGCGTTCGACGACCTGATCGACCCGGTCACCCAGGTGCGCGGCAGCAAGAAGTACCTGGACTGCAACTTCGACATGGACCAGGAGGCGCGCACCTCGGCGCGGCTCTACAACCCGGACGCGAGCAAGGCCAGCTACACCCGCCCGTTCACGTCCACCGACAAGACCCAGCCGAACTATCCCGGATCCTCCAGCTGGATCCGGGGAGCGGTCGCCAAGTACGACCCCAACATCCTGGTGGCGTTCGCCGGGAACCTCGACATCGCCTACCCGACCTCGACGGGGACCGAAGCCCAGAAGGCTGACGAGGCGATCAAGTTCATGACGACCTTCATCAACCAGGCCCGGCTGGGGAACCCCCAGGTCGACATCGTGCTGACCGCGCTGACACCTCCGACCGCAGGTGAGTCCCGGTTCTCCCGGTACAACAAGGGGCTGGCGAACCTGGTGGCGACGAAGAGCACGTCGGCAAGCAAGATCGTGCTCGCGAAGATCCCGAGCTGGTCCAGTCACACCTGGGACGGTTACCACCCGGACGCGCTCGGCGAGGTGGCCATCGCCGCGGCCATCACCGACGGGATCCATCGGCTCAACACGGCGTTGCCCGCCAGGCCGAGCACCCTGCAGAAGCCCCGGATCGGACCGCGACGGCCCGCCGTCCTGAACGCCTCGGTGCCCGGCACCAACCAGGCGAAGCTGACCTGGACCTACCCGCCGGGCGGGACCCGCGCACTCGTCTACGCACGCAACGTCAGCGGCAACGGCCCGTGGGTCCTCCAGGCCGACCTGGTGACAGCCGCGCTGCGACGGTTCTACAAGACCATCGGCACGGGGACCTGCGGTGAGGCCCCCTGCACGACGTACACGGTCGGAGGGCTGTCCGGCGGGACGACGTACGAGTTCGAGGTGCGGGTCGGGAAGGGTCGGGCGATCGCGGCCGACATCGTCTCCAACATCAAGAAGGTCAAGGCGACCGGGGGTCTGGGCAAGGTCGTGCAGACCAAGCCGGTCCGCGGGGTCCGGAAGGTCACCGTGCGGTGGCCGAACTTCGCCGGCGCGACCCTGTACGAGGTCCGCTGGCGCAGGGCGGGAGCTGCGGCGTGGGCCGGTACGACGACCTCGCCCGGAGGTGCTCGCGTGATCTCCGGCCTGAAGGCGAAGAAAAAGTACGGCTTCCAGGTGCGTGCCAAGAATGCTTCGGGCTACGGGGCGTGGAGCAACGAGGTCTTCGCGGTTCCGAAGAAGAAGAAAAAGAAGTCGTGAGCCCCGGGGTAGCGCGCAGGCGTTACACGAGCCGACCGATCGGTCTGGACCGTTCGGGTTTCGGTGTGGGAACCCACCCGCGGCCACCTAGGGTTGCGCCGTGATCAGATCTCGGGTGATGCACGTCGTGATGGCGGGGGCGCTGGCCGCCGCACCGCTGGCACTGGTAGGGAGCTCGAGCGCGGCACCGCCTCCGGGGCCGGGGTACCAGTGCTCCTCGAACGACGGACCCGAGGAGCCGAACCCGATCAAGATCATGATCGCCGGGGACTCGATCACCAACGCCTCAGCCGGCGATTACACCTGGCCCTACTGGCTCTGGAAGGACCAGGACGGGCGCGGCGCGAACGTCGACTTCGTCGGGCGATTCCAGGACACGATCAACGCGAACACCCGTGAGCAGGGAAGCCGTCAGTACATCGACTGCGACTTCGACCAGGACCACGAGGCGCGACCGGGCGTGAAGCTGTGGACGGACCCGGACAACCTCCCCAACGGCAAGTTCGGATTCGGCTCGGCGGCCAACTACCAGAACAACCCGGTCTACCCGTACTACCCGGGAGCGACCAGCTGGATCCGCGGCGCCGTGACCGCGCACACGCCCGACATCATCGTCCTCTTCGCCGGCGGGAACGACCTGGCTCGGACATCCGAGGAGCCCGAGCTCGCTGGGCTCAACGACCAGCAGATCGCGGCCTTCGTGGCCGGGAAATTGAAGGGCGTCATCGCGCAGGCGCGTCTCGGCAACCCGGACGTGGACGTGGTGATCACGACGGTCCCGACGACCAGCGCCACCAGCCGCGCGGGGAGGTACAACGCGCTGCTGCCCGGGGTCGTGAGCGACCTCAACACGGCCAACGCACGCGTGGTTCTCGCCACCCTGCCCGGCTGGTCGAACCACACGTGGGACGGCGTGCACCCCGACGCCGTGGGCGAGGTCGCCATCGCCGCAGCCATCGACGACAAGCTGCACGCGATCAACCCCGCCCTGTTCGCGCGCCCGAACCCGCTGCCGACCCCCAAGATCGGACCGCGGATGACCGCGGTCCTGGACCCACCCGCTCTCGACGGGGACAACAAGGTCAAGCTCACCTGGACCTTGCCCTTCGGGTCGGACCGCACTGTCGTCTACGCCCGGAACAAGAGCGGGAACGGACCGTGGGTGCGTAAGGCGGACCTGGTGCTCGGCTCGCTGCGCTACTACTACCCGTCGGTGGGTACGCAGGCCTGCGGCACGGTGTACACGCTGCCGCAGACACCTTGCACGACGTACACGGTCAGTGGCCTCTCCGGCGGGACCGAGTACGAGTTCATGCTCGCCTCGGCCAAGGGCCTGGCGCTGTCGCCCGACCTGAGATCGGCTGCGGTCGCGGCGACGCCGACCGGACCGGTGGGTCGCATCGACGCACCGGCCGCCGTCGCTGGCCTGCACGCGGTCACGGTCTCGTGGACGAACCTGGGTGGAGTCCCGGGGTACGACGTCCAGTGGCGGCAGGGCGGTACCAACGTCTGGAAGTCGACGACATCGGCGGGGTCGTCGCGCGTCATCAGCAGCTTGGTAGCAGGCCGTGCGTACGCCTTCCGGGTGAAGGCCCAGGGCACCGCGACCTGGTCGACCGAGGTTGTGGCGAAGCCCCGGGCCAACGCCCTGGCTGTCGGCAAGAAGCCTGTCCTGACCAAGGTCTCCGGCAAGAAGATCCGGGCGACCTGGGCGGCATCTGCTGGAGCGCTGAAGTACCAGGTCCAGCGACGGGTGAAGGGCGGGGCGTGGAAGGTCGTCGCCACGACCACCGCGCGCACGCTGGTGAGTAAGAAGCTCACCAAGGGCAAGACGTATGAATTCCGGATCCGCCCGTTCGACGGCGACGTCGGCGGTGCTTACTCGCCGACTGCCAAGCGCAAGGTGTCCTGATAGGTCCGGAACGACCGGATTCGCCCTTCGTTACGGCACCGGTTGGGGTGTCTGGACCAGGACCGCGCTGCCGGGGCGATGGTTCTTCATCGGTGCCGCTGCCGACCTAACCTGATCCGATGCTCACCGGGGGAAACACGCCAGCGCGGCCTCGCGCTCGCACCGTCATCGGGGTCGGTCTTGTGTCGGTCCTGACCGCCGCCCTGCTCGCGCTCAGCTCCACCAGTGCCCGCGCGGCGGAGGAGAAGCCGTGCGCCTCGTCGGTGACCCCGGGAGCCGGCGCGACGAAGATCCTCCTCAGCGGCGACTCGGTCACGCACGGGTCCCGAGGGGACTGGACGTACCGGTACTTCCTCTACAAGCAGCTCGTCGCTGCCGGGGTGGACGTCGACCTCGTCGGCAACAACAACTGGCTGATCGACCCGAACAAGTCGACCTGGCCGTTCTGCGAGTACGTCGACACCGCGTTCGATCTCGACTACACCGCGTACCCGGGCGGCAAGCTGGCTGACTTCAACGTTTCCAGCAGCAACACCGGGAACAAGCCCTGGATCCGCTACGAGGTCGAGACCCGGGGGGTCCAGGTAGCGATCGCCGTCGTCGGGGCGAACGACCTCTACAAGGGCGCGACGCCCCAGCAAACCCTCGCGCAGGCTCAGCAGTACGTCGCGAACGCACGACTGGGCAACCCGGACGTCAAGATCGTGCTCGCAACCGTCCCGACCGCCACGGGCGCCAACGACAAGTACGCGCAGTACAACACCATGCTCGCTGCCGCGGTTCCCCAGTGGTCGACCCCGCAGAGTCCGATCGCGCTCGCGAACGTCATGTCGAACTGGGGCACGACCGCCTACACCTGGGACCAGATCCACCCGAACGTCATCGGCGAACAGCTGATCGCCAAGGGTCTGACGGACGCACTCCACGCACTCGGAGTGACCCCTGACGCGGGAGTCGATCTCGACCCCGCGTACAAGGTCGGTCTCCGCAAACCGGTCACGAACTTCGCGGCATCGCTCAACGGTTCCGCGGTCGACCTCTCCTGGACCCTGCCGGTGGGCGGGAGCGGGGTCCAGGTGATGGCGCGCGACACGTCCAACGGTGTCGTCGGGAGCTGGTTCGTGGTCAAGGACCTGAGCTGGGTTCCGGCGGACTTCTACGGCATCGGTGGCTGCCAGCAGTCGTCGCCCTGCACGTCGTACAAGATCACCACGCTTCAGGCCGGGCACTCCTACGACATCGATCTGCACTCGGAAAAGGGAACGGCGGTCGCCACTGACCTGTGGGCGGTGAAGCCGGGAGAGGATCCGGCCTCGGCGAGCCTGAGCGAGGCGGCGTACTCCTTCACCATGCCCGGCACCCCGCCGGCCCCGCTGAGCGTGCCGGTGCTCAACGCGCCGACGGCCGGCGCCAACGCGGTCGCGCTGTCGTGGTCGGCGGTCTCGGGGGCGACCTACGAGGTTCGTTCGCGGCTCGCCGGGGCGGGCACCTCCACCACCGTCGCGGTCAGCGCTACGTCGAAGACCATTGCCGGACTGGACCCGGGGCAGAGCTACGGGTTCCAGGTCCGAGCACTGCGGGACGGCGCCGCGAGCGCCTGGAGCGACGAGCAGCTCGCCACCCCGAAGCCGGCTGCCCCGGTGCTGAACACGCCCGCGCCCGTCGTCGGGGGAGTCACTGTCTCCTGGCCCGCGGTCCCCGGCGCCGACAGCACCTACAACGTCCGGTGGCGGGTTGCCGGGTCCGGCAGCTACACAACGGATACCGTCAACGGGACCAGTCGGACGATCTCCGGGCTGGCCCCGGGGCAGAGCTACGGATTCCAGGTGCAAGCCGTCGCGAACGGGACGACCGGGGACTGGAGCGCCGAGAAGAGCGCGGCGCCGAAGCTCGAGACGCCCGTGCTGAGCAGCGCGACGCCCGGCGTGCACGCGGCGACGCTGTCCTGGTCGGCGGTGCCCGGTGCGACGGCGTACCGCGTCGCGTGGCGGATCGGCTCGGGAGGTTGGAGCTTCTCCAGCTACGCAGCCGGCACGACGCGGACGGTCAGCGGCCTACTTCCGGCCACGAAGTACGAGTTCGTGCTCCAGGCCCAGGCCGGCAGCTCGCTCAGCAGCCACAGCGCGGGCAAGTTCGCGGTCCCGAAGGCGAACGTCATCGGCCAGGCGCTCAAGCCGACCCTGAAGGCGCTCGCGGGCTCGAAGGTCAAGGTCACCTGGGGCAAGGTCCCCGGTGCCAACCGGTACGTCCTGCAGTACCGCAAGGGGACCGGCGCGTGGAAGAGCACGGGCTACCTCACGGGCACGGCCTACACGACCGGCAAGCTCACCACGAAGAAGAAGTACGAGTTCCGGTACGTGCCCTACGACCACTCCGTGGCAGGCAAGGTCTCGCCGTCCTCGAGGATCAGGACCAAATAGCCACACGGGACGAAAGTCCCGCTTAGGCTGACGCGGTGGGAAACAGGAAGACACTCGGGCGGGCCCTCGCGGCGTTGGTTCTCTCTGCACTGGTAGCGGCGGTGCTGGTCACGATGCGCAGCACTGCGACCGCGGCGATCCCCGGCGACCCGCTGTGCGTGGCCAAGCCCGCGAGCGTGGCGAGCGGCGCGACAAAGATCATGATCGCGGGTGACTCGATCACCAGTGCGTCCGCCGGTGACTACACCTGGCGGTACTTCCTCTGGAAGCACCTGGTGAACCCGAACGGGGTCGCTAGCCCGGCGCCGGCGGCGTACGACTTCGTGGGCCCGTACTCGAACCTCGTGCAGCCGGTCAGCCCGTACGCGCGCACCAGCGACGACTACAACTGCGACTTCGACAAGCAGAACGCTGCGATCCCGGGCGCCTCGATCACGAACTACACCGCCGCCCAGACGCTCACCGGGAACCCGCTGGTCCAGGCCACGGTCATCCGCAACCTGACTAAGGACAACGGTGCCAACGTGCTGGTCGCCTTCGTCGGCGCCCAGGACCTGAGCAAGACGGGCGCCGACACCGCGACGGCCGACCAGGTGCTTGCCCGCACGCAGACCATGGTCGTCGAGGCGCAGAAGGCGAACGCTGCGATCAAGGTCGTCCTCGTCACCGCACCGGAGGACGGTTCGGTCGCGAAGGTCGGCGAGTACAACACCAAGCTCAAGGCGCAGGCGCCCGGTTGGTCGACCGCGAGCAGCAAGGTCGCCGTCGCCACCACGGCCACCGGCTGGGCCACCGCCGCCCTGACGTACGACCGGATCCACCCGAACCCGCAGGGTGAGGTCACCATCGCTGCGGACGTCGCCGACGCTCTCGAGAAGGTCGGGGTCGGTACGGCAGCCGCGCGACCGCTGCCGAACTACGCGGCGTACGTCGGACCGCACGCGCCGGCCGTGCTCGCCCAGCCGACGATCAACGGGGGGACTGCGAACCTGTCGTGGACGTTGCCGCCGGGCTCGACGGTCTCGGCGGTCCAGCGCAACGACTACACCGCGGGCACGGGCTGGACGACGTTCACGCCGGTGATCGACGTCAAGGCCGGCGCGTCCGGACCGCCGTACGTCAGCACGTTCGCGGACACCACGTACACGCCTGGGCACGTCTACCAGTACCGGATCATCTCGGCGAAGGGCACGACGATCTGGACGTCGATCGGGACGAACAACCCGGCGTTCATCGCGCCGCCGTACGTCCAGTACTCGACGAGCATCACCTCGAACGTAGTCACGGTCCCGTCGGGGGCGACCCTGCCGCCCACGGGTACGCCGACGACGCCGACGGCCACCCCCACCACGCCGCCGACGACGACCCCCACCACGACGCCGACGGTGACCACGACACCGACTCCGACGGTGACGGTCACGCCGACTCCGACGCCGACCACCACGACAACGGCCAACCCCGGCAAGGCGGGCGCCGTGTCCTCGTTCAGCGCGACGCCGACGGTGCACGGGATGGCCCTCAGGTGGGGGACCGCTCCGGGAGCGGTGAGCTACTACTTCACCTGGCAGGCCGCCGGTGACCCGAACACGTACGGGAAGATGGTCGCGGCGAACGTGCACGCGTACAACATCAGCGGTCTGGCAGCCGGGCGCACCTACGGGTTCCGGGTCCAAGCGTTCGGCAGCGACGGAGAGGGTGGCCCGCTGTTCGTGAAGCTGAACCGCGCCCCGCTGCCCTACGCGCTGGCGAAGCCGTCCCCGAGGACGACCGCCACCACGACCCACAAGATCAAGGTCGCCTGGGCGGCGGTCGCGCACGCGAGCAAGTACCAGGTGCAGCGGCGTCCCGTCGGTGGGTCGTGGAAGACCTACTTCTCCTCGACGGCCCGGTCCTACAAGACCGGCAAGCTGGTCAAGGGCAAGGCCTACGAGTTCCGGGTGCGGGCGTTCGACGGTGCTGCCGCCGGTCCGTGGTCGGCGACGGTCAAGCGCAAGGCCAAGTAGACCGGTCTACCTGCGGAATCCGACTTATCAGGACCAACCGGGACCGGTTGTCCGCGAGGATTTCGAATCGGACATGTCGGGTGCCTAGGCTGCCGCCGTGGCATCCCTCCGCTCCGCGTCTGCATGCGTTCTCAGCGTGCTGCTCGGGGCTGTGCTGACGGCCGGAATCAGTTCCGCCGGCGGCGCGTCCGCGGACCCTGCTCCGCAGACGTGCGCGCCGGCCGCGACGCCTGACCCGGCGACGAACCCGAAGCGGATCATGCTCACCGGTGACTCCATGACGAACGGGTTCTCCGGCGACTACACGTGGCGCTACTTCTTCGACAAGCACCTGCGCGACTCCGGGGTCGGCTTCGACTTCGTCGGTGGTTTCAACGACCTGCTCGACCGGTACACCCAGGCCGCGGACAACCACGAGTACGCCGTGTGCGGGTTCGACTGGGACCACTACGCCCGGGGTGGAGCCAAGTTGTCTACCCAGGTGGCAGGCGGAAGCAGCTCGAACGTCTCGGCGGCGGTCACGGCGTACCGCCCGGACGTCGTGGTCGAGTACTACGGCTACAACGATCTGATCAACAAGAACGCACCCGACGGCGCGGGCGACACCCCGGCGACGGTCGTCGCGAACGCGAAGCTGTTCGTCGAGCAGGTCCTCGCGGTCAACCCGAACGCCACCGTCGTCCTGGCCACGGTGAACTGGGCAGCGATCCCGAACACGGCGCAGCAGTGGAACAAGGCGCTGGTCAAGAACGCGCCGGTCTTCAACACCGCGCTCAAGACTGCCGTCGCGCAGTGGGCGGCGGACGGACTCAGAGTCGTTCTCGCCGACGTGAACAAGTACTGGCTCGGCTTCAGCGACACCTACGACGGCTCGCACCCGAACTCGCACGGCGAGGTGCACATCGCGCAAGGGATGGAGGAGGCGTTCCACGGCATCGGGATCGGCGACGCTCCGGACCTGGCGCAGACGCTCCCGCTGCTGGGCCCGCAGGTCGCCCCGACGCTGGGGGTCACCGGGGTGAACGGGAAGCTCACGCTGACCTGGAACAACCCGCCGGGGGCGATGGGCATGGTCTTCTACTGCCGAGAGCCCTCCTTCAGCCAGGTCTGGACCCAAGCAGCGACCCTGACGTGGACTGCCGGAGGTCGCGTCACCTCGACAGGCATGACGCAGTGCAGAAGCGGCGCGGCGGTAGCAGCGGGCCATACCTACGAGATCTACGCGAGGGCCACGGAGTACTACCAGCTGGCCGACGTCTTCTCGAACATCGTGAGCATCACCGTCGGGGGCGCGACGACGACCCCGACGGTGATGCCGACGGCGACCCCGACGGCGACGGCGACCCCGACGGCGACGGTGACTCCTACTCCCACGCTCACCCCGACTCCCACGCCTACGCCGACGACGGCGCCCACCAAGCTCGGCAAGGTCCAGAACCTCTCCACCACGGCGGGCTACCACCTGGTGAACCTGAGGTGGAACGCCCTGCCCGGCGCCACCGGCTACCGGCTCGCGTGGCGCACGGCGGGGACGAAGAACTACGCGTTCATCTCGCTCAAGGGGACCTCGGCCCAGATCAAGAACCTGATGGCCGGTCAGGCCTACGAGTTCCTCGTCCGGGCCGAGACGCCGATGGCGGGGGACTACAGCGTCACCCGGACCGCCAAGGCCGGCGGTGTCGTCGTCGCTGCGCCGGCGCGACCGAAGCTGACCCGGCTGGCGAAGCACCGGATCAAGGTCACCTGGAAGAACCCCGGTGGGGCCACCCAGTACGACGTCCAGTACCGCGTCGGCTCAG
Organism: Marmoricola sp. OAE513; assembly: GCF_040546585.1. NCBI lineage: Bacteria > Bacillati > Actinomycetota > Actinomycetes > Propionibacteriales > Nocardioidaceae > Marmoricola > Marmoricola sp. OAE513. The sequence continues at coordinate 235,327 of NZ_JBEPOC010000001.1, read as the reverse complement.
GCCCGTGGCACGTGCTGACCTCGACGTCGGCGCGGACCTACAAGACTCGCAAGCTGGTGAAGGGCCGGACCTACGAGTTCCGGATCCAGCCCTTCCACCAGCTCGTCCAGGGCCACGTCTCCGCAGGCTCCCGGATCAAGGTCCGGTAGGGCTCAGGCGGCGGTCAGGGCACCGGCGCGCGCTGTGCGGGCCGGAGCAGGCTTGCGGACCGTGGTGGTCCGGCGGTCGGGGACGACCGTGTCGACGTCGCCGTCGTCGGTCGGCTTCTTGTACGAACGACCGGTGAAGGTGTCGTTGCGGACCCAGGCGACCAGGCCGGCGAAGCCGGCCACCAGGGCGGACAGGGCGATGGCGTTGCTCAGGATCTCGTTCATGGCAGTAATCCTGCGCCACAACGAATCCTGCCAACAGTGGCAGATATGACAGGTTGCCTCGATATTCTGCCAAGTTCGTGCGACAGTGGTGAGCATGCTGAAGAACGTCGCTGCGATCGCTTTCGACGGGATCGCCCCCTTCGAGCTCGGAGTCGTCTGCGAGGCCTGGGGGATCGACCGCACCGAGGACGGCGTCCCGGCCATCGATTTCGCTCTCTGCGCGCCGAAGCCACGCGTCTCGACCAGCATGGGCTTCGACCTGCACGTCGAGCACGACCTGAGTCGCGCCGCCGAGGCGGACCTGGTCTGCGTGCCGGCGGTCAAGGGCGTCGGCGCCATGGGCGAGGACGTCCTGCAGGTGCTGCGCGACACCGTGGGCCGCGGCGGCCGCGTCCTCTCGGTCTGCTCGGGCTCGTTCGTCCTGGGAGAGGCTGGCCTGCTCGACGGTCGCGACTGCACCACCCACTGGATGCACGCCGAGCGGATGCAGGCCGAGTTCCCGCTCGCCAACGTGATCCCCGAGGTCCTCTACGTCGATGCGGACCCGATCATCACCTCCGCCGGCTCCGCGGCCGGTCTGGACGCCTGCCTGCACCTGTGGCGCAAGGAGTACGGCAGCAAGATCGCCTCGATCGTGGCGCGGCGCATGGTCGTGCCGCCGCCGCGCGAAGGCGGGCAGGCGCAGTTCATCGCCCGCCCGGTCCCGGACTGCGCGGCCGAGACGCTCGGGCCGCTGCTCTCCTGGATTGCCGAGAATCTGGGGGAGGACCACAGCGTCGAGGCGCTTGCCCAGCGCGCACTGATGTCGCCGAGGACCTTCGCCCGCCGATTCCGGGCCGAGACCGGGGCAACTCCGCACGCGTGGGTGACCAACCAGCGGGTCCAGGCTGCCGAGCACCTGCTCGAGGCCAGCGACGCCTCGATCGAGTGGATCGCCGGTGAGGTCGGGTTCGGCAACTCGGCGACCATGCGCCAGCACTTCACCCGTGCGCGCGGAATCAGCCCGCAGGGCTACCGGGTGTCCTTCCAGTGCTCCGACGACGAGCAGACCGCCTGACCCCGGGGACTATCGCAGGTGGCGGCGGAGGATCTTGCCGGTGAGCGTGCGGGGGATCTCCGCGACGACGCGGTAGTCCTTCGGGCGCTTCGGAGGGGCGAGCCGTCCGCGGGCCCAGACGTCCAGCTCGGCGGGCGTCGCGGTCCCGACGTACGCCGCGCAGACCCGCTGACCCCAGTCGTCGTCCGGTATCCCGTACACGGCGACGTCGGTGACGCCGGGGTGCTCGGCCAACGCGTTCTCGACCTCGGCCGGGTAGACGTTGACTCCTCCGCTGATCACGAGGTCCTCGCGGCGGCCCTCGAGGTAGAGGTAGCCGTCCTCGTCGAGCCTTCCGAGGTCGCCGACGGTGAAGCTGTCGCCCTGCCAGGCCGCCGCCGTCTTCTCGGGAGCGTTGAAGTAGGTGAACCGGGCGTGCTCGGGGACCGAGCACCAGATCAGGCCGTCGTCGTCGACACTGAGGCGGCGCCCCGGGCGGGCACGTCCGACCGTGCCAAGGTGCTGCTCCCACTCCTCGCTCGCGCAGGCGGTGAACTGACCCTCGGTGGACCCGTAGAACTCCCAGGTCGAACCAGGGGGGAACGCCTCGATGAGACGCCGCTTGAGGTGGTCGGGGCACGGAGCGCCGGCATGGGCGACGAGCCGGAAGCAGGTCAGGTCCGGCCAGCCCGTCTCGTCCCAGTACGTGAAGAGCCGCTGCAGGTGCGCCGGCACGCAGAACATCGTGGTGGGGCGTTCGGTCCGGATCGCGGCGGTGACGGTCTCCGGGTCGAACGCGCCCGGGATGACCAGCCGACCGCCGGCGAGCAGCGTGCCGACCGCGAACCGGAGTGGCGCCGAGTGGTAGAGCGGGCTGAGCACGAGGTTCACGTCGTTCGCGGCGAACCCCCAGAGGTCGCGCTCCTCAGCGACCAGGGCGGCCGCCGAGGTGGGGGAGAGCACTCCGCTCCAGACGCCCTTGGGCGTGCCCGTGGTGCCGCTGGTGACGTGCATCGGGCGGGCCTGCGGTAGGTCGCCGGGCTGCCACCCGTGGTCGAGCGCGACGAGCTCGTCGGCGCTGGTCACGACGAGGGACGGGGTCAGGTCGGCGAGGATCTGGGTCCGCTCGACCTCCGTCAACCGCGGGTCCAGCGGGATCGGTACGACGCCGCGCGCCAGCAGGGAGATCACCACGTCGACGTACGTGGGCGAGCCCGGGACGAGGAGGGCGACCCGGTCCCCGGGGTTCAAGCGCTCCGTCGACACCCCTCGATTCTCGCGCACGTCTGTCGGGGGTGCGTCCTAGCGTCCGCTCATGGAACCCATCAACGTCCGCGTACGCGGCTCGCACACCAGCTCCTACCCGGCAGAACGCGGGACCGTGCACTGCGAGATCAGCCTGCAAGGCCCTGACCCGGTCGAGGTCATGCGCGCCGTCACCGCCTCGCTGCGCGACGTGGTCGCTTCGGTGCAAGACCTCCACGACAAGCGCTCGGGGCCGATCACCTGGTACTCCGTCGATCAGGTGAGCACCCGGGCCTGGATCCCGCGGGACCGGAACGGCAACGACATGGCCGAGGTGCACCAGTCGAGCGTCAGTCTCGAGGTGAAGTTCTCCGACTTCGACGAGCTGTCTTCCTGGGTGACCGCGGGTTCGGAGGTCCTCGGCTTCAGCGTCGGCTGGGTCGACTGGACGCTGACGTCCAAGAAGCGGGAGGCCGTCGAGGTGAAGGCGCGCCAGCGTGCCGTCCGGGATGCGCGCAAACGTGCCCAGGACTACGCCGACGCGCTCGACCTGGGACAGGTTCAGGTGCGCGCGATCTCGGACCCAGGGCTCGGGTTTCCCGCGCTCACCCAGAACGGACCGGATCGACACCTCGAGCTGCTCGGCTCGGTGGGTGGTGCCGAGGACGCGACTTCATCGGGCGAACGCGTTCTGGTGCCCAAGAACATCGAGGTGGGAGCTTCCGTCGATGCCGAGTTCGTCCTGGCGTCCTGACACGCTCAACGCTTCTCGCCCCGCGGACGACGGAGCAGGCTCTTCGCTGCTCCGCTCGTGCGCGTAGCCTCGCCCTGTGACGACACGAGTAGGCCTGACCGGCGGCATCGCCTCGGGCAAGAGCACCGTCTCGGCGATCCTCGCCGAGCTGGGCGCAGTGATCATCGACGGAGACGTCCTGGCCCGCGAGGTGGTCCAGAAGGGCACCCCCGGGTTGGCGGCCGTGGTCGCCGAGTTCGGGGAGGGCATCCTGACCCCCGACGGCGACCTGGACCGCCCCGCCATGGGTGCGCTGGTGTTCGGTGACGCCGCCGCGCGCAAACGGCTCGAGGCGATCGTGCACCCGTTGGTGTTCGAGCGGATCATCGACCTCGAGGCGAACGCCCCGGAGGGCTCCCTGGTCGTCCACGACATCCCGCTGCTGGCCGAGAGCGGTCGCGCCGACACCTTCGACGCGGTCGTCGTGGTCGACGTACCGGCCGAGCTCCAGGTGGAGCGGATGGTGCGCGACCGGGGGTGGACCGAGGACGAGGCACGATCCCGGATGGCAGCCCAGGCGAGCCGGGAGGACCGGCTGGCGATCGCGTCCCACGTCATCGAGAACACCGGGACACTCGAAGACCTCCGTCGCCGGGTGACGGAGGTCTTCGAGGTGCTGGGCGGTCGCGGGTAATCCCCTAACCCCGCGACCGGGCCGTGGTGGGTTGCGTGAACCCTCAGGCCGCCAGGTCCGGGTCGGCGAGGCGCCGCAGCTTGGCGATCGCCTCCCGCTCCAGCTGGCGGACCCGCTCGGCGGAGATGCCGTGCTTGGTGCCGATGTCGGCGAGCTTGTGCTGCCGACCGTCGACCAGGCCGTAGCGCGACCGGATGATGTCGGCGGACCGCTCGTCGAGGTTCTCGACCAGCGTGTTGAGCCGGTCGCGGGCCTCGGTGTCGAGCACGGTCAGGTCCGGGCCCGGAGAGCTCTCCTGCGCGATCAGGTCGCCCAGGGAGGTGTCGCCGTCGACGTCGAGCGGGGTGTCGAGGCTGACGTGGTCGCGACCCCAGGCGATCAGGTCGAGGACCCGGTCGAGGTCGAGGCCGAGCTCGGTGGCGATCTCGCTCGGGTCGGGCTCGCGGCCCAGCTGGCGTTCCAGGGTGCGGCGGGCGGAGGAGACCTGGTTGAGCTCCTCGACCACGTGCACCGGGAGCCGGACGACGCGTGCCTGCTGGGCGATCCCGCGCGTGATCGCCTGACGGACCCACCAGGTGGCGTAGGTGGAGAACTTGTAGCCCTTCGCGTAGTCGAACTTCTCGACGGCGCGGATCAGGCCGGTGTTGCCCTCCTGGATCAGGTCGAGCATCGGCATCGCGCTGCGGCCGTACTTGCGGGCGATCGAGACGACCAGGCGCAGGTTCGCGTTGATGAACTGCTGCACGGCCCGCTCGCCCTCCTCGACCATCCACTCGAGCTCGGCCTGCGTGGCGAAGCCGGGGGCACCGCCCTTGCGGCGTCCGACCCGACCCTCCTCGAGCAGAGCGGCGGCCATCAGGCCGGCCTCGATGGTCTTGGACAGCTCGACCTCGGTGATGGCGTCGAGCAGCGGCGTCCGTGCGATCTCGTCGAGGTACAGCCCGACGCTGTCACGGCCTTCGATCTCACGTTCGGTGCGACGTACGGTCACGGTGGCCCTCCCTTTCCTGCAGTGGGGCCTGGGGTGCTGGCTCCGACTGTTTCAACGCTTGGCCCGGGTGGGGGATTCCCTCCCGGTTGATGCCCTACGAGATGTACGACGTCTGAGAAGTGCCCGAAGTTGCCAGGATTACGCGTTCTCAGACACTTCTCAGTGACCATTCGGAGCCGCGGCTGCCCCAGACTGGACCCGTGCACGACGAATCGCCTCCGGGGAGGCCCCGGATCGACCTGAACGCCGACCTCGGCGAGGGCGTGACCGACGACGTCGGACTGCTGGAGGTGGTCACCAGCGCCAACGTCGCGTGCGGGTTCCACGCGGGGGACGAGCGCGTGATGCGCGAGGTCTGCGAACGGGCGGCTGCCGACGGGATCGCCGTGGGAGCCCAGGTCTCCTACGCCGACCGGGAGGGCTTCGGCCGCCGCCGGATGGACGTGGAGACCGGTCTGCTCACGCAGTGGGTCGCGGAGCAGGTCGAGGTCCTGGGACGGATCGCGACGGCGGCCGGGACCCGGGTCAGCTACGTGAAGGCGCACGGTGCTCTCTACAACCGGATCGCGGACGACGCAGAACAGGCTGCGGCGGTCCTTGCCGGCAGCGGTGACCTGCCGGTGCTCGGACTTCCCGGCTCGGTGGTCCTCGGCCTGGCGGTCGCGGCCGGACGTGATGCGGTCGGGGAGGGGTTTCCCGACCGCGGCTACACCGACGACGGCCGCCTGCTGCCGCGCGACCAGCCGGGCGCCCTCGTGGAGGAGGCGGCCGACGTGGCTGCGAACGCCGTCCGGCTGGCGGCCGACCCGCGACTGCGCACGGTGTGCGTCCACGGTGACTCACCGGGTGCCGTGGCCACGGCGTGGGCCGTACGACGGGCGCTCGGCGGAGCTGGCTACGACGTCAGACCGCGGTCACCGTCGTCCTAGTTCTCCACAGGTGCCTGTGGGTCGACCTGTGGAAAAGCACCTGAATCTGTGGATGTGAATACGTCTGTTGTGGACAACTTGGCGACACGAAAAATCTCTCGAGAAATGTTGTCGAAACCCCTTGCGCGTGTGCTGCTGGTCACGTAGAAATCTCTTACCGCGGCCCGCAAGGGCAGCGGGGATCAGCTGGAAGATTCGGACTCGCCCGGCGAGGCAACTCGTCGGAAATCCCTGGGTGATGAAGGGATTCAGGGCCGGAGATGAAGGCAGGTTCAGGACAGGAGCATCACCGCCGGTCCACCTGTAGGGCCCGTGAAACTCATACTTTCACGGGCCCTACGCCCATTTTGGAGTGCATTCTTTCGCGACCCGAAGAATGCGCCCGAAATAGCACCCGAAATGCGAGCCGATTCGGGCTGCGGCACATGTGGACGACCCTGTGCGGCAGACTCCTGACATGGAGGCACTCCGCGTAGGGCAGCACGCGCTGCTGGTCGAGTGCGCCTCGGACGCGCAGGTGGCGGCGACGTACGCGATGGTGCTCGCCCGGGCCGGTGAGCTCGGGGCGACCGACGTCGTGCCGGCGGCGCGCTCGGTGCTGCTCGACGGCCTGGCGGACGTGGCCGCAGCGCTGACCCTCCTGGCAGGTCTGACTGCGCCTCTCGCCGAGGAGTCTGCTCACGTCGGCCACCCCGAGGGCTTGGTCGTCCAGCTGCCCACGTCGTACGACGGCCCTGACCTCGACGAGGTCGCCCGTCAGTGGGACGTGACCACCGCCGAAGTGGTGGCGCTGCACCGGCGTACGACGTTCGTGGTCACGTTCTGCGGATTCGCGCCCGGCTTCGCCTACTGCTCGGGTCTGCCCGACGGCCTGGACGTGGCGCGTCGGAGCGAGCCGAGGGCCTCGGTCCGGCCTGGGTCGGTCGGTCTGGCGGGCGCGTACACCGGTGTCTACCCGAGCTCCTCGCCCGGCGGGTGGCAGCTGATCGGCACGACCACCGCGACGCTGTGGCGACCCGACGCGGACCAGCCGGCGCTGCTGACCCCCGGGACGCGGGTGAGGTTCGTCGATGGCTGAGAACGCCCGCTCGCTGGAGATCCTCGACGCCGGCGCTCTGACGACCATCCAGGACCTGGGGCGGCCCGGGCACGCGCACCTCGGCGTTCCCCGGTCGGGCGCGCTCGACGTACCGGCCCTCCGTCTGGCGAACCGGCTGGTGGGGAACCCGGAGGCGGCTGCGGGGCTGGAGACCACGCTGACGGGCGTGCGGTTCCGCGTCTCCGCAGCACTGCGGGTCGCCGTCACGGGGGCGTCGTGCCCCGTCCGGGTCGACGGTCGCGACGTGGGCTGGGGGACAGCGGTCTCGGTGCCGGCTGGATCGAGCGTCGAGGTCGGCGCCGCCACCTCCGGGCTGCGCTCGTACGTCGGCCTCGCGGGTGGTGTCGCCGTCGAGCCCGTGCTCGGGTCGCGCTCGACCGACCTGCTCTCCGGGCTCGGTCCGGCACGCGTCGCGGTGGGGGACCTCCTGCCTCTCGGAGAGCCCGGTACGACGGCCCCTGCCGTCGAGGTGGCGCGCACGTCGGCGCGCAGCGTGCTGACCCTGGACCTCGGGCCGCGCGACGACTGGTTCCACCCGGAGGCGGTCGCCGCCCTCGAGGGCGCGACGTACACGGTCGCTGCGGAGTCCAACCGGATCGGCCTGCGCCTGGCCGGTACGGCGATCCAGCGGGTCCGCGCCGGTGAGCTGCCCACCGAGCCGATGGTGCTGGGCGCCGTGCAGGTGCCCCCGAACGGGCAACCCGTCATCTTCCTGGCCGACCACCCGACCACCGGCGGCTACCCGGTCGTCGGGGTCGTACGGGCCGAGGACCTTGCGGCCTGCGCCCAGGCGCGGCCGGGGGACCGGCTCACTCTTCGGGTGCGGGCTGCAGCGCGCGCAGAGCCGGGTCGTCCGCCGCGAAGCTGAGCACGCGTCCCGGCCCGGAGGTGGCGGTCTCGAAGCGAACCGTCACGACCCCGCGGCCCGACCCCCAGACCCATCCCTGGCCGTGCTCCTCATGGACCACGTCGAGGCCCGGCAGCCAGTAGCGCCGCGGGGCGAGAGCGGCGAGCGCGGTCTCGGTGTCGTCGTCCAGCTCCTCGTCGGGGACGTCCTCGGTGCCGGTGAAGAGGTCGTCCTGGATCCAGTCCGCCAGACCCGAGACGCCGACCCCGAGCAGACGGACGCCGCCCGAGGTGTCGAGCTCGGCGAGCAGGGACTTGGCGACCCTGTTGACGGTCCTGGCGTCGTCGGTCGGGCCGGGCAGCGTCGCGGACCGGGTGTGGGTGGAGAAGTCGTGCAGCCGGACCTTCAGGGTGACGGTGCGTCCGGACATCCGTGCCTTGCGCAGGCGCTCGGTCACCTTGACCGACTGCCGCTCGACCAGGGCGTCGAGGATGCGGCGGTCCACGTGATCGGTCTCGTAGGTGTCCTCGACGCTGATCGACTTGGCCTCGCGCTCGGCGACCACCGGTCGGTCGTCGGTGGCGCGGGCGAGGTGGTAGAGGTTGGTGCCCTGAGCCTTCCCGATGACCCGAACCAGCTCCTCGATGCTGATCGACTCCAGCTCTGCCACGGTGTGCACGCCGATCCGTCGCAGGTTCTCCGCCGTCGCCGGCCCGACGCCGGGGATGACGGTGACCTGCATGGGGCGGAGCAGGTCCTGCTCCATGCCGGGCGCGATCACGACCATGCCGTTCGGCTTGTCGAGCTCGCTGGCGATCTTGGCGATGAACTTCGAGGTGCCGATCCCGACCGAGGAGGTCAGACCGCCGGTCGCGTCGGCAAGCCGTTCCTTCAGGTCGAGGCCGAAGGCGCTGACGGCCGTGACCGAGAGGTCGGTCAGGTCGGAAGCGGCCAGGTCGACGAACGCCTCGTCGAAGGAGAGCGGTTCAACCAGCGGGCTGATCTCGCGCAGCAGGGACATCACGATCTGGCTGGTCTCCCGGTAGGCGTGGAACCGACCCGCCAGGAACGCGGCGTTCGGGCAGCGCCGTCTCGCCTCGGCGGTCGGCATCGCCGAGTGCACGCCGAACGCGCGGGCCTCGTACGACGCCGTTGCGACGACCCCGCGTCCGCCGATCCCGCCGACCACCACCGGCTTACCCCGCAGCGACGGCTTGTCGCGCTGCTCGACGGCGGCGAAGAACGCGTCCAGGTCGATGTGCAGGATCGACGGGTCGGAACGCATCTGTCGATCGTAGGGGGAAGCGCCGACGTCCACAGGGGTCGTCACCCGGGGGCGCTCCACATGCCGCTCGCGGTTCGGGCCGGGTCGTCCGTGGGTCCCGTGAGGGTCGCGGCATGGACACCTACACCGCACGCACCCCCGTCGACCTGCTCGCCCTCGTGCCGATCGTGATCGGCTTCCACCCTGAGGACTCCGTCGTGATGCTGACCTTCGGAGCGCCCGGGCCGACCGAGGGCCGCTCGTCCTTCCAAGCAAGGGTCGACCTGCCTGTCGTCGAGCACGAGCAGCGCGCCGTCGCGGGCATGCTGCGCGAGGTCGCCCGGCGCCACGAGGTGCCGCGGGTGGCGCTGGTCCTCTACACCGACGACGACGCGGCGGCCTCCAGCTTCGCGGACCTGCTGGTACCGGGGCTGATCCACGACGACGTCACCGTGGTGGACGTGCTCCGGGTCGACGGCGAGCACTTCTTCCGGGTGGGGAACCAGGACGACCCCGGGACGCCCTTCGACCTCGGGTCCCACCCGCTGACCGCAGCGGGGGTGCTGCGCGGGCGGGTGGTGATGGAGAGCAGGGAGGCGTTGGCCGACACCCTGGTCTCCCTGGACACCAACGACACCGCCGCGATCGAGAAGGCGGCCAACGACTTCACCGACGAGCTGCTGGCCAGCGGAACGACGGGGGAGTCGGTCACCGAGGTGATCGGCGCCCACGCGCGCTGGCTCCAGGAGGTGCTGGCGGAGCTCGCCGACTCGCGGTCCCCGGTGACGGCGGACGAGGCCGGCAAGCTGCTGATCCTGCTGTCCTTCGACGCGCTGCGCGAGGTCGCCTGGTCACAGCTCCACCGGCAGAACGCCGAGGGGTACGTCGAGCTGCTGCGCGGTCTGCTCCGACGGGCACCCGAGGAGCTGCGCCCCGGGGTCGGCGGCCTGCTGGGCCTCGCCGCCTGGCTGGCCGGGGACGGTGCGCTGGCCTGGTGCGCCTTGGACCGGTGCCTGGCGGTGGACCCGGAGGACAAGCTGGCCGAGCACGTGGTTGCGCTGCTGGAGTCCGCGGTGCCACCCGCGGTCTGGGCCCCGGTGCCGGCCGAGGAGCTGCCGCTGTTCCGCAGCCTTGCGGCCCGGGGCTCGGCCGCCTCCTAGTCCGCCTCCTAGTCCGCCTCCTAGTTCTGTGACCAGTTGCCCCCTAGGGTCGGTGCATGGGCCAGGACGTGGACCACCAGGAGTTCAGCCGTGCTGACCGGACCAAGCACCGGGAGAAGGTCCGGCAGTGCCTGGACGTGCTCGCGCTGATGCTGCGCCAGGCCCAGTTCGACTCGGTCGACCCGATGACGGGACTGGAGATCGAGTTCAACCTCGTCGACGAGCTGGGGGAGCCGGCGCTGAAGAACGCCGAGGCTCTGGCCGCGATAGCCAACCCGCTCTTCCAGACCGAGCTCGGTCAGTTCAACCTCGAGATCAACGTGAAGCCGCGGACGCTGGCGGGCGACGGTCTCGCTGGCTTCGAGGCGGACCTGCGCGCCAGCCTCAACGACGCCGAGTCGCGCTCCGCGGCGGTCGGGGCGCACCTGGTGATGATCGGGATCCTGCCGACCCTGAAGCCGGGGCACCTCAGCCCGAGCACGATCAGCCCGAACCCGCGCTACCAGCTGCTCAGCGACCAGATCCTGCACGCCCGCGGCGAGGACATCGCGATCACGATCAACGGAGTCGAGAAGCTCGCGGCGCGGGCCGACTCGATCATGCCGGAGGCGGCGTGCACGAGCACCCAGCTGCACGTGCAGGTCAGTCCGGAGGACTTCGCGGCGTACTGGAACGCCTCGCAGGCCATCGCCGGCGTGCAGCTCGCGCTCGCGGCCAACTCGCCGTACCTGCTGGGCTCCGAGCTGTGGAGCGAGACCCGGATCCCGCTCTTCGAGCAGGCCACCGACACCCGCAGCGAGGAGCTGAAGGAGCAGGGGGTGCGCCCGCGGGTGTGGTTCGGCGAGCGCTGGATCACCTCGGTCTTCGACCTGTTCGAGGAGAACGTCCGCTACTTCCCGGCGCTGCTGCCGATCACCGAGGAGGAGGACCCGCTCGCGGTCCTGGAGGCCGGTGGCACCCCGATGCTGCCCGAGCTGCGGCTGCACAACGGCACGGTGTACCGCTGGAACCGGCCGATCTACGACGTCGTCGACGGACGCCCGCACCTGCGGGTGGAGAACAGGATCCTGGCCGCCGGCCCCACGGTCCTCGACACGATGGCGAACGCCGCCTTCTACTTCGGCCTGACCCGTGCACTGGCCGAGAACGAGCGACCGCTGTGGTCGCAGATGTCCTTCTCGGCGGCCGAGGAGAACTTCCACATCGCCGCTCGCGACGGCATCGACGCGCAGGTCTACTGGCCGGGCGTGGGACAGGTGGCCGCCACCGAGCTGACCCTGCGACGGCTTCTGCCCCTGGCGCGCCAGGGGTTGGAGGGCTGGGGCGTCTCCGCGCAGGAGTCCGACCGGTTGCTGGGTGTGATCGAGGCCCGGTGCCTGGCCGGTCAGAACGGCGCGACCTGGTTCCGCGACCAGGTGCACGCGCGTCAGGGCGGTGGGGTCGATCGTGCCGAAGCCCTGCGGCAGACGTTGCTGGAGTACCGCGAGCGGATGCACAGCAACGAGCCGGTGCACACCTGGTAAGACCGATCTGCTCAGGCCAGCAGGTCGAACCACCCGGTTCGGGTGATCACCAGGAACCGGGTCAGACGGTGGTCGAAGCGCCCGTACGCCGTCCGGGCCGAGGTGCACCACGCGAAGTCGGCATCCCCGGGGGCGAGCTCCCCCGGGCGGGTCATCCAGCAGTCGGTCACGGTCAGGTCGAGACCCTCGAGCGCCATCTCCAGGAGGTCGGTGCACATCGGGCCGTCCAGGTCCGGGTCGTGCGGGATCTGCAGGTGTGCTCCGCCCAACGTGCCCACCCGCACCGTCGTGGGGTGCGTACGCCGCCCCCGGCACTCGCGGCGGAACGCGGCTGCCGCGCGGGCGAGCGCTCGGTCGGCGATGACTCTGCGAGGTTCGGTCACCGGGACAGGGTGGGACATCGCGGGCCGCCGGGTCGGTCGCGATCCACAGGCGTGCGGCATCCTTGACCCATGGCCATCCAGATCACCGGCGACGACGCTGCCGACAAGGTTCTCTCCGACGATCCGTTCGTGCTGCTACTCGGCATGCTCCTTGACCAACGCTGACCGATCCCGCGTCAACTGTTCACCGACGTGAACAGTTCGATGTTCACCGATTCGCGCAACCATCGCCTCCGGCCCGGATGTCACCTGACTCGATGGCTTGACTGCGTACGCTCGGCAAATGTCTGGTGCAAGGATTGCGACGGCCTACGACGGCCGAGCAGACGAGTACATCGAGTTGTTCGGCTCAATTGATCAGTTGTCGCCGCTCGATCGCGGATCTATCGAGTCGTGGAGCCGGGATATCGCAGGCCTCGTGCTCGATGCGGGATGCGGACCGGGTCACTGGTCTGCATTCATGGCAGAGGCGACCCGAGGCGACGTCCTTGGGGTCGATGCTTCGCCGGTCATGATCGCCTCAGCTCGACGCCGATTCCCTAACGCCCGCTTCGTCGTGGGGGACCTCACCGCGCTTCCGCTCGCCGGCGGGGTCGTCTCGGGCATTCTCGCGTGGTTCTCGCTCATCCACATGGAGCCTGACGAGCTCTCAGTGGCCCTTGGCGAGTTTGCGCGCGCGTCGTCACCGGGCTGTTCGCTCCTGCTGGGCTACTTCGAGGGCACTCCACGCGTCGCCTTCGATCATGCGGTCGCCACGGCCTACTTCTGGACCGAGAGCTCCCTGGCCGACGTGCTCGGGCAAGCCGGCTGGGTGGTCAGGGATGCAGCGACCAGGCTCGACCGCGGTCATCGCCCTCACGGGCAACTCTGGGCAGAGCTGGAGCCGTGATCCACCTCCGTCGTCCTGCGTGAGGACGACGTGGGTCACGGCAAGTCCGGACATCTCGACGTCGGGCACGCGACCTGACCGGTGCGCGTCACATTCCATCGCTCTGTTCGGTCGTTCTCGTGGACCTTCAGGAAGGATGGGAGCCGTGAACGATGCGCACGTGGCCGAAGGTGACGCGGCGACGCTTCTGACGGAGCGGGCGCGCCTGTTGGCGATCGGGTACCGGATGCTCGGGAGTCGTTCGGAGGCCGAGGACGCGGTCCAGGAGACCTATGTGCGCTGGTACCGGCAGACCGAGCATGAACGTGCTGAGGTGCGGAACCCGGCGGCTTGGCTGACCACGGCGATGTCGCGTGTGTGCCTGAACGTCCTGGGGTCGGCTCGGCACCGGCGTGAGTCCTATGTGGGCGAGTGGCTCCCCGAGCCGTTGGCAGCGGGGTCTGTCCTCGCGGCACCTTCCCGGGCCGCAGGTGCGGACCCTGCTGAGCAGGCTGCGGTGGCCGATGACGTCACGATGGCGTTGATGGTCCTGCTCGACGCGCTGACGCCGGCCGAGCGGGTTGCGCTCGTCCTGCACGATGTCTTCGGCTACCAGTTCAGTGAGATCGCGGACATGGTCGGGAGGACTCCCCAAGCGGTGCGGAAGCTTGCCTCCACCGCGCGCCGACACATCGACGAGGAACGGCGTCGAGACGTGACCCCACTCCAGCAGCGGCAGGTGGTCGAGTCGTTCTTCGCAGCGTGTCGTTCCGGGGACGTTGCCACGCTCGTCGAGAAGCTCGACCCCGAAGCGGTCGTCGTTGCTGACGGCGGGGGCCAGGTCAGCGCCGCGTTGAACCCGGTCTGTGGAGCAGACCGCGTCGCGCGGTTCCTCGCCGGCATCTTCATCAAGTGGCCCGAGATTGAGGCGTCGTTGGAAGACGCACATGGCGAGACCCGGATGGTGCTCCGCCGAGGCGCAGCGGTTGCTGGCGTCGCGACCTTCCGCGTCGCTGCCGGGAGGATCAGCAACGTCTGGCTCGTCCTCAACCCGGGAAAGCTCGAGACGTGGACGGGCATCGAGGACCTGCCCGAGGGGGATTGAACCTCACACTCCGCGGTGATGCTCGGTCGAGCAGGCATGAGCACTTACAAAGAACAGTCGAGCAGGGGCCGCCTCAGGGTTGCCGTGGCGGGTGGCACGGGGACCGTTGGTCGTCACGTCGTCGAGCAAGCCCGCCAGCGGGGCCATGAGGTCGTCTCGTTGTCCCGTGCCGATGGCGTCGACCTGATCGCCGGCTCCGGCCTCGACGGCGCCCTCGCGGGTGTCCAGGTCGTGATCGACGTCGCGTCCCAGATGGTGCAGAAGAGCCGGCAGTCGCGCGAGTTCTTCGGCACGGTCACGCGCAACCTCCTCGATGCTGAGGCCCAGGCAGGGGTGCCGCATCACGTAGCGCTCTCGGTCGTCGGCAGCGACCGGGCGCCCACGGGCTACTACGCCGGAAAGATCCTCCAGGAAGAGCTCCTCGCGTCCTCACCGGTCCCGTGGACGCTCCTGCGGGCAACGCAGTTCCACGAGTTCGCCAACCAGATCTACGGTGCGGTCACCCTCGGGCCGTTCGTGGTCGTCCCGAAGATGTCCTCCGAACCCGTCGCCGCAGCCGAGGTGGCCGCACGCCTCCTGGACTTGGCCGCAGGCAAGCCAGCGGGACGCGTGAAGGACCTGGGCGGACCACGACGCGAGGTCCTGGCCGACATGGTCCGCGCGTACGCCCGAGCCTCCGGCAAGCCCGACAAGGTGATCGAGATCCCGCTGCCCGGAACCCTCGGACGCGCCATGCGCAACGGAAGCCTCACCAGCAGCCCGGACGCCGACCACGGCACCACCACGTTCAGCCAGTGGCTGTCCACGACCTATCCGGAGTGATCAACCCCACCCTCACACCCGAGACCGCAGCTCGGTCGAACACGCGAGCCCGATAACCACAGCTCACCCATCAAGCAGAAGTCGCACAAGGAGAACCATGACCACCCATCAGCCCCGTCTCAACCTGACCGCAGCCGCACCCAAGGCCGCGAAAGCGCTCTTCGCCGCCGACCAGGCCCTTCACGAGTCACCCCTCGACCAGACCATCCTCGAACTCATCAAGCTCCGGGTCTCCCAGATCAACCAGTGCGTCCACTGCATCGACCTGCACACCCACGACGCGCTCAAGGCCGGCGAGGCCCCCGACCGGCTCTACCAGCTCGTGGCCTGGCGCGAATCCGCCCTCTTCACCCCGACCGAGCGCGCTGCCCTCGACTACGCCGAAGCAGCAACCACCCTGACCGAACACGGAGTCAGCGACGAGATCTGGACCGCAGTACGCGAAGCCTTCACCGACGAGGAACTCGGAGCCCTAGTCGTCCAGACCGCCCTCATCAACGCGTTCAACCGCTTCGGCGTCCCGCTCCTCATGCCCGCACAGAACCGCACCTGAAGAAGCCGCTCTCCCGACGAGTGCTGGTCACGCCGTCGCAGGAGTCGTCTCACCCTCGGGGACCCAGCGCCTGGCGCCGGGTCCCCGAGCTTCGAGGCCAGGGGCCGCCGCCCGCGAGCCCCGCGCGACAAGCCGCGGCGCACCCACGCAGCAGACTCGGAAGCTGCCTGGAAATCGGTAGGCAAGCGGGAGGGCTCACGGCTACCGTGCGGATGCCAGACCTGGAGATGAGGAGGTGGAACCCGTGAACGCATCGACATGGGCGCTCCCCTCAGGGATCGTGGCCGGACGCTAGAGCAGTCCGGGAGCGCCGTACCCGAGCACTCCCGAAAGGCACGACCATGCAACCGACCTCAGAGCGGCTTCTCGACAACGGCATCCGCGAGCGTCATTTCCTCCTCGATGGCACCGCTGGCATCCTGTGGACGCCGCCAGCAGCCACGCAGACTGCACCAGTTCCACTCATCCTCCTGGGCCACCCGGGCGGACTGGACGCGTTGTACCCCCGCCTCGAGGCCTGAGCCCGACACTGCGCCGCACTCGGCTTCGCCAGCACCGCCATCGAGCTACCCGGATCCGGGCACCGGCCAGCGATACCCGCCGTCGACCAAGCCCGCATCGAACTCCGTCGCGCAATCGCTGCGGGCGAGCGACCAGGCGACGATGTAGTCGACCGACTGGTCCTCCCGCTGGTCGACCAGGCTGTCCCCGAGTGGCGAGCCCTCCTCGACAGTGCTCTAGCGCTGCCCGAGATCGGGGGTCCGGTGGGCATCTCGGGAGGCATCACGGCCATCGGTGTCCGAGCGGCGCTGGTAGAGCCACGCATCGTGGCGGCCGGCCTGTTCGCCGGCAGCTTCGTATCGAGAGGAATCGTCGAAGAAGCCCGGAGGGTCACCATCCCCCTACATCTCCTGCTCCAGTGGGACGACCGCGGGAACGACCGGCAAATGGCGCTCGACCTGTTCGATGCGTTCGGCTCGGCGGAGAAGACGCTCCAAGCGAACCTAGGAGGCCACACCGGCGTCCCGCCACATGCTGCGGATGATGCCGGTCGCTTCTTCCTCCGGCACCTTCGGCGGGAGTAGGCCCGGATCTCAGCAGATCCGTGCGTCCGCGCGGTTCAGGCGTGAGGCATGCTGAACCCATGAAGCTGGCAATCACCGGGGACGAGCACGCGGACGCCGTCCTGAACTCCGAGCCCTTTGCTGTTCTTCTTGGAATGTTGCTGGACCAGCAGTACCCGATGGAGCACGCCTTCCGCGGTCCTGCCAAGCTGCTCGACCGCTTCGGGACTCTCGACCCCGCCACCATCGCAGCGGCCGACCCCGAGGAGTTCGCGGCGCTGTGCGCGGTGACGCCGGCGGTGCACCGGTTCCCGGGGTCGATGGCGACCAAGATCCAGGCTGTTGCGAGGGATGTCGTCGACATCTACGGCGGTGACGCGTCCCGGATCTGGACGGAGGCCTCCTCGGGTGCCGACCTGGTCAAGCGGGTGATGGCGCTGTCCGGTTTCGGCAAGCAGAAGGCTCAGATCTTCACCGCTCTGGTGGCCAAGCAGGTCGGCGTACGGCCCGAGGGTTGGGAGAAGGCGGTGGGTGACTACAGCCTTGACGGGTACCGGTCGGTGGCCGACGTCGTGGACCCTGCGTCGCTGCAGAAGGTGCGCGACTACAAGAAGGAAAAGAAGGCCGCCGCCAAGGCTGGCTAGCCCTGCTCGCGCCGTTCGGGGTCCCGATCCGTGGTTTTCAGCACCGGCGTGACAGAATGACCGGGCGGCTGTTGACAGGTACGGGCTTTGCCGCGCCCGAGCAACGATTCATCAAGTCTGACCGAGAGGTAGTTCGTGTCCTCGAGCTCGTCCACCGCGACCAAGAAGTCCGCCTCCAAGGCTTCGCCGGCCGCGACGAAGAAGGCACCTGCCAAGACCACCGCCAAGGCTGCTGACAAGGCTCCCGCCAAGCCCGCAGCCAAGAAGGCCCCGGCCACCAAGGCGGCGGCTCCTGCGGCGAAGAAGGCTGCGTCCGCGAAGAAGGCTGCTGCGGCGAAGACCGCTGCGCCAGCGAAGACGGCCGCCCCCGCCAAGACGGCCGCTCCGGCGAAGAAGGCTCCGGCCAAGTCCGCCGCGAAGAAGGCCGCCGCTGTGGAGGAGGCTGTTGCGGTCATCGGTCCTGACGGCAAGAAGGTCCTGCCCGACGTCTCGGACGAGCAGTTCGAGGCCGACGTCGCGGCCGACCCGACGATCGTCGAGGACGAGAAGTCGGCGTTCACCGTCTCGGCGGCCGACGAGACCGACGAGCCTGCCCAGCAGGTCATGGTCGCCGGTGCGACCGCTGACCCGGTCAAGGACTACCTCAAGCAGATCGGCAAGGTGCCCCTCCTCAACGCCGAGATGGAGGTCGAGCTCGCCAAGCGGATCGAGGCCGGACTGTTCTCCGAGGAGAAGCTGGCCAAGGGCGGCAAGATCAGCCCGAAGATGCTCGACGAGCTGGAGTGGATCTCCGACGACGGCAAGCGGGCCAAGAACCACCTGCTGGAGGCCAACCTGCGACTCGTGGTCTCGCTGGCCAAGCGCTACACCGGTCGCGGCATGCTGTTCCTGGACCTGATCCAGGAGGGCAACCTCGGTCTGATCCGTGCGGTCGAGAAGTTCGACTACACCAAGGGCTACAAGTTCTCGACGTACGCGACCTGGTGGATCCGTCAGGCCATCACCCGCGCCATGGCCGACCAGGCTCGCACCATCCGCATCCCGGTGCACATGGTCGAGGTCATCAACAAGCTCGCCCGCGTCCAGCGGCAGATGCTCCAGGACCTGGGCCGCGAGCCCACGCCCGAGGAGCTCGCCAAGGAGCTCGACATGACCCCCGAGAAGGTCATCGAGGTCCAGAAGTACGGTCGTGAGCCGATCTCCCTGCACACCCCGCTGGGTGAGGACGGCGACTCCGAGTTCGGCGACCTGATCGAGGACTCCGAGGCGATCGTCCCGGCCGACGCGGTCAGCTTCACGCTGCTGCAGGAGCAGCTGCACGCGGTCCTCGACACGCTCTCCGAGCGCGAGGCCGGCGTCGTCAGCATGCGCTTCGGTCTGACCGACGGTCAGCCCAAGACGCTGGACGAGATCGGCAAGGTCTACGGCGTCACGCGCGAGCGGATCCGTCAGATCGAGTCGAAGACGATGTCGAAGCTGCGGCACCCGAGCCGTTCGCAGGTCCTGCGCGACTACCTGGACTGATCAACCGGCTGCTCGTCTCCTCGTAGACAGGTTCGGAAGCCGCGGCGTACCGTCGTGCCCGGGTGGGGAGCCTGATCGAGAGGTGCCCGAGATGAAGGTCTGCAGCGGCCGTGGCGGGCTCTGACCTGCTCGCCGGCTCCGGCTGGGTGACCGACGGTGGCCTGGAGACCGACCTGATCTTCAACCACGGGGTCGATCTCCCGGAGTTCGCTTCGTTCCCGCTCGTCGAGGACGCCGACGGCGCCGCGCTGCTGAGGCGTTACTACGCCGACTACGCAGCCATTGCGGGTGGAGCGGGCGCCGGTCTGCTCCTGGAGACGCCGACCTGGCGGGCGAACCCCGACTGGGGGAAGGTGCTCGGCTACGACGTGGGCGGCCTGGACCGAGCCAACCGTGCCGCGGTCGATCTCGCGCGTGCTGCTGCGACGGCGTCCGGGCTCGACCGGTCTCTGATCAGTGGGGTCGTCGGCCCTCGGGGCGACGGGTACCTGGCCGGCGGGGAGGACCCGGACGAAGCAGCCGAGTACCACGCCGCGCAGGTGCGGTCTTTCGCTGCTGCCGGAACCGACCTGATCCACGCGATGACGATGACCGGGCCGGCCGAGGGGATCGGGGTGGTGCGCGCTGCCCGGGACTCAGGTCTGCCGGTGGCCGTCTCGTTCACCGTCGAGACCGACGGACTGCTGCCCGACGGCAGCACGCTCGAGGCCACGCTGAACCGGCTGGAGAACGAAGCTCCGGCGGACTGGTACGGCGTGAACTGCGCGCACCCGACGCACGTGCTGCCAGCGCTGGACGGCGGCGCCTGGCAGGAGCTTCTCCAGTTCTTCCGGCCGAACGCGTCCACGATGTCGCACGCCGAGCTCGACGAGATGGAAGTCCTGGACGCGGGCGACCTCGGCGTGCTGGCGTCCTCTGCGAACACCTTGCGGACGCAGGTGCCGTCGGTCACCGTGCTCGGCGGGTGCTGCGGCACCGACAGTCGTCACGTGGCGGCGCTGTGGGGCGCTTGACGCGGGGCGCGCGAGCCGTAGGTACTAGGCTCCGGCCATGAACGTCGGCACCGTCGTTGAGCTCTGGCGCTACCCGGTCAAGTCGATGGGTGGCGAGTCGCTCGACACCGCCGCTGTCGACCGCCGCGCCCTGCACGCGGACCGGATGTGGGCAGTGCGCGACCTGGAGCTGGATGCGGTCACCACCGCGCGGCGACTGCCGCAGCTGCTGGGCTGCTCGGCCCGGTACGTCGAGGAGCCGGCCTCGGGGGTCGGGCCGGGCGACGTCGCCGACGTCGTCGTCACCTTCCCGGACGGCACGCAGATCAGCAGCGTCGACCGGGACAGCATGGATGCTCGGCTCACCGAGCTCGTCGGCAAGCACGTCGCGCTCGTCCCGCTGCCACCGCTGCACGACAAGGCGGCGTACCGAGGTGTGCTGGCGTCGAAGAAGGACATCCGCGGCCAGTTCGGCATCGCCGAGGACGAACCGCTGCCGGACCTCTCGATGTTCCCGCTGCGCAAGCTCGCCGAGCTGTCGATCTACGCCACGCCGATCGGCATCTTCGCCGACGCCTACCCGCTGCACGTCGTGACGACCGCGAGCCTGCGGACGATGGCGACGTACGGCGGGGACTTCGACGTACGCCGCTTCCGGCCGAACATCGTCGTCGACACCGATGTCGAGGGGCTCGCCGAGCAGGACTGGATCGGCGGAACACTGCACGCGGGCGGGGTCAGTGCCGCGATCGCGATTCCGACCGTCCGGTGCACGGTGCCCCTGCGCGAGCAGCCCGGCGTATCGGCCGACCCCGCCGTGGTGCGGTCGATCTCCCAGCACGGCGACCGCTGCTTCGGGGTGTACGCCGAGGTGGCCGACCCTGGCACCGTGCGGGTCGGCGATGCCGTCACCCTTGACATGCCGGAGCGGGGAGCCGTCGCCGAGTCGCTCGGTCGACTGGCGGACCGGTTCAAGCGGAACGCGTTGCGGACCGGCAACAAGCTGCTGCCGCGCTGAACCTAGACGAGGTCAGGTTCTGGTGCAGGATCCTCGCTCGGGTCCTCGCCGGGCGGGACCGGGTCCTGATCCGGCTCGGTCAGGGGACCTTCGTTCGGTTCGTCGGGGTGCAGGCTCATGGCGTCCTGGTACCCAGCTCCGCCTCGGGCACGCTGTCCGGCGAGTCCGTCACCTCAGCCACCCGGCGGCTCCTGCCGGCCTGGAGCACCAAGCCGGCCAAGGCCATCGCCAGCCCGACCAGACCGGCCACCTCGAAGCCGCGCTCCCAGCCGCCGTGGTCGACGGCGAAGCCGACGATCGGAGCACCGGCTGCACCACCGAGCGTGAGCGCCGACCCGTGCCAGCCCATCACCTCGCCACGCACGCGTGCCGGCACCGCCCGGGTCAGGTCGTCGATGGTGGCGGTGATCGTCGGAGCGCAGAAAAGGCCGGAGACGAACAGTGCGACGGTGAACAGGAACCGGCCCTCGGCGAAGGCCACCAGCGTGGTCGACCCGGCGAGCAGCACCAGCAGGATGCTGGCGGGCGGGTGCTTGTGCAGGGCGCCGTACACGATGCCGCCGACGGCGGACCCGAGTCCCCACAGTGCCAGCACCCAACCGATGGAGCTGGCATGACCCATCTCGCGCATCGCAGCGATCGTGCCGAGGTCCTCGCCGGTGAGGATCACGGTCGCGGTCACCGCGATGAGCAGGATCCCGACGACCGCGGGGGACAGCCACTCGCGGACCCGCGGCTTGGCGCTGCCGTCGTTCTCAGACGGGTCGACCCCCAGCGGCGGATTCTCGATCCAGAGCGCGATCCCACCGAGGACCGCCAAGAGCTGGAAACCGAGAAGGGCGATCGGCGTCGGCAGGTACACCGCCCCGAGAACGCCGAGCACAGGCCCGATCATGAAGGAGAACTCCACGACGACCGAGTCGACCGACAGCACTGCCGTGCGCTGGGCGTCGGGGACAGCGCCGATGAGGACCTGACGCACGATCGAGAACGTCGGCATCATGAAGAGCCCGCCCACCGCAACGAGCACCAGCAGCGGCCAGTAACCGACCCACGGGGCGATCGACCAGCACACGGTCATCACCACGATCGAGGGCACCAGCGAGGCCCGCAGGCCGATCCGGTCCAGGCGCCGGCCGCGCCAGGGACTGCTGATCGCGAGCGCCAGCGAGTACACCATGTCGACGGCGCCGGCGGCCCCGTAGGACAGGTCGAGGTGGTCGACCACGTGCAGGGTCAAGACCACGCCAGCGGCCCAGATCGGGATGCGCACGAACAGCCCGAGGACGAGGATCCGACGTACGACCCGGTTGCGAGCCAGGTCGGCGTACGTCGAGAAGCGCATCGGACAAATCAACCACACGCCCGCGGGCCCGGGCACGCCATTTATCCCGTCGTACGCCGACGCAGAAACCGCCCGGCCAGTTCACGCTGGCCGGGCGGTCCTGAAAGTCGTGCCCCCACTCGATCTCACGGGCAGACCCGCGAGCTCAGTCCCTCCAAACCGTGAGAAGGCAATGGACGGTGGACCGGTAGCACTACGTGCCGAACGGTAGTGAACATCTGTGGGCTCTGCGACCGTGTCACGGCGAGTTCACGTTCTGGTCTGGACCGTTTCCAGTCTCGAAAATCCGTTCGGAGACGCGAGTGCCGCCCCGCTGCTCTCGCCCAAATGGGGGTCCGGAACGAGAAGCGGGGCGGCGGTGGCGCACGCTGGGGGTGGTGCGTCATGACGACACTACGTGCCCGAAATGCCAGAAATCCTCGAAACCGGTATCTCGGTCGTGTGGGCTGTACCACCCGGCCGATTCGCGTCCGGGTGACCGCGCGGACACCAGAGCGCCCCGCACTGCCTGGGCATGCCGTGCGGGGCGCTGGGCGAGGTGGGCGCGTCCGGGAGAACGCGCTCGCTCGGTTCCTCCCTGGTGCTCACGCTAGGCCCGCGGACGGGTCGGGTCTGTAGCGCGAAGGGGTCGTCCGTTTGGAGACCAAGGTCCTCTGCCTAGTCGGCTGCGGCCTGCTCCTTCGCCCACCTGTAGTCGGCCTTCCCGGACGGCGACCGTGCGATCGAGGGGCGGCGGACGATGGCCTTCGGCAGCTTGTACCGGGCCACGTGGTGGGCTGCCTCGGCGATCAGCTCCTCGTCGGTGGCCGTGCTGCCCTCGCGGAGAGCGACGATCGCGACGACCTCGCTGCCCCAGCGCTCCGAGGGGCGCCCGGCGACGATGACGTCGCTGATGTCGGGGTGCGCGGCCAGCGCCCGCTCGACCTCCTCGGCGAAGATCTTCTCGCCACCGGAGTTGATGGTGACCGCATCGCGCCCGAGCAGCCGGATCCGACCGTCCTCGAGCAGCTCGGCACGGTCACCGGGCACCGAGTAGCGGACGCCGTCGATGACCGGGAAGGTTCGCGCGGTCTTCTCGGCGTCGCCCAGGTAGCCCAGCGGCACCAGGCCGCGCCGCGCCAGCCAGCCGCCACCCTCGCCCGGCGTGAGCGCCCGGCTGCGTGCGTCGTCGACCACGGTCGTGTCGGCCTCCGGGTTGAAGACCGCGGTCTCCGCCTCGGCGCCGGCTGCGGAGTAGTGGTTCATCTGGATGCCGGTCTCCGAAGAGCCGACCGCGTCGAGGATGAGGATGTTCGGCAGCGCCTCGTGGATCCGGTGCCGCACGGTGGGGGAGATCGGGGCGCCACCGTTGTTGATCGCGGCGAGTCCGGAGAGGTCGTAGTCGCCGCGCTCGATCTCGTCGATCAGGGGGCGGGCCATCGCGTCGCCGACGACGGGGATGCTCATCACGCCCTCGCGCTCGGTGGTGCGCAGCCAGTCGACGGCGTCCATGTTCATGATGTTGTCCGGCAGCACGACGCGACCGCCACCGGTGAACATGTGGAAGGTCGACCACTGGGCAGCCCCGTGCATGAACGGCGCGGTCATCAGCAGCCGGATGCCGCCGCCGGCGTTGCGCGCCGCCTCGGCGATCTCGTCGTACGACGTGAACGGGTCGGGAGAACCGAACGGCCGTCCGCCCATGGCGGCGACATAGATGTCGTGCTGGCGCCAGATCACACCCTTGGGCATGCCGGTGGTGCCGCCGGTGTAGAGCAGGAAGGCGTCCTCGCCGAGCGGCTCGGGCAGCGGTACGGCGGGGGTGCTCACGACGGTCTCGTAGTCCACGGCGCCGGGCAGCAGGGCGTTGCCGGTCTCGTCGGCGACCTGGATCAGCACCCGCAGCGAGGGCACCTTGTCCAGCAGCGCCGCGACCCGGGGCGCGAACTCGGCATGGAAGACGAGCGCGGTGGGTGCGGCGTCGTTGAGGAGGTAGATCAGCTCCTCCTCGACGTACATGTAGTTGATGTTGAACGCCGCCCCGCCGGCCCGGTACGCCGCGAGCATCGCCTCCGGGTACTCGTTGCCGTTGCGGAGGTAGAGCCCGACGGTGTCCTGGCCGATCTCGTGACCTGCGAGGTCGGCGCGGGAGGTGTGCCGTCCGATGCCCTGGGACGCCAGGTAGTGGGCGACACCGGAGATGCGCGCGTCCATGACGCCGTAGGTGAGCCTGCGGTCGCGCCAGACCAGGGCCTCCTGGTCGGGGACGACGGCAGCGACGGTCGAGAAGACCTGCGCGAGGTTGAACTCGGTGCCCACCGGGGTCACCACCCTTCCGGGAGGCTGGTGAAGTCGGGCTGGCGGCCCTCGGCGAACGCCGTGAGCGCCTCGATGTTGGCCGGGCCGCCCATGAGCTCGGCAAAGCAGGCGTTCTCACGCTCGCGGGCGGCGGCGATCTCGGCGCGGATCGGTTCGGTCATCGTGCGCTTGACCGCGACCAGGCTGGAGATCGGGCGGGCGGCGAGGAGCTCAGCGTGCTTGCGCGCCTCCGGCAGCAGGTCCTCGGGTTCGCAGACCCGCCAGACCAGGCCCATGTCCTTGGCCTCGGCGGCGCTGACCCACTCCGCGGAGAGCAGCATCCAGGCGGCGTTCTGGCGTCCGACCAGCTGCGGGAACAGCAGGCTGGAGGCCGCTTCGGGGGCGACGCCGAGGCTGGTGAACGGGCACTTCAGCTTGGCGGTGGTCGACATGAAGGCGAGGTCGGCGAACCCGAGGATGGTCGCGCCGATGCCGAGGCCCAAGCCGTTGACCGCGCAGACCAGTGGCTTGGGAAACGCGACGAGCGCATCCAGCAGGCCGAGGAAGCCGTGCTCGCCCCGCTCGAAGTCCGGGTTGGTGGCGAGCTGGTGCATCTCGAGCAGGTCGGTGCCCGCGCTGAACGCACGCCCGGCACCGGTCAGCAGCACCACGGCGACGGACGGGTCCGCGGCGGCGTCGAGGAGCGCTTGCGCGGTGGCGTCGTACAGGGCTTCGTTGAAGGCGTTGAGCGCGTCCGGCCGGTCCAGGATGAGGGTGCGGACCCGGTTTGCGTCGTCGATCTGAAGCGTCATGCGCCGACTGTAGAACAGGTTCCTAGATTATTTAGACAACTGTCCAAACTGTCGTGGCGGGTGTGTCGGGCGGCTCAAGGAAGCGACACGAAGACGACCGAGGCGGTGCACAGCAGCAACCCGAACGCCTGGGTGCGGTGCACACGCTCCCGCAGCACCGCGATCGCCAGCAGCACCGTGAATGCCGGGTAGAGCGAGGTGATCACTGCCGCGATGCTGAGCAGGCCCTCGTTGGTGGCCAGGATGAAGAACAGCACGGCGCAGGTGGCCAGCAAGCCGGGCAGGAGCCCCCACAGGTCGGCGCGAGCGCGGGGGACCGGGTTGCCGCCCAGCAGCAGTGCAGCGACCACGAGCGAGGCGATCGACATCGCCTGGGCACCGGCCAGCGGCCAGTACCCGGCGTCGTCGCCGACCTGTCCGAGTGCGGCGAACAACAACCCGAAGCCCACGCCCGCCAGGACGCCGTCGAGCAGTCCGCTGCGGGCCCCCTCGTCAGCCGCGGCGGTCTCCTCGCGGGAGACGAACCAGATGCCGGGCAGGGCCAGGACGATGCCGATCCAACCGATCCACCCGGGGCGCTCGCCTCCGAGGACGCCGACGGCCAGGGGGATCAGGACGGCGCCGAGTCCGGAGACCGGCGCGACGACGCCCATCCGACCCGACGCCAGGCCGCGGTAGAGGAACGCCGTGCCGGTGCCGCTGCCGAGACCGGCGAGAAGGCCCCACAGCACGTCGGGCCGGGTCGGGTCGCCGGGGTCGAACAGCGCGATCACGACGGCGCCCGCCGTACCGCCGACGCAGGCCAGGAATCCGATCGGCCACACGGAGGTACGCCGCGACGCGACCCCGCCGATGAAGTCCGACAGGCCGTAGAGGACGGCAGCGACGAGCGCGAGAGCGACGGTCACGTCGCGAACACGCCGACCAGCCAGGCCCCGGTCGCCAGGACGGCGAAGACCAGCTCGATCAGGATCGAGAGGCCGACCGCCTTGAGCGCTGCCTTGGTCGCGGGCCAGGCCGACTCCTGCGGGACCCTCCCACGCTCGGAGAGGTAGATGCCGAGCACGAACCCGATCGGGAGGCCGATCACGGGGAGAACGAAGAACCCGACGAGCCCCAGGGCGCCTCCGAGCAGCAGGGTGCTGGTCGGGACACCGCTGTCCTTGAGCCGCTTGCCTGGCAGCAGGTACTTGACCACGGAGCCGGCGACGAGGAATGCCAGGCTCCCGGCGAAGGCACCCCACGCCGCGGGCTCGTCGACCAGGACGGCCCAGAACAGCACGGAGAAGGCGATCAGGATCGATCCCGGCATGAACGGCAGCAGGATGCCGACGAAGCCCAGGGCGATTCCCAGGAGGAAGAAGGCGTCGAGCGAGTCCACGGCGGAAGTCTCTCAGTCGGGGAGGGCAGGCGGACCAGCGGAGAAAGCACGATGCCCCGGTCGAGGACCGGGGCATCGCATCAGCTGAGCGGAGCTGTCAGCTCTCGTCGTCCGCGGCGCTCGCGGGCGTTGCTGCCAGCTTGGCCGTCTCGTCGTGCACGTGCGACGCGATCTCACGAAGCTTGTCGCCGTGCTCGCGCGCGTGGTGGGCGCAGAAGAGAAGCTCGCCGCCGGCCTGGAGGGATACCCGGAGGTACGCCTGCGCGCCGCAACGGTCACAACGGTCGACCGCCGTCAACGGGGTCTCACTCGGGGCTGTCGCAGTAGTCACGTTGGCCTCTCTTTCCTTCTGCCGGTGCCTGTTCAACTCGGGGGAGTGCTGAGAAGTTCCTCGCCATTGAGTCTCATCGGGCTCAACATCAAACCATGCCGTTTACTTCCCTCTCGGCCCTTTTCTACTCGCGAGACGAGAGGTTGTGACGAGTGTTACCCACCTCACCAACAATCATCGGCAGCAACGCCTCGGTGTTGCGCGGAATTTGTAGGTTCGTGACCTTGTAGGTTTTCCGGTGAGATGGCCGACAACACCTACAACGCCCAGCACCTGCTCGTTCTCGAGGGTCTGGAGGCGGTTCGCAAGCGCCCCGGCATGTACATCGGATCGACCGACACCCGCGGTCTGATGCACTGCCTCTGGGAGATCATCGACAACGGCGTGGACGAGGCGTTGGCAGGCGCGGCCGACAAGGTCGAGGTCATCCTGCACCCCGACGGCTCGGTCGAGGTGCACGACAACGGTCGCGGCATCCCCACCGACAAGGAGCCCAAGACGGGCCTCCCCGGGGTCGAGGTGGTGGCCACCAAGCTGCATGCCGGCGGCAAGTTCGGGGGCGGTTCCTACACCGCGACCGGTGGCCTGCACGGTGTCGGTCTCTCGGTGGTGAACGCGCTGTCCTCGCGGATGGACATCGACGTCGAGCGGTCGCCGGCGGTCCAGGGCATGAGCTTCCAGCGCGGCGTACCGGGCACCTTCGCCGGAGACGGCCCGACGGCGGACTTCATCCCGGGGTCTGGTCTGTCCCGCAAGGGAGCGCGGGTTGCGAAGGGCAAGTCCGGCAGCCGGATCCGCTTCTGGCCCGACAAGCAGGTCTTCACCAAGGACGCGAAGTTCGAGCTGGAGGGGCTCATCGGCCGCGCCCGCCAGACCTCCTTCATCGTCCCCGGCCTCGAGCTGGTCATCCGCGACGAGCGTGGTGCCGAGCCTGTCGTCGAGAGCTTCAAGCACGCCGGCGGCATCTCGGAGTTCGCCGAGTTCCTCTCCGAGGGCGAGCCGGTGACCGACGTCCTGCGGCTGCAGGGTGCGGACACGTTCACCGAGACGGTCCCGCTGCTCGACGACAAGGGCCACATGACTCCGCAGGACGTCGAGCGCGAGCTGACCGTCGACGTCGCGGTGCGCTGGACGACCAGCTACGAGACCGAGATGCGCTCGTTCGTGAACGTGATCGCCACCCCCAAGGGCGGCACCCACGTCTCCGGCTTCGAGACCGCGCTGACCAAGACCTTCAACGACGCGATGCGCGCCGGGCGGGTGCTCAAGGTCAACGACGCCGACGTGATCAAGGACGACGTCCTCGAGGGCATGACCGCCGTCGTCACCGTCCGGCTCGCCGAGCCGCAGTTCGAGGGCCAGACCAAGGAGGTGCTCGGTACGCCGGCCGCCCGGTCGGTGGTCCGCAAGGTCGTCGCGACCGAGCTCAAGAAGTTCCTGACCTCGACCAAGCGCGTCGAGAAGGCCCAGGCCAAGCTCGTGATGGAGAAGGTCGCCGGCGCTGCCAAGACCCGGCTGGTCGCACGGCAGCAGCGCGACACCCAGCGCCGCAAGAACGCCCTGGAGTCCTCGGCGCTGCCGGCCAAGCTGGCCGACTGCCGCTCCAACGACGTCGAGCGGTCCGAGCTCTTCATCGTCGAGGGTGACTCCGCACTCGGCACGGCGAAGCTCGCGCGCAACTCCGAGTTCCAGGCGCTGCTGCCGATCCGCGGCAAGATCCTGAACGTCCAGAAGGCCCAGGTCGCCGACGTCCTCAAGAACACCGAGTGCGCCTCGATCATCCAGGTGGTCGGCGCGGGATCGGGTCGGACGTTCGACGTCGACGCCGCGCGGTACGGCCGGATCATCTTCATGGCCGACGCCGACTCCGACGGCGCGCACATCCGCTGCCTGCTCGCGACGCTGTTCTTCAAGTACATGCCCGACCTGGTCACCCAGGGCCGGGTCTTCACCGCCGTACCGCCGTTGCACCGCATCGAGCTGTCCAACCCGAAGAAGGGCATGGACAAGTACGTCTACACGTACTCCGACCCCGAGCTGCAGCGGAAGCTCGCCGAGCTCACCAAGAAGGGCGTCCGCTGGAAGGACCCGGTGCAGCGCTACAAGGGTCTGGGCGAGATGGACGCCGACCAGCTGGCCGAGACCACCATGGACCCGCGCCAACGGACCCTGCGCCGGATCACTGCGGACGACGCTGCGCGCGCGGCGGAGGTGTTCGAGCTGCTGATGGGTTCGGACGTCGCGCCGCGCAAGGACTTCATCGTGGCCGGGGCGTACGAAGTTGATCAGGACGCGATCGACGTGTGAGCTCCTCGCTGAACCTGTTCGTTCTCGGGTGACGCGACCGACCAAGACTCATGACCCATACGCGCCCATCGGAGGATGGGTCGTTCGCCCGATGAGGCGACCCGTGCGCGCTTCCTAGCGTGGAAGCATGAACGTGACCAGTCTGCCCGTGCTCGCCGGGATCGCCGCGACGGTAATCTTCGCGTCGAGCACGCTGCCGATGCTCGGCAAGGCGCTGCGGACCCGGGACCTGTCGTCGTACAGCCTGGGAAACCTGGTCCTGGCCAACGTGGGAAACGTGGTGCAGTCGGTCTACGTGTTCAGCCTGCCGGCCGGACCGCTGTGGGCGCTGCACGCGTTCAACCAGGTCAGCACGGCGTTCATGCTGGTGTGGTTCCTGCGCTACGAGATGCGGTTGCTGCGGCGACGTCGTACGAGGACCGCGGCCACGCAGAGCAACACGAAGATCCCGACGATGGTCGCCAGGTAGATCCCGTTCGAGGAATCTTCGAGCGAGCAGCTGACCTCGTTGCCGTACTTGTTCGCGCACTGCGGTGGTTGCGTGTCAGTCGCCGACCAGACGAGGAACTGGAAGCTGATCACCGTCGCGATCGCGATCGCCAGGACCAGGTTGAGCAGGACGACTCCCGGGTGGACGAGGTTGCGTCGGGCCTCAGGGCTGGCTGCCATCGACCCAGCGTCGCACGACCGGTGCTGGACACCGCCGCCTCGACGCGCTTGAGTGTGATCCGGGTCACGTGGGGTGATCCCTCGGGCACTAGGAGACCTCGGATGACTCACCGCACCCGTTCTGCCGTCCTGGCCGCACTGGCCTCGTTCTCACTGCTGGTCACCGCCTTGCTGGTGGCGCAACCGGCGCACGCGGCCGGGGCGTCGTACGTCGCGCTCGGCGACTCCTACGCCTCGGGGGTCGGCACCCGCAGCTACATCAGCGACGGCACGTCCTGCCAGCGCTCGACGTTGGCGTACCCGTCGCTGATCGCGGCGAACCGCGGCTACGCGCTCACGTTCAAGGCCTGTTCGGGAGCGAAGGTCTCCGACGTCACCAGCACGCAGCTGAGCGCGCTGTCCAGCACGACCCGCTTCGTGACGATCTCGGTCGGTGGCAACGACGCGGGTTTCTCCTCGGTGCTGACCGAGTGCGCGAAGCCAGGGTGGGCCAGCAATTGCGACGGCAAGATCGACACCGCGCAGTCCTACATCAACGGCACCCTCCCCAGTTCGCTCTCGACGCTGTACGCGAGCATCAAGTCGAAGGCGCCGAACGCCAAGGTGGTCGTGGTCGGCTACCCGCGGATCTTCAACGGCGAGGACTGCAACGCCGGGACGTTCTTCAGCCCGGCCGAGGAGACCCGCCTCAACGCGATGGCCGACCTGATCAACTCCAAGATCTCGGCGCAGGCCTCGAGCAAGGGCTTCACTTTCGCCAACCCGACGAGCCGGTTCGTCGGGCACGCGGTCTGCGACAGCCCGGAGTGGCTCAACGGCCTGTCCAACCCGGTCTCGGACAGCTACCACCCGAACAAGACCGGGCACGCGTCCGGCTACTACCCGCTGGTGAACCCCCTGCTCGTCTGAGCAACAGAGCGGTTGACTGCAGGCATGAACTCCTCCTCGCGCCCGACGGCGCTCGTGACCGGGGCGACCCGGGGGATCGGTCTGCAGACCGCGCTCGTCCTGGCGCGCTCCGGCTTCGACGTCGCGGTCTCGGGACGCACCGTCGCCGAGGGGGAGGGCACGGTCGCGCCGCGTGTCAGCGGCGCGGACACCGAGCTGCTCGCCGTACCCGGGAGCCTGGAGTCGACGGCGGAGCAGGTACGTGCTGCGGGCGCCGCGTGCTTGGCCGTGCCGATGGACCTCACCGACCGGGCCAGCGTGCTGGCGGCCGCTGCGCAGGTGCACGAGGCCTGGGGGCCGTTGGACCTGCTGGTGAACAACGCCTTCGTGCACCAGCCTCAGCAGTCCTTCGACGACCTGACCGAGGACTCGTTGCGGCGGAGCTGGGAGGGCAACTTCCTGCACCAGCTCGCGCTCACCCGCGCCGTCCTCGCGCCGATGGCCGAGCGTGGTCGGGGCACGATCGTGAACATGGCGTCCAGCTCGGCCACGTACGACCCGCCGGCAGGTCCGGCGGCGGGTGGCTGGGGTCTCGGTTACTCCTCGTCCAAGGCGGCGTTCGGCCGGATCGCCGGTGCCGTGAACGCCGAGTACCGCGAGCGCGGGATCCGTGCCTTCAACGTCGACCCCGGCTTCGTCGTCACCGAGTCGGGTCGAGTGCGCGGCGGAGCGGAGAACATCGGCGAGACCGGGGGTTTCCCGTCCGCGGACCCGGCGGCGTCCGGCACGGTCATCGCGTGGCTGGCCACGCACGCCGAGGCTGATCGCTTCCTCGGCAAGGTGATCTGGGCCCCCAAGCTCGCCGGCGACCTCACCGGGGAGCAGGCGTGAGCGCGTTGACCCCGGCCGACCGGTTGGACCTGGTCGAGCTCACCGCCCGGTACGCCGCCGCGGCCGACAGCCGCGACTGGGACGGCGTCGCCGAGCAGTTCACGCTCGGGGGCGTCCTGGTCACCCCCGATCCGCCGCACTCGATGGAGCCGGTCGTCGACCGGGCAGGGCGGGACGCGATCCGCGAGACGGTCAGCCGCATCGGCCGGTTCGCCCGCACCGTGCATCACCTGACCGGCAGCGTCTGGCAGGCAGACGGCGACGGCGCCTCCGGCCGTACGACGGCGATCGCCCACCACGTCGAGGCGGGACCCGAACCGCTGACCTGGGTCTGGCACCTCGTGTACGACGACCGCTGCGCGCGCACCGACGACGGTTGGCGGTTCACCCGTCGCTCGCTGACCCTCGTGCTCGTCGAGTCCCGGCCGGTCTTCAAGGTGCTGCCGTTCGACCCGACGAACGCCCGCTGAACGCGGGCGCAGACCGCTACGGTCGGCCCATGGAATTCGACGTCATCGCTCCGGTCGGCGCGACCACGACCGCTGACCCCGCCTGGATGGTTCCGTTCGCCCAGCACGTCGAGGCCTGCGGCTTCGGCTCGCTCGTCGCGGTCGAGCACGCGGTGATGCTCTCGGAGTACTCCTCGATCTACCCGTACGACGCGTCGGGCCGCGTCGAGCTGGCGGCGGACTGCCCGGTCCCGGACCCGCTGGAGCTGCTCTCGTTCCTCGCCGGTGCGACGACGACCCTCGGGCTGGCCACCGGGGTCCTGGTCCTGCCGAACCACCACCCGGTCGTGCTGGCCAAGCGGATCGCGACCCTGGACGCGCTCTCCGGCGGTCGGTTCCGGCTCTGCGTCGGGATGGGCTGGATGCGCGAGGAAGTGGAAGCGTGCGGTGTCGACTTCGAGACCCGCGGGCGTCGCGCCGACGAGCAGATCGAGGTGCTCCGCGCCCTGTGGAGCGGCGAGCCGACGACGCACGAGGGGGAGTTCTTCTCCTTCGCCCACGCGGTCTGCCGGCCGGCGCCCGGTGAGCGCTCGATCCCGATCCACGTCGGGGGCCACACCCGGGCTGCGGCGCGGCGAGCGGGACGCTTGGGGGACGGCTTGCAACCGCTCGGCGTCGCCGGGGAGGAGCTGGTCGAGCTCCGTCGCCTGATGGCCAGCAGCGCCGAGGAGGCCGGACGGGACCCCGAGGCGCTCGAGCTCTCGCTGGGCCACCTCGTGACCCGGATCGACGAGGGCAAGGTGGAGCGCCTCGCGCAGGCAGGAGCAACCCGGGTCGTGCTGGCGATGTCGGACACGACCGACCTGGACCGGGCGCGCGACGAGCTGTCCGCGTGCGCCGAGCGCCTGGGTCGGGCTGGTTAGACCCGGCTCAGACGATCTGGTCGAGCAGACCGGAGTCGACGTCGTACAGGAAGCCGCCGACCGGCACGGTGTCGGGGATCAGCGGGTGCGACTTCACCTTGGCGACGTCGTGCCGCAGCGCGGCCGCCTGGTCGGCGATCACGTGGAACGGCTGCCACGTCGAGTCCTGACCGGCCGACGCGGTCACGCGCTCGTGCAGCTGGTCCTCGGTGGCCGACGCCATCGCGCAGCGGGTGTGCGGGATGACCAGGATGCGCTGGACCTTGAGCAGGTGCACACCGAGCACGAGTGCCTCGAGGGCGGCCTCGGTGACGCGACCTCCGGGGTTGCGGAAGATCTTGGCGTCGCCCGGCTTCAGGCCGATCATGTGCAGCGGACTGATCCGGGAGTCCATGCAGGTCACGAGGGCGACCCCGGCATGGGCGACGCCGTCGAAGCCGGCGAGATCGAAGTGGGCGGCGAACTCGCGGTTCGCGGCAAGCAGGTCGTCGAAGTCTGAACTCACGCCTGCAGGTTAGTGGAGTAACGGAACCGGTCGACATCGCGCTGTCCAAGAGGCGGTCACCGCACCCGGTGACCTCCAGAACTTGTCAGTCTGGGAACTCAGGCGGCAGGGTGGTGCTGTCGTCGTCGTTTCGGGAAGGTCAGCCGATGTCCGGGCTCTCTAGGTCTACCAAGGCCGTCATCCTCGTGGCCCTGGTCGCGCTCCTCGGGCTGGTCCCGATCTCCGCGGCCAACGCTGCCGTCTCGATCACGCTCTCGCGTGGCTCCGTGATCGGCGGTGAGTCGATCAACGTCGGCGGGACGATCGGTGAGAAGAAGGTGCGCAAGGTCGTCCTCCAGCGTCAGTCCGGGAAGACCTGGGTGACCGTCGTCCGCAGCCAGACGACGAGCAAGGGCGCGTACAAGTTCGGCTACAAGCCGCCGACCAAGGCCGGGTCCAGGACGGTCCTGCGCGTGCTCGCCCCGAAGACCAAGATCAAGGGCAAGAAGTACGGCAAGCTCGTCTCCGGTGGTCGCAGCGTGCTGACGGTCGGCCAGAAGGCCACCGTCACCGCGCCGTCCGTCGTCAACCAGGACGCCTCGTTCACGATCAGCGGCAAGTTCGAGCCGGCCCGGATCGGTCGGGCCGTCGTGGTGCAGAAGCCGAACGGGAGCTCCTGGGTCGCGGTGACGCCGCAGCGGTTCCAGACCTCCGCGGGCGTCGTGAACTTCCCGATGACGCTGAAGACCCCCGGCACCTTCACGTTCCGCGTCACCGCCCTGGCCTCGGACGGCGCGCCTGCGGTGTCCTCCGCTCCGGTCGAGGTGACCGTGTCGCTCCCCGTCCCCACGAACCTCCAGGCGACGCCCGGCAACGCCAGTGCGGCTCTGAGCTGGAACGCCGTGACCACGCCCGGACTCACCGGCTACAACGTCTACAGCTCGACGGACCCCAACGCGTCACCGGCCGCGTGGACGAAGCTCACCTCGAACCCGATCAGCGCGACGAGCTACAACGCGACGGCGCTGACGAACGGCGTCACCTACTACTTCGCCGTCACGAGCGTGAAGGCCGGTGACGAGTCCGCGTTCTCGACGAAGGCGAGCGCGAAGCCGGTGGAACCGGCCGACACCACGCCGCCTGCTGTCCCGACAGGGGTCACGGCGGAGGCTGGAACTGCGAGCGCCCAGGTCTCGTGGAGCGCGGTCGCAGCGAGCGATCTCAAGGGCTACAAGGTCTACCGCGGCACGAGTGCTGCCGACCCCAACCCGACGCTGCTGACGCCTTCGGCTATCACCGCGACCTCGTTTGCGGCGTCCGGGCTGAACAACGGCACCACCTACTACTTCTTCGTGACCAGCGTGGACAACGCCGGCAACGAGTCCGGCAAGTCGACGCCTGCGTCCGCCACGCCCCAGCCCGGTGCCGACACGACCCCGCCGCCGGTCCCGGGCGGCGTCCAGGCATCCGCCGGAAGCGGCACCGCCCAGGTCAGCTGGTCGGCCGTCTCGGCCGCCGACCTCGCCGGCTACAAGGTCTACCGCGGTGCCAGCGCCGGCGACGCGAACCCGGTCCTGCTCACGCCGAACCCGGTCACCGAGCTCACCCTCCCGGTGAGCGGGCTGAGCAACGGCACCACCTACTACTTCTTTGTCACCAGCATCGACACCAGCGGCAACGAGTCCGCGAAGTCGACTCCCGCCTCCGCGAAGCCGGCGGCGCCACCCGCCGGCTGGGCAGCCGTCAGTGCGGGGGAGGTGCACACCTGCGCGATCGGCACGGACAAGTCGCTGTACTGCTGGGGCCAGAACCGGTACGGCCAGCTCGGCAACCCGACCGGAGTGGAGACGGGCAACGCCTACGCCACCCCGACGCGGGTCGGGTCGGCGACGTGGATGAGCGTCTCCGTCGGAGACGGGTTCACCTGCGGCATCCAGGAGCCCGGAACGCTGTGGTGCTGGGGACGCGACACCTACGGACAGATCGGTGTGGCGCCGAATGCCGACCTGCAGGCGCCGCACCCGACGCCCACCCAGGTCGGTGCTGCGAGCACCTGGACCAGCGTCGCCGCCGGCGGTGAGTCTGCCTGCGGCATCGTTGCGGGCAACGCTTCCTGCTGGGGCCTGAACTACGCCGGTCAGCTCGGCAGCGCCGCGAACTCGGGCTCGCTGACCCCGAACCCGACGCCGACGACGGTGGCCGGCGTCACCTCGCCCACCTCGGTCACGGTGGGCGCCGACCACGCGTGCGCCGTTCAGTCCGGCGGCACCTTGAAGTGCTGGGGCTCCAACACCCTCGGGCAGCTGGGCAACGCGACCAACGCCGGGTCCGGCGACCCCAATGCGATTCCGCTGCAGGTCGCGGGCACGACGTGGGCGAGCGTCTCGGCGGGCGAGTTCCACACCTGCGCGACCACGACCACCAACACGCTGTCCTGCTGGGGCCAGAACGGGTGGGGCGAGCTCGGCAAGGCGGCCTCCGAGTCGCCGTTCGACGAGAACCCGACCCCGTCGGCTGTGAGCGGCACGACGTGGAAGCAGGTCTCCGCGGGAGGAGACCACACCTGCGCGACGACGACCGACAACACGGTCTTCTGCTGGGGTCGCAACCAGAGCGGCCAGCTCGGCAAGGCTGCCAACACCACGGCGAACGCGACTCCGGCGAAGGTCGGTGCGGGCACGTGGGCCACCGTCGACGGCGGCGGCCAGTCCACCTGCGCGCGCAACAACGCCAACCAGGTGTTCTGCTGGGGCCTGAACGAGTTCGGTCAGCTGGGCAACAGCGGCGTCATCGGCCAGGGGGCGCCCACGGCGGGCACCACCACCCCCAACCCGACCCCGCTGGTCGTGCCGGTCCCGAGCTGACCGGCCTCAGGACCTGCTGACGGTCCGAGCCTCGAACAGCCGGACCGGCTTGGCGACCTTGCCGCAGGACTCGGGCCGGGTCTCGCCCGACTCGTACGACCGCACCGCCACCCACCAGCGACGACCGTCGCGGTGCTCGACGGTCCAGGCGTCGACGTCGGGGACCACGACGAGGTCGTCGATCCCGAGGATGCCCTCTGTGCGGCGTACGTGGTCCTCGGCGACCTGGGCGCCGGCCGACCAGGTCGAACGGCCACGGTAACCGGTCAGCTCGAGCTCGCCGCGGTCCGCCGCGGCGAGCAGCGGGGTCGCGTCGAGGACCCTTCCGTGCAGGGTCCCGGACGGCAGCAACACCGTGGTTGGCGCGAACCGGTGCCCCGAGGTGTGCGTGACCTCCCAGACCCGCTCCGGGTACGACGCCTGGGCGTGCGCCGCGACCGGTCGCCCGAGCCGGGCGCAACAGGTGTCCCGGGTGCCGTTGGTGCACACCAGCAGGTGTGACTCGGTGGTCGGCTCCAGCGACGGCACGGAGCCGTGCACTGCCGCCAGGTCACCAGCGGCGACAGAGGCCCAGTCGAGGTCGAGGAGGACCGCCGGGGAGCTGATCGTGCCGGTCAGCAGCCAGGACCCGTCCGGGTGGGTGTAGCCGATCAGCACGGCGCGTTCGTCGGCTCCGGTGTCGGCGGTGCGGCCGGGGCGCCGGATCAGGGAGGGCCGTACTCCGTGCGCGCCCGCCACGGTCTCGATCCGGGCGCCCAGCTCGGCGTCGAGGTGCGAATCGGTCCACGCCTTCGCTCCCCACGGCCCGTTCTGCTCCAGGCACACCCAGGCGATCGCACCGGGGGCGGAGCCGATCAGGGCCTCGCCGGCCGCGGTGGTGGCCTCGGTGCAGGGGAGCGCTTCGAGCGCCTCGGTGCTCACGCCCCCCATCCAACCAGGGGGGTGTCCGCGTTCCGCGTCTGCGCTCCGCGGAAGAGGACCAGCGCCAGGAGCCCGGCGACGACCGCGCTGATGCCGGCGCCGACGAAGATCGCGTGCAGCTGGGCGATGCCGGCGTCCCCGAGCTGGTCCTGGTACTTGTCGCACAGGCCCCTGCCCTCCCCGCAGACCTCGTCGACGCTCTGGGCGACCGCGTAGTAGCGGCGCAGGCCGATCGTTGTCAGGGCAGAGATCCCGATCAGCATGCCGACCATCCGGCTCACCACGAGCATGGCGCTGGTGACGCCGTGGACGGCGGCGTCGGTGCTGGCGAGCAGCGCCGCGTTGACGGGAGCCAGCGCGAGCCCGAAGCCCAAGCCGGTGAGCGCGAGGACGGCGCCGGTGGCGAGATGGTTCTCCAGGGCGTCCTCGCCCCACCGGCTCATCAGGCCGAAGCCGACGGCCGCGCAGACCATGCCCCCGGCGGTGATCAGCGTCGCCGGGAACGCGCGGGTCAGGTACCCGCCGACCAGAGCCCCGACCGGCAGGGCCACGAGCAGCTCGACCAGCACCAGGGCGGCCTTGACCTGGGAGTCGCCGTAGATCGTCAGGCGGGCGAAGACCGGGATGTCGACCAGAGCGGCGATGAGCGCCGCGCCGATGAAGAAGCTGACCAGCAACGACCCGATGGCCGGCAGGGCGGCGAAGGCGCCCCGCGGGATCAGGGGAGCGGCGGCGTGGCGCTGGTGGACCGCGAACCCGGCAGCCGCTGCGGCTGAGGCAGCCAGGTA
The DNA here is from genome assembly GCF_040546585.1 of Marmoricola sp. OAE513. Lineage (NCBI taxonomy): Bacteria > Bacillati > Actinomycetota > Actinomycetes > Propionibacteriales > Nocardioidaceae > Marmoricola > Marmoricola sp. OAE513. Next base: position 197,129 of record NZ_JBEPOC010000001.1, on the reverse strand, counting down.
GAAGGGGCCCTGGTCGGAGAAGACCTGGACCTCGGGGTTCGCGGTGGCGAACGCCAGGATCACCCCGCCGAGCGCGACGGCGAGCAGCAGTGCCCCGAGCAGGTCGGCCTGGCGGACCGTCGACCACCAGTCCCGTACGTCGAAGAACGGCCGGCGTCCGAGCGTCAGCCACCCGATCAGCAGCACGCCGAGGCCGATCGCGACGAGCCCGACCTGCGAGGCCCAGATCGAGCCGGCGATCCCGTCGTCGCCGAACGGCACGAACGGGCCGCCCCAGTCGACCGAGGTGATCAGGGCGTCAGGTTGGAGCATGACCAGGAGCAGCGCGGCGATCCACGCGGCAGCGAGTGCGAGCCCGATGGCGTCGACGTGCCTCCGCGGGTGATCAGCGTCGGCTTGCCGGCGCCCCAGCGCCGAGATGCCGGCGGCGAGGACGAGGCCGACGGCCAGGTTGATCCAGAAGATGTCGCGCCAGGTCCCGAAGGCGAGCACCACGGCGCCGTACAGGGGGCCGATCACGCTCCCGAGCTCCTGGACCGCCCCGACCACGCCGAGCGGGATTCCGCGACGCTCCACCGGGTAGATGTCGGCGACCAGGGCGAGGGTCACCGGGACGAGACCGCCACCGCCGACGCCCTGGAGGAAGCGTCCGGTGACCAGGCTCGGCAGGTCGTACGCCGCCGCCGTCACCAGCGAGCCGAGACCGAAGACGAGGAGCGAGACGGTGAGCACCGGCAACCGTCCGCGCAGGTCGGCGATCCTACCGATCAGCGGGAGCATCGCGACGTAGCCGAGGAGGAACCCGCTGATGATCGGGGCCGCGCGCTGAAGCTCCTCGCCGGACAGCCCGGCAGCGGTCATCATCTCCGGGAGGGAGAGGACCACCACGTAGGTGTCGGCTGCCGCGAAGGCGACCGCGACCGCGGCCAGCCCGAGCAGCGCGTGGGGGCCGGCGAACCGGTTCGCAGTGCTCACGGCTTCTTGATCTTGCCGACCTCGCCGTACTTGTCGAAGACCAGCTTGAAGGTGGCCGCGTCCTCGCCGTCGAAGAAGTCCCCGGTGATGGACAGCGTCACGATCGTGTCGTCGGCGATGCCGATGACGGCCTGGTAGTCGCTGTCCTTGCTGGCGCTCGGGATGATGCCCGCGACCCGCTCGCCGCTGACCGTGCCGGTGTAGGTGGTGACGATGTCCTTGCCCTCGCGGGTCCGGTCCGTCTGCTTCGCGTCGCCGAGCTCGAGCAGGATCCCGGAGATGCCCTTGCTCGGGTCGATGAAGTCGGCGGGGTCGGGCGCACTGAACTCGGCCGGGTCGATCTTGGCGAAGGCGGCGCTGAACGGGAGCTTGGCGTAGACGTCCCCGTCGACCGAGACCACCGGGATCTCGGCGGCGAAGCCCTTGTAGACCACCTTGACCTTGCCGTCGAACGCCGGTTGGTCGGTGAGGCTGCCGTCGGCACCGAGGACGGCGTCGCCCTTCGGCGTCGCCTTGGTCGACATCGTGAAGTGCACCCCGGAGGCGTCGTCGAAGCTCTTCTTCGCTCCGGCGAGCGCTGTCTTCGCGTCCACCGGCTTGCCGCCGCCCGACGAGTCGTCCCCGCCGCAGCCGGTGAGGGCGAGCATCGCGACCAGGACGGTGGCTCCCAGAGCCTTCAGTGTCATGCGCCTAGCCTGCCACGGGTCCGGCGCACGCAGTGATCGGCTGGCTGCCGGGCACGCCGGAGCCGTCCCGCTTGCCGTCCGCAGCGGGCAGGTCCACCGGAGCGCCACTGGCTGCAGCTGCTCGCGCCGGCGCCCGTCCTGCCCACGCGAACACCAGGGTGTCCTCGCCCTTGAGGAACCGGTGGCACCGGACGCCGCCGGTCGCGCGGCCCTTGCCCGGGTACTCGACGAACGGGGTCACCTTGACCATCCCGGACTCGGTGCCCGGCAGGGCGGTGCTCGCTCCGGAGACGGTCACCACCACGGCCTCGGCCGCGGGGCCTTCGACCACGCCGAACCAGGCCGCCTTCGCGTTGCCGGAGAGCTTGATGCCGGCGATGCCGCCGCCGGAGCGTCCCTGCGGGCGGACCGCCTCCGCGCCGAAGTGCAGCAGCTGCGCGTCGTCGGTGATGAAGCAGAGCTCCTCGGTGCCGGTCCGCAGCTCCAGTGCTCCGACGACCTGGTCGCCGTCGGCCAGCGCGATGACGTCCCAGTCGTCCTTGTTGGACAGGTACTCCGGCTTCACCCGCTTGACCACGCCCTGGGCCGTGCCGAGCGCGAGCCCGGGGGAGTCGGCCGCGAAGGTGGTGAGCCCGAGCGGGCGCTCGCCGGCCTCCAGGGTCAGGAACTCCCCGACCGGAGCGCCGCCCTGCAGGTTCGGGTGGTTCGCGGTGCGCGGCAGGGTCGGCAGGTCCAGCACGTTCAGCTTGAGGACGCGCCCGTGGGTGGTCAGCACGCCGACCTCGCCCCGCGCCGTGGCAGTCACGTGCGAGGAGATGACGTCGTGGCGGGCTCGTTCGCCGGCGTCGCCGAGCGGCTCGACGTCGGTGGTGCGCGCCAGCAGCCCGCTGGAGGAGAGGAACACGTGGCACGGGTCGTCGGCCACCTCCAACGGCGTGGCCGAGCTCGTCGTGACGACGCCCGAGGACTCCAGCAGGACCGTACGACGTGGCGTGCCGTAGGTCTTGGCGACCTCGGCCAGCTCCTCGGAGACGACCTTCCGCAGCCGGTTCTCATCACCCAGGATCTCGTCGAGACCCGCGATCACGGCGACCAGCTCGTCGCGCTCCTTGTCGAGCTCGAGCTTGGAGAACTTGGTGAGCCGGCGCAGCGGCATGTCGAGGATGTAGTTGGCCTGGATCTCGGTGAGGTCGAAGACCGTCATCAGCCGCTCACGGGCGGCCTCGGCGTTGTCGCTGGCCCTGATCAGCTGGATGACCTCGTCGATGTCGAGGATGGCGAGCAGCAGGCCCTCCACCAGGTGCAGCCGGTCGGCGGCCTTGCCGCGGCGGAACGTCGAGCGCCGGCGGACCACGTCGAAGCGGTGCGCGAGGAAGACCTCGAGCATCTCCTTGAGGCCCAGCGTGCGGGGCTGACCGTCGACGAGCGCGACGGCGTTGATGGCGAACGAGTCCTCCATCGGCGTGCTCTTGAAGAGCTGCTCGAGCAGGGCCTCGGGGTGGAAGCCGTTCTTGACCTCGATGACCAGGCGCAGGCCCTTCTCCCGGTCGGTCAGGTCCTTCACGTCCGCGATGCCCTGGAGCTTCTTGGACTGGACGAGCTTCTTGATCGCCTCGATGACGCGCTCGGTGCCGACGCCGTAGGGGAGCTCGGTGACGACGATGCCCTTGCGGCGGGTGCTCACCGACTCGATCCGGGTGGTCGCGCGCATCTTGAACGAACCACGTCCGGTCTCGTAGGCGTCCCGGATACCGTCCAGACCGATGATCTTGCCGCCGGTCGGCAGGTCCGGGCCGGGGATGAACCGCATCAGCGCGTCCAGGTCGGCCTTCGGGTGGGTGATCAGGTGGCGGAGCGCCTGGATGGTCTCGATCAGGTTGTGCGGCGCTATGTTCGTCGCCATGCCGACCGCGATGCCGGCGGCGCCGTTGACCACCAGGTGCGGGATCGCGGCGGGCAGCACGGACGGCTCGACCTCGCGCCCGTCGTAGTTCGGGCGGAAGTCGACGGTGTCCTCGTCGATGGTGGCGGTCATCGCGACTGCCGCCGGGGACATCCGGCACTCCGTGTACCGCATCGCTGCCGGCGGGTCGTCGGGCGAGCCGAAGTTTCCGTGGCCGTCGATGGTCGGCACCCGCAGTGACCACGACTGCGCCTGACGGACCAGCGCGTCGTAGATCGCCGTGTCGCCGTGCGGGTGGAACCGTCCCATGACCTCACCGACGACGCGGGAGGACTTCACGTGTCCACGGTCGGGGCGCAGGCCCATGTCGTGCATGCCGTAGAGGATCCGGCGCTGGACCGGCTTGAGGCCGTCGCGGGCGTCGGGGAGGGCGCGGGCGTAGATGACCGAGTAGGCGTACTCCAGGAAGCTGGCCCGCATCTCGTCGCCGACGTCGATGTCGACGATGTGTTCTTCGAAGTCTTCGGGCAGGGGAGCAGCGGTACGACGAGCCATGTGGCGCATTCTCCCAACAGGGGCGGACGATCCGGTGCAGGGGCACGCGTACCGGGTCGCTGATCTTGGCCGATCTGGTCACACGTCCGTTACGTGAGCCCGGTAGATTGCTCGTGTGACTGCGGCCGATTCCTCCAGCCCCGCGGCCGGCGGGTCCGCGGAGACCTGGCCCGCCCACTGGGCGGCCGACGTCGTGCTACGGGACGGGCGAACGGCCCACATCCGGCCGATCTCACCGTCGGACTCCGACGGCCTGGTCACCTTCTACGCCGACGTCTCCGACCAGTCCAAGTACTTCCGGTTCTTCGCGCCGATGCCGACGCTGTCCGAGCGCGACCTGCGCCGCTTCACCGAGGTCGACCACCGCGCCCGGGTCGCCTTCGTGCTCACCGTCGCGGAGAAGATCCTCGCGGTGGCCAGCTACGAGCTGCTCGAGCCCGGCGAGGCCGAGGTCGCCTTCCTGGTGCAGGACGCCCACCAGGGCCGGGGCATCGGCCAGCAGCTGCTCGAGCACCTGGCCCAGGCTGCGCGGGAGCGCGGCGTGCACCGGTTCGTCGCCGAGGTGCTCCCGGACAACCAGCGGATGCTGCAGGTCTTCCACGAGCAGGGCTACCAGGTGGCCGGGGACTGGGACGAGGGGATCATGCACCTCGAGTTCAACATCGACCCGACCGAGACCGCGATGGGCGTGATGGCCGCCCGCGAGCACCGGGCCGAGGCAGCCTCGATCGAGGCGTTCCTCTCGGCACGCAGCGTCGCGGTCATCGGTGCCTCCCGTCGCTCGGACACCATCGGTGCAGCCCTGGTGCGCAACCTGGTGCTCGGCGACTACTCCGGTCGCGTCTACGTGGTGAACCCGACGGCCGAGGCGGTGGCCGGGATGCCGGCGTACGCGCGGGTGGGGGACATCCCCGGCGACGTCGACGTGGCGATCGTCGCGGTCCCGGCCGACGCGGTGCAGGACGTCGTCCTGGACTGTGCGGCCAAGGGCGTGCACGGCCTGATCGTGATCTCCTCCGGTTTCGCCGAGACGGGTGAGGAGGGCCGGCATCGCCAGCGTCGCCTGGCCGGTCTGGCTCGGTCCTACGGTCTGCGGCTGATCGGACCGAACGCGCTCGGCGTGATCAACACCGCGGTCGACGTGTCGTTGAACGCCTCGCTCTCCCCGGTGATGCCTCCGCGCGGCCGGGCCGGCTTCTTCTGCCAGTCGGGTGCGCTCGGGTCCGCGATCCTCGAGAAGGTCCGCGGCCGCGGCCTGGGCTTGTCGACCTTCGTCAGTGCCGGCAACCGTGCCGACGTCTCCGGCAACGACCTGCTGCAGTACTGGGAGGAGGACGAGGCCACCGAGGTCGTCCTGCTCTACCTGGAGTCGATCGGAAACCCGCGCAAGTTCTCGCGCATCGCCCGCCGCGTCTCGCGCAGCAAGCCCGTCATCGCGGTCCGGTCCGGCCGCACCACCCAGGGTGTGCCGATGGGCCACGTGGTTCGCACGATCGAGGCGCCCCAGGCGGCCGTCGACGCCATGTTCCGACAGGCGGGCGTCATCCAGGTCGACACCCTCGACGAGATGTTCGACGTCGCCCAGCTGCTCGCCCACCAGCCGCTCCCGCGGGGCTCCAAGGTCGGCGTGGTGGGCAACTCCGACGCCCTGGGCTTGCTCGCCTCGGACGCCGCCGCAGCCAGCGGTCTGCAGGTCACCCAGCAGGTCGCCCTCGGCGTCGAGTCGACCGCGGAGGACTTCGAGGAGGCTCTCGACAAGCTCATCGACTCCCGCGACGTCGACGGTGTCGTCGCGATCTACATCCCGCCGCTGAACTCCGGGGGAGCCGAGGTCGCCAACGCGCTCGCCGCGGTCTCCGAGCAGTCCGACAAGCCCATCGTGGCGACGTTCCTCGGGCGCGAGGGTGTCCCCGAGCTGCTGCGCGTCCCAGACCTCGCCGGCAACACGGCCGGACGCGGCTCGGTGCCGTCGTACCCGGCGGTGGAGCAGGCCGTCCGGGCTCTCTCCCGCGTCGTCGAGTACGGCGCCTGGCTGGCACGCCAGCCGGACGAGGACGAGGTGCTCGAGGACATCGACCTCGACGCCGCGACCCGGATGCTCACCGAGTTCCTCATCGAGAACCCGCGCGGACGCGAGCTGACCTTCGCCGAGTGCAAGGAGCTGCTCGGCTACTACGGCATCGACCTGTGGGACCGGATCTCCGTGACCAGCGCGAGCGAGGCCGTCGCGGCCGCGGCCGACCTCGGGTGGGACGTCGTGCTCAAGGCCACCGCCGAGCCGCTGCGGCAGCGGCCCGACCTCGCGCACGTGTGGCGCAACATCGCGGACGCCGACGAGATGGCGCACGCCTACGACGAGCTCAGCAAGATCGCCTCCACCGTCGAGGACCCGGGCTTCGTGGTGATGCGGACGGCACCTCCCGGCGTACCGGTGCAGCTGGACGGCCTGGAGGACCCCCTGTTCGGGCCCGCGGTCTCGTTCTCGGTGGCCGGTGCCATCACCGAGCTGCTCGGCGACCTCGCCTACCGGATCCCGCCGATCACGGCGCTCGATGCCCACGAGGCGGTCCGTTCGGTCAAGGCCGCTCCGTTGCTGTTCGGCCACCGGGGCAGCGAGCCCGTCGACGTCGAGGCGGTGGAGGACCTGTTCCGCCGGGTCGCCCAGCTCAAGAACGACCTCCAGCAGGTCTGCGCGGTCGACCTCAGCCTGGTGCACGCGACTCCCGACGGCGTCGCGGTGCTCGACGCGTCCATCCAGGTCCTCCCCGTCGTGGACCCGCGCTCGGACTGGTTCACGCGGCGGATGAACGTGCACCCAGGGGACACGATTCCCGACGGTGTCGTCGCGCCGTCCTGACCGGGTGCCCGGGAGGGCGGCGTGACACACTGACGCCCGTGACTGAGGACCAGACCGGCGATCTCGCGACCGCCATCGAGAAGAGCGGCTACTACCCGGCGGTCGTGCGTGCCGGGGTCGACGCGGCGATCGCCGGCGAGACGGTGGTGTCCTACCTGGTGCACCACGAGCCGACCATCGACCGCGACGAGGTGCGCCGTCACATCACCGTGGTCGTGCTGACCCCGACGCGCCTGATCCTCTGCCACACCGACGAGCACGCGCCGGACGACCTCCTGCCCGAGCCGTACACCTCCACCTCCACCGAGGCGGTGAAGCTGTCCCAGGTGAAGTCCGTGGTCGTGAACCGGATGGTCGCCAACCCGGCCACCGTCACCGCAGCTGCCCTGCCGGCCCCCGCCGAGGCCGTCGTGACGATCGGCTGGGGCGGGATCAACCGGGTCGACCTGGAGCCCGCCACCTGCTCGGATCCGCAGTGCGAGGCCGACCACGGGTACACCGGTGTGCTGGCCTCCGACGACTTCTCCCTCCGGGTGAGCTCGGCCGCCGATGGTCAGGAGTCGGTGGACCGGCTGCTGGCCTTCGCCGAGAGCCTCTCGGCCAGCACCTCGGCGTGACCCGGTGAGCGCCTCCGGCTTCGTCGAGCCCGCGTACGGCGGCCGCAGCCTGGGGGACATCCTCCCGGCGGTGGCGACGGCACTGGGCGCGGACGTCGGCTTCCACCACACCGACCTGGTGCTGCCGCCTGCCCGCCAGTACGTGATCCTGCTCGTCGACGGCCTCGGTCACCGCCTGGTGGCCGAGCACGCCGAGCACGCGCCGTACCTGGCAGCGCTGCTGAACGAACCCGGCGTCGCCGGCGTCCCGTCGACCACGGCGACCAGCCTCACCTCGCTCGGCACGGCGATGACTCCCGGGGAGCACGGCCTGGTCGGGTTCACCTCGCGCGTCCCGGGCACCACGACGCTGCTGAACGCCCTCTTCTGGGACAAGCAGGTCGTCGACCCCGGCGAGTGGCAGCCGCACCCGAGTGCCTTCGCGCGCCTGCGCAGCGTCGGAGTCAGTGCCACCGTTGTCAGCAAGCACGAGTTCCTGGACTCCGGCCTGACCCTGAGCGGGTTCCGGGGCGCCGAGTTCGTCGAGGGTGACAAGGTCGGCGAGCGCATTGCGGCGGCGGTCGCCGCCTCGGCCCAGACGCCCTCGGTCACCTACCTGTACGACGGTGACCTCGACTGGACCGGACACCGGTACGGCGTGGACTCGCCCCAGTGGCGCGCCCAGCTCTCCGCGGTCGACGCCAGCGTCGAGCAGCTGCGCGAGTCGCTCGACCCGGGCATCCGGCTGGTCGTCGTCGCCGACCACGGCATGATCGACTGCCCGCTCGAGGAACGCATCGACATCGACGAGCACCACGAGCTGCGCGACGGCGTCCAGCTCGTCGGGGGAGAAGCCCGCTTCCGCCACCTCTACTGCCCGAGCCGCGCGCTGGACGACGTCCTGGCGACCTGGCGCGGCTTCCTCGGCGAGCGGGCCGAGGTGCTCGCGCGCGACGAGGCGATCGAGCGTGGCTGGTTCGGCGCGGTGAACCCGCAGGTGCGTCCCCGTCTGGGAGACGTCGTCGTCGCGGCCCGCGGACGGACCGCGCTGATCAGCATGACCGACTTCCCGTACGAGAACTCGCTGGTCGGCTTCCACGGCTCGCTGACGGCTGCGGAGATGGAGATCCCGATCCTGATCTGCTGAGCCGTCGGGCCCGCCGCGCCGCGTAACGGCCAGACGTGCACTCGCGCTGTCGGGATGAGAAGGTGGAACTTCCTGGCCCAGTCTGACCAACTGCACCGGTCCGACCAGCCATTTTCGTGTGCGGAGAGGACCAATCGGACGATGGCTGACCGGATCGTGCTGCACGTCGGCGGGATGAAGACGGGTACGAGCTTCGTCCAGTCCGTCCTGTACTGGACGGCGGACATCCACGAGCGCGCCGGCCTGCTGTTCCTCGCGAAGTCCTACCCGGCCCAGGTCAGCGCGGTGAAGCGTGTGCTGGCTACGCCGAAACGGCCGGAGAGGCACGACGAGTGGCGTGCGCTGGTCCAGGAGGCCCGGGACTTCGACGGCGAGGCCGCGATCGTCTCGATGGAGTTCATGAGCTTCGCCAAGCGCCACCAGGTCGACGCCTTCATGGCTCCGCTGGAGGGCATGGACGTGCAGGTCGTCCTCACGGTCCGTGACCAGTTCGCCGCTATCCCCGCCCAGTGGCAGTCCTACGTACGGCGCTTCGGCGTGGATCCGTGGTCGACGTACCTGCAGCGGATCGACCCGTCACGGCAGAAGCGCGACGACGCGAACACCCACGCTGCCAAGGGCTACACCCGGGCCCAGCGGGTCGACCTGATGCTCGAGCGCTGGGGAACCCACCCCGGCGTCGGCAAGCTCGACGTGATCACGACACCGGACCGGACCGCTCCGAAGGAGGAGCTCTGGAACCGGTTCGCCGGCGCGATCGGGGTGGATCCGAGCCTGGCCGTCGACGTCCAGCACCGTTTCGACAACTCCTCGCTCGGCTACGCCAGCGCGGAGGTGATGCGCCGGTTGAACCCGTACCTCATGGGTGTCCCCGCGCCGGTCTACCGAATCGGTCTGCGGCCGCTGGTCTGGGACGCGCTCACCCCACGCCGTCAGGCCGAGGGCAAGCCCGCGCTGGACCGCAGGGCGGCCGAGTTCGCGCGAGCCTCGAACCAGCGGATCAGGGACGCGATCACCGCGGGCGGTTACGAGGTGCACGGCTCCTTGGATGCGCTGCCGGTTCCTGCGTCGCTGCCCCGGCTGGCGCGCAAGGCGGCCGACCCGGACAAGCACGCCGTCAAGGACGCCGCGGATGCCCTGTGGGACCGGACCGCCCGCGAGCTCGACGTGGACGCGTCGGCCCGCCCGAAGAAGATCGATGCCGTGATCGCGGACCTCGGCCGGATGATCCCGCTGACCCCCCGCTGGCGCGAGGCATTGGCGGAGCGCACGCCCCCGGAGTGACCCGTCACGCCGAGAGGTCCGGGATGTCCCACCGTGTAACGCCCAGAGGTCTGGGATGTCCCACCGTGTGGCGCCGAGAGGTCTGGGATGTCCCGCGTGGTGACGCCGAGAGGTCTGGGATGTCCCGCGTGGTGACGCCGAGAGGTCTGGGATGTCCCGACGTGCTGGGACATCTGAGCCCGCTCGGCGGGTTGGGGCGGGACATCTGAGCCCGGTCGGCGGGTTGGGCTGGGACATCTGTGCCCGGTCGGCGGGTTGGGCTGGGACATCTGTGCCCGGTCGGCGGGAGGTCAGCTGAAGGGCAGGGGCTCGCTGACCATGGAGACGGCCTGCGCACGCGCTGCGGTCATCCGACGACGGTGGTGCTGGCGGCACAGCACCTCGTAGGCGACCTCCGCCGGCTCCACGTCCTGCGCGTCGACGTCCCCGACCACGATGACCTCGCCCTCCGTGACCATCTCGCCGTTCTCGGTGCGCGCGTTGTGCGTCGCGCGCTTCCCGCACCAGCAGAGCGCCTCGACCTGGAGGACGTGGGTGCGGTCGGCGAGCTCGACCAGACGCCGAGATCCGTCGAACAGCTCGGTCCGGAAGTCCGACATGATGCCGAACGCGAAGACGTCGATCTGGAGCTCGTCGACGACGCGGGCGAGCTGGTCGATCTGGCGGGGGGCGTAGAACTGGGCCTCGTCGCAGATCAGGAAGTCGATCCGGGCGCCGTGCGTCAAGGAGTCCACGACGTAGTGCCAGAAGTCGAAGTCAGGCGTGACCTCGAGGGCGTCGTGCTCCAGTCCGAGGCGTGAGGAGAGGATGGCCTCGCCGGCCCTGTCGTGGGTGGTGAAGATCCGGCCGATCCGACCACGAGCCGCGTGGTTGTGGTTGGTCTGCAGCGCGAGCGTGCTCTTCCCGGAGTCCATCGTGCCGGTGAAGAAGTGGAGTTCAGCCATCGGGGAGGATTGTGCCATGAGCCCTCTCGTCACACCGGCCGAACTCGACGCGCTCCTCGGCCGCGTCACCGTCCTGGACGTCCGCTACCGGATGGGGGGTCCCGGCGGCGTGGCCGTGTACGTCGAGGGGCACGTCCCGCACGCCCTGTACGTCGACCTGGACACCGCGCTCGCGGCGCCTCCGGGGGAGCGCGGTCGGCACCCGCTGCCCGACCCGGAGGCGTTCGGCGCGGCCATGCGCAGCGTCGGCGTCTTCGCCGAGCGGCCCGTGGTCGTGTACGACGACTGGGAGGGCCGGGCAGCCGCACGGTGCTGGTGGCTCCTCAAGCACCACGGCCATCCGGACGTCCGGGTTCTCGACGGTGGCTGGTCCGCGTGGGTCGCCGCCGGGGGCGAGGTCGAGGACGGGATGCGCCTTCCGCACACCGGGGACTTCCAGCCCGGCCCCGGGGTTCTTCCCGTCATCGAGACCGACGAGGTCCTGGCCTTCGCCGACCGTAGGGTCCTGATCGACGCCCGCAACGCCGACCGGTACGCCGGTGAGACCGAGCCCGTCGACCCGGTCGCCGGGCACGTCCCCGGCGCTCTCAACGTGCCGACCGGCACCAACCTGCGCGTCGACGGCAGCTTCCGCAGCGGGACCGAGATCGCCGCGCTCTACCAGGCCGCGGGTGTCGCGTCGGGCGCCGAGGTCGGCGTCTACTGCGGGTCGGGCGTCACTGCCACCCACGACATCCTGGCGCTGGCGCACGCCGGGATCGAGGCGGCTCTCTACCCGGGTTCGTGGAGCGAGTGGGTCGCTGACCCGAGCAGACCGGTCGCTACCGGTCACCAGCCCTAGCTGCCCTCAGTCGCCGCTGCGGCGGAGCACGACCACGACGATCCCGATCCCGACCGCCAGCCCGACCAGGGCGCCGAGGAACGGACCCCACTCGGTGTCGGTGAGCTCACCGAGGGCGGCGCCGCCGTACGACAGCGCCATGGCGCCCAGGGCGAGCCCGATCCGGAACAGCATCGACCGGACGAACGTCCGGGTGAACGAGGCGTCGTCCCTCCCGGTCTCGGGGCCCGGCTCGGTTACCAGTGGACGCCCTTGAGGACGCGCGCCATCATCGCCTGCTCCGAGGTGGGCGCCGTCGGGGCGTCACCGCGCGCAGCAGCCGAGTCGGGGAAGATCTGGTAGGCGAGGTGCAGCACCCGGAAGGCGACCTTCGGGGCGAGGGTGTGCGCCAGCGCTCCCAGGTTGCCGGTCATCGTGTTGATCTCGTGCGGCCGGTCGACCAGGGCACTGATGACCTTCGCCGCGGCCTGGCCGGGGCTGATCGTCGGGAACCTGTCGTACATCTTGGTGGGGGCGATCATCGGCGTGCGGACCAGCGGCATGTGGATCGAGGTGAAAGAGACGCCGTCACTTACGAGCTCGCTGGAGACCACGTTGCTCCACGCGTCCAGCGCGGCCTTCGAGGCGACGTACGCGCTGAACCGCGGCGGGTTGGTGAGCACGCCGATCGAGGAGATGTTCACGATGTGCCCGGAGCGCTGCTCCCGCATCTTCGGCAGCAGCCCCATGATCAGCCGGATCGCCCCGAAGTAGTTGAGCTGCATGGTGCGCTCGAAGTCGTGGAACCGGTCCTCGGACAGCTTCAGCGAGCGGCGGATGGATCGACCGGCGTTGTTGACCACGTAGTCGATGTGCTCGAAGTCGTTGCTGAGCTGGGTCGTCAGCGCGTCGATCGCCTGCAGGTCGGAGAGGTCGCACCCGTAGGCGTGCGCCTGGCCACCCTGGCTCTCGATCAGCGCCTTGGTCTGCTCCAGCTTGTCCTTGCCGCGCGCGACCAGGATCGGGATCGCGCCGGCCTTGGCGACCTGGACGGCGGTGACCAGACCGATGCCCGAGGAGGCGCCGGTGATGACGACCGTCTTGCCCTTCAGGGCGGAGACGGCCGTGCGGTCGGACTTGATCGACTCGTCGAGCATCTCCTCCCAGTAGGACCACAGCGTCGAGGCGTAGGACTCCAGGTCGGGCACCGCGATGCCGGAGCCGGCCAGGGCCTTCTGCGTCGACTTCGACGCGTAGACCGACGGGAACGACGCGTGCTCGAGGACCTCGGCCGGGATGCCGAAGCGGCCCAGCGTCTGGTTGAGCGCCAGGTGCGCCGGCGCGGTCTTGAGGATCGCGCCGACCAGGGCGCCGGGGCGCAGGTTGCGGGGGAGCAGCGCGGTGGGCAACCGGTTGGTGACGCTGCGGTCCACCGGTACGGCGAACTGCGGCGCCTTGGCGGCCGCGGCGAAGGTGTTGAACAGGTCGACGGTGTTCTGCGGCTCCGGGTTGACCAGGTGGAACGCCTCGCCGTTGCGGTCCGGCAGGTGACCGATGTGGTCCATCGCCTTGGCGACGAAGTCGACCGGGACCACGTTCGTGTCGCCCAGGTCCACGCCGACCAACGGCAGCCAGGACGGCAGGTTGTCCCGCATGATCTTGAACATCGGGAAGAAGTAGTAGGGGCCGTCGATCTTGTCGATGGCGCCGGTCTCGGAGTGCCCGACCACGATCGCGGGCCGGTAGACCCGCCAGGGGACCCGGCTCTCGGTGCGCACGATCTTCTCGGACTCGAACTTCGTGCGGTGGTACGCCGACGGCAGGCCCTGGCCCTCGTCGAACATCGACTCGTCGAAGATGCCGCGGTAGTCACCGGACGCGGCGACCGACGAGACCTGGTGGAACACGCCCGCGTCGACGGCCTCGGCCAGCGACAGCGCGGCTCGGGTGCCCCCGACGTTGAGCTCCTCGTTCATCTCCTCGCTCGCGGTCATGTCGTAGATCGCGGCGAGGTGGAAGAAGTGATCGATCTTGCCGGTGTTCTCAGCGATCCAGTCCGGGTCCACGCCGAGCTGGTCGGCGCGCAGGTCCCCGATAACCGGGACGAGCCGGTTGCTGCCTCCCCAGAGGGTGATCAGCGCGTCAAGACGCTCCCGGGAGCTCTCGCGGCAGAGCAGGTAGATCGTGCCCTTGCGGTTCTCGAGGAGCTCGGTGACCAGGTAGCGACCGATGAAGCCGGTCGCGCCGGTGACGAAGTAGGACATGGTGCCTCTTCACTGTCGCGGTGATCGGGGTCTGGACGGAGATTTCATTCAACTGCGAACGCGTCTCCGCGTCACGTGTTGGCGCGATGTTACTGGCTGGTAACTACCTACGCCACCGTAGGCGTGAATCGGTCCGGACAGGTGGGCCGGAGACCGTGCCCGGACCGATCACTCGTGCTTGCCGCCGCCGAACATGATCTCGTCCCAGCTCGGGACCGAGGAGCGGCCCTTCTTCTTGGGAGCGGGCGTCTCGGCTGCCGGAGCCTCGGGCTCCTCGACGGGCAGCGGATCGGTCTCGTCGAAGGTTTCGTCGTACGACGCGGGCTCGCGCTCGCGCACGTGGACCGGCTCGGGAGTGGGCTCCGGTTCCGGCTCGGGCTCAAGTTCAGGCTCGAAGAAGCTGATCGTCTCGTGAACCGGCTCGGGCTCACGGGCAGGCTCCGCGGGGACCTCGGCGATCCAGTCGGCGTCGGCGTGATCCGCGATCGGGTCGTCGGTCGGCTGGCTCGCCGGCTCGTGCACCGGTGCGGACTGGCGCACGGCGGCGACGGTCTCGCTCAGGTCCGAGGTGTTCACCGAGGACTCGTCAGGCTCGTCGTCGCGCTCGCGGACCAGCTCCAGAGCGTCGTCACCCAGCGGCAGCTCGTCGACGTCGCCGGATGGGACTGCGCTGAGCCGACGGGTCGGTTCCGGGGCGGCGGGAGTCGGCACCGACTCGCCCGTGAGCAGGCGAGCGTCGTCGTTGTCGGCGAGGACGTAGCGCCCGGGCATGTCGTAGGTGAACTCGGCGCGGTGCTCGGTGCCGCGGACGACGTACGTGCCGACGAGGTTCCAGCGGCCGTCCTCGCGCCGCCAGGCGTCCCACTCCACGTCGTCGGCGCGGACGGAGACGGTGCTGAAGTACTGGCGCGAGGCGTCGTCCAGGGTGCGCGCAACGGGACTGGCCTCGGTGGTGGCGCGCCGGATGGAGGACTTCACGGCCGTGGCGGCGACGTGGGCACGCTCGGCGAGCACCGGCGCCGCAAAAGCCATGATCCCGTCGACGGTGGTCTGGGCAGCGGCGGCGACGGCCTCGGGGGTCTCACCGGACCGGATCCGGGCCTGGATGTCGCGCGGTCGCAGTGCGCTTTCCATTCTCATCTCCTGGCCTCGTCGTACCGGTTGGGCGAATCCGTGTCCCTGGTCCTTGCGCTCGGCCGGCTTCTCCTCGTTCGCCGCCTCGCCGAGGGTGGCTCGGAGATCGTCGGCCGGTACGGAGAACTCCTCGCCCGTCGGGCTGGTCAGGACGACGTCCTTGCCGTCCTCGGTCAGCCCCACCGGGGTGAGGTGTTGCATCGTTGCCGACTCCTTCGTTGCGCGTGCGTCGAGCCTACCTTTCGCCAGGCCCAGTACGGCGGACCCGACGCGTGCTGCGCGCCGCCTAGGCTGCTGCCATGGTTGGCGACTCGCCGCTCCTCGTGAGCTTCGATCTCGTCGGGATCTTCGTCTTCGCGATCTCCGGCGGCCTGGTCGCCGTCCGCAAGCAGCTCGACGTGTTCGGCGTCCTCGTCCTCGCGGGCGCGACGGGGCTCGGTGGTGGGTTCCTGCGCGACGTGCTCATCGACGCGACGCCGCCTGCCGCCCTCGACGACTGGCGCTACCTCCTGGTGCCGGTGGCGGCCGGGCTGGTCACCTTCGTCTTCCACCCGACGATCGGACGGATGGAACGGGTCGTCAGCGTCTTCGACGCAGCCGGCCTCGGCCTGTTCTGCGTCACCGGGGCGCTCAAGGCGCTCGACTACGGGCTCTCGCCGGTCCCGGCCGCGCTGATGGGCATGCTCACCGGAATAGGCGGCGGCATCCTGCGCGACCTGCTCGCCGGGCGCGTGCCGGTGATCTTTTCCAGCGAGCTCTACGCCACCCCGGCGCTCGCCGGGGCCGCCTGGGCCGTGCTCGCGCACGAGCAGGGCTGGACGCTCGCGGTCATCGCGATCCCCGGCGTGCTGCTCTGCTTCGGGTGGCGGGTCGGCGCGATCCTGCGGAACTGGCGCGCACCGATCGCGCGGGGTCCGGCGAGCGTCTGATCAGTCCCCGAGCACCCGACGCAGGTACGCGTTGCTGAACACCCGGTCCGGATCGAGCCGGTCCCGGACCGCCTGGAACTCGCCCCAGCGCGGGTACGCCGGCTCCAGGTCGGCGGCCGTGCGGGTGTTGAGCTTGCCCCAGTGCGGGCGGCCGTCGTACCCGCGCAGGATGTTCTCGACGCCCGCGAAGTAGGCCGTGTGGTCGGTCTGGGCGTTCATGTGGAACGCGAGATACATCGACTCCCGGCCCGAGGACGTCGACAGCGCGATGTCGTCGGCGGGCGTCGTGCGGACCTCGATCGGGAAGCTGATGTTGATGCCCGAGGAGTCGATCCATTTCCGCACCTCGCGCAGCGCCTCGAGCCCGACCTCGCGCGGGACGGCGTACTCCATCTCGCGGAAGACCACCGACCGCGAGCTGGTGAAGACCTTGTGCGGGACGTCGGAGTAGGTCCGCTCCGACAGCATCTGGCCGGAGATGTTGTTGATCTTCGGGATCCAGCCCGGGCGCCGGTTGCCGATCTTGTTGACGACACCGAAGAGCGTGTTGGAGAGCAGCTCGTCGTCGAGCCAACCACGGAACCGACCCACCGGCTGGGCCTCGTCGAGGATCCGGTTGTTCTCCTTGGCCAGGATCCGGTCGGTGTGCGGGAACCAGTAGAGCTCCGCGTGGTGGTTCTCCTCGGCCATCCGGTCGAACTCGGCGATCGCCTCGTCCCACAGCATCGGGAACTCGTGCGCCTCGAGGGTGAACAGCGGTTCGACCTTGAAGGTGATCCGGGTGAGGATGCCGAGCGCCCCGAGGCCCAGGCGCGCCACGGCGAACACGTCGGGGTTCTCCTCGGCCGTGGCCCGGATCGTCTCGCCGGTCCCGGTGACGAGCTCGAGCCCGGCGATCTGCGCGGACAGCGAGGCGACGACGCCGCCGGTCCCGTGAGTGCCGGTCGAGGTCGCTCCGGCGATCGTCTGCTCGGCGATGTCGCCCATGTTGTGCAGCGACAGTCCCGCCTCGGCGAGCGCGCTGTTGAGCAGGTGCAGGGGAGTGCCGGCGTACGCGGTGGCGGTGAGGTTCTCGGCGTCGGCCTCGATCAGGCCGGACAGCTCGGAGGGGTCGAGCATGATTCCCTCGGGCGCGGCGATCCCGGTGAACGAGTGGCCGGTGCCGGGCATCTTGACGGTGGTGCCGAGCTCACGGGCCTGCTGCACCGCTCCGACCACGTCCTCGGTCGTCGTCGGGTGCAGGACCTCGGTCGGTGCGGTGGTGGTGAGTCCGGACCAGTTGCGCCAGGCGTGTGCCGTCATGGCGGCAGGTTAGTCCCCGACCGGGGCGACCACCGGCTGCGGCTCGGGCTCGCGGCAGCTCAGCGCGGCCGCCAGGGCCAGCGCGCCTGCACCGACGCAGACCCAGTACGTCGCCGACCCGTCCGCGTGGTCGGCGACCAGGCCGGACACGAACGCACCCGGCGCGAGTCCCGCCGAGATACCGGTCTGGAAGATGGCCATCGTCTCGGTCAGCCGGGACCGTGGGCTGGACGCCTCCACCAGGGAGACGATCGCGATCAGCGAGGGCGCCAGCGCCGTGCCGATCACGAACAGGACGGCACCGAGCAGCACCAGGTTCGACAGGAACGGCAGCACCAGCATGCTGCCGGACAGAAGTCCGATGCCGGTCTGGAACCGCCGCAACGGGCTGGTCCTCCAGGTGAGGGCGCCGGCCACCACGCCGGCGACGAGGCTGCCGAACGAGAACACCCCCAGCAGGAGACCGGAGACGGCCTTGTGCCCGGCGTCCTCGGCGACCGCGACCGTGCCGACCTCGATCGCCCCGAACAGGGCGCCCATGGCGGTCGCCCCCAGCGCGATCGGGACGATCAGCCGCCAGGGGAGCGGCTCGGTGGCGTCCTTGTGCTCGACCGGGTGCGCCGGCGGTGCCGTCCGCGGCTGGGCCGCGAGCGCCACCGTGCCGACGGTGCCGAGGCCGAGGGCGACCAGGAGACCGGTCTGCGGGGCGTAGAGCGTGGACAGGAACGTCACCAGCGCCGGGCCGGTGACGAAGACGACCTCGTCGACGACGGCCTCGACGGCGAACGCGGTGTGCCGCTCCTCGTCGTTCTGCGCGACGTGTGCCCAGCGGCCGCGGACCATCGAGCCGACCTGAGGCATCGCGGCACCCGCGAGCGCCGCCAGCACGTGCGACCAGGGCTGCGACCAGTCCTCGGTGACCGAGGTGATCAGCAGTGCGGTGGTCGCGGCGAACGCGATCGCGTCCAGCCAGAGCACCGGGGTCTGGCCCCACCGGTCGGCGAGCCGGCCGTGCGGGATCGCGACGACGGCGTTGCCGATCACGAAGGCGGCCGAGACCTGACCGGCCAGTCCGTAGGAGTCGGTGAGCTCGCTGACCAGGATCACGATGCCCAGGGTCATCATCGCGATCGGGAGGCGTGCGACCAGTCCGGTGGCGGAGAAGGCGGCAGAACCTCGGTGGGCGAAGACGCGGCGGTAGGAGTCGAGCATGACCGGTCGAGACTACGGGGTGGGCCGGGTCGATCTCACCCGGGTTTCTCCGCCACCTAGGATTTCGGGCATGACTGGTGCCGCCCCGTACGACGCCTTGCTGCTGGTCTCCTTCGGGGGCCCCGAGAAGCCCGATGACGTCGTCCCCTTCCTGCGCAACGTGACCGCCGGCAAGAACATCCCCGACGAGCGGCTGGTCGAGGTCGGCGCGCACTACACGCTGTTCGGTGGTCGGAGCCCGATCAACGACCAGAACCGCGCGTTGCTCGACGCGATCCGTGAGGATCTCGCCAGCCACGACGTCGACCTGCCGGTCTACTGGGGCAACCGCAACTGGGACCCCTACCTGACCGATGCGCTGGAGCAGATGAAGGCCGACGGGATCACCCGCGCCGCCTGTCTGGTCACCTCGGCGTACTCGTCGTACTCGGGCTGCCGGCAGTACCGGGAGAACTTCGCTGACGCGGTCGCCGAGGTCCCGGGAGCCCCTCAGCTGGACCGGTTGCGCGCCTACTTCAACCACCCGGGCTTCATCGAGCCGAACCTGGACGCGACGCTCACGGCGCTCGCGGGTCTGCCCGACGCCCTGCGGGGCGAGGCCCACCTGGTCTTCGTGACCCACTCGATCCCGACGACCATGAACGACACGTCCGGCCCGATCGGCGGTGCCTACGCGCATCAGCACGTGACCGTGATGGACGAGATCGTCGACCGGGTCCGTGAGGAGACCGGGCACCGCTACCCGAGCGAGCTCGTCTACTGCTCGCGGTCGGGGCCGCCGTCGATGCCCTGGCTCGAACCCGACGTGAACGACCACCTCGAGGCGCTCCACGAAGCAGGCGTTCGGGCTGTCGTGCTGGTGCCGATCGGGTTCGTCTCGGACCACATGGAAGTCATCTACGACCTCGACACCGAGGCGGCAGCGACGGCCGAACGGCTCGGGATGGCGTTCGAGCGGGCCGCGACCGCCGGGGTCGACCCGCGCTTCGTCGCGATGATCCGGGACCTGCTCCTCGAGCGTGCTGCCGTCGAGCGGGGCGAGGAGCCCGAACGGGCGGTCATCGGACCGGTGCCGGCGGCGTGGGACGTCTGCGCAGCCGGGTGCTGCCCGAACCCGCGCGGACCCCGCCCGGCGCTCTGCGGCTCGGACTGAGGTGCCGGGTGACCGCATCGACCGGCGCCGATCTCGACGAGCTGCTCGTGCTCGCCACCGACATCGCCCGCGAGGCCGGTGAGCTGATCCGCAGCGCCCGTGCCGCCGGGGTCGAGGTCGCCGAGACCAAGAGCAGCGCGACCGACATCGTCACGGCTGCGGACCAGGCCAGCGAGGCACTGATCAAGCGCCGCATCCTGGCCGCCCGCCCCGACGACGGCATCCTCGGCGAGGAAGGCTCCGACCAGGACGGCACCACCGGGGTGCGCTGGATCGTCGACCCGATCGACGGCACCGTGAACTACGCGCACGGCCTGGCCCAGTACGCCGTCTCGATCGGGGTCGAGGTCGACGGCGAGCCCGCCGTCGGCGTCGTGCTCAGCCCGGCCCAGGACGTGGAGTACACCGGGGTCGTCGGCCGCGGCGCGTGGCGCAACGGCGTCCCGATCCGTGCAGCCGAACCCGTCCCGCTGGAGAGGGCGCTGGTCGGCACGGGCTTCTCCTACCAGCGCGACCTGCGGGTCAGCCAGGCACGGACCTTCTCCGCGCTGCTGCCGCAGATCGCCGACGTACGCCGGTTCGGCTCGTGCGCGCTGGACCTGTGCGCGGTCGCCGAGGGCACCCTGGACGCCTACGTCGAGGAGGGCATCGGGGGAGCGTGGGACTATGCGGCCGGGCGCGTGATCGCCCACGAGGCGGGTGCCCGTGTGGAGGTCCTGACGGGCGTCTTCGGACGCATCCTGGTGGTGGCCGCACCGACGCCGTCGTACGCCGGATTCCGGGCTCTGGTGGGCTCCTGCGGCTTCGTCAGGGAGCGGGAACAAGCAGCCCCCGAGCGTGGTTGAGTCCTTTCGCAGAGCGGCTCGCCGTTGGAACGTGCTATTTCCGGCTAGGTGGTGCACAATCTGCGCGCCGTCACAAAAAGGCGGTAGGTAGAACAACGGGGGCAGGAGAGGGACGATGGCAACCGATTACGACGCACCACGCAAGACCGAGGAAGAGCAGAACGAGGACAGCCTCGAGGAGCTCAAGGCGCGGCGGCACGACAAGAACTCCGGCAAGGTCGACGAGGACGAGACCGAGGCTGCTGAGTCCTTCGAGCTGCCCGGCGCTGACCTGAGCCACGAGGAGCTCGCTGTCGAGGTCATGCCTCGTCAGGACGACGAGTTCACCTGCATGAGCTGCTTCCTGGTGCACCACCGCAGCCAGCTCGCTGACGAGAAGAAGCGGATCTGCCGCGACTGCGTGTGAGCTGACAGACGACGGAACGGCCGCCGACCCGGATGGGGTCGACGGCCGTTGGTCGTTCTCGGGTCCGTTCTCGGGGGCCGCGTCTAGCTCTGCGACCCCGGAGGCAGCTTGCCGACCGAACGCGCGTAGTAGTCCGCCGCCCGCCGCGTCGCGAGCATCCGGGCGATGCCGACCAGCAGACCGCTGAGCCCCGCCCACAGCAACGCCTCGTTGAGGCTCACCTCCGGGTCGGCCGGGTTGGCCGGCGGCTCCTTGCCGGCCGCTGCCTTCCAGGTCGCCGTCAGGCCCTTGCGAGCCACGCTCGCGGCGAGCAGCGCCGCCACCAGCGAGAACGCGCCCCAGATCTTCGAGCTGTCCTGCTCGCCGTTGGTCTCGGCGTTCTTCGACATGTTCACCTCGGGTTGGTCGACGGAAGTGTCCAGCCTAGCGAGTGCGCTCAGGCGTCGGCGGGGGACCGCTCGGTCAGTGCGGCGGCCAGCTTGCGGGGGTGCCTGGTCGACAGCAACCAGTACGGCGCCGGGTCGCTCGGATCCTCGATGGCCACCCGGACGGCACGGGAGATGTAGGGCCGCGTGTGCAGGAATGCCCGCGCGTTCGCCTCGACGCCGTGCACCCGGCGGGTGGCGTCCTTGTCCAACGGCTCGGCGGTACCGAGGTGCTCCAGCGCGATGTGCGCGGGTCCGGCGTACAGGACGCCGTCGCGGACCTCGATCCTGCTCGACCCGACCCAGGAGAACAGGCCGAACACGATCAGCAGCAGGGCGATGGTGCCGGCCCAGGCGAACCACTCCGGGAGCGCCACGATGAACGCCAGCCAGATGGTCGCGACGAACATCGTCGCCTGCACCCACCAGCGCAGCGGGACGTGCAGGCGCTCGCTGTAGGCGGTCGGCATGTCACTCCCTCTCTGGCTGGTCCTGGACCCGTGTCCGTGGGCAAAGCCTGACATCCCGGGCCCGGATGCCCGCCGGTAGGGTCCATCCAATGTTGTCGATCCAGATCACCCGCCTCGATCCCGGGCTCCCTCTGCCGGCGTACGCGAAGCAGGGAGACGCCGGCGCGGACCTGTACGCGCGCGAGGACGTGACGCTCCAGCCGGGACAGCGACAGCTGGTCCCGACCGGCATCGCACTCGCGCTCCCCGACGGGTACGTCGGCCTGGTGCACCCGCGTTCGGGGCTGGCCGCCAAGGCCGGGCTCTCCATCGTGAATGCGCCCGGGACTGTGGACGCGGGCTACCGTGGCGAGATCCAGGTGTGCCTGGTGAACCTCGACCCCACGACCCCGATCGTGCTCTCCCGCGGCGACCGGATCGCCCAGCTGGTGATCCAGCGCTTCGAGACCGCGGACTTCGTGGAGGTCGACACGCTGCCCGAGTCCGCTCGGGGTACGGGGGGCCACGGCTCCACAGGAGGATTCGCATGAGACTGCGCCGCAAGAACACCGACCCGGTCGTGGAGCCTGCCGGGACGCCCGACGCCTCGGTGGTCGAGCCTGCCGAGACGTCTGCTGACCCGGCGCCGGCCGGTCCCGTCGACGTCGAGGACCTCGACCCGGACACGACCTACATCGACCTCGGCAGCATGCTCGTCGCGCCGGTCGACGGCCTCGAGCTGCGGCTGCAGGTCGACGAGGACTCCGGCGAGGTGCTGGCCGTGCTGCTGGTCGCCGAGGAGGGCGTGCTGGAGATGCGTGCGTTCGCGAACTCGCGCGGCGGCGACCTCTGGGACGAGGCGCGCAGCGAGATCGCGGCCGACACCGAGCGTCGCGGGGGCACTGCGACCGAGCGTGAGGGTTCCTTCGGTACCGAGCTGTACTGCCAGGTCCCGGTCGAGGGCCCCGAAGGAGAGTCCCTGGTCCAGCCGTCCCGGATCGTCGGCTACAACGGTCCGCGCTGGTTCGTGCGCGCGACGATGGCCGGCCGGCCCGCGATGGACGCCGAGTACTGCGCTCCGTTCGAGCAGGCGATCCGTTCGCTCGCCGTACGCCGCGGCCACGAGGCGATGGCTCCGGGAGAGCCGCTGCCGCTGAAGCTGCCGCCCGAGGCACGTCCGCAGACCGAGGACGAAGCGGCTACCGACGCAGGACTACGCTGACCCGCATGGCACACACCAAGGGACGACTGCGCAGCGGCATCCGCCAGTGGGCGAGCCAGGCGCACGCCGAGGCGGTCGACCTGCAGCGCGACGTCGCGAAGGCGGCGAAGGCGGGCTGCCAGCGCATCGACGACGCCCCCGACCGCGAGATGGTCACGGTGCAGGGCACCCTGAAGACCGTGACACTGCGCCCCCGCGGCGGCGTACCCGCCCTGGAGGCCGAGCTGTACGACGGCAGCGGCACCATCACCGTGCTGTGGCTGGGACGTCGCCGGATCGCCGGCATCTTCCCGGGCCGCGCCATCCGGGTGACCGGGCGGATCGGGGTCCACGGCGGGGTGCGGACGATCTACAACCCGCGCTACGACCTGCGGTACTGAGAGCCGATGGCGACACCGACCACCCCGTCGATCGAGACGGTCGAAGCGGCCGTCCGCGCGCAGCTGGCCAAGGCGCTCGGCGGGCGACGCGGCATGCTCGAGGCGGCTGTCCCGACCCTGCTGTTCACGCTGATCTGGCTGCCGACGAAGGAGATCAAGCTCGCGCTGGTCATCAGCGCTGCGTCGGCCCTGGTGCTCCTCGTGGTCCGGCTCGTGCAGCGCACGACCACGCAGTTCGTGCTGAACGCGCTGTTCGGGATCGGCGTCGGGTGGTTCTTCGTGCACCTGTCGGCGAGCTCGGGAGGCAGCGCGGACGACCAGGCACTCGCCTACTTCCTGCCCGGCATCATCACCTCGGGCGGCCTGTCGGTGATCACGGTGATCTCCTGCCTGACCCGGTGGCCGCTGGTCGGCTTCATGGTCGGCAGCGTCGCCGGAGACCCGACCGCCTGGCACGACAACCCGCAGATCGTGAAGCTCTGCGTGCAGCTGACCTGGCTGCTGATGCTGCCCGGTCTGGTCGGCGTCCTGCTGCAGGGACCCGTCTGGCTGCTGGGCCACCAGGGCACGCTCGAGGCCGACACCGCCGTCACCATCCTGACCGGGCTGCGGATCGGTCTCGGCTGGCCGCTGCGGGTCGCGTCCTGGTCGGCACTGGTCTGGCTGCTGGGGCGCAACCACACGCCGATCGACCCGGCGTACGACGTGGACCTGGGTCCCGCCGACGGTCGCACCGCGGAGGCGTGACCCCCCTACTGGTGCCCGCCGGGGTTGAGCAACCGCTCGAGGTCCTCCTCGACGTCGGCCTGGCAGACGAACAGCAGCTCGTCGCCGGACTCCACGGGCTGCTCCGGCGTCGGCGTGTAGACCTGGCTGTCGCGGAGGATCGTCACCAGCGAGCAGTTGTCCGGGAACGGGATCAGGCCGGACGGCTTGCCGACGTAGGGGGAGTCCTCGGGCAGGGTCATCTCGACGAGGTTCGCCTGCCCCTGGCGGAAGGTGAACAGCCGGACAAGGTCGCCGACCGTGACGGCCTCCTCGACGAGCGCGGACATGATCCGCGGGGTCGACACGTTGACGTCCACGCCCCAGGCCTCGGTGAACAGCCACTCGTTGTCCGGGTGGTTGACCCGGCCCACCGTGCGCGGCACCCCGAACTCGGTCTTGGCGAGCAGGGAGGTGACCAGGTTGGCCTTGTCGTCGCCGGTCGCCGCGATCACGACGTCGCAGTGCTCCAGGCGCGCCTCCTCCAGCGAGGAGAGCTCGCAGGAGTCGGCGAGCAGCCACTCGGCGTCGGGAACCCGCTCGGGCTTGATGGAGCGGGGCTCCTTGTCGATGAGCAGGACCTGGTGGCCGTTCCCGATCAGCTCGCGGGCGATGGAACGGCCGACGGCGCCTGCTCCGGCGATGGCTACGCGCATGGGACTACTCCGCTTCCGGGCCGGACTCGATGACGGCGTACGCGTGGGTGGCGTTCTCCTCGCGCAGCACGACGTGCAGCAGGTCGCCCTCCTGGATCACCGACTCGCGGGTCGGCAGCATGCCCTCGCCGAGGCGGTCGATCCAGGCGATCCGGCACTTGGACTGTTCCTGGAATTTCACCGTGCGCTCACCGATCCACGGCTCGGAGGCCGGGACCCTGGTCGAGGCGGATGGTGCCGGACGGGTCGCGGAAGTCCGGCTCGGCGCCGGCGGGCAGCAGACGCCGCAGGACCTGGTCGGCGGTCCACTTCACGGTGGCGACCGTGGTGATGCCCAGACGCTGGTAGACCTCGGCGCGGCCGGGGTCGTAGATGCGGGCGACGACCTGCTGGATCCCGAAGGTCTCCCGGGCCACGCGCGCCGCGATGATGTTGGAGTTGTCGCCGCTGCTCACCGCGGCGAACGCGTCGGCGCGTTCGATGCCGGCGTCGGTGAGCACCTGCTGGTCGAAGCCGTAGCCGGTGACCTTGAGACCGTTGAACGACGGGCCGAGACGCCGGAACGAGTCCGGGTTGCTGTCGATCACGCTGACGGTGTGGTTCCGGTCCTCGAGAGAGCGCGCCAAGGTCGAGCCGACCCGGCCGCATCCCATGATCACTACGTGCACGTGCGAAACGCTACTGCACAGCGGAGCCCATCAATGCCTAATGGTGGCCGTCTGTGCTCTACCGTTTCCTCTCGTGATCCTCACTTCGTTCGTCAATGAGCTCTCGGCCACTCGGCCACGAGCAAGCTCGGGCACTCGATAGCCTCGGCTCATGGGTGTTGGTGGCGTATCCAAACGGATCATCCTCGGTCGCAAGCTCCGGAGCTCGCAGCTCGGCGAGACCTTGCTCCCGAAGCGCATCGCCCTCCCCGTTTTCGCCTCCGACGCACTGTCCTCGGTCGCCTACGCGCCCGACGAGGTCTTCATCATGCTCTCGGTCGCGGGCATCAGCGCGTACAGCTTCAGCTGGAAGATCGGCCTCGCCGTCGCGCTGGTGATGGCCACCGTCGTGCTGTCCTACCGGCAGAACGTGCACGCCTACCCGAGCGGCGGTGGCGACTACGAGGTGGCCACGGTCAACCTCGGCAAGAAGGCCGGCGTCACCGTCGCCAGTGCCCTGCTGGTCGACTACGTGCTCACCGTCGCGGTGTCGGTCTCCTCGGGCGTCCAGAACGCCGCGGCGGCGATCCCGTTCGTGAACGGCCACGAGACGGAGTGGGCCTGCGTCCTGGTCGCGATCCTCGCGGCGATGAACCTCCGCGGTATCCGCGAGTCCGGAGCGGCCTTCGCCATCCCGACGTACGGGTTCATGATCGGCGTGCTCGGCATGGCGGCGTACGCGGCCCTGCGCAGCGCCGAGGGCAACCTCCCCGACGTCGAGAGCGCGAAGTACACCTTGGAGGCCGCCTCCGGCTACGGCGGCGACATCAGCACGATCGCGATGATCTTCCTGCTGGCCCGGGCGTTCTCGTCGGGCTGTGCGGCCCTCACCGGAGTCGAGGCGATCTCGAACGGCGTGCCCGCGTTCCAGAAGCCGAAGAGCAAGAACGCCGCGACCACGCTGGCGCTGCTCGCGGCGATCGCGATCACCATGCTGCTCTCGATCATCATCCTGGCCCGCAACATGGGCCTGAAGTACGTCGACGCCAAGGACATCGAGCGCCTCAAGAACCCCGACGGCAGCGCACTGAAGGACGGCTTCGACCAGCACACCGTCATCGCGCAGATCGCCCGCGCCGTGTTCAGCGACTTCTCGCCGGGCTTCTACTTCGTCATCGCGATGACCGGCATCATCCTCATCCTGGCCGCGAACACCGCCTTCAACGGCTTCCCGGTGCTCGGCTCGATCCTGGCCCGCGACGGGTTCGCCCCGCGCGCGCTGGGCTCACGCGGCGACCGGCTCGCCTACAGCAACGGCATCCTCTTCCTGGCCGCGATCGCCATCATCCTCATCGTCGCCTTCCAGGCCGAGCCGACCCGGCTGATCCAGCTCTACATCGTCGGCGTCTTCGTGTCGTTCAACCTCAGCCAACTCGGCATGATCCTGCACTGGACTCGGCACCTGAAGACCGAGAAGAACCCGGCCGAGCGTCGCCGGATGTACCGCTCCCGCGCCATCAACACCTTCGGGCTCGCGATGACCGCCGTCGTCTTCGTGATCGTGCTGCTCACCAAGTTCCTGGCCGGCGCCTGGATCGCGATCCTGGCGATGATCGTCTTCTACGTGATCATGATGCGGATCCGGCGGCACTACGACCGCGTCGAGGCCGAGCTCGTCATCGGCGACGCCGACCCGATCATGCCGACCCGGGTGCACGCGATCGTGCTGGTCTCCAAGCTGCACAAGCCGACGATGCGCGCCCTGGCCTTCGCCAAGGCGACGCGTCCGAACGTGCTGGAGGCGATCTACGTCGGGTTCGAGCAGGAGCAGACCGACAAGCTCCTCGAGGGCTGGGACGAGCGCCGCATCGACGTCCCGCTCAAGGTGCTCTACTCGCCGTACCGGGAGATCATCCGCCCGATCGTCCAGTACGCCGTCCAGATCCGCGAGGCGAACCCGCGCGGAGTCGTCGCGGTTTACATCCCCGAGTACGTCGTCGGCCGGTGGTGGGAGCAGCTGCTGCACAACCAGACCGCCCTGCGCCTGAAGGGTCGCCTGCTCTTCACGCCAGGCGTCATGGTCACCTCCGTGCCCTACCAGCTGCGTGGTTCCGAGGTCGGCAAGGAGCGCGAGGACTGGGAGCTGCTCCGCTCCCGTCCCGGTGACATCCGCCGCGGCGGTCGCGACCGATGAGCCGCCTCCGGACGCCGTACGAGGTCGGCGACCGCGTCGAGGCCACCATCGGCCCCGTCGCTCACGGCGGTCACATGGTCGCCCGCCTCCCGTTCGAGGACACCTCGGTCGTCGTCTTCGTCCGGCACGCCCTGCCCGAGGAGCGCGTCGTCATCGAGATCACCGACGTCGCGAAGCGCTTCCTGCGCGGTGACGCCGTCGAGATCCTCGAGCCGTCGCCCGATCGTGTCGAGGCGCCGTGCGCGCTGGCCGGTCCCGGCGGTTGCGGTGGCTGCGACTTCCAGCACGTAGCCCTGCCGGCCCAGCGCAGGCTGAAGGCAGCTGTTGTCTCCGAGCAGCTGAAGCGTCTTGCCGGGATCGATCACGACGTCGCCGTCGAGCAGGTCCGTGGGTCTGCCGACGGCCTGCACTGGCGCACCCGGATGCAGTACGTCGGACTGCCCGAAGGGCGGTACGGGCTCCGCAAGAACCACTCCCACGAGATCGTGCCCGTCGAGGACTGCCTGATCGAGGCGCCCGGCGCGCGCATCGTCCTGGCCGGAGAACCTCCGGTCCGGGGCACCGTGACCGAGACCGTGCTCGGGCGCTCCTTCGACGTCGCCGGCGACGGCTTCTGGCAGGTGCACCCGGGTGCCCCTGAGACACTCGTGGGCGCAGTGATGGACCTGCTCGCCCCGCAGCCCGGTGAGCGCGCGATGGACCTGTACGCCGGCGTCGGCCTGTTCTCCGCTTTCCTCGCCGAGGCGGTCGGCCCGACCGGCAGCGTGACGAGCATCGAGGGCGACCGGCGGGCCAGTGACCTGGCCGGCTCGAACCTGGCTGATCTCCGCCACGTGAAGACCCGTGCCGGCCGCGTCGACCGGGTCCTGGCCGAACTGGACACGATGGCGGACATCGTCGTGCTGGACCCGCCGCGCGAGGGAGCCCGCAAAGAGGTCGTGGACGCGGTCGTCGACCTGGCGCCACGCGCCGTCGCCTACGTCGCGTGCGATCCTGCGGCACTGGCACGCGACCTCAGCTACTTCGCTGCGCGTGGCTACAAGCTCGCGAACCTGCGCTCGTTCGACATGTTCCCGATGACGCACCACGTCGAGTGCGTAGCGCTGATCGAACGGGTGGGCTGACCGATCAGCCGCGGTCGAGCTTGCGCCCGGCCTGCATCCCGATGAGCCGGGTCACGACCATCGCGATGTAGAAAATGCCGGCGATCTGCTCGAACATCACCACGCTGCGCGCGTGCCCGGTGATGGGCACGATGTCGGAGAGCCCGGTGCTGGACAGCGTCGTCACCGAGAGGAACAACAGCTCGGTCCAGGTGCGCGCCGCCTCCGGGTCTACCGCGGCGGTGAAGGCGCCCGGGTCGAGAGCCTGGACGACGACGTACAGGTGCGCGAAGGCCCAGGCCAGCAAGGTGAAGACCGCGCCGATGGCGAAGAGCTCGTCCACGGTCACGTGGTCGTCGGCGAGCATGTAGTAGAGCATCGCGGCGGCGGCGTAGAGGTACAGCGCGCACTCGAAGCCGGAGGCCCAGGGGGCCAGGTCCTCGTTGTTGCTCACCACCTGGATGGCCAGGAGCACGACGGCCGGCAGAGCGATCAGGATCGCGACCCAGGACAGCAGGGGAGTGGCCCGGACGGCCACGATCGCCAGGCCGAGCACCAGCAGCCCGAACAGCGCGAACAGCTGTCGGCCGGCTACTGAGTCGTCGAGGAACGGGTACAGCAGGATGCCGACCAGCTGGGCCGCCAGCAGGACGGCGCACGGTGTGCGACGTGCGAACGCGATCACGGGTCGAGGCTAGCGAGTGCCCGAGCTTGCTCGTGGCCGAGTGGCCGAGCTCCCGTTGACGAGCGCAGCGAGGATCATGGGCAGAGGCTAGACGGCGGGCCGACTCCTCGGGGAGTTCCCTGGGGCTGCTCCAGAAAGTTTGATATCGTGTATCTTGACATCAAGATATATCTGCGGCCAGCAAGAGTTAGGCAAACCTTCCTTACGCCCGACCGGCTGAGGTGGGCAAGATGGCCCCAGACTTCCAGTTGATCCACCTTCCGACTTGAGGAGAACGCCCGTGGCGAGCGTCGACAGCTTCGGTGCCAAGAGCACCCTGGACGTGAATGGCAAGGCCTACGAGATCTTCCGGCTCGATGCCGTGACCGGTGACGGCGTCGACGTCGCGTCGCTGCCGTTCTCGCTCAAGGTGCTGCTCGAGAACCTGCTGCGGACCGAGGACGGCGCGAACATCACCGCCGACGACATTCGGTACCTCGGCGCCTGGGACGCCGACGCGCAGCCGGACAAGGAGATCCAGTTCACGCCGGCGCGCGTGATCATGCAGGACTTCACCGGCGTCCCCTGCATCGTCGACCTCGCCACGATGCGTGAGGCCATGGCCGACCTCGGCGGCGACGCCACCAAGATCAACCCGCTCGCGCCCGCCGAGATGGTCATCGACCACTCCGTGATGGCCGACGTCTTCGGCACCACCGACGCGTTCGAGCGCAACGTCGAGATCGAGTACGAGCGCAACCGCGAGCGCTACCAGTTCCTGCGCTGGGGCCAGGGCGCCTTCGACGACTTCAAGGTCGTCCCGCCGGGCACCGGCATCGTCCACCAGGTCAACATCGAGCACCTCGCCCGCACCGTCTTCACCCGTGAAGTTGACGGTGAGCTCCAGGCCTACCCCGACACCTGCGTCGGCACCGACTCGCACACCACCATGGTCAACGGCATCGGCGTCGTGGGCTGGGGCGTCGGCGGCATCGAGGCCGAGGCAGCGATGCTCGGCCAGCCGGTCTCCATGCTCATCCCGCGGGTCGTCGGCTTCAAGCTCTCCGGCGAGCTGCCCGAGGGTTCGACCGCCACCGACCTCGTGCTCACCATCACCGAGATGGTCCGCAAGCACGGTGTCGTCGGCAAGTTCGTCGAGTTCTACGGCCCGGGCGTCTCCGCGCTGCCGCTGGCCAACCGCGCCACCATCGGCAACATGAGCCCGGAGTTCGGGTCGACCATCGCGGTCTTCCCGATCGACGAGGAGACGGTCAAGTACCTCAAGCTCACCGGCCGCAGCGAGGAGCAGCTCGCGCTGGTCGAGGCGTACGCCAAGGAGAACGGCCTCTGGCACGACCCGGCCGCTGAGCCGCGCTACTCCGAGAAGCTCGAGCTCGACCTCGCGACCGTCGTCCCGAGCCTCGCCGGCCCGAAGCGGCCGCAGGACCGTGTCGAGCTGTCCAACGCCGCGCCCGCCTTCGCCTCCGAGCTGCCGACGTACAGCTCGAACCCGGACGCGAAGATCCCGGTCACGCTGGCCGACGGCACCTCCTTCGAGCTCGAGAACGGCGCAGTCACGATCGCGTCGATCACCTCGTGCACGAACACCTCCAACCCCTCGGTCATGATCGGCGCAGCGCTGCTCGCCAAGAAGGCCGTCGAGAAGGGCCTCGTCCGCAAGCCGTGGGTCAAGACCACACTCGCGCCGGGTTCCAAGGTCGTCACCGACTACTACGAGAAGTCCGGCCTGACGCCGTACCTCGACAAGCTCGGCTTCAACCTGGTCGGTTACGGCTGCGTGACCTGTATCGGTAACTCCGGTCCGCTCATCCCCGAGGTGTCCGCGGCGATCAACGACAACGACCTCGCCGTCGTCTCGGTGCTCTCGGGCAACCGCAACTTCGAGGGTCGGATCAGCCCCGACATCAAGATGAACTACCTGGCCTCCCCGCCGCTGGTCGTCGCCTACGCGCTGGCCGGCTCGATGAAGGTCGACCTGTTCAAGGACCCGCTGGGTCAGGACTCCGACGGCAACGACGTCTTCCTCAAGGACATCTGGCCGAGCCCGTCGGAGGTGGAGGAGACCATCGCCGCGGCGATCAACTCCGACATGTTCGGCGAGTCCTACTCCGACGTGTTCGCCGGTGACGAGCGCTGGCGCTCGCTGCCCACGCCCGAAGGCAACACCTTCGAGTGGGACCCGAGCTCGACGTACGTCCGCAAGGCTCCGTACTTCGACGGCATGCCCGACGAGCCGACCCCGGTCAGCGACATCGAGGGCGCGCGCGTCCTGCTGAAGCTCGGCGACTCGGTCACCACCGACCACATCAGCCCGGCCGGTGCGATCAAGAAGGACAGCCCTGCTGGTCGTTACCTCGCCGAGCACGGCGTCGAGCAGCGCGACTTCAACTCCTACGGCTCGCGTCGCGGCAACCACGAGATCATGATCCGCGGCACCTTCGCGAACATCCGGCTGCGCAACCAGCTGGCCGAGGGCACCGAGGGTGGTGTTACCCGCGACTTCACCAACGGTGGCGAGGTCACCTCGGTCTACGAGGCCTCCGAGAACTACATCGCCGCGGGCATCCCCCTGGTGGTTCTCTCCGGCAAGGAGTACGGCTCCGGCTCGTCGCGCGACTGGGCGGCCAAGGGCACCTCGCTCCTGGGCGTCAAGGCCGTCATCGCCGAGTCCTACGAGCGCATCCACCGCTCGAACCTGATCGGCATGGGTGTCATCCCGCTGCAGTACCCCGAGGGCCAGAACGCCGAGTCGCTCGGCCTGACCGGCGAGGAGACCTTCTCCATCACCGGTATCACCGAGCTCAACGAGGGCCGTACGCCGAAGACCGTCAAGGTCACTGCCGGCGACGTCTCCTTCGAGGCGGTCGTCCGGATCGACACCCCCGGTGAGGCGAACTACTACCGCAACGGCGGCATCATGCAGTTCGTGCTGCGGAGCCTGCTGAAGGGCTGACCCCGCCGCCGGTCGTCGAGCTTGCCGAGACGTCGGGACCACGCCGGTCGTCGAGCCTGCCGAGACGTCGGAACAGTCCCGGTCGTCGAGCCTGCCGAGACGTCGGAACAGTCCCGGTCGTCGAGCCTGCCGAGACGTCGGAACGCCCCGGTCATCGAGCTTGCCGAGACGTCGGAAACTTTTCTCCACCAGCACCCAACCTTTCGGCCCCACCCGTGCGTGACACGGGTGGGGCCGAAGGCTTTCTGGAAGGGTGAGAACCGATGGACGATCTCGGAGCAGCGCTGCGTGAACTTGCCGGACAGGCAGTCGCACCGTCGGTGAACGACCCCGCCGGCTTGTGGAAGCAGGGACGGGCACGCGTGCGTCGGCGCCGGCTCGCTGCTGTCGGGGTGGCTGCCGTGCTCCTGGGCGTCCTGGCAGGGCTCGGTACCTACGTCGCGGTTCCGACGGCGTCCGTCGTACCCGTGCAATCGCCGCACGCTCCGGCTGTTCCCAAGAACGTCTGGCAGGGTCCCGACTGGCTCCCATCCACCGCGGACGAGGGCCCGGTGGGAACCGTCGCTGCTCTCGGCGTCCGCCGGGACAAGTACAGCGAAGGGCGCTTCGTGGTCTCAGCGCGGACGGGGGAGTACCGACTCCTCGAGCTTCCCGGGTACCGAGCGCTCTACGCGGAGTCGCACCTGCAGCTCTCGCCTGATGGCAATCACATCGCTTACTGGTACTTCGACAAGGCGGGCATGAAGTCCGAACGAGCCTTGCCCAAGGGTGCCGCGGTGTACGACACCCGCACAGGCGACGTCGTCCGCTGGCCGTACCCGTACGCAACCGATCCGAAGTTCTCGCCGTACAGCGTGCGGAGTCTGCTCTGGATCGACAGGGGCCACCTTGCTCTCTTTGGTGCGAGTGACGGACCGGGTGAAGGCTACGAGGACCGCACCTTCGTCTGGGACATCGGAATGTCGACTCCCGAGCTCTTGAACTTCGAGTTCCCTTCGGTCGGGAACGTTGGTCCTCCCAACCTGGACGGGCGAATCCTGGGGAAGACGGTTCCGCTCGACGACGACCGGCATTACGGATTCATCGCGGGCTCCGGCAGGCTCACCCCCGGGTCGACGGTCACCCTGCCGCCGTCGGACGGCGAATACGACTACACCGAGCCGACGAGGCAAGGGTCGCTGGTGGTGGTCAACCACTTCGGCTTCGACCGACGTGTCCTCGTGGGTGAGGCGGACCGGCGAGGGGTCGTCAAGCGCGTGTCCCCGATCGCAGGCTTGGCCGGCGCGGAGGTTCTCGGTTGGCTCGACGCGAAACACGTGCTGTCCCTGACGCACCCTGCAGGTGCAGGGGAGCACCAGCTGTCCATCACCGATCTCGCCACTGGGATGACGAAGAAGGTCGGCAGCGCGGAGGGTGCAGGCGGCGAAGATTACAAAAACCCAGACGGGTCGCCGTTCTTCCAGGTTGCCACCGACCTGCTGGGAGAGCCTTTGGTCGAGGGAGTGCATCCACCCAGCCTCGACCCGCGTCTGAGGATCGCGGGTCTAGTTGCTGGCGGAGTCGTGCTGTTCGTGGCGCTTGCTGCAGGAGCATGGGCCCAACGGAGGCGACGTGTCTGAGCTCGAGGACTCGTTCACTGACTACGTCAACGGGCGTCGTCCCGCGCTCGTGCGCATGGCGTACCTGCTCTGCGGAGACGTGCACCTGGCCGAGGACCTGGTGCAGGCGGCTCTCGTCAAGGCCGTCGCGCGATGGGCGCGCATCGGCGATCAGCCGGAGCCATGGCTCCGCAAGGTCATGGTCAACGACCACATCTCCCGCTGGCGGAAACACGGGAGCCGCGAACGGTTGTTCGCGTCGTTGCCCGATGCCCCAGGTTCGGCAACTGATCGCGACCACGATCTCGCCCGCGCCCTGCGTTCTCTCGCCCCCAAGCAGCGAGCCGTCATCGTCCTGCGCTACTACGAGGACCTGACCGAGGCCGAAACAGCCCGTATCTTGGGGGTCTCCCTCGGCACGGTGAAGTCCCAGCACAGCGATGCCCTGGCCCGCCTGCGCGGCATGCTGCCGACCCTCCACGCAGCCGCGAAAGAAATCTGACCCGAGCACCCCACCTTCTTGCCACCTCGTCGCGTCGTAACGAGCAGGATGGCCTTGGCAGGAGGAAGCATGCGTACCGAGCTCGGTGAACGGTTGGACGACCTGGCGACCCAGGCGCCCGCAGGGATCTCTGCGGACGGCCTGTGGGACCGCGGTCGTCGCCGGCAGCGCGTACGCCGCGCGGCAGGCACTGCGGCGGCTGCCGCCCTGACACTGGTCGCGGTGCTCGGCGGCGTACAGGTCGCGCGGGACATGGATGGGCCACCC
The DNA here is from genome assembly GCF_040546585.1 of Marmoricola sp. OAE513. NCBI lineage: Bacteria > Bacillati > Actinomycetota > Actinomycetes > Propionibacteriales > Nocardioidaceae > Marmoricola > Marmoricola sp. OAE513. The sequence continues at coordinate 162,271 of NZ_JBEPOC010000001.1, read as the reverse complement.
CAGCCTGCCGACGAGCCTCGCGGTCTCGGGCACCTCCCGAAGCGTCTGTACGAGCCATCGGCGTGGACACCGGGCACCGACGAGGCCGGTCCTCCTGGACGGCTCGCCGCTCTGGGCGCGAGCGACCGGAGGCGCTCGGTGAACTGGTTCACCACGGTCAGCTACACGGGGATCTACGGTGTCTCGGCCGTCGACGGCTCGATCCGGTTCCTCGACCTCCCGACCACCGACGACAAGACGATGCCGGGGCAGATCCGCGACGCGGCCCTGTCTCCCGACGGCCGGACCGTCGGCTTCGTCCGCTCCGACGACACCCCGACCGCGGACTCGCACGCGGTCGGCTGGGGCCTCTACGACACGGTGACGGGCAAGGTCACCGAACTGGCGGATCCTGACGTCAGCCGCCCGGAGATCGATTTCGTCGGGCAAGAGCTTCTCTTCAGCGGGGACTCCCGGTACCTGATCACCGGCTACGCCCCGGACGGCCAGACCGACGACAAGGCCGACTCGTACGTCGCCTGGGACGTGCGCACCGGAAGGAAGACCGTCATCGAGGGACCGGGGGAGAAGTGGCTCCCGAACCCCGGCTCTGCCCCCTCGGGCATCGTCTGGTCGCGCGACCGCAACGTCTACCGCTTCGACCCGGCGACCGGGCAGCGGCAGACGTTGCGCACGGCGATGGACGCGGGCACGGCCTCCTTCGGTCCCGACGGGACGGCGTTCGCGTACGTCGGAGTACCGCCGGTCGACCCCGATCCTGACGTGTCGACGCCGTGGCCGCTGTTCGTCGGGCCGGACAGCAAGCACCTCCGGGTCGTACCCGGGATCACCGACGTCCGCGACATTCTCGGGTGGGTCGACAGCACCCATGTCGTCGTGGTGATCAAGAACGTCGACTACGCGATCGTCGACATCACCGATGCGACCGCCGAACGCGGGACCATCGACCTCGGCCAGGACGACCTGCTGCGCTCGCGGTTCGCCTCAGACCTCTGGGCGAACCCGCTCGTCGACGGCACCAAGCCGGAGCAGTACCGCAACCCGGCCATCGCGCGCGCGACGACGACCGGTGCCGTGGTCGTCGGACTCGTGTGCCTCGTCATCTGGTGGAGGCGGCGTGTCTGACCGTCCCGACTTCGAAGCCTTCGTGGTGGCGCGCTCCGGTGCGCTGCTCCGTACGGCGTACCTGCTCACCGGGCACGGTGCGGACGCCGAGGACCTGCTTCAGCGTGCCCTGATCAAGGCGGTGCCGGCCTGGTCGCGGATCGACCACGACCCGGAGTCCTACGTCCGCAAGATCATGGTGCGGGAGAACATCTCGCGCTGGCGCGGTCGGCGGTGGCGCGAGGTCACGACCGACCGACTCCCCGAGTCGCCGTCGAGCGACCCCGCGATCGAGGACCGGCTCGCCCTGGCTGCTGCGCTCGCCACCCTGGCTCCTCGGCAGCGAGCGGTGATCGTGCTGCGCTACTTCGAGGACCGGACCGAGGCCGAGACGGCGGAGCTGCTGGGTATATCGGTGGGAACGGTGAAGTCCCAGCACCGTGACGCGATCGCCCGGTTGCGTGCGGTCCTCCCGGTCGCGGAGGTCGCTAGCCTGCTGGGGTGAAGGTGCCGTCGGCGATCGCAGCGCTTGCCCGCCCGCGCTGGTGGCGTACCGGCAACGCGTGCTTCCCGCTTACCGCCCGCATGTTCGGTAGCTGGTGGGTCCTCCGCGTCAACGGCTTCCCGGACCACCCGCTCTACACGCTGTTCGTGGACCAGGTCGGGCAGGGCGACCTCGACGATCTGCCGAGGCGCTGGGGCAAACCGGACAGCGTCGCCGGTCCGCAGCTCGAGGGGGCCGATCAGCTCGCGGTGCTCGATGGTCTCGACAAGTTCGAGGTCTACGGTTCCGAGCGCGGAGAGCCGTGCCAGGGTCTGTACTGCTGCGGGTGGGAATGAGCCCCTGACCTAACCTGACTCCATGATCGTCGCCATCAGCATCAGCCCGTCCGGAGCCGACGAGACCGGGGGTGTTAGCGAGGCCGTCGCCGAGGCCGTCCAGGTGATCCGCGACTCCGGTCTCCCCAACGAGACCAACTCGATGTTCACCAACATCGAGGGGGAGTGGGACGAGGTGATGGCCGTCGTGAAGGCAGCCGTGTTCAAGGTCGCCGAGACGTCCCCTCGCGTCGGATTCGTGCTCAAGGCCGACATCCGCCAGGGCTTCGAGACCGGTCAGATGACGGCGAAGGTTGAGCGGGTCGAAGCGGCGCTGGAGAAGAACGCGTGACCCGACAGCTCGTCGTCTGGATCGACGACTGGCAGTGGCAGTGCTGCGGCGAACCGTTCCAGGTCGGCTCGGAGGTCGACTGGACGATGTCGGACCAGCCCGATCGCGACTGGCTCGTCCCGGTCCTCGGGGCGGAGCTCGCTGGCTCGTTGACCCACGCTGAGGACCACCACGGCGGCCTGGAGAACAGCCACGCCGGGATCGCCGCCACGGTGCAGCGCATCCGGGCCGTGAGCAGCGAGTACGGACCGAACCCCGACCTCCCGCACGAGAACGCGATCTCGCCTATTCCTGGCACCGGGCTGATCGAGGACGTCGCCGAGGGCACCGGCCACCACAAGCCGGGCGGCGGCCGCCGCTTCGTCGGGTACGTCGTCGACCTCGTCGCCGAGTAACCCCGCCAGCGCTGTGCTGGGATGGGGTCATGGCAGTTCTCGAGGTCGACAGCCTGTCCAAGTCCTACGGTGCCCGTACGGCGCTGAACGGGACGACGTTCTCGGTGGGAGCCGGTGAGATCTTCGGCTTCGTCGGCTCCAACGGAGCCGGCAAGACCACCACGATGCGGATCATCCTCGGGGTGCTCGCAGCGGACTCCGGCGCGGTGCGCTGGGACGGCCGCGCGATCGACGCGGACCTGCGTCGTCGGATCGGCTACATGCCCGAGGAGCGCGGTCTCTACCCGCGGATGAAGGTAGGCGAGCAGCTGGTCTACCTCGCCCGGCTCTACGGGATGGACCCCGCGGCGGCGCGCGCCTCGATGGAGCGGTGGACCGAGATCCTCGGCGTCGCCGAACGTCGTGACGACGAGGTCGTCCAACTCTCCCTCGGCAACCAGCAGCGCGTTCAGCTGGCCGCGGCCCTGGTGCACGAGCCCGACCTGCTCGTGCTCGACGAGCCGTTCTCCGGCCTCGACCCGGTCGCCGTCGACGTGATGAGCGGTGTCCTCAGCGAGCGCGCGGCCGCTGGTGTCCCTGTCCTGTTCTCCTCCCACCAGCTCGAGCTCGTCGAGCGGCTCTGCGACCGCGTCGGCATCATCGCGGCAGGGGAGATGGTCGAGGTCGGTGCGATCGACGACCTCCGCCGTCACGAGGTTCCACGCTGGCGGGTCGACGGACCGACCGCCGAGGCTTGGTCTGCAACCGTGCCCGGTGCACGCGTGCTCGTCGCCGACGGCGCCAGCACCGTCGTGGAGATCGACCCGGACGGCACGACGACCGAGCAGGACGTCCTCGCCGCCGCGCTGAAGGCAGGCCCGGTCCACGGCTTCGGGTTGGAGCGCCCGTCCTTGACCGAGCTCTACCGCGACGTCGTCACCCAGCGGGCCGCGACCGAGGGGGCAGCGTGAACGCCTCCACGGTCGTCCGGCTGGTCTCCGGCCGCGAGATCCGGGCGAAGGTCACCTCGAAGTCGTTCCTGCTCGCGACCGGAGGGCTGCTGGCGATCGTGGTGCTCGGCGGCCTGCTGATCAAGGTCGTGGGCACCTCGGACACCTTGAAGGTCGGCGTCGTCCCGGAGACGGCAAGCCTGTCGTCCTCGGTCGAGACGCTGGCCGGCAAGACCGACATCGACACCAAGAAGGTGGCCGACCGGAAGGCCGGCGAGAAGCTGGTGAAGTCCGGCGACCTCGACGCGCTGCTCGTCGGTACGCCGACCAAGCTGACGGTCGTCGTCGAAAACGACCTCGACGCGACGCTCGAGTCGGTGTTCACCGCGCTCTCCCAGCAGCAGGCGCTCGCGGGCGAGATCAGCAGCCTCGGTGGTGACCCGGACAAGGTCGCCGGATCGCTGGCCTCTGCGGTCCCGACGGTCAAGGAGCTCGACCCGAAGGAGCAGGACGGCGGCCAGGTCGTCGCGGCGTACGTCGTGGGGATCCTGATCTTCCTGGGCCTGATCACTGCCGGGCAGCTCGTGGCCCAGGGGGTCGTGGAGGAGAAGTCCAGCCGGGTCGTCGAGCTGCTGCTCGCCACGATCAAGCCGTGGCAGCTGATGGCGGGCAAGGTGCTCGGCATCGGCGCCGTCGGGGTGCTGCAGCTGGTGGTCGTCGTGGCCGGAGGCGTGGGCAGCGCGACCGCCTTCGGGCTCCTCGACACCAGTGAGCTCAACCTCGGCGCCACCGCGCTCGCGGCGATCGGCTGGTTCGTGATCGGATTCGCGTCCTACGCCCTCGTGCTCGCCGGGCTGGCGGCACTGGTCTCACGTCAGGAGGACGTGAGCTCGGTGATCTCGCCGGTGATCACGCTGATGGTCGTCCCGTACGTCATTGGGGTCTCGGTGGGCACCTGGGACCCGGAGAATCCGCTGGTCGTCTGGTTCTCGCGCATCCCGTTCACCTCACCGATGGTGATGCCGATCCGGATCGCGGGTGGCGGCGTCGCGGCCTGGGACGTCGCCTTGTCCGTCGGCCTGTCGTTGGCCGTCCTCCCGATCCTGGTCTGGCTTGCGGGGCGGCTGTACTCGAACGCCGTGCTGCGTACCGGCGACCGGGTCTCTCTCGTGGCCGCTCTCCGGTCCGAGCCCAAAAGCAAGAACTGAGCCGTCCCCCCAGGGCGGCTCAGTTCTTGTACCGACTGCAGTCGGTGGGTTCCCGGACCCCCGGGACGGCTCAGGACAGCTGTGAAGAACAGGGTCAGGCAGGCGCGGGGCTCAGGCGCCGGCGGTGAGCAGCTGCTCGAGCCAGGCGTCGATGTCGGTCTGCTCGGAGCCGACCGGCACGGCCTCGATCGAGGCGTAGACGAAGTCCTGGATGGCGCGGGTCGGGAACTGCAGCAGCGTCTCGCCGGCCGGGGAGTCGAGCTCCACGATCACGACGGCTTCGCCGCACGGGCTCAGGCAGGGCCAGACGTGCACGTCACCGTCACCGGTGGGCTCGTACTGGCCTTCAACGAGCAGGTCCCGGGCGAAGGTCCAGTTGACCGGGCCGGCGACGGTGCTGAGCGTCATCGTGACCGCCCACGGGTCGGCGGGGTTGTAGCTGAACTCGGCCGAGAGGTCGTGGTCCTGCTCGGCCTCGACGGTCGCGATCTGAACGGCCATCGTGCTGACGGTGGTGGTGAGGTTCCGGTCCATCATCTTCGTCCCTGTCCTGAGTAGTTCGTGTGCTGTTCTTCGGCACTGGAACGGGGAACATTCGATTTCATGACACGAAACGACTTCAGTGGTCCAGTTCAATCTGCCCAGTGGTCCAGTTTCGAGTGCCCATATGTCCGTATTGACTCGGTATGACCGGCGTCACACGCAAAGAGGCCCAGCCGGTCCGGCTGGGCCTCTCTGAACGGGCGAATCGGTTGGAACCGGTCAGGCACTGACCTTCGAGCGGTCGATCGACCCGAGGATCGGCTCGGATTCGATGATGCCTTCCTCGCTCGGGGCGAGACCTTCGGAGAAGACCTTGGCGGCCTGGCGAGCGCGCAGCTCCAGGTGCGCCTCGGCCGGCTTGTCGTAGCCGTAGAGCTCACGCGCCTCCGCCGGCGTCCGCACGACCGGCTCGGTGGGCGTGACGCCGTAGAAGATCGGCGCGACCACCGGCTTGGTCATGGGGGAGAGGAAGCCGAGGAGCTCCAGCTTGACACGCTTGTTGGTGTTCGCGACCAAGAAGGCGATCTTCATGACCGGGACCACGCCCAGGTCGACCGCGCGGGACTGCTTGATCCCGCCCATCTCGCGCATCCAGCGCGGCATGGTGGTGATGGTCGCTGCGCGCAGCGTCCGGCCGACGACCCAGCTCACGGGGGCGAACACGCGCGGCATCGGCGGCAGCATCACCGACGCGTCGAGGAGGTGGTGCATCGCCTTCCGGGCGATCCCGGAGCCGATCAGGTGCGGCTTCATCTCCTCGTAGTACGCGCGCAGCTCAGCACGCGTCGCCGGGATGTCGTCGGGAGAACAGGTCTGCAGCTCCGCGGCGACGGCGCACTCCGCCCAGTACTGGCGCTCCTCGGCCTCACTGAGCTTGCCGGGGCCGTACATCTCGTACGCCTTGAGGATCGAGTGCCAACCGGTCAGCTGGATCCAGAGCTGAGACTCCGGGTCGTTGGCGTCGTACTGCTTGCCGGTGACCGGATCCGTGCCCACGGCCTTGGAGTGCACCTTCACCAGAACGTCCGCCGCCTGGGATGTCGATCGGGTGTCGGCGAACGCGACCATCGCGAAGTAGCGCAGCGTCCGGTCGTACCGGGTCCTCGGGCGGGCGTAGATGCCCTGGGTCTTGTCGACGGCGGCGACCAGCGCCGGGTCGAGCTCCTCGATGACGACGGCGCGCTGGAAGCCAACCGTCAGGGAGGTCGGGTAGCTCCAGACCTTCCAGGTGACGGAGTCAGGACCGAAGAAGCCGTAGTCCTCGTGCGGGGTGATCTCGGGCTTGCTGAAGAGTGCCATGCGCCAATTACTACACGCCTGTAGTAATTGTGCAATAGACTGTTCGGGTGCCCGCGAAAGAATCTGCGCAGAAGGCGGCTCGCCGCCCGTACGCCGCCCGGGTCCCGGCAGACGTACGCCGCGCGCAGCTGCACGACGCGGCACTGAGGATCATCGTGCGCGACGGCTACGACGCGATCTCGATCGAGACGATCGCCCAGGAGGCCGGCGTCACCCGTCCTGTCGTGTACGGCGTCTTCGCGGACCTGCGCGACCTGCTCACCACCCTGCTGGACCGGCAGCAGGCTCGGGCCTTGCAGCAGCTCGCCGAGGTGCTGCCGCCGTCCCCGGACCTCTCCGACCCCGACCGCCTGGTTGCCGAGACTGCACGCCGGATGATCGATGCGGTCCGAGGCGACCCGATGACCTGGCAGCCGATCCTGCTCGCCCGCACCGGCATGCCCGAACAGGTCCGAGCGCGCATCGACACCGACCGCGCCAACCTGACCACCCAGATCGCTGGACTGCTCGAGCTCGGCCTTGCGATCCGTGGGGGACCGGTGCTCGACCCCGAGGTGCTGGCGCACGCGATCGTCGCCGTCCTGGAACACTTCGGCCGCCTGCTGCTCGCCGAGCCCGACCTGTTCGACACCGACAGGCTGGTGGCGACGATCACCGGACTTCTCGGCGCGCTGAAGTAGGAGAGCTCTTCCCTCGTTCGAACAGGTGTGCGAACATAGAACACATGTTCGCACCGCGCTCCGAGCCCGCCCCCGTCCCTCGCTCGATCCCGATCGGCGGAGCGCCCGTGGCGCCTCCTGGCTGGCCCAGCCAGGTGCGGCCACCCGACTCCCCGGAGTGGGAGCGCACGGCCACCAACTGGCTGCTCGACATCTGCCCACCTGAGTACCGCGACTACCCGGGGCTGCGACGCCACCCGGCGATCCTCGCCCGGTTCGCGGTCCTGCACGTCGAGGCCGGTCAGGCTGCCGTCCAGCGGGGCCTGAGCGAGGTGCGCGGGCTGCTGCGCGACATCGCCTCGCACGCCGAGGTCGCTGCCGCGGTCGACGTCTGGCAGAGCGAAGGGGCCCGGCTGATCGCGACCCGTCGAGCCGTCGGGCTGGTCGAGGACGCCCTGCGCGGGCAGAGGTACGCCGCCCGGATGGCCGCCCGCACCGCCTGACCCGTCGGCGCATCTGCCACAGTGGGCCGCATGGCCGGCCCGTACCACTCCCGACTCGCCGTACTCCTGCTCGTCGACGACCGCGGCTGGGTGCTGCTGCAGGAGCGCGACGAGCACGCGCCCCGCGCTGCGAACCAGTGGGGCATGGTCGGAGGTCACGTCGAGGACGGTGAGGAATTCGAACCCGCTGCCTACCGCGAGCTTGCCGAGGAGACCGGCATCGAGCTGGAGGCCGGTGACCTCACCCTGTGGCGCGAGGACGAGTACACCTATCCCGACGGTCACCACGGGCTCTACCAGATCTGGGCAGCGCGCACGGAGATCACCGACGCCGACATCGTGGTGGGTGAGGGGCGCCGGATCGTGTTCGTCGACCCCCACGAGATCCCCGCTCTCGACCTGGCTGGCTCCTCGCGGCACTTCGTCCCCGAGTTCCTGACCTCCGACCTCTACGCCACCTTGCGGAGCGCGCTGTGAAGCCGCTGCGGATCGTCCCGGTCCCGGCGCACGGCACCGAGGACGTCCTCGTCGGCCCGGATGGCACCGTCTACACCGGAACCGCAGATGGCGACCTGCACGCGCTCGCACCCGACGGCTCCAGCCGCATCGTTGGGACCACCGGCGGTCGTCCGCTCGGGCTCGAGCTGCTTCCCGACGGGCGCCTGCTGGTCTGCGACGCCCACCACGGCCTGTTGGCGGTCGACCCGCGCGACGGCGAGCTGGAGACCCTGGTCGACTCCTTCGACGGTCGACCGCTGGTGTTCTGCAACAACGCCGCGGTCGCGACCAACGGGGACATCTGGTTCTCCGACTCCTCGACCCTTTTCGGGATCGAGGACTGGCGCAAGGACTTCGCGCGCAACACCCGCACGGGTCGCCTGCTCGTACGCCGTGCCGACGGGTCGGTCGAGCTGGTCCTGGACGGACTCGCGTTCTCCAACGGGGTCGCGCTGGCGGCGGACGAGTCCTACGTCGCGGTCGCGGAGACCGTCGCCAGGACGGTCGTCCGGTGGTGGCTGACCGGGCCGAGGGCGGGGGAGCGCGACCTGCTCTGCTCGGACCTCCCCGGCTACCCCGACAACATCGCTCGCGGCTCCGACGGTCTGATCTGGGTGACGCTTCCCTCGACGCGGGATCCGCTGGTCGAGCGGATCCTCACGCTGCCGACGCCGTTGCGCAAGGCGCTCTCGAACATCCCGCAGGGCCTCCAGCCGCAGCCCAAGCGGGTGGTGAGGGTGATGGCCTTCGACGACGCCGGCACCTGCGTGCACGACCTGGAGGGCGACGCGACCGGTTTTCACATGGTCACCGGGGTCCGCGAGCACGCGGGGCAGGTGTGGCTCGGGAGCCTGGAAGAGGCGGCAGTTGCGGTGATCTCGCTGGGCGCCGACTAGAGTAGGACTTCACCGTTCGGCCACCAGGTGCCGGACGATCACGGGGCGAGAGAGGCAGGGCATGGGGCACCTCGAGTCGATCACCGGGCCGCAGGACCTGCGCCGGCTCGACGACCGTCAGCTCACCGAGCTCGCAGCCGAGATCCGCGACGAGCTGATCCGCACCTGCGCCCCGCGCGGCGGACACCTCGGGCCCAACCTCGGCGTCGTCGAGCTGACCCTGGCGATCCACCGGGTTTTCGAGTCCCCGCGCGACAAGGTCGTCTGGGACACCGGTCACCAGGCCTACGTCCACAAGATGCTCACCGGGCGGGCCTCCGCCTTCGACACCCTGCGCACCGAGGGCGGACTGTCGGGTTACCCCAGTCAGGCCGAGTCCGAGCACGACCTCGTCGAGAACTCGCACGCCTCCACGTCCCTGTCCTACGCGGACGGCCTCGCGAAGGCTTACGCGATCCGCGGCGAGGACCGGCACGTCGTCGCCGTCGTCGGTGACGGCGCACTGACCGGCGGTATGGCCTGGGAGGCCCTGAACAACATCGCGATCGGCAAGGACCGCTCGCTCGGTCATGGTCGTCAACGACAACGGCCGGTCCTACCAGCCGACCGTCGGTGGTCTCGCCAGCGCGCTGACCACGCTGCGCACCAACCCGCGCTACGAGCAGGTGCTCGACCAGGTCAAGCGCCGCCTCCAGGGCGTCGGCGGGGTCGGCTCCGCGGCGTACGACGCCCTGCACGCGATGAAGAAGGGCATGAAGGACGCCCTCGCACCTCAGGGCCTGTTCGAGGACCTCGGCCTGAAGTACGTCGGCCCGATCGACGGTCACGACCGGGTGGCGGTCGAGAACGCCCTCACCCAGGCGAAGCGCTTCGGTGGACCGGTGATCGTGCACGTGATCACCCAGAAGGGCTTCGGGTACGATCCGGCCGAGCGCAACGAGAACGACCAGATGCACCAGGTCGGGCCGATGGATCCCGAGACCGGCACGCCCATGCCCAAGGGCCGGATCTGGACCGACTTCTTCACCGACGAGATCGTGAAGATCGGTGAGGAGCGCAAGGACGTCGTCGCGATCACCGCGGCCATGCTCTACCCGGTCGGGCTCGACCGGTTCGCTGCTCGCTTCCCCGAGCGCACCTTCGACGTCGGCATCGCCGAGCAGCACGCCGTCACCAGTGCTGCCGGACTGGCCATGGGCGGACTGCACCCGGTGGTCGCGATCTACGCGACCTTCCTGAACCGCGCCTTCGACCAGGTCCTGATGGACGTCGCTCTGCACAAGTGCGGTGTCACCTTCGTCATCGACCGCGCCGGTGTCACCGGCGACGACGGTGCGAGCCACAACGGCATGTGGGACATGTCGATCTTCCAGGTCGTCCCCGGCCTGCGCCTGGCGGCGCCGCGCGACGGCGCCCGGGTGCGCGAGCTGTTGCGCGAGGCCGTCGCGGTCGACGACGCTCCGACGATCGTGCGCCTGCCCAAGGGCGCCCCGCCCGAGCACGACATCCCGGCGGTCTCGACCGTCGGTGGCGTCGACGTGCTCGTGCGCCGTGGCGACAAGGACGTCCTCATCGTCGCCCCCGGGTCGATGGCCGGTACCGCGGTGGACGTGGCCGGCCGACTGGTCGACCAGGGCATCGGCGTGACCGTGGTCGACCCCCGCTGGGTCAAGCCGATCGACGCCGCACTCGCGCCTCTGGCCGGTGAGCACCGCCTGGTCGTGAGCATCGAGGACAACGGCCGTGTCGGTGGCTTCGGCGCCAACCTGCTGGCCTTCCTGAACGATGCCGGTGTCGCCACGCCCTTCCGTCTTCACGGCATTCCGCAGGAGTTCCTGGACCACGCCAAGCGCGAGGCCATCCTGGAGAAGATCGGCCTGACCGCCCAGGCCCTGGCTCGCAAGATCGTCGAGGACGTCACCGCGCTGGACGCGGGGCACTCGCTGGTCGACATCGACTAGGACGCGCGGTTGTCGACCCGCCGCGGCTCTCGGGCCGCTCTTCTCGTCGTCCTCCTCTCGCTCGTCGGTTCGCTCCTCGTCGGCTGCTCCGGGGACGGTGACGAGAGCCTGCTCGGGGACGGAGGCACAACAGGGTCGGTGTCACCGGACGAGGCCCAGAAGCTGCTCGACCGGCGGGCCCACGCCGTCCGCGCGGGCGATCTCGAGGAGTTCCTCGCGACGCTCGACCCGACCAACCCGCAGCTGCTGACGCGGCAGCGCCGCTACTTCGCCAACATGCAGGCGCTCCCGCTCGAGGCCTTCCGCTACCGGGTGCTGAAGGCCGAGTGGCCCGCCCAGCTGCGGGCGCCCGGCTGGGGCAAGGACGTCTCCCTGCCGCAGGTCCGGGTGGCCACCCAGCTCGACGGTTTCGACGAGGTGCCCGTGCGCCGGATCACCGGGTTCGCGTTCGCCCGCAAGAACGGCAAGCCGGTGATCCTCTCCGAGCTCACCGGCACCAAGAAGCAGTTCCCCGGCTCCAGCCCGGCGCCGTGGGACCTCGTCCGGATCCGGGTGCAGTCCGACGGGGACACGCTGCAGATCTACGACGCGGGGACCTGGGCCAAGGCAGGCGAGATCGGTTCCGTCGTACGCCGCGGCGTCGCCAACGTCCAAGAGGCGCTGCCCTTCTCGTGGGACGGCAAGGTGGTCGTCTACGTGTTCTCCCGCAAGGCCGTGCTGAACAGCTTCGAGGGAGTCCCCGGCGGCAACATCACCCACCTCGGTGCGATGACCTTCCCGATGTACGCCGACCTCGGCCAGCCGACCGTCGCCGGCGTCCGGTTCACGCTGCTGCCGAGCTCGATCCGGGCGGGGCAGCCGTTCCTGGACCGCATCACCCGGCACGAGCTGACCCACGTCGCCGTCGGCGAGCGGGACGACGGCGCGCCGGTGTGGTTCGCCGAGGGACTCGCCGAGTACATGGGCGCGCGCTCCATCTCCAAGCGCAGCCGGCGGATCGCCACCGTCGCGGTGACCCGTGCTCGCGACGGCGTCGCGGGGCTGCCGGCGTCGAAGGGTTTCAACGGCGACGACCAGGCCTGGAACTACGCGCTGAGCTGGATGGCGTGCGACTACATCGCCGCGACCCAGGGCGAGAGCAAGCTGTGGGAGCTGATGGAGGCCTTCCACCGCTCCGGTCAGGGCACTCCCGACGACATGGCGGACTCGGTCCTCCTGCGGGTGATCGGGATCGACGGCACCGACCTGGCGAACCGTGCGGCGAAGAGGATCCTGCGGATCTACGGCTAGGACGTGGATCACCCCGACCCGGGGGCATATCCGCGCTCACCGCAGCGTTGGACCTCTAGGCTGGAAGAAGATCGGCGAGGACTGAGGAGCAGGCAGTGACGCAGGCACGTTTCGTGCACATCGTGGACGACGTTCCCGAGCTCGACGGACTGAGCGACGGGCCGGTGATGGTGACTGCGCTCGACGGGTTCCTCGACGCCGGCAACGCCTCCGCGCTGGCGATCGGGCACCTCCTTGAGAGCTCCAGCAGCCGCGTCGTCGCGAGCTTCGAGGTCGACGAGTTCTTCGACTACCGCGCCCGGCGTCCTCCGATGACCTTCCTCGAGGACCACTACGGCGACTACGACGCCCCGCGCCTCGTGGTGCGGCTCCTGCACGACCAGGCCAACACGCCGTACCTGCTGCTGAGCGGCCCCGAGCCGGACATGCGCTGGGAGGGCTTCGCCGAGGCGGTCCGCCAGGTCATCGAGCACTTCGACGTCCGTCTCACGGTGTCGCTCGGTTCGGTGCCGATGGCGGTGCCGCACACCCGGCCGATCCAGCTGACCAACCACGCCACGTCCAAGCGGCTGCTCATCTCGAGCAACGTGTGGGCCGGTGAGATCCGGATCCCCTCGAGCGCCCAGTCGCTGCTCGAGCTGCGGCTCGGCGAGTGGGGGCACGACGCCACCGGCTTCGTCGCGCACATCCCGCACTACGTCGCCCAGTTCGGCTACCCCGAGGCTGCGTCGGCGATGCTGACGCAGATCGGTGCGGTCACCGGCCTGCGCTGGGACGTCAGCGATCTCGACGAGGCAGCTGACGACCGCCGGGTCGAGATCGCGAGCCAGGTCGCCGACTCCGACGAGGTACGCGCGGTGGTGGAGGGGCTCGAGCAGCAGTACGACGCCTTCCACTCCGGTGCTGAGAACCTCCTGGACGCGACCGCCGACGCGCTCGGTGACGCACTGCGTGCCGGTGAGGGGCTGCCGACCGGCGAGGAGCTCGGTGCCCAGTTCGAGGAGTTCCTGGCCGGACTCGACCAGCCCGACGACGAGCGCAACGACTGATGCCGTCCAACATCACCGAGCTGATCGACCTGCTCGACCTTGAGATGATCGAGGACAACCTGTTCCGCGGGAAGCAGCCCAAGACCGAGCTCCAGCGGGTCTTCGGTGGCCAGGTCGCCGCGCACGCCTTGGTGGCGGCCTCGCGCACGGTCCCGGAGCCGTTCGTGGTCCACTCGCTGCACTCCTACTTCCTGCGCCCCGGCGACACCTCGGTGCCGATCGTGTACGACGTCGAGAAGCTGCGCGACGGTCGCTCGTTCGTGACCCGAAGGGTGCTCGCCCGTCAGCACGGTCACCCGATCTTCGCGATGACGCTGAACTTCCAGATCCCCGAGGACGGCCTCGAGCACCAGGACGTGATGCCGGAGGTGCCGGGTCCCGACGAGTCGATCCCGCTCGGGGACATCTTCTCCGCGCGCAACCACGACGCGAGCGAGTGGGAGCGGGAGTGGGCGGCGCTCGACGTCCGGTACGCCGGCAACTCGCGGCCCGGCGGTGAGCTGCCCAACGACAAGGAACCGGCCCGTGCCCGGCTGTGGATCCGGACCAACGGTGACCTGCCGGACTCGCCGCTGCAGCACGCCGCCGCGTTCACCTACAGCAGCGACATGACCCTGATCGGTGCGTCCCTGGTGCCGCACAACCTGTTCGTGTCCTCGCCGAACATGCAGGCGGCGTCCCTGGACCACACCATCTGGTTCCACCGCCCGTTCGCGGCCGACCAGTGGTGGCTCTACGACCAGCACAGCCCGGTCGCCCACGGTGGTCGCGGCCTGATCACCGCGAAGGTGTTCACCCCGGACGGAACCCTGGTGGCGAGCGTCGCCCAGGAGGGTCTGATCAGGGTTCGCCCCACCGGCGCCTGATCGCGACTACCGCTCCGACGCAGGTGAGTCCGGCTGCGGTCCAGTACACCCAGGCTCGCGACTGGTCTTCATGGTGGTTGCGCGACGGCTTCTGCACGATCTCCTGCCCAGCTGCTTGCTCCGCCGTCTCCTCCGCGGCAGCGAGCGCACGCACCTGATCGATGAACGCGGGTGAGAGGAAGAAGTTGCATGCGCCCGTCCGGAGAACTCCGTCAGCGTTCCGGTACATCGAGAACAGGACGGGTCCGGACCGCATGTCCTTGCTGTTCCAGTCGTCCCACCCCAGCCCGGCCGCAGTCAGCTCGAGGCGTTCGGTGAACGGCCCACCGCGCAACGTCTCGTCCACGTGCAGCACGACCCGCTCATCTGCGGCTTCACGGACCCGGCCGATCACCAGGCCGGGCGACTTCAGCAAGGCCTCGGCATCGGGCCGCATGCACGACAGCGCTGAGGCAGGTGGAGCCCCGATCGCAGGGCCGAGCATCGCGAGGAACGCGACCAGCGCCCACCGAAGTAAGAAGGTCATGCCCCTGAGACGTTGATGGGCCCGCATCGGTTTCGATACGGGCCCGACAAACGTCGTACGAGAAGGAGGGGGCCTCAGCGGACCCGACCGACGAGGTGCGGCTTGCCGTTCTTCGGGTTGGTCAGCGAGAAGTCCAGGCCCCCGTCGACGACGCGGGACCCGAAGGCCACCTTGGTCGGCAGCAGCACCGGCTTCTTGAACTCGACCTCGACGGTCGCAGCGTCCGGGACGCGGCTCTCCATCGCGGCGACGCAGCGCGCCTTGGTCCAGATGCCGTGGGCGATCTGGCTGGGGAAGCCGAACGCCTTGGCGGTCAGCCCGTAGAGGTGGATCGGGTTGTAGTCACCCGAGACCGCGGCGAACTTGCGGCCGAGGTCGGCCGGGAGCCTCCACTCGGTGCCGCTACCGGGGATGACGTCGAACGGCTCGCCCTCGGGCTTGGCGTCCTTGTCCCCGCGACCGGGGCGCAGGTACGTCGAGACCGAGTCCCAGACGACCTCGTCGGTCCCGGCCGCGGTGACGGTGGTGACGAAGTCGAAGATCGTGCCCTTGGAGTGCGCGCGCTTGTTCGTCACCGTGGCGGAGACGTCGAGGCGCTCGGTCGGAGCGATCAGGCGGTGCCGGGTCATCGAGTTGCGCAGGTGCACGCTGCCGATGGCGGCGTACGGGAACGAGCTGTCGGTCATGATCCCCATGTGCAGCGGGAAGGCCAGCGTGTGCGGGTAGTTGAACGGCAGGTGCTGCGAGGGCGCGAACCCGCAGACCTCCCGGTACGTCGCCAGGTTCTCGAGGTCGACCGCGACGTCCTTGCGCGACAGCGTCAGGTCCGGCAGGTCGCCGCCCTTCTTGGCGACGCCCGGGATGAGGTTCACGCCCGGGACGATCGGCAGCGCCGCCTTGAGCATCGTCGGCAGCGGTGAACCTGCCGCGTCGATGACCTTCTCCGCCATCTCAGGCGCCCAGCATCATCTGGCCGCAGACCCGGACGACGTTGCCGTTGACGGCCGACGAACCTGGGGAGGCGTACCAGGAGATCGCCTCGGCGACGTCCACCGGGAGACCACCCTGGGCCATCGCGTTGAGGCGCTGGCCGACCTCGCGGGTCGCGAAGGGGACCGCGGCGGTCATCGCGGTGATGATGAAGCCCGGCGCCACCGCGTTGATGGTGATGTCGTTCTTCAGCTCGGGGGCGAGGGCGTCGACGAACCCGATGACGCCTGCCTTGGAGACCGCGTAGTTGGTCTGACCGACGTTGCCCGCGATACCGGCGATCGAGGAGACGCCGACGATCCGACCGTTCTTGTTGATCAGGTTCTGGTCGAGCAGCTCGCGGGTGATCCGCTCCGGAGCGGAGAGGTTCACGGCGATGACCGAGTTCCAGCGGTCGTCGCCCATGTTCGCGAGCTTCTTGTCGCGGGTGATGCCGGCGTTGTGGATCACGATGTCGACGCCGCCGTGCTTCTCCTTGACGTGGTGCGCGATCCGCTGCGGGGCGTCCTTGCCGGTGATGTCCAAGGTGAGCTGGTCGCCGTCGAGCTCCTTCATCAGCGTCTGCAGCTCGCTGGCGGCCTGCGGGACGTCGATGCCGAGCACGGTCGCGCCGTCCCGGTGCAGCACCCGCGCGATCTGCTCGCCGATACCGCGCGAGGCGCCGGTCACGATCGCGACCTTGCCGGCCAGCGGCTTGTTCTGGTTCGCGACCTTGGCGGCCTTCTTGGTACCGGTCAGACCCAGGCGTGCGACCTGGCCGGAGACGTAGGCGGACTTGGGGGAGAGGAAGAACGCGAGCGTGGACTCGAGCGTGGACTCGGCGCCCGGGGCGACGTACACCAGGTTCACGGTGCTGCCCTTGCCGATCTCCTTGCCGAGCGAGGCGGGTGAAGCCCTCGAGGGAGCGCTGGGCGATCCGTTCGTCGACGGAGTCGGTCTGGGTCGGGTTGGTGCCGATCACGACGACGCGGGCACAGCTCTTGAGGCTGCGCAGCAGCGGGGTGAAGAACTCCTGCAGGGCGACGAGCGCTTCGGGGGAGGTCAGGCCGGTGGCGTCGAAGACGAGGCCCTTGTACTTCTCCTCCTTGCTCGGGGAGGTGGTGCTCGCGATGCCGAGGTTGTCCAGGGTGGTGGTCAGCGTGGCAGCCAGGCGACCGTCGCCGCCCACGACGACGGTGCCGTCGACCAGGGGAGCGCCCTCGGTGTACCGCTCGAGCTTCTCCGGGGCGGGCAGGCCGAGGTTCTTCACGAACATCTGGCCGATCGGGCTGGAGCTGAAGGACTGGTAGCGGTCGCTCATCGGGGGTTCCTAGCGTCGGGTCGGGGCGTCAGTCTTGAGGTTGGGTCGATCGAAATGTAACTTCAGGTGTAACTCGGAGTCCACATTTCGTGATGTGGCACTCACTTGGTTCCGCAGGCACATGTTACCTGCCAGTATTGAGGGACCTTCTCGTCGATCAGGAGTAACCGTTATGCAGGCCAAGACCCGCCGCGTCGCCGTTCTCGGTGGCAACCGCATCCCGTTCGCGCGCTCCAACAGCGTCTACGCGACCGCCTCCAACCAGGAGATGCTGACCGCCGCGCTCGACGGCCTGGTCGCCCGCTTCAAGCTCGAGGGCGAGCAGCTGGGCGAGGTCGCCGCCGGCGCCGTCCTCAAGCACTCCCGCGACTTCAACCTGACCCGTGAGTCGGTGCTCGACACCCGGCTCGCCCCGGAGACCCCGGCCGTCGACCTCCAGCAGGCCTGCGGCACCGGTCTCCAGGCGATCATCTACGTCGCCAACAAGATCGCCCTCGGCCAGATCGACTCCGGCATCGGCGGCGGCGTGGACACGACCTCCGACGCCCCGATCGCCATCGGCGAGAAGCTGCGCAAGAAGCTGATCAAGCTCAACAACGCCAAGACCAACGCCGACCGGGTCAAGATCCTGGCCTCGATCCGCCCGGGCGACATCAGCCTGGCCATCCCGTCCAACGGCGAGCCGCGCACCGGCCTCTCGATGGGTGAGCACCAGGCCCTGACGGCACTCGAGTGGCAGATCACCCGCGAGGACCAGGACGTCCTGGCCGTCAATAGCCACCACAACCTCGCCGCTTCCTACGAAGCCGGCTGGCAGGACGACCTGATCACGCCGTTCAACGGTGTCGAGCGGGACACCAACCTGCGCGGCGACTCCAAGCTGGAGAAGCTCGCGACCCTGAAGCCGGTCTTCGGCAAGGGTGAGGCGGCCACCATGACGGCGGCCAACTCCACCCCGCTGACCGACGGCGCCTCCGCCGTCCTGCTCGGCTCGGAGGACTGGGCCAAGGAGCACGGCCTCGAGCCGCTCGCGTTCCTGGCCGACTACGAGACCGCTGCGGTCGACTTCGTGCACGGTGGCGAGGGCCTGCTGATGGCTCCGGCGTACGCCGTTCCGCGGATGCTCGCGCGTGCCGGCCTGACCCTGCAGGACTTCGACTTCTACGAGATCCACGAGGCGTTCGCCTCGCAGGTGCTCTCCACGCTCAAGGCGTGGGAGGACCCGATCTTCTGCAAGGAGCGTCTGGGCCTCGACGCGCCGCTCGGCTCGATCGACCGCTCGAAGCTCAACGTCAAGGGCTCCTCGCTCGCCGCGGGCCACCCGTTCGCCGCGACCGGGGGCCGCATCGTCGCCAACGCCGCCAAGCTGCTCGCCGAGAAGGGCGAGGGCCGTGCGCTCATCTCCGTGTGCGCTGCCGGCGGTCAGGGCGTCGTCGCGATCCTGGAGCGCTGATCAAGGACGCGTCAGCGGCCTTGATCGTCGGTCATCGAGCAGCGAGCCACGGCTGAGCCTGCGAAGCCGCGGACCGAGCGTGTCGAGATGCGGTGAGACGACCGGAGTCTGAAGTGAGCGAACTCCCTCGACGCCTCGGCGTCGGGGGAGTTCTGCTTTCACGCTGCCGAGCTGCCTGTCGCCAGCGCGACCGCAGTGTCCGTCAGGAAGCTGCGCACCTGATCACCCGAGATGTGCGAGATCGTCGGGATGCCTGGGGCGCTCTCCTTGACCAGCAGGCCGATCCGGGCGAGCTGGAGTGCGCCCAGCCCTGAGGCGTACATGTAGTTGGCAGCGAGCACGCTGTCCTGGGTCTTGAACTCGCCCGACTCGATGCCGGCGTCCAGGGTCTCCTTCAACGTGCGCAGGCACGAGGAGATCGCCCGGCCGAGGCGGAAGAGAGCGCCTTCGCTGACCTGCTCGAGGAGCTCGGGCCCGGGACGACGCATCAGGGTCTGGGCGCAGTCGACGAACGCCGGGTACTGCAGGCCGTAGTCGACGAACGCGCCGACAACCGCTCGCAGGCGGTCCGAGGGCGTCCCGGTGGCTTCGTCGGACGCGGTCTCGAGCCGCTGCTTCAGCTCCTCGAGGTACCCCTCGACCGCGAGCGCGAACAGCTCTTCCTTGCCGCTGAAGTGGCGGTAGATGATCGCGCGGTTGATCCCGACAGCCCGGGCGATGTCATCGATCTGGGCGTCGCGGACGCCGGTCTCGTCGAAGAGCTGCCGGGTGGCGGCGAGGATCTGCTGCTCACGCGCCTTGCGCCGGGCGGCCGCCGCCGACTGCCGGGAGGGGGTGCTCATGGTGAGAATCGTAGTGCAACTCCGATTTACACACCTGTCGCAGCAGAAATCAGTCCGAGCCGGTCAGCGCGATCCGGGCCGCCTTGGAGTTGTCGGTGACGACCACGTCGACGCCGAGGCTCGCCAGCTCGTACCAGCGCGCTTCCTTGTTGACCGTCCAGGCGATGACCATCTTCCCGGCGGCGTGGATCGTGTTCACCCGCGCGCGCGTGATCAAGCTGTCCTTGACGAAGATCCCGACCGAGAGCGGGTCCAGGGTCGGGTCGACCTCGGACTCCTCGTTGGCGATGATCGCGACCTCGGTGCTGGGACGTTGCTGGTGCAACGCCTCGGCGACCGCGAGGTCGAACGTGTTGAAGACGGCTCGGTCGTCCCTGTTCATCGGGTTCTCCGGCACGAATCGCCGGTAGCCGGGATCGTTCTTGTGCAGCTCGTCGTAGGCGCCGATGGCGTCGACGAGGGCGACCGCCTCCGTGGTGCTGCCGAGCTTCGGCTCGACGAGCAGGCGTGCGTCGGTGTTGCTGGAGAGCCGGACCTCGTCCAGCGTCTGCTCCAACGTCGGTACCTGCTGGCCCGGGAACCCCTTCCAGGCCCCGGCGTCCAGCCGCTTGATCTCGCACAGCGTGAACCGGTCGACCAGAGGCCGCCCGTTGAGGTACTTGGTGGGGTTCTTGGCCGGCGGGAACTTCTTGAGCACGTCGGTGGTGCGGCTGAAGTCGGCGTCGTGCAGCGCGATCCAGTGCACGTCCCCCACGCCCGTGCTGTACGCCGAGCAGGCCCCGTTCGCGAGATCGGCCTCGGTGTCCGGCGCCGTGCGCTGGAAGTCGGTCTCCAACCAGTCCGTGTCTGTGTTGAGCGCGCCCCGGTACGCGTCGATCGTGTTCTCCGGGTAGTGGCTGGAGTAGCCGCGGTGCGCGGCCACCTTCATCCGGGTCAACGGCATCACGTACACCGGGACGACCGTGCCGATGTGCTCGGCTGCTCCCCGGGACGCCTTGGCGACGGCCCGGAACTTCACGGTGCCGACCGCATCGACGTGGTACGAGAACGAGGCGTTCCCGGCGCTGCTGGTCTTCGTGGAGACGACTGTCTGCCAGCCCAGTCCCTCGTTCACCTGCACGACGACCGGTCGGCCGGAGCGAGCGGGACGGAGCACTGCTTTCCCGGTGACACTGGTCCCGACGTTGGCGCCGCCGCGGGTGCTGATCGCCGCGGTCTGTCCTTGCCGGTAGACGGTGAGCGCGCGCGACTCGCGGCGCTTGCGCAACGTGCCCTTGTACCGGACCGCCTTGCTGGCGACGCGCCACACGTCCTTGGTGTTCGGCTGGGTCACGGCGAAGGAGTACAAACCGGACGACGTGATCGACCTGCGCACGACGACCTTCCACTTGCCGCCCACCAGACGCTGCAGCGCCGCGACCCGAGGGACACTCCTGCCGAGGCTGCCGCTGATCGTGAACGTCTCGTTGATGATCGGCCGCGAGACGCTGGACTTCGGTGCGCTCTTGAGGAGCACGCGCGCCGCGGCCGACGCCGGTGGGGTCGCCACGAGCACGGCGGTCAGGGCGAGCAGCAAGGACAGCCCGAGGACGGACGGAGCCACGAGACGTCGGCGGAGCACGGACGGCAGCCTAGGCGAAACGGACAGAACAGAGAATTCGGCGTACCGGTACACGCACCTGGAGCGTCGGAGCGAGGCCGATCGTTACACGGTGTCCAGGCCGGTCGCTCACCGACGCCGGCGCGGCTCAGCGCAACGCCTGCACGCTCTCGATCGTGTCCGCCTCCGCCGGGGACTTGTCGTCCCGGTACCGCAGAACTCGGGCGAACCGGAGCGCGACGCCCCCGGGGTAGCGCGTCGAGCGCTGCACCCCGTCGAACGCGATCTCGACGACCTGCTCAGGTCGCACCGTCACGACCCAGCCGTCGTCCTCGGTCTTGAGCTCGGTGAAGCGCTCGGTCTGCCACGCGAGCATCTCGTCGGTCATGCCCTTGAAGGTCTTGCCCAGCATCACGAAGCCGTCGCCCGACCGTGCGCCGAGGTGGATGTTCGACAGCTTCCCCCGGCGCCGGCCCGACCCCCACTCGACGGCGAGGACGACCAGGTCGAGCGTGTGCCGCGGCTTCACCTTCACCCAGGCGGCACCGCGACGGCCGGCGGCGTACGGCGCATCAGGATCCTTCACGATCACGCCTTCTTGGCGCGCCGCAACGACCCGGTCGAAGAACGCGGTGGCTTCATCGGCGTCCTGGGTCACCAGACGTTCGGTGCGCATCGACGCGGGGACGACGGCGTCGAGACGTGCCCAGCGTTCGTGCCCGGGGCTCTCGATGAGGGAGTCGCCGTCGGCGGCGAGCACGTCGAAGAAGAACGGCTGGGCCGCGCGGCCGGCAGCGGAGGCCGTTTCCGACGCGGTCTCCTGGAACGGTCGCGGCGTACCGTCGGCGTCGACGACCAGCGCCTCTCCGTCCAGGATCAGCCGATCGACGGGCAGGGCGCGGACGGCCTCCACGACGGCCGGCAGGCGATCGCCGATCTCGTCGAGGCTACGGGTGAAGACCTGGACGTCGTTGCCGCTCTTGTGCACCTGGATCCTGATCCCGTCGAGCTTGGTGTCGACCACGAACGTGCCGGACCAGTCGGCGACGGCCTCACCGACCGACGGCGCCGAGGAGGCGAGCATGGGTCGGATCGGGCGGCCCACCACGAGCGCGAAGTCGGCCAGGGCCTCGACCCCGCCGGTCAGTGCGCTGACGGCGATCGGGCCGGTGGGAGCGCTGAACATGGCGGCCCGTCGCACTGCTGCCAGCGGGACGTCGGCGGCCGCGGCGATCGCGTCGAGCATCACCGAGTCCAGGGCACCCTGACGCACGCCTCCGGTCATGACGGCCCGCAGGAACTCCTGCTCGGC
Source organism: Marmoricola sp. OAE513 (assembly GCF_040546585.1). Taxonomy (NCBI): domain Bacteria; kingdom Bacillati; phylum Actinomycetota; class Actinomycetes; order Propionibacteriales; family Nocardioidaceae; genus Marmoricola; species Marmoricola sp. OAE513. Next base: position 139,877 of record NZ_JBEPOC010000001.1, on the reverse strand, counting down.
GTCGGTCAGCGAACCGAACAGGTCGGCCAGGGCGGTCTTGCGAGCCAGGGACGACCCCGTCCCGCTCATCCGCGAGAGTGCTTCGAGGATCGCGTCCACCTCGAGCAGGGAGCGCGTCGGTTCCGCGGCTGGCGCCGGCAAGTCGCTGAGTCCGCGCCAACCGACCCCGGTACGCCGCTGCCGCAGGGTCCCGGACAGGTACGTCGCCGCCAGCTCGATCTCGTCCTCGGGCGCCGCCCTGAGCAGGTCCGCGATCAGGGCGCGCTTCTCCAACCGCGACCGGGTGGCGGCGACAGCGGCGGACGTGGTGGCAAGGTCGGCGAGGTGCACGGGTCCATCCTGCCCGGGGTGACCGACAGCTATTCGACCTCGAACGAGAAGTCTGCGGTCCCGACGTCGATCCCGCTCGCGCCACCGTGATCGTCGGAGTGCCCGGCTAGGTTGAATCCGTGACCGAGCCCCAGACCCGCACCTGGACCCCGAACTGGCCGTGCCCGGTCGGGGCGGTCCTCCGGGTGCACCGTCGAGGTGCCGGGGACCCGACGTACCAGGTGCTGCCTGACGGCGCGCACGCGCGCGCGATGCGGAGTCCGGACGGCCCGGTGACGTTGCGCGTCGAGCCGCTCGACAGCGCCGGCCGTGTCGTCGCCCAGGCGTGGGGGAGCGGGGCGACGTGGGCGCTCGATCACCTGCCGACCATGCTCGGAGCCGACGACGACCCCAGCGGTTTCGAGCCGCACCACGACGTCGTCGCGGCGGAATGGAAGCGTCAACCGCACTGGCGGCTCGGCCGCACCGGCCTGGTCATGGAGTCGCTGGTCCCGACGATCATCGAGCAGAAGATCACCGGGCAGGAGGCCTTCGGCGCCTTCCGCACCCTCGTCCGCCGGTACGGCGAGCGGGCGCCCGGAGACCTCGGCCTGCTGCTCCAGCCGACGCCGGAGACGCTGCGCACGATCCCCTCGTGGGAGTGGCTCAAGATCCCTGTCGACGGTGGTCGCTCACGCCCGCTCCTCGCGGCCGCCCGGGTCGCGAGCTCGATCGAGCGCGCCGGTCGTGCATCGTTCGAGGAGTTCGACCGACGCCTCCGCAGCATCCCGGGCATCGGGGTCTGGAGCAGCGGCGAGGTTCGTGCGACCGCTCTGGGCGACCCGGATGCGGTGAGCTTCGGCGACTACCACATCGCGAAGAACATCACGTGGGCGCTGACGGGGGAGCAGGGCGACGACGACGCCCTCGCCGAGCTGCTGACGCCGTACGCCGGGCACCGCCACCGGGTGCAGCACCTGCTGGCAGGCGCAGGAAGACCCCGGCGGGGGCCGCGGATGTCTCCGCGAACCCACCTGCCGGGGTCGTCCCGATAGCTAGTCGATCAGCTCGCCAGGTACGAGCTCGCGACGCCCACGTGGATGTCGGCGCCGATCGGCAGACCGAACTTCTTGGTGGACAGGGTGACCCGCAGTCCGACGATCGCCGAGTAGCCCGGCTTGGTCAGCTGCTGGTTGATGTACACCTGGCCGATCCCGAGGATGTAGATCTGGGTGTTCGGCTTCACGTCGATCGGGATCTTCTTGCCCGCGACCGTGAGGTGCACGAAGTTCAGCTGCGCCTCGGAGATGTTGTCGTTCGCCGCCTTGCGCACGTGCGACGTCACGTCCACGGCATCAGCGGTGATGAGTCCACCGAGGAGCTTGATCTTGGCGAGGCGTGAACCTGTGGAGACGTCTGAGTACGCCGGGATCGTCTTCGCGTTCACCCGTGTGGTGATCGCCCCGATCTCGGCGACCCCCGGGATGTTCGCCGCCGCGATCGTGACCTCGTGCTCCTGGCCGTTGGTCCCGTTGGACGGGATCATGACGATGCCGGTCGGCTGAGCCAGAACCTTGACCTGCTCGCCCGCCTGGATGCCGGCGAAGGTCGCGTACGCGAAACCGCCGACCGCCGAGGCGTCGGCGTCGCTGCCGATCGGGACGATCGTGGCCTGGGTCGGGTTCAGCTTGATCTCCGCGCCCGTCGGAGCGCCACCCTGTCCCTTGAGAAGGGTCAGGTGCAGCGCGGTGCCCATCGTCCGAACGGTCTTGCCGGGGATCGACTTGTCGACGCGGGTCTCGTTGATGACGACCTCGACGATGCCGGGGACCGTGATCTTGGTGTTGGCCGGGACGTTGAGCGGGTAGGCCTTGCCGGCGATGGTCAGCCGGACGAACGTGGTCGACGTTCCGCCGTCGAGCCCTGCACTGCTCGCGCTGGCGAACGAGGTGCTCTCGATGGCGTCTGCCTTGATCACGCCCCCGAGCAGGCTGATCCCGGCGATCTTCACGCCGGAGGTGATCTTGACGCCGTCCCCGCTGGCCGTCGCTTCCTGGCCGGAGGTGATCGCACCGAGGTTGACGAGGTTGGCCACGTCGACCTTGGCGACCGAGATGCCGGCCTTGGCGGGGATGACCGAGTCGGCGAGGTTGGACGACGCCGTCAGTCCGGAGCTGATCGTCGTGCCGAGCGCAGTGATCTGCGAGCCGCCGGACGAACCCTGGTACACGTACTTCTGAGGGCCAGCAGCGTTGGCTGGCTGAAGAGCGGCGAAGCCCACGGTCGCGATGAGCGCGGTGACGCTGGCTACGGAAACGAGTCGGCGCACGAGGCACCTCCATGAGGTATAGGCAACGGGTCGCCGAGAACGACCCGACGGGAGGGAGATCGCCGTCAGTATGTCACCACTTCGGGTCCTTGAGGAAACTCGACCCACAAATGTCGTGTGACGTATTCCTTTCTGTAAACCGCTGTGACAGTCTCCGTTACACCTCGCCGGTGCCGTGTCGGTGAGGCAGGAAGGAGTCGCCGATGCCTCAGCTGGTGACTCCCGCACACGGCGCCGGGGTCGACCTGTCGACGCCCGCCGCGCGCGCGTCGGCCGTCGAACGAGCGGTCGAGCACCTCGACGCCTCGCCTCCCGGAGCAGTCGGAGCCCTGCGCGTCGAGCTCGCCGTCGCCGCGGGTGCCACCGAGGTCTGGACTCTCGACTTCAGCGGGTCCGGCGTACGGCTCGCGCCGGACCAGGAGCCGGACGCCGTCCTGCGCGCGTCGGTCGAGGACGTGCTCGACCTCGTCGCCGGTCGCGCCGACGGGGCGCTGCTCCACCTCGCTCAGCGGCTCGAGGTCTCCGGCGACGAGTCCTTCGTCCTGGCTCTGGGCACCGCTGTCCGGGTGCCCGGCGCTGACCGTGCGCTCATCGATCCTGCGTCGCTCGACCCCGAAGCCGTCTCCTCTGCCATCGCCGGAGTCGACGTGCGCCATCTGGCAGCCGTCATGTCCGGGGGCTTCCGCGAGCTCGTCCTCGCGGAGGTCTTCCGACGCATCCCCGAGTTCCTCGTCCCGGAGAAGGCCGAGCGGGTCTCGGTCTCGGTCGCGTTCGAGATCGAGCGCGAGCCCGAGGGAGAGGCGGCCGACCGGTACGTCGTGAGGATCGTCGACGGGCTCTGCACCGTCATCCCGTACGCCGGCCCCGAGGTCGCGGCGGACGCGACCCTGGTTCTGGAGGGTCAGGAGTTCCTCCGCCTCGTCCTGGGACACCTGAACCCGGTGCGCGGCGTGCTCTCCGGCCAGATCCGGGTGCGGGGCCAGGTGATCAAGGCGCTCGGCTTCCACTCCGTCGTCAACATCCCCGGAAGCTGACGGTTGCTGGATGACAAATTCACTGGCACAGTACCGCTGCAAACGAAATGTGACCTGCGTAACTCTCGGCGGCCTCGCTAGTTGTGAAGGCGTCGTCCGCACTCGACCGAACGTCATGGGGAGGCAAGGGTGAGTTCCTTCGCGGTCGCCGGCAGAGCCGGTCTCGAGTCGATGAAGGACCGGTCCCGGACCGGGGTCGTCACCAGCGGCAACCTCGTCGTCCTCGGTGTGGCCTCGCTCTGGGCGCTGGTCACCGACATCCTCGGCCGGCGCTTCTCCTGGTCGGAGTTCATGCTCCAGGCCTGGTTCATGACCCGGGTCTCGCTGCTGCCGACGATCCTGGTGGCGATCCCGTTCGGCGTCATCACCTCGGTCCAGATCGGCGCCGTCGCCAACCAGATCGGTGCCACCTCGTTCAGCGGCGCGGTCAACGGCATCGGCGTGCTGCGCCAGGGTGCACCACTGGTCACCTCGTTGATGATCGCCGGAGCTGTCGGATCCGCGATCTGCTCCGACCTCGGCGCACGGACGGTGCGTGAGGAGATCGACGCGCTCAAGGTCATGGGTATCTCGCCGATCCAGCGGCTCGTGGCGCCACGCATCCTGGCGGCGCTCACCGTCGCCCTGCTGCTGACGGTGATCGTGGCGATGACCGCCATGACCACCGCGTTCATCATGAACGTCGGTGGAGGCACGATCTCCTCGGGCGCCTACCTCGACTCGTTCGTCAGCTTCTCGCGACCGGCCGACTTCGTCCTCGCCGAGCTCAAGGCCGTGGTGTTCGGATTCATCGCGACGGTGGTCGCCGCCCACAAGGGCTTGAACGCCTCCGGTGGTCCGAAGGGCGTGGCAGACGCGGTCAACCAGGCGGTGGTGCTGAGCGTCATCCTGCTCGCCGGTGCCAACGTCGCCATCACCCAGGCCTACGTCATGCTCTTCCCCCAGGGGGCCGCGTGACCGCCCCGGCCGACAACCTTCCCGAGGCGCCTCGGAAGACCGTCTCCGACGTGATCGTCGGGGCCGTCGACCGGATCGTGGCCAGCCTCGCGCAGCTCGGCGACTTCGGCACCTTCGCCGGCAAGACGGTCGTCTCCGCGCCGATCACGCTCAAGCTGTACACCAAGGAGGTCCTGCGCCAGCTCAAGGACATCGCCTGGGGCAGCGGCGCGATCATCGTCGGCGGCGGCACCATCGGCGTGATGATCCTGCTGGCGTTGTCGGCCGGTACGTCGCTGGGTATCGAGGGCTTCAGCGGTCTGGAGATCGTCGGTCTGGCGCCGCTGACCGGCTTCATCTCCGCGAGCGCCAACACCCGCGAGCTGGCGCCCCTGATCGCGGCGCTCGCGCTCGCCTCGCAGGTCGGCTGCCGGTTCACCGCCCAGCTCGGGTCGATGAAGATCTCCGAGGAGGTGGACGCCCTCGAGGTGATGGCGGTGGAGCCGATGCGGTACCTCGTCACCACCCGGGTCATCGCCACCAGCATCGCGATCCTGCCGCTCTACCTGATCGGCCTGATCGGCTCCTACATGGCGTCGATGTTCTCGGTCGTGGTCGTCTTCGGCCAGTCGCCGGGTCAGTACGACCACTACTTCTCGACGTTCATCCTCGGGCGCGACGTGTTCCTGTCGGTGATCAAGATCCTGGTCTTCGCCACCGCCGTCACCCTGGTGCACTGCTGGTACGGCATGCGCGCCTCCGGTGGCCCGCAGGCTGTCGGCGAGGCGACCGGTCGCGCGATCCGCGCGAGCATCGTGCTGGTCGTCATCCTCGACATGATCATGACGCTGCTCTTCTGGGGCGGGAACTCCGGCTTCAGGGTCTCGGGGTGATCGGCCGTGGCTAGAGCAGCAGTCCGGGTCGAGCTGACCCGCTCCGACTACGCCAAGCGCGGTCTGGTGGTCGCCGTCGGCATCGCCCTCCTGCTGGGCCTCCTGTTCCTGCGCTCGTCCGGGACCTTCGGTGGCCCGGCACACCTCTCCGCCCAGCTCGCCGACGCCGGTGGTTCGCTCGGCAAGAACGCCGACGTGAAGGTGCGCGGCGTCATCGTGGGCAACGTGACCGGTATCGAACGCGGTCCCGAGGGCGGCGTCCGGGTGAAGCTGAACATCACCCGCGACAAGCTCGACATGATCCCCTCGAACGTCGTGGCGCGGATCCTGCCGGCCACCGTGTTCGGGACCTCCTTCGTCGACCTGACCACGAACGGCCCCGGGGCCAGGTCCGCCCTGAAGGCCGGCACCGTCATCCCCGCCGACGCGACCCAGGGGACCCTGGAGCTGCAGCAGGCCCTCGACGACATCGACACGCTGGTCAAGGCCGTGGGCCCGGCCGAGCTCGCCTCCGCGATCGGATCGGCTGCCCAGGCCCTCGACGGACGCGGCACCCAGCTCGGCGAGACGATCGACCTCGCCGACGAGTACCTGCGCAAGCTCAACCCGAAGCTCCCGCTGGCCCGCAGCGACCTGCGCAAGCTCGTGGCCAACCTGGAGCTCGCCCGCGACGTCGCCCCTGACCTGCTCAAGGCGACGAACGACGCGCTCGTCACCGCGCGGACGATCGTCGACCAGCAGGCCTCCCTGGCCACCTTGATCACCGGCGGTACGGCGCTGACCGTGCAGGCCGACACCTTCCTCGACGCGAACAAGGCGAAGCTCGTCCGCTTCATCCAGAACTCGGCGGTGCTCCTCAACGTGGTCTACACCAACCGGCACGCCGGGATCACCGACGCGATCATGACGAACCGGATGTTGAACGCGAAGCTGAGCACGGTGATCTCGCACGGGTTCATCAACTCCTCGACGTCCTTCCTGCTCGACGTTCCGCCGTACTACACCGCTGCGGACTGTCCGCGGTTCGACGCGGCGCGCGGCGACAACTGCACCGGCCTCGGCCGGGCGAGCGTGGGCGCGATGGTGGACGGGGGTGCTCGATGATCCAGGGCTTCCGGTCCATCGTCATCAAGTTCGCCGCCTTCGCGGCCGTCGCCGGTCTCCTCGGCGTGCTGCTGGTCAACACGATGCTCAACGGCCTCAGCGGTGACACGGGGTCCTACAAGGCGAACTTCGTCGACGTCGCCGGTCTCCGTGCAGGTGACGACCTCCGGGTCGCGGGCGTTCGCGTCGGCCGGGTGACCGGCATCAAGATCACCCAGGACGGCGCCCAGGTGAGCTTCGACCTCATCGAGGGGCAGCCGATCCTGGACTCCACCAAGATCGTGATGCGCTACCAGAACCTGCTCGGTCAGCGGTACCTCGCGCTGGTGCAGTCCGGTGACAAGGGCAGGGCGCTGAAGTCCGGTGCCGTCGTACCGGTGTCCAGGACGAGTCCGGGCTTCGACCTCACCGAGCTGCTCAACGGGTTCCGGCCTCTGTTCGAGGCGCTCAAGCCGGACGACGTGAACGAGCTGGCGAGCTCGTTGGTGAAGGTCCTCCAGGGGGAGGGGGGCACCGTCGAGTCGCTGCTCCAGAAGACCAGCACGCTGACGAACTTCCTGGCCGACCGGGACCAGCTCGTCGGGGAGGTGCTGACGAACCTGACGCCGGTGCTCACCAACATCGCCGGACAGGGCACCGAGCTCCGTTCCACGGTCGTCGAGCTGAAGGCGCTGATGACCGGGCTGGCGAAGGACCGCAAGTCGATCGGCGCGTCCATCGACGGCATGAGCCAGCTGATCGGTGCGACCTCGGGTCTGCTCGAGGACATCAAGGTCCCCACGGTGAAGGCCGTCAAGAGCTTCCGCAGCGTGATGACCTTGTTCCTTCGGAACAAGGAGAAGTTCGTGGCCGCGATCCAGTCCTTCGGGACCACGTTGGCCGCGCTCGGTCGGGCGAGCTCGTACGAGAGCGCGGTCAACATCTACCTCTGCTCGGTGATCCTCAAGATCGGTCCGCTCAAGCAGAACCTCAACGGCGGCGCGAACGGCCCGTGGTCGGAGGTGTGCCGATGAGCGCCGAGAAGGGCACCCTGGACCGGGCGGTGGACTGGTTGACCAGCACCGGTGCACGGCTGGCGCGCGACCCGTTCAAGATCGGCGTCGCCGCCCTGGTGGTCGGCGCGCTCGTCGCTGCGATGGTGGTGGTGACGACCTTCGTGACGGTCGGCAAGAAGTCCTACACCGCGGTGCTCGAGCAGACCGCCGGCCTGCGGGTCGGGGAGGACGTCGAGGTGCACGGGGTCCCGGTGGGCTCGGTGCGGTCGATCGAGCTGGACGGGGACAAGGTCCGCGTCGGGTTCGTGATGGACGGCGACATCGAGCTCGGCGACGAGAGCACCGCCGCGGTGAAGGTCGCGACGCTGCTCGGCACCCACTACCTGGCGGTCGACCCGCAGGGCAGCGGCACGATCGGGACGATCCCGCTGTCGCGGACCTCCGTCCCGTTCAACCTCCAGGACGTCCTGGAGAAGGGCACCCAGAACCTGGACAAGCTCGACCCGGTCCTGCTGGCGAAGGCACTGACCGAGACGAGCAAGACGCTCACCGCGTCCAGCCAGAACATCGGGCCCGCCCTCACCGGCATCGCCCGGCTGTCCGAGGCCGTCGAGAAGCGGAGCGGCCAGACCAGCAGCCTGCTGACGGCGGCGCGCAGCGTCACCGACCAGCTCTCCGACAGCAGCGCCGACATCGTCACGCTGATGCAGCAGAGCAACCTCGTGATCGGGGAGATCACCTCGCGTCGCAAGGCGATCCACACCCTGCTCGTGCAGACCACGACGCTGGCGAGCAGCCTCGACCAGATCATCGAGCGGACGAAGGGCGACATGGCCCCGGCGTTGCGGCAGCTGAACGAGGTCCTGGCCACGCTGCGCGCCCAGGACAAGACCCTCAAGGGTGTCCTGGACACGATGGCGCCGACGGTCCGCTACCTGGCGAACGCCACCGGCAACGGGCCCTGGGGAGACCTGTGGCTCAAGGATCCGGCGCTCCCGCCGGACGACCTCTCCTGCAAGCTGGGAGGCTGCTGATGAACGCACGGTTGCGCAAGCGGGCACTCGCCTTCGGCCTGCTGATCGCCCTGATCCTCGGCTTCACCGGGTGCTCGACCCCGGTCGTGGGCGAGGACAAGATCGAGGTCACCGCGCTGATGAACGACTCGGCCGGACTCTTCGTGGGCAACGACGTGGGTGTCCTGGGCGTCACCATCGGCAAGGTCACCTCGATCACCCCCGACGGACCGAACGTCCGGGTCACGATGAAGATCGATGCGGATCAGCCGATCCCCGCGGACGCGGGGGCCGTCGTGGTCGCCCGGTCCGTGGCCACCGACCGGTACGTCGAGCTGACGCCGGTCTACAAGGCGGGCAAGAAGATGGCCGACGGTGCCGTGATCCGGCAGGACAGGACCCGGACACCCGTCGACTTCGACGACGTCCTCGGCGCGTTGAACACCTTCGCCACCGGGATCGCCGGCTCCAAGGACACCCAGAACGCGATCAAGAACCTGCTGTCCTCAGGCTCCAAGGCCCTCGAGGGGCAGGGCGAGACCTTCAACCGCGCCGTGACCGCACTCGGTGGTGCGGTCGACTCGATCTCCGGCCAGCGCGAGAACATCACCAGCACGGTGAAGTCGCTCGACACGCTGACCGGCACCATCGCCTCGAACCAGAAGCTCGTCCGCGAGTTCATCACGCAGGTCAGCGAGGCCAGTGCGCTCCTCGCGGGGGAGCGGAAGAACTTCCAGTCCTCGCTGCGGTCGCTGAGCTCGGCGGTCGAGTCGATCGCCGACTTCGCGCACACCAACCGGCAGCAGCTGGTGAAGGCGCTCAACCAGAGCACGACCCTGATGTCGTCGCTGCTGACGAAGCGCAAGCAGCTGACCGAGATCGTGCGCGTCATGCCGGTGACCCTGCAGAACCTGGGTGCGATCTACCACAACGGGCGCCTGCGGGTCCGCCTCGATCCGCTGGTCATCACGCCGCTCGGCGGCATCACCAACGCGTTGTGCCTGGCCACGCCGACCGACTTCTGCTCCGCGTTCGGGCCGTCGCTGCTGAACCTCAACAACCTCCTCACCCTGCTGGGACTGAACAAATGAGCGCGCGGACGAAGTGGGTCGGAGCGCTCGTCGCCGGAGTGCTCGGGGTCGGCGTCCTGACGGCGTGCGGCCCGACGATGCGGGACATCCCGCTGCCGGGATCCGGCGTCAGCGGGGACACCATCACCGTCACCGTCCAGTTCGACGAGGCCCTCAACCTCGCCCAGGGCGCGTCGGTCAAGGTCAACGGTGTCGACTCCGGCAAGGTCCAGTCGGTGAAGGCGAAGAACTTCAAAGCCGTCGCGACGCTGAAGGTCCGAAAGGCGGCGAAGATGCGGACCGACGCCACTGCTCGGCTGCGCTACACCACGCCTCTCGGAGAGCTCTTCGTCGATGTGAGCAACCCCGCCCGGGGACCGTTGCTCCAGGACGGCGACGCCGTCGCGAAGAAGAACGCGAGCACGGCGCCGACCGTCGAGGATGCTCTCTCCTCGGCCTCGCTGCTGATCAACGGCGGCGGCCTGAACCAGCTGCAGACCGTCACCGAGGAGCTCAACGCTGCGGTCGGCGGTCGTGAGGGGAAGGTGCGGGCACTGCTCGACAACGCGGACACCTTCCTGACGGAAGCCAACGCCACCACCGGTGACATCGACGCCGCGCTGCGTGCCCTGGCCGGCGTCTCGAAGGTCCTCAACGACAACAGGTCCACGATCGACGCCGCGATGAAGGACATCCGGCCGGCCGCGAGGGTGCTGCGCGAGAACACCCCGGACTTCACCAGGTTGCTCGCCAAGCTGGCCGAGTTCGCCGACACCGCCAACGACGTCGTCGGCAAGACCCGTGGGCAGATCCTCCAGATGGTCCGCGAGGTCGGTCCCGTGCTCGACGAGCTCCTGGCCGTCAAGGAGGACCTCGGGCCGTCCTTCGACGACCTGGTGAACCTGAGCAAGCTGTTCAAGGCAGCTGTCCCGGGTGACTACGCCAACATGAAGCTGACGATCGAGTTCGACAAGCTGTCGCTCCCGAACCTGCTCGGCCCGGGGGGCGGCGGGTCGACGGGGAAGGCGGGCACGCAGAAGTCGGCGTCGACGGGCAACACGTCCGGCCTCGGAGCGATCGGCGACGCGATCAACGGTCTGCTCGGCGGACCGTCCAAGAAGCCTCCGACGACGAAACCTGCTCCGCCCTCGTTGCTCAGCCTGTTGCTCGGAGGTGGCAAGTGAAGCTCGTCGAGCTCCTGCGCGACCGGCTCTGGCAGAGCCTGTTCGGCGTGATCCTGGTCCTGCTGATCACGGTCGCTTACCTGTTCAGCTCGGTGCTGGACACGCCGCTCCTCGGGGGCACCAAGGTGGTCAAGGTCGAGATGTCGGCGACCGGTGGGCTCTTCGAGGGCTCGGCCGTCACCTACCGCGGCGTCAAGATCGGCAAGGTCCGCAAGATCGAGCTGTCCGCCGACGGTGTGGTGGCGACGGTCGCGATCACCTCGGACGACAAGATCCCGGTCAGGTCCGTGGCCAAGGTCCGCAGCCTCTCTCCCGTGGGGGAGCAGTACCTGGACTTCCAGCCCAGCACGAGGAAGGGTCCGTACATCAAGGACGGCGCGACAGTTCCGGCGACGTCGACCGACCTCCCGAAGACGTTGGCATCGACGGTCATCGCGGTGAACAAGGTCCTCGACCAGGTCAACGCCGGGCAGCTGCACACCCTGCTGACCGAGCTGAGCGTCGGGTTGGCCGGCACCGGCAAGGACCTCGGCAAGATGGTCGACCAGGGCCAGGTCCTGCTGGAGGACCTGAACCAGATCTGGCCGGAGACGGACAGGCTGCTGACCAACGGCAGCACGGTGCTCGACATCGGGGTCCAGCAGTCCGACGACATCCGGAGCCTGGCGGTCAACGCGAAGGACTTCGCGGCGTTCCTGCGCTCCTACGATCCCGAGCTGCGCAGGACCCTGAAGGCCGCGCCGGGCCAGATCAGGACACTTCGGGCGCTCATCACAGACGCGGCGGCCGTGCTGCCCGGGTTCCTCGGCCAAGCGGTCCAGTTCTCCGATCTCTTCCGCGCCTACGCACCGCACTTCGGCGCGCTGCTCCAGAACTACGCGCCGGGGCTCGGCGTGCTGGGCAAGGCCGTGCGGGACGGCGTCCTCTACATCGAAGGCATCCCGCAGCGTCCGACCAAGTGCGTCTACGACAACCCGCGACGCGACCCGAAGAACCCCGAGGTCCGGCCTCTCGTGACCTCGGGCCACTGCCCCTCGTCCACCCCGAACCAGCAGCGCGGCGCGTCCCACGCTCCTGGCCCGGTCCGGTGACGCCGGGACGCTGGCGCACGCTGGCGCTGGTCCTCGCTGTCGCACTCGGGGTCGCGCTGGTCGGATGGGCCGAAGCGCGCTCGGGCGACGAGGGCTCGTCGAAGGCCGACCGGGCTCTCGCGCTCGCTGCTGCGGAGAAGGGTGCGACCGCGGCGGCTCGCAAGGCCGCGGTCAACTTGACGACGTACGACTTCTCCTCGATCGACGCCGACTTCGCCTGGATCGACGACTCCGGGACGGAGAAGTTCAAGGCCGAGTACGCCAAGGTCAGCGCGCCGATCAAGAAGGCCGTCGCCGAGCTCAAGGTGCACGCGGAGGGCAGTGTCGACGAAGCCGCCGCGACGGCGAAGGACGCGGACCACGTGACGGTGCTGCTCTTCGTCGACCAGACCCTCCTCAGCGGGACGAGCACCGAGCGCCAGCTGGCGACGCCGAGGATCACGATGACGATGGTGCGCGAGGACGGTCGCTGGCTGGTCGACGACGTGGCCGTCCGCAACCTCGCCGGCAGCTAGCGCGACGGGTCGGGCTCGAGCCGCAGCGTCATCAGGGTGGTCGCGAGCATGTCGTAGTGCCCGATCAGGAGCAGCAGCTCCAGGGCGGTCCGCTCGTCGTACGCCGCTCGCAGCGCGTCCCAGGACGTGTCCGTGAGGTCCTTGGTGCCGATCAGCTCCTCGGTGATGGCCATCAGCAGCTGCTCGTGGCCCTGCCAGCCCTCGGCGCTCGACCCGACCGTGATCCTCTCGACGTCCGCCGCGGTCACCCCGGCGCGACGCCCGAGGCGGACGTGGTGGGTGAACTCGTAGTCGCACCCGCGCAGGCTCGCCACCCGGAGGATGACCATCTCGGTCTCCCGGCGCGGCAGCTTGCCACCCGGCATCAGCTTGCCGGCGAAGTGCAGCCACCCCCAGAACAGGCCCTTGCCGCGGCCCAGGGTGGTGAAGATCGCCGGCGGAGCGGTGTTCGTCGCCCGCCCGGCGATCCGGGAGAAGGCCCAGATCACCGGGCCGAGCTCGCGGACGCCGCCGGGCCTGATCCGTGGCTCGCTCATGCGTCGTCCCGGACGGCACGGCGTACGTCGGGGAGCGCCTTGTTGGCAACCCGGTTCATCACCGTCATGGCGAGGTTGTAGCCCGGAGGGAAGTACCGCTGAGCCAGGTGCGCGACCCTGATGTCAGGGGAGGTGTAGACCCAGTACGTGTTCCTCTTGATCCCGCGCAGGATGGCTTCGGCCGCTTCCTCCGACGTCACCGCGCGCTTCTTGAAGTGCGCCTTGAGCTTGCGGAACTGGGGGCTGGCGTTGTCCACGCCGGCGATGTCCACGGTCTCGGTGAGGCCGGTGTCGACGCCTCCGGGCACGACCAGGCTCACCCCGATCCGGTGCGGCGCCAGGTCGAAGCGGAGCACCTCGGAGACCCCCCGCAGTCCGAACTTGCTCGCCGAGTACGCCGCGTGCCACGGCATCCCGATGATGCCGGCGGCCGACGAGACGTTGACGATCTGGCCGCCCCGGCGGGCCTCGATCATCGGCGGCACCAGGTACTCCAGGACGCTGATCGGACCCATCAGGTTGATGTCGACGACCCGCTGCCAGGTCGAGTGCGTCATCGCCCTGATGGTGCCCCAGGAGGCGATGCCGGCGATGTTCATCACGACGTCCATCGAGCCGTGGTCCGCGGTGATCTCCGCCGCCATGGCGCGGACCCCGTCGTGGTCGGAGACGTCCACCGGGGCGGCGTACGCGACGTCGCCCCCGGCGTCGGTGATCTCGGCGACGACGTCGATCAGGCCTTGCTGGTTCACGTCGGTGAGGAACAGCACGGCACCCTCGCGCGCAGCGGCGACGGCGGTGGCGCGACCGATCCCGCTGGCGGCACCGGTGAGGAAGACGTTCTTGCCGCGGAGGTCGCGGACGGGAGGCTTGAGCATGACCCCGACCCTAGCGACTGCGCGCGGTCGGGGTATCCCTCTGCGGTAGGAGTCAGAGCAGGTGCCGCAGCGGGTTCAGGACGGCCTCGGTGAACCGGCGGTGGATGCCGCGCGCGTTCCAGTCGCGCGGGGCCAGGTGCGAGCACTGCTCGAGGTCGGAGCGGAAGATCTCCTCCATCACCTTCGCCATGCCGGGGTCGATGAACTCCACGTTGATCTCGTAGTTGCCGGACATGCTGAGACGGTCGATGTTCGCGGTTCCGACCGTGGACCACTTGCCGTCGATGGTGGCGGTCTTGGCGTGCACCATCGCACCCTCGAACCGGTGGATCTTGACCCCGGCGTCGAGCAGCTGCCCGAAGTAGCCCCGCGAGATCCAGTCGGCGACGACGTGGTTCGACGTCCGGGGGAGCAGGATCTGGACGTCGACGCCGCGACGGGCGGCACCGACGAGGGAGTCGACGAAGTCCTGGTCCGGGATGAAGTAGGCGTGCGTCATCCAGATGTTGCGGCGGGCGCGGTTGATCGCCTCGAGGTACATCGACCGGATCGGGAACATCCACTGCCTCGGCAGGTTCCGGTGCAACCGGATCCGGGGCTCCCACTCCGCGTCGGCGGTCTCCAGCAGCAGCGGGCGGCGGCCGCTGCGGTGGTCGTTCCAGAAGTCGGCGAAGGAACGCTTGAGGTCCCAGACGGCCGGTCCGGTGATCCGGCAGTGCGTGTCCCGCCACTCGGTGGCGTACGGCGCACCGATGTTGAACCCGCCGACGAAGGCGACGCTGTCGTCGACCACCAGTACCTTGCGGTGGTCCCTGCCGTAGCGGCGGATGTCGAAGAACCGCCAGCCGGCGTTGTAGATCGGGTACTTCAGCACCCGGAGCACCTTGGAGAAGGTCTTGAACCGCGGGTCGACGACGATGTTCGCGAACGCGTCGTAGATCGCGTAGACCTCGACGCCGCGGTCGGCGGCCGCCGTCAGCGCCTCCTTGAACCGCTCGCCGGTCTCGTCGCCCTTCCAGATGTAGGTCTCGAACAGGACCTGGCTGCGCGCACCCTCGATAGCGGTCAGCATGTCGTCGTACAGGTCGGCGCCGTAGGTGTAGGTGGTGACCGTGCCGGTGCCGATCTGGACGTCCTGGGGCGGCAGGGTCGGGAACGGCTGCGGCTTCTTGCCGCGCCGGCGCCAGGAGTCGACCAGGGTCAGGCTGATCGCCAGGACCAGCTGCACCCCGAGGATCGTGAGAGCAGTACGTCGCAGCACCGGCCAGAGCTCGCGCCCGGCCAGGACGAGGGGGTTCCTCCGCGCGACGGTCACGGGTCGAGGCTACCGAGTGTGCGCCGCGGGATCGTCACCGCAGCGCCCAGCGGGACATCAGGGTGATCTCGACGCGGTGGCTGCCGCGTTCGGGGGCGAAGCCGCGGTCGTCCGCCTTGGCCAGGGCGAACCGGGGGACCGGTCCGGCGCCGTCCGTCTCGGCGAGTCGGAGCAGGGGCCCGAGCTCTCGCCCGGCCAGGGCGGCCAGCTCCTCGGCCTTCCCGCGGGCGTCCTGGTACGCCGCCGCACGAGCCCTGCTCGCCAGCTCGGACTCGTCGGCGACGCCCCAGGTGATGCCCTGGAGCCGGAACGCGTCGCCGGCGGACCCGGTAGCGGCAGCCACCAGGTCGCCCAGCGACGTGAGGTCGCCGACCCGGACGCTCAGGTCGTGGGACGCACGGAAGCCGGCGCGCGCGTTGTCGGGGCCGGCGTACTCCTCGTGCACCGTGCTGCCGGTGGACCGGATGTCGCCCTCGGCGACACCGTGCTCGCGCAGCACCACGCCCAGCGCGGCGACCCGTTCGTCGACCTCGGTCAGGGCGGCTGCGACCCCGGGGCGCACGGCGGTGACCGACAGGCTGAGGTCCAGCCGGTCGGGGATGCCGGTGGCGACCCCGGAACCGGTCACCTCGAGATAGCGCTTCATGCTCCGAATCTAGTCCGTCACCCCTCGCCGGGACGGCCTTGTCGGTGCCGGGTCCTAGGCTTGCGGTATGCGTCCAGTCACCGACCTCAAGCGCCGGGTGGCGCCGTTCAAGGTCACCTCCGACTACCAGCCCGCCGGCGACCAGCCCGCCGCGATCGCAGAGATCGACAAGCGGATCTCCGGCGGCGTCAAGGACGTCGTGCTCCTCGGCGCGACCGGCACCGGCAAGACCGCCACGGTCGCCTGGGTCGCCGAGCAGCTGCAGCGGCCGATCCTGGTGATGCAGCCGAACAAGACGCTGGCCGCCCAGTTCGCGACCGAGCTGCGCCAGCTGATGCCGGACAACGCCGTGGAGTACTTCGTCTCCTACTACGACTACTACCAACCCGAGGCGTACGTCCCGCAGACCGACACCTACATCGAGAAGGACTCCTCGATCAACGAGGAGGTCGAGCGCCTGCGGCACTCCGCGACGAACTCGCTGCTCACCCGGCGGGACGTGATCGTGGTCTCGACGGTCTCGTGCATCTACGGTCTCGGCACCCCCCAGGAGTACGTCGACCGCATGCTGCGGCTCAAGGTCGGCGCCGAGATGGACCGCGACAGCGTGCTGCGCCAGCTCGTCGGCAACCAGTACACCCGCAACGACCTGTCCTTCACCCGCGGCACCTTCCGGGTCCGCGGCGACACCTTGGAGATCTTCCCGGTCTACGAGGAGCACGCGATCCGGGTCGAGTTCTTCGGCGACGAGATCGAGCGACTCATGACCCTGCACCCGGTGACCGGCGAGGTGATCACCGACGACCAGGAGCTCTACGTCTTCCCCGCGACGCACTACGTCGCCGGTCCTGAGCGGATGGAGCGGGCGATCCGGGGCATCGAGGCGGAGCTGGAGGAGCAGCTGGCCGTGTTCGAGCGCCAGGGCAAGCTGCTCGAGGCCCAGCGCCTGCGGATGCGCACCACCTACGACATCGAGATGATGCGCCAGGTCGGGTCCTGCTCGGGCATCGAGAACTACTCGATGCACATCGACGGTCGTACCCGCGGAAGCGCCGCGAACTGCCTGCTGGACTACTTCCCCGAGGACTTCGTCCTGGTGGTCGACGAGTCGCACGTCGCGATCCCCCAGATCGGCGGGATGTACGAGGGCGACATGTCCCGCAAGCGCAACCTCGTCGACCACGGGTTCCGCCTGCCGAGCGCCATGGACAACAGGCCGCTGAAGTGGGAGGAATTCCTGGACCGGATCGGCCAGAGCATCTACCTGTCCGCGACCCCGGGTGACTACGAGCTCGCGAAGGGCGGCGGTGTCGAGAACGCGGTGCAGCAGATCATCCGGCCGACCGGGCTGATCGACCCCGAGGTGATCATCAAGCCGACGAAGGGCCAGATCGACGACCTGATCGGCGAGATCCAGTCGCGGACCGAGAAGCAGGAGCGCGTCCTGGTCACCACGCTGACGAAGAAGATGTCGGAGGACCTCACCGACTACCTCCTGGAGAACGGGATCCGCACGCGCTACCTGCACTCGGAGGTCGACACGCTCAAGCGGATCGAGCTCCTCCGCGACCTGCGGCTCGGCCTGTACGACGTCCTGGTCGGCATCAACCTGCTCCGGGAGGGTCTCGACCTTCCCGAGGTGTCGTTGGTGGCGATCCTGGACGCCGACAAGGAGGGCTTCCTGCGGTCGGACAAGTCGCTGATCCAGACCATCGGTCGTGCAGCGCGCAACGTCTCCGGCCAGGTGCACATGTACGCCGACAAGATCACGCCCTCGATGGAGAAGGCGATCGAGGAGACCAACCGTCGGCGCGCGATCCAGGTCGCCTACAACACCGAGCACGGGATCGACCCGAAGCCCCTGCGCAAGAAGATCGCCGACATCACCGAGATGCTCGCTCGCGAGGACGAGAACACCGAGGAGCTTCTGGCGACCTGGGGCGGGATGGACGCCAAGTCCAAGAAGGCTCCGGTGCCGGGGCTCTCGAAGATGCGTGAGGTCAACCCCGACCTGGCCGGACTCCCTTCCGCGGACCTGGCCGAGCTGGTCCAGCAGCTCACCGATCAGATGCACTCCGCCGCGGCCGAGCTCCAGTTCGAGGTGGCCGCCCGGATCCGGGACGAGATCCAGGACCTGAAGAAGGAGCTGCGGCAGATGATGGAAGCCACCAAGTAGCTGCAGCTCGGAAAGTTCCACCTCCGGGGCGCGTGATCACCGCGGCGAATCCTCGTCATGAAGGAAGTTCCCAACTTCTTTCTGGCAGGGAGGGTCTCCGTGGCGATCTCCGTCGCATCGCTGGTGCGTGGACCGGGCGAGATCACCGCCATGGTCGTCGACGTCACCCGGGCGGTGTTCACGACCCGTTTCCAGGGCCGTGAGTTCGTCGAGCAGGCCTGGTTCATCACCAGCGTCACCCTGATGCCGACGATCCTGGTCTCGATCCCGTTCGGAGCCGTGATCTCGCTCCAGGTCGGCAGCCTGACCGGGCAGCTCGGCGCGCAGTCGTTCGCCGGGGCCAGCGCCGTCCTCGCGGTGGTCCGTGAAGCGGCTCCGATCGCGGCTGCCCTGATCATCGCCGGTGCAGCCGGCTCCGCGATCTGCTCCGACATGGGAGCCCGCAAGATCCGCGAGGAGATCGACGCGATGGAGGTCCTCGGCGTCGACCCGGTCGAGCGTCTGGTCGTCCCGCGCGTCCTGGCGACGGTGTTCGTGTCCCTGATGATCAACGGGATCGTCATCGCGGCCGGCATCGGCGGGGGCTACTACTTCACCGTCATCATCCAGGGCGGGTCGGCCGGGGCCTTCCTGTCGTCGTTCACGGCGCTCGCCTCGCTGCCGGACCTGTACATCTCCATGGTCAAGGCCGTGATGTTCGGGTACCTCGCTGCGATCGTCGGGGCGTACAAGGGGCTTCATGCCGGCGGCGGCCCGAGCGGGGTGGGTCGAGCGGTGAACGAGGCCGTGATCGTCGCGTTCATGGTGCTGTTCGCGCTGAACTCGATCCTGACCGCCATCTACTTCCAGCTCGTTCCGCAGAACGGGATCTGAGCGATGTCCGTGATCGGTGAGGTCGGGGCGGCCCTGGTCCGCGAGCAGCGCGCCAAGATGGAGGAGCGCGGCGACCAGCTGCTGTTCTACGCCCGCGCGATCGCGTGGACGCCCCGGGCCCTGCGCCGGTACCGGCGCGAGATCAGCAACACCTTGGCGGAGGTCGTCTTCGGGTCCGGGGGCCTGACGCTGATCGCGGGGTCGGCCGGGGTGATCGCGTTCATGGCTTTCTTCGCCGGCACCGAGGTCGGCATCCAGGGCTACGCCTCGCTGCAGCAGATCGGTGTCAGCAAGTTCTCCGCCTTCATCTCGGCCTTCTTCAACACCCGCGAGGTGGCGCCGCTGGTCTCCTCGATCGCCCTCGCCGCCACCGTGGGCTGCGGGTACACGGCGCGGCTGGGGGCCATGCGGATCTCCGAGGAGATCGACGCCCTCGAGGTGATGGGCATCCCGTCGCTCCCGTTCCTGGTGACCACGCGGATGATCGCGGCGTTCACCGCGGTGATCCCGCTGTACATCGTCGCGCTGTGCTCGTCGTACCTCTCGCCGCGGTTGATCACGACGCTGATCTACCACCAGCCCGCCGGCACCTACGACGCGTACTTCGTCAAGTTCCTGCCTCCGATGGACATCCTCTGGTCGTTCCTCAAGCTTATCGTCCTGGCGGTCTCGATCATCCTGATCCACTGCTACTACGGGTACACCGCCTCGGGCGGTCCAGCGGGTGTGGGGACCGCGGTCGGCAAAGCGATCCGGACCTCGATCGTCACGGTGGTCGTCGCCGACTTCTTCCTGAGCTTCGCGATCTGGGGCTCCACCACCACCGTCCGGATCACCGGGTAGGGGCGGCGCCGTGCTGATCAACATCCACCACGACAACCCGTCCGAGCACCGGCGGCTCCTCGTCGCGGGCATCGCCTACTCGCTCGGTCTGGTCCTGCTGATCTGGCTCTCGATCGCCATCTACAACAAGACGTTCACCTCCGTGACCATGGTGACCATCAAGGCGGACCGCGCCGGTCTGCAGCTCCCGAAGTTCGGTGACGTACGGCTGCACGGCGTGCTGGTCGGCCAGGTCCGGGAGATCAGTCAGGACGGCAGGCAGGCTGTCATCCGGGTGGCACTGCAGCCCGATGCTGCGCGCCGGATCCCCGGGAACGTCGACGTGGAGATCCGTCCGACCACGCTCTTCGGTCAGAAGTACGTCGCCCTGGTGGACCCGGGAGCACCGTCCCGCACGCCGCTGCGCGACGGAGACGTGATCCCGTCCTCGCGGGTCGTCACCAACGTCGAGCTGCAGCAGGTCCTGGCCACGCTGTTCCCGCTTCTCCGGTCGATCCGTCCTCAGGATCTGAACACGACGCTCAACGCCCTCGCCACCGCGCTCGCGGGTCGTGGCGAGCGCTTGGGCGAGACCGTGAGCGGGTTGAACAGCTACCTGGCGCACCTGAACGTGCACCTGCCCACGCTGGAGGCCGACCTCGCAGGTCTCGCGAGCGTCAGCAGGACGTACGCCGTGGCGGCACCGGACCTGATCAGGCTGATGAAGAACGCCACCACCACGGCGCGCACGATCTCGGCCCAGCGTGCGCAGCTGGCCGGATTCATCCAGGCGACCACCCGCCTCGCGATCACCAGCAACCAGGTGCTGACCCGCTCGGGAGACCTGATCGTCCGCGAGGTCGCGCTGTCACGGCCGCTCGTCGCGCTCCTGGACACCTATTCCCCGGAGTTCACGTGCCTGCTGAAAGGGCTCGACCGGTACACGGGGCGCCTCGCCGAGATCTTCAAGGGGAACAGGGTCCGCCAGACGCTCAGTCTCGACGGCGTGCAGCGGCGCGCCTACACCGCCGCCGACAAGCCGGAGTACGCCGGCACCGGGCACGGACCGTGGTGCCTGGGACTTCCGAACCCTCCGGTGCCCGCAGCGAACACGCCGCTCCCTGACGGCAGCACGCTCGACAACCCGGGGGAGCGCTGATGTCGGCTCGGAGCACCCTGACCGCGGTGGCTGCGGTCAAGCTGGTCATCTTCACGGCGGTCTCGCTGGTGGTGACCAGCGTCCTCGCGATGATCATGGGGAACTTCGGGTTCGGCTCGACCACCGAGTACCGCGTGATGTTCTCCAGCGCGAGCATGATCAGCAGCGGGGACGACGTCCGCATCGCCGGCATCACGGTCGGCTCGGTCTCCGACGTCGAGATCGTGGACCGGTCGCGCGCCCGGGTCACGATCAAGGTACGCAGCAACGTCCCGCTGACGGAGTCCAGCGGCGCCAGGATCCAGTTCCTCAACCTCGTCGGCACCCGGTACCTCGCCCTGGTCCAGGGGGCTCCGGGGGCACCGCGCCTGGCGGCAGGGAGCACCATCCCGATGTCCCGGACGGAGCCTGCACTGGACCTCACCGAGCTGTTCAACGGGTTCCAGCCCCTGTTCAGCGCGCTCGACCCGCAGCAGATCAACGACCTCTCCCTGAACCTCGTGAAGGTGCTCCAGGGGGAGGGCGGCACCGTCTCGGAGCTGCTGTCCCGGACGGCCTCGCTCACCAACACCCTGGCCGACCGTGACGAGCTGATCGGGGACGTGATCACCAACCTCTCGGCGATGCTGAGCACCGTCGACGACCACCGCCGCGAGCTCAGCACCCTGGTGGTCCAGATGCGGGGGTGGTTGGGCGGTCTGGCCCGTGACCGGAAGACCCTCGGATCCTCGCTGAAGAACATCAGCGACCTCTCCGGCGAGCTCGCCGACGTACTCACCCAGGGTCGTCCTTTCCTCAAGGACGACATCGCGCAGATCAGGAGGATCGCCGCCACCATGGCGAAGCCGCAGAGCCAGAAGCTGGTCGACGAGATGCTCACCCGACTGCCCGTGATGTTCCGCCGGCAGACCCGGATCGGGACCTACGGGTCCTGGTACAACTACTACCTCTGCGACGTCGAGGCGTCGATCAAGCTGCCCCGGGTCGACCTGGCTCAGCTCGCGATCCCGAACCTCACAGGGCCGATCCTGGACCAGATCGTCGGCAACCTGACGAACATGAACTTCCACAGCACCGCGGAACGGTGCAGCTGATGGCGCGGCACACCGACCAGAGCATCAGACGCCTCGGGATCATCTCGCTGACGTGTCTCCTCGTGGTGATGGCAGCAGCGTTCAACCTGCAGCGCTTCCCAGGTTTCCGAGGCACCGGGTACAGCGCGGACTTCGCGGACGCCTCCGGGCTCGCCCCGGGCGACATGGTCCAGATGGCCGGCGTCAAGATCGGCAAGGTCACCGGGATCGAGGTGCACTCCCAGAAGGTCCGGGTTCGGTTCGAGCTGCACGGTCAGACGATGGGGGAGAAGGCTCGCGCCTCGGTCGAGGTCCTCAACCTCCTGGGCAGCAAGTACCTCCGGATCGAGTCCGAGGGAGCTGGTGACCTGCCTGAAGGCTCGACGATCCCCCTCAGCCGGACCCGCTCCGGCTACGACATCGTCAGCACCCTGTCCCACCTCGCGACGACCACCGAGGACATCGACACCGGTGCTCTCGCCAAGGCGTTCACGACGCTCTCCGGCACCCTCGACGCCGCCTCCCCCGACGTCCGTGCGAGCTTCACCGGCATCAGCCGGGTCTCGCGGGCGATCGCAGAACGCGACCAGGCGCTGGAGGGACTCCTCCACCATGCCGACAGCGTGACGGCGCTCCTCGCCGCGCGGAAGGGTGACCTCGTCGCGCTGATGGAACAGGGCGACCTGGTCTTCGCCGAGCTGCAGAGCCGGAGCGAGGCGATCCACGCCCTGCTGGTGAACGCGCGGCGGCTGGCGCAGTCGCTGCGCGGGGTGGTCAAGGACAACGAGGCCCAGATCGGGCCGGCACTCGCCGACCTGCAGACCGTCGTGACCCTTCTCCAGAAGCGGGAGAGCGCCATCCGGGCGACGATCCACAACCTGGCGCCGTACGCGCGGATCTTGGTGAACGTGATCGGTACGGGGCCGTGGTTCGACGCCTACGTACCCAACCTGGTCGGCCTGGCCAGCGGTGAATTCGCCCCGGGAGAGCGGTGATGGACGTGCGCAGGACGCTGGAGCTGATGAGCGGGAGGCTGGCGGCCGGACTGGTCGCGCTGCTGGTCGTGCTGACCGGGCTCACCGTCTTCGTCGGCGGCGACGACGAGCGGACGGTGACGGCCCACTTCTCCCGGGCCGTCGCCCTCTACAAGGGTTCCGAGGTGCGCCTGATGGGCGTGCCGATCGGGACGATCACCTCGGTCACCCCCGAGGGCGACAGCGTCCGGGTCGTGATGACGTACGACGCGAGGTACAAGCTGCCGGCGACGGCCCGGGCGGCCATCATCACGCCGACCCTCGTCTCCGACCGGTTCGTCCAGCTGGCGCCGGCGTACACCTCGGGGCCCGAGCTCGCCGACCACGCCGACATCCCGCTCGACCGGAGCGGTACGCCGGTCGAGCTCGACCGGATCTACCGAAGCCTGGCCGACCTGAGCAGCGCGCTCGGACCGAACGGCGCGAACAAGAACGGTGCGCTCGCCTCCTTGATCACCTCAGGAGCCCACGCGTTGGGCGGCAACGGCGCTCTCGCGAACCAGACCCTGCGGTCGATGTCGGAGGCCGTCCAGGCGTTCGGCGACAACAGCGGCGCGCTGTTCAGCTCGGTGCGGCAGCTCTCCGAGCTCACCGGAGCACTGGCACGCAACGACGACGTGGTCAACAGCTTCGTGGCGAATCTCGCGGGCGTGTCCGCCGATCTTGCCGGAGAGCGTGACGACCTGCGCAGGGCACTGGTCTCGTTGGCCCAGGTAGTGAAGGAGGTCCGCGGGTTCGTGCGCGACAACCGGGCGTCGCTCACCAGCAACATCAAGGGGCTCTCCCGTGTCCTGGGTGCAGTGGCCTCGGAGTCCGATGCCCTGGGGACGGCGCTGCAGCTCGCCCCGCTGGGGCTGGGCAACCTCGCGCTCGCGTACGACCCGAGCACCGGTTCGATCGGGTCACGCATGCAGCTCGGTCCCACCGGGTCGAGCCTCGGCAACATCCTCTGCGACGTCGTGGCGAACGCCAGGATCCCGAACTCCCAGCTGGCTTGCTCGTTGCTCAAGAAGCTGGTCGGGCCGTTGAGCGGCAGCACCGACATCGGTGCCGGACGCCACCAGGCAGCGCGTGTCGGAGCAGCGCGCCCGAGCACGGACCTGGGTCAGCTCCTCGGGGCCGCCTCGTGACGCCCCGGTACGCCGTGCGCCTCGTCGTGCTGGCAGTGGCAGCGGTGCTGCTCTCGTCGTGCAGGTTCGACGGCGCCTACGACCTGCCGCTGCCGGGCGGAAAGGCGGTGGATCCCGACGACGCCATCACCGTCACCGCTGAGTTCACCGACGCGCTCAACGTCGTCCCGAGGACCGCGGTCATGGTGGACGACGTTCCGGTGGGGCAGGTCTCCGAGGTGGAGCGGGTCGGCTGGCACGCGAGGATCACCCTGCAGGTCCGCCGCGACCTCGACCTCCCGGCGAACACCGAGGCGGACATCCGCCAGACGAGCCTGCTCGGGGAGAAGTACGTCGCGCTGCTCGAACCCGCGACGAAGCCGTCGGGGCGGCTGAGGACGGGCGACAACATCCCGCTGTCGCGGACCGGCAAGAACCCGGAGGTCGAAGAGGTGCTCGGCGCGCTCTCGGGCGTGCTCAGCGGTGGCGGGATCGAGCAGATCAAGACGATCAGCGTCGAGGTCAACACGATGCTCAACGGCCGGACGGAGGACGCCCGGGGCGCGCTCGCCAACATCACCAGGCTGGTCGGGTCGTTGGACGACCAGAAGGGTTCGATCGTCGCTGCCATGGCCGCGGTCGACCGACTGGTGCGCACCCTGAACAAGGAGCGCACGACCTTCGGTGCCGCGATCGACGCGGTCGGGCCGGCTCTCGAGGTTCTCAGCGGCCAGCAGGACCAGCTGACCCGCATGCTCGTGCAGCTCGACAGGCTCGGAGCGGTCGGGACCCGGGTGCTCCGCGCGAGCAAGGCAGACCTGCTGGCTACGCTCCGGCACCTGGCCCCCGCGTTGCGCGAGCTCGCGGACGCCGGCGACTCGCTCCCGCGCGGCATCTCGATCCTGGCCAGCTTCCCGTTCCCGAAAGAGGCCGCCGACCTGGCGATGGGGGACTACGCGAACGCGTTGTTCCGGATGGACTTCGACCTCGCCAAGCTTCTCGGCACCGGGGGATCCTCGGGACTCCCGAACCTCGCGAACCTGTGCGCCTCGGCACCGCTGAACCTGCTGTGCCCCCGGACGCAGGCGACACCTGGGTTCGCCGGTCTGCTCCGAGGAGGGCCCCGATGACCGCCGGTGTCCGGAACCGACTGATCGCCTTTGCGATCCTCAGCGCCGTGGGGATCGTGTACGTGACCGCGGGCTACCTCGGGCTGATCGACAAGGTGACCGGTCGCGGCCTGACCCTGCACGCTGATCTCCCCGCCTCGGGCGGCATCTTCGTCGGCAGCGACGTCTCCTACCGGGGCGTCAACGTCGGCAAGGTCAACCGGATGACGGTCATCCCCACTGGGGTCCGGCTCACCTTCACGGTCGAGGAGGGCACCCGGATCCCGCGGTCGGCCCCGCTCTTCGTGCACAACCTGTCAGCGGTCGGGGAGCAGTACCTGGACTTCGAGCCCAGCAGCGGCAAGGGCCCGTACGCCGGGGAGGGCCACACCTTCGTCGGCACCGCGGCGAGCCTCCCGGTGGCCACCGACGACGTGCTGCTGAAGGTCGACGGGCTGGTCAGTTCCGTGGACCGCGCTGACCTCCAGACCTTGGTCACCGAGCTCGGCACGTCCTTCCGCGGGACGGGGGATCCGCTGCGCCGGATGGTCGACGCCGGATCGTCGTTGGTGGACCAGGCTCGCGCCAACGAGGCGGAGACGATCGGGCTGCTGGAGTCCGGCAGGACGGTCCTGGCGACCCAGCGAGCCCACGCCGCCGGGATCCGCTCGCTCGTCACGAACCTCGCCGACCTGACCGGCACGCTCCAGGACTCCGACGTCGAGCTCCGAACGATCCTCCAAGGGGGGACCGTGGCGGTGAACGAGGTGAACGCGCTGATGGCCGGGCTGGCGCCGACACTCCCGGTGTTCCTCACGAACCTGGTGACCGTCAACCAGGTGGTCACCGCACGGCTGAACGCGCTGGAGCAGACGCTGGTCACTCTTCCCGTCGTGGTCTCAGGCGGGTTCACGGGCACCCCCGGGGACGGCTACGGGCACATCAACCTGCAGTTCGACTACGGAACTCCGGCGTGCACCGCCGGCTACCTGCCGCCGGCGCAGTGGCGGCCCGCGACGGACCTGACTGACACGGCGCCGTACACCGATGCGCACTGCGCCTCGGGACCGCCGGTGAACCAGCGGGGGTCCAAGTACGCACCAGCGCCGTCGAGTGTCACCGGCAACAGGAACCGGGTTTCGCCCTACGATGCAAGCACCGGACAGGTCAGCGAGAACCTGTCCATCGGGAGGCACACCGTGTTCGGCGACAACTCCTGGCAGTGGATGCTGCTGGGCGAGGCACCATGAGGCGTCCGGTCCAGGTCGCAGCAGTCGTGACCGCCGTGCTGGCGACCACGTTCGTCGCGATCCTCGGCATCCGACTGTTTCGTGCTGATCCCGCCCCTGGTCGCGACGACGCGTCGGTCGCCCTGAGCGAGCGCAACGCAGCCGTCGCAGCCGCCGCCGAGAAGGCCACCCTCGCGTTCCTCGACGTCGACTACCGCAGCATGGACTCGCGGATCGACAAGGTGCTCGCCCTGGCGACGGGCACCTTCAAGGAGCAGTACTCGACTGCTCGGACCAACCTCGCCTCCGCTGCGGTGCAGGGCAAGGCGACCTCGATCGGCAAGGTCAACCACGTCGGCATCAGCGAGGTGACCCGCAGCTCCGCCGTCGCCCTGGTCGCTGCCGACAGCACCGTCTCGAACTCGTTGATCACCGAGGCGAAGGCGAAGGGTCAGTCGGTGGACGAGAAGCGCTACTACCGGTTCCGTCTCGACCTCAGGCTGGTCAAGGGCACCTGGCTCGTCAACGATCTGCAGTTCGTCGGATGAGCGCGCCGCAGGACGACGAGAAGGTCTGCCCCTTCTGCGCCGAGACGATCAAGGTGGCGGCGGTGAAGTGCCGGTTCTGCCAGTCCGACCTGCCGCCGGTGCCCGCGGCGCACGAGCCCCCGCCGGAAGCCTCGTTCGACGAGCCCGGGACGGACGTGCCCGAGGTCGTGGACGGGGCGGCCGAGGGGGAGGTGGACGAGACGTCACCGGCGCGCGGAACCTCGAAGGTCCCCGCCCTGCTGGTCGCGCTGGTGCTCGCGGGACTGCTGTTCGCGGCCGGTTCGGTCTGGCTGGTGGTCAACGGGCTCACGCAGGACGACGCCCGCGAGGACGGTCTGCGGATCGGGATCGGCAACCAGGTGGTCAGCACCGAGTTCCGCGACGCGGCCCTGCGGAGCGCGTCCGTGAACGCGGTCACGGCACTGTCCTACTCCTACAAGACCCTGGACGCCGACGAGAGCAAGGCACGCGCGGTGATGACCGCCGACTTCATCAAGGAGTACGACGAGGTCATGAAGCAGGCCTCTCCGAAGGTGCTGAAGGCCAAGCTCACCCTCAAGGCGACCGTCGTCGCGTCGTCCCTGGTATCGATCGAGCCGCGCAGGGCGCAGGCGTTGCTGTTCGTGAACGCGGTGACGACCGCGGAGGACTCGCCGAAGCAGCAACTGAACCAGAACCGCGTGCTGATGACGCTGACGCGCAAAGATGGCGACTGGATCGTGTCGAAGATCGAGGCGTTCTGATAAATTAGAACAGGTTCCACTTTGCGGAGCCTCGCTGCCCGGAAGGACGTTGCGGTGCCCTCTACCCACCAGACCGACGTGCTCATCGTCGGAGCCGGTCCCGCCGGTCTTTTCGGCGCGTACTACGCGGGCTTCCGCGGGATGTCGGTGACCCTCGTCGACTCCCTCCCCGAGATCGGCGGTCAGGTCTCGGCTCTCTACCCCGAGAAGGCGATCCTCGACGTGGCGGGCTTCCCGACCATCAAGGGGCGCGAGCTCGTCAACGCGCTGGTCGAGCAGGCGTCCAGCGCCAAGCCGACCTACCTCCTCAACGTCACCGCGAACGCGCTCACCGTCCACGACGACCACGTCGTGATGGGGTTGGACGACGGCTCCGAGGTGCAGGCCAAGGTTGTCGTGGTCACTGCGGGCATCGGCAAGTTCACGCCGCGCCCGCTCCCGGCCGGCGACGGCTGGGAGGGCCGCGGTCTGGTCTTCTTCGTCCCGTCCTTCGAGGAGTACGTCGGCAAGGACGTCGTGATCGTCGGCGGCGGTGACAGTGCGTTCGACTGGGCGGACCAGCTCGAGGGCATCGCGAACTCGATCGTCCTGGTGCACCGTCGCGACCAGTTCCGCGCCCACCAGGCGACCATCGACAAGGTGCTCGCCGGACCGGCCGAGGTGATCACCAAGGCTCAGGTCACCGCCCTGTCGGGCGAGGGGCACGTCGAGCAGGTGGAGATCACCCTGGAGGACGGCGAGGTGGTCACGCGTCCGGCTCAGGCCGTGGTCGCCGCGCTCGGGTTCGTCGCCGACCTCACCGCGATGAAGGAGTGGGGTCTGGAGTTCGACAAGCGGCACATCGTCGTCGATTCGGCCACCCGCACCAACCTGCCCCGTGTCTTCGCCGCCGGTGACATCACCGAGTACGAGGGCAAGGTCCGCCTCATCGCCGTCGGGTTCGGCGAGGTCGCGACCGCGATCAACAACGCGGCGCCGTTGATCTTCCCCGATCAGGGCGTCTTCCCGGGGCACTCGAGCGAAGGCTCCTGACCCTCCCTCACGACTTTTCCAGACCAGAACGCACACCCGGAGGAACCACCATGAAGATCAAGGTCGACTTTGACCTCTGCGAGTCCAACGCCCTGTGCGAGGCCCTCGCGCCGCAGAACTTCGAGATCGACGACGACGACTTCCTGCAGATCACCGAGGAGAACGTCACCGACGAGAACCGCGACGCCGTGGCCCAGGCGATCGCGGCGTGCCCGAAGTCCGCGATCAGCCTCGTCGAGGGCTGACCGGCCCCAGCAGCTCCCGCTCCCTCCGCACCTGACCAGAAAGCAGTACTCGCATGCCTGAAACCACTGACCCGCTGAGCCTGGACGGCCGCGTGGCCATCGTCACCGGCGCCGGAGCCGGTCTCGGACGCGCCGAAGCCGTCGCCCTGGCCAAGGCCGGCGCCGCGGTCGTCATCAACGACCTGCCGGGCGCGGGCGACGAGGCGGCCGAGGAGATCCGCGCACTCGGCGGTACGGCGACCGTGGTCGCCGGCGACGTGGGGGAGCGAGCCACCGCGGACGCGATGATCGAGGCGGCCGTGAAGCTCGGCGGCGTCGACGTGGTGGTCAACAACGCCGGTGTCACCCGCGACAAGATGATCTTCAACATGACCGACGAGGAGTTCGATCTCGTCACGAAGATCCACCTGCGCGGCCACTTCCTGCTCTCCCGCAACGCTGCGGCGTACTGGCGCGCGAAGCACAAGGAGTCCGGTGAGCAGGTCTACGGCAGCATCATCAACACCGCGTCCGAGGCCTCGCTGAGCGGTTCGCCGGGTCAACCGAACTACGCCGCCGCCAAGGCCGGCATCACGGCGCTCACGCTCTCCAGCGCGCGCAGCCTGGGTCGGATGGGCATCCGTGCGAACGCGATCGCCCCGCGGGCCCGGACCGCGATGACCGCGGCCGTTTTCGGCGAGGACACCTCGGGCAAGACCGTCGACCCGTACTCGGCCGAGCACGTCGCCCCCCTGGTGGCCTACCTGGCCTCCCCGGCGGCGGCAAACATCACCGGTCAGCTCTTCGTCGTGTACGGCGGCATGGTCGCCCTGATCGGCGCCCCGGTCGTGGAGCAGCGGTTCGACACCACCGGCGACGCCTTCGACCTCGCGGAGCTCGACAAGTCGCTCGGCGGCTACTTCGAGGGCCGTGATCCCAGCGTGGGCTTCGCCGCCGACTCCGTCATGCAGCTGAAGGTCTGAGGACACCCGATGAGCAACCGACTGCACGGCAAGGTCGCGATCGTCACCGGCGGCGCGATGGGCCAGGGTGCTGCGATCGCCCGCGACTTCGTCGCCGAGGGTGCCAAGGTCGCGATCGCCGACGTGGCCGACGAGCAGGGCCAGGCCCTGGCCGACGAGCTCGGCGAGAGCGCCTACTTCCGGCACCACGACGTCAGCGACGAGGCCTCCTGGACCGCGCTGGTCGAGGACGTGAACGAGCGCTTCGGTCCGGTCAACGTCCTGGCCAACAACGCCGGCATCCTCCGTTTCGGCGACATCGAGCGGATGACCGTCGAGGAGTTCATGCTGGTCTTCAACGTCAACCAGCTCGGCACGTTCCTGGGCATGAAGGCTGTCGCCCGCACGATGCGCAAGAACGGCGGCGGTTCGATCATCAACTCCTCCTCGACCGAGGGTCTCGGCGGGATGGCGTCCCTGGCGGCGTACGGCGGCACCAAGTTCGCGGTGCGCGGCATGACCAAGGCCGCGGCGATGGAGCTCGGGCCCAAGGGCATCCGGGTGAACTCGATCCACCCCGGCATGATCGACACCCCGATGACCCGCCCGCACGGCGGCGACGCGGCGATGGAGTTCGGTGCCTCCCGCGTGCCCCTGCGCCGCGTCGGTCACCCGGCCGACGTCTCGCCGCTCTACGTGTTCCTGGCCAGCGACGAGTCCAGCTACATCAACGGTGCCGAGATCGCGATCGACGGCGGCGTGACCGCCACCCACGCCTTCGGCGCCTGACGCTGACCTGGCACCGATGTGCCGCTGAATCACGCTGACCCGGCAGCGATGTGCACAGGGTGCTGCACATTCCTGCCAGGTCAGCGGTGCTGAGGTGCGTATCGCTGCCAGGTCAGCGCAGGACGAGGCGGACGGCCGTCTCGATGTGCTCGGCGGTCTCCTCGGCGGTGGCGCGGCCGGTGACCCAGCTGACCAGGGCGGAGAGCCAGACGTCGGAGATCACGCGGGCGATGGCGACGTCCTGGTCCGAGGGCTGCTCGCCCTCGACGTAGGCCTCGCCCTTGATCGCCCGGTTGAGCATCGAGGTCATCTGCATGCCGACCACGTGGATCTCGGTGGCCACGGAGGCGTCGGCGAACATGAAGGCCCGGGTCAGCGCCTCGGTGAGGTTCGCGTCGCCCTGCATGCCGCGGGTGGCTCGTCGCAGCACGTAGATGACGCGCTCGGCCTCGGAGTCGCCGGGGACCGGCTTGCGGCCGACCATGCTCGAGGTGTCGTCGAACTGGCGCGCGAGCGCGGAGACCAGCAGGTGGATCTTGCTGGGGAAGTAGCGGTACAGCGTGCCCAGGGCCACGTCGGCCTGCTCGGCGACCGCGCGCATCTGGACGGCGTCGAAGCCGCCCTTGGAGGCGAGCGCGATGGTGGCGTCCAGGATCCTGCGGCGGCGGTCGCGCTGCGCGGCGGACCCGAGGTCGTCGGCCGTCAGCGAATTCGTCGTCAAGATCTGCAGCCTTCCGGGGCGTTGGGAGAAGCTTGGTCGATCCTGCACAATTGCCTGATTGACCTTGATTCCAAGGCTAGCAGCGGGATCAGTCATAATAGAAACACGTTGCAGTTCCGAAACAGCGAAGAAACAACCGGGGTCGACCCGGGAAATTTGGGAAGGGCGGGCCTTTGCGCATCGCACTCGTGTCCTACCGCAGCAAACCGCACTGCGGAGGACAGGGCGTCTACGTCCGTCACCTCAGCCGTGAGCTCACGGCGCTGGGTCACAGCGTCGAGGTCTTCTCCGGCCAGCCGTACCCCGAGCTCGACGAGGGGGTCGGCCTCACCAAGCTGCCCAGCCTCGACCTGTACCGCGACCCCGACCCGTTCCGGATGGTCTGGCCCTGGGAGTTCCGCGACCTGATCGACGCGCAGGAGTTCGCGATCATGTGCACCGCCGGCTTCCCCGAGCCGCGCACCTTCGGCAAGCGGCTGCTGCGCGCGATGCGCGACCGCAAGGACGACTTCGACATCGTCCACGACAACCAGGTGCTGGCCCACGGCGTCATGGACATCGAGAAGGAGGTCGGCATCCCGGTCCTCACGACCGTGCACCACCCGATCACCTTCGACCGCCGCGTGGACATCGCTGCGGCTCCCTTGCGCAAGAAGCTCAGCCTGCGCCGCTGGTACGGGTTCCTGAAGATGCAGGGTGCCGTCGTACGCCGCGCCCGCTGGATCCTGCTGCCCTCGGAGTCCTCCAAGGTCGACGCGGCCAACGACTTCGGCGCCGACATCAACAAGATGCAGGTCATCCCGCTGGGCGTGGACGACTGCTTCGTGCCGCCGACCAAGCCGCGCGTCAAGGGCCGCCTGGTTGCGATGGCCAGCGCCGACGCCCCGATGAAGGGCATCGCCACCCTGCTGGAGGCGTTCGCCAAGCTGCGCACCGAGCGCGACCTCGAGCTGCTGCTGGTCACCAAGCCCACCCCGGGCGGACGGACCGAGAAGCTGATCGAGGAGCTGGGGATCGGTGAGCACATCAAGTTCGTCAACGGCATCAGCGACGCCGAGCTCGTCGAAGTGATGGGCTCCGCGGAGATCGCCGTCGTCCCGTCGCTCTACGAGGGGTTCTCGCTGCCGACCGCCGAGCTGATGGCCTGCGAGACGCCGCTGGTGGTGAGCCGGACCGGTGCCATCCCCGAGGTCGTCGGCCCCGACGGTCTGTGCGCCGAGCTGGTCGCCCCCGGGGACGTCGGCGAGCTGGCGAGCACGCTGGCCTCGCTGCTCGACGACCCCGAGCGCCGCGAGCGCCTCGGCAAGGCCGGCCGCGTCCGCGCCCAGGAGCTGTTCAGCTGGGCCGCTGTCGCCAGGGCGACCGCCGAGGCCTACGAGCGCGTGATCGCCGACTACGCGGTCAACCCGACCAGCACGCACCAGCGCGTCAAGCGCATCAAGAAGGGCAAGAACTGATGCTGACTGTTGACTTCGACCGCCTCGGACTCCGTCCGGGTGACCGCGTCATCGACATGGGCTGCGGCGCCGGGCGGCACGCGTTCGAGATGTACCGCCGTGGCGCCGACGTCGTCGCGTTCGACCAGGACGCCGACGAGCTGGCGAACGTGCTCGAGCTGTTCGGCGCCATGAAGGAGGCCGGCGAGGTCCCCGTGGGTGCCGCCGCCGACATCAAGGAGGGCACCGCGCTCGCGCTGCCGTTCGCGGACGGCGAGTTCGACCGGGTCGTCTGCTCGGAGGTCCTCGAGCACATCTGGGACGACGTCACCGCCATCTCCGAGCTGATCCGGGTGCTGCGCCCCGGCGGCACGATGGCGATCACGGTGCCGCGCTGGCTGCCCGAGGTCATCAACTGGCGACTGTCCCCGGACTACCACAACGCCGAGGGCGGCCACATCCGGATCTACACCGACCACGAGCTCATCGACAAGGTCACCAAGGGCGGTCGCCCGAACGACGGCACCCCGGGCGACGCGATGACCTACGAGGGCAAGGACCACGCCCACGGCCTGCACTCGCCGTACTGGTGGATCAAGTCCGCGGTCGGCGTCGAGAACAACGACCACCCGCTGGTGAAGGCGTACCACCAGGTCCTCGTCTGGGACATCATGAAGACGCCGCGGTACTCGACCGTCACCCGCCTCGCGGAGAAGGCCCTCAACCCGCTGATCGGCAAGAGCATGGTGCTGTACTTCCGGAAGCCGGAACTGACGGCTTGAGCGCGGTGAACCCTGGCGGACGCACCTGGCAGATCCCTGCCGTCGACGGCGTGCTCACCTCCGAGCAGGTCGCGCTGACGGCTGCCTCGATCGCCGCGATGCAGGAGCCCAGCGGCGCCGTCCCCTGGACCCCGGGGGAGAAGACCGACGTCTGGAACCACGTCGAGGGCGCGATGGCGATGCTCGTCGGGGGCGAGATCGAGGCCGCCGAGCGTGCCTACGACTGGTGCGTGCGGACGCAGCGCTCCGACGGGTCGTGGCCGATGGAGATCGTCGTCGGTGAGATCAAGGACGCCTCCGGCGAGACCAACATGTCGGCGTACCTCGCGGTGGGCGTCTGGCACCACTGGCTGCTGCGCCGAGATCGCTCGTTCGTGAACCGGATGTGGCCCGTGGTGAAGAAGGGCCTCGACTTCGTCGTCGGGCTGCAGCTCCCGTTCGGTGGCATCGCCTGGTCCCAGGAGTGGGCCGTCGGTGCCGATGGAAGCTGGGGCCCTGCGAAGGTCAACGAGCAGGCCCTGCTGGCCGGATCCTCGAGCATCTACCAGGCGCTGCGCGCGGGGGTCGCGCTGGCCGATCTGGTGGGAGACCCGCAGGTCGACTGGGAGCTCGCCGGCGGTCGGCTGGGGCACGCACTGCGCCGCCACCGCGACCTGTTCCTGGACAAGTCCGAGTTCTCGATGGACTGGTACTACCCGGTCCTGGGTGGTGCCGTCCGTGGCAACGCCGCCGTGGAGCTCCTGGAGCGCGAGTGGGACACGTTCGTCATCGACGGCAAGGGCATCAAGTGCGTCGTCCAGAACAACTGGGTGACCGGCGCCGAGACCTGCGAGCTGGTGATGTCGCTGGACGCGATCGGTGACCACGAGCGCGCGCTGGAGCAGTTCGCCGCGATGCAGCACCTGCGCGTGGAGGACGGACGCTACTGGACGGGCTGGGTCTTCCCCGAGGACGTGAACTGGCCGGACGAGAAGACCACGTACACCGCGGCGGCCGTGGTGCTCGCCGCCGACGAGCTCTCCCGCACGACCCCCGGGTCGGGGATCATGCGCGGCGACACCCTGGCGCCGCACTTCGAGGAGATCGCCCTGGAGTGCAGCTGCACGGGGACCTACGTCCCGGCTTGAACCGAACCCGCCGGTAGCCGGTCGGCACGGTCCTAGGCTCGTACTTCCTCGGGAGGGAGGACGAGCGTGGCGCACCCGGACACGTTCCACCGGCAGATCGTCGAGTCCAGCACGGACGGTCTGTGGCTGGTCGACACCCACGGACGGACGCTCTTCGCGAACGCCCGGGTCGGCGAGCTGCTCGGTCTGACCGAGGCTGAGGTCCGCGCGGCCCGCGCCAGTGACGTCTTCGCCAGCCCGTGGTGGGCCACCGACGTCGGCGCCCTCGACGTGCAGCGGCTCTGTCGTCGGCCCGACGGGTCGCAGATCCCGCTGCTGGTCAGCGAGCGCCCGTTGCTGGACGACGAGGGCCGCGTGATCGGACGCCTGCACCAGATGGTCGACGACCGCCGCCGGTGGACGTTGCTCGACGAGTTCCGGCGGAGCCAGAGCCAGCTCGCCGAGGCCCAGACGATCGCCCGGCTCGGCAGCTGGGAGGTGCGCACGGAGCCGGCTGAGGTCAGCTGGTCCCAG
Organism: Marmoricola sp. OAE513; assembly: GCF_040546585.1. Lineage (NCBI taxonomy): Bacteria > Bacillati > Actinomycetota > Actinomycetes > Propionibacteriales > Nocardioidaceae > Marmoricola > Marmoricola sp. OAE513. The sequence goes on along the minus strand of NZ_JBEPOC010000001.1, from coordinate 104,568 downwards.
ACCATGTACGACGTCCTCGGCGTCGACCGCGCCACCTTCGCCGCCGGGTATGCCGGCTTCACCTCGATGATCGTTCCCGAGGACCGCGACGAGGCGGTGCGCAGCTGGTCACGGATCGAGCGCGACCCCGGCCAGCAGCGCCTCGACGTACGGATCCGGCGCACCGACGGCGAGGTCCGCTGGATGCGGGTCGTGGGCGAGGTGCTCGAGCGCGACGACGACGGGCGGCCGGTTCGTTTCGGTGGCACCGTCCAGGACGTGCACGAGCTCAAGCAGACCGAGCTGGACCTGCTGGACGCCGTCGAGGTGAACACCCTGATGCAGGTGCTCGCCACGGCCGCCAACGAGGCGACCACCTTCGGCGAGGCACTGCTGTCGTTGCGTGACCTGCTCCTGGCGCACCCGGACTGGCAGCGCGCGGTCGCGTTCGACGTCCGCGACGGGGCCCTGGAGTTCCTTCCGCTGGTGCCGGACGACCCGGTGCTGCCCTCCACGTACGAGCAGGCGGTGGCCGTGCGTGCGCTCGCGGTCGGCGCGACGGTCTTCGAGGAGGACTGGGAGCCGGCAGCCCCGATGATCGCCTTCCCGATCACCTACCAGGGCGAGACCGCCGCGGTGCTGGTGATCACCGCTCGGTCGCCGTTCGAGCGTCACGCGATGATGCAGTCACTGGTGGACCAGGTGGCCGGGCAGCTGGACCAGGTCCTCGCGCGTGACCGCACCGCGCTGGAGCTGGCCGCGGCCCGTGACGTCGCCATGGCAGCGTCCCAGGCCAAGTCCGACTTCCTGGCGATGATGAGCCACGAGATCCGCACGCCGCTCAACGGGGTCATCGGACTCAACGACCTGCTGCTGCACACCGAGCTGGACCCCCGCCAGCGCGAGCTCGCCGAGGCGATGCAGGGAGCGGGGCGAGCACTGATGGTGCTGATCAGCGACATCCTCGACCTGTCCAAGATCGAGTCCGGCAGCCTCGAGCTCGAGGACGTCGACTTCCAACCGGCGGTGGTCGTCGAGGGAGTGCGCGACCTGTTCGCCGCCGACGCGCTGAGTCGCGGGATCACCCTGGACGTGGTGATCGATGCCGGCGTTCCCCGGCACCTGCAGGGTGATCCGAGCCGGTTCTCCCAGATCCTCTCCAACCTGGTCTCGAACGCGGTCAAGTTCACCCACGAGGGCAGGGTCCGCATCACCGTGGCCGCCTCGGGCCGCGGCGAGGACGTCGAGCTCCAGGTCGAGGTCTGCGACACCGGGATCGGGATGGACGCCGGCCAGCAGGCCCGGGTGTTCCAGCCGTTCCGGCAGGCCGACGTCTCGACGAACCGCACCTTCGGCGGGACCGGCCTGGGACTGGCGATCGCGCAGCAGCTCGCCGAGGCCCTCGGCGGCCGCATCGGCGTCCGCTCGTCCCCGGGTGCCGGGAGCACCTTCTGGTTCACCAGCAGGTTCGGCGTACCGGCCGACCAGGCCGTCGTCGACGCCGAGGCGCCCGCTGAGCGCTCGCACGGCGGACACGTGCTCGTGGTCGAGGACAACGAGGTCAACCAGCTGGTCGCGGTCGGGATGCTCGAGGTCCTCGGCTACACCTCCGAGGTCGCCGACGACGGTGCCGCGGCGGCCGCCCGGGTGGCGACCGGCCGGTTCGACGCGGTGCTCATGGATCTCCAGATGCCCCGCCTCGACGGGTACGGCGCCACCCGGCTGATCCGGCAGGCCGAGCATGGCGGGGCGCAGGTCCCGATCATCGCGCTGACCGCGTCAGCCACGGCCGGAACACACCAGGCCTGTCAGGAGGCCGGGATGACCGGCTTCCTGACCAAGCCGGTGCGGCTGGACGACCTCGCGACGACCCTGCGCGAGCAGCTGGCAGGAGGTCGGGCTGCGCGTCCTGCGCCGGTCCAGGTCGTCCCCGCGCAGCTCGATCGGACGTCCGCGCGCCAGGTGCTGGACCCCGATCGTCTCGACGAGCTCGCCGAGATGGGCGTCGAGGCGCTGCCGCTGATCACCCGCGCCATCGACAACTTCCGTCGCGACGGGGTCGAGCACCTCGCCGGTCTGGAGGAGGCCTGGGAGCACCGGGACGCGCCGGTGCTGCGCACGGCGGCGCACAAGCTCAAGGGCAGCGCGGCGAACCTCGGCGTCAACCGGGTCGCGGCCGTCGCGCTGGCGATCGAGCTGCTCGCCGAGTCTGGAGACGTCGAGGGCATCGGTCTGAAGCTCATCGAGCTCGCCGCCGAGATGGATGACGCCGTCGTCGCGCTCGGTGCGTACCGGTTCCCGGGTGCGGCACGCTCGGCCTGACCGGCGGGGATCAGCGGCGCTGCAGCACGCGCATCGACCCGACCGTGCCGACGGGTTCGAAGTCGCCGCTGTCCACGGCCCGCTGCCAGACGTGGAACGGTGCCTGGCCGCCGTCCTCGGGGCGTTCGAAGACGTCGTGGATCACCAGCACGCCCCCGGGCTGGACCCAGCGGGCGAACCCGGTGTAGTCGGCCTGGGCCGGTTCCTCTGAGTGGCCGCCGTCGATGAACAGCAGCGCGACGGGGGTGCGCCAGTGCCGTGCGACGGTGGGGGAGTCACCGACGACGGCGACGACCCGGTGCTCCAGGCCCGCTCGATGGACGGTGCGCCGGAAGGTCGGAAGGGTGTCCATCAGGCCGATCTCGGGGTCGACCACCGTGGGGTCGTGGTGCTCCCAACCCGCCTGGTTCTCCTCGGAGCCACGGTGGTGGTCGAGGGTGAACACCGTGCTGTCGACCGCCTCGGCGGCGGCACCGAGGTAGATCGCGGACTTGCCGCAGTAGGTGCCGATCTCCAGGGCCGGCCCGTCGGCGAGGTGCGCGAGCGCGGTCGCGTACAAGAAGTCGCCCTCGTCGGTGGGCATGAAACCCTTGGCGGCCAGGGCGTGCTCGAGCAGGGCGGGATCCATCGCGGTAGTCACGTCGGGCACCCTACGTGTTCGGGCGGAGGCGGCCGGAGCGTGCTCCGGGTCGGCGTAGCGAGGAGCGTCGAGGAGCGTAGCGACGATCATCCGTGGCACAATGAGAACCTGTTCTAGTTCTCCAGGAGGGCCTCATGCCGATCGGCATCAGTGACGATCACAGCGAGCTCGCGACCACGGTCCGCAAGTGGGCCGAGAGCCAGGGCTCGATCGCCGCTGTCCGCGCTGCGGAGACCGACCCGTCGGCGCTGGAGCCCTGGGGTGCGCTCCCCGCGGAGATGGGCCTGACGTCGATCGCTCTGCCCGAGTCCGTCGGTGGGGGCGGGGGCTCGCTGCTCGACCAGGCCGTCGCCGTCGAGGCCGCGGGCTACGCGCTGGTGCCCGGCCCCTTCCTGACCACGGTCGTCGCCGGCCTGATGTACGACGACGCCGAGATCCGCGCGGGCATCGCCGAGGGGACGATCACCGTGGGTCTCGGGGTCTCGCCGCTCGGGATCATCGGCGCCGGTGCCAGCACGCACGTCTCGGTGCCGACCGCCGAGGGCCACGTGCTGGTGCCCGCTGACCGGGCCGAGATCCTCCCCGGCGAGTCGGTGGACCTGACCCGCAGAGTCGCCGAGGTCCGCGTCGGGGACGTCTCCGGTCTGCCGACTTACGCCGGTGCCGGCGCGCCCCTGGAGCTCGTCGTGCTCGCCGCCGCCGAGGCCTCCGGCATCGCGCGCTGGTGCCTCGACGTCGCCGTGGACTACGCGAAGGTCCGCGAGCAGTTCGGCAAGAAGATCGGTGCCTTCCAGGCGGTCAAGCACCTCTGCGCCGAGATGCTCGAGGTCAGCGAGAGCGTGACCGCCGCTGCCTGGGACGCTGCCGAGGCGTTCGAGGTCGGGGGCGAGCAGGCCCGGTTCGCGGCCGCGGTCGCCGCCACCACCTGCTTCGACGGCGCGGTCGAGGTCGCCAAGAACTGCATCCAGGTCCTCGGCGGCATCGGCTTCACCTTCGAGCACGACTCGCACCTCTACCTGCGCCGCGCGATCGCTCTGCGCGCCGCGCTGGGCGACACCGGTGCGTTCGCAGCCGAGCTGAGCGCTGTCGCCGCGTCCGGCGTACGGCGCTCGGGTGACATCGATTTCGGCGGTCTCGACGAGCAGTTCCGCGCCGACGCCGTCGCCGAGGCCCAGCGGATCGGCGGCCTCCCCGAGGCCGAGCAACGCCTGGCGCTCGCCGACTCCGGCTTCCTGACCCCGCACTGGCCGGCCCCGTTCGGCCTGGGTGCCGGCCCGGTCCAGCAGCTGGTCATCGACCAGGAGCTCGAGGCTGCCGGGGTGGAGCGCCCCGACCTGGTCATCGGTGCCTGGGCGGCACCGACGATCCTCGAGGGCGGCACCGACGAGCAGCGCGAGCGCTGGGTGCGCCCGACGCTCACCGGCGAGATCACCTGGTGCCAGCTGTTCAGCGAGCCCGGTGCCGGCTCCGACCTGGCCTCGTTGCGGATGAAGGCCGAACGCACCGACGGTGGCTGGTTGCTGACCGGCCAGAAGGTGTGGAACTCGATCGCCGAGCGCGCCGACTGGGGCGTCTGCCTGGCACGTACCGACGCCGAGGCGAAGCCGCACGCCGGCATCACCTACTTCGTCGTCGACATGAAGGCTGCGGGGATCGATGTACGACCGCTGCGGGAGCTCACCGGCGAGGCGCTGTTCAACGAGGTCTTCTTCGACAACGTCTTCGTCCCCGACGACTGCGTGATCGGTGAGATCAACGGCGGCTGGCGGCTCGCTGTCACGACGCTCGCCAACGAGCGGGTCGCGATGGCCGGCTCGAAGCTCGGCGAGAGCGTCGAGCTGTCGATCGACCTGCTCGACGAGGTGTCCGCGCCGAGCGCTCCGGAGAAGATCGGCCGGGCGATCGCTCTGGCCCAGGTCGTGAAGCTCCTCGCCATGCGCTCCACGCTCCGGTCGATCGCGGGGCAGGGCCCTGGTGCCGAGTCCAGCGTCGCCAAGCTCGTCGGGGTCCGGAACCGCCAGGACTCCGCCGAGCTCGCGATGGAGCTGCTCGGCCCGGAGATGTTCACGACGTCGGAGCGCGCGCTGGCCGCCAACGACCTGTTCCTGCGCAACCGGTGCCTCTCGATCGCGGGCGGGACGACGCAGATCCTGCGCAACGTCGCCGGCGAGCGGATCCTCGGTCTGCCGCGCGGCTAGGTTTCGACAGGCTCGGCCAACGGGGCCGCAGGCTGGACCGACGGGGCTGCAGGCTCAGCCGACAGGGACTGCCGGCTCCTCGCTGGTCGCCGTCCGACGGTTCGCGCGGTGCCACTCCAGCCAGCGCTCGACCGAGCGCAGCACGTGCTGGCTGCGGATCGACGAGAACACCTCGAAGGCGTGCTGGGTGCCCGGGAGCTCCAGGTAGGTGGTCACGCCGGTCGAGACCTCCTTGAGCTTCGCGACGAACGCGCGTGCTTGCTTGATCGAGACCAGGCCGTCGTTGACGCCGTGGATCACGAAGAAGTCGGGGGAGTCCGGGGTCACGTGCGTGATCGGCGAGGCCAGCTCGAACGGACCGTTGTCGTCAGCGGCGTTGAGCTTGAACACGCGTGGGCCGAGGAAGATGTCGCGCATCGCGATTGCCGCCTTGTCGCCGGTCACACCGCCGAGGTCGTAGACCCCGTAGAACGGCACGCACGCCGAGACGCGGGTGTCCGCGTCCTCGAAGCCCGGCTGGTACTCCTTGACGTCCGGCGTCAGCGCGGCGAGGGAGGAGAGGTGGCCGCCGGCGGAACCGCCGGTCAGCACGACGTACGACGGGTCGCCGCCGTACTGGGCGATGTTCTCCCGCACCCAGGCGATGGCCTTCTTCACGTCGATGATCTGGGCCGGGAACGGGTGCTTGGGCGCCAGGCGGTAGTTGATCGCCACCGACACCCAGCCGCGGGCCGCCATCCGGTTCATCAGCAGGATGCCCTGCTGGTCCTTCTCGCCGATGGTCCAGCCGCCCCCGTGGATCTGGATCAGCACCGGAGCGTCGGTGAGGTCGACGCCCTCGGGACGGTAGATGTCGAGCCGGGCCCGGCTGCCGCCGTCGCGGTAGTTGATGTCGCGGATGACCTCGACGCCCGGCTTCATCAGGGTGAACGGGCGGGCGACCTCGCGCAGCGGCACCTTCAGGTCGGCATCGGTGGGTCGGTTCGGGAGCGCGTCGAGGTAGTCGGCACCCAGCGAGTCGACGAGGGCCTTCTCGGCCAGGACGCCGGATCCCGTCGCCCCGCGGATCGAGTAGAGCAGCGCGCCGACCGAGGCGCCCGCGAGCAGCACACCGGTCCTGGTCGCCTTGCCGCGCGCGACGGCCTGCAGGGTGTCGAGAGCGGTCAGCGCGACGATCTGCGGAGCCAGCTCACTGGTCGGCCAGCCGACGGCGAACCCGAGCGGAGCCGCCTTGCCGGGCAGCGGCTTGGCCACGTTGGCAGCGAGCAGTGCGGTGATGACGCGTCGGCGCAGGTAACCCATGCGCAGAGCCTAGCGAGCGCCCGAGCTTGCTCGTGGCCGAGTCGGCGACAGCGGGCGGCTGAGCGCAGCGAAGCCTGTGCAGCGAGCGTACTGGCGGGATTGTCACGGTCCCGTGGGTGTCCGCACCCGCTGGTCTGGACGAGAACGAGAACGCGTTCCAGTGCCGAATATGATGCGCGCATGGACCGTCTCAGTGGCCTCGACGCCAGCTTCCTCTACCTGGAGAGCTCGGCTCAGCTGATGCACGTCTGCGGCATCATCCAGCTCGACCCCTCCACGATCCCGGGCGGCTACTCCTTCGAGGGCATCAAGGCCGACCTCGAGGCCCGGATCTCGACGATCCCCGACTTCCGGCGCAAGCTGAAGGAGGTCCCGCTCGAGATCGACCACCCGGTCTGGATCGACGACGAGGACTTCGACATCGACCGGCACGTGCACCGGCTCGCCGTGCCGTCGCCGGGTGGTCCGGCCGAGCTGGCCGAGCTGTGCGGCCACATGGCCGGCATCCCGCTGGACCGCTCCCGCCCGTTGTGGGAGATGTGGGTGATCGAGGGCCTCGACAACGGTCGGCTCGCGATCTTCACCAAGATGCACCACGCCACCGTCGACGGCATCTCCGGCTCCAACCTGGTCTCGTTCCTGTGCAGCCTGGAGCCGAACGCGCCGCTGCTCGACATCGCGCCGCTCGGTGAGCGCTACGGCTCGGCCCCGGGCGACTGGGAGCTGTTCGGGCGCGGCATGCTCAACAACCTCGGCAAGCCGCTGCACTTCGCCCGCCTGATGGTGCCGACCACGAAGACGATCAGCCGCACGATCGCCCGCGCCCGGCAGGGGACTGCGATGGCCGCGCCGCTGACCGCGCCGCGGACGTCGTTCAACGGCAACATCACCGGTCAGCGCTCGGTCGGGTACGCCGACATCTCGCTCGACAAGATCAAGGAGATCCGGCACGCCGTCGAGGGCGCCACCGTCAACGACGTCGTGCTCGCGATCAGCGGCGGTGCCCTGCGCCGCTACCTGGAGGAGCGCGGCGAGCTGCCGGAGTCCTCGCTGCTGGCCAGCGTCCCGGTCTCGGTGCACCACACCTCGACCAAGACCGGTGGCACCAACAAGGTCTCCTCGATGTTCACCAAGCTCGGCACCGATGTCGCTGACCCCGTGGCCCGGCTCAAGCAGCTCGCCGAGGCGAACGCGCACGCCAAGGACCACCACAAGGCGATCCCGGCCGACACCCTGCAGGACTGGGCCGAGTTCGCAGCCCCGCGCACCTTCGGACTCGCCGTCCGCGCGGTGGCCAAGCTGCGACTGGCGGAGAAGGGGCCGGTGATCCACAACCTGGTGATCTCTAACGTCCCCGGCCCGCCGGTCCCGCTGTACTTCATGGGCGCCAAGATCGTCGGCTTCTACCCGCTGGGCCCGATCTTCCACGGAGCCGGTCTCAACGTCACCGTGATGAGCAGCAACGGCCAGATGCACGTCGGACTGATCGCCTGCCGCGAGCAGATGCCGGAGATCGCGGACCTCGCGGCTCACTTCCCGGCCGAGCTGGACGACCTGTACGCCGCCGTCATCGGCTGAGGCGACTCAGCGCTTCTTCGCCACCACCATGAACGACTTCGAGATCGCCCACGCCGCGGGCACCTTCCGGATCACGGCCATCCCGACCCGGTAGTGCAGCGGCGTCCCGAGGTGGGTCGCCGTCGGGTCGGCAGGCAGCGTGAAGCGCCAGTCCCAGTCGTGCTTCGCCAGCGCGCGGCGCATCGTCGGGTAGGTGCGGGCGTAGGACGCGTCGGTGTAGTCCTCGCCCCGGCCGGACCACCGCAGGTACCGGTTCGCCGCCGGCAGCGGCAGCCAGGACAGGAACGGGAGGCCGTAGTGCACCTCGCGCGGCCAGAGCCGGTTGGGCATCAGCAGGTAGAGGACGCCTCCGGGCCGCAGCGCCCGGTGGATGCGTCGCAAGGCGTCGGCCTGGTTCGGCAGGTGCTCGTAGACGTTGTCCAGGACGATCAGGTCGTACTCCTCGACGGCGTCCAGGCCCTCGGTGCCGGCGTGCACGAACTGCAGGTTCGGGTGGTCCGCGAGCAGTGCGAGTGACTCGGAGTGCAGCTCGGCGGTCGGCTCCATCCCCACGGCGCTCCGGCACACCGAGGCGAGCTCGGCCGCGGTGAACCCGTAGCCGGACCCCAGGTCGAGCACGTCGAGCTGGTCGACCGGCTTCGGCAGGTCCTTGGCGCAGGTCAGCAGCGCCTGCTGCGCGAAGGCGGGCGCTGCGGCAGCGCTGAGACCGCGCATGTCCATGTGCTCGGCGTAACCGGGACGGTCGGGTGAAGTCACGGGACCATCCTGCCCGTTCCCGGCGCCGGGGAACCTCAGGCGCTCGCCCTCAGCCTGCTCGCGCGGCGTCCGGCGGTCGTGTCCACGGCCTCCAGGAACGCAGGTGTGAAGACCTTCGAGTCCAGCACGCAGCCGGCGTGGCCGCACTCGGCGACGTGCACCGTGGCGCCCGGGATGGTGGCCGCGATGGCGCGCTGCCGGTCGGGGGAGAGCACCTTGTCCTTGGTGGTCACCACCACGGCCGTCGGAATGTCGATCTGGTGCAGCCAGGGGGTCGAATGGTGCCGACCCAGCGAGGCGACGGCCTGGGCCACGGCCCACGACGACGTGCTGCGCCACTCGCCGAGCGCCCAGGTGTGGGTGTCGCTGGGTTCGAGAAGCGCATCGGTGGCGACCTTGGCGGCCGCGTTGAGCGTCTTGCTCCGGCTGAACGTGCTGAAGGCGCCCATGCCGAGCTCCATCGCCTGGTGGAAGACCCGTTCGGTCCCGGTCGTCCGGAAGTGGTCGGTGGTCGCGGCCAGCACGATCCCGCCGAAGCGCTGCGGGTGCTGCCGCCAGCACCGCTGCGCCACGATCGATCCCATCGAGTAGCCGGCGACGATCGGCTGCACCAGGTCCAGGAGGTTGGCGATCGCGGCGACGTCGTCGGCGCAGTCACGGATCGAGAAGTGCTCCGAGACGATCCCGCGCCCGTGCCAGCGCTGGTCGAAGATCACCACCCGGTACTTGGCGCTGAGCTTCTCGACCACGGGGAACCAGGTGAGCATGCCGGTGCAGCCGACGGCGTGCAGCAGGATCACCGCCGGAGCCTCGGGCGTCGGTCCGGGGATGTCGGTCAACCAGGTCCGGCCCCGTCCGGGCACGTCGAGCCACCGACCCTTGGGCACCACCACGTCCGGTACGTCGACGAGGTCGCGCAGCAGGTCGGGCAGCGACGGCAGCGCGGGCAGGGGCGGGAGCGACGGGAGCAGCAAGGGGGAACTCCTCGATTCGGGTGATGAGAAGAGTAGTGCTCGATCCGTGGTTGTCAGGCTAGAGTAGAACAGGTTCCAGTTTTAGTTCTTCGAAGTTTCTGTGAAGGGAGCGCTGCGGCGTGTCTGAGGTACGCGAAGAGATCCGCTCGGTCGTGGCAGACGTCCTCGACAAGGGCGGTGCGAGCTGGGAGGCGTGCGCCGAGGCGGGACTGCTCGGTCTGGCTGCTCCCGATGCCCACAGCGGCGAGGGACTCGGCCTCGGCGAGGTCGGCGTCCTCCTGCACGAGGTCGGTAAGCGCGCGCTCGACCTTCCCGTCTGGGAGACGCTCGTCTGCGGCTTGCTGACCCTGTCCGCCGCCGGCGCGGAGGACGTCCAGGCCCGGTTCGTCCCTGAGATCGTCGCCGGCAAGCTGCTCCTGGCCCCCGCGCTCAACGAGCCCGGCAACGCCCTGCCCGCCGCGCCGGCGACCACGCTGCGCGACGGCAAGGTCACCGGCCACAAGATCGACGTCGCGCGTCTGGAGGGCAGCGTGCTGCTGCTCGTCTCGACCGATTCCGGCGTGGCCCTGGTCGACCCGTCCGGCCCGGGCGTCACGGCGACACCCAACTACTCCTCGCGCACCGTCCCGGCTAACGAGGCCCGAGGCCTGGGCGAGACCGGATACACCTTCGACGGCGCCCCGGCCGTGGCCGTCCTGGAGGACAACGCTGCGGAGGTGCTCCGGGAGCACGCGGTCGCCGGCCTGCTGCTCCTCGGCGACGGGCTGATGGCCGGCGCCCTGGAGCTGACCGCCGGCTACATCAAGGAACGCGGTCAGTTCGGGCGCAAGCTGGCCGAGTTCCAGGCGGTCGCGGTGCAGATCGCCGACGTCTTCGTCGTGGCCCGGATGGCGGCACTGGCGGCCGAGTCCGCCGCCTGGCGGGTCAGCGAGGGCCTCCCGGCGGCTGACGACCTGGCCGTCGGAGCCGCGTGGTTCACCGACCGGGTGCCGGCCGCGCTGCAGACCTGTCACCACCTGCACGGCGGCATGGGCGTCGACGAGACCTACCCGCTGCACCACTTCTTCTCCCGCGCCAAGGACGTCGCGCGACTCCTCGGCGGACGGGCCGCCACGCTGGCCGCGGTGCCGGTCACCGAGACCGAGGGCAAGAACCTCGAGCTCACCGAGGCGCAGCGCGCGTTCAAGGACGAGGTCCGGAGCTACTTCTCCACGCTGGTCAGCGACGAGGACAAGCTCGACATGATGGAGAACCGTCATGGCGACGCCTACCACCGCAACATCAAGAAGATGGGTGACGACGGCTGGATGGGCGTCGGCTGGCCGGTCGAGTACGGCGGCAAGGGGCTCGGCGAGATCGAGCAGCAGATCTTCGCGAACGAGGCTGCCCGCGGTGACATCCACCTCCCGTCGGTCACCCTGCAGACGGTCGGTCCGACGCTCCAGTCGTTCGGCACCGACAAGCAGAAGGACATGTTCCTCAAGCCGATCCTCGCCGGCGACGTGCACTTCGCCATCGGGTACTCCGAGGCCGACGCCGGCACCGACCTGGCCTCGCTGCGCTGCGCGGCCAAGAAGGACGCGAACGGCGACTGGATCGTCAACGGCCAGAAGATGTGGACCACCGGCGGGCACGCTGCCGACTACATCTGGCTCGCGGTGCGCACGGACCCGGACGCCCCGAAGCACAAGGGCATCTCGGTCCTGATCGTGGACACGAAGGACCCGGGTTACTCCTGGACCCCGATCGTGACCTGCGACGGCTCGCACCACGTCAACGCGACGTACTACAACGACGTCCGCGTCCCGGCCGACATGCTCGTCGGCGTGGAGAACGAGGGCTGGCGCCTGATCACCACCCAGCTCAACCACGAGCGGATCATGCTCGGTCCCGCCGGTCGCCTCGAGGGTCTGCGCGACGAGGTGATCGCCTGGGCCCAGGACAAGACCGACGCGCACGGCACGCCGCTGCTCGAGGTCCCCGCGGTCCGCGACATCCTCGCCCGGGTCACGGTGTCGTTCCGGGTCAACGAGCTGCTCAACTGGCAGGTCGCCGGTGGTGGGGGGCACGACCCGAAGGCCGCCGTGGCCGACGCGTCGGCCTCGAAGGTGTTCGCCTCCGACGAGGTCCAGCGCCTCGGCCTCGACCTCGAGGAGATCGTCACGGCGTACGGCGACCCGGCCGACCCCGCGACGGCGACCCTGCTGCACTTCCTGGACTCGACCTCCAAGCGCAACCTGGTGCTCACCTTCGGTGGTGGCGTCAACGAGGTCCAGCGCGAGCTGATCGCGATGTTCGGCCTCGGCCTGCCGAAGGTGCCCCGATGAGCACCGACGAGCTCGACCTGGGCGGCGAGTGGGACCACGACCGGATCATGGCCGAGGTCGACAAGATGTTCGCGATGGGCGAGACCAGCCCGCGCGAGGCGCGCGACCCGATCAACCAGCCGATGATCAACAACTGGACCGAGGCGCTCGGCGAGACCGACCCCCGGTACGCCAACGAGGGAGGCGCCGGCATCGCGCCGCCCGCGATGGCGCAGGTCTGGACGATGTACGGCCTGGACCCGACCCGTCCCTCCGACGACCCGCTGCACGGCACCATGCAGATCTTCGACGCGGCCGGCTTCAAGTCCGTGCTCGGCACGAACTGCGACCAGACCTACCTGCGCGACGTCCGCGTCGGGGAGAAGGTCTCGATCACCACCAAGCTCGAGTCGGTCGTCGGCCCGAAGGTCACCGGCGTCGGCGAGGGCTACTTCGTCTCCACGCTGAACACCTGGTGGGTGGGCGAGGGTGACGAGCGCGAGGCGGTCGCGACGATGCTGTTCCGGGTGCTGAAGTTCAGGCCCGCGAAGCGAGCGCCCAAGGTCGACAAGTCCCGGACGATCCGCCCGCAGATGAACCAGGACACCGATTACTTCTGGGAGGGCACCCGCGTCGGGGAGCTCAGGATCCAGAAGTGCAACGCCTGCGGCGAGCTGCGGCACCCGCCCGGCCCGATGTGCCCGACCTGCCACGCCCACGACCGCGCGTACGTCGTGGCCAGCGGCAAGGGGACCGTCTTCTCCTACCTCGTGCACCACGCCCCGCAGCTGCCGGGCAAGGAGCTGCCGATCACGCTGGCGCTGATCGAGCTCGAGGAAGGGCTGCGGATGATCGGCGAGGTCCAGGGCCGTCGCGAGGAGGTCGCCATCGGCGCCCCGGTGCAGGTGGTGTTCGAGAAGATCGACGACGAGCTGACGCTCGCCCAGTGGGAGGTGGTGGGCTGATGGCCGCGACCGGTACGACGCTCCCGGCCTGGGAGCTGCCGCTGACCCCGACGCTGATCGTCTCCACCGCGATCGCGACCCGGGACTTCCAGGACGTCCACCACGACCGCGACCTCGCCCAGGGGCACGGCTCGAAGGACATCTTCATGAACATCCTGACGACCACCGGCTACGTCCAGAAGTACGTCGGCGACTGGGCTCGCGAGGCCGTCGGACCCAACTTCCGGATCACCTCGTGCGGGCTGCGGCTCGGCGCGCCGGCGTACCCGTACGACACGCTCGCGTTCAGCGGCACCGTCGTCGACAACGCCGACGACGCCCCGGCCGGCACGGTGACGATCGACGTCGTCGGCGTCGTCTCGCTCGGCAACCACGTCAACGCCAAGGTGACCCTCGTCGTCAACGAGCAGAGCGGAGCTGCGCAGTGACCCGCACCCTGAGCGGCAAGTCCGCCATCGCCGGCATCGGCGCGACCGAGTTCTCCAAGGAGTCCGGGCGCTCCGAGCTCCAGCTGTCCTGCGAGGCAGTCCTCGACGCGCTCGAGGACTGCGGCCTGCAGACCTCCGACGTCGACGGCCTGGTCACCTTCACCATGGACAACTCCTCGGAGATCGCGGTGGCCCGCGAGCTCGGCATGGGGGATCTGCGCTTCTTCAGCCGGATCAACTACGGCGGCGGCGCCGCCTGCGGCACGGTCCAGCAGGCCGCTCTCGCCGTCGCGACCGGTGTCGCCGACGTGGTCGTCTGCTACCGCGGCTTCAACGAGCGCTCGGGCATGCGGTTCGGTCAGGTCTCCAGCTGGGCGGCCACCCAGGTGAACTCCAACGGCCTCGACAACGCCTTCTCCTACCCCTACGGTCTGTCCACCCCGGCCGCGACGGTCGCGATGCAGGCGACCCGCTACATGCACGAGTACGGCGCCACGTCGGCCGACTTCGGTGCCGTAGCGGTCGCCGACCGCAGGCACGCCGCGAACAACCCGAAGGCGTTCTTCTACGGCAAGCCGATCACGATCGAGGAGCACCAGGCGTCGCGCTGGATCGCCGAGCCGCTGCACCTGCTCGACTGCTGCCAGGAGAGCGACGGCGCGGTGGCGATCGTGGTGACGACCCCGGAGCGGGCGGCCGACCTGAAGCAGAAGCCTGCGACCATCACGGCGGCGGCGCAGGGCAGCGCCCCGGACCAGTACGTGATGACCTCGTACTACCGCGACAACATCGGCGTGCCGGAGATGGGCGTGGTCGGCCGCGAGCTCTGGCGACAGGCGGGGATCACCCCGGCCGACGTGCAGACGGCCGTGCTGTACGACCACTTCACGCCGTACGTGCTGATGCAGCTGGAGGAGCTCGGCTTCTGCGGCCGGGGCGAGGCCAAGGACTTCGTCAAGGACGGCGCCATCGAGATCGGTGGGCGGCTGCCGCTCAACACGCACGGTGGTCAGCTCGGTGAGGCGTACATCCACGGCATGAACGGCATCGCCGAGGGTGTCCGGCAGATCCGGGGCACCTCGGTGAACCCGGTCCCGGACGTGCAGAACGTCGTCGTCACGGCCGGTACCGGGGTGCCGACGAGCGGTCTGATCCTGAGCGCCTAGAACGCTCAGGACCTCGGCCGTCCGGCCGATAGGAACGGATCCAGCCGGAGCACGGACGCTCCAGGGCTTTCTCGTTGCCACGGAAGGTGACGCCCCATGCTCAACCCCGGACGCTCCCAGCGACGACTCGTCGCGGTCGTGCTCGTCTCGCTCGTCGTCGTCCCGCTCGTGGTCTCCCGGAGCGGCTCCAGCGCTCGGGCGGAGCTCTGCGCGAAACCGACGGTGGCGCTGCGGATCGGTGACTCGATCGCCTGCGTGCACTCCGACGAGGCGCCTCCGGGCGTGGACGTCACCGAGCGCCCGAGCACCGCGGACCTGAAGGAACGCCCGGGAGCCGGCGAGGCGGCGTACGAGGCGGCGGCCGACCTCGGCGTCCCGACGCCGACCGAGGTCGCGACCACGGCCACGGGCCCAGCCGTGGAGTGCGACGGCGACGGTCAGTCCGGGTACCGGGTGCAGGCGATGTACGTCGTCGAGGCGAGCAAGACCAACCGGTTCGCCTCGCTGCTGCCCTCGTTCCGGTTGTGGGCCGCGGGTACCGACGACGTCGTGAACCGCTCCGCCGCGCTGACCGGCGGCGTCCGGCACATCCGCTACGTCACCGACGCCGGCAGCGGCGGGACCTGCGTGGCGAACGTGCTCAACGTGACCGTCCCGGCCGGCTCGATGAGCAGCTTCGGCACCACGGTCGCGGCTGTCCAGGCGCTCGGCTACACCAACCCGGCTCGCAAGTACCTGATGTGGACCGACGCGACCGTGCTGTGCGGTGTCGCCAGCATGTACACCAGCGACGGAGCCGCCCAGTCGAACCCGAACAACGGCTCCTACGCCCAGTACGCCCGCGTCGACGCCGGCTGCTGGGGGCTCGGCAACGGGTCGGGGGAGCACTCGGTCGAGGCGCACGAGCTGATGCACACCTTCGGCGGGGTGCAGGCCACCGCGCCGCACTCCACCAAGGTCGGTCACTGCTGGGACGAGTCCGACACCATGTGCTACGCCGATGGTGGCACCTTCGCCATGAAGCAGATCTGCCCGTCGGCGAAGGAGTACTTCTTCGACTGCAACAACGACGACTACTTCTCGACCTTCCCGGCGACCGGCAGCTACCTGGCCACCCACTGGAACTCCGCGGACTCGCGGTTCCTCATCGGGGGTGGCAACGGGTCGGGGGGCGGGACGCCCGGAGCGCCGACCGTCCTCGGCGCGACCGTTTCGGTGAACAACCCGGCGGTGCCGGGTCTGGCGACCCAGGTCTCGGTCGCTCCGCAGCTCCCGACCGGACGGACGCTGACGAAGGTCGCCTGGACCTCCAAGCGCGCCGACTGCGCCTTCGCGACGCCGGCAGCCGTGCAGTCGACGGTCACCTGCGCGGCCACCGCCAGTACGGCGACCACGGTCACGGTGACGCTGACCGACTCCAGCGGCGCGACCACGTCGGTGTCCAGCCCGCTGACGTTCAGCACCGGGTCGGCGAGGCCGGTGACCTTGGCGATCGCAGCGGCCAACCAGTCCTCGGCCGACGGCCCGACGGCCTCGGTCTGCACCGGTGCACCGTTCGGTCTCAGTGCGACCGTCGTCGACGTGGCCAGCGGCTCGCCGGTCAAGGGCCTCGCGGTGTCGTTCAAGAAGCAGAGCGGGGGAGTCCTCGGCTCGCTGGGCAACATCGTCTCCTCGGTCCTGGGCGTCTCCGGCCTCAACCCGAGCATCACGACCACGACGTCGTTCACGGCTGCCACGGCGGCGGGCGCCGTCTACGCGGCCGGCACCTCGCCGACGCTCGACGCCGTGCCGGGGACGTGTGCGACGACGCTCACTGCTGCTGCGGACAAGCTCTCGACGTACTACGGCGACCCGGTCGTCGTCACCGGTCGCGTCACCCGGGTGGTGGCGGGGAGGACGATCGGTGTCGGCGGCCTGGCGGTCCCGGTGAGGCAGACCGTGGTCGGGACGACCACCAAGGTCACCACCCTCGCGACGGCGACCACGACTGCGGACGGCACGTACGCCGTGACCGTCAAACCGGTGGCGAGCGGCGCACTGACTGCGGAGATCCCCGGGAGCACGGCGTACGCCGCTCGGTCGACCTCGATCGGCACCGCGCAGGTGGCCGTACCCGCGACGACGCTGACCGGTGCCGTCAGCGCGGACGACGTCGGCTTCGGCACCCCGGTGACCGTGTCGGGGCAGCTGAACCGGGTGGCCGGCTCGAGCACCACCGGGATCAAGGGTTCCGTCGCGGTGATGGTGACCGCGCCCGGGAAGGCGGCCGTCCGGATCGGGTCCGCGACCGCCTCGACGACCGGCGCGTACTCGGTCGCGGTCCCGCTCAAGATCTCCGGCGTCCTCTCCGTGGTGTACGCCGGAGCCGCAGGCCAGCCGGCCGTCACGACTGTGGTGGGCCCGGTGACGGCCGGCACCTGGACGACCCAGCTCACGGCGGCGGCGTCGTCGACGAGCATCGGCCTCGGAGGGACCACGACGCTGACCGGCACGGTGACGAAGACCTACGGCGGGCGCACGCTGCCGGCCCCGGCGCTGAGGATCTCGTTCTTCTTCGTTCCCGGCGGCTCGACCACCAGGAGCCTGCTCGGGTCGGCGACGACCACGACCGCGGGCACGTTCAGCGCCAGGGTGGCCCCGAAGTCGTCCGGTGTGCTGTCGCTGCTGCTGGCCGCCGTCCCGGGTTACACCGAGGCCAGCGGGGGACCGTTCCCGATCACGGTCAGCTGACGGGGCGCAGCTTCTCGGCGAAGAACGCCAGCACCCGGTCGACACCCTCCTGCTGCCGGTCCTCGGTCAGGGTGCCGTGGCCCTTGCCGGGGAACTCGACCTTGAGGAAGCCGTCGCCCAGCTCGCGGGTCAGCGTCCGGAACTTGGTGCCGGTCATCGGATCGGCGGGGTACTCCAGGCCGAGCACCTGGCAGCCGCCGGCGACGCGGTCCTTGACGACCTGGAGGTCGGCGGGGGAGAGACCGACGTCTGCAGCCAGCTTCTTCCCTGCCGCGAAAGGCGCCGAGGGCTGGGCGAGCACGGGGGCGGCGACGGACGGGTCGACCATCATCGCCAGCGCGAACCCGCCGGTGAAGCACATCCCCAGTGCCCCGACGCCCGGGCCGCCGAGCTCGCCGTGCAGCTCGCGCGCCAGCGAGCGCAGCCAGGTCGCGATCGGGGCGGTGCTGTGCGCGCGGAGCTTGTTGAACTCGGCGCGGACACAGACGTTCGCGAGCGTTCGGGCGACCGAGATCCCGGTCATCGGCTCCTCGGCGCGACCGAACAGGTGCGGCATCACGACGGTGAAGCCGGCATCGACGACCTCCTGGCCGAACGCGATCACCTTCGGAGTCGGCCCCGGGATCTCGTGGATCACGATGACGCCCGGTCCGGTGCCCTTGCGGTACGTCGGGAAGGTCAGGTCGCCCTCGGTGTGATCGGCCAGGGTCCAGGTGCTCAGCTCGCCCGTCATGGCAGTCACTATGGCGAAGTTCGCCCCTGTGGACGAGGGGAGCCCGAGATCCGAGGTGATGTAGCCTTAAATCATGAGTCACCGGACGCAGATCACTCTCCAGGATGAGCAGTACGCCCTGCTCCGAGCCGAGTCCGCGCGTACCGGTCTGGGTCTGGCTGAGCTCGTTCGACGTGCGCTCGACGCCACGTACGGCGCGAGCATCTCCGCTGCGGAGCGGAGGACGCGGCTCGATCTGGCTTTCGGGCTCTGGGCGGACAGGGATGACGACGAGCTCGAGCAGCTGCAAGCCTCGCTTCGCCCCGGCCTCGGGCACAAGCTCGCGTCCCTGTGACGACGACGCTGATCGACACCTGCGTTCTCATCGACGCCCTGAAGGGGCGCGCCGAGGCCGCCGAGGTGATCAGCCGCCGGTTCGACAGGGGGGAGCGAGTCGTCGGCTCGGTCCTGACCAGGACCGAGATCATTGCGGGTGTGCGAACAGGTGAGGAACGCACCGTCGCGCGCGCGTTCGAGCTGATTGAGTGGCTACCGGTTGACGGCGTGACGGCCGACCGTGCAGGCCTTACGCCACCCCGGCCTCGGCCGCACGGCTAGGCCGGAGTGACGACGCAGTCGGCGAGCACGGGGGCGCCGTTGCGCTCCTCGCGGGAGGACGCGATGGTCGCGGAGACGACGATCTTCTCGCCCTCGTTCCAGGCCTGAACCCGGATGGTCTCGCCCGGGAACACGACGCCGGCGAACCGGGCGCTGAAGCCCTTGACCCTGCTCGCGTCGCCGCCGAGCAGCTCGTCGGTGACGGTGCGCAGCACGATGCCGTAGGAGCAGAGGCCGTGCAGGATCGGCGCGGGGAAGCCGGCACCTTGAGCGAACGCCGGGTCGGCGTGCAGCGGGTTCCGGTCACCGCAGAGGCGGTAGAGCATCGCTTGCTGCGGCGTCACGTCGTACGTCGTGTCGGCGTCCGGCTTGCGCTCGGGGATCTCGACGGCGGTCGCGTCGCCGCGGTTGCCGCCCCAGCCGCCCTCACCCTTGACGAAGATCGAGGAGCGCACGGTCCACAGCTCGTTGCCCGCGTCGTCGGTGGCGACCCCCTCCTGCCAGATGACCGCGGCCTTGCCCTTGTCCCAGACGTCGCTGATCTTCGTGCTCAGCGTCGCGGTCCCCGAGGTCGGGAGCGGGCCGTTGACGGTGATCTCCTGGGCGCCGTGCACGACCTGGGCGAGGTTGATGTCGCAGCCGGGCAGGTCCAGGCTCGGCGGGTTCGTCTCGTGGAACGACGGCGCGACGATGCCGAACGACGGCAGCACCTGCAGGTTCTCGTCGTCGAGCGTGTAGCGCAGCGCCTTGGGGTCGAGGTTGTCGCCCGGGCGGGATCCGGCGCCGATGCCCAGGTGGTAGAGCAGCACGTCGCTGCTGTTCCAGCTGAAGGTCCGGTCGCCCAGATCGGCACCGATCGCGATGTCGGGGTTGATCGGCATCAGGCTGCTCCCTCGTTCGTCGAGCCGCTGCTCGCGATGTCCTCGGCGGCCAGGTACCCGAACGTAATCGCGGGACCGATGGTGGCGCCAGGGCCGGCGTAGGTGTTGCCCATCACGGCCGAGCTGGCGTTGCCCGCGGCGTACAGGCCCTCGATCACCGAGCCGTCGGCGCGCAGGACGCGGGCACGCTCGTCGGTGACCAGACCGCCCTTGGTGCCGAGGTCACCCGGCACGATCTTGACCGCGTAGAACGGGCCCTGGTCGATGGTGTGCAGCGACGGGTTCGGCTTCACGGTGTGATCGGAGTAGTACTTGTCGTACGCCGACTCGCCGCGACCGAAGTCCTCGTCGACGCCAGTGGTGGCGAATCCGTTGAAGCGCTCGACGGTCGCCGTGAGGTCCTCGGCGGGAACACCGATCTTCTCGGCGAGCTCGGCGATCGAGCCGGCCTTGCAGATCACGCCCTCCTTGAGCCAGCGGCCGGGGAAGGGCTGGCGCGGGCCGAGGCCGGCGAACAGGTAGCGGTTGCGGTACCGCTGGTCGATGATCATCCAGCTCGGGACGTGGGTGACGCCGGTGGCCTCGCCCTTGTAGATCTCGTGGGTCGCCTCGACGTAGGGGAGCGCCTCGTTCATGTAGCGCTTGCCCGCCTGGTTGACGATGATCGAGCCCGGCAGGTTGCGCTCGGCCAGGCAGAACCACGGGCCGTTCGGGAGCGGGATGGTCGGTCCCCACCAGGAGTCGTCCATCAGGTCGATGTCGGCGCCGGCGGTGATGCCGGCCAGGATGCCGCCGCCCTGGTTGCTCGGGGCGCCGGTGGTCCAGTCGACCGAGGTCGGCTGCGGCTGGTACTTCTCGCGCATCTCGAGGTTCTTCTCGAACCCTCCGGAGCCGACGATCACGCCCCTGGTCGCCCGGATCTCCTGCGTCTGGCCGTCCTTGAGCACCTTCACGCCGACGACGCGCCCGTTCTCGAGGACCAGGTCGGTCAGCTCGGTCTCGTAGGAGATTGGCACGCCGGCGTCGAGGAGGCCCTTGCGCAGGCCGATCGCGATGGCGTTGCCCATCGCGTACATCTTCCGGCCCAGCACCAGGCTCAGCAGCCGCATCAGGGTGGCGCGGAGCAGGACGAGCGGTCCCTTGACCGTGCGCATGCCCAGGCTGATCTTGCGGTAGTCGCGCTGGCGGATGATCAGGTTCGCCGGCGCCTTGCCGTACGGCGGGTGCAGCCGGTCCAGCTCGGCGCCGAGGAACTTGGCGTTGATCGGGAGCGGCTCGACCGTGCGCCCGCGAGGACGCCCGCCGGGCGCCTCGGGCAGGTAGTCGGCGTACTCGGGGACCCAGTCGAACCGGAGCGGGGTGTTCTCCTTGATGAAGTCCATCACCTCCGGACCGCGGTCGAGGTAGGTCTCGCGGCGCACGGCCGGGACCTTGTCGCCGACGATCGACTGCAGGTACAGCTTGGACGCCTCGGCGTCGCCGGGGTCGACCTCGCCGGCCTTCTTGATCGCGTAGTTGCCGGGGATCCAGACACCGCCGCCGGAGCGGGCGGTCGATCCGCCGAAGTAGGCGGACTTCTCGATCAGCAGGGTGTCGAGACCCTGCTTCGCAGCGGCGAGGGCGGCCGTCATGCCGGCGCCACCGGCACCGACCACCACCACGTCCACGGTGTCCTTCAGGGTGACTTCGTCACGGGCGCTCATGACAAGAAACTGTAACAGGTTCTAGTATGGGTCTCGTGACCTCTCCGGAAGCAATTGCAGAAGCCGTCGAACGGCTCGCGACGGCCCAGTCGACCCGCGTCCCGTGCGCCGCCGTCCGGGACCTCATCGGCACCGATGACCTGCCTGCGGCGTACGCCGTGCAGCAGGGGCTGGTGCAAGCACGGATCGCCGGCGGGGTACACGTCGTGGGCCGCAAGATCGGCGCCACCTCGAAGGCCGTCCAGGACCAGCTCGGCGTCGACCAGCCCGACTTCGGGTACCTGTTGAGCGACATGGACGTCTCCGGCCAGGACCCCATCTCGATGCGCACGCTGGTCCAGCCCCGGGTCGAGGCCGAGGTCGCGTTCCGGCTGGGCAAGGACATCAACCCGGCGACCGAGGAGGAGATCACCCTCGAGCTCGTCCGCGACGCCGTTGAGGTCGCGCTGCCGGCGCTGGAGATCGTCGACAGCCGCATCGAGAGCTGGGACATCAAGTTCACCGACACCGTCGCGGACAACGCCTCGTCGGGGCTGTTCGTGATCGGCACCGACGCGAAGCCGCTCTCCGAGATCTCGCCGGTCGACGTCGAGATGACGCTGACCATCAACGGCGAGGTCCGGTCCTCGGGCAACGGC
Organism: Marmoricola sp. OAE513; assembly: GCF_040546585.1. Taxonomy (NCBI): domain Bacteria; kingdom Bacillati; phylum Actinomycetota; class Actinomycetes; order Propionibacteriales; family Nocardioidaceae; genus Marmoricola; species Marmoricola sp. OAE513. The sequence continues at coordinate 82,672 of NZ_JBEPOC010000001.1, read as the reverse complement.
GCTGCCTGCCTGGGCGACCCCCTGGAGGCGTTGCGCTGGCTCGCGGTCCAGGCCTACCGGTTCGACGACCCGCTGCGCGCGGGCGCCCTGATCCTGTCCGGGGCCCTGGGGCCCTTCGTTCCCTTCGCCGCGGGAGATGATGTCGTGGCGTCCATCAGCGGGTTCGCACCGCTCAGCGTGAAGTTCGGAGAGTGAGCATGTCCAAGTTGACCGCCGCGATCGTCGGGCCCGGCAACATCGGCACCGACCTGATGTACAAGCTGCTCCGGTCCGAGGTGATCGAGCCGCGCTGGATGATCGGCGTCGTCCCCGACAGCCCCGGTCTCTCACGCGCGGAGTCGGAGGGTCTGATCGCCTCGGCCGAGGGCGTCGACTGGCTCCTGAAGCAGGACGAGAAGCCCGACTTCATCTTCGAGGCCACCAGCGCCTACGTGCACCGCGAGTACGCACCCCGGTACGCCGAGGCCGGCATCAAGGCCGTCGACCTGACGCCCGCTGCCGTCGGCCCCGCCTGCATCCCGGCGGTGAACGGCGACGAGCACGCCACCGCCGAGAACGTCAACATGATCACCTGCGGCGGGCAGGCCACCATCCCGATGGTCGCGGCCGTCTCCCGGGTGACCCCGGTGTCGTACGCCGAGATCGTCGCCTCGGTCTCCTCGCTGTCGGCCGGTCCGGGCACCCGTCAGAACATCGACGAGTTCACCCGCACCACCGCCAAGGGTGTCGAGACCATCGGCGGTGCCGCCCAGGGCAAGGCGATCATCATCCTCAACCCCGCCGAGCCGCCGATGATCATGCGCGACACGATCTTCTGCGCGGTCGGACCCGACGCCGACCGCGAGGCGATCACGAAGTCGGTGCACGACATGGTGGCCGCGGTCCAGCAGTACGTACCCGGCTACCGGCTCCTGCAGGAGCCGCAGTTCGACGACCCGAGCGAGGCGACCCGCGGCGCGACCAAGGTCAGCGTCTTCCTCGAGGTCGAGGGCGCCGGCGACTTCCTGCCGCCGTACTCGGGCAACCTCGACATCATGACCGCCGCCGCGACCCGTGCCGGTGAAGGCATGGCACGCGCGATCCTGAACGGGAGCAACTGACATGAGCATCGCAGGACCCGCAGAGCTGAACGCCCTGACCCGCACCTGGCGCGAGGTCGACCCGACGTCCGACCTGGACATCCGGCTCACCGACACCTGTCTGCGCGACGGCTCGCACCACAAGCGCCACCAGTTCACCGGCGACGAGGTGCGATCCATCATCGGCGCCCTCGACGAGGCGGGTGTCCCGGTCCTCGAGGTCACCCACGGTGACGGGCTGGGCGGGTCGAGCTTCAACTACGGCTTCTCCAAGACCCCCGAGCAGGAGCTCATCAAGATCGCGGCCGAGACCGCCAAGCGCGCCAAGATCGCGTTTCTGATGCTCCCGGGCGTCGGTACCAAGGACGACATCCTCGCTGCGCAGGGCAACGGCGGCTCGATCTGCCGGATCGCGACGCACTGCACCGAGGCCGACACGGCCGAGCAGCACTTCCGGCTCGCCCGGGACCACGGTCTGGAGACCGTCGGCTTCCTGATGATGAGCCACACCCAGTCGCCCGAGGTCCTCGCCAAGCAGGCGCGGATCATGGTCGACTCCGGCTGCCAGTGCGTCTACGTCGTCGACTCGGCCGGTGCGCTGATCCTCGAGGGCGTCTCCGACCGGGTGGCGGCCGTCGTCGCCGAGATCGGTCACGAGGCGACCGTCGGGTTCCACGGCCACGAGAACCTCGACCTGGGCGCCGGCAACACGGTGATGGCCGTCCGCGCGGGTGCCACCCAGATCGACGGCTCGGTACGCCGTTTCGGCGCCGGTGCCGGCAACACGCCGCTGGACGCCTTCGTCGGCATCTGCGACAAGCTCGGCTGGAAGACCGGCGTCGACTTCCTGAAGATCATCAACGCCTCCGAGGACGTCGTCCGCCCGGCCATGCCCGAGGAGTGCCGCCTGGACCGGATGACGATGATGATGGGCTACGCCGGCGTGTACTCGTCGTTCCTCAAGCACGCGGGCAACGCGGCCGACCGGTACGGCGTCTCCGGCGCGGAGATCCTCGCCGAGGCCGGCCGCCGCAAGCTGATCGGCGGCCAGGAGGACCAGCTGATCGACATCGCCCTGCGCCTGAAGGCGGCTCAGGAGGGCTGACCTCCGCTGCGCGACCAGCGCCGAGCAGCACGAAGCCCCGCAGCGTCCCACGCTGCGGGGCTTCGTTCATGCCCGCGCCCCGACCCCAGGGGGTCGCGGGCAGCGGAGGGGTCAGGCGTGCTGGACACCCTCCTCGTCCCTGGTCGCCCTCCGGCGGGCGATGAGCGCGACGCCGAGGGCTGCGGCGGCCGAGAACAGGCCGAGCCCGACGTACCAGCCGAGGCCGGTCTCCTCGGACGGGGCGGCCGACGGCAGGCCCTCATCGAACGCGTCGTCGAACGCGCCGTGCTGGCCCGCGTCGACGCGGTTCGGGGTCACGATCGCGGGGTCGGCGGCCGGAGCGGCGTCCTCGGCCACGTCCTGGTCGGCCGGCTCCTCGGGCAGGTCGCACCCGGTGAAGCAGCCCTGGTCGGGCTCGTCGCCCGGCTGCTCGGGCTCGTCGTCGGAGCCCGGCGCGCTGTCGAGGTCCTTCGGGCCGTCCTTCGGGTCCTCACCGCCGCACCCGTGGGTGCAGCCGGGGGCGTCGGTGATCTCCCCAGGATTGTTGCCGGGGTTGTCTGCCGGGGGAGTCGGCTCCGGGGTCGGGGCGTCCTGGAACGTCGGGCCCTCGGGGTCGACGATCGGACCGACCTGGATCGTCCCCGGACCGTTGCCGGGACCGTTGCCGGGGCCCTCGGCGTGCGCGGCGGTGGTGGACACGGTCAGGGCAGCGACGGCGATGCCGGTCGCGGCGACGAGCTGAGCTGCGGTGCGGGCGATGCTGTTCATGGGGTTCTCCTGGTTTCGTGGCCGCCCTGGGTGGCGGCTTCACGAGTAGGAGCACCGGGCCGTCGAGAACCTTGCAACTTTCGGCCGAGAACTTTTTCGGCCCGGTTCGTCCCGTTTCAGGCGCCTGTCAGGTCACGTCTCTGTCACGACCCACGTCGTCGCGCAGGGTTCGTGGACGAACAGGTAGAACGTGTTCTAGTATTGGTGCAGAAGCACCCCTACGTACGAGGAGAAGTCATGAGCCAGGCAGTTCTTGAGGGAGTTCGCGACCTGCTTCCCACGCTCCGTGAGCGCGCGGACGAGACCGAGCGGCTCCGCGTCGTCCCCGAGGCCTCCGTCAAGGAGCTCGAGGAGACCGGCTTCTTCCGGCTTCTCCAGCCGAAGCGCTTCGACGGGTTCGAGTCGGACCCGGTGGACTTCTACACCGCCGTCCGCGACATCGCGAGCGCCTGCGGTTCGACCGGCTGGGTCTCCAGCGTGGTCGGCGTCCACCCGTGGCAGGTCGCCCTGTTCGCCGACGAGGCGCAGCAAGCCGTGTGGGGATCCGACACCAGCGTCCGGCTGAGCTCGTCCTACGCGCCGACCGGCAAGGCCACGCTCACCGAGGGCGGCTTCCGTCTGTCCGGCAAGTGGAGCTTCTCCTCGGGCTGCGACCACTGCCAGTGGGTCCTGCTCGGCGGACTGGTCTTCAACGAGGACGGCAACGTCGTCGACTTCCGCACCTTCATGATCCCGCGCAAGGACTACCAGATCCTCGACGTGTGGCACATGGTCGGACTCGCGGGCACCGGCTCGAACGACATCGTGGTCGAGGACGTGTTCGTCCCCGAGGCGTTCACGCTGTCGATGGGCGAGACCGGCCAGTGCCGCGGTCCGGGTCAGGAGCAGAACACCTCCGACCTGTACAAGCTCCCGTTCCACTCGATCTTCACCGGCACGATCACCACGCCGATCATCGGCATGGCGCGCGGCGCGTACGCCGAGCACGTCGAGATGCAGCAGAAGCGCGTCCGGGCGGCGTACCTGGGCGAGAAGGCCACCCTGGACCCGTTCGCCGCGGTCCGGATCGCCCGCGCGTCCTCGGAGATCGACGCGGCCTGGGCGCTGCTGACCAACAACATCCGCGAGGAGCAGGCCTACGTCGCCAAGGGGGAGAAGATCCCGCTGGAGCTGCGGCTGCGCGTCCGTCGTGACCAGGTCATCGGCTCGCAGCGCTCGATCGACGCGATCGACGCGCTGTTCGAGGCCTCGGGAGGCCGTGCACTGACCAACGGCACCTACCTCCAGCGCGCCTGGCGTGACGCCCACGCGGGCCGGGTGCACGCCGCGAACGACCCGGAGCGCGCGCTGCAGATGTACGGCGCCCAGCAGTTCGGCCACAAGGTCGACCCGGGGATGTACTGAGCCGTGACCGATTTCAGCAAGGAAGCAGTCCGCCGGTCGGCGAAGGCCGGCGACATCACGCTGAACTACTACGAGGCCGGTGAGGCCAAGGCCGACGTCGGCGCCGGTCTTCCGTTCGTGATGCTGCACGGCGGCGGACCGGGCGCCTCGGCGTGGAGCAACTTCGGCCCGGCGCTGCCGCGGTTCGCGGAGAACTTCCGCACCCTGCTGGTCGACCAGCCCGGCTTCGGCCAGTCCGACAAGCCGCCGGTGGACGCGAACTACTTCCGCTACTCCTCGGACTACCTGGTCAAGTTCCTCGACGAGCTGCAGATCGAGAAGGTGCACCTGCTCGGCAACAGCCTCGGAGGCGGTACGGCGACGCGGTTCGCGCTGTCCTACCCCGACCGGGTCGCCCGGCTGGTGCTGATGGGCCCCGGCGGTCTGTCGCTCAACCTGTTCCACGCCGACCCGACCGAGGGCGTCCAGCGCCTGATGGACTTCTCGATGGCTCCGAGCGAGGAGGCCCTGCGCAAGTTCATCTCCAGCATGGTGGTGAACCAGGCCCTGGTCACCGACGAGCTCGTCGCCGAGCGGTTCGCCGACGCCACCGCGCCCGGCTCGCTGGAGGCGATGCGCTCCATGGGCGCCTCCTTCTGGAACCCGGAGTGGGCCGAGGACGGGATGCTCTGGCGCGAGGTGCACAAGCTGCGCAAGCAGACGCTGCTCACCTGGGGCCGCGAGGACCGGGTGAACCCGCTCGACGGCGCCCTGGTCGCGCTCAAGACGATGCCGAACGCACGGCTGCACGTGTTCCCCAATTGTGGGCACTGGGCCACAGATCGAGGCGGCCGCCGAGTTCGCGACCGTCTGCACCGAATTCCTGCGACCGCACGTCGAAAGGGCGAAGTCGTGACCATCGACATCAAGTCCATGGGCTACATCCGGGTCGCGTCCACCGACCTGGAGGCTTGGAAGGTCTTCGCCGGCAAGGTGCTCGGCGTCGCCGAGGGCCGCGGCCCGAACCCGGAGAACCTCTACTTCCGAATCGACGCCGTGTCCGCGCGCATCGTCGTCTTCCCCTCCGACGTCGACCAGCTCGACGCCACCGGCTGGGAGGTCGCCGACCACGTCGCGCTGGAGAACGCCCGGCAGCACCTCAAGGAGGCCGGTGTCGTCTACCAGGAAGGCACGCCCGAGGAGCTGGCCGAGCGCCGGGTCCAGGAGCTGATCCGGTTCACCGACCCGTGGGACAACGTCTTCGAGCTCTTCCACGGCATCACCTACGAGTCCCGGCCGGTCGTCACGCCGTACGCCGCGAAGTTCGTCACCGGGGACCAGGGGATGGGGCACATCGTCATCCCCGTCCTCGATGACGTCGAGGCGCTGCGCTTCTACACCGAGGTCCTCGGCTTCCGGCTGCGCGACTCGATGAGCATGCCTGGCGAGTTCGTCGGCAAGGAGCCTGGCTCCAAGATCTGGTTGCGCTTCCTCGGTGTGAACCCGCGGCACCACAGCCTCGCCTTCCTGCCGATGCCCAACGCGTCCAAGTGCGTGCACGTGATGCTCGAGGTCGACGAGCTCGACCACGTCGGTCGCGCGCTGGAGCGGGTCAAGAAGTACAAGGCCCCGCTGTCGGCGACGCTCGGCCGGCACATGAACGACGAGATGGTGTCCTTCTACGTGAAGTCGCCAGGTGGGTTCGACTTCGAGTTCGGCACCGAGGGCCTGCAGGTCGACGACGCCCGGTGGGTCGCCCGCGAGAGCACGGCCGTCTCGTACTGGGGTCACACGTTCGGCGGGAGTGCCTGAACGATGAACAATCGGGGGGTGACGAGCCCAGGATCCAGTGCAGTCCCGGAAGGGATGAACCCGAACGCCCGGGAGACCTGGCCGTCCCAGGAGCTCGTGAAGTCCTGGCTCGGCAACGAGCTGGACTTCGAGCTGCGCCTCGGAGAGCACACCCCCATCCCGGACGACCCGGAGGCTGCCGCCCGTGCGCGCCGGTTCCGCGACGTGCTGGGCCTGTTCTGCAGCGGTGTCACCGTGGTCACCTCCGTCTCCGACGGCCAGCCCGTTGGCATGACCTGCCAGTCGTTCTCCTCGGTCTCCCTGGACCCGCCGCTGGTGATGTTCTCCCCGGCGAAGACCTCGCGCGCCTGGCCGCTGATGCGTCGTGCGGGATTCTTCTGCGTCAACATCCTCGCTGCCGGGCAGTCCGACCTCTCCAACGGGATGGCGACCAAGGGCGACGAGAAGTTCGCGGGCGTGAGCTGGTCGACCGCAGCCACCGGGGCACCGCTGATCGAGGGCGTCCTCGGGTACGTCGACTGCACGGTGCACCAGGTCGTCGAGGCGGGGGACCACTACATCGTCATCGGCGCCGTCCAGGAGCTCGGCTTCGGCGACCGCTCCGGAGCCCAGCCCCACGAGGGCCCGATCGACCCGCTGCTGTTCTTCGGTGGGAAGTACACCCAGCCCCAGTAGGACGCCCAGTAGGACGCCCAGGAGGGAGCCCGGTAGGGGACCCAGGAAGGGACCCGGTCGGTACGGTGGAGCCATGCCGGTCTTCCCCGACTCCCCGACGGTCATCGCTGCTGCCGAGGCCGCGCAGGCGCGGACCGCGGACGAGGCCGACGACATCGAGACCGACTTCAGCGTGCGGCTGGTCCGCACGTTCCTCGGTCTCTGCGAGAACCCGCGGACCCGGTCCGGCATGCTCCGGATGGTGCGCGCGTCGGTGAGCAGCGCCCGCGCGGGGCAGGCCTTCTACCGGGTCCTCAACCGCAGCGTGGTGAATCCCGCCGCCCGTGCCACCGGCGTGCACGCGTCCGCCCTGCGCCTCGAGCTGGTCTGCGGCCAGCTCGTCGGGCTGGCGATGATGCGCTACGTGCTGCAGGTCGAACCGGTCGCCTCGGCCCCGGTCGAGACCGTCGTCCGCAGTCTCGCTCCGGCGATCCGGGCCACGCTCCAGGGCACCTGAGGGAACCTGTGGACGCCAGCGGCGGCCGCAGCGGGGGTTCGGCCAAGGTGTGCCGATGGATGCCCTCGACCTCGGTGTGCCCTTCACCCCGGCAGGTGCGGCCCGCGCCGGCCTCGGCAGGTCGGCGCTCGACCGGATGGTCCGGATCGGTGCGGTCACCAGGCTGGTCCGCGGGGTGTACGTCGCCTCGTCGGCCGAGCTGACCCCGGTGGTCCGGGCCGAGGCCGTGGCCCTGGTCTCCAGCCGCCGGCACCTCGTGGTCGGACGCACCGCGGCATGGGTGCACGGCGCGCCCGCCCTGCGTGCACGGCCGCACGACCCGGTCCCGCTCGACCTCGACGGACGACGCCGGTACCCCGGCGCGAAGGTGCCGCTGCGCCCGGACGAGGTCACCGAGCTGGGCGGGTTGCGGCTCACCTCGCCGTTGCGCACGGCGTACGACGTCGCGCGCCAGCTGGCACCGGAGCGGGCGCTCCCGCTGCTCGACGGTCTGCTGCGCGTCGGTGCCCTCACCCACGCGGAGCTGATCGCCCGCACCGCGGAAGGCCCCGAGGTCGCCGGCGGCGCCCAGGCGCGGGAGCTGGCCGCGATCGCCGACGGCCGCGCCGCCGGCATCGAGGAGTCGGTGCTCCGCCTGCACTGGTTGCACGCACGGCTGCCCACGCCGACCCCGGGGTGGCGGGTCGCCGGGGTGCGGTGTGCGCTGGCGCTGCCGGTGCACCGGTTCGGCGTCGTCCTCGCGGGGCAGACCAGCGCCCAGGACGTGGCCCGGTGCCAGCACGTGGGCTGGCAGCTGCTCGCGATCGGTCCGGAGCGGATCCGCTCGAGCGACCCCTCAGCCGCTGCGGGTCACCTGGTCCGTGCCTTCCACGGGCACCTGCTCAGCCAGATGCGGTGACGTAGGTTGACCGCCATGGACATCCCTCTCGGCTGGCGCACCGACCTGGCGGTCCTCCGGCTCTCCGGAGCGCAGATCGTCGACCACGGCGACCACCTGCAGGTCACCAGCCCGGACAACCCGACGTACTACTGGGGCAACTTCGTGCTGGTCACCGACCGGGATGCGGTCGACGACCCGCAGCGTTGGCTCGACGTGTTCGAGGCCGAGTTCCCCGACGCGGAGCACCGGGCGATCGGGCTGGTCGCCGCTCCCGAGGACCTCGGCGCCTGGCACGCGCTGACCCTTTTTCTCGAACCTGCCGAAGTTCTCGTCACGGCGGACCCGATCGGTCCGGGACCGCTCGCCGACGGCTACGAGGTCCGGCCGCTCACCACCGAGGACGACTGGGGGCAGTCCACCCGGATGCGTCAGCTGGCGTTCCCCGACCAGGACGAGTTCGAGGAGACCAACACGCGGTCGCGGGTCGAGGTCTCGCGCACCGGTGCGGTGACCTGGTTCGGCGCCTTCGCGGACGGAGCGCTCGCCGCGGAGCTCGGCATCGCCGACTGCGGCGACGGGGTCGCGCGCTACCAGAGCGTGCTCACCCACCCCGATCACCGGCGCCGCGGACTCACCCGGCACCTGCTGGCCGTGGCAGCCGAGCACGCCCGGTCGCGCGGAGCCACCGACCTCGTCATCGTCGCCGACGGGGACAGCGACGCCGGGCGGCTCTACCGTCGCGCCGGCTTCGTCCTCGACGACACCATGTACGAGGTCAGCCGGGTCCCCGGCATCGAGGCCACGCCCGAGTTCAGCTGAGCGCCGCGATGGCGTCAGCGATCGCCAGCGTGCGCTGCGCCGATTCGACGTGCAGGTTCTCGACCATCCGGTTGTTGTAGGTCACCACGCCGGTCGTGCGCGCGTCCCAGGCCGCGATCAGACCGCGGGCGTCCTCGACGGCCTGGGCGGACGGGGCGAACGCCTCGTTGGCGCCCTCGACCTGGCCCGGGTGGATCAGGGTCTTCCCGTCGAAGCCGAACTGCCGACCCTGCTCGCACTCGGCGAGGAAGCCGTCGAGGTTCTTCACGTCGTTGTAGACGCCGTCCAGGATCGCGACGCCGGCAGCACGCGCTGCCAGCAACGACAGCGACAGGGCCGTCAGCAGGGGAGCCCGGCCCGGTACGTGCTCGGCGTACGTCTCCTTGACGAGGTCGTTGGTGCCCATCACCAGCACGGCCAGGCGCGGCGAGGCGGCGGCGAGCTCGCGGACGTTGAAGATCGCCTCGGGCGTCTCGACCATCGCCCAGAGCTTGGTGTGCTCGGGAGCCCCGGCGGCCTCGATCGCGGCGACCAGGCTGCGCACCTCGTCGGCGCTGTTCACCTTCGGGACCACGATGCCGTGCGGGCCGGCAGCAGCGGCGACCTTGATGTCCTCGTCGTGCCACTCGGTGCCGATGCTGTTGACCCGGATGGTCAGCTCGCGGTTGCCGTACTCACCGGACTTCACCGCGGCCGCGGCGTTGAGCCGGGCCTCCGGCTTGGCCTCGGGTGCCACGGCGTCCTCGAGGTCGAGGATCAGCGCGTCGCAGGCGATCGTCTTGGCCTTCTCCAGCGCGCGCTCGTTGGAGGACGGCATGTAGAGGACGGAACGGCGGGGCTTGAACTCGGTCATGTCAGTCCTCCAGCGTGATCGCGTCGTAAGCGGTCTTCAGGTCGGGGTCGATCGCGGCCAGCTCCTCGGCGAGCGCGACCATCACCTTGCACTGCTTGACCGAGGCGTCGTCCTCCATCTTCCCGTCGAGCATGACCGCGCCGGTGCCGTCGCCCATCGCGGCGATGACGCGACGGGCGTGCTTGACGTCCTCGACGCTGGGGGAGAAGACCTTGTTGGCGATCTTGATCTGCACCGGGTGCAGGGACCAGGCACCGACGCAGCCGAGGAGGAAGGCGTTGCGGAACTGGTCCTCGCAGGCGACCGTGTCCTTGATGTCGCCGAACGGGCCGTAGTACGGGTAGATGCCGTGCATCGCGCAGGCGTCGACCATCCGGGCGATCGTGTAGTGCCAGAGGTCCTGCTGGTAGGTGGTGCGGTCACCCTCGTAGAGCGGGACGCCGTCGTCGCCGCGCTCCGGGTCCTGGCGCACCAGGTAGCCCGGGTGGCCGCCGCCGACGCGGGTGGTCTTCATCCGGCGGTCAGCCGCCAGGTCGGCCGGACCGAGCGAGAGACCCTGCATTCGCGGGCTGGCCGCGCAGATCTCCTCGATGTTGGCGACGCCGCGCGCGGTCTCCAGGATCGCGTGCACCTGGATCGGCTTGGTGATGCCGGCCTTGGCCTCGAGCTGGGCGAGGATCCGGTCGACGTAGTGGATGTCCTCGGCGCCCTGCACCTTCGGGACCATGATCACGTCGAGCTTCTCGCCGATCGCCGGAACGAGGGTGGTGAGGTCATCGAGCACCCAGGGGGAGTCCAGCGAGTTGATCCGGGTCCAGAACTGGGTCGGACCGAAGTCGACCGTCTGGCCCACCTTCACGAGACCCGCGCGCGAGATCTCTTTGTTCTCCGCCTTCACGGCGTCCTCGAGGTTGCCGAGCAGGACGTCCACGGTGCCGACCATGTCGGGGACCTTGGCGGCCATCTTCTCGTTGCCCGGGTCGAAGAAGTGGATCGCGCGGCTCGGGCGAGCCGGGATCTCACGGAGCGGGGCCGGGGCACCGACGGCGAGCGGGGCGAAGAAATCCTTGGCAGAACGCATAGGGCGGAAGTTATCAGTGCCTGCTACCGGTCGGTATGACCGATCCGACAGGCGGTTAGTGTTCCGACGTGGAACACATCACACGCCGCGATCCCCTGCGGGTCGGCTTCGTCCCCGGGGTGACCCCGGGCAAGTGGGAGACCGCCTGGGTCGAGCTGCACCGACGCACGAAGACGCAGCACCTGACCCTCGTGCCGGTCGAGGTCGACGACGCCGAGCGCCTGGTCCGCGACGGTGAGCTCGACATGGTGATCATGCGCGGCTGGGCCGAGGTCGACGGGGTGCATCAGATCCCCCTGTACAAGGAGACGGCGGTCGCCGTCGTGGCCAAGGACCACGCTGCGGCAGCGTTCGACGAGCTCGAGCTCCGCGACCTCGCCGACGAGCTGGACATCCTCGCGGAGTTCCCGGACCTCGATCTCCCGATGGCGATCGAGACGGCGGCGGCTGGCACCGGGTACGTGCTGGTCCCGATGTCCCTGGCCCGGTTGCACCACCGCAAGGACGTCACGGCGCGGCCGGTGCTGGACGCGAAGAAGTCGCCGGTCAACTTGGTCTGGCTGGTCGACCGGGACGACGTCGACACCCAGAACTTCGTCGGGGTCGTCCGCGGCCGTCGACCGAACAGCAGTCGCTGAGTCGGATCAGGGTCGATCTAAGGCATTCACCCGATGCGAGCAGGTACCTCAGGAACCGAGGGTTGAGGTACCGCGACGCTGAAGGATGACCGATGACCGACTCCCTGCCCTGCCAGACCCACCCCGACCTGTTCTTCGCCGAGCGCCCGGCGTTCCTCGACCAGGCCCGTGCGCTCTGCGCCTCCTGCCCGGTGGTCGACCTGTGCCTGGCCGGCGCCACCGAGCGGGCGGAGCCGCACGGGGTCTGGGGCGGCCAGATCTTCGTCGACGGTGCCGTGGTCGCGAGCAAGCGCGGGCGCGGTCGTCCCCGGAAGACAGCCGCCTGACCGGTAGATTCGCGGTGTGCACCCCGCCGTCCCCTTCGACGTGACCTGGGCGTCCGCCGGCGAGCCCGCGGACGTGGTGATCGTGCAGGCGCTGACGGCGCTGCTGGGCCCCGGGCCGGTCCGCAGCGGCCGGCTGTGCCCCGAGTGCGGTGGTAGCGACCACGGCAACCCGTGGGCCGTGCACTCCGGCGAGCAGGTCCCGGTCTCGATCGCCCGCGCCGGGGGCCACCTGCTCGTCGTGCTGGCGCCCGGGGCCGAGTCCGTCGGGGCCGACGTCGAGGACGTCGCGGCCATCGAGGCCGACTGGCCAGGCACGGTGCTCGCGCCCGGGGAGACCGCGACCACGACCGCCGAGCGCGTGGCGCTGTGGGTCTCCAAGGAGGCGATCCTCAAGGCCGACGGCGTCGGCCTGAACCGGTCGATGGAGGAGGTCGTCGTCGCCGAGTACGACGGCGATCTGCAGCAGATCGCCGCACCGCTGGGCTTCGCCGCCGCGGTGGCGCTGCGTCGCGGCTCAGGGGAGTGACCGACCGTCGCGACTCGACTCGACCGTTCACCTCCTGTTCACCTGCAGGTGCTCAGAATGGCCGCGTTCGGTGATTCTTCAACATCCCTGAGGAGCAGCACGTGAACGCACCCGGTATCGAGCAGCAGATGACCTCCGTCGTCGAGGACCTCACCCAGGACTTCGCCGGCAGCCACACCCCCGAGCAGGTGGCGGCGGTGGTCCAGCGCTGGCGTCAGGACATCGAGCCGTCGGCCAAGATCCAGGACTTCATCCCGGTCCTCGTCCGCCGCTTCGCCCGGGAGGAGCTCGTGGCCGGACTCAAACCGGCGCGGACCGCCGTCTGAGGAGTCAGACCACCCGAGCCCGGTGCTGGTGCGCCGGGCCGTTGAGCTGCGAGAGTGCGTGCGCGCGCTTGAAGACGAGCTGTACGTCGTGCTCCCAGGTGATCGCGATGCCGCCGTGCAGCTGCACCGCCTCCGAGGCGATCTTGTCGAGTGCGTCGGAGCAGTAGGACCCGGCGACCGAGGCCAGCCGGATGAGCCGTTCGCGGTTCTCCTCGCTCGGGTCCGCGACGTACGCCGCGGCCACCGCGGTCGCGCCCCAGCTCGCCGAGCGGGACGCCTCCAGCAGGACCAGCATGTCGGCCATCCGGTGCTTCAGGGCCTGGAAGGAGCCGATGGGACGCCCGAACTGCACCCGCTCGCCGGAGTACTGCACCGTCATGTCGAGGGCACGTTGCATCGCGCCGACCTGCAGAGCGGACGCCAGGGCGGTGCTGATCGCACGGACGTCGTCCGGGGTCTCGGCCGCCTGCTCTGTCACCGCGAGCCGCAGCGTCTGGTCCATCGACCCGGTGCGCTCGGTGGGCTCGAGCACCACGGCCCCGAGCTCGAACGGGAGCACCTCGCCGGCGGCGAGCCGAGGAAGGAGGTCGGCCTTGTCCTCGTCCGAGCCGTGCAGCAGCAGCTGGGCCGTGCTCAGCGCGGTCGCGAGCAGGGGCGTAGGGGTGAGGAACTCGCCCAGCACCTCGAGCACGACCGCGGTCTCGACCAGCGAGGCGCCGAAGCCGTCGTGCTCCTCCGGGACGGCGAGGGCGGCAACGCCGATCTGCTCGACCAGCGCCGACCACAGCGCCGCGTCGTACCCGGTCTCGGTCTGGACGGCCGCACGGACGGCTTCGCTGTCCGACCGCTTGCTCAGCATGCCGCGGACGGCGGCGGCGAGCTCGTCCTGCTCCTCGGTGCGCGCGAAGTGCATCAGCCGGCCTGCTTCTGGTCGGTGATCGCCTCGAGCACCCGGCCGCGGTGGTACGCCGGGGTTCCCCAGGCGGTGACGAGCGCGCGGATCCGGTTCAGCCACAGGCTCAGGTCGAACTCCGCGGTGTAACCGATCGCGCCGTGCACCTGCAGACCCGTGCGGGCGGCGAGGTAGGCGGCGTCGGCGGCGTACACCTTGGCGGCCGAGACGGGCACCTCGCCGAGAGCGGCGCCGAAGACCAGCGGACGGGCGAAGTCCAGGGCGATCCGGACGTCGGCGAGCTGGTGCTTGATCGCCTGGTACGAGCCGATCTCGCGCCCGAACTGCTTGCGCTGCTTGACGTAGGTCACCGAGTCGGCCAGCACCCGCTCGCCGGCGCCGACCAGCTGCGCTGCCGCGGCCAGCACGGCCCGGTCCAGCGCCTCGGCCCCGAACGCCTCGCCGCCGGTGACCTCGGTCAGCGTCCGGGTGGAGTCGATGGAGGCGTGCTGGGCGCCGGCGGTGCCGGACAGCAGCCGGGCCACCTGGGCGTCCGCGGCGTACGGCGCGAGCGGAGCAGCGGCGGCCGTCACCATCTCGCCGCTGGTCTGCGGGGACAGCGCGGCGGACTCGATCCACGGGCCCACGGCGAGCTCGTGTCCCAGGACCTCGAACGCGACGACGAGGTCGACCAGCGTGCCACCGAGGCCGCCGTCCTCCTCGGGAGCGACGAGCGCCGTCAGGCCCAGGTCGGCCAGCCGGCCCCACAGCTTCACCCCGGGGGCCGTGTCACCCCCGGCCCACGAGCGGGCCACGGCGACGGAGTCGGCGGAGCGCATCAGGTCGGTGATCGCCTCGGCGAACCCGGTCTGCTCCTCGGTCAGCTCGAACTTCACTTGGCCGCACCTTTCGGCTCGCGGGGGAGGCCGAGGATCCGCTCGGCGATGATGTTGCGCTGGATCTCGTTGGTGCCGGCGTAGATCGGACCGGACAGGGAGAACACGTACCCGTCCATCCACGGGGTCTCGAGCAGCTCAGCGTCGGCGCCGAGCAGGTCGAGGCCGGTCTCGTGCAGCGCGATGTCCAGCTCGCTCCAGAACACCTTGTTGACGGAGCCGGCCGCGCCCATCTCGCCGCCGTCGGCCAGCCGCGTGACCGTGCCCCAGGTGAACAGGCGGTAGGCCTGCGCACCGATCCACGCGTCCACGACCGCGTCGCGCGACTGCGGGGCGTCGGCACCGTTCAGCTTCCAGAGCTCCACGAGCCGGTCGGCCGCGGCGCAGAACCGACCGGGGGAGCGCAGCGAGAGACCGCGCTCGTTGCCGGCCGTGCTCATCGCGACCCGCCATCCGTCCCCGGGAGCACCGAGCACGTCGGCGTCCGGGACGAAGACGTCGTCGAAGAAGATCTCCGCGAAGCCGGCCTCGCCGTCGAGCTGGGCGATCGCGCGGACGGTGATGCCCTCGGCGTCGAGCGGGAACAGGTAGTAGGTCAGGCCCGCGTGCTTCGCGCTGTCCGGGTCGCTGCGGAACAGGCCGAAGCCCCAGTGTGCGTAGGTGGCCCGCGAGGACCAGGTCTTCTGACCGTTGAGGATCCAGCCGCCGCGCTCGTCGTCGCGGACGGCGGTCGACCGGATCGAGGCGAGGTCGGAGCCCGCTTCGGGCTCGGACCAGGCCTGGGCCCAGATCTTCTCGCCGGTCGCCATGCTCGGCAGGAAGCGCGCCTGCTGCTCGGGGGTGCCGTGGTCGAAGATGATCGGCGCGAGCAGGAAGATGCCGTTCTGGGAGACCCGCCCGGGAGCTCCGGCGCGGTAGTACTCCTCCTCGAAGATGACCCACTCGATCAGCGACGCCTCGCGCCCCCCGACCTCCCGGGGCCAGGAGACGACCGAGAGCCGTTCGGCAGCGAGCTTGGCCTCCCACTCCTGGTGCAGGGCCCAGCCGGCCTCGGTGTCCATCGAGGGCAGCGGCTCGGCGGGCACGTTGGCGGCCAGCCACGAGCGCACCTCGGCCTGGAAGGCCAGCTCGGACTCGGACAGCGTCAGATCCATCAGTTCTCCCTGAGGTCGTTCTTGAGCACCTTGCCCGACGGGTTGCGCGGCAGCGCGTCGGTGAAGGAGACGAGGCGGGGGGTCTTGTAGTTGGCCAGGCGCTCGCGGGCGAACCCGATCACGTCGGCCTCGGTGATCCCGCTGCCGGGGCTGCGGACGACGATCGCCTTGCCGATCTCACCCATCCGCTCGTCCGGTACGCCGATCACCGCGACGTCGGCGACCCCGTCCATCCGGGCGAGCGCCTGCTCGACCTCGGCCGGGTAGACGTTGAAACCACCGGAGATGTACATGTCCTTGAGCCGGTCGGTGATGCGCAGGTTGCCGGCCTCGTCGACCTTGCCGATGTCGCCGGTGTGCAGCCACCCGTCGGCGTCGATCGCCTCGGCGGTCGCCGCCGGGTCGTCGAGGTAGCCGAGCATGACGATGTCGCCGCGCACCAGCAGCTCGCCCTCCTCGCCCGCAGGGACGGCCTCGTTCGTGCCGACGGTCGCGATCCGGACCTCGGCTCCGGGGATGGCCCGCCCGCAGGTGTTCGCGACCAGGTCGTCGGCGTCACCCTCGCGGCACATCGTGACGACGACGGCCTCGGTCATCCCGAAGGCGGTGTAGACGTTGTCGATCGCGAGACCCTCAGGGGCGGCGGCTCGCATCCGCTCGATCAGCACCACCGGGACGACCGCAGCACCGGTGATCGAGAGCCGCAGGGAGGACAGGTCGTAGTCGGCGCGGTGCTCGGCACCGAGCAGGGAGGTGAAGATCGTCGGCGCGCCGGGCAGCACCGTGATCCGCTCGCGCTGGATGGTCGCCATCGTCTCGTCGAGGTCGAAGGTGGCGACCGGGTAGAGGGTGGCGCCGGTGAGCAGCCCGACCACGATGCCGATCTTGTAACCGAAGGAGTGGAAGAAGGGGTTGACCACCAGGTAGCGGTCCTCGCTGGTGACGCCGCCGATCTCGGCCCACGACCGCGAGACCGCGATCGTCTGCCGGTGGGCGCTCATGGCGCCCTTGGCCCGGCCGGTGGTCCCGGAGGTGAACAAGATGTCCGCGACGTCGTCGGGGGAGACCGCGTCGGCGCGGGCGTCCGCAGCGGCGAGCTCGGCGGCCCCGGCGGCACGGACCGCCTCGAGGTCGGTCAGCTCCAGGACCGCGCGAACGGCCTCCAGGTTGCTCGCGGCCCGGAGCTCGGCGACCTGGTCGCGCCCGAGGAACCCGTTCGCGACGAGGACGAGGGTGGCGCCGGTGCGGTCGACGATGTCGGCGACCTCGTGCCCGGTGTACCGCGAGTTGACCGGCACCAGCGTGCCGCCGGCGTACGAGACGGCCAGGCCTGCCACCAGCCAGTCGATGCTGTTCGGTCCCCAGATGCAGACCCGGTCGCCGGGGGCCATCCCGTGGGCGAGGTAGCCAGCTGCGACCGCCCGGACGTCCTCGAGCAGCGCGGCGAAGCTCAGCGAGCGGTCCCCGTCGACCACGGCGGGGTGCTCGCCGTACGTGCTGGCGGCGTCGCGCAACGCAGCAGGCAGGGTGAGCGCCACGGCATCCTCCACAGTCGGACTCGAAACCAAGCAAGTGCTTGGTAGGCTACCCTACAGGAAACGCACCCCCGGAGAGTGAGCATCCAGTGGACCTGACGGACTCGAGCGAGGACAAGGCCTTCCGGACCGAGGTCCGCACATGGCTGAACGACCACCTGGTCGGGGACTTCGCCGCGCTCAAGGGGCTCGGTGGCTCCGGGAAGGACCTCGAGGCGCACGACGAGCGGCTCGCGTGGGACCGGCACCTGGCCGAGCACCGGTGGACCTGCATCGGCTGGCCGACCGAGTACGGCGGCCGCGGACTCTCCCTGATGCAGCAGGTGATCTTCCACGAGGAGTACGCCCGCGCCAACGCGCCCGCCCGGGTCAACCACTTCGGCGAGGAGCTGATCGGGCCGACGCTGATCCACTTCGGCACCCCCGAGCAGAAGGACCGCTTCCTACCCGGAATGCGCTCGGTCGAGACGCTGTGGTGCCAGGGCTACTCCGAGCCGAACGCCGGCTCCGACCTCGCGAACATCGCCACCAAGGCGCGCCTGGAGGGGGACGAGTGGGTGGTGGACGGCCAGAAGGTCTGGACCTCGCTGGCCCAGTTCGCCGACTGGATCTTCGTCCTCGCCCGCACCGAGCCCGGCTCCAAGCGTCACCAGGGCCTGAGCTTCCTGCTGATGCCGCTGGACCAGGACGGCATCGAGATCCGGGGGATCGAGCAGCTCACCGGCGGGGCCGAGTTCAACGAGGTCTTCTTCACCGGGGCGCGGACGGCGGCCGACCTCGTCGTCGGTGAGCCCGGCCAGGGCTGGGGCGTGGCGATGGGCCTGCTCGGCTTCGAGCGCGGCGTCTCCACCCTGGGGCAGCAGGTCGGCTTCCAGCGCGAGCTGGCCGGCCTGGTCGAGGCCGCGCGGGCCAACGGCACCTTCGACGACCCGATCGTCCGCGACCGGCTGGCCCGCGCCACCGTCGAGCTCGAGGTGATCCGGCTGAACGCCCTGCGCACGCTGGCGCAGAACAACGCCGAGGCGCAGTCCGCAGGGTCCGCGAGCATCGCGAAGCTGCTGTGGGCCACCTGGCACCGCACCCTCGGCGAGATCGCCATGCTCGTCCGCGGCACCGAGGCGCTCGCGGCGGGGCCGTCGCCGTCGAGCTACGACCTCGACGAGTGGCAACGACTCTTCCTCTTCACCCGCGCCGACACGATCTACGGCGGGTCCGACGAGGTCCAGCGCAACATCCTCTCCGAGCGCGTGCTCGGCCTACCCAGGGAGACCCGATGACCGACCAGACTTCGACGACACTGCGACCCGAGCAGCCCACCCCTGACTACGTCCCGGGTCACGGCCTGCTGAAGGACAAGGTCGTCGTCGTCACCGCTGCGGCCGGCGCGGGTATCGGAGCGTCGATCACCCGGCGTGCCCTGGAGGAGGGGGCCAAGACGGTGGTCCTCTCCGACACCCACGAGCGCCGGGTCGCCGAGGCGCACGAGGCGCTGGCGACCGAGTTCGGCGCCGAGCGCGTGCTCTCGGCCGTCGTCGACGTGACCAAGGAGGAGGACATTACCGCCCTCCTCGATCTGGCCGACACCGTGGGCGGGGTCGACGTGATGATCAACAACGCGGGCCTCGGTGGTACCGCCAGCGTCCTGGAGATGACCGACGACCAGTGGAGCAAGGTCCTCGACATCACCCTGACCGGCACCTTCCGCAGCGTGCGCGCCGCATCGAACCGGATGATCGCGAACGGGACGAAGGGCGTCATCGTGAACAACGCCAGCGTGATCGGCTGGCGCGCGCAGGAGGGTCAGGCCCACTACGCCGCAGCCAAGGCCGGGGTGATGGCACTGACCCGATGCGCCGCGCTGGACGTCGCGCCGCACGGCGTCCGGATCAACGCCGTCTCGCCGAGCCTCGCGATGCACCCGTTCCTGGCCAAGGTGACCTCGGACGAGCTGCTGCACGAGCTGAAGCAGCGCGAGGCGTTCGGCCGCGCGGCCGAGCCGTGGGAGGTCGCCAACGTGATGGTCTTCCTGGCCAGCGACTACTCGTCGTACCTGACCGGTGAGGTGATCAGTGTCAGCAGCCAGCACGCCTGAATCTCGACTGAGCTCGATCACCGGGACGCGGCGCGACGAGCTCCTCGCCATCGCAGCGGGGCTCTTCGCCGAGCGCGGTTTCAAGAACACCACCGTCCGCGACATCGCGGACGCTGCCGGCATCCTCTCGGGGAGCCTCTACCACCACTTCGACTCCAAGGAGTCGATGGTCGACGAGCTGCTCGACACCTTCCAGACCGAGCTCTGGAAGCAGTACGACGCCATCGAGGCCAGCGACCGGACCCCGAAGGAGAAGCTGGTCGCCGTCGTCCAGGCCTCCTTCGAGGCGATCGGCGAGCACCGCAACGAGGTGGCGATCTTCCAGAGCGACGCGCTGTACCTCGCGACGTTCGACCGGTTCGACTACCTGATCGAGCGGAACCGGAAGTTCCGCACCCTGTGGACCGGGCTGCTCGAGGCGGGTGTCGCCAGCGGCGAGCTGCGTGCGGACCTCGACGTCGCCCTGGTCTACCGGTTCCTGCGCGACACCGTCTGGGTGGCCGTGCGGTGGTACCGACCCGGCGGCACCCTGACCCCGGCCGACGTGGCCGACCAATACCTCACCATCCTCCTCGAAGGAATAGCGAAGGGATCTCCTCATGCCTGAGGCCTACATCATCGACGCCGTCCGGACCCCGGTCGGCAAGCGCCGCGGCTCGCTGGCCGCGATGCACTCCGCCGACCTGGGCGCGCACGTGCTGAAGGCGCTCGTGGAGCGCACCGGCATCGACGCCGGTGCCGTCGACGACGTGATCATGGGCTGCTGCGACACCATCGGGTCGCAGGCCGGCGACGTCGCCCGCACCGCGTGGCTGGTCGCCGGCCTGCCCGACCACGTCCCGGGCGTCACCATCGACCGGCAGTGCGGCTCCTCCCAGCAGGCGGTGCACTTCGCCGCGCAGGGCGTCATGTCCGGCACCCAGGACCTGGTCGTCGCCGGAGGTCTCCAGAACATGTCGGCCATCCCGATCTCCGCCGCGATGCTGGTCGCGGACCAGTACGGGTTCACCACGCCGTTCGCCGAGTCGCCGGGCTGGAACGACCGGTACGGCGACGTCGAGGTCTCGCAGTTCAACTCCGCCGAGATGATCGCCGAGAAGTGGGGCATCAGTCGTGAGGAGATGGAGGAGTTCGCTCTCGCCTCGCACAACCGGGCGAAGGCCGCCATCGCCGAGGGCCGGTTCGACAACGAGATCGCGCCGGTGACGCTGGCCGACGGGACCGTGTTCACGACCGACGAGTGCCCGCGCGAGACCTCCCTGGAGAAGATGGCCGGTCTCGAGCCGCTGGCCCCGAACGGACGGATCACCGCCGGTGTCGCCAGCCAGATCTGCGACGGCGCGTCGGCGCTGCTGATCGCCTCCGAGGCGGCCGTCCAGGAGCACGGCCTGACCCCGCGCGCCCGGATCCACCACCTCAGCGTCAAGGGCGACGACCCGATCTGGATGCTCACCGGTCCGATCCGGGCGACCCGACACGCGCTGGAGAAGACTGGTCTGACCATCGACGACATCGACCTGTTCGAGTGCAACGAGGCGTTCGCCTCGGTCGTGCTCGCCTGGGCCAAGGAGCTCGAGGTCCCGCTGGAGAAGGTCAACGTCAACGGTGGGGGCATCGCACTGGGTCACCCGATCGGCGCGACCGGTACCCGCATCATGGCCACGCTGCTCAACGAGCTCGAGCGCACCGGCGGTCGCTACGCGCTGCAGACGATGTGCGAGGGCGGCGGCCAGGCCAACGTGACGATCATCGAGCGCCTCGACCACGCCTGAAACCAGTACGGACGACCAGGTCCGCTCGGGCACACTGCCCAGGTGGAGCTGTTCTTCTGCGACCCGGACGACCTCGAGGCGGTCTCGGCGTACGTCGGTGCCGCTGAGGCGGCCCGAGCTGTCGACGCGCCGTGGGAACAGGCGCCGACGATCACCAGGATCCGGGCCGAGATGCGCCACGGCTTCGACGGCGAGCCGGGGGAGCACTACCTGCTGCGCGCCGACGGGAGGGTGGTGGGGACCGCGGCGATCTTCGTCAGCGACCGCGACAACCGCGAGCTGGCCTGGGTGGAGCTCGTCGTCCTGCCGGAGGTGCGCCGACGCGGGCACGGCCGTGCCGCGCTCGCGCTGGTCCTCGACCGCTGCCTGGCCATCGGTCGGCCGCTGATCGTGCTGTACGGCTGGGAGAGCGACGCTGCTCGCAGATTCGCCGCAGCGGCTGGGTTCGAGCTGGAGAGCACCGAGATCCGACGCCTGCTCGAGCTCACCGGCACGGCCGACCAGGACGCGCACCTGCGCTCCGTGCGCGACGCGGCGACCGCTCGTGCCGGCGGCTACCACCTGGTCCGGTTCACGGGTCGCACCCCGGCCGACCTGCTCCCGGACCTCGTACGCGTCACCGCCGCCATCAACGACGCGCCGCGCGACGGTCTGGAGTACGAGGACGAGCTCTACGACGTCGATCGAGTGCGGGCCTACGAGAGCGCGCAGGTCGAGGCCGGTCGACGGCTCTACCGGGTGGTGGCGAGCACCGCGGACGGCGAGATGGTCGGTCACACGGCGGTCTCGGTCGACAGCGAGGACCCGACCTGGGCGGACCAGCACGACACCGCCGTCGTCCCGGAACACCGGGGCAGACGCCTGGGCCTGCTGCTGAAGAGCTCGATGGCGCTCTGGTTGCGCGACGTCGAGCCGCAGCTGCGGTGGGTCGGCACCGAGAACGCCGAGTCGAACGGTCCGATGATCGACGTGAACGAGGAGCTGGGCTACCGGGTCGCCGGGCGACAGCTGCTGTTCCAGCGTCGGCTACGGTTCACCCCATGCGTGGATTCGGTGCAGCCCTCCTGATCGGTGCCCTCCTCCTCACCAGCGGATGCGGGGGTGAGGACGAACCCGAGGCCAAGAAGCCGGCGACCTCGAAGGCGGCCGACCCGAACTCCGGTGTGCGCCCGAGCGTGAAGGACCTCGCCACCGCCCTGCAGAAGGCTGAGCAGGCGGACGGGAAGCCCTACACCAAGAAGCAGGCGATCTGCATCGCGTCGATCCTGGAGGCCTCGAAGGTCTCCAACGACGGTCTGCGTCAGGCGATCGCGAACCCGGGCAGCTACGCGCCGTCCGATGCCGACGCCACCGTCGTGAAGGGCCTGATCGGGAAGGTCAGCGCCTGCTTGATCGATGAGCTCCGCACGCCGTCCCCGACGTCCTAGGAGACCAGAAGGTGCCCAGAATCCTGCCCAGAATCCTGCCCAGCACCCTGCTGGCCCTCGCGCTGCTGCTGGCGAGTGCGTGCGGCGAGGAGCCGGACGGACGGCTCTCGGTCGCAGAGGTGACCGAGAGGCTGCAGACCGGCAACGACTTGTTCAACCTCGGTGCCGCGGATCTCGGCACGAAGGTCTACTCCTGCATCGCGAGAGCGCTGGTCTCCTCGGACCTCACCGACAAGGGTCTGGAGGCGCTCGTGGACGGCGATCAGAAGTACGTCGCGACCGATGCCGAGGCGACCGTGCTCACCGAGCTCAGCACCCGGCAGATCGAGGCCTGCAAGGCGGCTCCGTCCGGGTAGCAGCACCCGGGAAGTGGGCTGTGCCAGACTCCGCTTCGGACCGGGACGCGCTCGGTCCATGAAGGAGTTCTCTCATGGTGCGGAAGATCGGCGTGGCTGCAGCGACTGCGGCCCTCCTGCTCACGGCGGCCTGTGGCGACGGTGAGCGTCCCTCGGCCGACGAGGTCGCGAAGAGCTTGAAGGGTGGCAAGGCTGCCGAGGTCCTCGGGTCCACCAGCAACCTGCTGACCGACAAGGGCATCGACTGCATCGCCGAGGCGATCGTCGACTCCAAGCTCTCGAACGAGGCCATCCGTGCCCTCGTCGAGGGCAAGGACAAGTTCCGGGGTGACAAGGGCGACAACAAGGCGATGACCAGCCTTCAGGGTGACATCGCCAAGTGTGCCGAAGGCAACGTCAAGGTCCAGTGAGCGGCCGCCCGCTCGGCCCGCCCTCAGTCCGCTGCGGGCAGGCCGGCGGGTTCGACCAGGCTGTGCAGGTACCGCTTGGTGTTCGCCCGCATCGGCTTGTTCGCGAACCGGCCGTTGAGGAAGGCGAACGCGGTCGAGTAGGACGTGAGTGCTGCGGCTGCGTGGGTCGGCGCGTAGTTAGCCGACAGCCTCACCCGCGCGCCCTGTCCGGCCCAGCGCTCGGCGAGTCCTCGGCCGCACTCGAACGGCACCACGTCGTCGAGGTGGCTGTGGGAGACCAGCGCCTCCATCCGCGGGTACCGGCCGTCACCCAGCTTCTGCTCGGCGACGATCGTCGCGAAGGGCTCCTCCCGGAGCATCGAGCCGATCGAGCGCCCGTCGGCGGTCAGGGTGCTCGAGCGGGTGAACGCGTAGCGGCGCAGCGACTCGAACATGCACTGGTGGGTCAGTGCGGCGGCGACCTCGTGCCCCCGTTCGCTGAGCAGCGGACCGAGGTCGATCCCGTAGTCGCTCGACAGCCCGACCAGCGCGTAGCCGAGGAACGCGAAGTAGGGGCTCCCGTCGAGCATCGCGGCGACCAGCGGGAAGTCAGCCGGGACGGCCCCGCAGACGGCGCCTTTCACGTCGAGCTCGGGGGCGTACTCGTGCCAGAGCTCGGCGGCTGACGCGGCCGCGCCGCCGCCCTGGGAGTACCCGGCGATGGCGGTCGGACCGCTGACCGGGATGTCGGGGTTGTCGAGCTGCTGCGCCGCGCGCAGGGCGTCGAGGACCACGTGCCCCTGCACCTGGCGCGACATGTAGGTGTGGGTGCCGTCCACGCCGAGGCCCTGGTAGTCCGGGACGACGACGTTGTAGCCGCGCGCCAGCAGACCCGTGATGAAGATGGATTCGTACTCGCGCCCGGCCGCCATCTGGCGCGACGGGGCGCACTGGGTCCCCATGCCCTGGGTGCCGACGGCGAAGACGACCAGGCCGCGGTCGTCGCGCTTGGTCCGTGGCCGTGTCGGGGTCAGCACGGTGCCGGTCACCGGGATCGAGCGGCCGAGCCGGTCGGAGGTCGTGAACATGATCCGCTCGACCCGGGCCGGTGCGGGAACCAGCTTGAACGGGTCGATGTAGAACCTGCCGGGCTCGGCACGGATCAGCGAGCCAGGGGTGGCCGGGACATCGTCGGGCCGGTCGTAGAACGGGTCGCTCGGCTTCGTCTCCAGTTTGCGCGCCCCGACGGCGGTCAGGGCGAAGCGGATGGCGCGGTCGACGACGCTGTCCTCGGTCACGCTCCGATCCTGCCAGTTCCCGAAGGGCTCAGGCGAAATATCCCTGGGTGCGCTTCAGCTCAGCGGCCGCCTGCGTGACGACCCGCTCGATGAGCTCCGCGCAGGTCGGCAGGTCCTCGATCACGCCGACGACCTGACCCGAGGCGAGGATGCCGGCGTCCGGGTCGCCCTCGACCAGGCCTGCCTTGAGCATCATCGGGGTGTTCGCCGCCAGCACCATCTGCGCCCAGGACCGGTCGGAACCGTGCTTCATGGCCTGGCCGTCCTTGATCAAGCCGACCCAGGACATGCCGCTCATCCTCTTGAACGCCAGGGTGCGCCGGGCCGTCGGACCGAGTCGCTTCAGGGCGCTGGACTCCTCGACGGAGTCGACCAGGTCGGTCCGCAGCATCCGGTGCGGCATGCCGTCGACCTTCGCGGTCACCACGGTGCCGTTGAGGTCCGCATCCAGGTACCGCTGCTTGACGGCGTCCGGGACGGTCGAGTCCTTGGTCAGCAGGAAGCGGGTGCCCATGCCGATTCCGGCGGCGCCGTAGGAGAGTGCTGCGGCGAGACCACGACCGTCGAAGAAGCCGCCCGCGGCGATCACCGGGATGTCGACGGCGTCGAGCACGGTGGGGAGCAGCAGGGTGGTCGGGACGCTGCCGGTGTGGCCACCACCCTCGCCGCCCTGGATCATCACGGCGTCGGCGCCCCAGGAAGCGACCTTCTTGGCGTGCTTGGGCGCGCCGATGCTCGGGATCACGACGATGTCGTGCTCCTTGAGCTTGGCGATCAGCTCAGGCTTGGGGGCCAGCGCGAACGAGGCGACCTTCACGCCGTACTCGATGAGCAGGTCGCAGCGGGCCGGGGCGTCGGCGGCGTCGGCACGCAGGTTCACGCCGAACGGCTTGTCGGTCCGACCCTTCACCTCGACGATCGCCTTCTCGAGCTCCTCGTGCGTCATCGTGGCCGAGGCGAGGATGCCGAGGCCGCCGGCGTTCGCGGTGCCGGAGACCAGGCGCGGGCCGGCGACCCAGCCCATGCCGGTCTGCACGACCGGGTGCTTGATGCCCGCGAGCTCGGTCAGCGGGGTGCGGAGAAGCTGGTCGGTCATGACTCGTCCTTCTGGGCCACCACCGGCGGGACTTCGCGGTCCCGGAAGTTCTTCGGGTCGAGCACGTTGCGGATGATCATCAGCTCGGTCTCGGTGGGCTCGCGGGTGACGGGGATTTCCGCGGGAACCTCGAGCTCGAAGCCCGTGTTCTCCACGACCTCCTCGACCGTGACGCCCGGGTGCAGGCTGATCAGCCGCACGGTGTCCTCGGCGCCCTTCACGTCGAAGACGCCGAGGTTCGAGACGATCCGGTGGATGTCGTTGTACTTCGACGCCCCCGGCCCGGCCGCCTTGGCGCGCGCGGGCCCGACGCCGGAGACGATGTCGACGTTCTCCACGAACACGCGGGTGCTGTGCTTCGGCACCCAGTACGACGTCCGGTTGTTCACCGTGTTGCCGGGGGCGCCGCGCGACCCGAGCAGCTGGCGCTTCGGCTGCGCGAAATCACCGATGGCGGAGATGTTCTGGTTGCCGTGTTTGTCGACCTGGGTCGCTCCCATCATGACGTGCCGCTTGCCGTACGCCACGACGTCGAAGACGCGCCGGAACGGGATCCAGCCCTCGACCACGTCGGCCTTCGCGAAGATCGGGGGAGTGCCGCCCAGGAAGAGCGACTCGCCGTCCGAGATCACCAGGTCGGGGTTCGAGGTCAGCTTGGCGAGCCGGACACCGATCATCGGCATCGTGCCCATCGGGCTGGCGAAGATCTCGCCGTCGTCCTTGAACGCGTCGGCCACCGCTGCTGCGCAGACCTCTGCGCGGGAGGCGCCGTTCGTCGAGCCTGTCGAGACGTCGTTCACTTGGTCGCTCCCTCGAGCTCGGCACGGAATGCGGCAACTGCGGCCTGGTACGCGTCTTCGTCGCCGGACAGGAACCGCTCCTCGAACGCGGCCCAGTCCTCGTCGGACCCGCCGGCCGCGGCGGCGTACGCCTTCTGGAACTTCTCGTCGCGCTCGTAGTCCGGCGTGCACACGGTGAAGTGCGCACCGTTCGGCGTCTCGACGACGCCGTCGACCATCATCCGGCTGATCAGCAGCCGCTGGACCGGGGTGTCGATGGTCAGGCCTGCGGTGTCGACGATCTGCTCGACGCTCACGAAGGCCTGGTCTGCGGCCTGGACGAACAGGTCGTCGAAGTACGGGTCCGGACCCAGGTAGGTCGCGTTGCCGTGCGCGTCGGCGCGGTTCATGTGCACCAGCGCGACGTCGAGCTTGAGCGCCGGCACCGCCGTCAGCTCCTCGAAGTCGCCGTTCTCGTCGGCGTACGGCGACGCGACGGTCTTGATCCAGGCGTTGTTGACCAGCACGTCGGAACCGAGCCCGGCCCGCATCGGCAGGAAGGGCAGGCGCTGCGCCGCGGCGTACAGGCCGGTCTGGAACATGCCCTCGTCGAGCTCGACGATCTCGGGGATGGTGCCGTTCTGGCGGGCGCGCTGGAAGTTCGGCTCCAGAGGGATCGAGTCCAGCGAGACGAAGGCGTAGACCAGCTTGCGGATCTTGCCGGCCCGGGCGAGAAGACCGACGTCGGCGCCGCCCCAGGAGACGATGGTGAGGTCCTTCAGGTCGGACCGGAGGATGGCGCGGACCAGGGCCATCGGCTTGCGCCGCGGGCCCCACCCGCCGATGCCGATGGTCATGCCGTCGGAGAGCTGGGCGACGACCTCGTCGATCGTCATCTGCTTGTCGCGGGGCTTGCTCACTTCTTTGCCTTGTCCGTTCCCGCGAAGTCATCGCGAAGCTCATCACTGACACCGGCGAGGTTGAGCTCGAAGGTGAACCCCTGCTCGAACCGGTAGCTCTTGTTCACGTCGACCGGCTCGATGCCGTTCAGCGCTTCCTTGGCGGCCCTGATGACCCGCCCGTCCTTCTCGGCGATGCTCGCCGCGACCTCGAGCGCCACCTCGAGCAACTGCTCCGGGGGAGCGAGGCGGTAGACCGACCCGAACCGGTGCAGCTCGGTCGCCGGGATGGTGGCGGCGGTGAAGTAGAGGGCGCGCATCATCTGCTGGGGGACCAGACGGGCCATGTGCGTCGCTGCGCCCAGTGCCCCCTGCTTGACCTCCGGGACGCCGAAGTACGCGTTCTCGGCGGCGACCACGATGTCGGCGTTGCCGACCAGTCCGACCCCACCCCCCACGCAGAAGCCGTTGACGGCCGCGATGACGGGCACCGGGCACTCGTAGACGGCCTTGAAGGCCGCGTAGCACCCTTTGTTCGCACCGATCAGAGCGTCGAACCCGGTCGTGTTCTGCATCTCCTTGATGTCCACACCGGCGTTGTAGCCCTTGCCCTCGGCGCGCAGGACCACGACCTTGACGGCCGGGTCCGCGCCTGCGGCGTCGAGCGCGCTCGCGACGTCGAACCAGCCCTGGACGGTGAGCGCGTTCACCGGCGGGTGGGACATCGTGATGACGGCGATGCCGTCGTCACGGACGTCGGTGGTGACTGCAGACATGGGGACCTCTCCCTGTGGCCGGGTTGTCGAGCCCGGCCGACACACAACCAAGCACTTGCTTGGTACTCTACCAGCATGGCTCTCTCGATCGACCTGACCGGACGGGTGGTTCTGGTGACCGGCGGCTCCCGCGGCATCGGCCGCGGGATCACCGAGGCGTTCGTCTTCGCCGGTGCCACCGTCGTGACCTGCGCGCGCTCGGAGGCCGAGCCGTTCCCGGGCAGCACCCACGTCGTCTGCGACGTGCGCGACCCCGAGTCGGTCCAGGCGATGGTCGACGGCATCGTGGCCGAGCACGGCCGCCTCGACGTGCTGGTCAACAACGCCGGGGGAGCGCCGGCCGCGGACGCGGCGACGGCCTCGCCCCGGTTCCACGACAAGATCATCGGCCTCAACCTGAGCTCGCCGCTGCTCGTCGCCCAGGTCGCGAACGCGGTGATGCAGACCCAGGGGAGCGGCGGCTCGATCGTCAACATCAGCTCGATCAGCGCTCACCGTCCGGCCCCCACGATCGCGGCGTACGCCGCAGCGAAGGCCGGCTTGGAGTCGCTGACCAAGAGCCTGGCGATGGAGTGGGGCCCGAAGGTGCGCGTCAACGCCATCGAGGTCGGGCTGTGCCGGACCGAGCAGACCGACGACCACTACGGCGGTGACGACAAGGTCGCCCGCATCGAGGAGACCATCCCGCTCGGTCGGATGGCCCGCCCCGACGAGGTCGGTAACGTCGCCGCCTTCCTCGCCAGCGATCTGGCGTCCTACGTCAGCGGTGCCAGCGTCGGCTGCCACGGCGGTGGCGAACCCCCTGTTTTCCTGCACATCAGCTGACCCACTCGGTCGTCGAGCTTGGCGAGACGCCAGAACCTAGGAGTAGAAGTTGTCCCGTCTTCTTGAAGGCCGCATCGCCATCGTCACCGGAGCCGGTCGCGGCATCGGTCGGGCGCACGCGCTCGAGCTCGCCCGACACGGTGCCAAGGTCGTCGTCAACGACTTCGGCGTCTCGAACAACGGCGACAAGACCGACTCGCCGGCGCACGAGGTCGTCGCGGAGATCGAGGCGATGGGCGGCGAGGCCGTCGTCAACGGTGCCGACGTGGCCGACTTCGAGCAGGCGGCCGCGATGGTGCAGCAGGCGATCGACACCTTCGGCGGCCTCGACATCCTGGTGAACAATGCCGGGTTCGTGCGCGACCGGATGCTCGTCAACGCCACCGAGGACGAGTTCGACGCCGTCGTCCGGGTGCACCTCAAGGGCCACTTCGCGACCCTGCGGCACGCGGCGGCGTACTGGCGGGCGGAGTCGAAGGAGGGGCGTCAGCGCGTCGCGCGCGTCATCAACACCACCTCGGGCGCCGGGCTGCAGGGCTCGATCGGCCAGGTCGTGTACTCGGCGGCCAAGGGCGGCATCGCCACGATGACCCTGGTCGCAGCCGCCGAGCTCGGGCGGGTCGGCGTGACCGTCAACGCACTCGCGCCGGTCGCCAAGACCCGGATGACCGAAGGTGCGTTCGACACCTCCGAGATGGCCCTTCCCGAGGACAACTCGCCGATCGTGGCGTGGCTGGCCTCCGAGGAGTCCGGCCACGTGACCGGTCGCGTCTTCGAGAGCGACGGCGGCCTGCTCACCCTCGAGGAGGGCTGGAACCACGGCGCCTCGCGCGACAAGGGCGCCCGCTGGGAGGCCACCGAGCTCGGCTCCGTGGTCGACGAGCTCATCGCCGAGGGCGTGAAGCCGGAGCCGGTGTACGGCGCCAGCTGAACGCCGAGAGGGCCCAGATGTCCCACCCGGGCATGCCGAGAGGGCCCAGATGTCCCAGCTGGCCATGCCGAGAGGGCCCAGATGTCCCAGCTGGGCATGCCGAGAGGGCTCGGATGCACATTCGGCGGATCATCTGAGCCCGCTCGGCGCACCTGCGCGGGACACCTGAGCCCGCTCGGCCCACCTGGGCGGGACATCTGAGCCCGCTCGGCCCACCTGGACGGGACATCTGAGCCCGCTCGGCGCACCTGGGGCGGGGCGGGTCAGCGCAGGCTGACGGACTCGTCGGCGCCGGGGACCTCGATCGCGATCTTCTCCTCGAAGTCGAAGGCGATCTCGCCGGGGTCGCCGGGCGTCTCGCTGACGAACTTCAGGATCTGGTGCGGCTCGTCGGCGCGGACGAACATGCGGTACTTCTCCTTGCCGTCCGCCGAGATCAGCTCGACCACGGGGTGACCGTCGAGCTCGGTCAGCTTGCCGACCTCGAAGTTCTCGTCGTCGAGGTCCTCCTCGGAGGCGAACAGGTTCGAGCCGAGTCCGCACAGCGTGCTGAACTGCTCCGAGGCGGGCAGCTTGGCCCACTTGCCGTCGAGGAACTTCTGCGTCTGCTCGGCGTTGGCTCCGGCGTTCTTCTCCCAGAACTTGTCGTCGGCCTTGAGGTACGAGGCGTCCTTGGCGGAGACGAAGGTGGCGGTGCCCCCGTCCTTCGTGCTGAGCTCGCCCTCGCACAGACCGTCGCCGTCCGCCTTCAGGTCGATGTCGAGACGCTCGCCGTCCTGGATCATGTTGCCGCTCAGGTGCACGGCGCCCGTCTTCTTCATCGCGGCCGCTGCGGCCTCGACGATGTCCGGACCCGACTTCTTCGCGAACGCTGCCGAGGCGGCGTCAGCCTTCGGCTCGTCGGTGGAGTCAGAGGACTTGTCGCCGCCGCAGGCCGCCAGGGGCAGCGCGAGAGCGAGAGCAGCGGTGAGCAGGACCGGACGGGACACAACGCGCGAAGAAGACATCGCGCGAGCCTAGCGGCCCGTCCGGGCCGGAGTCACCTCGGACGCACAGGGCGAGGACGCTCAGATCCGCTCGATGATCGTGCCGGAGCCCTGGGCGCCGCCGGCGCACATCGAGATCAGCGCGGTGGACTTGTCCTGGCGCTCGAGCTCGTGCAGAGCCGTGGTCAGGAGCCGTGTTCCGGTCGACCCGACCGGGTGACCGATCGCGATCGCGCCGCCGTTGACGTTGTACTTGTCCTCAGGGACGTCGTGCACCTTCGCCCAGCTCATCACGACGGCGGCGAACGCTTCGTTGACCTCGAAGAGGTCGATGTCGGAGATGCTCATGCCCGAGTCCTTGAGGACCTTCTCAGTCGCCTGGACCGGTCCGTCGAGGTGGTAGTACGGGTCGGAGCCGACGAGGGTGGAGGTGATAATCCGGGCGCGCGGCGTGAGACCGAGAGACTTCGCGAGGTCCTCGTCCATCAGCAGCAGCGCCGAGGAACCGTCGGAGATCTGCGAGGACGTACCGGCCGTGTGGAAGCCGCCCTCGAGGACGGGCTTCAGGGTGGCGAGTCCCTCGAGCGTGGTCTCGCGGAGGCCCTGGTCGGTGTCGACGACGCGGGTCTCACCGGTCGGCTTGCCCTCGTCGTCAAGGACCGGAGCCTCGAGGGCGAAGATCTCGCGCTTGAACCGGCCCTCGGCGACGGCCTGCGCTGCCTTGCGCTGGGACTCGTAGCCGAAGCGGTCGATGTCCTCGCGGGTGAAACCGCGGTTCTTCGCGATCCGGTCGGCGCCCTCGAACTGCGACGGAAGGTCGATGGCCCAGTCGTCCGGGCGGGGGTCTCCGCTGCCCGGCGGGACGTTGGCACCGAGGCCGATGCGGGACATCGACTCGACGCCGCAGGCGATACCGACCTTGATCGCGCCGCCGGCGATCATCGCGTTGATGAAGTGGGTGGCCTGCTGGGCCGAGGAGCACTGCGCGTCGATCACGGTCGACGCGGTCGCGTTCGGGAGTCCGGCGTGCATCCAGGCGCGCCGCGCCATGTTGTTCGACTGCTCGCCCGCCTGGGTCACGCATCCCGCGATCAGCTGGTCGACGATCTCGGGGTCGATGCCGGCGCGCTTGATGACCTCGGTCTGGGAGGCGCCGAGGAGGACCGCGGGGTGCAGACCGGCGAGCCAGCCGCGGCGCTTGCCGAGGGGAGTGCGCACCGCTTCGACGATGACCGGGTTACCCATGGTTCCTCCTGTGACGGGTGGGGAGCGTTCCTTCAAAATAGAACACGTTCTGGTTTTCTGCCAGACTCAACCTAGCCCGAAAAACTCTGCGGAGACCTTTGATCACGTGCACAAATTGTGTAATCATCGCCACTAGAACGTGTTTCAGAACCGTGGAGGAAGAGAACTCGTGACCATTGCCCCTGAACTGCCCGCCGCTTTCGATCCGACCGATCCCGGTCTGAACGAGATCGCGGTCCCGCTCGCAGAGTTCGCCGAGCTGCGCAAGACCGCCCCGGTGCACTGGGTCGAGCAGGCTCCAGAGGCCCGCGCCGGCTTCCTGGACACCGGCTTCTGGGCGATCAGCAAGCACGAGGACATCCTCGCGATCTCCAAGAACAGCAAGGTCTTCTCGACTGCCGAGAACGGCGTGATCATCCGGTTCGCTGCAGACATGACCCGTGACCAGGTCGAGCTGCAGCGCGCGATGCTGATCCACCACGACCCGCCGCACCACACCCGGCTGCGCCAGATCATCAGCCGCGGGTTCACGCCGCGAGCCGTGAACGCGCTCAAGGAGGTGCTGGTCGAGCGAGCCAACGACATCGTCGACGCCGCCGTCGCGAAGGGCTCGGGCGACTTCGTCGAGGAGCTCGCCGCCGAGCTTCCGCTGCAGGCGATCGCCGAGCTGCTCGGCGTGCCGCAGGAGGACCGCAAGAAGCTCTTCGAGTGGTCCAACCAGATGCTGTCGTACGACGACCCGGAGATCGAGGGCGACCCGGCGGTCGCGGCGGCCGAGATCCTGGGTTACTCGATGATGCTCGCCGACGACCGTCGGGCGAACCCGAAGGACGACATCATCACCAAGCTCGTCACCGTCGGTGACGACGGCGAGGGCGCGCTCACCGACGACGAGTTCGGGTTCTTCGTGATCCTGCTCGCCGTGGCCGGCAACGAGACGACCCGCAACGCGATCACCCACGGCATGATGGCGTTCTTCGAGAACCCCGAGCAGTGGGAGATCTGGAAGGCCGAGCGTCCGACCACCATGGTCGACGAGGTCATCCGTTGGGCCACCCCGGTCACCGTGTTCCAGCGCACCGCGCTGGAGGACATCGAGATCGGCGGTCAGCTGGTCAAGAAGGGCGACCGGGTCGCGCTCTACTACGCCAGCGGCAACAACGACGAGGACGTCTTCGACAACCCGCGTCAGTTCGACATCAAGCGGGAGCACAACCCGCAGCTGGCCTTCGGCGGCCACGGCGCGCACTACTGCATCGGCGCGAACCTGGCCCGCGTCGAGGTCGACGTGATCTTCAACGTGCTCGCCGACAAGGCCCCGGACATCAAGCAGGCGGGTGAGGGCCGTCGACTGCGGCACGCCTGGATCAACGGCATCAAGGAACTGCCTGTCACCTACGTCTAGGACGCGTTCGTACCTGAGCCGCTGCGACCTCACGGGGCCGCAGCGGCTCGGTGCATTCCACAGGGCGTTCTGGGCAAGGGCTGTCCACAGCCGGGGAATCCACCCTTGCACCCCCATTCCCTCGTCCTCCTAGGGTCGCCCTCATGTTCCCATCTCGGTTCCCCGGTGCCGTCCTGCTCGCACTCGTCCTCACGGTCGTCCCCGTGGCTTCCTCGCGTGCGGCGGAAACGCCTCCGGGCCTCGCCCTGAGCGTGCCGTCCGCGCTCGTCGACGAGACCTCCGGCACGCTCACCGTGCACTGGACGGACGCGGACGGTGCGGCGGTGCCGGGCACCGTCCGAATCTGGTCGCACGGCCGCGGTCGGCCGTGGGCTCCCGGGACGCTGGTGCACCTGGACGCCTCCGGGCGCAAGGCGTTGCCGATCCGGCCGCGCGTGGACACCTGGTACCAGGTGCGGGGCGAAGCCGGGCCGGTCGACGAGACGGGGGCCCCGAGCTGGCCTGCGGCGCGTTCCGCGGTCCGGTACGTCGACAACAAGCCGCCCGCCCGGCGCGTCGTCCTGCCACCGAAGGCGCCTCGTCCCAAGAAGCTGCCCGCGCAGCCCCGCGCGGTGGGTGCTGGCGCCGCGGTCGTGGTCACCAGGATCCCGCGCGACGTGTGGTCCTCGATGGTCGGCCGCAGCTGGCGGCCGGGCTGTCCCGTCGGCAGGTCGAACCTCCGGCTGATCCGGGTGAACTACTGGGCCTTCGACGGCTACCGCCGCCGCGGCGAGCTCGTCGTCCGCGCGAGCGCCGTCGGCGACTTCACCCGCGCGCTGAAGCGCCTGTACGCCGCACGCGTCCCGATCCGCTCGATGTACCTGCCCGACCGCTTCGGCTACACGGCGCGGTCCGGGGGAGCCGACGACTACCGGTCGATGGCGCACGACAACACCTCGGCGTTCAACTGCCGCTGGGTCACCGGCAGGCCGCGTGTCCGCTCCCCGCACTCCTACGGCCGCTCGCTGGACCTGAATCCGTGGGAGAACCCGTTCCGCTCGGCCAAGGGGTGGAAACCGAACCGCTGGTGGATCGGGCACAGCAACCCGCGCTACGCCTGGCGCTCGGGGAAGCACCGGGTCGTGAAGATCATGCGCTCCAGCGGCTTTCGCTGGTCGTGGCCCGGCTCCGACCCGCAGCACTTCGATGCCTGAAGAATCGATTGACAAACGATAGATAAGGAACGAGACTCGATCCATGAAGATCGAACGTCGAGCCGTTCCTCCGCTGCGACTCTGCCTGGTCGTGCTGTTCGCGATCCTGGTCGTGTTCCAGACCATGTCGCTGCCCGGCCAGTTCCGGCACATGGCTGCCACCGAGCCGGACATGGCCGGCTGGCGCTGGCCGTTGACCGCACTCGCGGTGTTCTGCGTGCTGTGCGCGCAGGTGGTCGTCGTCGCGACCTGGAAGCTGCTCGGCCTGGTGCGCGAGGACCGGATCTTCAGCGAGGCGGCGTTCGTCTGGGTCGACGCGATCGTGGCGGCTGCCGGCGCCGGGTGGCTGGTCCTGGCGGGCACGTTCCTCTGGGTCGGTTTCCATGCGGACGACCCCGGGGTGCCGATGCTGCTGTTCCTGCTCACCGTTGCCGGCGCCGTGGTGGTCCTTGTCATCGTCGTGATGCGCGCGCTGCTGCGTCAGGCGGCTGCCCTGCGCAGCGACCTGGCGGAGGTCATCTGATGGCCATCGTCGTCCGCATCGACGTCGAGCTCGCCCGCCGGAAGATGAGCGTCGGCGAGTTCGCCGAGAAGGTGGGCCTGACGCCCGCCAACGTCGCGGTCCTGAAGAACGGGCGTGCGAAAGCCGTCCGGTTCAGCACGCTGGAGGCGATGTGCCGGGTGCTGGAGTGCCAGCCCGGCGACCTGCTGGAGTGGGTCGAGGAGTCGGACGGCGAGAACCTGCGAGCGCAGGACGTCGGCGTGACCGCCGCGCTCGGTTAGCCCCCGGTCACCGGGCTGTCAGGACGAGCGGACCGTCCTCGGTGATCGCGATCGTGTGCTCGCTGTGCGCGCCGCGCGAGCCGTCGGCGCTGCGGAGCGTCCAGCCGTCCGGGTCGGTGTAGATCTCGTCGGTGGTGTGCATGAACCACGGCTCGATGGCGATCACCAGGCCAGGCTTGAGCCGCAGTCCGCGACCGGGGCGGCTGTCGTTGGGGACGTGCGGGTCGCCGTGCATGGTCCGTCCGACGCCGTGGCCCCCGAACTGCAAGTTCACCGACAGGCCGTTGGCACGGGCGACCTCGCCGATCGCGAAGCCGATGTCGCCGAGCTTGTTGCCCACCACCGCAGCGGCGATGCCCGCCTCGAGCGCGTCCTCGGTGGCCTTGATCAGCGCGAGGTCGGCGGGGTCGGCGGCACCCACGACGACCGATGTCGCGGAGTCGGCGACCCACCCGTCGACCTCGCACGCGAAGTCGACGCTGAGCAGGTCACCGTCGGCCAGGGTGTAGTCGAAGGGCAGGCCGTGCAGGACGGCGTCGTTGACCGAGGTGCACAGGACCTTTCCGAACGGCATCGCGCCGAAGGACGGGTGGTAGTCGACGTAGCACGAGGTCGCGCCGCGGTCCGCGATCATCCGGGCGACCAGGGCGTCGAGCTCGAGCAGGTTCACACCGACCGCTGCCGTCTCGCGCAGGGTGGTCAGGACGTCGGCCACGAAGCGCCCGGCGGGACGCATCTGCTCGATCTCACGGGCGTTGAAGAACTCGATCACACAAGGAGTCTAGGTGCGGGCGTCGCGGCAAGCTCGACGACCGGTCGTCGAGCTTGCCGAGACGTGGTGACCTAGTTGGACGGCTTCTCCGAGCCGACCAGCCACATCGCGAAGAACTGCGAGCCGCCGCCGTACGCGTGGCCCATCGCCTTGCGGGCGTCCGCGACCTGGTGCTCGCCGGCCTCGCCCATCACCTGCAGGGACGCCTCGGCGAAGCGGATCATGCCGCTGGCGCCGATCGGGTTGGAGGACAGCACGCCGCCGCTCATGTTGAACGGGATCTTGCCGCCGATCGCGGTCTCCCCGGCCTCGGTCAGCTTCCAACCGTCTCCGGGTGCGGCGAACCCGAGGTTCTCCAGCCACATCGGCTCGAACCACGAGAACGGCACGTACACCTCGGCGCAGTCGATCTCCTCGATCGGGTTGGTGATGCCGGCCTGCTTGTAGAGCGCTGCCGAGGCGGCCCGCCCAGCGGCTGGGTTCACCTGGTCGCGCTCGGCGGCGGTGGTCGGCTCCGAGCGCATCTGGGTGCCGTGGATCCACGCCGGGTTCGTGATGTCCGAGGCAGCGACAGCCGACTCCGACGCGATCACGAGCGCGCAGGCACCGTCGGAGGACGGGCAGGTCTCGTCGTACCGGATCGGGTCCCAGAGCATCGTGGAAGCGAGCACCGACTCCACGGTGGTGTCCGGGTTCTGCAGGTGCGCGTAGGGGTTCTTGAGCGCGTTCTGCCGGTCCTTGGCCGCGACGATCGCGCCGATGTGGGTCGGCGCTCCGGAGCGTCGGATGTACGAGCGCACGTGCGGGGCGAAGTAGCCGCCCGCGCCGGCGTGCACCGGCATGATGAACGGCACCGGGATCGAGAGCGCCCACATGGCGTTCGACTCCGACTGCTTCTCGAACGCCACGGTGAGGACGCGCTCGTGGACGCCCGACTGCACCAGCGAGGCGGCGACGATCGCGGTCGATCCGCCCACCGAACCGGCGGTGTGCACGCGCAGGAGCGGCTTCCCGGCGGCGCCGAGGGCGTCAGCCAGGTACAGCTCGGGCATCATCACGCCCTCGAACAGGTCGGGGGCCTTGCCGACGACCACCGCGTCGATGTCGTCGAACGTCAGCTGGGCGTCGGCCAGCGCGCGGTCGACGGCCTCCCGGAGGAGGCCCGCCATCGAGACGTCGCCGCGGGCTGCCTGGTACTTGGTCTGGCCGACGCCGATGACGGCTGCAGGAACCTTGGCCATGTCAGATCCCCTTCTGCGAGTCGAGCACGGTCACCAGGTTGTGCTGGAGGACCGGTCCGGAGGTGGTGTGCGCCACGGCCTTGTCGGAGTCGCCGCTCCAGATCCGCGAGGCGGCCTCGCCGATCCGGTTCAGGCCGGCGGAGAACATCGGGTTGGCGGTCAGCGCGCCGCCCGACGGGCTGATCCGGACGTCGTCGGCCAGGCCGAGGGCGTTGCGCAGGATCAGCTCCTGGTGGCTGAAGGGCGCGTGCAGCTCGGCGGTGTCGACCCCGTCGAGCCGACCGTTCAGCTTCGCGGCGGCGGACGCCGTGCTCGAGGACACCGTCAGGTCGCGGGCGTTGATCGCGATCGGCTCGATGCGGTGCTCGAAGCCGGTGATCCAGGCCGGACGCTGCCGGGCCTCGAACGCCTTGTCGCCGGCCGCGATCACGATGCCGGCCGCCCCGTCGGAGACGGGGGCGCAGTCCCAGCGGCGCAGTGGGTCGGCGTACAGGGGCTGAGCCAGCACGTCCTCGACGGAGGTGGCCCCCTTCCGGATCGCCCACGGGTTCGCCTCGGCGTCGCTCATCGAGCGCGCGACGACCTCGGCCATCGCGTTCTCGTCCCACAGCCCCTTCTCGAGACCCTCCCGGGCCTGGATGCCGGCCAGCGAGACCGTGTCCGGCCACAGCGGCTGGGTGACGTACGGGTCGAGCTGGAGCGCCAGGGTGCGGCGCAGGATGCCGGCCGAGGACTTGCCGAAGCCGTACACCAGGGCGGTGTCGACCTCACCGGTCTGGATCTTCACCCAGGCCTCGTAGAGCGCCCAGGCGGCGTCCATCTCGACGTGCGACTCCATCACCGGCGGCAGGGTGCCGATGGCGTCGACCGCGGAGACGAACGAGAACGAACGTCCGGCCAGGTAGTCGCTCGACCCCGAGCACCAGAACCCGATGTCGGACTTGGTCCACCCGGTCTGCTGGTACAGGTCCTGGATGATCGGGACCAGGATCTCCAGACAGGTCGGGGACCCGTCGAGCTCCTTCATCTGCTGCTGGCTGAAGCCAACAACTGCCACATCACGCATGTAGGTATCCGCCTGTCAGAGGTGGTGCTTGTAGGTCTCGTAGTCCGCGTCCGGCTCGCCGGTGGGACGGAAGTACTTGATGTTGTTGAGGTCGGTGGTCCACTCCTCGCGGGGCTTCCACACGGCCTCGACGCGCATGCCCATCCGCACGTCAGCGGCCTCGACGTCGAGGATCAGGTGCAGGAACGCGATGTCGGCACCGTCCAGCAGCACGTAGGCCGACACGTAGGGGATCGGGATGGTCTGGCCCTGGAACGGAACGTTGACCACGCAGAACGTGGTGACGGTGCCGCGGTCGGGCAGCTCGATCTCGTCGGTGGTGGGGATGCCGTCCACCGGGCAGGCGCCGCGCGGCGGCACGTAGACCTTCTCGCACTTCGGGCAGCGCTGACCGAACAGCTTGCCCTCCGAGAGGCCCTTGAAGAACTTCGTCTCCTCCGGCGAGGCGGCGTAGTCGTAGGCGAGCTTGACCGGGCTGATGATGCCGGTGACCTCGGGCGGACCGAAGTCCATCGACGCCGAGCCGTCCGACTCGCTGTCGCCGGCGGGTTCGAAGCACGCGATGTCGCGGATCGTCCCGGTGGTCTCCTCGGCCCAACGCACCTTGACCCGGAGGCCGGTGCTGATGTCGGCGGGGGAGTCGACGTCGACCGCGTGCAGGATCGGCGCGTCGGACCCGTCGAGCAGCACCTGGGCGAAGGCGAACGGCTTCTCCAGGGGCTGCTGCGCGACCGGCTCGGCCACCCACGCCCAGCTCGTCACGGTGCCGTGGTCGGAGACCGGCACCAGGTCGGTGACCGCGTCGTGGGTGATCGGGTCGAACTCCGGGGGCGGGACGACGACACGCCCGTCGGAGAGAACACCCCCCAGCACGGAGTGTTGCTTGAGAGCCGACATGAACGGGGAGAGCACGGATCCGAGAGAGCGGGTGTAGTCGAACTCCACCTTCATCGGCGCGTGCAGAACCCGGGATTCCGTAGTGGGTGCCATGGCACAGAAGTGAAACACGTTCTAGTATTCGGAGCAAGGACATCCGGCGACATCAGCCCCAAGGAGAGAACATGAAGCTCGGACTGCAGCTCGGCTACTGGCAGGCAGGCCCGCCGACCAACCACGCCGAGCTCGTCGCCGCCGCTGAGGAGTCCGGCTTCGACGCGATCTTCACGGCCGAGGCCTGGGGCTCGGACGCGTTCACGCCCCTGGCGTGGTGGGGCAAGGACACCAGTCGGGTCCGTCTCGGGACGAGCATCGTGCAGATGTCCGGGCGCACCCCGACCAGCATCGCGATGCACGCTCTGACCCTCGACCACCTCTCCAACGGCCGGATGATCCTCGGCATGGGCGTGTCCGGGCCGCAGGTCGTGGAGGGTTGGTACGGCGTGCCGTTCTCCAAGCCGCTGGCCCGCACGCGCGAGGTCGTGGACATCATCCGCCAGGTGCTGCGCCGTGAGGGTCCGGTCGTCAACGACGGCCCGCACCACCCGCTGCCGTACAACGGCCCCGGTGCGATGGGCCTGGGCAAGCCGCTCAAGCCGATCACCCACCCGCTGCGCGAGGACATCCCGATCTGGCTCGGCGCCGAGGGCCCGAAGAACGTCGCCCAGACCGCCGAGATCGCCGACGGCTGGATCCCGATCTTCTACACCCCGAAGTCCGCCGGCATGTACCAGCCGTGGCTCGACGAGGGCTTCGCCCGTCCGGGTGCCCGTCGTACCCGGGAGACATTCGAGATCGCCGCGACCTGCCACCTCGAGTTCACCGAGGACGACGGCCCGGCCAAGCAGGCGGTCGTGGACGCGATGAAGCCGATCGTCGCGCTGTACATGGGTGGCATGGGCGCCAAGGAGATGAACTTCCACCACCAGGTCTTCACCCGGATGGGCTACGGCGACGTCGCCGACGACGTCCAGCGGCTGTTCCTGTCGGGCCAGAAGGCCGAGGCCACCGCGCTCATCCCCGACGAGCTGGTCAACGACATGCACATCATCGGGACCGAGGGTTACGTCAAGGAGCGCGTCGCGGAGTGGGAGGCGACCGGCGTCACCACCCTGCTTCTCAGCTGCCGTACGCCGGAGGAGCTGCGACGCGTGGCCGACGTCCTCGCCTGAACCTGGGCCTGATCCTCAGCCGACGCAGAACTCGTTCCCCTCGGGGTCGGCGAGCGTGACGAAGCAGTACGGGTCCGCGGGATCGTCGCTGCGCTCGCCGTGCAGCACGGTCGCGCCGAGGGAGACCAGCGCGGTGACCTTCGCGTCGACGATCGCGATCCGCTCGTCGAGCGACAGGCTCTCGTCGCGCCCGGTGGCGTAGACGTCGACGTGCAGCCGGTTCTTGCCGACCTTGGCCTCGGGCACCTCCTGGAACCACAAGGGTGGGCGGAACCCCTCGGGGTCGAAGAGCCGGTCGTAGAACGCGCCGTTCTCGTCGGCCCGGCCCTGGTAGTGCCGCCACCACGGTGTGTCCGGCGAGGTCGGGGGAGTCCGCGACCAGCCGAGTGCCTCGGCCCAGAAGTCGGCGAGCCGCGCTGCGTCGCGGCAGTCGATGGTCAGCTGCCAGAAGGTCATGGACCGAGCCTAGGTCGAACTCGAGGGCGTTGCTCGTTGCCTAGACCTAGAACACGTTCTAGTCTGGCGTCATGAGCACCGTGAGCGAGATCGCGAACGCCGGAGACCTCCGCACCGGCACCCACAACGGACACCTGATGGTCGCCGCCCTGCGTCGGCACCACAACCGGCCGATCATCCACCTCGGTGACGTCACGCTCACCGGCCAGCAGGTCGCGGACCGGATCAGCACCTACATCCAGGCGTTCGAGTCGCTCGACGCGGGCTTCGGCACCGCCGGCGCGCTGCTCGCGCTTAACCGGCCCGAGGTGCTCTTCATCCTCGGCGCCGGCCAGACCCAGGGCTACCGCCGTACGTCGCTGCACCCGCTGGGTTCGGCGGACGACCACGCCTACGTCATCAACGACGCCGAGATCACCACCCTGATCATCGACCCGTACTTCGAGGAGCGTGCGCTCGCCCTGCTCGAGAAGTGCCCGGCGCTGACCCAGGTCCTCACCATCGGGCCCGTCCCCGAGGGCATCGCCAAGGCTGCCGCCGACAGCGGCCGGACCACC
Organism: Marmoricola sp. OAE513; assembly: GCF_040546585.1. Lineage (NCBI taxonomy): Bacteria > Bacillati > Actinomycetota > Actinomycetes > Propionibacteriales > Nocardioidaceae > Marmoricola > Marmoricola sp. OAE513. The sequence goes on along the minus strand of NZ_JBEPOC010000001.1, from coordinate 40,976 downwards.
GCGGACCTCACCGAGGTCGCTGCCGGCTTCGAGCCGACCACCCTCGAGGCGCGGCTGCTGCCCGCCGACCACTTGGTCTCCATCACCTACACCGGTGGCACCACCGGCAAGCCCAAGGGCGTCATCGGGATGAGCCAGACCATGAACACGATGACGAGCATCCAGCTCGCCGAGTGGGAGTGGCCCGAGGAGCCGCGCTTCCTCATGTGCACCCCGCTGTCGCACGCGGGCGCCGCCTTCTTCGTGCCGGTCGTCATCAAGGGCGGCACGCTCTTCGTGACGAGCACGTTCAACCCGGCCGAGGTGCTCGCCACCATCGAGGAGAAGAAGATCAACTCCCTGATGCTGGTGCCGACGATGCTCTACGCGCTGATGGACCACCCCGACAGCCACACCCGGGACCTGTCCTCGCTGGAGACCGTCTACTACGGCGCCAGCGCGATGAACCCGGTCCGGCTCAAGGAGGCCATCGAGCGCTTCGGCCCGATCTTCGCGCAGTACTACGGTCAGTCCGAGGCACCGATGGTGATCACCTACTTCACCAAGGGGGACCACGTGAACGCCGACGGGACCCCCGCGGAGCACCGGCTCACCTCGTGCGGTCGACCGACCGCGCTGGCCCGTACGGCGCTCCTCGGCGAGGACGGTCAGCCGGTCGCCCAGGGCGAGCCGGGGGAGATCTGCGTCGCCGGCCCGCTGCTCTCAGGTGGCTACTGGAAGCTGCCCGAGCAGACCGCCGAGACCTGGAAGGACGGCTGGATGCACACCGGCGACGTCGCCCGGGAGGACGAGGACGGGTTCTGGTACATCGTCGACCGGACCAAGGACATGATCGTCACCGGAGGCTTCAACGTCTTCCCGCGCGAGGTCGAGGACGTGGTGGCCGAGCACCCGGCGATCGCCCAGGTCGGCGTGATCGGCATCCCGCACGAGAAGTTCGGGGAGTCCGTCGCCGCCATCGTGGTGATGCGCGAGGGTCACGAGCTGACCGACGCGGTGATCGCCGAGATCCAGGACATGGTCAAGGAGAAGAAGGGCTCGGTGCAGGCACCCAAGCAGGTCATCGCGATCGACGCCCTGCCGCTCACCGGACTGGGCAAGCCGGACAAGAAGGCTCTCCGGGCGCAGTACTGGACCGGGGACCGCAGCGTCGGCTGACGTCGCGGGGTCAGGTCCTACTTGATCCGGACCTTGTAGGTCCTGCTCCACGTGGAGTTCATGTACATCCGCTGTCCCTGCAGCCGGATCTTGTACACCCCGGGCTTCAGCCTGCCCGAGGTCCAGCCGGTGGTGGTCGCGAGCTCACGGAAGGCCGAGACCTTGGTCGTCGACCTCCGGGCCTTCTTGGTCGACGTCGCGTCCGCCTTGGGGCTGATCAGCTTGAACCGCATGGCGCGGACGGAGTTCTCGCCAGCGGTGAGGGCCCAGCTGAGGACGAGCTTCTTGCCCCGGACCTTGATCGTCGGCTTGAGCTTCGGGTCCCACGGGATGAAACCCCGGTAGATGGCCGGCGCTCCACGGAAGACCGTCGGCACCTCCTCGCGGATCGCCTCGGCGAACCGCTGCGCGAGGAACGACTCGCCGGTCGGCGTGGGGTGGATGGTGTCGTAGAGGTAGGCGGGCGACGACCACAGGGATCCGTCGAGCTGGGCCACGGTGATCCTGCCGCCGGACCATCCCGGGTTGTTCGCGAGGTCGGACAGGCGACGGTTGTACTGGTCGCGTACCCAGCTCGGGACGCGCGGGGTCACGAGCTCGCCGAGAACGATCCTGATGCCGGGGCTGTTGGCACGAGCGGCCTTCAAGTACGTCATCCAGTCGTCGAGGACGCGGTTGATGCGCTCGGCGTACAGGGGTGCCATCTGGTCGGCCGTCTTGCCGATGTTGGTGCGCGGAATGTCCAGGAAGTCGTTGGTGCCGAGGAAGCTGACGAGGATGTCGGGCTGGTACGTCTTGACCACGGTGCCGATGTCGTCCAGGCGCTGCGACAGCATCGTGCCGCCGATCCCGTAGTGGTGGGTGTCCCACCCGCCGGCCAGGTAGTGCTTGTACCGACCGTGCGCCGGCCAGGTCCTCGGCCCGACGAAGTCGACCGTCTTCAGCAGTCCCTGGCGCCGGAACTCCATCGCCATCCGGTACCGGTACGTGTAGTCCCCGTCGATGCCCTCGGTGATCGAGTCGCCGGCGAACATGATCCTGGTCTTGGTCGGCGTGGCTGCGTCAGCAGCGTGCGCACCGGTCGGTACGCACGTGACGAGGAGGGCCGCTGCAAGGGCACCGGCGGCGAGGAGCTTCACCTTCATGGTGAGCAAAATGTAGGCGAACGACGGGGTCCGATTCAGGCGAATCGACAAGGCACTGGCGATGCGACTGAAGTCACAGGCGCCCCTCAGGTACCGCGCTACCGGACCCGGACCTCGTAGACCTTGCTCCAGGTGCTGCGCATGGTGCCGCGGATGCCCTGGATCTGCACGCGGTAGCGTCCGGGACGCTTGACGGCCGAGGTCCACGACGGTTTCTGGGCCAGCGTGCTGTAGTACGACTTCCTGTTCTGCAGGTCGGTGAACTTCACCTGCACGCCGAGGACCGTGTTCGCCCGTGCTGTGGCCGCCCAGTTGACGACGACCTTGCGACGGGACACGGACACCTTCGGGGTGAGCACGGGGCTCCAGGGCACGGTCACCTGGGGCACCTTGGCCGCGCCCGGGAGTACCGCGGGCGCCACCGCGTGGATCCCGGTCGCCATCTTTTGCGCCATCAGCAGGTCTCCGGTCGGCGTGGTGTGGATGCCGTCCACGGTGTAGCCCGCCTTCGCCCACTTCGGGTCGTCGCTCAGCGCCACGACCAGCGGCGAGGTGGACGTCGAGGGCAGCCGGGCCGCGAAGGCGTCGTTGACCTCGTCGCGCACCCAGGGCTCGATCAGCTGGCTGGTGATCTCGCTGACGACGACCCTGACGTCGGCCTTCCGGGAGCGAGCCGAGGCCAGGAATGCGGTGTAGTCCTCGAGCACCCCGTCGACCAGCGCGTCGACGCGCTGCTCGACCAGCACGGACCGACCCTGGGCCCGGTACTGGTCGCGGATCGAGATCGGGTTGGCCAGCGTGCGCAGGACCATGGCGTTGTTGACGTCGTTGTTGCCCATCACCGAGACCACGACGTCGGGTTGGAGGGACTGCATCTCGTCGACGATGTTGAACCGGCCCCAGTTCGGGGCGCCGGGCACCGGTGAGATGTCCATGAAGTCGGTGATCAGCGTCGCGCCCTGGGAGTCGTGGTCGGAGTCCCAGTTCTTGGCGAGGTAGTTGTGGCTCTCGCCGTACCCCCACCGGAACGGGCCGACGAAGTTCACCGCGGCGTTCTGACGCTTGAACTCCACGCCGAGCCGGTAGCGCCAGGTCACGTCGCCGTCGAACTGGTGGGCCACCGAGTCGCCGACGACCATCACCTTCGGGACGGTCGCCGCAGGCGCCACCCGTCGGCGCGAGCGGAGCCAACCCGGTCGCCACGAGAGCGACCAGGACGCCTGCTGTCCCGAGAGCACGTCTCATCGGACCGTGACGGTCCAGGTCCTGCTCCACGGCGAGATCATCGCCTGGCGACGGCCGTGGATGCGGATCTGGTACTTGCCCTTCTTCAGTCTCGCGGAGATGTACTGCGAGGAGCTCATCCAGCCGGACGTCGCGGTGCGCCTGGTCTTGAGGCGCTTCACCTGGATCTGCATCAGCTGAGGCTTGTTCAGCCACTTGGTCTGGTACCAGTCGACGACCAGCTTGCGGCCCTTGGCGACCCTGATCTTCGGCGCCCAGGGCGGGTTGTAGATCAGGCCGGCCGACTTGATCTCGGGAGCCCTGGGGAGGACCTTGGCGCTCGAGTCCTTCACGCCCACCTTGTTCAGCGCCCAGCCGACGCGCTGGGCGATGATCGCCTCGCCCACCGGGTTCGGGTGCGTGGTGTCGTAGGTGTTCTTGGTCGGGTCCCACCCGGGGTAGTCCAGGTCGGCCACGACGACGCGGGAGTCGGGGTAGTACGGGTTCGCGGTCTCCTGCTGGGCGAGCGCGTTGACGGCGTTGTTGAACTCGACCCGGTTCGGGATCCGACGCGTGGTGACCTCGCCGAGCACGACCTGGATGTTGCCGTTGGCCTGTCGCGCCTCGGTGATGTAGTCCCTCAGGTCCTTGATCTCGTCCTGCACGGAGATGACGCCCGTGCGGGGCAGCAGGTCCGTGGTTCCGTAGAGGGCGACCAGGACGTCGGGATCGGCGTTGTACATCTGGCTGGGCAGCTCTTCGATCTGCGTCCGGAGCCGGGTCCCACCCGTCGCCGCGTGGTCCGTGTCCCAGCCGGAGCTGACCTGGTAGTGGTTGGCTCCGCCGTAGGTGTACTTGTACGGGCCGACGAAGTCGAACTTCACGCCCTGGCGGCGCAGCTCGCGGTCCAGGCGGTAGCGCCAGGTGTAGTCGCCGTCGAAACCCTGGGTGATCGAGTCGCCGGACAGCATGATCTTCACCGGCTGGGTGATCTCCGCGTCCTCGGCCGACGCCGAGCTGCCCACGCCCACGACAGCAGGGCCGAGCGCCAGAGCAGCGCACAGCAGACCGAGCGGGAGGGTTCGGAGCTTCATCGCCCGCTCAGGATAAGCCAGATTTGGGGCGGTGCGGCCCGAAATGAGCTCCCGTCCTAGAGGGAGACCTCGGGGTTCTGGCGCACGGTGACGTCGCTGACCTCGAAGATGTCGCGGAGGCCGAAGGAGAACATGCCGGCGACCACGTTCGAGGGGAACGTGCGCACCCGGGTGTTGTACGCGCCGACGTTGAGGTTGTAGAACCGCCTGGCCGCAGCGATCCGGTTCTCGGTGTCGGTCAGCTGGTGCTGCAGGTCGAGGAAGTTGGCGCTCGCCTTCAGCTCGGGGTAGGCCTCGGCACGCGCCAGCACCGTGCCCAGCGTCTGGCCGACCTGCTCCTCGAACTGCTGGCGTGCTGCCGGGGCGTCGCTCTGGTGGGCGGTGGCCTGCTCCCGTGCCGCGGTCAGCGCGGTGAGCACCTCGCGCTCGTGGGTGGCGTACCCCTGCACGGTGCTGACCAGGTTCGGGATCAGGTCGTGCCGCCGGGTCAGCTCGACGTCGATGCCACCCCAGGAGGAGTCGATGAGGACGCGCTGCCGGACGAACCGGTTGTACATCACGACGACGGAGAGGCCGACGAGGGCGACGACGCCGAGGACCACGTACAGGATCACCATGCCCGACAACCTAACCTCAGCGCCGCGACGAGCAGGAGCAGGTTCTCCACGAGGGTCAGGTCTCCGGCAGGCCGAGTGAGGTGCGCACGAACCCGGGCACCCGGTCGAGGATGCCGTCGATCGCCGCGAGGGTCGCATCCAGCGTCTCCAGCGAGTGCTGACCGGCTTCGACGGTGACCAACGACGAGCCGCGGAAGGACCAGGCCAGGTCGGGGAGCGTGAGCAGGTACTCCATCATCAGGGGGTGCAGGACGTCGGTGGCGAACTTGCGGTCCTCGCAGTGCACCGTGAACGCCCGGTTGAACTGCTCGGACTCCATCTCGATGTCGTTGTTGGTGAGCCGGCCGACCATCCGGCCGAAGAAGCCCTCGGGGGAGACCGACAGGTTCGGGGCCTGTGCGCCGATCTGCAGGGCGATCACGGAGTACGGGTGCGTCTCGGTGCGGGTCCGCGAGTGACCGTCGCTGTCGGTGTAGTGCTCGGTCGTGGAGTAGCGGTAGTCGAAGGCGAGGAACACCCGGCCGTCGTACGTGCCGGACAGCACGTTGGTGGCACGGCGGTCGTGGCCCGTGCCGAACGGCGAGCCGTCGAACTCGTCGACGTACCGGTCGTCCCGCTCGGTGTAGGTCCAGCCGCGCGACGCGGCCAGTGCGGCGAGCGCCTCCCGGCGCTTCTTCGCCGCCAACCAGGAGAAGTACCCGAGAACGCCGACGATGCCGAACCCGACGATCGCGATCAGCACGACAGCAGCCATGCGCCTACGTTCTCACGAGCCGCCCGCGGCTCCCCACCTTTCGCCGAGAGGGCACAGATGTCTCACTTGCGAGCGCCGACCGGGCGCAGATGTCCGAGCGCGCGGGACATCCCAGCCCGCTCGGCGTCGCGGCGCGGGACATCCCAGCCCGGTCAGGCTCCCTTGAACTGCGCGGGGCGCTTCTCCAGGAACGCCCGCGGGCCTTCCTTGGCGTCCTCGGACTTGAAGACCTCGGCACCGACCTTGGCGTCGTCGGCCCAGCAGTCGTCCTCGTGCTTGCCCTCGGAGTCGCGCATCGTCTTGAGGATCGCCTGCACGGCGAGCGGGCCGTTGGCCGCGATCATGTCGGCGATCTCGTGCGCCTTCTCCAACGCGGTGCCGTCCGGGACGACGTGGCCGATCAGACCGAGCTCCTTGGCCTCGGGAGCCAGGATCGGGCGTCCGGTGAGGAGCAGCTCCGCGGCGACCGTGTACGGGATCTGGCGGGGGAGCCGGACGGCCGAACCGCCGAGGGGGTAGAGCGACCAGCGCGCCTCGGCGACGCCGAACTTGGCGGACTCGCCGGCGATCCGGATGTCGGTGCCCTGCAGGATCTCGGTGCCACCGGCGATGGCCGGGCCCTCGACAGCGGCGATGAGCGGCTTGGTCAGGCGGAAACCCTTGAGCAGACCCTTGAGGATGGTCGGGTCGAACTCGCCGGACTCGAAGGAGTCGCCCGGCGGCTTCTCGTTCGCGGTGGACAGGTCCATGCCCGCGCAGAAGTAGCCGCCCGCGCCGGTGAGGATGCAGACCCGGATCTCCGGGTCGGAGTTCACCCGGTCCCAGGCGTCCTCCATGATCCGCAGCATCTCCGAGGACAGCGCGTTGCGCCGCTCGGGGCGGTTCATCGTCACGATGAGCTTGTGGCCGTCTTGGTCTACGAGGCAGTCCGTCATGCGGGGAATGCTAGCCACAAACGAGAACGTGTTCTAGTCTTTCGCCCATGGCCCTCAACATCGCTGACCTGTTCGAGCACGCCGTTGACGCGGCGCCCGAGAACCCCGCTGTGAAGGTGGGAGACCGCACCGTCACGTTCGCGGACCTGGAGCGCGAATCCAACCAATTGGCGCACTACCTCCAGTCCCAGGGCGTCAAGGCCGGCGACCACGTCGCGGTGTACGCGAAGAACAGCATCGAGCACGTCATCGCGGTGCTCGCGATCGTCAAGATCCGCGCCGTCAACATCAACGTGAACTACCGCTACGTCGAAGGTGAGCTCAACTACCTGTTCGACAACGCCGACGTCGTCGCCCTGATCGCGGAGCGCACCTACGCGCCGCTGATCGCCAAGACGTTCCCGAACCACGAGAAACTGCAGACGGTCGTGATCGTCCCCGACGTGATCGAGCCCGACGACCAGTCCGACATCAGCGCCTTCGGCGGGGTCCTGTACGCCGACGCGGTCGCCGACCAGAGCGCCGAGCGGGACTTCGAGGAGCGCAGCGCCGACGACCTGCACATCATCTACACCGGCGGCACCACCGGCTTCCCGAAGGGCGTCATGTGGCGCCACGAGGACTTCTGGCGCACGCTCGGCGGCGGCATCGACTTCTACACCGGCGACAAGCTCGACGAGTTCGACCAGTCGAAGCAGGCCGCGCAGGAAGGCCGGATGACCACCTTCCCGCTCAGCCCGCTCATGCACGGCGGCGCCCAGGCCGGCCTGCTGATGCACCTCTTCGCCGGCCACCTGACGATCCTGGAGCCGAAGTTCGACCCCCAGCGCACCTGGGAGATCATCGACGAGAACGGCGTGATGCTGATCTTCATGACCGGCGACGCGATGGCCCGTCCGCTGATCGAGGAGTTCGAGCGCAAGGCGGCCACCGGCGAGCCGTACAGCGGCGCCAGCCTCTTCGCCGTCTCCAGCAGCGCGGCGATCTTCAGCCCCTCGGTCAAGGAGCGCTGGCTGACCGCGCTGCCCAACCCGGTCTACACCGACTCGGTCGGTGCGTCCGAGACCGGCTTCCAGGGCATGGGCATGCAGGACAAGACCCACATCTCCAGCGACGGACCCGTCGTGGGCCTCGGTCCCAACAGCGTGGTGCTCGACGAGAACAACCAGGTCCTGGACCTGGCGACGAACGTCGGCAAGGTCGGTCGTCTGGGACGTGGCGGTTCGGTGCCGGTCGGCTACTACAAGGACGAGAAGAAGTCCGCGGAGACCTTCCTCGTCGTCGACGGCATGCGGATCTCGGTACCCGGCGACTTCGCCCGGATCGAGGAGGACAACAAGGTCACCCTGCTGGGACGCGGTTCCAACTGCGTCAACACCGGTGGCGAGAAGGTCTACCCCGAAGAGGTCGAGATGGCGATCAAGCGCCACCCGGCCGTGTACGACGTCCTCGTCGTCGGCATCCCGGACGAGAAGTTCGGCCAGGCGGTCGCCGCGGTGATCCAGCCGCGCGAGAACGAGACGGTCGAGCTCGAGGAGCTGCGCGACTTCCTCCGCGAGTTCCTGTCCGGCTACAAGCTTCCCCGGACGATGACCCTCGTCCCGGAAATCCCGCGCAACGCCACCGGCAAGGCGCAGTACCCGAAGGCCAAGGAGCTGCTCCTGGCCGCCAAGACCAACGACACTGCAGGAGCGACCAAGTAATGCGTACCGAACTCTGCGAGCGACTGGGCATCGAGTACCCGATCTTCGCCTTCACCCCGTCCGAGAAGGTCGCGGCCGCGGTCTCCCGCGCCGGTGGCCTCGGCGTGCTGGGTGCAGTCCGGTTCAACGACGCCAGCGAGCTCGACGAGACGCTCACCTGGATGGACGAGAACACCGACGGCAAGCCGTACGGCGTCGACATCGTGATGCCGATGAAGATCCCGACCGAGGGCAAGTCGGTGGATCTCAAGGAGCTCATCCCCGGTGAGCACGTCACCTTCGTCGAGGAGACGCTGCGCAAGCTCGGCGTTCCGCCGCTGCCGGAAGGTGAGGGCAGGGAAGGTGTGCTCGGCTGGCTGCACAGCACCGCGCGCAGCCACGTCGACGTTGCCCTCCAGCACCGACCGGTGCTGATCGCCAACGCACTCGGCACCCCGCCGAAGGACGTCATCGACCTCGCGCACGAGCACGGCGTCCTGGTGGCAGCGCTGGCCGGCGCCGGCAAGCACGCCCAAAGCCACGTCTCCAACGGCGTCGACATCATCGTCTCGCAGGGCTACGAGGCCGGCGGCCACACCGGTGAGATCGCCAGCATGGTGCTCACCCCGGAGATCGTCGACTCGGTCGGGCCGGACGTCCCGGTGCTCGCTGCCGGCGGCATCGGCTGCGGCCGCCAGGTCGCGGCGTCCCTCGCGCTCGGAGCCCAGGGCGTCTGGACGGGATCTCTGTGGCTCACCGTCGCCGAGTACGACCTCGGTCAGAGCGACGCGATCCAGAAGGCGCTGCTCAAGGCCGGCTCCGCCGACACCGTTCGCAGCCGCGTCTACACCGGCAAGCCGGCCCGCCTACTGAAGAACAAGTGGACCAACGCGTGGGAGGAGGACGGTGCCCCGGCGCCGCTCCCGATGCCGCTGCAGAACCTGCTCGTCTCCGACGCGCACAACCGGATGAGCGCCGCCGACGACCCGGACGTCGTCGCGATGCCGGCCGGCCAGATCATCGGGCGCACCAACGAGGTCCGACCGGTCGCCCAGGTGATGGCCGAGCTCATCGCCGAGTACGAGGAGACCGTCGCCCGCCTGGAGAAGATCCGGGGCTGACGCAGCACCCGTAAAGCACGTCGTACGAGCACCCGTCCGGTCCTAGACTGGGCGGGTGCTCGTCTCCTACCTGGCCTTCGCCGGCGCCGCCGCACTGATCGTGCTGCTTCCCGGCCCGGACACGCTCGTCGTGGTCCGGAGCATCCTGCGCGGCGGACGGCGCCAGGGGATCCTGACGGCGCTCGGCAACCTGGTCGGTCTCACCGTCTGGGTCAGTGCGGCGGTGCTCGGCCTCGCGGCCCTGCTCAAGGCCAGCGAGATCGGGTACGACGCCCTCCGCGTGGTCGGTGCCTGCTACCTGGTCTACCTCGGCGTCCAGGCCTGGCGCACTCGCGGCGCCATCGAGGCCGAGGTGGCCGACGGCAGCGGCAAGGCGCTGCTCGGGACCGGCTTCCGCGCCGGCATCCTGACCAACCTGTTCAACCCGAAGGTCGGCGTCTTCTTCGTGACGTTCCTGCCGGGCTTCGTCCCCGACGGTGCCCCGGTCACGCTCACCACTGCTGCCTTCGGCGGCATCTTCGTGCTGCTCACCGCGCTCTACTGGCTGGCGCTGCTGGGGGTGGCGGAAAAGGTCCGCACCTGGATGAGCACGCCGACCATCCGGCGTCGGATGGACGTCGCCACTGCGGGCATCCTGGTCGCCTTCGGCGTCCGTCTCGCCACGGAGTAGACATCCTGGCCGCGCGGCACCTGCTGCCCTAGGGTCACGGCATGGTCGTTCCGAACTCTGCCGTCGCCCGTCCGGGAGCCCTGCGCCGTCTGGGCGCCGTGCTGTTCACCGCGGTGCTGTTCGCAGGCGTCACGCTGGTCACCTCCCAGGACGACGCCAGCAGCGTCGTCGGCCCGCTCGCCGTACCGAAGGCCGACTGCGGTCCCGGTGCGCTCCCGGAGACCTCGACGCAGGGACGGGTCCCGAAGTCGGACTACACCTCGGGGCGGGTGAAGGAGGGATACCTCTGCAACACCACCCAGACCAGCCACCAGGGCTCCTCGGGCGGCTTCAAGACGCTGCGCTACACGGACTCCCAGGGGCACACCTGCGCGTTCTACGACTCCACGCTGACGGTCCCGCGCGACATCGTGTCCAACACCCTGTCGGGTGACGGGCTCGGCACGGTCGTCCTCGACATGACCGACCCGGCGCACCCGAAGAAGACGGCGAACCTCACCACGGTCGGCATGCTGAGCCCGCACGAGTCGCTGCTGGTCAACGAGAAGCGCGGACTGCTCGTCGGCGTGCTCGGCACCTTCGCCACCGCCCCCGGCATCCTCGACGTGTACGACGTGAAGACCGACTGCCGCAAGCCGAAGCTGTTGTCCTCCACGCCGGCCGGGCTGCTCGGCCACGAGAGCGGGTTCTCCCCGGACGGGATGACGTTCTACGTCTCGAGCGCCTTCCTCAGCTTCGTCGCGGTCGACCTCACCAACCCGCGCGCGCCGCGCCCGATCTACTCCGAGTTCGGCGTGATGTACCACGGGATGCGGGTCTCCGACGACGGTCGCACCCTGTACGCCGCCTCGCTCGGGCAGCCCGGGCCCGGCGGCATCACCGGCAGCGGACTGACGATCGTCGACGTCAGCCAGATCCAGGACCGGGTCAAGAACCCGAAGGCCAAGATCCTCTCCAAGCTGACCTGGCGGGACGTCTCGATCCCGCAGGTCGCCGAGCCGTTCACCAGCAAGGGGCGCAAGTACGTGCTGGAGATCGACGAGTTCGTCGACCTGGTCTCGTTCAAGGGGCTGGTGGACCTCAAGCGCGCTCCGGTCGGCGCTGCCCGGATCATCGACGTCGACGACCCGCGCCACCCGCGGGTGGTCAGCGACATCCGGCTCAAGGTGCACGAACCCAGCCAGCGCGACGGGGAGCAGAGCCACGACCCGGGAGCGAGCTTCGTCGCGCAGGGCTACGCCGGCCACTACTGCAGCATGCCGACGCGGAAGGACCCGAAGATCGCGGGCTGCTCGATGATCCTGTCGGGGCTCCGGCTCTTCGACATCTCCGACGTGACCCGCCCGCGGGAGGTCGGCTACTTCAACAAGCCGGTGCCGAAGAACACCAAGATCACCCTGATCCCGGCGATCGGTGCGTACGCGATGTCGCAGCCCGCGTGGGACGTCCAGCGCAACGAGGTCTGGTACACCGACAGCAACTCCGGGTTCTACGTCGTGAGACTCACCAACGGCGTGGAGAAGCTGTTGCACTGACGTACCCCGTTAACTGCTCGCTCGTTAACCAGGCATGGTCGTCCCTCACCGCACCACCGCGTCCGTGCGCCGTCTTCTCGCTGTCGTCTGCCTGTGCCTGGCCGCGGTGGTCCCGTTCCTGCTGGACGGGGCCAGTGCCGCCGACGAGCCCGAGCGTCAGCCGGTCCCGCGGGCCGTGTGCGGGCCGGGCTCGCTGCCCGAGACCGACATCCAGGGCCGGGTGCCCAAGGCTGATTACACCTCGGGCCGGGTCGAGCAGGGGTACCTGTGCAACACCGCCGAGGTCGCGCACGAGGGTTCCAGCGGCGGCTTCAAGGCGCTGCGCTACACCGATGCCGCCGGCAACACCTGCGCGTTCTACGACTCCACGGCGCTGGTGCCGCCCACCTCGACGCTGACCAACCTGCTGAAGAACGCCGGCATCGGTGTCGTCGTGCTCGACATGAACGACCCGGCTCACCCGCGGCGCACGGCGACGCTGGTCAGCCCGGCGATGCTGAGCCCGCACGAGTCGCTGCTGGTCAACGAGAAGCGCGGCATCCTGATGGCGACCTTCGGCAACGTGCTGACCGCGCCCGGCATCATGGACCTGTACGACGTCAGGACCGACTGCCGCAAGCCCAAGCTGCTCTCCAGCACGCCGTCGGCCGTGCTCGGCCACGAGAGCGGGTTCTCCCCGGACGGCAACACCGTCTACGCGGGCAGCACCATCTTCACCCTCGCCGCGATCGACGTCAGCAACCCGAGGGTGCCGAGGACGATCTTCACCGAGCTCAACGTGCAGTACCACGGGCTCCGGCTCTCCGACGACGGCCGCACCCTGTACGCCGCCCACATCGGCCAGCCCGGACCCAACTTCCTCTCCGGCGGCGGGTTGCGGATCATCGACGTCAGCCAGATCCAGGACCGGGTCAAGAACCCGAAGGCGCCGGTCCTCGCCACGATGACCTGGCGCGGTTCCTCGATCCCGCAGGTGGCGCAGCCGTTCACCCAGAACGGCCACCAGTACCTGCTCGAGGTCGACGAGTTCGTCGACCTGTTCTCGTTCAGCGGCCTGTCGGACATCAAGCACTCGCCCGTCGGAGCTGCCCGGATCATCAACGTCGACGACCCGCGGCACCCGTACCAGGTCTCCGACATCAGGCTCGAGGTCCACCAGCCGGCCGAGCACGCCGGCGAGCAGACCAAGGACCCGGGCAACTCCAGCCCGCTCGGCGGGTACGCCGGCCACTACTGCAGCGTCCCGACGCGGGACAACCCGAAGATCGCGGGCTGCTCGATGATCCTGTCCGGTCTGCGCCTCTTCGACATCAGCGACGTCCAGAACCCGAAGGAGGTCGGCTACTTCAACAAGCCGGACTCCGACGGCGGTGCGGCGTACTCGCAGCCCGCGTGGGACGCCGAGCGCAACGAGGTCTGGTACACCGACACCGGGACGGGTTTCTACGTGGTGAGGCTGACGAACGGACTCAGCGTTTCTTGACGACGTTCGTGCCGACGATCTTGTCGTGCAGCGCCTGCTTGTTCTTGTCCCACAGGGGCCAGAGGTAGTCGAGCAGGACCAGCAGGACGAACAGGGTGCCGACGAGCGGCAGGTTCGTGAGCAGGCCGAGCAGGAACACGAAGGCGAACCGGACCAGGATGGTCGCAGCCGGCAGGTCATCGGTCTCGCGCCGGCGGATCCGGAGGCCGACGGCCAGCTTCCCGGGCGTCGCGTGCTTCCAGAACAGGAAGACCAGCGAGTACAGCGCGCTGGCAGCGATGACCGAGGCGTACAGCGCTAGCCCCGGGCCGGTGGTGATGTCCAGGACGGCGGGCAGCTTGTCGCCGCTCTCGTAGCTGAACGTCCCGCCGGAGGTGTTGTCGTCGACCCACTTCTCCAGACTGTCCCAGTTCGCCGTCACGGCCGGCAGCGCCGCCAGGACGAGCAGGGGTACCTGGAAGAAGGCGTCCAGGATCGTCGCGAGCACCCGCATCCACCAGCCCGCGAGCGGCTGACCGTCGGGCGTCGACGGCACGCCCTGGTCGTAGAACGACGACGGCGCGGTGTACTGCGGGTACGCCGGCGGGTAGGCGGCCGGAGCCGAGGGCGCCTGCACCTGCTCGGTCCAGGCGTTGCCGTCCCAGTAGCGGGACCCGGCTTTCGCGGGGTCGGGAGCAGCAGGGTCGGGGTACCAGCCGGCAGGGATCTGGGTCATGCCGGAAGTGTGTCAGAGACCTGGTCCGGCCGGGCCGGGGGCACGAGCACCACGCTCGTACCCGCGACCTTGTCGTGCAGGGCCTGGTTGTTCTTGTCCCACAGCGGCCAGAGCACGTCGAGCAGGGCGAGCGCGCCGACGGCGAGAGCGACCGGCGGCACCAGGTAGTACCCGGCGGTGAACGCCGTCAGCACGCCGACGCGTGCGGCGATCGTCGACCAGGGGAGCGGGCCTGGCGTCTGGCGGCGCCGTACCCGCAGGTTGAAGGCGAGCTTGCCCGGCGTGGCTTGCCTGCGGTGCAGGAACAGCGCGTGGAACGCAGCGGTCACCAGGATCAGCGAGCCGTAGAAGACCACGCCGCGTCCGGTGCTGGGATCGAACACCGGGGGGTTCTCGTTGCGGTCGCTGAGGCTGTTCCACCAGGTCTTGACGTTGTCCCCGTCGGCCAGGACCGAGGGCAGCCCCACCACCACGAGGAGCGGGAGCAGCGCGAGCCCGTCGATGAACGCCGCCACCGCCCGCACCGGCCAGCCGGCGACCGTCTCGCCGTACGGAGTCGTGAGGGCGGTCGAGGTGGCGAACGGGGCGCCGGGGTACGGCCCGTCGACGGGTCCGCGGGGGACGCCTTCGGCCGGTCGGACGTGCCGGGTCCAGGTGTGCCCGTCCCAGTGCCGTTCCATCGGCACGTTCGAGCTCACCGGATCGGCGTACCACCCTGCAGGAACCTGGACGTCGGACATGTCGGCCTCCTCGACCCGAGGGCTCAAGCGTAGGCCCGACCACGCTCCTCGCGGGTCCAGGTCGGTTTGTCCGTGTCGTTCGCGAGCTCGCGCTTGAGCACCTTGTTGGTGGCGGTCCGGGGGAGCGCGTCCACGATCCGCACGAAGCGCGGCCACCCCTTGCTCGCCAGGTCGGGCTGCTCGGCGAGGAAAGCGCCGAACGCGTCCGGTGTGATCGGGGCGGTGACCACCAGGGCGACCACCAGCTGGTCGCCGGAGGCCGGGTCGGGGACGGCGTACACGGCCGCCTCCGAGATGTCCGGGTGCCGCAGCAGGATCCGCTCGATCGGGGCCGCCGCCAGGTTCTCGCCGTCCACGCGCAGCCAGTCGGCGGTGCGGCCGGCGAAGTAGATCCAGCCGTCGGCGTCGCGGTAGCCGAGGTCGCCGGACCAGTACATCCCGCCGCGCATCCGCTCGGCGGTGGCGGCCTCGTCGTTGTAGTAGCCGGCGAACTGCCCGGTCCCGGTCGTGTTCACCAGCTCGCCGGTGCACTCCTCGAGGTTCACCACCGCGCCGGTCTCGTCGAACACCGCGCGCGGGCACTCGGTGCGGGTCTCCGGGTCGTAGACGGCCACACCGGGGCCGGGCTGACCGAGCGCGCCGGGAGGCGTCCCCTCGACCCGGGAGATGACGACGGCGTTCTCGGTGGACCCGAAGCCGTCCACCACCCGACAGCCGAAACGTTCGCCGAACGCCGCGATGTCCCGCTCGTTGCCCTCGTTGCCGAAGACCAGGCGCAGCGGGTTGTCCGCGTCGTCGTCCGCCGCCGGTGTCGCCATGATGTAGGCGAGCGGCTTGCCGACGTAGTTGGCGTACGTCGCGCCGTACCGGCGGACGTCGGGGAGGAACCCGGACGCCGAGAACTTCTCGGCGAGCGCGATGGTGGCGCCGTTGAACAGTGCCGGCGCCCAGCCGGCCACGACGGCGTTGGAGTGGAACAGCGGCATCGAGATGTAGTGCACGTCGTCGCCGGACAGGCCCAGCCGCTCGGTGAGGTAGCCCGCGGGGAAGGAGATCTTCTCGTGGGTGATTCGGACGGCCTTGGGGTCCCCCGAGGTGCCCGAGGTGAAGATCAGCATGAACAGCGAGTCCGGCCGGGGGTCGGCCGGGGGCGGCGGGGCGTCGGCCGGCCAGGCGTGCGACGCGTCCAGCACGGTGACGCCGTCCAGGTCGAGGCCGACGAGGAGCGGCGCGTGCGTCTCGTCGGTGACGAGCACCTGGACGTCGGCCTTGCGGATGTCCGCGAGCAGCCCATCGCCGCGCCGGGTCGTGTTCAGCCCGCCGAGCACGTGCCCGCCCCAGCCCGCGGCCGCGAGCTGGAACGCCATCTCCGGGGTGTTGTCGAGCAGCACCCCGACGTGCGGCGGCCGCGACGCGTCCAGCAGCGAGTGCAACGCGGCTGCCCGGCCCCGGGACCCGGCGACGTACTCGCGCCAGGACCACGAGCGGTCACCGGCGAGAAGCCCGGGGGAGTCGTCCTCCGCCCGGGCCTCCAGCAGCGCTCGTACCGTCACACAGGCTCCGACGCGAGCAGCGCGCCGATCTTGCGGGCCTGGTCGGTGCTGCCACCGAGCAGGAACTCACCGAGCTTGCCGACGGTGAAGTAGCGGTGCGCCTCGCCGTCCATGTCGATGCCGACACCGCCGTGCACGTGCACGGTGGTGTGCGCGATCCGGTGCCCGGCGTCCGCGGCCCAGAGCTTGGCCCCGGCCACCTCGGTCTCGGCCTCCAGCCCCTCGTCGAGGCGCCAGGCGGCCTGCCACAGCATCAGGTCGGCACCGAGCAGGTCGATGTAGCCGTCGGCGAGACGCTGGCGCACGGCCTGGAAGGTGCCGATCGGCCGACCGAACTGCTCGCGGGTCTTGGAGTACGCCGCGGTGAGCTCGAGCGCACCCTTGACCACGCCGAGCTCGAACGCCGAAGCGGCCAGCGAGAGGTGCTGGTGCAGCCAGCTGATCGTGTCCGCGTCGCCCAGCAGCGTGCCGGGGGCCCCGTCGAGCTCGACCCGACCCACGCGGGTGCCGTCGCTGATCCGCTGCTCGACGATGTTCACGCCGTCACCGGGCTCCACGACGAACGCGCGGGTGCCGTCCGGCGTGGAGGCGGTGACCACGAACGCGGCAGCGCGGGTCGCCGACGGCACCACGCTCTTTACACCGGTCAGCGACCACGTGTCGCCGGAGCCGGACGCGGTCGTCGTCGGGGTGACGGGCAGGTGGTCCCGCTCCTCGGAGATCGCCGCGCTCAGGATCTTCTCGCCGGAGACCGCGCCCGGCAGCAGCCCGGCCTTGGTCGCCTCGGAGCCGAACCGGGCCACGGCGAGCGTGGCCGGCAGGTGGCTGGTGAGCGGGACGGGAGCGACGAGCTTGCCGGCCTCGATGAGGACCGAGCACAGCTCGAGCACGCCCAGCCCGGCGCCGCCGTCCTCCTCGGGCAGCGAGAGCGCGAGCAGACCGGCGTCGGCCAGCTTGGCCCACAGCGCCTGGTCGAATCGGCCCGGGTCGGCAGCCTTGAGGCGCTCGGGGGTGCACTCGTTCTTGAAGATGGTCGCGGCCAGCTCGGACGCGTCGTTCTGGGTCTCGGTGAAGGTGAAGTCCATGTCCGTCTTCCTCTAGCGCTTCTCGACGGGCATGCCGAGCCCGACGTAGCCGATGATGTCCCGCTGGATCTCGTTGGTGCCGCCGCCGAAGGTCATCACCAAGGCGGAGCGGTAGAAACGCTCGAGGCGACCGCGGAGCACGGCTCCCTGCGAGTCGCCGTTGACGATCGCGTCCGGTCCGACGATCTCCATCAGCGAGCGGTAGACCTCGGTGGCGAGCTCGGAGCCGTAGATCTTGGTCGCCGAGGCGTGCGCCGGCGACAGGTCGTCGGTGGCCGAGGCGAGCTTCCAGTTGAGGAGCTTGAGCATGTCGACCCGGGCGTGGGCGCGGCCGAGCAGCACCTGGACCCACTCGGCGTCGATGACGCGGGTGCCGTCCGGGTTCTTGGTGTTCTGCGCCCACTCGCGGACCAACCCGACCGAGTGCATCAGCGGCGCGGCCGACGTCAGCGCCACCCGCTCGTGGTTGAGCTGGTTGGTCATCAGCGCCCAGCCGCCGTTCAGTCCGCCGACGAGGTTCTCCTCGGGCACGCGGACGTCCTGGTAGTAGGTGGCGCTGGTGCCGACGCCGGCGACGGTGTGCACGGGGGAGTAGGAGAAGCCCTCCGCGTCGGCCGGGACCAGGAGCATCGAGAGACCCTTGTGGCGCGGAAGGTCCGGGTCGGTACGGGCGGCGAGCCAGATGTAGTCGGCGTACTGGATCAGCGAGGTCCACATCTTCTGGCCGTTGATCACCCACTCGCCGTTCTCCAGCCGCGCCTTGGTCTGCAGGCTGGCCAGGTCGGTGCCCGAGCCGGGCTCGGAGTAGCCGATCGAGAAGTGCATCTCGCCCTTGAGGATCTTGGGGAGGATCTCCTCCTTCTGGGCGTCGGTGCCGAACCGCATGATCGTGGGGCCGACCGTGTTGAGCGTGAGGTACGGGATCGGGACGCCGGCGATGGCGGCCTCGTCGGTGAAGATCAGCTGCTCCATCATCGAGCGGTTCTGACCGCCGTACTCCTCGGGCCAGCCGATGCCGAGCCAGCCGTCGTGGCCGATCTGCCGGATGACGTCCTTGTAGACGGTGGCATCGCCGAACTCGCCCATCACGTCGCCGGTCTCCTTGAACTCGCTCGTCGCGACGGAGAGGCCGGCCCGCACCTTGTCGGTGACCAGCTGCCCGAAGTAGTCGCGCAGCTCGGCGCGGAGCGCCTCGTGCTCCTCGTTCAGTGCGATTTTCATGAAGAGATCCCCATACTGGTCAGGAGCGCCACGGCGCCAAGGACTGGAATAACTACGCGCAAAACTATAACCTGTTCTTGTTTTACGGAAGAGAAACCCGCCGTCAACGGAGGTCACCCATGAGCACCGCCACCGAAGCTCGTTCGCTCGACCAGGGCGTCGCGCCGAGCCGTTACGCCCGCGGTTGGCACTGCCTCGGCCTGGCTGAGACCTTCCGGGACGGCAAGCCCCACGCGATCAACGCGTTCGACGGCAAGCTCGTCGTGTGGCAGGACAGCAAGGGCGAGCTGAACGTCCTGGACGGCTACTGCCGGCACATGGGGGGCGACCTGACCCAGGGCGAGGTCAAGGGCGACGACATCGCGTGCCCGTTCCACGACTGGCGCTGGGGCGGCGACGGCAAGTGCAAGGCGATCCCGTACGCCCGCCGGGTGCCGCTGCGTGCCAAGACGCTGCGCTACGAGACCGCGATCGTCAACGACCAGCTCTTCATCTGGATGGATCCCGAGGGCTCCGCCGCCGACCGCTCGATCCTCCCGATCCAGCTGCCCGGCCTCGCCGAGGGCGAGTACGCCGACTGGTCGTGGAACATCACCGAGATCGAGGGCTCCAACTGCCGCGAGCTCATCGACAACGTCGCCGACATGGCGCACTTCTACTACGTGCACTTCTCGTTCCCGACGAGCTTCCGGAACGTCTTCGAGGGCCACATGGCGACCCAGTTCATGGAGTCGACCGGCCGTCCCGACAAGGCCGAGGGCTACAGCTCCGCGGGCTCGGACCTGTTCCTCAAGTCCGAGGCCACCTACTACGGGCCGTCGTACATGATCAACTGGCTCTGGGTCGACTACAAGGGCTTCAAGACCGAGGTCATCCTGGTCAACACCCACATCGCCACCAGCCCGAACTCGTTCACGCTGCAGTACGGCATCACGGTGAAGAAGCCCGAGGGCATGGACGACGCGACCGTCGCCTTCATCGCCGAGAAGTACACGAAGATGTTCGGCGAGGGCTTCCTCCAGGACGTGCACATCTGGAAGAACAAGGTCGCCGTCCAGAACCCGCTGCTGTGCGAGGAGGACGGCCCGGTCTACCAGCTGCGTCGTTGGTACGAGCAGTTCTACGTGGACAAGGCCGACGTCGTCCCCGAGATGACCGAGCGCTTCGAGTTCGAGGTCGACACCACCAAGGCCAACGAGTTCTGGCACGCCGAGGTCGCCGAGAACCTCGCGAAGCGGGCTGCCGAAGAGGCAGAGGCCGGGCGACCGGTCCACCACTGATCGGGCCCGGCTGATGGTCTCCTACGCCCCGACCTCTCCCGAGACGCTCGAGGACCAGCGGCTCTACACCGAGGCCCGGCTGGTCGAGGTCGCGTGCCTCGACTGCCTGGCGAAGGTACGCGTCAAGAAGAACAGCGAGCAGCACACGGCGATCCAGTGGAGCGCCGAGGCGCTCGACCACTGCGCGGAGTTCAACCGCGCGTCGTCCCAGCCCGAGGGACGACCGATCCACACCGCGTGCTCGCGACTACGCTCCTCGATCGAGCAGGCCGTCAAGGACGGTGCTGTCGAGATCGGTGCTGAGGATGGTTACTGAAGTTGGCTACTGAGTCCTACGTCCTGAACGTCCTCGAGGTCATCGAGGAGACGGCGGACGCGAAGTCCGTCGTGTTCGAGGTCCCCGCCGAGCTGCAGGAGACGTTCGCGTACACGCCCGGTCAGTTCCTGACCGTCGCGGTGCCGAGCGACCAGACCGGCCTGGCCGCGCGCTGCTACTCGCTGTCGAGCTCCCCGCACAGTGGCAGCCACCAGATCACGGTCAAGCGCACGGCCGACGGCTACGCCTCGAACTGGATCTGCGACAACCTCAAGGCCGGCGACACCCTGCGCCTGCTGCCGCCCAGCGGCATCTTCACCCCCAAGGACATCAACGCCGACCTGCTGCTCTGGGGCGGCGGTTCGGGCATCACCCCGGTCATCTCGATCGCCCGGACCGCGCTGGAGAAGGGCTCCGGCAAGGTCGTGCTGTTCTACGCCAACCGCGATCAGGATTCGGTGATCTTCGCAGCCGAGCTACGCGAGCTGGTCGAGCAGCACCCCGACCGGTTCACCGTCGTGCACTGGCTCGAGTCCGTCCAGGGCCTGCCCACCGGCGAGGGCATCAAGCTCTTCGCGTCGTACTTCACGACGTACACGTCGTTCTGCTGCGGTCCGGCTCCGTTCATGAAGGCCGTCGCCACCGCGCTCAAGGAGCTCGAGATCCCGCGCGAGCAGCGCCACCAGGAGAAGTTCGTCTCCCTCGGCGGCAACCCCTTCGGCGACGTCGAGGAGGTCCTGGCGTTCCAGTCGAAGCTGGCAGAGGCCGACGACGGCGAGGACGAGCCCGAGGAGGCGAAGCCGACGGTCGGCCCGGTGCGCCTCGAGGTCGAGCTCGACGGCAACCACTACGCCTTCGACGACTGGGACGGCACCCAGGTCCTGCTGGAGTTCCTCGAGGGCAAGGGCGTCAACGCGCCGTTCAGCTGCCGGGAGGGCAACTGCAGCTCGTGCGCGTGCATCGTGCTCGAGGGCGACCTCGAGATGAAGCACAACGACGTCCTGGACCCCGAGGACCTCGCGGACGGCATCCGGCTGACCTGCCAGGCGCTCCCGCTCACCGAGCTGCTGAAGATCAGCTACAACGGCTGACTCCGCGGGCGGTCACTCGTCGTCGGTGTCCGCGTCGTCGTCCTCGTGGACCGGCAGGAACACCGACTGCTGCTTGACCCGCGGGGGCGCGACCGAGTCGGGCCCGAAGACGCGTCGACGCAGGGGACGGGTGATCACCCCGACCGGCGCGGTCAGGACGTAGGTGTACGCGACGACGAGCATCGTCGCGGCGGGCTCGAGGGCGATGCCGGTGACGAAGGCGACGACGATCAGCGCGGTGGTCACCTTGGCCTGCTGCGTCCTGGGGGAGACCAGGTTGCGGAACGACCGGAACCGGACGGTGCTGACCATCAGCACCGCGGGCACCACGCTGATGACCGCGGGGAGCAGGATCGACGGTCCGACCTTGTCCTCGGGCAGGTCGAGCGCGAACACGGTGGCGATCACGACCGCGGCCGCACCGGGGCTCGGCATCCCGATGAAGTAGCGCTTGTCCGCGTGCGGGTCGACGGTGAAGTTGAAGCGGGCGAGCCGGAACGCCGCGCACGCCAACCAGAAGTACGCCGCCACCCAGGCGACGACGGGCCACTCCGGGAGCACCCAGGTGTAGACGAGCACCGCAGGGGCGAGCCCGAAGGAGATCAGGTCCGCCAAGGAGTCGAGCTGCACGCCGAACGGGGACGTCGCGCCGACGAGCCGGGCCACGGCACCGTCGGCGACGTCCATGAAGATCGCCACCGTCATCAGGACCGCGGCCCAGTGGCTGTGCCCGTTGAACGCGAGCGGCACGGCCGAGAAGCCGCACGCCATGTTGCCCGCCGTGAACAGGCTGGGGGCGGTGACGCGCAACCGCTCCTTGGCGGGGAGCTGGCGCAGGGAGACGACCTCGGCGCCGGAGTGGGAGGCGACCCGGAAGCGGCGACGTCGCAGCAGGCGGCGCCGAGGCTTCACACTGCCGTCAGTCGGCGGGGCGTCGGTCATCGCCAGCGGCCCAGGACCGTGACGCCGGCGACGGTGCGGTCACCCGCGTGCACCTGGAGCTCGACGTCGGCGGGGACGAAGACGTCCATCCGGGAGCCGAACTTCATCAGGCCGATGCGGTCGCCGGTGCGGACCACGTCCCCGGCCTTGACCCGGGTCACCACGCGGCGTGCCACCAGACCGACGATCTGGCGGAAGATGACGCGGCGCTCCTTCCCGGACACGGTGTGCGACAGCGTGATGTCGGAGCGCTCGTTCTCGGTGGCGCTCTCGAACTTGTACGCCGCGTGCCACTTGCCCGGTCGGTAGGTCACGTCGGTGACCGTGCCGCTGTACGGCGTCCGGTTGATGTGCACGTCGAAGACGGACAGGAAGATGCTCACCTGCTGCCAGTCGCCCGGCGGCGCGACGCCCGGCTGTCCCGGTCCGGCGTGCATGACCTTGCCGTCGGCGGGAGCGAGCACCAGGTCCTCGTGGACGGGCGTGTGGTCGATCGGGCGCTCGGGATCGCGGAAGAACGCGACGATGCCGACCGGTAGCGAAGCCAGGGCGAGTGCGGTCTTCCGGCGGCCCAGCAGTGCTGCGCCCAGGGCGGGCAGGGCCCCGACGGCAGCAGCCGTCCAGGCCTCGCGATCAATTGTTGTAGGCATGCTTGCTCACCATCTCGGCTGCGCCGGCCTGCCGCTGGGCGGCGTCGTTGACCGAGGGGAAGATCGAACCGAACCGTGCACCCAGGCGCAGCTCGGCAGGAGCGACGACGACCTCGCCGCGGTTCTTGGTGATCGCCTTGACGACGCCGGCCGCCACCTTCTCGGGGGTGACCGTGCGGGTGCCTCGTGGGACCTCCATGCCGCTGTTCACGAACATGCCCGCGTCGCGCACGAAGCCGGGCTCGACGATCGAGACGCCGACGCCGGTCGGGTGCAGGTCCTGGCGCAGCGCCGCGGCGAAGCCGCGGAGGCCGAACTTGGTGGCGTTGTACAGCGTGCTGCCCGGGGAGGCGACGATCCCGGAGACGGAGCCGATGAAGACGAGGTGGCCGGTACGGCGCTCGACGAGGGCCGGCACCAGGGCGCGCGCCATCATGATGGGCGCCCGGAGGTTCACGTCGATGTTGGCGTCGATGCGCTCGACGCTCATCGTGGCGAGGTCGCCGGTGCCCGGCAGAGCAGCGTTCGCGACGAGCACGTCGACGCGACCCGCCTCGACCAGCAACCGGTCGACGTCCGCGGCGTCACCGAGGTCGGCGACGATGCTGCGGGCACCGAGCTCGGCCGCGAGCGGCGCGAGGACCTCGGCGTTGCGTCCGGTCAGGACCACGTCGCAGCCCTCGGACTTCAGCCGGCGTGCGATCGCGTGCCCGATTCCCCCTGTAGCGCCGGTCAGCAGGACCGTCGCTCCGTTGAGCTTCACGTGCTCTCCGTTCGTTGCGTCAATGCCGCCCCCGAACTTACCGGAGAGCAGCGCTGACCCGCTCACGCCGCGAGCCACCACCGCGGGTCGTGTTCCCAGGAGAGATCGGGTCGTGAGCCCCGGCCGGCGAGGTCCTGCGAGCCGGCCCGGGCAGCGAGGTGGTCGAGAGCCAGCCCGAGTTCAGTCGCTGAGAACTGAATCCCTCCCAGCGGGACCCATTCGCTGCTGACCGGGTGCGAGGTCGCGCGCAGGTGGTGGGAGAACCCGCCTGGCGTGTCGAGGACGAACGATCCGTTGTCGGTCTGGCGAACGGCGAAGCCGGGGGTCTGCTTGGCGCGGTGGTCGGTGCGGCACGCCGGGTTCAGGTTCTTCGCCGTGGTTGCCCCGCGGGGCCAGGCTGTCCGGTGGTCGAGGTCGCACTCGGTGGAGGCGTGATCGCAGCCCGGGCGGAAGCAGGTGGTCTGCGTGCCCACCACCTGCTCCCAGATCGCGCGGGTCGGCCGGTAGTTCTCGGTGGAGAGCTCGACGGCCTGGCCGGCGGGATCCGTCAGCATGCGGTGCCAGGTCGCGCCCGGACGTTGGGCGATCACGCGGGCGAGGCCTGCCGGGATCACCTGCCCGCCGGAGAGGCCCATGACGGTCTGGATCGGCACCGTCAGGTTGATCACCGGGCGGGCGTACGCCGGCGGTGCGTGCGTCGCGGCTCCGGTGAGGAGGTCGACTGCCAGGTCCGCCTTGATCTGTTCGACCGTCCGTCTGTCGCCCGCGGCGCGCAACGCACGCGCTTCCAGGGTCAGTCGTCGCAGCGCCACAGCGATTTGATCGGTCGTGCCTGCGATCGTCAGCCAGGAGATCCCGTGCTCCCCGTCGTCGACGACGACGTCGCGGTGCTGGTGCGCGTTGCGGAACTGCGCTTCGGCGTCCGCGGAGCGGATTTTCTTGATCAGGTAGGAGACCCGGTTGCGCAGCTGCTTGTGGGTGCAGGTCACGAGGCCGTCCTCACGGAGGTGGCGCGACAGGAAAGGGGTCATCTTGTCGGCGAACGCGGCGTACTCCTCAGTGGTCTCGAGGCCGTGCCGTGCTGCGTCGGCGATCAACCTGACCCGGTAGGGGTCGAGGGCGCCGGCCCGGGCGAGCTCGCCGAGGTGCGCGAAGTGGTCGACGATCCAGATGGCGTTGTTCAGCTCGCTGCGCACCCAGGAAGCCGGCACTGCCCAGGCCTCGCTCACCTCGACGACAGCCTGCTGACGTGCCGACAGCGCGTGCGGATCGTCCTTCCCCGGGCAGCGTCGCCGGAACTCGAGGTAGATCTGCAGCAGCAGGTGCGAGCGCCGCGCGGCCGACCGGTTCTCCGCGATCAGCTCGTCCACGCCGGAGCGGACCAGGTCGTGCAGGGTCATGCTTCCCTCCCAGAAGACGTCGACCCCTTCTGTGCCCCACGCTAACCGCGGACACCGACAGGAATTGCGCCTACCGCAGCGTCGCCATCAGCGTGATCACGGTGCCCAGCAGCAGGATGATCAGCACGAGCAGGATGACCCAGGTGAGCAGCCCGCCGTCCGGGTTTCCCTTCTTGACCTGGTGCCAGGCGGAGATGTCCGGGGGTACCTGGTTGAACCACGCCGCTGCGTGCGGCCAGGAGCAGAAGGACGGGTTCAGCCCGTAGGTCTTGTCCTCGATCAGCAGCTCCGCCTCGAGCGTGGTGCCGTGGACGGCGATGTCGTCACCGCAGTACGCGCACGGCTTCACCAGCCGCGCTCGCGCCACTCGGCCAGGTGCGGTCGTTCGGCGCCCAGCTGCGAGTCGTTCCCGTGGCCCGGGTAGAACCAGGTCTCGTCCGGCAGCGTGCCGAAGATGCGCTCCTCGACGTCGTTGATCAGGCTGACGAAGGCGTCCGCGTCGCCGAAAGTGTTCCCGACGCCGCCCGGGAAGAGCGAGTCGCCGGTCCACAGGTGCGGGGTGCCGTCGGGGTCGTCGTACTTGAGCACGATCGAGCCGGGGGTGTGCCCGGTGATCCGGATGACCTCGAGGCGGACCTTGCCGAACTCGATGACGTCGCCGTGCTCGACGCGGTCGTCCACGGTGACCTCGGTCTGCTCGGTGATGGCGTCCGCGTCCGGCTCGCCGGCGACGACCACGGCACCGGTGGCCTCGGCGACCGCCTTGAGTGCGCGGTGGTGGTCCCAGTGCTGGTGGGTCGTGATGACCTTGGTGGCGCCGGCTGCGCCGAGCAGGTTCAGCAGTGCCTGGGCGTCGTCGGCGGCGTCGATGAGCACCTGCTCGTCGGTCGCCCGGCAGCGCAGCACGTAGCAGTTGTTCGACATCTGCGGATCGACCGCCACCTTGGTGATGATCAGGTGGCTGAGCTCTCGGGTGTCCGGGGTCCCGCCGGGGGAGACGTTGCCGGTGTACGTCGTCATGGCACGAGCCTAGTTCCCAGCGGTCGGCTACCCTAAGTGCAGTAACCCACTAGACAAACACTACTGAGGAGCCAGCATGACCGTGACCGACGAGTTCCTGACGGCCAACGCGGAGTACCAGAACGGTTTCGACGGACCGTTGCCGCTCCCGCCCGCACGCAAGGTCGCCGTCCTGGCCTGCATGGACGCCCGGCTGGACCCGGCCAAGATCCTCGGCCTGTCCGAGGGTGACGCGCACGTGATCCGCAACGCCGGAGGGGTCGCGACCGAGGACGCGCTGCGCTCGCTGACCATCAGTCAGCGCCTGCTCGGGACCGAGGAGATCGTGCTCGTGCACCACACCGACTGCGGGATGGTGACCTTCTCCGACGACGACTTCCGCCAGGGCATCGAGAAGGAGACCGGGATCCGGCCGACCTGGTCCTCCGAGGCCTTCCCCGACGCAGCAGCGGACGTCACCCAGTCGATCAACCGGATCAAGGCGTCCCCGTTCATCCCGAAGACAGACCAGGTCCGCGGCTTCGTGTTCGACGTCGCCACCGGCGCGCTCGACGAGGTCAGCGCCTGATCACGTCCTGACCGGCTTCGTCCACGGCCCGATCTCCGGCAGGGGGCCGTGGGCGGAGCTGACCCCCTCGCCGTTGCCGCGGCCCATCAGCCACCAGCCGAGCTCGCCCGCCGTGCCGGTGACCACCGGCTCGTCGGCGCCGACCGACCAGGTCCGCCCGAGGTCGCTGGCGTGCGCGCTGAACTTCTCGGAGGCGGGGGAGGCGGCGTGGTTCGCGGTCACGGTGTCCAGCACCCGTACGGCGAAGTCCTCGGGCCAGTCTCGCGCGGTGTAGCCGAGGTCGAGGTCGGCGTGGTGGACCTCCACCTCGAGCCGGCGGGCGACCACCAGGCTGTCGACCGGCCAGGTCGGCCCCTCCGGCAACCGGTTGACGGTCGCTCCCCACTGCTCGTCGGTCAAGGAGCCGAACACGTGCCGCAACCGGCTGGTCGCGGCGAAGTAGCGCTCCCTGATCTCGCTCGGCTCCGCGGCAGCCAGCTCGGCGATGTCGGCGTCCCGGGCGGCGTTGGAGTCGTAGATCGCCCGCTCCTCGCCGTCCTGGATGCCGCCGAGCGCCCGGAGGAAGCCCTCGGCGTTCAGTGCCAGGTGCGCCACGACGTGGGCTCGGCTCCAGTCGGGGAGCACGGTCCGTCCGGTCCACTGGTCGTCCGTGAGGGAATCCACAGTCCGGATCATGCGTTGATCGGACTGCTTGAGGGCATCGAGCAGGAGGTCGGTCGCAGGATCAGGTGCCATGCGAGCAGTCTGCCTTCACAGGCCCGTAACACGCTTGTCGGTGGCGCGTGAGATCGTGGCGATCTCGTGGTTGACTACCCGAACAGACGTTCGAACGACCCCGCAGCAACCCCGCAACAACCCGCTTAGGAGCGACGTGATCGACCAGCTGATCATCCGTGGTGCGCGCGAGCACAACCTCAAGGATGTCTCGCTCGACCTGCCCCGGGACGCGCTGATCGTCTTCACCGGCCTGTCCGGCTCGGGCAAGTCCTCGCTGGCCTTCGACACGATCTTCGCGGAGGGGCAACGCCGGTACGTCGAGTCGCTCTCGGCCTACGCGCGCCAGTTCCTGGGGCAGATGGACAAGCCCGACGTCGACTTCATCGAGGGCCTGTCGCCGGCCGTCTCGATCGACCAGAAGTCGACCTCGAAGAACCCGCGCTCTACCGTCGGCACCATCACCGAGGTCTACGACTACCTGCGACTTCTCTACGCCCGGGCCGGCCGGCCGCACTGCCCGATCTGCGCGGCCCCGATCGAGCGGCAGACGCCGCAGCAGATCGTCGACCGGGTCCTGCAGCTCGAGGACGGCACCCGCTTCCAGGTGCTCGCCCCCGTGATCCGCGGTCGCAAGGGCGAGTACGTCGAGCTGTTCCGCTCCCTGCAGTCCCAGGGCTTCAGTCGAGCGCGGGTGAACGGGGAGACCTACCAGCTGGACGAGCCTCCCAAGCTCGACAAGCAGAAGAAGCACACCATCGAGGTCGTCGTCGACCGCTTGGCGGCGAAGGCGTCGTCCAAGCGGCGGCTGACCGACTCGGTCGAGACCGCCCTCAACCTGGCCTCGGGCCTGGTGATCTTCGACTTCGTCGACCTCGAGGCCAAGGACCCGAACCGGGAGATGAAGTTCTCCGAGCGGATGGCCTGCCCCAACGAGCACGACATCGACACCGACGAGCTCGAGCCGCGGTCGTTCTCGTTCAACTCCCCGTTCGGCGCCTGCCCGACCTGCAGCGGCCTGGGTACCCGGATGGAGGTCGATCCCGAGCTGGTGATCTCCGACGAGAACGCCAGCATCGCCGAGGGCGTGATCGGCCCGTGGTCGGGGGCGCACGTCGCCGACTACTTCTCGCGCCTGCTGGAGGCCCTCGGTGCCGAGCTCGGGTACTCCATGGACACCCCGTGGAAGAAGATCCCGAAGAAGGCGCAGAACGCCATCCTCAACGGTCACCCGACCAAGGTGCACGTGAGGCACACCAACCGGTACGGCCGCGAGCGCTCGTACTACACGAACTTCGAGGGGGTGCGCCCCTACATCGAGCGCAGGCACCGCGAGGCCGAGTCCGACACCAGTCGGGAGCGCTTCGAGGGTTTCATGCGTGAGGTGCCCTGCCCCGCGTGCGAGGGCTCGCGACTCAAGCCGGTCTCGATGTCGGTGACCCTCGGCGAGCTGGGCAAGGGTGGCAAGAACATCGCCGAGGTCTGCGCGCTGCCGATCAACGAAGCGGCCGAGTTCCTCGACGGCGTCGCGCTGTCCGCGCGGGAGAAGCAGATCGCCGAGCGCGTGCTCAAGGAGATCCAGGAGCGGCTCCGGTTCCTCCTCGACGTGGGCCTCGACTACCTCTCGCTCGACCGGCCGTCGGGCACGCTGTCGGGCGGGGAGGCTCAGCGGATCCGACTGGCCACCCAGATCGGTGCCGGCCTCGTCGGCGTGCTGTACGTGCTGGACGAGCCGAGCATCGGCCTGCACCAGCGTGACAACCAGCGGCTGATCGAGACGTTGGTCCGCCTCAAGGACCTGGGCAACACCCTGATCGTCGTCGAGCACGACGAGGACACGATCATGACGGCCGACTGGGTCGTCGACATCGGACCCGGCGCCGGCGAGCACGGGGGACAGGTCGTCCACTCGGGCACCGTGAAGCAGCTGCTGAAGCACCGCGACTCCGAGACCGGCCTCTACCTGTCGGGACGCAAGGCGATCCCGCTGCCGGAGGTGCGCCGTCCGCGGACCAAGGGCCGCGAGCTGGTGGTGCACGGCGCTCGGGAGAACAACCTCAAGAACATCGACGTCGCGTTCCCCCTGGGTCTCTTCGTCGCTGTCACCGGTGTGTCCGGTTCCGGCAAGTCGACCCTGGTCAACGACATCCTGTACACGTCGCTCGCGAAGCAGATCTACAACGCCCGGACCGTCCCCGGGCGGCACACCAAGATCTCCGGTCTCGAGCACGTCGACAAGGTCATCCACGTCGACCAGTCACCGATCGGCCGGACCCCGCGGTCCAACCCGGCGACGTACACCGGCGTCTTCGACCACGTCCGCAAGCTGTTCGCCTCCACGCCGGAGGCCAAGATGCGGGGCTACCTGCAAGGACGCTTCTCGTTCAACGTCAAGGGCGGCCGCTGCGAGGCCTGCGCCGGCGACGGCACGATCAAGATCGAGATGAACTTC
The DNA here is from genome assembly GCF_040546585.1 of Marmoricola sp. OAE513. Lineage (NCBI taxonomy): Bacteria > Bacillati > Actinomycetota > Actinomycetes > Propionibacteriales > Nocardioidaceae > Marmoricola > Marmoricola sp. OAE513. The sequence goes on along the minus strand of NZ_JBEPOC010000001.1, from coordinate 11,048 downwards.
CTCCCCGACGTCTACGTGCCGTGCGAGGTGTGCCACGGGGCCCGGTACAACCGCGAGACGCTCGAGGTCCACTACAAGGGCAAGACCATCTCGGACGTCCTGGACATGCCGATCGAGGAAGCCGTGGACTTCTTCGCGGCCATCCCGGCGATCAACCGGCACCTGAAGACTCTCGTCGAGGTCGGACTCGGCTACGTCCGCCTGGGACAGCCCGCCACGACGCTGTCGGGCGGTGAGGCGCAGCGCGTCAAGCTGGCCTCCGAGCTGCAGAAGCGCTCCACCGGCCGCACGGTCTACGTGCTCGACGAGCCCACGACCGGCCTGCACTTCGAGGACATCCGCAAGCTCCTGCTCGTGCTCGGCCGCCTGGTCGACCAGGGCAACACCGTGCTGGTGATCGAGCACAACCTCGACGTCATCAAGACCGCCGACTGGATCGTCGACATGGGCCCCTCGGGCGGCAACCGCGGCGGCACCGTCGTGGCGACCGGCACCCCCGAGGACGTCGCTGCGGTGGAGGAGAGCTTCACCGGGGAGTTCCTCAAGCCACTCCTGGAGGGGAAGCGGCGCTGAGGCGTGCTCACAGGTACTAGGACCATCGGACAGGTTCCTGACAGCCAGGATTTCGGTTTCAACTACTAGGCTCGGAGACACCTCCAGACGAAGGGTGTCCACCGTGACCGAGAACAAGACCACCAGGCGCAACGTCCTCTACGGCGTCGCGGCCGCAGGCGTCGCCGTCCCCGTCCTCGCGGCGTGCGGATCCGACTCCTCCGACGACCCCGGGACCACCACGGGCGAGCCGCAGGCGCCGTCGACGTCCTCCGGGAGCGACGGGAGCGAGGCCCCGGCGGCCGAGGGCATCCCCACGGCCGACATCCCGGTGGGCGGCGGCAAGATCTTCGCGAGCGACAAGTACGTGGTCACCCAGCCGACCGAGGGCGAGTTCAAGGCCTTCACGGCCGTCTGCACCCACACCGGCTGCGTGGTCAGCAAGATCTCCGACGGCAAGATCGACTGCCCGTGCCACGGCAGTCAGTTCTCGATCGAGGACGGCTCCGTCCAGGGTGGGCCGGCGCCCAGCCCGCTGGCGGAGAAGAAGGTCACCGTCACCGGCACCTCGCTCACCGTCGGGTGAGCTGGTCGATCACGTCCCTGACGTGACGACGCTCGGCGGTCGTCGACCGCCGAGCGTGGAATTCTGCCGCGCGCAAGCGCGCCGGGATGTCGATCGGTGCACAACAGCGCTGCGCTGCCAGCGCCAGCAGCGCGTGCGCGAGTGCGAAGGTGGGATCCAGGGCGAGCGCCCGGGCGTAGTGCTGCATGGCCGCCTCGGCCGTCGGCGCGTCCAGGCCGTCGTGGTACGCCGCAGCGGCCTCGGGCGAGGTCGTCAGGCGCTCGTCGCGCGCGGTCCTGGTCAGCACGAAAGTAGAGTAAAGGACTCGACAAAGAAGTGAAAGTACCTGGCTAGGCTCGTTGCATGAAGATTGGGCTGCACTACGCGAACTTCACCCATCCGGACTGGGAGTCGACCCTGGAGGACCGGCTCACCGAGTCGGTCCGCGTCGCCGACCAGGGAGGCATCTCGCTGGTCACGGTGATGGACCACTGGTTCCAGATGGAGAACCTCGGCGGACCCTCCGAGCCGATGCTCGAGGGCTACACCACCCTCGGGTACCTGGCGGGGATCACCGAACAGGTGCGCCTCAGCCTCCTGGTCACCGGAACGACGTACCGGTACCCGGGTCTGCTGGCGAAGACGGTGACGACCGTGGACCGGCTGTCCCGCGGGCGCGCGATGCTCGGCATCGGTGCGGCCTGGTACGACCGCGAGCACCTCGGCCTCGGGGTGCCGTTCCCGTCGATGTCCGAGCGCTTCGAGCGGCTGGAGGAGACGCTGCAGATCTGCCGTCAGATGCGGTCCGAGGACGACGGTCCGTACGCCGGGCAGCACTACCGGCTCGAGGAGACCGTCTGCGTGCCACCTCCGGTGCGCGGACGAGTCCCCGTGCTGATCGGCGGGAGCGGTGAGAGGAAGACGCTGCGCCTGGTCGCCCAGTACGCCGACGCCTGCAACCTGTTCGGGGAGACCGCCGAGGTGCTGGCGCACAAGCTCGACGTGCTCCGGGGGCACTGCGACGCGGTCGGACGCGACTACGACGAGATCGAAAAGACGGTCATCGGTGCCGGTACGGCCTCCGGCGCCGAGAGCCGTGACGAGTTCCTGCGTCGGATGGAGGAGTACGCAGCCCTGGGCGTCGAGCTCGTGACGCTGGTCCCGACCGGCGACGACCCGGTGGCCTGGACGCACGACCTCGTCGAGAACGTGGCGCCCGCCCTCGCCGACCTGTGAGGTCCTGTCGGTCGGCGCAGGTAGCCTCGAGCCGTGGCTGATCCTTCGACGTACCGACCCAAGCCGGGGTCGATCCCGACGCAGCCGGGGGTCTACCGCTTCCGGGACAAGGACGGCCGGGTCATCTACGTCGGCAAGGCCAAGAGCCTGCGGCCGCGCCTGTCGTCGTACTTCGCCGACGTGGCCTCGCTGCACCAGCGCACCGCCACGATGGTCACCACGGCCGCGAGCGTCGAGTGGACGGTCGTCGAGACCGAGGTCGAAGCCCTGCAGCTGGAGTACTCCTGGATCAAGGAATTCGATCCGCGCTTCAACGTGAAGTACCGCGACGACAAGTCCTACCCGTGGCTGGCGGTGACGCTCAACGAGGACTACCCGCGCGTCATGGTCGGACGCGGCGCCAAGAAGAAGGGCGTGAAGTACTTCGGGCCGTACTCGCACGCGTGGGCGATCCGCGACACCGTCGACCAGCTGCTGCGGGTCTTCCCGATGCGTTCGTGCAGCAACGGCGTCTTCCGGCGATCGGCGCAGATCGGTCGGCCCTGCCTCCTCGGTTACATCGACAAGTGCTCGGCGCCCTGCGTCGGCCGGGTGGACCAGCTCGAGCACCGCGAGATCGCCGAGGACTTCTGCGACTTCCTCGGCGGGCGCACCGACGCGTTCGTGAAGCGGGTCGAGCGTGAGATGTACGCCGCGTCCGAGGCCCAGGAGTACGAGAAGGCCGCACGGCTGCGCGACGACCTCGGCGCGCTCAACAAGGCGCTGGAGCGTCAGGCTGTCGTCTTCGGCGACGGCACCGACGCCGACGTGATCGCCCTGGTGGAGGATCCGCTCGAGGTCGCCGTCCAGATCTTCCACGTGCGGGCGGGCCGGATCCGCGGCCAGCGCGGGTGGGTCGCGGACCGGGTCGCTGACCTGGACACGGCCGGGCTGGTCCAGGAGTTCCTGCTCCAGCTGTACGCCGGCGAGGAGGGTGACGCCGTGCCGCGCGAGATCCTGGTGCCCGTCCTCCCGCCCGACGCTGCCGTGTTCGAGGAGCTGCTCTCGGAGTCCCGCGGGTCCCGCGTGACCGTCCGGGTGCCGCAGCGCGGGGACAAGCGCACCCTCCAGGAGACCGTCGAGGCGAACGCGGCCCAGTCGCTCGCGCTCCACAAGACCCGGCGCGCCAGCGACCTGACCGCCCGCAACCAGGCCCTGGAGGAGATCCAACGGGCCCTCGACCTGCCGACCGTGCCGCTGCGGATCGAGTGCTACGACATCTCCAATCTGCAGGGCACCGAGGTGGTCGCCTCGATGGTCGTCTTCGAGGACGGGCTGGCGCGCAAGAGCGAGTACCGCCGTTTCGTCATCAAGGGCGTCGACGGCCAGAACGATGTCGCGTCGATGCACGAGGTGATCACCCGGCGGTTCCGGCGGCTGCTCGACGAGCGGATCGAGACTCCGGATCTCGCCAACGGCGAGGTCGATCCGGACGCCGGTCCGCTGCTCATCGATCCCGACACCGGCAAGGCCAAGAAGTTCGCCTACGTCCCGGGGCTGGTGGTCGTCGACGGTGGACCGCCCCAGGTCGCCGCGGCCCAGCGGGCCCTGGACGAGCTCGGCATCGACGACATCCCGGTCTGCGGCCTGGCCAAGCGTCTCGAGGAGGTCTGGCTCCCCTCCGACCCCGATCCGGTGATCATGGCGCGCAGCAGCGAGGGGCTCTACCTGCTCCAGCGGATCCGCGACGAGGCGCACCGGTTCGCCATCGCCCACCACCGGTCCCGCCGGTCCAAGACGATGGTCGAGAGCCTGCTCGACGACGTGCCGGGTCTGGGCGAGGTACGGCGCAAGTCGCTGATCAAGCACTTCGGCTCGCTGAAGAAGCTCCGGGCCGCGAGCGCGGAGGAGATCGCCCAGGTCCCGGGGATCGGGCCCGCGACCGCCGGCCAGATCGTGGCCGCGGTCGCGCAGGACGCTGCCGTTGGCAAGACTGTCTCCGTGAACACCGCGACCGGCGAGATCCAGGAAGGCTGACATGACCGAGGACACCGGCGAGATCCCGGTCGTCACCGACCCGGGCGAGCTCGTCGTCGTCACCGGGATGACCGGTGCCGGCCGCAGCACGGCCGCCAAGGAGCTCGAGGACCTGGGGTTCTTCGTGGTGGACAACCTGCCTCCCGAGCTGGTCACCGAGGTCGTCCGCCTGGTCGACGAGAAGATGGGTCGCGGCCAGCCGATCGCGGTCGTCGTCGACGTCCGTGGCGGCACCCGGTTCGGCTCGTTGCGCGAGCAGATCGCCCTGCACCTGCCGACGCGGCGCGCGTCGGTGCTCTTCCTCGAGGCTGACGACGACATCCTCGTACGCCGCCAGGAGGCGGCTCGGCGACCGCACCCGCTGCAGGAGGGCGGGCGTCTGCTGGACGGCATCCACCGCGAGCGCGAGGTCATGACGCAGCTCCGCGGGGACGCCGAGGTGGTCATCGACACGACCCCGCTCAACGTGCACCAGCTCAAGGACAAGGTCGCGGCGGCGTACGGGACGCCGGAGGCGGTCGGGCTCAAGGTCACGGTGGTCTCCTTCGGGTTCAAGTACGGCGTGCCCGTGGACGCCGACCTGTTGGCCGACATGCGCTTCCTGCCGAACCCGTTCTGGGTCCCGGAGCTGAAGGACCTGACCGGCCAGGACCCGTCGGTGGCCTCCTACGTCAAGGACCGCACCGACGCGCAGACCTTCCTGGAGCGGTACCTGCCGGTCGTCGAGACGGTCGGCGAGGGCTACCTGCGCGAGGGCAAGCGGTTCATGACGGTCGCGATCGGCTGCACCGGGGGCAAGCACCGCAGCGTGGCGATGTCCGAGGAGCTCGCTGCCCGGTTGCGGTCCGCGGGCATCGACGCGGACGCGACGCACCGTGACCTCGGTCGCGAGTGACCGACCGATGAGCTGGTCGGACGACCCCGCTGTCGTGGCGCTCGGCGGGGGACACGGGCTGGCCGCGTCGCTCGCGGCGCTGCGCCGGTTGACCGCAGAGCTCACCGCGGTGGTGACCGTCGCCGACAACGGAGGGTCCTCGGGACGGCTCCGTGGAGAGTTCGGGGTCCTTCCGCCCGGGGACCTGCGGATGGCGCTGGCAGCGCTGTGCGGGGACGACCGTTGGGGGCAGACCTGGGCCAAGGTGCTGCAGCACCGGTTCGAGTCCCACGGCGAGATGGACGGTCACTCGGTCGGCAACCTGCTGATCGTCGCCCTGTGGGAGCTGCTCGACGACCACGTCGCCGGCCTGGACTGGGTCGGGGGACTCCTCGGTGCGCGCGGCCGGGTGCTGCCGATGGCCCTGACGCCGCTGGACATCACCGCCGACGTGCGTGGGGCCACCCCGGACGCCCCCGACGAGGTCAGCCTGGTGCGCGGACAGGTCGAGGTGGCGACGACGTTGGGGGACGTGCTCGACGTGCATCTCGAGCCGGCCGACCCGACCGCGTGCCCCGAAGCGGTGCAGTCCGTCCTCGACGCCGACTTCGTCGTCCTGGGGCCGGGTTCCTGGTACTCCTCGGTCATCCCGCACGTGCTGGTCCCCGGTCTGCGGGCGGCTCTCGAGCAGACCCGGGGCCGTGTCGTGGTCACCCTCAACCTCGAGGCCCAACCGGGGGAGACCGACGGCTTCACCCCCGAGGACCACCTCTCGGTCCTGCACCAGCACGCGCCCGACCTCGCGATCGACACCGTCCTGGCGGACAGGGCCGCCGTCGTTCACGAAGCGCGGCTACGCTCTGCAGCCTCAGACCTCGGGGCCCGGTTGGTCCTGGCCGACGTGGCCCGGGCCGATGCGCCGGGCCAACACGATCCGGAGAAACTTGCCCGCGCCTATGCGCTGGTCCTCCGAGAGAACTAAGGTGACGCGCATGGCGATGACGGCACAAGTGAAGGCGGAGCTTGCCAACACCCCGGTCACCAAGACCTGTTGCCGCAAGTCCGAGGTCTCCTCGATGCTCCGCTTCGCCGACGCGCTGCACCTGGTGAACGGCGGCATCGTCGTCGAGGCCGAGCTGGACACCGGCGCTGCCGCACGCCGGCTGCGGCGCGACATCGCCGAGGTCTTCGGCCACGACTCCGAGGTCGTCCTGCTCAAGGGCAACGGCCTGCGTCGCGGCACCCACTACATCGTCCGGGTCGCGAAGGAGGGTGAGTCGCTCGCCCGCCAGACCGGTCTGATCGACCAGCGCAACCGGCCGGTCCGCGGACTGCCGCCCCAGGTCGTCTCGGGGTCGGGCTGCGACGCGGTCGCCGCCTGGCGGGGCGCCTTCCTGGCGCACGGGTCGCTGACCGAGCCGGGTCGTTCCTCCTCCCTGGAGGTCACCTGCCCCGGGCCGGAGGCCGCTCTGGCGCTCGTCGGTTCGGCCCGCCGTCTCGGCATCTCCGCGAAGGCCCGCGAGGTCCGCGGGGTCGACCGGGTGGTCATCCGGGACGGCGACGCGATCGGCCAGCTCCTCACCCGACTCGGTGCGCACGAGTCCCTGCTCGCCTGGGAGGAGCGCCGGATGCGGCGCGAGGTCCGCGCCACCGCGAACCGCCTCGCCAACTTCGACGACGCGAACCTGCGCCGGTCAGCCCGTGCCGCGGTAGCCGCCGGCGCACGGGTGGACCGCGCCCTGGAGATCCTCGGCGAGGACATCCCCGACCACCTGCAGCTCGCGGGCAAGCTGCGGCTGGAGCACAAGCAGGCCTCCCTGGAGGAGCTCGGTCAGCTGCACGACCCGGTGCTGACCAAGGACGCGATCGCCGGACGAATCCGCCGACTGCTCGCGATGGCGGACAAGAAGGCCGAGGAGCTCGGTATCCCTGACACCGAGGCGTCGCTGACCCCGGAGATGCTGGCCGAGGAGGCCTGAGTAACTGAGATCTTCCTGAGCGCGATAAGGTCGGGACCGCCCGTCTTCCTCGACCTCAGGAGTAGATCGCAGTGACTGTCCGCGTCGGAATCAACGGCTTCGGCCGCATCGGTCGCAACTTCTTCCGCGCGGTACGCGCGTCGGGTGCAGACATCGAGATCGTCGGCGTCAACGACCTGACCGATCCGAAGGCACTGGCGCACCTGCTCAAGTTCGACTCGATCCTCGGACGCCTGGACGCCGACGTCAGCGTCGACGGCTCCACCATCCTCGTGGGCGACCAGAAGATCGTCGTCTCCGCGGAGCGCAACCCTGCCGACCTGTCGTGGGGTGACCTCGGCGTCGACATCGTCGTGGAGTCCACCGGCTTCTTCACCGACGCGACCAAGGCGAAGGCGCACATCGACGCCGGCGCCAAGAAGGTCATCATCTCCGCCCCGGCCTCCAACGAGGACATCACCATCGTGATGGGCGTGAACCACGAGCTGTACGACCCGGCCGCACACCACGTGATCTCCAACGCGTCCTGCACGACCAACTGTCTCGCCCCGATGGCCAAGGCGCTCAACGACGAGTTCGGCATCGTCAAGGGCCTGATGACGACCATCCACGCGTACACCGCGGACCAGAACCTGCAGGACAACATCCACAGCGACCTGCGCCGTGCCCGTGCCGCGGCGATCAACATCGTGCCGACGGGCACCGGTGCCGCCAAGGCGATCGGCCTCGTCCTGCCCGAGCTGAAGGGCAAGCTCGACGGTTACGCCCTCCGCGTCCCGACCCCGACGGGTTCCGCCACCGACCTCACCTTCGAGGCGGGTCGCGAGACCACCGTCGAGGAGGTCAACGCCGCGATCGAGAAGGCTGCCGACGGCAAGTTCCTCAAGTACTCCACCGACCCGATCGTCTCCTCCGACATCGTGACCGACCCGTCGTCGTGCATCTTCGACGCGCCCCTGACCAAGGTCATCGGCAACCAGGTCAAGGTCGTCGGCTGGTACGACAACGAGTGGGGCTACTCCAACCGCCTCGCCGACCTGATCACGCACGTCAGCTCCACTCTCTGAGATGGCTCGGACGTCCCACCTGATCGCATCGCTCGGTGATCTGCGCGGCAAGCGCGTCCTGGTCCGCTCGGACCTGAACGTGCCGCTGGACGCGGACAAGAAGATCACCGACGACGGCCGGATCCGGGCCAGCATCCCCACCATCCAGGCGCTCCGCGACGCGGGCGCCCGGGTGGTCGTGGCGGCGCACCTCGGTCGGCCGAAGGGCGAGCCGGACCCGGCGTACTCGTTGGAGCCGGTGGCAGCGCGCCTCGGTGAGCTCCTCGGCACCCCGGTCTCGTTCGCCACCGACACCGTGGGCGACAGCGCCCGTACGGCGGTCGCGGACCTGCCGGACGGGGGAGTCGCGCTGCTGGAGAACGTCCGGTTCAACGCGGGTGAGACGAGCAAGGACGACGCCGAGCGCGGCGCCTTCGCCGACCAGCTGGCCGACCTGGCGGACGCGTTCGTCAGCGACGGCTTCGGGGTGGTGCACCGCAAGCAGGCGTCGGTGTACGACGTCGCGGAGCGGCTCCCGCACGCGATGGGATCGCTCGTCGCTGCGGAGATCGACGTGCTGAAGCGTCTGACCGAGACCCCGGAGCGTCCCTACGTGGTCGTGCTCGGCGGCTCGAAGGTCTCCGACAAGCTGGCCGTGATCGACAACCTGCTGGACAAGGCCGACAGCCTGCTGATCGGCGGCGGGATGGTGTTCACCTTCCTCGCGGCGCTGGGCCACGACGTCGGTGCTTCGCTGCTCGAGGAGGACCAGATCCCGGTCTGCCTGGAGTACCACGAGCGGGCGAAGAAGCTGGGCGTGAAGCTCGTCCTGCCGACCGACATCGTGGTCGCCGACGCGTTCGGGGACGAGGCCTCGGCACGGGTGGTCCCGGCCGACCAGATCCCTGACGGCGCGATGGGACTGGACATCGGTCCCGAGTCCGGCAAGGCCTTCGCCGCCGCTCTGGCCGATGCCCGCACGGTGTTCTGGAACGGCCCGATGGGCGTCTTCGAGCAGGCCGCCTTCGCGGCCGGCACCCGCGCGGTGGCGCAGGCCCTGACCACGGTCGACGGGCTCTCCGTCGTCGGCGGCGGCGACTCCGCCGCGGCCGTCCGCGCTCTCGGGTTCGCCGACGAGCAGTTCGGTCACATCTCGACCGGCGGTGGCGCGTCGCTGGAGTACCTGGAGGGCAAGGCGCTCCCCGGAATCGACGTCCTTTCCTGAGAGGCAGAACGATGGCCAGCACCACCCGCACGCCCCTGATGGCGGGCAACTGGAAGATGAACCTCAACCACCACGAGGCCGTGCACCTGGTGCAGAAGCTCGCCCTCGGGCTGGCCGACAAGAAACACGACTTCGGCGCCGTCGAGGTCGTCGTGGTGCCGCCGTTCACCGACATCCGCTCCGTGCAGACCACGGTCGACGGTGGCCAGCTGGCCATCAAGTACGGCGCCCAGGACATCTCCACGCACGACGACGGTGCCTACACCGGTGAGATCTCGGCGTCGATGCTGGCCAAGCTCGGCTGCTCCTACGTCGTCGTCGGGCACTCCGAGCGTCGCGAGTACCACGGCGAGACCGACGCCCTGGTCAACACCAAGGCCCACAAGGCGCTCGCGGCCGGCATCACGCCGATCGTCTGCGTCGGCGAGGGCCTGGAGATCCGCCAGGCCGGAACCCACGTCGAGTACACCGTCGAGCAGCTCGACGGGTCGCTGGCCGGTTTCAGTGCGGCCCAGGTCGCCGAGCTGGTCGTCGCCTACGAGCCCGTCTGGGCGATCGGCACCGGGGAGGTCGCCACGCCCGAGGATGCCCAGGAGGTGTGCGCAGCCCTGCGTGCCCGGGTCTCCGAGGTCTTCGGCGAGGACGCCGCCGCCGGCCTCCGGATCCTGTACGGCGGTTCGGTGAAGGCCAGCAACGTCGCGGGCATCATGCAGAAGCCGGACGTCGACGGCGCCCTGGTCGGCGGCGCGAGCCTGCAGGCCGACGAGTTCGGCGGCATCTGCCGGTTCTACTCGATGCCGGTGCTCTGAGCCTGCCATGAGCAAGCCGCGCAGCGTCGTCATCACCGGTGCGTCCCGCGGTCTCGGCTTCGCGTCGGCCACGTACCTCTACCAGCAGGGCTGGCAGGTCGTGGCTGCGGTCCGGTCGCTCGAGCCGGCGATGGTCGCGCTGCGTGCTGCCACGGGTGCGTCCGCCGACGACCCGCGGCTGATCGGGGTGCGGCTCGACCTGCTGGACGAGGCCTCGGTGGCTGATGCCGCGGAGGAGATCGTCAGCCGGGTGGGCGCTCCGTTCGCGGTGGTGCACAACGCAGGGATCGCGGCTGCCGGCACGGTCGAGGAGCTCCCCGACCAGGTCTGGCGCGACATGTTCGGCACCCACCTGTTCGGACCGGTGGCGCTGACCAAGCGGCTGCTGCCGTCGATGCGGGCGGTCGGCGCGGGCCGGGTCGTGATGATCTCGAGCGCGGGCGGCGTGCGCGGGATGCCGATCATCGCGGCGTACTCGGCCGCGAAGGGTGCCGTCGAGCGCTGGGCGGAGTCCCTGGCTGCCGAGGTCTCGCCGTTCGGCATCGGGGTCTCGGTGCTCGTTACCGGGGTCTTCGACACCGACATCATCACCGACGCCGGGACCGCCGACTACCTGGACTTCGAGGGCCCGTACGGCGCCCAGAACGCGACCTTGAACAAGCGCGGTCGTGCGGCGATCAAGATCGCGAATTCGCCGGAGAAGTTCGCGGCACGGCTCGCTGCCGCGCTCGAGGACACCGGCCCCT